>CAWCMY010000012.1:0-71436 GCA_963796765.1 uncultured Acidimicrobiales bacterium | reverse complement strand
CGACAGTAGGTGAGCAAGACAGCCAGGAATCGGCAAGCCTCCGTCGACTCGAGCAGCAACCCCGAATCAGACTCACACCCCTGCATCTGTTGATGCCGCCTCGCGCACCCTGTCCGTGGACGACACAGGGTGACGTTCGCCTCTCAACGCCAGAACGATCCTCTCTGTCGGCGTGAAATACCGCCGCACCCTGGGAGGGTGATGTCCGGGGTGACGTCGGTCCGGATCATGGCGGCCCATGCACCGATCGTCGTGTGCCTGGGGTTATCGAAGGCGACGGCAGTGCTGTCGATAGGTCGCCTGGGTGTGGTGACGGGGCCGACTATTACCTGGCCAATGTCGCCAACTCGGTCGACGACTATTACCTGGGCCGAGGAGAAGCCCCGGGCCAGTGGATCGGTGCCACATCGGCTGCCCTCGACCTGACCGGCGTCGTGGATTCCGAAGCGCTGCGGAATCTGCTCGACGGCCGGGGGGTGGAGGTGAGGATCTGGGGATCATGCGCCGGAGCGGCCGCCGGCCCGGGTTCGACCTGACTTTCTCCGCTCCGAAGGGCGTGTCGCTCCTGTGGGCGTTCGGGTCGCCCGAGGTGCAGGACATCGTGTCATCCGCGCATGACCGGGCCATTGCCGGTGTGATCGACCACCTGTCCGCCGAGGCCGCCTACGTGCGGCGTGGGAAGGACGGGAAGGACCTGGTGAGGGCCCACGGGTTCATCGCCGCCGGCTTCCGGCACCGCACGAGCCGCGACGGCGACCCGCAGCTGCACACCCACGTCCTCATCCCGAACGTCGTGCGTGGCGCAGACGGGCGGTGGTCAGCACCCGACGCCCGCCAGCTGTATCTGTGGCAGAAGGCGGCCACCGCCATGTACCAGTCCGCGCTCCGGGCCGAGATGGCCCCCCTCGGGGTGTCGTGGTCGGTCAGGCGCAACGGCCTGGGAGAGTTGTCCGACATCCCGAGAACCGTCCTGCGGGCGTTCTCGAAGCGTCGGGTCGATATCGAAGCCGCCCTGGAGAAGACCGGGTTCGAGTCCCAACGAGCGGCCGAAGTCGCCGCCCTCGCCACCCGTCGGCACAAGCCCGGTCACCTTGAGCACAGCGACGTGCTTCGCCAGCGGTGGGCGACAGAGCTCGCGGCGGTCACCCTCGAACGACGAGACCGGGGGCCTGAGGCCAGGCACGATCACCGATATCACCGGGGCCCTCGGTGTCGGCAAGGGCGTTTCTGTATCGGTCATCTGTGTCCGACACGGAGCGCGAGGAGATTCTGGCCATGCTGGCCGGGGAGCGGTCGATGGACCTGGCCGACTACGACCTCTCTGATCCGACGTCAGCTCGCGTCGCACCCCTCACGCTGTTCGCCTCGACGTTCACCTATCGGGACGCGCTGGCTGCGGTGGCACGAGCCTTCGATGCCAGTCCTCGCCAGGTGGCACGGCTCACCCGACAACTCCTGGACCGTGACGATGTGCTGTGGATGATCGGCGACGGCAACGCGCAACCAGATGTCTCGGGACGGGGCCGGGAGCGTCGGGCCGCCACGATCGGGGACCGGCGCTACACCACCGTCGAGATGCTCAAGGTCGAGGGGAGGATCGTGAACTCGGCTGTTCGTCGGGTCGGGCGGTCCACCGGACAGGTGAGCGGGAGAACGATCGACCAGGTCCTGGCCACAAACGGCCATCTAGATGGCGAGCAGGCCGACGGGGTGCGCCAGCTCCTCGGATCAGGCAACGGGCTCGACCTCGTGATCGGCCAGGCCGGGACGGGGAAGTCGACCATGCTCGGTGCCGCCCGAGTCGGATGGGAGTCCGCCGGCTACGAGGTCATCGGGACCGCCATCGCCAGCAGAACCGCGGCGGAGCTCCAAGCCAGCACCGGGATCGAATCGATCACGATGGCCCGACTGTTGATCGATCTGGAGCGAGGGGACACCGCACTCACCCGCCGCCACGTGATCGTCGTCGATGAAGCCTCTCTCGTCGGCAGTCGCAGCTTGGACCGGCTCCAACGCCAGGTCGACGTGGCCCGGGCCAAGCTGGTCCTGGTGGGCGACAACCGCCAACTCTCCTCCATCGATGCCGGTGGGGCACTGCGGTCGCTGTCGCAGACCTTGTCCGCCCATGTCGTCGAGCTGACCACCAACCGGCGCCAGAGCGAGGTTGATCAGGAGTGGGAGCGTCAAGCCCTGCTCCAGCTCCGAAACGGCGACATCGCCCCGGCCATCGCCGCGTACGACGCCCACGACCGCATCGCCATCGCCACTGACGTCGTGGCCGCCCGGGAGCAGCTCATGAACCGGTGGTGGAGCGTCCACGCCGAGGCCACCACGGCGATCATGGCGGTGACGCGTGCTGATGTCGCCGCCCTCAACCAGTTGGCGAGACAACGGCGCCGCGAGGCCGGTGAGCTCGGAGCCGAGATCCGCCTCGCCTCGGGCAAGGAGTTTGCCGTGGGGGACCGGATCGCATTCGAGAAGAACGCCCGTGCTCGCCTGGCACTCTCAGACCCCGGTGGCCGGGCGTCCACGGTGGCGATCCGCAACGGGACCTTCGCCACCGTCGTCGCCGTCCCCGGGGACCGAGCCGACAACCCGCCCACCAGGGAGGGTGACGTTCCTCCCGGCCAGGGTGACGTCCCACCGGGGCAACGGGGCGAAGCGCTCGTCGTCGAGCTGGCGTCGGGGCAACACGTCACCCTTTCTTCGCAGTACCTGGAGGAGTCCACCTCCCTCGGCTATGCCATGACCGTCTTTCGCTCCCAGGGCATCACCGTCGACCACGCGTTTCTCCTCGGCACCGACACCCTGTTCCAAGAGGCCGGCTACACCGCCCTCAGCCGGGGACGGCTCTCCAACCACCTCTACGCCGTCGCTTCCGAAAATCCCCGGGCCGAGATCGCCCACGTCGACGAGGTCACCCCCCACCAAGACGCCTTGGCCGGCCTCGTCGATGCCCTGTCGCGTAGCCACGAACAGACCATGGCTCTCGAGTCGCTCCCCGCTCGCACCACCGGTGCCCGCACCACGGGTGATGGTGAGCGGTCAGTGTCTGGACCGATGGGCGAACCGCCTCAGCCTTCGGTCGAGGAATGGTTCCAGCGCTTCGGACGAGATCTCGCCCGCAACGAAGAGCGGGTCCACCGAACCGCCGACTCCTGACCCAGGCCTCAGCTGGTCTTACGACGACGATCTCTCCTACGGCCGTGACTACGACGACGGGTTTGGACTGTGAGCCGAGATCCCTTCTGTCGTCCTTCGGTGGATCGGTCCAGGACGGGTCTCTTCGACTGATTGCCGGTGCGCCCGGAAGCAGCACACAGGAGCCGGCAGGGCCGGCTCCGCACCCAGTGTCCGCGCGCCAGTGACCAGGCCCGTCAAGGCGTCCCCTTCGGGCGGCCTGTCGGCCGGCCTTGACCGGCCTTCCCTTGTGGATGCCGACGATCGGAAACGGGTCCGGCGGTGAGGTTCGATTGACCGGCGAAGGTGACATGCTCAGCGGTTATCTGAGCCTGAGGGTGACGTCCGGGTCCGACGGCAGGGTGACGCTCGGAACGAAGTCGGTCGGGATACCACCTGGTCCCTCGAGCGTGGGTCTTTCGAGCGGGTGACGTTGAAGGTGACATCACTCAGGACAATGGGTGGGGATCACGACGCAGCACCCATGACTGGACCGTCGACGCCGGGAGTCGATCCACGGATTCGACACGACCCAGGAGCAAGAGACTCCATGAAGACCTCACTCCCCGACGACGTAAAACACCTCTCCTGGGCCGCCGAGCAATTGGGGATCGGCACCTCGACTGCTTACCGACTGGTCGCTGTCGGCAAGATACCCGGGGCGTTTCGGATCGGGGCTCAGTGGCGGGTATCGGTCCCGCGCTTCCTCGCCGAGGTGCATGGAGAGGCGGCGGACAGCGACTCCGTGTGACCAGCGGACGGCTGATCAGGTAGGCAGAGCGAGTGTCTTGCCCAGGGCGGCAGCCAGATCACTGTCGCGTCCTTCGAGGGCGTGGGAGTAGACCCGAAGGGTGATGGACGAATCCCGGTGCCCCAAGCGACCAGCCACTGTGGTCGGATCGAATCCAGCGGCAATGGCCTGGGTGGCGGAGAAGTGCCTGAGCGCGTGGAGGTGGGTGTCCACTCCCGCCGCGGCGGCGACGCGCTTCGTGAACTTTGTGACGATGTCGGGGCGGATCGGTTCGGCTCCGACAGGAGATCGGGAGAACACGAACCCATTGGGGGGTACCTTGAGGTCGAGCTCCGAGGCGAGGGCCTTCACGGCTTGCCTGTGTTTGCGCAACACCGCCAACGCCAGAACGTCGAGGCCGATGGTACGAATCTGATGGGATTTCGTCCCCTTCTCGGCCCACCCGCCGCCTTCTGTCTCGTACACGGAGCGGGCGATGGTCAGCGTTCTCTTCCGCTCGTCGATATCCAGCCAACGAAGGGCGCAGAGCTCCCCCCGACGGGCCCCGGTCAGTGCACCGAGCATCAGGAGGGTGGCGAGCGCCGGTTCCAACTTCTCGGCGGCGGCGATGATTGCTCGTACCTCTTTCGGAGAGGGCGCGCGGATTCGTTCTTGGTGGACCGGCGGTGGGCTAGCCCTCCGGGTGACGTTGTTGTCGATCATGTTCCACCGCTCAGCCTGATGGAGCGCGGCAGCGATCAGCGCGTGGACCCTTCGAACGGTCGACGCCTTATTGCCCTTCTTAGTCAGCTTTGCGTAGAGCGCGTCGAGCTGGCGGGCGGAGAGAACCTTGAGCTTGATCTTCCCCAGTTCGGGCCGGACGACTCGATCCGCGATATCTCGGTACTTGCGCATGGTGGTCGGGGAGCGGTCTGGTTCGATGTGTGCCAACCAGGCGTCGAGGAGCTCGTCGAACGTTTCCGTACCGGTAGTCACGTTGCCCTTCGAAACATCGGCGACCATCGCTGCGAGCTCTCGTTCCGCGCGTCGCTTGCCGGCTCCGGCACGAGTCTCCTTGGCGTGGATCGTCTTCGTGATTTGTATCGGCGTGCCGTTGGCACGACGGCCCGCATAGGCGCGCAGTCGCCATACTCCGGGCCGGATTTCGGTCATCGTGCCTTGCACGCCCGGGATTGTAGTCACGGTGTAGTCACGACGAGGAGAGCCACCACGAGCATCTGTCGAGCACACCCACTCTGAACTGGACTTTTAGGGTGGGCCGCCCGGGGCTCGAACCCGGCACCTTGGGATTAAAAGTCCCCTGCTCTACCCGATGAGCTAGCGGCCCGGGCGCTCAGACATCGTCGACAAGATCGTCACCCGACGCTGGCTCCACATCCTACGACCTGGTGCCGCCGCCTTTCGGCTTTGATCGGGGTGACGCCGAGACGGTCATCCCGGGGTCCGCCACGTGATCCGGGCGCGGTCGTTTGTCTTTGACGTAGCCGTTGTCCACGAACCATCGAGCTGAGTCCGACACAGCCTGCTCGGCGGGTCGGGGTGCATAGCCGAGCTCCTTGCGCGCCCTGGAGTCGTCGAAGGCCATCTTGGTCGTCGACATCCGGGCCGCTTCGATGGGAACCGTGGGATGCCGGCCCATGAGCCGACCCTCGACGAATTCCGAGACGTGCGCTACGCCTAGCGAGAGGGCGCGTGGCACCCGGAGCCTCGCCTCGGGGAGCCCGGTACAGGCCGCCAGCACTCCGAGGAGATGCTCCAACGAGTAGTTCTCGCCCCCCAGGATGTAGCTCCGTCCGATATCCCCCCGCTCGAGCGCGAGGACGTGGCCAGCAGCGACGTCATCGACATGGGCGACGTTCAGCGTGGTGTCGACGAAGCCCGGGACCCGGCCGTTGAGATATTCGAGGATGAGATTTCCGGTGGGAGTGGGCACCCGGTCGCGCGGGCCCAACGGGAACGTGGGCATCACGAGTGTGGCCGGCAGACCTTGGGCAGTGGCCCGCAGTACTTCGTGCTCGGCCACGTACTTCGACCGCTTGTAGGACCCGAAGAGGTGGCTCACGTCGGGATAGTTCCGCTCGTCGGCGGCCGACCCGTCGTGCCCGCTGTCGAGACCGAGCGTCCCCACCGTGCTCGTGTAGACCATCCGCTCGACGCCTGCGGCCCGTACCGCCTCGATGACGTTCAAGGTCCCGCCCACGTTGATGTCGTAGAAGACCTTCGGGTCGCGCGCCCAGAACCGGTACAGCGCGGCGACATGGAACAACGCCCGGCAACCCCGGACCGCCCGCCCGATCCCCTCGGCGTCGCGCACGTCGACTTCGATCCGCTCGACGTCGAGGCCCTCGAGGTTGGCCGGATCGGCTCCGGGCTCCACGAGAGCCACAGCCGGCACCGTTCGTGCCACCAAGGCCCGCACCACCGCCGAGCCGATGAACCCACTGGCGCCGGTGACACCCACCCTGTCCCCGGGACCGAGGGCCACGGCGAGGTCGCGTCGGGCGTCGTCATCGGAGAGGCTCACCCCGGTGACCTCCGCAGCGCGCCCTTGGCCATGGTCTTGCCGACCTCCCAGAACAACCGCGACCCATTGGCCGCGGCGCCGAGGACGTCGTCGAGTGCGTCGGCAAAATACTCCACCTCTTCTTCACCGGCCACGAGGGGCGGCAGGAGCTTCACCACGTTGGTGTTGTCGGCGGCGACCTGGGTGAGGATTCCGTGGCGGTGATACAGCGGGATCACGACGAGCTGTGAGAACAACGCGGTTCGCATCGTCTCGAGCGCGGTCCATCGTCGTCGCAGGGACCGTGATTCGGGCTTGTCGAACACCAACCCGATCATGAGCCCCTTGCCCCGCACCTCGCGGAGGAACTCGTGGCGCTCGACGAGGGGATCGAGGGCCTTGGTGAAGGCCTCGCCCGTCCGCCGGGCCCGGTCCACGATGTCCTCTTCGTCGAAGGCCTGGAGCGTGGCCAGCCCGGCCACCATGGCGAGCTGGTTCATGGAGAAGGTGGAGGAGTGCACCACGGCCCGGTCCATCGAGCTGAAGACGCTGTCGAAGACCTTGGCCGACGACAGCATCGCCCCCACCGGGATGTACCCCCCCGACAGCGCCTTGGAGACGGTGATGACGTCGGGTTGGAGATGCCAGTGCTCGTGGCAGAAGAACTTGCCCGACCGCCCCAACCCGGCTTGGACCTCGTCCATGACGAGGAGCGTCTTGTGCCGCCGGCACAACGTCTGCACTGCGCTCCAGTACTCCTCGGAGGCGAGGTTGACGCCCTTGCCCTGGATGGGCTCGACCACGAAGGCGGCCACGTCGCCGCGCCGCAGCTCCTTCTCCAGCGCGTCGATGTCGCCGAAGGCCACACAGGTGGTGGGCAGGAGCGGCCCGAACCCGTCTCGGAACTCCCGCCCCCCGTTGAGCGCCAGCGCCCCGGTGGTGAGCCCGTGGAAGCCGTGGTCGCAGTAGAGGATCCGGTCGCGCTTGGTGGCGGCCCGGGCGAACTTGATGGCCGACTCGATGGCCTCGGCCCCGGAGTTGGTGAACAAGGCCCGCTCGATCCCGGGGTGCGACCGGTTCACGAGCTCCTCGGCCAGGATCCCGGGCAGCAGGGCACAGTCCATCTGCACGAGGTTGGGGAGCTCCGCGTCGAGGGCGTCGTGGATGGCCCGGGTGACCCCGGGGTGGCCCCGGCCCAAGGCGAACACGCCGAACCCGGACAGGAAGTCGAGGTACCGCCGACCGTCACCGTCGTAGAGGTAACAGCCCTCGCCCCGCTCGTAGTAGTGGTCGAACCCGATCGTCTTGAGCACTCGGCCCATCTGCGGGTTCATGTATTGCGCCTGCAGCCTGAAGTTCTCACCCTGTCGGGCCCGGAGGACTTCTTTCAATTCGAACGGCATTCGATGGCTCCTGAGGTGGGCGCGACGCGGCTCAGGATATCGGGGTGCCACCCGCCCTCCGGTCTCACGGGGGCCTTGTTCACACCCCTCGAAACCGTCTCCCCGCTCGGCCCTTGCCCCCCTTGTCCGCCTCGGGCGAGGCCCCCGTTTCCCCGCTGTTGGTCAGACCGCGCACCGTGGGAAGGCCACCGGGACCAGGCACGTTCCGGAAAGAATCAGCAATTCCCTCTGAGTGAGTTAATAACCGCCCTGAGTGTTCCGATATCTGAAGGGTGAAGAATGACTCACCGGGGAACGAACGCGTCATGGTCCCCGCCCCCCCGCGCCACCACCCGTGGCGCCCCCGGGCGCGGCCTGCTCGCGCTGATGGCACTGACCGTGGCGTTGGCGGCCGCCACCGCGCCCTCGAACGCCAACCGGTCCGGCCTGGCCGCGGCGCCGACGACGCCCGCCCCGGTGACCCCGGCGGTCAAGGCCAACAGCGGATCGGGCTCGGGCGGTGGCCCGGGTGACCCGCCCGCCAACATCGCCCCGTCTCCGAACTTCCTCAACAGCTGCACGGGCAGCTCCTTCGACACCTCGGTCGGTTGCCAGACGGCGACCCTGGCGGCCATCGCCAATGCCCGGAACCAAGAAGGCCTCCCCGGCATGGTCCTTCCCACCAACTGGGCCCAGCTCTCCCCCCAGCAGCAGCTCTTCGCCGCCACCGACCTCGAGCGCACCGTCCGCGGCCTTCCCCCTCTGTCGGGGATGGCGACCGCACTGGACCAGGCTTCGGCGTCGGCAGCCGCGCAGAACACCGACCCCTCGGCGCCGGCCGGATTCCCCTGGTCGACCTGGGGCGGAAACTGGGCCGGCGCGGTGGGCAGCCCCCTCGAGGCCATCTACTTCTGGATGTACGACGACGGACTGGGCTCCTACAACATCGACTGCACCACCCAGAACACCTCGGGGTGCTGGGGCCACCGCCACAACATCTTGCTGCCCCTCCGCTGCCGGCCCTGTCTGATGGGCACGGGCTACAACGCCACCGCCTACCGGACCAACCCCAGCTGGACCGAGCTCCTCGTCGACACCTCGGGATCCCCGGCCCTCGACTTCTCGTGGAACGGGCTCCTTCCCTACCTGCCCGCCAACACGGTGGCCCCGGTCCTGGCCGCTCCCGCCGTGGGCATCGCCTCGACGCCTGACGGCCAGGGCTACTGGCTGGTGGCCGCCGACGGAGGTGTCTTCGCCTTCGGCACCGCCACCTTCGCCGGCTCGATGGGGGGCCGGCGCCTCGCCGCGCCCATCGTGGGCATCTCGTCGACCCCCGACGGACGCGGCTACTGGCTCGTCGCCTCGGACGGCGGCCTCTTCGCCTTCGGCGACGCCGGCTTCTACGGCTCGATGGGTGGTGTCGTCCTGGCCCGGAAGGTGGTGGGCCTGGCCTCGACCGCCGACGGCCGCGGCTACTGGGAAGTGGCCGCCGACGGGGGGCTCTTCGCCTTCGGCGACGCCGGCTTCTCCGGCTCGATGGGGGGCCGCGCCATCACCAGGCCCGTGGTGGGCATGGCGCCGACCGCCGACGGGCGCGGCTACTGGGAAGTGGCCTCGGACGGCGGCATCTTCGCCTTCGGCGACGCGCCCTTTCTCGGCTCGATGGGCGGCCGAGCCATCGCCAAGCCCGTCGTCGCCATGGCCAAGACCCCCGACGGGCGCGGCTACTGGCTGACGGCCTCGGACGGCGGCATCTTCGCCTTCGGCGACGCCCCCTTCCGCGGATCGACCGGGGCCGTGGCCCTCCAGGCTCCGATCGTCTCCATGACCCCGTCGACCACCGCCGGCTACTGGCTGGCCTCCTCCGACGGTGGCATCTTCAGCTTCGGCGTCCCCTTCCACGGATCCATGGGCTGAGCGTCAGGCCGGGCCGTGGGCGTCCGCGTTTCAGCCCCGCGCACACGACGCGCCGGTCTCGCGCTCGTGACCCCGCCATCCCGGCTCGTCGCTCACGGGCCAGAAGTCACCCGTGTCGGTGTCCTGGACATAGGGAACCGGCGACGCCTCTCCGGAGTCGGCCTGGGCGGCGATGACCGAGACCGCGTCGAGCAGGGTGTCGACGTCGGACTCCGTGTTCGAGATCCCGCAGCTGGCCCGCACCGCGCCGGGCATGAACCGGTGGTCGCCCGCCCTCACCTGGGCCCGGTAGGCGTCGACGTCGGCCGGTGACAATCCGAGCAACCGGATCGAGATAGGGATGCGCGCAGAAACACCCGTGTCGGACCCCGATGCCCCACTCCGCGCTCAACCGCGCCGCCACCAGGGCGTGGTCGACGCCCTCGACCACGAAGGCGGCGATGGCGAGGGTGTCGGTGTCGAGTGAGGGGCCGAGCACCCGCACGCCGTCGATCCCGGCCAGACCACGCCGCAGCCGGGTGGCCAGGCCGCGCTCGTGGGCGGCGATGGTCTCCCACCCGATCCGGCCGAGCTCGTCGAGGGCTGCCTCGAGGGCGACGGCCCCGATGACGTTGGGCGAGCCCGCCTCCTCGCGCTCGGGAGGCTCGGTCCACCACACCTCGTCGAGGTCGACGAGGTCGACCGCACCCCCGCCCGCCAGGAAGGGATCACCGTCGGCGAAGGCGGCGACGGGACCGACGAGGACGCCGGCGCCGAAGGGCGCATAGAGCTTGTGCCCGCTGAAGGCCACGTAGTCGGCCTCTGCGGGGATGGCCCGGTGCGGGGCGAGCTGGGCGGCGTCGAGGACGACGGGGACGCCCCGGTCGTGCGCGGCCTCGATGATCGAGGAAAGAGGCGGCAACCATCCCGTCACGTTGGAGGCGCCGGTGACCGCGAGCACACGCGGCCGGGGTGACTTGTCGAGGCCGGCGATCACGTCGTCGGTGTCGAAGGTACCCTCGACCCCGCACTCCACGTACCGGCGGGCTGCCACCCGCCCCCAGGGCAACAGGTTGGCGTGATGCTCGACCACGGTGGTGAGCACCACGTCGTCGGGCTCGAACCGCAACCGGTAGGCGAGATGGTTGAGGGCTTCGGTGGTGTTCCGACACAGGATGGCGATGTCACGTCCCGGTCACCCTCTGGCCCGCTCGTGGCGTGTCCGCCCGTGCTGGTGCCATCGGCAAAGGCGAGGGCCCGGGCCCGGGCCGACTCGTAGGCGGCGGTGGCCAGCCGTGACTTGTACCCCGCCCCCCGGTGCACGCTGGAGTAGATGGGGACGAATCGGTCGACGGCGGTCATGACCGAGGGCAACGCGCTCGTCGAGGCCGCCGCGTCGAGGTTCACGTACCGCCGCTCGGTGCCGTCCACGCATGGGACGTCCAGGCCGTCGCCCACCAGTCGGGCAGGTGGGTCCACCGGGGGCGTCACGGCCGAAGTCTACGGGGGACCGTCGCGCCCCTCAGGAGCACCGGCCGGTACCATCGGCGCGGTGGAACACGAGCCCACCGGACCCGACGTCGTCCACGCCGAGCAGCCCGTCTTCGCCGCCCCCGAGATCATCATGGCGGGCCCCGATGACCTTCCTGGTGGCCTTTACGACGACGCCCCGGCTTTGGCCGACGACGTCACCGAGTTCGACGATGCCACCGAGTTCGACGATGCCACCGAGCTCGACGACGACGCCGACGTTCGACGACGACGCCACCGGCGAGCTCGATATCGACGGGTCCCTCTTGGACACGATCGAGCAAGAGCTCGCCGACGTGGAGCGCGCCCTGGCCCTGCTCGATGAGGGCACCTACGGACAGTGCGAGCACTGTGGCCGCGCCATCGACGACGAACTGCTGGTCACGGCGCCGACCACCCGGTACTGCGCCGAGCACCTGCCCCTGGCCCTGCGCTGACCCTCTCGGCGCGCTGACCTTTCGGCTTTCGCCCGCCCGGGTGACCGGGCCCTTCGCCTAGGCCTTCTTGGTCTCCCAGAACAGGGTGTCGATCTCTTTGATCTGGTCGAGCAGGCCCTGGCCGACCTTGGGGTCGTTGGTCTTCTTCGACTCGCCCGCCGCCTTGGTGGCCTTCCAGAACAACTCGTGGAGCTGGGGGTGCTTGGCGAGGTGCTCGGGCTTGAAGTAGTCGGTCCACAGCACCCACAGGTGATGCTTCACGAGGTCGGCCCGCTGTTCTTTGATGGCCACGGCCCGCTCTTTGAACACGGGGTCGTCCGACCCGTTGAACTTCTCCATGCATGCCTTCACCGACTCGGCTTCGATCCGCGCCTGGGCGGGGTCATACACACCACAGGGAAGGTCGCAGTGGGCGTGGGCCGTGCGCGGGAGGGCTGATCCGGTCGACGGAGGTCAGCAAGCGGTCGAGGATGCGCATGGACGGGACTCCTTCGTGCAGAGTGAGACGATGAGGGTTGCGCTCACCTTACCCACAGGAGCCCAATGGTGAACCGGGTCGGCCAGGCCGCCGCGGCGGCCTTCGTGCTGGCCGCGGCGATCGTTTTCGTGGTGGTCCGCCCGCGCCGGGTGGTGGTCGAAGGCATGAGCATGGAGCCGACCCTGGCGCCGGGCGACCGGGTCCTCGTGGTGCCGCGCACCGAGGCTCCACGCCGCAAGACGTCGTGGCCCTCCGGGATCCCCGTGACTCCCGACGTGTGCTCGTCAAGCGGATCGGGGCCGTCCTCGAGGGCGAGATCGTGGTGCGGGGGGACAACCCGGGGGCATCCACCGACAGTCGCAGCTTCGGGCCCGTGCCGACGAGCTCGGTGGTGGGCCGGGTCGTCCGCTGTTACGCCCCCTCGTGGCGGGCCGGGCCCGTGCGCTGAGGCGGGGGTGGGGTGCGGCGATCGCCATGGAGCGGAGTACGCTCGCCGTGATGGCCTGGTTGGAATCTCAGCTCGAGCGCTTGCTCGCCATTGACTACCTGGACGGGCTCCCCCAGCGCTCGCTCGAGGAGGTGCGCGCCATGCGCGCCGAGTGCCAGGAGGCCGAGACGGCGGTGTCCTACCTCCGGCGCATCGCCCAGGGCCGGCTGGACCTCGTCCACGCCTGTCTCGACCACCACGACGAGGGCGGCGACCTCGACTCGCTCGTGGAGCGCCTGCCGTCGATCATCGGGTCGGGCCCGGCCCGCCCCCAGGGCTATGGCCGGCTGCCTTCGCAGATGTCGCCCGACCTCGACCGCGACGACCTGACCGAAGAGCTCGACGCGGTGCTCGACGCCGATCACACCGCCGGGCTCACGACCATGAGCGAAGCGGAGCTCAGAACCGTGGGCGAAGCACTCACCGCCATCGAGCAACGCATCTCCGACCAGCGGCGTGCGCTCCACGAGCGCATCGACACCCTCCAAGCGGAGATCGTCGGCCGGTACAAGACGGGCGAGGCGTCCGTCGACGGCCTGCTGGCCTGATCGACGTCGCGACCCCCGAGGACGAGGCCGTGCCCAAGCAGCTCCCCGATCGCTGGGGTGATCTCGGTGCGTTCATCCGGGAACAGCGCTCCACCGCCCGCCTGTCGTTGCGGAGGCTGTCGGAGCTGGCCGGGATCTCCAACCCCTACCTCAGTCAGATCGAGCGGGGCCTGCGCCGTCCCTCGGCGGAGATCCTCCAGCAGATCGCCAAGGCGTTGCGCATCTCGGCCGAGACGCTCTACGTCCAGGCCGGCATCCTCGAGCCCGGCACAGGCGAGACCGACCTGGCCCGCGAGATCCTCGCCGATGCCCATCTCACCGAGGAGCAGAAGCAGGCGCTCATCCGCATCTACCTCTCCTTCCGTCACGAGAACGATGGTCAGCCCGGCCGCGAAGATCTCTCGGAGCCAGCCGAGCGCTCGGACGTGACGCCCGACCCGGCCGAGACACCGACAAGCGTGTAACTGCCGTCCGGGCCCGCCGCGCCCGGTCAGACGTCGGACCGGTTCGACGAAGGTCCAGGTAGGCTCCTCGCCGGTGCGTCGTCTCTCCGTGCTCTCTCTCCACACCTCCCCGCTGGCCCAACCCGGGACCGGTGACGGCGGGGGGATGAACGTCTATGTCCGAGAGCTCTCCACCGCTTTGGCCCGCGCCGGTGTCGAGTGTGACGTCTACACCCGGGCCTGGTCCGACGAATTGCCGGCGACGGTGGTCGTGGAGCCCGGACTCCGGGTCCACCACGTGCCGGCTGGCCCGCTCGGGCCCATGGTCAAAGAAGAGCTCCCCACCGTCGTCGACGAGTTCACCGACAACGTCTTGTCCCTCATGACCTCGGGCGCGGGGGTGGACCCCCTGTTGCACGAGGAGACCGGCTTCGACGCCGTCCACGCCAACTACTGGTTGTCGGGCATCGCCGGTCATCGCATCAAGCACGAGCTCGACCTTCCCCTCGTGTCGACCTTCCACACCCTGGCCCGGGTGAAGGCCGAGGCGAGTCCGGAAGAGGTCTCGAGCGACGAGCCCCACCGCCGTGCCGAGGCCGAGGCCGCCGTGATGCGCTGCTCCGAAGTCGTCCTGGCGTCGTGCTCGGTGGAAGCGACCCAACTCGCCCAGCTCTACGACAGCGATCCTGCCCGGATCCGTGTCGTCGCCCCGGGCGTCGACCACGCCTTCTTCGGCCCCGGCCACCGGCCCCAGGCCCGTCGCGCCCTGGGCCTGCCCCCGAGCTCTCCGCTGCTGTTGTTCGTGGGTCGGATCCAACCCCTCAAGGGCGCGGATGTGGCGGTGCGCGCCCTGGCGGCGATGGCGGACCATCCCGACGCGTACCTCCTCATCGTGGGAGGGCCCAGCGGGCCACGCGGCGAGGAGCATCTCGCCTCTCTCCAAAAGCTCGTCGACGACCTGGGACTGGCCGACCGGGTGCGCTTCGAGGAACCCCAACCCCACGAGCTGCTCTCGACCTACTACCGCGCCGCGGACGTCTGCGTCGTGCCCAGTCGTTCAGAGTCCTTCGGGTTGGTGGCCCTCGAGGCGGCCGCGTGCGGGACACCGGTCGTCGCCGCCGCGGTCGGAGGTCTCACCACCCTCGTCGAGGACGGCCGGACGGGCCTGGTCGTCGATCCTTCGACACCGAAGGCCTTCGCCGACGCCGCCTCGGGGATCCTGGCCGACCCGTTGCTGGCCGAACGCCTGGCCACCGCAGCGGTGGTCCGGTCGCGCCGCTACACCTGGGCACAGGCCGCGTCACTGCTCCGTGGCACCTACGAGGAGCTCACCGCCGAGCGACTCGTCGAATGTCGCTGACGGCGTAGACCCAGGCACAGGTCGCGTGCCCCGAGCCGACATCGCCTCGCCCGAGGAGCGCGCCGCCTGCAATGCGGTCATCGAGCGATGGACCGCGGCACGCCTGGCCGAAGGCGGTGCCGTGGTCGCCGTGGACCGCCAAGCCGAGGACGATCGTTGGTACTTGCGCCTGCGCGGGGACGAGAAGGACTTCGTCACGGTCTGGTTGACGATCCGTCAGCGCACCCTGCACCACGAGACCCAGGTCATGCCCGCGCCGGAAGTGAACGTCGAAGCCACCTTCGAGTACCTCTTACGCCGCAACGCCGATCTCCATCAGATGCGGTTCGCGCTCGGCGCGGAGGATGCCGTCTACCTGGTCGGTGAGATACCGGTCAGCTCCGTCACCGAGGACGAGCTCGATCGCATCGTGGGATCGAGCCTCGCCTATGTCGACGACTGCTTCCCGACGGCCATGAGCATCGGCTTCGCAGGTCGGTATCGCCGTCGCCGACCGGCCTGACGCGTCATCGACGCTCGACGTGGCGCGCGCATTGCACCTGCGGCGTGCGCGCGCGTCCCGAGTCCAAAGTTCGCGTCACACCCATAGCGAGCGTCGCGTGCACGGGCTAGGGTGCCAACAGCACGGCCCGAGGGGCTGGTGATGTCGGTCGATCGGGGAAGTGCGACCGCTATCCAGGGTTCCTCGGGCCGCGCCGCGTCGGCATCGTCGGTAGCGTGACGGCGATGAATCCGAGGTTGCTCGTCGTCGGTGGCGGCCGCATGGGCGGCGCGTTGGTCCACGGACTCCTCGCCGCCGGCTGGAGCCCGACCGACATCGTGGTGGTCGAGCCCTCACCGGATCGTCGTGCCGAGCTCGCCGACGAGCTCCCCGGTGTCGGTGTCGGAGCCGAGGTCGTCGACGCCGCCGCCGCGGTTGTGGCGGTGAAGCCCGCCGTGGGAGAAGACGCCTGCCGGGCCCTGGCCACCACGCCGGTGGCCCGGGTCCTGTCGATCATGGCCGGGATTCCCCTGGCCCGCCTCGAGTCGTGGCTCGCTCCCTCGGCTGCGGTCGTGCGGGCCATGCCCAATACCCCGGCCACGGTGGGAGCCGGGATCTCGGCGCTGGCGGCCGGGTCGCGGGCCACCGAGCCGGACATGGCGTGGGCCGAGGGGCTCCTGGCCGCGGTGGGACACGTGGTCAGGCTCCCCGAGGCCTCGCTCGACGCCGTGACCGGCTTGTCGGGATCGGGCCCCGCCTATCTGTTCCTCGTGGTCGAAGCCCTGATCGAGGCGGGCCAAGCGGTGGGATTGTCGGAGGAGGTGAGCCGGCTCCTCGTCACCGACACCCTGGCGGGGTCGGCCCGGCTCCTGGTCGAGTCGGGCGCAACGCCTCAGAGTCTCCGGGAAGCGGTGACCTCCCCGGGCGGGACGACCGAAGCGGGCCTGCGCGTCCTCGAGGATCGTGGGGTCCGGGTGGCGATCACCGCCGCCGTGGCCGCCGCCACGGACCGCTCCCGCCAATTTGCGCGATGAGCAAAATTTGGTGAGGCCTCGGGGCGGCTCCGTCGCTGGCCGCCGGCACCTTTCTGGCCCGCTCCACTTTCCAACAATCACCACATTGGCGTACAGTCGCCTCAGGCGGGAGAGGGGTGATTCCACTGAGCGCAGATGACGTCACCAGCGCTCGTTACCTGACGGTACGCGAGGTAGCGAGCACGCTGAGAGTGTCGAATATGACGGTGTATCGATTGATCAATGCAGGAGAGCTCCCTGCGGTACGCGTCGGCAAGTCGTTCCGTCTCCGTGAGGATGACGTGAACCGCTACCTGGCGGACCGGTACACCCAGGCCGGCTGACTCCCGCCGGCCACCTTGGCGAGGCGGGGGGTAGGTGGCAGGGCGCGCCGGTGGGTCGGTCTTTCTCCTCACCGACTACGGACTCGACGATGAGTTCGCCGGAGTGGTGCGAGCCTCAGTGCTCCGTCATGCGCCCGGCGTTCCGATCATCGACCTGACACACGGGGTGACACCGTTCGACATACGTGCGGGTGCGCTGGCACTGGTCCGCGCCGTTCCGTATCTCGGTCCCGGTGTGGTCATGGCGGTCGTCGACCCCGGCGTGGGGACGACGAGGCGCGCCATCGCGTTGTCGTGTGTCGGATGCCGCGATGCGACCGCTCACAGACCGCGGTATTTCGTGGGACCGGACAACGGACTGCTCCCGTGGGCGGTCGATGTCCTCGGTGGCGTGGAAGACGCCGTGGAGATCTCTCCCTCGCCGAGGTTGCGGGACACCGGTCCGACCTTCGACGGTCGTGACGTCTTTGCGCCCGTGGCCGGGCAGCTGTGCGAGGGAGTGCCGTTGGCAGAGCTCGGAGACCCATTCGATCCTTCGGACCTCGTGCGCCTCACCCCGCTGCGGATGGCGGTCTCCCCGGGCATGGTCGAGGTCGAGGTGCAGTGGGTGGACCGGTTCGGCAACGTCCAGCTCGCTGCCGGGCCTGATGATGTCGCCGACGCCGCGCTCGGGCCGGAGCTCGAGGTGTCCAGTGCGACGACGATGACGCACCGGGCAACGGTGGTCAGCGCGTTCGCGACGATCTCGCCCGGGGCGCTGGGGTTGATCGTCGATGCCAACGGTCACCTGTCTCTCGTGTGTGACCGGCAGTCGGCCGCTACCGTGCTGCGCGTGCAGCCCGGCGACGTCGTCACCCTGCGAGCAGTCGTATCGGGTCGTTTGCCCTCATGAACCTCGCCAGCCTCGTCGACCAACATCCGGCCGGTGACCGTGCCCTGTACGCCGAGGGCGTCTGGCACACCTGGGGCGAGGTCCGGCGACGGGCCGCAGCCGTGGCGGCGGCGCTCACCAGCTCGGCGTCGGTCCCGAAGATCGGGTGGCGATCGTCTGGCCCACCTCGGTCGATTTCGTCGTCGCCTATCTCGGAGTCCTGGCGGCGGGGGCGGTGGCCGTACCGCTCAACCCCAACAGCCCCGCCAACGAGCTGGGACGCGAGCTCGCCGCCGTCGAGCCGGTCGTGGTCCTTGCCAACGGCTCGGTCGGCGCCGTCCCGAGCGTGCCCCACGTGGTGCTGCCCATCGCGGTGGTGGTGGCCGAACGTGTGCCCGGCGAGCCTCGGACCTGGGAGGAATTCTCGGCCGTCGCCACCCCGGGCGCTGACCCCGGCGCGGCCTCCCGGCCCCGACACCGACGCCGGGACCGACGACGGGCATCGCCTGCACCCGGTGGAGCGAGAAGAGTCCGATGTGGCGGTCCTCCTGTTCACCTCGGGGACGGCCGGTGAGCCCAAGGCAGCCATGCTCAGCCACGGCAACCTGGTGGCCAACCTGCATCAGATGCTCGGCATCCCCGAGATCCTCCGCGCCGACGATGTCGGGCTGGTGGCGCTGCCGTTGTTCCACATCTTCGGATTGAACGTCGCACTGGGTCTCTCGCTGGCCACGGGGGCAGCCCTCGTGTTGGACACACGCTTCGACGCGGCCCAGTCGATCCAGCAGGTCCACGACCTGGGCGTGACCACGCTGCTGGGGGTCCCCACCATGTTCGCGGCGTGGGCCGACATGCCCGAAACCGGTGCCGGGGCGCGTCGGCACTCGCCGGTGTGCGTCGGGCGATCTCCGGCGCGGCCGCCCTCGACGCCGATGTCGCCGTGCGGTTCGAACGTCGCTACGGGATCGAGATCTGGCAGGGGTATGGGCTCACCGAGGCCTCCCCGGCGGTGTCGACGTCGCTGGGCACCGGTCGCAATCGCCCCGGGTCGGTCGGTCGCCCCCTGCCCGGTGTCGAGGTGCAACTGGTCGACGACGAGGACGCCCCGGTCCTCGAAGGTGATACCGGGGAGATCTGGGTCAGGGGCGACAACGTCTTCGTAGGTTATTGGCGCGATGCGACCGCCACGTCTGCCATCCGCACCGACGACGGGTGGTTGCGGACAGGCGACATCGGCGTGATCGGCGAGGACGGTGACCTCTTCGTCGTCGACCGGTCCAAGGATCTCGTCATTGTGTCGGGGTTCAATGTGTTCCCGGGCGAAGTCGAGCGCGTCGTGGCCTCGGTGCCCGGTGTCGCCGAGGTCGCGGTCATCGGCCGTCCAGACGCCGACCACGGGCGAAACCGTCGAAGCCGTGATCGTCGCTGCACCCGGGGCCGCTGTGACCGAGGAGCTGGTGCGCGCCTACTGCGCCGCCAACCTGGCGCGCTACAAGTGCCCGACGATCGATCAGGTTCGTCCCCGAGCTTCCCCGCGGGCTGGTGGGCAAGGCGCTGCGCCGAGCATTGCGAGACCAACCCGCCTGACATCCACCGTGCCGGGAGGTGACGCCCGTGTCACCGGACTGCTCGGGCCATCAGGTCACTTGGTGCCCGGGACCTCTGTCTCAGTACGATCCGGCCAATGGTGGTCCCGAGTCCACGCCGCATTCCCGAGGCCACAGTCGCACGCCTTCCCGTGTACCAGCGGATCCTTCTCGAGCTGGTCCGGGCGGGCACGTCGACGGTGTCGTCGGACCAACTGGCCGAGATGGCCCGGGTCAACGCCTCGAAGGTGCGCAAGGACCTTTCGTTCCTCGGGTCCTTCGGGACGCGCGGCTCGGGGTACGACGCCCAGTTCCTTCTCACCCAGATCGACCGGGAGCTCGGCCTGCACGGAGACTGGCCCGTGGCCATCGTGGGCCTCGGGAACCTGGGTCGGGCGCTCGCCAATTCTCAAGGGTTCACGTCACGCGGCTTCCGGGTGGCCGGCCTGTTCGATGTGGAGCAGACATTGCTCGGGAGCGAGATCGGTGGCGTCCGGGTTCATCACGTGGACGAATTCGAACGGGTGTCGGCAGCCGATCCGCCCGCCATCGGGGTCATCGCCACGCCCGCGTCTGCCGCGCAGGACGTCGCCAACCGGATGGTGAAGGCCGGCGTCGGGTCGATCCTCAACTTCGCCCCCCGGGTCCTGACCGTGCCCCCCGACGTCTTGCTGCGCTACGTCGACCTGTCGATCGAGTTGCAGGTCATGAGCTTCTACCTCTCGCACCGAGACAGTCCCGGCACCACCCCGACCTGGTCCCCGCTTCCTCACGCGGTGGGCCTCAGCTCGGCCGAGCCCGGCTGAGAAGTCGCTCACGAGGCGTCCACCAGCTGTTCTTTCCTCGCTGACGGTCCAGGCAGCCCGACCGAGGTACCCGGATCCGGCACGGTCACACGCGGACGGCGGTCTGGCATACGGCGGCGCCGACCGGCATCCTGGTAGGGGAGGGACGAGGCCCATCGAGGGCTGGTGTCCCGTTGCAGGTGGTCCGCCTGCGCAAGGAGCTCTGCAAGACGTTGTCGGTCATCGTCGTGGGACTCGAGCAGCACCAGGTGCCGCTCGACCTGCTCGAACGGGTCGCCATCGCCGAGGACGACCTCGGCAAGGTGGTCGCGGGCCTTCGGGACAGGGCGAACCTGGCCGAAGTCGTGGTCCTGTCGACCTGTATGCGGACCGAGCTCTACGCCGTGGTGGAGCGGTTCCACGAGGGCGTGACCGACCTGCAGGAGTTCCTCGCCGCCATGGCGGGGACGTCTGTCGAGGCCCTCGAAGAGCGATGGACGGTGTGCTTCGACGATGCCGTGACCGGGCACCTCTTCGAAGTCGCCGCCGGTCTGCGTTCGAGCGTCCTGGGGGAGACAGAGGTCCTGGGCCAGGTTCGACGCGCCCTCGAGCGGGCCCAGGCCGAGCACGCCAGCGGGCCCGTCCTGGCCGGCCTGTTCCGCCATGCCGTCCAAGCCGGCCGTCACGTCCGGTCGACCACGGCCATCGCTCAGGGCTCGACCTCGTTGTCGCACGTGGCCGTCGAGCTCGCGGCATCGAAACTCGGGGGATCGTTGGCCGGGCGCCACGTCGTCGTGGTGGGCGCCGGGGAGATGGGAGAGGGCATGGTCGACGCCCTGGGTGGTCACGGCGACCTGGCCCAGGTGGTCGTGGCCAACCGCACGGTCGGGCGGGCGTCGACGCTGGCGGCCCGGGTGGGGGGCAACGGTGTCGGGCTCGCCGGTCTCGGCGACGCTCTGGCCTCGGCCGACGTGGTGTTCGTCTCTACCGGCGCCTCGCTCCCCGTGCTCGACGCCGAGTTACTCGCCCCCGCCATCGGCGGGCGCGCCGCCGAGGCGGGTCGGGCGCCGCTCGTGGTCATCGACCTCGGGGTCCCCCGCAACGTCCATCCGGCGGTGGGGGGCATCGCCGGGATCGACCTCCTGGACATGGACGACCTCACCGAACACGCCGAGCGGGCCATGGCGGGGCGACGGGCCGAGCTGTCGGCGGCTCAGGAGATCGTGACCCAGGAGGTGGAGCGCTATCGCGCCGAGGAGCGGGCGCGGGGGGCGGCCCCCGTCGTGTCCGCCTTGCGGGCTCGCGTCGAAGAGCTCCGTCGTTCGGAGCTCGATCGTCATCGGGCCCGCTTGTCCGAGCTCGACGAGCGGGAATGGCAGGAGGTGGACTCGGTCGTGCGTGACGTGCTCGCCAAATTGCTCCACCACCCGACCGTGGCGGTGAAAGAGGCGGCGGGCACCCCGCGTGGAGAGCGTCTGGTCGAGGCGCTGCGCACGCTGTTCGACCTCTGACACGGTGGTGAACCCGATCGGCGGGGACCGACCGGGCCGCTCCCTGCGACTCGCCACCCGAGGTTCGCCCCTGGCGTTGTTCCAGGCGCGACGTGTGGCCGGTCTTCTCGCTGCGCTTCCCGGTGCACCGCATTGCGAACCCGTGGTCGTCCAGACGACCGGGGACACGCTGGTCGACGTCCCGGTGGCCCGGCTCGGAGGTCAGGGCGCCTTCGTCAAGGAAGTGCAGCTGGCCGTGCTCGACGGACGTGCCGATGTGGCCGTCCATTCGGCCAAGGATCTTCCCTCGCTCACCCCGCCGGGCCTGGTCCTGGCGTGCGTGCCCGAGCGTGCCGATCCGCGCGACGCGCTGGTCGGTTCCACGCTCGAGGCGTTGTCGTCGGGTGCGACGGTGGCGACAGGCTCGGTTCGTCGCCGGGCCCAGTTGGCGTGGTTGCGTCCGGACCTCACCTTCTGCGATCTGCGCGGCAACATGGCGACGAGACTCGAGCGAGCCCTCGAGGTGGGGGTGGGCGTGCTCGCCTGGGCCGCGCTACAGCGTCTCGGGCTCAGCGCGCAGGTGACGGAGGTGATCGACGTCCGGACCATGCTCCCGCAGGTGGGCCAGGGCGCACTGGCGGTCGAGTGCCGTGCCGGTGACCAGGCCGTGCTCGAGCTCCTCGCCGCTGTCGACGATCCCGTCGCGCACAGCGCGGTGCGGGCCGAGCGCGCCTTTCTCGGCGCGCTCGGCGGAGGGTGCACCTTGCCCCTCGGCGCGCTGGCCTTCCTCAGCGATGACGGCACGCAACTCTCCATCGACGGTTTCTTGGCCAGTCGGGACGGAAGGATCCTGCTGCGCCGGTGCGTGGCCGGCCCGAAGTCTGAGCCCGATGCGCTCGGGCGCCGGCTCAGTGCCGTGCTGCTCGACGAGTGCGGGGGTAGGGCGCTCGACGACTGGGACGAGGACGCCTGGACCGAGCCCGATCGGGCTCGACGGTGACCGTCTACCTGGTGGGGGCGGGACCGGGGGATCCCGGACTGCTCACCCGGCGCGGTGCTGAGTTGCTGGGACGAGCCGACGTCGTGCTGTTCGACCGGCTGGTCGACCCCAGGCTGCTGGATCTGGCGCCCGAGGGAGCGCTGCGCGTCGACGTGGGCAAGCGCCCGGGCCAATTGCGCCACCAGGACGAGATCAACGCACTGCTCCTCGAGCACGCGAGACAGGGAAGGACCGTCGTCCGGCTGAAAGGGGGCGACCCCTTTGTCTTCGGCCGCGGCGGAGAGGAAGCGGAGGCCCTGCTCGGCGCCGGACTCGCCTTCGAGGTCGTCCCCGGCGTCACCTCCGCCTTCGCGGCACCGGCGGCGGCGGGGGTCCCGGTCACCCATCGGGGGTTGTCATCGTCGGTGACGGTGGTGAGCGGGCACGCCGGCGATCCTGACGCACCGGGCGCCGTGGACTGGGAGGCGCTCGCCCGCACCGGCGGCACCCTCGTGATCCTGATGGGCATGGCCTCGCGCGCCGAGATCGCCCGGTGCCTCATCGAGGCCGGACGCAGTCCCGACACTCCCGTCGTCGTCGTGCACCGCGGCACCACGTCAGGTCAGGCCAGCGTCCGGACCACCCTGGCCGGACTGGCCGAAGTGGACCTCGGACCTCCCTGCACGATCGTGATCGGTCCCGTGGCCGCGCTCGCCCTGCACCACGGGGCCGATGGTGCGCTGCCGCGGTGTCCGGGTCGTGGTGACCCGGGCGCGCGCCCAGGCCGGTGCGCTCGTCTCGGCTCTCGCCGAGGCAGGCGCGGCGGTGATCGAGCTCCCGGTGATCGCCCTCGCCGATCCGCCCGACGGTGGCGCCGCCTTGCGCACCGAGGCGGCCCGCGCCGACACCTACGACTGGATCGTTCTCACCTCGTCCAACGCCGTCGACCGTTTCGTCGGGCTCTTGCGTGACGGACGGGCCCTGGGGCGGGCCCGCCTGGCCGCGGTGGGGGTAGCGACCGCCCGTGCCCTCGCCCGTCACCGCCTCGTGGCCGATCTCGTCGCCGACGTGGAGACCGCCGAGGGGCTGGTCCGCGCCATGCCGGAGTCTCCGTCGGGAGCAGGCCGGTCTCGGGTGTTGTTCCCACGGGCCGTGGGGGCACGCGCCGTGGTGGCACCCGGGCTCCGGGACAAGGGATGGGAGGTGACCGAGGTCGACGCCTACCGCACCGTCGCCGCGGGCCGCGCCGACGGCATCGGCGAAACCGAGCTCGACTTGGCGTCGAGCGCAGACGTCATCACCTTCACGTCTCCCTCTACGGTCACCAGTTACGTCGAGCTGGCCGGGCGACGGAGGACGCCCCCCGTTGTGGCGTGCATCGGGCCGGTCACCGCCGCCGCCGCCCGGGACGCCGGATTCCATGTGGACGTGGTCGCCGACGAGCACAGTGTCGACGGGCTGGTGGCCGCCTTGTCCGCCCACCTCGGCGCCGTGGTGTCGCCCCCGACGTAGGCTCGCGCGTCATGGAAGCCATGTCCGAGCCGGGGGTCAGCGGCACCGGATTCCCGGTGCGCCGGATGCGTCGGCTCCGCCGCACCCCGGCGCTGCGGCGCCTGGTGGCAGAGACGAGCCTCGGCGTCGACGACCTCGTCGCCCCCCTGTTCGTGCGGGCCGGCATCGGCGATCGCGTCCCGATCACGTCATTGCCCGGACACTTCCAGCACTCGACGTCCTCGCTACTGGTCGAGGCCAAGCGCTTGGTGTCCCTGGGGGTCCCCGGGATCGTCTTGTTCGGCGTTCCCGACCAAAAGGACCCGGTCGGGTCCGGCGCGTGGGATCCCGACGGCGTGGTCCAGGTGGCTCTCTCCGAATTGCGCAGCGCGCTCGGCGACACGGTGGTGCTCATCGCGGATCTCTGCCTCGACGAGTACACCGACCACGGCCATTGCGGCGTGGTGCGCTCCGATGGATCTGTCGACAACGACGCCACGCTCGAGCTCTACCAGCGCGTGGCCCTGGCCCAGGCGTCCGCCGGCGCCGACGTGGTGGCGCCCAGCGGGATGATGGACGGCCAGGTGGGTGCCATCCGTGGCGCCCTCGACGGTGCCGGCCACATCGACGTGGCGGTGCTCGCCTACGCGGCAAAGTTCGCGTCGGCCCTGTACGGGCCGTTTCGCGACGCCGTCGACGTCACCATCACCGGGGGAGGGGACCGGCGCGGGTATCAGCAGGACCCCCGCAACGGACGTGAAGCCTTGACCGAGGTGGCGCTCGACATCGCCGAAGGTGCGGACATGGTGATGGTGAAGCCCGGCCTCGCCTACCTCGACGTGATCGCGGCCGTGGCCCGACGCGTCGAGGTCCCCGTGGCGGCCTATCACGTCAGTGGCGAGTACTCGATGGTGAAGGCGGCTGCCCAGCGGGGGTGGATCGACGGCGACGCGGTGGCGCTCGAGCACCTTGTCGCGCTCAAGCGGGCGGGGGCGAACATCATCCTGACGTACTTCGCCGGAGAGGTCGCCGAGGCGATGCGTGACTGAGCCACCGGGCGCGGCGGGAGTGGGCACCGGGTCGGGGGCCGACGAGACTTCCTCCAACGCACGATGGTTCGAGCGGGCCCGGAGGGTGATTCCCGGCGGAGTGGACTCGCCGGTGCGTTCCTTCACAGCCGTGGGGGGGACCCCGTACACGGTGGCGCGCGGAGAAGGGCCCTACGTGTGGGACGTCGAGGGCCGTCGCTACATCGACATGGTCCAGTCCTACGGTGCGGTCCTCCTCGGACACGCCCATCCCGTGGTCACCGCGGCCGTGACCGGCGCGGCGGCACGCGGCACGACCTTCGGCGCGCCAACGCCGGGGGAAGTGCTCCTGGCCGAAGCCATCTGCGACCGGGTGGAGGGCTGTGAGCAGGTCCGGCTGGTGTCATCGGGAACCGAAGCGGCCATGAGCGCCATTCGCGTGGCCCGGGGGTTCACCGGTCGTGCCCGGGTGGTCAAGTTCGACGGCTGCTACCACGGGCACTCCGACATGCTCCTGGCAGGCGGAGGAAGTGGCGTGGCCACGTTGGCCCTGCCCGGGTCCGCCGGGGTTCCCGCCGTCGGCCGTGGCCGACACCATCGTCGTGCCCTACAACGTCGTCCCCGAGCTCGACGACCGGGTGGCGTGCGTCATCGTGGAGCCGGCGGCGGCCAACATGGGTGTCGTCGCGCCGGCACCGGGATTCCTCGAGGGGCTGCGCCTCGCCTGTGACGCCGTCGGCGCGCTCCTGGTCTTCGACGAGGTCATCACCGGGTTCCGGGTGGGCCCCGGGGGGATGTCGACGCGCGCCGGGGTGGTGCCAGACCTGTGGTGCTTCGGCAAGGTGATCGGCGGCGGACTTCCGGTGGGCGCTTTCGGCGGCCGGCGCGACGTCCTGGCCGAGCTGGCGCCCGACGGGCCCGTGTACCAGGCGGGCACCTTGTCGGGAAACCCCCTCGCCACCGCGGCGGGGCTGGCCGTGCTCGAGACCGTCGGCGCTGACGACTACGACGCGCTGTGCGGCGCGCGCCGAGCATCTGGGCTCGGGTCTCGAGGCTGTGATCTCGGGAGCCGGGATCGCCGTCCAGGTCCCGGTGGTGGGGCCCCTGGTGGGGCTGTTCTTCGGGTCCGAGCCCGTCACCGACTACGCGTCGGCGCGCGCCAGCACGGCAGGCGGTGTCTACGCGCCGATTCTTCACCGCCATGCTCGAGCGCGCCGTCGCCCTGGCGCCGGGCCCCTACGAGGCCATGTTCCCCGGTCTCGCCCACCTCGAGGTCCATCTCGACGCGGTGATCGAGGCGGCTGCAGACGCCGCCAGGCAGATCACGGGCGATCAATTCTCCGTCGCCTGAACTTCTCCGTCGCCTGAACTTCTCCGTCGCCTGAACTTCTCCGTCGCCTGAACGCCGAGGTCGAGGTTCAGCGAGATCCCTGGTCACAGTGCCTATGACGCGCGCCCTGTCACGAGGACCGGCCGTCGTGTCGTTTACCATGCAACAGATGGATGGGCTCCAGGCGCCACCGGCCGAGCCCGGCACCACACCCACGGGCGCCGTCACCACCACCGTGCGCACCACTTCTCCGGTGGCGCCACCCCGGGCGACCGCACCCGGAGCTGGCGCGGGCGCCGATGCTCGGAGTGACGCCGCCGATCTCGAGGGGCGGGCCCTCTCGGCGGCGATGGCGCGCCTGCTGGTGCTGGGGGCCGTGGTCGTCGTGGCCTTCGGCATCGCCCTGCGCTTCGTGGCCAGCTCCGACATGTGGCTCGACGAGGCGCTGACCTCCAACATCTCCCGTCTCCCCCTGGGGCAGATCCACGGCGCCCTGCGCCGGGACGGGGCGCCGCCTCTCTACTACTACCTCCTCCATTTCTGGAGCGGCGCCTTCGGCTCCTCGGACACGGCCGTCCGAGCCCTGTCCGGGGTCCTCAGCTGCGCCACCCTCCCGTTCATCTGGCTGGCCGGGCGTCGACTGGGCGGCCGGACGGTGGCGGCGGGCGCGCTCGTCCTCGTGGCGACCTCGCCCTTCGCGGTGCGCTACGCGACCGAGAACCGCATGTACGCGCTGGTCGGGTTTCTCACCGCGGCCGGCCTCGTGGCCCTGCAGCAGGTCTTTCGCCGCCGCACGGTCGTCAACATGGTGGCGTTGGGTCTTCTCACCGGGCTGCTTCTCTACACCCACTACTGGGCGCTCTATCTGGTGGGGGTGACCGCCCTGTGGCTGGCCTTCCAGGCGTGGCGGGGCCCCGAGGCCCGCCGACCCGGCGCGCGTGCCGCGCTGGGAGCGGTGCTCGTGGGTTGCGTCACCTTCCTGCCCTGGGTGCCCACCTTCCTCTATCAGGCACATCACACCGGGACCCCGTGGGCGAAGCCGGCCGACTTCGCCGCCATGGTCAACGCAGTGACGTCCTTCGCCGGGGGGGCCACCAACCAGGGGCGCGCCCTCGCCCTCGTCTACTTCGCCTTGGTCGGGCTGGGGCTGTTCGGTGTGGCCCGGGGCTCGTTCCACGTCGACCTCGACCTGCGAACCCGGCCTCGGGGCCGGGGCCTGGCCCTCGTGCTCTCCGGCACGCTGGCCGTGGCCGTGGTCGGGGGCTACGCCAGTCGCAGCGCCTTCCAGGCCCGCTACGCCTCGGTGGTCTTTGTGCCGCTCGTGCTCCTGGTGGCGCTGGGCCTCGTGACCTTCGCCGACGGCCGCATCAGGGCTGCCGTTCTGACCGCCACGGTCGCGTTCGGTCTGGCCAGCGGCCTTCCGAGCGCTTGGACGAGCCGGACCCAGGCGGGCCAGGTGGCTACGGCGCTGGCTCAGCTGGGTCGTCCCGGCGACATCGTGGCCTACTGCCCGGACCAGATCGGCCCATCGGTCAATCGCCTGTTACCCCCCGGTCGGTACCGCCAGGTCACCTTTCCCGCGTGGCACCGGCCCCGAGTTCGTGAACTGGGTCGACTACGCGACGGCCTCGGCCCGGGGCCACCCCTCGACCTTCGCCACCCGGCTCGAGCACATGAGCGCGCCCGTCCACCAGATCTGGTTGGTGTGGGCACCGGGGTACCAGACCTTCGGGACGAAGTGCGAGCAGCTCGAGGCCGCCCTCCTCGGGGACACCTCGCTCGGTGCCCACGAGATGTTCCCCTACAAACAGGTGACCGACTCCTGGATCACCTACGAGAGCATGGAGTTGGTCCGCTTCGTCCACGTGGGCTGATCCTCGACGACCCCTCGGCGCGCCGGCGACCAGGGAGTCGCTCATGTTGTGAGCCCTTCGTGCCGACACAACAGCAGAGGAAGCATTGCGAAACAGCGCGCATGGTCGGTGGAGGTCAGCGTGGTTGTGGCTCGGTTGCGTCGGCCGTCGAACAGGCCGGCGATAGTGCCCACGGACGGGGCGACAGCGGGTCCCGCCGCGCCCCACCGCTCGGGCCCTTTCCCTGTGCTTACTCCCCATGCCCAGTCCTCTGGGTTCGTTGCGGCCGGATTCGGCTTACCTGGATTCGGCGCGCCTGGGATCACAGCTCGACCGGGAAGAGCGCCCAGTCTGGGGAGCCCGTTGGGCGCCCCGAGGCAGGGAACCGGGCGCTGAACACGCCGGGTGCGGGGGTCGAGGAAGTCGAGGAAGTCGAAGGACAAGCGGCGGGCTGAAGAGCCGGCTCGGAGGGGGCAGCGATGGGATCACTCGGGCTCGGGAACGGGAGCCTCCGAATGGACGACGTCTATCTGGAGGGCGCCACCCCCGACGGACCGGCTGTGGTCGGCCATCTGTCGGTGATCGTCGACACGGCGGGGATCACGTTCCTCGGTCCGGAGCCGGGGGAGCGGCGGGTCGTGGGTTGGGAGCGCACGTCCCCGTTGGAGTTCGGCGCTCCGGCCGCCTTGCCCGATGGTGCCCAGGCCACGTCCCTGGAATTCGTGGTCGACGGTCGCCCCCTGCGACTTCTCGTGCCCGCCAAGAGGGGTCCTGGCGGTGCCGACGAGGAGGTTGCCCCGGTCCCCGAGCCGCCCGTCGACCTCGTTGCTCCGGCCCCGGTGTCGACGATCCACATGGCCGAGCCGTTGATCCCCGTCGTCCCCGAGCCGCCCGTCGACCTCGTTGCTCCGGCCCCGGTGTCGACGATCCACATGGCCGAGCCGTTGATCCCCGCCGTGGCCGAGCCGCCCGTCGACCTCGTTGCTCCGGCCCCGGTGTCGACGATCCACATGGCCGAGCCGTTGATCCCCGTCGTGGCCGAGCCGCCGGCGCCGGTGCGCGTCGATCCTCCCGCACCCGCGCTGGCGGTGCCTCCCGCACCCGCCCGGGCCGTACCCCCCGCCCCGGAGGTGGTCGAAGGACCGGCGCGGGGGTATGTCGAACCCCCCTCTCCCGTCGGTGTCATCCAGGACACCTTCGTGGGCGTCGAGACGGAGTACGAGGATTGGTCGGCAGACGACGATTCGGTCCCGCGGCGACTCCCGGCGTGGTTCAAGTATGTGCTCGCGCCAACCCAAGCAGTCCCCGAAGTCGGCGCCCACACGAAAGCAGAGCCTGGTGAGGCTCGTGCTCTTCACCGTGCTGGCCGGGCTCATCCCGATCGCGGCGGGCGTTCGGTACTTCGAGATGCAGTCGACGTCGGGGCATATCGTCGGGGTCCCGCTGTCGGACGCCGTCATTGCGGGACGCGTCGGGATCCAAGCCGGGGATCTCCCGAGCTGGACTGCGAGCAGCCCCAATCCGGGGAACGTCTTCGCCGCGGGCGCGACCACGCATGGAGCGGCGGCACTGAGCACGGCAGAGCAGGCGTCGACGGCGTTGGCCGGCTGCCTGCATGTCCCGGTGTCGGCCGTCAACGGGGCGTTCGGCATGGGCGACGCCGTTGCACAGATCTCTGCCGAGGCGCCGTCGCCCTCCTACGCGGATCCCGGCGGCAACGGCGGCGCGGTGAGCTCGGTAACCGATGTGGTCAAGAGCACCCGTGCCGAATCGGCCGATGCCAGTGTCTTCCAGGACCCGGCGTTGTTCGCGACCTGTTACCAGCCCTTCGTCCAGGCGATGCTGCCTTACTCGCCGGTGGGCGGGGGTGCGGGTTTCGCCACCGCGACGGTGCAGCCGATTGTCGTCCCCGTGCCCGCGGGCCCGGGGACGGTGACGGTGGCGGTGGCGGGGTTCCAGATAGCGCGCATCGCCAACGACAAGGGTCAGACCAAGACCGTCATATCAACGGCGACGGCGGTGTTCGCCGGGCGGGTGCAGGTCACGATGGGAACGGTGAGCAATCTGGTGTTCCCCATCGACACCCAGAACCAGCTCGTCCGTGACATCGAAATCAGGACGATCGGCGTCTCTCAGCTCTGACGCACGAGAGGACCCAGCCTCAACCCGGCGTGTTGCGTCCGATGATGCACAGCGCCCGGTAGGCCGCCTCGGCCGGACCGATCTCCTCGGGCCGCACCAGGTTGGCCATGATGCGCAGGAGCCACTCCATGATGCTGCGCGAATGCATGCCGGTGCTGACACAGAACTTCATCAGCTCGGGCCGGCTGATGAGCCGGACGAATTCGCGGGCCATGCGGTAGTAGAGGCCGTAGGCGTCTTGGAGCTGGGACTCGTAGTCGACCAGGGCATGGACCCCCTCGCCCGACAGGGCTCGGCCCACACAGGCGGCGGCCAGGCGGCCCGTCTCGTAGCCGTAGGCGATGCCCTCGCCGTTGAAAGGATTGATCGACCCCGCGGCGTCGCCGATGGCGAGCACGTTGGGGCCGATGCGGGGTCGGACCGACAGCCCCATGGGGAGCTTGCCCCCGGTGGGCGCGGCGCACAGCGACGACTTGGCGAGACCCCACGAGGCGGGGGCCCAGTCGATGAAGGCGTCCATGAGCTGGGTCGTGTTGGCACCCTTCCACCGGCCTTCGATGGAGAGGATCCCCACCCCGGCGTTGACCCGTCCGTCGCCGAGGGGGAAGATCCAGCCGTAGCCCGGCACGACCGTTCCCGACGAGTCCCGGATGTCGAGGTGTGACTCGATCAACGACTCGTCGTGACGAGGCGAACGGAAATATCCCCGCAGCGCCATGCCGAGGGGATAGTCCCGGTCCCTCGACGTGCCCAGAGCCCGGCCGAAGCGCGAGTTCGCCCCGTCGGCCACGACCGTGTACCGGGCCCGGACCTCGTGTTGGCGACCGGCGTCGCGATCGAGCACCTTGGCCCCCCCACAGCTGGGAAGCACCTCGGCGCTCGTCCCTGCCCCGCCCACGGGGCCGGCCGTGGCCCGATCGAGGATGGGCCCGATGGCTTCGGCCCCCTCCCACACCGTGGCACCAGCTTTGGCGGCTCGCTCGGCCACCAGCTGGTCGAGGTCGTGGCGGGTGATCACGTATCCCACCGAGGGGAACGAGGGGTGTTCGGGCCAGGGCAGCTCCAGGCTCATCCCGTAGGCACACGCCCGGAGGCCGTCGTAGCGGTGCGCTCCGGCCAGGGCGCCGTCGAGTCCCATGTCGTTGAGTTGGCGCACCGACCGGGGGGTGAGCCCGTCGCCGCAGGTCTTCTCGCGCGGGAAGTGCTTCTTCTCCACGACCGCCACGTCCCAGCCGGCGTCGGCCAGCCAGTAGGCGCACGCCGAGCCCGAGGGGCCGCCCCCCACGACGACGACGTCGTGGACGTGAGAGTCGTCGATCGCCTCGGGACGGCCTGGCGAGGTCGTCGAAGCGGCGGTTCCGGAGCGGTTCACGGCCTAGATCGTAGGGGGACGGGGGGCGCGTCGGCACCCCTGTCCGATCCCGCCCGGGCCGCCGCCGGAGCGGGATTCTCAATGTGCTCGTGCGCAGGGTGCCGTGGTAGAACCGCATTCGGTCATGAGCGACTACCTGCCGATCGTCGTGCTCTTCGTGCTGGGCGTGCTCTTCGCGGGCTTGTCCTTCCTGGCGTCGGGGCTTCTGGCCCCCCGGAAGCGACCGACCGCGGCCAAACTCGCGCCCTACGAATGCGGCATCGTCCCGGATCGGGAGCCCCCGCAGCGCTTTCCGGTGCGCTTCTACCTCGTCGCCATGATCTTCATCATCTTCGACATCGAGATCGTGTTCCTCTACCCCTGGGCCGTGGTCTTCCGGTCCGATCTGCACACCTTCGGGCTCATCGAGGTGTTGGTGTTCGCAGCTGCGGTGTTCTTCTCTTTCATCTATCTCGTGAGCAACGGCGCGCTCAACTGGGGACCGGCCAAGCACCTGCGTCCCGCCATGCCCGAGCGCACCACCGAGTCGACCATCGCCCGTGTCGGGCCCGGTCAGGGACCGGACGCCGGACAGGCTGCGTAACCGGGGCCGCAGGCGTCATGGGACTCGAGGACCTCCAACACAACTTCTTGACCGGGCGGGTCGAAGACCTGGTGAAGTGGGCGCGCCGTAACAGCGTCTGGCCCGTCACCTTCGGACTTGCCTGCTGCGCCATCGAGATGATGTCGGTGGGGGCCGCGGACTTCGACATCAGCCGTTTCGGGATGGAGGTGTTCCGGGCGTCGCCCCGTCAAGCCGACCTCATGATCGTGGCCGGCCGGGTGTCGCAGAAGATGGCTCCGGTCCTCCGCCAGGTCTACGACCAGATGATGGAGCCCAAGTGGGTCATCTCCATGGGTGTCTGCGCGTCGACCGGGGGCATGTTCAACAACTACGCCATCGTCCAGGGCGTGGATCAGATCGTCCCCGTCGACGTCTACGCACCGGGGTGCCCCCCGAGCCCCGAGACGCTCCTGCACGCCATCCTCACGTTGCACGAGAAGATCCGTACCGGTGAGATCACCCGCCGCCGCGGCACCACTGCGTCGCGCCCCGAGGAGCTCGCCGGCTGGGTGCCCGAGAGGCCCGATGCGGTCCGACTGGGAACCCCCCGGTGACCGCAGAGACGTCGCCCCTCGAACTGTCGCTCTCCGGCGTACCCCGATCGACGTCGGAGGACGGCCACGACCTCCTCTTCCCCGACCGCGACCGGTACCACGACGTCGCCGCCGTCCACCGCGGGGCCGGTTTCGAGATGCTGGCCGCTCTCACCGCCGTGGACTATCTCGGACACCCCGGCCGAGCGCTGCCCGAAGGGGTCACGGCCGAGCGTTTCGAGCTGGTGGTCATGCTGTTGTCGCTGGCCCATGTCCGGCGGGTGCGGATCCGGGTTCAGGTTCCCGAAGGCGCGGCCGAGGTGCCGTCGCTGTGGGACCTCTACCGCGGGGCCGAGGCCATGGAGCGTGAGGCCTACGACATGTACGGCATCACCTTCACCGGGCACCCCGACCTGACCCGCATCCTCATGCCCGAGGACTGGGAGGGCCATCCCCTGCGCAAGGACTTCGGCGTGGGCCGGGTGCCGGTGCAGTTCAAGCACGCCCCGGGGCCCCGATGAGCGGTCCCGACATCTCCTCGCCGTTGGTCCGGGAGACCTTCGAGGGCGCCCAGGAGCTCGCCGCGCGCCACGACACCGCCCCCGACGAGCTCGAGCGGGAGGTGGGTTCGGTCCTCCGGCTCCCCGAGAGCCACGGCGTCGACAGCAACGACATCGACGTCGAGCGCCCCGACGACGAGACCATGATCATCAACATGGGCCCCCAGCACCCGTCGACGCACGGGGTCCTGCGCCTCATGATGGAGCTCGACGGCGAGACGGTCCTGCGGACCAAGCCGATCATCGGCTATCTCCACACCGGCATGGAGAAGACGGCGGAGGAGCTCACCTACCAACAGGGCTCCACCAACGTCACGCGCATGGACTACCTGTCGCCGCTCAACAACGAGCTGGTCTTCTCCCTCGCCACCGAGAAGCTGCTCGGCATCGAGCTCCCACCCCGTGCGGTGTGGATCCGCATGCTCTTGTCGGAGCTCCAGAGGATGTCGTCACATCTCATGTGGCTGGCGACCAACGGTATGGACGTCGGGTCCACCACGATGATGATCTTCGGCTTCCGCGAGCGCGAGCTCGTGCTCGGGTTCTTCGAGAAGACCACCGGACTGCGGATGAACCACAACTTCATCCGTCCCGGGGGCACCGCCGCGGATCTCCCTGACGGGTGGGAAGACGACGTCGAGGTGATCCTCGACAACGTCACCTCGCGGCTGAGCGACTACGACGCTCTGCTCACCGGACAGCCCATCTTCCACGAGCGGATGGAGGGTGTGGGTGCACTGAGCGCCGAAGAGGCACTGGCCTTGTCGGCGACGGGGCCGATCCTGCGCTCGACGGGGGTGGCCTGGGACCTGCGCCGTGCCATGCCGTACCTGGCGTACGACGACGTGGACTTCGACGTCATCATCGGCACCTACGGAGACAACTTCGACCGCTACGCCATTCGCATCAACGAGATCCGGGAGTCGGTGCGGATCCTCTGGCAGGTGCTCGACAAGATGCCCCCCGGCGACTACCGGGTACAGGACAAGAAGGTCACGCCGCCCCCGCGCGCCCGTATCGACGAGTCGATGGAAGCCCTCATCCACCACTTCAAGATCTTCACCGAGGGCTTCAAGGTCCCCCCGGGCGAGGTCTACGTGGCCATCGAGTCGCCACGCGGCGAGCTCGGGTGTTACCTCGTCTCCGACGGGTCGTCCAAGCCCTTCCGGATGCACATCCGGGCCCCGTCGTTCGTGAATCTCCAGAGCCTCCCGGTCATGATGCACGGCGGGCTCGTGGCCGACGCCGTGGCCACCATCTCCTCGGTGGACCCGGTGATGGGTGAGGTGGACCGGTGACGTCGACGGCGGGGTCGGGACATCTCTCGGCGGACATCGTGGCCCGGGCGCGTCGAGCTCATCGGCCTTTATCCACATCCGCGCTCGGCGTTGATCCCCATCTGCCACCTTGCCCAGGAGCAGGACGGCTGGCTGACGCCCGAGGCCATCGACGAGATCGCCGCGCTGGTGGGGCTCACGCCGGCCGAGGTGCTCGGGACGGCCTCGTTCTACGAGATGCTCCACACCGAGCCGGTCGGGACGTACGTGATCTCGGTGTGCACGAACGTCGCCTGCATGCTCGCGCGGTGCCTATGCGCTCCTCGACCACATCCAGGCCGTCCTCGAGGTGCGGGCCGGGGCCACGACGGCCGACGGGACGTTCACGCTCGAAGAGACCGAGTGCATCGCGGACTGCGGCCGGGCCCCGTGTCTGGCGGTGAACCACCGCTTCGTGGGCGACGTGACCCCGGAGTCGTTCGACAGCCTCGTCCACGGACTGCGGACGGGAACCATGGACAGCGACATCCCCCCGCACGGCACGCTGGTTCGGGTGCGTCGCCAGGGCGGACTGCGCGTCGACGACGCCACCATCCGGGGCGAGCGCGAGACGGCGTCGGCCAAGGCCACCGGGGGAGCGTGATGACGGTCACCGACGCTCCTCGAATCGTGACGTCACGTCTCGAGCACGAAGACTCCCACACGCTCGAGCGGTACCTGGCCACCGGTGGCTACGAAGGATTGCGCAAGGCGCTGTCGATGTCACCCGAGGACGTGGCCCGCGAAGTGGACGCCGTCAGCCTGTTGGGACGGGGCGGGGCGGGATTCCCCGCCGGGCGCAAGTGGTCGATGCTGCGCAAGGCTCCGACGACCTATCTCGTGGTCAACGGCGACGAGAGCGAGCCGGCCACCTTCAAGGACCATCTCCTCGTCGAGCGTGACCCCCATCAGCTCATCGAGGGTGTGCTCATCGCCGCCTATGCCATCCAGGCCACCCGCGCCTTCATCTACGTGCGCGGTGAGTTCGCTCTCGGCCTCGAGCGGCGTTCAGGGCGCGCTCAACGATGCCTATGAGCACGGTGCGGTGGGTGGTGACATCTTCGGGTCGGGCTTTTCGATCGACGTCGTCGTGCACCCCGGGGCCGGCGCCTACATCTGCGGGGAGGAGACGGCGCTGCTCGAGAGCCTCGAGGGCAAGCGCGGTTTTCCCCGGATCAAACCCCCGTACTTCCCCGCCGCCATCGGCCTCTACGGCGAGCCCACCGTGGTCAACAACGTCGAGACGCTGTCCAACCTCCCCTGGGTGATGATCAACGGATCCGAGGCGTTCACCGCGCTCGGGGCGGGCCGTTCCACCGGCACGCGTTTGTTCGCGCTGGCCGGGCACGTGCGCAACCCGGGTGTCTACGAGGTGGAAATGGTGAAGACCACCTTCCGCGACCTCATCTTCGCCCCGGTCCTCGGCGGCGGCATCCCCGGCGACCGGGAGTTGAAGGCGATCATCCCCGGCGGCGTGTCGGCCCCGTGGTTCGGGCCCGAGCACCTCGATCTCCCCCTGGGACAAGACGAGGTGGGCGAAGCCGGTTCCATGCTCGGGTCGGGCTCGATCGTCGTCATGGACGACACCACTTGCGTGGTCCGGGCGGCGTGGAGGATCACCCGGTTCTTCTGGCGCGAATCGTGCGGCCAATGCACGCCGTGTCGCGAGGGGAGCGGGTGGTTGGAGAAGATCCTGCGTCGCATCGAGGACGGCGATGGCCGCGAGGCGGATGTGGACCTGCTCATGGACGTCTGCGACAACCTGGCGCCCGGAGTGTCGTGGCCGCCCCAGCAGACGACCATCTGCGTCTTGGGCTCGTCCATACCGTCGTCGATCGCCTCGGCCATCCGGATGTTCCGCGACGAGTTCCTGGTGCACGTGAAGGACGGGGGATGCCCTCATGGCTGATCCCGTGGTGACGTCGCATCACGGCATCGCCCCCAAGGTCGATGTGGGCGCGTCGGTCACCTTCACCCTCGACGGCCGAGAGGTGACCGCGCCGGCCGGCCAATTCCTGATCGCCGCGGCCGAGCAGGCCGGGACCTTCATCCCGCGCTTCTGCTACCACCCGCGCATGAAGCCTGTGGGCATGTGCCGGATGTGCCTCGTCGAGGTGACAGGCCCGCGCGGCGCCACTTTGCAGCCCGCCTGCTACGTGGCCGTAGCCGAGGGGATGGAGGTGGACACCACCTCGGAGAAGGTCAAGAAGGCCCAGGACGGCGTGCTCGAGTTCCTCCTCGTGAACCACCCCCTCGACTGCCCGGTGTGCGACAAGGGCGGTGAGTGCCCGCTGCAGGACCAGGTGCTCGCCTACGGGCCCGGCGAGAGCCGGTTCCTCGAAGAGAAGCGGCACTGGGCCAAGCCCATCCCGATCTCCGAGCTCGTCCTGTTGGACCGCGAGCGGTGCATCCAATGCGGCCGTTGTGTCCGGTTCGCGGCCGAGATCGCGGGCGAGGCGCAGATCGACTTCCTCGGACGCGGCGACGCCATCGAGGTGAACGTCTTCGAGGACCACGCCTTCACCTCGTACTTCAGTGGGAACACCGTGCAGATCTGCCCGGTGGGCGCGCTCACGGCATCGCCCTACCGCTTCACGGCGCGGCCATGGGACCTCGACCAGGTCGAGTCGACCTGCACCCTGTGCGCTTTCGGCTGTCGCGCCGCGGTCCAGTCCTCCTCCAACCGCGTCACACGTCCTGCTCGGGGTCGACAGTGACCCGCTGAACCAGAGCTGGCTGTGTGACAAAGGGCGCTTCGGCTTCGAAGCGGTCAACGCCGAGGACCGACTGGTCGAACCACACCTGCGCCGCAGCGGTGCCGGCGCGAACGACGGCGTCGACGAGCTCGTGCCGGTGTCATGGAGCGAGGCGCTGACCGTGGTGGCCGAGCGTCTGGCGCGCGTGCGGGCCGAGGAGGGCCCCGAGGCCATCGGGGTGCTCGGCGGGGCCCGGCTCTCCAACGAGGACGCCTACGCGTGGGCCAAGCTGGCCAAGTCGGTGATCGGCACGGACTCGGTCGACGCCCAGCTCGGCGATGGCCTGCCCGCCGAGGTGGTGCTCGGGTTGCCCCGGGCCACCATCGACGAAGCCTGTTCGGCGTCGTGTGTGGTGGTGCTGTCGGGCGACCTGCGAGAGGAACTGCCCGTCCTGTTCCTTCGCCTGCGGGGCGCGGCCATCGACAGCGACGTGGCTGTCATCGAGCTCGCCCCGAGCGCCGGGGCGCTGAGCGAATTCGCCACCGCGGTCCTGCCCTATCGCCCCGGCGAGGCAGCCATCGTGGCGCGCGCCCTGGCCGCCGCCGCCACTGCCGGCGCCGCCGAGAGCGTGCATCCCGACTCGGTCGACCCGGACTCCTGGGCCGTGGCGGGCCAGGCAGTGGCGCGCGCCGGCGCCGGCGGCGAAGGTGTCGTCGTCGTGATCGGCCGGCCGTCGCTGGCCGAGGACGGCGCGCTCGTGGCCGAGGCTGCCGCGGCGATGGCAGAGGCGTGGCCCCAGGCCCGATTCCTCCCCGCCCTCCGTCGGGGCAACGTCATGGGTGCCCTCGACATGGGCCTCGCCCCTGGGCTCCTCCCGGGCCGGGTCAGCCTGGACGAGGGCCGGGCCTGGTACGAGGAAGCCTGGGGGTCGGTTCCCCCCGCCCGGGGCGCGATGCGGCGGCCATGCTGGGGGCGCTGGCCGACGGTTCGATGAAAGCGGTCGTGCTCTTGGGGTCGGACCCCATCGGCGACTTCCCCGATCGGGCACTCGCCGAGGAGGCGCTCGGGCGCGCCGGGTTCGTGGTGGCGGTGGACGGCTTTCTGTCCGCGTCGGCGGCTATGGCCGACGTGGTCCTGCCGGTGGCCATCGCCCACGAACGGACCGGGACCACCACCAACATCGAAGGTCGGGTCACCCGCCTGGCGCAGAAGCTCGTGTCACCGGGCCAGTGCTGGCCGGACTGGATGGTCGCCTCCGAGCTCGCCGATCGGCTCAGTGGAGGCCTCGGTGTCTCGAGCGCGGCTGAGCTCTGGGACGAGATCGAGCGGCTGGCGCCTTCGCACGCCGGGATCACCCGGGTCGTGCTCGACACCCCCGCAGGACGCGACGGGATCGTGGCCCCCCTGCCGGCCTCTCCGGTGCGGATCGCCACGCGGCGGGTCCTGGCGCCGTTCGACCCCATGGCCACGCCGGGCATCGACGCCGTGGAGGCCCAAGGAGCCCCACCGCGCGCCGGGCTGGCCGAGCCTCCCGGGGGCGACGAGCTCCTCGGCCTCGGCAACGGCTCCTCGTCCAACGGCGGCGCGCCGACCCGCCCCCGGTCCCTGCGTTGGCCGGTCCCGGTCGAGGCCACGGTCCTCCCCGCCCCCGACAGCTACTCGCTGCGACTGGTGTCGAGCCGTCGGCTCTACGACCACGGTGTGTTGGTCGAGGCGTGCAGCTCCCTCGCCCCCCTGGCGGCTCCGGCCACGGTGCGGGCCAATTCCTACGACCTCGGCCACCTCGGGGTCGCGACGGCGGCGCGGGTCAGGGTCCGCTCGTCGCGAGCCGCCCTCGAATTCCAGGCCGTCGCCGATGACGGTGTGCCGCGCGGCGTGGTGTGCATCGACTTCAACTTGCACACCGACGACCCTTCTGTGCAGCGGGCCGGCGCCTCGGCGTTGATCGACGCCGGCCAGCCCGTCATCGACGTGCGGTTGGAGACGCTGTGATGAGTGGACTGCTCGGGATCGGTGACCCGCTCTTCGCGCACGGCGTGCACTGGGTGGAGCTCCTGATCGTCGTCATCAAGGTGGTCGTGGCCTTCGGGGCCCTGCTGGTGTCGGTGATGCTCATGATCTGGTTCGAGCGCAAGGTCATCTCGGACATGCAGGCACGCGTCGGTCCCAACCGGGCCGGACCCTGGGGGCTGCTCCAGACCCTGGCGGACGGGATCAAGCTCTTCTTCAAAGAGGACCTCCTGCCCGAGCGGGCCGACCGGACCGTCTTCAAGCTGGCGCCCTATCTGTCGATCCTGCCGGCCTTCTTGTCCTTCGCCATCGTGCCGGTGGGCGGGCTGGTGACGGTTTTCGGCCACAGGTTCGAGCTCCAGGTGGCCGACCCCCCCGTCGGCATCTTGTTCCTCCTGGCCATGTCGTCGATCTCGGTCTACGGGGTGATGCTGGCGGGGTGGTCGTCGGGGTCGAAGTACCCCTTGCTCGGGTCGGTGCGCGCCTCGGCGCAGATGATCTCCTACGAGGCCGCCCTGGGCTTGACCGTGACCATGGTGGTGCTGCTCGCCGGCTCGTTGTCGACCCGGGCCATCGTCGAGCACCAGTCCCACACGTTCTTCGGGAGCTGGTACCTCATCCACACCGGCATCCTTCCCTTCTTCTTGTTCATGATCGCCATCACCGCCGAGCTCACCCGACCGCCGTTCGACCTCGTCGAAGCCGAACAGGAGCTCGTGGGTGGCTTCAACACCGAGTACTCCTCGATCCGGTTCGCGCTGTTCTTCATGGCTGAGTTCATGAACACGATCACGATGTCGGCCATCGTGGTGACCTTGTTCCTGGGCGGACCCGACGGGCCGACGCCGCACGTGTTCATCCTGTCGTGGGTGGTCCCGGTGCTGTGGTTCTTGGGGAAGACCCTCGTCTTCCTCTTCATCTACGTGTGGCTGCGTGCCGCGCTGCCCCGGCTCCGCTATGACCAGCTCATGGACCTGGGGTGGAAGGTCCTCATCCCGCTGTCGCTCGGGTGGGTCCTCGTGCTGGCCGCCTTCTTGGTAGGACGGTGGTGGGGCGCGGGCGTCCTCGTGGCTCTCTTCGCGGCGGCGGGGCTCCTCTTCCGATCGGTCATGGTGGGGTCCGAGCGTGACGAGTCGATCGAGGCGCCCGACGTCGAGGCGCCCGGAGTCGAGGCACCCGGAGTCGACCGGTACCCGGGACGGTGCGTTGATGGGCCTGTTCTCGGGTTTCCGCGACGATCTGCACTTCTTCGGGGGCTTCCGGGTCACGCTCGAGCAGATGACGCGCCAGCGCGTCACCCGGCAGTACCCGGGGGAGAAGAGGCCCAAACAGGTCCGCAACCACGGTCGGCACGTCCTCAACCGCTACGAGGACGGCATGGAGAAGTGCATCGGCTGCGAGCTGTGCGCCGGGGTGTGTCCGGCGGACTGCATCTACGTGCGCGGCGCCGACAACCCACCCGCCGAGCCGGTCTCGCCGGGCGAGCGCTATGGGTTCGTCTACGAGATCAACTACTTGCGGTGCATCCACTGCGACCTGTGCGTCGAGGCGTGCCCCACCGAGGCCATCACCGAGTCCAAGCTCTTCGAGTTCTCCTTTACCAACCGCGCCGACGCCATCTACACCAAGGACGAGTTGCTCGTCGACGACGAGGGCCGGCCCCAGCGACTTCCCTGGGAGGACTGGCGGGAGGGTGACGACCAGCACACCTCGGGTTGGATGCGGGCCACGTCACCGTCAGGAGTGGCGGCCTACGAGGGAAAGGTCCAGTGGTCCGGCGAGCTGGGCTATGGGGTGCGGCCCCCCGAGGGCGGGCAGTCCGAGGAGCGCGACGACGCCCGGACCGGCAGTCGCCAACTGCGGGAGACCTTCTCGTCGCACCTCGACGACATCGACCGGCTGCCCGACCAGCAGGGAATGCGGGGCATCGCCAACCGCATGCGGGCCCGGATGGAGCAGCGCATGCCGCCCCCCGTGCGGGCTCGGATGGAGCAGCGCGCCGCGGCGCGCCGAGGGCTCGGCGACCCACCGGCACCCACGGTGTGGGTGGAGAACCCGACCACGAAGAGCGGGAGCTGATGGTCGCCTCTCTTCTCGCCACCGCCTCGACGGTCGACGCCCTGACCTTCGCCATCGCCGCCGCCATCGTGCTGAGCGGTGCCGTCGGCGTCGTGGTGGCACGCAATCCGGTGCACTCGGCCCTCATGCTCGTCATGACGCTGTTCGGCGTGGCCGTGCTCTTCGTCGAGCAGCAGGCCAACTTCCTGGCCGCGGTCCAGGTCATCGTCTACGCCGGCGCCATCGTCGTCCTGTTCTTGTTCGTGATCATGTTCCTCGGGGTCGACCGTGAGGAGAGCCTCGAGAAAGAGCCCTTGCGGGCCCAGCGTCCCTTGGCCGCGGGCCTCATCGTCCTGGGCCTGGCCGGCCTCCTCCTCATGGGATTCGGCGCGCACTGGTCGGTGGGGGCGAAGTCGATCGCCGGCCCGTCCCGGAACCAGCCCGGTGGCGACGTGGCCGCCCTCGGCAAGTCGGTGTTCACGACGTACCTGTTCGCCTTCGAGATCACCTCGGCCCTGCTCGTGATCGCGGTCGTGGGCGCGGTGGTGTTGGCGCGGCGCCCCGGTGGCGCGCTCGGGGGGGCCGACCGTGACCCCGACGATCCCGGCGACGACACGGTGTCGTCAACCGAGGAGGTCTCGCCAACCGAGGAGGTCTCGCCAACCGAGGAGGTCTCGCCATGAGCCTGAGCGGGCCGTGGTACCTGGGGCTGGCGGCCGTCGTGTTCTCGATCGGCGCCCTCGGCCTGCTCGTACGGCGCAACGTGCTCGTCATGTTCATGTGCGTCGAGCTCATGCTCAATGCCGCCAACCTGACCTTCGTGACCTTCTCCCGCATGCTCAACGACATCGGCGGCCAGGCGCTCGTGTTCTTCACGCTCGTGGTCGCCGCCGCCGAGGTGGTGGTGGGCCTCGGCATCGTGGTGGCGATCTTCCGGCGCCGCCCCAACGCCACCGCCGACGACTTCCACATCATGCGGGGCTGACCCGCCGCCCATACCCCTCACGCCCATACCCTCACACGCATATCCCTGACGCCAAACGATCCGAGACGCCCAACCACATGATCCACGCCGCCTACCTGATGCCGTTGTTGCCGCTCGCCGGCTTCGTCGTGCTGGCCGCCTTCGGACGGCGGCTCGGCGACCCCTGGGCGGGCTGGCTCGGCACGGCCACGGTGGCGGGCTCGTTCGTGGTGGCCTGTGTCGTCTACGCCGGGCTCCTCGCCAAGGCGGCCCCGGCACGGTCATTGACCCAGGACCTGTTCACCTGGATCCCCGTGGGCGGGCTCCAGGTGCACGCCGCGCTGCTCATCGACCCCCTGTCGATGACGATGGCGTTGTTCGTGACGGGGGTGAGCTCGCTCATCCACCTCTATTCGATCGGGTACATGAAGGGTGATGGCGACTACCCCAAGTTCTTCCTGTACCTGAACCTGTTCGTGGCCTCGATGCTGATCCTGGTACTCGCCAACAACTTGCTCTTCACCTTCGTGGGCTGGGAGGGCGTGGGGGTGTGCTCGTACTGGCTGGTGTCGTTCTGGTTCGGGCGCGACAGCGCGGCCAGCGCGGGGAAGAAGGCCTTCTTCTACAACCGGCTCGCCGATGTGGGTTTCCTCATCGCCATGTTCCTGGTGTTCTCCAAGACCGGGACGCTCAACTACAAGGGGATCTTCGCCCACCTGTCGCTCATCGGAGGCGGCACGGGAACGGCCATCTGCCTTTTGCTCTTCGTCGCTGCGGTGGGGAAGTCCGCCCAGCTCCCGCTGTTCCCGTGGCTGGCCGACGCCATGGAGGGACCCACCCCGGTGTCCGCCCTCATCCACGCCGCGACCATGGTCACCGCCGGTGTGTATCTCATGTGCCGGATCAGCCCGGTGCTGACCCAGCACCACGTCGCCCAGCTCGTGGTGGCGTCGGTGGGGGCGACCACGGCCTTCGTGGCTGCCACCATCGGGTGCGCGCAGCAGGACATCAAGAAGGTGCTGGCCTACTCCACGGTCTCGCAACTGGGGTACATGTTCCTGGCCGTGGGCACCGGCGCCTATGAGGCGGCCATCTTCCTCATGGTGGCGCACGCCTTCTTCAAGGCTCTGTTGTTCCTGGGTGCGGGATCGGCCATCCACGGACTGCACGGCGAGCAGGACCTCAAGCGGATGGGCAACCTGCGCCGGTACATGAAGTTGACCTTCTTCACCTTCGGCATCGGCACTCTGGCCATCGCCGGGATCCCCCCGCTGTCGGGGTTCTTCGCCAAGGGGGACATCCTCGACAACGCCTATGCCGCGCTACCCGGCGCTATGGGCCATCGGCCTCGTGACCGCCGCGCTCACCGCGTACTACATGACCAGGTTGGTGTCCTTGGCCTTCTACGGCGACGACCGGTGGCGGCACGGGTCGGCCGGTCCCGGTGGCGGTGCCGGTGATGGTCATGGAGGGGGAGCCGAGCCGGTCGAATCGCCCTGGGTGATGGCCCTCCCGTTGGTGGTGCTGGCCGTGTTGGCCTTCTTCGGCGGGCTTTTGCACCTCCCCTGGCATACGAGCTGGAATCCCCTCAGTTGGTTGGGGCCGGTGTTCGGTGCCGCGCAGTACGAGGCCCATCAGTCGGCGGGGACCCAGTGGGCACTGGCCATCGTCGACTCGGTGGTGGCCCTGGTCGGCCTCGGGGTCGCCTTCTCCTTGTGGTCGCGCCGGGCGCAGCGCCCGCGCTCGAGCCGGCCGTGCTCCAGCGGGCCTATTTCCTCGACGAGATCTACGACACGGTGATCGCCCGGCCCGGCCAGGCCTTCGCCCGGTTCTGCGCCACGGTGGTCGAGGTCGGGGTGATCGACGGAGCGGTGAACGGCGTGGGACGGCTGACCACGCGCGGCGGGGGGAAGCCTGCGCCGGGTCCAGACGGGTTATGTCCGGCAGTACGCGCTCGGCATCGTCGTGGGCACGGTGGCGTTGCTGGCGTGGATGATCTCGAGGGCGGTGTCATGACCCACGACGCCGCCTTCCCGTTCCTGACCGTGCTCGTCCTGATGCCCGCCGGCGCGGCTGTCGTCGCCGCCCTCGTCCCCGGTTCGGTGGGCGAGCGGGCCCAGCGCCGCGCGGTGTACGGCGTCGGGCTGGCCGGGTCCCTCGCCACGCTGGCCCTGGCGATCACCATCGCGCTGCGCTACCACGCCGGCAACGGCGGGTACCGGCTCGTGAGCCAGCACGTGTGGGCCCAGTCGCTCGGGATCTCGTGGCACCTCGGGGTCGACGGCATCTCGGTCTTCCTCCTGGTCATGGCGGCGGTCCTTTTCCCGCTGGCCATCGTGGCGGGCAAGGTGCCGAGCCGGCCCCGGTCCTTCGTGGCCTGGATGCTGCTGCTCGAGGCGGGGTGCCTCGGGAGCTTCGTGTCGCTCGACCTGATCATGTTCTTCTTGTTCTTCGAGCTGACCCTCGTGCCGGTGTACTTCGTCATGACCGGCTGGGGCTTCGCGGGACGGGCCAACGCGGCCATCAAGTTCTTCGTCTACACCTTCTTGGGTTCGGCCTTCTTGTTGGTGGGGATCGTGGCCGTGGCCTTCATCCACCAACGCCAGACCGGTCATCTCACCTTCGACCTGGTGGCGCTCACCGCCACCCATCTGGGCGTGGCGTCGCAGGTGCTGCTGTTCCTCGCCTTCACCGCCGCCTTCGCCGTGAAGGCGCCGATCTTCCCCTTTCACACGTGGTCGCCCGGTGCCTACGCCGAGTCGCCCACGGGCGGGGCGGTCATCCTGGCCGCCGTCATGGCCAAGATGGGCACCTACGGCATCATCCGGTTCGACCTCAACCTGTTCCCACGGGCCGTGGTCGACCTCGCCCCGCTCCTGCTCACCTTGGGGGTGGTCGGCATCCTCTACGGGGCGGTCGTGGCCTGTGTCACGCCGCGACATGAAGCGGCTGGTGGCGTACTCCTCGCTCAGCCACCTCGGGTTCGTGGTGCTGGGCACTTTCGCGCTGACCACCCAAGGGGTCACCGGCGGCGTGCTCCAGATGGTCAACCACGGGCTCATCATCGCCGTGCTGTTCATCGTCATCGGTTGGATCTACGAGCGGCGCAAGACCTGGCAGGTCAACGAATTGCGGGGGCTGCAGCGGGCCGCCCCGGTCTTGGCGGGGGTGTTCACGGTGGCCATGCTGGCCGCCATCGGGCTGCCCGGGCTCAACGGCTTCGTGGGCGAGTTCCTGGTCCTGGCCGGGACGTTCCTCTCGCATCGGTGGTGGGCGGTGGTCGCCACCGGCGGTGTGGTGCTGGCCGCGCTCTATCTCCTGTGGGCCTATCAGCAGGCGTTCCACCACGAGCCTGACGAGGCCACGGCGTCGGTGCGGGACCTGTCGTGGCGCGAGGTCGCCGTGGTGGCACCGCTCATCGCCCTCATCTTGGTGCTCGGCGTCTATCCCAAGCCCGTGCTCGACCGGATCACCCCGTCGGTGACCCGCCTCGTCCAGCACGTGGAGACGACCACGGGCACCCACCAGCCGATCGTGGCCAACGGAGGGCCGGCCCGGTACGTCGCCCGCTGCTGATCTCGGGGCGGCGGGCGTGGGGGGCGGGCCATGACCGCGCCCGTGGCCATGCTCGGCCTGACCGCTCCCAAGATCGCCTACCTGTCGATCCTCCCCGTGCTCGTCATGCTGGGCGGGGCCGTCGCCATCCTGGCCGCCTCGTCGCTGCAACGCCGGCGGATGGACGCCCACGTGGCCACGGTCATGGCGGTGATGACGACGCTCGCCGCGCTGTCGCTGTCGCTCGTGCAGTGGTTCGACGTCGCCAACCACGGGGCGCACGTGTCCATCGACTCGGCGGTGGTGGAAGACGGCTTCAGCTCCTTCGTGGCCGTGCTGGTGTCGTGCGCGGCCCTGCTCTCCGCGCTCGTCGCCGACGGGTGGATGCGACGCGAGAAGGCCACGGGCCCCGAGTTCCAGGCCCTCATGCTCCTCTCGGCGTCGGGAGCGATGGTCATGGGCGAGGCCAACGACCTCATCGTGGTCTTCTTGGGCCTCGAGATCCTGTCCATCGCGCTCTACGTCCTCGCGGCGATGAACGCCCGGCGGGCCGAGTCGGGCGAGGCCGCGCTCAAGTACTTCGTCCTCGGCGCCTTCTCCTCGGCCGTGTTCCTGTACGGGATCGCCCTCGTCTACGGCGCCACCGGGATCGACCAACCTCCCCCAGATCGCCGACTACCTGGCCCGCAACGTCCTGTTGCACAACGGGTTGCTCCTGGCCGGGATGGCGTTGCTCCTGGTGGGATTCGGCTTCAAGGTGGCGGCCGTGCCGTTCCATCTGTGGACGCCCGACGTCTACCAGGGGTCGCCCAGCCCGGCCACGGGCTTCATGGCGGCGGTGGCCAAGGCGGGTGGGTTCGCGGCCCTGCTGCGGGTGTTCGTCTCGTCCTTCGGGACGTTGCGCAGCGACTGGCAGCCGGCGGTATGGGTGCTGGCGGCGATCACGTTGCTGCTGGGGGCGGTGGTCGCCCTGGCCCAGCGCGACATCAAGCGGATGCTCGCCTACTCGTCGATCAACCACGCCGGCTTCGTGCTGCTCGGGCTCCAGGTGGCCACGGCGCGCGGCGTGGCGGGCTCGCTCTACTACCTCTTCACCTACACGTTCATGGTGATCGGGAGCTTCGCCGTGATCACGGTGATCGGCGGCGCCGGGGACACGCGCCACGACCTCGACCACTACCGGGGCCTGGCGTCGCGTCGACCGTGGCTGGCGGGCTCGTTGGCGGTGCTGCTCATGGCCCAGGCCGGCATCCCCTTCACCACGGGGTTCCTGGCCAAGCTGGAGGTGATCTCGGCGTCGGTCGGCGGCCGGTCGACCGCCCTGGCGGTCATCGCCATGGTCTCCGCCGCCATCGCGGCGTTCTTCTACCTGCGGGTCATCCTGCTCATGTACGCGCCGGCGGGCGCCGTCTCGCCGTCCGCGGCGAAGCCCGGCGGCCTCGTCGGGCACCGCGCAGCCGACCGGTCGGCACCGGGAGCCGGGGCGGCCGACGGCGGGCCGAGGAGGCCGGGACCCTCACCCTCGGCTCGAGACCTCCGAGGACCGGTCCGGGTCCCCGGTCAGTGCCACCACCGTCGGTCGCCATCGCGGCTGTGCCTGGGGGTCACGGTGCTCTTCGGCGCTATGGCCGGCCCCCGTGGTGGACTTCGCCCACAAGGCGACGCTCCTGTTCAGATAGGGCGTCGGACCGGTCTGGGCCCGCCCGGGGCCCCGCGCTCAAGGACCGCCGGCGGCTCGCCGATGTCACTTGTGTGAACGCGTGGACCCCGCGGGCATCATGAGAGCTCGACCTGAACTTGGCCTCGACGGCGAGCCTGAGCTGGTCTTCCAGCCCGCGGTCGACCTCGCCACCGGCCGGTTGCTCGGCTTCGAGGCCTTCCTGCGCTGGAACGACCCCGACCTGGGCCCCATCCCGCCCAGCGTCCTCATCCCCTGGGCCGAGGCCAACGGCCACATGGTGGAGCTCAACGCCTGGGTGCTGTCCGAGGCCTGTGCGGCGGCCGCCAGTTGGCAGTCCGACCTCCAGCTGGCGGTCAACTGCTCGGTCTTCCAACTCCGCCAGCGCGAGGCGGCCTCGGCGGCCGCCGCGGCCATCGAGGAGTCGGGCATCAACCCCGACCGCCTCACCATCGAGATCACCGAGACCAGCGTGACCGACGACGGGGCCGCCGCCGATCTGCACGCCATGTCGCGACTGGGGATCCAGCTGACCGTCGACGACATCGGGTCGGACTGGTCGACCATCGACAGCCTCCAGCAGTTCTCCATCAACACCATGAAGATCGACGGGTCGCTCATCGAGGGCCTGGGCGACGCCGGCGGGGTCAGCCGGGCCATGGTGGAGACGATCGTCCACGTGAGCCATTCGCTGGGCATCTGCACCGTGGCCGAGAGCGTGGAGACCGCGCAGCAGGTGAAGATCCTGCGCGAGCTCGGTGCCGACGTCGGGCCAGGGCTACTTCTTCGCCAAGCCCCTGGCCGTCGAGGACGCCCTCATGCTCACGACCATGGACCCGCTCCCGGTCTTCCCCCTCACCGATCTGGGTGAGTTCGGCGTCGACGCCGCCGGTCGCGACGAAGGTGGCGCGAGAACCTCGGACGTGTCGACGCCCAGGGCGGCGACGCCAGTCGCAGCGACGCCGGTGACGATGGCGCCGGTGACGATGGCGCCGGTGCCGATGAGGGGCCCGAGTCCCTCGACGAGTCGGACGGGCGCGCGCTACGGCCGGTCGGGGATGGCGGCCGAGGTCATCGGTGCCCTCGACGAGGTGGCCGAGTCCGACGCCGAGGACGACAGTCGCGAGTACGTCGTGAGCGACGACATGCACATCGAGGCCAACGACCTCTCGCTCGTCTCCAAGCGCGGCCGGCTCCTGGCCTCGTTCCGCAAGGGCAAGTCTTCCTGACCGTCGCTACAGCGGGATCGATGCCGGTGACGCCGTCGTCGGCGACGTCCTCGGTCCAGGCCGTCCCGTCCCAGTAGCGCGCCTGATGCCGTCGCGCCGGGTCGGCGAACCACCCCGGCCCCTCACGGTTGGGCCGGTGGCGTCGGCGGGGGCGGTGCACTGCCGCCGTGGGCCGGCGTCTCGAACGTCGGGGGCCGACCCGTGGCCGGCCCGTGCGCTCACCGCGGCCGCCACCGACTCGCGTCGGCGCGCCCCTCGGCTGCGAGTCGCCAGCTCCTCGACCAGGCGGTCCGCCTCCTCGACGGGACGGTCTCGGAACTTCGCCCCGACCCGCCGGCCGGGGACGTCGACGTGCACGGTGGCGAGCCCGAGGGCGCGCTGGACCGGGCCCTGGACGCGGCGGATGCTCTGGGCCTTGTCGAGTGGCACCCAGCACGTGACCTTCTGGACCCGGCCCGTGACCGCCACGGCCATGGTCTCGTCATGGCCGGCGGCGAGGAAGTGGTAGCTCAAGCGGCGCCTTGAGCCGGGCCCGGGGCGACGCCGGGGACCGGGGAGGCTCGACGGGGCCGATCACGACGTGGCGCAGGTAGTCAGCGCCGTCTGGCGCGACCCCACCGGGAGGAGGGACTTGGTCACCCGTCCGGTGCCGCCGCCGGACCGGCCGTGTCCGGGCACGCCGGCCAGGTCGACCTCGAGCCGGCACCAACCGAACAGGCGCCACCACAGCGGCTCGATCTGGCGGACCGCCTGGACGCGGCGGATCGGGATGGTCTCCGACACCGTGCTGAGCAGGCCACGGCGCACCCGGATGCCGTCGGGGGCCACCGCCACGGTGAAGCGGTACTGCTCGTTGAACCGGCGCCAGATCCCCTGGCCGATCCCGATGAGGTAGACGAAGCAGCGATCCCGCCAAGGCGGCCGCCGCCGCCGTCGAGACCTGTCGTCACGGCGATGAGGGCGGCCACGAAGACCACCGCTCCCGAGGTGCTCGCCGAGACGAGCACCGACCCGAGCAGTCGACCGGGAGGGACGACGGCGACCGGATGCTCGCCGGGCTCGGGGACGGACTGGTCGAGCCCGTGGTGCGTGGCCAGGAGCCGGGCGCGCAGGTCGGCGGCCACGGGCGCGGAGAGATACGACAGGTGGTGCGCCGACTTGGCGCCGGCCACACGGATGCGCAGCTCGGCCAGGCCGAAGATCCGGGCCACGAAGGGCTCCACGAGGTCCACGGCCTGGATCCGGGCCACGGGCAGCTGTTGGGAGTCGCGCCGCACGAGGCCTGTCTCGATCCGCAGCGTGGCGCCGTCGAAGGCCCATCGGGTCACCAACCAGTGGACGACGCCGAACACCACGCCCACGACGACGAGCACCATCCAGACGACGTCCTGGGTGCCGACGCCGTGTCCGCGGGTCCCCCGGTTGATCGTCGAGAATCCCACCAGGACGATCAACGGGCACCAGTCCCCGGGCCCCCCGCACGACGGGGGACAACGGGTGCAGGCGCTGCCACCCGACGACGACGCTCCCGTCGCCGCTCACAGACCGGCGGCTTTGGCCTCGCCCAGGGCGGCCAGGCGGTCGCGCAGTCGTGCGGCCTCGTCGGGATCGAGCCCCGGGATGCGAGCGTCACTGGCGGCCGCCGCGGTGTGGAGCTTCACCGTGGCCAGCCCGAACAGTCGCTCCACGGGCCCGGTCGTGATCTCGACGAACTGCATCCGGCCGTAGGGGACCACCGACAACCGCTGGACCATCACGCCCCGCCGGACCTCGAGGTCCTCGGCCCGTTCGAGATAGCCCCAGGCGCGGAACCGGTTGTGGACGAACCACCACGCCCGCCGCCGCACAACGCCACGGCGACCACCGCGACCACCGGCCACGGCCGCGCTCCCCGCCGTCGCGGCCACCGAGCCGGCGATCACGGCGAGCACGCGCGCCGTGACCACGCACGATCTCGGTGACCCGCATCTTCATCAGGGTCGGAGACAGCGGTGTCCACCGTGGCGAAGCGGTGCTCGGTCACGATCCCACCTTATGTCGAGCGTGCCTTCAGGGCGCGAGGTCAGGTCGATGACGTAGCGCACGTCGGTGGCCACGAACGCGCCCCAGTCGTGGAGCTTCGTGGTGCCGTCGGGTCGCCAGCCCCTGCGCTCGTAGAACCGTCGGGCCCGGGCGTTGGTCCCGAGCACCCACAGCATGGCGGTGGTGAAGTGCGCAGCCCGCAGCGCCACCAGCGCGGCGCTCATGAGCAGGTCGGCACCCCCTGACCCGAAGGCGGCGGGGTCGAGGTAGAAGGTGACGATCTCTCCCACGGTGCCCGCCTCGGGTGCGGTGCCGGCTTCGGTGCGGTGCCGTGGTCATCGTCGCGCGTCGGGCCGAACGAGACGAAGCCGGTGACGGGGCCCTCGCGCTGTCGTCGGGTCCGGTCGGAGCCGAGCAGGACGATGACGCCGGATGCGGGGCCAGGCCGAGGCGGCGAGGGCCTCTTCCCACATGCCGACGCGGTCCTCGGCGCTCGAGCGCGTCGAGATAGGACTGCGGGATCAGTCCCGGGTACGCGCCCTTCCACGACCGGACGTGGACGGCGGCGATGGACGTGGCGTCCTCGGGCCCGGCGCGTCGGATCCGCACGCACCCTGTCTCGTGCCCACCGGTCGTCCGGTGTCCGGGCCGTCATCCAGCCTGGGGATCAGGTGCGCTTCGACGAGTGGGGAGTGAGCGCGGGTGGCTCGGGAGCAGGCTGCGCCGTCCTCGGTCAGCGGCGGGTCGAAGGGGAGCAGCGACGCCCCGCTCATGGCGTCGGCGTCGGGGAGTCTCGCCGCCGCATGGGCACGGCGCTCTGACGCCGCGATCATCCGTCCGATGACGGGGACCTCGGAGAGCGACTCCGCCCGCAAGATGGCGAGCACCACAGGGACGAGGTGCTCCGCCGCGTCGTAGACGACGTAGCGGGGCAGCCACTCGGGCCCGTACTTGGCGTTGAACCGCCACAGCGTCTCGATCTGCAAGAAGCTCGACATCTTCTTGAGGGCCCAACGCTCGACGCGTTGGGTGGGCCCGTCGCCGCCCGCGCCCTCGAGCACCGATCGCAACGCCGCGAAGTTGAGGCTGATGCCCTCGCAGCCGAGATTGCGGAGGTGCTCGATGGTGGACACGAGGGCGAAGTCGATGAGCCCGTTGGGATGCTCGCCACGGTCGCGGCGCATCAGGTCCAGTGAGTAGCCGCCGATGCCCCGGGCCGGGACGAACTGGCACATCGCCGCGGGGTTCCCGTCGGGCCCGGAGACCATGCACAAGATGAGGTTCTCGTCGCGGGGGTCGAAGATCCGGCCCAGGACCATCGAGAACCCCCGCTCGAACTCCCCGCGTCGGCCCTGGGCCATGAGCCCCGCCAGCTGCAAGGCGGTGGGGCGGTCGAGCCGGGCCGGGTCGTGGAACGACACCGTGTAGCCGTACTTGGCGATGCGGTTGTGGGCCTGGCGCAGTCCCTTCATGTGGCCGCCGGCCAAGGAGAACTCCTGGACGTCCACCACCGCCTCGTCACCGATGTAGATGTCGTGCATCCCCGTGGCCCGGTAGATGGGCAGCCAGTGCTCGCTGGCGCCCATCACGGTGACCACCCAGCCGCGGTCGTCGGCGAACCGACGGAAGGCCGCCCACACCTGCTCTTGCTCGGCCAGCGGCCCGATGGGGTCGGGCGATACCAGGCAGACGCCGCTGTAGATGGCGTAGGCCACCATCGAGTCACGGTGGAAGAACCACTGCTTGTCACTGCGCAGCGCGAAGTAGTCCAGGGTCCCTTCCCCATGGCGCCGGACGATGTCCCGGGCGCGTGCCTCCGCGGCGCGGCCGGCCGAACGACGACGATCGACGAGGGGTCGGGTGGCCAGGAGCACCGCCACGGCGGCGAGGGTGACGCCGATGGCCAGGAGGCTCGGAGACAGGAAGTCGTCGAGCCGATCGGGGAGCCGCACGTCGCGTATCCCGACGAGGCGCTCGAGCACCGCCTGGCCGGCGCGCCACAACGGGAGGCGGGGCCGGTTGAGGTCGAATCGGAGTGTGACCTCGACCAGCGCCGTCGTGACGAGGGTGATGGAAACGACGCCCACGACGAGAGCGACGAGCGCCGAGCGCAGCGAGGGACGGTCCGACGCGGCCGGGAACTCTTCTCTGTTCATGACCAAGAACGCCAAGACGGCCAGCGAGAACAGGGATCCACCGACGTCACCACCGCGCGCCAGGTGCAGCACCACGCTGACCGCCAGCACCCAAGCCGCGATCACGAAGGCCCGGCGCTGGCCCCGTCGGATGCCGCGGGCCAGGGCGAGCAGCCCGATCCCCACCAAGGCGACGAGGGCACCGGCGGTCTGACTGGCGACCAAGGGGAGCAGCTCCAGCACCAGGTGCAGACGTCCTCGGAAGGGAGGGGTGACCGCGGTCAACACGTCGATGACCCCTGCCACCGCAATTGCACCCGCCGCCCACCGCCGGACGCGCCGGGAGCGCTTGCGGAGGGCTCCGAGGTCCGGTGCGGGCGGCCACGAGGCTCCGCGGGGATAGGCCGCCACGACCAGAGGATGAGTGTCGTGGACCTTGCGCTCGCGCGCTGCCATGCGCTCGAGAAGCGTCGCGCCCGGGAGCTCGGACCTCGTGAGCAGCAAGCGGGCATGGAGCTCGGCACCAGTCTCGAGCTCCACCCAGGCGAGCTGTTGGCATGCCAGGAAGACCGGCAACAGTCCCAGGCGCCCTCGATGCTCCTCGACCACTTCTCCCGCTGCGCCCGGGCACGCGAAGAACCCGGGGCCGAGATGGGTCAACTCGGCCTGGAGCGTCGCCCCGCTCACGAGGCCGGCCGACCCTTGCCCGCACAGTGTCCGCGCCGCGTCGCGGACGTCGTCGTTGGCGGTGGCACCGCCCCCCGACAAGGCGTCGTCGAAGGGCCCGGCGAGATCGCCTCCTCCCAGGGTCCGCCACGCCTTTCGGGCCACGAAGCCGAGCACGAGGGCGAGGATCACCAACTCCACGATGCACACCAGCGCGGCGAAGAGCAGTCGGGCTCCCCACGCGGCCTCCTGCGCGCGTTGAATGGCACGGGAGGGAGCGGGGTGTCCGAAGACGAGATGGTCCAGTGCCGACGACACGAACGGGACACGCAGCGCGATGGCAATGGCGAAGGGGACGAGCAACCACCAAGCGAAGCGTGCAAAGCGTCGGTAGAGAAGGCGCGACGTCAAAAAGCGCGGGGTGCTCGCCGGGTCCGCCAGCCGCTCGAGACCCTCCTGCCACTCGGCGCCGGGATCCGGCGCCAGGGTGAACGTGGCGCGCTTGGCACGGCCCTGGGCGCGATCCCCGAGGGTGGTGCTGGGGTTGGGGTCGGAATCGAGATCGGTGACCGACTCGGGGAGGGCGACCGGGGGTACGCCGGGGTCGACGCGCACCACCCGGGTGCCTGCCGCGGTGGCCATGTGCAGCGCCGCGCCGGCCGCCACTTCGACCCCGAGGCCCTCGAGGACCGCGGCCCCGGCGGAGCCGACGGGGGGGTCGGTGGCGCCGGGGAGGGCGATGACCCGACGGTCCTCGGCGCCGGCGAATGTCTCGAGTGCCCTCGCCAGCCGGGGGTGGGCGGCCAAGGCCGCCGAGGTCGCGCCCGGGGCGTCGGGCTCGGTCGAGAGATCGAAGAGGTTGCCGGCGATCACGACGAGCCCGGGCCCGTCCCAGGTGTCGAGGGTCCGAGCCAAGCCCGACGATGCCCAGGTCGTCGCCGATGTGGCATGCGGAGCGAGGCCGAGATTGGCGACGACCAACGCCCGCCGGCCCACGTCCACCGAGACGGTCAGGATGTCGTGCCCGGAGTCGGTCCGGGGACCGAGCACACGGGTGGGGGCCTCGGAGGCGCCGGCGACCATGCCGTTCCATCTTGGCAGGCCGGTGGCGGCTGGAGGCCCAGGCCAGCGGCCTCGGGACTCCCCGGAGCGAGGGTTGGCTGGTGGGTCGCTTGTATAGGCTCGGTCCCGACGGGACGCGGAGCCGCCCACCCTGGTCAGAAGGGATCGCCAAGCATGCCGGACGACGGTGGGGCCGCCATCGAGGACTATTACCTCGAGGAGCGCCTGTTCCCTCCCCCCGAAGGCTTCGTCGATGACGCCGTGGTCGCCGACCGTTCGATCATCGAACGTGCCGAGCGCGATTTCGAGGGGTTCTGGGCCGATCAGGCTCGTGCACTGGACTGGTTCGACGACTGGCACACGGTGCTCGAGTGGGACTTGCCCTTCGCTCGGTGGTTCGTGGGGGGGACGCTGAACGTCTCGTACAACTGTCTCGACCGTCACGTCGACGCCGGTCTCGGCGGGCGGGTGGCGATCCACTGGGAGGGTGAGCCCGGCGACACCCGGACCATCACCTATGCAGAGTTGCTCGGCGACGTGGAGCGGTTCGCCAATGTGTTGAAGGGCCTCGGGGTCCGCCGGGGGGACCGCGTCGCCATCTACATGCCCATGATCCCCGAGCTGCCCGTGGCCATGCTGGCGTGCACTCGCATCGGGGCTCCGCACTCGGTCGTCTTCGGTGGGTTCTCTCCCGACGCGCTGCGCGATCGGATCAACGACGCGCAGGCCAAGGTGCTCGTGACCGCGGACGGCGGATGGCGACGCGGTGCGGTCGTGGCACTCAAGGAGAACGCCGACGCCGCTGTGGCCGACGCGGCCTCCATCGAGCACGTGGTCGTGGCGCGACGCACCGGTGACGCCGGGGGGACCACCCCCATGACCGATGGTCGGGACCACTGGTGGGACGAGTTGATGTCGGAGGCGGCACCGGCGTGTCCCCCCGAGCACATGGATGCTGAGGACCTGCTCTACCTCCTCTACACCTCGGGGACCACGGCGAAGCCCAAGGGGATCATGCACAGCACCGGCGGCTACCTGACCCAAGTCGCCTTCACCCATCGGGTCGTCTTCGACCTGCACCCCGAGCGCGACGTCTACTGGTGCGCGGCCGACATCGGCTGGGTGACGGGCCACAGCTACATCGTCTACGGGCCACTGGCCAACGGGGCCACGAGCGTGATGTACGAAGGCACTCCCGACTTCCCCGACAAGGACCGGTGGTGGGACATCATCGAGCGCTACGGGGTCACCATCTTGTACTGCGCGCCCACGGCCATCCGAACCTTCATGAAATGGGGCACCGAGTTCCCCGAGCGCCACGACTTGTCGTCGCTCCGGGTGCTGGGGTCGGTCGGTGAGCCCATCAATCCCGAGGCGTGGGTGTGGTACTGGACCCATATCGGGGGAGGGCGTTGCCCGGTCGTCGACACCTGGTGGCAGACCGAGACCGGCGCCATCATGATCTCCCCGCTCCCCGGGATCACCACCTGCAAACCGGGCTCGGCCACCTTTGTGCTGCCCGGCATCTCGGCAGAGGTCGTCGACGACACCGGGACGTCGGTCGACCGCGGCGGTGGCTATCTGACGCTGACCCGACCGTGGCCTTCGATGCTGCGAGGCCTGTACGGAGACCCCGAGCGCTACCAGCAGACCTATTGGAGCCGTTTCGACGGGCGGTACTTCGCCGGGGACGGGGCCAAGATCGACGACGACGGCTATCTCTGGCTGCTCGGGCGCGTCGACGACGTCATGAACATCTCGGGTCACCGGATCTCCACCGCAGAGGTGGAGTCGTCGTTGGTCAACCACCCGTCGGTGGCCGAGGCGGCGGTGGTGGGGGCCAAGGACGAGACCACCGGCCAGGCCATCATCGCCTTCGTCACCCTCAAGGCGGGCCAGGACGAAACCGACGAGCGGGGCGAGGAGCTCCGGGGACATGTGGCCCGCCACATCGGGTCCATCGCCAGGCCCAAGACCGTGATCTTCACCGACGAGCTGCCCAAGACGCGCTCGGGGAAGATCATGCGGCGGCTGCTGCGCGACGTCGCCGAAGGCAGGGACCTCGGGGATACGACGACGCTCGCCGATTCTCGGGTCGTGGACGAGATCAGGCGATTGTCCACCGCGCAGCCCACCGAGGATTGAGCCCGGTCGACCCGACGGTGCAGACATGAGTGAGGGCGCGCCGTTGCCACCGTTGTCGGTGCCTCCCAATTGGTGCTGGCACGTGGGTGCGACCGAGCCGGGGCCGGCGGTCATCTTCGACATCGACGGAGTGCTCTCTGACGCCGCGGGTCGACAACATTTCCTCGAATGGGGACGGCGCGATTGGGACGCCTTCTTCGATGCTTGTGGGGAGGACCCCCTCGTGGGCGAGGTGGCCCGTCTTCTCGAGCTGCTCGACTCCGAGCTGCGGATCGTGCTTCTCACGGGCCGCCCCCTGCGCGTTCGACCCCAGACCTTGGCGTGGTTGGCCCATAACCGGCTGCGGTGGGACGCGCTCGTGATGCGCGACCGGGGCGACTACGCACAGGCCTCGCGCTTCAAGCGCGCCGCGGTGGCGGAGCTGCGCGCCTTCGGCTTCGATCCGAGGCTCGCCTTCGAGGACGACCCCAGGAATCGAGACATGTTCCACAGCGAAGGCATCCCGTGCATCTACATCCACTCCGGCTACTACGAATGAGACGTGATGACCCACCCCCGGAAATTCCGCTTCGCCGTCCAGCTCTCGAAGGCTCCTGACGGCACGGCCCGTTCCTGGGCGGAGCAGGCCAAGAAGGCCGAGGACCTGGGCTATTCGACCCTGCTCATGCCCGATCACTTCGGGGACCAGTTGGCTCCTGTGCCTGCGCTCATGGCCGCCGCCGCCGCCACCTCGACGCTGCGCCTCGGCACGCTCGTCTTCGACAACGACTACAGACATCCCGTGGTGTTGGCGAAAGAGGCGGCCACCCTCGACCTGTTGTCCGAAGGCCGGCTCGAGCTCGGTCTCGGGGCGGGTTGGATGCGCAGCGACTACGAGGAGTCCGGCATCGCCTACGACCCGCCTGGGGTCCGGGTCGACCGTTTCGCCGAGGGGGTCGCGGTCGTGGCCGGACTGCTCGAGTCCGACGGGCCCTTCTCGTACTCCGGCGAGCACTACTCCGTCTCGGGCCACTCCTTGTCGCCGAGGCCCCTGCAGCGCCCCCGTCCCCCCCTCATCCTGGGTGGGGGCGGGCGCCGTGTCCTGACCCTGGCGGGGAGGTTGGGTGACATCGTGAGCATCAACGTCGACCTTCGAGCCGGGACCGGAGGCCCCGAGACCGCTCCCAATGCCTCTCCCGACGCCACCCGTCAGAAGGTGGCCTGGGTCCGAGAGGCAGCCGGGGAGCGGTTCGAGGACATCGAGCTGAACTGTCTCATCGGTTTCGTCATGATCACCGACGACGCGCCGGGCATCGCCGACGCCATGGGGCCCACGTTCGGCATCGATCCCGCCGACGCTCTGCATGTGCCGGTGACGCTCATCGGGACCCTCGACCAGATGGTGGAGGAGTTGCAATGGCGGCGAGACGAGTACGGGATCTCGTACTTCTCGGTGGAGGCCGAGGCCTGGCAGGTACTCGCTCCCGTCGTCTCCCGCCTGGCCGGCACCTGATCGGTGTGCGGGCCCCCGTTACCGGTGCACTCTGATCCTGGCTGATTGCACCGTCGAGAAGGAGAGCCCGGGCCCCAGGTTGGCGTTCAGCGTGACGTGCACCCAGTGTCTCCCCTTGGCCTTGGCGACGAAGTATCCCGACAACTTCGGCGGAGTGAACGTGGTCCCGTTGTAGCTCGCCGGGGTGACGGCAGCCTTGGAGAACGTCTTGCGGCCTCCTCCCTTCACCGCGACGGGGACCGGACCGCTGCTGCCTCCGCCTCCCCCCAGGCCTGCCTCGATCGATTCCAACGTCGCCAGCCACCAATAGGTCTTGGCCCCGGGGATGTCGCTTAGCCCCACGTGCTGGCCCACCGCGGCGGTGGTGGTGGAGAGCTTCAAGGTGGGATCGGGTGGGAGGAGCGGGTCCCCCTTGAATTCGAGCACGAAGGTCCCCGCCACCACCGGCTTGAAGCTTTCGAGGTCGATCATGGCCACGGCGCACCCGATCAGACCGGAGTTGATCTCTTCGGTGGTGGGTGGGCAGGTGGCGTTGGGATCGGGAGGTTGGGACGACGGCACGGTGTAGTTGTAGTTCAGGACCCCACTCGAGTTGGACGTGGGGAACGCCACCGACAAGGCGTTCAGTTCGGGAAGGGCGGCGATGATCCCGAGGAGCCCCGGCACCGATGTGGCCTGCCCGGTGAGCAGCGGTGCGGCGGCGGGGTCGATGGCGACCAGGAGACTCGCCTCCACCAGCAGGTACGGATGGTTGGCGGGGAAGTTCTTGCAATTCAGGTTGATGGACTCGCCGGGGGTGGCGTTGGGGACCAACAGCCCGAAGAAGGCCCCCTTGACCAGGCACGAGGGCGCCGCCGCGGCTTCGGCCACGGACCCGCGAAAGCTTCCGTCGCCCGTCACGACCACGACACACGTCACGAGCGCGACACACCACGCCAGCAGCGCGCGCCGAGCCCATCGCCGGCGCATGCGCACCCGATGTGTGGTCTCACGAGACCCTGCTCCGGCGATCGGATCGGTCCGTGCGTGCATGGTCTGCTCCTTGTGAGTTGGTGGTTGAGTACACGTCTTGGACATGGCGTTGTCAGCGCCGGACGAGAGTGAATTTCGAGGTGGTGGCTCCGCCCGATGCTCCCGTGGCCTCGATGGTGTGGTTGCCCTTCTTCCCCGATCGACGCAGGCGGGGGACGGTCCCGTGACAACTGAAGGTGCCGTTGCTGGCGGCCACGGCGCGGCACAACACGGTGCGGGCCCGCTTGTGTGCCTTGAGCCCACTGAGGTAGGTGATCGTGACGGCGTTCCCGGGGGTGAACCCCGACCCCCGGGCCAGGATCGGTGCCTTTCTCTTGCCCGAAGCCGGCGTCAAGGCCAGGTGGGGGACCCGGGGGGCGGGCGTCACCGGTGACGTCACGGGCGTCACCGTGAGCTCAGCCGTGCCCGGGATGGGCGTGCCGGCATCTGTCGCCGCAATCGTCGCCACCCCGTCGGCGACGCCCGTGGCGAGTCCGCGAGAACCGGGAGTGTTCGACACGGTGGCGGTGCTCGCCGACGACGAGGACCAGACGACCGACTCGGTGAGGTCCCGGGTGCTCAGGTCGGAGTAGGTGCCCGTGGCGGTGAACTGCTCACCGGCACCGACCGCGACATTGGCCACCGCCGGTGCGACGGTGACCGAGACGAGGACGGCGGGGAGCGGGGGGGCCGGCGTGACCGTGAGCGCGGCCGTGCCCGAAATCAGCGCACCAGGGTCGGTCGCCGTGATGGTCGTCGCCCCTTCGGCGACGCCGGTGGCGTGCCCTCGGGAACCGGGAGTGTTCGACACCGTGGCGGTGCTCGACGACGACGAGGCCCATGTCACGGAATCGGTGAGGTCACGAGTGCTCAGGTCCGAGTATGTGCCCGTGGCGGTGAATTGCTCACCGGCACCGACCGCCACGTTGGCCACCGCCGGTGTGACGGTGACCGAGACGAGGATCGCCGGCGCCGACGGAATCGTCGGAAGCGTTGTCGGAATGGTCGGAAGAGTCGTCGTGGTGGGAATCGGCACCGCGGGGGTGACGGTGAGGGCGGCGGTGCCCGCGAGCGGCGACGCCGGGTCAGAAGCCGTGATGGTGGCCACACCGGTGCCCACGGCGGTGGCCAGGCCCTGAGAGCTGGGCGCATTCGAGACCGTGGCGATGCTCGATGACGACGACGACCACGTGACCGTGTCGGTGAGGTCCTTCGTGCTCAGGTCCGAGTACGCACCTGTGGCCGTGAATTGTTGGGTGGCCCCCTGCGTGATCGTGGTCACCGCCGGTGCCACCGTGATCGACAAGAGGATCGCCGGTCCGAGCGCTCCCGCCGTTTCGGACTGGCTGGCACCGAACAACCCGACGACGAGGGCCAGTGGCAACACGCGAGCTACTACCCCCGGCACACGGCCTCCCGACATCTCCCGACCCCCAGGTCCACTTGCATCGATGTCACGCCACCGAAGCGTCTCGGCGGTGAAACTTGTCTCAGTGTTGATCGGGGGTAGGACCGGGGAGAAGCGGGTGACCACTCGGTTGTCGGCGAGTGATTCCACCTAGGAAGACGCCTGCGGGTTCTACCCGGGGGCCCATTCGACGCCTTGGCTTGGGAGCTCGCGCTCGGCCATGGTTGCTCCGAAGCAGGAGGAGGCCAAGGCGTGGGCTTGGAGTCGGTTCATCTCGCGCTTGTCGTCGCGGCCGTCGAGATGCGAGACACGGGCCACCCCGCTGCGTCCCCCCAGACCACCGGGATGCCAGGTGATCGACAACACCACGTCGCCGGCGTCGAGCTCCACGGTGCACCTCCGATCTCCATGATGGTGACGGGAGAAGTCTGACCCCCGGGGCGGACGAGACCCAAAGAGCCGAGACCCCGGGGGTCGAGAGACAACGAGCGGGGCCCGAGGGCCCCGCCCTTTGTCTGCGAGAGGCTGGCGGGTGCCTCCCGTGTCCGTGGGCTCTGTGAGCTCGGTGCGCCGCATGCCTCGGGCTGCAGAGTCCGTGTGGGCTGGAACTTAGAGGACTGCGCTGGAAGCGCCCGAGTCGATGTCGAGCCGGATCCCCTTGCCGTTGCGCATGTCTTGCATCCCCCTTGGTCGGGACCGTCTCATGCGCGCACTGGCGTCGCTCGATGCGGCTCACCCACCCCACGCTCGTCCCCAGACCACCGCAGTGGTCTGCCTCCAGTTCTCCCACAGGTGCGGTCTCGGGGTCATCGGTGGTTGCACCCGGCGCCCGTAGGTGATTCCTCGTCACCCACGACACCGGGGCAGTGGGTTCTGACCCGAATGCCGGCCGGCGGCGCTCCCCTTTTCCCCAGCGGATTCGACCGATCGGCAGCTACAATCGTCCGTCAGAGCCTGGAGCACCCTTGATCCAGCGGGGAGGCGCGATGAAGAACGGCACCTGGCGGGCGTCGCCGCTCGCGTTGGTCAGTGCTCTGGTCATCGCAGCAGCTGCCATTCTGAGCTTCTTCCTGGCCAAGCACAGTGTGGACAGCCAGAATCGAGCTCTGCTCAAAGAAGACGTCACCCAGGCCGCCGGGTACGTCTCGTCGCTGGCTTCGACGCTCAGCTCGACTCTCGATGCACTGGCTCCGGGGGTCACGTCGAGCAACGGCTCGGCACTTGCCTTCGAAGCTCAGGCCAGAGCGCTCGCCGGAGGACCTTTCACCTTGCTGCTGGCTCAGAAGACCGGCGCCAACTTCGTGGCCACCGCCGTCGTCGGGAGCGGGTTCAAGAGAGGCGAGGTGCTCGACGGTCGGCTGACGGCCGCACTCGACAAGGCGGGTTCGAACGTTGTGCCCGGACCCGTGACCTACAACGGCAAGATGTCGACCTTCGGATTGGGTCTCGGGCCTCCGCTGGTCCCCGCCGGCTTCGCGATCTACGAACTGGTCACGCTCGACCCCTTCGTGGCGTCCACCGCCACGCAGGCCGCGCCATTCCACGTACTGCGGGCCGCGGTCTTCGCCACACGTGCATTGGCCCAGGATCAGTTGGTGCTGGCCAATACCCGGTCCCTGCCCTTGACAGGGACCACATCAGGGGCTCCTGTCGCTGTCGGATCGGGTTCGTGGTGGCTCGTCGCCGAGGCCAAGAGCCCACTGGCGGGCCGGTTCCCCAACGCGGCGCCGTATGTCGTCCTCGTCTTCGTCTTGCTGCTTGCGCTCGCAGTGGGAAGCGTGATCGAAGTCGTCGTGCGCCGTCAGCGTTACGCCAGCGCTCTCGTCGACCAGCGGACCACTGAGTTGCTGGCCTCTCAAGAGGCGCTCGTGCGTAGCGAGCGCCTGTCGGCGGTGGGGCAGATGACGACGGTGGTCGGCCACGAATTGCGCAACCCCTTGGGTGCGGTCATGAACGCCTTGTACATGCTCCGGCGTTCACTCGGCGATCCTGCCGCCGCCGAGCCCCATCTCGCCGTCGCCGAGCGCCAGACAGCTCGGGCCGTCAACCTTGCTCAGGACCTCACCGCATACATGCGAGAGCGAGAGCCGGAGCTCGCACCGGTGGATCTGGGGGATGTGCTCAGCGACGTCTTCGAGGTGACACCCAGGCCGGCCAATGTCGTCGTGGTCGACGATGTCGGCGCGGTGGAGCTGAATGCCGATGCCAAACAGATCGCCCAGATCCTCACCAACCTCGTGGACAACGCCTACCAGGCCATGCCCGACGGAGGAACTCTGCGTATCGCGGCGCGCACCGAAGGAGACACCGCCATCATCACCGTCGAGGACAGCGGGGAGGGGGTCGACCCGGAGCTCGCGGAGCGGTTCTTCGAGCCCTTCTTCACGACGAGATCGGAAGGAACCGGTCTCGGACTGGCGATCGTCCAGCGCCTGACCGAGGGCCACGGCGGAACGATCTCGATTCAGAACGGGAAATCGGGTGGCGCCATCGTCACGGTGCGTCTACCAGTCGAACCCACCCGGGAGCTGGCATGGCGTTAGACACCAAACCTCGCTTGTTCGTGGCGTGCGCTCCGACCGGGCGAACCACGAGGTGCAAGGGCGACGCCGCTGCCGGTTGGTCCACAGTCATTGGTTCGTCGTCTGATGAAATCCCGGGCTCGTCCCGTTCCGAAGACCACCGGGATACCGGGGATGACAACGTGACGGCGCCAGCTGAGGCAACGTCGCTCGGGACGGCGTCGGCCGGGACGGCGTCGGGTGAGGCGTTGTCGGCGGAGACCGTGCCGGCGAGTGCCGACGTGCTCGTGGTCGACGACGACGCCGATGTCCGATGGAGCGTGGCCGAGGTGTTGCGCTCGGCGGGCTTCAGTGTGGCCGTGGCCGATGACGGCGAAGTGGCTCGAGCCATGCTGATCACCGGGAGCTACCGGATGGTGCTCCTCGACATGAGGATGCCACGGCGGGACGGGGTGTCCTTGATCGAAGTGGTGGGAAAGGTGCCGCCGGTCATCGTCCATTCCGCCTATTCGCTCGACGCATCTGACCGGGCACGCCTCGGCTCGAGCGTGGTGGACTACCTGCACAAGCCCGTTCCGCCGCAGAAGCTCCTCCGAGCGGTCGAGGCCGTTCTCGGAAGCAAAGACTGAGCTCGGAGCGCGGCGCCGTGTCGGTGTCCCAGCAAAATCTCAGGTTTCTCGCCCCAGGCGATTGTCGTCGCCCTCGCGCCAGCTTCCGCTTTCATGCTCTCGTGACGGCTCGCCTGCGCTGTTCGAGCGGGGAGATGATGCGAACTCACGACTATCATGACGAAGGTGAGTGACGGCGCCGTGGGGGCGGATGCTGGTCGGAACGGGGGGGTCCTGCGGGTTCTCGTCGTCGACGATCACGAGGTCCTGCGCACGGGAACACGCCAGGTCCTCGAGGCATCGGGAGACATCGCCGTGGTGGGCGAGGCCGACGACGGCAACGCGGCCCTCGCTCTGATCGACGAACTGGACCCCAACGTCGTTCTGATCGACATTCGGCTTCCGGACCGAAGCGGCATCGATGTCACTCGCCATCTGACGCTCACGCACCCAAGCGTGCGCGTGGTCATCCTCTCGGCCTACGACGATGACGACTTTGTTCGCGCCGCCCTCGAAGCCGGTGCCACCGGGTATCTCTTGAAGACGATGGCGCGTGACGACCTGGTGGCGGCAGTGCGGGCTGCGGCTCAGGGAACCACGGTGCTCGACCCGGTCTTGTCGCCGCGCCTGGCCGGAGCACACAGCACCTGGGGTCCGGGCACCGGTCCCCGGCTCACGTGGCGAGAGCGTGAAGCGGTGGAGTTGGTGGCCGAGGGCTTGTCCAACAAGGCGATCGCGGCGCGAGCTCGGGGTCAGCGTCAGGACCGTCGAGGGCCACCTGAACCACGTCTTCACCAAGCTGGGTGTGGAGTCGCGCACCGAGTTGGTCCGCTACGTGTTGACCCAGGGCTTGATCTCGTCGACGGCGTCGGGAGAGCTCGAGCCCTGACCCGAGCGGTCGAAGACGATGGGCCAGGTGGATTCTCGCGGTAGATCCCAGGTGGTACCCCGCTAGGCACTGAAGATCGAGGGGCGTACCGTGGGTCTGGCGACCCCGGGGAACCCCGCATCCCCTTCCTACAGGGTCGCGATACAGGAGCGGTCCGGTGCAGTTGCTCCCTGCGCTTCGCCGTCAACCTGGAGCATGGCGCGTGTGGACCCCCACACCATTGGGTCGGAGGGGGCATGGGCAGTGTTTGTGACGTGTTGGCGCTGCCCATGTCCCACCACCCTTCGCCTGCGTCACGGGCATCCGAGCGCGAGGACACAGAGCAGCCAAGGACGCATATCCGAGGAATGGATAGGTGACGGTCTGCAAAGGCAGTCTCATCGTCCACAAGGACGGGACTCCGGTCTTCTGTTCCGAAGAGCTCGCCGGTCGACGATGTGGCCACCTCAGCTACGAACGGCACCGGATCTTCCGGTCCTGTGGCCTGACATTCCTCCGTGGGTGCCCGCAGTGTCGCCACCTCGAGGCACCTCCCACATCGGCCACATCGGCCACATCCACGTCGGCCCCGACGGCCCCGACGGCTCGGGCGGCTCGGGCGGCTCGGGCGGCTCGGGCGGCCATGGGTGTATGACCTCGAGGCTGTGATCGCGGCGGCGGGCCGGTTCTTCTCGGCGTGGACGACGGCGATCGAGAGCGACGGCGATGAGATCCCTTCTGCAGAATCTGGTGATCGAGGTCCACGAAGCGGCGCGGGAACTCATTCGAGCGACCCGGAGCGAGGACCTGCGAGGTGCCTATGCCGTGCTCGACCGCCTTGTGCTCGAGATCAAGCGGGCATATCCAGCCATGCATTGATCTCGGGGTGTCCCTGCGCTCACGCGGGCCGGCCCTTTGGACACCACGGGTTGTCGGGCACTCCCTGGCAGGGGTTGGGCATCGAGGGCAAGGTGGCGGGAAGGGGGTGCATCGTGATCACCGAAAGCTGGGGATAGCGCGACCCCGCCGGACACGTCCCGAAGCCCGTATCGCACAGCACCTGGCCGAGGAGAGCGCCGCCGGTGTTGGAGACGGCGCGGGCCCCGTCGCAGGTGGGCTGGCTCTGTTCGAGGCCCGCCGGCGCGCTGCCTGCGGGAGCTGTGTTGCCCGCGTAGCAATTGCGGGGCCCGTTCCCGTTGATCACGATCTGGCCGAAGTCCGCGTTGGACTGGTTGCCGAAGTAGCCGTTGTGGGTGAAGGTGTTGTGGAGCAGGGCGTCACCCTTGGGGTCATAGACACAGCCGAACCCCGTCAGCTGCGCTCCTCCCGTGTCGGCACAGGACTGACCGAGTACGGGCGGGCCGCCGTCGGGGTAGGGGACGAAGAGCACTCCCCACGCGCCGTTGTTCGAGAAGGTGTTGTCCATGATCGTGTCGTTGGTCCCTCCCGACACGGTCATGCCCGTGCCCGTGGGGCCTGCGCTGGCGCTGCCCGCCTGGGGCACGTCGGGGTTGTTGTTGTCATGGACCGAGTTGTGGATGAACACCCAACACGAGTGGGTGTGGGTGATCGGGCTCTTGCCCTTGTCGGGGCAGGCGCCGTTCTGCGGCGCCGGAGGGTCACCGTCGATCTGGGTGTTGGTGTCGAGCCCGTCCTTGTTGTTGTCGAACTGGGAGTTCTCGATGACGATCGAGCCACCGGAGTTCGTTCCCGAATATCCGAGGGCGCTGAATTCCATCCAGGCGTGGTCGATGGTCATGCCACAGACCTGGAGGCACGCCCCAACGTACATGCCCGAGTCGTTGAAGTTGCTGGCGTAGACCTGGTCCCACGAACCGGGCCCTCGGGCGTTGGAGGAAAAGATCCCGTATTGCGCCGCAGTCGCCTCGCCCTGGTAATAGGTCGATGTCGCCGTGAGATACCGACCGGTGTATCCATGCATGCCGATGAGGCCGGAATCGGCACCACCGTTCCACCAGATCTCGTTGCCCGAGTCGCCGCTGCCACTGAGGAAGTTGCAGACAGTGAGGTTCTCGATGCTCACGTTGTCGGCTTTCCATACCACGATGCCGTTACGTCCGTTGGCCTTCCCGTCCGACCCCACCACGCCGAGGTTCTGTTGGGCCGGCGCCCGGCTGCAAGGGGTCGCAGAACTGGCTTTGGTGCCGTCCACGATCACGGTGCGTCGATCCATCCCCCGCACGTGGATGTCCGGCGTCGTGATGAGGACGCCTCCGAACTTGCCGTGGTCGGTACTGGCGGAAGGGCTCTTCTCGTCGGCGGTCTCGTGATAGTCACCCGGTGCCACCAGGATCCAGTCGCCGCGCCGCGCTGCGTCGACGGCATCTTGGATGGTCCGGTATTTCCCGACGTGGCCGTCGAAGGTGCCCACCGTCAGCACCTGTCCACTGCTCGCGCCGGTCGTCCCCGACCCCGTACCCTTGGCCGGCCCTGATCCCGAGCTGCACCCCGCCAGGACCGTGGCCAACAGGACCGTCCCGAGCACCGGGATCGAGCTCCGGCTTCGCCACCTTGGCTTTCGACCCACGTGCGTGACCTCCACCTTGGCCGGGGCCGCCTGGTGCCCGTGCGCCGGCGCCGGCACTGTCGGGAACTTAGCAACCGTGCCTGGTCGGTGTCCTAGTCTCAGGCGCAAGGCCGAGTCCGACATGAGACTTCGGACATGGACAACCGTAGGGGAGTCACCCACATGGACACGGCACCGCTCCAAGGGGCGAAGATCGTCGTCACCGGTGTCACCGGACAAGTCGCTGAACCACTGGCGTGCAAGCTGGCGCGTGACAACGAGGTATACGGCGCAGCTCGCTTCAATGACGAGGCGGCCCGCCGGCGCCTGGAGGATGGCGGGGTTCGGTGCGTGGTGGTCGACCTCTCCGATGGAGAGCCCAAAGGGCTTCCTGCCGATGCCGACTACGTGTTGAACTTCGCCGTCACCAAGACCAACGACTGGGATGTCGACCTGGAGGCCAATGCCGGTGGGTTGGCCTGGCTCATGGAGCACCATCGAAAGGCCAGAGCCTTTCTGCACTGTTCGACGACCGCGGTGTACAAGCCGATGGGCCACCATGTCTTCGCCGAGACGGACCCGCTCGGCGACAACCACGGGGTATGGCCTTTTCTCCGGACCTACAGCATCTGCAAGATCTCGGCCGAGGCGACGGCGCGTTGGGCGGCGCGCCGTTTCGACCTGCCCACGGTCATCACCCGGTTGTCTGTTCCCTACGGGGACCGCGGCGGCTGGCCCTCGGTGCACCTCCACATGATGAACAACGGATCGGCGATTCCGGTCCACGTCGACGCTCCGAGCGTCTATCACCCGCTGCACGAGCGCGACATCCTCCGCATGCTTCCCGCTTTCTTGGAGGCCGCTTCGGTGCCGGCCACCGTCGTCAATTGGGGTGGGAGCGCCGCCGTGAGCATCGAAGAGTGGTGCACGTATCTCGCCGAGCTCACGGGGCTCGGGGCACGGTTCGACCCGACAGAGCACACCATCGACAGCGTGCAACTCGACCTGACGAAGATGCACGAGATCGCCGGGAAGACCGAGGTGGACTGGAAGCAGGGCATGGCGGAGATGGTGGCGGCCCGACACCCCGAGTTGTTGTCGAGCTGAGCGGTGGGTCCTGACACGGGACTCCGGCAGTCAGGGCCTCGTACGGATGGCCCGTCGTTCTTTGAAGGCGCGTCGTTCCCGTCGGGCTCCGGCGGTGTGCCGGGGATCGGCCTCGGTGCCGAGCGCGCTCAGCCATCCCCACAAGACGAGCAGACCTGACAGGACGAGGACGGGTAGGTCCCCAGCCCGCTCGTAGGCGGTGCGACCGGTCCGGAGCCCGACGTCTCGGACGATGACGGCCCGCTTGCCGAGCTCCGTGCGCACGAGGACCCGGCCCCGGTGGTCGATCACGGCGCTGAAGCCCGTGGGCGCGGCTTGGACCACGTCGCGACCTTCTGCGATGGCCTGGAGGCGGGCCGCCGCGATCTCCTGGGTCGGGACCTGGCTCGTGAGGTACGACGACGTGTTGGTCGGATCGACCAGGAGCTGCGCTCCGGCGCGTGCGGTGGTCCATCCGCGCTCCGCGTAGAAGACCTCGTAGGAGACCAGGGTCCCGAGCGGTCCAACCGGGGTGTGCAGGACGCCGTTGCCGTGTCCCTTCCGGGTGAAGAGCGTTTTCCCGAAGTGCGCGCCTTGTCCTCGGCGATGATCGCGTTGGCGGCCGCGAGGATATGGCCGGTCGAGCGGAAATTCTCCTCGAGGCGAATATCGACGGCATCGGGAAAGTCGAGCTTGAACCTCCGGATGAAGGTGACGTCGGCGCCGCGCCAGCCATAGATCGACTGGTCGTCGTCGCCGACGACGAACATCCGACGCCCATGCGAAGCGAGCGTCTTCAGCCAGGTGTATTGGGCGAAATTGACGTCCTGGTATTCGTCCGCATGGACCCGGTCGAATCTGCCCGCCCATCGCGCACGGTAGTCGGCGTCGTTGACCAGAGCGAGGGTCGGCCAAAGAAGGAGATCGCCGAAGTCGGCGGCGTTCGCTTCCCGCAGGCGCGCTTGATATTCGGGGTACACTTTCGCGGCCGTCGTCAGTCCGACGGCGTCGATCGCGGCATGGAGACGATTTGCTTCGCCGATCCGGTTCTCGACATGGGCGGCCGCGGCTCTCGGCGTCATCAGGAGGTCCTTAAATCTCCCGATGTGCCCGGCCACGATCTTGACCGGGTCGCGCTTGCCGCCGTCGTCTTCGTCGGTCGCGAGGTTCATCGCCTTCATGACGCGGCGAAGAATCCGGCGGGGGTCGTCGGCGTCGAGGATGTCGAAATTGTCGCGCAGACGAGGCGACCTCGGGAGAGGCGCGCAGCTGTCGGGCCGCGAGCCCATGAAACGTGCCGAGCCAGTAGGGAGCGGCGTCCGGACCGAGGGCGGCGCGGATCCGGCCCGCCATTTCCGCCGCGGCCTTGTTGGTGAAGGTGACGGCGAGGACGCGATGGGGCGGGACGCCGTCGACCGCGATGCGGTGGGCGACCGCCGCGGTCAGCGTCGATGTCTTGCCGGTCCCCGCCCCCGCCAGCACCAGGATCGATCCGGGGTGAGACGCGGCCCTGATCTGGGTCGTGGTCAAGGTCGCCGCGATCGCTTCGAAGGAAGCCCGACGACGCGGCGACTCGCGTTGCCGATGTTCGGGGGGCGGCGATCGGTGTCGGCGGCGATCGCCGCCCATTCGTCGTACACGGCGGCGTCTCCGCCCGGGTCGACGTCGTAGCCGGGGATATCGTTAGGAAACGGCATGTTCGGCTCCTCCGAGATCGAAGAAAGGACACAGCTCGGGCTCCGGCCTTCGAAGCCCGGATCGATGGGCGCGTTTCAGCGCATGGAACCGATCGAGAAAGAGCCGCTCGGCGACGCGCGGGGGCCAGGGCTCCCAGGGCGCGAAGGCGCATGGCGAGAGCGGGTCGTGAACGAGCGGCGTCTCCGTGATGCCGAGGGTCTTGCGCATCTCGAAGCCGGCTCCAGCCGACGACGTGCATTGCCTCGGAGGCGGCGGCGAGCCGGTCCGCCCGCTTGTGGAGCGCGTATCTTCGGGCGTCCATTCCGGCAGTCGGTAGCGCGCGTCGATCGCGGTCTGCAGGCGGGCCTCGAGGGCGCGAAACGGCTCGCCGAGCTGCGCCTTGAGCGGGGTGATGCAGTCCCAGCCCAGCATGAATTCCGTGGCGTCGTGCAGGAGCTCTCGAAGCCCCTCCCCCGCGGTCAGCGCTCCCTCCGCCTCCCGGATCGCCAGCACGGTGAGGCTGTGTTGGGCGACGGAGAGCGGGTGCTCCCATCGCGACGCCCCGCCCCACCGCATGGTGCGCGAGAGACCCGCGGCGAGGTCTTCGTCCGTCCAGGCCTCGGGATCGGGATTGAGAAGGTCGAGGCGACGGCGGGACCGCAAGAGCACGAAGGCCCGCGGCGCTCCTTTCGTGATCGCAGTCATCACTGGCCTCCCCGGCTCGCGGCGCGGTCGCGCAAGACGTCGTTCCAGTCCCCGCCTTCGATGGGAGGCCGTAGCCGCGCGAACCCCACGCCGAATTTCTCCGCCGCCGCTCGGTGACGGTCTGCGAACCGTTCGCCTGCGTCGTTCGCGTCCGTGGCGCTGCAAAGGAGAGCGTCGGGGAGCGCCGCCATCTCGGCGAGCAGCGCCTCGAGCGCGGCGATCGTGCCCGGTCCCATACCGCCGCCGGTCGCGGCGTAGAGCGTATCGCCGCGAAAGCGCTCGAGCCCGGAGACGCTCAGCGTGTCGATCGCCGCCTCGGCGAGAACGAGCCGGGGGCGGATTGGGGCGGCCGGGGGCAACCGGAAGAGCGACTTCGATCCGCCGGTGAGGGAGCCTTTGTACTTCGGGCCGCGCACGTCGACATGGGCGACGACGCCGTCGTTGTCGAAATGAGCGAACCAGGCGCTGCCGGCCGGGCCTTCGCGCAAGACTCCGGCCCCCGAAGCCGCCTCGATGGTCCTCGTCGGCAGGAATCGCTT
>CAWCMY010000011.1:0-252851 GCA_963796765.1 uncultured Acidimicrobiales bacterium | reverse complement strand
CAGGGTGGCTACGAGTGGGACGGCCGCCATCACGACAAGCTCTTCCCCGTCTCCCACCCGGTGGTCCGGACCCACCCCGAGACCGGCCGGAACGGACTCTTCGTCAACTCGCAGTTCACCCGGTTCCTCGAAGGGGTCTCCAAGGTCGAGTCTGACTCGTTGCTGGACATGCTCTACCGCCACTGCCAACGTCCCGAGTTCAGCTGCCGGTATCACTGGGAGCCCGGCGGGGTGGCCTTCTGGGACAACCGGGCCACGCTCCACTACGCGCTCGACGATTACGGCGACGCTCTGCGGATCGCCCATCGGGTCACCCTCCGCGGCGACCGTCCCTACGGGCCGGCCCGCCCCCGCAAACCCGACGCGTAGTTCTTGCGTTCTCGGCGTCGTTACCTTCGGCGCGTCGTGCCGCCGGGGCCTGATGTCAGGGGTCCTGCAGGAGCCCGAGGACGTTCCCATCGGGGTCGGTGACCGTCGCCACCAACCGGCCGCCACCGACATCGCGCGGGGAGTCCTTGACGATGGCACCCGCCGCGGTCACCTCGGCCAGCTTCGATTCGATGTCCGAGACCTGCCAGTAGGACACAGGTGAGGTCATGGCGCCGGGTCCACCGTTCGGGACCAGTCCGATGTGCTGGCCCTCGGCATCGAAGCCTACGTAATAGGGCGCGTCGGCTTCGGCTCCACGCCGAGGAGGGCGGCGTAGACCTTCTTGGCTGCGGCGAGGTCGGAGACGGGATGGAGGACGGTCTTGATTCCCTGGGTCGATGAGCCGGTCATGGTCGCTCCTGATGAGATGGGTCTGGTCGGGATTGTCGGGTCGTCCCGGACGGCCAAATGTTACGGCCGGACCGGCCCCGTCACGTTGAGGGCCGCGTCACTGGCCCCGAGATAGGCGGCCAGGGCGCGGGGATCGTCGCGGACGACGTCGGGGCTGCCCGACACCACCACCGAACCGGTCTGCATGACGATCACCGTCGAGCAGAGCTCGAAGACGAGGGGGACGTCGTGCTCGACCAAGAGGATGGTCGACCCCGTCACCTCGTGGAGCTTCTGGAGCAGTGGGATGAAGGCCTCCGCCTCGCGCTGGGCGATGCCGGCGGTGGGCTCGTCGAGGAGCAGGAGTCGGGGACCGGCCAGGACGATCGACGCCAGGTCGACGACCCGGCGGGTCCCCGTGGAGAGGTGGCCGGTGAGGTGATGGCGGAACCGCTCGAGCCCGAAGGACCCGATGACCCGGTCGACCGTCTTCTGCTTGTCCCGCTCGGCCCGCCGGGCCCAGGGGAGTTGCAGCGTGGTGGCGAGGACGGACACGCTCCGGCGGGCGTCCTCGCACAGCATGAGGGTGTCCTGCGACGGTCAGCTCGGGGTAGAGCCGACAGTCCTGGAACGACCGGACCACGCCCGAGGCCGGCCCGTTCCTCGGGGAGATAGTCGGCGAGGTCCTCACCGTCGAGCGTCACCGAACCCTCCGTCGGGGCCACCAGCCCCGAGACGGTGTCGAGCAGGGTGGTCTTGCCCGACCCGTTGGGCCCGATGAGCCCGACGATCGTCGCCGGGCTCGACCGACACGCTGACCCCGTCGACGGCCCGCAACCCCCCGAACGAGACCACCAGGTCGGTGACCTCGAGCCGGGCGGGGCCTTTCCTTCTCTCGTTGTGTCGGGGGGGCCTCGGCACTCCGTGATCGTCGGCGATGGTGCCTGTCGTCGGCGATGGTGCCTTGGGCGGTGGTGTCACGTCGGCCACCGGTCCTGGAGGGTCCGGTCGTTCCGACGAGGGCCCTCGGCCGACGGCGTCGGGGCCGAGGGGGCCCCGGCGCCGGGCCCGGAGGTTCTCGACCCCCGCCGTGGCGAGGTCCCCGAACTGGTGCATCACCTGGGCCATGCCGCCGGGCAGGTAGAGGATGAAGGCCATGAGCCCGACCCCGCTGGTGAGGAACTCGACCGTCGTCGACGACCCGAAGATGGCCGGCAACCCCACCAGATAGAGCGCGCCGAGGACCGCGCCGGGGATGGCGTCGATTCCCGCCGATGACCACCATCGAGATCACCAGGATCGAGACGGTGGGGTCGAAGGTGTCGGTGGAGAACCGTTCGGTGGCGAAGGCGAGGCAGACCCCGGCGTAGCCCGCCATGAACCCCGACAGAGCGAAGGCCATGAGCTTGGTCCGGACCACGGGAATGCCCGCCGAGCCCGCCGCCACCTCGTTGTCCCGGACCGAGATGAGCCGCCGGGCGACGCCCCGGTCGCGCCATACCCGGACCATGAGGATCGAGACGATGAGGATCGCCAACGAGAACCACGCGAAGGCACGTTCCGAGGAGAGGCCCAACCCGAAGAGTGAGGGCCGGGTGATCAAGGTGGATTGGGGGTCGGGCAGCCCCGAGCAGATGGTCCGGTGGATGAGGGGCAGTGTCCAGCACGACGTGGCCAGGACCGAGCTCTGCATGAAGAGCGCGAAGCCCAGGGTGCTGACCGCCAGGTAGAGGCCCCGGATGCGAAGGGCCGTCAGCCCCACGAGCACCGAGACGAGCGCGGTGACGACCCCGGCGAAGGGGAGGAGCACGATGAGCGGGACGCCGGCGCCGAAATGGGCGGCCATGTCCGCGCCCACCCCCACGAAGCGCGAACTGGCCCAGCGAGACCTGGCCCGCCCATCCGGTGAGGACCGTCAGCGACAGGGCGATCACGCCGTAGATGCAGATCTGGGACATGAGGAAGGACCGGCCCACGTCCAGGACGAGCGGGCAGCAACCCGGCGACGACGACCACCGACACAACGCCGGCGCTGCCGACCTGTCTTCGCAGTGTCTCCCCGGCCGTCGGACGCCGAGGGTCCCGGTCATCCACGACGTCCGCTCCGCGGTCCGCGAGCCCTTCTGGAGCGACACGGCCCGGGCCAACAGCGCCAACTGCAACAAGACGAAGAGGACGAGCTCGACGGTGGCCGACCCCGTCGAGGGGTTGGTGATGTTCCACTGGAGGAGGTCCTGGACGACCCCGAGGCCGATCCCGGCCGCGAAGGCCACGGGCAGGCTCACCATGCCGCCGAGCAGCGCCGCCAGCAGGGCCAGGAGCAAGAGGCCCGGCGAGAGGACCTGGGTCAAGGTGCTCGTCTGGCTGGGCGAGGCGAGGATGGCGGTGAAGGCCGAGAGGGCGCCGGCCAGGGTCCAGGCCACCGTCGAGGTCCGCCGGACCCAGACGCCCGACAGCCGGGCCGACTCGGTGTTCTCGGCCGAGGCCCGCATGGCCAGGCCCCAGTGGGAGAACCGGATGAACGCCGCCAGACCGAGGGCGACGACCGGGGCCACGACGAGGGTGACGACCTCGCCGGGGGGGAAGAGGAACGAGCCGATGTGAAAGGACCAGTGGACCGGGACGGGGAAGGCCCGGAAGAGCTTCTTGGGTCGGATGAAGGGGAACAAGGTGAAGAGGAAGAGGACCTGGGACAAGCCGATGGTGGCCACCATGACCATGACCCGGGGTCGGGTGAAGAGCCGGCGGAGCACGAGCTCCGACAGCGCGCCGGCCGCGGCCGCCAAGGCCAGCGGCGGCGACGAGGGCGGCCCAGTAGTTGATGCCGTAGTCGTAGTAGAGCTTGACGAGGAACACCGCTGCCACGACGCCGAGCTGACCCTGGGCGAAGTTGATCACCCGGCTGGTCCGATAGATCAACACCAACCCCACCGCCAAGAGCCCGTAGTTGAGGCCGAGGATGGCTCCCTCGAGGACCACCGAGGACGGGACCGACACCCCGATCACACCGGTCCTCCGCTCCGGGTCGTCTCGCCTGCCGTCAGCCGTCTTGTCCGCAGAGCCGTGGCCGCAGCGGCGTCGGTCACGCTGGCGAGGAAGACCGGTCGGAGGAGGTCGTGGCGCGCCAACAGGTCGGTGATCGAGCCGTCGAAGCGGACCTCGCCTCGTTCGAGGAAGAAGGCGTGCTCCGCCAGGGTCATGGCCCGGTTCACGCTCTGCTCGACGAGGATCACCGTGGCCCCGTCTGCGTTGACCCGCCGGACGATGTCCATGAGCCGTTCGACGGTCATCGGGGCCAGGCCGAAGGCGAGCTCGTCGATCATGAGCAGCTTGGGCTTGGACATCATGACCCGGGCCAGGGCCAGCATCTGCTGCTCACCACCCGACAAGGTCCCGGCGGGCTGGTCGAGGCGGGGCTCGAGCTCGGGGAAGAGCCCGACGGCGTCGTCGAGGGCGACCTTGGCCCGAGCCGTCTGGCGACGAAACGAGTGCTCCCCGATCCGGAGGTTGTCGCGGACGGACAACCCCGGGAAGGTCATCTTCCCTCCCACCAGCAAGCCGGCGCCGAGGTCGATGATCTGTTCGGGCTCGAGGTAGGTGCAGTTGGCCCCGAAGATCCTGATCACGCCCCGATGGGGATGGTCGAGGCCGGCCACGGCCCGGAGCAGGGTGGACTTGCCGGCGCCGTTGGTCCCGAGCAGTGCCACGATGTCACCCTCGGGGACTTCGAGATTCACGTCGAAGAGGACCTGTTGGTTCCCGTAGAAGAAGTCCATGTTGTGGATCTGGAGCGCGGGGATCTCGCCCCCGGACTTCCGTCGCTTGCCTTCGGCATACCGCTCGAGGACGTCCTCGATCACGAGGGTGATGTCGGACCGGACGAAGCGCGACCCCACGAGCAACAAGACACCTCCCACCGCGCAGACGGGGCCGATGAGGGTCGAGCGCGGTGGTCACGTTGGAGGCGTCGGAGATGGCACCGAGGAGGATCCCACCCGCGAAGCCGCCGAAGACCAGCGCGTAGACGCCGAAGAGCCCGAAGCAGATGGCCCGCATCTCCGGTGGGGCCGTGGCCGCCAATGTCTGGAAGATGCAGATGGACAGGGGGGCCACCGCCGACTGGGCCAGGAATTGGAGTACCACGACCATCCAGAGATGGGGCATGTAGAGCGACAGGCTGTAGAGGCCGCCGAAGACGGCGATGCAGATCCCCGCCACCACGAGGGGCTTCTCCGGGGCCCGCCGGAAGAGCTTGTCGCCCACCACGAAGACCACCGGCAGTCCGAGGAAGGCCGACAACCCGATGATCGAGAAGACGTCGGCCCGATGGGCCACCCCGAGATGCCAGTGGCGTTGGAAGTAGAGGGAGCCGAACAACGGGATCCCGGTGCCGGCGAAGCCGAGGATGGCCACCGCCACGAGCTCGTAGTAGAGCGACCGGATCCGGAGCAGCCGGGTGACGGCCGATCCCAGGAGGACCTTGGGCGCGTTCTCCTGCTCGGTCTCGATGTCCATCCCCGCCGCTTTGAGAATGTGGCTGGACTCGTTCGCCCCCTTCTCGGGTTCCCTGATGAAGAAGATGGCGATGGCGACGGGCACGCCGATCAGGGCCAGGGCCAGGGCCCAACGCCAATTGTGGGTCGCCGCCGCGATGTAGCCCACGAGGAGGATCCCGATCGTCTGGGAGACGGGGTCGTTCATGTTGTGCCAGGTGAAGATCCGGGCCCGGCCTTGGGTCGGATAGGCATCGGCCAGATAGGCGTTGTGGACGGTGTCGCTCGACCCCAGGCCGATCGCGGCGACGAGGTAGAGGAAGACGAAGGGCCAGACGTTGCGGACCAGGGCCATGATCGGGACGGTGGCCGAGAAGATGAGCAGGGTGATCCCCGCCACCTTCTTCCGGCTGCCCCGATCGGCGAAGACCGCCACCGGCATCCCCCAGGCGATCTGGGCGACGGCCCCCACGAAGATCACCGCCCCCAGTCCGGTGTCGGAGAGGTGGAACGACCGCTTGATCTCCGGGCCGAGGATCCCGATGCCGTTCACGATGGTGTCGGTCACCATGGCCGCCACGGTCAGCAGGACCAGAGGCGCGAAGCCGTGCTCCTTCAAGATCCCGAGCAGCGGGGGAGGCTTGCCCTCGCCCGTGCCGGGCATGAGCGCCACATCGGCGACGGCCGCTTTGTCCCGGCTCCTCGAGACCGCCGCGGCGAGGAGCTCGTCGGGGACGACGAAGTTGAAGAGGGGCTGCTCACCCTCGAACATCGCCTGCTCACCTACAAGCGGGTCCCCCATTCCTGCGACACGCTAACCCCTGACGCATTCGTCAGAGATTTCGGACGACCCCGCCGGTCAGGTCGCCGACGCCACGGTGAGGGGCCCGTAGGGGAGGACACCGAGACGACCCCGCCCCCCCGACCCCGAGGCGTCGAGCGCCTCGGCCACCGCTTCGGTCACGTCCCCCACGGGTCGGAGGAAGGCGCCCCTGACCGCCTCGTCGGACAAGCCCTCGGAGTGCAGCCAGACCTCGGCATGACCGAGCACCCGACCGAGCACCTGCGCCTGCCACCGGTCGGTCTCCGCCACCCCGTCCCCAGAGTCGAGCGCGTCGGGGCCGACCGCGTCGCCGAGGTGTCGCGCGAAGGAGCTGCCATCAGGCGTCCCGTCCACACAGGCCGCGGCCATCACGATCGTCCCCCCGGCTCGGACCACCCGTTCAGCCGCGGCCATGCCCTTCACTGCTTGGTAGAGGTTTCTGTCGAGGGGATAGCCACCGTTGGTGGAGAGGACGACGTCGAATCGGGCTCCCACGGATTGGACCGACGTCTCTTCGACGAACCGGCACGCCGCGCTGTGGCCGTCGGGGAGCGGCCCCCCGAAGACCGCCGTGAGCTGCCGGCGTTGGTTGATGGCCACGTCGACCGAGAAGGTCGGCGGAGCCAGTGCCACCGCGGCCCGGACGAAGTCGTGGACGGGATTCCCCTCGGTCACGAGCCAGGTGGCTCGGGGGTCGGAGATCCGCCGGGGGCTGTGGGCTTCGAGGATGGTCTCGACCGCGGCCAGTCCCGGACAGGTCCCTTTGGGGCCGCCGCTGAAGCCGGCGAAGAAGTGGGGTTCGACGAACCCGGTGAGGATCCGGACGTCGGCCTCGACGTAGTGCCGGTCGATCCGGACCGGGGTGCCGTCGACCCGACCCACCTCTACGTGGTCGTCGGCGGCCGCCTCGGCCCGGTGTTGGTGGACCCTGTACCGGCCGGCGATCTCCGGGCCCAAGAGCTCGACCATCTCGTCGTCGGTGGCGAGCCGGTGGGTTCCCGTCGCGCAGAGCAGCTCCACCCTCTCGGGTCCCGCCCCGAGCCGCTCGAGCTCTCCGAGCAAAGGCGGGAGGACGGTCCGGTTGGGCATGGGTCTCGTGAGGTCGGGGAAGACCACCGCCACTCTCTTGTGGCCCGTCGCCCGCGCCATGAGCTCGCCGAGTCCTGGGCCCTCGACCGGCGATCGCAACGCCCCCAGGACCGCGCCGGCTTCGTCGGCCAACCCGGGCAACTCGGTGGCGGTCACCACCACGCTGTCGTCGGGGACCCGGGCCACGATCCCCTCCCGTCCATACGCCAGCCGGACCTCTTTCATCGGCTCGCCGCGCTCGCTCGCCGCGCTCGCCGCGTTCACCGGGCTCGTTTGGCTCATCGGGCTGACCGGCCCAACTCGATGACCGCGCCGGCGGCCGCGTCGACGCTCGGTCGGAGCGCCCCGTAGTCCGCCACCATGGCCGGGTCAGGTGGCTCGTCGGCTTCGGCGGGGTCCAACCGGTCGAGATCGACCGGGTCCTGTCCACCCACGGCCCGGGCCACGATCATGGCGGCGCCGGCCGATGCCGCCTCTCCCGAACGTCGTCGACGCGTCGGGAGTCCCGTGACCCCGGACAGGATCTCTGTCCACGGGGCACGGGTGGCACCTCCACCGCCGAGGACGAGCCCGTCGGGAGCCGGTGTCGCGGGGCGCGACGCGTACGCGGCGTCGAGACACCGCTTCACGTCCCACGCCACCGATTCGATGACGGCGCGCGCCATGTCCCCGACATCGTGGTCGAACGACAACCCCACCACCGCCCCTCGAGCCGTGTCGCGCCACCACGGGGCCCGGGCCCCACCGAACCACGGAAGGACGATGACCCCACGTGCTCCCGCCGGGCTCGACCGGGCACGCGCCACGACGACCTCGACGTCGAGACCGGCCAGGTGCGCCAGCCAGTCGACGAGGGACCCAGCTGCCGACAGCCCACCTTCGAGGAGCCATCCTCCGAACGCGCCCCGCGTCACGATCATGGCGTCGGGTATGGCGTCGGGTGTGGCGTCGGGTGTCGCCGCGCCGAGACGGTCGAGGGGACCGAGACATTGGCGGTGGTGCCCCACGACACCATCGGCCATGTCTCTGAAGCGCCGGTGCCGAGGACTTCGCAGGCCCGGTCCCCGGCGCCGATCACGACGGGGATGCCGGGGCGCAATCCGAGCTCGGCAGCCGGTCCCCCCAGGAGGGCCCCGATCACCGTGGTTGACGGTCGGGACGGGGGGAGCCGGTCGGCGACACCGTCGGCGAGTCCGGGGACGAGTGGGCCGAGACTCCTTTCATCGTCACCACCGCTCTCGCGGGCACTCGACGGTCCGAAGATCTCGAACAGCCCCGAGGCCGAGGCCATGGTGTGATCGGTCGCCACCTCGCCGGTGAGACGCCACGCCACGAGATCTCTCGGAGTCAGGAACCATCGGGCGGACTTGACCCTCTCGGGCTCGTGCTGCCCGAGCCATGCAATCTTGGCCGCGACCGATCCGGCGTCGAGCACGACACCGGTTCGCCGCCGCACCGTGTCGAAACCCCCGGACCCGCCGGCCCCGTCGAACAATGCCGCCACTGCGCCAGCCTCGACCCCCGCTCGCCGGTCCGACCACAACAGGGCCGGGCCCAGGGGTGTGGCGTCGGCGCCGACGGGGACCAATGTCTGGCGGGCCGCGGCGAAGCCGAGGGCACTGACTGCCCCGAATGCCGCCTCCGCCTCCGCGCCGCGCCGCGCCCAGCGATGATCGAGCCGCGTCGCAGGCCGCCACGACCGAGGGCCACCACGACGCCGGATCCTGTTCGGCCCGGTTGCCGGCTGTGTAATTGGAGACCAGCGGGCTTCGACCCACGGCGACGGGCCCGTCTTCGGACCAGACGACGACCTTCGTGACGGTGGTACCGAGGTCGATGGTGAGGATCACGCCGGGACAGGGCCGGCGGCACCGGCCGGTCCGCCCGTGCCCGCCATCCGGGCACCGTCGCGGACGGCTCGAGCGACCAGACGGGCCATCTCGGCGGGGTCGGGGTCTTGGTAGACGACCCGTCCCACCGCCAGTCCGGCGGCCCCTCCGGCCATGACGTCTCGGATCTCGCCGAGGACTCCGGCGCACGCGTCGGGGCCCAGCCGGGGACCACCGAGAAAGAGGACCGGCACACCGACAGACGAGACGATGCGGGCTGCCGCGTCGACCCGTGCCGAGCCCGGGGCCACGTCGGGGACCGGTGCCTTCACCACCGGCGCACCGAGGTCATGGGCGACGATGGCGGCGAAGACGATCGAGTCGGTGTCGCGGGCCATCTGACCGGCGCGCCACGACAAGGGCTCGACGAGGGCATCGAGTCCCAACGACCGCGCTCTCTCCAGTACTTGTCCCAAGAGCTCGAGGGCCGGCGCGGTCAAGGGGTCGGTCATGTCGATCCGGGTCATGTGCTTGACGCCGGTCCATCCCTCGGTCGCGGCCTGCTCGACGGTCGCCACCAACCGGTCGTCGAGCTCGAAGGCGGAGCCGGCCAACCCGGTCCGGTTCAGCGAAAGGTAGGTCCGGTGCCGGGGCTCGATCGCACCCGATCCGGCGAGGTCCCGAAGAGGTTGCGTGCTCGCCAAGATGCCGTCGCAGAACGGGAGCGCGGCGGCCACGGCCCCGACGTAGGCCCCGTAGGGTTCGATGGTGATCACCCCGCGGGCGCGGTGATCGGCCGCCAGGATCACCGTCGGTGCCACGAGTGGCCCCCGAGACGACAGCGTCATTCGACCTCGTCCGGGCCGGCCACACCGGCCAACCGGAGGACCACCTTGGCCAGCGCGGAGAAATCCTCCCGTCCGAAGCCTGCTGTCGATGCTGCGGTCAGCGCTTGGCGGGCGGTGGCGGTGGTGGTCATGGGTACACCGGCACGCGCCCCGTAGGACAAGGCGAGATCGAGGTCCTTCGCCATCAGATCGGTCATGAAACCGGGCTGCCACCCGTTCGACGCAGGGCTGTCGGCGATGACGCCGGGCACTGGGAGCCTGGTCCGCACCGCCGTGCAGTCCCCGGTCGAATGGACGAGGACCTCGAGGAGCTTGTCCATGTCGACACCCGACCGCAGCGCCAACGCGGTGGCCTCGGATGTCGCCACCATCTGGGCCGCATAGATGAGGTTGTTGCAGAGTTTCACGACCTGGCCCATTCCCGGTCCACCCACATGGACGATCAGTCCCGCCATGGGATCCAAGGCGGGCCGGGCGTCCTCGAGCGTCGTCTCCTCGCCACCCACCATGAGGGTGAGCGTTCCCTTCTTGGCGCCCGCGGTGCCGCCCGAGACCGGCGCGTCGAGGTAGCGAGCCCCTGTGGCGGTCACCCGGGCGTGCTGGGCCCGCTCCACGTCGGGGTCGATGGTCGAGCAGTCCACGACGATCGTGGCCGGCCCGATGGCGGGGACCACACCGTCGACTACCTGGACCACGTCGGGAGAGTTGGGGACGCAGAGGATGAGGACCTCGCTCGCCGAGGCCACGTCGGTGATGGTGCCTCCGTCGATGGCGCCGAACGCCACCGCCTCGTCGACCGGTGATCTGCTGCGCGACGCCACGGTCACCTGATGGCCGGCGGCGACGAGGTTGCGCGTCATGGGCAGGCCCATGGCGCCGAGGCCGATGAAACCCAGCTTCACGAGAACCTCCGTCGTCGCCCGGTGGCCAGTCGTCGGCCGATGGCCAGTTGTCCCTCAGTAGTCCCGTTGTACCTCAGTAATACAGTCAGCTGAAGTAATACAGTCGGCTGAAGTAATTCAGCTGAAGTAATACAGTCAGCTGAATCAGCCGGAGCTGAACTCGTCAGGCGAATTGGGGCAGCCACTTGGCGGTCCCCGCGAGGAGCTCGTCCACCATGGCCTCTGTCTCTCGGAGGTCACCCCGACCGGCCAGGGGATCGAGGGCGAAGGCCTCATGGGCGAGGGCCCGGTTGCCCGACAGCGCGGCCTCGACGGTCATCTCCTGGACGGCGACGTGACGGCGGACGATCTCGGCGAAGGGAGCCGGTGCGCGGGCCACGTCCCGACCCCGGATGCCATCCGCGTCGACGACGCACATCGCCTCCACCACGGCGTCGGCGGGGAGGTCGGGACACTGGCCGGCGTTGGGCCGGTTCAGTGGGAGCTCCCGACGGGTGCCGGTGATGATCGAGTCGATGACCGGGGCCACCATCTCGCCCGAGTCCCAGGTGGCCAGCTCCTCCTTGCCCGCCAGGACGGCGTCGACCTCGGCCACGAACTCGGCCTGATGTTCTTCTCGTCGGGCCATGGGCGTGAGCTCGATGCCCCAGGTCGCTCCCCACTGCGATTCCTCGGTGAGGACCGAAGGCAAGAACTCGGCCAGGTGGCGGTCATTGGCACCGAGCAGGGCTCCCCAGCGGTCGAGCAGGGTCAACTTGAGGAGATGTCGCCGTCCGAAGTCGAGCTTCGAGAAGGGCTTGGCTGCTTCTTGACCCGGCTTGGGGACGAGCGCCTCGAGGCCCCCGAGCTCGTCGACCAACTCCGTCACCATCTCGAAGCCGTCCCGGCCGTCGATGTCGAGCTCGGTGATGACGGGGAAGTGGTTGACCCCCATGATCACCGGCCGGACCGCGGTGTGGGGCTTTCCGAAGGCGATGGCGAGGTCCATGCAAAAGCCACCGACCTCGTGGCAGAGGCCGACGGTGTTGACACGGGTCTCGCGACAGACGGTCCGCGTGAGGGTGGTCATGGGATTGGTGATGTTGAGGAGCCAGGCGTGAGGGCACTGGTCTTCCATGTCCCTGCCGATGCCGGCGAGGACGGGGATGTTGCGCAGGGCCCGGTTGATCCCTCCCGGGCCGATGCTGTCCCCGACCGACTGACGGATGCCGTGGCGACCGGGCACGTCGATGTCGACGGCCATCGAGGCGAAGCCACCCGTCGAGATCGTCACGACCACGAAGTCCGCTCCTTCGAGGGCCCTGCGCTGGTCGGTGGTCGTCGACACCGTGGACTTGGCGCCCAATTTGTCGTCGGCGATGCGGGCGATGTCCCCCATCTTCTCGAGTGGGACCGGGTCGATGTCCTCGAGGACGAGGTGGACCCCGGCCAACGAGGGGAGGCTCAAGAGATCCGCGATGAGCTTGGGAGACCACTGGTAGCTGCCCCCGCCGATGATGGTGACCTGCATGGCCTCATCCTTCCACGACGTTCCCCGAGGGGCCGGCCGGGCGCTTTGTGTAGAACAGGTTCTATACTCGGCCCGGTCAGAGCGCTCGCTCTCGGGCGGAATCTCGCTCAACGCGGGCGCGCTGGCCGACCGGACTCATCCCGGGCAACTCGGACACCCGGACTCTCGTGGAGGTAGGGCAATGGCACGACCGGTGATCGTCGAAGCGGTGCGGACCCCCATCGGCAAGCGCAACGGGTGGCTGTCTGGTTTCCACGCCGCCGAGTTGCTCGCCACGGCCCAGGTGGAGCTGGTGAAGCGGGCCGGGATCGAACCGTCCGAGGTGGAGCAGATCGTGGGTGGATGTGTCACCCAGGCCGGAGAGCAGGCGTCCAACGTCACCCGGACGGCCTGGCTCAGCATGGGTCTGCCCTATGAGACGGCGGCGACGACGATCGACTGCCAGTGCGGATCGGCCCAGCAGGCCAATCACTTCGTGGCCAATCTCGTGGCGGCCGGCGCGGTCGACGTGGGGATCGCGTGCGGAGTCGAGGCCATGAGCCGGGTCGGGTTGGGCGCCAACGCCATCAACGGGCCGGGGAGCTCGCGCCCGCCGGACTTCCCCTGGGACATGCCCGACCAGTTCGGGGCGGCGGAGCGGATCGCGAAGAAATACGGCGTCACCCGCCAGGACGTCGATGCCCTCGGGCTCGCCTCCCAGCGCAAGGCGGCCCGGGCCTGGGAAGAGGGACGGTTCGACCGCGAGGTCTTCGCCCTCGACGCACCGGTCGTCGGACCCGACGGTCCGACCGGAGAGCGGACGCATGTGGCGCGCGACCAAGGACTGCGCGACACCACGGCGGAGGCGCTGGCCGGCTTGAAGCCCGTGATCCCCGACGGGATGCACACGGCGGGGAACTCCTCACAGATCTCCGACGGCGCCGCCGCGGTGCTGTGGATGTCCGAGGACCGAGCCAAGGCGGCCGGGTTGCGGCCCCGGGCGCGGATCGTGGCCCAGGTGCTCTTGGGATCGGACCCCTACTACCACCTCGACGGTCCCATCGCCGCCACCGAGAAGGTCCTCGCCAAGGCCGGGATGACCGCCGAAGACATCGATATCTTCGAGGTCAACGAGGCCTTCGCCTCGGTGGTCTGCTCGTGGCAGAAGGTCCACGGCATCGACTGGGACAAGGTGAACGTGAACGGCGGCGCCATTGCCATCGGCCACCCCGTGGGCTCGACGGGCAGCCGGTTGATCACGACCGCCTTGCACGAGCTCGAGCGTCGCGACGCCAACCTTGCGCTGGTGTCGATGTGCTGCGGCGGTGCTCTCGCCACCGGCACGATCATCGAACGCATCTGATCGGCGCCGCTTCGGTCGGAACTTCTCCGAGGTCACGGCCTTTCTGGAGGAATTGGCCCCTGGTTGTGCTCTCGGGGTGTAGGAGAGGGTCCAGGATGACGGTGATGGCGGGGCGAATCATGTGGACCGCGCGGCGTCGAGTGTCGATGGCCGTGGCGGTGGGTGGGCTGCTCGTCGTGAGCGCGACGACGGTGGCGGTGCTCCGGCCAACGGCGGCAACCGCGTCACCGGCGTCAACCCCGTCGGCTTCAGGGCGCCCGTGGCTCACACCGTGTTCGGGACGAGTTGGCCCGTCTACCACCACGACGGCCTCGGGAGCGGTGCTGATCCCACCAGCACGAACCTCAGCCCCGCGGTGGCGGCCTGGACGTCCTCGGCGCTCGACGGCCAGATCTTCGGCGAGCCGCTCGTGGCGGCCGGTCGAGTTGTCGTCGCCACCGAGAACGACACCATCGAAGAGTTGGCGGCCAACACCGGCGCGGTGTTGTGGTCGACCCATGTCGGGGCGGCGGTGCCGTCGGGGAACCTTCCCTGTGGCGACATCGCACCCGTGGTCGGCATCACCGGCACGCCGGTCATCGACCAGGCACGGGGAGAGGTCTTCGCCGTCACCGACGAGACGGCCGGGGGATCGGGCGGGCAACACTTCATGGTGGGCCTCGACCTCTACACCGGTGCTGTGCTTCTCCACCAGCCCATCGTCTTGGCGGGATCGGACCAGTTGGCCCAGCTCCAGCGGACCGGGTTGGCACTGGACAACGGGAACGTCGTGGCCGGCTTCGGGGGAAACGCCGGGGACTGTGGCAACTATCACGGATGGGTGGTGTCGATCCCCGAAGGGGGTGGGGCCCAGCAGTCCTTCGAAGTGGCATCGGCACCGGGCGACAGCCAGGGCGCGGTCTGGATGGGAGGGGCGGCTCCCGAGGTGGACGGACAGGGAAACGTCTGGCTCACGACCGGCAACAGCGCCTTCAGTTCGTCTGGTCACGCCTACGACAACAGTGACGGTGTCATCGAGCTGTCGCCGTCGATGCAAGTCGTCCAGGCTTTCGCGCCGTCCACGTGGTTCAGCGACAACGGCAGCGATCTCGACCTCGGTTCGAGCCCGCCCGGACTGGTCTCCGCCAACGGGCTCGCCTTCCAGGCGGGCAAGTCCCATCTCGGCTACCTGCTCTCGCAGTCGCACCTCGGCGGGGTCGGCGGCCAGCTCCAGACGGTCTCTTCGTTCTGTTCGGGCGACGTCGACGGCGGGGTGGCGGTGTCAGGGGCGGTGGTCTACGAGCCCTGTCAGCCCGGGGTCGTGGCCGTGGCCACCGCGTCGCCCAACAACGCGAGCGTCCTGTGGCAGACCAACACCGGCGCAGGCGGCCCCCCCATCGTGGCCGGCGGGTTCGTCTGGACCATCGGAGGATCCACCCTCTACGGGCTCGATCCCTCGACGGGACACGCCATGGAGAGCTTCTCGCTCGGGTCCGTGGCCAACCACTTCCCCACCCCGGCTGTCGCCGACGGGCTCTTGCTCGCCGCGTCGTCGAACCAGGTCCACGCCTTCGTCGGCCCCGCCGGCCTCCCGCCCGCGCCGCCGCCCCCACCGGCCCGGTCGGGGTATTGGACGACGGCGTCGGACGGGGGGGTCTTCAGCTTCGGCGGGGCTGGGTTCGCCGGCTCGATGGGTGCGACGCGTCTCTCGGCACCGGTGGTGGGCATCACCGCCACCGGGGATGGCGGCGGGTACTGGCTGGTTGGTTCGGACGGCGGCGTCTTCGCCTTCGGCGACGCCGGCTACTTCGGTTCCATGGGCGGCCGACCGCTGGTCAAGCCCATGGTGGGGCTCGCCGCCACGCCCAACGGCGACGGCTACTGGACCGTGGCCTCGGACGGTGGCGTCTTCGCCTTCGGCGGTGCCCGGTACTTCGGCTCCATGGGCGGCCGACCACTGGCCCGTCCGGTGGTCGGGATGGCCGCCTCCTCCGATGGCGACGGCTACTGGCTGGTGGCCTCGGACGGTGGCGTCTTCGCCTTCGGCGACGCCCGGTTCTTCGGCTCGATGGGGGGGAGGCCGCTCGCCCGACCGGTGGTGGCGATGGCAGCTGCGCCCGGTGGTGGGTACTGGATGGTGGCGTCGGACGGCGGGATCTTCAGTTTCGGCGGGGCGGGCTTCTTCGGCTCTATGGGTGGTCGGAAGCTGAGCCGCCCCGTGGTGGGCATGACGCCGACGTCGACAGGTCAGGGCTACTGGGAGGTCGCCTCGGACGGCGGGATCTTCACCTTCGGCGACGCGCCCTTCGAGGGATCCGAGGGCGGCGCCCGTCTGGTGGCGCCCATGGTGGGCATGGCCGCGCCGCCGCTTCTCTAGTTGTCGCCCGTCGCGTTGTCGCGTCGCCCGTTAGCTTCGTTCAGCGTCAGCTCCAGCGTTCAGCGTTCAGCGTTCAGCGTCGGCGTCGGGAGAGCGGGGCCGACGTTTCGAACGCGCCGCCACCATCCGGATCCGCTTCGGGTCGAGGACGGCGAACTCCCCTTCGGCTTCCACACAGACGATGCCGTCTTGGACGAGACGCCCCTTGCTCGTCACCCGCCTGCCGTCGTTCGCCACGACTTCGGCCTCGAATCTCGCCTCGATGCCGACGAGGGTGGGACGGCGGAATCGGATGGTGAGCCAGACGGTGGGGCCGGCCGAGCCACTCAGGTGGTTGGCGGCGGTGAGGACGATGTCGAAGGTCGCCGCCAGGGCCGCTCCGTGGACCCATCCCGGGCCACCTTCGTAGGGCGTGGTGAACACCGCCGTGCCGATGGCGAGAGGCGGTTCGAACGAGATCACCACCGGGAGGGCGATCGGGTTGTACCGGCCGATGACCGGGTCATAGGGCATGGCCCCGTCCATCGAGGGGCCCGTTGTCGGTGGTCGGGCTCCCTCGGGCGGATCGATGAAGCGGGGGACCGGATGGGTCGGGACGTGCGCGGTGAGCACATCGGCGGTCGATCGGAGCTGGGCCACCACGGTGTCGAGGACGTCGGGAGGGGCGGTATTGGTCACCACCAGGTCGACGAGACGGCGGACGGTGTCGGTGAGCTCGGCCAGGGGTCGTTCCCGGCCCGCGATGGAGGGATGGAAACTCCCCTGGACCTCGTCGCTCACGGTGTCTCCCTCGTCGTGTTGTCGCCGGACCCTGCCGGAGTCCGAACCTCGGACTGTCTACCTGGTCGTGCCGAGGACGATCACATCCCTCGGGGGGGTTGGCTGGGCGCTGGCACGACAGTCTCCCTGTTCCGGGGGGTCGGCTGCCGCTGGAACTGGAATTCGTTCTATTGTCGGGACGTCCCGTCGCAGGCAGGGGAGGAGCCGGCCCCACCGGGCACCCCTCGAGCCCAGGCGGCGGGCCGAGACGCCAAGGAGGGGTCATGCCCAGTCCCGGGACAGAGAACTTGAACTTCGAGCGACGGGGGGCCACCGCGGTGGTCACCATGAACCGGCCCGAAGCCAAGAACGCGCTGAGCCTTCCCATGCTCGTCGGCATGGCCGACGCCTGGGAGGAGATCGACGCCAACGACGAGATCCGCTGCGCCATCCTGACCGGCGCGGGCGGGACCTTCTGCTCCGGGATGGACCTCAAGTCCATGTCCGCACCCGAGTCCGAGGCCTATCGCCACCGTCAGGAGGCCGATCCCGACCTCCACTGGAAGGCCCTGCTCCGTCACTACCAATTGCGCAAGCCCCTGATCGCCGCGGTCGAGGGATGGGCGGTGGCGGGGGGAACCGAGATCCTCCAGGCCACCGACATCCGGGTGGCGGGCGAGAGTGCCAAGTTCGGCATCTTCGAGGCTCGCCGGGGGCTCTTTCCGCTGGGCGGCTCCACCGTCCGGCTCCGCCGGCAGATCCCCTTCACCGTCGCCATGGACCTCCTGCTCACGGCGCGCGAGGTCAGTGCCCAGGAGGCGAAGGAGATCGGGCTCATCGGTCGCGTCGTCCCCGACGGCCAGGCTCTGGACGAGGCGCTGCGGATCGCCGAGGTCATCTGCGGCAACGGCCCTCTGGCGGTCGAGGCCATCAAGCGGTCGGTGCGCGAGACCGAAGGGGTCCCCGAGGTCGAGGCCCTCAAGATCGAGCTCGAGATCGGCTGGCCCGTCTTCGCCACCGAAGACGCCACCGAGGGCCAGAAGGCGTTCGCCCAGAAGCGGACACCCGAGTACAAGCGGCGCTGATGCCCGAACGGGAGTTGGGTGTCTCGGACTTCGGCATCTCCCCCGGTGGAGGGCCACGGACCCGCAGCCTCGCCGTCAGGGCACGACCGATGCCCGGTTCGAGTTGGCCGACGAGCTTCGACGGGTGACGAGTGCGATGGTGGGGTTGCCCATCGCCGACACCGATATCACCGATGCTGCGGCCGCCGTGAGAGCAGTCGCCGAGGGCCTCGAGGGCGTCGCCGGACCCGGTCGCCGGGCCCGGGCCCAACCCGATCCGGTGGGGGACCCCCAGGAGTTCTTCCCCACCAGCCCCGTGATCGGCTTCGCCAACCCCGTGGCGCCTCCCGTCGTGGTCGAGGCGGTCGACGGCGAGCTGCGGGGGACGGCCTTCTTCGACTACCAGTACGAGGGCCCGCCCACCTGCGTCCACGGCGGAGTCATCGCCATGGTCTTCGACGAGATGCTGGGCGCGGCCAACATCATGGCCGGGAGCCCCGCCATGACCGGGACCCTCACCATCAAGTACCGCAAGCCGACGCCCCTTGCGGACCCCCCTCCGCCTCGAGGCCCGGTTCCTCGAACGAGAAGGCCGAAAGGTCAGGACCTACGGGGCCATCTTCCACGGCGACCTCCTCACCGCCGAGGCGGAAGGCATCTTCATCGAGGTCGTCCCCGAGCGGTTCCTGGCCATCGTGACCGAGAACTCCGAATCGCCCGAGGCCGTCGAGCAGGTCCGGGCCGACGCCCGCCGTCTGGGCTTCGCCGAGGACTGACTCGCCCGGGGACCGACCGCCGCCCTGAGCCTCGTCCGGCCCGGAGACCCGGGGTCCTGACCAGGGGATTCCTCCCTCAGCGCGAGACCGGTCCCTGCTCACCACTCTGTGTGGTGGCACGCTCAACAGATCCTCGTGGCGCGCCGATACCCAATTGGATGGATGGACGGCCGGCGCTCGGGCCCGGCCCTAGGTGAGGACGGCGGGGGTTGAGCGCACGAGCAGGCCAGGGCAGCGCACCCGGGCTGCCCCCAGAGGTCACCGACGACCGGGCCGGCGCCGGTGGGCTGACCACGCCCGAGCCAAAGGAGTTGGCCGACGAGGACCTGGCGGTCTTCCTCGAGATGTCCAACGAGATCTTCGGCGTCTTCGACCTGGAACAGGGGCTCGTCTGGAGCAACGGCGCCGCCGCCACCCTCCTCGGGTACGACGAAGAGGAACTGGCCCGGTTGTCGCTCGTCGACCTCATCCATGCCGACGACCTGGTCGAGGCCCTCGCCCTGTTCGACCAACCCACCGGTCACCCCGAGCCCGCCGGGATCCAGTCGCGTTACCGGTGCAAGGACGGGAGTTGGCGCTGGTTGGAGTGGACGGCCCGTCTCGAGCCCGAGTCGGGGTTGGTCTACGGAGCCGCCCGCGACGTGACCGACCACCACGTCGCCCAGAGCCGCCCTCGCCGCCAACGAAGCATGGCTGGCGGCGATCCTCGACCACTCCACGGCGGCCATCTTCGTGAAGGACCGGATGGAGCGGTACCTGGTGGTCAACGAGGTGTTCCTGCGCGCCTTCGGGCTCGACCGTGACGACGTCCTGGGAAAGACCGTGGCCGAGATCTGGCCCGACGCCCCTGTCGACGACACCGACCGACGGGTCCTCGATGAGGGCGAGGTCTTCACCCGCGACGACATCGTCCCCCTCGAAGACGGCGTCCACACCATGATGACGACCCGGTTCCCGCTCCTCGACTCGCTGGGGGCGATCACCGGGATGGCCGCCATCGCCACCGACATCACCGAGTGGACCCGGGTCCAAGCCGCACTGGCCGAACGCCAACGCCTCCTCGACACCGTGATCCGGGCCTGTCCCGACATCGTGACCGTCCTGGACGCCAAGGGACGGGTCCGTGAGATCAGCGAGGCGTCGGCCCGCATCCTGGGATACGACCTCCATGACCCGGTCCACGAAGAGCTCGAGGCGCTCATCCATCCCGACGACATCCTCCGGGTCCACACAGAGGCGGCCAAGATCTTCTCGGCGCCCGACACCCAGCTCGACCTCGCCTACCGGGTCCGGCACGCCGATGGGCGCTGGGTCGTCCTCGACACCCGGGGCCAAGCGATGGTGGGGGACGACGGCACCACCGTCGGAGCGGTCGTCGTGGCGCGCGACGTGACCGACGAGCTCGAGGTCGAGGCCGAGATGCACGTGGCGGTCGAGGCCGCCGAGCAGGCCAGCAAAGCCAAGAGCGACTTCCTCTCTCGCATGAGCCACGAACTCCGGACGCCGCTCAACAGTGTCCTGGGCTTCTCCCAGCTCCTCGAGATGGACGACCTTCCCGACAACCACGGCGAGGCCGTCGGCCACATCATGCGGGCCGGTCGGCACCTCCTGAACCTCATCGACGAGGTCCTCGACATCGCCCGGATCGAGTCGGGCAATCTCGAACTGCTCTTGGAGCCGGTGGCGATCCGCCGGGTCCTCGGTGATGCCATCGACCTCGCCGGCCCACTGGCCGAGCGCGGCGACATCACCGTGGTCACCGACTTCGGGCTCTGTCCCGAGACCTTCCACGTCCTCGCCGATCGCCAGCGGCTCCTCCAGGTCATGCTCAACCTCTTGTCGAACGCGGTGAAGTACAACCGGGCCGGGGGCGCGTGGGCGTAGCCGTCGAGGCGATCTCACCCGATCTCGTCCGGATCACCGTCACCGACACCGGCCACGGGATCAGGGCCCAGGATCTCGACAGGGTCTTCGAGCCCTTCGACCGCCTCGGTGCCGAGACCACAGGAGTGGAGGGCACCGGTGTGGGGCTCACCTTGTCGAAATATCTGGTCGAGCGGATGGGCGGGACCGTCGCCGTCTACTCGAAGCTCGGTGAGGGGACCACCTTCACCGTCGACCTCGCCACCGCGGACCCACCCGCGCTTCACAAGGACGGGCCCGATGCCACCCCCGACGCGCTGCCGAGCGTCGCCACCCTGCGGGTGTTGCACATCGAGGACAACCTCGCCAACCTCGAGTTGGTCGACCAGGTCCTGACCCGCTCGGGCTTCGTGGAGCTCCTCGCGGCGATGTCGGGGAGCCTCGGCATCGAGTTGGCCCGTGAGCACCGGCCCCACCTGATCCTCCTCGACCTCCACCTCCCGGACATGTCGGGGACCGATCTCCTCGACACCCTCCAGGCCGACCCCCGCACGGCAGGGATCCCCGTCGTGGTGGTGACCGCCGACGCCACTCCCGCCCAGATCCAGCGACTCCGGGACATCGGCGTGGCCGCCTATCTCACCAAGCCCATCGACATCCGGGAGCTCCTCCGGGTGGTCGAGGCGATGTCCTCGCGCCCGGGAGCGCTGTCGTGAACCCTCGGCTCGCGACACCCCGGGTCACGACGTCTCAGGTCACGACCACTCCGACGACGCCGGCCTCCCCCGACCGGCCATCGGTCCCGGCGGTGGCCGAGGCGGGCCGGGCCCGGCTCACGACCTTTCTCGACCTCTCCGCGCAGATCTTCTGCATCACCGACTTCACCGGGGCGCTCGTGTGGTGGAACCCGGCCTTCGAACGGACACTCGGCTACAGAGCCGAGGAGCTCCGGGGACTGCGCCTCGACGACCTGGTCCATCCCGACGACCGCGCCGTACGCAAGGCGGCCGAGGCGGTGCTGGCCGAGAACGGCGAGGCGGGGCTGACCCAGGTCCGGTTCTGCACCCGGCGGGGCCAGTGGCGCTGGCTCGAGTGGACCAACCGCGTCGACATCGGTCGCCAACGTGTCTACGGCGCGGCCCGGGACGTCACCGAACGACGACACGATGAGGTGGCCCTGCGCGAGAGCGAGGCCCGGTTGCGGGCCATCATGAAGTACTCGCCCTCGGTCATCTTCGTGAAGGACCTCGAGGGTCGCTACCTCCTCGTCAACGACGAGTTCTCCCGGGTTGCAGGCGTTCCTGTCGACGCCGCGGTCGGGCTCACCGCGCCGGAGTGCTGGCCCGAGGACACCAACACCATCCCGGGCCGTCGGGGCCAGCTCATCGACGACGGGTTGTCCTTCGCCACCGACGTCACCATGACCACGGTCGACGGGCCCCGGGACTTCATGGTGAGTCACTTCCTCATCCGCGACGAGGCCGGCACCCCATTCGCCATCGGAGGGATCGCCACCGACACCACCGAACGGCACGGCGCCGAGAAAGCCCTGGCGGCTCGGGACCGGCTTCTCGACTCGGTCATCGGCGCCAGTCCCGACATGATCACCCTGATGGACCGGGCCGGCAAGATCCATCAAATCAGCGAGGCCGAGAGCGCGTTGTTCGGCCATCGCCACGAGGTCTTCACCCGCAGCGACGTCTTCGACTTCGTCCACCCCGACGACTTCGACGACGTCGCCTCGCTGTTCATCCGGATGGTGACCGGTGCCATCTCCCACCTCCACCTCCGCTACCGGGCCCGGCACGCCGAGGGCCATTGGGTCACCGTCGACTCCCGGGCGCAGGCCGTCCTGGACAACGAAGGCCACTTCGCCGGGGCGGTGGTCGTCTCGCGTGACATCTCCGACAAGCTCGAGTCCGAGGAGCGGTTGCAGACCTCTCGCGAGTCGGCCGAGAAGGCCAGCAAAGCCAAGAGCGACTTCCTGTCGCGGATGAGCCACGAGCTCCGCACCCCGTTGAACTCCATCTTGGGCTTCGCCCAGCTCATCCAGATGGACGACATCCCCGGGCAGCAGGCCGACGCCGTGGACCACATCTTGCGGGCCGGTCGTCACCTTCTCGACCTCATCGACGAGGTCCTCGACATCGCCCGGATCGAGTCGGGCTACCTGGAGCTGACCCTGGCTCCCGTGGTGGTGGCCGAGATCGTCTCCGAGGCATTGGAGCTCACCAATCCCATCGCGGCGCGCGCCGAGGTGGTCATCCGATCCGCGCGTCGACCCCCGCGACGGGCTCGTCGTCACCGCCGATCGCCAACGGTTGATGCAGGTCCTCCTCAACTTGTTGTCCAACGCCGTGAAGTACAACAAGCCCGGCGGTCGGGTCGACATCGCCTGTGCGCCGGCTCCTGGAGGCCGACTCCGGTTGGCGGTGGCCGACACCGGGAGAGGCATCCGGCCCCAGGACTTCGACCGCGTCTTCGTTCCCTTCGACCGCCTCGGGCTCGAGCAGACCGGCATCGAGGGAACGGGGGTGGGTCTGGCCCTGTCGAAACACCTCTGCGAGCGCATGGGCGGCGACCTCTCCCTGGAGTCGGTCGCCGGCGTGGGGACCACCTTCACCGTCGACCTCCCCGCATCGGGTCCTGCTGCCATCGCCGGCGCCGACGACGCTGGGGACAGCGGGACCGGCGCGAGCACGGGCGCCGACAACGGAGCGGACGGCGGGGTCTCGACCCCGCCCGACGACGCGCCCGGAGGTGGGCTGCTCGTCGGTCAGCTGACCACGGTCGACTCGGCCCCATCGAGCTCGGGACGAGACGGGGGCGCCGACGCCGAGCGCGGCGCCGGGGCCCGGGCGCACATTTCGCGTCCTGCTCGTCGAGAACAACCTGACCACCCTCGATCTGGTCGAGCGGGTCTTGTCGCGCCGGCCCGCCACCGAGGTCCTGGCCGCCATGCAGGGCGGGCTGGGCATCGACCTCGCCCGGGAGCACGTCCCGGACATGATCCTCCTCGACCTCACCCTTCCCGACATGACCGGCGACGTCGTCCTCGACCGCCTCGCCGAGGACCCCGCCACCGCGGACATCCCCGTGGCGGTGATCGGTGCCGATGCGCCGGCCCAGCACGTCCGCCGACTCCTCGGGCGCGGCGTCATGGGATTTCTGGCCAAGCCCATCGACGTCCGGGGGCTCTTGTCGCTCGTCGACGCCGTCCGCGCCGCGCGGGGTGGCTGAGCCTCGACCCCGCGGACCGACGGCCGCGCCCGGATATCAGCGGATATCGGCGGATATCAGATGGCCCGCTGGCGCCCTTCCCAGTAGGGATCCCGGAGCTTGCGCTTGTAGAGCTTCCCGTTGGGGTCCCGGGGCATGTCGTCGGTGAAGTCGATGGTCTTCGGGGTCTTGAACTTCGCCAGTCGGCCCACGCACCATCCCAGGATCTCCGCCTCGAGCTCGGCCGAGCCCACCACGCCGTCTATGGGTTGGACGACCGCCTTCACCTCTTCGCCCCAGTCGTCATGGGGGATCCCGAACACCGCCGCGTCGACGACCTTGGGATGGCCCAACAGGACGTTCTCGATCTCGGCCGGGTAGATGTTCGCACCCCCGGAGATGATCATGTCCGTCTTCCGGTCGCAGAGGAAGAGGAACCCGTCGTCGTCGAGGTACCCGACGTCGCCGACGGTGAAGAACTTCCCGATCCGGTTCTTCTGTGTCTTCTCCTTGTCCCCGTGGTATTCGAAGTCGGCCGACTGCATGGCCATGTAGACGGTCCCGATCTGATTCGCCTCGAGCCGGTTCTCTTCGTCGTCGAAGATGGCGATCTCCGAGATGGGCCACGGCTTGCCCACCGTGCCCGGTTTGGTGAGCCATTCCTCGGTGTTGACGATGGTCCCCCCGCCCTCGGAGGCGGCGTAGTACTCGTCGATGACCGGCCCCCACCACTGCGATCATGGCGTGCTTGGTGTCGACCGGGCACGGGGCCGCGGCGTGGATCATGTGTCGGAGCGAACTGAGGTCGTACTTGGTCCGGACGTCCTCGGGGAGTGCGAGGAGTCGGTGGAACTGGGTGGGGACCATGTGGGAGTGGGTCACCCGGTACCGCTCGATGAGCTCGAGCATGCCCTCGGCGGACCACTTGTCCATCAGTACCACGGTGTGGCCCATGTGGATGGCAGCACCGGAGAACCGGAGCACGGCGGTGTGATACAGCGGCGACCCCACGATATGGACGTTGTCGTCGCGGGGGTTGATCCCGAACAGGAGCAGGATCCCGGCCAGGGCGATGGCCATCTCGTCGGGGTCCGCACCCGACAACGTCCGGCGGACACCCTTGGGGTTCCCCGTCGTCCCCGAGGTGTAGTTCATGGTGTCGCCGAGGCTCCGGTCGTCGGGCCGGTCCGTCCTCTGGTTGTCCCGCATCTGGGTGTAGGAGGCGAAGCCCGAGATGTCACCGACCGACAAGCACCGTGAGGCGGGGATCTCGGCCTCGTCGGCGGCGTCGAGGCAGATCTCCGGCGAAGCGCTCGTGGCCGACGAAGACCTCGGCCCCGGAGTCCTTCAGGATGTAGGCGATCTCGGGGGCCACCAGGTGGTGGTTGATGGGCACGATGTACCACCCGGCCTGCATGGCGGCGAGGTAGATCTCGAAGACCTCGGCGCAGTTGGGCAGGACGAAGGCGATGGTGGCGCCCTTGCGCAGACCCAACTGCCGCAGGGCGTGGACGACCTGGTTGGCCCGTCCCAGCAGCTCGCCCGCCTTGAGCTCGGTCCCGTCGGGGGCCACCAGGGCCAGGTGACCGGGCTCTTCCTCTGCCATGGCCCAGAATCCGAAGTCGGTCATCCTCGCTCCTCACTCGGCTGCGGTGATCCCGCCCTGGCGGTTGGCCTGGTATTGCGGGTGGTCGCGATCGACCGGCACCCGAGGCTAGAACGCGTTCTCGCCCCGGGCAAGCCGTGTGACGGCGGCGATGTCCGTCCTGACCTGGGGGCCCGAGGGCCGGCTCCCGGCTGGGGAGTGCCCCGCCCCGCCGTCTAACATCCCGTCAGATTTTCAGTCCCCGCGAGACACACCGAGACAGAGGAGCAGTTCCCGACGTGGCTGGGTACCTCGACAACAAGGCGATCGTGATCACCGGCGGTGGCGGCGGCATCGGCCGGGCCTGTGCCCTGGCCTGCGCGGCCGAGGGCGCCAAGGTCGTGGTGGCCGACATCGGGGTGGGCCTCGCCGGGGAGGACCCCACCTCCGAGGTGGCCGAGGCGGTCGTGAAGGAGATCGAGACCGCGGGCGGCGAGGCCGTGGCCGTGGCCCGAGACGTCTCCACCATGGCGGGCGGCGAGGCCATCGTCCACACCGCCGTGGACCGCTGGGGCCGGATCGACGGCGTGGTGGCGGTGGCCGGGATCCTCCGGGAGCGGATGCTCTTCAACATGTCCGAGGACGAGTTCGACGCCGTCATCGCCACCCATCTGAAGGGACACTTCACCGTCTTCCGCCACGCCGCCGCGGTCATGCGCAAGCAGGAGTCGGGCTCGCTCATCGGCTTCACCTCGGGTGCCTTCGCCGGCTCGGTGGCCCAGGCCAACTACGCCGCGGCCAAGGGCGGGATCGTCTCGCTGGTCCGCTCGGCGGCGGTGGGGCTCCACCGCTACGGCGTCCGGGCCAACGCCGTGGCCCCCGTGGCCCGGACCCGGATGTCGGCGAACGTCCCCATGGAGCTGGCCGAGATGGGCGAGCCCGAGGACGTCGCCCCCCTCGTCGTCTACCTCCTCTCCGACGCCGCCCAGGACGTGACGGGCCAGGTCTACACGGCCGTGGGGGGACGGATCGCGGTCTGGAACCAGCCCGTCGAGGTCCGGGAGATGCGCACCGAGGGTCGCTGGACCCCCGAGCTCATCGCCACCCGCTTCGACGAACTGGGCCAGGAGCCGATGGGCCTCATCGACCGTCTCGAGCAGATCCGCCAGGCGGCCGCCTCGGGCGACAAGCCCAACGCCTGAGCACCCCGCCCCGCCGCCTCTCACCACCTCTCACCGACGTCGGCACCATCACCGACCCTCACCCGAAGACCGAGGACCCCCATGCGTTTCTCCTACGCCGAGTCCATGACCGACCCCACCTTCTACGGGCCCCTGGCCCGGGCGGCCGAGGACGCCGGCTACGACACCTTCGTCGTCCCCGACTCCATCGCCTACCCGGCCGAGTCCGACACCACCTATCCCTTCAACCCCGACGGGTCCCGGGAGTTCCTCGAGGACAAGCCCTTCATCGAGCCCTTCTCCCTCATCCCGGCCCTGGGGGCGGTGACCACGACACTGCGGTTCGTGACCTTCGTGGTGAAGCTCCCCATCCGCCATCCGGTCATGGTGGCCAAGCAGGCCGCCTCGGTGGCCGTCCTCACCGGTGATCGCTTCCTCTTCGGGGTGGGGACATCCCCCTGGCCCGAGGACTACGACCTCCTCGACGTCCCCTGGGCCCGCCGGGGCAAGCGGATGGACGAATCCATCGAGATCATCCGGGGTCTCACCGCGGGGGGGTTCTTCGAGTACCACGGCGAGGTCTTCGACGTCCCCTCGGTGAAGATGTCCCCGGCTCCGGCCAAAGCCTGTCCCGATCCTCATCGGCGGTCACGGCGAGGCCGCGCTGCGCCGGGCCGCGGTCATGGGCGACGGCTGGATGCACGGCGGCGGCGACCCGGCCGACCTTCCCGGACTCCTCTCCCGGTTGGCCGAGCTCCGCGCCGAGGCGGGGCGCGACACCGCGCCCTTCGAGACCCACGTCATATCCATGGACGGTTTCTCCGTCGACGGGGTCCACCGCCTCGAGGAGCAGGGTGTCACCGACGTGATCGTCGGTTTCCGGTGGCCCTATGTGGTGGGGCCCGACATCGAGCCCCTCCAGGACAAGATCGATAACCTTCGCCGGTTCGCCGACGCCGTGATCACCAAGGTGAAGGCCTAGCCAGGGGGCAACAACGATGGGCGCAGCGTTCGAGATGTCGAAGAAGTCGATGGCGATGTCCGAGGCCAAGGACCGCGAGGGATGGCTGGGGCTCTTCGCCGACGACGCCGTGGTCGAGGACCCCGTGGGCCCGTCCTTCGTCGACGCCGAGGGCAAGGGCCAGCGGGGCAAGGAGGCCATCACCGCCTTCTACGACAACGTGGTCTCGCAGTCCGAGAGCCTCAAGTTCACCATCCGCCAGACCATCGAATGCGGTGACGAGGTGATCAACATCGGCGAGCTCCGGATCACCCTCCCCGGCAACCAGGTCGCCATCGTCCCGATCGCCAACATCTACAAGGTGAACGCCGAGGGGAAGCTGGCCTCGCTCCGGTCGTTCTGGGAGCAGGACAAGCTCGACTTCACCCCAGGCTGAGCCCTACCCCGTGGGGTTTTGACCGGTCGATCTGTCGATCTCCGCTTGGAACTGCTCGAGGGCCTCGGCCATCGAGGAGTCGGGGTCGAGCCGGGGGAAGTCCTCCCTGGTGTTGAGATGGGGAAAGGGCTCAGCGGGGACCGCCACCCCGAGGGCCTGACACAGCGGGCCCCATCCCTCGGCCGCCTGCCAGTCCACGAGCCGGTCCGGTCCCACCGAGGCGCGGACCTCGGCGTTGTGGCGTTCGTAGGCGGCGATGGCCGCGGCTTTGTCAGTCACGTCGGCGGTGAACCGAGCCGAGGACACCGCCTGCCACATGGCGAACCAGTCGGCCATCTCGGGGGGGACCTGGGAGGGGTCCATGGCGAAGATGGTCTGACTGGCGCTCTCCCACCAGGCCTCGGCGCTCCCGACGGGTCGAGAGCACGACCACGGCGTCGGGGTTGGCCTCGAGGATCTCGGGCCAGAACAGACAGGCCGGGAAGTCCGAGGTGGCGCCGTATCCGTCGAGGAGCTTCGCCCAATCCACCGTGCCGCCCTCGGCCGCCTCGCGCCAGGGTGCGACGTGGTCGGGATGGGTGATGACCTCGAGCATGTGGTAGCAGGGCTCTCCGATGAGCTGCTCGAGCCCCGTCTTCAGAGACAGTGTCCCGGTCCTCCCCACGCCCGCGCCGACGACCTTCAGTGCCATGACCCCGCTCTCCATCATCGGTGACCCGTCAACCGACGGAGGGAAGGCTTACCACGTCAGCCCTCGGTGAGGTCGCGGACCAACCCGCTCGGTGCTTTCCGGGCCCAGGCGTCGAAGAGCAGTTCCTTCACGAGCGCGGCACTGCCGACACGGAGGTCGACCACGACACAGGCCAGGCGCTTGCCCCAGTAGAACTCCTGACAGGCATTGGGGTTTTCAGCCACGGCGGCACGGATCTCCTCCTCGTCGACCATGATCCGGAGATGACGGTCGTCAGGGACCGTGGCGAAGATCTTCCCCCGCACCCGGAACGAACTCATGTCGTGGTGGTCCTGCTCGGTCGTCTCCGGCAGGGCCAGGGCGACCTTGCGCGCCTGGGCGAGCGTGGTCATCGGCCGACGCTTTGCTCGCCGTCGTCTTCGTCGTCGGGCGGCGCGTGCTGGATGATCATGGGCCCGTCGTTGCGGGGACTGTTCACGGCTTTGTCGACGGGGTGACGGACCAGCGTTCCCTTGGGGGCGGGGAGCAAGAGCTTGGTGAGCGCTTCGGTGTCGTGTTGATCGGGATCGAGCCAACGGTCGAAGTCGGCCCGCTCGATGATCACCGGCATCCGGTCGTGGACGTCGACCATGTCGGCCCCGGCGTTGGTGGTGATGATGGTGCAGGTCCGGAGCATCGTCTCGGGGTCGGGCTCCTCGGAGCGGGATTTGTCAAACCACGTCTCGTAGAGACCGGCGAAAGTCAGCGGGAGGCCGTCGGCCCTTCGGAAATAGAATGGGACCTTCCGTTTCGGGCTGGCGGGGTCGGGGACCTGCCACTCGAAGAACCCGTCCACCACGATCAGACACCGGTGCTTGGCGAAGGCCGACCGGTAGGCGGGCTTCTTGGTCACCGTCTCGGCCCGGGCGTTGATCATCTTGTAGCCGGACTTGGGGTCCTTGGCCCAGTGGGGGACGAGCCCCCACCGCAGGACGTCCAAGACCCTTTCGTGGTCTTCGCTCTTCTCACCGGACTCTGTGACTCCATGGCGCTCGGTGATGGCCGGGATGCCCCGTGCCGGCGGCACGTTCCAGCTGGGCCGTCCGTCGGGATTGATCCCCGCCGCCAACTGGACCTCGAGAAGTCGGGCCAGCTGCGACGGAGGCGTGTGGATGTCGACCCGGCCGCACATGTCGGTTCGAGCTTAAAGTTCGGACCAGAGCAGCTGGGAGAATTACCGCTCAACGCGCATTCCGACCTCAATCTGGCTATCTGCCCAACCTGAAGTCGATTGTGCGGTGGCCATTCCGGAGCCGGCAAGGATTTGAGCGAGGTTCGCGGCAAACTCCACTGGCCATTCTCGAGATGTGTTCTCCCGAACCCAGGCGACATTTCACGCGCGCTCATCTCGATCGATGCCGGTCCCGGCAGTCGGCTCATGGGGCTTTGAGTGGCCCAAGCTGCTATTTCGCGCGTTTTGTCCGCCAAGTTGCCTCGTTCTCCCACTCCCCGTAGTCTCCCCACGTTCAGTGGGGGCCTGGCCTCCAAGAGAACACTGATTCGGGGGGGATTTCATGCTTTCGCCTTGGTCAAGTGCATTGAGTAGTTGCCAAAGGACGTTCAGCGCGCAAAAGGGCCCCTCCAGCTGGCTGTCCCTCGAAAGTCCCTCTCATGCCACGTCGGGTGGATGGATCCCACGACTCGTTTTTCGGTTCCATGGCTGAGAGCAAAAGCCGCCGGTCTCGCCGTCGCCACAAGGTCTGGGCTGGGGCGGCCGTTGTTGCCCTCGTTGGCACGCAGGGTGCTTTCGTTGCTTGGGCGGCGACGAACTCGGGCTCGGCCTCCGACGGCGGCAACACCGTAAAGGTGGGTGCCGGCAGTGCATCGTCAAGCCCGGGAAGGGCAGGGCACAGAGGTGTCCACAAAGGCTCCGGTTCCCGATCCGCGGCCGCTCCATGCACTTACGTGCCTCTGCCGGCCCAGCAGGCCGCGACCTTCGGCGCCGGTGGAACAACGCCAGGTGCTTGGTATTTTGTGAAGTGCCTTGGGAAACGGCTGACCATCTACAACGGCGCCCTCTCTTGGTTTCCGAGCGGATCTCCGACGGTCGCTGGCACACCCGCAGTGTCTCCAAATGCATTGGCACAACAGGCCACAGACTCCCTGACGCTGCCTTCACCGGTGGTGGACCTGAATCCATCCGCGTTCAGCGTCGTGAATCTGAGTTCGTGGCTTTGGATCGACCCGGAGATTTGGCACAGCTTTCGCGCCACCGCGAGTGCGGGAAACGTAACTGCGACCGCTGTGGCCGTGCCCAGCACCGTCTTGTGGACAATGGGGGACGGGCACTCAGTGCTGTGTGGTGGTCCCGGGACCCCGTATCAGCCCGGGGTGCCTCAGGAAGCGCAGACGACAGATTGTTCGTACACCTACCCCAGGTCCTCGGCGGGTCAACCGAGCGCCTCCGGCGATGGCGATTCCAATAACGGGGCGTTTCGCGTAACGGCCACGATCACGTGGACGGTGAGCTGGTTGACGACCGGTGTCGCCGGTGGTGGCTCACTCCCTCCACTCCACACGAGTTCCACGGTTCCCGTTCGAGTGGAGCAGGTCGAATCAGTCGGAACAGTCGGCTAGGCCGAGCGAGGCCTGGTACCCGTGTCCACGACTTCGATGCGCACTCGTTCGCAGATCATGCTAACGAACGACGCTCCTCGTTTCGTCGGGAAGGGACATCGACGCCGTCCTGCACTGGCAATGGCGTCGATTGCGTTGGTCATGTTTTGCATTGCGACCTTTTCGAGCCTCTACCTGCATGCAGGAAACCGGGTGGCGGTTCTCGCCACGTCTCACGACATTCCTCAAGGACACACAATCAATCGAGGTGATCTGGAGGTTGTCAGGGTCTCATTATCTGAAGGTTTGGCCCCGATCTCTGCTCAGGACTCCAGCAAGATCGTGGGGCGCATAGCAACGGTCCCGCTTCTTCGGGGCACGCTGCTCAGCAAGTCCGAGCTGGCTGTGCACGGCGGTCCGGCCCGAGGAAAGGCGGTTGTCGGGGTTGCCACAAAGGCCGGTCAACTCCCCGCTGGAGGTGTTGCCGTCGGGGACACGGTGGACGTGATCCTCACCGGCTCTCCGGCATTGTTGGCGGGGGGAACCTCAGGCAGCTCCAACTCGACGAATTCCGCGGCCACAACGGGACAAGTGGAGATCGGTGGAGTTCTTGCATCGAACGCCACTGTCACCGGGGTGGCAGTCCCGACCTCATCGAGCCCGGACACGATCGTGGTCTCGGTACTAATCCCCATCTCGATGGCGCCTCTCGTGGCGAGTGCGTCAGCAGCAGGGCAGGCGGCCCTGGTGCTGGTCGGATAGAGCCCGTGAGCCTTTTCGCATTGTGTTCGGGCAAGGGCTCACCTGGTGTCTCGACCCTCGCTTGTCTCGTAGGAGCGGTATGGCGACGCGACCGGCGCATCGTTATTGCCGAATGCGACCCGTCCGGAAATGATCTGGCTGCTCGATTCGGATTGTCTCCCCGAACCGGAATGACCAGTCTCGCTCTCGCCCACCGACGACCGGAGGAGTCAGACACAGCGTTCGGTCACCACCTCCAGTCGCTCCCCGGGGGCCTCGAAGTATTGGTTGGCCCTGTGACACCCGACGCTGCCGGCAGCCTGGATCGGGAGGTGGCCTCGGTCGGGACCGGAATGTTTCCTCATGAGATGGACGTGTTGATCGACTGTGGACGCGTCCTCTCCGGTTCACTCGGCCAGCAGCAGATCTTGAAGGAAGCAGAACACGTGATCATGGTTGCGCGGCCAGATGCAGCTGCATTGGCGCATGCGTCATGGACCCTTGACATCCTTCGGAGTCTGCGAGTGGGTGTGACCTCCTTTGTGGTGGTGGGGCCCATCCAATTCCCTGTTTCTGAGATGGAAAAGGTCTTTCGCGCCAGGCTCCTAGGAGCGATCCCTCACGACGAGAAGTCTGCGTCGATGGTATGTGGCACTCCGGGTCGACGGCGGCGATTCGCCAGGAGCAGTTTGGTCAAATCTGCAAGGAATCTCGCCGATCAGCTGTTGAGTGGGTCCATAGTCTGCCAAGAACCCGTTCGCAGAATGGCGGCAAGCCGAGTTGACGATGTCGGCGGGCTCGTTCACCGCGCAGCATCGACGACCTCTGCGTCTTGGTTGGCGACATCAGGTGAGCTGGGGGCGGACGTCGAATGAGGACGACCGATCAGTCTTCCTTGGTCGCGAGGCTTCGGGCCGAAGTCGCCGACGATCTCTCGGGTGCTTCCGGATACGAATTGGCCTTGGACGATCGCCGTGAGCTGGCACGACAGCTGACCCTGTCCAGATTGAAGCAATATGCAGCCGAGTCCGTCGAGCGTGGCAGCGCCCCTCTGGATTTGGCTGACGAGGGGCGCGTCGCACGTGCTGTTCTCGACGCGTTGTTTGGGCTTGGGCGCTTACAAGCACTGATCGATGATCAAGATATTGAGAATATCGATGTCAACGGATGCGATTGTGTTTGGGTCACCTACGCAGACGGGACCAAGGAGAGCGTCGAACCCGCAGCCGACTCAGATGCTGAGCTCGCAGAGATACTGAGGTCGGCGGCGGCACGATTTGGGTTGTCAGAGCGACGATTCGATGTCTCCCATCCCGAATTGGACCTGCGTCTCCCGGACGGAAGTCGCCTTTCAGCACTGATGTCCGTCGTCCGGAGGCCGGTCGTTTCGATCCGACGCCACCGCTTTGTCGACCTGACTCTCGACGATTTGGTCGAGATGGGTGGTCTCGACGTGACACTTGCCAGCTTTCTGGGGGCCGCAGTTCGTGCCCGGAAGAACATCGTGGTCGGAGGCGCGATGAACTCCGGGAAGACGACCCTGGTGCGGGCGCTTGCCTCCGCGATACCGCCGCGAGAGAGGGTTGTCACGATCGAGCAAGCCTTCGAGCTGGGTCTCGACTCGATCCCCGACCGACATCCTGACCTGGTGGCTCTGGAGGCCCGGCCGCCCAACGCCGAGGGGGAAGGTGCGATCTCCATGTCTCGGCTTGTCCGGAGGGCTCTTCGGATGAACGCGGACCGAGTGATTGTCGGCGAGGTGCTCGGAGACGAGATCCTACCCATGCTCAACGCAATGAGCCAAGGTCGATCTGGATCGATGTGCACGATCCACGCGGATTCTTCGCTCGGAATCTTCCGCCGACTTGCTTCTTATGCTGTGCAAGCGCCGGAGCGTCTTCCACTTGAGTCCACCAACCTCCTGATCGCCGGCTCGGTGCACTTTACGGTCTTCGTCGAAGTTGTCGATGGAGATAGAGCAACACCCGATGTGCGATATCTGCACGGCTCGGACCGCGACGAGTTCCTTCTTGACGCCGGCACGAAGCGAACGACGTTCAAGGCTGTGAAAAGACGTCGCTTTGTCTCTTCCGTGCACGAAGTTGTGGGTTCGGAAGGACTGCAGGTGATCTCAAATGAGGTCTTTCGATCCGACGGGGAGGGAAGGTCGGAGCAAGTTGCGCCGTTGCGCTCGCCTACCCTCGGGGAACTGGTCGACTGTGGATTCGAACCTTCTCTCCGGAGTCCCGAGGTAGTGCTGTGGTGACTTTGGCCGTTGCCGTCCTCGGAGCTGGGTTGGCTGCAGGAATCCTTGGTGTGACCATTGCGCTCCGGGGCCGACCTATCTTGAAACGTAGGGAGCGATTCGATGGTGGCAACATCCACGCCGCCTCACAAGATCCTCACGTAGAAACGCGGCGTCGGATCGGAAAGCTTGCGGCTCCCACCGCCTTCGGCCTTCTTTGCATTCTCATCACCCGCTGGCCAGTGGCCGGCGCTCTCGGAGCGTTGGCCGCGGCCACATTGCCTAACAGCCTGCGCAAGGTTCTTCCCGGAGATGCTTCCAGGCGGAGTGAAGCCGTGGCCACCTGGACCGAGTTGATCAGAGACTCTCTGGCCGCATCGGCTGGTCTTGCCCAAGCAATCGTGGTCACGGCCCCATCGGCACCGCTCCCGATTCGACCAGAGGCCAGGGCCCTGGCCACTCGGTTGACGAATGGCGTGTCTTTGGAGTCAGCCCTTCGTTCCTTCGCGCATGAGGTGGACGATCCCGCCGCGGAGTTCCTGGTTTGTGCGCTCCTGCTTGCTGCTACATCGCGGGCACAGCGACTGGTGGAAGTATTGGGTGCACTGGCGGACTCGATCCGAGACGACGTGTCGATGCACCTACGGGTCGACGCGAGCCGTGCCTCGGCGAGAAGCAGCGTACGCACCATCGTGATCTTCTCCCTGGTGTTTGCATTCACCTTGGCTGTCGTTGCTCACTCATACCTCAGCCCGTTCGGCACTTTGGCGGGCCAGTTGGTCTTGGGTGTCGTAGGACTGTTCTACGCGACCGGGTTGGTCCTGATGGTTCGGTTAGTCCGTCCCGCATCCGAGATGCGCTTGTTGGAATCGGATCGTGTCGGATGACCCTTGTCATCCTTTTGGCTTTCGGGGTCGGAGTCGGAGTAGCAGGTGTCGTCGCGGGTGTCCAAAGTCGGCGGACAACGCTGGCCGATGTCGTGTCGAGGCTGGCGGCGGAGCCTATAAGTGGCAACGGCAACGAGGACCTTGCGCGACAGGGAACACCACAACGGCTTGATCACCGGATTGCCACGATTGCCGCGAACCGAGCTTAGACAGAGGAAGTACTTCGAACGTGAGATCAGCGTGCGCCTTGCCCTCTCGAACTCAACGCTCGAGGATCTCCTTGCCCGGAGCCTCGTCTGCTCGGCGATTGGTGGCCTGATTCCATCTGTTGTGTGGGTCCTCCTCGTCACCGCCGGATTGCGTGTGCCCGTTCTTTTGCCGGTCGTTGTGGGGATGTTGCTCGGCATCGGCGGAGCGGTTCTTCCGATCGCAGAGCTCGATGCTCAAGCCAAGCGGGGTCGGCGACACGCCAGGAGGGTGATTTGCTCCTTTCTGGACTTGGTGGTGTTAGGGCTCGCCGGTGGCATGGGGATAGAGAGCGCTCTCCTTGCCGCGGCTCAACTGGGACGGAATGTGGTGTCTCGCCAGATGGTGTCAGCGCTGTCGTTGTCCCGTGACACAGGTGAGCCACCGTGGGCGGCATTAGCGCGCCTTGGAGAGACCCTTGACATTGAAGAGTTGGTCGAATTGGCAGCAACGGCGGGATTGGCTGGGTTAGAGGGCGCCAAGATCCGAGCCACGCTGGCGGCGCGCGCCGCGTCAATCCGGCGTCACGAGCTCGCCAACACGGAGGCCGAGGCGAACGCTCTGACCGAGAGAATGTTCATCCCCGGCGCGTTGCTTCTCGTGGGCTTCCTGATTTTCATCGGATACCCCGCATTCACACGGATCGCCTCCGGTTTCTAACCGAGTGGGCACGAAGACCTCAATGCAGTGCGATCGGAATCGTTGAGATGAAAGGAGAAGTCGATGGTGGATGTTCAGATCAGAACTCTTTGGATATTTGCGTCTTCACGGTGGGCACTAGCGAACCGTGGAGAGGAGGGAAGTGTCGTAGAGAAGGTGATTCTGACGGCGATATTTGCGGCACTTGCCATCACAGTCGGCGCAATCATCGTTGCGAAAGTGACCGACAAGGCCAACACAATCAACCTCAATTGAATCGCGTCGGATCATCGGTCTGGCGAAGACTCTTGATTGAAGAGACAGGATCGGTCGTGGAGGCGGCGATTGCCATCCCTGCGGCGATGTTGGTGATCCTTTTGTCAGTACAGGTGAGTCTCTGGGCTCACGCATCCACTCTCGTTCAGGCTGCTGCAACACGGGGGGATCAAGCGGCTTGCGTTGAGGGTGGTTCCCTAGCTGCGGGGATTGCAGAAGCAAGATCGGCGTTGAAGAACACGGCCAACCATGTGGTGATCAATCCCGGTGTTCAGGCATCGATCATGCCTGACGATGAGATCCAGATTCGCGTGACAGGGGTGGCGGAATCGATCGTTCCGGGGTTTCATCTCCCGGTATCTGCAGTTCGTGTCGGCACAAGGCAGGAATTTCGTGTCGACGGTTGAGGCCGGGGGCCAACGGTACTGTGCCGAAAGAGTCCGGGGAAGTATCACGGTCGAGCTCGTTCTCCTGACTCCCGTCATCGCTATCTTTCTGCTCGTCACACTCGCCTTTGGTAGATATTCGCTGGCGAGGGAGCAGGTTGTTGGCGGCGCCAGGGCGGCTGCAGGAGCAGCAGCTGTTGCTGGCTCGGCTGACCGGGCCCAGCAGGCTGCGACTGCGGCGGCACTTCCGGTGCTTGAGTCGAATCATTCTTGTACTGACCCGATCGTCACTGTCGATTCACGATCGTACGCACCCGGCGCAATCGTCAAGGTGTCGGTGTCGTGCAGTGTCGAGTTCGCCGATCTGCTCGTTCCCGGATTTCCTGGAGGCACCAGAATCCAGGCTGTCCAGGAAGCGGCAATCGACCAATACCGCACAGTTCAGCCGTGACCGAGCAGTCCCGGCCAGGGGTGGACCTCATGGGGAGTCACGATCTCGAGCTCGGTTCAGAGGAAGGATCCTTAACGGTCTTCGTCGTGGTGCTCGTCCTCGCGCTCTTCGCACTGATGGGACTCGTCATCGATGGTGGCAGGGCAGTTGCCGCCCAGAGTGCCGCGACGGGCGAGGCCGAACAGGCAGCACGTCTGGGTGCGACCCAGATCTCAGTACAAGCCATTCGGTCGGGAACTGTTGCGGTCGATCCGACCGCGGCGACCCGGATCGCCGCTTCGTATCTGCGGGCCGTCGGGGCGGTGGGTTCGGTGACGGTTGCTGGTGACACCGTGAATGTCCATATCGAGTCATCGGAGACGACCGTCGTTTTGGGGATCGTCGGTGTTCGAAGGATCGGGATATCCGCGTCCGCCACCGCCACGAATGTCCATGGAGTGACCAGAGAGGATCGATGAGCGTGACACTTGTTCAGGAACGCACCGCATGTCGATCGCATCTGGCCCTTCGCATTGTGGTGCTCATGGGGTGTATTGGACTTGTCGGTGGCATCCCTCTGCTTCTCGTGGAGACGCAGGCGACTCCACCGTTGTCGGAGATACGCGATCTTGTCGCTCACCCGACCCACGTTCGAGACGTGCTGGAGACCCGCGTCAGTGATGGAGCCACGTTGAAGCTCCTATGGCTAATTGCCTGGTTGACTTGGGGTTGGTTCATGGTCTGTGCTGTCGTTGAGACGGTCGGGCGGGCCCAAGGTCGAGCTCCGGGAAAGTTGCCGGGGAGCCGGTATGTTCAGTGGCTGGCAAAGTGCCTGATCGGCGCCTCTCTGGCCTTCGGATTTCCGAGTCGACAACTGTCTCCCCTCCGGCTCCAGGTGGTACCCGTGGCTGCTCTGGACGGTCACGGGCACATTCAAGATGACGATCCGAGAACGGTTGCCAGCCCCCTCATTTCCATGGTCGCCGCCGGAGTGCCGGATGGGCGTCTCACCCTTGCGTCGTCGGTAGTGCCTGCGTCAGTTGATCCGACCTACGTGGTGAAACCTCGAGACACACTCTGGTCGATAGCCGGAACAGAACTCGGTTCACCGTTACGTTGGCGCCAACTCGCCGCCGCCAACTATGGCAGGCAACAGCCAGATGGCGAAGAGCTTACGAATGACCATTGGATACGACCCGGTTGGGTGCTCATCATTCCGATCTTGGGAAGTGCCCCGGGAGGAGTGGTGCACGGGGAGACCTCGTCCTTGATCGTCTCGAAGTCTCCAGCTGCGCCGACAGCCATGGAGGACGCGACTGGTCCGCCGGACTCCTGGAAGGCAGTCCCGACCACGAAGCGATGCGCAGTGGAGGCGTCATCTTCGAGCGATTGTGGCTCGGTGGGAGCGGTTGAATCTCACTCAGCGTCAACTTCACATCCGGACACCGGCCGCGGCCCATCCGGCCCGCACGTCCCCATCCTCCCGATTGGATTCGGCCTTCTCGGGGCTGGGATTGTGGCGTTGTTGGACCGCATGCGTCGCGCCCAGCAACGGCTTAGACCCGAAGGCCTTCGGATCGCGCTTCCGGAGGGCGATTTGATCGAGCTGGAGAGGGGTTTGCGGCTCGGAGCAGACTCGGGAGCCGCTGATTGGGTCGATCTGAGCATGCGCCTTCTTTCGGCAAATGTGCGTCGGGGGATGTTGGAGACTCCGATCATCTCGGCAGTTCTGCTCCGTGATGATGTCGTAGAGGTGATCCTGCAAACGGAATCGCTCCCACCCCCACCCTTTGAAGCCGGGTCTGGCGACAAGAGCTGGATCTTGCGAAAGAGTGGACAGCGTCTTGACGAGTTGAGGAAGGATTCAGAGGTATCCGGGATCGACGCCCCGTTGCCATCACTTGTGACGCTAGGGCGCGATTCCCAGGGAATCCAGATGATCAACATCGAAATCGCGGGTTCCGTAGCAGTGTCGGGACCAGACGCTGATTCATTGGTTCATGCCGTTGCCGTCGAACTCGCGACTGCACAATGGGCAGACCAGATCGACCTTGTCCTCGTGGGTTTTGGGGAAGTAGATCGCCAGTTAGAGCGCGTCAATCACGCCAACTCGTTGAGTGTGGTGAGCGCGAAGATGAAACGAAGAGTGCAGGAACGCGCTGCTCTTTTGGCGACGATTGACGGCGCCACAAATAGCGAGAATCGATGGCGGGAGGGCGGGGACTCTTGGGATCTTTGTGTTGTGATCTGCTCTTCCGACGCCTCTGCGGATGAGTCGGGCGCGTTGGAGGAACTCATTGACGTCGCTGGTAACGGCTCCTTCGGCGTGGTCGTGATATGTGGGCGTGACACCATTTCGGCTCGGTGGCGCGCCAAAACAGGGGGAGGCCTCGTGTCTGTCGATGGGGTTGGACTACCGCCATCTTCGCTGTCACTCCAATCGGTACCGCAGGGCCTAGTGGAGCGAGTCAGTGACCTGGTTGCCATCGCTTCTCAGACCGCTGGAGTTGCGCCCGATGAGGAGCCTTACGGGAGCATGACACTGCGCAGCCCTGAGAGTGAGGGAGGTCCGCTGGGGACGACGGGCTCACCCATTGATCATTCCCGCGGCCACGCCTCCGGTCACGGATCGTCTCAACCGAGTGACCCCAAAATCGTCGTACGAGTCTTGGGTCCCGTGGACATCATCGGCGCGGCGCGACAGTTCACTCGCGCCTGGGCGATGGAACTCATCGTGTATCTCGCTGTTCACCCAGGTGGGGTGAGCAACGACCAGTGGGCAACCGCTCTTTGGCCCGAAAAGACGATGGCCGCAGCCAGCCTTCACTCGACCGCGTCTGCCGCCCGCCGATCTCTCGGAACTTCCGCCTCCGGGGAAGACCATTTGCCGCGCTCACGGGGCCGACTAGCACTTGGTCCCGATGTGCACACCGATTGGGACGTGTTCGTTGACCTGTCGCAGTCACCTGCTCCCGATGACTGGCGCGAGGCGATGAACCTCATAGTCGGGCGACCATTCGACGGTCTTCGCTCACCGGACTGGGTTGTTCTAGAGGGAATTCAGGCGACCGTCGAGGCAGGAATTGTGGATCTCACGTGTCGATATGCCCGGCATTGTCTGGAGGCGTTGGATGCCCCGGGCGCAGAATGGGCAGCGCGGCAAGGCCTGCGCGTCAGTCCATACGACGAACGTCTGTACCGCGTCCTGCTCCACGCGGCCGACGCGGCCGGAAATCCTGCCGGCGTTGAATCCGTCATGGCGGAGCTCGTCCACCTCGTAGCTGATGACATCGAACCCTTCGACGCTGTACACCCAGAGACGATTGCTCTCTATCGAAAGCTCTCCCGGCGTACGTTCGCTACCCGCAGTCGCTGAACGCCCGATCTACCTGCTGACAGTTCGTTCGGCCTGGCGGGTAACGCGTCCAGTCCGATTGCTGTCGACCTGGAAAGGTCATCAGCTAGGTATCGTGCAAGGTCGTTGCTCGATGATGCTCTTTGCCGCCAACGGGTGAGCGACAGACGAGGAGAGCAGAGACCGATGAGTAACGCGACGACGCTGTCAGGTAATCTGACCCGAGATCCAGAGATCCGCTATACGAGAGACGGACAAGCACACGCCACGTTCGGTATGGCCGTCAATCGCCGGTGGCAACCCCGTGGGTCGGACGAGTGGGAAGAGGCCACGTCGTTCTTCGACGTCGTTTGTTGGCGGGATCTCGCTGAGAACGTCGCGCTGAGCTTGGTGAAAGGAAGCCGGGTCATCGTGACGGGTCGTTTGGAGCAAAGCAGCTGGGAGAATGACAATGGCGAGCGGCGCAGTCGAGTGGAAGTCTCCGCCGAAGAAGTCGGTCCGTCGCTCCGGTTCGCAACTGCCGAGATCTCTCGGACCGAGCGTCGCGGTCCCGACCAGGCAAGCCCAGCCGGAAACTCCGACCTGGCTGATCAAGCCGAGGTCATTGGAATCGACGCCTGATCGACTCGATCCGGACTCGCGGTGGCGGTTGCCATCGCGGGTCCGGTGAGTCGGCTGGAACCGAGATGGTCACACCAAGCTGTTCTTTGAGTTCGATGAATTTCTGGAGATGCAGGAATGAAGTCCTTGCTGATGGCTGAAGGAGGACGGGTGAGTTTTGCGAAGGCAGTAGTTCTCACGAAGCGAGAGGCCTTTGAGGCCTGTGAGGCGTGCGCGGACGGCGAGCGTGCTCTGCTACGCACAGGTCGTGCCGCGGAAGCCGGACGCCTTGCTGCCCTCTTCGAGCTAATCGAGGCCCGACTAGTGTCGGGCTGAAAGTTCGAGCATTTCTCGCTATTGGACTGCTCCGGGCTCGAACTCCAGAGACAGGGAATTGATGCAGAACCGCTCACCGGTAGGAGCGGGGCCGTCGGGGAAGACGTGGCCCAGGTGACTCCCACAACGGGCGCAGGTGACCTCGGTCCGGCGCATGCCGAACGAACTGTCGTCGTGCTCGACGATGACGCCATCGGCCGCCGCCTTGGTGAAGCTCGGCCAACCCGATCCGGAGTCGAACTTGTCGTCGGACCGGAAGAGCTCGGCGCCACACGCCGCGCAGCGGAACAGCCCCGGGTCATGGACGTCGAGCAGCGCCCCGGTCCAGGCCGGCTCGGTGCCCTTCTCACGCAACACGTGGTAGCGGTCCGGCGGGAGCTCGGCCTTCCACTCGTCCTCTGACTTCACGATCTCAGGTACCACGTGTCCCTCCTTGGGGGGTCGTGCTGGTCTGGCGAAAACCTTCTGGAGTATTCCCATGCCCAGGTAACGCCGACCGGGGGACAACTGTTCCACGAACTTCACCCGGAATTCCGGGCCCCGGGCAATGCGGTGTCCGGGCAGGTCGGTGGAGGGTGCGGTTCGTCGGGAGTGCCGCAGAACCGCTTTGGTAACGTCACCCCGGAAACGCTTCCTGCCAGGGAGCTTTCACCGCAACCCACCCATGGACCTCCACGACAGCCCCGAGGACGCCGCCTTCCGAGCCGAGGCGCGCCACTGGCTCGAGGCCAACCTCACGGGAGAATTCGCCGAGGTCCGGGGCCTGGGCCGGGCCGGACTGCAGCACGAGGGACGGGGCCTCCGCAGTGCCTGGGAGCGCAAGCTCGGGGAGGACGGCTGGACCTGTGTGGGTTGGCCCCTCGAGTACGGCGGCCGGGGCGCGCCCGTGTCGCAACAGGTCATCTGGAACGAGGAGTACGTCCGGGCCGACGCCCCCGCCCGCGTCAACGTCATGGGCGAAGGCCTTCTGGGCCCGACCCTCATCGCCTACGGCACCGACGAGCAGAAGAGGAGGTTCCTCAATCCCATCCGGTGGGGGACCGAGCTGTGGTGCCAGGGCTACTCCGAGCCCGACGCCGGCTCCGACCTTGCCAACGTCCAGACCAAGGCGTTCCTGGAGGACGACGAGTGGGTGATCACCGGCCAGAAGGTCTGGACCTCCTACGCCCAGTGGGCCGACTGGTGCTTCGTCCTGTGCCGCACCGACCCCGATGCGCCGCGCCATCAGGGGCTCTCGTACCTTCTCGTCCCCATGGACCAACCCGGCGTCGAGGTCCGGCCCATCCGGCAGATCACCGGGACATCGGAGTTCAACGAGGTCTTCTTCGACCGGGCCCGCACGGACGCCGATCTCGTCGTGGGCGAGGTCAACGACGGTTGGCGAGTGGCGCTCGCCACCCTGGCCTTCGAGCGTGGTGTGGGTCTGCTGGGTGACATCGTGGGATTCCGCAAGGAGCTCGACCATCTGCTCGACCTCGCCCACAAGAACGCGAGCACCACCAACAAGGTGCTCCGCCAACGACTGGCCGAGATCTGGATCCGGCTCTTCATCCTGCGTCTCAACACCCTCCGGTCACTTACGGGCGTGGACGGCCCGGTTGCCCCACCCCAGGCGTCGATCGCCAAACTGTTCTGGGCCACCTGGCATCGCGACCTCGGCGAGCTCGCCATGGACGTCCTCGGCATGCACTCGGAAGTGGCCGAGTTCCTGCCCTACGAGCTCAGTGACCTCCAGCGCATCTTCCTGTTCAGCCGGGCCGACACGATCTACGGCGGGTCGAACGAGATCCAGCGCAACATCATCGGCGAGCGCGTCCTCGGGCTCCCGCCCGAGCCCAAGGTCGCAGCCGCGAAGCGAGACCCGTCCCCGTGACCCCCGACCCACCCCAACCTCCTGCGCCCCACGCCCTCCTCGAGGGCAAGGTGGTCGTGGTCACCGCCGCGGCGGGCACGGGCATCGGCTTCTCGACGGCCAAGCGCTGTGCCGAGGAAGGCGCCACGGTGGTCGTCTCCGACGCGCACGAGCGGCGTCTCGGAGAAGCCGCCGACGCGCTGGCCGAGGTGTCAGGGATCAGACCCCTGGCGGTGCCTTGCAACGTGACCGTCGAAGCCCAGGTCCAACATCTCTACGACACGGCTATGGCCGAGCACGGCCGCATCGACGTCGCCATCAACAACGCCGGCCTCGGCGGCAACGCCCCCATCGTGGACATGACCGACGACCAGTGGTCGACGGTCCTCGACATCACCCTGACCGGCACCTTCCGCTGCATGCGGGCCGAGCTCCGTCACATGTACGGCCAGGGCAGTGGCGTGGTCGTGAACAACGCATCGGTCCTCGGATGGCGGGCCCAGGCCGACCAGTCCCACTACGCGGCGGCCAAGGCGGGGGTCATGGCCCTGACCCGTTGCGCCGCGGTCGAGGCGGCTGCCCATGGCGTCCGGGTGAACGCCGTGGCTCCCAGCCTGGCCCTCCATCCCTTTTTGAACCGGGTCTTCCCCGACGACGAGTTGGAACGCCTCCGCCAAGCCGAGCTCTTCGGACGCTCGGCGGAGACCTGGGAGGTCGCCAACGTCATGGTCTTCCTGGCCAGCGACTACTCGTCGTACATGAGCGGCGAGATCGTCTCGGTCTCGAGCCAGCACCCCTGAGCGTCTCCGGGCCCTGAACAGGGAAAACGACTCGCCGGGCCGCGGCGATGTCGGTGCCGGGCTCTGCAATGATGCGGGCACGGCGAAGGATCAGCGCTGAAGCCGGCGGGCATGGGGGGCACGTAGATGCCGGGAATGGGAACGTTCCTTCAGACCAAGAACCCCGTCGTCGTCTCGTCGTTCCACGCCGCGCTCCTCCACCAGATGTTCCTGATCGGTCTGGTCCTGGTGTTGCTCTCGGTGGTCTGGAACATCCTCCGCACCACCCAGTACCGCCGTTCGGTGGCGGCAGGCTCGATCCCCGCCGGGAAGAGCCCGGTGACGTTCGGGGCCGAGCCCGTGGCCCGGAGAGTGCTTCGGATCGGGTTCGGGCTGCTGTGGATCCTCGACGCCCTGCTGCAGCTCCAATCAGCGATGCCGATGGGTCTGCCCCTGAGTGTGTTCCAACCCTCGGCGAGCACCTCACCGGGATGGGTACAGCATGTCGTGCACGTCGGCGTCAAGGTCTGGAGCGACCACCCCGTGCAGGCCGCCGCTTCTGCGGTCTGGCTCCAGCTCGGGATCGGGGCTCTCCTCCTCCTCGCTCCCCGAGGTTGGTGGTCCCGGTTCGCCGGGCTGGCGGCGATGGGGTGGGGCCTCGTCGTGTGGGCGTTCGGCGAGGCGTTCGGCGGGATCTTCGGCTCGGGCGCGTCCTGGCTCTTCGGGACACCGGGCGCTGTCCTTTTCTATTGCGTGGCCGGCGCTCTCGTCGCCCTTCCCGATCGGGCCTGGTCGACCCCGAGGCTGGGCCGATCGATCCTGCGGGTCGCGGGCGTCTTCCTGATCGGCATGGCTGTCTTGCAGGCCTGGCCCGGGCGGGGGTTCTGGCAGGGCTCGGTGCGGGGCACGGGCGGGGGAACGCTCACCGCCATGGTCCGGGAGATGGCCCATACCCCGCAGCCCGGCCCCTTCGCCTCGGCCGTCGGGGCATTCGGACGGTTCGATGCGCGCCATGGGTGGGGGGTCAACCTCTTCTTGGTGATCATGCTGGCCGCCATCGGGATGGCGTACTGCACGGCGGATCGCCGGGTGCTGTGGCCGGCGACGTGGGCGGCCCTGACGTTGTGTGCCGCCGATTGGGTCTTCGTCCAGGACTTCGGATTCCTCGGGGGGGTCGGAACCGATCCCAACAGCATGGTGCCCATGGCGCTCGTCTTCGTCTCGGGCTACCTGGCCGTCGTCAAAGTTCCGGCGCCGCTTCCGGTCACCGTCCCATCGGCGCCCGAACCAGCTCCCGTCGCCTCCGACGCCGTGGGCGTGGTGAAGACGAGGCCCTGGTGGGACCGGGTGGCTCCCGGCTACCTGGCCCGAGTCCTGGCTGCGGTGGCGTCGGTCGCCGTGGTGCTCGTCGGTGCTGTGCCCATGGCGGCGGCGGCGGCCAATCCGAACGCCGACCCCATCCTGGCTGTGGCCGTCGACGGCACCCCGAACATCGTCGACGATCCTGCGCCCGAGTTCCACCTCGTCGACCAAGCGGGTCGGACCGTTTCGCTGGCGAGCCTCCGGGGCCGGACAGTGGCGTTGACATTCCTCGACCCCGTCTGCACCTCGGATTGCCCCCTGATCGCCCGGGAGTTTCTCGGCGCCAACGAGTTGCTGGGAGCCGACTCGAGCCGGGTGGTGTTCGTGGCCGTGGTGGCCAACCCGATCTATCGGACCACTGCGCTGACGAACGCGTTCGATCGTCAAGAGGGTCTCGATCACATGAGCAATTGGTTGTTCCTCACCGGATCGATCTCTGCGCTCGAGCATGTCTGGGGGAAATACGGCATCGAGGCTGCCGTCTTGCCCGCCGGTTCGATGATCGCCCACAGTGATCTCGCCTACCTCATCGATGCCCGTGGCCACACACGCGAAGTGCTCAGTGCCGACCCGGGCGACGGCTCTTCGTGGGCATCGTCGTCGTTCTCGGTGTACCTGGCCGACGCACTCGAGCGTGTGATCCACACGTGAGGAGGATCAAGGCGCGCACTCCGCTCGTCGGCGGCGCGGCTGCGCTCGTGGCCTCGGCGTTCGTGCTGGCGGCCTGCTCGAGCCCCGGGTCCGGCAACGGCGCCACACCTGTCGACTCCGCGTTCTCGATAGAAGTGCCCCTCGACGCAACCTCCGCCGTCGGGCCCGCGCTGCAGGCCGTCGTTCCGATGGGCCGGCTCAACGATCGGCTCAACACGTTCTGGCAGCTCTTCTTCCGCTCGACCGCCACCTCGCGGTGGGTGCTGTCCACACCCACCGGGGTCGCTGACAACGGTGGCCTTGTTGTGAGCACGAATGACCAGGCAGACGGAACTCTGACCTCACTGGCGGGATTCGAGCCGAGTCAGGATCTCGACTTCTCACCCCTCGCCTCGAGCACGGACCAGGGAAGGACCTGGGAGCCCGGACTACTGCCCGGTGGCTTGGCAGCGGTTCCCGATGCCCTGGCGGTTTCGTCGAGTGGGGGGTTGCGCAATGGGTTGGTCGCCCTCGTCCGGCGCCGAGGAGGTGAGGTGCTCACGAGCGCGGGCAACACCTCGAACTGGTCGAAGCTCGTCAGCCGAGATGCGATCGCCTCGTCGGTGGCGGGTCGGTCATGCGGTGTGGGGGAGCTGAGCGCGGTTGCCCTTGACCCTGTCCGAGGGGTGGAGGTGGGGGCGACATGCTCTTCGTCGGGCCTGGTCGGCATCTTCGGGAAAGCCGGCGGCACATGGCGCCTGGTCGGGCCCCGGGTCTCGAGCCCGTCGACGTCTACGGGCACCAAGGTGCTGCGACTCGTCGACGTGAACGGCGCGATGACTGGCCTCGTGGCCTTGCGCAGCAAGTCCGGGACGGGCATCGTCGCGCTGTCGAGCAAAGACGGGGGCGCTTGGACGCGCTCGGTGGCACTCCCGCTACGAGTCGGCGATCGCATCGCCTCGACCGGCGTGGAACTGGGGGGTGGATTCGTGGTGCTCGTCTCCCGGTCGAACAGGTCCTTGGCGCTCGTCGTCGAGACGGGGCCCGGGGGTGATTGGCAGTCCCTGCCGTCTCCGCCCCCCGGCACCGCCACCGTTGCGGTGTCGACGGGCGGACTCGTCGATGCGCTGGCCGTGGCGACGACGAAGCTCACCGACTGGCGACTCGACGCGTCGGCCCGGACTTGGAGCAAGATCGGTACCGTGACCGTGCCGATCCAATTCGGTTCCTCGTCGTGACCTGCGGTCCCGCAGGTCGGTGTCGGCCATGAAGACCAGGCCATGTCCTACCTGACCGGTCACTGGTCGTTCGACCCCTTCCTGGTCGTGGTGGTCGCCGTGGTGGTCGCCCATGAAGTGGGATTGGCCCGTTTGCGGGCTCGCTCGGATCCCCGGCGCACGAGGATCCGGCGGTGGCGCTCGCTCATGTTCTACGGAGGGCTGGCCAGTCTCTTGGTGGCGGTGGAGTCGCCCATCGACTACTGGTCCGATGACTACTTCTTCGTCCACATGATCGAGCACATCCTGATCTCCTTCTACGTCCCGATCCTGATCGTGGCCGGGGCCCCGTGGATTCCCCTGCTCTTCGCCTTCCCGGTGGGGCTTCGCCGCCGACTCGGGCGAGCACTGCTGTTGGGCTCCTGGGCCCGTCCCCTGCGGGCCCTCGGTCGGCTCGCCATGAACCCGTGGACCGCACTGGGAGCCTTCAACGCCGCCATGGTGCTCTGGCACTTCCCCGCGCTCTTCGACCTCGCCGAGAACAACCAGTCGGTCCACATCTGGCTCATGCACGGGACCTTTCTCCTCACCGGCGTCCTCTTCTGGCTCCAGATCATCCCGTCGCACCCGATGAAGCCAAGGGCATCGCTCGTCTGGCAGGGGGGAGCGATCATCGCCACGAACATCGTCATGTTCGTGCTCGCCATGTCGCTGAGCATCTTCACGAGCTCGTCGTGGTACCCGGTCTACGCCCACATCCCCGGTGTCTCGCTGTCACCGTTCGCCGATCAGCAGATCGGGGCGGCCATCTTGTGGGTATGCGGCGACTTCTGGGCGGTCCCCGCGCTGATCGTGGTCATACGGCGGGCCATGGTGGCGGAGGGTGGTCTTTCCAACGCACTCGAGCACATGCTCCACCGGCTCCCCGACGCGCCCTTGGCCCACGCGGAAGATCGTTGACGAGGGCCTTTAGCGGGCCTAGCGTCTGCGACGAAGCGGTCGGGGCCACCGGCAGGTAGTGCACGGAGACCTGGTCGTGGAGCGGACTTAGAGCCGAGGGGGCTCCATGTATTTCGGCGGATCCGTCCCTGTTGGGGCACCAAAGGACTGAGCGTGGCGCGCGGCGGCCGGCTGGCCATCATCGGCGTGTTGCTCGGTGTGGCGGTGGGTCTCGTGGTCTTCACGGTCATGGCTTTTCTGCGCTCGTCACCGACCACCGTCGACTTCACCGCCGGTCACCAGGCCGGGGCGCCCGTCGACCTGACGATCCAGACCGTGGGAGTCATCGGCTTCGGAGTCCACCCCGGTTGGGTGTCGTATCTCGTCAAGGACCCGAGCGGGCAATGGGTCCACACCACCTTGTGGGATCTCCCCGCCCACACGCGTATCAACGTGACGGTGCTCCAGTACGACAGTGGTTCCCCCTTGCGCAACCAACAGCTCGGTCAGGTCATCGGAACGGTCGGAACCGAGGCAACCTACAACGGGACGCCCGAGTCGGTGATCGACTCCTACGACACCAACGGGGTGGGCCACACCTTCACGATCCCCACGTTGGGCATCAGTGTCCCGTTGGTCGGCATCTCGCCCGACGCCAAGAACCCGTGCAACCTCGCACCCTGTACCTCCAACTACGACCACAACGTGATCACGTTCTCCTTCATGACCCCGGGCCCGGGTCAGTATCCGTGGCAGTGCTTCGTCCCCTGCGCGGGGGGCTACCTCTACGGGAACGGCGGTCCCATGCAGACGGTGGGGTACATGGACGGGTTCCTCAAGGTGGTGGCGTGAGCACGGTCCCCGAGACCCACCACTTCCGACGGATGATCACCATCTGGGTGGTCCTCTCCGTCGTGGCCGACATCGTCTTCTACTTCGCCGTCGGCCCCCACGTACCCCCCGGTGCGATGTCGTCGTCGGCGAGCGGTCAGCAGACCGACTTCAACGTCCTGTTCATGGCGGCTCTCCCCGTCATGCTGGCGGTGTGGGTGTACATGGCCTACGCCCTCATCGTCTGGCGCGGATCACGGGCCGGTGCCGAGGAGCCTGAGGGCGGCCCCAAGGCCCGTGGTCACTTCGGGATCCAGGTCGGCTGGATCGCCACCAGCACGGTGATCGTGCTGGGCGTGTTCGTCTACGGCGTGGTCGAGCTCGTGGTGCCGGCCGGTGCCGGCGGGGGCGAAGGGCCCAGCCCGATCTGGACTCCGACGTCGCACGACGTCCTTCCCATCCAGGTCATCGGCCAGCAATGGCAATTCACCTATCGGTACCCGACCTTCGGGGGATTCGAGACCAGACAGCTGATGATCCCGGTCGACACCCCCGTCGCCTTCCACGTGACCTCCCTCGATGTCATCCATTCCTTCTGGGCGTACCAGCTCGGGGTCAAGGCCGATGCCAACCCCCAGGTGGACAACGTCGCCTACACCACTGCCAGCCAACTGGGAGCGTTCACGGTGCGCTGCGCCGAGCTGTGTGGGCTGTGGCACGGAGCCATGTACAACTTCGGTCGGGTCCTCACCAAGTCGCAGTTCTTCGTCTGGGCCCAGTCCACCCAACGCCAGAACGCCGCCAACACGAAGCTCCTGCCGCCGTTCTCCTATACCTATGTCCCTGACGCCAACGGCGCCGATGGTGGCCTGTATCCCGACAATGTCGACCCGTACAGCAACGTGGAGCAGTACGGCGCCACGAGTCCGAGCAAGTAGGAAGGACGACTGAGGGCATGGCACTGGACATGCGTGCGTCGGTCGGAGCTGAGCACTCGGGTGACGCCTCGCCCCCGGGCGCCGGGCTCCGGCATCGCCACTTTGGTTTGTTCGGCCCTCACCTGGGCCGAGCGCTCGTCGGTGCGGTCGCCGGGTACGCATTCGGCCACTGGGTGGGCAACCTCATCGCGGCGGGTTACGACAATTTCCAGTCCAACGGTCAGAACGACGTGGCCACGGTGCTCGGGCTCTCGATCGGCGTGGTGGGATGGCTCGCCGGCGCCGGGATGCTCAACTACCCGCTGGCCAAGATCGTGGGACGAGAGCCCCTGCCCCCCACGATGTCGAAGAGTTGGACCCGCTACTTCGGCCCCGCGCTCGACCACAAGGTCATCGGCCTCCAATACACGATCGTCGTCCTCCTGTTCTTCTTCACCGGCGGCCTGTTGGCGATGGCCATCCGGACCGAGCTGTTGACCCCGACCAGTCACGTCTTGGGCCCCGGCACCTACATCTCGGTGGTCAGCGAGCACGGAACGATCATGATGATGATGGCGTCGTCCATCGTCGTCGGTCCGCTCGGGAACTGGCTGGTCCCTCTCATGATCGGGTCCCGCCGCATGGCATTCCCACGCGTCGAGGCCTTCTCGCTGTGGATCTTCGGCGCCGGCTACCTGGTGATATTGACCGCCCTGCCCCTGGGTGGCTTCCCCACCGGGTGGACGGGGTACGCGCCCCTGCAGACCCAGGCGACGCCGGCCATGGACGCCTATCTCGTGGGATTCGCCGTCATCGGGATCGGCATGATCTGTGCGGGCTTCAATCTCGCTGCCACCATCATCAACTACCGCGCGCCGGGAATGAGCTGGGGCCGGGTGCCGGTCTTCGTGTGGTCCATCCTGGCCACGGCCGCACTGCTGACTCTGGCCACACCGACGCTCGTCGCCGGTGGCTTGTTCGGCGTCCTCGACCGGACCGCCCAGACGGCCTTCTACGTCAACGAGCGTGGTGGCAGCGCCTACCTCTGGCAGAACCTGTTCTGGTTCTTCGGGCACCCCGAGGTCTACATCATGGCCTTGCCGGGCTTCGGGATCGTGGCCGAGATCATGCCCGTGTTCACGAGAAAACCCCTCTTCGGATATCGGATCTCCGCGGCGGGGATGATCGGGGTCGCGCTGCTTTCGTTCTTCGTGTGGCAGCACCATCTCTTCCAGAGCGGGATCAACCCCGACATGCGGCCGCTGTTCATGCTCACCACCGAGCTGATCTCCATCCCCACGGGATTCGTCTTCCTCGTGGCGCTCGGAACGCTGTGGAAAGCCAAGATACGCTACGACGTCCCGATGTTGTTCGCCTTGGGGATGCTCTTCAACTTCCTGATCGGTGGCATATCAGGCGTCTTCCTTTCGGACGTTCCCGTCAATGTCACCGTCCACGGGAGCTTCTTTGTCCTGGCCCATTTCCACTACACGATCATGGGTGGGCTGGTGTTCGCATTCTTCGGTGGCCTCTACTACTGGCTGCCCAAGATGACGGGGAAGACCATGAACCGGCGGCTGGGGAAGTGGCACTTCTGGACCATGTTCACCTTCTTCAACCTGACGTTCTTCCCGCTGTTCCTCGTCGGGTTGCTGGGCCAACCTCGCCGCGTGTTCGAGTACGCGCAGAACCTCCAGGTGCTGAACGACTTCGCCTCGGTGAGCGCCTTCCTTCTCGGTGCGTCGTTCGTGATCTTCGTGGCCAACTTCGTCTGGTCGACCTTCGTCGACCCCAAGCCCGCTCCTGCCAACCCTTGGCACTCGCTGGGCCTGGAGTGGCAGACGCCCACGCCCGTCCCCTCCTACAACTTCACGAGGATCCCGGTCGTGCTGGCCGACCCCTACCACTACGGCCGGACCGACACGCAGGCCGTCGCCGACCTCGGCCCCAGGACCCTGGCACTGACCGGAGCCGTCCGAGCCGATGCGCCGGGCGCGCTGGGAGAGGACGCCGTGACCGGAGAAGAAGGATCCGCTGACCCGAGGCCACCGATCGCATGACCACCGAACCCGCCACCAAAGACCCCTCGGCGCAGGCCCCTCTGGACTTCCACGAGACGCCGGAGGAGATCGAGTACGAGATGCGCTCGGCGGAAGGCGCCATGTGGACCGGTGGGCGCCTCGTGATCGGCATCACGGCGTTCTTCTTCGCGTCGTTGGCGTTCGCCTACTTCTATCTCCGCTCGACCAACAGCCAAGACCTGTGGCGACCGCACAACATCACGGCGCCCACCGGCGTCGGGGCGGCCATCTTCGCCGTGGCCCTGGCCGGCGCCGTGTTGAGCGCGTACGGGACGATGCGTCTCCGGCGGGGCGAAACCCTGGACTGGGAGGTGGCCGGTTGGACCACGGTCCTCGCCGGGCTGGTGGCCATCGGGCTGCAGATCTGGCAGCTGACCGAAATGCCCTTCTTCCCCGGGTCGAGCGGCTATGCCTCGTGCTTCGTGGCGTGGGCCGGCATGAACATCGCTCTGCTCCTCGTGGGGGTCTATTGGCTCGAAACCCTCCTGGCCCGCTGGCTCAGGCTCCGGAGGGCGGTGACCGAGGACGGCGGGGCTGTGCGCTCGACGCTTCCGGTGGCCCGCCTGTTCCGGGCCAACCTCGAGGCGTGTTCGTATTTCTGGGGTTTCATCGCCCTCGTCGACGTGCTCTTCTGGCTACTGTTCTATGTGATCTGACCGGGTGCCTGCCCCGGGTGTGGGCCGGGTGGTGTTCGGACCGGGTGGTGTTCGGAATCGAAAGGTGGTGAGCGATGCTCGGGACTGCAAGCCTCGTCGGGGCTCAGGCGCTCACCTTCGCCATCCCCGTCGGGACACTCGCCGTCGTGTGTCTGTGGGGCTTCTTCCAACGTCGCCCGAACCGGTGACCGAGTGGGCCGCTGAGGAGCGGCCCCCTGCACCGGCCCACGATCAGAGCAGTGCGAACACCCGACCGCGAACCACCGATGCGAGTCGGGTTCTGCTGGTCCTAGCCGTCGTGCTCCTCGTGGGCGCGCTGGTGCCGCCACTCTCCACCGTGGCCCGCCGGGTCGAGGTCCTCGAGGCGCTGCAGTTCGCTCTGCTCGCCATCGGCGTGCCGGCCCTGGTGGCTCTGGGAGCGCCCTGGCGCCTCCTGGGCGTCGCGGCAGGAAGCGCCGGTGTCGCGGATCGCGAAGGGGTGGCCGTGCTCGAGCGACCGGGGGTCGCCGACCGGGCCGCGGCGGCGCGCCGGCGCCACCCCGAGCTGGCCCGGAGCGTCGCCTATCTGGTCGTGGACGTGGCCCTGGTGGTGGCGTGGCGCATCCCGCCCAGCGTCGACGCACTGGCCCGCCATGGGTGGCTGGCTCTGCTCGAAGCCCTTACCCTGGTCACCGCCGGAGTCGGGTTGTGGCTCGAGCTGGTCGAGTCGCCGCCGTTCTCACCGCGCCTGGCGCGGCCCAAGCGCATCGCCCTCGCGGCGGTCGCCATGTGGACGATCTGGGTCACCGCATACCTGGTGGGCCTGTCCCACGCGTCGGTCTACCCCTCCTATAACCATGTGGTCGGTCGTGACCTCAGCGTTTCGGCGGACCAGGCGCTGACGACGGGTGTTCTCTGGCTGACGTCGCTGTGCGCGTTCATCCCCGTCATCTTCTCGAACCTGGTCCTCTGGCTCCGCAGCGACGAGGATCCCGACGATGCGCTGTACCGGCTGCTTCGAGACCGACGGCGTGGCGCCTTCGACGACTCGGTCGGGGACCGCCCCGACGAGGGCCATCCGTCGCCCTGACCTCGGTGCCGGGTTCGACTCTCGGGGTACCTGGCGGTGCTACGACGGATTCGGGGAGCCCGGGACGCCGGGAAGTGACTCGGTCGAGACGTCGAGTGGCGCCAGCCTCGTGCCCAGGGCGTGGCCCGCAGCGTCGATCTCGGCCGTTGCCTTGTCGCGCTCTTCGGCGAGGAGACCTTCTTGGTGGTGGAGCTGGGATCGGGCCTTTCGGTCCCCGGGCCGCGCGGTGAGGGTCTGGATCGCCTCGATGGCTCCCAGGGCGTCCGAGGTGGCCCAGACCGTCACGGTGTTCACCGCTTGGCTCACCTGCTTTCCCGCCGCCGAGCCGGGCACGTCGATCTCCGACAGCTGGAAGATGTTGTCGTTGGTGTAGGAGCAGGCGGTCTGGTCATCGCGAAGCAGCGCCGGGATCTGGGCCCGGTGAGCGGAGCTCAGCGTTCCCGACGTCTCGTCGCCGTAGAGGGTCAGCGCCTCGCGCACCGAGAAGAGGCACGGGGCCACGTCTGCATTGATCTCCTTGATGACGGCGTTCTCGACCTTGGTGTCGGAGGCGGGCGAGGTCGGGGTGGGGAGATCGCTGATGACGGCGGCTCCGACCACCACGACGACACCGACGGCGACGAGAAACCCTCGCCGCTTGTACCAACGGGTCGTGCTCCGTTCCGGCTCAGGGACCGGTGGGAATCGTCGCTCGGTCGTGGTGGGCCCCGAGACCTCGCTCACGAGGCCTCCCCGAGCAACCGGCGAGCGTAGGTGGCGATGCCCTGGCCCCACCGGGCGATGCTCGCCGACGGCAGGCTGAACGCTCCAGCCGAGCTCTCGTTGGCGAAGGGCGTGGCCTCGTAGCGGAGCCGGCCCGAAGGATCGACGAAGTACATGACGTCGTTGTGGGCGACGATCCCCGAGGTTCGTGAGACGTTCACAGACACCCCGTATGCCCGCCACACTGCGTTCAGCGTGGTGAGGTTCGACGTGAGGAAGTGCCACGTCGCCAGCCTCCCGAGTCCATCTCGAACCGCAGCCGCGGACCCCGGCGCACTCGAGAGCGCGACGGGGTCGGTGTTCACAGTCAGGAAGACGACACGATTCCCGGCCGACCCCAGGTCGCTCGCCGCTCGGAGTAGCTCCGCCGACACGACGGGGCAGATGTCCTGGCACGGTCCGTCGAAGAAGGTCAACACCACGGCGTGGCCGCGCTCATCGGCGAGCGACGTGGGGTGTCCGGCCTGGTCCTCGAGCGAGAATCCCGGGGCACGGCCCGAGCGTGGGGTGAGCCCCATGAATTCCGGCAGGGGCGCGCCCACCTGCGGCGCCGACGGTGCCGAGCCCGGGGGAGCGATGAGACCGGGCGCCGACGTCGTCGCCGTGGTCTGGCCGGCGGTGGTGGCATCCGGGTTGAGGCCGACGCTCGAGAGCACGTGTTCGAGCAGTGTGCCGCCGATGCCCAGCCCCACGAGGACGGCCACCACCATCAAGGCGAACTTGGGAGGGACCTTGGGCTCGGGCCGGCGGAAAGCGGCGGAGCGTTCAGCCTCGGTGAGCTGCGGCGGATCCTGTTGTTGCTCGTGCTCGGCGTTGGACACGTCGGGGCCGGCGTCGTCCCGGCTCACGATGTCAGTGAACCCGGACAACGGCATCGATGCCCATGGCCACGAACAATGCGGTCAGGTAGGTGATCGAGAACCCGAAGAGCTTCATGGCCCGACGGGGACTCGGGTTCCGCATCAGAGCCACGGCGTACACGAAGAACGCGCCACCGGCCACGACGGCGACGGCCGCGTAGCCGATGTCGAGATGGGCCGCGGGCACAAGGAGAAGCGAAACGACCCACACGGCGACCACGTAGCCGGTGATCCTGCGAGTCACCGTCCGAAGGTCGACGATCGAGGGGAGCATCGGCACCCGGGCGTTGGAGTAGTCGTCTCGGTACCGGACCGCGAGTGCCCAGAAATGCGGTGGAGTCCACAAGAAGATGATCCCGAACATCACGAAGGGGGCGAGGCCCAGGTGTCCGGTGACCGCACTCCATCCCACGAGGACGGGCACGGCTCCCGCGGCGCCACCGATCACGATGTTCTGCGGAGAGGACCGCTTGAGCCACATGGTGTAGACGCCCAGATAGAACGCCGTCGCCGACACCGCCAGCAGGGCCGAGATCGGGTTCACGAACGACCACAGCAAGGCGAATGCCCCCACCTCGAGCGTCGCCGCGAACATGGTCGCCGCCCGGGGGGTGATGGCACCGGTGACCAGCGGTCGGTTCTTCGTTCTCTCCATCAGGGCGTCGATGTCGCGGTCGTAGACCATGTTCAAGGCATTGGCGCCACCGGCCGCCAACGCTCCGCCGACGATCGTGAGCACCATGAGCCGGACCGAGGGCACATGGTGGGCCGCCACGAACATGGTGGGGACCGTGGTGATGAGCAGGAGCTCGATGATCCGGGGCTTGGTGAGCGCGACGAAGCTCTGGATCCTGGTCAGGACGCGGGTGTGGGGCCGATCGAGGTGGAGCTCTCCGATCCCCCATCGGTTCAGCACGCCAGCGATGCTAGCCCTCGACGATTGCCCGTGCCATGATCACAAAGGCCGTCTCTAACCCGATCTACCTGGCCTTTTCCGGGCTCGATCGTGATCGGGACACCGCTCGCCGGCGCCGAGCGCGGGCCAGCCCACAGACGACCCGATGTGGATCGCGGCCGGAGGGCCCGCCACGTCGTGCGCCTCGGTCAGATCGTCGCGGCTCTGGGCGTCTCGGGCTCGAGCTGTCCACGGCTCGACGGTCGTTCATCGACCGTGCATCGACCGCGCCAGGGGACGGTCTCGACGACGATCGCCCTCGAAACCAGAGACAGCCATCGACTGTGGCAGGCAACTGATCGCCGGACGGCGTCTACGCTCTTGCCGTGCGGAAGCGCTGGTTCTCGCGCAGGGCGTTCCTGCTTCACTTCGAGTTCTTCCTGCTCGCCGCGGTGTGCCTGGTCGCAGGATGGTGGCAGGTGACGAGGGCTCTCACCGGAAACGGGCTCAGCTGGGTGTACTCCGCCGAATGGCCCGGATTCGCGCTGCTCGCCATCTTCGCCTGGTGGCACCTCATCCACGAGGACCCCGAGAAATATCGAGCCCGGAAGCAACGCCCGGCTGAATGGGACGACGACTGAACGCCCCCGATCCCGCCTCATCTTGCGGCGACATCGTTTCCGGCGTGTCGGACGGCTCAGTCGACGACGAACCCCGACACCGTCGCCGACCCGCTGGTGGTGACCACACTGATGGGCCCGCTCGTGGCGCCGGCAGGAACCACGACCCTGATCCGGGTGGCGGTGTTCAAGGTGATCGTCGCCCGGATGCCGTCGAACGCCACGGCTGTGGCGTGCTGAAGCCGCTTGCCAACGATGATCACGGTGGCGCCGACGGGGCTTGAGGGTGGCCTGAATTTCGAGATGATCGGGCTCAGGTGTCGAATGAGCACCTTTCGCCCGCCCTTGGTGATTCGGTACCGAGCCGCCGTCGTCGGCGTCACGCCCGTGGTGGGCAACGCCGCGATGTCGGGATTGCTCGGGGTGATCGTGGTACTGACCCCCCCGACGACGGTGGTCGAGGTCGCCCCCGGGAGGACCAGTCCCTGACCGGTGTTCGTGCCGGGTCCGCTGTCGCCGGTGATCGACGACCCGTTGCCGTAGACGCCGGTGATGGTCGTCGACCTCGAGATCGTGGTCGCGGTCGACGAGGGAGCCGAGACGTGAGGCGTCTTCGGCTGCTTGAGGGCCGAGGTCGGCGCCGAGGTCGAGCACGAGGCGCCCAGCACCGCCGAGATCGCCGCCAGCCCCACCAGTGAGATCAGGCGCGTCGTCGCGCCGTCACGATTGCCCCCTCGGCCCACGTCAGCACTCCCCCCACAACGTCCCCGAGCCATTATCGCACCGTGGCCCTGGTTCGGGGCCCCGCGGTCCCATCTCGGAGCCGGCGGAGTGGGCGGTTCGGTTTGACTTGCTCAAGAAGGGTCCAGGTGGGCCCACTTTTAGGTTCAGGAGAGATTTCTGCGCAAGAAAGGCCACTTCGGCAACTGCTTCGGCGAACCCTGGTGGCACCGGGGCGTTGAGCCCACGGCAGGAAAAGCAGTCGGAAGGCTGAAGCCCCCGAAGCCGGGACGCCCCGGTGCCAAATCCGCAGAGTACCGGGGAATGTCAGTCATGTCTGCCACCGTGGCGGTTTAGACTGCCAGGACCCCCGGCTACGGGGCCAGGGGGTGTCTGGAACAGAAATCGCGTCCCTCGTGATCGGTGGTCCAGCCCTTGACCCATGCCCGGTGCTGGATGATGTCATGTGCGGGCGGCAGGAACCTCTCGATGGGGCTGGACACCACCAGGGCGCTCCAGCATCCGATGAAGTCGCACAGGATCGCGCCCCGCCGCAAGGTCACGCGACCAACCGTAAGCCCCCGGCGATGTATGCACCACCCAGGGCGAATGGCCTCTTGGTGCATGCCCCCGATTTTTGGTGCTACGGCCACTCTCGGGTGCACGCGTCCGGTTTCGGTAGCCTGACGCCGTGTCAGATCCGCTGGGGGCGCAGAGGCCGGGGTGGGGAGACGCTGCAGGGCACGGCGATGGGGGAGACGCGCCGGAGGACCCTCGCGGCGACCTCCGATGGGGATCGATCCCTGGCCTGGTGGCTGACGCCGCGGTCCGGTTCGGTGACGCCGAGGCGGTCGTCGACGGCGACGTCTGTGTGACCTTCTCCCAGCTCGAACACGAAGCGCTCCGGGTCACCGGCGCGGCCATCGCGGCGGGCATCCACCCCGGCGACCGCGTGGCGATGTGGGCCCCGAACATGGCCGAGTGGGTCGTGGCCGCACTCGGCCTCGTCGGCGCCGGCGCTGCGCTCGTCCCCTTGAACACCCGCTTCAAGGGGCCCGAAGCCGCCTACGTGCTCACCCGGTCGCGCGCTCGGGCGCTGTTCACGGTCCGCGGTTTCCTCGGGATCGACTTCCCGGACATGCTCGAGGACGAGGACGTCCCCCACCTCGAGCGCATCGTCCTGCTCCGTGACGACGATGGCACCACGAGCGAAGTCACCACCACCGACGAGATCCCCATCTTCGGCTGGCACGAATTCCTGGCCGGCACGGAGGGTGTCGTGGAGTGCGACGAGGGTGTGGTCGGTGCCCCCATCGACGTGAGCGCGGAACGGGCTCGCTGGGCCGGTGTCACCGGCGGCGATCTCTCCGACGTCATCTTCACCTCGGGGACGACGGGGCGTCCCAAGGGGGCGATGACGACCCACGCGCAGACGCTCCGCACCTTCGCCACGTGGGCCTCGATCGTGGGCCTGGCCGAAGGCGACCGCTACCTGGTGGTGAACCCCTTCTTCCACACCTTCGGATACAAGGCGGGCATCATCGCCTGTCTCATGCAAGGTGCGACCATCGTGCCCGAGCCGGTCTTCGACGTGGACAAGGTCCTCGCCACCGTCGCCGCCCGACACATCACGGTGCTTCCGGGCCCGCCCACGCTCTACCAGTCGATCCTCGACCACCCCCGACGTGCCGACTACGACCTTTCGAGTCTCCGTCTGGCCGTGACCGGCGCGGCGGTGGTGCCCGTCGAGCTCGTGAAGCGCATGCGCTCGGAGCTCAGCTTCTCGACCGTCCTCACCGCCTACGGGCTCACCGAGTCCACGGGCACGGTGACCATGTGCCGTCAGGGCGACGACCCCGAGACCATCGCCCAGACCTCGGGGCGCGCCATCCCCGGCCTCGAGGTCCGCGTCGTCGACGACCAGAACGTCGAGCTCCCACGCGGTGAGCCGGGCGAGATCGTGGTCCGCGGCTACACCGTGGTGACCGGCTACTTCGAGGACCCCGACGCCACCGCGCAGGCCATCGACGCCGCAGGGTTGGCTCCACACCGGCGATATCGGGGTCATGGACGACGCGGGCAACGTCCGCATCACCGACCGCAAGAAGGACATGTTCATCGTGGGCGGCTTCAACGCCTATCCGGCCGAGATCGAGGCCGCGCTGCTCCGCCACCCCGGTGTGGCCCAGGCGGCGGTGATCGGCGTGCCCGACGACCGCATGGGCGAAGTAGGTTGCGCCTTCGTGGTCCTCCGCTCCGGGACCGACCCCGGTGCGCTGGGCGAGGAGCTCAAGTCGTGGTCCCGGGACCAGATGGCCAATTACAAGGTGCCCCGCCACGTCGAGCTGATCGACGCCCTGCCCACCAACGCCAGTGGCAAGGTACTGAAGACCGAGCTGCGCGAGCTCTTCGCGCAACGACCCGTGAAGGGAGCCTGATGCGAGGGATCGTCTACACCGGTGAGGACGCCGAGGTCACCGACAAGCTCGGCATCACCGATCCCGGCCCCACCGAGGTCAAGGTGAAGATCGTCGCCGCCGGGGTCTGTCACTCGGACCTGTCCGTGCTCGACGGCACCATCCCCTGGAAGGCCCCCTCGGTCCTCGGCCACGAAGGCGCGGGCATTGTCGAGTCCGTCGGGTCATCGGTCCGATCGGTCAAGCCCGGAGACCACGTCGTCGTGGCCACCCTGGCGAGCTGCGGGACGTGTCGGGCCTGCAACACCGGCCACCCCACCATGTGCATCCGCAGTCTCGGCAACGTCTCGACCCCGTTCACCTACAACGGCGAGCCCGCCTCGAACTTCGCGGCGGCCTCGGTGTTCGCCGAGTACACCATCATCCAGGAGATCCAGGCCGTCCCCATCTCCAAGGACGTCCCCTTCACCTCGGCCTGTCTCATCGGCTGCGGTGTCCTCACCGGTGTGGGATCGGTGCTCAACCGGGCCAAGGTGGCGCCCGGCGAGACCTCGGCGGTGTTCGGCGTCGGGGGCGTGGGCCTGAACGTGATCCAGGCGCTCCGACTGTCGGCCGCCAGCCGCATCGTGGCTGTCGACACCATGGCCTCGAAAGAGGACCTGGCCATGCAGTTCGGGGCCACCCACTTCGTCGACGCCTCGAAAGCCGACGCCGTCGAGGAGATCATGAAGATCGTCCCCCACGGGCCGAAGTCGATGGCCCGTGCCCTGGGCCCGGGCGGCGTGACGTGGGCGTTCGACTGTGTGGGCCACCCCTCGGTACTCCGCAACGCCATCGACTCGCTCGACTGGGGCGGCACCGCCGTCGCCATCGGCGTGCCCCCCGCGGCAGCGAGGTCAGTGTCGACATCAACAACCTCGCCTATGTCGACAGAGGACTGATCGGATGCCGCTACGGCGCGTCTCGTCCTCACCATGACATCCCCTTGATGGTGGAGCTCTATCTGAGCGGCAAGCTGATGCTCGACGAGCTCGTGACCGAGACCCGCCCGCTCGAGGGCTTTCGCGAGATCGTCGAGGACATGCACGCCGGCAAGCTGGCCCGTGGGGTGCTCACCCTCTAGACGTCTCGGTGCGGCCTGGCCTCTCGTCCAGCCCGGCCTCGGAGGCCGTGCGACGAGTTGCCGCGTGCAATGGTCTGTGACGATTCAGAACCCGATCCGTTGCCACTGCAAACGACTCCATTGGGGTCGTGCCCTGGCGTGAATATCGAGCCTCATGATCGTCGGACGCTTCCGCCAGGATTCGACGAGGGTGGGTTATTGTCGCTTCGCACCTTCAAACTGAGGAGCGCCATGAACTACTGCTCGCAGTGCGGAAGCCAACTCCAACCTGAGGACACCGCGTGCAGGGGGTGCGGAAGAGCAGTAGCGGCCCCACCGGCGGCGTCCTCCGCCCGCGACTTCGGGACCCCGTCGCCGCCCCCGTTCGGGAGTCCCGCCCCTCCCGTCAGCTACCCGCCTCCCGGCGCCATGAGCCCCGGCGCCATGACCATGGAGGGTGGCAATCCTCCGCCCCCCGGTGGGTATCCGCCCCCCGGTGGGTATCCGCCCCCCGGTGGGTATCCGCCCCCCGGTGGGTATCCGCCCCCCGGTGGCGGCGTCCCCCAACCCGGGGGCTATCCCCCTCCCGCGGGATCTCCACCCCCCGGCGGTTATCCCGCCGCGCCCCCCGGTGGCTACGCACCGCCACCCGGGGCCTATCCCCCCGGAGGGGGCTATGTCCCACCCCCCGGTGCCTACTCGCCCCAGGGTGTCCTCGCTGATTGGGGACCGCGCGCACTGGGATTGTTGATCGACTGGGCCATCACCGTGGTGATAATCATCCCGTTCGCCATCCTCGGTGCGATCATCGGCTCGGGCGTCGTCTACCTGGCCGATCTGGTCGGCATCGCCATCGCTATCTTCCTGGCCGTGCAGGTCGGTCAGAACGGGCAATCGCCGGGCATGCGGACGATCGGCCTCAAGTGCATCGGCCAAGCCACGGGACAGCCCATCGGTGCGGGCCTGGGCATCGTCCGCGCCCTCGCCCATCTGGTGGACTCCATCATCTGTTACGTGGGATGGCTCTTCCCCCTGTGGGACAAGAACCGCCAGACACTGGGCGACAAGATCATGAGCACGGTGGTCATCCGCGTCCCACCCCAGGAAATTCAGCTTGCTGCCACCGGGGTCGTGATCGCGAACACCTCCTACGAGGTCGACGTCCGGAGGCTCCAGAGGCCGGCGGCGGCGTTCTTGGCGGGAGGGCTCCTTCTCGCCCACCTGCCGGCGGGAGTCGGGTTGCCCTGTCCGATGCGATCGGTCACGGGCGTGCCCTGTCCCTTCTGCGGGGTCACGACTTCGGTCCGCGACACCCTCGGGGGCCACGTCCGAGCGGGATTCGCGGCGGCCCCGCTGGGGTTACTCCTGATCGCGGCGGCTATCGCCATTGCGCTCCGAATGGGGCCGGCCCGCGTGAAGTTCCTGCTTCCGATCGTGATCGCCGCGGTCGTGGTCGAGTGGTCCTTCGAGCTCCTCCGCTTCCACCTCATCTGACCGACCTGTCCAGCTCATCCGGCCAGCCGGGCAAGCCGGCCCGCCCGGGCGGGCCGGCTTCGGGTCGGGCCGCAAGTGACCCTCGGGTCACCGCGGCGTTGGTCCTATGCTGCTCGCGACGGCACGAGAAAGAAGGTGGACCGTGAGCTTCGACCGGTTGAGCCCACTCGATGCGTCATTTCTGCACGTTGAGGACGACGTCAGCCACATGCACATCGCCGCCATCGGGATCTTCGAGGGGCCTGCACCGCGCTACGGCGACGTCGTCAACATGGTCCGGGGCAAGCTCCCGCTCGTTCCCCGTTACCGGCAGGTGGTCCGGTTCGTGCCCCTCGACATGGGCCGGCCCGTGTGGGTCGACGACCAGCATTTCAACATCGACTACCACCTCCGCCACACCGCGCTCCCCGCCCCGGGAGGTGAGCCCGAGCTCCGGGCGCTCGTGGGACGCGTCATGGCCCAGCAGCTCGACCGATCCAAACCCTTGTGGGAGATCTGGATGGTCGAGGGACTCGGGAGGGGGACGTTGGGCGCTGCTCTCGAAGACCCACCACGCGCTGGTCGACGGAGTGTCGGGGACGGACCTCCTGGCGGTGATCATGGACACCACGCCCCAGCCTTCGCCCCCCGTGGACGACGATTGGGTCCCCCGACCCGCACCCAGCGGTGCCAGCTTGGTCCTCGGAGCCGCCAGCGACCTGGTCCGGAGCCCCTACGAGCAACTCCGGGCCGTGCGGGCGAGCACCCGCGTGCCCCGCGTACGCGCTGTCCCGGGCCGGCGAGGTGGCCCGGGGCCTGTCGTCGATGGCCGGCCTGATCCGTCCCACTCCCATCTCGAGCCTCAACGGCCCCCTCGGCCCCCATCGCCGGTATGCGTGGGCGGCGACGACGGTGGACGACATCAAGCGCGTCCGCAAGGGCCTCGGCGGTGCCTTCAATGACGTCGTCCTGGCTTCGATCACCAACGGCTTTCGCGAATTGCTCCGCTCCCGGGGCGAGTCGGTCGAGCGCGTCGTCCGCACCCTCGTCCCGGTGTCGGTCCGGCCCCGGAGCCCCGGCGCCATGGCCGTGGGGGACGGCACGTTGCAGAACAAGGTCTCGGCCATGTTCGCCGCCCTGCCCGTCGGCATCGACGACCCCGCCGAGCGCCTTCGGGCCATCACGCTCCAGATGACAGGCCTCAAGGAGTCCAAAGAAGCCGTGGCGGGCGAAGCGTTGACGTCGCTGTCGGGATTCGCACCCCCCATGTTGTTGGCCCTCGGGATGCGACTCGCCAGTCGCGTCGCCCAGCGCAACGTCAACACCGTGACGACCAACGTGCCCGGGCCCCAACTGCCCCTCTACGTGGCGGGCCGACGCATGGTGACCGCGTACCCCTACGTCCCGTTGGCGGGCCAGGTCCGCATCGGCTTGGCCATCTTCTCCTACGACGGCCAGGTGACGTTCGGGATCACCGGGGACTGGGACACCACCGAGGACCTCGACATCCTCGGCCGCGGGATCGAAAGCGGCATGCGGACCATGTTGGCCCTCTGTCGCTGAGGCTCGAATTCTGAAGCCGTGCCGCTGAGGTCTGGCGCCGACGAGGCGTCAGGGGGTCGCCCGCTAGCGTGGCGGCCGTGACACCGGCCCCGACATCTGACACGTTGCAGGTTCGGTTCTTCCGCGCCTTCGCCAAGAGGCACACCCGCGTGCTGGTCCGCACCCGGGGACGTCCGTCATGGTCCGGGCCCCGCCTCCGGTTCCTCGTGCTCGAGACACGGGGTCGTCGGTCGGGGCTCTCTCGCAGCGTGGTGCTCCTGTACATGCCCGACGGGGAGGATTTCGTGGTGATCGCGTCGAACTACGGCGGCGAGCGTCCTCCGGCGTGGTGGATGAACCTGACCACCGACCCCGTTGGCACCGTCCACGTGTCAGGTCGATCGGTACCGGTCCGGGCCCGGGCCCTCGCCGGCGAGGAGCGCGCCGCCATGGTCACGAGAGCCGTGGCGTACAACCGTCAATGGCGGGGTTACACCCAGACGGTCCAACGCGAACTCCCCATCGTGCGACTCGAGCCGCGTGTAGCCCTACCACTCGGCCCAGCCGGCCGGGGTGACCGATCCGGTAATGCTGCGGGGGTCGACGGGCTGGCGTGTGTCCGACGCCTGGTAGACGGCGAAGCACAGTTGGAGCACCTTGGCTGCTTCCATCGCCGACATCGCGGCCGGCGTGCCCGTCCGCAGGGCCTCGACGAAATGGGCCGAGGAGCGTCGGAACCCCGTTGCCCAATCGGCGTCGATCTGGTCGAACTCCGTGAGGGTCCGGTTGTTGTCCTTCCCCTGGTAGAGGACCACCGGGGGGAGATCGAGCATCTCGCCGGTGGCCCGCGTCACCCACACGAACCCCTCTTCCCCCTGCACCTCGAAGAACTCGTCGGCGCCGAAGTAACCCGAACGCATCCACATGTCGCGTGCGTACTGGACTTCCATGGTGCCGAGCAGCTCGGGGTCGTCGTACTCGAAGATCACCGCGCAGGGCTCGAAGAAGATGTCTCGCCGGCGCACCACGGCCTGGACCGAGATGATATCGGGATCGACCAGCCACAGCGCCATGGCGTACTTGTGGACGTTGTCGTCGAAGAGGTGACCACCGGGGCTGCGCTTGTCGAGCCGCCAGCCGTATCCCTCGGGGCGAAGCGCAGCCTGGAAGGGTGAGTCGGTCTGGCCGACGACGGTCTTGATGCGAATGCCGATCGGGCGTCCGATGGCCCCCTCGCGCGATGAGCTTCTTGGCCGTCTCGAGAGGGGGGTAGTGCACGAAGCACTCGCTGACCCGCAAGGTGAGCCCTGCTACGTCGGCCAGGTGCCCAAGCTCCAGGGCTTCGTCGACGGAGTTCGTGATGGGCTTTTGCACCGAGACGTGCTTTCCGGCCGCCAGCGCAGCTTTGATGTGCGCGTAGTGCAGGTGCGTGGGGGTGAGGATCTCGACCGCGTCGATGTCGTCGTCGGCGAGGAGCTCGTCGATGTCGGTACACGACCGCGGTACCCCCCAGCGCTTGGCGGCCTCGCCGGCCAGCGCCCCGTCGACGTCACAGACCGCCAGCACGTCACAGTCGGGGTGCTCCAGGTATCCGGCGACGTTCATGTCGGCGATGTTCCCCGCACCGAGAATGCCGAGTCCGAGCTTGCCCGTGCGCGCGCTCTTTCCCATCGGACCCCCTTTGTCGTGATCGCGTGGCAAGGCCCGACGATCAGGAGGCCTGAATGTACCTGCCGGGGTTACCGGGGTGAAAGCCGGCGTCGACCACGGCAGAGGCGGCTGGCACCGCCACGGTGCACACGCTACGCGGCGGCGGCGTTGGTGTATGAGCGCCGAAGTGCTTCGTCGACGAACCGCTTGACCGCTGGGGACCAGAAGAATCCGACGTGCCCGCCGGCGTAGGTCTCGAACGCCGGTCGGTCCCAGTGCAGCCAGAGCCGCCGAGCGTGGCCGAACGTCGACATGCGGTCGGCGAGACCGGCGAAGATGAAACGGCGATCGAACGGGACCTTGCAGTCCATGGCCAAGGGCGAGACCACCCGGTGGACCTCGTCCGCGCTGGGCCCGAGGACGCCACTGGTGTCGGCCCACCGGGCCACGTCGGGTGGACTGTGCCGCCGCACCAGATGGGGCAGGTCGACCACGGGGATGCCGGCGATCACGCAGGCGAGGTCGTCCTCGAGCGAGGCCACGATGGAGGCGACAAGCCCCCCGAGGGAATACCCGATCACGCCCACCTGCTCTGCACCCTGGTCTTCGCGCAGCCACCGGATGATGCGGCGAACATCCCAAGCGGCCTGGGCCACGCCATGCATGGAGTCGACCATGTCGATGGTCATGAGGTCCTCACCCCGTGCCCGACCCGAGGCACGCGGACCATGCAAGGGGAGCACCGGGACCACGACGTTGATGCCCCGCCGCGCCAGTTGTGAGGCTCGGAAGGCCCGCAGGTCCATGGCCGGGTTGTTGCCCATCCCGAGGCCGTGCGCGCACACCAGCCAGGACCGGTGATGTCTGCCCGGGACTCGCGACACCGATGCGTGGACGGTCTGGTTGGCCTCGTGGGCCATCCACCGCGCCCACCCTGGCTCTTGAGGGCTGGGCTCCCATCCGCTCGAGAACGCCACGTGCTCGAAGCCCAACCCGCCGCGGTGCTCGCTCCAGGCCTCGACGTCTTGGGGTGGTGGCGGGTCTCGGTGGTAGGCCGCGGGCCGGTCCAGCCAACCTTCTCGGTCGAAGAAGTCGCGCAGTCGTCCGATGTCGGCGGCCGCCGAGGCGCAGTCGCTCTCCTTGGGCAGCAGCTCGGGGTGCCGAAGGACAGCGACGAGCACTTCGTCGAGATAGGCCTGGAGTGCCAATCCCGGTGTGGCCCGGACCGGCACGACGGTGTCGTCGTGGGCGGCTCCCGCACTGCGGGCCCTGCTCCGGGCGATGAACGACGCCACGCTGGGGGCGGCCCGCAACACGCCGGTGAGGCGGGGGTCTCCGGCCGCCCGCCGGGCACCGAGATAGGTGCGCACCGCGAGGCGTCCCACCGACGCGAACGAGAGTCCTCCTGGTGCCGTCGAGGCGGGCGCCTCCACCGCGTCGGGTGTGGGGAGCCCGACATTCTCGAGGTGCGATGCCAGTCCGGTGGCCCCGTCGTCGACTGGACCGACTTGGCGCAGCTCCCACAGAGGGACCCCGTCGAGGCATGTGACCCGATCGACGTCGATCACCGTGATGCCTCTGAGGGGGAGCCGAGGTTCCCACAACGGTGCCCCGTCGAGCTTTGTGCTGTGGCCGTTGGCCCGAGGTCCTCGGTGAGACCGTTGGTCGCGGTCGATGACCGATATCGACCCCCCGACCCACAGCGCCTCAGGCATCTCGCTGAGCCTAGGACGCGCGCCGGCGAAATTCGGGGTTTTCCGATGGTCCTCGACATCAAGCCCAACCGAGCGGTCCCCGGGGCGTCCCGCGCTCCGGGGACCGCTGCTTGGCGGGCGATCTCTTGGTGGGCCCGGACCGACTGAGTTCGGAACCCGGCCGCCGCTAGTTGTTGGCGGAGACGGACGTGGCCACGTCGTGGAACGAGTTGTCGTCCAATCCGTGCGCCGTCACCGGTGAGCTCAGCCAGATCCCGATGTCGTTGTCGAAGATGTGGTTGTGGGCGATCCGCAGGCTGACGGTGGTGCCCCCCGAGAACACGAGGACGCCCGTGCTCACCATGTCGGAGGTTCCCGGCGGTGCGGGCGGGGGAGCCGAGTCGAGGGGGTCGCCGCCGGTGTTGTTCTTGCCGATCCAGTTACCCACGACGTTGTTCCCGTTCAAGTCCTCGAACTGGCCCGGTCCCAGGGTGTGGGCGTGCATGGTCACACCGGAGAGCTCGTTCCCGGCGATGTAGTTGCCGATGACCGAGTTGTTGTACGAGGCCGTCCCAGGCCCGGCGTTGGCGAACAGGACGCCCGCGCCCTCACCCAGGGTGCCGTTGCCGGTGATCCGGTTGTACTCGATGACGTTGTTGTAGACGCCGGCCACCGACGGTTGGGGGTTGCCGCTGGCGTCGAGGGCGTTGCCGTTGTGGCTCGGGACGGTGATCCCGCAGTCGAAGAGGTTCTTCGTGACGGTGTTGCCCTCGACGACATTGTCGTGGGTGGGGCCGATGTCGTCGGAGAGGAGGATCCCGCCGGAGTTGCCGCTCACGAAGTTGTCACGCACGTCGGACCAGGCCACCCCACCGATGAAGTGGATCCCCTCGCCGCAGTCACCGGGAATCTCGCCGTTGGCGGCGCACTGGAAATAAGGCGACGCCGGCGGCACACCGCCACCCTGGTCGTTGTTGACGACCTTGTTGTGGTTGATGTCGACGTGGGTGATCGGAGCGGCGAGGCCCGCCGCGATGATGCCCTCGCCCATGGCCCCCGTGACGGTGAGGTTCTCGATCTCCACATGGGAACTGATGATGATGACACCGGCGTAGATGGCGATGTCGGGGCCCGGGGGCATGGGCACCGTGAAGGTGGGGGCGACGCCGGTCTCGTCGATGGTGGCGTTGTTCCTACCCTCGATCGATACCGGCTGCGTGATCACGACCTGCTCGTGGTAGGTGCCTCCGCACACGACGACGGTGGCCCACGGGCTCGCCGCGCTCACCGCCGCGCCGATGGTCGAATATCCAGCGGAGTTGCACGACCAGTCGGAGTTCCCGGTCTGGCCCGAGGGCGAGACGAACAGGGTGGCAGGACCGTTGTGGTGGTAGTTCCCGTGGAACGACCCACCGTTGCCGTCGGCCAATGCGGTTCCGGCGCCGGCGAATGCCATCGTCCCCACGACCAGCGCGGCAACGAGAACCGATCCAGCAGTGCGGGCAAGTCTCATGTGTCCCCCCAAGCGGTTGGTGATTGCGGCACCACCTTGGTGGTGGCCGCAGGGCTGCTTCGGGCCGTCAGTTTCGTGCGTCGCACCGAGCGCGTCAATTACACATCCGATACACATCCGACTCCGGGGGGAGACGATCGTCGGACGACGACCGCGCCAACGGTCAACCCGACCGATCGAAAGCCCTCACTGTCCTCACGCGACTCCTACACCTCGCGAAACACGACGTCACCGCCGGCCACGACGTCCCCGCCAACCCCGTGCGACGACCCGGCGTGCTTCATACCGGCGTGCATCATTGGACGCGGTCGAGGACCACCACGGGGATCTGGCGCGACGTCTCGGTCTCCACTGCAACGGTCCTCCCGGCATCGTCACGCAGGCCGGGCAACGCCGAGAGGGCCCGACGGGATTCCGATCAGCCCGCCAGGGCGGCTCAGCCCCTGAGGGCGGCGCCCGGGTCGGCGTAGGTCTTGAGCTCGATGGCATTGCCGCTGGGATCCGCCACCATGGCTTTGTGCTGCTCGCGGGGGGTGCCGGCATGGTCGGTGGCGGGCGGGCGCAGGAACACGGTGCCCTCGGAGACGAGGCGGTCGACCAGTGCGCGCCACTGTTGGTGGGTGAGCGTGACCCCGAAGTGTCGGACCCCTTGACGCTCGGGGGCGAGCACCTCGGCCGGGCGCTCGTGCAAAGTCACCTGGGCACCGAAGAAGAAGACGTCGATGGCCCGGTCCATGACCCGGCCCGGCTCGCAGCCCAGGACGTCGACGTAGAAGTGCCGGGACTCCTCGAGGTCGCGCACCGGCATCGATAGGTGCAGGATGGGCCCGCCCGGCGGGAACTTCACGAATCTCCTCCGATGCTTCGGCGCCGCAAGACCAGTGCCGTGCCCGCCATTGTGGCCGCCAGCAGGAGGTAGGGGACAGCGTCGACCGTCGCCTGGGCGAGCGCACCGCTGGCCGCCGCCGCCACCCCCTGACCCGATGCCCAGGCCAGGTTTCCCAGCCCGTAGGCCAGACCATGATGCAGCTGACGACGTTCCGCGCCGTCGCCGATCATCGTGGCCGCGGGGACGAACAGCGTCCCGAAGGCGGGCATCCCGACCACGAGGAGGGCTGCCAGGATCGGGAGGGGGCGGAGCCAGGGCGCGAGCACAGTCACGGCGATCGCCGCCATGAGCGACAGGCGCACCGGAACCATCCGTCCCCGTCGATCGGCGAGGCGGCCGACGAAGGGCGCCAGCACGACCTCGACAGCCGCGGAACCCAGGAACACCCCGGCAATGACCAGTGCGTCGGCTCCGAGGTGGTTGAGCCGCAACGGGGCGAGCACGTCCACGACGCCGAGCGCCAGCCCGGCCACGAACGTCAACCACAGCCCCACGGAGATGGCGGGCTCGGAGATGGCCGGCAGCGCGCTGCGCAGGGTCTGGCGCGTGGCGGCGAGCGGTTTGGGGACGAGCAGGCTCGCCACCATGAGCGTGGCGCCGGCGACCGTGGCTGCCGCGAAGGCCGGCCCGGTCCCCACGTGGCTGGCGACGGCGCCGATGACCGGGCCCACAAGAGCTCCGCCCACCGCGGCTGCGAATGCCGTCCCCAGCGCGGCACCTCGTCGCTCGGCTGTGGCCGCGGCGGCCAGCCAGGCGAGCCCGCCCGCCCATGTGCACGCGCCGGCGACACCTTGGACGAATCGGGCCGTGTCGAGGAGTGCCAGTGAGTGCGCGTACCCGAAGACGAGGCTGGCCACACTCATGGCGGCCAGTCCGATCATCACCGCCGGTCGCACGCCGAGGCGGCTGGCGAGCACACCGCCGGGGACCGCACCGAGCAGCGTTCCGATGGGATACGACGCCACCAGGATGCCGGCCTGGGCTTTGGAGAGGCCGAGATTGTGGACGTAATGAGGGAGCAGTGGCGTCAGCGCAGTGAAGAACACTGTGTCGACGAGGACCACCGCGCTCACCAGCACGATGAGCCCGGGTGCGACCCCCGATCGCCCGGGAGGACGCGCCCGCGTAGTCATTGGATCAGTATGGCCGCGATGTTTGGGGCGAGCCCCGGGCCCCGTTGAGCCGCGCGAACATCGGCTTCTGCGCTCGGTAGAGCCGGGGGAACTCGTGGAAAAGGCGGTCATAGGTCGCCGCGTTGGTCTTGTCGGGCTCGAACCGGGTGTCGACGGCCACGAGACCGCGGATCTCCTCGAGGTCCACCTCTCGCAGGACCAAGGCCGCGAACAATGCCGCACCACGCAGGTTGGCGTGTAAGGGCTCTGCGACGCGTTCAATGGTTCGTCCCATGACATCGGCATGGATCTGGCACCACAAGTTCGAGGTTGCGCCGCCACCGATCACGCGCAGTGGATCGAGACGGCGCTTGACGAATCGTTCCACCGCGTCGTGGAGCCACCGACTGTTGAAGGCCACCCCTTCGAGCACCGCCCGGACCAGATGCGCCCGTGTGGTGGCCAGCGACATGTTGTGAAAGCCGGCCCGGGCCTTGCGGTCGTCGACCGGTGATCGCTCCCCGGCCAACCACGGGGTGAACACCACGTCCCCACTGCCCGCCGGCACCGACCCCGCCAACGTGGTCAGTGCGTCGAAGCTGGGTGCGGCGCCGCCCGCGGCGTCGAGGAGGTCGTCGGAGGGCCCGATGACGTTGTCTCGCAGCCACTGCAGGCACAGGCCGCCGGTGTCGTGGTTGTCGGCGATCAGATATCGACCCGGACTGAGTCCGGGTACCGAGGCGATCTGGTGCACGGCATCGGTCTTCTTCATCGGCACCGGACAACTGATCCACGATGTGGTGCTGACGACGAGGTGGGTCTGGTAGTCGAGGACGGCTCCCGAACCGACGGCCGCGGAGTGGAGATCCGGAGTGCCCGTCACCACGCGCACGCCGCGGGGGAGGCCGAGCTCGTCGGCCACCTCGCTGCGAACCTCGCCCACCACCGAGCCCGTGGGCACCAGGGGTGGGAGTTTGTCGACGGGCACCCCGGCACGTCGAACGAGGTCGGAGTCGTAGACGAGTCGGTCAGGCTTGCGGTTGTCGGTCAGCCACGCCGCGGTCATGGAAGCGGGGGACGCGGCTGCGATGCCCGTGAACCGCATCGACAAGTAGTCGACCGGCTCCAGGTACCACCGGGCCCGTGCCGCTGTGGCCGGCTCCTCGTGCTCGAGGTAGAGCATGTGCCCGATGGGATCGGCTCCCGAGGTGGACGGGGCGCCACCGCTGCGTCGTACCCACTGCCACAGCGCCAGGGGGGCGTATCCCGACACGTGACCTCCCACGGCGCGCCGGGTATGGGGGCCTCCACGGCTGTCCATCCACATGACGCAATCACCGACGGGTCGTCCGTCCTCGGCGACGGGGACCGTGCTCGCCCATTGCCCGGTGCACGACACCGCCACGACCCGGTCACGACCGACGACGCCGCTCGCCATCGCCCGTCGCGAAGCGGCGGCGATGACGTTCCACCACTCCTCGGCGTCTTGGACCGAACCACCGGCGGGGAGCATTCGGGTCGTGAGCGCCACGTGGTCGCTCCACGCCACCGAGCCCGTGAGCGACACGAGTCCGACCTTCGGTCCGCCGGTCCCCAGATCGACGGCGAGGACGAACCGCTCGTGGCGTGAGAGGGTCACTCCTCCCCGGGAACCTGCTGGTACCCGTCCATCATGTCGGCCATGACCGCCTTGATGAAGCTGTCGGCCTCGTCGGTCATGCCGCCGGCCACACCGCCGTAGATGGCACCGGATTTCGGCGCCTCGTCTTTGTGCGCCCGGGCGTACTCGACGGCGTCGGCGAGGTCGACGGCGAAGGCGTCGGCGACACCGGCCTGGGTCTGCGGTCGGGTCACGGCCATGTGCAGCGCGTTCGGGTACTGCTGGCCGTTGAGCCGCCACCCGCGCAGGCGCATGAAGTCGTTGACGTGGTAGACGTCGAAGACGTCAGAGGTGAAGCTGAACAGGAAGGTCGGCTTGCCGCGGAGCTGAAGCTCGGGATGCGAGCGGACCGCGTCCTGCATGATTTCGGCGGTCTCGAAGATGCGGCGGGCATGGTTGCGATATCCCTCCCGACCGAGGTGCACCATCGATGCCCACGTGGCGGCGAGGAGCCCACCCGAGCGCGACCCCTCCATCCCCGGAGAGCAGTACTTCCCCCCGCTCCAGTCGGTGAGGAAGAAGTACTGGGAGTTGCGCAGCCCCTGGTCGCGGAAGGTGAGTACCGACGTGCCCTTTCAACGCGTAGCCGTACTTGTGGGTGTCGGCGGACATGGAGGTGACACCGGGCACCCGGTAGTCGAAGACGGGGATCTCGTACCCGAGCTCCTGACCGAAGGGGAGGATGAACCCGCCCAGGCAGCTGTCGACGTGGAGTCCCACGCCGTGGCGGAGCGCCACGTCGGAGAGCTCGGTCGATGGGGTCGACGGTCCCGTAGCCGTAGTTGCAGGCGGAGCCGATGATGGCCACGGTCTGGTCGTCGATGTTCTTGTCGACCCAGCCGACGTCGACGAGCGTGGACTGGGGGTCCACCGGGGCCCGGCGCAGTTCGATGCCGAAGAGATGGCACGCCTTGTCGAAGGCGGGGTGGGCGGTTTCGGGCTTGATGACGTTGGGTCGGGTGACCCCTCGCTCCTGATGGGCGTGCTCCCGGTAGGCCAGCATGGCGTGGGCGATGCTCCCCGTGCCCCCCGTCGTCACGAGGCCGGCCGGAGTCGGGCCGTGCACAGCTTCGGCATGGAGAAGGTCCAGTGTCATGGCGATGACTTCGGCTTCGAACTTGGTGGAGCTCGGGCACATGTCGCGCTGGAGCGAGTTGACGTGCGCGAACAACCCGAAGGCTTTGGTGAGGAAGTGGTAGTGGTCGTGGTCGCCGCAGTACATCGTCCCCGAGCATTTCCCGGTCTCCCAGAAGGCGTCCTCCTCCTTCGCCATCACCTCGAGGTCGCCGAGGATCTCCTGGTGGCTCCGGCCCGCTTCGGGGAGCCGACGGTTGATCTCGAAACGGTCGTGATAGGGGAAGGTGCTCATTCGTGGTGCCCTCCGGTGCGAGAGGGTGGTCAGGTGGCCCCGACCCCGGTGATGGCCGACCTGGCCCACTGTACGACACCGCCCGCACGCGCTCGTTGGGGCCGAGGCGATGGAGCGAAGTGGCACCCGAGGCTGGAGCTCCTCGAGTCTGGTGGCGTCCGGCGCGCTCTCGCCCGCGCTCGACCATGAAGCCGCTGTCGATCTTGGCCACCTCGACGGGAACGCACACAGCGTGGCGGCTGCCGGTTCCCGAGCCATCTCGTCCCTGGTCGTCGGGTATCCCCTGCACGCGGGTCGTCACTTCGTAGGATGCGTGCGAACGGGACGGCCGGAGCAGATCGGGGGCTCGTCGTTGCCGAGAGCGGGGACCACGGGTGATGGCTGACGAGACGGCGACATCCGCCGACGAGGAATACTCCCAGGCTGCCCAGTCCTATATCCGTGCCGTCGGGTGCCCGACTCCGGGTCGTCCGCAACCAGCTCGGGCTTTCGCTCCAAGCCGTCGAGGCCACCTCGAACCAGGAGTTCAAGGCGTCGGTGCTCGGCGCCTACGAGCGAGGTGAGCGGGCGGTCTCGGTGTCGCGGCTGCAACGCCTGGCCAAGCTCTACAGCGTCAGCGTCGATCAGCTGTTGCCGAACGAGAGCGACGCCACCCGGTGGTGGATGTCGAAGGACGCCGAGGCACCCGGGTCTCCCGGGGGAGCCCCGCCCGAACGTCCCGCCGCGCAGCCCTGGCAGAACAGCGACACCGTGACGATCGACCTCACCCGGTTGCGGGACGTGAGCGGTCCGGAACGTGATCTGATCCGGCGGTTCGTGAGCATGATCCAGGTGCAGCGCCAGGACTTCAACGGACAGCTCATCACCATCCGATCGAGTGACGTCCGCGCCATCGCATGCCTCTTCGGCATGACGCCTGACGCCATGGGACGGCGACTCGACGAGTTGAGCCTGCGGATCAACACCTGAACACGCAGAACCTGAACACCCTGACGACGTCCGGAGCGTCAAGCGGCCCGACCTCGTTGGCAGCGTTCAGCTCCAGGGAAGCGCGCTGCGTCTCTTCCAGTAGTCGGTGGGATCCTCGGCGACCGAGGCCAGACGGTCCCAGTCCTCGTCGGAAAGCGAGAGCTCGAGAGCAGCCAGGTTCGACTCGAGTTGGGCCGCGGTCACCGCCCCGCTCAGCACGACGTCCGCCCAGGGTTGGCCGAGCGCGGCGGCCATGGCGACCTGGTCGACCGGGACCCCGTGGCGCGCCGCCACATCCTCCAACGCGGTCGTGGCACGAGTCGTCGGCCCCGGCCCGTGAGCCGGCCGTTGGCCAGGCTTCTTTGACGAGGACCCCCCATCCCCGGGCCCGCGCCTCCTCCAGGGCCGGGCCGACCGACGGCTCGAGCACGTTCCACGTGGCCTGGACCGTCGAGAAGGGGTTCACGCCCTCGACTCCGAGCTCGAGGGCGTGACGGACGATGTCGGCCTGGCGGGGTCCGCTCACGGTCAACCCGACGGCGACGCCGTTGTCGCCCAAGTCGGCCAGGGCGTGGAGCACGGCGTGGTCGTCGAGGACGCCGCTCTCGAGCGTGGCCGAATGGACCTGGTAGAGATCGAGATGGGGACCGAGCAGCGCCGTGGTCTGGGGCAGCTGGTCGCGGAACATGGCCAGGGAGTGGTCCTTGGTCTCGTGGACGGCGGCGGCCATGTCCCAGTCCCCGGTGTAGCGGTATCCCCATTTCGAACCCGACGGTGATGGCGTCGGGCGCGATGGCGCGCGCCCGCAGCCACGACGCCAGGAACTCCTCGGCCCGTCCGTAGGACCGTGCCGTGTCCACGTAGCGGATCCCGGTGGCGTAGGCGAGGTCGAGGATGTCGTGGCAGCGGTGTTCCATGGTGGCGGTGTCGCGCTCGGACCCGAGATCGTCGTCGCGCCCCAAGGTGATGTACGCCGGTCGGCCCAGTGCGGCGAGACCCAGCCCGAGGCGGGTGACGGTGAGTCCGGTGGGCCCGAGCGTCGTGGCGATCACGGCAGGGCCACGTCGTGGGGGCCCTTCGCCACCGACACCCGGGCGTCGGAGAACGGCGCCGCTCGACCGTGGCTGATCCAGACGGCGCGCATCCCTGCCGCCAACGCCCCCATGACGTCGCGCTCCCAGCTGTCGCCGATCATCACGGCGTGCTCGGGCGAGACGCCCACGAGCTCCAGGGCACGGTCGAAGGCAGCCGGGTCGGGCTTGCCGATCCCGATCTCACCCGAGATCGACCACGGCCGAGAGGTGGGCGCCGATCCCGGCTTGGTCGATCTTGAGCCGCTGGATGTCGGGGGGCCCGTTGGTCACGAGCGCCACCGGCACGGCCCGGGCCAACCCGGCCACGAGCTCGACGGCGCCGGGGAGCACCGGATGTCCCGATCGCTGGCCCTCGATGTAGTGCTCGACGAGGCGCTCGACCAGGCCGTCGACGAAGGGCTCGACTCGGCCGTCGACGGCCGTGTGACCGACGGCGTCGAGCGCGGATCGCCACGCGGCGCGGCGGTACGGCGCGGCCCAGGCCGCCAACCCCTCGAGACGGGGGTGGACACCTTCGAAGGTGGCCCAGAGCCCCTCCCACGACGCGAAGCCGAGGTCGAGGAATTCGGGGTAGTAGGTCGACGTCCTCCACAGCGCACGGGCCGACTCGATGACCACGTTGTCCCAGGTGTCGGCGTCCACCCCCGGAAGGAGCTCGGCGGTGCGGCGGAGCTGGGCACGGGCGAAGGGCTCCTCCTCGATGAGGGTGTCATCGAGGTCCAGCAAGACCGCCCGCACCGACTCCGAGGCGGGTCCGCTCAGCGCTCGGCGTCCTCGGCGGGGTGTTCGACCACCGCCACCACCCGGGCGGCCATGAAGCGTGCCGTGCGGACGGCCCGACCTGACCGGGTCACCTCGGTGACTTCCACCGAACCGCGTGAGTTGGTGATCTCGACGCGTCGTCCGGCTCGGGTGGCACGGATGTCGAAGCGCTGGACGCCGTCACCGACGTCGACGACGACTTCGACCCGGTCTCCCTTCACGACGACAATGGTAGGACGATCCGAGCGCTCGACCTCAGCCCGACGCCAGCGTCAGGGTGTTCGCCTTGGCCACGGCGCCGAACCAGCGGGCGCTGGGCTTGGGGCGGCGTTCGAAGGTCACGGGGTCCACCGCACAGATCCCGAGCTTGGGGCCGAAACCGAGGTGCCACTCGAAGTTGTCGAGGAGGCTCCAGACGAAGTAGCCCGCGGACGTCGATCCCGTCGGCGATGCAGCGGTGAAGGCCCTCGAGGGCGGTGGTGATGAACTCGATGCGCTCGGGGTCGTCCTCGGTGGCGAGCCCGTTCTCGGTCACCACCACCGGGAGCCCGGTGTAGGCGGCCGCCCGGCGCACGGTGTACTCGACCACCTGGGGCCAGTACTCGTAGCCCATCTGGGTGAGGCGCGTACCCGGCGGAGGTGGTGAGCGGGCCCGTGGGGCCGAGGACGGTGCGCTCGTAGCACTGGACCCCGATGAAGTCGTCCCCGGCGGTGCCGTCGAGGAAGGTGTTCTCGAGGATCTGCTCGGCCGCGTCCCTGGTGCCCTCACCGCCCTCGCCCGCCACGAGCTCCTCCATGGACAAGGTGATGTCCGACCGGGAACGATCCCGGTCCCGAGCGAAGGACCTCCACGGCCAGGCGATGGGCCCGGACCAAGGCGTCGTTGACGGCGAAGTGGCGGACGAATTCGTCCTTCAGCCCCGGCGGGTAGAGCCCGACGGTGTAGCCGAGGACGGCGACGACGTTCGGCTCGTTGAAGGTGCAGGCCCAGCCGATGAGGTCGCCGAGGTGGGCCACGGTGCGCTCGACGTAGCGGGCGAAGCGCTCCGGCGCGTCGGGAGCCTCCCAGCCGCCGCGGTCGGCCAACCAACGGGGGTTCGTGAAGTGGTGGAAGGTGACCACCGGGGAGATGCCGCGCTCGTGGCAGGCCGCGGCAATGCGGCGGTAGTGGTCGAGGGCGGCGAGCGAGAACTCTCCCTCGGCGGGCTCGATCCGGCTCCACTCCAGCGAGAAGCGGTAGGCGCCGAGGCCGAGGTCGCGAGACGAGGTCGACGTCCTCGTCCCAACGGTGAAACGAATCACAGGCGTCGCCGCTCGACGCCACGCATCCCGAGGCGGGGTCGTGCTCCCAGCGCCACCAGTCGTTGTTGGTGTTGCCGCCCTCGATCTGGTGGGCCGACGTGGCGACTCCCCAGATGAACCCGGCCGGGAAGGGGAGGGTCTTCTCGTCTGTGGTGGCCGCGCTCATGGTCGCACTCCCAGTGTGGCGGCGCGTTCGGCCAGGGCCGGGTCGCGCAGGAACCGGGCGATGTCCTCGAAGTCCGGTGTGGGGCCTTTCCACGCCAGGTCGTCGACCGACCCCAGCAGGGAGCGATCGACGCGCAAGGTCGCCAGGTCACGGAACAACAAGGCGTCGTCCATCTCCGATGCCAGTCGGTCGGCCAACTTGGGGGCGCTGCGTACGGCCGCCCGCACAGCGCGGGTCCCAGTCCGACACCGACGACGGGATCGCCTCGAGGTGCTCGTAGAGCCCGAGGACCTTCGAGGCCGACTGCTTGCCCCAACCCTGGAGTCCCGGGAACCCGTCGGCGCTGTCGCCGACGAGGGCGAGCCAGTCGGGGATCGAGGCGGGCCCGATGCCGTAGCGGTCCCGGACCGCCTCTTCGTCGGTGATGACGTCCTTGCGGCGATCGAGCTGGACGACGCGCCGGCCCGAGACGCACTGGGCCAGATCCTTGTCCGGGGTGCAGACGAGAACCTGCTCGACGCCGGGATCGTCCGAGGCCACGGCTGCCGCCGATGCCAGTGCGTCGTCGGCTTCGAGCTCCACCATGGGCCAGACGACAACGCCCATGGCCACAAGGGCGGCTTCGAGGAGGGGGAACTGGGCCATGAGGGTGTCGTCCACGCCCTCGCCGGTCTTGTAGCCGGGCCAGAGGTCGTTGCGGAACGACTCGACGACGTGATCGGTGGCGACGCCGACGTGTGTCGCCCGGGCGGCGAACATCGACAGCACCGACTGGACGACGCCGCGCACCGCGCCGACCTCGCCCCCTTCGGAGCTCTCCCTCGGTGGAGCACCGTAGAAGTGGCGGAACAATTCGTAGGTCCCGTCGACGAGATGGACCTTGACGCCTTTCACCGGCACGCCTCCCGTCGCAGCCCGGCCAACCCGTCGAGGGGGTCGTCGCCGTAGATGGCGATGGTGGTGGGGGAGTCCGCCAGGGCGCGCCCCGTCACGGCCGCGGCGGCGCGGTGCTCGTTGGGCTGGAGGGCGCGTATCTCGGTCCCCGGCACGCCCCCATCATGTCCACATCGTGTCCGTGGTCGCCTGTCGAAGGGGGAGCAGCGCCGACGCCGGGACCCTGGGTGATGGCACGACAGGTCGGTGATGGCAGTAGGGGTGGGAGATGGTCCCCTGTTACCATCGGCGGCTCTATGACGGTGCGTCAGATCCGGGGGGAGCACATCACGGTCACCGATGTCCTTCGGGCCGCCGCTGACACGAACGCCGAGGTCGAGGCCTATGTCGAGATGGCAGGGCCCGGGTCGAGCGGGCTCGTTCCCGATGGTGCCGACGGGCGGCGACGGCTCAGCTTCGCCCGGTGGGAGACCGCCGCCGAGGCCGTGGCGGGACTGTTGGGTTCGTTGGGGGTGGCCAAGGGTGACGTCGTCTGTCTGCTCCTGCCCTCGTCGATCGACTACGCCGTCTGCTACCTGGCCGCGGCCCGGATCGGCGCCATCACGACGGGCGTGAACCTCCGCATGGGGGCGGCCGAACAGGCGTCGATCACGGCCCGGGTCCACCCCGTCGTCACCGTGGTCGACACCGACGCCGTGGCCGAGGACGCGGTTCCTCCCGGGTCGGGCACGGTGGTGGCCCGTCGCTCGCTCGGGGCCGGGTGGGGCCACGACGGCCCCGGCGCCGTGGCGCGGGACGAGCACGACCCGGTCACCATCGTGTGGACCAGCGGGTCGACAGGGGTCCCCAAGGGAGCGGTGTTCGACCACGCCAACCTGCGGGCCGTCGCGGCGGGCACCGACGTGCTCTCACACCCGGGTGACCGCCGGTTGTCGCCGCTGCCCTTCGCCCATGTGGGGTACATGACCCGCGTCTGGGACGAGATTGCCCACGGCGTCACCACGGTCATCACCCCCCAGCCGTGGACAGCCGCCTCGGCCATCGAACTGCTCACGAGCGAGCGGGTGACCGTCGGACAGGGAGTGCCCACGCAGTGGGCCTTGATGCTGGGACACCCCGATCTCGAGGGAGCGGACTTGTCGAGCCTCAGGATCGCCGGCACGGGTGCCTCGCGCGTCCCGCCCGAGCTCGTCCGGGCCATGCGGGAGCGGCTCGGGTGCCCGGTGGTGGTGCGGTACACCTCGACCGAGTCGTCGCTCGGGACCGGGACTCGGCCCGAGGACGACGACGACGTGGTGGCCACGACGGTGGGGCGGCCCGTGCCCGGGGTCGAGCTCGAGGTCGTCGGCAACGACGGGACCGCGATGAAACCCGGTGCGGTGGGCCGGGTGCGGCTGCGCTCCGCCGCCGTGATGCGGGGGTACGTCGGAGAGCTGGGCTCAGCGGGGTTGCTCGACCCTGTCGCCACCGGCGCGGTCCTCGACGGCGAGGGATGGGTCACCACCGGTGACCTCGGTTGGCTCGGCGCCGACGGGAACCTCCGGCTGGCGGGCCGGGTGTCGGAGATGTACATCCGGGGCGGCTACAACGTGTACCCGGCCGAGGTCGAGGCGGTGCTGGGCGAGGTGCCCGGCGTGGCCCAGGTGGCGGTGGTGGGTGCTCCGGATCCGGTCCTGGGGGAGATCGGGGCCGCCTTCGTCGTCCCCGTGGTGCTCTCCGCGCCCCCCACGCTCGACGGTCTGCGGGCCGCGTGTCGGGCGAAGCTGGCCGACTACAAGGCCCCCGACCGGCTGCATCTCGTGGGGGAGCTCCCCGTGACCCCGATGGCGAAGATCGACAAACGAGAGTTGGCGGCGCGTGCCGCGGAGCTCGAGAGACGGCAAGTGAAGGAGCGAGTGAGGACATGACCGAGACCAAGGACTCCGGGGCGACGAGCGTCGACTCGGCCAAGCCCGCCGGGGAGCGCCCACCGCGCCAGCACCCCATCGTCGCTGGCGCCGAGCCGATCAAGCTGGGGTCGATGCTCGTGACGTTGGTGGAGCCCCGGCGTGGCCACGAGGTGGCCTACAACCGTTGGTACGAGCGGGACCACTTCTATTCCGGCTGCATGATCGGCCCGTACCAGTTCGCCGGGAAGCGGTTCGTGGCCACCGCCGAGCTCAAGGCGCTGCGCGACCCCGATTCCTCCGCTGTCACCGGTGAGCCCGACCGGGGCAGCTTCTTGTCGGTGTACTGGGTGCTCGACGGCTACCACGACGTCTGGAACCGTTGGGCGGTCGACCAGGTGAAGGCCCTGCACAAGGCGGGCCGGATGTTCAACGAGCGCGACCACGTCCATACCCTGCTGTACCGCTACGCCTGGGAGCGCTCGCGCGAAGCCGACGGCCTGCCTGCCGAGCTCGCCCTCGACCACCCCTCGGCCGGGCTCGTGGCCGTGTTCACCGACCGCGCCGAAGACCTCGACGCGGCGGAGTACGAGAAGTGGATCCGCGACGAGCACCTTCCCGCCCTGCTGCCCGGGACCGCGGCCCGGCTCGTGATCGGCGCCGACCCCCTGCCGCTGCTCATCGACGCGCCCGGCGACGTGCCGCGCTCGGAGTCCGACGACCGGCGCCAGCTGACCCTGTGGTTTCTCGACAGCGCGCCCCAAGAGGCGTGGGACAGCGTCATCACCGCCCATAGGAGCGCGCTCGAAGCGGCGGGGAAGGGTCGTGTCGTGGCCGCCCTCCCGTTCATCCCGACCATTCCCGGCACCGACACCTATACCGACATGCTCTGGGCCGACCAAAGTGGGAACGAGACCCAGAGCCCAACCGACAAGAGGGGGAACTCGTGAGCCCGGATCCCGCCGTGGTCACACCGCCGGCGCGACGTTTCGACGGCAAGACCGCGATCGTCACCGGTGCAGGCTCGGGCATCGGCCGGGCCACGGCCATCCGCCTGGCGGTGGAGGGAGCGTCGGTGGCCTGTCTCGACGTCGTGGCCGACAACCTCGACGAGACCGTCGAGGCGCTCAGCATCCTCGGGGGCAAGGCTGTCGCCTACCGATGTGACGTCACCGACGAGACCGTCGTGCACGACACCGTGGCCGAGGTCGCCTCGGCCCTGGGCCGCCCCGATGTGTTGTGCAACGTGGCGGGTATCGGGACCTTCGCCCACACCGCCGAGATGCCCCTGGAGAAATGGGAGCGGATCCTGGCGGTGAACCTGACCGGCACCTTCCTCATGACCAAGGCCGCCCTCGCCTACATGCTCGAGCCGCCGGGCGGGAGCATCGTCAACATCGCGTCGACGGCTGGCCTCATGGGCTCCGCGTACAGCGCCGCCTACGCGGCGTCGAAGGGCGGAGTGATCATGTTCACCAGGGCGCTGGCCATCGAGTACGCAGGACGGGGCGTGCGGATCAACGCGGTGGCACCGGGGGGAGTCGACACCCCGCTGCTCGGGAGCTTCCAGCTTCCCGAGGGAGGCGACATGAAGCACATCTATCGGATCACCAGCCGGATGGGGTTCTGCACACCCGATCAGATCGCGGCCGCCATCGCCTTTCTGGCCTCGGAGGAGTCCGCGTACACCACCGGCGCGGTCCTGGCCGTCGACGGAGGCATCACCGCGTAGCGGGGCGGGTTCGGGTGCCGGGTCACTACCATCCACGACGGTGAGCCCGCCGCCGATGTTCATCGTCACCGACGTCTCTCCATATCGAGACGGGCCCGCCGGCGTCCACGGCGTCCTGCCCCAGGCCGCGGTGGCGCTGGCGGAGCTGGCCGAGCTGGCCTCGCTCGAGGCGAGGCGCGTAGAGGACGTTCCCGGGCTCGACCCCGGTGCACTGCGGCGCGGCGGCGTGCTGGCCCTGTTCACGATCGGGGAGACCCCGTGGACCGACGAGCAGCGTGACGCCATCTCCGACGGGGTGCGTGCGGGGCGGTTGGGCATCCTGGGGGTGCACGCCGCCACCGACGCGTGTACGTCGTGGGAGGAGTACGGGAGACTCGTGGGGGCGCGCTTCGACGGCCACCCCTGGACCGAGAGTTTTGACATCGACGTCGACGTGGAGCACCCGAGCACACGACACCTCGACCCGGTGTGGCGTTGGCACGACGAGGTGTACCTGTTTCGAGACCTCCGGCCCGATGCCCGGGTGCTGCTGCGGGTGGCCGAAGGCCAGCTCGACATGGGCGTGGCCGGGGCTCGGCGTCCCCCCGTCGGGTTTCCCTTGGCATGGTGCTTCTCCGAAGGAGCCGGGCGGGTCTTCTACACCTCGCTCGGGCACTTCCCCGGGGCCTGGGAGACCCCCGCCTATCTGCGACACCTCCAAGGCGGGTTGGCCTGGGTCCTCGGAGACGGGGACTGAGCCGGTGCGATGGGTGGCATCGTGAAGCGTTCGGCCGAGCTCTGCTCCGAGGTCTCGCCCCACCCGGAGGGGACCGCCGACCATGAGTGACGACGGGTACCTGCTCGACAACCGGGTGGCGGCGGCCGGGACACGCCTCGATGCGTTGGCAGAGGTCTTCGACCCTGTCACGTTCCGCCACGTCGAGGCGCTCGGCATCGGCGCGGGCTGGCGCTGTTGGGAGGTGGGTGCGGGCGGCCCGTCGGTGTCACGGTGGCTCGCCGGCCGAGTCGGTCCCGAGGGAAGGGTGCTCGCCACCGACATCGACGTGTCATGGACCGATGGCGCCGCTGACACCGGAGTCGAGGTCCGACGCCACGACGTGGCCTGTGACGATCCGCCCGGTGAGGCCTTCGACCTCGTCCATGCCCGGTTGGTGCTCGTCCACGTCACCGGTCGCGACGCCGCGCTGCGCTGCATGGTGCGGTCCCTGTCCCCGGGCGGGTGGCTGCTCGTGGAGGACGCCGACCCCGCACTCCAGCCCTTGAGCTGCATCGATCCAGACAGTGCCGGAAGAGGAACTGGCCAACAAGATCCGGACCGGGTTCCGGGCCCTCATGGTGGAGCGTGGAGTGGATCTCGCCTACGGCCGGAAGCTGCCCCGGCTCTTGCGGGAGATGGGGCTCCTCGACGTGGCCGCCGATGCGTATTTCCCCGTGGCGTTGCCCGCATGTGGTGTCCTCGAGACCTCCACCATGGCGGTGATCCGCGACCAGCTCGTCGACCACGGCATCGTCACGAACGAGGAGATCGAGGCGCATCTCGCCGCGGTGGCGGCGGGGCGCCTCGATCTCGCCCAGCCCCCCATGATCTCGGCCTGGGGGCGGATGCCCGGCGCCTGATCCTCCGCCCCGCCGTGCCCAGACGGTGTGCCACGTGGTGCATGTCGAAGGCGGCGACGGCCCGCCATGGCCGGGGGCCCGAAGGCGCTTCGACAACGGTCTTCGGTACGCTCCGTGTGATGCCATTGCGCCCCAGGCCCGCCGAGCCGAGCGCCGAGCCGGTGTGGGTGATCCCGTCTCCACCACCGGCGCGCGCCCCCGGGGCCAGGCGCCGGAGACGGCCCAGCGGCGGATCGAGCTCGCTGCTCCTCGTGATCGCCGTGGCGTCGATCGCCACCGGGGGTGCGGCGATCGCCTTGGGCATGGCCGGAAGCCAGAGCCCGGTGGCGTCCTCGGCCTCGGCGCACGATGTCGTCACCAAACCGTCGGCCCACCACGAGGCAGCTCCGGTGATCATCCCCGAGGCCCCGCCGCCGATCATCATTCCCCCCGGCCCCGTCGACCACCGACCGGCGATCGACGTGAACGCCCCGAGCCGGGCCGAAGCCCAGCACGTGGAGGAGCTACGTCGTTGCCCGCCGTGGCCCCGCTCATCAACAGCGCTCCCTCGAACGTCACCGACCCCTCGGTGATCGCCACCGCCACGGTCCGCTCGATTCCTCTCTACGCATCGCCCGGGGCGGCCGAAGCCGGTGGGCACCCTCGCCAACCCGAACTACCTGGGCGCGACGGTGACCCTGCTCGTCACCGGGTACCAGCCGGGCTGGGTCCAGGCCTACATCCCGATACGCCCCAACGAGACCACGAGGTGGATACCGAGCGCGGACCTGACCACCTCGTTCGTCGACGACCACATCGTCGTCAGCCTCTCGGCCCGCAAGCTGACCCTCTACCAGAACAACGCACCGGTGTTCTCGACGCCGGTGGCGCCGGGTGCGCCCAGCTCGCCCACGCCCACGGGCTCGTTCTTCGTGGCCTACATCGTGAAGCTCACCGATCCCGGCAACGTCTACGGGCCCTATGCCATGGGGACCTCGGCGTTCTCGAACACCTACTACAGCTTCGACGGCGGCCCGGGCCAGGTGGGGATCCACGGGACGAACCAACCCTGGGTCATCGGGTCCTACGCCAGTCACGGCTGTGTCCGACTGCCCAACAGCGCCATCACGACATTGGCGCAGCAGGTGGTCCCGGGCACGCCCGTCGAGATCGCGCACTGAGCCCCGCGCGGCGACGATGAGGACCGGCGATGACCGACGCGGCGACCGAGAGAGCGGTGAGCTGGCGATGAAGGGGTATGTGCTCACGGTCGAGCGGATGGTCCCGGCGCCCCCGAGGTGGTCTTCGACGTCCTGGCCGACGTGAGCCGGCACCACCTGATCGACGGCTCGGGGATGCTCCAGGGTGCCAACGAGGCGGCCCCGCAGCGTCTGGCCCTCGGGATGACCTTCGGCATGGGGATGAAGCTGCTTCGTCTCGTACTCGACGGTGAACAAGGTGGTCGAGTTCGAGGAGAACCGGCGCATCGCCTGGAAGACCGGGCCCGACGGGTTCATGGGCAAGTTCGTGGCCGGGCGGGTCTGGCGCTACGAGCTGACGCCGGTCGAGGGGGGGACCCTGGTCCGAGAGAGCTGGGACATCACCGCCGATCACCAGCGGGTCCTGTTGAAGCTCGGGGACATCTAGTCGGGCAAGACACGCCGGGACATGGAGCGGACCCTCGAACGCCTGAGCGCCCTGGTCGCCGGCGACGGCGTGGCCGACAACCCGGACGCGCACCTGACGCTCGGGTGCGGGCGCCCAGGGCAGCCGGTCCCGCCTCACGCTACGGTAGGCCCGTCGCAGGCCCCGAGGCACCGGGCATCGAGGAGGGACAGGCCATGCCGGACATCGTTGCTGGCGTCATCGGGATCGCGCTCGTCTTTATATGGATCTACTGCCTCTATGACGTCATCACTACCCACGACGCGCTCGTCCGCAACCTCCCCAAGATCGCCTGGTTCGTCATCGTCCTGCTACTCCCCGACCTCGGGTCCATCTTGTGGCTGTGCTTCGGCCGGCCCCGCGTCCAGAGCCAAGGGTCTCAAGTTCGACCAGCTCCGGCACCCGCGGCGCCGGCGCCGGGGATGCCGGAGTTCGAGATGTCCGTCACTGGACCACCTCCACCCCGTGGTCCGCGAGCGCGAGGAGCTGGCGAGACTGCGGATGATGCAGGCCCAGCTGCAGCGCCGCGAGAACGAGCTGCGCCAGCGCGGGTTCGGCGACAGCTCCGAGTCGTCACGCGATCGCCTGACCCGGCGCGCCACGGGTTGCTCGGATCGTCGTCTCGAGGGTCACCACCTCGCCGATGCCCTCCGTCCACGTCAACGGGATCGACCTGTACTACGAACGGGCCGGCCAGGGGCCACCGGTGTTGTTCCTGAACGGGTCGGGATCGACACTCGCCACCATGGCTCCGCTCATCGACGTGCTGGCGCGCCGACTGGAGGTTGTCGCCCACGACCAGCGCGGCCTCGGGCGCAGTGCCATCCCCGTGGGTCCCTACACGATGGCGCAGTACGCCGCGGATGCGCTCGGGCTCCTCGACGTCGTGGGGTGGTCGACGTGTCGCGTCGTCGGGGTGAGCTTCGGCGGCATGGTGGCCCAGGAGCTGGCCGTGACCGCGCCGGACCGGGTCGAGCGCCTTGCCCTGGTGTGCACGTCGCCGGGAGGAGACGGGGGCTCGTCGTATCCGCTGCACGAGCTGGCCGGGCTTGCCACCGCGCCGACGTGGCCGAGATCTCCAGGCAGCTGCTCGACTCCCGGTTCACCGCGCGAGTGGTTGGCGACGCACCCCGCGGACCGGCATGCTCGTCGATCATGGCCAGGGCGCAGAGGGGCGCCGACGAGTCCGACGAGGTTCGGCGGGGTGAGGCCGAACAGCTCGAGGCCCGTCGGCACCACGACGTCTGGGACGCGACTCGGGATCGCATCACGTGCCCGACGTTCGTGGCCGCGGGCCGCTTCGACGGGATCGCCCCTGTTGCCAACAGCGAGGCCATCGTGAGTCGGATCGCCGGTGCGACGCTGCATGTCTACGAGGGCGGCCACGCCTTCTTCGCCCAGGACCGGCGAGGCGCTGCCCGAGATCATCGACTTCCTGGTCCGATCGCCGACCGCGTCACGACGACCCGGGCGTGGACGCCTCGATGAAGTCGCCGACGATCTGAGCCGAGCTCTTCGCCCTTCTCCTCCTGCACGAAGTGCCCGGCACCCGCCGATGGTGCGATGCGGCCGGCCCGCCGCCCCGGGGACCTGCTCCTGGAACACCGTCTCCCATCCCCGCGTGGCGGGGTCGCCGTCGGAGAAGGCGGTGAGAAACGGGCGCTCCCATGCTCGAGCGCCTGCATCGTGGCGCGCCCGATGCCCGCCCCGGGTCGTTGGGGGTGAGCGGGATGAGACTCGGTCATCTGGCGCAAGCCGGCGCGTGAACGTCGAGTCGGGGAACGGGGCGTCGTAGGCGGCGAGCACCTCGGGGCGAGGGGTCCCGACGGCGAGTACAGGAAGGTGCTCGGCATCGAGCTCCGGAGCCCGCTGGCAGTACTGCACGTAGTCGACGAGGGACTCCTCGAGCACCACCCGGCCGTCGCCGGTCCGCGTGGTTGGCCCAGGTCAGCTTGCCCCGCGAGCGCGGGGTCCGAGGTGTGCAAGACGGTGTTCGACGCCACCACCCGGGCGAAGCGCTCGGGTGCGGCCGCGAGGGTGCCGAGCCCGATGGGCCCGCCCCAGTCCTGGACGACCAAGGTCACCTCGCGACAGGTCGAGCCCCTCGACGAAGCTCGTCATCCATTCGACGTGGCGGCGTAGGTGTAGTCGGTCCGGTCCGTGGGCTTGTCGGACCGGCCGAACCCGATGTTGTCGGGGGCGATGGCGCGCAGGCCCCGTCGGTCAGGACCGGGATGACCTGTGCGGTACAGGTACGACCACGTCGGCTGGCCGTGGAGCAGGAGCACCACCGGGGCCATCTCGAGGTCCGGCGTCGACGTAGTGCATGCGCAGGGCGTCGACGCCCTTGGCCTGCACCGAACGGTAGTTCGGCTCGAAGGGGTAGTCGCCGAGGCTCGACGAAGCGCTCGTCGGGGGTGCGGACGAACTCCGTGCCGACTCGATCTGCCCCGGTCCTGACCCGTGTCGGCGGGCGCTGGTCACCAGCCGGCGGCGATCAACGGCTCAGGCGGTCTTCGTCGGAGTGCGCCTTCTTCGCCGCCATCCAGTCCTTGATGGCGGGCGCGAAGTTGGCGGGGTTGTAGACGTCCTCTTCGGACGAGAAGCGCATGTCGCCCGCGTACTTGAGGATCGTGATGTTCGCCGACTGGTAGACCCCGCCGTCACCGGGGTCGTTGAAGCGGTTCTCGATCTGACAGATCCACCAGCCGCGTTCCTCGTCGCAGACGCACCAGTCGTGGGGGAACATCGTCATCTCGTTGTTCGGCCACTGCGCCATCGTGGTCGAGATCCACTCGAGGATCTGCTCGCGCCCCACGAAACGACCGAAGAGATGCTCGATGTACTCGGCGTCCTCGGTGAACAACTCGGCCCACGGCTGCCAGTCACCGCTGCGACCGGACTCGTTGGCCACGGCCAGGTAGTTGTCGTGCGCCCGTTGCAGCTCGGCGCGATCCCACGTGCCCACGAATACCCCCCTGTGTCGGTGGTCAGTCCAAGCGCGAGGCTGGCCGCACCGGTGAAGAGGTCCCGTGCGAGAGCGTCGTCGCCGGTGACGACCGTAGCAATCGTGGCGGGGTCCAGGCGGTTGGCCACGAGCCGGCAGAAGTCCACCGCATCGATGACGATGCGGACGTCCACGGGCCCCTCGAGCGGGGGGCCTTCCGGGGCGGCGCCCAGCTGGGTCTGCCAGGTCCCACCGCCGGGGCCGGTCAGAACGATCCGCGCCCGACGGCCGTGGCCCGGGCGTGCGGCGCGCCGCATGCCTGCGGGGAGCATCGCCACGGCCAGCTCGGTCATGAGTCGCAGGCTGGCCCCATCGGGGGCCTGGAGCGGGCGGGCAGTGGCGCGACGGATGTCCTCCTCATGTGTCCACAGCTCGAAGGTTCGCACCACCAGGAGCGGACCGACGGGCATCCGGAGCCCATGGAGGGCGACACGACCCGCGAGCCTGTCCGTCGATGCCCCGGCATCGCCGATCATCCGGAGCGACTCGGTGGCAGCGGCCCGCCATGCACCGTGGGTCTCCGACGGAGGTCGACCGTGTTGTGCGGCTGCCACCGGGTCGGTGGAGGCCACGTGGTCGGCGTCACCCGGGCTGCCGTCGGGTGTCTCGCAGCGCGGTCTGGAAGTCGCGCTCGACACCGGTGAGGTGCCCGACCAATTGCTGGACGTCCAAGCCACGCAACACGGGCCGGTGCCACTCCTCGGGCGCGAGCGACCCGAGCAACTCGTCGACCGACGCCACGGCGCGGCGGAAGGCCTCGGCAGGAGAGATCGGCGAGGGCTCGTCGACGGGCCGGCCTGCGGACCGCGCCGACAGGGCGGCGTCGAGGACGGTTGCCCCGAGCCCGTTGGGGGGACGCTGGGCGTCTGCCTCGGCCAAGGCGAAGTGGAGCTCCTCGAGGGGATTGTCATGGCGACGAAGTTCAGTCATACGAGCTCCAGCAGGTTCGGGTCGAGCCAGGTCTGAAGCTTGGACTGGGCCAACCGCAGTCGAGACTTGGCGGTTCCTTCGGGAATCCCGAGGGTGGTGGCCACCTCTCGATGGGTCAAGCCGCCGAAGTAGGCGAGCTCCACCGCCTCGCGCTGCTCGACGGGGAGCTTCTTGATGGCGTTTCGGACGACGGCCGACAACTCCGAGCACTCGGCCGAGTCGCCCGGGGTCGTCTCGGCGGCCGCCTGCAGCCGGTGGTGCCGGTGCTCACGCTCGGTCCGCCGCCCGTCGCGCCGCATGGCGTCGATGGCGCGTCGTTGGGCGTGGACCCCCAGATAGGCGCGCAGCGAGCCCCGATGGGCGTCGAAGCGCTCGGGCTGGCGCCACAGCGTGACGAAGACCTCCTGGGTGACGTCCTCGGCGGTCGACGCATTTCCCGTCAGGCGGCGGGCCAGTCCGAAGACGAGTGGGCCGTGGCGCTGCCACACCTCGGCGAGGGCCTCCTCATCCCCGGCGGCCAGCCTGGCCACGAGCACGGCATCCCCCGAGTCCACGGCGCGCACGATATCTTCCCGCCGGACCTTCTGCACTGGAAGGGCGGACGGCCGCGCCGCACTGGACGGGCTCGGGCGCTCCCGGGTGAGCAGCATCATCACCGACGGGGCATCAACGCGCTCTGGTGGCGGCCAGACCCCGGTCTCTGTGCACGGAGTCTCCCTTCGACTGTCGCTCCGGTGCGTCGAACCGTATTACGTCGCCACGATGGCGTCCGGATCATCACCGAGCCCAGTTCCCTGCAAATGGCCTGGGTTCGAGAGCCCCCCGGGATCACGGCACCGTCGTGGTCGTGGTCGTCGCAGGCGTGGTCGTGGTGGTGGTGGTCGGCGAGGCGTGGTCGTGGTGGTGGTGGTCGGCGATGTGGTCGTGGTGGTGGTGGTCGGTTCCGTTGTCGTTGTCGTGGTCGCAGGCGTGGTCGTGGTCGTGGTGGTCGGCGATGTGGTCGTGGTCGTGGGAGGAGATGTCGTGGTGGTGGGAGGAGATGTCGTAGCGGTTGTCGTCTCGGTCGTCGTCGAGGTCGGGACGATGGTGGGAGCGCTCACGACGATCGGCTTCGTCGTGGGCTTCGATGCTTTCGTGGCCGTCGATCGCTTCGACGTGGCGCTCGACTTCTTGGCGGTGGTGGACGGCTTGGCTGGCGGTGGTGACGTCGCCGAGGTCGAGTTGCCGGGTTCGCTCGCTTGTGATTGGAGGACCAGCTCACGGAGTCGGGACATCACCACGCTCGAGCTTTGGGCTGTCGGTACGCTCGTCGAGGTCTGTGGAAGAGTGGCGTTGCCAGGTGGGAGGTGCACGGCAGGGTCCGGTGTCGTGATCGTCGGCGTGTGGCGCGCCACCGGTCGCGAGGACGAGAGCCCGAAGATCAACGCCAGTATTCCGCCGATCAAGATGAGAATCGCAGCACCGACGAGATATACCGGCACTCGGCCGTGGAACAACGATCGGGTGGCGACGCTGGTGTCGGCAGTTCTCGGGCCGTCGATTTCGGGATCGTCGGCGCCGGCGTGGTGGGGAAATCATCACCGGGTGTCGGCACCGGGTCGACCGCAGCCGCAACGGGTACTTCGGAGACGGGAGCCGACTCGTCGACATGGTCGACCTCGTCGTACCCCACGGTGTCCCCGTTCTTCACCAACGAGGTGGCTTGGCCGAGGAAGAAGCGCCGAGACTCGAATCGTCCGAAGGGATCGGGCCTCCACTGCGCGTTGGGGCTGTCTGTCGACTCGACGGTGTCGGCGATCGTTGCCGGTGGTGTCGCTTCCCCCTCTCCTGGTACGTCCGGTTCTCCCGATACGTCGGGCTCTCCCCCTACGTCTGATCCCGTGGCGCGCCATGGAAGGGAAGAGTCTGGGTGCTGTTCAGGCGGGTACCACCTGCCGTCCGATGCCTGCCACCAACCGGGAGAAGAGGATGGTGCGTAGTCCGGATGGAGTTCTGGCGCGTACCACTTGCCGTCGGATGCGAGCCACCAACCCTGGCCCGGGGAGAGGTCACTCATGGGTGGCATGCCTCGTGATGCGGCGAAGCATGCTTTCACGCTACCGACCTATACACGCAGGTCACATCGTCAACTTTGTGGAACTTCCAGGCCTGGGGGGCAATTCGAGCGTTTGACGAACGTGGGCGAACCGCCTGGGACATGGGCGGCGAAGAAGGGCCCAGAAGCCCACCTCTACTCGCGCGGTGCACATGAACCTGCACCACCACTTCAGGGTCCGGGGCGACAAGATCTCCTACTCCCTCGGCACCGAGGACAGCACCCAGACCGAAGCTGCGCCGCGGCCCTCACCACCGCACCGTTCCAGCGGGGACGCCGGGAGCAACCCGCAGGGGATGACGCCCGTCGTCGACCCGGGCTCCGTGGGGTCCGCTGCCGGACCACACCGCTGTGTGACTACGGGGCGCGTACTCTTGAGGTCATGAGGACGCGGCTCTCGGGATCGCCCGGGCACCTTCGACGAGGCTGACGTGCACAGCGCCACGTTCGTGCTGCTGGCCTCGGTCTTCCTCGCCAGCTCGGTCGAGATGGTCGAGGCTCTGACCATCGTCGTGGCTGTGGGTGTCACGAGGGGTTGGCGGTCCGCGCTCGAAGGCGTTGCCGCCGCGCTCGGCACACTCGGCGCCCTCGTCGTGGCCATCGGCCCCGCGCTCGTGCACTACGTGCCCCTGAGCGGGCTCAGAGTCGCCGTGGGCGGACTCCTGCTCGTGTTCGGCATGCAGTGGTTGCGCAAGGCGGTCCTGCGGGCCGTGGGGTTGAAGGCCAAGCACGACGAGGACGCCATCTTCACCGAGCAGGTGGCGGAGCTTTCAGCCCAAGATCGACCGACCAAGGGACGCGATTCCACGGCCTTCGTGGTGGCGTTCAAGGGCGTGTTCCTCGAGGGCCTCGAGGTGGTGGTGATCGTCCTCACCCTGGGCGTGGCCGATCACCGGTTGGGACTGGCCGCCGCCGCGGCCGCCGCCGCGGTGGTCGTCGTGGCGATTGTCGGGACCATCGTGTCGCGTCAGTTGGCCGGTGTCCCCGAGAACGCCTTGAAGATGGCCGTCGGCATCATGCTGGTGAGCTTCGGATCCTTCTGGGCGGGCGAGGGTGTCGGGGTGCATTGGCCAGGATCGGAGCTCGCCCTCCCCGTGCTCGTGGCTCTCTACGGCGCGGTGACCTGGGTGACGATCGCGGCAGTGGGACGAGAGCGTCGAGCGGAGTCGAAGTTGCCTGACCCGCGATCGCGGCCCGGGGAGTCGTCGGTCAACCCTCTGCGACGCTATGTCTCGGCCTTCGGGCGATTCTGGTGGGAGTTCCTCGTGGGCGACACTCCCGAGCTCCTCATCGGTGCGGTGGTGGTCGTCGTCGTCGTGGCGCTGCTGGCACACAACGGGGCAGCTCGGGTCGTCACCGTCGGCGCCATGCCGGTGCTCGTGATCGCCATGCTCGGCACCTCCATCCGACGTGCCCGGCGCGCCGTCCGCCCGCCGCGGCCGCCCACGCTCTAGGAGTTCGCCGAGCGGATCAGCCCGGGAAGGGCTTGCTGGCCAGCTCCTCGCGCAGCTTGTACTTGAGGACCTTGTTCAGGGTCTTGTTGCGGGGGAGCTCCTCGACCACTTCGAGCTGCTCGGGAATCTTTTGCTTCATGAGGCCCGCCGTCCGGAGGTGCTCGACCATCTCGTCGAACGTCAGCGGCTCGGCGTCGGGGGCGGTCTCGACCACGGCGCAGACCCGCTCGCCGCGCTCGCGGTCGGCCAGGCCGACGACGGCCACGTCGCCCACCTTGGGATGGGTGTAGAGGAGGTCCTCGATCTCCTTGGCCGAGATGTTCTCGCCCTTGCGGATGATGATGTCTTTGAGTCGCCCCGTGAGCACCACGTGGCCGTCGGGCCGGAAGTGCCCGACGTCACCGGTGCGGAAGTAACCCTCGGAGTCGAAGGACTCCGCGCTCAGGACGGGGTCGGTGTAGCCCTTGCACACCATGGCGCCGCGCACCCGGACCTCACCGTCGACCCCGGTGGGGGCCTCGTCTTCGTCGAGGGTGACGATGCGGATGTCCGCGCCGAAGACGGGCTTGCCCACGGTGTTGGCGAGCTGGTCGTCGGTGTCCGAGGGCGAGCCCATGCAGATCATGGGGATCTCGGTCATCCCGTATCCGTGGGCGACGGTCACGCCGATCTCGCGGCCCACCTCGTAGAAGATCTCGGGCGGCATGGGCGCACCACCGCCGGACAGGATCCGCAGGGACGGGATGATCTTCTTCCCCGGCTGCTTACGCTGTTCGTTGAGATAGGCCGTGTAGAAGGCGGTGCTGCCGCCCGCCATGGTCACGCCGTGTCGAGAGAAGACCTCGACGGCCAGCGCGGGTGCGAAGGCCTCGAACAGGACCGTCGAGAACCCGATGGCCAGGACCATGACGAGATAGTCGGGGCCGGCGATGTGCGCGAAGGGGAAGGCGATCGACCCCACGTCCTGCTCGGTGAGCTCGACCGCCATAGCGAGGCCGCGCCCGCCGGTGACGAGCGTGGTGTCGGTGTGACGGACTCCCTTGGGGTCAGAGGTGGTGCCCGAGGTGTAGTAGATCCACCGGACCTGTTCGTCACCCGGCGGCGGGGGAGGCGGCAGCGTGGCGGGGTCCCCCTCGGGAAGCGAGTCGTAGGCGACCACCATGGTCGGAGGCCCGTCGAGCCCGGCGCCGATCTTCTCGGCCATGGCCACGAAGTCGAATTCCTTCCACACTCCGGGGACGAAGAAGTACTCGGCGCCGGTCTGGGCCAGGGCGAAGGCCACTTCGCGCTCGCGGTAGATGTGGATGATGGGGTTCTGGACCACGCCCAGTCGGGCCAGTGCCATCGAGAGGACGATGGTCTCGATGCGGGTGGGCAGCTGCCACGAGACCGGTGTCGCCGGGCCCACGCCCATGGCGTGGAGCCCGGCCGCGACGACCTCGCAGCGGTGTCGGAATTCGCCGAAGGTGATGGTGCGCCCGGTCTCGTCGATCAGCATGAGGCGATCCGGGGACGCGTCGGCTCTGGCTTGCACCAGCTCCCACATCGACCCCACGTCGTAGATGGCGTCGGCCACTGCGGTCCCTCCGGCCCCGGACGTGCCCGTGTCTAAGAGGCCGCGATCTACGACAGGCGTTCGACGACCATGGCCATGCCCTGGCCCCCGCCGACGCACATCGACTCGAGACCCCAGGTCTTGTCGTCGTCGTCGAGGGCGTTGAGCAGGGTGGTCATGATGCGCGCCCCGGTCATGCCGAAGGGGTGGCCGAGCGCGATGGAACCGCCCTTCACGTTGAGCTTGTCCCAGTCGATGCCCGAGGTGCTTGGCCGACGGGATGACCTGGGCCGCGAAGGCCTCGTTGATCTCGACGAGGTCGATGTCGTCGATCGTCTTGCCGGCCCGCTTGAGGGCCTGGCGGCACGCCTCGATGGGACCGAGGCCCATGATCTCGGGGTCGAGGGCGGACACGCCGCTCGAGACGATCCGGGCCAGCGGCGTGATGCCCAGCTCGCTGGCCTTGGTGGCCGACATCACGATGACCGCGGCCGCGCCGTCGTTCAGCGGACAGGCGTTGCCGGCGGTGATGGTGCCTCCCTCGCGGAAGACCGGCTTGAGCGCGGCGAGACCCTCGACGGTGGTGCCGTCACGGGGCCCGTCGTCCTTGGTGATCACGGTGCCGTCCTCGAGGGTCACGGGGATGATCTCGCGTTCGAAGAACCCGTTCTTCTGCGACTCGACGGCCCGCTGCTGGCTACGGGCCGCGAACTCGTCCATCTCCTGGCGCGTCACCTTCTCGTACTCGGCGACGTTCTCGGCGGTCTGGCCCATGGCGATGTAGACGTCGCTCAGCCCCTTGGGCTGCGTCCACGGATCGGTGACCGGCGGGGTTCCGGGCTGCGGTGCGGGCCTCGGCCTCGGCGAAGGCCGCGTTGTGGGGCCCGACGTCCGACGCCCCGAACTGGAACCGGCTCACCGTCTCCACCCCGCCGGCCAGGAAGACGTCGCCCTCGCCGGCCTTGATGGCATGCGCCGCCATGCGGATGGTCTGGAGCGACGACGAGCAGTACCGGTTGACCGTCACCCCCGGCACGTCGATGCCGGCCAGGATGGCGGCCACCCGGGCCACGTTGTAGCCCGCCTCACCGGCAGGCTGGCCGCAGCCGAGCATGACGTCTTCGACGAGGGCGGGGTCGAGCTGGGGCACCTTGGCCAGGACTTCTTTGATGACCAGGGCGGCCAGGTCGTCGGGGCGGCAGCTCACCAGCGAGCCCTTGTTGGCTCGACCGATGGGCGTTCTTCCGGTGGCGACGATGACGGCGTCGGGCATTGCGTGGGCTCCTTGGGTGCGTGCTCGGGGAAGACCCTAGGTTGGCACAGGCGGCCGAGGACGACCCAAGTGGCGGCCCTCTCATGTTCGTTTCCCCGGGGGCTCGCCTGTCGGAGTTCGTTTGATGGTGGTGCCCTTCGATAAGGTGATGACCAGCGGTGACCCGCCAGGCGGGCCGCGGGTGCTCGGTACACCGGCAGGCCTTGTCAGCGACTGGCGGGCGGGGACGACGCCGTAGCATGTTCGATGGTCCGCTCACCGCTTCACCCTTTGCCGCCGGATAGGAGGCAACGAGGGCCGCAGCGATGCAGACCACAATGACCGACCACCACGTCCACTCGCCCCGCCAGTCATGCAAGGCGAAGATGGTGGCGAAGGACGAGACAGCGCACACAGCCACAAACCGGGACAACGACGCCCGGGCGGCAAGGACCAACACCATCGCCAACACGCGGCCATATGTAGTACGAGACCATCACGGCCTCGAAGAAACGAGCGTGTGGCAAGACAAGCCGCCACGATCCACAGCACAACGTGAGGGCGATCGGTACGTCGACAGACCACGGCGCTCACGATCATTACGACGATCACGGCCACTGACCGAACCGGTCCTGCCGCTACTGCGCCCCCGCCCAGGTGCGGCGCGAAGCGGACCCACGGTGTGGGATGAGCGAGAGAGGGCCAGCTTGGTTGATCGACGAGGGCATGGAGCGTGGTCGACGGACTCGAGAGCAGAGGGCCGGCGAGCAGAATGGTCGCCGGGGCAAGGGCGCGGATCACAAGGCTGACCGCTCTCTTGCCGAGGAGCCAACGCGGCCACAGCCGCCACAGCCAGGAGCACGAGGGGTTGGAACGCGATGGCCCCACCGAGGAGCCAGCCGCAGCGCCGCCAACGACCGTCGAATGCCGCCACGAGGGCCCAAAGAGCCAACGCCACGGCGAAGGCATCCTCCGGGTGCCAGTTGTTGACGAGGAGGTCCCACAGCGCCACCAGTTCAACGACGGCGAGAACTGCCCGTCGGCTCCCGAGCACATCGAGGCGACGGGCAACGGAGTCAACGGAAAATAGGACACAGCTCCCGGCCAGGAGGTCGAATGGTTCGAGAGCGAGCCAGGCTGTCGGGGTGCTCACTGAGGTATAGGGCATGCCGACCGACAGGTGCAGGGCCTGAGCCCCAGCAACGGCCGGCGACAGCACGAAGAGGAGTCCCGGGAAGGTGATGACACCGTTGCGCACGTCGTAGACCTGACCCAAGCGCCCGTGGGCGAATGCGCTGGCGGCGAAGTAGGTGTGCCAGAAGTCACCGGGAACCCACCAGGCGTCGGTGTGGTGGATCACAGGCAGCCACCAGATCGAGTAGTTCAGGGCAATGATCACAAATGCAAACGTTCCAATCAGAGGCACGACGCGCAGAGGAAGACGTGTCGATCTGCGTGGGTGATCGAGGGCCCTCTGTGCCGCGCCGGCGTGATCGGCAGCTCCGAGGGCCGTCGACATCAGTGTCATTCTCCAACCATCGGCCGGCAATCGGAGAGACCTGAGCACCACGCTCGGTGGTTGGATCGGGAGGGACGTGCTTTCCCAGGTGGGTTGACGCTCAGCGGGGAATGCTGTCGGTGACCATCCGCCACATCTGGATGTGGGGGCCGATCCCGGCGATGTCGAAGACCTTTCCCCGCGTGGCGAAACCGGCGCGCCCGTAGAGGGCCTGGGCCGGGACGCGTGCGTTGCACCACACGAGTCCCCCTCCGTGGAACGCCACGTGGGCGAGCAGCGCATCGAGCACCGCCGCTCCCATGCCGCGTCGGCGCGCCGTCGTGGCGCGTGGCCATACCCCGGATGCGCCAGCCGTCTGCCCGCGTCGGGTCCCAGGGCGGGGGGTGGGGAAGGACTGTCCCCACCGCCATGACCTCGTCGGCTGTCCCCTCGGTGCGTCGGACGGCGACGTGCGCGGCGCGGGGGTCGTCGTCGCCCGGGTACGTCGAGAGCTCCACCGGCTCGCCGGGTCGCAGCACGGCTCTGCGCAGGGGCCGCACGACCTGGGCGTCCACCAGCTCGACCACGATCGGGGCCGTCGATCACCGGGGCGAGGATAGGCCCGGCAGCTGGCCCCGTTCGGGGGCCGAACTGTAACCTGTTCCAAGTTCGACCCGGAAGAAGGGCAGGGCGGGCATGGAGATCGGCTACACCGAGGAACAGCAGGCTCTGCGCCAGGAGTTGCGCGACTACTACGCCAACCTCCTGACCCCCGAGGTCGAGGCGGAGCTGTCCCAGAGCCACGGCATCGGGCCCACCGTCCGGCGGATCACCAAGCAGATGGCCAGCGACGGGTGGCTCGGGATCGGCTGGCCCAAGCAGTACGGCGGCCAGGGTCGTTCCGCCATCGAGCAGTTCATCTTCTTCGACGAGTCGATGCGCAGCGGCGCTCCCGTGCCCATGCTCACCATCAACACGGTGGGCCCCACCATCATGAACTTCGGCACCGACGAGCAGAAGGCGTTCTTCCTGCCCAAGATCCTCGCCGGCGAGATCCATTTCTGCATCGGCTACTCCGAGCCCCAGGCCGGCACCGACCTCGCCGCCCTCCAGACCCGCGCCGTGGTCGACGGCGAGGAGCTCGTCATCAACGGGACAGAAGATCTTCACCTCGCTGGCGGGCGATGCCGACTACTGCTGGCTGGCGGTGCGGACCGACCCCGACGCCTCGAAGCACAAGGGCATCTCCATGGTGATCGTCCCCATGAACACGCCCGGGGTGCGGGTGGTGCCCATGTCGCTGCTCGGCGACCACAACATCAACTACACGTTCTGGGAGGACGTCCGGGTCCCGCTCGCCAACGTGGTGGGCGGGCTCAACAACGGCTGGAGCCTGATCACCAACCAGTTGAACCACGAGCGGGTCACCCTGTGTTCGCCGGGGATCATCGAGCGGGCCCTGGGCGACGTGCGGAAGTGGGCCCAGGACACCAAGCTCGCCGACGGCCGGCGGGTCATCGACCAGGAGTGGGTGCGCATCGCGCTGGCCCGGGTGCACGCCAAGCTCGAGTTCCTTCGGCTCATCAACTGGAAGGTGGCCTGGAACGGCACCCAGGGACGCCTCGACGTGGCCGACGCCTCGTCGATCAAGGTTTTCGGCACCGAGTTCTACATGGAGGCCCTGCGGACCCTGTCCGAAGTGGTGGGCCAGTCCGGATACCTGGTTCGGGGCTCGCCCGAGGAGGTCCTGCGGGGACGGCTCGAGGCCTACACCCGGGGTCTGGTCATCTTGACCTTCGGCGGCGGGACCAACGAGATCCAGCGCGACCTGATCGCCATCTTCGGCCTCGGCATGCCGCGGTCGCTTCGCTAGAAAGAGAGACACGACGTGGACTTCTCCTTCACCGAGGAGCAGGAGGCCGTCCGGGAGCTGGCGGCGCGCATCTTCTCCGATCTCGCCACGCCCGAGCGCCTCAAGGAGGTCGAGGCGACCGACGAGCGCTTCGACCGCAAGCTCTGGAGCGAGCTGGCGGCGGCCGGGCTGCTCGGCATCTGGCTCCCTGAATCGGTGGGCGGGTCCGGTCTCGGATTCGTCGCCGCGGGCATCGTGGCCGAAGAGGCGGGCCGGGTCGCCGCCGCCGTTCCCTACGTCGCCAGCGCCGTGCTCGGTGCCGGGCCCATCGTCGAGTTCGGCGACGAAGCTCAGCAGCGGTCGCTGGGTAGCGCCCATGGTGGCCGGCGACCTCGTGCTCACCGCCGCGCTCGTGGAACAGGGGGGTGACCCTTTCAGCCCGCACACCACCGCTACTCGCCAGGGCGACGGGTGGCGGCTCGACGGCACCAAGTCGTTCGTCCCTGCGGGCATGATCGCCCGGGGCACGTGGTCGTGTCGGCTCGCACCGACGACGGCATCGGGCTCTTCGTCGTCGACCCCGCCGCGTCGGGCGTGTCGCGCCAGCGGCCAGGAGGCGACCAGCCGGCAGATCGAAGCCGAGCTCGAGTTGTCGGGAGTCGTCGTCGGACCCGGTGACGTCCTGGTGACGGGTCCGGCCGGAGTCGACGCGCTGCGGTGGTTGCTCGAGCACGCCGAGGCCGCGCTGTGTCTCTGTGTGGCCGGCGCCTGTGATGCCGCGGTGAAGCTCACCGCGCAGTACACGACGAGCCGCGAGCAATTCGGAAAGCCCATCGCCACCTTCCAGGCCGTGGGCCAGCGCGCCGCCGACGCCTACATCGACGCCGAGGCCGTCCGGCTCACGGCGTGGCAGGCGGCCTGGCGACTGGCCGAAGGCCTGCCCGCCACCAGCGAGGTGGCGGTGGCGAAGTACTGGGCCGACGAGGGTGGCCGAGCGCGTCGTCCACGCCGCCCAGCACCTCCACGGTGGCATGGGCGTCGACCGCGACTACCCCCTGCACCGTTACTACCTGCTGACCAAGCACCTGGCGCTGACCCTCGGGGGCGCCACCACCAGCCTTCTCCGGCTGGGCGACGTCCTGGCTTCCGAGCCCGCCTGAGCCCGTCCCCTGCGACGAGCGTTACGCGATCGTCGCTCACCTTGGCGCCGTCGAGGTCGCGCACGAAGTCGGCCCCGAGCGCCTGGGACGGGGTGTAGGCCCCGGGGGCGATGGTCCCGCTGCCGAGGCGCTGGGCGATCCGCACCACCGAGTCAGCCGTGAGGTCGTAGGGGTCGAGCGTGGTGATGGTTCCTGACACCGACTTCCCGGCCGCGTCGGTGACCTGACCCCACAGCTGACCCTGGGTCTTGGCCCTCGTCTCCGCGGACGGGCCCGGCAGTCTGCCCACGGCCCGCTTCAAGAGCCCCTGGACCAACCGGCTGCGCGTGGCGGGTCCAGCCGACCTGGGCCAGAGCCATGACCGGTGCGAGTGCCGGCGGCATTGCTGCGTAGACCACGATGTCGCCGATGCCCGTCGAGCGAAACGCCGTGGCGACGTCGCCCCACGCGATGGCGTGCGCGGTGGCTCTACCGTCGGCGAACTCGACCTGCCGGCGGCGGAGGTCCGGCGGGACGGGCCCGATGACACCACCGCGCCGCGCTCGTGCCGTCGTGCCCAGTGACTCCATGGCCGTCTTGGCCGTGCCCGGGCTGACCCCGCCCGTGCCCCGCAAGGCGAGCTCGAGCCGCTGTGCACCAGGAAGTGCCCGCGCCAACAAGGCGGCGAGGCAGTCCGAGGGAACGACATCGAACCCTGCCCCGGGGAGCAGGACCACACCGGCATGGCGCGCCTCGTCGTCACGGGCGAGGACGGCTTCGAAGACGTCGATCTCCCCGGTGATGTCGAGGTAGTGCGTCGATGTGGCCAGACACGCGTCCACCATGGGTGCCGACGTCGACGAGAACGGGCCCGCGCAGTGGGCCACCACGTCGATGCCCTTGAGCGCGGTGCGCAGCTCGGCGGGGTCCGAGAGATTGACGGTCCGGTACTCGAGCTCGAATCGCTCGCCCAGAGTCCGCAGCCGGCGCTCATCGCGTCCGGCGAGGACGGGGAGTTCGCCGCGCTCGGCCGCCAAAGCCGCCACCAGGCGTCCCGTGTACCCGTACGCGCCGTAGACCATCCAACTCATGCGCCAACCTCGATGCTCGCGACGATGGCGGTCACCCTATCGGGCGCATTTCGGGCTGTCCCTGCCGAGACCTACGGGTCCCGCGGCCACGACTGCCTGTGATGTGGGCTATTCGATCACCACCGCGGGGCGAAATCGCAGGCCTCCCAGGTAGTCGGTGCCACCCCAGCTCCGACCGGGCTGACCGTCGTTGACGAACGCGAATGGAGCGCGCCCGTCGCTCGTGGCCTCTCCGGTCAACAAGGTGCATGTCCAGGGCTGATCGCCCTGCGCGGCCACCTCGGCGCTGTCGGGGAGCGCAGCCATCCCACTCGCCTTGGCCTCGCGGACCAGGGCTTGGTAGGCCGCCCAGGTCATGGCCTCGCAAGTGTCGACGGCAACGCCATCCACGTCGATGGCGAGGTTTCCCTTGCGGTGCTCCTCGGCGATGTCGTCCCAACTCCCCATCTTGAGTCCGTTGCCGGCCGCCAAGATGACCAGGGGTCTCGTCCCGTCGGGACCGAAGTCGAAGGGAACGATCCGCACCGCTGCGGGATCGACGCCGAATTTCCCCGCCATCGCCTGGCGTGTGGACAGGGCGCGGGTGCGGGCCTCGGCCGAAAGCTCGCCGATGAACGTCTCGGCGGTGAGGCCCGGTGCATCACCGGCGGCACGGTCGGCCAGGGCCCGAAGTGTCACGAGGCCCACCGCCATGAGACGGCTGTCCATGCCGAGGTCGACCACGCGCACCTCACAGACCATGTCGGTCTTGCCCAGTCGCAACATCTGGGCGGTGGCGCGGACGGGGCCTTTGCGACCCGGGGCGAGAAAGCTGATCGCCAGATGCTGCGTCGCCACCAATCGGCCGTAGGCGAACGCCGCGGCCGATCCCGCCGCTACGTCGACAAGGGTCGAGACGATGCCGCCTTCGAGCGAGCCGGCCGGGCCGCAGAACTCCTCGTGCAGGTCCATCTCGACCGCGACGTCCTCGGTGTCGCCGGCGGGAAGCGACCAGCGCAGCCCCAGCGAGCGGTGAAATGGTGTCCCGGAATTCTCCAATGTCTTGAAGGTCGAGCTCATGGCGCCGGTCAGGTTAGGACCCGGCACCCAATGGCGGCGAGTCCGACAGCCGTCGAGCGACAGCGCTCCCATGTGGTGCGCTGACGTCTGAAGGCGGTCGTCGCGTCGTTCCCGGATCGATGCCATGGGCGCGCCATCGTCAGGGCCCCGGGCGTCGAAGATGGCGTGATGCCCATCCGGGAGGTGACGGTCCTCGTCGGGATCCTGGTGGTCTATGTCATCGTGTGTGGTGCCGTATCGGTTGGCACCGGCCGTATCGTGAGATCCGCAGTTCTGCTCGAGCACGCCAGCACATCGACGAGAAAGCTCGATGAGCATCACCTGCAGATGGCGAAGCTGCTGGGAGTGACCGACCAAGTGACCGCTGACGCACCCAACGCCACCCCGGGCCATCGCCAGCTCGATACGTCGGGGGTGTGATGCCCGGTCCGAGGAGTCCCTCACCGGCACGCTTCTTCGAAAGACCGGTTGACGGGGACGTAGGTAAGCAGTAGCTTACGGTTCGTGAGGACTTACGAACGGTCCCCTCTCGGCGTCCTGGCCGAGCCAACTCGGCTGGCCATCTTCGAGTTGCTCGCCGAACGGCCCCTTCCAGTCGGGGAGCTGGCGGCCCGCCTGCCCGTGTCTCGGCCTGCGGTTTCTCAACATCTGAAGGTGCTCAAAGAGGCCGGGCTCGTGGTGGACCGGCCCGAGGGAACCCGGCGCCGCTACCACGTCGATCCGTCGGGCGTAGCCGACCTGCGTGCATACCTGGAGCGTTTTTGGAGCCTGGCGCTTGCCTCGTTCAAATCAGTTGTCGAAGACACAGGAGGAACCCGATGACCCCGCAAGAAACTGACACCGACACCGAGGTCCGGACCTCCGTGGTCGTGTCGGCCTCTCGAGAGCACGCCTTCTCGGTGTTCACCGAAGGAATCGGCAGCTGGTGGCCGCCCGACCACCACATCCTTCAAGGCGAGCTGGCCGAGATGGTTTTCGAGCCGCGTGTCGGCGGTGCCGTGTATGACCGGGCCACGGATGGGACCGAGTGCCGTTGGGGTCGGGTGCTCGCGTACGAACCACCTCACCGGTTTGTGATCACCTGGAACATCAATCTGCAGTGGCAGCTCGAAACCTCCCCCGAGAACGTGAGCGAGATTGAAGTCACCTTCCACTCCGAGAGCGCCGCCACCACGCGCGGTCGAGCTCGTCCACCGCCATCTCGACCGCCACGGCCCCGGCTGGGAGCAGATGCGCAATGCCGTGGGATCTCCCGACGGCTGGCAGCGCGGACTCGCTCTGTTTGCCCATCGGGCAGCAGCACCCGGGTCTGTCTAGGTCCACGCCGTGAGTGCTTTCGAGTTTCGGCGGCAAGCTCCTCGCCCAAACGTTCGCTGTCGACATGACTGACGAAGAGCGAGAGGTCATGGAACGGCACGCGGGGCAACGGTGAGGGGCGTCCCGCGGATCGGACTCGATCGCGGCCGGTAGAATTCCCGGGTGACGACCGTTTCCCCCGAGCGTTTTGACGAGCTCGTCGGAGCCGCCCTGGCCGGTCTCCCGCCCCAATTCGCCACCGCCATGGAGAACGTGGCGGTGATCGTCGAGGATCACGCCGAGGGTCGGAACTTGTTCGGCCTGTACCAGGGCATCCCCCTGACCCGTCGGGGTCCGCTCAGCTACGGCGGCGTGATGCCTGACCGGATCACGCTCTATCAAGAGACGATCTCGGCGCATTGTCACAGTGAGGAGGAGCTCGTGGCGCAGATCCGCAAGACCGTCATCCACGAGGTGGCACACCATTTCGGCATCGACGACCCTCGACTCGAGGAGCTCGGCTGGGCCTGAGCACGTGCCGATCGGGTTGAATGCACAGATGACCAAGGCCCAGGACTTCCTCGCTCTGCACTCGGGATCCTCACCATTGCTCCTCCCCAATCCATGGGACGCGGGATCGGCTCGACTCTTCGCTTGGCTCGGCTTCGACGCCCTCGCCACCACCAGTAGCGGCTTCGCCGCCACCCAGGGCCGCCTCGATGGCACCCTTGACCGCGACCACGTCATGGGTCACGCCGCCGCCATCGTGGCCGCCACGGATCTGCCGGTCTCGGCCGACCTCGAGAACGGATACGGAGACACTCCCGACACCGTGGCCGAGACGGTGCGGCTCGCGGTGGACGCCGGCCTGGCGGGTTGCTCGATCGAAGATTTCACCGGTCGTCTCGACGACCCCATCTACGAGATCTCCCTCGCGAGGAGAGGGTGGCCGCCGCCGCGGAGGCGGCGCATGGGTCGGGTCTCGGGCTCGTGCTGACGGGCCGGGCCGAGAACTACCTCCACGGCCACCCCGATCTCGACGACACCATTACGAGGCTCCTGGCCTACGAACGCGCCGGGGCAGACGTGCTCTACGCGCCCGGCCTCACCAGTCTCGACGACATCGCACAGGTCGTGACCAACGTGCACCGGCCGGTGAACGTGCTGGCTCGACCCGGCGGTCCGACGGTCTCCGAGCTCGCCGGCGTGGGCGTGGCCCGGATCTCGGTCGGCGGCGCCTTGTGTTTCGCAGCCCTCGGTGCCGTGGTCGAAGCAGCCCGAGAGCTTTCGGAGCACGGCACCTACGGGTTCATGGATGGCGCCGCCGCCGGTGCGAAAGCGGCTCGCGCCGCCTTCGCTCGCTGAGGCCCGACCGGAGGACCTCCGCTACAGGAGGAACTCCGCCATCATTCGCAACGTGTCGGCACTGCCCGCCACGAGCAGGGTGGTGGCGATCGACTCCTGCCACGCCGCCAGCTCGTCGCGGATCTTCTGACTTGGGCCGATGAGGGCGATCTTCTCCACCATCGAGGTGGGCACCGCGGCGGCGGCATCCTCCTTGTGGCCGTCGAGGTAGAGCTCCTGGATCTTGTGTGCTTCGGCCTCGAAGCCCATCCGCACGAACACGTCGAAGTGGAAGTTCATCTCCTTGGCTCCCATCCCGCCGATGTACAGCGCCAGCATGGGGCGGTAGAGATCCGCGGCTCGCTCGACGTCGTCGTCGACCACGACGGGACAGAAGGCGATCACCTCGAAGTCCGCCGCACTGTGGCGAGCCCCGGGCCGGGCGAATCCCTCGTCGAGTGCCGAGGAGAACTCGCCCATGTGGGCGGGGGAGAAGAAGATCGGGAACCAGCCGTCTGCGATCTCTGCCGCCAGCGCCACGTTCTTGGGCCCCTCGGCGCCGAGGACGATGGGGATGTCGTTGCGCAGCGGGTGGACGATCGCCTTCAAGGGCTTGCCCAGTCCCGTCCCGCCCGGGTACGGCAGGGGATAGTGCGGGCCGTTGTTGGTGACCGGCGCCTCGCGCGCCAGTACCTGCCGGACGATCGAGACGTACTCACGCGTGCGTGCCAAAGGCTTCGGGAAGGGCTGGCCGTACCAGCCTTCGACGACCTGTGGTCCCGAGACGCCCAGGCCGAGTACGAGTCGTCCGCCGCACAGATGGTCGAGGGTCAGCGCCGCCATGGCCATGGCCGTGGGGGTGCGGGCCGAGAGTTGGCACAGGGCGGTCCCGAGACGCACCTGGGTGGTGCGGGAACCCCACCACGCCAGCGGGGTCAGGGCGTCAGAGCCGTAGGCCTCGGCCGTCCACACCGAGTCGAAGCCGAGCCGCTCGGCCTCGGCCACGAGCTCGGGGGCGTTCGGCGGGGGGCCCGAACTCCAATATCCCAGTTGCAGACCGAGCTTCAGGCTCGCCATGGGGCCCTCCTGCGTGGTGTCGGGGACATGTCCCGAGGCCATCCTCGGGTGCACCGTCATCGAATGTCGAACGTCATCGCATCTTGGCCAGGATCTCGTCCGCGAACCGAGCCGAGGCGTCCAGTCTGGCCTGCAATTGCACCTCGGGGGGATCCGACGGGTCGACCTTCGCCACCATCGCCGGTGCGCACAGGGTGTCGGTGACGCCGTAGTCCTCTTCGAAGCTCCGGTACAGGTCCGCGTCGGGCCGGGCCCACAAGCGACAGGTAGATCGAGAACGGCTCGTTCTCCCGTCCCGCCCGCCGACGCTGCTCGGCGAGCTCGTCGAGATAGGTCCGGGCCTGGTCGGGCTTGTAGGCGCCCGCGGCAACCCACCCGTCGCACAAGGTGGCCGCCCGTCGCAGGGCCGGAGCGGAGTGGCCGCCGCCGATGATGGGGATGGGGCTCGGAGGCGAGGGCTCCATGCGCATGGCGGGGACGTCGTAGTGCGGCCCGTGGTACTCGACCCAACCGCCTGCCCACAGCGCCCGGAGGGCCGGGATCATGTCGTCGAGGCGCTTGCCCCGGGTGTGGAAGTCCTGTCCGGTGGCGACGAACTCCTCCTCGCACCACCCGACGCCGACGCCGAGCGCAACCCGACCCCCCGACACCACCGCGGCGGTACCAACCTGCTTGGCCACCGTCACCAGGTCACGCGCCGGCGCGATGTAGACCCCGGTCGTGAACTCGAGGCGTTGGGTCACCGCCGCCATGGCGGAGATGAGGCACCACGGGTCGGGCCAGTGGGTGTCGGGGTCCCAGTGGTCCCCGAACCCCGGAGCGCCGTCCTCGCGTGTCGAGTACGTGTACCGGGACTGGCGATCGCGGGGGAAGAACATGTGGTCCGACACGTACATGCCGTCGTATCCCTGGGTGTCGGCGGCCTTGGCCAACTCGAGGGTATGCAGGGTGGGCAAGAACGTCACCGCTTGATGGAATCGCACGAAACCAACCTCTCCTCGGGCCGCCCGGTGCTCCGAGCGACCCGCTCGTCAGCGTCCGACCGGTGCGCCCGGGCTGAAGGCGATGGGGAGATGCTTCACCCCGTTGATGAACGCCGACTGGAGCCGCTGGGCCTCGCCGTCGAGGCGCATGTCGGGCATCCGGTCGAGCAGATGCTCGAACATGACCCGGATCTCCATGCGGGCCAGGTTCGCGCCGAGGCAGAAGTGCGGTCCGCCGCCACCGAAGGCCATGTGCGGGTTGGGGGTCCGGCCGATGTCGAAGTTGTCGGGGTCCTCGAAGACGTCCTCGTCTCGGTTGGCCGAGATGTGGAAGAAGACGACCTTCTGGTCCTCCTCGATGTGCTGGCCGCCGATCTCGACCGGTCCGGTGGTCTGGCGCCGGAAGTTCATGACCGGCGTCACGAACCGGAGCATCTCCTCGGTGGCACTGGGCAGCAGCGACCGATCGGCGACGAGGCGCTGCCACTGGTCGGGGTTCTGGAAGAAGGTGTGCATCGCGCCCGACATCAGGTTCCGGGTCGTCTCGTTGCCGGCCACGGTGAGGAGGAGGAAGAACAACTCGAGCTCGAGCTCCGAGAGCTTGTCGCCGTCGACCTCGACGCTCGAGAGGACGCTCATGAGGTCCTCGGTCGGGTTGGCCTTCTTCTTGGCGTAGAGCTCGGCCGCATACGCGTAGAGCTCCATGGCCGCCTCGTTGGCGTACTCCTCGCCGTTGGCGGTGGTCTGGAACTCGGGGTCCTCCTGGCCGATCATCCGGTTCGACCAGTCGAACATGTTGTGTCGGTCCGCCTGGGGTACGCCGAGGAGATCGGCGATCACCTGCAGGGGGAGCTCGGCGGAGATGTCGGTGACGAAGTCGGCCTGGCCCTTCTCGATGACGGCGTCGATGATGGTGTCGGCCGTCTCGTGGATCTTCTGCTCGAGCTGGTTCACCATGCGCGGCGTGAAGCCCTTGTTGACCAGACGCCGGTAGCGGGTGTGCAGCGGCGGGTCCATGTTGAGCATCATGAGGCGCAGCTGCTCGATCTGGTCCTCGGGCATCTCCCACAAGAACGTGGCCTTCTTCGCGGACGAGAAGTGCTCGTAGTCCCGGTTGACGTTGACGCAGTCGTCGTACTTGGTGACGCACCAGAAGCCGGGGCCGTCGGCCTCCTCGTGCCAGTACACCGGAGCCTGGCGCCGCAGCTCGGCGAACCACTCATGGGGGACGGCGGAGACGAAGTTCCGCGAGTCGGTGAGATCGATCTCGTTGAGCTCCATGGCCGGTCCCTCCTCGGTCCGTCGTCGACGTCCCGGCCCGAGGTGCCCGGACCGTCGATGGTCGCCGGAGCCCCGCCCGCCGATGGGCCGGCCACGTTTTCAGAACGTGTTCCAGTCATGATACGCCGCCGCCCCGGCTACGCGGCCAACGGGTCGGCGGGGCCTGACGGGCTCGGCCGGGCCCTCCGGGCACGGGCGCCGCGCCGCTCGGGACTCGGGAAATGGGCAATTGTCCTGCCCCGCAGCGCGGCTGGTACGGTGCCAAACTAGAACGAGTTACAGCAACAACGAGCCACGACGATGGCCGGGACCGGGCGATCCGGCTCGGACCGGTGGTAGGACGGCGCCATGTTCCTGGAGGAAACCCCCGAGCAGCTGGCCCTGCGCCAGGAACTGCGCGAGTACTACGCCGAATTGCTCACCGACGAGGTCCGCCGGGGCATCGGCGAGGTGGGCGAGGGCGGCGAGCTGTGGCGCCAGGTCGTCGGCCGCATCGGCAAGGACGGCTGGCTCGGCATCGGATGGCCCAAGGAGTTCGGCGGCCAGGGTCGCCCCGCCACCGACCAATTCATCTTCTTCGACGAGACCCGTCGGGCCAGTGCCCCGTTCCCCTTCGTCACCGTGAACACGGTGGGCCCGACGATCATGCGTTTCGGCACCGAGGAGCAGAAGTCGTTCTTCCTCCCCGCCATCCTGGCCGGAGAGGTCAACTTCGCCATCGGCTACACCGAGCCCGAGGCGGGCACCGACCTGGCTTCGCTGCAGACCCGGGCGGTGCGTGACGGTGACGAGTACGTCGTGAACGGCGCCAAGGTCTTCACGAGTGGCGCCGACATGGCCGACTACATCTGGCTGGCGGTGCGCACCAATCCCGACGCCGCCAAGCACAAGGGCATCTCCATCCTGGCCATGTCCACCGACTCGCCCGGCTTCTCGTGGAGCCCGATCGTGACCGTGGCGGGCGCCAGGACCACCGCCACCTACTACTCCGATGTCCGCGTGCCGGTCGAGCAACTGGTCGGTGCCGAGAACGAGGGCTGGCGGATGATCACCACCCAGCTCAACCACGAGCGCGTGGGCCTCGCGGCGTGGAGCGGGTTCGCCTCGCAGCTCTACGAAGAGGTCGCGGCGTGGGCGGCGCGCGACGACCACCCCCGACGGCCCGACCGTGCTCGACCTCGGTTGGGTCCAGTCCGACCTGGCCCGGTGTCGGGCCGAGCTCGAGGCCATGTACCTCCTCAATTGGCGCATGGCCGCCGCGCTGTCGGCCGACACCATGACCCCGGCGGACTCCTCGACGGTGAAGATCTTCGGCGTCGAGCGGAGCATCGACATCTACCGGCGCCTGCTCGGGATCGTCGGCGCCGGCGGCTATCTGTCGCCGGACTCGCCCGGCGCGGTCCTGGCGGGCCGACTCGAGCGCACCGCCCGGCACGCCCAGATCAACACCTTCGGCGGCGGCGTGAACGAGATCCAACGCGAGATCGTCGCCATGGCCGGCCTGGGCATGACCCGGGCGTCGCGGTGAGCCCGATGGCGTCCGACCGCTCCGGCACTGCACCACCGACGCCGACGCGCTGCTGGCCCAGCTGCGCGCCTTCGAGGGCAGACCGAGCGGCCCGCCGTCAGAGGCCCGCGACGAGGTCAACCAGGCGATGATCCGGCACTGGACCGACGCCATGGGCGACGAGAACCCCGTCTACGTCGACGACGAGGCGGCGCGCGCCAACGGATTTCCCGGCGTCGTGGCGCCGCCCACCATGCTCCAGGCCTGGATCATGCGCGGCTATCTGTCCCAGCCCGACGGCGCCTGGAAGGCTCCGCGCGACGCGTCGGGCGAGGTCTCCGGCGCAGGAACAGCTCTTCGACGTCTTGAACGCGGCGGGGTTTACGTCCGTGGTGGCCACGAACTGCGACCAGGAGTACGCCCGACCCATCGTCCTCGGGGACCGCCTCACGGTGACCTCGGTCATCGACTCGGTGTCACCGGAGAAGCACACCGGGTCTGGGCGACGGCCACTTCGTCACGACCCGCCTCGAATTCACCGACCAGCATGGCGAGCGCGTGGCCACCATGCGGTTCCGCATCCTGCGCTTCCGACCCCAATCCTCGCGGCCCAAAGACGCCCCGGTTCGTCCTCGTCCGGCCATCACCCACGACATCGCCTTCTTCTTCGAGGGAGCCAGGAACGGGACGCTGCTCATCCAGCGTTGCGGGCAGTGCGGCGTCCTCCGGCATCCGCCGCGCCCGGCCTGTGCGTCGTGCCGATCATTCGAATGGGACACCGTCACCTCGAGCGGGCGCGGGACGGTCTTCAGCTTCGTCGTCGTCCACCATCCCCAGGTCGCCGCCTTCGACTACCCCTTGCCCATCGCCGTGGTCGAGCTGGAGGAGGGGACGCGACTGGTGGGGGACCTGATCGGCATCGATCCCGCTGACGTCCGCATCGGCATGCCCGTCGTGGCCGAGATGATGGCTGTCGACGACGAGCTCACGATCCCCATGTTCCGACCGACCGCGCCCGTTGGTGTCGGTGCGGTCACGGAAGAGGCCTGATGGACTTCGAATTCACCGAAGAGCAGTTGGCCGTGTCCGAGGCGGCGGCGTCGATCTTCCAGGGCATGGCGCACGGTGGAGCGCGTGGCAGAGATCGAGGCCGGTCCGAGACCGCTTCGACGAGACCCTGTGGTCCGAGCTTGCCAAGGCCAATCTTCTCGGCCTGGCGGTCCCCGAGGCACACGGGGGTTCGAGCCTGGGTCTCACCGAGCTGTGCCTCGTCCTCGAGCAACAGGGTCGCGCCGTGGCGCCGGTGCCCTTGTGGGCGACGGTCGTCCTCGGTGCCTTGCCGGTGGCGCACTTCGGGACGGCCGAGCAACAAGCCCGCTGGCTCCCAGCGCTGGTGGCCGGTGACCTCCGCCTGTCCGCCGCGCTCACCGAGGTGGCAGCCAGCCCGCGCCAGCATCCGACGGTGCGCGCCGAGCGCGTCGGTGACGGATGGCGTTTGCACGGAACCGCCTTCGCGGTTCCCCAGGCCCATCTCGCTGCCCGCGTCCTCGTCCCCGCTGCGGTCGACGGCTCTCCCGCGGACGGGATCATCGTGGCCCTCGTCGACCCCGCCGGCGCCGGTGCCGCCATCGAGCGGGCGACGACGACGGATCACCAGATCCATCCTCACCTCCACATGGACGGGGCGCCCGTCTCGAGCACCGAGGTCCTGGCCGGTCCCGATGACGGCGCGGCGTGCGGTGGCGTGGATGCTCGACCGGGCCCGCACCGGGCTGTGCGCCATCCAGTTGGGCGTCACCGAAGAGGCCGTTCGCCGTGCCGCGTCCTACCTGAACCAACGTCATCAGTTCGGCCGTCCCTTGTCCTCGTTCCAGGGCACCATGCTGCGCGCCGCCGACGCCTACATCGACACCGAGGCCATCCGTGTCACCACTTGGCAGGCGGCGTGGCGCATCGACGAGGGTCTCCCCGCCGCCGAAGCGGTCGCTGTCGCCCACTGGTGGGCATCAGAGGCGGGCCAACGTGTCGTGCACGCCACCCAGCACCTCCACGGCGGCCTCGGGGCTGACATCTCGTATCCGATCCACCGCTATTTCCTGTGGGGCAAGCAAATCGAGCTCATGTTGCAAGGCCCGAGTGCGGAGTTGTCGCGTCTGGGTTCGTTGCTGGCCACGCGGCTGGCGCGCCGCGTCGGCCGTCGGGGTGCAAGGACCATGAGCCCGGTGCGCGCCGACACGCTGCGATTCGAGGAGATCAGTGTGGGTGACGCGCTGCCCGAGCTGGCTATCGCTCTCACCCGGACCCTGATCGTGGCCACGGCCATCGCCTCTCGTGACTACCAGGACGTCCACCACGACCCCGGACTGGCAGTCGAACGGGGGTCACCCGACATCTTCATGAACATCCTCACCACCAACGGGTTCGTGGGACGCTTCGTGACCGACTGGGCCGGGCCCGGGGCGCGCATCGAGTCGGTGTCGATCCGCCTGGGCGCCCCCAACTATCCCGGTGACACCATGACGCTCACCGGCGCGGTCACCGCCACCGAGGTCCCGCCGCAGCGCCAGGACGGCCGCGGTGTGGTGGAGGTGACGGTGCGTGGTGCGAACAGCCGGGGTGACCACGTGACCGGGACGGTCCGCCTTTCGGTCTCCCGTGACGGTCGCGGGCACCTCATGAGGTCGGTGTCGTGAGCCCGAGGTCCCCCCGGCATCACACCTTCGCCGGCACCACCGCCATCAGCGGGATCGGCGCCACGGAATTCTCGAAGGACTCGGGCCGAAGCGAACTGCGTCTTGCCACCGAGGCGGTCCGCAACGCCCTCGAGGACGCCGGCATCGCGCCGTCCGAAGTGGACGGGCTCGTCACCTTCGCGGCCGACACCAACCCCGAGATCGAGGTGGCCCGTACCCTCGGCATGGGGGACCTCAGTTTCTTCAGCCGAATCCACTACGGCGGCGGTGCGGCCTGTGCCACCGTGCACCAGGCGGCCATGGCGGTCGCCAGCGGCGTGGCGGATGTCGTGGTCTGCTACCGGGCTTTCAACGAGCGCTCGGGCCACCGCTTCGGGACCGGCGTCCAAGGGCGGGCCCCGGCCGCCAATGCCGAGAACGCCCACTTCTCCTGGTACGCGCCCCAGGGCCTGCTCACCCCGGCGTCGTGGGTGGCGATGTTCGCCCAGCGCTACCTCCATGCCACCGGCGCCACCACCGAGGACTTCGGACGGGTGGCCGTGGCCGACCGGTCCTTCGCGGCGACGAACCCCGCGGCGTGGTTCTACGGGAAGCCCATCACCCTGGAAGATCACCAAGCGTCGCGCTGGATCGTGGAGCCGCTACGGCTGCTCGACTGCTGTCAGGAGTCCGACGGGGGCCAGGCCATCGTGGTGACGAGCCTCGAGCGCGCCCGGGACGGTGCCCGAGCGCCGGCGGTCATCGAGGGAGCCGCGCAAGGTTCGGGATCCCAGCAGGACATGATGACGTCGTACTACCGCGACGACATGACCCATCTTCCCGAGATGGGTGTGGTGGCGCGCCAGCTGTGGGAGACATCGGGACTGGGACCCGACGACATGCAGTGCGCGGTGCTCTACGACCATTTCACGCCGTTCGTCCTCTACCAACTCGAGGAGCTCGGCTTCTGCGAGTGGGGTGAAGCAAAGGAGTTCCTGCGCGACGGCCACATCGGCCCCGGCGGGAAGCTGCCCACCAACACCCACGGCGGCCAGTTGGGTGAGGCCTACATCCACGGGATGAACGGCATCGCCGAAGGCGTGCGCCAGGTCCGGGGCTCAGCGGTGAACCAGGTCGAGGGGACCGAGCACGTCGTCGTCACCGCCGGCACCGGCGTTCCCACCAGCGGGCTCGTGCTCGGCGTCGACCGCCACTGACACGACGCGTCGGCGTTGTCGCCGCCCACGGTGGGCAGTAGAAAGACTCCGGTGACCGACCGCATCGACTACGACGAATTCGGATTGTTCCACGAGAACGCCCAGGAGCATGGCCTGGACTACCACGGCCCTCCAACCGTCCGGCGTGTCGGCGTCGAGATCGCGCCAGGGCGCAAGCTGAGCGCCCTCGTCTGGGGTGACGACGAGCCCGAGTTGGTCTTGTTGCACGGGGGTGCCCAGAACGCGCATACCTGGGATACCGTCGCGCTGGCGCTCGGTCGTCCGCTGGTCGCCATCGACCTGCCTGGCCACGGCCACTCCGACGGGCCCGGGGAACGTGCCGAGGGTCATCTCAGCGCAGACGGCAACGCCGTGGACGTCGCCGCCGCCCTGCGTCAGCTCGCCCCGAGAGCCAAGGCCGTGATCGGTATGTCGCTCGGTGGGCTCACGACGATCGCCTTGGCGGCCCATGCACCCGAGCTGGTGCGCGCCGTCATCCTCGTCGACGTCCTCCCGGGACTCAAAGGAGCCCGATCGAAGCACATCGTCGACTTCGTGAACGGCCCCCCGACCTTCGCCAGCTTCGACGAGCTGTTGGAGTGGACCATCCAGTTCAATCCGACCCGGTCCCCTTCGTCGCTTCGCCGCGGCATCCTCCACAACGCACAACAGCAAGACGACGGGACGTGGGTGTGGCGGTGGGCTCGCCATCGACTCGGGGAGCAGCCGATGGTCTCAGACCCGAGCGCGGACGACGCCGCCGCCAACGTCGTGGGTGACTCGTTGTTCGAAGGCTTGTGGGAGTCGGTGGAGTCGCTCACCGTGCCGCTCATGTTGGTCCGGGGTATGCGGCCCGACTCGGTCCTCGGTGACGAGGACGAGGCCGAACTACGCCGACGCCTGCCCTCGGCCCGGATCGTCCACGTCGAAGGGGCCGGTCACAGCGTCCAAGGCGACAGACCCCTCGAGCTCGCCGCGCTCATCGAGGAGTTCGTCTTGGCGGGCTGACTCTGGTGCCCAGAAGGTGGTCAGCACTAGTCTCCGGCTTGATTCGATCGGTTCAGAGAGGAAATGCCATGCCCGAGTTCCCCGCGGTCGGCCACGTCGCCTTGACGGTCAATAGCCTCGACCAAAGCGTTCCCTGGTACGAAGCGCTCTTCGGAGCCAAGCCCGTGATCGACGAGGACACCGGTCCGTTCCGCCATGTCGTCTGGGCACTCGGTGGAGGCACCCTCGTGGGCCTTCATCAGTTCCCGAACCCCTCGAGCACCGATCCTTTCACCGAGTATCGACCAGGGCTCGACCACGTGGCATTCGCCTGTGCCGATCGCACCGAGTTGGCTTCGTGGGAAGCCCGCTTGAACGACCTCGGCGTCAAGAACGGTGGCATCGTCGATGCGCCCTACGGGTCGGGTCTGTCGTTCCGTGACCCGGACAACATCGCCCTCGAGTTCTTCGCTCCCCCGGGGTAGCGCCACGTTCGGTAGCACAGCCCGAGGGGAGGGTTTGGGAGGCCCGGAATAAGGTCCGGGAACCAAGGGTCCCCGCGAGACGAGGCGTCAACGAGACGAGGCGTCAACGAGACGAGGCATCACGAGACGAGGCGATCAAAATGCATGCCTTTCTCCTCGACAGGGCGGCGCTACCGCTCCTTCGCACTTGGACGTGGGGACACGGTTCGTTGCCGTAGCCGTGGGACGGGCGCAAGGGGCCAGATGCCACAGGGTCCCACGTGGATTGTGACCTCGTGCACCGATCGTTCGACGTCGACGCGTTCGGGTTCGCCGACACGGCCGCGGGCGGTTGGACCTGAGGAGCATCCCACCGGTCGAACCCTGGTCCTGGTCGACGACGAAGGGCGCCCGAGAGCCGAGTGGGGGGGAAATGAGGGTCTTCCCCCATTGTGGGATCTCCGTCCATCGCACACCATCGACCGATGCCATCGCCCACACGGATCCCCAGCGCCACCAAAACGCCCGGTCACAGGGGTACTGTGACTTCCATCCGACTAGACGCCGCCTTCGGTCCCGCACAGCTCTGCATCGGGCGGCCGAAGACATCCGGTTGGCTGTCCTCGCGGTGACCACGAGCCGAAGGTTCTGCGGTGAGGTCCGTCACCGGCAGTCGCAGAGGCGACCCCTGACGGACAATCCCAGGGAGATCCGATGAGCACGATGACGCTCCCCGACACCTCCCCGGTGCGGGGTGACCGGAGCCCGTGGGCCGTCGAGACCCACGGGCTGACCAAGCGCTTCGGAGACACCGTCGCCGTGAACGGCGTCGAGCTCCTCATCCCCCGGGGATGTGCCTTCGGCTACCTCGGCCCCAACGGGGCCGGCAAGACCACGCTCATCCGGGTGCTGTTAGGACTGACCCACGCCGATGCGGGCACGATGTCGCTGCTCGGCTACCCCGTGCCCTCCCAGCGGGCCGCGGCGTTGGCACGAGTAGGGGCCATCGTCGACGAGCCCCGCTTCCACGGCCATCTCACGGGACGCCAGAACCTCCAGCTCCTGGCGGCCGCCCGCGAGACCGCAGCACGAGACCGCATCGGGCCGGCCCTCGAACGGGTCGGCATCCTTCATCGCGCCGACGACCGGGTGTCGAAGTACTCGATGGGCATGCGCCAACGTCTGGGGGTGGCGGCCTGTCTCCTCGGGGACCCCGAGCTGCTCATTTTCGACGAGCCCATGAACGGGCTCGATCCCGCCGGCATGCACGAGATGCGCGACATGATCCTCTCGCTCGTGGCCGAGGGCCGCACCGTGGTGCTGTCGTCGCACCTCCTCGACGAGGTCGAGCGGACGTGTGACGCCGTGGCCATCGTGGACCGGGGTCAGATCATCAGACAAGGACCCATCTCCGAGCTGCTGGCCGGGGCGTCGATGGCCCTGCAAGTCGAGTGCTCCGAGCCCGATCGGGCCCGGGCTCTGCTCCAGGCCACCGCAATCGGGGCCGGCATCGAGGTGGGGCCCCTCGGACTGGGCATCACCTTGCCCGTCGGGACCGCGCGCGACGTCGTCGCCGAGATCAACCGCGTGCTCGTGCAAGGAGGCATCTCGGTGTACCGGCTCCAAGAGATCCAGGCCTCGCTCGAGGCCTGGTTCTTACAGGTCACCAGTCGACTGGGGGCCTCCGAATGACGACTGTGTCCAACGAGGCCGCAACGGCGCGCAGCACCACGCCCCAGAGTGCGAGGCGCGACCGCCGAGGGTCGTGGATCCCCACCCGGACCATGATCGCCACGCGGTGCATGGAGCTGCGCAAACGCCGGGGGCTCATGATCGCCGCTCATGCTCGTCACCATCGGCATCCCTACCGTCTTCCTCGTCATCCGGCTGCTGCTGCACGCCTTCGCGCCCCACTCCTATGGTCCCGCCGGCGGCTCTGACATCTTCACGGGCCTCGTGGCGGGGGTGCTCTACGTCTTCGGGTTCATCGTGGCCGCCACCCTGGGCGCTACGGCGGGATCGATCGACCTCACCGAGGGTATGTTCCGCCACCTGGTTGTGACGGGACGCAGCCGATTGGCGATCTATCTGGCCCGTATCCCCGCCGGGTTGGCCATCATCGTCCCCTTGGTCGCCATCGGCTTCACGATGGTGTGCGCGGTGTGTGTGTTCGCCGCGCCCACCCAACTGAACTTCCAAGGCACGCACGTCCCCACCGGCCTGTCGCGAGCCGGCCTCGAGAGCTGGGCCGCCGACCACTCCAACGAGGTCATCTGCAACTTCAACTTCGAAAACTTCAACGGCGGCCCTTCCTCCCAGGTCGGTGCGGTGCTCAACAGCGTCCCGTGCGGCAACGGCCCCAGCGGCCCCAACGCCGGTCCCGGAGGGGTGATCGTGAAGGGTCCTGCTCCGTCCGCGGTCCCCGCGCAGCCCTCCCCAGCCCAAGATCAAGGACGTGGCCCGCCTCATCGCCGGACGGGACTATTCGGCCTACTCCACGACGTTCCTGTATCCGTCGACCTCATTGATGATCAAGACGGGGTTGTGGATCGAGCTCGAGGCCATCGTGGGGTTCATCGTCGGGCTGGGGCTGGGATCGCTCCTGGGCCAGCGAACGGTGGCGGTGATCCTGATGATCGCCCTCGAGATCGTCCTGACGCCGATCCTCTCCCGAGCCCACATCGCTCATCTGATCAACCTCCAGCGCTCGGTGGTCGGCCTGGCCGTGGCCCATCTGGAGCCGAGCGGCCTGGGTTTCGTGTTCGGTGGCGGTGGAGGCCCCGACGGCGGACGAGGCACATCCCTGCTCGTCCCAGAAACCACGACCGTGGCGGTCTGTGTCGTCGTCGCCTGGCTGGTGGTGTGGACGGCCCTCGGTGCGTGGCGCATGATGACAAGGGACGCGTAGGCAATACCGGTCTCCGTGGCCTGAGCCTCGTTCCCAGGAACCTGAGCCTCGTTCCCAGGAATATGCTCGGGCACACGTAGGTTGTGCGCGGTGATGGATGCGTCGACAGACAAGAGCGCGGGCTCGGCGCGAGGGCCCGGCGGGCTGTCGGTTCTCGACCTGGCCGTGGTGGCCGACGGGTCGGGACATCGGTCGGGCGCTCGAGGAGTCCATCGAGCTCGCCCGGGCGGCGGAATCTCTCGGTTACCGCCGCTTCTGGGTGGCCGAGCACCACAACATGCCCGGCATCGCCAGTTCGGCGACCGCGGTCCTGATCGGCCACATCGCGGCCGCCACGACCTCGATCCGGGTGGGTTCGGGAGGGATCATGCTGCCCAACCACGCCCCGCTTGTGGTGGCCGAGCAGTTCGGCACCCTGGAGGCGCTGCATCCGCGGTCGCATCGATCTCGGCATCGGACGGGCGCCGGGCACCGATCAGGTCACCGCGCTGGCGCTGCGACGCTCATCCGAGGCCTCAACGCCGACGACTTCCCCCAACAACTCGGCGAGCTCCTGGCCTTCTTCACCGGCGGCGTTTCCCGACACCCATCCGTTTCGCGCCATCACCGCCGTCCCCGGCTACGGCGAACCAACCCGAGCTCTGGTTGCTCGGGTCGAGCGGGTTCAGCGCCCAGCTGGCCGGGCTGCTCGGCCTCCCGTTCTCCTTCGCGCATCACTTCAGCGCCGGGAACACCCTTCCCGCGCTCGACCTGTACCGATCGAGCTTCCGCCCCTCGGCCACGTTGGCCGAGCCCCACGCCATGGTGGCGGTGTCGGTCATCTGTGCCGACACCGATGACCGGGCCCAGTTCTTGGCAGGGCCGTCGAGGTTGGCCTTCGTCCGGCTCCGCTCGGGGCGACCGGGACGGCTCCCGAGCCCGCAGGAAGCGGCCGACCACGAATACTCGCCGGCGGAGCAGCTCATGCTCGACTCGAGGACGACGGGGGCAGATCGTGGGAGGCCCCGAGACCGTGCGCCTCGGGCTGGAGATGCTCAGACGCGAGACCCAAGCCGACGAATCGATGATCACGGCGATGATCCACGGCTACCGAGACCGGGTCCGGTCCTACGAGCTCGTGGCGGCCGTCGCAGCCGAAGCGGCGGCCTGAGCTCACGCACTCAGCCCACGCACTCAGCGTCGGGCCACCGACTCCTCGAGCTCACCGACATCGGCTCCTCGAGCGGTCGGTAGCCCGGCTCGGCGCACGCCGGGACGCCACCACACCGGGTCGGTGGCAGTTCCAGCGCTCGGCCCGGAGCGTGCGCACGAGCACCTTGGAGGTGGCGGTGATGGGGAGCTCCGGACAGACCCGCACGAAGCGCGGCGCCCATTTCGTCCCCAGGTCGCTCTGGGCGGCGAGGAACGTGGCGAATTCCCCGGGCTCGAACGCGGCTCCGGGCCGCAGCTGCAGCGCCGCCATCACCTGGTCGCCCACGACCGGGTCGGGCACGGCGTAGACCGCGGCGAGCACGACGTCGGGATGCCGCTCCAGGATGCGAGCCACCGGTGCGGCCGCGAAGTTCTCCCCGTCGACCCGCAACCAGTCGTCGGACCGGCCCGCGAAGTAGAAGAACCCCGCCTCGTCGCGATAGGCGAGGTCCCCGGTCCAGTACCACCCGTTGCGCAGGCGAGCCAGCTCGGCCTCGTCGTTGCGCCAGTAGCCCTCGAAGCCGCTGGCGCCGCCGGTGGACACGAGCTCGCCGACGGCTTCGTCGGAGTTCACGAGCACGCCGTCGGCGTCGAAGCGCGCCACCGGGCACTCTCGACCGGTCTCGGGGTCGACGACCATCGTCCCTTGCGGCGCCCGGCCGAGTGCGCCGCGCGGCGTGTCGGGGGTGCGCTGCACCGTGGCGCCGCCCTCGGTGGACCCGTAGCTGTCGACCACCACGCACCCGAAGCGCTCGCCGAAGCGGACGATGTCGGCCTCGGCGCCTTCGTTGCCGAACACCCGTACCAGAGGGTTCTCCGCGTCGTCGGGTTGCTCGGGCGTGGCCAGGATGTAGGACAAGGGCTTGCCCGACGTAGTTGAAGTAGGTGACGCCGTGGCGACGGACGTCGGTGAGGAAGCCCGATGCCGAGAACCGACCCCCGGTGGGAAGCGCGATCGTCGCGCCCGCCGCCAGGGCGGGGGAGAGGCCGGCCATGAGCGCGTTGGAGTGGAACAGCGGCATCGACACGTAACAGACGTCGTCGGCGGTGAGCGAGAACATCTGGGCCACGATGATCCCGATGCGGGCCAGCCGTCCCTGGGTGCAGCGGCACGCCTTGGGGGCGCCCGAGGTGCCCGAGGTGAAGATCAGGTAGCCGAGGCTGTCCTCGTCGACCCCGACTGCCGGCGGGATCGGGGAGCGGTGCCCCGGCGTAGCGCTCGAGCCAGTTCGGCCCGGTAGCCGGTCGTCGTCGACCACGAGCACCCGCGGGCTCGACGCCGACGACGGTGCCGATGCCGGTCCCGAGGTCGAGCCCGTCCACGAGGGGAAGATGGGCCCGGTCGGTGACCAGGAGCTGGCACTCGGTGTGGGCGAGGTCGCGGGCCAGGTCCGCGCCCCGGTGGGTGGAGTTCCCCCCCACGACCACGGCTCCGGCCAGGCCGCGGCCGCCCCGAGCCACAGCACGTGCTCGGGGACGTTGTCGAGGAGGGTGGCGACGTGGAAGGGCCCCGGGGCCCGTCGCTCGGCTCAGGAGGGCGGCCCGGGCCCCGGCCTCGGCCACGATCTGGTCCCAGGTCCATCGCTCGTCCCCGACCACCATCCCGGCGCCGGCCGTCGCCGGCCCGGGCGAGCAGCAATTCGGCGATGGTGTCCATGGTCCGGGCCGTCCTCGGTCGATGCGCTCAGGTCACGAGGCCCTGGTCAGGGCCCCTGTGGCCGGGTATCGCCGGCCCCCTCCCAATATTGGAACACGTTGCATTTTCGATGGCAAGATGGTACGTTCCGAACCGAGCGAGAGGAGCGTTTCGCCATGGAGTTCGGGATCTTCAACGCCGTCAGCCTCCTGCCCCAGTACCGCGAGGCCCACGGCGCCGTCGGCGGAGCACGACCGCATCATGGACGAGCTCGCCTACATCCGGGCCGCCGACGGGCCGGGCTTCAAGTACTCCTGGTCCTCCGAGCACCACTTCCTCACCGACTACTCCCACCTGTCGGCCAACGAGTCCTTCATGGCCTTCGCCGCCGCCCAGACGAAGAACATCCACCTGGGTTCGGGCATCTTCAACCTCACCCCGCCGGCCAACCACCCCGCCCGGGTCGCCGAGCGGGTGGCCATGCTCGACCACCTCTCCGAAGGCCGCTTCGAGTTCGGCACCGGCCGGGGTCGTCGACCACCGAGCAGAAGGGCTTCGGCATCGAGGACCAGGAGCTCACCCGCGAGATGGTGGCCGAGACGCTCCCGCAGATCGTCCGGATGTGGAAGGAGGAGGACTACTCCTACGACGGCAAGTTCTTCTCCATGCCCACCCGCAACGTGCTCCCCAAGCCCTACACCAACCCGCACCCGCCGCTGTGGGTGGCGGCGGGCAGCCCCGGCACCTTCGAGCTCGCCGCCCGCCAGGGCCTCGGTGTGCTGTGCTTCGCCTTCGGCAAGCCCGAAGGGTTCGCGCCGCTCATCGAGAAGTACAAGAAGGAGATCCAGAACGCCGAGCCCGTCGGCGGATACGTCAACAACAACGTCATGATCACCACCCAGATGCTGTGCCTCGAAGACGGCGGTCGGGCCCGCCAGGTGTTCGCCAACATCGACTCGCACGTCCATCTTTCCCTGGTGTTCCGCTATCTCGACACCTTCCCCCGTCCCCCCGGCCTTCCGGAGTGGCCCAACCTCCTGCCGCCCGTCCACGCCCGACCAGATCGACAAGAACATCGAGAGCGGCCTCATCGCGGTGGGCGACCCCGACGAGGTGGCCCGCTCCATCCAGCGCTTCGCCGACACCGGCGCCGACCAGCTGAGCTTCGGCATGCTGTCGTCGTCCATGCCCATCGAGCTGTGCGAGGAGGCCGTGGCCACCTTCGGCAAGCACGTCCTGCCCCAGTTCGACAAGGACCCCGTGCACAGCACGACCCGCCAGCGCATCGCGCAGGTCGGCGCCTGACCGCCCGACGGGGTCGGCTCAGGCCCTGCGCCGTCGACGCGCGGTGAGGTCGACCGGGAAGAACATCTCGTAGGGGCCGTCGAAGTTCGAGAAGGAAACTCGGCCGCAGGCCCTCGGGATCGTCGTTGTGGGCCGCCATCTGTGACGGGTAGGCGGCCACCGCCTCGCGCTTGCGCTCCCGGTAGCCGTCGGTGCGCACCAGCTCGGGGCGCCTGCCCCGGCGCAGGTACCGGACGAGGCGGCCGGCCGGTCGAACTGCCAGATGGGGTAGGTGAGCATCCGGACGCCGGTCCCGGCCAGGGCCCGACGGGTGGCACCCCGAGCAGGGCGTGGTCCTCGTGGGGGTCGTCCTCGCCGGTGACGAGGACCTCGGCCGGACGCCGCGCGGCCACGACCTCGGCGATGGCGGCGACGAGCGCCTCTTCGTTCCCGCCGAGCTCGGCGTCGACGAAGGGGAGGCGGGTCACGTCGTCCTCGGACAGGCCGAGCACGCCGCACGCGGCCCGTAGCTCGGCGCTTCGCAGCGCGGTCACCTCCGCCGGATCGCCCGGCGGCGACTTGCTCCCGTCGGTGGCCACCACCAGATGCACCGGGGTGCCGGCGTCGACCTTACGCATGATGGTCGCCCCGACACCGAGCGTCTCGTCGTCGGGGTGGGGAGCCAGCACCAGGCACGGCCGCCGGGCCGAGTCGTCGGTCACGTCGGCGCCGGTGCGGAACAGCGCACTGCGCACCACCACCTTCAGCACCGGGTTGAACGGGTCCAGCGCGTCCTCAACGAACACGCGCGCAGACCGGCTGAACACGGGGCGAGACATTATCGGGCGCCGCTCGGCGAGCCCGCAGTGTCCCGGATGTCGAGCCCACAGACGAACTAGCCTCGTCCTCGGTCACCTGTGCGTCAGTGCGGGGGGCTCAAGTGTCGTCGCCTGAGGCGGGTCCTCGTTGGTGCCGGCGCTTGGTCGGGTCGCCGCTGCTGTGTCACCCTCGGCCCCCCCGGGGTCGGCACATGCGGCGGCGGTCCCGACGCACCGCACGACGGGCGACCGACTCGACGCGGCGCCGTCTTCGACGGCGACGCGACGGCGTCGCACGCGACGTCGGCTCGAGGATCGCATCGGCGCGTCGGCGCACGCGTCGTCGGACTGTGGCCAGCATCGCCACCAAGGCGAGGGTGTGGCGCATCACCGCGTCGGCGTAGTCACGAGGGATGCCGCACACGGCGTCGGTGGCCACGACCACCCGGTACCCGAGGTTCACCGCCTCGATGGCGAGACCCAGGATGCCGAGATTCACCGACACGCCCGTCGCCACCACCGTGGACACGCCGAGCGCCCGCAGGGTGGGGTCGAGCGTCGTGCCGGTGAACGGTGACACGCCGTGCGAACGGTGAGACACGAGGTCCCCGGGCTCGGGACCGAGCTCGGGGACGAGCTCGACCGCAGGTGTGCCGTCGACGAGGTGCTCGGGCCGGCGCAGCATGGCCGACATGAGCGGCGCGTTGACGGGCGACCCGCGCCGATCGGGCCGGAACCCCGCGGTGCAGTGGACCACGGGGACCCCCGCGGCGCGCGCCGCGACCGAGCAGTCGCGCCGTGTTGGCGACGAGCCCGATCTCCTGCGCCGCCGCGGCGAGCTCGGGGAAGCTCGAGAGGTCGCCCACGACGCCTCGCTGGATCTCCATGGTGAGCACCGCGGCTTGTCCGTCCCCGACGAGATCGGCGAGCGTGACAGGCATGGTCAGCGCCGTCAACGAGCGACGGGCGCGGAGCTCGCGCTCAACTCACCGGCGTCTGCGTCGTGACGATGGCGTTGGCCCACTGGTAATCGGGCTTGCCGCTCGGCGAGCGCTCGATCTTGTCCACCACGTGGAGCTGCCGAGGCACCTTGTATCCGGCGACGTGGTTGCCGACAGTGCTCCTGGACGGCTTCGAGCGACGGGGCGGTTCGTCCGGTCCGGGGCTCGACGATGGCCGCCACCCGCTGGCCGAATCGCTCGTCGGGGGCGCCCACGACGATGGCGTCCATGACGTCGGGGTGGGACCGCACGACGGACTCGACCTCTTCGGGGAAGATCTTCTCTCCGCCCGAGTTGATGCAGATCGAGCCCCGGCCCAGAAGGGTCACCGACCCGTCGGCCTCGACGGTGGCGAAGTCGCCGGGCATCACGAACTGCTTGCCGTCGACGGTGATGAACACCTCGGCGCTCTTCACCGGGTCGTTGTAGTACCCGATGGGGATGTCGCCGGAACGGGCGATCTTCCCGATCACCCCCGAGCCCGGGCTTCACGGCTCGAGGTTCTCGTCGAAGACGACGGTGCCACCCGTGGAGGACACCGTCGGCCCGCTGCTTCATGGCCGTCCCGCCCGGGCTTGATCATCGAGATCCCGTTGTTGCCGGACTCCGACGACCCGATGGCGTCGGTCATGATCAGGTTCGGGAACTGGGTGAAGAAGGCGTCTTTGACCGAAGGGGAGAAGAGGGCCGCGGTCGAGGTGATGCCGATCAGCGACGACAAGTCATAGGTTGCCGCCGGCCTCGCTCGAGCGCCTCGATGAGCGGCTTGCCCATGGCGTCGCCGGTGATCATGACCATGTTGACCTTCTCGCGCTCGATGATGGCCCACACCTCGTGGGGATCGAACTTCGGCACGAGACAGACCCGGTTTCCGACGAAGCTCTGGCCCATGACGCCCCACTGCGTGGCACCGTGCATGAGCGGTGCGATGGGAAGGAAGCGTGAGCTGGCCTCCGGCGGCCATGCCCTTCTCCACCATCTGCTCCGGACGGTCCATGCGCACGCCGGTCAGCGCGTCGAGGCCCCCGCCGAGGGCGAAGAAGACGTTGCGCTGGGGCCACACGACACCTTTGGGCATGCCGGTGGTCCCACCCGTGTAGAGGATGTAGAGGTCGTCGCCCGACCTCGGCGCGAAGTCGCGCTCGGGTGATCCGCTCGCGACCGCCTGCTTCGAAGTCGACGGCGTCGTGGCGCGGATCGGGCTCGCCGCTGTCGTCGTCGATGACGACGACGTGATCGCAACGCCGGCAGCTCGGGCAGCAGTGTCGCCACGCGGGGCGAGAACTGGCGCTGATGGACGAGCGCCACCAGGTCTGCGTTCGAGAACAGGTACCGGAGCTCGTCCTCGACGTAGCGGAAGTTGATGTTGATCCACACCGCCCGCAGCTTGAAGACGGCCCAGGCCGTCTCGACCCACTCGGCGCTGTTGAGCGCATAGATGCCGACGTGGTCCCCTTGGCCCACCCCGGCCGCGGCGAGATGGTGGGCCAGGCGATTGGCCCGTTCCTCCATCTGCGCGTAGGTAAGCCGCCGACCGTCGGCAGACGAGGTACTCGCGGTCGGGGAAGGCGTCGGCGGCCGCCTCGAACAGGTCGGCGAGGTTGAAGTCCACGCCCCCAAACTAGAACAAGTTCCCGTCGATGGGGACAACCGGCGGCCTGGCGACGCGCGTGCCGTCGACGGTGGGCCCGGGAGCGGCGCCCCGGACGGGGGACGGGCCCGGCTACGACAGCTGGAGGCGGTCGCGCTCGGTGGCGAGCGCCTCGGTCACCGCCGCCGCGATGCCGGGCCCGTCCAGGCCGAGCTCGGCCAGGATCCCGTCGGGCTTGCCCTGGGGGATGTAGCGCGGGGGCACCCCGAGCACGCACACCGGGGGCAGGGGATGGTCGATCTCGGTCAGGCCCCGCATGGCGTCGGCGAGGAAGGTGCCGGCCCCGCCGACCCGGATGCCGTCCTCCATGGTGACGACCAGGCCATGGGCCGCGGCGTCGGCGAGCATCACCGGGTCCGGGGGCGAGACCACCCGGACGTCCCACACCGTGGCGTCCACCCCGTCAGCCGCCAGCTTGCCGGCCGCCTCTTCGGCCGCTTCGACCAACTTGCCCACGGCGAGCAGGCAGACCGTGCCGTCACCCCGGTGGACCGAACGGGCCGAGAGCCCGGTGCCCACGACGCCGTCACGGGCCTGGCGGGCGGGTGTCTTCGGGAACCGGATGGCCGACGGGCCCGCCAGGCTCAGCGCCTCGTCGAGCATGACCCCGACCTCCTGGGCCGATGAAGGGGCGAAGACCGTCATGCCCGGGATCGACAAGGTGAGGGAGAGGTCGAGGACCCCGTGGTGGCTGGGCCCGTCGTCACCGGTGATCCCGGCCCGATCGAGGGCGAAGACCACGGGAAGTCCGTGCAGGCCGACGTCGAGATTGGCCTGGTCGAAGGCCCGGCTGAAGAAGGTGGAGTAGATCGCCACCACAGGTCGGAGCCCGGCCATGGCCATGCCCGCCGCCGCGGTCACGGCGTGCTGCTCGGCGATGCCCGACGTCGAGGAAGCGGTCGGGGAACTCGGCCTGGAAGGGGAGGAGCCCGGTCGGGCCGGGCATCGCCGCGGTGATGGCCACGACCTCGGGCCGTTGCCGGGCGGCTCGAGCACGGCGCGGGTGAAGGCGTCGGTGTAGGTGGCCGGTGCGATGGTGGCCGAAGGGGCGACGGCGCTGGGCTGCACCTTGAAATCGTGCAGCCGCTGGACGTCGTCCTCCTCGGCGGGGGCATAGCCTCGGCCCTTCTGGGTGATGACGTGGACGACGATGGGCCCGCCCCACTCCGTGGCGTGGGCGAGCGCCTGCTCCATGCCGGCGATGTCGTGTCCGTCGATGGGACCGGCGTAGCGGACCCCGAGAGCCTCGAAGAACCGGTGCGGCGTCACGATCTCGCGCACCGCGCTGGTCAGCCCGTGCAGACTCGAATAGGCGAGCCCACCGAGCCCGGGGATCGAGCGCAGGGCGTGGCGGGCTCGCTCGCGGGCGTGGACGTAGGAGGGGCTGAGGCGGAGCTGGGTGAGGCCTGCCGACAACCGTGACACCGTCGGCGCGTAGGACCGTCCGTTGTCGTTGAGGACGATGACGACCCGGGTGCCGGCGTGGCCGAGGTTGTTGAGCGCCTCGTATGCCATACCCCCGGTCAGAGATCCGTCGCCGAGGACCGCCACCACGTGGCGGTCCCCCTCGCCCCGACGCTCCAGGCCCATGGCGATCCCGTGGGCGTAGCTGAGGGCCGTCGAGGCGTGGCTGTTCTCGATCCAGTCGTGGGGAGACTCGGCGCGCGACGGGTACCCCGACATCCCGCCCGGCTGGCGCAGGGTGGCGAAGCCCTCCTGTCGCCCGGTGACGAGCTTGTGGACATAGGTCTGGTGGCCGGTGTCCCACAAGATGACGTCCCGGGGCGAGTCGAAGACCCGGTGGACGGCCAAGGTGAGCTCGACGGCTCCGAGGTTGGATCCGAGGTGTCCCCCGTTCGCCGTGACCCGATCGACGATGCAGGTTCGGATCTCCGCCGCCAGCTCGGTCAACTGCGCTTGCGAGAGCTTGCGGAGGTCGGCGGGCTCGTGGATGTCGTCGAGGAGCATGGGCACCCTGTTCGGGGGACGCCCGAGGCGGCGACCCTGGGTCACGCTACCGCGGCCCAGACGGCTCCGGGCATTAGGGCCCGACGGCTCGTCTCGCCCCGGGTGCGCCCACTGCGCCCCTATCGCGCCTGTTCAACGGCCTCGGCGGCGCCGGGTGCGAATGACGGGCGGGGCACGAGTCGGAGAGGCAGACTCTGCGCGCTGATCGACGTCTGCTCCAGACGGCGTCGGTGGACCGAGAGGAGCGTGCCATGCAGGCCAACGTCAAGGGGACCACGATGCCGGTCCTGGAGATGGTCCTCGAGCCCGGCGAGGCCATCATCTCCACCCACGGCGACCTCTCGTGGATGTCGGCCAACATGCAACTGTCCCAAACCACCAACACCGGTGGCGGTGGCGGGATCATGGCCGGGCTCAAACGGATGGCCGGGGGTGGAGGCCTCTTCCTCACCCGCTACGAAGCGACGGGCGGCCCTGGCATGGTGAGTTTCGCCAGCAAGGTCCCGGGCCGGATCTTCCCCGTCGAAGTCAACCCAGGCCACGGCTACGTCGTCCATCGCCACGGCTGGGTGTGCGGGACACCCGGCATCACGCCCTCGGTGGCACTCCAGCAGTCGTTTCGGGGCGGCTTGTGGGGTGGCGAAGGCTTCATCCTCCAGAAGCTCGAGGGCCAGGGCCAGGCGTGGGTCGAGCTCGCCGGTGAGATGACGACCTACGACTTGGCCGCGGGGCAGTCTCTCCTCGTCCATCCGGGTCATGTCGGGATGTTCAACGACAGCGTGACGTTCTCGGTGATCCGGTTGCCCGGTATCGCCAACCGCTACATGGGCGGGGACGGGCATCACCTGGTGTCCCTCACGGGACCGGGCACCATCTGGCTGCAGTCGATGCCCCTGCCAGTGCTCGCCCATGCCTTGTCCGAGTACCTCGGGGGCAACGACTCGGGGCGCGACGCGGCGGCCGGCGGGGTGGTGGGGGGAGTCCTCGGCAACGTCCTCGGCCGCCAGGTCTGACCAAGGGGTTCTCGACAAGGCCGGGCCTGGCCGGGCTTTCCCGGCCGGGACGGCCCACGGACGTGGCCTAACCCGCTACCGGGATTTGGCGAGGAAGTCGCCCCGGTCGACGACGACTCGGGTCAGCTTCCCGGCACCGGCGAGACCGGCCGCGTCGGTGGCGGTCACGGTGAAGACCAGACGGCGCCCCTCCACCTTTTCCAGCGTCGCCTCGGCCACGATCTCCGAGCCGATCCGCACGGGGACCAGGTGGTCGAATTGGACCCGCACTCCCACGCTGGTCTGGCCTTCGTCAAGCGCTCCCCTCACGGCCAGGCACGCCGCCTCCTCGCACAGGGCGATGAGCCGGGGGGTGGCCAACACAGGGACGTCTCCCGAACCAAGCGCCAGCGCGGTTTCGCTTTCGACGACCACCAGAGACACCCGAGCGCTCAAGCCGGGTTCGACAGGCACGGCGGTACGATACGAAAGACAGGCGCCGCCGGCCACACGGCCGGCGGTCTGCGCGACCACACCGAGTGGATGGTGGTTCGCGAGCGTGTGCCGAAGGAGGTCCAGCTGGGCCTCGGCTCGGAGGACCCGAAAGGAGAGGTGCGGGTGAGCGACCCAGGCTCGGCAACAGGACTACTGGTCGAGACCCCCGTCATCGAGCGCGTGCTCGGGGCCGCCCTCCAGCGTGGCGGAGAGTTCGCGGAGGTGTTCGTGGAGGACCGGCACTCCACCTCGGCCGTGCTGGACGACGGCAGGGTCGAGGAACTGTCGTCGGGCCGTGACCGGGGTGCGGGAGTTCGGGTGGTGGTGGGAGAGACCACCGGCTACGCCCACACCGCGGACCTTTCCGAGCGGGGTCTTCTCGCCGCGGCCGAAGCAGCCGCGGCCGTCGCCCGCCAAGGAGGAGGTGGGCGTGTGGTCGCGCTCGAGCACCGTGAGAGCGTGAAGAGGAACGAGGTCGAGCAGCTCCCCGAAGGGGTCTCCAAGGCCCGCAAGATCGAGCTCCTCGTCCAGGCGGACGAGGCGGCACGCGCCGGTGGGAACGCCATCTCGCAGGTGTCGGCTTCGTATGGAGACGGTCGACGCCGCATACAGGTCGCCAACAGCGATGGCGTCCTCGTTGCCGATGACCAGGTCCGTACCCGCTTCAGCGTCTCGTGCGTGGCGGTGGGCGACACCGGCATGCAGACCGGCTACGAGTCCAGTGCCTTCACGGTCGGCTTCGAGCTGTTCGACACCGTCGATGTCCGCGAGGTCGCCGCCGCCGCGGCACGCCGGGCGCTCGTGAAGTTGACGGCGCGACCCGCGCCGAGCGGGGAGGTGCCGCTCATCTTGGAATCGGGGAGCGGCGGCATCTTGTTCCACGAGGCGTGTGGCCACGGCCTCGAGGCCGACCACATCGCCAAGGACGCCTCGGTCTACGTGGGCCAGGTCGGTGAGCAGGTGGCGAGCCCCCTCGTCACCCTCGTCGACGACGGCACCATCGGGCCCGAGTGGGGGAGCTTCGCTGTCGACGACGAAGGGAATTCGGCGCAGCGAAACGTCTTGATCGACAAGGGGGTGCTCACGGACTACATGTGGGACTACCTCCGTGGCCGCAAGGACAACCGGGGATCCTCGGGCAACGGGCGGCGTCAGAACTACCGCCACCTGCCCATGGTCCGGATGACGAATACCTTTCTCCTCAACGGGGACGCCGAGCCCGAGGAGATCCTCGCCCAGACCCCGACCGGCGTCTACGTGGCCAAGTTGGGAGGCGGCCAGGTGAACACCACGACTGGTGACTTCGTGTTCGGGACGGTCGAGGCGTACCTCATCGAGGACGGCCACATCACCGAACCCCTGCGCGACGCCAATCTCATCGGCAACGGCCCCGAGGTCCTCCGTCGTATCGACGCCGTCGCCAACGACTTCGCCATGGGGCCCGGCACGTGCGGCAAGGACGGCCAGAGTGTCCCCGTGGGTTGCGGACAGCCGACCCTGCGGATCACGGGCGTGACGATCGGGGGGACCGCCGGTGACTGAAACGGTGAGCCCGGAAGCGTCCACCTCCGCTGCCGAGGGCGAGTTGCTCGAGTTGGCGGTCCGCATCGCGGGGGCGGGCAAGAGCGGCGAGCAGCTCGAGGTCTATGTGTCCCGTGGGGTGGAGACCGATGTGCGGGCCTACGAGGGCGAGGTGGAATCACTGTCCTCGGCGGCGTCGGCCGGTGTGGGGATCCGGGTGGTGATCGGTGGTCGCCAGGGATTCGCCTACGCGGGGACCCTGGAGGAGTCGGTCATCAAGCAGACCTTGGCCGATGCCCGCGACAACGCCACCTTCGCCACGGCCGATGAGCACGTCAGTCTGGCCGGACCTGACGGCGTCGCACCGGCGTCGCTCGAGCTGTGGGACGACGAAGTCTTGCGCACCCCGAGTGCGGCCAAGGTCGAGATGGCATTGGAGCTCGAGCGCCGCGCTCGCCGCGCCGATGCCCGTGTCCGTCAGGTCGCGTTCGCCGACTACGGCGACATGGCGGCCGAGGCTGCCGTGGCGAGTTCGACTGGCATTACGGCGACGGCCCGGCGCACGGTGTCGAGTGTCGCGGTCGAGACCATTGCCGGCGCTGATGCCGACAGCCAGACCGGCGTGGGGTTCTCCGCGGCCCGCGGCCCGGGGGATCTCGACCTCGACAAAGCGGTAGCCGACGCGGTGGAACGGTCCACCCGGATGCTCGGTGCCACCAAGGCGCGTTCGGGAAGATTTGCGGTGGTGCTCGATCCCCGTGTGACCTCGACGTTGCTCGCCGTGGTCTCCTCGGCGTTGTCGGGCGAAGCCGTCACCAAGGGTCGCTCGTTCTTCGCCGACCGGGTCGGCGAAGAAGTGGCGGTACCGAGCCTGGTCCTCGTGGACGACCCCACCGACGCCCGATCCTTCGGCGCCTCGACGCACGACGCCGAGGGCCTCGCCTGCCGCCGCAACGTCCTCATCGAGAACGGGGTGTTACGCGGCTTCGTCTTCGACACGACGTCGGCCCGCCGTGCCGGCGTGACGTCAACGGCTTCGGCGGTGCGAGGAGGCTATGCCACCACCCCTGTGGCGGGATGCCGTGCGCTGTTGTTGTCGCCGGGCACACTCGGGGCGGCCGACATCTTGTCCCAGGTCGGAGAGGCGCTGTTCGTCCAGTCGATCACCGGTGTGCACTCAGGGGTCAACCCCGTGAGTGGCGATTTCTCTGTGGGGGCGGAGGGCCTCATGGTTCGCAACGGCGAGCTGGCGGAACCCGTCCGCGAGGTCACGATCGCGTCAACCCTCCAAAAGATGCTCCAGTCGGTGCTCCACATCGGCGCGGACGTCGAATGGCTTCCCGGTGTCGCCGCCGGCCAGACCCTGGCCATCGACGGGATGGCGCTCAGCGGTTCGTAGGTCGACGACGATCGTCGTCGATCGACGGCTGGGCAGGCGCGGCCGGGTCAAGAACGCGGCGGCGGCGGAACCCGTGGTGGTCGATGCTCCGGATTTTGGAGACGAGCTCGAGCCCGAGGAGTCCGAGGACTTCGACCCTGAAGAGTCCGAGCCTGGGGACTTCGACCCCGACGAGTCTGACGAGGCCGATCCCGCCTTGTCCGACGAGGCCGGGGCCTTCGTGTCGGACTTCTCGGCCTTGTCCGACCGCTCGGACTTCTTCGACGAGGTCCGGCTGTCGGTCTTGTAGAACCCGCTTCCCTTGAAGACCACGCCCACGGCACCGAAGACCTTGCGCAGCGGGCCACCGCACGACGGGCACTCGGTCAAGGGGTCGTCGCCGAACTTCTGCACGACGTCGAGGTGCGTGCCGCAGGACTTGCACTGGTACTCATAGGTCGGCATGTGCGTCCTGTTTCCCTTCCGACGTCATCGAGGCCCCTCTGGCACTCGTCACCCTCGAGTGCCAAGTCTACCGTCACGGTGATCGATGGCGCTCCCCCTCGGACCGTCAAGACCCAGGAAGGTGCTGGTGACATAGACTTCGCGCCGTGGTCGACCGCAGCCTGACGCACCTCGATCCCTTGGGTAGCGCCCGCATGGTCGACGTGGCCCCCAAGGAGCCGACCCATCGACGGGCCCTCGCCCGGTGCAAGGTCATGATGGCGCCCGAGACCACCGCCAAGGTGGCCAGCAACGCGATCACCAAGGGCGACGTCCTCGGAGCGGCTCGGATCGCCGGTATCCAGGCCGCCAAGAAGACCCCCGACCTCATCCCGATGTGCCGCCCCCTGCTGGTCGGGGGCATCCACGTCAACTTCACCATCGGCGACAACTTCGTCGAGGTCGAGGCCCAGGTCGAGACGGTGGACCGCACCGGCGTCGAGATGGAAGCCCTCACCGCGTGCACTGTGGCCGCTCTCACGATCTACGACATGTGCAAGTCGTCGGACCGCTCCATGAGCGTCGGTGAGCTGGCGTTGTGGGAGAAGACCGGCGGCAGCGTCGGCACCTGGCGGCGCCCCGCGCTCTAGGCGAGCACGGTGGTCTAGGCGAGCACCTGGTCTAGGCGAGCACGGTGGTTCCCGGCCCGCTGTGCGGAGCCGGGTGCGGGCTCAGTGGAGCCGGAACCGCTTCTTGCGCCCTCGGGCGATCAGCGTCACGTCCTTGCTGATGAGCTCGGACTCAGGGTCCTCGGGAATCCCGACGGTGGGAATCTCGGGTGACGCCGACAAGATCTCGGTCGCCATCGACGCCGCCGAGTTGAGATGGTTCGACGCGTCGGGAGTGGGGAGCGATTCGTCTTCGCTGTGGTCGAACGCCGGGAGCGGATCGCTCCCGTTGGCTTGCATCGTCGCTATCTCATAGGGCGTCGCCCCGAGCATCGGTGCAGGCGGAACAAGACCGACCGGGCGTGCCACCTCGAGCGGTGACGGCGGGGGAGCAGCGTCAGCAACCGGTATCGGCACCGGTGGCGGCAGAGGGGGCCGTGCCGGCGGCGGGGGCGGGGGCGGCGACAGCACCGGAGCCGGACCACCGGGGACGGGATCGTGGGTCATGAACACCGGCGACGAGGAAGGTGGCGGCAGCTCGGCTGCGATGGTCGCCCCGCCCTGTCCTCAGCCGGCGCGTTGAACGGAGGAGACGACGACGGACCGTCTTGGGCGAAGACCGGTGTCGTCGTCGGCGCCGTCGGCGGTGCCGGGGGAGCTGGAGGTGGAGGTCGAGGCGGAGGTGGAGGTGGAGGTGGAGGTGGAGGTGGAGGGGGAGGAGGTGGAGGTGGAGCAGACGCCATGACGATGGTCGACTGGTGTGACGGCGCCGCCGGAGGCGGGACGGTCGTGTTCGACGCGGTGGAGCTCGACATGGCGTGCGCGTCGACGTGGGACTGTGCGTCATCGGCAGTGCGCGGCGTTCCCAGCAAGATGTCGAGGACCTTGGTGTGTTCCGGCGAGCGCTCGGTTGCCCGAGCGACCGGAGCCGATCCGTTGCCGGCCACCGCGTGTTCGAAGACGGGTTCGTGGTACTGACGAGTGTCGGCGTGGGGGACAGCCGGGGCGGGGGCCGCGGGCATCTGTGCGTCGACGTCGGCCGGAGGGGCCGGTGGTGGACCCGCCCGCCGGTCCCGGAGCCGAATTCGGTGACGAGCAGCTGCATCGAGGGCACTCCGAGGTGAGTTCCGCCACCGAGGTCGCGGGAAGGACTTCCTCGTCGAAGGACGGGACGTAGAACACCGGTTCGGGTACGCCTGTTCCGACGGCTGGTTCTCGCACCTCTGCTGCTCCGCTCCATGCCCTGTGCGCCGAGGCCTCGACGCTCGTGATGTCACTGTCGGCAGGACCGGCCAAGTCCTTGAACCCGAAAGGCACATCGACGACGGGTCCGGGCTCCAGATCCGGTTGTTGTCCGGCTTCTGGCTCCGAGGCTAGGACAACCTCCCAATCAGGTACATGAGAACGGGCTGAGGAGTCCGCCCCGCGGGGAAAGAGCTCGTCGGGTGGAGTGCCGATGTCGGGATCTTCGAACCTGCTGTGGGATTCGGAGTCGATGGCGTCCTGGACCATCATCCCGAGGACCTCGATGGCGTCGGCCAATTTGGCCTGGCTCTCTTGGACCTCGCGAAGTCGCTCGAGGATCTCGTGCCAGAGCTCGGGGGACGACCACGGCCATGGACCCGACGAGGTCCGCCGACCGACGGCTCGGCTTCGTGTGGACCGCTCTCCATTGTCATGCCCGGGCTTCCCCCCGACAACCCGACTTCGTCGGCGCATCGAGATCCCGACCGGCCCCGACACCCGGCTGACCTGCCGAATCGCAACAAGACCAGGAGCGAAACAGTAGTCAGCCCACCTCGACGCGGAAAGTCGAAATTGCGACCGCCCGGCCGAGGCGTGGTGCGAGAACTCCGCGGACCTCGGACCCGGCCCGGTCGGCCCGGGCCGGGCCAGCCGATCTCGGTCAGGCCCGGGCCGCGCTCCGGAGGTCGTCGAGAGAGAGCTCGCCCGTGGCCTCGCCACCGCACTGCGCGCAATGCTCGACGTGGCGCCACGACCTGAGCAAACGCGTGCCTTCGGGGTTGAGCAACACCACGAAGGACTCAGACACCGGGTCGATGTCGAGCCCGAAGTAGGGGCGCCATCCGGTGGACGCAGGGTGGCTGTCGAGATCAAGGCCCTTCAGGACGCGCCGGAAGCGCATCCGTTCGGTATCGAAGAGCCAGGTGCTGTGACAGGACTCCAGGACGAGCGGTTCCATGCTTGGATCATCGCCCAAAAGCGCGACGATCAACCCTCAACCGTATTGCGATTGTGTGACGATCGATCGCGGCGTGGCTGGCTTGCCACGCTTCGTCAGGTGGCCTTGACCCTCAAAACTTCACGGTCCCGGTCGCGATGAGGACACCCAGCGCGATAATCGCCAAGGCGATGACAACGAGTGCCGCGGTGAGCACTCCGGATCGTGGCCTGGAGCCGGAGCTTGGTGTCGGGTGGCCCGGCGACGACAGCGCTGGCGAGCTGCGTGACCTCGTATTCGAGCCCGTCGGGATTCTCGCTGGGGACGACGAAGCGGTGGGTGCGAGACGGCGTCACCGCCTCGACGATGACGCCGGGGTGTCCCGCTGGAGTCCGCATCCGCTTGTTGGCGACAAGCCCCGACACGTCGGCCCACGCCACCACGGCACCGACGTCACCGTCGGGTTTGCGGACGGTGAGTCCCGACTCCGTCGAGGACGATCGTCAGGCCCGGGACGGCCGACGTTGCCGCCGCTCTCGGCGGTGAGAAGGTAGACGTCGGAGAGCACGAGGGGGTCCGCTGACAACGTCGGTGGCGCCGCGTCCTGGGACTCCGGCTCGTTCATCGTCATCTGCGGTACCTGCATCGCCTCGTGTCCCCGCGCCCGGTCGGCCCGGATCCTGCATCATGACCTTGACGCGTGCGACCGCCGAGGTCAACGACCCCGTTCCGGCCGAGGCCGGACCTGGGTCGAAAGTCCCATATCCCACGCCAGCGGACGAGCAAATTTCGCCACGAAGAGCGCTGAATTCACCACGAAAACAGTTGGAGTAGCCGGGGCTGTCGTTTAAGCTGAGGCCTTCATGAACCGCGACGACCTCGACCGACTGCTCCGCATCCTTGCCGATCTCGACGGCTCGGACATGCACATCAAAGCGGGTGCCCCGCCGCGCGTCCGCGTCGACGGGCTCCTGCGGACCCTCGACGGCGAGGCGGAGTTCACCGACGAGGACACCCTCGCCCTGGCGCGCGCGATCATGCCGCCGAAGATCCTCGAGACCTTCGACGAGAAGCGCGAGGCCGACTTCGCCTACGCGGTGCCCGGCCTCGGCCGGTTCCGCACCAACGCGTTCTACCAACGTTCGTCGGTGGCCTTGGCCATGCGACGGGTGCAGACCAACGCCGCGACCTTCGACGACCTGCGATCTGCCCGACGTCGTGCGCCGGCTCAGTGAGCATCACCGTGGCCTCGTCCTCGTGACGGGCCCGACCGGATCGGGCAAGACCACGACGCTGGCCGCGATGGTGGACCACATCAACCACGTTCGGTCGTGCCACGTCATCACCATCGAAGACCCGATCGAATACCTCCACAAGGACGACCTCGCCGCCATCGACCAACGCGAGGTCGGGTTCGACACCGACAGTTTCAGCTCCGCCATGCGGACGATCCTTCGCCAGGACCCCGACGTGATCCTCGTCGGCGAGATGCGCGACCCCGAGACCGTCCACACCGCGCTGACCGCGGCGGAGACCGGTCACCTGGTGTTCTCGACGCTGCACACCACGACGGCGACCGAGACCGTCAACCGGATCGTCGACTTCTTCCCGCCCCATCAGCAGGGACAGGTCCGAGTCAGCCTGGCCGGGGCCCTCACGGGGACCATCTGTCAACGCCTCATCCCGCGGGCCGACGGCAAGGGCCGGGTCCCGGCGCTCGAGATCATGGTCGTGAACGGCCGGATCCAACAGGCGATCCTCGACCCCGTGCAGACCTCCGACATCAACGAGATCATGGCGGAGGGCGAGTACTACGGGATGCAGACCTTCGACCAGTCGCTTGGCAGAGCTGCTGCGCGACGAAGTGATCGACCTGCGAGAGGCCATGAACGCGGCGAGCAACCCGCACGACCTCAAGGTGAGGCTCGAGCGCATGGGCATCGTGTCCACGGGCCGGGGATTCGTCGCCTCCGCGGCGTCCTGACGCGCTCGACGACTGACCGCTCCGTCGGTCACGGCCCGGGGTCGTCAGAGCCCGATCGGAGCTTCCCGCCACGAACGCGCCGATCACGGCTGCAGCTGCTCCGACGCAGCCCGCGCACGGCAACCCCGACTTCGGTGGCGGGTCGTCGTGACCTCGGGCGCGTCCTCCGAGAACGACTGCCACGATGCACGAGGACGACGGCCGAGCGTCGCGACGCCGACCACGGCCCCGGGGCGCCGACCCAGCCCATCACCGCACCGGCGGGGAGCAAGCGCCCAAGGCGACACGGTGGTCGGCGTGCCGATCGGACCGCCCACGACCACGTCAGCACCCACGCAGGCCGCGCGCCGATCCCGATGAGCATGCCGCCGAGATGCCACCAGCGCCGGTCGGCGATCGCGGCGGCGCCGAGCAGCGCGCAGCGCCCAGGCCCGTGCCGATGAGCGAGACCGACGCCCGGCAGGGGCCAGCCCGTCGAGCTCGATGGCGGCCAAGGCCAGCGCGGTGGCGCCGAGCACGCACATGCCCGGGACCGCCCAATGGGCCCCGAGCGCCCACGCCACCGCCGCGAAGAGCGCTCCGGTGAGCAGCTCGACAGCGGGGTACCGGGGCGAGATCGGCTCCCCGCAGTGGCGGCACTTGGCCCCGAGGACCAGCCACGAGATGACCGGGCAGGTTGTCCGACGAGCGGATCGGTGTGCCGCACGACGGGCAGAACGACCCGGGCTGGACGACCGACAGGCCGCGGGGGACCCGGTAGACCACGACGTTGAGGAAGGATCCGATCACGAACCCGAAGATCGGCGGCCACAAACGTCGCCGCGACCCGGGTGCCGGCGCCAGCGGCCAGCCCCGAGGATCCGGGCTAGCAACTGTGCCTCTGACCAGGGAAAAGGCCACGAGGTGCCCGGCTCATTCACAAGGCGGTCACGCTAGCACGGCCACTTCGGAGCCCCTGGTGCTCTGGGCGGGCAGGCCGTTGCCACCGAGGGCGTTCAATCCCGGCTCGCTACATGCCGATGCATCACAGCATGAGCAACGTGGATGCCGTCCGGATGCTCGCGGACGAACACCACCTCGAGTTTGTGGACCTCGAGCGGTTCAACCTGGACGCCAGCGCGTCCTATGTGATCCCCGTCGCGGTCGCCCGCAAGCACCACGTGGTTCCCATCGGCCGCAAGTTCGGCGCGCCCGTGGTGGCGACGTCGAACCCCGCTGACGTCGTGGCCATGGACGATCTCCGCGCCGTCATCGGCCGCGAGTTCGTCGCCGTCGTTGCCAGCGGCGAGCAGATCGACTCGTGTCCTGCTTCGCATCTACGGCGAGCCCGACCAACGGTGCCGAGCAAGCGCAAGTCCACGCCGGGCCAGGTGCCATCGGCCTCGACGTCGACGATCACATCGCACTGCATCGAGTCCCACCAGCCACCCCGACCGATGCGCCGGCCCGTCGCCCGCGCCCGACGACCGAGACGACGCATCCGGACACCGAGGCGCGCTCCGCCACCCCTCCGCCGCCCCGCCGCCGCTCGCGCCGCCTCTCGCCCCGCTCGCTCCTTCCACGGTCGACACCGGACGCGACCGGGCACGGATACGGGCCCCAGCCATGGCGGCCGGTCTCTGCCGCCGTCGGCCACGCTCCGACGACCACCGACGCCGCCATCTTCGGGCGCTGCCCGGTGAGCGCACTGAGCGGCCCGAGGACGTCCTCGCCGCCGCGCTCGAGGCGATCGACACCACTCTGGGGACCACGGCGCGTCACCCGAGGTGGCACCGAACGGCGACGACGCCCACGCCGCCTCGAGCGAGGTCGGGGTCGGAAGCCGCACCCGACGTCGACCTTCCCGCCGAGGCAGCCGTCGAGACGGTGGCCGACGTCGTGGCGGCCGCCGACCTCGTCGACGAGGTCGTCGGTGAGTTCGAGCAGAACAGCGAGGTCGTCGGCAGCCGACGAGGTGCCCGAGGGGCTGGCCGGCTTCCCGCCCCTGGCGCGGGTCCTCGTCGAAGGCGAGCGGGTGTCGCTCGAGGAGATGCAAGACGTCCTCGACGAGCGCGACCGAGTCCGGCCAGGCCATCGCCCGGATCCTGACGCTGCGGGGCCTCGTGACCGAAGCCGACCTCATGTGGGGCATGGCCCAGGAGATGGGCCTCGAGTTCGTCGACCTCGAGATCCAAAGCGTCGACTTCGCGGCCGCGTACCACCTCCCTGAGGCCACGGCCCGGCACCACAACGTGCTCGTCATCGCCCTGCGCGACGGCGTCCCCGTGGTGGCGGCGTCCAACCCCACCGACGTGTTCGCCATGGACGACCTGCGCACGATCATCGGGCGCAACTTCGTCACCGTCGTCGCGACCCGGTCGCAGATCGGCACGTACATCGACAAGGCGTACCACCAAGGTGGCGACGCCAGCGAGGTCGCCACCGCGGCGGCGTCGGACTTCGAGGACCTCGGCGACGAGGGGCTCGGGAACATCCAGGCCGTCGTCGACGACGCGCCCATCGTCCGCTACGTGAACCTTCTCGTCCTCCAGGCCCTCAACGAACGGGCCTCGGACATCCACGTCGAGCCCACGGGAGAGAACCTCCGGATCCGCTACCGGATCGACGGGGTCCTCCACGACATCTCGACCGCGCCGAGAACCATCGCATCGGCGGTGACCACGCGTCTCAAGGTCATGGCGGACCTCAACATCGCCGAGCACCGCCTCCCCCAGGACGGCCGACTCTCGCTCTCGGTCGGCAACCGACCCATCGACCTCCGCATGGCCACGCTGCCCACGATCTACGGCGAAAAGGTGGTCATGCGGGTCCTGGACAAGTCCAACGTGGTGCTGGGCTTCGAGGACCTCGGCTTCGACGCGGACCTGATGGAGATCTACCAAGACGTCTTCAACCGGCCCTACGGGACGATCCTCGTGACGGGTCCGACCGGGTCCGGCAAGACGACGACGCTCTACGCCACGTTGTCCGCGCTCAACAACCCCGAGAAGAACATCATCACGGTCGAGGACCCCGTCGAGCTCCGCATCAAGGGCATCAGCCAGGTGCAGCTCAACGTCAAGGCGGGCCTCACCTTCGCCGCCGCGTTGCGGTCCATCCTGCGATCGGACCCCGACATCGTGCTCGTGGGAGAGATCCGCGACCGGGAGACGGCCCTGATCTCGATCGAAGCCGCTCTCACCGGCCACATGGTGCTCGCCACCTTGCACACCAACAACGCGGCCAGCACGCCGATGCGTCTGGTCGAGATGGGAATCGAGCCCTTCCTCGTCACCTCCGCCATCACCGGAGCCCTGGCGCAACGGCTGGCGCGGCGGCTGTGCGTGCACTGCCGAGAGCCCTACGAAGCCACCGAGGCCGACATCGTGGCGGCGGGATGGAAGCCCGACGAGGTGTTCGCCGGCTGCCACAACCCCCACGCTGCATCGGGCCGTGGGCTGCCCGGCATGTTCGAACACCGGATACCGGGGGCGCAAAGCGCTCCTCGAGCTCCTCGTCGTCACCGAAGACGTCGAGCGGTTGATCATCGAGGGAGGCACGGCTGATGACATTCACAAGCTCGCAGTCGAACAGGGCATGGTGACCCTGCGGCGGAGTGGCGTTCGCAAGGCGCTCGAGGGTGAGACAACCCTCGAGGAAGTGCTCCGGGTGGTCGCATGAGCCCCTCCGCCAGCACCCGCGTCGAATGGGCCCGGCGCCTGGCGCACTCCATCGTCACCGATGGTTATGCCACCGACGCCGAGGTAGCGCCCGTACTCAACGAGGCCACCGATCGAGGCTCGTCGTTCCCGGCCCTGCTCATCTCGCGCGACGTCACGTCCCAAGAGGTGGTCCTCGGACTCCTGTCCCAGCTCACCAGGTTGCCCGTGGTCGATCTCGACCATGATCGTCCGAGCGACCAGGCACTGGCCTCGACACCGGTGACCGTGGCTCGCGAGTACGGGGCCGTCGGATACCGCCTCGACGGCGACCAGCTCACGACCGCGTTCGGGGACCCCCCCGACGAGGACGACGTCCGGGCGCTGTCGGTGCTCGTCGGCCACGTGGTCGTGCCCGTGCTGGCCAACCCGCTCGCCATCGAGCGCGTCCTCGCCTCGATCGAGCCTCCCCAGGCGGCCCCGCCGCCGCCGCCGGCCCCCGCCATGGGCAACGGGTCGGTCCCGGCGCCTCCCTCGGGCGCCATGGCCGGCAACGGCGCCCGCTCGGCCCGCCGAGCAACAGCGGCCAGAGCGGCGTCCTGCATGCGAGCCCGAATCAAGAGGAGACCGAGGCCCTGCACCTGGACGACCTCCTGCGCTACGCCGTGAGCGTCGGCGCGTCGGACCTCCACGTCACCACGGGTCTGCCCGCCTGCATCCGCTTGCACGGCGCCATCCGGCCCATCGAGGGCTGTCCGGTGCTCAACAACGAGATGATCCGAGACATGGTCTTCGGGATCCTCCCCCAGACCATGCGGGAGCGCTTCGAGGCCGAAAAGGAGCTCGACACCTCCCACTCGATCGTCGACGTGGGGCGATTCCGACTCAACGTCTTCCAACAGCGGGGAACGGTGGCCGCCGCCATGCGGGCCATCCCCCACGAGATCCCGCCCTTCGAGGTACTCGGCATTCCGGAGTCGATCCGATCCTTCACCGAGATGCGCCACGGGCTCGTCCTCGTCACCGGGCCCACGGGCTCGGGGAAGTCGACGACTCTGGCTTCGCTCGTCGACATCATCAACCGCACCAAGCCGCTGCACATCGTGACGGTGGAGGACCCCATCGAGTTCCTCCACAACCACAAGCGGGCGATGGTGAACCAACGCGAGGTCGGTCAGGACACGCTGTCGTTCTCCGAGGCCCTTCGCCGGGTCCTGCGCGAGGACCCCGACGTCATTCTGGTCGGTGAAATGCGTGACCTGGAGACCATCTCGATGGCCCTCACGGCGGCGGAGACGGGTCACCTCGTCTTCGGGACGTTGCACACCCAGGACGCCCCGCAGACCATCGACCGCATCATCGACGTGTTCCCCTCGAACCAGCAGGACCAGATCCGCACCATGTTGGCCGGATCCCTCGAAGGTGTGGTGACCCAGCAACTCCTGCTGAACGCGGACGGGACCGGTCGACTCGCGGCGTGCGAGGTCATGATCTGCACGTCCGCGATCCGCAACCTCGTCCGCAGCGCCAAGACCCACCAGATCTACTCGCTGATGCAGACCGGTGGTCAGTACGGCATGCAGACGATGGACCAGGGTCTGGCCAAGTTGGTGAAGACCGGTCGGATCACCGAAGCGGTCGCGTTCGACCGGTGCCGGAGCGAGGAAGACCTCCGCAACCACCTGAGCGCGTAGGAGTCCGACATGGCAATGACATTCGACTACAAGGTCCGGGACCGCACCGGCAACCTCGTCGAGGGCCAGCTCGAGGGCGACAGCCTGGCGCTGGTGGTCGGCAAGCTACGCGAGATGGGGTATCTCCCGTCTGTCGGTCACGCCCAAAACGGGCATGAACGTGCACCGGGAGATCTCGATCCCGGGCTTCACCAACCGCGTCAAGCTCAACGAGATCGCGGTCGCCACCCGTCAGCTCGCCACCATGATCGACTCGGGCCTTTCGGTTGTCCGGTCGCTCGGGATCCTGGCGGGCCAGGTCGAGAACAAGGAGCTTGGCCGGATGCTCGGTGAAGTGCGGATGGAGGTCGAGCGCGGCTCGTCGCTCTCGGCCGCGTGCGCCAAGCATCCCAAGGTCTTCAACACCCTGTTCGTGACGATGGTGCAGGCCGGCGAGGCCGGCGGCCACCTCGACGCGTGTCTTGCTGGAGCTTGCGTCCACGATCGAGAAGCAGGCGGTCCTGCGCCGCAAGGTCCGCTCCGCCATGACCTATCCGATCATCGTGCTGAGTGTGATGGTCGTCATCTTCCTGGCCCTGCTGATCTTCATCGTCCCGGTGTTCCAGAAGCTCTTTGCATCGCTGCACGCCAAGCTGCCCCTTCCGACCCAGGTCGTGATCGGCATCTCGAAGATCGTGCTGAGTGTGTGGTCGGTGCTCATCGTCGCCATGCTCGTGGGGGGAATCGTCTGGCTCCGGCGCTGGATCAAGACCGAGCACGGGCGCCTGAAGTGGGACGCCTTCAAGCTCAAGCCGCCGATCTTCGGGCAGCTCGTGCACAAGGTGTCCCTGGCCCGGTTGTCGCACACACTGGGGTCGCTGATCCAGGCCGGTGTCCCCATCCTGGAGTCGCTCGACATCGTGTCGGAGACGGCGGGAAACCAGGTCGTCGGGAACGCTCTTGCTCGACGCCAAAGCCGGGGTGCGCGAAGGACGGGCACTTGGCGGACACACTTGCGGGATCACGAGGAGGTCATCCCTCGCCCTGGTCACCCAGATGGTCGAGGTGGGTGAGCAGACCGGTGCGCTCGACGCCATGTTGCACAAGGTGGGTGAGTTCTACGACGGCGAGGTCGAGACCACGGTCAACAACCTCACCTCGATGCTCGAGCCCATCATGACCGTGGTCATGGGTGCCGGCGTGGGCGTCATGGTGATCAGCATGTACCTGCCCATGTTCAGCTACATCAAAGCCGTCCCGACGCACTGAGCCACAGCACGTCTGTCCAGACCCATGAGGTCCACCCTCACTTCAACGGTTCCTGACGTCAACGGACGCGGCTTCGCTCGAGCGCGTCCGGCGGCGTTCGTGGCCTGTTGGCGTGACCGTGCTCTCCCTGGTGACGGGCATGGCGTACTGCTTGTTGTGGGCGCCGCTGGTCCGACACAGTCCAGTACTGGCTGGTCCCCGGGGACATCTGGGGTGCCTATCGCTCCGCCCATTTCATCGGGTGGGGCGATCTCGGAAGCATCTACGGCGGCCGGTACCGGTCTCGTCACCTTCCCCGGAATCCTTCTTCTGTTCGCTCCGGTGGCCATGATCACCGGTGCGTTCGGGATGACCGAGAGCTTCCCGTTCATCCTTCCCCATCCCACGGCGTGGTTGGTGCTCGGGCCCTACGAGATCCTGATCAGTTGTGCCGCGCTCTTCGCCTTCGACGCTTTGGCCGAGCGTCTGGGTGTGGGTCGAGGCCGGCGCGGACTGTTGTGCGTCGCCGAGGGTGTGGTCTTGTGGAACGTCTCGGTGATGTGGGGACACCCCGAAGACGCGGTGGCCCTGGCGCTGGCCGCCTACGCGTTGGTGCTTGCGCTCGACGGGCGATGGAGCGGGACCGGATGGCTCTTCGGGGCCGCCCTGGCGACGCAACCTGTCGTGGTGCTCATGCTCCCGGTCATCCTCGCCGTGGCGGGGAAGCAACGGGCCCTTCCCTTGCTCGTGCGGGCGTCGCTCCCGTCGATGCTGTTGCTCGCCACCCCGTTGGTGGCGGAATTCCACGTCACCGCGCATGCTCTTGTCGCCCAGCCCAATTTCCCCAACGTGGATCACCGGACTCCGTGGACCGCGCTCGCCCCGAGCTTGGGTGGGTCGGGACAGGAGCTCAAGGTGGCGGCCGGCCCCGGGCGCCTCGTCGCCGTGATCCTTGCCTGCGCGGTGGGCTGGTGGTCGCGGCGGTGGCGAGATCGCCCGGAGATGATCGTGTTGGCGGTGGCACTCACCTTGGCCCTGCGGTGCTTCACCGAATCGGTGATGGTCGCGTTCTACGTGTGGCCGGCGCTGGCCATGGCGCTCGTGGTCGTGATGCGCCGAACTCCGTGGCGCTGGATGCTCGGCGTCCTCGTGGCCGCAGCCGTCACGGTCTGTAGCGATTTCCGCCTCGGTGAGTGGGCTTGGTGGGGGTCGGTGAACGGCGGCATCGTCCTGATTCTCGGCGTCGGTATTCCGTCAAGGCTTCGGCGCCCCCTGCCGATAACTACAAACGTGGCGGAAGCGCCGCCCGTTCGTGACCATCCCCCTGCGCTGGTGGGGGCGAGACCGTGACCAGGAGATCGTCGACATGGCACAGGTAGTAGGACTCGACATCGGCACCAGCGCGGTGCGCGCGGCCGAGCTCGAGTTCGGGTCGGGAGCCCCGATTCTCGTTGCCTTCGGCCAGGTCGGCCTGCCGCCGGGCGCCATCGTCGACGGCGAGGTCCAGGACCTGTCCGCGGTGTCCGATGCCATCGCACGCCTCTGGCAGAACGGGAAGTTCCAGTCGAAGTCCGTCGTGGTCGGTATCGCCGGCCTGCGCGCCATCACCCGCGAGGTCGACCTGCCGTGGGTTCCCGACGAGGACGTCGACAGCGCGGTCCGTTTCCAGTCCGAGGAAGTCATCCCCTTCCCCCCGGACAAGACGATCCTCTCTGCGCAGGTCCTGTCCGACAACACCGCGGCCGACGGGACCAAGACACGGCGCGTGCTTGGTCGCCGCCGCGCATCGCGACCTGGTCGAGGGAGTGGTGAACGCGGCCGAGAAGGCGGGCCTCATCGTCGAAGGCGTCGACCTCGTGTCCTCGGCGTTGGTGCGAGCCCTCGGCGACCCTTCGGTGGCGGCCGAGCGGCCCGAGGCGATCGTCTCCATCGGCGCCGGCCTCACAGTCGTGGTCGTTCACCAGCACGGCCGTCCCCAGTTCGTCCGGACCATCGGCACGGGCGGCAATGCCGCCACCGCCGCGGTGGCCTCCGCGCTCGACCTTCCTCTCGTCGACGCCGAAGGGATCAAGCGGCGCCTCGGTGAGGCTTCTGCCCAGGTGACCTCGGCCGAGAGCGCGGTGCAGCCAGCCATCGCCGAGCTCGTCGGGGAGATCAGGAACTCCGTGCAGTACTTCGCCACCCTCCCCGGCCGCGCCCCCATCGCCAGGGTGCTGCTCACCGGAGGCGGCGCCCGCCTGCGGGGTCTGGTCAAGGAATTGCGGGCCCAGGTTCGCATCCCCGTCGAGCACGTCTCGCCGTTGGACCGCCTCGACCTGTCGCGGATCGACCTCGACCCCGAGCAGGCGGCGAGCATCGAGCCGGTGCTGGCCACGCCCATCGGTCTGGCGCTGCCCGAGCCCAACCCGTCGGTGAAGAAGTTCAACCTGGTACCGCCCGAGGTGACCCAGCGCGCCTTCGAACGACAGGTGGCCCGCAAGGCGTTCGTGGCGGCCGGCGTGGTCGTGCTCCTCCTGGTGGCCGCGAGTGCCGGCCGTTTTCTGCAGGTTCACAATGCCCAGAACGGCGTCAGCAACCTCCACAGCGCCGTGGCGGGGCTCAATGCCCAGATCCCGAAGTACGACAAGGTCGTCGCCATCAACAACGAGTTGCGAACCGCCAAGGGCCAGGTCACGCACGCTCGGCGCGCACGGCCGTCGACTGGTCGGCGGTGGTCTCCCAGCTCGGAAGCGCGGATTCCCGCCGGACTGAGTGTCAACACCTTCACCGGCGCGAGCCTGGCCGGCGGAGGCGCCGACGGCCAGTACCACGGCGACGGCGACTCCTTCATCCACCGGGACCACGCCGGTGGCGGGTGCGATCGGGTCATTGGACGTCGGACTGTCCGGCAACTTCCCGAGCTCGGCGCACTTCGACCCGGTGGCCCAGTGGATCGACAACCTGACGGCGTCCCCGATGTTCAGCCCCCCGGGCGTGAGCGCGGTCGCCAACGCACCGGCGGGGGCGAACACCACCGTCACCTTCACCTCGACGCTTTGGCTGTTGCCCACATCCAACCTGATCAAGAACGCAGGCTTCTGATGGAACAGCTCACTCGCTACCGAATCCCGATCCTGACCGGCGTCGGCGCCCTCGTCCTCGCCATCATCGTCTTCGTGGCGTGGATCTCACCCGAGGGGAGCAAGCTCTCGGCGCTCCACGCCCAGCAGACCCAGCTCGAATCGCAGCAACTGCATCTCCAGACCGAGCTGACGACGCTCAAGGCGGCCAAGGCCCATCTGGTGTCCAATTGCCAGGCTCTCGCCAAGGACCTGGGCGAGATCCCCGGGACGCCGAGTGTGGACAGCTTCTTCAACCAAGTGACCGCACTGGCGGTGGCGAGCGGTGACCCGAACACGCCCAGCATCAGTGTCACCCAGGCCACGGCGGCGGCGACGGGTGGGGCCAATCCGGTGGCCGTGACGTTCACCCTTACTGGGACCTACGGCCAGATGAGCGCCTTCTTGAAAGGCCTCGACACGTTCCCCCGGCTGTTCACCGTCACCGCCATCACGATCAACGGTGGTGCCGTGGCCACCGGAGGCGCAGCGATCAACCCGGCCACGGCCGGCTACACGCTCAACCTCACCGGGAACATCTACTACAGCTCGGGGCAGCAGAACGTCTGCACCGCAGCACCGACGTCTGCCACGCCCTGAGCGCCCCGAGCACGGGCCGCTCGTTGTGGCGCCATTGGGGAATTGTGCTCTGCGAGCCTAAAGGAGCGCAGCACCCCTGCCGATAGTTGTTCCGATAGCCATTGCACATTTAAGGGAGGAAGTCCATGCTCAAGTCCACGCTCACGCGCCTGCGTGAGGCACGTATGCAGGAGCTCGATGGAGACGGAGCGGCTGACGCCGGCTTCACCCTGATCGAACTGATGGTGGTCCTGTTGATCATCGCCATCCTGCTCGCCATCGCCATCCCCACGTTCCTCGGGGTTGCCAACTCGGCCGGTGACCGTGCCGCGCAGTCGAACCTGACCAACGCCCTGACCGAGGTCAAGGCCCTGTACCAGAACTCGGCCAGCTACGTCAACGGTGCGCAGCGTCATGACCGCCCGCCAACACGTTCAACCTCTCCGCTCCGGAGTTCGCGTGGGTCGACAACACGGCGTGCAACGCCAGCCCCAGCAACTGCGTCAGCGTGCAGGTCGTCGACTCTTCGGCCGCCAATGACTCCCAGGGCGTCGAGCTGGCGGTCTACAGCGCCAAGACCACGACGTGCTGGTACGCGGTGGACCTCGAGTCCACCCCGACGATCCCGTTGACCGACACCGGCACCGGAGTCGGCGTTCTCCGTCAGCCGGTGCACGCGCCAGCTGGCGCGACCACCGCCGGCGTGTTCTACGGCAAGAAGACCGGCGCCGCAGCGCAGGCCGCTGCATCGCCGGGTACCCGTCGCAGACGGCTGCCGCCTTCAAGTTGGGACAGAGCTACTCCTCTGCTCCGACTGGGAACTGATCGGTACCAACATCTGAAGCGCTCGGCTCTAGTGCTGAGACGCTGAGGAAAGCTCCAACAGACGATGGCCCCCGCTTCGGCGGGGGCCATCGTCGCGTCTCCGAGCCGCGAAGCGACGTTCAGGCCCGGCAGTGACGGCGGCATGTCGCTGGGCGTGGGTCTTGCCGAGGCGATCACGTCCAGGATCTCGGTCCCGACGAGCTCGTCGCGCTCGAGCAGGGAGTCGCGCAAGGCCTCGATCACGTTGCGGTTGGCTTCGAGCATGGTGCGGACGTCGTCCTTGGCCCCACGCAGCAGCGCCTCGACCTCCTCGCGACCGGAGTCGACGGCGGTGACCTTGGTGACGATGTTGCCGGGCATGTCGAGCGCGGCGGCGGAGATGAGGGTGGAACCCATCCCCAGGCTCCCGACCATCTGGCAGGCCGCCACGGTGGCGGCCTGGAGGTCCGAGGCCACCCCCGAGCTCGTCTCCCCGAAGAACATCTCCTCGGCCACCATGCCTCCGAAGGCGATCTGGATGAGCGCCTCGATCTCGGTACGGGTCTTGGTGAAGCGCTCCTCCTCCTCCGAATGCGACAGGAGCCCGAGGGCGTCCTTGCGCTTCACGATGGAAAGGACCTCCATCTTGCGTCCCTTGCCCACGAGCCACGCCACCGTGGCGTGCCCCGACTCGTGGGTGGCGATGGTGCGCCGTTCGGCTTCGACGTACTCGACGGGCTGGGCCAGGCCGATCTCCTCGGTCATCTTGGCCTGTTGGATGTCGTCCCAGCCGAGGCCCGTGGCGTTGCGACGCAGCGCCCAGACGAGCGCCTCGTCGAGAAGGTGCTCGAGCATCACCGGCGAGTAGCCGAAGGTCATCGCCGCGAGCGTGTCGCGCTTGGCCGGGTCGTCGAGCTCGGGGTCGTGGGCCTTCTTGGCCAGGTAGTAGTCGAGGATCTCGCGGCGTCCGGACTTCGAGGGCAGGTCGAAGTAGATGGAGCGGTCGAAGCGGCCCGGACGCACGAGGGCCGGGTCGAGGTCCGCGGCGCGGTTGGTGGCGCCGATGACGAGGATGTTGGCCGGCGGGTTGGCGGGCTTGTCGAAGTGGTGTCCCGACGGAAGCCAGTTGTTGACGAAGTCCACCCACGCCCCGCGTAGCCGGATCGACATCGGGAGGCTGGTCGAAGGACTGCAGCTGGATCAGAAGCTCGTTGACCACTCCGGCCACGCCGTCGTGGTGACGACCATTGCCCATGCCGCCCCGGGCGCCACCGATGGCGTCGATCTCCTCGATGAACCCGATGGCACCGCCTTCGCGCCGGGCGTACTTGCGAAGCTCCCGGAAGTAGGAGCGGATCTTGCGGTTGGTCTGTCCGTAGAACATGGACTGGAACGCCGAGGACGACACGAACAGGAAGGGCACGCCGGCTTCGGCGGCCATGGCCTTGGCCAGATACGTCTTGCCCGTTCCCGGTGGGCCCTCGAACAGGATCGCCCGGCGAGCCGACCCCCCCATGTGGTCGGCGAACGTCTTGTGGGCCAGGAAGAGGTTGAGGGTCTTCACCACTTCGTCGACGACCACACGCGCGCCGCGCACGTCGTCGAAGTGGACGTCGATCTCGTTGGGCCGGTAGAGGATGTGCGGAGATCGCCCCGCGCCCAGCAGAGGGAGGACCATCACCGCGCACAGGACGACGATGAGCAGGAATCCCGGAAGGTAGGGCGTGAGCCCCGAGGGGATATGGGGGAATCCGAACGGCCCACGGTGCAGCACCGTGGCCCGCACCACGAACCACACGGCGAACGGGGTGAGGATCAGTGCCAGGCGCCGCAGCTTGCTCTGGCGCACCCGCTCGCGATGGGTCCCGACGTCGGCGGTCCTGACCCCCATGACCCCGGCCTGGCCGAGGGACTGCAAGGCGGCGGCGTGGGTGTCGGCCCCCCGGGTGTCGAGGCCGGCGGGGTCCGGCGCCAGGGTGTCTGTATCGTCCCCGGGAGCGAGGTCTGTAGGCGCTGCGGCCGCGTCGGTCTGGGCTCCGCCCTTCAGCATTCGACGACGGCCCCCCCGGTTCCCGTGACTCCCCATGCCCTCAGCCTCGCCCCCGGCGTCATCGCCGGTCCCGCTTCAGAACGGGAGGCTCAGACGCAACCACACCACTCTCCGCGTCCGTTCTAACGCGCTCCCCAACAAGGGATCAACTCGTTCCCAATAGCGGGCGGCCGCGCCACCGGTCGGGGCCGGGGCTGGGGCCCGCGCCGGGGGCCTACATGGGGCCGGTGTCGTGCTTTCGTTCAGGGAGGAGCTCTCGCCGAGATGAGAGCAGGTCGAGCGCCCGGTACAGGGCCGGGCGGCTCTCGGCGGGGTCGATGACCTCGTCGACGAACCCCCGCTCGGCCGCCACCCAGGGCGTGAGCAGCTCGGCGTCGTAGCGCTCCTCGAGCAGCCGGCGGTGCTCGGCATCGGCGTCGCGATTGAGGATCTGGACCGCACCGCGAGCCCCCATCACCGCGATCTCCGCCGAGGGCCAGGCCAGGCACACGTCGTTGCCGATGCCCTTGGAGTCCATGACGATGTAGGCCCCGCCATAGGCCTTGCGCAGCACGATGCAGACTCGGGGCACGCTGGCCTCGGCGTAGGCGAAGGCGAGCTCGGCTCCGTGGCGGATCATGCCCCGCCATTCGAGGTCCTTGCCGGGGAGGAACCCCGGCGTGTCGACGAGTGTGACGATGGGCAGGTTGAAGGCGTCGCAGAAGTGGACGAAGCCCGCCCCCTTCTGCGAGGCGGGGATGTCGAGGGTGCCGGCCAGGACCCGAGGTTGGTTGGCGACCACACCGATGGGCATCCCGCCCACGCTCGCCAACGCGGTGACGAGATGCGATGCCCACCCCGCCCGCAGCTCCACGATGTCGCCGTCGTCCACGATGGCCCGGATCACGTCACGCACGTCGTAGGAGGCCGAGGCCGCCGCGGGCACGAGATCTCGAAGCGTCGGTGTGATTCGCCCCACGGGGTCGTCGGTGGCGACCGACGGTGGTGTGGCGTCGGTGTGGTCGGGGAGAAGCTCGAGCACCGTCGCCAGCAGCCCGTCGACGGACGGCGCGTCGGGAGCAAGCAGTGCACACAGCCCGCTCGAGCGTGCGTGCATGGCGGCACCACCGAGGTCGTGCAGTCCCACCCGCATGCCGGTGAACCCTTCCACCGCGTCGGGCCCCGACACGAAGGCGAAGGCATCGGGGGTCATGACCGTCACATCGGCAAGGCCCAGCAACAGCGACGGTCCCGAGATGGCGGCCCCGGTCACCGCGGCGAGGACCGGCACCGAACCGGAGCACGCCGCCATCGCCGCCGCGGCCCGGCCCCAGCCGTGCAGGGCGTCGATGCCCTCGGACACCTCGGATCCCGACGACGACAGCACGACCACCAGTGGCAGGCGTTCGGCCCGCGCCACCCGGGCCGCCTCGGCGATGGTGTCACCGTCGGCCTGGGTGAGCGCACCCCGGTGGTGTCCCGACACCGACCGAGCTGTCACGACGCGGCGCCCGCCGATGGTCTGGACCTCGGCCCGCACCGAGCCTGGGACGTGGGTGCGCAGGGGTACCTGGGAGCTCGACCCCGAGCCCGGACCCGAGTCCGGGGCCCGCCCGTCCCCGATCGAGAGACCCGGGAGCTACCGACACCGTCGCCACTGCAGGTCATGTTAGGAGGGTGGGTGCGCCGCCACGCGCCAGCAGACCCCACCGGGGGCGCTGTGTCACGATCTGTCTCACCGAGGCGAGGGGTTGGTGGCGATGCGTGCGTGTGTGTTGCGAGGGGGTCGGCTCGTCGTCGACGACACCGACGACCCGCGCCCCGAGACCGGCCAGATGCTGGTGCGCATCCTGGCGTGTGGGATCTGCGGGTCCGACCTCCACTTCGTCCGTCACGGCGAGACGATGGTGTCGATGACCGACGAAATGCTCCCGTCCATGGGGACCCAGGGCATGGGAATGGCGCCCATCGACCTGTCGCGCGACATCGTGATGGGCCACGAGTTCTGCGCCGAGGTGCTCGAGCTGGGGCCCGACACCACCGGACCTGATCCCGGGGCCCGGGTGGTGTCGGTGCCGGTACTGCTCTCTTCCACCGGGCTCCACCAGCTGGCGTACAACAACGCCTATCCCGGTGGCTACGGCCAGTACATGGTGCTGTCGGCACCGATCGCCCTCGAGGTCCCCAATGGCCTCGGCTCGCGCCAGGCCGCGCTCACCGAGCCCCTGGCGGTGGGCATCCACGGCGTGGCCCGTTCGGGGGCCACCGCACGCGACAGTGCGGTCGTCGTGGGATGCGGCCCGGTCGGACTGGCGCTCATCGCCGCGTTGCGTGCCATCGGCGTCGAGTCGATCGTGGCCGCTGACCTGTCTCCGAGGCGCCGGGCCATGGCGCTCACGATGGGGGCCGTCGAGGCCGTGGACCCCACCCAAGAGGGTGTGGTCGACGCCTGGCGCCGCGTCGACGGCCGTCGTCCCCTCGTCGCCTTCGAGGCGGTGGGGGTGCCCGGCATGCTCCAACAGCTCCTGGCCGAACTGCCCCCCGGCACCCGGGTGGCGGTCGTCGGGGTGTGCATGGAGCCCGACCGGATCCTCCCGTTCTTCGCCATCGCCAAAGAGCTGTCGCTGCACTTCGCCCTGGCCTACGGCGTCGACGAGTTCGCCGGCGCCCTGCGCGCCCTGGCCGAAGGTGAGATCGACGTGTCCCCGATGATCACGGGCACGGTGGACCTCGACGGCGTCCCCGGGGCCTTCGAAGCGCTCGCCCACCCCGACGAGCACGTCAAGATCCTCGTGGAGCCCGCGGCGACGTGACGACGCCCGCGTCGGGGCGTTCGTGGTTCGGGCGCGCCTGGCCGTGGTTGAAATACGTCGTGGGGTTGGCCCTCGCCGGCCTCGCCCTGTGGGCCCTCACCGGTCGCACCGGCGAGCTCTCGGGCGCGTCGAACTATCTCGACCACCTCCGCTGGTGGTGGATGGCCCTGGCCGTCGTCGCCGAGGCGGGCTCGTTGGTCGCGTTCGCGCTGATCCAGAAGAAGCTGCTCGAGGCGGGCCACGTGCAGGTGTCGACGGGTCGGCTCACGGCCGTGACGGCGGCTTCCATCGCCATCGCCAACTCGATGCCGGCCGGCCCGGTGGTCTCGGCGGTGTTCGCCTTCGGCCAGTACCGGCGACGGGGCGCCGACGAAGCACTGGCGGGATGGACCTTGGCGGCGGTCTTCGTCGCCGCCTCGGTGACCCTCGCCCTGGTGGCCGCGGTGGGGGTGACCGTGGCCGGCGCCGAAGGAGCCGGGCTCGACCTGGTCGGGGTGACCGTGGCGGTCCTGGTGGGCGCGATCGCGCTCGGTGCGGTCTTTCTCCAGCGCCGTGCCCTGGCGTGGCTGGTGTCGGGTCTCGTGGGTGCTTCCCGGCGTCTGTCGGGATGGCCGGGGGGCGAGCACACCGCCCAGGTCGAACGCATCCTCCGCCGCCTGACCGTCGTCACCCTCGACGTCCGACAGGTCCTGGCCGTCGTGGCGTGGGGGGTGGCCAGCTGGGTCCTCGACTGCGGGTGTCTGGCGGTGTCGTTCCTCGCCATCGGGGCCGGGATCCCTTGGCGGGGCCTCCTTCTCGCCTATGGCGCCGGCCAGCTCGCCGCCAACCTGCCCATCACCCCGGGCGGTCTGGGCGTGGTCGAGGGCAGCCTCACCGATCGCGCTCGTCCAATTCGGCGGCGCCGAGGCGTCCACGGTGGCGGCGGTGTTGCTGTATCGGATCCTGAGCTTCTGGGCCGAGCTCCCCCTCGGCTGGGTGACGTGGGGTGTCTTGGTGTGGTGGGGTCGTTCGGCGACACGGCCCGAGATTGTTTCGGCACACGTCGTGACGGAGGTGGCGTCGTGAGGACCGTGCCCGTGGGCCGAATGCACCGGCTGCTCGTCGTCGGGGCCGTGGCGCTCGGCGCGTCGTGGTTGTCGGGCTGCACCGCGGCCCGCGACACCCTGGGAACGAACTCGAGCCCGTGCTTCCACGCCTTGGCCCTGGCCGCTGACGCCGTGCACGATCGAGGGGAGTTCACCGGCGTGCGCCTCGTGTCGGACACGAGTCTCGCCAAGCTCGATCGGATGGAGCCGGTGGTCAAGGCGCGCTCCTCGACTCCGCTGCACAACGTGTGCCTGGTGGCGTACCGGGGCGACTTCCGCCTCAGCGCGGTGCTGCGGCCGGCGGGGAAGATGCCGAGCTCGGGGGTGGGGCACTTTGCCGTGGTGGTGGTCTCGACACCGCAGAACAAGCTGTTGGCGACCTTCGTGCTCGACAAGGAGCCGGTGCATTTCCGCCATCTCGCCGTCGGGGCCCGCGCCCGGGCCGGGTCCCGAGGTCCCCCTTCAGTTCTCGGGTGACGGCGGCGGATCGGACGGTCGCGGGTGGTGCGACGGACCGGCCCAGGCATGGCGACGGCGCGCCTGTCTCGCCTGAACTTTGCGTTCCGATCGAGCCACGCGCTCGAGCTGTCGCTCCACTTCCGCCCACGTGAGCGGCTCACCGCCGTCACCGCCGCCATCGGCGGCCGCGTCCTCGACGCGCTGGGCGCGCATGAGCGAGACCCACGCCGCGCTCCACAGCACCGGGAGTGTGGCGACCTTCGCCACCACGCCGGCCAATTGTTGGTCGACGAGCGGCGAGATCCCCACGGCGACATGCACGTGGCGAAAGGCGTCGTAGAGCGGGTGACGGGAGAACACGTAGATGATGGCCGGGAACGTGGGGATGACCGACTGGATGAAGAGATAGGCGGTCACCGCCACCGGGGAGGCCCGGTGGGCGCCCGGGATGTGGCGGAGGACCGGTCCCCACAAGACCGCCCCCGCCACGAGCAGCAGGGCGTCGGTGAGGCCGCGCCACCACGGTGACGATGCCTGGGCGGCCACGGCCGGCGTCACGAGGGTCCCCACCGCCACGACCGTGAATGTCACCACGGCCACCACGGGACGGGTCAAGACCTCGAGACAGGCGTCGACGGGGGCGGGCCGGGTGAGTGCGGCCAGGAGCGGGGCGGGCATGGCGAGGAGCAACAGCGGTGCGGCGGCCAGGGTGAGGAGGAGTCGCTGGACGACCAGGGCGGTCAGCGACCAGTGCGCCGCCAGGTCGGCGAGCGGCCAGGTGAGGGCCAGCACCAGGGCGACGATGGCGCCGGTCAGGGCTCGGAGCTGGTGCCGGGAGGGAAGAGTGCCGGGCCCTGCTCGGCGCCCGAGGTCGCGAACCGCAAGGGCGTAGCCGAGCGCCAGCGCGGCGATGGCGAGCCATGCCACCAGGTGGAGGTGCGGGGCGAAAGGATCGCCGAGCGGGGCTCGACCCGGCGCGTGGGCGACTGCCCCGAGGGACGGCGCGTTCATCGTCTCGACCCGGCGCGCGTCGACGACGGAGCCGTCGGGCACGCGCGTGGCGCCGCCTACGCTCTCGCCCATGGTGGACAGGCTCGAGCGGCTCACCGACCTGGTCTTGGTGCTGCTGCGAGACCATCGGCCGAAATCGTTGCGCGAGATCGCATCGGAAGTGCCCGGGTACCCGGCCCAGGAGGGTGAGGCGCGCCGCCAGGCTTTCGAGCGCGACAAGCGGACGTTGCGCGACGGGGGCATCGAAGTCACCGCCATGCCCATCGACGGTCCCGAGCAGATCGGGTACGTCATCCGCCCCGAGGATTACTACTTGCCCGACCTGGATCTGGCGCCGGACGAGCAAGCCGCCCTGAACCTCGCAGTGGCCGGGGTCCACCTCGGCGATCCTAGTGGTCGAGATGCCTTGTGGCGCCTGGGTCTTCCGGCTTCGGCCGGGGCGCGACCGGTGGCCGAGCTCCCCGCACTGCCCGCGCTTCCCGTCCTGCACGGCGCACTCCGGGCTCGGGCCACGGTGACCTTCGACTACCGGGGCGAACGGCGCCGGGTCGATCCCGCCCAGCTCCGTTTCCATGGCGGGTGGTGGTACCTGGTGGGCCACGATCTCGACCGCGACGCGCCTCGCACGTTCCGGGTCGATCGCATGGACGGCGACGCGTCGGCGGGTGCGCCGGGCTCGGTGGCCCTGCCCGACGGATTCGACCCTGACGCCGCGCTCCCCGACGTTCCGTGGCGCATCGGTGAGGGCGCCCTCGTCGCCGTTTCGGTGCAGGTCGACGCGGCGCTGGCCGCCCTCGTGCTCGACGAGGTGGGGGAGTCGGCACTCCGACAGCGCCACGACGACGGATCGGTGGTGCTCGAGCTCGAGGTGACCAACATCGCGGCGCTGCGGTCATGGCTCTTCGAGCTCGGCGACCACGCCGAGGTCGTCAGCCCCGACGAGGTTCGTGCCGGCGTGGTGTCGTGGCTCGAGGCAGTGGCGGGTCCGACGTGACGACCCGCGCCGACGCCGGGTCGCGGTTGCTGCGACTGCTGGCCGTCCTGACCTGGTTGGCGCGCCAGGGTCGGGCCACGGTGTCGGAGCTCTCCGAGCGCTTCGGGCTCGACGCCGACGAGCTCATCGCCGATCTCGAGCTCGCCGCGTGCTGTGGTCTGCCCCCGTACTCACCCGACCAGCTCATGGAGATCATCGTCGACGACCAGGAGGTCATCGCCGATCTCGGTACCGAGCTGGCCCGGCCCCGCCGGCTCACCGCGGCCGAAGGGTTTGCCCTGGCCGCGTCGGCTCGTGCCATCTTGGCTGTTCCCGGCGCGGACCCCGAGGGAGCGCTCGGGCGGGCCCTGGTGAAGCTCGAAGCGGTGCTGGGGGGCCGCGGCCTCCTCCGCGTCGACCTGCGCGAGCCGGCGCACCTGGCCGTGATCCGCGAGGCCTCTGACGACGCGCAGACAACTCGAACTGCACTACTACTCGGCCTCGAGTGACCGGGAGTCGACGCGCATCGTCGACCCGGTGTCGGTGCGGCTGATCGAGGGTCACTGGTATCTCGACGGGTACTGCCACAACGTGGCCGGCATGCGACGGTTCCGTGTGGACCGGGTGTCTGAGGCCCGGCTGACCGGAGCGCCCGCCGGACACCGCGCCGACGACGCCCCTGGTCCCGGTGACGGGGGCGCGCCCGCCTCGGAGGCGTTCGTCCCCGGGCCCGAGGCCACCGTGGCCCATCTCGCCGTGGACGGCGACGCGCGTGTGGATCACCGAGGCGCTGGCCAATTCGTCGACGGCGCCCTTGCCCGACGGGCGGACGGGTGTCACCTTGGCGGTGGCGAGCACGGTGTGGTTCGGCCGGCTCCTGCTCCGACTGGGGCCCGCACGCCGAGGTGCTCGACCCCCCCGAGCTCGCCGAGACCGGGCGCCAGGCGGCGCGCCAGTTGCTGGTCCGCTACCGGGGCGCCGCTCCGACCTGACCGGGGTGCCGTTGCGACCTGACCGGGGCGCCCATCAGCGGCGGCGAGGTCGCCGGCGAGGTCGCCGTCCAGGTCGTCGTCGAAGTGCGCCGGTCACCGTGACTCCGGGGACCGTCCGGCACCGTGTCGGAGCGGAGCCCGGGAGGTCCGGGTGCTGCGGGTGGCCAAGGTGCGCAAGGGTGGGCACGCCTACTACCTCGAGGTGGCCGGCAACGGTGTCGGGACCGGCATCGAAGCCCCCGGTGTCTGGCTCGGCACGGGGGCGGCCGCCCTGGGGCTTCGAGGCGAGGTCGAGGGCGACGCCCTGGGGGCGGTGCTCGCCGGAGACGACCCCGTCACGTCGCGCCGTCTGGGTCGGTCCCACGACCGGGTCACGGTGGCGGGCTTCGACCTCAGCTTCTGCGCGCCGAAGTCGGTGAGCATGCTCCACGCCCTGGGCCCGACCGAGATCGCCCACGACGTGCGCGCCGCCCATGTTGCTGCGGTCGACGCCGCCCTCGACTACGTCGAACGGCGCGCCGTGGCGGTTCGTCGGCCGTCGGGGGGCCGCCTCGTGCCCGTCGAGGCTCAGGCCGTGCGTCGGCCGGGTTCGTGCATCGGGTCAGTCGCGCCCTCGACCCGCATCTGCACAGTCACGTGGTCATGGCCAACCTGGGCCGCGGTCCCGACGGCACGTTCACCGCCCTCGACGGTCGAGGTCTCTACGCGCACACGCCCGCCGCCGACGCGCTCTACCACGCGCAACTCCGCCACGAGCTGACCACCCGACTCGGTGTGGCGTGGGAGCCGCTGCGCCAAGGACGTGCCGATGTCGTCGGGAATCGGCACCGATGCCCGCCTGGCGTTCTCTCAACGTGCTGCTGCCATCGCCGAGCACGTCGCCGCGAGAGGGCTCGGAGGCGCCAGAGCGCGTGCCATCGCCTCGCACGCCACGCGTCCCGAGCGCGACCCGGAATCGTTCGATCGAGGATCTGCGCCCGGAGTGGGAGTCACGGGCCGAGGCGTGGGGCCTCGGACCCGATGTTCTCGGTGCCGTGGTCGACCGGGTGCCGCGCCGGGCAGGGCCGGGGCTCGATCCCGCCGCCGCCGAGGCGGTCGCCGGTGTCCTGGCCCGTCGGGGCGACACCGCCAAACGACGAGATGTGGTCCAGGCGTGGTGCGGCGCATTGGCCCAAGGAGCTCCCGCCGCCGCGGTGGAAGAGGCCGCCGACCGGCTCCTCGAGTCCATGGCTCCCACCGAGGCGCACCGCGGTCGTCTCGAGCATCGGGGCGTGGGGGAGCGGCGTCATGTCGTGGGCGGCCGAGACATCACCCGCACGCGCGACGAGCTGGAGCGGTTGCTGGCGGCCCGGGGCATGGCGATGGCGCCCGGGCCCGGGCGCAGTGTCGGGCCCGCCCGGCACGAGGACCTGGGCCTCGGGCTTGGATGATCAGGGTCGTGACGGCGTGATGGGCCCGGCGTCGCCGTAGCCCTGGCGCACACCCTGGCCGGCGCGCCGGGTGAGCTGGTCGGGCTCGTACACCATCCAGTAGGCGTTACGGGCGTGCTTGCGGGCCCGGTCCACGCACACCGCGGCCAGGCGCGCCGGGTCCTCTTCCTCGTTCTCGTGGACGAAGACCTCGAGGACGTGTGTGCTCGTCAGCAGTTGGGCGAGCATGATGCCCTGTGACGCCTCGTGCGCGCACACCTGGTCGATGGCGGCCTTGCCCGGCATCCCGAGGGCGACCACGATGGCGCAGCCCTCCTCCTCGATGAGCTTCTTGCACGCCACGCCGAGGTCCTTGAAGCCCGGCACCGTCCGGCGCAGCACTTCGAACCGTTCCCCGAAACCGCGACACTGCTTGAGCTCGTCCACGGCCTCGGCCCCCATGTCGTAGCGGGCGAACATGGTGTCGACGACGCCGATGCGGTCCATGGCTGGATTCTCCCACGGGGACAGCCCATGCTCAGCCGACCGCCTCCACCCCGTGGTCACGACAGCGGGCGACGTATCCCGTCGGCGTGACCGTGACGGCCATGCGGCGCCCACAGGCCCGACAGAACCGGGGCGGGTCGAGCTCCCGCCCGCACCCCGCGCACTCCCCGGAGGAGCGCCCACAGCCGGGGCAGAACCGGGGGGCGGCACCGACCTCGGTCATCATGGGGACACCGCTGCGGTCATCGACCCGGGCTGGGCCTCGGGGGGCAAGACGCTCACCACGGGGAACGTAGATCGAAACCGACGGGGCCGACAGGCTCAGCCCCGAGGTGGACCGGCCTGCACTGGCGGAGCAGGGTAGGTGCGCAGACCACAGGAGGAGCCCGCCATGGAGGGCGAGGAAGTCAGCGGTCCAGGGGCGGGCACCGACGAGGCGGTGTCGGCGACGCCTGGCGACACGACCGACGTCGAGCGCCCGGCGGGTGCCGAACTCGCCCCGGGCGAGGACGAGATCTCGGTCGCGCTCCTGTCGGTCATGCACATCCGCATGCATTCGCATCGCCGTCCGGAGCCGGGGGGCGAAGGTCGCATCCGACGCCGGTGGGGCGATGACGACGACGCCGTGTACGTGATCGACGACGGGCCCGACCATTGCATGGTCGGCCGGTGGGTGGGTCATGCGCCGGACTGTGTCTACTGCCTGGTGGCCCGGATCTCGCTGGAGCGCTACGCAGACATCGAACTGGGTGACCTCGATTGGCACGACGTCTTTGCCGACGCCCGTGACATCTCGCTGTGCGGGGTGGTCGAAGAGGACGAAGCGGCCGCGAACGTGTTCCTCGTCCAGCACTACCGGCGGGCCCGCCAGGTGCCCGTCGACTATCTCCCGGGGAGCCCGCTCCTCGAGTTCACCGATGACCCCCCCGGAGAGAGCTGAGACGGCTCAGGTGCCGCCGTGGCGGGCGATGTCCCAGGTCGCCGCGATGGGCGCCCCTTCGGCGGGCCGGCGGACCGTGTCGTAGCCGGCCGCGTGGAGCCGATGCTCGATGTGGACGGCCACCGCATCGGCGTCGGTCGGGTCGACCAGATCGGCCCGCAGTTTGTCCGGGTCGATCTGGCGGAATTCGAGGCGACCGGCGCTGTCGCCGATCAGGGACCGGTAGTAGACGCCCCAGCGACGATTCCGGGTCAACAGTCGTGCGGTCTCCGCCGCGGGTGGCACATTGAGGTGGACATGAGCGCCCATGGCGTTCCCCCGGTGTGGTCGGCTTCTCGGACCTTCCCACCATGTCGGCACCTCGACAGGCCGACTGAAGCCCGTGGCCGGAGATGCTCACCGACGGGACAGGTCGGAGAAGAGATCGGAGAGACGATCAGAGAATTGCGACGCTGTTGGCGTTGTCGAAGGTGACCGAGCTCGCGGTCTGGGCCCCCACGACGGGACCCTCCTATGGTGGGGGAGACCCCTGTCGGCGTTGTGTCGTTCTGTGGCGGGGGCGACGATTCGTTCCCCGACCGCACCTCGGAGTCGAGGGCTCACGCTGGAGGAGGCCGACATGAGTGACGCCGACGATGCCTTGGACCTCGACATGGCCGCCGCCATGCTCCAGTCCAATGCGACCGACGTCCACATCATGTTGAAGGTCCTCGCCGGCCAGCTCTCCGAGGTCCTCGGACCGAGGGTCGTCGTCGACCGCGCCGGTGGGCGTTTCCGCAAGTCCGACGAGGTGAAGGCGCTCGAGGTCACCCTGGGCGACGATGTCATGCGGGCCCAGGTCGACGGCGGCTCCGTGCGTTGCTCTGTGGCGCACTCCTCGGGAGGGATCAGGATCCGAAGCGAGACCGTCGACCTCGACAACTGGTTGAAAAGACTCCTGAGCGCATTGCAGCAAGAGGCCGTCCACAGCGAAGGTGCCCGTGAGGCCCTCGAGAGAATCGTCATCGGAGGTTCGTCATGACCCAGCCCCCGGACCTCCCCAAGGAGGCGGGACACCGGCTCGAAGAGCTCGAGCACGGGCTGTTCACCTCCGATCTCTCGGTCAACGAGTTCCTCCTCATCAAAGAGGCGGGCTTTCACCCTCTGGGCTTCGTGATGGGCTCGTCGATCTACCACACCGGGATCCAGGCCCGTCGTTGGAGCAAGAGCCAAGAGCTCACCAAGCTGACCGAGGCCATGTACAACGCCCGCGAGCTGGCCATGACCCGGATGGAGGAAGAGGCCGATCAGCTGGGCGCCGATGGCGTGGTGGGTGTCCGCCTCGACGTCAACTACTACGAATGGGGTCGTGACGCGGCCGAGTTCATCGCCGTGGGGACGGCGGTGAAGGCCGAAGACGGCACCTCGCACCGCAACAAGCTCGGCAAGCCCTTCACTTCGGACCTCTCGGGCCAGGACTTCTGGACCATCATGCAGACCGGGTACGTGCCCCAGGGGCTCGTGATGGGGACCTGTGTCTTTCACATCGCCCATCGCGGCATCGGCCAGACCCTGGGGACCGTGGGCCAGAACGTCGAGCTCCCCAATTTCACCCAGGCGCTCTACGAGGCGCGCGAGCTGGCCATGACGCGCATGCAGGACGAAGCCAACACGCTGGGGGCCACCGGGATCGTGGGTGTCCGGCTCGAGGAGAAGTCGCACCAGTGGGGCTCGCACACCATTGAATTCCTGTCGCTCGGCACGGCGGTGACGAAGACGGCCGGTGACGTGACATTGCCCAAGCCCATCACCGTGATCTCCCTCGACAACTGATGGTGGCATCGGGACCCCCCGACACCGGCCCCGAGGGTGATCTCCCCGAGGCCGCCGGCCGCCGCCTGGCGGGCGGGTCGTTCTCCTCGGGCCTGACCGTCCCGGACTTCGCGGCGTGTCTCGAGATGGGGCTGCGGCCGGTCGCGCTGGTCCAGGGCTTCTGCGTCATGCAGTGGGGCTGGTACGGAGCGGGATCCCAGTACATGCGCGGCATGACGCCGTTCACCTACGGGGGCCAGGCGCCCCGGGGCGTCTACTCCGAGAGCTACCGCTGCCCGCACGGCGCCTACCTCTATTCCAACGAGCATCGCATCTGGGGACAGAACTACCAGCAGCCCTGGGTCGAAGCAGCCTGGGCCCAGGGCTTCGGCTCCGCCTACGCGCGCATGGTCGAAGAGGCCGGTGAGGTCGGCGCGCACGGCGTCATCGGCGTCGTCGACACGACCCGCCATCTCGCCGACATGAACGTCACCGAGTTCCACATCCTGGGCACGGCCGTGGTGGTCGAGGGGGCCGGGCCCCCGCCTGGTGCCACGCCCTGGACCACGTATCTGGCGGGCCAGCGTCTCGCCAAGCTCGTCGAGGCGGGCTACATGCCCGTCTCGGTGGTGGCCGCCTTGGCGTCGGTACGGGTGTGGGCGTACTGCGTCACCGAGATGGCTCATGGAGGGCAGCAGCATCAACGCGCTATCGACCTTTGGCGGCGGGGCCCGATCCATGCCGGTGCAGGAGGTCGAGCAGCTCTCCCGGGCCCACATGGCGGCTCGCTCCCTGGCGCGCGAGCACGTCCGGGGCCAGCTCGGCAACGACACGCTGCAAGGGGCGCAGATCGTCGCCAACACCCAGAGCCTGGCCCAGGGCGACGAGGTCATCGAGTGTGCGCTGCGGGGCACCCGGGTCCGGCGGTTCAAGGACTTCGACCCCATGCCCGCGGCGCGTCCGACCGTGCGGCTGTCGTGACCGAGCCCATCGACCTGCGCGCCGAGATGCGACTCGCGGCGGACTCCCTGGGCAAGCCCGCCCATGCCCCGCCGGGCCGGGCGGTGACCTCGGATCTCTCGGTCGACGAGGGCCTGCTCCTGCACAGCATCGGCTGGGAGGCCGTCGACGTCGTCTTCGGCGCATCGGTGGTCTCGATCCCGCCCATGGTGTGGACATGGGGATCGGGCGAGATCGCCCCCGCGTCCGACGCCCACAACCAGGCGGTCCGGGCCGCGGCGAAGACCCTCGGGGAGCAGTGCTCGCACGTCCGGGGCCACGGGGTGGTGGGGGTGCGGGTCGAGGTCGACGTGCAGCGCCACCACGTCGACGTCGAGCTCACGGGGACGGCGGTCCGGCCCGTGGGGGGCAAGGAACGGAACTGGGCCTTCGTCTCGGACCTCTCGGCGCGCGACTTCACGCTCCTGCACAACGCGGGCTGGGCGCCGATCGGGCTCGCCTTCGGGGCGAGCTTCGTCTACGCGCCGAGGCGCTCGATGGGGACGACCATGCGCCAGTCCTCGCAGAACGTGGAGCTGACCAACTACACCGAGGCCATGTACGCGGCGCGCGAGGCGGGCATGGAGCACATGCAGCGGTCCGCTCTCGACATGGGGGCACAGGGCATCGTCGCCGTGCGGGTCTCCGAGGGCCCCATGTGGTTCGCCAACCACGCCATCGGGTTCACGGCGTGGGGGACCGCGGTCCGCCTCGAGGCCCAGTCCCATCGGTACCTCCGACCCGAGGTGATCCTCCCCCTCGACGACGCCGTGGTCGAGTTCGAGGCCCAGTCGCTCAGGTAGGGGGGCGACGTGGACCGATGTGACGATCTCGCCGCCGCGCGGCGCCGTCCCCGCACCCTCTCGGGCGCGGCGCGCCTGTTGGCCGAGCGCGACGGCGTCGTGGCCAGGCTCCTCGACGCCTACGGGCTTCCCCGGCTGTCCAAGCCCGGCGACACCCACTTCGCCGCCTTGGTGCGGTCGATCGTGTTCCAGCAATTGGCGGGGGCGGCCGCCTCGACCATCCACCGGCGTCTGGTGGCAGCCCTGGGCGGGGACGTGACCCCCGAGGCCATGCTGGCGCTCGCCCCCGAGGACCTGCGCGCCGCGGGCATGTCGGGCAACAAGGCGGCCTCGGTCTGTGACCTGGCCGCCAAGGTCCTCGATGGCACGGTGGTCCTCGACCCCCGGGGCCTGGCCCGCGAACCCGACGAGGAGGTCATCGCCCGGCTGACGACGGTGCGGGGCATCGGGCGCTGGACGGCGGAGATGTTCCTCATGTTCCAACTGCGTCGTCTCGACGTCTGGCCCGTCGGTGACTTGGGCGTCCGCAAGGGCTTCGGCGTGGCCTGGGCCATCCCCATGCCGAGCGCCAAGGAGCTCGGGCCCCTCGGTGACGCCTTCGCGCCGTATCGTTCCGCCGTCGCCTGGTACTGCTGGCGGGCGGCGGAGCAGCCCGGTCGAGGGGCCAGCCCGGTGACGGGCTGAGCCCACCCCGACACCGCCTCGGACCTGGAGGACCACCTTGCCCGCAACCCGCCCCGGGGCACCGCCGCCGCTCGACACCGACTGGTGGCGACGCGCCGTGCTCTACCAGGTCTACGTAAGGTCGTTCGCCGACAGCAACGACGACGGCGTAGGCGACCTCCCGGGCTTGTTGGCCCATCTCGACCATCTGGCCTGGCTGGGCGTGGACGGCATGTGGCTGAGCCCGGTCATGCCCTCGCCCGACGCCGACTGGGGCTATGACGTGGCGGACTACTGCGCCGTGCTCCGCGCCTACGGGACCCTCGACGATCTCGACGAGGTGATCGCCGCCGCGGGTCGCCTCGGCATCCAGGTGCTGCTCGATCTCGTCCCCAACCACACGAGCGATCACCACCACTGGTTCGTCGAGGCGCGGTCGTCGCGCCACTCGAAGCGACGCGACTGGTACGTCTGGGCCGACCCCCAGCCCGACGGATCGCCACCCAACAACTGGGTGGGCAGCTTCGGCGGACCGGCCTGGAGCCTCGACGAGGCGTCGGGGCAGTACTACCTCCACAACTTCCTCCCCGAGCAGCCCGACCTCAACTGGTGGCACGACGGGGTCCGGGACGCCTTCGACGACATCGTCCGCTTTTGGTGGGACCGCGGCGTGGCCGGCTTCCGGATCGACGTCTGCAACATGATGATCAAGGACGCGGCGTTGCGCGACAACCCTCCCGCCACCGAGGACGACCCTTTCGTCATGCAGATGTTCGGCCAACGGCCCGTCTACAACGGCAACCGGCCCGAGGCCCATGACATCTTGCGCCGGTGGCGGACCATCGCCGAGAGCTATTCGCCGCCGCGGGTGCTGCTGGGAGAGACCAACGTCGACACCCTCGAGAACCTCGCCGCCTACTACGGATCCGGTGACGACGAGTTGCACATGGGATTCAACTTCCCCTTCATCGAGGCACCCTTCGAAGCCCCGGCGCTGTCGGACATCGTGGCCCGCACCGAGGCGCTCCTGCCGCCGGCGGCGTGGCCCGTGTGGACCGGGTCGAACCACGACGTCTCGCGCCTGGCCACCCGGTGGTGCGACGGTGACCCTGCCAAGGTCCGCCTGGCCCTCCTCATGCTCCTCACCCTGCGGGGCACGCCCGTGCTCTACCAGGGTGACGAGATCGGCCTCACCGACCGCGAGTTCGAGAAGGACGAGCTGCTCGACCCGGTGGGAGTCCGCTTCTGGCCCCATTACCCAGGCCGTGATCCCGAGCGCACCCCGATGCAGTGGGACGACGGTCCCAACGCCGGGTTCACCTCGGCGGGGGTCACGCCGTGGATCCCCATGGCCGACGCCGCCCATGCACGTGGCGGGCCAGCGCGCCGACCCCGACTCGGTGCTCCATTTCGTCCACGACGTCATCGCGCTGCGCCGGCGAACGCCGGACCTGCTCGCCGGCGACTACCAGTCGGCACCGGTCGGACGACAGCCTGTGGGTGTTCAGACGCGGCGGCGTCGTGGTTGCGCTCAACTTCTCTCCAACCCCCCGGCCGGTCGCGGTGCAAGGTACCCCGACCCAGATCGTGGCGTTGTCCACGCACCGCGCCGCCGAGGGGCCGGTCACAGAGGGCGGCGGTGCGACCTCGATGCCTGGCAGGGCATCGTCGTCGTCACCAGTCGAGCTTGAGCACCTCGCGCATGGCCTTCTCGAAGGCGCCGTCGTCCATGGTGGCCCGGGCCCCGATCACCATCTCGGCGTCGGTCCCCACCGGGACCCGCCACATCTCGACCCGGTGACTCGATGGCATCGGCGATGGCGGTGGCGACCACCTCGGGCCCCGGCGCGGCGGCCCGGCCCAGCTCTGCTTCGAGCTTTCCCATGATCTCGTCGAGCTCGTCGTAGGGGGGCCCGTCGACACCGAAGTCGTGATGGGACTCCGAGATGTTGGTCTTGAAGAACCCGGGCTCGATCACGATGGTCCGGATCCCGAAGTGCCCACCCTCGATGTGCAGCGCTTCGGACATGGCCTCGAGCGCGTGCTTGTCGACGCCGCGTAGATGCCCGACAGGGGAGCCGACACCCGCCCCGACACCGACGACACGTTCACGATCGTGCCCGCGCCCCGCGGCCCGCATCTGCGGGAGGACGGCCTGCATCATCCGAAACGGCCCGAAGGTGTTGGTCTCGAAGACCCGGCGCACCTCGGCCATGGGCACGAGCTCGATGGGGCCGCCGATCCCGACGCCGGCGTTGTTGACGAGCACGTCGATCGTCCCCGCCGCCGCCACCGCTTTCGCCACCGAGGCGTCGTCGGTGACGTCCAGGGCGAGATGGGCCTCCGCGTCGAGATCGGCGATGGTCTCGGGGCGCCGCGCCGTTGCCACCACCTCGAAGCCGCGCTTCTTGAGCTCCACGGCGGTCGCCCGCCCGAATCCGGTGGAGCATCCCGTGATGAGGGCCCGCGCCATGTGTCGCCTCCTGCCATGCGACGAAGCCCGTCTCCGTCGCCGGCAGAGAGGATAGGGGTCGACGTCCGCGCCGGCTACAGCGCGGCGGTGAGCGCCCCCAGGGGCATCCGGAGGTCCTCGAGCATGCGCAGGTCCTCCTGGGGCGAACGCCCCAGCGTCGTCAGGTAATTGCCCACGATCAGTGCGTTGATCCCGGCGGTCATCCCCATGGCCTGGAGGTCGCGCAACGTCACCTCGCGTCCCCCCGCGTAGCGCAGGATGACGTTGGGGAGCGCCAGCCGGAACAGCGCGATCCACCGGATCGCCTCCCACGCGCCCACCACGGGCCGCTCGCCCAAGGGCGTGCCGGGACGGGGGTTCAAGAAGTTGACCGGCACCTCGGTCGGGTCGAGCTCGCGCAGCTGCAGCAGGAGCTCGATCCGCTGCGCGTCGCTCTCGCCCATCCCCACCAACGCCCCGCAGCACAGCTCCATGCCGTGTTCCCGGACCAGTCGGCACGTCTCGGCCCGCTCGTCCCAGCCGTGGGTGGTGACGACACTCGGGAAAGTACGACCGGGCCGTCTCGACGTTGTGGTTGTAGCGGTGGACGCCCCCTGCCGCCAGGCGCCGGGCCTGGTCCTCGGTGAGGATGCCGGCCGAGACGGCCACGTTGAGCCCGGTGCTGCTCGCGGACCAGGGGCACGAGCTCGAGCAGCCGCGCCATGATCCGCTCGTCGGGCCCCCGCACGGCCAGGACGATGCAGAACTCCGACGCCCCGATCGCCGCGGTCTCGGCCGCGGCGCGCAGGACTTCGTCGGTGTCGAGGAACGGTGTGGCCTTCACCGGCGTGTCGAAGCGCGACGACTGCGAGCAGAAGTGACAGTCCTCGGGACATCCCCCCGGTCTTCGCCGACAGGATCCCCTCCACCTCCACGGTGGGCCCGCACCAGGCCAGGCGCACCTCGTGCGCCAACGACGCCAGCCCCATCACCGACTCGTCGGGCACCATGGCGAGGCCCCCCAACTCCTCGGGCCTCGAGCAGCGCGGTGCTCGTCGAGCAGGGCGACGCCCGGCCGCGGCGATCAGCCTCCTCGCCTCAGGCGCGCTCAGCGGCGCCGGGAGCTGCACCGGGCAGGGCTCGACGGGCGCTCGGAGGGAGACGGTGCTACGCGTGGGGGCAGCGGTGGCGTCGGCTGGCACCGGCACACGGTAGCGGTCGGCCCTCGCGCCTCGACACCAGGGGCTCGAACAGAGGAGGCATCCAAGTGGCGTGGGACTTCGAGACCGAACCCGAGTACGAGGCCAAGCTGGCCTGGGCGCGCGCCTTCGTCGACGAGGAGATCCTGCCCCTCGAGACCCTCGAGCTCGACTACGACGACCTCCTCCGGGCGATCCGCCCGCTCCAGGACGAGGTCAAGGCGCCAGGGCCTGTGGGCCGCCCACCTGCCCCCCGAGCTCGGGGGCATGGGCTTCGGCCAGGTCCGGCTGGGCCTGCTCCACGAGGTGCTCGGCCGCTGCTGCTTGGCGCCGGTGGTCTTCGGCAACAACGCCCCGGACTCGGGCAACGCCGAGCTCCTGGCGGTGGGCATCGAGGCCAACGGGCGCGAGGAGCAGCGCACCCAGTGGCTCGAGCCGCTCCTGGAGGGCAAGCTCCGCAGCGCCTTCTCCATGACCGAGCCCGGCGCCGGGCGCGGACCCGACCCTCATCGCCACCACGGCGGTGCGCGACGGCGAGGAGTGGGTGATCAACGGCCACAAGTGGTTCACCTCCAACGGTTCGGTGGCCGACTTCCTCATCGTCATGTGCGTGACCAACCCCGACGTCCATCCCTACGCAGGGTGCTCGATGGTCCTCGTCCCCGCCGACACGCCCGGCGTCGACATCGTCCGCGACGTGCCCACCATGGAGCACCCCTTCCCGCACTTCGGGAAGTTCGGGGGCCACTCCGAGATCATCTACCGCGACGTCCGTGTGCCGGTCGAGAACCTCGTCGGCAACGAGGGCGACGGCTTCCGCCTGGCCCAGATGCGGCTGGGCCCGGGTCGTATCCACCACTGCATGCGCTGGCTGGGCCAGTCCCAGCCGCGCCTTCGACATGCTCTGCGAGCGGGCCGTGTCGCGCTATCGTCCACGGCTCGCTCCTCGCCGACAAGCAGATGGTCCAGAGCTGGGTGGCCGATTCGATGGCCGAGATGACCGCGGCCCGGCTCATGACGCTCCAGGCGGCGTGGAAGATGGACCGCGACGGCGCCCCCGCGGCGCGCGTCGAGATCGCCATGATCAAGTACTACGGCGCCGGCGTCCTCTACAACGTGATCGACCGGGCCATCCAGGCCCACGGCTCGTTGGGCTTCTCCACCGACCTGCCCCTCGAGCACATGTACCGCGCCGCGCGCGCGGCCCGCATCTACGACGGCCCCGACGAGGTCCACAAGGTCACCGTGGCCCGCCAGGTCCTGAAGCGCTACACCCCGGCCGACGTCCCCTCCGAGCACGTCCCCACCCGCCGCGACGCCGCGCAGAAGAAGTTCGCCGACCTCCTGGCCGAGGTCAGCGCCAACGACTGAGTGTCCCGACCCCGGCCGGGGCGCCAGCATCCCCGCCCACACACCGGCGGCCACCCTTGACCCCGCCGGCCCCGCGTGGCCAAATCACCCCATGACGTGCCCGGCGAGGACTCTGCGCGCCATGGGCGCGACGCCGTCGCGGCGCGCTCGGGGGCCGGCATGGAGGTGACGATCTGCGGGGCCCGGGGATCCACCGCCGCACCGGGCCCCGCCCACGTCCGCTACGGGGGCCACACCTCGTGCGTGGCGCTGGCCCACGACGGAGAACGCCCCAGCCTCGTCCTCGATGCCGGCACCGGGATCCGCCGGGTGACCGGACTGCTCGGGGACCATCCCTTCGCCGGCTCGATCGTGCTCGGGCACCTCCACTGGGACCACACCCAGGGCCTCCCCTTCTTCGCGGCGGCGGACCGGCCCGAGGGCCGGACCGACCTCTACATGCCGGCCCAGGGCGACGCCGAGGAGGTCCTGCGCCGGGTCATGTCGCCCCCGCACTTCCCGATCACCCCGGCCGAGCTGCGCGGCAAGTGGCGCTTCCTCGGGCTCGAGCCCGACACCGCCAGTCGAGATCGAGGGCTTCACCGTCCTCGCCCGGGAGATCCCCCACAAGGGGGGCCGCACCTTCGGCTTCCGAGTCTCCGACGCCACGGCCACGGTCGCCTATCTCTCGGACCACTGCCCGACCGTCGCTCGGGCCCGGGCCCGACGGGCTCGGGGAGTACCACGAGGCGGCCATGGCGCTGGCCGATCACTGCGACCTGCTCATCCACGACGCCCAGTACCTCGACGAGGAACTGCGCCGCCCGGGCCAGCTTCGGGCACGCCGTCGGCGGGCTACGCCGTCGGCCTGGCCGAGCGGGCCTGCGCCCGGCGCGTGCTCCTCTACCACCACGACCCGCCCCGCACCGACGACGACATCGACGCGATCGTGGTCGCCTCGCACGGCACGCCCCGATCCCGGTCGACGGGGCCGTCGAGGGCATGGTCATCGACCTTCCCAGCCCGCCTCGCCCCCTGAGCCCACGGCCGGGCTCGGGCCAGCCCGCTGGCCTACAGTGCGGGGCCATGGCGGTACGGGTCGTGCTGGCGGAGGACAACTACCTCGTCCGCGAGGGGGTCCGGACCCTCGTCGAGACCGAGCCCGACCTCGAGGTGGTCGGGGTGTGCGAGGACTACGACACGCTCATCGCCGCGGTCGAGGCCGAGCAGCCCCGACGTGGTCGTGACCGACATCCGCATGCCGCCCACCGGGACCGACGAGGGCATCCGGGCCGCCGAGGTGCTGCGCGAGACCCACCCCGACATGGGTGTGGTGGTCCTCAGCCAGTACTCCGAGCCCGCCTACGCCCTGGCCTTCCTCGACGGTGGGTCCAAGGGCCGTGCCTATCTCCTCAAGGAGCGGGTCTCGGACATCGGCCAGCTGGCCGGGGCGATCCGCGAGGTGGCCGGCGGGGGCTCGGTGATCGACCCCGAGGTGGTCGACGCCCTGGTGGCGGCCAGGGCCAAGCCGGCGGACTCCCCGCTGCACCGCCTCACCGCGCGCGAGAGCGAGATCCTCTCGGAGATGGCCCAGGGGAAGAACAACGCCGCGGTGGCCGCCTCGCTCGTGCTGTCGGAACGGGCCGTGGAGAAGCACATCAACTCGATCTTCTCGAAGCTCGCACTGTCGCCAGGAGCCCGACGTCCACCGCCGGGTGAAGGCGGTGCTCCTCTTCCTGTCGGTCCAGAGAGACTTGAGCCGCGCCGGGTCGCCTCGCGGCCGGGACCGTCGCCGGCGGGGGTGCTGCCACCACCGGCCCGTTCGTGCTGTCAGCCTGTGCCCTCCATCCCGGGGGCTGCGAGGATAGGAACGTGGCTGACCAGGCGACCACCGTGCTGATCGTCGACGACCAGATGCCCTTCCGCATGGCGGCGCGCTCGGTGGTCGGGGTCACGCCCGGGTTCGAGGTGGTGGGGGAGGCCAAGTCGGGCGAGGAAGCCGTCGAGCAGGTCGAGGCCCTGCACCCCGAGCTCATCCTCATGGACATCAACATGGACGGCATCTCGGGCATCGAGGCCACCCGCCGCATCACCGCCGAGCATCCCGAGGTCAAGGTCATCCTCCTGTCGACCTACGACGAGGAGGACCTCCCCGCCGACGCCCGCACGCTGCGGCGCCCTCGGCTACGTCCACAAGGAGCAGTTCGGTCCCGACGTCCTCGTCGACATGTGGTCGGGGCAGACGGCTGCTACAACTCGAGCGCCGACTCTGGCGCGCTCGACCGCTGACGCGACGTGCCGACGTCAGCGGTCGAGGGGGATGCGGCCCGCGATGGTCGTTCCCTCGCCCGGTGCGCTGCGTCACGCTCGACGGTGCCGCCGATCGCACCGACCCGGTCGCTCATGTTCACGAAGCCCGCCCCACTGGCGAGCGTTGCCCTTGGCGTCGAACCCCGCCCCGGTGTCGCGCACCTCGAAGTTGAGGCTGCGTGTCGTCCTGCCACACCCGGACGAAGGCGGTGGCGCCCTCGCCGGCGTGCTTGCCCGCGTTCTGCAGGGCCTCGAGGCAGCAGAAGTAGACGGCGGACTCGCGCTCGGGCGAGTACCGCTCGAGTCCCTCGGCGTCGACCTCGGTGGGCAACGCGGCGCGCCCCGCCGCGGACCGCAGCGCCTCGGCGATGCCCCGGTCGATCAGCAGCGGCGGGTAGATGCCGTGCGCCAGGGCCCGCAGCTCCTGGACGGCCTCTTGGATGCCCACGCCCAGCTGGTCGAGGATCTTGCCCGAGGCCTCGGGGTCGCGCTCGGCCAGCTGGCGGGCCAGGCGGACGTTGACCGCCAGCGCCACCAGGTGCTGCTGGGCCCCGTCGTGGAGGTTGCGCTCGATCTGGCGTCGGGCCGCGTCCGAGGCGGCCACGATGCGCGACCGCGAGGCCCGCAGCTCGTCGGCCTGGCGCCGGACCTCGTCGAGCGACTCCTGGAGCGCGGAGTCGAGCTCGACGTTGTGCAGGGCCAGCCCCACCTGCCGGGCCAGCTCGGTGAGCATGGTGTCGTCGTCGGTGGTGAACTGGTCGCTGTTGGGCGGCCGCACGGCGACGATGAGGCCGAGGACCTGGCCCGAGTGCGTGGTGGGCGCCACCCGGACCACCGAGTCCTCCCGGCCCTCGAGCAAGCCTGGGCAGCCAGATCTCCACCCACGCCGTGCCGGTCACGCCGGCCCGGGCCACCACGGTCGGCCTCCTCGTCGTTGAGCGTCAGGCGCTCCACCGGGCACGTCGGGCACCGACACCGTCCGCTCGAGATGGCCCCCCGAGCCCGTCCACACCTCGGCCGAGGCCAGCCCGAGGGTCTTGCGCAGCGACTCGGCCACCTGCAGCAGCAGCTCGTCCATGGGGATGGCGCGCGACAACCGGCTCCCGAAGGTCCGCAGCACGGTGTCGGGCGCCTCGCGCTCGCCGTAGACGATGCGGTTGGCGTACTGGGTGAGACGCTGGCGCGCCGGGCCGTACAGCAAGGCGGCGACCGCGGCGGCGGCCATCGACAACGCCAGCAACGACCGCTGGTCGTGGGTCGGCGTGTGGCCCAGGCCCACCACGATGACGAGGTAGACGATGACGACGATGCCGGTGAGCCCCGCCAGCGACACGGTGTGGGCCAGGATGCGGTCGATCCGTCCGGCCAGGCGGCGCGAGCTGCCCATGGCCAGCGCCACCGCCAGAGGGAGGCTCGAGACCATGACCACCAGCCACGTCCGTGTGGGCCAACCCCACAGCACGCGCAGGGCCAGGGCCACCACGAGCATCTCGGCCCCGACGGCCAGGGCCCATCCGAACCACTGCATGCGCTGGCGTTCGACTCCGCGCGAGCGCATGTAGCGCCGCTGGGATCCCACCAGGCCGATCGACCCGAACACGACCGCCTCGATGGCGATGGGCCACAAGGGCAGGTCCGGTCGTCGCGCTCCACATGACCACACCCACGGCGGCACCGACGACGTACCCGCCGATGATGGCGGCCCGGCTCAACCGACAGCTCCCGTCGGGCAGCCCGAGCAAGAGGTGCATGACCGCCACCGGCAACAGGCGCGACGGTCACGGGCTCGACGAACCGCGCCATCGACACCGCCGTCGAGCCCACACCGGTGCCGTGGGCGTGCGCCTGGAGGACCGCGGCGCTGAGCGCGCGCGATGGCGCCCAGCGCGGTCCCGCACAACGCCAGCAGGCCCTGGCGCTCGAAGGGGCGCCGCACCACCGCGAAGGCGCGCCGCCAGCGCGAAGGCGGCGATCAGGCCGGCCCGGACCGCCTCGGTGGCCAGGTTGCCCTGTCGCGCCCGAGGACAGGGGCGTAGGCGGCGGCCCCCAGCGCGCACAACGCCACCACCGCAGCGGTGAACGACGTGGCGGGGCGGTGCTGGCATCACGGGCTCGGACGCGACCCGGCCCGCGCCGGTGCTCGGTGGCGGTGCTCGTTCCCGTCTCCGTCCCCGGAGCGACCTGAACGCTCATCCCGTCGTCGTCGGCGACGACGCGCCGGCTGCGGCGGTGCTCCGGCCACCCGTCCCGTCGTCCTCGATCCGGCCGTCGCGCATCCGCACGATACGGGTCGCCGCCGCGGCCACGTCGTCGTCGTGGGTGACGAGGAGGATGGCCTGGCCTCCGGTGTGCAGCCGGCGGAACAGCTCGAGCACCTCGAGGCCGCCGTCGGAGTCGAGCGCCCCGGTGGGCTCGTCGGCGAGCAGCAGCGTCGGCTTGTTGGCCAGGGCCCGGGCGATGGCCAGGCGCTGGCGCTGCCCACCCGACAACACGCCCGGCGCGGCCGCCTGCTTGTCGGCGAGGCCGAGCATGTCGAGCAGGTCCCGGGCGCGACTCTCGGCCTGGCGCCGCCGCGCCCCGGCGATCACCGCCGGGCAGCGTCACGTTCTCGAGCACGCTCATGCCCTCGAGCAGGTTGAAGAACTGGAAGACGATGCCGATGTGGGCCCGGCGCATGCGGGCCAGCGCGTTCTCGTCCTTGTCGGCGAGCGACTCGCCCGGCGACGATGATCTCGCCCTCGGTGGGGGTGTCGAGCCCGGCCACGAGGTTCAGCAAGGTGGACTTCCCGCATCCCGACGGGCCCATCACGGCCACGAACTCGGTGTCGTCCATGGTGACGTCGATGCCCCGGAGGGCGCGGACGGGCGCGCCGTCGGCCTCGTAGGTCTTGCGAACGCCTCGTGCCTCCATGACGTGCATCGCTTACTCCCTGTCGTCGGTTGTCGGTATTGGACTTGGACGTCTTGGCGATCGGTCCCCGCCGCCATCTTCCACGCCGAGACCGGTGCCTCTCGGCCCTTCACCAGGGCGGGAGGGATGGCCGTGGCCGGGGGCGGATCCGAGAGCGCCTGGTAGGTGGCCTCGCTCAGGACCGTCTCGCCGGGGTCGGCCCACTGCTGGAGGCGCTGGGAGAGATTGACGGTGTCGCCGACCAACGTGTACTCGAGCCGCTCCTCCGAACCCGAGCAGGGCCGCCGCGGCGGGTCCGGTGGTGACCCCGATGCCGAGCTCGAACGGCGCCAGGCCGGTCTCGACCCACCGCTCGTTGACCTCGCGCCTGCGCGGCGTGCATCTCGAGGGCGGCCTCGACGGCTCGCTCGGCGTGGTCGGGCACCGGGACCGGCGCGCCGAACACCGCCATGACGGCGTCGCCCACGAACTGCATGACGGTGCCGCTGGCATCGATGATGGCCCGGTTCATCTCGGCCCGGTGCACGTTGAGCTGGCCCGCCAGTGCGCTCGGGATCGGCCCGCTCGGCGATGCTCGAGTAGCCCCGGATGTCGGACATGAGCACGCTCACGACGACGGCCTCGGTCTCGCCCAGGCCCCGACCCTGGCGGACGAGGAGATCGGCCACGCCGCCGGGGAGCAGCCGGCTCAGGGTCTCGCCCTGCTCCTCGCGGTTGACGATGGCCTCGTGCAGCATCCGCAGTCGCCGCAGCGAGTTCTGCCCTCCCGCGCTCGCCTGCTGGGCGATGCGCAGGAAGAGCTTCTCCACGGCGTCGCCGCCGCGGCCGCGGCGGTCGTGCCCTGGGCCACGGCGATGGCCTTGATGGGCCGGCCCTCGGCCACGAGGTGCAGCAGCTCCTCCTCGGCCTCGCTCAGGTCGCCGGTGTCGGTGACCGGGTGCACCATCGACTCCACGATGGTGGGGTCGAGCACCGACCCGCCGGTGGCGACGGCCCGCACCGCCCGGGCCAGCTGGTCGCCCTCGGCCACGTGGTCCTTGAGGAGGTACGCACACCCCGCCGCGCCCTCGTCGAGCAGCGAGATGGCGTACTCGGGGTCGTCGAACTGCGACAGGATCACGATGCCGGTGCCGGGATGGCGCTTGCGGATCTCGTGGGCGGCCTCGATGCCCTCGTTCTGGAAGCTCGGGGGCATCCGGATGTCGGTGACGACCACCTGGGGGGCGAGCTTGCTGGCGCCGTTGACGAGCTCGTCGTAGTCGGCGGCCGTGCCCACGACCTCCACGTCGGGCTCGAGCGCCAGCAGGGCCCGCACGCCTTCTCGCACGATGAGGTTGTCGTCGGCGAGAAACACGCTGATGGTGCCCCCTGGCATGCCCCTATTTGGCCTGTTCCAGGGCCGAGGGTCAAGGGTGCGCGCCCCCGGCCACGTGGGGGTGCCAGCCGGTGTGTCGCCCGTGTGGCCCGGGGTGGCCCGGTGTGGCCGGTGGTGGCCCGGTCAGATCCGGCGCCGGCGCCGGTCCGACAGCACCCGCCGGGCGCAGTTGTGCCCGGCCATGCCGTGGACGCCCCCGCCGGGATGGGTCGAGGCCGAGCACAGGTAGAGGCCCTTCACCGGGGTGCGCGTAGCGGAACCACCCCGGCACGGGCCGGAACACGAGCTGCTGGTCGAGCGAGCTCGACCCCGCCCCGAGGTCGCCCCCCACGAGGTTGGGGTTCTCCTGCTCGAGGTCCTCGGGGGTGCGCACCGCGCTGCCCACCACCTTGGCGCGAAGGCCCGGGGCGTGGTCCTCGAGGCGGTCCATGACGACGTCGAGGAAGGCGTCTTTCGACACACGCCCACGACCCGCTGTGGCGCGGCACGGGGGGGACGTGGGTCTCGATCCACAACGTGTGGCCCCCGGCCGGGGCCCGGCTGGGGTCGGCCACGGTCTGCTGGCCCACGATGAGCATGGGCTTCGTGCCGGGACGATGCCCCGCCGGGCCTCGTGGGCGGCCTGCGCCATGGCGTCGAGGTCGCCGGTGAGGTGCACGACGCCGGTCTCGGCCAGCTCGGGTGCGGCCCACGGGGCGGGCCCGTCGAGGGCGAGGTCCACCTTGAACACGCCCGTCCCGTAGCGGAACCGGCGGAGCCCGGCCAGAAAGCGCGCCGGGAGATGCTCGGTGCCCACGAGCCCGTGGAACAGGGCCCGCGGCCCGGTGTCGGCGAGCACGGCCCGTCGGGCCGCAGACACGGTCTCCGTCGGCGGTCTCGACTCCCGCGGCCCGGTTGCGCTCCACCACCACCCGGCGTGACCTCGGTGCCGGTCCGACGATCGTCACGCCGGCGTCGGTGACCGCCCGGGCCAGCGCCGGCGGCGAGTCGACCGGCGCCACCCACGGGCACGGGCATCCCGAGCTCTTGGGCCGCCAGGGCGAGGATGAGGGCGGCCGGCGCGCTGCCGGGATGGTCCACGGGCACGTCGGCGTGCGAGGCGCCGGCCGCGACCAAGGCCTGGGCGGCGGGGTCGGAGAACCGCTCGGCACACAGAGCGCTTCGAGCGGGCCCAGGAGCAGCTGCGGTGGTGTCGAACAGGCCGTCGCGCCGGGCCCGTCGGGCGAAGGCGAGCCCGGGCCCCGGTGCGCCCACGGGCCCGAGCATCTGGGCGAGGAATGCGGTGCCGACCTCGCGCCACCACCGGTACAGCGCGGTCCACGCCGGCCCGTCGGTCGTCGGCCCGGCGCGCCAGCCCGGCGGCGGTGCGCTCGGGGTCGCGGTGACACACCGCCACCTCGTGGGGCGACACCGCCGCGGCCACCGGGGCGGTGAAGTGCGCCCACTGGACACCTGTGTCGAGGCCGAGCTCGCGCAGCACCGGCGAGCAGTGCAGGAGCCCGTAGAAGGCGGAGTAGGTGTCGTGGACGTAGCCGGGCACGGTGAGCTCGGCGCTGTGGACCGCGCCACCCGCCACCGCCGATCGCTCCAGGACGGTCACCCGCCACCCGGCCCGTGCCAGCAGGGTCGCGGCCACGAGGCCGTTGGGCCCCGACCCGATCACCACTGCGTCGACGTCGTCCACCGCCGGCCTGCCTAGGCGCGCCGGCGACGCCGACGGCAACTTCGACGCTCAGCGTTGTTCCTCGCGCCGGTGCCCGCTGCTCAGCTGGGCCAGGGCGTCGCGGTCGACGTGGTCGGCTCCGGCCACGGCCAGCTTGCATGCGGTGACGGCCCGGATCGTCGAGGTGCGCCGCCCGCCTTCGAGGATGGCCCGCTCCCCGTGCATCGATCCCGGCCCGTACTCCGCCAGGCGCTCCCCGTCGACCTCGATGCGCACCACGCCGTCGAGCACGAGGTAGAGGTCGTCCTCGGCGGCACCCTGCTCGGTGATGACCGCCCCGGGCTTGACGGTCGTGATCTTGGGCTTGGCCCCGCCCTGCATGAGCGTCAGCGAGAGCTGGCGCTCGAGGGCGGTCTCCACCTCGGTGGTGAGCGCCTGGGAGTCCCGGTCGCCCCAGGGGCTGTGCTTGCCGAAGGCCCGCCGGTACCAATTCGAGAAGTCGATCATCCCCGACTTGAGCGCGAGCTTGTTGTCCCCGCCGTAGACCCAGTGCCGGGGGAAGCTGCTGCCACCGGTCATGGCGAACGACGAGGACCCGTCGGCGCGCAGCGTCAACGCCAGGGTCGTCCACGCCAGCGGGGCCGAGAACTGCACGTAGGGCGCCCGCCGCACCCGGCGCGGTGCGGGCACGCCGGTGCGTCCGCCCGCGGTCTGGAAGAAGGTCACCTCGCCGTCGCCCACCTCGGGCTCGGGGTGCAGGTCGGGAAGGGCGACGGCCTCGAAGGCGACCTGCTTCTTGCCCAGCTGGATCAACGTGGAGCACAGCAGCCCCCCGCCGGACTGGCCGTGGCCCATGATGCGGCCGCCGTCGACCTCGATCCACGCCGTGAGCCGATTGGCGAACCGGAACCGCCCTCGCGCTGGAGCTCGTCGAGGTCCTCGATGACGTCGGGCGGGGGCGGGTCGTAGTGGGCCATGCCCGTCTCGAACGGCATCTTGGTCAGGCCCCCGATGGCCTCGGAGGGGATCCACGACAGGGACGTGACTGAGGACTCGATGCGCATGGCGCCTCCTCGTTTCGACTCGCTGGTTCGAACCGTACCGACTGTGAGGGCCGCGCCCAAGGGTGAGAGCTGGTGTCATCGGGTGGGGGTGGCATCCCCCCGGTCCCCCCGGGAGGCGGGTCAGGCTGCGATGAAGCGCAGCTCGGCCCGCCTGATGCCGTTGATGACCGAGGAGGGGCTGCGCTCGACGGCGCCGACGCGCTCGATGTCGGCGAACCGGTCGAGCAGCTCCTCGAGCACCACTCTGCCCTCGAGCCGGGCCAGCGCCGCGCCCAGGCAGAAGTGGTTCCCTTGGCCGAAGGCCAGGTGGGGGTTGGGGTCGCGCCCGACGTCGAACGACGAGGCGCTCGGGCCGAAGACCTCCTCGTCTCGGTTCGCCGAGGCGAAGAGCATGAGCAACGGCTCGCCCCCGGCGATGGCCACGCCCCCGACGCTGGTGTCGCGGGTGGCGGTCCGCATGAACGACACCACCGGCGAGGACCACCGGAGCATCTCCTCCACCGCCTTCGGGACGAGGGACCGGTCGCCTCGCAGACGCTCCCACTGTCCGGGATGGTCTGCGAAGCCGAGCAGGCCCGAGCTGATCAGGTCGCGGGTGGTCTCGTTCCCGGCCACGAGCAGCTGGACGAGGAACATGGCGAGCTCGTCGTCGCTGAGGCGTTCCCCGTCGAGGTCCACCTGCGCGAGCTGGGTGAGCACGTCGTCGCGGGGATGGGCCCGGCGGTCCTTGGCCGCCCCCACGAGGTACTCGATCATCTCGGTCATCAACTGGTTGCGCCGCTCCTCGGGCCAGTCCGTGGCGCCGGGGATCACCGCCTCGGACCACTCGTAGCAGCGCTCCCACTCGTCGTCGGGAACGCCCAGGATCTGGCTGATGACCTGAAGCGGAAGCGGCACGCTGAGCCCGCCCACGACATCGGTGGCGGCCCCGCTCTCGATGCGTCGCACGAGGGCGGCGGTGCGGGCCCGGACCACCGGTTCGAGGGCGCGCACCGCCGAAGGCTTGAAGGCAGGCTGGACCAGTCGCCGGTACCGGGTGTGCACGGGGGGATCGGCGTGCATCATCGTGGGCGGCGACGCGTAGGTCGTCCCGATCTCCTCGACGAGGATGCCGCGTCCGGCGCAGAAGGTGGCGTGGTCGCTCTCGATGGCACTCACATCGGCATGCGTGGCGACAGCCCAGAATCCCCGGGCCTCGTTCCACGCCACCGGTGCCTCGGCGCGCAACTGCGCGTAGAGCGGGTGCGGATCGGTGCTGTAGAGCTCGGGGTCGGTCAGTCGTGCCGCCAAGGCCGTCCCCGGTCGCTGCATGGGTGGCACGCTCGTCACCCTATCGAGCGGCGTCAGCAAGGCCCGGGGGGTCGTCGGGGACCGACGGGATCGTCGAACCGACGGGATCGTCGAATCTCGGGGGCCGTCGGTCCTGGAGGGCGGCCACGCCCTCTGCGAAGTCGGGGCCCTGTCATCATGGACCGGAGTCGTTCGTCCGCGTCGCGGGCCGAGGTGGCGGCGTCGCGGTGGAAGTCGGTGTAGAGCTGGAGCTTGGTGGCGGCCAGCGACGCCGGGGAGATCTCGGTCGCCAACATGCCGGGCGTACTCGTCGACCGTGGCGCATGAGCTCATCCGGCGGGTGTCACCTTGTTGACGAGCCCGATCTCGGCCGCCTCCTCGGCGAGGACCACCCTGCTCGACAGCAGAAGGTCGGCGGCCCGGGTGAGGCCCACGAGCCGGGGCAGCAACCACGACAGGCCGAACTCGGCGGGAAGGCCGAGCCGTCCGTGCGCGGTGGTCAGCTTGGCGCCCGCGGCGGCGAAGCGAAGATCGCAGTAGCACGCCAGCGCGAACCCCACGCCTGCGGCGGGCCCGTTCACCGCGGCGATGATGGGCTTGGGGATGCCGAAGTGGTAGGCGAACTCGGCGTCGAACTCGGGGCGCACCCCGTAGCCGGGGCTCGTCGAGCCCGGGTCCGGTCCCCGGGTCGTACCCGCCCCGCTCGACATGGCCCTCGAGGGCCCGGGTGTCGGCGCCGGCACAGAAGCCCCGTCCGGCGCCGGTCACCACGATGACCCGCACCGGCGCTGTCGGCGGCAGCCCGGGCCAGCAGGGACCGGTACTCGGTGTTCATCCGTCCCGTCCAGGCGTTGAGCCGGTCGGGCCGGTCGAGGGTGATGGTGGCGACCGCGTCGGCGGTCTCGTAGCGGGTGACCTTCAGCTCGCCGAGCTCCACGGGCTACCTCCTTTCCGATCCGAGGCTTCTGCCTGGGCCGGACAGCCCCGCCACTGTTGTCCGGCCTGTTGGTCGCGAACGCGCTCAAGTTCTACCCGCCGCTGCCGATCATTCTTCACGGACACCTTCAGTTCCAACCCCACACTCCAGCATCCCCAATGTCGAGAACCCCCACCACCTCGGTGGGGGTTCTCGCGTCCGGGGACTCTGTCGCGGCGCCCGGCGGCCCGATCGACGTCCGGGGCCGTCGCGTACGATCGCACGATGACCGCCCCGCCCGTGCTGGGTGCGCTCGACCCCGACGCCCCGCTCCCCTTCGGGCGCAACAGCCTGGTCCGGGCCGCGGTGGCCGAGCCCGTCACCGCACTGCTCGTCCAGCGTGCCCTCGTGATGGACGTCGCCCATCCGAAGGTTGCCGCCGCGGTGGCCCACCACAGCCACTTCCAACGGCGCCCGCTGAGCCGCGCCTGGGTCACCGTCGACGCCGCCCTGCGACTCGTCTTCGGTGACGAGCACACGGCGCGAGGTGCGGCCCGGCAGATCTACGGGGTCCACGATCACATCTCGGGGCACGTCGACATTCCGGGGCACGACGACATTCCGGGGCACGACGGGGGCCACGAGGAGTACACCGCCCACGACGCCTCGCTCCTGACATGGGTGTGGGCCACCCTGGTGGACACCACCGAGACGGCCTTCACGCGCTGGGTCCGTCCCTTCGACGCGGAGGAAGGCCGACGCCTTCTACGGCGAGATGCGGCTCTTCGCGCGCTTCCTCGGCATTCCCGACGATCTGCTCCCCGCCGATCGCGAGGCGTTCTCGTCGCTATCTCGAAGACGTCGCTCGTCGGGCGACCTGCTCGGCACGAGCGAGCAGTGCCGGTCCCTGGCCCGCCAGGTCCTGTGGTTCGACCACCGCATCGTCCCGTCCCCGCTCGTCCGGGTGGAGCGGGTGCTCGCCCTCGCCACACTGGACCCTCGCCTCGTGGACCGGCTCGACATCCATCCCGATCGCCGCTGACCACGAGCTCGGCGCCAGCCTCGACGGCTGGCTGCGTACCTACTACCGGCGCCTGCCCCGACCTCCCGCGGATCAGGCCCTCGCTCTACGTCCTCATGCGCCGGCCGACCCTCGGCCTGGCCGGACGCGCCCGTGCCGTCCTCGGCCGTGTCTCGGCGTTGACGCCCGATGGCCCGCCGTGACCACGACGCCGGGGCTCGGTTGGTCTGACTGACCCCGCTGGGCCTCTCACCAGGATGTTCTTCGCGACCTGCTGACCCCCGACACCGTGACTGGGGGGTCGGAGCCGTCGTGGAGTCGGCGGGACATCCACAAATAACCACTATCCACGTTTATGGCATCGCTACAAGCGGTGAAAACGTCCCGAACCCTTGTATTGTTGTCTGGATGTGGTCAGTATTCTCACTAATGCCACATACGTCGGCACTGAGAGTGAAGCCAGGCGAGGCAGCTTCCGGAGGGGACGCAATGAAGGACCGGCCCGGCGCGACGCCATGCTCGCCGGTGGCCGGCGTGGGCGTGGTTCCTCGGCGGGGGACTTGCGCTCGTCGCCTTGGCGGTCTCGGGACTGCTCGGCGCGGCGGAGCCCACGGCGGTGTTCGTGATCGGCATCACCACCCTGGCGGCGCTGGTGCTGGCCGTTCGGCACCATCGCCCCGCGCTCATGTGGCCGTGGTGGGCCATCTCGGCCTCGATGGCCTTCTTCCTCGTCGGCGGCGCCCTGCGCTTCGACTCTCCACACCCTGGGCAACATCACCGCCAGTCGTTCGCTGGTCCCCGACCTCTTGTCACTCCCCGGCTACGGACTGGGCGCGGCGGGCCTGCTCGGGCTTCTCGCGCGCCCGCGACCGCGGCCGCCAACGGCACTTCGGAGTCATCCTCGACGCAGTGATCGCGGCGCTTGGCCATCCTGGCCGTGGCGTGGGTCTATGTCATCGACCCCGTCCTCTTCCACTACCACACCCCGCTGGCGATCCGGCTCGTGCTGACGTGCTATCCGGCCATGTCGATCTTCCTCGTGGTCGTGACCGTGCGCATCGCCTTCAGCGCCGAGCAGAATCGCGTCCCGTCGTACTGGTTCTTGCTGGCCGCCATGACGTGCATGTTCGTCGGAGACTCGCTGTACATGTTCGCCGACATCGACCTCGATCGAGCGTGGCGGGCCGCCTCCTCGACCTCCCCTACGCGCTCGCCTTCGTGGCGACGGGCACGATGGCGCTGCACCCGTCCATGCGCGCCCTCACCGAACCGGCCGGCAACCGCCCCCAGGCGTCGTCCCCGGGTCGGATCGTGCTCGTGGCCGTCGCACTCCTCGTGCCCGCCCTCATCACCTTGCAACACCCCTCGAGCTCGCTCCAAGACCGGGTGGCGCTGTTCACCATCATCATCTTCCTCACCGTCGCCGCGGTGCTGCGGATCGTCCAGGCCCTCCACCTCGCGGAACGGTCCGAGGCCAACCTCGCATACCAGGCCATGCACGACAGCCTCACCGGGTTGCCCAACCGTCGGATGATGCACCAGCACCTCACGAGCGTGCTCGCAGCAGGCCTCGGTCGACGACACCCACGTCGCGCTGCTGTTCCTCGACCTCGACCGCTTCAAGCTCGTCAACGACACCCTCGGGCACACCCATGGTGACGAACTGCTCATCGCCGTGGCCCGGCGGCTGAACGCGCACGTGCGACCGTCCGATCTCGTGACCCGGATCGGCGGGGACGAATTCATGATCGTCCTCGGCCAGGTCGTGAGCGTGTCCCAGGCGCTCGACCTCGCCAACCGGCTGCGCTTCAGCCTCCGGGCGCCGTTCGTCGTCAACGAGATGGAGTTCTACGTCTCGGCCAGCATCGGCTTGGCCTTCGCGTCGGGTGACGACCCCGATACCAACGCCGAGGTCCTCGTCCGGGACGCCGACACCGCCATGTACCAGGCCAAGGACGCCGGCCGGGACGCGGTGGCGGTGTTCGACGAGTCGATGCGGACGAAGGTCTCCGAGCGTGTCGAGCTCGAGCACGACCTGCGGCGAGCCGTCGAGCTGCGTCAGCTCCATCTCGTCTACCAGCCCATCGTCCGCATTCCCCACGGACCCATCGAAGGCGTCGAGGCCCTCGTCCGATGGGCCCACCCCACCCTGGGGGTCATCCCTCCCGTCAAGTTCATCCCCCTGGCCGAGGAGAGCGGGCTGATCATGGGGATCGGGGAGTGGGTGCTCGAAGAGGCCCTGCGCCAACTGGCCGCATGGCGTCACCAGACCACGGGGTTCGAGGACCTCTACGTGTCGGTCAACCTTTCGGGAGCCCAGCTCCACGACGGCGGCTCGTCGAACGGGTGCGCGAGGCGTTGGCCCGGCACGGGATCGAGGGGACCGCGTTGTGCCTGGAGCTCACCGAGTCCGTGGTCATGGACAAGCCGCTGGCCGCCGCGGCGGTGCTCAGCGCCCTGCGCAGCCTCGACGTCCGGCTGGCCATCGACGACTTCGGGACCGAGTACTCGTCGCTCGCCTACCTGAAGCGCTTCCCGGTCACGAGCCTCAAGATCGACAAGTCCTTCGTCGACACCCTCGAGGACGACGACAGCTCCGACGCCACGCTGATCGCGGCTGTCGTCGCCATGGCCCACGCGCTCGGGATCACCACCATCGCCGAGGGCGTGGAGACCACGAGCCAGGCCCATCGACTGATGGATCTCGGTTGCGACGCCCTGCAGGGGTATCTCTACTCGCGGCCGGTGCGGGCCGAAGGGCTCCCCTACGTGGTCAACTCGCTCTGGAAGCAGAGCGAGAACGTCCTCCAGGGCTCGCGCTTCGTAACAGGGCGCGGCTCCGCCTCGAGCCCGACGGTGCTGCGAAGGTCGAGAGGTCTGATCGCCGGCTCGAGCCCGACGCCCCGGAAATACAGCGCGTGCAGATCGGGGTCCGACACCGCCAGCCGGCGTTCGGTGTCGCCCACGTTGCACCACACCGGCATGCTGGCCGGCGACCCCAGGTACGGCTGGGCCGTCACGCCCTTGAATCCCGCCATGGGCATGCGCAGCTTCCACCGGATCATGCGGAACACCGGGACGTCGAGAATGGCGAGCAACCATTCGATCCCGCACCGGGTCGTGGCCAGGGCGAGGGCCTGGTAGAGGCCCATGCTCACGAGCCCCATGGTGGCCTTGCCCCGGTATTCGGGGGCGACCGCCAAGGTGGCGATGTCCCATGTCCGAGCCAGGTCGATGCTCGATGCCCGTGCGGGCCGCCATGGCGGAGACGGGCTCGCCCCACACCGGGGCGGCGTCGTCGAGCGTCTTGAACCCGGCCTCTGACGGAAGCACGATCCGCATGGTCCCGGCCGGGACGAGCCGAAGGTGGTCGACCACACACAGAAAGATGCTCGCGTCGTCGTAGGGCGCGTACTCCTTGGTCAAGAGCTCGGGGGTGTTGCCGAAGGTCTCCATGAACACGACCCGCTCGACGTGACGGGCGAGCTCCGATGCGGGGTCTCTCGCCTCGCAACAGATAGACGCCCAGCGGTGCCGTCGTGCCCGGTGCGATGACCCCGCCGCGCCAGTCGACGCAACTCGGCGTCGCCCATGACCGTGGCGGTGCTCATGGTCAGAACGCCTTGGCGACGATCTGGCCGGCGCCGAAGAACCGGTGTGTGAAGTCGACGGCCCGCTCCATGTCGAACACCTTGCACGTGTAGACGTCGACGCTGAAGAACAGCACCGGTCTGTCCCACGCGTACACATGGGCACCCGACCCTTCCCAGTGGACCCACCCCGCCCACCCGAAACGATCGGACCGGTGCGTCACGGGATCGAGCAGGATCTTCATGTCGCACACCTCGGACAGCCCGACCAGGTACTCCCGAATATCGGTGTCGGAGATCGGCGCATCGCACGTCCCTTCGATCACCAAGCGCTGTCGGCAGATCGTTGGGGCCAGATCGGGCATCGTCTGTCCGAAGACCATGGCCGGGATGTCCCACGCCACAAAGCGTAGGAACCGCAATCGCCAACAGAACAAGAGGCGTTCGCCCTCTCACCCATAGTGACCATTCAGCGCCCAGTGTGGTTGCTGTGACCGTGTTCTCGATGGACCGAAAGGCCTGGTGGCACTCCTCGGCGGCATGAGAGCGGCTGCCGCCGACTCGGTGACCGGTGCCGTCGCGATCAGAGGTGCGACAGAAAATGCTCGACTTCTTCGCCGACAATGACCCGGGTGGCGACCGGGTCGTCGGCGTTGGCGACGAGCATGGCCGCCTCGTTCAGCGCGGCCAGGAGGATGTGTGCGAGGGGTTGGACCGGGCGCGGCGCCAACAGCCCCGGCCTCCATGCAGTGCTCGAGGACTTCGGACACGAGGCCGAGCCCGTAGGTGGTGTCGATCTCACGCCATTCCTGCCATCCGAGAACCGCAGGCGCGTCGAGCAGCACGATGCGCCGCACCGCCGGGTCCAAGGCGGAGTCGAGGAAGGCCAGACACCCGAGACGAAGGTGCGCCATGGGATCGTCTCCGCACATGGCGGCGGTGGCGATGTGCTCGGCCAGCTCGGTCTCGACCGATTCGACCACGGCACGGAACAGTCCCTGCTTGGTTCCGAAATGGTGAGCGAGCGCGCCGCGTGTCACCCCGGCTCGCTCGACGATGTCCTCTTGCCCGGCGCCGGCGAAGCCGCGCTCGGCGAACAGGTCGCGACCCGCGTCGAGCAGAGCCCGACGCGTTGCCGATCTCCGTTCGGCCTGGGTCCGACGCGCCGGTCTCCTTCGAAGAATTCTCGTTGACACCCATCCGGCCCCCAAGTATAAATGCGTGTAACCCGCATGTAAGTGATCTCCGAGGAGGACCTGATGACACTGCCCCGCACCGTCGTGGTTCCGGGCCTGTTGGCCGAGCTCGAGGCGTTCGGGGAGCTCATCGACCCCTCTCGACGCATGCTGACGTGGGGCAGTCCCACGCGCTGCGAGGGGTGGGCGGTGGGCGACGTGGCCGCCCACGTCGTCGGATCCATCGCCGACGTGGTGTCGGGACAGCTCGATGGGCCTGGGCTCACCCGAGGTCACCGCACGAGAGGTGGCCGAGCGCAAGGGTCGCAGCCCGGCCGAGCTGGCCCAGGAGTTGGCGGCGGTGACGAAGCTGGCAGCCGATCTCGCCGCCGTCTTCGACGATGACGGCGTGGGAGGCACCCGGCCCCGGCGGCTACGACGGCACGCTCGGCCAAGGGGTCGAGGCGCTGTGGTACGACACCTACCTCCACGCCGACGACGTCCGCGCCGCGCTCGGTCAGCCTTCGTCGCGCGGACCGGGCCTGCGTGCCAGCGTCCACCACGTCGCGCATCGAGCTCGACAAGCGGGGTTGGGGCCCGGCCACGCTCGCGTTCGACGGGATCGAGGAAGTGCCGGTGGGCGCGGGCGGCGCGAAGCACACCGGCGACGCCCTCGAGTTCGTGTTGGTCGCCACGGGTCGGTCCGACCCTCGGCGCTCGGGACCTGACGGCCCGATCAACATCTACGCGTAGCGCGCGATCCACGCGCCGGCGTCGTCACGCGCGGCGCTTCGTTCCGTCAGGCGACCCAGCGACGTCGGGCGGGCTCAACGCCGTCGTCGAGCCGCGGCGCTGTCCCCGAGCGAAGGCGAAGCCTGCGATCCAGCACACGAAGAAGATGATCGCCAGGATCCACAGCAGGTGGACGGCGAACCCGACACCGGCGAAAACCACCGCCAGCAAGAAGAAGATGGCGACGAGGCAACCCATGACCCGAGCCGGCCGTGTGCCGGTCAGTCCCCTCCGGGGCGGGGCGCGACCTGGTTGAAATTCTCGCGGACGTCGCGCAGATGCGACCTGATGCGGGTGATCGAGGGTGCCGCCTCACCGTCGAGGGAGCTGGCCAGCTCCTCGACCGCTTCGGTGAGGTGCGCGACCGCCAGCTCCAGCCCGGCGAGACGCTTCGAGAGCTCTCCGTCTTCCATGGCGCGGAGTTTACGGCGAACCGAGACGGCGGCCCGTGTGCCGGTGAGGACTCCGGGCCACGTTCGGATCCCCGCCTGGGGAGAAATTTCGCTCAAGTCGCCGTCCCGGAGTGCCGATAGCAATTGGGCGGTGGCACCGGGCCGGGGCCCGGCGTCACCGCGGGTCCCGCCCTCGCAGCGAGCGCTCAGGCGTGACCTGGCCTTTGGGGCTAATGAGGGCAACGACCCGTGCCGATGGTGTTGGGCATGGGGAGACGTCGCAAGAACCAAGTCCCTGAGGCGAACGACCAGATCTTCGTCGCCTCAGGCGGACGACCAGATCTTCGTCGCCCCGGCGGACGACCAGATCTTCGTCGCCCCGGCGGACGACCAGATCTTCGTCGCCCGGGTCGGACGAACCGGTCCAGGCTCTCGCCACCGACGTAGCGGTTGACGTCGCCCCCGAGGTCGAGCCGGTCGCACGCACCCGAGCCGAGCGAGCAGGCCTTCGACGCCGTGGCCCAAGGGTCCGAACCAGTCGAGCGTCCGCGCCCGACGCGGCGTCTCGTCGAGGTCTGGCCCGGGTCCTGCTGGCGCTGTTCCTCGTGGTCGGGCTGGCCGCGGCGGTCGGCGCCAGCTGGCAGTGGAAGAACGTCGAGGCCCGCCAGACCCGTCAGTCGTTTCGACCAGCAGGCGTCGGGGGTGGCCGCCAAGGTCACGAAGGCGCTGCAGCGCGACATCGACCTCACCACCGACGAGCCGGGCGCTGATCGAGCAGAACCCGAACATGACCAACGCTCGAGCTCGGGTCGTTGTTCTCCACGCTGGCGCCCTCGGCGCCCGCCGAAGCGTCGGGGATCGCCTACATCGAGAAGGTGTCGTCGGCGCAGCTCTACTACTACCGAGTGGCGATCGGCGCCGACCCGACGAGCGCGCTGTCGGCCGGCGCACCCTTCGCGATCACCCCGAGCACGGCGCAAGCCCCGTACTGCTTGACCCGGCTCCTGGCCCTGCGCACCTCGCTCAAGAGTGCCGGCGACGTGGCGCTGCCCCCGGGCCTCGACTGGTGCTCCACGTCCGCGAACGAGGCGCTGATCGTCGGCGCGGGACCACGGCCAGCTCGAGGTCACGAAGCTGCTCGGGGCCGGACGAAGGTCGGATGCTCGGGTTCCAGGCTCAGCCCGGCACGGCGCCGGGAAACGCCGACATCGAGACCCTCAAGTCCCTGGACCAGGCGTTCGGCTCGACCATCGTCGTCGTCGCACCGGTCTACGAAGGGCCCACGCCCACGCACCGTGGCAGGACGCGCCAACGCTCTCGAGGGTTGGGTCGGAGGCATCTTCGACGCGCGCCGATCCTCGCCGGCGCCGTCGGGCTCCAACAGCAACCTGCAGGTCACCCTGTCCCAGGGTGAACGCCGGGGTCGCAGCCCCTGGTCATCGCCACCAGCGACAGCTCCAGCGCCGCCGGGTGGCCTCGTCGACGCCATCCCGACCAGTGCCAACGGACGTTGGATCGTGACCGTGCGCCAGCCGCTCGTGGCCGGGTCTGCCACCGGGGGGACCACAGGGTCTCGCTCATCGGAGGCGCCATCGCGCCTCGGCCACGTTGATCTTGTTCCTCGTGCTGCGCTCGCTCGTGGTCGTGACGCCGCCGGCGTGCGCTCGACGAGGCGGCGCGAGCAGACCGGCGAGCTGCAACACATGGCGCTGCACGACCCGCTGACGGGGCTGCCCAACCGGACGCTCGTCGTCGACCGGGCCGAGCAGATGCTGATCCGGAGCCGCCGCAGCCAGTTGCCCTACGGCGGCGTCTGACCCTCGGCATCGACCGGTTCAAGGAGTTCAACGACGCCAACGGGTACGAGACCGGGGACGAGCTGTTGAAGGCCGTGGCCGATCGCCTGCGCACCGTGCTGCGCGAAGCCGACACCATCGGCCGGGTGCGTGGTGACGAGTTCATCGTGCTGACCGACGGAGCATCGCTGGCAGCGGGGCCCGAGCTCGTGGCCGAACGGATCCTCGACGTCCTCACGGAGCCGTTCTACCTGGGCGACACCACCCCGAGCCCTTCATCGTCTCGGCCTCGGTCGGCGTCGCGCTCGGGCCCCGCGTCGACGCCGAGCATCTGCTTGCATGATGCCGACACCGCCCTGTCCCAGGCCAAAGAGGCGGGCAAGGGCCGCTACGCCCTGTTCGGACAGGACATGCCCCAGGCGATCGAGAGCCGCCTCGCGTTCGAGAACGAGCTGCGCAGCGCGGTGGCGACCGACCAGTTCTTCCTCCGCTACCAGCCCATCTTCGACATCGAGACCCGGACCACCACCGGGGTCGAGGCCCTGCTCCGGTGGCAGCACCCCACCCGCCGTGTCATCCCGCCCGACCATTTCCTCCCGCTTGCTCGAGGAGAGCGGCCTGATCATTCCCCTCGGTCGTTGGGTGATCCAAGAGGCGTGCCGCCAAGGTGCGGCCCTGCACCGCAGCGGGTACCTGATCACCATGTCGGTGAACCTCTCGGCTCGGCAGCTCGAGTCCGAGCACCTGGTGGACGACGTCCGCGAGGCGCTGCGCCGACGTCGGGCTTCGAGCCGCAACGCGTTGGTGCTCGAGATCACCGAGACGACGATCATGCGCGACACCGCGCTGATGGTCGACCGGCTCATCGCCCTGAAGGGCCTCGGAGTCCGCATCGCCATCGACGACTTCGGCACGGGCTACTCGTCGCTCGCCTACCTGCGTCAGTTCCCTGTCGACATCTTGAAGATCGACCGCTCGTTCATCAGCTCCCTGGCCACGACGCCGCGACTCGTCGATGCTGATCCACACCCTCGTCCAGTTCGGCAAGACCCTCGGCCTCGAGACCATCGCCGAGGGGATCGAGGAGGAGGGCCAGATGGACCCGCTCCTCGCCGAGCAGTGCGACACCGGCCAGGGCTTCCTCTACGGCCGCCCGTTGTCGCCGACCCAGCTCGACATCTTCCTGCGCACCCATCTCACCCAGGAGCCCCCGTTGTGGGTGGTCCCCCCCAAGCAGGCGGCCAGGTAGCCGCTACCGCGCAGTCCGGCGCCGGGGAGCCTCCGGCCAGGTATCGGATGCCATGATGGACATCGGGCGCCGCTCGTGAGAACGGCGATGCCCGGCGGGCCATGGCCCGGGGAGGGAACAGCGTGAGAATGACAGCGCCGGTCAGCGAGTGGGGGAGCGACTTCGACGTGCTCGACGCCCAGTACGTCGCCGACCCCTTCGGGATCTGGGACCAGCTCCGCACGACCTGCCCGATCGCGCACACCGAACGGCGGGGGAGCACCTGGTTGCCCACCCGCTACGAGGACGTCACCGCCATCGCGCACGACATCGAGCACTTCAGCTCGCTCGAGGTCGCCGTCATCCCCTTCGAAGGTGAAGAGCCCGAGGAGCCCGTCCTCCCCTACGGGCTGCCGCCCATCTCGGCCGATCCGCCGCTGCACACCTGGACGCGCCGGCTGCTGTTGCCGTGGTTCTCGCACAACCGGGTGGAGAGCTATGAAGCCATGACCCGCGGCCTGTGCTCGGGTCTGATCGACGGCTTCATCGCCGACGGCCGGGCCGACGCCGCGCTCGGACTATGCCCAGCAGATCCCGGTGCGGGTGATCGCCCACATCCTGGGGGTCAGCCCCGACCTGTCCGACACCTTCACGGGGTGGGTGCGCGACGTGCTGGAGTTCGCCGACGACCACGACCGGCGCGTCAACGGCGTGCAGGGCCTGCTCGCAGTACTTCATCGCGGAGGTGGCCAAGCGGCGGGTCGAGCCCGGCGACGACCTGCTTGAGCGAGCTGCTGCGCACCGAGGTCGACGGTGCGCCCATCGAGGACAGCCTCGTGCTCGGCGCGGCCGCCCTCGTGCTCATCGCCGGTGTCGACACCACCTGGAGCGCCATCGGGTCGTCGCTGTGGCACCTCGCGACCCATCCCGACGACCGCAAGCGCATGACCGAGGACCCCGAAGTCATGTCCCTCGCCGTCGAAGAGCTGCTGCGCGCCTACTCACCGGTGACCATGGCGCGCATCGTGACCGCCGACGTCGACTACGCGGGGTGTCCCATGAAGGCGGGGGACAAGATCCTCATGAACTTCCCCGCCGCCAACCGCGACCCCGAGGTGTTCGAGCACGCCGACGAGGTGATCCTCGACCGCGCCCACAACCGCCACGTGGCGTTCGGGTCGGGCATCCACCGCTGCGCGGGCTCCAACCTGGCCCGCATGGAGCTGCGCATCGCCCTCGAGGAGTGGCTGCGCCGGATCCCCGAGTTCGCTCTGGCCGACGGCGAGGAGGTCACCTGGGCCGGCGGACAGGTGCGGGGGCCCCGCCTGCTCCCGTGGTGTTCCCGTGAAGATCCGGGTCGACCCCGACAAGTGCCAGGGCCACGCCCGGTGCTACGGGCTCGCCCCCGAGCTCTTCGAGGTCGACGACTACGGCCAGTCGACCGTGGTGGGCGACGGCACGGTGCCGCCCGAGCTCGAGGACCGGGCCCGTCTGGCCATCGCCAACTGCCCCGAGTTCGCCATCGAAGAGATCTGAGCGACCTTCAGCTCAGCTCTCGTTGGCGATCTTCGAGTAGGGCCGGCACGGTTCGCCCCGCAGTGCCCCGCACGCGGGCATCGCCGGCGGTGGGGTTCACACCCGTCACGACGTTGACCGCCAGCGACGACGCCATGGCGCCACCGAGCGACAGCGTGTCGGTGACCGAGCCGTGGGTGGCCGGTGTGGCGAACGCCCACGCCGGCCGGTCACCGCCCGGGGCCGAGATCACGATGCGCAAGCCGGGTCCCGGCCCGGAAGGCGTGCGCGATGGGGTCGATCGGGATCCGCACCAAGGTGTACCTGCCCGCGGGCAGAGTCGTGGCGGTCCGACTTGAGGTAGCGTGGGAACGGGGTCGAGCGCCGTCGACGACGACGGCGAGCGTGTGGTTGGAGCTGCGCAGGAATCCGGACGTGACGTACTCCTCCTGGGTGTCACCGGGCCGCACCTCGGTCACCGTCACCTGGAGGTCGGTGGTCGGCGGCCGAAGACCGCAGCCACAGGTCCAGGCTGGCCGGGCCGACGATCGTGGTGGGCGACGTGAAGGCCGGGGTCTCGAAGGCGACGCCGTTGGCGGCGGGCACCGTCGTCCAGTTGTAGGGGGGTTGTGCCGCCCAGGCGTTGGCCGAGGGCGAGGTCGGTGGCGGGACGCACCGAGGGGTCGGGACGGAACGACGTGCGGGTGGCCGACGGCCTTTGGCCGTCGCCAGCGTCCCCCCCGATGCCGAGGTAGTAGCGGGTGACGGCCCCCGCGGCGGCCAGGTGGCAGTAGTCGGCTTCGAAGGTGGGCTGCAGGGCCCCGGGGCCGAGGTCCCCGCCGCCGTTGTCGAACAGCACCCTGACGCGTGGGTCATGGGCGGCGAAGTCGGACTTGGCCTGTGCGACCGAGGTGTCGGTCGGTGAAGCGCACGGGCGGAGGGGCCATGGACTTCGCCCCCCCGGTGGCCTCGGCGTAGACCTCGGGCGCGAGCAACGTCAGGAACGGGTTCTGCGCCGGCACCTGGCCCGCCACGTAGATGTCGAGGAACTCGAGCCAGCGCGACAACGTGTCGGGCCCGAGCGAGTCGATGTGGGTCCCGTTCAGCATGGTGGCGTAGACGTTCTTGTCGTGGCCCAGGGCCGTGATCAACACCGGCCACTGCGGGCCCGTCTGCTCGTCCTCGAGGGCGCCCACGAGGAACACCGGGACCTTGACGTGTGTCGCCCACACCGCGGGCGAGCGCTGGTCGAACAGCGACGGGACGCGGCTGAGGCCGGGGTCCCACCAACGACTCGAGCTGCTGGGCCTCGGGGTGCAGGACCTGGTTGGCGAGACACGTCGTGTCCCCGGTGGCGATCTCCGCCGTCGCCCAGGGCTGGCCGCCCTTGGGTGCGGCCTCGGCGTCGATCTTGCGCTGGGCGATCCAGCTCGCGGCGAAGCCGCTGTTGTAGATCCCGCCGGGATAGCCCGTGGAGAAGAGGTCGTCGGTGGAGCTGAGCGGCGCGATGGCGGCCAGGTCGGGGGGGTCGGTGCCCGCCACCTCGAATTGGGAGATGCCCGAGTAGGAGATGCCGACCATGCCCACCTTGTGGTGCAGCGCCCACGGCTGGGCCCCGACGGTCTGGATCATGTCGTAGCCGTCGTAGTCCGAGGGCAGCCCGAAGAGGTCGAAGGCGCCGCCCGAGCACCCCGTGCCGCGCATCTGGACGCTGACGGTGACGAATCCGAGCAGCGGGGCGATGACGCTTCCCACGATGGTGGAGGTGTCGGGGAGCAGGGGGTCGCTCGTCGGGCGCCCTGCCCAGCGAGCGCGTCGAGCAGGCTGTGCGGGGCGGCCGTGGCGTAGCCCGAGTACTCGATGACGGTCGGGAAGGGGCCGTCGGCGAGGGTCTTGCCCGGCGGGAGGCGCACCGTGGCGGCGATCGAGATCCCGTCGCGCATCTTCACGTAGTTGAGCCCGGCATGTAGATGCTTGCCCGAGTACAGAGCCGGACGGGGGAGCCGAATCGCTCGACAGCACGGCGAACGCCCGGTCTTGCGGTGCTTGCCGCCCGGTCTCCTCGAACCGGTAGCCGCTCCCGGCGCGGAGGTTTCGGATGATGATGCCGCCCAGGCTGTCGACCACCCCGGAGCCGACCCTCGATCCCGAGCTGTCGAGCAGGGTGAGGTGCTCGCCCGGCTTGGCGCCGATGGCGTAGGCCTGGCCGATGGACCCGTGGCCCACGAAACGGCGTCGCGGCGAAGCTCGGAGTCGAGCGCGATGGCGCCACGAACACGCCGGTCGTCGCGACCGCGGCGGCCGAGCACCGCGGCCGCGAGCCGCTTTGTCAGGATCCCCCGCACGAGCCACCCCCATCGCGCCCGCCACCCCACCAGGGCGCTCGAATCGCGTCGCCAGGGTAGTCCGGCGAGCCGAGGCGGACCGGCTGATGTGGGGTCTAAGCGGCCTCGACGATGAGGCGGACGAGCCTGCCGTTCACGCGGCGGAGCACCGAGGCGGGGCGGTCAGATTGGGCCACTGCGGCCAGGGCGAGCACGTCCTGGCCCAGATCCTCGGCCAGGACGGCCTGCTCGTACCCGTTCGATCCCGTTTCGCTGCTTGCCATCGACATCGTCCCCCGATGCTGATCCTGCGCTCGCGGGGATCAACCGTCTCCAAGCGATGGTCAACTTCTCGGCAACGGCGGGGGCGAGCCCGTGCCGAAGGGCCCACATCGAAGCCGACGATCGCCGTAGGCGAAGCGCAACGGCTCGGGCACGAGCAGCGGGCTCGAGGTCCTCGGGGGCGTGACCTGGAGCCACTTGCCCTCGTAGCACGCGTTGGGAGAGGCGGTCGGGCCGGAGCCCGGCGTCAGGATGATGTCGCAGACGTCGGGGTAGGAGAGCTCGAACCACGCCTGCGCGCTCGGGTGCCACGACGACGCGCGCCGGGGCGGCAGGGGCCGACGCCGGTGCTGACGCCCATGGTGGCCACGTCCTGGGTGGCGGCGGGGAGCGCGGTGCCGTTGGCGCTGTTCACCGCCAGTCCCGGGTAGCCGAGCAACGTGCACTGCGGACAGCGAGATATTGGTGAGCGACACCGATCTCGAACGTGGTCCCGCTGATCGCCCGCCAATTGGTCACGGTACCGCTGAGCTGGCCGCTCACGCAGTCGGGCGGCCCCGACGCGGTCGTGGTCGTCGGCGTGCTCGAGGAGGTCGGACTGTTGCCCTTCCGGTGCTGCGTGCCGGCGAGGCGTAGTACTTGCGCAGGGCCACCACCATCCGGTCGATGCCGAAGGCGGCCCCACCGGCGGCAACGATCACCCCGACGACGAGGAGGCCGACCCGGGCGCGACGCCACAGCCGGCGGCGCCGCACCCGGCGCCGCACCATCTGCTGGACCGTCTCGGGATTCGTCATGTTCGTGATGGGCTCATTCTCGACCAGATGACCAGCCCGGGGCCCGGATGCACCGGGCAGCGGTTCGGCCAAACGTGACCGGTATCTTCGGTCACCGAGCGACCACTGCGCGTGGTCGGAGCCCCGCGACCACCGCCGAGTGGCACCCTCCGGGCCTGCTCGGGCAGGCGAGAGGTCGAACCGGCCGGGCGGCCGTGGCTCGACCCCGGGCGTGCCCATGACGCCCGGATTGCGGCACCGCGCCGCGTGCGAGCGATCCTGGACCAGGCACGGGGCGTAGGACCGGCCACGCCGACAGGAGAGAGCCATGGGGGCCCGCCGAGCACGAGATGACGAAGTGGCCCGCTGGCGTGAGCACGGGTGGGTCCTCCTCGAAGGTCTCGTCCCCACCGAAGAGATCGACGCCGCCATGGACGACCTTTACCTGCTGTTCCCCCGGGCCGAGGAGTACCACGCCGACCCCGAGGGAGAGACCGAGCGGCGCCTCGGACGGCCGGCCCCGGTCGAGGAGTTCCCCTGGCCGGCCGACGGCCCCGGCTTCCGCCACGACCAGCACCGCTGGCAGGGAGCCTTCCCTTTCCCGGGCAGCGGAGCCCTCAACCGCTCGGTTGTCCACCCCTCGATCGTGGACTTCGCCCGGCCGCGCCCTCGACAGCGCCGACCTCCGCCTGTACCAAGCGCAGGTCTCGGCCAAGTACCAGGGCATCACCAATTACGAGCAGCCCATGCACACCGATCGGAACCACTCGTGGCTGCCCGCCATAGGTCGGGCACCGTGGTGGCACATCGAGGGGTTCCTCTACCTCTCCGACGTCGGCCCGACCACCGCGCCCACCCATCTCGTGTCGGTGCGCGACTCGAGCGCACCGGCGGACGACGACACCGCTCGTGATGCCCGACCGAGATCCCGAGCTCTACGCGGCCGAGCGGGGCGCCACCGGTGTGCGGGGTTCGTACCTCGCGTACCGGCCCGACGTCTTTCACCGCGCCGTCGACCTCACCGAGCCCGGCGGTGCCCGGTTCCTGCTCAACGCCAGCTACAAGCTCGCCGGGCAGGACTGGGTGGGGTACCACACCATGCAGTCGCGCGCGACCTCGCCCCACTGGGTGAGCTTTCGTCGAAGGATCGACACCAGAGGAGTTGGCACTCTTCGGGTTCCCCGGTCCGGGCCACCCCATCTGGAATGCGGAGCTCCTCGACGCCACGGCGCGTCTCTATCCCAAGCTCGATCTCTCTCCTTGGGCCTCGGCGCTCGTCGACTGACCGACGCAGCCGCCGGACGTGCTCAGATGAATCTGACCAGCTCGACGGCAACGACCACCCACACTCCCGCCACGAGCACCGCCGGGACCGTCAGTCGCTGCCGTGACGACAACAAGATGATGCAACTGAACACGTAGAGGTCGTCGAGGCTGCGAAAGCCGACATCGCCCAGCCATATCCCCGGCGCCAGGCTCACGGCCAGGATGCCGTAGGCGATCCAGGCCGCCCGTTCGTAGAGCCGGGCCGCTGTCGTCCGCAGCGCCAGGACTGCAGCCGCCGACGACCACGACCACGAGGATGAAGCAGCTCCGCCGAACCACAGCAGCGGCGGCCCTCGAGGGCGAGCTTGCCGGGTAGTGCCGGAAGCCCCGCACGATCCCACGAAGGGGACGCCCAGGTTGTGCTGGCCGGACGTGAGCAGCGGCCACGACCCGGTGGCGAGCCGGACCACGAGCTGCCACGCGACGAAGGCCACGTCCGGGCAAGACCCAGGAGATCACCGGCGTCCGGCCATCGACGGCCGCGGTGCCCGAGCCGACGCGCGCCGATCTGGCCGGTGTCGGCCTCAAGCCGGTCCCACGAGCGACGACAAGGGTCGCTGCACCGCCAGCAAGACCGACGACGACCAACGCCGTCTCCCGGCTCAACACGCCCACACTGAAGGCGGCACCGGCCGAGACCAGGCGTTCTCGACGCAGCGCCACGACTCCGGCCACGACGAAGGTCGCGGTCACGATCTCGGCGAGATCGCGAGACAAGTACCCACACGAACCCGAAGTAGCCCGGGAGCAGCAGGCCCCAACACGAATGTCGACGGGCATCCCGGGCGATCGCCGCGCCGAGCGCACCCAGACAGCCAATCCGACCACGTTCATGATGACGAGTGACCAGGGCACGAGCAACTCCGCCCGCCCGCCACCAGCCAAGCGAAGGCGGGATAGGCGATGCGCTCGAATCGGCTGAGGGTGTCCATCTGGATCCCGAACGCAGTGTGATGGAAGTTGAGCGGAGCGAGCGCCATCCGGTAATAGAACTGGCCGTCGTAGCCCTGGCCCGATGTGATCGGAATCGCCGGACGGGACGCGAGCCCGAACGTGATCGGCACCGACGACGATGAACGACGCGATGTTGCCCGTGTCCCGCCACCAGGATCCTGCGCGCCGGCCACCAGTGCACCTGCCACGAATGCGATGCCCGCCACCCACCGGGGGTGATCGACCCGCCGAAGCCGACCGACGACAGTCGCCCGGCTGAGACACCGTGATCATGGGCGGCCCCGCGCCGTGTCGACGTGCCCACCGCCTCACGACAACCCCCATGCCTGTGAATCTCCTTGGACCCGTCTGCTACGAGGTGACTCTCGGCCAGTATTCCTGTCGCGCCGGGTCGAGCGAGGCATGGGGAGCGACCTGCCGAGTTGGTGCCGTCCACCCGCCACGACTCGATTTCCCCAGGTCAGAATCCACATCGACGTGATCGGGCAATTTCCAAGGACCACGGTCCACAGCTAGATTTCCTGCAAGTTGGGTCGCGGGCGTGATGCGGTCCATCGATGTGGCAGGGGGGCGATGAGCGTCGACGGTTGGCATCCCGACCCGTTTGGGATCCATGAGGAACGGCTGTTCGCGCACGGCGAGCCGACACCACTGGTTCGGGACCGGGGCATCGGGTCCTTTGACGCACTGTCGGTAGCCGAACCAGACCCGACATTCGACACCTCGGCACAGGCCGACGCCGCTGATCCTTCGCTGCACACCGGCTCCGCCTCAGGCCAGGGCGTCACACGTCCAACGAAGCCCATGATCGCCCTGGCGTCGTTGTTGATCGCCGCCGGCGTGGTCGTCGGTGTTGTGGGGATCACCCGGATCGGAGGAAGCGGGAGCGCCGAGACGACGACGACCGAGAGCCCGCTCGTGAGCATGTTCCGGCACCTGCCCCCGCTGACAACCATCATCCCGCCGCAGAGTCAGCCCGAGGCGGTGCCGACCACCACGACACCGTCCTCCATCGAGCGCGCGCTGGCGGCGCTCCCGCCGGCGCCGCCGGTCCCCGCCACGACGCCCACCACGACCAAACCACGGACCACGAGCACGACGTCGCATGCTGCTGCGTCCGCGGTGACACAGCCTGCCAAGCACGGACCGGCCGTGTCGTCGATCGTCGCCACCACGACGTTGCCGTTGACGACCATGACGACGTCAGTCGGCGAAGCTGATCAACAGTGGTACCTGGCCTACGGCTCGGTCTTCAATACCCTGCAGACAGACATCGAGAAGCTGGATCGGACGGTCGCTTCGACCCCGCCGAGCTCCTATGTCGACGTCCGTCCGTACTGGCAGGAGCTCTCACTCGATGCCAATTACGCCATCTCGCTTCCCCCCATCCCCGACGCCGCCACCCAGTCCGAGTGGGCCACCGCACTGGATGACTTGAACAAGGGCGCGATCGACTGCATCTTGGGCTCGATCGGAACGCCGTCGGGTGCCGCCTTCACGCCCACCATCTTCAACCAAGGCGCGGCCCTCGTCACGACCGGGACGACGCAGTTCGACCGAGCCGTCACCTCGGTCGAGGTCTCGGCGGCGACGACGTCGATTCCCTCGCGCAGCCAGGTTCGCTCCTGGAACCAAGCCCACGGGGCGCTGGTGAGCACTCTCCAGGCCGACGTGGCCCGGTTGAACGCGGCCTTCACCGCCGCGACCTCATCGGACTTCTCCGCTGTCGGTCCGTTCTGGCAGCAGCTCTTGAGCGATGCCCAGAGCGCGATGCAGTCGGCGCCCATCCCCGACCGGCTGATTCAGGGCTACTGGACCACGGCGCTCGATGACCTGATCCAGGGTGCGTCGGACTGCATCGGCTCGTCGGAGGCGCTCCCGCCGAGTCTCTTCGACCAGGGGGTGGCCTCGATCGCGTCGGGTGCCGCCTACCTCCGCACCTCGGCGGGGGCGATCCAGAGCCTGGTGGGCTGAGGGCACCCCCGGGCACAGCCCGGGAAACGGTCAGCCGGTCTTGGCGCTGTGCTGACCGCGCTTGTTGACGAGCCTGCTCACGACGGCGGTCATCGTCCACCGGGATCCTTCACGGCTCCCTCCACCGGTCGACCGCCTCGGAGGGGGTTCCGGGGCTGCCACCCACGGCGGGTCGTTGAAGAGGTCCACCCTCTGGGTGTCGGAGAAGACCTGCGACGAGTCGAACCACGAGACCGAACTACTCGAGGACATTCGCTGCCTGCTCATGCCCGAAAATGTAACGCTGCGTGGATTCGGGTTCGGGGATGGGCGCGCCCCGGTGACGCGGCGGCGAACACGAGTCGAAGTCGAGGGAGCCCGCCCCCCGGTCTCAGAGGTCTACGACGTGGGTGGGGGCGGGGCGAAGCGTCCGTAGGCGACGGCGAACCCGTCTCGGTTCGGATTGGGCGCCGAGGCCGTCGAGATCGGTTTGCCGGCCCTGAACATGGTCCCCGCTTCGGAGCTGACGAGTCCCGGGCTGGCGTAGTTCATGCGTCCGAGGTCGAAGGTCACGTTGGAGGTGGGAGCGAGCAACGCCACGTGCCGGCCTATCGTGGGGGCCTCTTGGATCCACTCTGCCGAGGTCCTCGGGCCGAAGTAGGACTTGACGATCGAAAAGGTCTTGTTGGTGGTGGTGTCGCTGACCCGAATGGTCCACGTCGCCGAGGCGCCCTCGGTGATCGAGACCGACATGGCGTCTCCGGGATGGATCGTCAGCGACGGGATGGGCGTCTCGGGCGCGGGCAGGATCTCCCACCAGGCTTGGTAGATCTTGGTGCCGCGTACCCAGTCCTGCTCGGTACCGGCCTGGATGAGATGGGAGTTGTTGAACCCGTCGATTCCCACCCACGATGACGAGTACCGGGCCCTCCTCTTCTTCGTGGTCGGGGTCTGGACCGACGGCACCTTCCAATTGCCGATCACGTTGCTGATGTTCGAAGCCGCGAGGGCATAGCCGGACCAGTTCAACGACGTCCACGATGAGACCACGGACACGTTGGCGCGGAACGCGGGAGTAGGAACCGGGGTGGGCTTCGGACCTGGGATACGCGGGGCATGGAATTCGGCCGCCGCCGCTGATGCCGACGAGGGCGAGCCGACTCCGCCAAGCGCAAGGGCGCCGACCATCACCGAGGACAGCACCCCTCCTCGAATCGTCGTCCCCCGCCTCATGTGTCCCCCTTCATCGGTGCACGTCCTGTGCTGACGCCACCTCGATGAGCGATCGTAGGCCGGATCGCCAGTGGAGCGCTCGGTTCGGGAAGCGATCTTCGACCGAGGACCCGGGCGCCTGCAAATGGGCAAGACATGACCGTTTGCGTACCCACTATTGGGGAGGCGAGACCGCCCTTCGCTGTGATCCGATGGAACGCCACTTCTCGCCGGGCCGATTCACGCCGGGCCAGCGCCGATGGCGGCCACGACTCCCTCCCAGCCCCGCAGCGTCAGGGCGCGGTCAAATGACTCGCCGTCGCGTTCGCGATCGCGTGCCGATGTGGATCTGGCCCGGTGTCCCAGGCAGGGTCGAGTCGTGATCGCTCATGTTGAGGACCACGAGGACGCCTTGCCCCCGGCGCCAGGCCCATACCCCCTCGGGTGCCGGGACTGTCTCGTATTCGCCTGATTGCAGGTCGGGGTGGCGTCGGCGGAGTCCGATGAGATCGCGAGCCAGGGTGAGCATCGACCTCGGGTCGGCTCGTTGGTTCTCGACGTTGCTGCTCCCGGTCGGCCCCAGGGGGAGCCACGGCCTTGCCTCGGCAGTGGTGAAGCCGCCTCCGGGCCCGTGGCGCCATGGCATGGGAGTTCGCATGGCGTCGCGCCCCGCGTAGGCGGGCCAATAGCGGACACCCAGCGGGTCGCGCAGCTCAGCTCGTGACACCGAGAAGTCCTCCAGGCCGATCTCGTCGCCTTGATACAGCACAGGCGTCCCTCGCAGGCAGAGCAACATGAGGAGCGCAATCCGAGCCTTGGCCGGGTTGCCCTCCGCCCAACGCGACGCGAACCGGGACATGTCGTGGTTCGACCCCGTCCACGCCGGCCAGGCCCCGGGCGGAAGGTGAGCTCTCGGTGCTCTCGACGATGTCGCGCATGGCGGTGGGATCGAATGGAGCGGTGAGGAAAGGGAAGTTGAAGGCGAGGTCCAACTCGTCACGCCCGTCGCCGTAATACTTCGCCAATTCCTCGATCTTCACCGGGGTTTCGCCGATGAGCGCGCGTGGTGGGTCGTAGGAGTCGGCCAGCCGCCTCCACCGTCGGATGACCTCGTGGACCTCAGGTCGGTTGCCGCTGTAGACCGGACGCTGCCCGAAGAGCTGTGCCTCGAAGTCGTCATCAACGGTCGCCGGAGGGTTGTCCCGGAGCTGGGCGTCTTTGACGACGATGTTGCACACGTCGATCCGGAAGCCGGCCACGCCTCGGTCGAACCAGAATCGGAGGATGGCGTCGAATTCGTTCCGGACCTCCTCGTTCCACCAATTGAGGTCGGGCTGCTCGGAGAGATGATTGTGGAGGTAGAACTGTCCGGTGGTGTCGTCGAGCGTCCAAGCAGGCCCCCCGAAGCTGCTGACCCAGTTGTTGGGGACCGAGCCATCGGCCTTCGGAGCCGACCAGACGTACCAGTCTCGCTTGGGAGCGGTCACAGAGGAGCGGGAGTCCACGAACCAGGGATGGTGTTCGCTCGTGTGGTTCGGGACGATGTCCAGCAACACGCGGATGTGCCTCCGGCCCGCGGCGGCTACCAAGCGGTCGAACGTCTCCATCGTTCCGAGATCGGGCTGGACGGCGCGGTAGTCGGCGACGTCGTAGCCCCAATCAGCGTTGGGCGACACGGTGATCGGGCTCAGCCAGATCCCGTCGATCCCCAGCCACTCGAGATGGTCGAGGTGGTCGATGACCCCCTGGAGGTCGCCGACGCCGTCGGCATTCGAATCAGCGAACGAGCGCGGATAGATCTGGTACAAGACGGCGGATTGCCACCACGGGTGCCCTGGTCCTGATGCGCGAGCGACCCCGGTCACCGCGCTGCCGGCAATGGCCGCCAGTCGTTGACCACGACCCAACACACCCCCTGGGGTATGTGATTCAGGGGGAACTTGCACTGGCTCGATGGAGGTGAGTTGGTGTGCAGCCGCACCACCCGGTACTCGGTCGGGCCGGAGGACTTGCCGGGACCGTAGGTGAGGACGGGGGAGTACCCACCGGGGAAGTTGGAGATCTTGGCCATCGCCGCGTCGAAGGTCCGGCGATCGAGATGCCGTCCCGCCGCCGTGGCCGCGGCGGCAAAGAGTCGGATCTCCTGGCACCAACCCTGGACCGGCCCCTGTTCCTCGAGGTAGTAGTTCTGGTTCCCCTTCGGAATCTGGGGATAGGCCTTGTGCCATGCGGTGAAGCAGCTGCGCACGCCGGGGTCATAGCCCCCGTCGGCCTCAGGGCGCGTGTCGTCGATGCCACCCAGGGTCTCGGTGGTGAGGCCCTCTTGGCCGTCGAGGGCCTTCTCGTAGGGGAAAGGAAGGAGGCCGAGTGCGGACTCGATCGACTCCTCGTAGTCCGACAACAAGAGCTTGGGGAAGTACTGCTGCTGCGTCTCGGCCGCCAGCACGGGAAAGAAGACGTTGAATGGAACGAGCGGGATGACTGAGCTCACGCCGTCGGACCGGAGTTGCTGGACGATGAGCGGGGCCTGCGCGTCGGTGGAGGCCGTGTCGGAGGGGTTCGAGGCGATCGTCTTCACCACCGGCGTGATGCCCGCGCGCCGCAGGGCAGGGAGAAGATATTGGTTCAGTGCCACCTCGTCGCTCGCCCTGTTGCCGGCGATCACCCCTACCTTGACCTGCGATCCCAGAAGCCCGGCACTCAGTCCCCAAGCCACGGTGGCCTCCAGGATGGCGGCATCGTCAGGTCCGGTCCACCACAGGTACGGCGAGCCTTGCCTGGTCCAATTTGTCACGGTCGTCCACTGGCTGAGCAAGGGGGTGTGACCCTCCTGGGTGATGCAGAGCTGGTTGTCGCCGGTCCATGTCCCGACCCCGTCGAGCACGGCGAAGGCAGGGGCTCCGCCATCAGTCCAGTCCTTGCACAGGGCGCGCATCTGGGATTCGTTGGTGGGATCGAAATTGACGATGTTGGCGTCGATCGTCCGGCCGTGGATGCCGCCAGCGTCGTTGATGAGCTTCACGAACAGCTTGATCGCCTTGTTCTGCTCGCTGTACTCGATATCGCCGGCGAAACCAAGGTTGGACGCCAGCGACGACAGGTTCGACACGGGGAAGACGACCCTGATGCTGTGGGTTGTGACCCCGGCGGTACTGGCGCTGGCCGTCACCGATCCGACCCCACCGGTGGTCGAGCTGCCGGGCTGGGTCGGGGAGCCTGCTCCCACCGCAAAGGCGATGGCGAGAACGAGAACGACGGCCAACGCCAGCGACACGATCTGCACCCCGGCCGAGCGCCGCCGGAACCGACGCCACGATCGCCCTAGTCGAGCTGTACCCGGGCCGGCCATCGCTCCTCCTTGTGCCGCCGATCGGCGTGCCGCCCAGCCGGCAGCCCGTGCCTGGCGGCCCAAGATAGGCGCAAGGGATCGCCCCGGCGCTCGATCACCGGTGGCGAGGTCGTGGCGATGTGACGGGCTCGAGGTGTCGAGGACTCGAGTTGTTGGGAGCGAGTTGTTGGGAATAGTGCGCGGGGACGGCTCATGCCCGCCCCGCAGGAGGTCGATGATCCAAAGATGATCGCCTTCGTTCTCCCGCCGTACGGAGGCCAGCTGGCGGCGAGGCGACGCCCATGAGCGACCCGCGAGTCGATTCGACCGGTTCGATCACTGACTCGGGCACTGAGATCCAACGCGCCTTCTGGCTCCGTCACATGCGGACCGGATTCGGGGTCTTCATCGGCGAGACGATGCTCGTCATGGTCTATCTCGCGCTCACACCCCACGGGCCCCATCGAGCCGTGCTCTGGCTCATCGCGGGGTTCTGGCTCGTCTTCGGGGTGCTGAGCCTCTTTCTCGCACCGAGCCTGGCATCCCGGTCGTGGCGGAGTCGCTTCTCGGCGACCTGGACCGTCGTCGCGGCCCTGGCGGTCGGCGGCGTCGCTTCTCTCGACGGCGGGCTCGACAGCCCCGTGCTCTATCTGCTCTTCCTGCCCATTGCTTTCGCGGCGCTCGCCTTCACACCTTTGGTCGCAGGTCTGTGCGGACTCGCCACCCTTGCGTCCGCCCTATTGGTGGCGGCCAGCGATTCCCACGTCCAGGTCGCCTCCGACGGCGTGGTCGTCCTCTTCGCCGTGCTGGCCGGCGCCTCGGTCCTGTCGGTGGCGGCGTCGGTCAACCGAACGTTTCGGGAGCACCACGAGCAGATGCTCGCCGCGCAGATCGCGGTGCTGGCGGCCACCGATGGCCTCACCGGGTGCGCCGTGCACAGGGTGTTCCATCAACGCTTCGAGGAGGAGATCTCGCGATCGGTGCGTCACGGCCATCCCCTGAGCCTCTTGATCATCGACGTGGACCATTTCAAGTCCGTCAACGACACGTACGGTCACCTCGTCGGGGACCACGTCCTGGCCGCCATCGGCGCGGTGTTGCGCACCCACGCGCGTAGCTTCGATCAGGTCGGGCGGTTGGGAGGCGACGAGTTCGCCGTGCTCATGCCCCACACCGAGCCATCTGATGCCGGCGCCCTGGCCAATCGGATCTGTCGGGAAGCCTCGTCGGTCCTCGAGGTCCCCGTGACCCTCAGCATCGGCGTGAGTGGCCTGGACCGGGACATGCCAACCGTCGAGCACATGCGCGATGAGGCCGACTTCGCCCTCTACGAGGTCAAAGGGGCGGGTCGTGATGGCGTGGCGGTGCGCGGCTCTCAGGGCACCGTCCCGAAGAGCCTCTCCACGCCGGAGCCTGCCCCGACTCCATAGTGGGTGGTCGAGGGCAGGATTCTGAACGAGTCGGTCGAACAATCGTTGCTCGAGGCCGTGGCGCGGCGGCGGGCCGACTCCGCCCTGCATGCAACCCGTGGGACCGCGTCGACGACGACGAGGTCCGGCCGCGTGGTCGTTGATATCCGCGGCCCGAAGACGATCAGGGCAAGGGCGTCGTCCACGAGAAGCCGAGGTGTAGTCTGGGAGCGTCCCCGCTTGGGAGTGACGCCTTGTTTGGGCAGGACGACCGCGTCGGTTGTCGCCTCGTACAGGCTCGGAGCCTCCTTCTGAGTGACCTTGGAAGGAGAGCCGATGTCGGTGGTCCGCATTGACCAGACCCTTGCCGGGTTGGGACGCGGGGAGTAGCCGTGTGCTTCTCTCCAGAGGGCGACCTGGTCGGTGGCATCGTCGTCACCGCCATCGGTGTCGATGCCCTGCGCCACCTCCGTCACCGCAACGACCACCTCGCCCTGGCTGCACTCCCTCTGCTCCTGGGATTTCATCAGATCGACGAGGCCTTCGTGTGGTGGGGTCTCCAAGGAGTCGTGCCCCACGGTGTCGGACGGGCAGCCATGTGGATCTACCTCATCATCGCCTTCGTCGCGCTGCCGATCTTCGTACCGCTTGTCATCATGCTGCTCGAACCCACGGCCCGCCGAAAATTGAGGATCGCACCGTTTCTAGCCATCGGCGTCGGGGTATCGACTGTCCTGCTGGAGACGATTGTGCAAAACCGTCCCAGCGTCACCCTGGGCACGTACCACCTGGCGTACTCCATCGGGTTGCAGCACGGGGTCGTCATCATCGGGCTCTACGTCGTCGCGACCTGCGGGTCGCTTCTGGCGTCGGGGTTTCGCCACATCGTGGTCTTCGGCTTGGCAAACCTCGTCGCCGTCGTGATCTTGGCCCGGCTGAGCGCGGATGGGTTTGCCTCGTTGTGGTGCTTCTATGCGGCTGTCGGGTGCGGTGCGATCCTGCTGCACATGCGGTATGCCAAGCCCCACCGGTCCATGCCGTACGCGATCAACTGAGATAGCCCGACCGCCGCCCCGCTGTAGGTGAGCCGAGAGTCCGACTCCAGAATCGGCCGACGGTCATGACCGGCGCTTCACGGCCACAATGACGCCGCTGCTGAAGTCCAATTCGGCGCAAACGAGCTCAACATCTTCGACGAGACGTTGGCGCACAACGGTTAGCGCAGTCCGAAGGTCCTCGTCATCGTGTCGCGTCAAGTCCATGTCGTCGACAACGAGGATGCCGCCAGGTCGAAGGGCGGCCACCGTTTGGCCCAGCTTCAAGATCTTCCCACCTGGTGCGTCGGGGAATATCAGGTCGAACTCACCGAGACGGCCAACGACCTCAGCCCCATCACCTAACTCGAAGCGAACCCATGGCGGCCATGGGGATGAGCGGGCGGTCCCTTGCACCTCACGATCAAGTTCGACGGTGACGACCTCGACGTCGTGGCGTCCACCGAGCCCGTGAACCAACCAGGAGAGTCCGACCCCGACGCCGGTGCCGATCTCGAGTATCCGTCCACCTTCGGGCACCGACGCAGACAATGCCGCCAACAACCTCCCCACTTCGACGGTACAGGCAAACTGGAACTCGGTTGTGGCGGCTCGTTCGTGCGCTGCCGCCACCTTCTCGGGAAGGTCCTCCCTTTCTGCCATGTCGACATACTGTCCCCTCACCGTGAGCCCGACCAGAGGTGGAACGGATATTTGTAGGACGGCGGATTTCTCAGCCTTGCCGTAACCTTGGCCGCAGGCTCGTCCTTGATGAGGAGGGAATGTGGGTCTTCGAATTATCGGTGCGGGGCTCGGTCGTACGGGTACGACCTCTCTGAAGCTGGCGTTGGAGGAGCTGCTCGGCGGGCGCTGCTACCACATGCTCGAGGTGCGGGAGCGGCCCGGGGATCCCGACGTGTGGGGCGACGCGTACGAGGGGAGACTTCCGCAGTGGGAGACGTTTTTCGACGGATACGAAGCCACGGTGGATTGGCCGTCTGCGCCGTTTTGGCGTGAGCTGAGCGAGGCCTTCCCAGATGCGCCGATCCTATTGTCGGTTCGAGATGCCGACGGATGGTGGAAGAGCGCGTCGAACACCATCTTCGTCGCATTGGCGACCTACTTCGCGCCCGACGCGCCTCACGACGGTTGGACACGCATGGGCCGGGGGATGATGACGAGCTTTACTCCTGGATGGCAGGACGAGGAAGCGGCGAAAGCAGCGTATCTGGCGTACAACGACGAGGTCCGAGCGACGGCACCGGCCCATCGTCTCGTGGAGTGGAGCCCAGGCGATGGTTGGGCACCCATCTGTTCTGCGCTCGGACTGGAAATGCCAGAACACCCGTTCCCGCATGTGAACACCACGGCACAAGCCAGAGCCGAAATCGGACTGGACGAATCGTGAGAGAGATCTTGCCCTGCGGCGTTCCAGACTGGCCGCCGGCGACCGTCCGACGCACGGTTGTGAATGCTTCCTTTCACCGTTCTAGGCCGGTCCGGCCCCATTCACCTCTGTTCGCAGCCGTTGCCACATTCGTAGCTCCAGGGGTAGCGACCGGGTGTTGCGAGACAGGTCACAAGCCCTCTGACTAGGGCTTCCGGGTGGAGGCGATGGGACTCGAACCCACGAACCTCTTGACTGCCAGTCAAGCGCTCTACCAACTGAGCTACGCCCCCGGGACGAGCCGCCACGTTACCAAACCTGCTGGCCCGACCAGAAGGGTGTCGCAGCGTCGCGAGGGTCGCGACGATGTTCTCGCGAGACCCGCGCCGATGCTGGTCGGGTGCGGGTGGGCGGTGTCCGAGGCGGGGCGCCCTGTTCCGTAGAATCCGGGGATGGGACGGCCCTACGACGTGCAAGAAGTCGAGCTCAAGTGGCAGCAGCGCTGGGCTGACAGTCACCTCTACGAGGTCGACGCCGACGACCCGCGCCCTGCGCAGTACGTCTTGTGCATGTACCCCTATCCCAGCGGTTCCGCCCACCAGGGCCACGTTCGCAACTACACCTTCGGCGACCTGTTCGTCCGGCATCGCACCATGCAGGGCTTCGCCGTGCTCTCGCCTTTTGGCTTCGACTCGTTCGGGCTCCCGGCCGAGAACGCGGCCATACGGACCGGCGAGCATCCCCGTACCTTCACCGATGCCCGGATCGCCGAGCTCAAGGCCAGTGTGATTCGACTGGGTGCCGTCTACGACTGGCGTCGCGAGATCCGCAGCCACGACCCGGCCTACATCCGTTGGAACCAGGTCATCTTCTTGCGGTTGCTCGAAGCCGGCCTGGCGTACCGCGCCTTGGCACCTGTCAATTGGTGCCCGGGATGCCAGACGGTGTTGGCGAACGAGCAGGTGTTGGCGGACGGAACCTGTGAACGTTCTGGCGACGTCGTCATCCAACGCGAGCTCGAACAATGGTTCTTCCGCACCACCGCGTACGTCGACGAATTGCTCGACGCCCTCGATGAGCTCGACTGGCCCGAGCGGGTCAAGACCATGCAGCGCAACTGGATCGGCCGGTCCGAGGGCGTCGAGTTCGATCTGCAGGTCGTGGGCAGCGAGTCCGACGGTCTCGTGCTGCGCGTCTTCACCACACGGCCGGACACGAGCTTCGGGATGACCTATGCGGTGGTCGCTCCCGAGCATCCCCTCGTCGACGCGCTCACCACCCCCGAACAAGGGGCCGAGGTCGAGCGCCTGCGTGCTTCTTCGGAGGGCAAGAGCGAGCTCGATCGGACCTCGGAACACGGCGCCGACGTCCTCGCCAAGCGGGGTGCCTTCACCGGCGGCCACGTGGTCAATCCCTTCACCGGGAAGTCCATACCCGTCTTTGTGGCTGATTACGTCCTGATGCGTTACGGCACCGGCGCCATCATGGCCGTCCCTGCCGAGGACGAGCGGGACTGGGATTTCGCCCAGGCCCACAAACTCCCCATTGTCCGTACCACCCAACCGCCCGACGGATTCGATGACGGTGCGTGGACCGGAGACGGGGTGAAGATCAACTCGGACTTTCTCAACGGGTTGGACGTCGGTGCTGCCAAAGAGCGCGCCATCGCCTGGCTCGAGGAGAAAGGGATAGGACGCCGCACCGTCAACTACCGCCTCCGTGACTGGCTGGTGTCGCGCCAGCGCTACTGGGGATGTCCCATCCCCGTTGTCTTCTGCCCGGTCGACGGGGTCGTCGGCGTGCCCGAGGACCAACTGCCAGTGCTCGCCCCCGACGACGTCGAGTTCCTGCCGACGGGTGAGTCTCCGCTCAAGCGCCATCCTGGCTTTCTCCATGTCTCATGTCCGAAATGTGGCGGGCCTGCCGAGCGCGAGACCGACACCATGGACACGTTCGTCGACTCGTCGTGGTACTTCCTGCGTTTTTGCGATCCCTGGTCGAATGACCAGCCCTTCGACCCCGAGATGGCCCGGCACTTCATGCCGGTCGACCAGTACATCGGGGGGATCGAACACGCCATCTTGCACCTTCTCTATGCGCGCTTCTACACCAGGGCGCTGATCGATGTCGGTCTCGCCACCGGTGTGGGGAGAGAGCCCTTCGAGCGGCTGTTCACCCAGGGCATGATCCGGATGGACGGGAAGAAGATGTCGAAGTCGAGGGGGAACCTCGTCACTCCGGCTCGCTACTTCGATACCGTCGGCGCCGACGCCTTGCGCCTGTTTCACCTCTTCGCCGGCCCCCCGGGCGACAACATGGACTGGACCGACCAGACCGAGAACGTGATCGACGGGTGCGGGCGGTTCCTCGACCGGGTGTGGCGGCTCACGGTCGAGTCGCCGACCGATTGCCGCGCCGGCGACCCGTCACCGCAGGACATGGCGATCACCAGGGCGACGCATCAGCTCATCGCCAAGGTGAGTGACGACCTGGAACGTTGGTCGTTCAACACCTCTGTGGCGGCCTGCATGGAGTTCTCCCATCTCCTCCATCGCTACCAGCGTGAGTCGTCCCATGGCCCTCATCGGGAGACGAACGATTTCGCCTCGGACGCGCTCCTCTTGTTGCTTGCTCCCTTGGTCCCCCATGTCGCCGCCGAGGCGTGGGAGCGGCGCCACGGGGAAGGGGCGATGGTGCACGCCGAGTCCTGGCCGTCGTTCGATGCGGACCTCGCTCGCTCGGAGAGCGTCACGATGGTGGTCCAGGTCAACGGCAAGGTACGTGACCGGATCGAAGTGGCCCCGGACATCACCGAGGAGGCTGCCGTGGCGCTCGCCGCCGCGTCCGAGCGCGTGGCCGGAGCACTCGGTGGAGTCGAGCCTGCCCGCGTGGTGGCCCGCCCGCCGCGGCTCGTGAACTTCGTCATCTGAGCCGCGCCCCTGCACCGGAGCGCCCTGCCGGTCGGCCGAGACGCCGGTGGCCGAGACGCCGGTGGCCGAGACGCCGGTGGCCGAGACGCCGGTGGCCGAGACAGAAGGTGACTACGCGGCCCTGAACCCGGCCAAGAGCTCCTGGATCTTGTCCCGGTCCATGCGGTACGGGGCGTAGAAGCTCACGCGCGTGACCATGTCGCCATAGCGTTCCACGACTTTGGCGGGGACCTCGCCGATGTCCCCGGTGACGGCGAAGGCGTCGAGCATGTCGGACGGGATGAGGTCGGCCATCTTGACCCACTCGCCTCTCTTGGACAGCGTGTTGAGCTCGCTGAAGAGATCACCCCACCCGTGCAGCTCGAGCACCGGCCGGTAGGCGGGCGTGGACGAGTAGAACGCCAGCTGCTGTTTCACGGCCTGGGTGGCGACCTGGATCTCCGCCTCGTTGGTCCCAGTGACCATCATGGCCGGGTAGGAGATCTCGAATCCCTCCCGGGTCCGACCCGCTCGGGCCAGCCCTCGATCCAGCGCGGGCAGAGTCACCTCACGCATGTACCTCGCCGTCGTGAAGCCGTGGGCCAGGAGTCCGTCGGCGACCTCACCGGCGACCTCGGTCATGAGCTGGCCCACGGCGGCGAGGAAGACCTTGGGAACGCCGTACTGATTGGGCCCGGGGTTGAAGAACGGCGTCATCAAGGTGTGTTTGTAGAAGTCTCCGCGGAAGGCGAGCTTGGTGCCGTCGTTCCACGCCGACCAGATCGCCCGCATGGCCGTGATGAACTCGCGCATGCGCGGAGCGGGGTGGGACCACGGCATGGAGTAACGCTTCTCGATGTGGGGTTTGATCTGCGAACCCAGTCCCAGCATGAACCGACCTTTGGAAAACGCCTGGAGGTCGTTCGCCACCACCGCCGTGCTCATGGGATTGCGGGCGAAGGCCACCGCGATCCCCGTGCCGAGCTCGATGTGTTCGGTGTGCTCGGCGGCGAGCAGGAGGGGGAGGAACGGGTCGTGTCCCGCCTCGGCGCACCACAGCCCGTCGAAGCCGTCGGCCTCGGCGCGTTGCGCGGTCTTGACCGCGTCGGTCGGATCGAACCCGATACCCCCGTCGACTTGCATCGACGCACCCTATCCGAAGCACCAGAACCCGAGCAGACCCACCCCGGGCCGGTGACCTGGGCATCTAGCGGTGAAAAGGGGTCGAAAAGCGTTGCAGTTTTCGTCTCCGACGGCCGACAATTGTGACATGGACGACTGCGAGACGGGAGACGACCCTTCCTCGTGCAGCGACGACTCCCACGGCCCGGCCCGACGGCCGGAGGGCGACCCGGGATTCGAGAAGCGCGAACCGTACCTCCGACGGGTGCTCGCCGATTTCGAGGCAGGCCAGCTCGAGCCTTACGAGTACACCCGTCGAGTGCTCGCCATCAACGCGGCGGGCTCGACCGAAGAGATGAACGCCGTCGTCAACACACCCCCGCTCGGATCCAGTGGATCTGACGGCTATGACCTCGGCTCCGATGCCGGCCCCCCGCCCGGACTCGACCCTGTGGATCTGGCCCGACTCCGAGCGACACGGCTCGCGGAGTCTCGCGATCCCAACAGGCGCTACATCACGTTGGCGGTCGTATTCGTCTTGTTCGCCGTGCTCATCGGCATGGGGATGTGGCTGGCGACGCACGTGCACGGATCGGCGCTGTCGCCGCTTCTGCAACGGCACACGGTGGCCAGTCCCAAGCCCTGGTGGGGCTGACGGGCCTCGAGGACTCGACGTCGCTCAGCGTGCGCCCGGCAGTTCGATCCAGCTTCTGTCGAGATCGGAGATCGACGGGCAGCCCATGAGACGCATGGTCCGCACCATCTCGGTCCGGAGGATCTCGAGGACCCGTGCCACGCCCGCCTCTCCGCACGTGGCCAGCCCGTAGAGATACGGGCGTCCGATCATGACGGCGTCAGCCCCGACGGCCAGGGCCTTCACGACGTCGCTTCCCCTTCGGACGCCGCTGTCGAGTACGACCGCGGCCGTGCCGCCCACGGCGTCGACGATCGAGGGCAACACCCGCAACGTGGCCGGTGCTCCGTCGAGCTGGCGGCCCCCGTGGTTGGACACGATGACACCCTCGCAGCCGACCTCGACGGCGTGGCGGGCGTCGTCGGTGCAGAGCACGCCCTTCACGGCGAGGGGCCCGGTCCACCGCTGTCGAATGGCGGCGACGTCATCCCAAGAGAACGGCGACGCCCCCATGGCCACGAGCCGCGCCGTCGGCGAGGCCGGGGCCGCTGGCTCGGTCCCCTGGGCCGCGGTCGGATCGGGCCCGCAGGGCGGCCCTGGCCATGCCGGCCAGCCACCTCGGCCGGCGCGCGACCTGCGCGACCAAGCGACCCGCGCTCACCGGTGTGAACCGGAACGGCTGGGCCACCCCGTGACGAACGTCGCGCTCGCGATGTCCGAGAGCGGGCGTGTCGAGGGTGACCACCAGTCCGTCGTAGCCCGCCTCCCGGGCGCGCCCTACCAACTCTTCGGTCTGCTCCGGCCCGCCCGGTGAGTACAGCTGGAACCATTTGGTCCCCGGCGCGGACGTCGGCGATCTCCTCGAGTGACGAACCGGCGACGGTGCTGAGCACCGACACGGTTCCCGCTGCCGCCGCCGCCCGAGCGACTCCGGGCGCGCCGTCGGGATGCATGAACCGCACCAGACCGCATGGAGCGAGGAGGACGGGCAGCGACAAGGCGGTGCCCAGCAGGGTCGTGGAGACCTGCGGTTCACCGGTGGCGTTGGCCATGCGGGGACGGAACGTCACCTCCGAGAAGGCCCGCCGGTTCTCCGCCATGGTGACCTCGTCGTCGGCGCCACCGTCGATGTAGTCGAACAGGGCCCGGGGGACGGCCCGGGCGGCGCGCCGTCGAGCGTCTCCGACGCTGTAGATCCGTGACGCGTCCACCAGCCACCTCCGATTCGCATCCGGCACCCCGGTGCGACGCACTCGTCGCTGGTGGGTAGTCTGCCCGCCGTGCGTCGATTCGTTGTTCCCTCGATGATCATGGCCGGCCTCATCCTCGCGGCATGTGGGTCGAGCACCCCGGCGGCGTCGTCCACGACGAGGCTCGACGACCGGCCACGACCAGCTCGATTCCCGCCGCCAATCCGCCCAACGTCTTGAACCCCACGGCCGTGAAGACCGCACCGGTCGATCGGTCCCGGCACGACACCCGCGCCCACCAGCCTCGAGACGAAGGACCTCGTGGTCGGCACCGGGGCCACGGCGACCACGCGGACACCGTCAAGGTGCAGTACGCGGGGGCCAACTACACCGACGGCAAGGTCTTCGACTCGAGTTGGTCGACGCGGGCCGGCGTCGTTCCCGCTCAACCAAGTGGTCCCCGGCTTCTCTCAGGGCATCGTGGGCATGAAGGTCGGTGGTCGGCGCGAGATCGTGATCCCTCCGACACTTGGCTACGGCGCGACGGGCAGCCCCCCCGCAGTCGCTCCCAACGAGACGCTCGTGTTCGTCGTGGACCTCCTGGCCATCCAGTAGCCGTCGACATCGAGGTGCAGCAGCCGCACGACTCGGTCCCCTCGACGCCGCCTTCTGATTCACAACTCGTCGGGGGGAGTGCCGTCGCTGCGTTCGTCCCGTAGGTAGCGTTCGAGCTCCGCTGCGAGCTCGTCTCCCGTCGGCAACGTGCCCACGTCGAGAGGGTTGCCCTCAGCGGCGTCGACGCTTCGCTCGAGCTGACGCACCATCGACGTGTGCTCGGCGCTCTTGGCGATGAGGTCGTCGACCTGTTGGAGCGAGGCATCGGCCGCCGTGTGGAGGTCCGTCGAGTCCACCGACAGGTCGCCGATCGTTGCCAGGCCGTCGAGCAAGGCCGCACTGGCGGCAGGGAATGCCATGCCCGACACATAGTGCGGGACCCGGGCCCACAACCCGACCGTCGGGATGCCGGCGTCGCCGAAGGCGAGCTCGAGTGCCCCCCAGACCCCTGAGGGGACGTCGATCTCCCCCTGGACGATGCCGACCCGTTCCACGAGATCGGCGGACTCCCTGGGGGCGGTCGCCGCCAGTCGGACCGGCCGGGTGTGCGGTGCCGGTGCCGGGAAGGCCCCCAACCCCACGACCAGTCGGACACCGATCTGGCCCGCCAAGGTGACGACCGAGGTGACGAACGAGGGCCATCGGAAGTCGGGCTCGGGGCCGACCAGATAACAGACGTCGGCACCGGTTCGATCTGTTCCCGCCCGCATCTGGATGACGGGCCACGTGAGACCCTCGTTCACCCCGTGGGAGATGTGCACCACCGGGCGCCGGGCGCGTTGGTCGATGAGCGCTTCGCCGTCGAAGGTGGCGACGAGCTCGGTCGAGTCGGCCGACAGCAAGGCGGTGATTGCGCCGTCGGCACCGAGTCCCGCATCGACCCAACCGTCGAGCGCGACCACCAGCACGGGTCGGTCGAGGCCTCGCTCCCCGTGGCGCTCGTAGAGGGTCACCGGGGGCGACCGGCGTTCACGTGGCGTCCAGTGCGGTGAGGGCCATCTCCGCCAGCCTGACCACGCTGTGGCCGAAGTCGTCGACGTTCGAACGGTCGCCGGCCGCCGCCCCACCCACGTACCGGGCATAGACGCCCTGGATGATGCAGGCCAGCTTCCAATAGCCGAAGGCGATGTAGAAGTCGAGGTGTCCGAGGTCGCGTCCGGAGGTGGCGGCGTAGCGTGCCCGCATCTCCGATTTGCTCGGAAATCCCGACACGGTGGTGGGCGTGACTCCGAGCAGCGCCGCCTCGTCACCGGGGTCGGTCCAGTACACCATGAGCAGCCCGACATCGGCGAGGGGATCACCGAGCGTGCAGATCTCCCAGTCGAGGACCGCCCGGACCTCACCGTCGGGGCCGAGCACCGTGTTGTCGAGTCGGTAGTCGCCGTGGACGATCGAAGTCCCCACTTGGTCGGGGACCTGCGCCGACAGCCGGTCGTGGACGGCCCCCACGATCGTGGCGGTGTCGAGCCCGTCGACCTGTGAGTTGCGGAATTGCTCGTACCACCGACGCAGCTGACGCTCGATGTATCCGTCGCGCTTGGCGAAGTCCCCGAGCCCGACGGCATCGACATCCACGGCGTGGAGAGCCGCCAAGGTGTCGGCAAGAGACTCACCGGCGCGCCGGCGCGCCGTGTCGTCGAGATCGTCTCGGGCGGCCCGTGCGTCGCGGATGATGTGGCCCTCGACGAATTCCATGACGTAGAAGGGCTGTCCGTTCACCTCCAGGTCCTCGCAGAGCCCGAAGGTCTTGGGCACGGGGACCGCTGTCGGCCCCACCGCGGTGATGACGCGATGCTCGCGGGCCATGTCGTGCGCCGTGGGGAGGACGTGGCTCAGCGGCGGACGGCGCAGGGCGTAGACGTGACCCGAAGCGTCCCCGACCCTGTATGTGAGGTTGGAGCGCCCTCCGGCGATGAGCTCGAACGACAGCGGGGGCGTGGTGCCCGGCACATGCGACGCGAACCACGTCGTCACCCGCTCGGCGTCGATGCCCTCGACGCCGCCGTCGACGAGGTCGGCAGTCGTCATGGGAGGAACGCTACCTGCCGCGCCCAACCCGGCCTGGGCCGCACGCTTCGCCCGGTATCGTCTTCGATGTGATCGACGTCACCGATGCCACCTTCGAGCAGGACGTTCTCGCCCGCTCCGAGCAGGTCCCCGTCGTGGTGGACCTGTGGGCGCCGTGGTGCGGGCCGTGTCGCACCCTGGGACCCATCCTGGAGAGGGCCGTGGAGGCCAAAGATGGTTCGGTGGAGCTCGTCAAGGTCAACGTGGACGAGAACCCCCGGATATCCGCCTCCTTCCAGGTGCAGTCGATCCCGGCCGTCTATCGCCCTCAAGGACCGCCAGGTCGTCGATGGGTTCATCGGCGCCGTTCCCGAGCCCCAGATCACGGAATTCGTCGAACGGCTCGCTCCGTTGCCGTCCGAGGCCGACACGCTGGTGACCGCCGGCGACGAGGCGTCGTTGCGCAAAGCCCTCGAGCTCGAGCCCGACCACCCGGGCGCTGTCGTCGCCCTGGCGCGCATCCTCGTCGCCGCCGGCGATGCGCCCGAGGCTCTGCGGCTCCTCGCTCGCATCCCCGAGACGCCCGAGGCGCGCCAGGTGGCGGCGGAGGCGCGCTTGGCGGCTCAGCAGGTCGAGGTCCCCGCCGACGGGGTGGACGTGCTGCTCGACGCGCTGCTGCCCAAGGTGAAAGACGACGAAGAGGCTCGCCAGGAGTTTCTCGACCTCCTCGAGACCTTGGGACCCGACGACCCCCGCACCGCCGCCGTATCGCAAGGCCCTGTCCGCCCGTCTCTTCTGAAGGGTCTCGCGTGGTGGGCTCGGGGGCGAGGCCCCCGCCGACGTCGTCACGGTTGGCGTGTAGGTTCACACGGTGCACCTCCGCCTCGGTGACCGGACGTTCGACCTGGCCACGCGGGGATTGGTCATGGGCATCTTGAACCGGACCCCTGACTCGTTCTACGACAAAGGCGCCACGTTCGCCCTCGACGCGCTCTTGGGCCGCGCCGACCAGCTGATGACCGAGGGTGCGGACATCCTCGACGTCGGTGGGGTGAAGGCGGGCCCGGGCCCGGAGGTGACCGAGGCCGAGGAGCTCGATCGCGTCATCCCCGCTGTCGAGGCGCTGCGCGCGCCGCCTGGATGTACCGATTTCGGTCGACACGTGGCGAGCGTCGGTGGCCCGCGCCGCCTACGGCGCCGGTGCCGTCGTGGGCAATGACATCAGCGGGTTCGCCGATCCCGACTACCTCCCGGCGGCCGCCGCGGCCGGGGCGACGGTGGTGGCGACACACATCCGGATCGGTCCCCGAGTCCCCGACCCCGAGCCGGTCTACGACGACGTGGTGGTAGCGGTCCGGGACTTTCTCGCCGGGTCGTGCCGCGCAGGCGCGTGCCGCCGGCGTCGGCGCCGATCAGATCGTGCTCGACGCCGGGCTCGACCTCGGCAAGACCGCCGCGCAGTCCCTCGAGTTGCTGCGCGCCTCGGATGTACTCGCCGGCCTGGGGTACCCGCTCCTGCTGTCAGCCTCCAACAAGCCTTTTCTCGGCGTGACCCTCGACCTCGACATTCTCCGGCGAGGCGACGCCTCGCTCGCCGCCTCGGCTCTCGGTGTCTCGCTTGGGTTGTCGAATCGTGCGGGCCCACGATGTGGCGGGGACCAGGCGCGTCTGCGACGCCCTCGCCGCAGTCCTCGAGGCAGCGTGAGCCCGCCCCCGCCCGGCGCGTCCACAGGGGCCTCGAAGCCCGAGACCGGTGGCGCGTCGTCACCAGGCGGCGCGGTACCCCAGGCCGCCTTCCTCGTCCGGGGGGACGACGCATCGCTCGTCGGCCAGCGCGTGCACGACCTGCTCGGTTCCCTCGTCGGAGACAACGACGCCGCCATGGTGGTCGAGGAGCACGGTGGCGCAGCAGCCGATGATCTCGAGGTGGGTGTCGTGGTCGACGCCTTGACGACCCCGCCGTTTCTCACCGACCGGCGCATCGTGGTGCTGCGCGATGCCGGTCGGCTCGTGGCCGCCGACGCGGCGCGTCTCGTGGCCTGTCTCGACGACCCCCTGCCGGGCGTCACGTTGGTGGCCGCCGGCGGGGGTGGCACCGTCCCCGCCGCCTTGGTGAAAGCCATCGAGCGCCAGGGGACGGTCATCGACACGTCGGTCGGGACGGGGCGGGCCCGCACCCAGTGGCTCGTCGATCACCTCCACGAGGGGCCCGTGAAGCTCGACGCCCGGGCAGGTTCTCGACTGGGGGAACACCTCGGCGGCGACATGAGCCGTCTGCGGGGACTCCTCGACGCTTTGGCGGCGGCCTACGGCGAGGGCGCGTCCATCGATGTCGAGAAGCTCGAACCCTTCCTGGGCGAAGCGGGCTCGGTGGCCCCCTGGGATCTCACCGACGCCGTCGACAAGGGTGACACCGAGGGCGCTCTGGAGGCCCTGCGCAGACTTTTCGGGGCGGGTGGACTCCACCCTCTCCAGGTCCTGGCCATCCTGCACCGCCACTTCCAGGCCATGCTCCGCCTCGACGGGTCCGGCGTCACCAGTCCCGACGAAGCCGCGGCCCGCCTCGGCATGCGCAGCGCCTTCCCGGCCCGCAAGGCGCTCGAGCAAGGTCGTCGCCTGGGCCCCGCTGGGATCAGCCGAGCCGTCACGCTGCTGGGCGAAGCCGACCTCGACGTGCGGGGACGCAGCGCGCTGCCGTCGGAGACGGTGCTCGAAGTGCTCGTCGGCCGTCTCAGCCGGCTGGGTGCGGCCCGGGAATCGTCGACGCGCCGGCCTGCGGCCACGGCGCGACGAAGGGCGTGAGGCTCAGGCCTCGCTCGTGGCGTTGGCCCGGCGCATCAACCGGGACTTGCGATTGGCGGCTTGATTCTTGTGGATGACACCCTGCGCGGCGGCTTTGTCGATGCGCCTCACCGCCGCCCGCGTCGCCTCGGCGGCATGGTCGGCTCCCGCGTCGAGTGCGCTCACGGCGGTCTTGGTCCGTGTGCGGATCTCCGAGCGGACGGACTTGTTGCTCAGCCGACGCCGCTCGTTCTGGCGGTTGCGCTTGATCTGGCTTCGAATGTTGGCCATGTGGTTGTTCGCTGCTCCGGAACGTGCGCCGCTGTGGACGGCCCGTTGACGATCGAGGTGGAAGGAACGTGCTCCTGGCCGGCCCGAGAACCCGGCCCGAACGGGTGGGACCACAGGGCACCACCAGGGCCGCGAGCCTAGCAGGACCGGGTCAGGGGACCGCCTGGCACCGGAGGGCGGTGGCTGCGCCGGTACGCTCCGAGTGCCGTGCTCAGCCCCGACCTCATCCGCAATTTCTCCATTATCAGCCACGTCGACCACGGCAAGTCGACCCTGTCCGACCGGATTCTCGAGCTGACCCATGCCGTCGACCCGCGCCTCATGCGCGAGCAGTATCTCGACTCCATGGATCTCGAGCGTGAGCGTGGCATCACCATCAAGGCCCAGAACGTGCGGGTCCGGTTCAAGGACCACGTCCTGCACCTCATCGACACCCCGGGTCACGTCGACTTCGGCTACGAGGTGAGTAGGTCGCTGGCGGCCTGCGAGGGGGCGGTCCTGCTCGTCGACGCCTCCCAGGGCATTCAGGCTCAAACACTCGCCACCTGTTATCAGGCCCTCGAGCACGACCTCGAGATCGTTGCCGCCCTCAACAAGATCGACCTTCCCGCCGCGGAGCCCGAGAAGTACGCAGCCGAGATCGAGCGGGTCCTCGGCATCCCTGCCGACTCGATCCTGCGGATCTCGGCCAAGACAGGGGAGGGGGTCGGGGCGCTCCTCGACGCTGTCGTCGAGCGCGTCCCGGCACCGGGGGGAGATCCCGACGCAGCCCTGCGGGCCCTGATCTTCGACTCTGCCTACGACCAGTACCGGGGGGTGGTGAGCTCGATCCGGGTCATGGACGGTGTCCTGCGCAGTGCCACCAAGGTCCGTTACATGCAGGCCGGCTTCTCCGAAGAGGTCGAGGAGATCGGCGTCCGCATGCCCGTCCCGACCGCTGTCGGCGAGCTCGGGCCCGGCGAGGTGGGATACCTCATCGCCGGCATCAAGGACGTCGGCCAGGCCCGATCGGGAGAGACCGTCACCGATGCCGTCCATCCTGCCCCCGAGCCTCTGGCCGGGTACCGGGACCCCAAGCCCATGGTGTTCTGCGGGCTCTACCCCATCGACGGCGACGAGCTGACCGCGCTGCGCGAAGCGCTCGAGAAGCTCAGGCTGAACGATTCGAGCTTCACCTTCGAACCCGAGTCCTCGGGCGCGTTGGGATTCGGCTTCCGCTGTGGATTCCTGGGCCTTTTGCACATGGAGATCGTCCGAGAGCGCCTGGAGCGCGAGTTCGACCTTTCGCTGATCGCTACGGCGCCGTCGGTGGCCTACGTGGCCCACCTGACCGACGGCGGCAGACATGCATTTCGAAAATCCGAGCGAGATGCCCGACGCCAGTCGGCTCGACCGAATCGACGAACCCATGCTCCGGGCCACGGTCATCGTGCCGTCGGAGTACATCGGGACAGTCATGGAGCTCTGCCAGTCGCGGCGGGGCGATCTCGATCACATGGAGTACCTGTCGCCCGAGCGCCTCGAGCTCATCTATCGGATCCCGCTGGCCGAGGTGGTCGTGGACTTCTTCGACCAATTGAAGAGCCGGACCAAGGGGTACGCCAGCCTCGACTACGAAGCCGACGGCTATCAGACCGCCAACCTGGTGAAGGTCGACCTCCTCATCAACCACGTGCCCGTCGACGCCTTCTCGACCGTCGTACACCGGGCCCAGGCCGACGCCTACGGCCGGCGCATGACCGACAAGCTGCGCGAGCTCATCCCGCGCCAGCTCTTCGACGTTCCCATCCAGGCCGCGGTGGGAGGGCGGGTCATCGCCCGCGAGACGGTCAAGGCCAAGCGCAAGGACGTGCTCGCCAAGTGCTACGGCGGCGATATCAGCCGCAAACGCAAGCTGTTGGAGAAACAGAAAGAAGGCAAGAAGAAGATGAAGTCGATCGGGCGAGTCGAAGTCCCCCAGGAGGCCTTCATCTCTGCGTTGCGCCTCGAGGACTGATCGACCCACCCTCGAAACCACCGAGGTCCAGCCAGCCGGGGGCCTTCGGTCCGGGCGTAGCACTCGGTAGACTCGACTGCCAGAACCATGATGGCGAACCGGACCAAGCGCGCCGCCCCCGATGCGGACGGCACCCGCGCCTCGCGCCAGGCGGCGAAGCCGCCCTCGCGCCAGGTCGGGCCCGATGGCGCCCACGCCGACGCCGAGAACGACGCCGGGCTCGATCATCGCAAGGCCGCCATCTTGAACGCAGTGGTTTCGGAGTACATCGAAACGGCCCAACCGGTCGGATCTGCCCACATCACCGGCAATCCCGGTGTCGAGGTGTCCTCGGCGACGGTCCGCAGCGAGATGGCCGCCCTCGAACGCGACGGCTACCTGGCCCAACCCCACACCAGTGCCGGACGGATCCCCACGGACAAGGGGTACCGCTTCTTCGTCGACCATCTCGGCCGGCCCGGGACCCTCGGACCCCACGAGCGGCACGAGGTGCGCAAATTCTTCGCGCACGTCCACGGTGAGGTCGAGGACCTGCTCGGTCGGACGAGCGGCCTCCTCGCCGGGCTCACCGACTACGCCGCGGTGATCGTGGGTCCACGCCACGAGTCGGCCACGATTCGCTCGGTACAACTCGTCGGGCTTTCTCCGCGCCTTGCTCTTCTGGTCGTCGTGTTGTCGGACGGGGCCGTCGAGAAGCGCACGCTCGACCTTCCTTCAGACACCTCCGACGACTTGCTCGCCGAGGCGGCCGGCCACCTCAACAACTGCGTGCGGGGCGGGACCCTCGCCGCCCCCGGCGTCGTCGCCGAGTGGCGTGACGCCCCCGCGCTCAACGCCGTCATCGGCTGCGGCGTCGCCGCGCTCGGCGAGCTCGGCGCCGCGGGCGAGCCCGACCACGTCTTCGTCGGAGGGTCGTCGCGCATGGCGTCTGCGTTCGATGCGGTGGAGACGGTCCGATCGGTCCTTTCGATCCTCGAACAACAACTCGTCGTGGTCGAGCTCATCGAAGACATCCTCGACCGGGGGTTGTCGGTGGCCATCGGCGCCGAGCACGGCTTCGAACCCCTCTCCGCCTGTGCGCTCGTCTTGGCCCCTGTGGCCATCGAGGGCGAGGTGGCCGGCACCATCGGCGTCGTGGGCCCCACCCGGATGCACTACCCGCGTGCCCTGGCCGCGGTCGAGCTCGTCGGCGAGCAGCTCGGCGAGCACCTCGGCGCCGGCACGTCGACGGGACGTTCCGGTTCCAGCCGGTCCAAGGGCGCGGTCCGGTCGCCCAAGCGACCGAGGGGGGGCTGGCGGTGGCGACTGACTACTACGCGCTGCTCGGCGTGACCTCCCAGGCATCTGACGACGACATCAAGCGGGCGTATCGGCGGATGGCCCGCGAGCTGCACCCCGACAGCACCGGGGGCGACTCGGAGGCCGAGACTCGGTTCAAAGAGGTGACGCGGGCCTACGAGGTGCTCCGTGACCCACAACGGCGGGCCCGCTACGACCAGTTCGGTCCCGACGGCGTGGACGGCACCGTGCCCGGTGCGGGCGACCTGTTCGGGGGCGGTCTCGGGGACCTGTTCGACGCGTTCTTCAGCGGCTCCGGCGGTGGACCGCGGCGCCGGGGAGGCCCGGTCCGTGGTGATGACACCGAGATCGTCCTCGAGCTGGCCTTTCGAGAAGCGGTGTTCGGAGCGTCGCGACGAGCTGACGCTGGACACAGCGGTGGGCTGCACGACGTGTCAGGGGACCGGGGCCCGGGCCGGCACCACCGCCATGCGATGCCCCGAATGCCAGGGCGCGGGCGAGTTGCATCGGGTGCGCCAATCGATTCTGGGCCAGGTGGTGACGGCCATGCCGTGCCGTCGCTGTGGTGGCAACGGTGAGGTGATCTCGAGCCCGTGCTCGGACTGCCGGGGCGACGGGCGGGTCACCGAGGAGCGCACCTTCACCGTCGACGTTCCCGCCGGGGTCGATCACGCGTCGACGCTGCGTCTTTCCGGTCGGGGACCAGCCGGGCCCCGGGGCGGCCCTCCCGGGGACCTGTACGTGCACCTGGCGGTGCGACCCGACGACGTCTTCGTCCGCTCGGGCGATGACCTCCAAGCGGATCTGCATGTCTCGATCGCCCAAGCAGCACTGGGAGCGACCCCGGAATTCGAGACACTCGACGGCACCGAGACCCTGGCTGTTCATCCCGGCACCCAGTCGGGTCATCTGATCCGCCTGCGGGGGCGGGGTGTCCCCCATGTCCGTGGTCGGGGACGAGGGGATCTCCTCATCCAGGTCGTGGTGGACACGCCTACCCAGTTGTCGAAGGCGCAGGAGGATCTCCTCCGCCGGTTTGCGGCGGAGAGTGGGGAGGACGTCGGCCCTCCCGACGAGGGCCTCATGTCCCGCCTGCGCTCCGCGTTCGGCTGAACGCCCGCACCTTGCGCACCGCAGACGACTCGGCGGGGCGTCGGTCCGATGACGAACCGGTGCCGCCCGTGACGCCGGCCGGACTCGGCGCGGTCGCCCAGGTCTTCGTGGCCGATCTCGACGCGCTCGTCGTGTCGCCCGACGATGAACGCCACCTTGGGTCGGTGCTGCGATTGCGGGCCGGCGAGTTGGTCGTGGCGTCGGACGGGGCGGGTCGTTGGCGCGCCCTGTCGGTTCACCGGCGTGCCGGGACGGGCCGCTCCTCGCTCGTCGATTCTCGAGCCCGACGGGCCGGTCATGTGCGCGGCGCGTCTCGAACCCGAGGTGACCGTCGGCTTCGTGCCGGTGAAGGGGGAGCGGCCGGAGTGGGTGGTGCAGAAGCTCACCGAGTCCGGCGTCGACCGCATCGTCGTGCTCGAGTCGCTGACGCGCCGTCGTGCGTTGGGAGGGCGAGCGCCGCGACCCGGGCCCTGGAACGGCTACGCCGGGTGGCGCGTGAAGCCGCCGCACAGAGCAGGCGTTGTTGGCTCCCCGATGTCGTCGGGCGTGACCGGGCTCGATGACCTGTCGCGGTGCGTCGCCCCCTTGCCCCTGGCCCTGGCCCAACTCGGCGGCGCACCGCCCGGGTCTCGGTGCCCGCCGTGGCGGTCGGCCCCGAAGGAGGGTGGGACCCCGCGGAGATCGAGGGGCACCCGCTGGTGGGACTGGGCCCCAACGTGCTGCGGGCCGAGACCGCGGCTGTGGCCGCTGGACTGCTCCTTTGTTCCCTCCGCCAAGGACTGGTGGCCCCGTCTGGCCGTATCGACCAGACGAGCCTCCCCGGCCCCGAGCCCCGGTGACGGGTCCCCAGGGCAGCGCTTGGGCCCGGCTCAGGGCGATCCCGACCCGGGGTGGGAGGCACCAGGATGCGGTGACAGGCGTCGACCGGGGTGGGAACCGGCGGGCGGCGGACCGGTCCGGGATCGGCCCTGCGGGAGAACCGGTTCTTGCAATCACCACGCTGAGTGAGGGACACTGGAAGGGATTATCCGCGCATGTGCCCGACGGTGGGGATCAGGCACGGTTGTCATGCTCTCGCGGGGTTCGCACGGGGGCCGTCGGCAGGTACGGGGACGAGCGCAGCGAGGATCTCGATTGTCATGGTGAACACGGTGTTGCCCGAAGAGGACGAGCAGGAAGAGTCCGCGCGGGCGGCATACGCCCGGGCCGTCGGTTCTCGACTGCGCGCCGTCCGCAAGCAGATGCGGCTCTCGCTCCAGGCCGTCGAGGCCATGTCGGACCAGGAGTTCAAGGCGTCGGTGCTGGGCGCCTACGAACGAGGCGAGCGGGCCATCTCGGTGCCCAGACTCCAGCGTCTGGCCAAGCTCTACGACGTTCCCGTCGACCAGCTCCTGCCCCAGGACGACGACGCCACGCGCTGGGGCCCCAACGGCGAGGGGAACGGCAACGGTGAGAGCCCGGGCCGGGCCCGGCGGCAGCTGCGCCCCTGGGACGGTCACGACAAGGTCACGATCGACCTCACCAAACTGAACTCGGTGAGCGGGCCCGAGCGCGACCTGCTGCGCCGGTTCCTCTCCATGATCCAGGTCCAGCGCCAGGACTTCAACGGCCGGATGATCACGATTCGAGCCGAGGACCTGCGGGCGATCGCCTGTCTCTTCGGGGTCACCCCCGACGCGATGAGCCGGCGCCTCGACGAACTCGGCCTGCGCGTCATCGCCTGACGGATCGAGCTCGAGCCCGGTCCCGCTGGCCGGGACGGGTCGTCGGCCCCCGCCGGCCAGGCCCCGGGTTTCCCGTCTGGCTCCTGCGGTGCCGCGGTCAGCTCGCGAAGAGCACCGGATAGCATGACGAAGCACGGTGCGATACGGAGCGCCGGGCTCTGGAGATGCAGTGACCGAACAGATCCGGTGGATGAGCACCAAAGAGGCGGCCGAGCACCTCGGGGTGACCTTGCGCAGCCTGTACCGGTTCATCGACGAGGGCGGGCTGGCCGCCTTCAAATTCGGGCGGGTCATCCGGCTCAAGGCCGACGACGTGGACGCCTTCATCGAGAATTGTCGGATCGCTCCGGGGAGCCTCGAACACCTCTATCCCGAAGTGAAGGGCTCCGAGCGCGGTGCACGGCCGCGCCGAGACCCTGTAGGAGACGGGCACCGGGTCGGTGACCGAGACCGCTGACTGTCTCTTCTGCCGAATCGCCGCGGGTGAGATCCCTGCCGAGATCGTGCACAGCTCCGAGCACGCCGTGGCCTTTCGCGACCTCAACCCCCAGGCCCCCGTGCACGTGCTCGTGGTGCCCCGCCGGCACATCGACAACGCCGGGGTCCTCGAAGCTCGAGACGCCGAAGCGCTGGCGGGGGTGTTCGGCGCCGCCCGCCAGGTGGCCGAGGCGGAAGGTTTGGCCGAGCGTGGATACCGCCTCGTGTTCAACGTGGGGGAGGACGCCTCGAATTCCGTGCCCCATCTCCATCTCCACGTCCTCGGTGGGCGTCGCCTGGCGTGGCCGCCGGGGTGACCGGATCGGGCACCGCCGTTTCGTCGCCTCGCGTGTGACAGAGACACCGGCGGCGGCCGGCCGACCTGCTGGTAGCCTCGGGACCGAGAGCCAGTGTCGTCGACCCAGGTCAAGATCCTCGTCCCCGGAAACCACCTCATGGTCGGTCTCCTCGGACAGAGAGACGAACTGCTGCGCCTGATCGAAGAGGCGTTCGACGGGTCTCGCATCGTGGTGCGGGGCAACGAGATCACCATCGACGGCGAGCGACGCGGAGCGGGTGGGTCGGCTGTTCGACGAGCTTGTGACGCTGCTCGAGCAGGGCCAGCGTCTCGATGCCGCCGACGTCGGCCGGACCATCACCATGGTCAAGGACGACGTGAGCCCGGCCGAGGTGCTCACCACCGAGTTGCTGCGTTCGGCGCGGGGTCGCACCGTGCGGCCCAAGACCGCCGGGCAGAAGCGCTACACCGACGCCATCGCCACCCATGTGGTGACCTTCGGTATCGGTCCCGCCGGCACGGGCAAGTCGTATCTGGCCGTGGCGCTGGCGGTCCAGGCGCTCCAGGCGCGCGACGCCGACCGCATCATCCTCACCCGACCCGCGGTCGAGGCGGGCGAGCGGCTCGGGTTCCTCCCCGGCGACATCATGGCGAAGGTCGACCCCTATCTGCGCCCGCTCTACGACGCCCTCTACGACCTGCTCGGTCCCGAGGGCGCGCAGCGTCTTCTCGAGCGCGGCACCATCGAGGTCGCCCCGCTGGCGTTCATGCGGGGCCGAACGCTGAACCGCAGCTTCATCATCCTCGACGAAGCCCAGAACACCACGCCCGAGCAGATGAAGATGTTCCTCACCCGCATCGGGTTCGGGTCGAAGGTGGTCGTCACCGGTGACGTCACCCAGATCGACGTGCCCGGGGGACGCTCGGGGCTCCCGGCCTCGAAGCGGTGCTGGGGATCGGTGCCGGGACTGGCGTTCGTGCACCTGACCCAGCGCGACGTGGTGCGGGCCCGCATCGTGGCCGACATCGTGTCCGCCTACGAGCGTGCCGACGAGGCCAACGGGGCGGGGCCCGGTGCGGTCAGTCGGACCAATCGCGCCGCCGCCGGCCGTCGGGCGCGGTCCAAGGGCGCCGAGAAGGAGACGCCCCCCGATGGCGGTTGACGTCTTCGCCGCCGACGAGCAGTCCGAACCGAGATCGACATCATGCGGTGGGTGAAGCTCGCGCGCGACGTGCTCGACGCCCAAGGCGTCAAAGAGGACGTCGAGGTGTCACTGCTCTTCGTGGACGAGCCCACCATCGCCGAGCTCCACGAGCGGTTCCTGGGCGAGCCCGGCCCCACCGACGTGCTCGCCTTTCCCATCGACGAGGAGCCCGAGCTCGGGGGCCGGTCGCCCGACGAGGGCGGTACCGGGCCCGGTGGCGGCTTGCCGAGCGACGAGTTCGACGTGCCGACGCTGCTCGGAGACGTCTTGGTGTGTCCGTCGGTGGCGGCTCGCAACGCCGTCGAGCACGGTGTGAGCCTCGAGGACGAAGTGGCCCTGCTGGTGGTGCACGGCTTGTTGCACCTGCTCGGGATGGACCACGGAGAAGACGAAGAGGCCGAGACCATGGAGCGCCGCGAGCGGGAGCTGTTGGCCCGCTTCCACCGGGCTGCGTCGTAGCGGGGACATCGGTGTCCTGGGCTGTGTTCGCGACCGAGCACTTCGGGACCACCGACGTCATCCTCGTGGGGGTGGTGGTGGTGCTGCTCGTCGGCTCCGCCCTGCTGGCCCTGGCCGAGACGGCGCTGTGCGCACCAGCAAAGCCAAGGCGCTGGCACTGCGCGACGAGCGCCGACGAGGGTCGGGCCGGCTCGTGCGACTGGTCGAGAACCCTCAGGCGTTCCTGAACCCGATCCTTCTGCTGGTGCTGATCTGCCAACTGGTGACCGCCACGCTCGTGGGCATCCTGGCGGAGCGGTTCTTCGGCGCCCTGGGGGTGTTGGTCGCCACCTTCTTCGAGGTCGTGGTGATCTTCGTCCTGGCCGAGGCGCTGCCCAAGAACTGGGCGGTCTACAACCCCGAACGCTCGGCGCTGTTCGTGTCCCCCATCATCTCGGCCCTGGTGGGGTTCCCGCCGGTGCGGATCCTCTCCACTGGGCTCAACGGCCTGGCCAACCTCCTCATGCGCCCCCGCCACCGGGAGTCGCGGGGGATGCGCGAGTCCGAGCTGCTGGCCATGGCGGATGTCGCCATGGAAGAAGAGGTCATCGAGACCCAAGAGCGTGAGCTCATCCACTCCATCATCGGGTTCGGCGACACCATCGTCCGCGAGGTCATGGTGCCGCGCCCCGACATGCGGACCGTCGAAGCCGACGTGGCGGTGTCCCAGGCCCTCGACGTGGCCATCGAGGCGGGCTTCTCGCGCTTGCCGGTCCACGCCGGCAACCTCGACGACGTGGTGGGGATCGCCTTCGCCAAGGACCTCATCCGGGCCGAGCGCGAGGGCCACGGCGGCCGGCCCGTGCGCGACTTCGTGCGTCCTGCGCACTTCGTGCCCGAGACCAAACGGGTGTCGCGGCTCATGCGCGAGATGCAAGAGCGCAAGTTCCATCTGACGATCGCCGTCGACGAGTACGGCGGCACGGCCGGACTGGTCACCCTGGAAGACCTCATCGAGGAGTTGGTGGGCGAGATCGTCGACGAGTACGACGTCGAGGAGCCACCCGTGCAGACCCTGGCCGACGGCGAGGTGTCGGTGACGGCCCGGTTCCCCGTGGACGAGCTCAACGAGCTGATCGACGCCGAGCTGCCCGAAGGCGACTGGGACACCGTCGGGGGCCTGTTGTTCAACGTCTTGGGCCGGGTCCCGGTCGAGGGTGAGTCCGTCGACGTCGACGGCGTGCGCCTCGTGGCCGAGACGGGTCCAGGGACACCGCATCGGCCGCATCCGCATCTCGCCGTTGCACGCGCCGGGCCCGCACGGCTCGACGCCCGCCGCACCCCGGCACCGGGAGTGAGCAGCCCCGTGGCCGAGGGCGCCGGGCCCGGCGCGGCACATGACGGCGCCGACGGGCTTCGCTCGGGATTCGTGACCGTGGTGGGCCGACCCAACGTCGGCAAGTCCACGCTCGTCAACCGCATCCTGGGGACCAAGGTCACGATCACGTCGCCCCGGCCCAACACCACGCGCCGGGCCGTGCGCGGCGTGTTGCACCGACCCGGGGCTCCAGGCCGTGTTCGTGGACACCCCGGGACTGCACCGGCCCCGCACCGCCCTCGGGACGAGGCTCAACGAGCAGGTGGCCGAAGCGCTCGACGACATCGACGTGGTCGTCCCCGTGCTCGACGCCACCGGCCCCATCGGTCCCGGCGACCGGTTCGTCCTCGAGCGGGCCGCGGCCACGTGCAGAGGACAGGCCGCCGCCGGTGCGCACGGGGTCGCTGTCGCGGGTCCTCGTCGTGGTCAACAAGGTCGACCGTGCCACCAAGGCGCAGATCCTCGAACGCCTCGACGGCGCCCACCGCGTCCTCGAGGGCGAGGGTGCCGATGCCGGGGTCGAGTACTTCCCCGTCTCAGCGGTCTCGGGCCAGGGGATCGACGCGCTCGTCGACGCCGTGCTGGCCCGGCTTGCCGACGGGGCCGCCGTATTTCCCCGAGGGCATGGTGACCGACGTGCCCGAGGCCTTCTGGGTGGCCGAGCTCGTCCGCGAGCAGCTCCTGGCGCATGTGCGCGAGGAGCTTCCCCACTCGATCGCGTGTCGGGTCACGGAGTGGGAATGGCCCCGGGTGCGCATCGAGATCATCGTCGAGCGCGAGTCGCAGAAGGGGATGGTCATCGGCAAGGGTGGTGCCATGCTCAAAGACGTCGGGACCGCCGTGCGGGCCCAGTTGCCTCCGGGGGCCTTCGTCGAGTTGCGGGTGCGGGTCGAGAAGCACTGGCAGCAGCGCCCCGACATGATCGAGCGGCTCGGATACTGACCCGGTCCGACTAACCCGACGGGCCTCGCTCCTGATCCGCCGTCAGTGGTCCGGGGAGAGCCCGGCCCCGAGGACGGCCCGGGCCATCGCCGGCATCGCGGGCGATGGCCTCGAGAAAGGCGACGACCTCGTCGTGGTCGACGGTGCGTCGCATGGGCGGCAGGCCCGCCAGGAGGTCGTGGCGGTAGTTGGCGGTGGCGAGGCGCGAGTCGAGCACGGCCACCACCCCGTTGTCGGTCGAGGACCGGATGAGCCGGCCCGCCCCCTGGGCCAACAAGCGTGGCGGCGCGGGGCAGGTCGACGGTGCGGAACGCCGCCGCGCCGGCCCGGTCGCGCCGGGCCTGGAGGAGCGGGTCGTCGGGACGGGAGAACGGGAGGCGGTCGAGGGTCACGAGCGAGAGCGTGGGCCCGGGGACGTCCACCCCCTGCCAGAACGACATGGTGGCGAACAGACACGCGGCGTGGTCCGACGAGAAGGCGTCGAGAAGCTTCGCCTTGGGCTTGTCGCCCTGGGCGAGGACCTCGAAGGGCAGGGTGAGGCGCAGCGCGTCGGCGGCCTCGTGCATGGCCCGCCAGCTCGTGAACAGCGCCAGGGTGCGCCCTCCCGCGGCGGCGATCAGTGAGCCCAGCTCGTCGTGCAGGGCCTCGCGGGCGCCGGGCCGGCGGGGGTCGGGGAGATGCTTGGCGCAGTAGAGCAGAGCGCAGGTGTCGAAGGGGAACGGGCTCCCCACCTCCAGATGGTCGGTGCTCTTCGGGGGGAGGCCGAGCCGGGTCTCGAGCTGGGGCGGCACCGTCGCCGAGGTGAGCACGGCCGTCACGTTGGGCCACAGCCGCTGGGCCAGCATCGGCCCGACGTCGATGGGCGCCACCCGCAGGGTCGGGGTGCGACCCGAGGGCCCGGCGGCCTCGACCCACGCCACCTGCTCGTCGCCGAGCCCGATGACCCTCGACAGCTCCTCGCCGAGGTGCCCCACGCTCAAGCAGGGCGCGATTGCGCCTCGCCGCCTCGTCCTCGGCTGCCTTCCCGCCCCAGGCCGCCCGGGGCGGTACCGCCACCTCGGGGGCCGGCGGCACCGAGCCCGGCTGTCCCGGCACTGGCCCGGCGGAGCGCGCCGTTGAGCGCGCCGAGTCGTCCCCCCGCCAGCTCGAGCACCGCGGCAAGCTCCTGGGACTCCGGGGCGGGGTCGGTCGATCCCGCGGTGAGCACCCGCCGGCCGACCAGGGCGCTCAGCACCGCGTCGAGTCGGTCCGCCACCTCGGCCACGCCGTCGACCACGCGCCCGTCGTCGGTCCCGACGAGCCCGCGTGTGGCCTGGGCCACGGCGCGCAGGCGCCCGGCGGTGATCTCGACTCCCAGTGCCTCGGTCATCACGTCCTCGACGGCATGGGCCTCGTCGAGCACGACGATGTCGTGCTCGGGCAGCACGGCGCCGTCACTGGCGACGTGGGTGGCATACAGGTGGGTGTTGACCACGACGACGTCGGCCGCGGCGGCGCGCTCGCGCGCCTTCTCGGCGAAGCAGATGGTTCCCGACGGACACTTGAAGGCCCCGGGGCACTCCCGGGCCGAGACCGACACCGCCGCCCAGGCGCGGGGGTTGGGCTCGAACTCGAGCTCGGCGCGATCGCCGGTGGGCGATGTCTCGGCCCAGGCGATGAGCCGGCGGAGCTGGCCACCGAGCCGGCCGATGTCGATCGTCTCGGGAGCGCGACGCGACCGGGCCACCGCCCACCTCCGCATCGTCGTCGAACAGGGCCATGCTCGACAGGCCGGCCTCCTCGGCCCCGCCCACTTCGGTGGCGCGCTGGCGGCACAGGTAGTTCGACCGGCCCTTCAACACCGCGAACTGCACCGTCCGGCCGGCGCCGAGCGCGTCGGCCACCAGGGGAAGGTCCTTGGTGGCGAGCTGGTCCTGGAGGGCCCGGGTGGCGGTCGCCACCACGACCGACCGCCCCGACAGCACCGCCGGGACGAGATAGGCGAGGGACTTCCCGGTGCCCGTGCCCGCCCCCACCACCAGGTGGCGCTGCTCGTCGATGGCGCGCCCGACGGCCTCGGCCATGGCCCGCTGGCCGGGCCGGTCCTCTCCGCCCCCGGGCAGGGCGGCGGTCACCGTGGCCAGCACCTCGGCGACGTCGGGGGGGCCTGGCACCGGTTCGACGGTAGCGGAGCGGGGGTGTGAAAAACGCGTGAACGACCCTCGAAAAGGGCACCCGATCCCCGCGCCGGTCGGTACCATGGGCGCACCAGAGAAAGGAGGTGGTCCAACTGAGTGGATATCAACTAGGGACCCTGGAGGTGGCTGGCCGCTAAGGCGGCTCGCTGGACCACCTGGCGAATTCCAGCCAGTTACCCGCTGAGCACCCCGGTCGGGAAGTCGTCCCACCCGACGAGGTACGGGGCCTCGGTGCCTTTCCAGCTACAACTCGATCGAGGGGCGTCCGCAAGGGCGCCCCTCGATCATTTCCCGGAGAATTTCCCGCGACCCCCCGGCGACGACCCGTCCGAGACCCGGGGTCGGTCCCGGAGCGGCCCGGAGGGGGCCGGGGCGGCGGGCCCAGTGGGGTGCCTGGGGCAGCGGGGATACTCGACGCCGCCGGGGGGTCGGCTGCTACGATCTTTCGAGCGTTCGGTGGATCACGCAGGCCGTTCGTCGTTGTCGGTTGACGTTCGTGTCTCCCGCAAGTGTTCGTGCGTGGAGAAGCGAGGTACGGCAATGGCCGAGGGCACGGTGAAGTGGTTCAACGCAACGAAGGGGTACGGGTTCGTCACGCCTGACGACGGTTCGCCCGACGTCTTCGTCCACTTCTCGGCAATCGATGGCACCGGCTACCGCGAGCTCATCGAAGGCGAGCGTGTGGAGTTCGAGCAGACCCAGGGCCAGAAGGGCCCGCAGGCCACCAAGGTCCGCAAGCTCTAACGAGCCGAAGCCGACGCGGGGCAGCCATCGGCTGCCCCGCGTCGTCGCGTCCGGGCTCGGGTGCGGTCGATTCGAGACCCGGTGCCACGCCGGCGGGGGCGGGCCGGTCCCCGGTGGCCCGGCTGCGGAGCCACGAGCGCCAGCAAGTAGGTTCGGGGCGTGGTGTTGCCTCCCAACGGACGAGTGCCGGAGGGCATCGACCCCTCCGACATCCCCGCCCATGTGGCGTGTGTCATGGACGGCAACGGTCGCTGGGCGAGCCAACGGGGCCTCCCCCGCACCGAGGGCCATGCCGCGGGGGAGGAGGCGCTCCTCGACACCGTCAACGGGGCCCTCGACCTCGGGATCCGGTGGCTGACGATGTTCGCCTTCTCGACCGAGAACTGGCGCCGCCCGGCCGACGAGGTCCGGTACCTCATGGGGTTCAACGAGTCGCTGCTCATGCGCCGGCGCGACGAGTTGCACGACAAGGGCGTCCAGATCCTCTTCGCGGGGCGTCGGGACTGGCGCGTGCCGCGCCGGGTCCTGCGGCGGATGGACGAGTCCATCGCCCTCACGAAGGACAACCGGCGCATGACGCTCACCATGGCGTTCAACTACGGCGGGCGGGCCGAGATCGTGGACGCGGTGCGGGCCCTCGTGGCCGAAGGCGTGGTCGCCAACAAGATCGACGAGCGGGCCATCCGGTCGCATCTGTACTACCCCGACCAGCCCGACCCCGACCTCGTCATCCGGACGTCGGGCGAGTACCGGATCTCGAACTTCTTGTTGTGGCAGCTGGCCTATTCGGAGCTGGTGTTCACCGACGTCTTGTGGCCCGACTTCCGTCGTGAGCAGCTCTTCGAGGCCGTCGCCGAGTACCAGGGCCGGGAGCGTCGGTTCGGCCGGGTCAAGACATGAGGGTCGCCGCGGTCGCCCTCGGTGTGGTGCTGTTCGGTGGGCTTGTGGTGCTCGCCGTCGCGGGGGTGTCAGCCGCCACCGCCGTGATCGATCACGGCCGCGGCGGTGGTCCTCATGATCGGTCTCGGCAACGCCGTGGGCGGGCGTCACACCCCGAACCGCTCCCCGCATCCGACCGGGCCGGCCCCTGTCGAGGCCCCGGAGACCGGCGCCACCGATGCCGGGGCGGGCGGGGTCGAGGACACCGGGCGGTGAGCCTCTATCGCGACGAGGGCGTCGTGCTGCGGACGATCCGGCTGGGAGAGGCCGACCGGATCGTCACGATGATCACCAAGGCCCACGGCAAGGTGCGGGCCGTGGCCAAGGGGGTGCGGCGGACCAAGTCGAAGTTCGGCGCCCGTCTCGAGCCGCTCAGTCACGTCACGCTGCTGTGCTGGCAGGGCCGCGAGCTCGACATCGTGAACCAGGCCGAGGTGACCGACACCTTCCGGGCCGTGCGCGAGGACCTCGGTCGGGTGGCCAAGGCCTACACCGTGCTCGAGGTCACCGACCAGCTCTCCCAGGAGCGTCACGCCAATCCCCGCCTCTACGACATGGTGGTGGGAGCCCTGCGGGCCCTGGACGCCCACGACGCCCCGCTGCTCGTGCCCGCCTTCTGCCTGAAGGTCCTCGCCCTCGAAGGATCGTCACCGGTGGTCGACGAGTGCGTGTCGTGCGGGGAGCGCGACGGGCTCGTGGCCTTCGACATCATCGAGGGCGGTGTGCTGTGCCGGTCGTGCCGGCGGGGTCGGTCCATCTCGCCGGCGGCACTGGAGTTGGTGCGGCGGATCCTCGGCGGCGGCCTCGCCTCGGCGTTGGCCGAGCCCGACGGCCCCCTCGCCGGTGAGGTCACCGATCTGGCCACCGAAGCCATGGAGGCCCACTTGGACCGGCGCCTGCGCAGCGTGCGTTCGAGCCCGACGGCGTAAGCGACCCGAGGACGGACGTGGACCGGCCCTTCGGCGTCTATGTGCACGTGCCGTTCTGCGCGTCGCGTTGCGACTACTGCGCCTTCGCCACGTGGACCGACCGCGACGGCCTCATGGCGGCCTACGCCGACGCGTGCGTGGCCGAGGTCCGACGGGCCGTCACCGACGAGGACATGCCCGCGGCGACGAGCGTGTACGTCGGCGGGGGCACCCCGTCTCGACTCCCCGCCGAGCTGTTGGCGACCATCCTCGAGGCCGTGCCCGTGACCGGCGACGTGGAGGTCACCGTCGAGTGCAACCCGGAGGACGCCACGGCAACTCGGTTCGCCCGGTGGCGCCAGGCCGGGGTCAGCCGGGTGTCCTTCGGTGTGCAGTCCATGGTGCCCCATGTCCTCGAGAGCCTGGGACGACGCCACGGCACGACCCAGGCGGTCCAGGCGGTCCAGCTCGCCGGGGAGGCCGGCTTCGCGTCGGTCAACGTGGACCTCATCCTGGGGGCGGCGGCCGAGACCGACGGCGATGTGCAGTCCACCCTCGATGGCGTGCTCGCCCTCGAGCCCCGACCCGGGCACGTGAGTGCCTACGCCCTGACCGTCGAGCCCGGCACCGCCCTGGCCACCGAGCCAGCGCGCCATCCCGACGACGACGTCACGGCCGGGCGCTACCGACGGGTGGACGCGGCGCTGTCGGCGGCGGGGTACCGGTGGTACGAGGTGTCGAACTGGGCCGTGCCCGGTCACGAGTGTCGCCACAACGCCTTGTACTGGGCCCAGGGCGACTACCGGGGCATCGGCTGCGCGGCCCACTCGCACCGGGGCCGGCGCCGGTGGTGGAACATCCGCACGCCCGAGCGCTACATCGAAGCCGTGCGGGCCGGGCGGAGCACGACCGCGGCCGACGAGGTGCTCACCGACGAACAGTCGACGTTCGAGGGCCTCGCCCTGGCGCTGCGCACGTCGGTGGGAGTGCCTGCGTCGGTGGTGCCCGACGACCCCGATCTCGACGGTCTGGTCGAGCGCCGCGGCGACCGGGCCGTGCTCACGCGTGCGGGGGCGACTGCTCGCCAACGAGGTGACCGTGCGGCTGCGGACCGACTCCCCGGCGCGCCCGTGAGAGCGGGGCGCCCCGGCGTGGCCGATATCCTCGACCCATGACCGAGCAGACCGGGGACGACGCCGCGCCCGGAGTCCCCCGGCGCAAGTCCCCGCGGCCGACAGCGCTGCCCACCCCGACCTGGTGGAGCGGATCGTCAACCTTTCCAAGCGCCGGGGATTCATCTTCCCGTCGGCCGAGATCTACGGCGGGTTCCGGTCCACCTACGACTACGGGCCCCTCGGCGTCCTCATGCTGCGAAACGTGAAAGATGCCTGGTGGCGGTCCATGGTGCAGCTGCGCGACGACGTGGTGGGCATCGACGCGGCGATCCTGTCGACGCCGAAGATCTGGGAGGCGTCGGGCCACCTCGACAACTTCACCGACCCGCTCGTCGACTGCCGGAACTGCCACGAGCGGTGGCGTGCCGACAAGATCGACGGGACCTGTCCCAACTGCGGGTCGGGTGACCTGACCGAGCCACGGGCCTTCAACCTCATGTTCAAGACCTTCGCGGGCCCGGTCGAGGAAGACGCGACGGTCGCCTACCTCCGCCCCGAGACCGCCCAGGGGATGTTCGTCAACTTCTTGAACGTCGTGACCACGACCCGCAAGAAGCCGCCCTTCGGCATCGCGCAGGTCGGCAAGTCCTTCCGAAACGAGATCACCCCGCAGAACTTCGTGTTCCGCACCCGCGAGTTCGAACAGATGGAGATGGAGTACTTCGTCCCCCCCGACGAGGCCGACAAATGGTTCCACTACTGGCTCGACGAGCGGATGCGGTGGTATCTCGACCTCGGGATCCCAGAGTCGAAGCTTCGTCTGCGCCACCACGAGGCCGACGAGCTCTCGCACTACTCGGCCGCCACCGCCGACGTGGAGTTCTTGTTCCCGTGGGGATGGGACGAGCTCGAGGGCATCGCCAACCGGACCGACTTCGACCTGAAGGCCCACGCCGCGCACTCGGGGGAGAAGCTCGAGTACTTCGAGCAGTCCACCGGCGAGCGCTACGTGCCCTACGTCATCGAGCCCGCCGCCGGTGCCACGCGGACCATGATGGCCTTCTTGCTGTCGGCCTACGACGAGGACGAGGTCGGCGGCGAGACCCGGACGGTGCTGCACCTCGACTCCCGGCTGGCGCCGTACCAGGTGGCCGTGCTGCCGCTGTCGAAGAAGGACGAGCTCATGCCTCTGGCGCGCCAGGTGCTCGGACTCCTCCAACCGGTGGCGGTGTGCGACTTCGACACGACCCAGTCCATCGGCCGCCGGTACCGACGCCAGGACGAGGTGGGCACGCCCTACTGCGTCACCGTCGACTTCGACTCTCTCCAGGACGGGGCGGTCACGGTGCGCGACCGCGACACGACCGAGCAGGTGCGGGTCCCGATCGACCGGGTCGCCGAAGAGATCGCCGGGCGTCTGCGCCGCTGAGGGCCTCGGCAATGGACCGGTAGTCTCGGGGGGTCCCTGAACCGCCAGACGTGCCGGGCGCGGCACGGCCAGGAGTCCCCATGCCGTTCGTCTACGACTTCGACCATTCGCATCGCCGGCCGCCCATGGAGTTGAAGGACCTCCTCGGCGGCAAGGGGGCCAACCTGGCCGAGATGACCTCGGTGCTCCGCCTGCCCGTGCCCCATGGCTTCACCATCAGCACCGACGCATGCCGGGCCTACATGGAGGGGGGATGGCCCGAGGGACTGTCGGCCGAGGTCACACGGGCCCGGACACGGCTCGAGAAGAAGATGGGCAAGCACCTCGGTGACAGTGTCGACCCGCTGCTCGTGAGCGTCCGGTCGGGGGCGAAATTCTCCATGCCCGGCATGATGGACACCGTCCTCAACCTCGGGCTCAACGACCAGTCGGTGCAGGGACTGGCCAAGCAAACCGACGACGAGCGATTCGCATACGACTCCTACCGGCGGTTCGTGTCCATGTACGGCCGGATCGTGCTCGACCTCCCCGGCGAACCCTTCGACACCCTCCTCGACGAGGCCAAGGAGCGTTCGGGTGCCGCCACCGACGCCGATGTCCCGGTGCCGGAGCTCCAGGCGCTCGTCTTCGCCTACAAGCAGATCGTCCGCGACCAGACCGGCAAGGACTTTCCCCAGGATCCCGACGCGCAGCTGCGCGGCGCCATCGAAGCTGTGTTCGGATCCTGGAACGGGCCACGCGCCATCGCCTATCGAGACCACGAGGGCATCGCCCATGACCTGGGGACGGCGGTGAACGTCCAGGCCATGGTGTTCGGCAACCGCGACGAGCAGTCGGGCACGGGCGTCGGCTTTACACGCGACCCCGCCACGGGTGCCAAGGGGGAGTACGGGGACTTCCTCGTCAACGCCCAGGGTGAGGACGTCGTTGCCGGGATCCGCAACACCGAGCCGCTCTCCGCGCTGAAGGACAAGTTCCCCAAGATCCACGCCGAGCTCCTCACCATCTTCGTCCGCCTGGAACGTCACTACCGCGACATGTGCGACACCGAGTTCACCATCGAGCAGGGCAAGCTCTGGATGCTCCAGACCCGCGTCGGCAAGCGGACCGGCCGCGCCGCGTTGCGGATGGCAGTGGAGATGACGACGGACCCCGGCATCCGGCTCACCCGGGCCGAGGCCGTGCAGCGGGTGACCGCCGAGCACCTCGACCAGGTGCTCCATCCCCAATTCGCAGGCACCGGTTACGCCGTGCTGACCACGGGCTTGGGCGCGTCGCCGGGCGCGGCGGTGGGACGGGTTTATCTGAGCGCCGACGATGCCGCCGCCGCCGCCGAGCGGGGCGAGCGGGTCATCCTGGTCCGCACCGAGACCTCCCCCGAGGACGTCCACGGCATGCTCGCCTCCGAAGGCGTCCTCACTGCCCGGGGTGGCTTGGTCTCGCACGCCGCGGTGGTGGCGCGGGGCTGGGGCAAGCCCGCCGTGGTGGGGGCGGAGAAGGTCCGCATCGCAGGACGGTCGTTCACCGTCGGCTCCACCGTCGTGCGCGAGGGCGACTGGATCTCCATCGACGGCGCGGCCGGTGAGGTCGTCCTCGGTCAGGTGGAGCTGGCCGAGGCGAAGGCGTCGGCGGAATTCGAGACCCTGCTCGGTTGGGCCGATGCAATTCGCAAGGGCCATCTCAAGGTGCGGGCCAATGCCGACAACGGCCCAGACGCCGCCAACGGCCGGCGCATGGGGGCCGAGGGCATCGGGTTGTGTCGGACAGAGCACATGTTCATCGCCGAGGACCGCCTGCCCATCGTGCGCCGCATGATCCTCGCCGAGGACGCCGCCGCCGAGGACGCCGCCCTCGAAGAGCTCCGGGTCGCCCAGCGCGCCGACTTCATCGAGATCCTCGAAGCAATGGACGGGCTCCCGGTGACGGTCCGCCTGCTCGACCCGCCCCTCCACGAATTCCTCCCCGACACCGGCGAGCTCGCCATCAAAGAGGCGACCGTCGGGCTCGACGCCGAGGAGCAGGCGCTCTTCGAAGCGGCCAAACAGTGGCACGAGTACAACCCCATGTTGGGGACGCGAGGAGTGCGGCTCGGGGTCATCAAGCCGGGGCTCTATTCGATGCAGGTGCGCGCCCTCATGGAGGCGGCCGTCCAGCGAGTGGCCGACGGCGGCAAGCCCGTCATCGAGATCATGATCCCGCTCACGGTGACGCGCGAGGAGCTGGCGCTGGCGAGAGGCTGGGTCGAGGAGGCTGTGACCACCGCCCTGGCGGGCGCGGGGCGTTCGACCCGGCGTCGACTCGAGGTCCTCATCGGCACGATGATCGAGACGCCCCGAGCCGCCCTGCGCGCCGGGGAGATCGCCGAAGAGGCCGACTTCTTCTCGTTCGGGACCAACGACCTGACCCAGATGACCTTCGGTTTCAGCCGCGACGACGTCGAGGGGCGGATGATGTCCGCCTACCTGGAGAAGGGACTGCTCAAGCACAATCCCTTCGAGACCGTCGATGCCGACGGGGTGGGCGAGCTCGTGCGCCTCGGGGTGACGCGGGGTCGGGCCACGAGGCCGTCGCTCAAGATCGGTGTGTGCGGGGAGCACGGGGGGGACCCCGAGTCGATCACCGTCTTCGCCGAGGCGGGGTGCGACTACGTGAGCTGCTCGCCCTTCCGGGTCCCCATCGCCCGGCTCTCGGCTGCCCAGGTGGTGCTGAACGCCGCGGCCCGGCGCCCCGCCGCGACGAAGAAGCGCGCCCCGACCCGCAAGCCGACCAAGCGCGCCCCTGCCCGTAAGGCGGCTCCCCGCAAGGCGACCGCCCGCAAAGCGATCTCGCCAAGGGCTTCCGCCCCGCCCAAGCGCGCCCCCGCCCGTAAGGCCCCCGCCCGAAAGGCCCCCGCCCGCAAGGCCGTCGCCCGAAAGGCGGGTAGCCGTGAGGCCGTGGCGCGACAAGCGGCATCGAGAAAGGCTCCCGCGGCCACCAAGCGCGCGCCGGCCCGAGCCGCCAAGCGCTCGACGACCGGGAAACGAGAGGCACCCTCGAGGCGAGCGGTGCGATCGAGGGCCAGGTAGCGGACCCGGTCGCGCGTCTGGTTCCCGTCGATACGGCGGCGCGGTACCGTCCGGGCGTGGCCATCCTTGACGAGGACGTCGTCCGTGTGCGGGCCGCCACCGACATCGTGGCGCTCATCAGCGAACACGCCGCCCTCAAGAAGCAGGGCACCCGTTGGGTAGGCCTGTGTCCGTTTCACCAGGAGAAGACGCCTTCGTTCAGCGTCAACGCCGAGATGGGTGTCTTCCACTGCTTCGGGTGCCAGCAATCTGGCGATGCCATCACCTTCGTGCGCGAGATCGACCACGTCGATTTCGTCGAGGCCGTGCGGCGGCTGGCGGAGCGCAGCGGTATCACCATCACCGAGGACCCCAACGCCACGGCCGATCGCCAGCGACGGGCCCCGCTGCACGAGGCCCTGGAGAAGGCTGTCGACTTCTATCACGAACGGCTCCTGTCGGCCCCTGACGCGGGGCCGGCGCGCGACTACCTCCGCTCACGAGGATACGACGGAGAGATCGTGCGGAAGTTCCGCCTGGGGTGGGCCCCCGATGATTGGGACGTCCTGGCCAAATACCTCAAGGTCTCGGACAAGGTCCTTGCCGATTCCGGCCTCGGCTTCGTCAACCGACGAGGCCGCCCCCAAGATGCGTTCCGGGCGCGCGTCGTCTTTCCCATCTTCGACACATCGGGGAAACCCATCGCCCTGGGTGGGCGCATCCTGCCCGCGCCCGTCGACGACCAAGGTGCCAGTCCGGGACCGGTAGGGCCCAAGTACAAGAACTCACAAGACGGCCCCATCTATTCCAAGCGCCGCACGTTGTACGGGCTGAACTGGGCTAAGCACGATGTGATCGAGAACGGCGAGGTCATCGTGTGCGAGGGGTACACCGACGTCATCGCTTTCTTCGTGGCCGGGATGCCCCGGGCGGTGGCCACATGCGGTACCGCCCTCGGTGAGGAGCACTTCAGGCTCCTGCGGAACTTCGCCCGGCGGGTCGTGCTCGCCTACGACGCCGATGCCGCCGGCCAAGAGGGCGCAGGACGCGTCTACGAATGGGAACGCCATCACGAGGTCGACGTGGCTGTCGCCGCCTTGCCACCGGGCGAGGATCCCGCTGATCTGGCCCGCACCAACCCTGAGGCCCTGCGCGCCGCCATCGCGCAGGCCCAGCCCTTCCTGGCCTTCCGGGTGGACCGGGTGCTGCAGGCCGCCGATCTCCGTTCGGCCGAAGGGCGGGCCAAAGCAGCGGAGGCGGCGCTGGCCGTGATCGCCGAACACCCCAATGAGCTCGTGCGCGACCAGTACCTCATGCTCGTCTCCGACCGGTGCCGGCTCGAACCCGATGCCCTGCGGGCTCTGGCAAGCCGTGTGGCCGACCGGGCGCGGACCGCGCCGGGGGAGACCAACGGTTCGCGACCCCGGCGTGCACAGACCGACGGATCGGGACCACGAACCACCGAGGGGCGATCCCCGGCAACGGCTCCGGGACGTGGCGGCGCTGATATCTCCCGCCCCGGGCTCGAAGCGCTGCGCCTGGCCGTCCACCGGCCCGAGCGAGTCTCAGACCGGCTGGAAGCTGTTCTATTTCCCGACGAGTTGCAACGGGCGGCCTTCGAGGCCCTCACCGGGTCCGACGACCTCCACGATGCGGTCGAGGCGGCCGAGGACCACGATCCTCGGGTGGCGAGTCTTCTCAGGCGGCTCGCAGTTGAGGAACCGGCCACCGATGCCGATGACGTGGTGGTGACCCTCGTCCGTAATGCCTCGCGACGGGCCCTCGCGGTCGCCGAGGCCCAGGCCCGCCTGTCTCCGAACACGGTGGGCGAGATCGCGCCGGTCATCGCGCGCGTACGCCATGACCTCGATGAACTCGATGACACCGATCGGTGCCTCGCAGCCGCGGACCGGTTGCTAGCCTGGCTCGTTGGAAGGGACGACACGAATGAGTGAGGTTCACCAGCCGGCCGGATCGCTCCGTCCACCTCCCGAAGGTGTGGCGGTCGAGGGCTTCGAGACGTTGCTCTCGGTCGGTCGTCGGCGCGGGTATCTCACCCAAGACGACCTCATCCTCGTGCTCCAGGCGGTGGAGCTCACCCACGACGTCATCGAGGACGTGGTGGCGCGCGTGCGCGAAGAAGGGATCGAGTACGTCGAGCAGACGGGCAACGGCGCCGCGCCGGTCGTGCTCGAAGAGGCGGTTGCAGAAGCGGTCGCAGAAGTCGTGGCCGAAGAAGTCGTCGAGGGGCTTCCGGCCAATCTCACCGTCGTCGACCCCGCCGCCGAGCCCGAAGCAGACGAGACCGGCGAAGACGGCCCTCTCCAGCGCCTGAAACGACGCGCCTTCAAGCGCGAGCCCGTCGACGAGGTCATGGACCGCCAGACGCCGAGGCCCGGACGCGGTCGAATCGCCTCGTACAGCTCGCCCGACCATGGTGGGGGCACCGCCGCCGACCCTGTCCACACCTACCTGAAAGAGATCGGCAAGGTCCCCTTGCTCACCGGTGAGCTCGAGGTGGAGCTGGCCAAGCGGATCGAGGCCGGGAACGAGGCGGCCGACGAGCTCGCCCTACGTGAGGCCGCGGCGGGGTCCCGCAAGATCCCTTCCGAGGAGCGCACCCGACTGCGGATGAAGGTCCGGAAGGGTCAGCAGGCCAAGGAGGCGCTCATCGAGGCGAACCTCCGGCTGGTGGTCTCGATCGCCAAGCGGTACCGGAACCGGGGCCTCGCCTTCCTCGACCTCATCCAGGAGGGGAACCTCGGCCTCATGCGGGCCGTGGAGAAGTTCGACTACACCAAGGGCTTCAAGTTCTCGACCTACGCCACGTGGTGGATCCGCCAAGCCATCACCCGGGCACTCGCCGACCAGGGTCGAACCATCCGCATCCCCGTCCATATGGTCGAGACCATCAACAAGGTGGTCCGCGTCCAGCGCCAACTCCTCCAAGAGCTCGGACGCGAGCCGACCGTCGAAGAGATCGCCGGCCGGGTGGAATTCCCGATCGAGCGGGTGCGCGAGATCCAGCGCATCAACCAGGACACGGTGTCGCTCGAGCAGCCCATGGGTGACGAGGAAGACTTCAGCCTCTCGGACCTCATCGAAGACCAAGGTGCCGAGGTCCCCGACGACGCCGCCACCCGGTCGATGCTCCACGAGGCGGTGCGCGACGCGCTCGCCACGTTGCCCAAGCGCGAGCGCGAGGTCATGGAGCTCCGCTTCGGTTTGGAGGACGGTCGGGTGCGGACCCTCGAGGAGGTCGGCAAGGCCTTTGGTGTCACTCGCGAGCGGATCCGCCAGATCGAGGCGAAGACGCTCGCCAAGCTCCGCCACCCCAATGCCGCCCAACCCTTGCGCGATTTCCTCGACGAGGTGTGAGAAACGCCGCTGCTATCGTTGCCCGACCGGCGCCCGACCATGTGGAGCCATTCCGGGGTAGCTCAACTGGCAGAGCAAGCGGCTGTTAACCGCTAGGTTGAGAGTTCGAGTCTCTCCCCCGGAGCCAGATGCGCGCCAGCGCCTTCCAGAGTGCTGTCGGACAGAGACGGGGCCGTAGCTCAGTGGTCAGAGCAGGGAACTCATAATTCCTGGGTCGGAGGTTCGATCCCTCCCGGCCCCACGCGGGAGCGTGCCGTTGCGGAGTCGAGCAGACCACGTGCGACGACATTGCCTGTGACACCGACAGGAGGGTCATGAACATCGAAGAGTTCTACGAGGCCGACGAGCGTCGGCGTCGTTCCGAGGAGATCGAGCTAGGCACGGAGTGGCGCGACCGCGACGGCGTCCGTCACGAGGTGTCGTGGGTAGCGGACACCGGCGAGCTCTACGTCATGCGGGAGCCCGCGGCGCGCATCAGCGAGGACCCTTTCGGAGATGCCTTTCAAGGATCGCTCCCCGTGGACGCCGTGACCGTGGCGGTGGTGGGGTGGATTCCCACACGTGACCGCATGGAAGAAGTGCTGGCGGGGTGGCCCGACGCCATGGAGAGCACCGACAGCTTGGCGTGGTTGGCGGCCCGTCTGCGCGACGAGGCGGTGCCCAAGGCACCTGCCGCGAGCTGAACGGGCATATCGGGCTCATGGACAGCTCCACCCGGGCGATGCCGTTCGTTCTTGTCGGGGCGCTGGCGGCGCTTCTGCTCGGCGGTATCGGCTTGTCGTTGTCGAGCGCTCCGCCCTTTGTCGAGCAGCAGCTGCACGACGCGGCGCGCGCCACGATCTCGGCATCGAGCTTCGCGCTCAAAGACACCAACTCGGTCAGCGTGCTCCGCTCGACGGCACAGTCCCCGGGCAGCAGCCAAACGGTCGGCTCTGTGGTGTTCTTGGTCCTGTACCAGGCGCCCGCCTCGGTGCAGGAGACCGAGGTGGAGCCGAACGGGGCCACCGCCTCGGTGATCCTCGTCGGGGACCGGCGCTTCCGGAAGTCAGGGTCGTCGTGGATCGAGTTGCCCCCCAGCGCGGGTGTCGGCGCCCGTGCCGTCGCCACCATCACCGCACCCTTGCAAGGGGCCGTGGATGGAGGCCGAGTCACCCGCGTAGGGGACCGTTATTCGTTCGTCCCCAAGGACCTGGACACGCTCCTGAGGACGGTCCTCGACGTCGACCCGTCCCGATTGTCCGCTCCGCATCTCACTGCGGTGGTGCGCGGGGGGACGCTGACCCGGGAGACGATCACCGCCGTGGTCACCAACCAACGCCTCGAGGTCGACCTGGTCTTCTCGCATATCGGCTCGGCGGCCCCGGTGATCGCCCCCCGGTCCGCGGCCGTGGCGACACCCCCGGCGAGCGGCCCGACACCGCACTGAGAGCCCGGCTCCGCCGCCGAGAACCCCCCGGAGCACTCCCGGGGGGAGCCCGGGACGAGGGGCCGTCCGACCGGGCCGGGCTGTCGGACCCCGGGGCGGGTGGATAGCATCGGGGAAACAGGTTTCACTTTGAGGAGGGGACGTGAAGGCCTACGACCGGCTGTTCATCGGTGGTGAATGGGTGGCCCCCGCGGGGACCGGCACCATCGACGTGATCAACCCGACGACCGAGGAGGTCGTCGGCCGAGTACCTGACTCCACCACGGCGGACGTCGACAAGGCTGTCGCCCTGGCGCGCCACGCGTTCGACAACGGCCCCTGGCCGCGCATGACCCCGACCGAGCGGGCCGAGATCCTCACCAAGGTCTCCCAAGCCATCCAGGCCGACATGCAGAGCTTCGCCGAGCTCATCACCATGGAGATGGGATCTCCCGTGGCGTGGGGCACCATGGCGCAGGTCTTCGCACCCACGATGATCCTCGACTACTACGCGGGGCTGGCGTCGACCTTCCAGTTCGACGAGGTCCGCCAAGGACTCATGGGCGAAGTGCTTGTCGCCAAGGAGCCCGTCGGTGTGGTGGGTGCGATCAGCCCCTGGAACGTGCCGATGTTCATCGCCGCCGCCAAGCTCGCTCCCGCCCTCGTGGCGGGGTGCACGGTCGTGTTCAAGCCCGCGCCCGAGACGCCGCTCGACGCCTTCCGCTTGGCCGAGGTGTTCGAATCGGTCGGCCTTCCCAAGGGTGTGCTCAGCGTCCTGCCCGCCGGCCGCGAAGTCGGTGAGCACCTGGTACGTCACCCCGGGGTCAACAAGGTCTCGTTCACCGGGTCGACGGTGGCGGGCAAGAAGATCGGTGGCATCTGTGGCGAGCAGCTCAAGCGCTTCAGCCTCGAGCTCGGTGGGAAGTCTGCGGCCGTGCTCCTCGACGACGTCAACCTCGCCGAGGCCCTGCCCATGCTGCTCCCCAATGCCATCATGAACAACGGCGAAGCCTGCATCGCCCAGACGCGGATCCTGGCGCCGCGCGACCGTTACCAGGAGGTCGTCGACGCCCTGGTCGAGTCGGTGTCGGCTATGAAGGTCGGCGACCCCCTCGACCCCGCCGTGGAGGTAGGCCCGCTCGTCGCCGAACGTCAGCGCGACAGGGTCGAGGGCTACATCAAGCTCGGTCAGGAAGAAGGCGCCAAGGTGGCTCTGGGCGGAGGCCGTCCGGCGGGGATGGACAAGGGCTGGTTCGTCGAGCCCACCGTCTTCGTGAACGTCGACAACTCGATGCGCATCGCCCAGGAGGAGATCTTCGGCCCGGTGCTGGCCGTCATCCCCTACGACGGCGACGCCGAGGCCATGTCCATCGCCAACGACTCGAGTTACGGACTGTGCGGGTCGGTGTGGACGAGCGACCCCGAGCGGGGTCTCAAGATGGCCCGGGGTGTGCGGACGGGGACCTACATGCTCAACAGCCCCATCCCCATCGACTTCTCGACGCCCTTCGGCGGTTACAAGGACTCCGGCATGGGCCGTGAGTTCGGGCCTGACGGCCTCGAGCTGTTCCTCGAGAAGAAGTCCATCAATCTGCCGGCGGGCTTCAGCCCTTCGGTCTGACCGGGCACTCCGGGCGGGTCGCCCGCCTGGTGATCGTCCGGACACCTGATCGTCCGGACACCTGCGTGTCCGTGCCGGGGCCTTCGGGCCCCGTCACGTGACCGATGGGGAAGTCAAGGCCACGAAGGACCGCTCCATGTCGACGCCATGTCAGGATCGGGTGGTCTGCTTCAGAGCCCGGTAGGGGGTGGGTGCGTGGCCGGTGTCCCGGCGGTGGGCGGGGGCGTCGGGGCGACGCCGGAGTCCGCCGCCGCGCACTGCTCACCCAGGGCGTGGACGAGAAGGGACTCGGGCAGGTGCTCGCTCTCGGCGAGCGTCGCCATCAGAGCTTGGTACTGGCCCGCTTCTCCTGCCGCCGTCGAGGCGATGGGCAGCGCCTCACGTAGCTCCGCCACCGCCTGAGACCGCTGGGCCTCCGCTTGCGCTGGGCTCGGCGCGTGCTGCGAGGCCTGGTACAAAGTGATGGACCGTTCCACGTGCCGGCAGGCCTGGCGGGCCAGATCGGTCCCGTTGTGGCTGGCGCAGCCGGCCACGACAACGGCGACCACCGCGATCGTCCACAGCGCCGAGGAGGCGCCACCGGTGCGGGCCAGTCCGTGCCGGTCCCTGTCACGTCCGCCCCGCGTGGAGCGGCGACAGGTCATCCGTCGAGCCAGCCCGGGGCGGCATCGAGCAGATACCGGCTGACCGCCAGACAGCGGTCGAAGACCTCGCACAAGAGCTCCTCGCCGCCGAGGACCCGGGCGAGCGATACCGGGTAGCGGGCCACGATGGACAGTCGGCGTTCGGGCGCGTCGGTCGCAGAGGCAAAGGAGTCGATGGCCGACACCTCGAGGGGGAGGTCGATCCCGCCCACCCCGGCGAGATCGATAGCCAGGCGCAAGAGGTCGGGGCCATGGGGGAGCGGAGGGAGCCCCCAGGTGAAGGTCAGGGGGAAGTGGTACTCGTCGGGGGGCTCGGCGTCTTCGGGGAGGTCCACCACGGCGTCCTCGAACGACAGCAACGTCCGGGGGTCGACCTCGAGGGCCAGGTGGAGGTCGAGGGGTCCGCCGCATCCCTCTTCGGGGTGCAGGTCGACCTCCCAGGTCTGGCGCAATGAGTAGGTCTCGACGAAATGGCGCTCGTCGTGCACGTGGAAACCGTGGTGATCCGAGTGGTCCTTCAGATCGGCGACATAGCCCGCGACGTCGATGACGGCCACAGTGACGAGAGCCTACCGGCTCTGCCGCGGCGCTCGGTCGGGTCGGCCGGGTGCCGGTAGGGTCCCGGAGGTGGACGACGACCAGCTCCTGGCGCTGTGCCACCGAGCGGTCGACGCCGTGCCGGTGGCTCTGGCGCCCGTCCAGGACTGGCGGCCGCGCGGCGAACGGCCCGGGCAATACGCCATCGACCTGACCGCGGACCGGGCCGTCCTCGAGGTGCTCGAGGAGGCGGGGATCGGTGTGGTCTCCGAGGAGAGCGGCGTGCACCGCCCGGACTCGCCCCTGGTGGCGGTCATCGATCCTGTCGACGGGTCCACCAACGCGTCCCGGGGGATCCCGTGGTTCGCCTCGAGCATCGCCGTGCTCGATGACGACGGGCCCCGGGTGGCGGTCGTGGCCAACCTCGCCACCGGGGCGCGCTATCACGCCGTGCGGGGGGAAGGCGCGTGGCGAGGGACGACTCGCATCGCGCCGTCGGGATGTGAGGCGCTACGGGAGGGGGTCGTGGCGATCTCGGGCATGCCCAACCGCCATCTCGGGTGGGCCCAGTTCCGGGCCTTCGGCGCGGCGGCGCTGGAGCTGTGTGCGGTGGCCGACGGGACGCTCGACGCCTTTGTCGTCGGGACCCACGCCGCCTTGGCGCCGTGGGACTACCTGGGGGCGATGCTCGTGTGCCAAGAAGCGGGGGCGGTCATCGGCGAGCTCCAAGGCCGCGAGCTCGTGACCCGGGATCACGGGGCCCGTCGGGCGGTGGTGGCGGCGGCCACGACGAGACTCCTCGACCAGCTCCAACAGGCCGCCACGTCGGGCTCCTCTCCTCCCGCTTCGTGATGGCCAGTCGACGCCGGATCCGCCGGCAAGGTGCGCCCCGCCCGGTCCGGTCGCCGCACTACCGGGCCGACGGCCAGCCCAAGACCCGCTTCGCGTCCGAGCAGGATGCCAATCGCGCCGCCTTCAGCGGCCGCCTCGATCACGGCGTCGACCTGGCTGTCTACGCCTGCGACATCTGCGGAGGGTGGCACCTGGGCAATAGCCTCCGAGAGGTGAGACTCGTCGGCTAGGTCGTGGCCTTCGGCTTCCGGGCCACGAGGGCCCAGACGCGATGAGGTATCGCCAGGGGCTCGCCCGGGAAGTCCTTGTCGAGGAGAGTGCCGAGTTCGGCGTCGAAGTTGGCCACGGCATCGGGTGGGAGAGATGCGGCCACGCCGGCACTGGCCCGAATGCGCCCCCGCCATGCCTCATGGCTGTAGGAGACCGTCCACGTCGAAGGAGAACGTCTCGAGCCCGGTGAAGCCGGCTTCGGCTAGGTCGAGGGTCCACAGTGGGTACATGCCCAATCCCCCGGCCAGGGGCCATGCGGGATTGTGCTCGAGGATGAGGTGCCTCGGTGGCGGCCACGACGTTGCCGGGTAACGGGAGCCAGTCGAGATAACAGATGACGATCGCACCGTCGGGGACCAGTACCCGCAGGCACTCCGTGTGCGGCAGCGGGACGATCGAACCAGTGCCAACACTGACCGGCGGTGACGACGTCGAAGGCATCGTCGGGCGAGTCGATGTCCTCGGCCCGACCCACTCGAAAGTCGACGTGGACACCCTCGCGAGCGGCAAGGCGCCGGGCTTCGACGAGAAGGGGCTCGGCGGGGTCCACCCCCACCACCGATGCCCCCCGCCTTGCGAACCCCCGGGCCAGGGTGCCCGTGCCGGTGCCCAAGTCGAGCAGGTGTTGTCCCGAGCGGCCGATACCCATCGTCGACAGTCGGACGAAGAGCTCCTGTCGGAAAGCCGGCCCGGTGCGCGGCGTAATCCTTCGCCGTCCTTCCGAAGTCGACCCCCACGTCCTGAGTCTCGCGTGGATCGACCCCGGTACCGCTCCGACGATGTTGACGCCTGACCGTGTTCGGCGTGTGACAACGACGCCATGATGGTGAACGTCCGTATCGAGACCGGCCCAAGGAGGGGAATTTCCGATGACAGAGCCCGAGGCGAGTCGACCGCATATGCCCGGCTACGGCATCGCCGGCCCTGACGAGGGCCGAGGCCTGTTGCCCTGGACGTGGGCCGAGGATCGCCTCGTGCGCTCTCACGACTACTGGTTGGCCACGGTGCACCCCAACGGTGCCCCCCATGTCATGCCCGTGTGGGGAGTCTGGGAGCACGATGCGCGCGTGGTTCAGCTCCAGCCCTCAGGCGCGAAAAGCGAGAAACATCGCGGCCGATCCGCGGGCCGTGATCACGACGGACAACCCCCTGCAGCCCGTGGTGGTGGAAGGAGAGGTGCAGCAGTAGTGGGCGACGATCACGACATCGAGCGGTTCACAGCATGGGTGAACTCGAAGTACCGCACCGATATCACGGTCGCCTTCTTCGCCGAGAACGCCTGCTTCCGACTCGAGCCCCGCCGGGTGTTCAGCTCTGGACGAGTCTGATTTCACCGGCTCACCCACGCGATGGATCTTCGGGGAGAGTGCTCGCTTCTGAAGACCGACGGCCGAGCCGAACCCTCAGGTCGTCTTGGCGATGATGACGTCACAGGGGGAGCGATGGGCCACGCTGTTGGGGACTGACCCAATCAGCCGCCGGGCACCCTTCATGCCTTTGGATCCCACCACGATCAGATCAGCCTCCAACGATTCCGCCATGCTGATCAAGACGTCGGCGGGAGCGCCGGGAACGGCGTGTGTCGTCACCGGGATCGGCGCCACCCGCTTGGCGACCTCGGTCAGCAACTCTTCGCAGGCGCTTCGCACCTCGAAAGCGGTGAACCCGGTGTCGGGCACGGCAATGACGCCGGCGTGGGCAACGGCAACCGCTGTGGCGGGGTCCTTGTATGCCGAAACCAGATGGAGACGTTGCTCCGCAGCGCTGGGCGAGGTCGACCGCCAGCGTCACGGCTCCCGCCGCCGTGTCAGAGCCGTCGGTTCCCACAACGATCTCGCTAAACATCGATGCTCCCTCTGAAGGTCGAGTACGGCGTGGTCATCATGGCATCAACGGGTGAGACGCGTCCTTCGCCCGGACCTCGACGGCACCGGCCCACGGGTCGAGGGGCACGACGACCCGGGTAGATTGGCCCGGACGGGCGCTTAGCTCAGCTGGTAGAGCAGCTGGCTTACAACCAGCAGGTCGGGGGTTCGAGTCCCTCAGCGCCC
>CAWCMY010000010.1:0-40964 GCA_963796765.1 uncultured Acidimicrobiales bacterium | reverse complement strand
GTGTGGCCGAAGCCACCCAGGCCCCGGGCGGAGTCAGGAAGCTCCCCTTCGGCCGCCTCGACGAACTTGGCCTCCTCCACGGCCTGGATGACGAGCTGGGCGATGCGGTCCCCCCGGTGGACCGCATAGGAAGTCGACGGGTCGGTGTTCACGAGCAGGACGCGCAGCTCGTCGCGGTATCCGGCGTCGATCAGACCCGGTGTGTTGAGACAGGTGACACCGTGCCGGAGCGCGAGCCCGCTCCTCGGTTGGACGAAACCGGCGAAGCCCGGTGGGATGGCCAGGGCCACTCCGGTGGGCACGAGCGCCCTTCCACCGCCCGCGGCGAGCACGGCGTCTTCCCGGGCGTAGAGGTCGGCCCCGGCATCGCCTTGGCGCGCGTACGAAGGCAGGGGCAGACCGGGATCGAGGAGGACGAGGGGCACCTCGAGCACCGCATGACCCTATCGTCCGTGCCCGAGCGCCCAAAACCCGGCCCAAGCCGTTCCCCGGTGCGCCGATAGCATCCCCCGAGTGCTCGTATGGATGGACCTCGAGATGACGGGACTCGACCCGGCCCGCCACGTGATCGTGGAGATCGCCACCCTCATCACCGACGACGACCTGGCCGTGATCGCCGAGGGCCCGGACCTGGTCGTGCACGCCGGGCCCGAGCAGCTCGCCGCCATGGAACCCGTCGTCCGAGACATGCACACCCGGTCCGGGTTGCTGGCGGCCATCGAGACCTCGACCGTGACCCTCGATGAGGCCGGTCGAGAGATCCTCGAGTTCCTGAAGACCCACGTCCCGACCAAGGGCACGGTCCCGCTTTGTGGCAATTCCATCGGGACCGACCGGCGTTTCCTGGCCGCGCAGCTCCCCGACATCGAGAACTGGCTCCATTACCGGTCCGTCGACGTCTCAACCGTGAAAGAGCTGTGCCGGCGCTGGTATCCCGGGGTCCTGGCCAAGGCTCCGGAGAAGAAGACAGCGCACCGGGCCCTCGACGACGTGCTCGAATCTGTCGCCGAGCTCGGCTACTACCGCGCCGCCATCTTCACCCCACCTCCGGTGGCACCACAGTCCTGACGATCCTCGACGACCGCCACTCCCCCCGCAGCATCGAAAGGAACGAGATGGACCTTCGCACCCTGGGGCGCACCGGAATGAAAGTGTCCCCGCTGTGTCTCGGGGCGATGATGTTCGGCGCGTGGGGGAACCCCGATCACGACGACTGTGTGCGGATCATCCATGGTGCACTCGACGCCGGTGTGAACTTCATCGACACCGCCGACGTCTACTCCGCCGGTGAGTCCGAGGAGATCGTGGCCAAAGCCCTCGCCGGCGGCCGTCGTGACGGTGTCATCCTGGCCACCAAGGTGCATGCGCCGATGGGGGCCGATCCGAACATGTCCGGAAACTCGCGGCGCTGGATCACGCGTGAGGTCGAGTCGAGCCTCAAGCGGCTCAAGACCGACTGGATCGATCTCTATCAGGTCCATCGGCCCGACCCCACCTGCGACATCGACGACACTCTGGGTGCCCTCTCGGACCTCGTCCACCAGGGGAAGGTGCGGTCCATCGGCTGCTCCACGTTCCCCGCCGACTTCATCGTCGAATCGCACTGGGTGGCCGAGCGACGAGGGCGCGAGCGCTTCGAGTGCGAACAACCTCCGTATTCGATCCTGGCACGCGGGGTCGAGGCTGGGGTGCTGCCGACGTGTCAGCGCTACGGGATGGGCGTCATCGCGTGGAGCCCTCTCAACGGAGGATGGCTGACGGGCCGATACCGCAAGGACGCCCCCCTGCCCGACGGCGGGCGGGCCAGTCGTGTCCCCGACCGGTTCTCGCCGTCGCGTCCCGAAGTGGCGGCCAAGCTCGAGGTCGTGGAGGCCCTCGTCGACGTGGCGGGCGAGGCCGGCGTGCCGCTCACGCATCTCGCCCTGGCCTTCGTGCTCACCCATCCTGCGGTGACCTCGGCGATCATGGGCCCCCGCACCATGGAGCAGATGACCGGCGCCCTGGGTGCGATCGACGTTGCGCTCTCCGATGAGGTCCTCGACCGGATCGACACCATCGTCGCTCCCGGTACCACGATCGACCCCTCTGACGCGGGGTGGACGCCGCCGCACGTCGCCGATGCCTGGCGGAGGCGCCGTCCCGTCGCCACTCGAGCCGGCACGCGCTGAACGCGCCGTGCCCAAAGGAGCCCACATGCCCGAGGACACCTCCATGTCGATCCAGGAGGCGACGCGGACCATCACGGCTCCGGGCCAGATGTTCGAGATGCAAGAGATCGAGATCCGCGGCGTGTCCACGCGGGTATGGAAGAACTGTCCTGCCAACCTGGCGACGATCTTGGAGCTGTCACGGGGCCACGGTGATCGCGACTACCTCGTCTACGAGGACGAGCGCACCACCTATGAGGAGAACTTTCGCATCGCTGCCACCATCGCCCACGCCCTGCGGGACCGGTTCGGGGTCGAGCTCGGTGACCGGGTCGCCATCGCCATGCGCAACCTCCCGGAGTGGGCCATGGCCTTTTGGGGAGCGGCCGTGGCCGGCGGCGTGGTGGTACCGCTCAACGTGTGGTGGACGAGCCCCGAGCTCCACTACGGCTTGGCCGACTCGGGGACCAAAGTGGCCTTCGTCGACGCGGCCCGCCTGGACCGCCTCACTCCGCACCTGGCCGAGCTCCCCGACCTCCGCGCCGTGGTGGTCACCCACGAAGACCGCACCGAAGTGCCCACCCTCCCCCACGCCCCGGTCCCCATCGTCTCCTTCGCCGAGCTGGTCGGGACGCCCGAGGCCGACGTCACCCTGCCCGGGCTGACCATCGACCCCGAAGACGATGCCACCATCTTCTACACCTCGGGCACGACGGGGAAGCCCAAGGGTGCGGTGGGCACGCATCGCAACATGGGCACCAACCTGATGAGCCTCTTCTTCCTCAACACCCGGGCCGGTCTGCGCTCTTCAACCAAGCGCACCCCCCGGGACGACGACCAGGGTGGACCGGGCGCGTATCTGTTGTCGGTGCCGTTGTTCCACGCCACGGGCTGTCACTCGGTCCTGGTGGCGAACACCGCAGCCGGGAACAAGCTCGTCATGATGCATCACTGGGATCCCGAACGGGCCCTCGAGCTCATCGAGCGCGAGCGCATCGTGACCTTCGGGGGCGTCCCTGCCATGGTGATGCAAGTGATCGACGCACCGAGCTTCGCCACGCGCGACACCTCGTCGATCCGCTCCGTCGCCTATGGCGGGGCGCCGGCCCCACCTGACCTCGTGCGTCGCATCAAGGAGCACTTCCCCGTGAGCGCCCCCTCCAACGGCTACGGGCTCACCGAGACGTCCTCGGTCACGACGATGATCAACGGCGACGACTACGTCCGCAAACCCGACAGCGTCGGCCCTCCCGTCCCGGTCTGCGACGTCCGGGTCGTGCCCGACGGTTTCGCCGGCGACGAGCCCACCGCCGACCTCCCGAGCGGCCCCGACGTCACCGGCGAGCTATGGATCAAGGGACCCAACGTCGTGCGCGGCTACTGGAACAAGCCCGACGCCACGGCGGCCACCTTCACCAAGGGATGGCTCCACTCCGGCGACGTGGCCCGGATCGACCAGGACGGATTCGTCTACATCGTGGACCGGGCCAAGGACATGGTGATCCGCGGCGGGGAGAACGTGTACTCGGTCGAAGTCGAGGCCGCGCTTGTTCGAGCATCCGGCCGTGGCCGACACCGCGGTGATCGGCGTGCCCCATGCCGTCCTCGGTGAAGAGGTGGGAGCCGCCGTCGTCTTACGCCCGGGAGCCAAGGTCACCGCCGAGGAGCTCGCCCGGCACGTGAAGGAGCGCTTGGCGGGCTTCAAGGTGCCCACCCACATCTGGTTCCGGTCCGAACCGCTGCCGCGCAATCCTCAGGGCAAGGTCTTGAAGCGAGAGCTGCGCGACACCCTCGTCGGCGACGACTCGGCCGGTGCCGCCTCGCCACCGGGCCACAGGAGCTGACATGGGCATGCTCGATGGACGACGAGCCGTGGTGACCGGGGGTGGGTCGGGCATCGGGCGCGCTCGTGTGCCTGGGCTTCGCAGCCGAAGGAGCGGCGGTCGCCGTCTTCGACATCGACCGGGACAGTGCCGAGGCGACGGCCAGGGAGATCGACGGGTTCGCCGCGGCGGTGGACGTCACCGACGCCGAGGCGCTGCGCGTCGCCGTCGACGCCGCCGCAGCACAGCTCGGAGGCGTCTCGATCCTCATCAACAACGCCGGGGGGAGCACCATGGTCGGCCTGGCGGATTGGGACCCCGAGGAGTGGGACCGGATCGTCCGGCTCAACCTGACCGGGGTATTCAACGGCATGCGCGCCGGCGTCCCCCATCTGCTGGCGGGCGGGGGCGGGGTGGTGGTGAATACGGCGTCGATCAGTGCCACGAGACCCTCGGCGGGAGAGACCCCGTACTCGGCCGCCAAGGCGGGGGTGATCGCCCTGACGTCGTCGGCTGCGCTCGAGTACGGACCGGTCATACGCGTCAACGCCGTGGCGCCGGGGATGATCAGGACCAACCTGACGCGCCCGCTTCTCGAGATCGTCCCCGATGCCGAGCAGCACTACGGGCGGATGACCCCGGCCGCACGGGTCGGCGAACCCGAGGACGTGGCCGACGTCATGGTGTTCCTGTGCTCGGATCTGGCCCGGTTCATCACCGGTCAGACCATCGTGGTCGACGGCGGCATGACACTGCACGGTGCCGGTGTCGACGGACTGTTCGACCGGTTCTTCCGGGGGGGCCACCCCCACCATCGCTGAGCAGCCCGCGCCTGCAGACGTTCGCCTGTGCCCTACGCTGCGCCCGACCGACCCCGCCGGGATCCGCGACACCGGCGAGGATTCACAGACGGACCAGGTGTCAGAGCGTGATCGAGGCCAGAGGGTTGACCAAACGCTACGGCTCCACCGTGGCCGTCGACCGGCTGTCGTTCGATGTCCGGGCCGGCCAGGTCACGGGGTTTCTCGGCCCCAACGGGTCGGGAAAGTCGACCACCATGCGCATGGTCATGGGAATCGACCGGCCCGACGGCGGCAGCGTGAAGGTGGAGGGTCGCCGGTACCACGACCTGCCGTGGCCGCTGCGTGAGGTCGGCGGGCTGCTCGAGTCCAAGGCGGTGCACCCCGGCCGCAGCGCCTACAACCATCTCTGGGCCCTGGCCCAGACCAACGCCATCCCCGCGTCGGCGTGTCCACGAGGTTCTCGAGCTCGTCGGACTCGCGGCGGTGGCCCGCAAGCGCGCCGGGAAGTTCTCGTTGGGTATGACCCAGCGGCTCGGGATCGCGGCGGCGCTGCTCGGCGACCCCGGGGTGCTCCTCTTCGACGAGCCCATCAACGGCCTCGACCCCGAGGGGATCTTGTGGGTGCGGACGCTGCTCAAGCGCCTGGCCGCAGAAGGCCGGGCCGTGTTCGTCTCCAGCCACCTCATGAGCGAGATGGCGCTGACCGCCGATCACCTCGTCGTCATCGGCCGAGGCAAGCTCATCGCCGATCAGCCCGTCGCCGACTTCCTGGCCCAGAGCTCACGGGCGTCGGTCCGGGTGCGGACCCCGAGGCCCGAACCACTCACGGTCGCCGCTCGTCGAGGCGGGAGGGGCGGTGCACACCGAGCCCGACGGGTCCCTCGTGGTCGATGCGCTCAGCGCCGCCGCCATCGGTGACCTCGCCGCCGGTCTCGGCATCGCATTGCACGAGCTCGCCCCCCGAGCGGCGTCGCTCGAGGAGGCCTTCATGGAGCTCACCCGCGACAGCGTCGAGTTCCGCGCCGAAGGCGCGCGCCCGACGCCCCCGCCGACGATCACCGGGCTACGGACGTGACCGTCGTCGCCACCCCCATGGCGCGCACCTTGCCAGTGGGGCGTTATCGGTTCTCGGGCGCGCTGCGCTCGGAATGGACGAAACTGCGCTCGGTGCGCTCCACACTGTGGTGCTTGGTCGCCACCGTCGTGCTCGGGATCGGCATCGGTATCCTCGCCACCTCCAGCCAGGCGTCGCATTGGCGCCACGCCGACTTCATCGACAAGGCCCTGTTCGACCCCACCAGCATCAGCCTCACCGGGCTCCTGTTCGGACAGCTCGCCATGGGGGTGCTCGGTGGGCTCACCATGAGCGCCGAATACGGCTCGGGTTCGATCCGGGCCACCTTCGCGGCGATCCCGAGGCGACCCGTGGTGTTGGCCGCCAAAGCGATGGTCTTCGCCGTGGTCGCTTTGATCGTGACCGAGGCCGTGTCGTTCACGGCTTTCTTCGTGGGCCAGTCGATCCTGTCGGGCTCGACTCCGACGGCCACGCTGGCCCAACACGACGTGCTGCGCGCCGTCATCGGTGGGGGCCTGTTCCTGACCGTCCTGGGCCTCGTGGCCCTGGGCCTGGCCGCCATCATCCGCCACACCGCCGGCACCATCACCACCTTCGTGGGGATCTTGCTGATCCTTCCGCTCGTGGTGTCGGCCTTTCCGGCCAGCATCGGCCATCCCATCGGCCGCTACCTCCCGGCCACCATCGGCTCGGCCATGACCAGCACCACGTCGCAGGGCGCCCACGACCAATTCCTCCCGGCGTTCCCCTTCTGGCACGGCTTCGCCATCCTCTGTGCGTACGCGGTGGGGACACTGGTCGTCGGCGGTGTGTGGATGGTCCGGCGCGATCCCTGAACCGGTTCCTGAACCGGTGCTTGGCCGGCGCTCTCAGAGCAGCCGGCGCTCGGTCGCCCACCGGGTCAGTTGGTGACGGCTCGACAGCTGCAGCTTGCGGAGCACCGCAGAGACATGGCTCTCGACGGTCTTGACCGAGATGGAGAGCTCTCGAGCCACCTCTTTGTAGGCATACCCACGGGCGATGAGCCGCAGCACCTCGCGCTCGCGCGGGGTGAGCTGGTCGAGCTCGGGATCGAACGACGGGACCGCCCCGCCCGCCGCGCCGGGATCAGCGGCGAAGGCGTCGAGGACGAAACCGGCCAGGCGTGGTGAGAAGACGGCGTCACCGTCGGCCACACGCTCGACGGCAGCGGTGAGCTCGGCACCGGAGATGGTCTTCGTGACGTAGCCGCGCGCGCCCGCCCTGATGACCCCGATGACGTCTTCGGCGGCGTCGGAGACCGACAGGGCGAGGAAACGGACCTCGGGGTGGGTACGCCCGATGGCCTCGATCACGGCCTGGCCCCCACCGTCGGGCATGTGGACGTCGACGAGCACGACGTCGGGGAGGCGCTCGGCGATGAGCTCGATGGCGGCTCCCACCTCATCGGCATCCCCTACGACCTCGACCGCATCACCAAGCTCGGCGCGCACCCCGGAGAGGAAGAGGTGGTGGTCGTCGACCAGGAAGACCCGCACCTTCGCCCGCGGCCCCACGCCTTGGCCCGGACCCTCGTGCTCACTCACGACCAGCTCCCGTCCTGGGCATGACCAGCTCCACTTCTGTCCCCTGGCCCGGTGCGCTGCGGATCACCGCGGTCCCGCCGTGACGGTGCATCCGGGCCCGGATGGACTCGGCGATGCCCTGGCGGTCAGTCGCCACCGAGTCGGGTTCGAAGCCCCGGCCCCGGTCGCGCACGAACACCGAGACCCGGGCCGGCTCGACCTCGACGAAGAGCGACACGACAGCGGCCCCCGACCACTTGGCCGCGTTCACCGTCGCCTCGCGCCCGGCCCCCAGGAGAGCGCGCAGCTCGGTGGTCAACTCGCAATCACCCACCGTCACCGACTCCACCGCCACCCGATGACTGGCCTCGACGTCGCCTTCGATCACCGACACGGCTTGGGCGACCGTCGAGACCTCCCCGTTGAACGATCCCGGGGCCCGGCCCTCGAACAGCCAGGCTCGCAATTCGCGTTCTTGGGCCCGGGCCAGGCGGGTCACTTCACCCTGGTCACCCGCAGCACGTTGGATGAGGGCCAGGGTCTGGAGCACCGAGTCGTGCACGGTGGCGGCCATGTTGGCCCGTTCCTCGCTGCGGACGCGCTCGCGACGTTCGACGGCGAGATCACGGGCCAGGCGCAACCACCACGGACCGAAGACGACCAGGACACCGACGATGACCACATTGGCGGCGATCACCGTTCGCACGGTTGCGAACGTGGGATGGCTCGAAGCCACCAGGACGCCGAGCCCGACCACGACGATCAACGCCCCCACCACGACGCGCGCCACGGTGGACCGTCGGGTGCTGTACTCGGGCGACCCGATGAGCGGCGCCCGACCCATGAGCTCGCTCAGATGGGCGCGCTCCTCGGCGTCGGCACCGCGCCATACGAGCACGAGGCCACCCACTGCGATGGAGGCCGGCCAGATCAAGCCGGCGGTAAAGCTGAGGCCCGCGGCGCCGAGCACCAGGAGCACGGCCACGAGGGCGGTGACAAAAGCGAGGGCGATCGTCACGGTCCGTCGGTCCGCCAGGGCGCGGCGGCCGATCGATGTCGTCGACCCCTCGCCGGGGATGAGGAGCCAGGCCACGACGTACGCGGCGAGGCCCGTCCCAGCCCCGACCGCCACCAGGATGAAGGCGATCCGGAAGAGGTTGGCGTCGATGCCGAATCGAGCCGACAGTCCACCCGCCACACCCCCCGCCATGCGGTTGGTGGGACTCCGGCGAAGTGGCCCGGGACCGCGCATGGCCCGCCACCACGCCCGTCGGTGCCCCGGGCCGGGCAATGGCCTGGCCTCCTCTCCGGCTGGGGGCGGTGGGACCGGGGGCGGTGGTGGAAGAGGCAGAGAGGTGGCCGGCATCGACGGGGTCGGAGGCGACTGGGACACGGTGGGCTCGACCGGTTCGGCGTGTTCGGGGATACCGCGATGATCGCATGTGGGCACCGGGGTCGACCACGAGGGATAGCCCTGAGCCGACGTCGATGCTCGGGGTAATCCTCGGGGTCATTCCCGATTTCGCTGCCGCGCCTCTTCCCTGATGATCGACACATGGATGACATCAGCCCCCACAGCACCACCGATCGGCTCACGACTTCTGTGACCGAACCCGAGCCGGAACCGGCGGCAGAACCCGACCCGGGCACCGCGGCGGCCGTCGGCTCGACCCCGGCGACCCCACCTCCCCCTCCCGATCCCCCCGGACCGCCCGAGCCGCCCTCGGGGGGTTGGCGGCCCGCCTCCGAAGGCCCCCCCGGGGCAGCGCATCGGAGGTCGCTGCGACGGTCGGTGCACAACCGCATCCTGGGAGGCGTGTCGGCCGGCCTGGCCGACTACCTCGACATCGACCCCGTCATCATCCGGATCGCCTTCGTGGCCCTGGCGGTGTTGGGCGGCTCGGGGCTCCTGTTGTATGCGGCGGGGTGGCTGCTCATCCCGGCGGAGGATTCCGGACGGGCCGTGATGCAGGACTACATCGAACGACGACCTCGTCGGCGCAGCCTCATTGCCATCGTGCTCGGCACCGTCATCGGCATCGTGGCCCTGTCCAACCTGTTCTCGAGCGGCCCGTGGTGGCCACACTGGGACGGTGGGCTGGGGGGACTGGGCTTCTTCTTCGGCCTGTGCGCGCTCGTCCTGGCGGTGGTCCTTCTCGTGGCGAGCGGACGCCGACACGGCTCGCCCCTGCGTTGGGCGCTGCTCACCACATTCATCGGGGTGGTCGCCGTCGTGGTGGTGGCGGTGGCCACGGTGTTCTCCGTCGAGGCGCTCAGTGGCGTGCCCCTGCGCGGTGGTGTGGGAGACACACAGTGGCACCCGACCGTGGCGTCACAGGTGGCGCCGCGTTACCGCCTGGCCATCGGCAACATGCAGGTCGACCTGAGCGATGTGGCGTTTCGCCCCGGCACCACCCACGTGACCGCCAGCGTCGGCATCGGCAACCTGGTGGTGGTGCTGCCCCCGGGCACCGCCGCCAGCGTGTCCGCCCATTCGGGTCTGGGCGACGTCCAGGTCTTCGGTCAGAACGACGGCGGGTTCGGGCCGCGCCGTGTCATGCAGAGCGCGGGGGCGACGACGACGACGGTGACCGCCGGCAACGGCAACGGGCCCCGGATCGTGCTCGACGCCCAGACCGGCGTCGGCCACGTCAAGGTCACCCGGGCCGGGCCCTGACCGGGCTGCGCTGGACGACGACCTGGCGCATGTGCCACCTGATCACCCCGGTGCTGGCGTCCGAGCAGCGGCGTCGAAGTCGTCGCAGCAACGCGTCGACTTCGCCCGGAGCCGCCACACCGGCGAGCACCGGGTCGCCGCCCCAGATCCCGAGATTGAGGGAGAAGATGCTCGCCGCTGCTCCCGCGCTCACCTCGAGGGGAGCGTCTTGGTGGACGATGACCGACGTGTCGGGAGGCGCGGCGAGATCGAGCAGTTCGTGGCCCACATAGAGATCGCCACCTCGATCGGCCACCACGGCGTCGGCCAGTTCGAGATAGCGGCGAAAGTCCGGGTCGTCGGTGTCGATGCGCTCGGGCTCCTCCGCGATCACGACACCGCCGGGACGGAGCTCGCCCGCCCAGGCCGCCACGGTGGCACGGGGGTCGGGAAGGTGGACGAGCAGGAACCGGCCGTAGACGACGTCCGCCGGTGCACAGGGCAGGGGCGTCCGGGTGACGTCGCCGACGGCGAAGCGACAGCGTCGGGAAGCTGAGCCGGTGGCTTCGGCCACGAAGGCAGGCGACGTGTCGATCCCGACGACCAGCGCGGAAGGGAACGCCTCGGCGAGCATGGTCGAGGTGTGCCCGGGGCCGCACCCGAGGTCGAGGACGAGGCGTGTGGACCGACTCCCTACCATCGCCAACAGGGCCCGGCTCGTGGGCGCGAAAACCGAGGCGAGCACACCTAGGCGCTGCGAGGCCGCCGCGGTGTCACCGAAAGCGTAGGAACGGCGCGACGTCTCCACGGTCACACCGTACGCGCCGAGGCCGGCCCCCAAAGGCCGGCCTCGAACGACGAATTGCAGTGATCGGTGGTGACTGTCGACAGGCCCTACTTGTTGGGCTGGGGCGTCACCCGCAGGTAGGGCTTGAGGCGCTTGAAGCCCTTGGGGAACTTCTTCTCGGCGTCCTCGTCGGACAGGGCGGGTACCACGATGACGTCCTCGCCGTCCTTCCAGTTGACCGGGGTGGCCACCTGGTAGTCGGCGGTCAGCTGCAGCGAGTCGAGCACGCGCAGGACCTCGGTGACGTTCCGGCCCGTCGAGGCGGGATAGGTGATGATGAGCTTCACCTTCTTGTCGGCCCCGATGATGAACACCGAGCGCACCGTGAGGGTGTCGTTGGCGTTGGGGTGGATCATGTCGTAGAGGTCGGCCACCTTGCGATCGGGGTCACCGATCACGGGGAAGTTGACGGCCTGGCCCTGAGTCTCCTCGATGTCCTTGTCCCAGGAGCGGTGCGACTCCACCGAGTCCACCGAGAGACCGATGAGCTTGGTGTTGCGCTTGTCGAACTCGGACTTGGCCTTGGAGAAGGCGCCGAGCTCGGTGGTGCAGACCGGCGTGAAGTCCTTGGGGTGGGAGAACAGGATCCCCCACGAGTCGCCCAGCCACTCGTGGAAATTGATCGTTCCCTCGGTCGTGTCGGCGGTGAAGTCGGGGGCGATATCCCCTAAGCGGACTGCCATTGTTCCTCCTGCATTCGTCTCGCGGTGGCGGTGGTTCGTGACGTCGCCCCGGAGTGTACCGGGAGCATGGTCAATTGTCGACTGGTTGGGTCGACTTTCGGGGAAGCCCGGTGAAAGCCGGTCGCTCTGGGAGAATGGGGACATGCAGCACCGACCCCGACACCGGTCGCGTCCTCGGAGACCCGCCGGTGGGTGAGGCCCTCTGTGAGGGGCGAGCCGGTGGGTGAGGCCGTCTGGAAGACCGTCGACATCTCCCGCCGGGGGCCGGTGATCGTGGTCACGATCTTTCGGCCCGAGCGACGCAACGCCGTCGACTCGGCCACCGCCGCGGCGTTGTTGGCGGCCTTCACCGCCTTCGAGGAGGACGACAGCGCGTCGGTGGCCGTCCTCACCGGCGCGGGCGGGAGCTTCTGCGCCGGGGCGGATCTCAAGGCCCTGTCCGAAGGCGACCGCCGTCCCGTGACCGAAGACGGGCCCGGGCCGATGGGGCCCACCCGGCTCGACCTCTCCAAACCCGTCATCGCCGCCATCGAGGGCCACGCCGTGGCGGGCGGGTTGGAATTGGCCCTGTGGTGCGATCTGCGGGTGGCCGCCACCGACGCCGTGCTCGGTGTCTACTGCCGACGCTTCGGCGTCCCCCTCGTGGACGGGGGCACCGTGCGGCTGCCGCGGCTCATCGGCCAGAGCCACGCGCTGGACCTCGTGCTCACCGGTCGGGGCGTGGGTGGCCCCGAGGCCCTCGCCATGGGCCTCGTGAACCGGCTCACCGCGCCCGGGCGGGCCCTCGAGACCGCCGTCGAGCTCGCCCTGGAGCTGGCGGCACTCCCCCAGACCTGTCTGCGCAACGACCGCCGTTCGGTGTTGTGGCAGTGGGGGTTACCCGAGCCCGACGCACTCGTGCTCGAAGCCCGCTTCGGGCAGCACACCATCGACAGCGGCGAGACGCGGCTCGGCGCCAGTCGCTTCGCCTCGGGGGCGGGGCGCCACGGCACACCCCTTGACGGCGCGTCCGGATGAGCTCGGCGCAACAAGACGACCTGCGCCGCGCCGACGAGCGGATGCCGGGCCACCTCGTGGTGGCCGCCTTCGACTTCGACGGGACGCTCACGCGCGGCGGGAGCGTGTGGAAGTTCCTCACCGCCATGTGCGGGCGCGACGCGGTCGTCTCGGCCGGGATCGCCCTGTTCCCCCAACTGCTCCGGGCCGCGCTGTTCGGTGGGGAGGCCGCCGACACGGCCAAGGAGGCGCTCTTCGTCCGGACCTTGGCCGGGCGGGCCGCCCCTGAGATCTCGGCGCGCGCCGCGGTGTTCGGGGTGGCGCACTACCGCCGACGCAGCCGGACCAGGGTGCGGGCCCGGCTCGACTGGCACCGTCGCCAGGGCCATCACGTGGTCGTGGTATCGGCCTCGCCCGAGTACTACGTGGGTGCCGCCGCCAACGAGCTCGGGGTCGAGGGCGTGGTGGCCACGCGGTTGGAGATCGACGGGGACGGGAAGCTGACCGGTCGCTTCGAAGGAGGCAACTGCCGGGGGCCACAGAAGCTGGCCAGGCTCGAGCAGTGGATGGCAGCCTCGCTGGGCGCCACCCACGTCGGCGACGGTGCCCAGCCGTATCTGTGGGCCTACGGCAACAGCGCCGGTGACCTCGAGATGCTCCGGGCCGCCGACATCGGGGTGGACGCCGGTCGACTGGGCCGGTTCGGCAAGCTGCGCAGGTTCCGCCGGCTGGGGGACGTGCTCACCGCCTGGTGACCGTGGGCCCGAGCCGGTCGGCCACCGTCGGCGCCACGTAGACGAAGCAGTCGAGACTGGGCTCGTCGTCGAGATGGATCGTCACTTCCCCGACTCGGTCCCACCCGGCGGACTCATAGAGCGAGACGGCGTGTCGGAGCTGGGAGGCGACGTCGAGAATCGGGTGCAGGCCGCGCCCCAGACCCTCTGCCACTGCGGCGTCGAGCAGGGCGTGGCCTACGCCACGGCGGCGAGCCGTCGGGCTCACGAGCACCCGGGCGACCACGGCCAACTCGTCGGGCTGTTTGTGGGTATGCCGTGCGGCGAGGGCCACGGTGACCGGGGCCCCGGTGCGGTGCAGGGCCACGTGACCCACGACGACGTCGTCGTGCACTGCCACCCAGGCCGCCAATTCCTGCGGGGGGGCGAGGAACGACCCGAGGTCGATGGGCCCCCGGGGCGGGTATCTGTCAATCGCTTTCACGACCCGTGCCATCTCGAGCAGTGCGTCCACGTCGGCGTCTCGACGGGGGCGGATGTGCACGACCTACAGCATGGACCAGACGCGTCAGCCCGTGGGCATGGGGAAGATGTGGTCCTCGGTCGCCGTGGCGCGCATGGCGTCGGTCTGCTCGTCCGCGGTCATGGGCTCGAACCGACCCGCCGCCTCGATGGCGGCCAGGGTGAGGAGGGGATCGCTCGGCGTGCACAGGGCGTGGACGCCGGGCACGCTCAAGACGAAGCGCACACCCCGCTCGATCTCCGACGGGCTCGTATAAGGGTCGTACCACGTGGTGGCGGTATGGGGACGTTCCCCCCAGGGCCTCGCCGCCACGGCCTTGATGGCCATGACCCCCACGTCGCGGGACTCGGCCTCGGCCAACAGCGCCTCGGCGTCGTGGCGATAGGCGGGATCCGCCCACAGGCGGGGGTTGACCGGGAACATCACGGTGTCGAGGTCGTAGCGCCGGAGGGCTTCGAGCTGGGCGGTGGGGGTGGTGAGGTTGTGCCCGGTGATCCCGACGAACCGGCACAGTCCTTCGTCGCGCGCGGCGATGATGGCGGTCACCGCACCCGCCCGGGCGTCGAGCTCGTCGAGATCGGTCACGGCGTGCATCTGGTAGAGGTCGAAGTAGTCACAGCGCAGCAACGTAAGCGACTCCTCGAGCTGGGCGCGCACCCCGTCGGGGTCGTGACGCATCGTCTTGCACGCCACGAAGAGCCGTGCACGCACCGGCTCCACGAGGGGCCCGAGTGACTCCTGGGCCGCTCCGTAGCGAGGCGCCACGTCGAGGTGGTTCACCCCAGCACCGAGGGCGGCGTCGAAGGCCGACGCGGTGACCTCGGGATCGGTTCCCCAGAAGGCGGCTCCGCCCAGCACCGCCATCGACGAGTGGTGCCCGGTACGACCGAGACGGCGGGTCAGCATGATCGACTCCTATCCAGCGACGGTGGCTCCGCCCACGAGGTGCCCGGTATATCCCACCACCACGTCGGCCACGTCGCCGAACTGCGGAGCGTCGCCGAAGTCCACGGCCCGCCCGTCGGTGGTCACGATCAGATAGCCCGCCCCCGAGGCGGTGGGGAGCAGGCCCACGCCCGGGGAGCGTACGCCGACCCCGGGGAGCGAGCCCTCGAAGGGCGCGTTGGCGAAGGAGAACACGCCTCCGTCCGAGGCCACGAGCCAGTAGCCGCCGCCGTCGGGTGTCGACGCCATGGCCGTCACGGGCTGGGCCAGGTGCAGCGCCCCGGCCGAGCCGTGGAAGACGGCGTCGCCGTAGGAGAACACCCCGCCGTCCGAGGCCACGAGCCAGTAGCCGCCGCCGTCGGGTGTCGACGCCATGCCGACCACCGGTTTGGTGAGCTTGATGTTCCCGGCCGAGCCGTGGAAGACGGCGTCGCCGTAGGAGAACACCCCGCCGTCCGAGGCCACGAGCCAGTAGCCGCCGCCGTCGGGTGTCGACGCCATGCCGACCACCGGTTTGGTGAGCTTGATGTTCCCGGCCGAGCCGTGGAAGACGGCGTCGCCGTAGGAGAACACCCCGCCGTCCGAGGCCACGAGCCAGTAGCCGCCGCCGTCGGGTGTCGACGCCATGCCGACCACCGGTTTGGTGAGCTTGATGTTCCCGGCCGAGCCGTGGAAGACGGCGTTCCCGAAGGAGAACACCCCGCCGTCGGTCGCCACCAGCCAGTACCCGCCCACGCCCCCGCTCGCCTGGCTGGTGACGGAGAACCAGTTCGACTGCAACCCGTACTGGGCGAACTGCGACGCGAAGGTGTCGCCGCTGATGGTGACGCTTCCGAGGGTGCCCTGCAGGGTCATCTGCAGGACACGGCCCCCCAGGTCACCCAGGTTGTTGCGCTGGGACACCCCCACCGACACCAACGTACCGATCTGGGGATAGGCGGCGACGACGGCCGACACCGGAACGTGGGCCAGCCAGGTGTGGTGCGGGTTGCAGGCACCGGGGACGCACACCGAGTCACCGAGATCGGGAACCGCCGCGAAGGTCCCGCCCGCGCTGTAGCCACCGGTCGACGACGAGTACTGGGTGCGCGCCACGGTGCCGTTGGGCATGAGGACAACCGTGTCGGCAGTACTGGTCGTAGCCGTGTCCGTCGCCGCGTTCTCGTTCGTGATGCCCAGATAGGCCTGGCAGCCGTTGTCGCAGATATCGGCGTAGCCGAAGTAGCCCTGGAGGCTCCCGTAGGTGCTCATCACGTACGACCGGACCGCGACGGCTTGGGCTTCGAGCTCCTGGAGCCCCGCGCCGCCGCCCAGTGGGCCCCACGACGCCGGTGACTCCGACGGTGTCACGTCGGCGACGTACTGCCCGAGGGGAAGCACGTTGACCGTTCGTGGCGATCCGGCGGTATTGACCGTCCCCTGCAGTGAGCCGCGCACGGTGATGTTGTGGGGCAACTGGCACAACTGCAGGGCCTCGTTGGCCAGGGTGGTGTCCGAGGGGAAAGGCTCGCTGCCCGGAGTGGCGATGGGGGTGGCCACGTTCGCCACCGCCGCGCCCCAGTTGCCGTTGCCTCCGCACCCCCCCGAGCTCGTGTAGACGGCCCAGTTCCCCGGCCCCATCAAGTGGAAACGAGCCCCTGAACCTGCGGGCACCGGGGCGCCGTCCACGAAGAACGCCGAGTTCGACGTCACGATCACGTCGTTGCCGGCGTTGGCGGTCAAGGCCACGGTGATCGGGGTGGCGTCGGTCCACCCGTTGGGCAGGGCCCCCACCGTGGTGGCAGCGCCGCCGCTGACCGTCCCGTAGTAGGTCGACAGGATCTGCGTCGCCGAGAGCCCCTGCAGCGCGTAGCCGAGCGCCCCCCATTGGCCCATGCCGCTGCCCGGGCCGAATCCGTGGCCGGTCACCGAGACGGTGGCGAAGGGATAGGCGGCCGCCGGTGCCGCCGGCACCAGGGCGATGACGCCGGACAGCCCCGCCAGGGACACCAGGGTGCGAGCGACGGGTCCCAGGACGCGCCGCCGCCGGGGGGAGGTGAAATGGATACCGCCGATGGTAGCCACGTGGACACCCTCGGAGGCGGACGCCACGGCGCCAGCGGACTGGACCGGGGGCCGGGCGCCGCCCCCGCGCTGGCGAAGTCCGCCCCGTGGCTATATCGTTCTACGTACTATCTTCCGACGTCACCAGGAGGGCCCGTGCCCAGAGTCGCCGACGACCCCAAATGGACCGATCCGGGGCTCCTGGTCATGGGAAGCCTCGCCGAGGGGCCCCGGCACGGGTACGCCATGGTGCACGACGTGGAGGAGACGACCGGCGTTCGGCTCGGCCCGGGCACCCTCTACGGGGCCATCGCCCGCCTCGAGGCCCGGGGCCTGATCGAGGCCATCGACAGCGACGACCCGCGTCGCCGGCCCTACCGGCTGACCGGGCGCGGCGTCGAGGTGCTCGAGCACCAGCTCGCCGGCATGCAGCGTTTCGCGGGACTGGGCCGACGACGCCTGGCCCACCACGCCCCCATCCTGCGGGGGGCGTGGTGACGGGCCCGACCGCGCCTGCAACGCGTGTTGGTGGGTGCCTATCCCCCCAGCTTCCGGCACCGCTACGGCGACGAGTTGGCGTCCCTGGTCTCCGACACCGAGACGAGGTGGCGCGACAGCATCGACCTCGCCCTCGGGGTCTGTCGGGCCTGGGTGACTCCGGTCTTCGGCGGAGCTGCGGTCGAACAGCGACGGGCGCGGCTCCAAGCCACGACCGTCACGGTGTTCGTGGCGTGGTGCGCCAGCGTCGTGGCAGCAGGCGGCTTCTCCAAGGCGGTCGACGACCCCCCACTGCGTGCGCTGCACGGGACGGCCTGGACCGCGTACGACGCCGGCACATTCGTCGTGGAGATCACCGCTGCGGCCGTGCTCCTCACCGGACTGGTCTTCTGGTTGGCGGTGGTCGTCCCCGCCATCAGGGAAAAACGACGCGACGTCGTGGTGCCGGCGCTGGCCCCCGCACTGTACGTCGCCGCGTGGCTCGGGATCACCGGCGTCGTGGCCGTGATCGCCAATCACGCCGTGCCCCGAGGTGGTGTCGCGTTGACGTGGCCCCGCGGTGCGCTCGTCCTCGCCGTCTTCGTCGCATGGATCGTGGTGACCGTGGCATGTGTTGCCGGGTGTGCGGTCAGCGCTGCGGTCGCGCTCCGGCGTGCCCGTCTCGAGGTCACCTGGCTCGCCGCGTCCACTGTCTTCGCACTGCTCGTCGCCATCGGGATCGCCGCGCAAGCGACGGTCAGCGTCATATGCCTGGCGAGCTTGGCCGGGACGGGCGGCGGGCTCGATCCGCGTACCGCCGTCTTGTCGACGGGGTCTGTCGTGATCGTCGTGGCAGTGACATTGCTGGCGGCGGTGTCTGTGCGCCGCGGTGTGCGGGGACTGCGTTCGGGGCCGCCCGCGCCGGTCACCGGCAGCACCTGAAGCTCCACAGGGGCGGCTACGGTGGCGCGACCATGGTCGACGACGCCTGATGGACCGCCTTCGCTCACCGCAATCCGCGGCCAAAGGCCTGGCCCGACGGGTCCAAGCAAAGGCCCTCGGCACCGACAGGGGCCTCGCCGCTCTTCCTCCCGAACTGCAGCTCAGCGTCCTCTACGAGGTCCTCCTGGGCCGCAAACCCGATCCCGCGGGCGCGGCGTCGTACCTTCCCGGACTGCGAGACGGCTCGATGTCGCCGTCGCAGCTCGCCGAATGGATCTACGCCTCGAGCGAGTGGTGGACCGTGGCACCCTTCACCGAGCTCGCGCCGGCGCTTCATTTCAGCCGCAGCCTGTTCGTCCGGTCGCTCCCCCGGGCCCGTCGCATCCTCGACCTCGGTGGCACGGCACTGGGTTCGGACAAAGGTGCAATGGTCCTCATGGGCTATCCCTATGCCTTCGAGGAGCTCGTGGTCGTCGACCTTCCTCCCGATGACCGCAACGACCTCTACAAAGAGACCGTGGCGCGCGACGTCATCGAGACCGAGCTCGGGCCTGTCCAGTACCGGTACCACTCGATGTCCGACCTCACCGCGTACGGGGACGCGTCGTTCGACCTCGTCTACTCGGGACAGAGCATCGAGCACGTCCCCGTCGACGAGGCCGAGCGCGTCCTGTCGGCGGCGGCGAGAATTCTCCGCCCGGGCGGCCACCTCGCCCTCGACACCCCGAACGCCCGAGTGTGCCGGGTGCAACAACCGGGGTTCATCGACCCCGATCACGACTACGAGTACACCCACAGCGAGATGATGGAAAAGCTGCGGGGTGCGGGGCTCGAAGTCCTCGAAGCCAAAGGCCTGAACCTCGCGGCCCGGTCGGTGGCGGAAGGTGTCTTCTCCCTCCGGGAAGTGGCCACCAACAGAGGGCTCTTTGCCGAGATCGAGGACTGTTATCTCCTGAGCTACCTGTGCCGCAAGCCGGCCCGGTGAGAACGGGGATGGGGGCCACAAGGAGGCGACGTGGTGACTGACGACCCAGGTCGACCCGGCGAGGGGTTGTCGGACCACGACGACGAGGCCCGGAGATACCTCGACGAGGTGCGCCGCCAGATCGACGAGGAGGTGCGGAGACGACGGACCTCTGGCGACCTCCCTCCCCATATCGAACGCGAGCTCGACCAGTTGTTCTTGGCTCACGCACCACTGGGTGGCCGGGGGGCGGCCCTGCGGGACATGCTCAGGTTGGTCGACGCATCGGTCTTCATCGACCCCGTCGTGCCCGTCGAGTCGCGCCGTCCTGGAGGCACGACGGTCAAGCGCGGTCTGCGGTCGTTGAGCCTCTGGTACCTCCGATACGTGACACACCAGGTCAGCGAGTTCGCCACCGCCGTCAGCCGGGCGCTGCACGTCCTCGACGCCCAGGTCACCGACCTCCGTCGCAAGGTGGACGCATTGGCGGTTCCGCCGTCGTGCGTCATCGAGGTGGCGTGGGCCCACAACGCCGACGCGTGGTGGGTGCCGGCCGTCACCGGTGTCTACGGGGCCGTCTCGGCCCGCGTCGTGCACGCAGCCTGCGGCGACGGGTGGCTCGTGGGCGCGCTGGTGGCGCAGGGCGTGGACGCCTACGGGGTCGATCCCCGTTCCCGGGTGTCGAGCCACGAGCTCGACGGCCTGGACCTACGGGTCGAGGACGTCATCGAGCACCTCGACGCGGTGGCGTCGGGTTCGCTCCAAGGCATCGTGCTGTCGGGAGTCGTCGAAGGGTCTGGATATGTCGAGCGGCGCAGGCTCCTCGAAGGCGCCGTGCGGTGCCTGGCGCCGGGAGGGGTCCTGGTGGTCCACTCTCTGACGCCGGCGAGCTGGGAAGCCGACGACGCACCGGTCGAGGCCGACATGGCCGCGGCACGGCCGTACCGACCCCGGACGTGGCTCCGGGTCTTGGGCGATCTGAGCCTCGACGCCACCGTCGCGGAGGGGGCCGACGGACGGGACTATCTCGTGACGGCCCGCCTCGGTGACCTCAGCTGACAACGGCCCGTCGGGCGGGGCGGGGAGAACAGACGATGAAGGTCGCCTTCGTGACGCCGCGCTACGGCGTCGAGGTGATGGGGGGAGCCGAGTCCGCCGCCCGGCAGTTGGCCGAGCACCTCGTGGCCGAGTGCGGTTGGCAGGTCGAGGTCTTCTCCACGTGCGCGCTCGATCACATCACGTGGGACAACGTGTTGCCCGCCGGCGACAGCGACCTCAACGGGGTCACCGTCCACCGTTTCGCATCGGCGTCGGGCCGAGTGCCGGAGTTCTACGAGCTCGACGGGCGACTGCGCCTGGCGCCGGCCGAGGCCAGCCTGGAGCAGTCGCGCCGCTGGCTCGAGCTCAACGGACCGGTGACACCTGATCTTGTCGATGCCGTGGGTGGCAGTGACGCCGAGGTGATCGCCTTCTACCCCTACCTCTACTACCCCACCGTCGTGGGCATGGAGGCGACGACCGCACCGCGGGTGTTGCATCCCGCTGCCCATGACGAGCCCGCGCTCTACCTCAAGGTGTTCGACGCCACCTTCGCCGGTGCCGACGCCATCTGCTACCACACCGCGGCCGAACGTCGATTGGTCCAGCGTCGCCACCAGGTCGCCCAGATCCCGCAGATCGAGCTCGGCCTGGGCGTCTCGCCCGTCGTCGACGGCGGGCGGGCGGGCGGGGTGGTCCTCGGCATCGGTGAGCGTCCCTATGTCGTGAGCGTGGGCCGAGTCGACGAGCACAAGGGTTCTTCGATGTTGGCGGCATTCTTCGCCACCTACAAGAAGCGCCATCCCGGACCACTGGCCCTGGCCCTGGTCGGACCGAGAGCGGCCACGATCCCCGAGCACGGGGACATCATCCTCACGGGCACGGTGAGCGAGGCCGACAAGTGCGACATCGTGCGCGACGCCATGATCTCGATATCGCCCTCGGCCCTCGAGTCGTTCTCGCTCGTCGTCCTCGAGGCATGGGAGCAATCCGTGCCGGTGGTGGTCAACGCCACCTGTGATCCCACCCGGGAGCACTGCGAACGATCGGGCGGTGGCCTGTGGTTCGGCTCGTACCGCGAGTTCGAAGCGGTGTTGGATCGCCTGCTCGCCGACGCCGGGCTGCGCACACTGCTCGGCAGTCGTGGCCACGCCTATGTGGAGCGCTACTACCAGTGGCCCACCCTGATCCGCCGCTATGCCGGGTTCCTGACCTCGGTGCGACGCCGGCACGCAGCCGGCCGCCGCTGAACGATCAGAACCCGCCGAGGCCCACGACGGGCCGGGTGAGGGCGATATTGCCGGTGGAGCCGTAGAACGGGGCGCTCCCGTAGGAGAAGATCCCGCCGTCGCCCGCCGTCAGGCGGTAGCCGGTTCCGCTCTTGGTCGCCATCATCCCGACGACCGGCCTGACCAGACGGAGATTGCCCGCCGAGCCGAAGAAGGGCGAGCCATAGGCGAAGACGCCGCCGTCCGAAGCCACCAACCAATACCCGCCGGTGCGCGCGTCCACGGCCATGCCCACCACGGGCTTGGTCAGGTGGATGTTCCCGGTCGACCCGTGGAAGGCGGCGTCGCCGTAGGAGAACACTCCCCCGTCCGAGGCCACGAGCCAGTACCCGCCGCCGTCGGGGGTGACGGCCATGCCCACCACGGGCTTGGTGAGAGCGATGTTGCCCGCCGAGCCGTGGAAGGCGGCGTCGCCGTAGGAGAACACTCCCCCGTCCGAGGCCACGAGCCAGTACCCGCCGCCGTCGGGGGTGACGGCCATGCCCACCACGGGCTTGGTGAGAGCGATGTTGCCCGCCGAGCCGTGGAAGGCGGCGTCGCCGAAGGCAAAGACGCCACCGTCTGAGGCCACGAGCCAGTACCCGCCGCCGTCAGGGGTGACGGCGATGCCGACCACGGGTCTCGTCAGCAGGAGATTGCCGGTCGATCCGCAGAAGGGCAGGTTCCCGTAGTTGAACACGCCTCCGTCCGAGGCCGTCATGTCATAGCCCACCGGGCTTCCCGAGGGCGCGTTGCAGGGCACTTGGACGACAGGGGAAGGCAGTCCCGTGTTCCCCGTCAATTTGGAGTCGTGATGGAACATCGGCCACGCTCCGGCCTCGGTGGCCGTCGCCCCGTTGCTCGGGGTCACCTCGTAGTGCTGGATCACACCTTGGAAGCTGGAGTTGTATCCGGCGATGGTGAGGCCGATCGAACCGTTGGGGTCGTCGGTGACCAGCGGCGAGTTCTGGAAGGCCAGCCCCGCGCTCTGTCCCAAGGTGGCGACCAGCCCACCGGACTTGCCGTCGAATATCTGGACGCCGGCCGTGGTCGGCACGATGGCGTCCTGGTATCCCGAACCGGTGAGGTCCGCGCTCACGGTCGAGCCGATGACCTGGCCGGCGGTGGCGGTGTGCCAGATGGTGGCCCCGGTGACACCGTTGAGCGCCCAGATCGATCCACCCGTGCCCACTCTCGTACCTTCGAGCACTTCGAGTTGGCCGTTGCCGAGGATGTCGGCCAACGCCGGACTGCTTGTCGTGGTGCCGTCGAGCTTCTCGATCCAGCGAACGGTGCAGTGCGCGTTGACCTCGATGAGGTCGTTGGTCGTGGACGCGCCCCCGAAGGTGGCGCCGGTGCCGAAGACGATCCCGACACTTCCGCCGAGCTCACCCACCGCCGGGGAGGACTGGACGGTCTGGTCGGTGTTGTACTGACAGATCAGGCCACCACCGGGGTTGCCTGTGCCGGCGTTGCCGGTGGGACTGAGCACCCGGATGTGGCCGCCGTTGCTGTAGTGCACACCGTAGGCGGCACCGGCCGAGGAGTCGCCACCTTCGACGATGTCGGTCCGGCCGTTGCCATAGACATCACCGAGGGCCGGGGTCGTGAAGTTGCTGTCGGCCTGGAACCACGGGAAGCCCGGGAGCATGGCTCCGTTGGCCGCGTTCATGGCTTGGCCGACCTCTCCGAGTGACCCGGCGACGACGTCGGTACCACCGTTGAGGTTGCCGACCGCCATCGACGCCTGCACGGCCTTGGCGGGGGCGGCGTCGGTGGCTGGGTTCTGGACGTTGGTGAACCACTGCGTGGTCCCCTGGGGGGTGATGCCGAGGTACCCGCCCGACGTCGGTGTGGCGGCATTGCCCTCACCGATGAACACGGAGTCGAGCCCGTTGCCCGCGGTGTCGGCCACCGAGGGGGTGGAGTCGATGGGAACGCCCGTGTTCACCGGCCATCCCGCCACACCTGTCCCCGAGGCGAGGTGGAACGCCCAGACGTGGCCGGCGCGATCGCCCACCACCACCGACCGACCTCCGGGCAAATTGGCCACGTTGGGCGACGACAGGGCGATGGGGCCACCGGTGTCGTTGACCGTCTGGGTCCAGATCAGCGAGAGCGAGGGTGCGTGCGCCTGCGTGGCGGCCTCCGCCCCGCTCGATCCTGCCCCCAACAACGCAACGGTGAGCAGTGCCGCTCCGAGGACCACACGGCCATGACGGCTCCGGCGACCACCGGCAATCTCCACAGATCCACCCCTCAATGTCGAACACACCTCTATCGACAAGGAGGGCCCGAACCTTTACCGACGCCCCCGCCAGGGACCCAGACGGCGCCGGAGTGCGCCGGCGACGGATCGCACCCCTCCTTCCCGATAGAGACGCGCCACCCGACCCAGGACCGCGCCGGGCCCGGTGGCCGGTAGGTCCCCGGGCTCCGACGGTAGCGTCGGGTCACCGGCGCCGGGCCAATCCGGCGCATCGGGGGCATGTCGGGGAGCGGCACAGAACGAGACCAGGGGCCCGAGCACCGCCGACCACCGGAACCGTGACGCCACCGCGACGGCGCGCGCTCGACACACCTCACGAGTGTCGGGGTCGCCCAAGAGGTCCTCCAACGCACCTGCCACGGCATCGACATCCCCGGGGGGGACGACGACTCCGATCCCCTCGGCCGAGATGACCTGCGCGAACCCGTCGCCGGCGGTGGCCACGACGGGGAGGCCCGCCCACAGATAGTCGAGCATGCGGGTGCGGAACGAGTACTGCGTCTCGAGGTGTTCGAGGTGGAGGCTGACCCCGACGTCGGATTCCAAGAGGTAGTTCTGACGCTCGTGGTAGTCGACCCAGCCTTCGTTGAAGAACACGTGTGTCCCGGTCAACCCGAGTTCTTCGGCGAGGCGACGTGCCTCGGTGGCTACGGTGGACTCGACGATGTCCGGCTTGGGATGACGCATGCCCAGGAAGTAGAGACGGACCTGTGGTCGGGTGCGGCGGACCTTGTCGATGGCCCGGATGAGCGTCGGTGGGTCGAACCAATGATAGAGCCCGCCTCCCCACATCACGACGTCGTCATCGGGCCCGATGCCCGGCACCACTCCCCGCAGGACGGCGCGGGTGTGGACCGGTGGCTCGTCGGGAAGGCCGAAGGCGACGACGTCGATGAGCCGGCGAAGCGTGGAGTCGTCCTCGTAGGTGCGCGGATTGACCCTTCCCACGGCGGCCAGGAACCCCAACCACAGGTCTCGCTGTTTCTCACTGGCACAGATGAAGTAGTCCCCGCGTGTCAGCTGTTCTTCGAGGGTCCCGACCGTGTTGGCCACGTTCACCGAGCGCTCGGGCTCCGGATCGGCACGGGTGAGCACGAGCGCCTCGAGATGAAGCGGGTCATAGAGGTCGAACACCATGATCTTGCGCGAGCGGCGGAGCTCGGGAACGTTGTGCAGGAGATAGCCCTGCACGATGGCGACGTCACACCAGTGCTCGAGCTCTTCGAACCGGTCCCGGTCTGCGGACTCCACCGCGAAATGCGCAGAGGCCACGTCACAGAGATCCGACGTGGTGGCCAAGACCACCTCGTGCTCGACCGCCAGTGCTTCGGCGATGTGCCAGGCCCGGATGGCGGGACCGGCCATCTTCGCGGTGAGGACGTCATCGGTGATGACCACGACACGCTGTGCGCGCGGCAGCTGTCGAGCCGTCGACGACGAAGAGCCGACTATCATCGTCTCGATGATCGCTCTCTCACCGCGCGCATCTCCGTCGCGTCATGGTGCGAGCCTAGTGAGGACCTAGCGGTGCCATTGCACCACCGGTGGCACCCCGTCGTCGCGGACGACACCCATCGTCGCTGATGCGGACGCGCCTTCTCGTGCTGAGCTTCGACCCTCTCACCGAGGCCATGGCGGGACCGGCCATACGGGCATGGCACCTCGCCCAGGTGTTGTCGTCGAAATTCGACGTCACCCTGGCGGGGACGGCGGGGGCGTCACGACGTCACGATGCCATGCGGGTGTGCTCGATCACCCCGGACAGCTCGGCAATGGCCTCGCTGGTGGAGCAGTCCGACATCGTATTCGCACCGACCAGCGTCATTCGTCGTCATCCCGAGGTCGCTTCGAGTGACAAGCCGGTCATCATCGACATGTACATCCCCACCCATCTCGAGAACCTCGAACGCGGCGGGCGAGACGACGCGGCCTACCAGGAGGCTGTCTCGCACCAGGTGGCCGTCATCAACGACGACCTTCGTCGGGGTGACTTCTTCTTGTGCGCCAGTGAGCGACAGCGGGATTTCTGGCTCGGCGCGCTCTCCACGCGGGACGCGTGAATCCGGTCAACTACGACCTCGACCCCACCCTGCGGCGCCTGATCGACGTCGTCGCATTCGGTCTGCCTCCCGAGCCCCCCGTCCCGGCCGGCCCCGCACTGCGACGGCACTTTCCCGCCATCGCCGACCGTGACCCGGTCATCGTCTGGGGGGGCGGCGTCTATGACTGGTTCGACCCCGTCTCGCTCGTCCGTGCCGTCGACCGGGTCCGGAGCAGCATTCCCGCCGTCCGTCTCGTCTTCCTCGGGATGAGCAATCCCAACCCCGACATCGTGGAGATGGCCCGAGCCGTCGAGCTGCGAAAGGTGAGCGATGCCTTGGGCCTCACGGGGTCGACCGTCTTCTTCAATGACCAATGGGTGCCGTACCACGCCTGGGGCAGCTATCTCCTCGACGCGGATGTGGCGGCCAGCATCCATCTCGACAACCTCGAGACGAGGTTCTCGTTCCGCACCCGCGTCCTTGATTACCTGTGGGCACGTCGACCCATGATCCTCACCGGTGGTGACGCACTCAGCGACCTCGTGGCGGCGCGGGGGCTCGGGGTCACGGTGGCAGCGGGTGACGTCGACGCCATCGTGGATGCCTTGCAGAGGCTCCTCGCCGACGACGCCCCCGAGCCGGACTTCGGGCCCACGTTGGAACAGTTCCAATGGCCACGGGTGGCTCAGCCCCTGCTCGATTGGCTCGAGAACCCGGGCCGTGCTGCCGACGCGGGCGCCACCGGGGTCCGATGAGCTCGAAGCACGACCGTCGACCTCTCCCGTGCGCTCGGTCGCTTGACGCTCGCGTGGCGCAGTGGCAATCCTACGGACCGTGAAACGATTCTTGCGGCGCGCGCAGGGTTGGATCGAACGGAGGGCGTTCGCACAACTCCACGCCCGTCTCGATGCCGTCGACGCGCGCTTGGAGATACTGACGACGCTGGAGCGTCGTCTCGGTGAGGTCCAGGCGACGGTGGAGACAACCGCGGCTCGGGCGGCGGCGTCGATCGAGTACTCCCACGGCACGGCGGAGTCCGAAGCCAGGGTCACGCGCCGGATCGAGGCGATCGAGCACCTGCTCGGGGCGAAATCACCGAGCGACGCTTGACGACGACGATCCGCGTCGCCGTCGACCTGCAGGCGCTGCAGACCGATGGCATCGCCGACCGTGGGATCGGCCGGTACGTCGCCTCGTTGAGTGAGGCCCTCCACCGCAGCGGCCGCTTGGCCGCAGGTCTGCTCTCGCCCGAGTTGCCGCCACCCTTGGGCCTCGCACCGGAGCTGGCGATGAGCGGCCTCGTTTGCTTCGACGGCGTCTCGTCGATGCGGGCCCTCCTCGACGACGCCGGTCCGATCGTCCATCACGTTCCCGCGCCGTTCCTCTCGTGCGGCCCTCTCGATCCCACCGGTCTCGTGATCGGCCCCCATTGGGAGAGCGTGGGGCTTCCCCGCGTGGTGACGTTGCACGACCTCATCCCGTTGCGCGCCCCCCATCGCTACCTTCCCACCCCCGCGCACCTCGATCGGTACCGGGCCCGTGCCGCATGGGTGGCGGCGGCGGACCTGGTGTTGGCAGATTCCGAGCACACCCGGTGCGAGGCCATCGAGCTGCTCGGAGCCGACCCCGACAAGGTGCTCACCATCGGCTGCGGGGTATCACCGTTCTTCACCCCGAGCGACGGCACCGACGGTGAGCACTTTCGTTGGTACCTGGGTCAGCTCGAAGATCGTCCCTTCGTGATGACCGTGGGGGGAAGTGACATCCGCAAGGGCACCGAGCGACTCATCTCGGCCGTGGGTCTGCTCGTCCGGGCGGGATTCGACCTCGACCTCCTGGTGGTGGGGGAACTGACCCCGCCGTGGCAGGCCAGACTCGACGAGGCGGCGAAGGGCGCCGGGATGACCGGGCGCCTGGTGCTGGCGGGCGCCGTCGGGGACGAGCTTCTGCGGGCGTGCTACCGGCGGGCCGCCGTCACCGTCATGCCGTCGCTCGCCGAAGGCTTCGGCCTGCCCGTCCTCGAGTCGGCCGCCTGCGGCACGCCTGCGCTGGCCTCGCAGACGACGGCCTTGGCCGAAGCGGCGGCCACTGCGCTGGCGACCTTCGACCCCGCCGACACGGGTGATCTGTCGCGGTCCATCGCTGATCTGCTCTCCGACGACGAGCGCCGGGCCACCGTGTTGGAAGCCCAACGGACGTTGGCAACGGGCTCGACATGGGACGCCGTGGCGGCGCGGGCGGCCCACGCCATCGACCGCATGGGCGAGCAGCGTCCTGCGTCGGTGTGGACCCCGCCGCAGCCGCCCCGGCGCGTGGCACTGGTGGGTCCCCTCCCACCCCTGGTGGGAGGGATCGCCATCTACAACGACCGACTCCTTCGGGCCATTGCGGGCGACGACATGATCGACGCCGTGACAACGCTGCCGGCGCCACCTCCCCTTCCCGACGGTGTGGGCCATTTCTCCATCGACACCTTCGGCATGGACTGCCGTCCGGCGTCATACGACGGAGTCGTCTACACGCTGGGGAATTCCGACGGACACCTTGCGACGGTGGAGAACGCACTCCGATACCCGGGATGGATCTGGTTGCACGAGGTGCGGCTGGCGGCAATCGCCGTCACCGCGCTCGAGTCGCTCGACGACACCGATTTCTCCCACTCGCTGGCGTGGCTCCTCGAACGTTGCTATCCGGGGCGTGCTCCTCACCACGGCGCCCAGCGCGCCGGCCGGTCGGTACGCGACCTCACGACTGCGGGGGTCGGGCTCCTGCCCCTCTTGGCCGAGCGCTGTCGTGGTCTCCTGGTCAACTCCGAAGTGGCCCGCCAGTTGGTCCTGCTCGATCTCGCCCCCCTGGCCCATCGCCCTCCCATCCACGTCTTGCCGCCGGCCTGTCCCCCGGTGACGCCGACGGACCGGTCCGCGGCGGAGCCGGACCTCGTCGTGGCCTTCGGCATCGTCTCCATGGCGAAACGTCCCGACCTCCTGGTGGACGCAGCGGCCCGGGCGGGGTGCCGTCTCGCCTTTGTCGGACCGTGTCCGGATTTCCTCGTCCAAGTCATCACCGACCGGGCCCGGGTGCGGGGCAATCTCGAACGCGTGGCGATCTCGGGTGCGGTCGACGAGCCGGAGTGGAAGCGCTGGCTCACCCGAGCCACCCTCGCCGTGCAACTGCGCGAAGGAGCCAGTGGGGAATCCTCGGCGGCAGTGCTCGAAGCCCTGGCCGCAGGCGTCCCCGTGGTCACCAACGTGGCCACGGCGGCCGAGTACCCCGAGGGAACGGTCGCCTTGCTTCCCAGTGCCGATCCCGATGTCGTCGCCGAGCGTCTGCAAGACCTCCTGGCCCGTCCCGAGCGCCAGCGAGCTCTGGCCGAGGTCGGGATGAGCTTCGCCGCCTCCCACCAGTTCCGCCCCTTGGCCCAGACGCTAATGTCGCTCGTGACCAGCTGACCGGTCACCGGTCCAGCCACTTTCCGAGACGCACCTGACCGATCTCTTCCGCAGACTCCGGAGCCCGTGCAACGCGATGGCGACCAACGAGCATGGCACCTCCGACTCCCCCGACCAGATGGACCTGGACCGTCTCATCGGTGAGCTCGAGACCGATGCAGCCCGACGACGCGCCGAGCCCGGGTATCCCCACGATGCCGACGCCCGGCTCCACTTCGAGCTGGCCCGGCGGGCGCCGAAGCCTCCGGGCGCGACGAACGTCACCGAGATCATCGCCCGGGTGCAGGAACTTGCTGCCGACGAGCCCGGTTCTGCGCAACCGGCCCGCGACGGCTCCGCGCCGTCGCGACGACGCGACCGTCTGGCCCTGGCACAGCACCGGCAACGGCTCGACGGCCGGGTCACCGCCCTCAGCCTCGCCACGGCTGGCGCGCTGAGTGCCGTGGCCGAACGGCTCGACCAACTCGAGGGGCGGGTGCGCCGGCTCGAGCCGCTCGACCATGACACCGCGGCGTCCTCGCCGGCTGCCGAGGGCATCGAGGCACTGGCGCGGTGGCGGACTCGGCTCGCCGAAACACTGCCGAGCCTCGGGCGCGTGCTCTATGCCGAGTCGCAGGCCGACGAGGTCGTGGCCGAGCTGCGCAGCGCCGGTATCGATGCCTACGGCATCACGAGCACCGGCCATCGTGATCGTCCGGGGCCCGACGTCCGTTCTGGTGACCTCCTCACCCACCTGACCGCAGTCGCCGACGACGCGCTCGGCGCGGTGGTGCTGGTGGGGGTGCCCGACGCCATGATCACGGCGTCTATCGGTCCATTGGTGAGGGCGTTGGGGCGGGTGGCGCGCAGCATCGTTGTCATCTCAGAGGCGCCGTGGTGGTGGCGTCTGCGGCTCGGCGCCGTGCAGGCGGACCTGGCTGCGGGCCGGCCCCTGGACCCCGAGACGTGGTTGCACGCCTTTCACGGCGTCGACATGGTCGGGTCGGCCGAGTACGACCCGACCGGCCAGAGCTACCGCGTGGTGGTCCGGGCCCGGGAATGAAGCTGGGTCTGGTGGTCCCCCGCTACGGGGTGGACGTGGTGGGGGGTATCGAGCACTGGCTGCGCCTGCTGTGCGAGCACCTCGTCTCGATGAAGGGATGGGACGTCGAGGTCTTCACCACCGGCGCAGTGTCCGCCGCCACCTGGGCCGACGAATTGCCGGCCGGCGAGGTCGATCTCGAGGGGGTGACCGTCCATCGACGGCACTCGGTGTCGGGGCGCGACCCCCGTTCGGGCGAGCTCGGCGTGCTGATCGGGCGGAGCCCCTCTGCGGTACCCGAGTCGGTGGCGCAACGATTCGTCGACCTGGTGGGACCGGTGTGTCCCGAGGTTCTCGACGATGCGGCCTCGTCGGATTGCGATCTCGTGGCGGTGACTCCTTATCTGTTCTGGCCCGCGGTCCACGGCGCGCCGCGCCTGGGGCGCCGCGTCATCTTCCACAGCGCGGCCCACGACGAGCCCGAGCTCCACCTCTCGATCATCCGCGACGTGTTCGGCTCCGTTGGTGGGTTCGCGTACAACTCCTACTCCGAACAAGCGTTGGTGGAGCGCACCTTCCCCATTGCGCATCTGCCGGCCAGCGTGATCGGCGCCACGGTCGTGGAGGGCTGGGGTGATCCCAGGGCGGCGCGGGCCGTGCTGGGCCTGGGCCCGCACGAACCCTTTGTGCTCTGTGTCGGTCGGGTCGAGCGGGCCAAGGGATCCCACGTCCTGGCCGACCTGTGGCGCCTGTATCGCCAGCGTCGGCGCAGCGCCCCCAGACTCGTCCTCCTGGGCCCGGTCCACGAGGGCCTCGAGGGCGACAACGACGTGATCGTCGCCGGTCGGCAACCCGAGGACGTGAAGTGGGGCGCGCTCCAAGCGTGTGCATTCGCGGTGACTCCTTCGGCGTGGGAGTCCTTCAGCTTGGTGGTCATCGAGGCGTGGTTGGCAGGTGCTCCTGTCGTCGTGAACCGACGGTGCCCAGCCACGATGGAACACTGCGTGCGGAGCCGGGGTGGGCTTTGGTTCTTCGACTATGCGGACTTCGAGTCCGTGGCCGACCGCCTTCTGGCTGACCCCGCGCTCCGAGCCCGACTGGTGGCCAATGGTCGTGGCTATGCCGAGCGCGTCTTCAACTGGTCGGCCATCGTCGACCGCTACGAGATCCTCGCCGACCGCATCCTGGCCCGGGCCCCACGTCGCGTTTCGGTCCCGCCGGGCTGAGCGACCGGACCATTAGCATGGCCGGAGTGGGCCGCCATCGATTGTTGTCCCGAATCGCGGCACGCGCGCGCCGATCACTCGGCATCCAAGAGTTGGCACAGAGGCTCGACGGGATCGAGGCCGGGCTCAGCCAACTCCACTCCGACCGGTATCCGAACGGTCCGCTCTATTTCGGCGACCACACGGCGTTGGTCGCCACCCGCTGGGGCGCGAAGATGCTGGTCGACACGCGTGACGCCGCCATCTCACCGTGGATCGTCCTCGACGGCCTGTGGGAGACCCACGTGACGGAGTGGCTCCAGCGCACACTCCGACCGGGTCAGGTCTTTGTCGACGTGGGCGCCAACATCGGGTACTTCACCCTCCTGGGCGGGCAACTCGTCGGCCCCCGGGGGCGTGTGGTGGCGATCGAAGCCCATCCCGGCCTGGCTGAGTTGTTGCGCCGGAACGTGATCATGAACGGGCTCTACGGCTACGTCACCACATGGCACCGTGCGGCGTGGTCGAGCACGACGACCCTGCAGTTGCACCAGCGCCTCAATTTTTCCGGGGCATCGAGCGTCGGAGCGATCGGACAGGAAGCGCTCGATCGTCTGGGCGACACCGAGGAGATGGTCGAGGTCCAGGCCGTTCCCGTCGACGACCTCCTCGTTGGGCTTCCTCCGGTCGACGTCTTGAAGATGGACATCGAGGGGGCCGAGCTCCAGGCCTTCACCGGCCTCTCGCACACCATCGAGGCCAGCACGAAGATGGCCGTGATGTTCGAATGGGCACCCGCGCTCATGCAAGGCGTGGGCGACAAGGCCGAGGCGCTCGTGGACCTGCTCGAGGGCCATGGATTTCGTTTTCGGCTCCTCGAGGACGACCTCGCCGCCATGGAACGCGCCAAGCTCCTCGACCTGCCCTACGGGAACGTCGTCGCCACACGCTGATGCCACCGAACGCCTCGGTGGTCGTCGTCTCGTACCGTCCGGGACACTGGCTCGCCCCGTGCCTGGCCTCGGCGATGGCACAAGCCGACCAGGTCGTGGTGATCGACAACGGGTCCGAGGGCGACGAGGCCTCGGTCATCGCCCGGTCCATGCACGCCCAGGTGGTCCGCTCCCCGGTCAACCTGGGGTTTGCAGGGGGCGTTGACCTGGGCCTGCGTCATGCCCGGGGCGAGATCATCGGGCTGCTCAACGACGACGCGGTGGCCGGACCGGAGTGGATCGACGCCGCCCGCGACGTGTTGGCCGATCCCACCGTGGCGGCGGTCACCCCCAAGGTCGTCTTGGACGGCACCTTCGGAGAGGTCATCCTCGATGACGAATCCTGGCACTCCCCCGGCGATGCCCGCGCCTTGGGCCGTCAGCTCCATTCGGTGACTCTCGGCGCCGTGGACGTGATCGACGACCTCCTGGGGCAGGGGTCTACGACACCGAGTACGCCGTCATCGACGATGTGCCGGCGCGATGGCGCTGGACCTCGGGACGACGACCCTTCTATGTCCCGCTGGCCGATACCGCGAATCCCGGTGAACTTCGGGTCAACGGTGAGCCGGTGTCGCTGGGGACGACCTGTCACCTCGTCAATCACGCCGGCTCGTATCTCGAGCGCCACGGGGTCGCCGGTGAATACGGCCTGGGAGCACCCGACGACGGCCGCTTCGACGAGAGAGTCGAGCGATTCGGATTCAGCGGCACCGCCCCGGTGTTCCGGTCCGAGACCCTGCACCGACTCGGAGGGTTCGCGCCCCAGTTCTTCGCCTACAACGAGGACACCGACTGGTGCCTGCGGGCCAGGCTGGCAGGGTTGCGCATCCTCTACGACCCCTCGGCCACGGTGCGCCACCGCTTGTCGGCCACGAGCCAAGGACCACGCTCGCCCCTGGTCCGCTTCCTCGCCCAGCGCAACGCCCTGTTGTGCCTGGTTCGCAACGCACCTCCCGACGTGGCCCGCCGTCTGCTCTTCCAGCGCCTGCACGACGACCCCGGTCCCGGGCTCCGCCGGGCGGTCTTGGCCAAACTCCCGTGGGCGCTGGCGTCGCGTGCTCGCCTGCGGAGGCTCTGGACGACGCCGCCGCGCGCCGTCTGGGAGCGGTGGGCCGGTGCCGACCGGTCATGGGACGACGGGCCTGCCGCCACCACCTGACCGCAGACTTCGGGCCACGCCCCGGAGACCCCGTGGCTCAGGAAGGGCCGGCCTCGACGGCGGCGACGACGAGGTCGACGAAGCGCCGCCGCGCATTGGAGAGCGAGAACACCTCGGACCGGCGTGCGCCGGCCTCGACGAACTGCTTGCGCAGGCGGATGTCCGCGACCACCTTGTGCACCGAGGCGGCAAACCGCACGGGCTCCTTCGAGGACAACAGGAGCCCGGCGTCGGCCACGGTCTCGGGGACCGCTGAGGTCGAGTAGGCCACGATGGGGAGCCCATGGCCCATGGCCTCGACCAACGGGACACAGAACCCCTCGTGCTCCGACGCGCACACGAAGACGTCGGCCTCCCGGTAATAGGACTCGAGCTCTTGTTGGGACACGGTGCCGGTGATCGACACGGCATCGCTCAGACCCAGCTCGGCGATGAACGCCGACAGGGCCGGCCCGTAGGTCTTGCCGAGCGGCGTGCCGACGAGATGGAGTCGGGCCCGGTCGTCGTACAGGCGCCGATAGAGCGCCAGCATCTTGACCAGGTCGTGCTGCGCCTTGTGCGGTGAGACCTTGCCCACGAAGAGGAAATCGGGTCCACCGTCCGCCTTGGCGGCAGCCAGCCGTCGTGACAACGAAGGATCGGGCTCGGCCGCGGCGGTCATGTCGATGAGCAACGGCGCCACCGCCGTGCGCTCGAAGCCGACCTCGATGAGCTCTTCCTCGTTGAAGGCCGAATCGGCGATGGCCAGATGGCACTCGGTCGCCACCCGGGTGACCTGAGAGCGGCCCAGGGTGACCTCGTGACCGACGGCCGGCTCCCACCGTCGAGGAGGACCGCCGGGGTGATGTTGTGGTAGTTCAGGAGCTTCGGCTCGGACCGGCTGGCGAAGATGTCGAACACCGGGCTTCCGATCGACGCCTGGTACATGAGCCACCGACCCTTTCCCGGTCGACCCAGGCTGCTCATGGGGCGGGCCCGCTCGGCGAGGTCGCGCGTGGCCTCGCCGTAGAAGATGTCGGACTCGATGCCGACCTGGCGCAACGCTTCGGTGATGGCCACCGTGTGCACGCCGATGGCGTCGCGACTGGCCAGCGAGGGGATGACCTGGTCGACGCGCACCGGGGGCCTCAGCTGAGGCTGGCGGCTCGGATGTCGGCGTGCAGCTCCAACGCGACGCTGCCTCGCGACCGATCCGGGTTCATGACCTCGAACGCCTTTTGCTCCCGACTGTCGTAGAGGATCCCGAGACGGTCTTTGAGCTCGACCTTCATGCTGTAGGTGCCGTCGAGCAACGGCACCTGCTCGAAGCTGAGGTCGGCGCGCCCCGCGCCGACCTGGGCGTCGAAGGGCCGGTCCAGGATCTCGGTGTCGGATCCGAAGATCAACCTGCCTTCCTGGTCGAAGATCTCCAGGGCGAACACCACCCCGGTGACCGGCTCGATGGCCTCGAACGCCACGTGCACGGTGAGGGGTTCCCAGGGCCGCAGATAGGAACGGGATCCCATGCCGGGGTGCTCGACGTCCACCGTCGAGATGGCGATGGCCTTGGTGACCGGGGCGGGCGCGACCCCTCTTCGGTCTCGGGAATGCCGGCTCCGATCCCGGGACCGATGGTGTTGAGGTGCTCGTGATAGATGCGCACGGCGTCGGCAGCCGGGCCTGAGCCGATCATGTCCCCCGAGCTCAAGACGACGGCGAAGTCGCAGATCTGGCGGACGAGGTCCGAGGAGTGGGTCACGAAGAGGATCGTCCGCCCGTCGTCTTGGAATTCCTTGATCCTCGCCATGCACTTCCGTGAGAACGCCTCGTCACCCACGGCCAACACTTCGTCGACGACCAGGATGTCGGGGTCGACGTTGACCGCCACCGCGAATCCGAGTCTGACGTACATCCCCGACGAGTAGTACTTGACCTGGTTGTCGATGAACTGCTCGAGCTCGGCGAAGGCGACGATCTCGTCGAAGCGCTTGTCGACGTCTTTGGTCGACAGGCCCAGCAGCGAGGCGTTCAGGTAGATGTTCTCCCGCCCCGACAGCTCCGGTTGGAACCCGGCGCCGAGCTCCAAGAGCGCCGCCAGGCTGCCCCGCACGACGACCCTGCCCTCGGTGGGCTGCAGGATCCCCGAGACGCATTTGAGCAGCGTGGACTTCCCCGAGCCGTTTCGTCCCAGGATCCCCACCGTCTGGCCCTCGGGGATCTCGAAGTTGATGTGCCGCAGGGCGAAGAAGTCCTGATAGGGATTGCGCCCCGCGTGGAGGAACCGCTCCTTGAGCGACTGGTACTTCTCGGTGTAGAGCCGGAAGCGCTTCGTGACATCGACCACGTCGACGGCGATGTTCGCAGCCACCGTCTCCTCAGAGCTCCTCGGCGAAGTTGCCCTCGAGCCGCCCGAACACGACCATGGCGCCGAGAAGCAGCAGCAGGGAGATCCCCAGGACGGCGAGATCGGCGGCGACGTACCAGTGGATCCCGTAGCTCGCCATGACACCGTGCGGGATGAGGGCGTGGCCTTTGAGCGTCGAGTGGGGATGGACGACGTTGTAGAAGACCCGCTGGAACGACATCACCACCGGGGTCACGGGGTTGATGAAGTACACCCAGATGAGGTGGGTCCCGGGGATGCCCAAGATGGAGTGCTTCACCAGTCCGTCATGCACCCGCCCCGAGTACTGATAGATGCCAGGGATGGCCCAGAACCACGCCACCAGGATCACCTCGACGAGGTGCTGGGTATCACGGAGGTAGACGTTCACCGCGGAGAGGAATACCGCCAGAGCCGCCGCGAACACCATGATGGCGGCCAAGGCCGGGATCACGAGCCACAGGGCGCTCCAGTCCGGTCGGTGCCAGAAGGCGAGCATGAACACCACGAGGACGATGGACTGGAACAAGAAGAACATGAAGGCGGAGCCGACCGATGCCAGCGGGAGGATCTCGCGAGGGAAAGCGACCTTCTTGACGATCGCCGCGTTGGACACGATGGTGCTGGTCCCGGTGAGCACGGCCGTCTGGTAAAAGTTCCAGACCAACATGGCTGCGAACATGTAGATGACGAAGTTCGGGATCCCGTTGGGCAGGAAGAAGGTGAACAGCACGTAGAACACGGCCAGGGTGAGGGCTGGATTGAGCATCGACCACAAGAACCCCAGAACCGAGTTCTTGTACCTGACCTTGATCTCCTTGCGCACCAGAAAGACGAACAATTCTCGGGCCCGCCACAACTCGCGCAGGCGCAGCCAGACGCTCACCCGAGCGGCGACGACCCGGGTGGGCTTGGACCGCTGAGCGATCTTCTGCGCACGTGCCGCGATCTCCCGCTCACGATCGCCGACGATTCCGGCGGTAGTGGCGCGGGTGGCGCCCTCGTCGCTTTCGGGGACCACCGGCCCGTCCGCCGCCGAGGCGGCACCTACATCGGACTGGACGTCGGTCATCGGATCGCTCCGCTGGAACCTCCGGGCCCGGTGCTCAGCGGGCAGCCGCCTGGGGCGTGGAGTGTTCGATCACCCGGTCGATGAACCCGTAGTCCTTCGCCTCCTCGGCGGTGAACCACCGGTCCCGGTCCGAGTCCGCCTCGATGCGCTCGATGGGCTGGCCGGTGTGCAGGGCGATGCGCTCCGCCATCATCCGCTTGAGGTAGACGATCTGCTCTGCCTGGATGGCGATGTCGGTGGCCTGGCCCTGCATCTGCCCGGAGGGCTGGTGCATCAGGATCCTGCTGTGGGGCAGGGCAAAACGCTTGCCCGGCGCTCCGGCGCAAAGAAGGAATTGTCCCATCGACGCAGCCAGGCCCACACAGATCGTGCTCACGTCGCAGCTGACGTACTGCATGGTGTCGTAGATGGCGAGCCCGTCGGTGACCGAGCCCCCCGGGGAGTTGACGTAGAGAGCGATGTCGCGCTCGCTGTTCTCGGCCGCGAGGAGAAGGAGCTGGGCACACACCTGATTCGCCACCACCTCGTCGATGGCACTGCCCAGGAAGATGATGCGCTCTTTCAGGAGGCGTTGGAAGACGTCGGCCGAGGCCAGGTCGGGCAGGTTTCCCGACCTCATCGAGGGGGACGAGTCTGTGACCAGGGGTGATTCGTTTCGGGGGTGTGATGCCATGGCACGAGGCTACCCGGGATGTCGGCGTGGGTCGGGCAGGGTGCAGCAGGCGGCCCGATAGGCTCGACGTGTCCCGGCAGGCGGCGCGACGCCGCGGTGGGGGCACTGCGGGCGTGGCGGAACGGTAGACGCGCGGGGTTTAGGTCCCCGTCCCTTCGGGGGTGGAGGTTCGACTCCTCTCGCCCGCACTTGGCTCTGTGATGGCGCGTCTCTCCTCCAGGTGTTCAGCACCCCGTCAACGACCTGATGCAATAGAGCCATGATCACGGGCCGCGGCATCACCATCGAGATCGGTGGACGGACCCTCCTTCGCGACGCGTCGTTCATGGTCGGACCCGACGACAAGGTCGGCCTGGTGGGCCGAAACGGGACGGGCAAGTCCTCGCTGGTATCGGTCATCTGCCGCCAGGTCCCTGCCCATCTCCGGGTGTCGGGCGAGGTGGACATCCAAGGGAGCATCGGCTTTCTGCCCCAGGTGCCCGCCGTCGGTGGGCTCGGCCTGGACCCCACGGGGTTCTCCCACGTGCTGTCGGCCCGTGGTCTCGACGTCCTCGACGAAGAGCTGCACAAAGCCCGTCAGGCCGTGGCGGCAGAGCCGACCACCGAGGCCATCGCCACGTTCTCGGATCTCGAGGAGCGCTACGGGGCCGCGGGCGGGTACAACCTCGAAGGTGACATCGCCCGACTCGCCGAGGGGATCGGGCTCCGCCAGGACGCCTTGTTCGACGACATCGACTCCCTCTCGGGTGGGCAGCGCCGACGCGTCGACATCGTCCGGGTCTTGTTCGGACAGCCCGACACCCTGGTGCTCGACGAGCCCACGAACCACCTGGACCTGGCGGCCAAGCGCTGGCTCACGGCCGAGCTGTCGCGGTTTCCGGGGGCGATGCTCGTCATCAGCCACGATCTCAAATTGCTCGACCGGGTCATCACGAAGGTCCTGAGCGTGGCCGAGGGAGGACTCCGGGAGTTCAAAGGCAATTACACCGCCTTCCGTACCCAGCTGACCGCCGACATCGAGCAGCGCGAGAAGAAGCGAACCCTCGAGGACAGGCAGATCCGCAAACTCAGCACGCTGGCCGACTCCATGCGGGCCAGTACCGAGGACCGGGCCCGCAAGGCGAAGGTCCTCGACCGCAGGGTGGAGAAGATGAAAGGCAATCGGACCGAGCTGGTCAAGCGCGAGCGCAAGACCCGCTTTCGCCTCCCCACGCCGGCACGCTCGGGCCTCATTCCCCTCACGGTGCACGGGGTCCAGGTCTCCTACGGCGCCAAGAAGGTGCTCCTGCACATCGATTTCGTCGTCGGGCGCGGCGACCGGGTCGTGGTCATCGGACGCAACGGGGCCGGCAAGAGCAGCCTGCTGCGTTGTCTCGCCGCGGTCCAGGAACCGACCCAGGGCAAGGTGGAGATCGGGCACAACGTCGCTCTGGGGTACTTTGCGCAGGAACACGAGCAGCTCGACCCCGCGCTGCGTGCCTTGGAGCAGATCGACGACAGCGTGCTGCGGACGGTGTCCGAGCGGCGAGCCCTGTTGGGCTCGTTCGGGCTCACCGGCGGCACCGCCGAGCAGCTGCCGGCGTCACTGTCAGGAGGAGAGCGGGCCAAACTCAGCTTGGCGATGCTGTCGGCGGGGCGCGCCAACCTGCTCGTCCTCGACGAGCCCACCAACAACCTCGATCCCGCCTCGGTCGAGGCCGTGGGCGAGATGCTCTCCACCTGGCCCGGGACGGTCCTGGCGGTGAGCCACGACCGTCCCTTCGTCGACGCCCTCCGTCCGACCCACGCCCTGCACCTACCCGAAGAGCGCTACGAATTGTGGCGCGACGAGTACCTCGAGGACGTCGAGATGCGATGAGGGCAGTGTGGCCCCCATGATCGCGACGAGTCCCCGCCCGAACAAGGAGTTTCCATGGCCGACGTCACCCACCTCACCACCTCACAAGCCGGGATCAGACGACGAGTGGCAGCCATCGGTGCAGGGCAATGGGACCTCCCCACCCCCTGCACCGACTGGAGTGTCACGAAGCTCGTCGTGCACATGATCGAGGGAAGCCGCATGGCCCTCCTGCTCCTCCAGGGTGCCTCTGCAGACGAAAGCCTGTCGGTGTTCGGGGCGGTCCACGGCCCGGACCTCCCGTCGGAGCTCGACGTCGCGCTGGCTGACGAGCTCGCCGCGTTCGCATCCCCGGCGCGTTCGAGACGGTGGTGCATCACCCCGCCGCCGGGGACGTTCCGGGCCTCACCCTCTACGAGTTCCGGACCTCGGATTACCTCCTGCACAGCTGGGACGTGGCCCGGGCGACGGGCGGCGACGAGTCCCTGGACGAGGGTCTCGTGCTCCTCACGTGGCAGGGCATGCAACCCATGGCGCCGTTCATCGCCGACATCGGGATGTTCGGGAGCGGACCGAGCGGCACCGTCGCAGAGGATGCACCCCTGCAGCAACGGCTGCTCGACCTCACGGGCCGCCGGCCGTAGCGGCACCGCCGTGGCCCCGTTCATCGCCATGCTCCGAGGGATCAACGTGGGAGGCCACGCCAAGGTGTCCATGGCGGAGTTCCGCGCCACGTTCCTCGACCTGGGCTATGGCGAGGTCCGGACCTATATCCAGAGCGGCAATGTCGTATTCGGCGCGGCGGGATTGCCGCCCAGCTCCAATCGACCATCGAACAGGGCCTCGAGGACCGCTTCGGGCTCGGCATCAAGGTCGTCCTCCGTACGAAGGCCCAACTCGACAAGGCCATCGCCGACAACCCGTGGGCGGGCGGCCGACGCGACGACGCCAAGCTCCATGTGACGTTCCTGGGCTCCACGCCGGCGTCGTCCCGGGCCTCGGGCCTCGACACCCGGGGGTTCCTGCCCGACGAGTTCGCGGTCAGAGGTCGCGAGGTCTACGTCCACTGTCCCGACGGCTACGGCCGCACGAAGCTCAACAACGCCTTCTTCGAGCGCGCCCTCGGGGTCACCGCCACGACGCGCACCTTGCGCACCGTGACCACCTTGGCCGCCATGGCCGCCATGGCCGCCTGAACATCGGGCGCGGCGCGGCGCGACCGCGGGGCGGGGTCGGTGACGCCGGTGCGGGCCCGTCCGGATTGTCGGGAATCCACAGGTGACGGTGACCGACCCGACCGCCTGAGCCTTCAGCCCCCGCCGTCGACGGAGATGACCTGACCGGTCAGGTAGCCCGCCTGCTCGGAACACAA
>CAWCMY010000009.1:0-993483 GCA_963796765.1 uncultured Acidimicrobiales bacterium | reverse complement strand
TTAGAACCAGGTCGCGCACAGGGCGGGGTCGAGGACAGGAACATGCGCGGCTGCTCGAGGCCCCGGCGCGGTGCTCGTCGATCCTCCCGACGTCGTGCAGCACGCGAGCAGAGACGCCTCCGGCAAACACAGACCCCAGTGCGTCGACCGGCATGGACAGGTCCGCCGCGTCGTCGGTGCGTGTGCACAGCGCCCCCGAGGTGCCGCCGTCGAGGGCGTAGCGCCCCGACGCGAAGCCCAAGGCGTCGCTGACCTCGATCACGAGGCGGCCGTCGACCGCGTACCGACGGCTCGACAACGCCGTGGCGACGTCGATGATCCGCACCCACACGAAGTCGTACCGGCCGGTCTGTCGCAGCGTGCGGGCGTCCTCGAGGAGCCAGCCCGAGGGACTCGTCGACGCTGCGGTCGCCGGCGTGGAGCGTTGTCACGAGGTCCATCTCGCAGCAGTAGCGCCAGAGACGCTCGTAGGCGGCCGGGGTCGTCGCAACGAGCTCGTCCACGGTGACCTCGCCGCGTCTGGCGCATGCTGTCGGCGTGTTGCTTGGCCCGGTAGCGGACGTAGCCCTCGGGCGCGCCCGAGGGCGAGCGGTACAGCGCTTGATAGCCCTCGGGCTTGGTCGGCGCCGGGCCGCTCGACGATGTGCAAGGCCCGGTCCCACCAGCGTGCGTCTCGTCCGATCGACCCGGGTTGCCGGGCGCGGAAGTGCTCGTAGAGGCCGGGAGCCACCTGGCGCAGCGTGACGAGGTCGACGAGCTCGACGCTGCCGGTCAGGGTCCGCGAAAGCGGGTGGCAGCCAGGTCCACCGAGTACGACGCGGCTTCGATGGCGGCGCCGTAGCCGAAGCGACCGTAGATCGGGTACTCCGAAGCGATCAGGATTCCGAGGGCTCTTCGCGCTCCGCGGTGGCACGCAGCTCGGCGGTGATCATGTCGGTCAACAGCCCCGCGGCGGCGGTGGGTGGGCGACACCGTGACGTTGGTGAGCGCGGCGACGCTCAACCTCGGTCGGGCCCGGGAACCGTGAAGGCGGTGGCGAAGGATCGCAAGGTTCCCACCACGCGCTCGCCGTCGAACGCGCCCCAGGTGCGGTGCAGGTCGACCTCTTCCAGGAAGTACTGGCCGAACCCGTCGGCCACCGTGAAGAGGAACCCGACCCCCATGCACCGCGTCCACGCGTCGATTTCGGAGGCTTCGATCGTTCGCACCGCCAGGTCCATGACGAAACACTAGCGACGTGTGGTTCAACACCCCCGGCGCCGTCACCGGACCCACGACGCGATGCGCACGAACGGTGGTGCACGGCCACACGTGACGAGCTGGTCGGGCCGCCCCGCCATGTCGAGGGCGGATCGTCAGTTGTTATTGGCGCTCGAGGCCAGGCGGGCGGCCCGCCGGTGCACCCATTGCCATGTGCCCGCCGCCATGTCGTCGAGCTCGGGCGGCTCGAGGAGGTAGCGACGCGCCCGCACCGCGGCGTTGCGGAAGACGCGCAGGTCCGGCGACTTGAACGCCCAGTGCGCGTAGAGCTGGTTCCACATGCGGCGTAGGTCGGCCCAGGTACGCCCGGGATGTTGCGCCACGAACAACGCCAACGCCAGGGACTTGCGACTCACGGTCCGTCCCCGCGCCCCCTGGCGGACGACGCCGGACCGGATCTTCTGCCACATCGCCGCGACTTGGGCGGCACTGAGCGTGGGGTCGAGCGCCAGGGTCACCTTCGTCGTTGCCTGCCACTCGCCCACGGTCGTGATGCCGAGCACCCGCACGGGATGGGCGATCTCGAAGGCGGCAGCCTCGTCCGACGGCGCGCCGCTCGAGGCCGGCCTTCGGCCGTCGTTGACGGTCCGTCCGGTTCGCTCGAGGTAGAAGAGCATGGCGGCGCCCCGGGCCCGTTCCCACAGTCCGGGTCGGTCGTCGTCTCCCGCCGGCTCCGATGCCTCCAGCTCGGCCTGGATCCTCGATGCCAGGTCGACGGGGGATCGGGGGAGGCTCACAGGCCCCGTGGCCCGCTCCGCCGCCATCGCATCGACTTCGTGCCTGAGTTCCCGGATCTCCTCGGCCAAGAAGGCGGCCGGGTCGTCCTCGGCCTCCGCGTCGACGAGGAAGCCGCTGCGGTCCAAGAAGCCCCACTCGGCGATGCCGGTCCGGGGCCAGCCGCGCCGCTGCAGTACGGCGTCGACGCCGGTCCGCAGCTGGTCACGGGATTCCATGGCCGCAGACTAATCCTGACCTGGGCAGGACATGCCGATGTGCGGGGCCGATGCGCGCCGTGTCGCGGTCAGGACACCACCGCGATGACGTACCCGATCACCAGGAGGAGCCCGGTGAACAAGTGCAGGACGATGTTGGACTGCATGGTGGGCATGAGGGCGTAGGGATTGCCGTAGTTGGCGCGCAACCCCTTCCACACTCGCAACGCCAGGGGAGCGGTCACGAGGGCGATCAGTGTCCATGCCGGCGTGACCCGCGCGACGACCTCCGCCACGATGCACACGTAGGACGCCGCCGCGGTCACCGCGTACCCTGTCTGGACCTGGGCGGGGCTGAAGCGCACGATGAGCGTCCGCTTGCCCGCCACATTCGTCGCCCACCCGGTCCGGGATCTGGTTGACGTAGAGCACGAGGGCGATCAGCAGCGCCACGGGCAACGAGGCGAGCACCGGCTGCCAGCTCCAGTGGCCCGTGCACGCGAAGTAGGTCCCGACCGCCATGACCGGCCCGAAGCCGAGCGCGGTGACGGGCTCGCCCAGTCCCGCGGTGCACGAGACGCAGTGGTGGCGCCGAGTACACCAGGCTCAGGACGACGCCGATGGCACCGATGCCGATCAGACCCCAGCCGCGTTCTGCCGCGAGATACAGCCCCAGGCCGATCGACACGGCGTAGAGCGCGACGCACCCGGTGATCATCGTGCGGCGCGTGACGAGCCCGTACTGCAGCACGCGCGAACCACCGCTGAACGGCGTCGGGGTCACGTTGGCGGCGTCAGCACCGTTGGAGTCGTCGAAGATGTCGTTGGCCATGTTGAGGCCGAGGTGGACCGCGATCGCGGCGACCAGCGCCAGTACGAACCACGGCGTGTGGAACGCATTGTCGCGCGCCGCGACGACGCCACCGAGCCCGACCGGGATGACCGTGGCGGTCAGGAAGGGCAGGCGGGTGGCGAGGAAGACGGTCCACAGCCCGCTCAGCCGGGGCCGAGCCCCCAGCTCGTCCATGTAGTCGCGCCCGGCCGCCACGCCGCGCTCGGCGTACTCGAAGAACGGCGTGTGCGCCTCGTCCCATCCACTGGCCCGGCGCACCGCCACGCGCAGGCCGTCGCCCGCCGCGGTCGCCGGGCCCCACAGGTTGACGTAGCGACGCTCGTCGTAGCCGACGCCGGGCTGGGGCCGGATGTGGCTGAAGGTGAGCTCCACCTGCTGGCCGTCGGTGGGGCGATGGTCCTCGTGCAGCGCACCGATGTCGATCACGCCGTCGGAGGCCGAGCCGGTGAACTCGACGCCGATGTTGACCGGGTACCCGTCGGGGCCCACGTAGGCGAGGATCCCGTGGGGATACGTCTGCGCACGCGCGATCGCATCGGCGACCTCGAGCTTCGCCATCAGGACACCCCCGCCAGCTCGTAGACCCGGGCGGGCTCGCTCGCTCCGGCCGTCCTCCCACCACAGCACCCGATGCGGGGTGATCTCGATGACCGAGCGCTCGAAGAACAGCGGGATCCCGAAGCGCTTCTTCAAGAAGAAGTCGATGGCGGGCTCTTTGGCCCGCCACATCGGCAGCAGGCTCTCCCAGCCCTCGTGCACGTCGTCCTCGACCACCCGCGCGTCACCTTGGATCGTGGCACGGTGAAACGGCTCAACCGGGATCGCCACCGGGTCGGTCAGCGAGAGGCACACCTTGGGATTGGCCTTGATGTGTCGGAGCTTGCGCGAGAACAGCACCGACGACGTCAGGTAGATGCGATTGCCGTCCGACAACGGGATGAGGGGATAGGTGATCGGCCGGCCGGACTCGTCGATCACCGTCAGCTCCCCGACGAGTGCGACGTCGAGTAGGTCGATGACCGGTTGCGGCAGGAGGGGGCTGGAGTCGCTCACGTGCGCGACAGTACCCGGTGCGTCGGCGCGGCTCAGAAACCGAGGACATGCCCCTCGGCGCGTTCAGCCTGTCGAATTCGGGGCCACGTGGCTGTGCTCTTCGCTGTGCGCGTGGCTGTGGCCGTGCCCCTCGCCACCGTGGGGCGCCCCCCATCATCTTCAACATGGCGTCGCCGCCGGTCCGCACGAATCGGACGACCAGCACCGCCGCCAGGAGCAGGAACACGATGTTGAGCACCGTGGTGTAGTCCCAGCGCACCGCCATCTCGCCCACCTTGGCGTGGCGGCCGGTCGGGTACGAGGCCCAGGCCGCCGAAGACGAACTCGACGACGTAGCCGGCGCTGACCATCGTGACGTAGAAGCTGCCGAGCACGAACAGCATCATGCGCGTCCCGTAGTACTTCCGGTAGATGAACAGGATGGGCACGATGATCAGGTCGGCGAAGATGAACGCCACCACGCCCCCGAAGCTGATCCCGCCGTTCCACAGCACCGCGGCCAGAGGGACGTTGCCGATCGAGCACACGAAGCTGAGCATGCTCACGACCGGGTCCGATCAGCGGCCCCCACAACCTCGACAGCAGGGGATGGCCGGTGAAGAAGAAGTGCTGCCAGAAGCTGCGTCGGCACCCACGCGGCCAGGGCCCCGGCCACGAGCAGTCCGATGACGATGTCACGGATCACCGCCGCCCACTCCATGACGAAGATGTGCGAGATCGACGGTGAATCGCCTGGCGCGAGCGGAGCCGGCGCCAGATGCTGCCCGGCGCCTGGATGCTCATGTCCATCGCGGCGTGGCCTTCCATCGATCCCGGCAATGCCCTTGTCGGCCTGGGCTCGCGCCGCGTCGAGGATCTGCGCGCGCAGGAAGAGCCGGAACCACAGGGCCAGGAAGACGATCATCAACGGACCGCCGACGAACTCCGCCAGCGTGAACTGCCACCCGAGGAGCAGCGCCAGGATGATGCCGAGCTCCACGACGAGGTTGGTCGACGCGATCTCGAACACCATGGCGGCGGTGAAGCCCGCACCCTTGCGGAACAGGGCTCGGGCCAGCGCCACCGCCGCGTACGAGCACGACGACGATGCGGCGCCGAGGCCCGTCGCGATGACCAGCGCGCGGGGACCGTCGTCACCGAGGAGACGCTCGACGGTGCTGCGCCGCACGACGGCCTGGATGATCGAGGCCAGAGCGAAGCCGAGGATCAGGGCCCACAGGATCTCCCACGTCATCGACCCCGACACGAGCAGGGCGTGGCCGAGCGCGTGCAGAGCGCTCACCGCTCGTCCTCCGGGGCCGCCACGGTCAAGAGCTGGCGCAGGCAGTGCTCGAGCAGCGGATGGGGGAACGACGGCGCCAGCGAGTAGTAGACGACCCGGCCCTCTTTCCGGAAGGTGCACGAGCCCGGCGGTGCGCAGCATCCGCAGTGCGTAGGACACCGCGTCGTCGGTCACGCCGAGGGCGAGGGCGAGGTCGCCGACACACAGTCGTTCCACCGTCGAGAGGGCGAACAGCAGCCGCGACCGGACCGGGTCGGCGATGAGGCCGAGGAGTCCGGCCAGGCGCCCGGCGTCGTCGAGCGAGATCACGTTCGCCCGGGCCGCCTCGACGGCTGTCGAGGTCGACGGGATGGTCGTGAGGCGAGGGTCTCGGGCATCGTATTCTCCGTATATCCGTACTACTACACGGATGATAGCGGAGCGGGACGACGGTGGTCACGTTCGGGGCCAGGGGCGGGTCAGGGCAGCAGCAACGTGGCCATGCGCCGGGTGGCCACCACGAGCCCGATGGCACCCTGCCGCCAGGAGATAGGCGGCGTGGCCGGCCAGCGACCACGACACGATCCCGGTGTCGAGGCCCCGCAGCAGCGCCACCCCTTGGTACAGCGGGGTGCAGCGGATCACGGCCTGGAGCCATCCCGGGTACACCGACAGCGGGATAGAAGGTGGCGGAGAACAGAAAGAGCGGGATGAGCGCCAGCGAGACCTTGTCGAAGTCCTGCCAGCTGCGCATGTAGGTGGTGCCCGCCATCCCGACCGCGGCGAAGGCGAAGCTGACGGTCATCGCCGCCGGGCAGACAGAGGATGGCCCACGGCGAGAGCCACGTACCCGAAGCCGGCCATCACGACCAAGAACGCGGTCGAGTACACCGTGGCCCGCATGAGCGACCACGTCAGCTCGCCCAGCGCGACGTCGCCGGGGCCCAGCGGCGTCGACAGCACGGCGTCGTAGGTCTTGGCGATCTTGAGCTTGAAGAACACGTTGAACGTCGAGTCGAGCGTGGCGCCGTTCATGGCCGAGGAGGCGAGGAGCCCCGGCGCCACGTACGTCGTGTAGGGGATGACCGTGGTCTCCCACGTGGATGGGGTGGACCAGCTTGCTCAAGCCCACCCCGATGGACAGCAGGTAGAAGAAGGGCTCGAAGAACCCCGAGACGAAGAAGACCCAGGAGCGCCGGTACACGAGGATGTTGCGCTCGACGAGGCGCCGGGCCCGGCGCGTGCCCGAGCAGCGCCACCGGCGACGATGCGCAGCGACACGCCTCCCGCGAGCGCGGACGTGTCGGTCATGTCACGAGCCTCCGCCGGTACGAGCGCTGGGCCAGCACGAACCCCACGACGGTGAGCACGACCAGGTAGGCGAGATGGGCGCCGGCCGCCGCCGAGTCCGACGTGGCCCAGCACCAGGCCCCGGCACAGCGCCACGCCGTGGTACAGCGGCGTGGCCTGGGCGACGGGCTGCAGCCAGCCCGGGAGCAGGCGCGATGGGGAAGAAGGTCCCCGAGAACAGAAACAGCGGGATCAGCCCGAAGCGGTAGATGGTCGAGAAGCCGGTGTCGTTCTGCTGGGTGGCCGCGAACGCCGCGATCGGTGCTGCGAACGCGAGCCCGGTGAGGATCGCCGACGGGAACGGCGAGCAGCGGCCAGGGGCGGAGTGCACCGTCCCGAAGGCGGCCATGATCGCCAGGTAGATCGAGGTCACCATGAGCAGGCGCAGGGCGATCCAGGCCAGATGGCCGACGAGCACGTCGATGACCGTGAGCGGCGTGGCCAGCATGGCGAAGTACGTGCGGAGCCACTTGATGGCCGCCATGACCGGGTACATGGACTCGTTCCCGCCGATCTGCATGGCGGTCGACGCCAACAGGCCCGGCGCGATGAAGTCGAGGTACCGCACGCCGCCGACGGGGTTCTTGACCAACGACCCGAAGCCCAGGCCCATGGCGGCGAGATAGAGCACCGGGTAGAGGAAGCTCGTGGTGATCGACCCCCGCCACGTGCGCTTGTACTGGTACATCCAGTAGCGCATGGACCGCACCCACGGTGGCGTGGTCCGGTGGCGCCGGACGCCGGCCCGGGACCGGCGCCTGCGCTGTCGTCGCCGCGGTCATCGTCGTGGGCACCGGCTCAGTCGACCAGTGACCGGCCGGTCAGGCGGAGAAAGACGTCTTCGAGCGTCGACCGGCGGATCAGGGTGCTGTCGGGGCTGAGCCCGAGCCGGTGCACTTCGGCTCAGCGTGGCCTCACCGTCGTCGGTGTACAGCAGCAGGCGGTCGGGGAGGGCCTCGAAGCGCTCGGCCAGCCCTTCGAGGCCGTGTCGCCACGGCGGCGGTGTCGGTGTCGGGGTCTCGGAAGCGCAGCTCGAGGACCTCGCGCGTCGAGTACCGGGTGATGAGGTCGCTCGGGCGCGCCCTCGGCCGCGAACCTCCCGCCGTCCATGACCGCCAGGCGGTCGCAGAGCTGCTCGGCCTCGTCCATGTAGTGCGTGGTGATGACCTGGGTGACACCTTGTTGCTTCAACCGGTAGAGCCGGTCCCACAAGAGGTGGCGGGCTTGGGGGTCGAGGCCGGTGGTGGGCTCGTCGAGGATCAGGATCTCGGGGTCCGAGATGAGCGAGCGGGCGATCGTGAGCCGGCGTTTCATCCCTCCCGACAGCGGGTCCACCTTGTCATGCGCCCGCTCGGAGAGCTGGGTGAAATCGAGCAGCTGCTCGGCGCGCTCGCGGATGACACGGCGGGGCAGGTCGAAGTACCGGCCGTAGACCATGAGGTTGTCGAGCACGGTCAGCTCGAGGTCGAGCGTGTCCTCCTGGGGCACGATGCCGATCCGGCCCCGGATCCTGGTGCCCGTCGTGGGCCGGGTCCATGCCGAGCACCCGCAATGTCCCGTCCGACACCGGGGACATGCAGGCGATCATCCGCATCGTGGAGGTCTTGCCCGCGCCGTTCGGGCCCAAGAGCCCGTAGGACTCGCCCCGGCCGATCTCGAAGTCGATGCCGTCGACGGCGACGAAGTCGCCGAAGCGTTTGGTGAGCCCGCGCGCCACCACCAACGGCCCGACGTGCGGTCGGGCGACGGTCCGGCTACGTCGGGACGTACCGGGCGGGGGCACGACATCTCAACCTACCCGCCGGTCGGCGGACGCTCTTCCGGCAGGTTCAGTCGGAGACGAGCGCGAGCGCACGGGTGGCCATGTCGACGCGCGACGTCTGCGGTCATCCGAGCGGCCCGTTGCAACAGGCCGTCCATGTACACCGCCAGGCTGATCGTGGCGGCCACCGGGTCGGCCACGAGCAGGGGCACGGGCTCGGTGCGCTCGTCGAGACCCGACGCCCGCAGCAGCGCGCCGCGCAGCTCGAGCATGGCGTCGCGGGCGGTCTCGATGCGGATCCGGCCCCGACGCATCCACAGGCTCAGCCCGAGTGGGACGGTGAGGTTGCCCTGGGCGAGGTCCTCGGACTCGAGGTCGGCGAGCCCGAGCATCGCCTCGTGGGCGAAGCGCTCGACGGACTCCTCCTCGACCACCTCGAGCCGCACTCCTGACACCGGAACCTCCTGGTCAGCGCATCCGTTTGTCCTGCGATTCAGTGTGGTCCGAGGGTGTAACAGGATGGTGGACCGGGGTACTTATCCTGGTCAGAGGGGTAGAGACCGTGCTTGACTGGATGTCTCCCCTTCCGGCGAAAGGAGTCCGAGATGCCCAGAGCGATCTGGACGGGGTCGCTGAGCTTCGGCTTGGTCAACGTGCCGGTCGGGCTGTTCTCCGCCACCGACGACAAGGCGATCCACTTCAACCAGTTCCAAGCCGGGACGCCCGACCGCATCCGCCAGAAGCGCGTCAACGAGCGCACCGGCGAAGAGGTCGAGTACGCGGACGTCGTGAAGGGCTATGACCTGGGCGGAGGCGAGTACGTGATCGTCACGCCCGAAGAGCTCGAGTCGGTGGAGCCGGGCCGCTCCCGGACCATCGAGATCACCGACTTCGTCGACCTCGACGCCATCGACCCGATCTATTACAAGTCGACGTACTACCTGGGCCCGCAGGGTGACCAGGCGGTCCGCCCCTACGCCCTGTTCCGCGAGGCGATGGCGCAGAGCAACAAGGTGGCGGTCGCCTCGCTCGTGCTGCGCACGAAGGAACACCTCGTCACCATCAGGCCCACGCAGTCGGTGCTGGCCCTCGAGACGATGTACTTCGCCGACGAGATCCGTGATCCGATGACCGAGATCCCCGCCGTCCCGTCCGAGGTCGACTTCTCGGGTCGCGAATTGAGCACCGCCAAGCTGCTCATCGACTCGATGGCGAGCACGTGGGACCCGAGCCTCTACGAGGACGAGTACCGCAAGCGCGTCGAGGGACTGATCGACGAGAAGCGCCAGGGCAAGGTCATCGTCACCGAACGTCCCGAGACCCAGCCCACGAAGGTCGTCGACCTCATGGAGGCGTTGCAGGCCAGCGTGGAGGCGGCCCGATCGCATCGACCGGGCGCCCACATCGCCACTCCCGGCGCGCACGGCCAAGGCTGCCGGCCAAGCGCTCGGCCAAGCGCGCGCCGGCACCGTCGTCGACTCAGAGCCACGCCCTCGGGCCTGAGCAAGACCGAGCTCCAGGCCCGGGCCACCGAGCTCGGCATCCCGGGCCGGTCGAAGATGACCCGCGACGAGCTCGAGGCGGCGGTGGCCGGCGCCGCCAAGCCCGCCAAGCGCCGCAAGGCGTCGTAGAACACCACACTGGCCGGGCCCGGGCCCTCGCCCGACGCCGGCACCGGGCCCGCCGATCCGAGAAGTCGCCATGACGATCGACCCCGCCTTCCGCTACGAGGGCATGAGCCCCAAGGCCTACGAGCACCCGGCGGACAGGGCCGCCACCGCGGCACTCAAGTCGATCCCCCTGATGGACCAGTTCGTCCGACGGCTGTGTGACTTCGGCCACGAGCGGCGGTTCCGACAGGTGCTCCTCGGCAACGCCGTGCGCATCGGCGAGGACCAGGTCCCCGATCTGTGGGCGAGCTACCGCAGCTGCGCCTGGGTGCTCGACCTCGAACGCACGCCCGACCTGTACGTGACCCAGACGCCGCTCGTCAACGCCATGACCGTCGGCGCACAGAACCCGGTCGTGATCGTCTACTCGTCACTGGTCGGGTCCTACGAGCCACTCGAGGTGCGCGCCGTGCTCGCCCACGAGCTCGGGCACGTGTTGTCGGAGCACTACACCTACACCACCGCGCTGCTCATCATCTCCCAGGTCGTCCAGGGTGCGCTGCCCCGGTCGCTGTTCGCCGGTCTGCCCATTCGCGCCCTGTACCTGGCGCTTGCTCGAGTGGTCGAGGATGGCGGAGCTGTCGAGCGACCGCGCCGCCGCGCTCGTGCTCGGCGACCCGTTGCCGGTCTGCCAGATGCTGATGCGCACCGCCGGCGGCGCGCTCGACGGGCATGAGCCTCGACGCGTTCATCCGGCAAGCCACCGAGTACGAGGACGAAGACGACATCTACGCCGCGTCACGCCCGGTTCTGGGAGGAGATCGGTCGACCGCACCCGTTCGCGGTCCGTCGCGTCCGCCAGCTCGTGCAGTGGGTGAGCGAAGGCGAGTTCGACCCCATCCGCGCCGGGCACTACGTCCGCCGGGGCCAAGAGCCGCCCGCTTCGGCGGAGTTCGACGCCGCGGTCTCGCACTACGGCGACCGCTTCGTGGCCATGGTCGACCGGGTGGGCGGAGGCGTGCAGCGCGTCGCCGACCAGATCAGCGCCTGGCTCCGGGCCCGACAGGGTGCGGGCTCGACATCATCGACCGACGACGAGGAAGACGAATGGGGCGACCCGGGAGAGTGACCTCGGGTCCCTTCTGCGACCGGACACCGAGAACGACTTAGCGCGCCCGGAGCCGGACCGGAAAGGTCCGTGGCGGGAAAACCACGGTCGATCCAACCCCGGGCACTACCTCGACGATACCCGGCCCCGTCGGTAGCGGGCCCCCGCCCCGGTGAGTCCCGCTTCTTTCACGGTGTCAGCGTTGCCACGTCGCCGGTGCGGCCACAGGTCGACGGGGCCGCGCTGCCCTGGAGGCGGGCCGTCATCCACTGGGTGATGGTCGATACCGACACGGTGACGACGGTCCCGTGCGTGGCGCCGGGGACATGGAGATAGTCGATGGTGTCCTTGAGGGGACAGGCCATCTGGGTGACGTACGCGTCGGTGAGCGCCGGGGGCACGGTGGTGTCGGCGGCGCCCTGGACGATCAGCATGGGGGCGGGTGTCTCGGTCCGGCCCGGATCGTTCATCTTGGCGTGGGCGATCACGACCGGGTTGGTCGCCGCTCCCGGAGCGAAGACCGAGGTGGCGCTCAGATGTCGAGCTCCGATCGCCTCGATGACCGCGGGGAGACACCCCTGGGTGACCACAGACTCGGCCGTGCTCTGACCGGCCGCCGTGAACAGGTCCGACAAGGGCAGGTCGTGATAGGTCCTCGCCCAGGTGTAGGCGACGGGGAGGGTGAACTCCAAGATCGACTGACCGACCGACGTCGTGACCACCCCGAGAATCGTGCTCAGCCCGGTCGCCGGCGCCGCCGCCACCACGCCGGCGATGTGGAGATCGGGCGCGTAGGTCGGTGCCAGCTCACCGGCGAACAGCGCGGCCTGGCCGCCTTGGGAGTGTCCGTAGATCATCACCGTGCTCGACGTATGCAGATCGGGCAGACGCCGTGCCGCACGCGCTGCGTCGAGGACGCCGCGCCCTTCGCTCTCGCCCACCAGATAGGGGTGGATGCCCGGAGTGCCGAGGCCCTCGTAGTCGGTGGCCGCCACGACGAACCCGGCCTTGAGGTAGTCGCTCATGCCCGGCAGCAGGTACGGCCCCACGCCCCCTTGTGAGGTGAACAACGACGGTGCACAGATCCCGGCGAATCCGGTCGTGCCGTGCGCCCACGACAGGATCGGATACCCGCCTTTCGGTGCTGTGCCGCCGGGGACGACGATGTAACCGGATTCGGCGATGTCAATGCCGTAGATCGAGCGCGAATGGAAGAGGATCCGCCACACCGTGGCGGTGGCGGGCACCCCGGGCACGCCCGTGACCTTCTCGGTGCGGATGATGGTGCCCGGAGCCCCGGGCGGAAGTGGGTCGGGTGGGGTGTAGAAGGCCGGGATCCCCGTCGCCCCCACGTCGTCGACGACGGTCTTCGGGGCCCCCACAGACGGCGCCGTGCCGGCTGTCGTGGACGAACTGGTCGTCGCCTTCGGGCTGCTGCACGCGCTCAGGCCGAGACCGAGGGCAAGCACGACGGCGCCGGTGGTGACAGCGGTGTGCGGCGCGCGCCGACACATCCGGATCGGACTCATGGTCCCCCTTCCCGCCCCGGAGCGTTCCGAGGTCAGGTGGTCAAGAGACTATCGCCGCGAGGTCGGAGCACCTCGCCGATGACGATCGAGATCTCGTCGAAGACGTAGAGCGGGACCGCCAGAGCGAGCATCGAAAAGGGATCCCCGCTCGGTGCGATGACCGCCGCGCCCGTCACGATAGCCCGACCGCCCAGCGCCGCCACGACGCCAGTCTCGAAGGGCTCACCACCCCGGCGAGCTCCAACGCCACGAGGACGACCGGGAATTCGAAGGTGAGCCCGAAGTCCCGTCGATGCCCGACCCGGTGGCCCCGGGCACCACGCCCCGAGACTGCGGCGGCCCGCGCTGCGAACGACTACCGGCGTGGGAAGTGGTGCTCGGCGATGACCTCGGCCACCGAGATGTGGTAGGAGGCGTAGAAGCGGTCGCGGCCCATCTGCTGGGCGACGCGGTGGCCGGGATGATCGCGCCATGCCTGCTGGGTCTCTCTCGACTCGAATGTGATGATCGAGACGCGCTCTCCGTCGTCGGCGGCGAAACTCTTGAAGTCCACGAAGCCCGGCATCGTCCGGGCGAGGTCCAAGATGCGTTGCGCAGTGTCGTGGTACTGCTCTGCGGACTCGGGCCGTAGCCGCGATCGGAACACGGTGACGATCCGCCCTCGATCGGGCCCGGCCGAGTGGGTCATCACCGACTCAGAACGTTGACTCGAGCTGCTCGGCGGTTTTCGGGGTGTCCGCGTCCATCTGGCTTGCGGCGTCGGCGCTGATCGACATGACTACCCCCATCGTTGGGGTCGACGGCGGGCCCTTGCGCACCCACCCTCGGCCGGCACTGTCGGGCATCCGACCACTGGCAATAGGTGTCGGTGACGACCGGGCCGGAACGTCCGGTCAGTAGGTGCCAGGCAAACGATCGGTAGCTGGCGTCACTAGAACAGTTGGCCGTCTTGGTGTCAAGGATCAGCACCTTGCGATGACCCGTCAGTGCGGTGACACCGTCGGTGCCTTGTCCCGGCGTGAGGCCGCTGCGCGCGTCGACCCCGTCGTGACGCCAGGGGGCGATCGACAGTTACAGCGCCAGCGACCGGATGGGGCTGAAGAGCAGGGAGGGGTCGTTCTTCCAGTCCACACCGGGCACGTCGACGAAGAGCTCGATCTCGTTGCCGTCGGGGTCGAGGATGTACAGGCTGTGGGTCACGGTGTGATCACTGGTCCCCACCACCGTCGCGCCCGCCTCTTGGACCGTCCGCAGCGCGTCTCGGAGCTCCTCGTCGGAGTCGCCGACCTTGAGGCCGAAGTGGTAGAGCCCGACGTGTCGATCGTTCGGCAACGCCTGGGCGTCCTCGCCGACTTCGATGAGGAGAAGCTCGTGGTGTGTCCGGTTCGACGGCGCCGAAAATGCCGCGGCGGGGAAGCCCATCTCGGCGGTCGGCGCCAACTGGCGCCATCCCAGGACGTCGCGGTAGAAGGCTGGCGGAGCGCTCGACGTTACGGACGTACAGCACGAGATGCCCGAGCTCTTTGACTTCCATACTTCTCTCCTCCTCGGCCTGGCCACTGGGCACAACCGGCCCGGAGCACCCACTATTCCCCAAGGACGACCCATATGCTCGGTCGCGATGGACCTCTCCGCCGCCGAGATCCGAGTCCTCGGGAGCCTCGTGGAGAAACAGCTCACGACCCCCCAGCAGTACCCGCTGACCCTCAACGCCCTCACCCTCGCCTGCAGCCAGTCGTCCAATCGTGATCCGGTTGTCGCCTACGACGAGCACAGCGCCGAAGCCGCCGTCACCAGTGTCAAGACCAAGGGGCTGGTGCGGTTCGTCCACCCGTCGCACGGACGGTCTGCCCTTCGCTACAGCCACACCCTCGACGAGGCCTGGGGACTCGACACACGTCCCTTGGCGTTGTTGGCCGTGCTCATGCTGCGAGGTCCACAGACCCCGGGCGAGTTGCGGACCAGGACCGAGCGCATGGTCCGATTTTCCGATCTCTCCGAGGTCCAGGCCGAGCTCGACGCGCTGGCGGCTCGCGCCGAGCCCCTGGTGGTGCGCCTGGGCCGGGGCCCGGGGCAGAAGGAGGACCGCTACGGACAGCTCCTGGGTGGACCGGGCAGCGCGGCGCGCGTCCGAGCTCGCCGCCGAGGCCGGGCCGATGCCGTCGGCGAGCCCGGGCCCGAGCCTGCGACCGGCCTCGACGGGCCGCGACGAGAGGGGGCCATCCCCATCGAACGAGGTCGCCGTGTTGCGTCTCGAGGTGACGGAATTGCGCGCCGAGGTGGATGCGCTGCGCCGGGCCCTCGACGACCTGCGACAGCAGCTCGGCGCCTGAGGCGGGCGGGACCAAGGGTCGGGCTCGCCTCCGGCATGATGGGGGTCGACGAGACCGACGGGGATGGAGGGCCATGCATGCGGCGGCGGGGAGATCACCGATGATCGTGGTGGGCGTGGACGGGTCCGATCCCTCGAGACGAGCCCTGCGATGGGCGGCTGATCAGGCCAAGCTCACCGGCGCCGAGATCACCGTGGTCACGACGTGGGAGTACCCGCCCACCCTGGGTGGGCGCCGCCCTATCCGTCTGACTTCGATCCCAACGCCGATGCCGAGAAGGCGGTGCGCGAGACCGTCGAGGACGTGCTCGGTGCAGACCCCGGCGTGATCGTCCACCTGCGGGTGACCGAGGGCCACCCCGCCTTCGTCCTGACCGACGCGGCCAAGGATGCCGAGCTTCTCGTCGTCGGGAGCCGCGGCCATGGTGCGTTCGCGGGCATGTTGTTGGGGTCGGTGAGCGAGTACTGCGCCTCGCACGCGTCGTGCCCCGTGGTGGTGGTACGGCACTCCGACGACAAACCCTGACCCGGTACCGACCCGGGTGGTCGGTTCGTCAGGTGTCTTCGAGGGCCAGTTGGTCCGCGTACCGGCACAGGCCCCGGGCGAAGGTGCGCACCATGGTGCGCAGTCCCAGTCGTAGTACCGCACCCGTGCCGGGGATGAGTGGTTCGACGCTGCAGCGCCACGTCACGACGGTGCCGGTCCCGTCCTCGTCGAGGTGGACGTCGGCCCGGTAGTGGCGCACCGGGAGCCCCTTCACCGCCACGTAGCCCAGGTGCCGGGGCGGGTCCCAGGCCACGACTTCTTCGGTGCTCCCGCCGGGCCCGACGGCGAAGCGTCGCAATGCCCCCACGCCGTCGGGGGCGGGATACCCTCGCGCAGCAAAGAGGACCGGGTCATGAAGGTCCATTCCTTCCAGCGCGTCACGTCGCCGACCAAGGGCCAGATCATCTGGGCCGACGCCGTCGAGCGAGCCGAACCTTCGAACTCGTAGCGCCGGGCCATCTCAGCCTGCCAGGTGTTGTTTCAGCGCCTGCAGGCTCTGTTGGTAGACCTGGTGCATCAAGTCGAGCATCTCGTCGTCGACGTCGACGTCCCAGGTGACGTGCGAGCCCGAGCCTTGGGGGGTCACCGAGATGGTGGCCTTGTGGTTGACGACGGGCACGCCACCCACGATGCTGTAGACGAGCTTGCGCCCTTGCGTCGTCGCGTCGCTCGAGTCGTTCGATGACCTCCATCCCGAGCATCTCGAGCACCCGGTCGTCGCCGTCGAGGTGACACGACTCGATCCCCGGCATCCAGTTGCCGATGCCGCCGAAGTCCCCGGCCACGGCCCACACCTCGTCGGCCGGCCGGTCGATGTCGATCTCTGCACGTGCCTTGCCCATCGCCCCTCCATCATTCGAGCAGTCCAGCAGCATGCCACGGCGGCGCGGTGGCGGTCCTCAGCTCTGGAGGTCGAGCACGCCGTCGGCGAGGGCTTTGAGCTCGTCCCCGAAGGACGTGGGGGGGATCAGAGGCCGCAGGACGAACTTCGAGAATCCGACATCGACGAATCTCCCCATGAGCCGGCGCAACCCTTCGACGCCCACGGGCACGAGGTCGCGTACATCGGTCGTGTCGGGGTCACCCCCCGCACCCGATTGCGTGCCGGTGGCCTTGGCGTGGCGGGCCGCCACGGCGCCCAGGAGCTGTTCGGGGGGGTCGAAGAGCGTGTAGCCGATGCTCACGCCGAAATGTTCGGGGTCGATGCGTCGCCCTGCGTTTGAGGCCACGTTTTCGATGACGACGCGTCCGGCGGCGGCCTCCTCGGGTGTGCACAGCGCCGGGAGCCATCCGTCGCCGAGCAGGCCGCACCGGCGTAACGCGCCGGGGACGCTGCCCCCCAGCCAGATGTCGAAGGGCCGTTGCATCGGCTTGGGCTCGACGGTGATGCCGTGCAATTGCCACGAGGTGCCGTCGTGGTCGACGTCGTCTTCGCTCCACAGCCGGCGCAACAGGGGGAGGAGCTCGTCGAGTTGCCGACCCCGGTCGCCGGCCCCGACCCCCATGGCGTCGAGCTCGACGGCGCGCCGCAGCCCGAGGACGAAGGTGACCAGGAGGCGGCCCCCCGAGAGCCGGTCGAGCGTGGCGAGCTGCTTGGCCAGGCGCACGGGATTGCGCCCGGGCAGCACCATGGTGGTCCCGATCTTGAGGCGCGGCGCGTGTCCGGCGGCGTAGGCCATGGCGGCCAGGGGGTCGTCACCGGGCACGGTGAGGACGTCGGACCACCACAACGAGTCGAACCCGTTCGATTCGAGGTCGTCGACGAGCCGGGCCAGCTCGTCACCCGCCATGGCCGCGGTCCCCGTGCCGATCCCGATGCGGACCTTCATCAAATGCGCAGGCTAACGGGAAACAACCACTGGTAGCGTCGGCCCGCACCCAGAACCAGGAGTGTGACCATGAATCCCGAAGAGGCCGCTCGCGCCAGTGCCGATGCCGTGTCCTATCTGCCTGCCGGCTTCATGCTGGCGGGGTCCACCTACAAGCGGGGGGGCGAGCTCGGCTTCGACGGCGTCGACTTCTACACGGCGGGCCGCGGCGGTGCGCTCGGCGACGTCGACGGCATGGTCGTGGCGGCTGCCTTCGTGTTCTTCAATCCCGACACGATCGTCGCAGCCTGGGAGCGCACCCGGCCCTTGATGTCGCGTCGCGAGGCCGCCGAGGCCTTCGTCGGCTGTCTCTACACCTGGGCACATCGCCATCTGCCCGACGAGGTGGACTACCCCCGGTTGGCGGATCTGCTGGGCCGGATCAACGACGCCGCGTCACCGTCGTGCGCCCCGCTGTTCGCGGGGTGGAAGGCCATGCCCGAGCCCACCGACCCCAAAGAGCTGGCTTTGCAACGGATGAACGTGCTGCGCGAGTTGCGTGGTGCTGTCCACGGGGCGTCGGTGCTCGCCGCTGGACTCGAGCCGCTCGAAGCCGTGCTCATCAAGACGCCGTTCATGGCGGAGGTCTTCGGGTGGGCCGAGCCCTATCCCGAGGTGGAGGCGCACCACGACCGGTGGGAGCAGGCCGAGATGTGCCACCAACCGCATCCTGGCCCGGGCCTACTCGGTCCTCGACGCCAGCGAGCTCTCCGAGCTCGTCGACCTGGCCGGCACCGCCCACAAAGGCGTCACCTGAGCGACGGCGGCCCGGCGCGGTGAAGCCGCGGCGCCCCGAACTCAGGCCTTCTTCGGCGAGCAGCGAGCGCACTTCGGCCACGGTCGAGCCCTCGTGGGGCACGACCAGGGACGAGGTCCGGACGTCGTCGGGGGCAATCGAGCGTCCCGGTGTGGCGGACCTGGGCGATGAGGTCGGACAACGAGGTGCGCGAATTCGACTTCGTCGCCGCGGTCGAGGGCGTCGACGAGCTGCGCGTCGAGTTGCTCGATGGCGGGCAGGTCGGCGTCGGGGACGTCGTAGCGTCCCTCGCCGAGGATGCGGACGATCATCAGCCGTCGCTCCCTTCGGGTGTCGAGGTCCCGTTGCCCGACGGCGGGGCCGCCGCCGGCCCGCCGTTGGTCCCCGGGGCGGCGCCGGGGGCAGGCTGGCACTGGGCTCGCTCGGCGCCCGTCCCGATCTCCGCTTTGAGCGCGGCCAGCTCGGCGTCGACCTGTCCCGCCTTGGAGGTGGCGTCGAGTTGCTTCTGGATGTCGTCCCCCCCGCCGCCCAGGGCGTCGGGCAGGGCACCGGTGTCGAGGAGCTCGTCGATGGCGCCGGCCCGGGCCTGCATCTGGGCGATCTTGTCCTGGGCCCGGTCGAGGGTCATGCCGGCGTCGGTCATCGACTCCGAGATGCCCGAGACGGCCTCGCCGATGCTGGCCTGGGCCTTGGACGCCGTGTAGCTCGCCTTCAAGGTCTCCTTCTTGGTCCGGAAGGCGTCCACCTGGGCCTGGAGCCGGCTGGCCGTCGTCTCGAGCTGCTGCTGCTGGGTCTCGACCTGCTGGTGCTGGGTCCCGAGGCTCTCGAGTTGGTCGGCGATGGTGGCCCGGCGGGCCAGTGCCTCGCGGGCCAGGTCTTCCTGGCCCTGGCCGAGTGCTTGTTTGGCCTGGTCCTGGAGCTTCTGGGCCTGGGCCTGGAGCTGGGCGGCCTGGAGCTCGAGGCGCTTGCGGGCCGTGGCCACGTCGGCCAGGGCCCGGCGCACCTTGGTGAGGTTCTCCATCTGCTTCTCGTAGGAGAGGTCGAGCATGTCCGCGGGGTTCTCGGCCTTGTCGAGCGCCTTGTTCGCCTTGGCCTGGACGATCCCGGACAACCTCTTCATCACGCTCATGCTGTTCTGGCCTTTCTCCTGGTGTGCCGCAATCGATCAGAGCACGTCGGGACCCGCTCGTCGAGAGCGGGGGCACCGCCGCGACGCCGAGGAGGTGCGAGCGTCCGTGGTCCTCGAATTCGCGGCGCAGGGCGGCCCGGTCGTCATCGGTGAGGGGCCGGTAGCGCAGCTCGCCGCGTCCGGGGCTCCAGAAGCACGGGGTCGGCGCACTGCCAGGCCTCGGCCCGCAGCGGCGCCTTGGTGATCTTGCCGGTGGCGGTGAGCGGGAGGCCCGGCGACAGCCGGACGAAGCGCGGCGGCCACTTGGTCCCGAGGTCGGGCTGGGACCGCAGGAAGGCGGCGAAGCCGTCCGGGTCGAAGTCCGCGCCGGGGCGGAGCTCCAGCGTGGCCATGACCTGGTCCCCGGTGCGGGGGTCGGGCACGGCGTAGACCGCGGCGGCGGCGACGTCGGGATGGCGCTCGACGACCCGTTCGATCGGGCGCGGCGGCGAAGTTCTCGGAGTCGACCCGCAGCCAGTCCCCGCCGCGCCCGGCGAAGTAGAAGTAGCCGGCCTCGTCGCGGTATCCGAGGTCGCCGGACCAGTACCAGTGGTCGCGGACCCGCTCGGCGTCGCCGTCGGGGTTCTTGTAGTAGCCCTCGAAGCCCCGCCCCCCGGTGCGGTTCACGATCTCGCCGATGGCGTCGCCGGCGTTGACGAGCCCGCCGCCGTCGTCGAAGCGGGCCCGGTCGCACTCGCGCCCGGTGTCGGGGTCGATCACCGCCACGTCGTCGGTGGGCGGGGGGAGGCCGAGCGAGCCCGGGGGAGTGTCGGGCGTGACGTTGATGGAGGTGCCGCCTTCGCTCGACCCGTACCCCTCGACGAGACGACAGGCGAAGCGCCGTTCGAAGATGGCGCGGTCGGGGCCCGACGCCTCGGTGCCGAACCCCTGCCGCAGCGGGTTGTCGGCGTCGTCGTCGTGCTTCGGGGGTGGCCAGGACGTAGGCGAGTGCCTTGCCGACGTAGGTGAACCGGGTGGCGCCGAAGTGCCGGACGTCGGCGAGAAAGCGCGACGCGCTGAAGCGGCCCGCCAGCGCCACCGAGGCGCCCACCGCCAGCGCCGGAGCCCACAGGGCCATGATGGCGTTGCCGTGGAAGAGCGGCATGGGGCAGTAACAGATGTCGTCGCGTTCGAATCCGTAGGCCTCGGCGGCCCGACCGGCGATGGCGGCCAGGCGACCCTGGGTGCACCGCACGGCCTTGGGGTCGCCGGTGGTGCCCGACGTGAACAGCAGCAGCAGGAGGTCGTCGGGCGCCACGGCTCCCCGGCCGACGACGGTCCCGGGACGACCGGCCCGGGACGCGGCGTCGAGGCGGGCGAGGTAGTCGGCGCGTGTCGACGCGCAGGATGCGGTCGGTCGGGGACGTCGAGGTCGAGGCCGTCGAGGAGCGCGGCCCCCGGCTCGTCGGTCACGAGGAGTTGGCAGTCGGTGAAGCGGATGTCGCGGGCGAGCTCCTCGCCGCGTCGGGTGGGGTTGATCCCGACCACCGTCGCTCCCGCCAGCGCGGCCGCGCCCAGCCACAGGAGGTACTCCGGGACGTTGTCCAGCAGGACGCCGATGTGGAACGGGCCGGGACGGCGCAGCGCCGACGCCAGGGCGGCCGCGCCGGCGGCTCTCGGCCACGACCTGGCGCCATGCTCCAGGTGGTGTCGGCGAAATGGAGTCCCGGGCCGCTCGTCGTGCTCCCGGGCCGCGAGGAGCTCGGCCACGGTGCGGGCACCGGCGCGCATGGTGCTCGGCCACGGTGCGGAGCGTCCGAGGGCCGACTCGGGGCTCGGTCCCGTGCGCCGGGCCACGATCGCGGAGAGCGTACGGGACGACGGCGCGCGCCGAGGCGTCGGATCGAGTGGCCTGGTCCCGCCGAGATAGCCGTGCAGGACGGTGTGTCCCGAGGCTCTGGCGGATCCAGACGCTCTTGATCTTCGACATCTTGAGCGCGCAGGCCATGGTGACCCGGACCGACGAGCCGACCGTCCGGTAGGTGCCGGTCTGCCACCACGAGCCCGACACGGTGCGCACGAAGACCGACAGGACCTCGCCCGACGGCTGTCCCGACTCGCGCAGGTCCATGGCCGTTCCCCACGGCTCCGCGGTCAGGCGCGCCGTGGCGTGGACCGTGGGCGATCCCACCAGGGCCACCGTCGTCGTCATCGGGCCCGAGGGCCAGGCCAGGCTCAGCACCAGGACGACCGCCACCACCACCGCGGCGGCGGCCGATGCCCACGACGTAGCGCGAGCGGTGCGGCGCGTCGCTCGCGACGTTCCTCGGCCCGCAGGCGGTCGAGGACGGCGGTCTGCAGCCTGAAGGGGAGCTCGTGCTCGTTGAAGCGGTCCGGGTCGGCCGTGCCGAGGACCATCGACAGCATCATCGAGGTCCTGGCGTTCGTCGCGACACGACGTCGCAACCTTCGATGTGCGCGTTCGAGCGCCACCCGTTCGTGCACCGACAGCTGGCCGATGACCTCCATGGCGATGAGGCCCTGGAAGTGCTCGCAGGGGTCCGACGTCACCGGTCCCACCCCATCTCCTCGAGCGCGAGGCGCAGCGTGCGCAGCCCGTAGAACAGCCGGCTGCGGACCGTCCCCTCGGGGATCCCGAGCTCCTCGGCCACCTCGCGTCCCGAGCGGCCCCGGTAGTAGGTCTCCACCAGGACCTGGCGGTGGTCGGGGCGGAGGCGGCTCAGGGCCTCTTCCATCTGCCACCCCACCATGGCGTTCTCGACGTCGTCGTCGACGCCGGCGATGTCGGCGGGCAGCGGCTCGGTCTGGCGGATGGCGCGGGCGCGGGCGTGGTCGATGACCACCCGCCGGGCGATGGTGAACAACCACGTGCGCAGGGTCCCGAGGTTGGTGTCGAAGCGGTCCCGGGCGCGCCAGGCGCGGATGAACGTCTCCTGGACGACGTCCTCGGCGGCACGCGGGTCGCCGAGCGAGCGCCGGGCGTACCCGTAGAGCTCGCCGCCGTGGGCGAGGAACGCCACGCGCAGCCCGGCCGCGTCGGCGGACTCCGACACGGGGTCGTCCTGCCCCGCGGTGCGCGGCCGCGTCGGCGACAGGGGGTCCGTCGGGTCCTCCGGGTGCTCACCATGTCAGACGCGTCTTCCTGGCCGTCGCGGGTTCCGAGCTCGCGTCCGGGATCAATACTGGTAGCCCCCGCCCGACGCGGCGGTCGTCGTCGGCGCCTTCGTGGTCGTGGGCCTTCGTGGTGCGGCGTGTTGTTGGCCGCCACGCCCGTCGCCCGACGTCGACGCGGACTCCTTGGCCACGCTGAAGCTTGGCCACGCCGTTCCCGGTCACCTGGCCCGGTGAGGTGTCGGACACGAAGGTGTAGAGCAGCTGCCCGTTGTAGGTCACCTGGATGGTGCCGTCGGCCTGCTTGGCCGTGGCCAGGGTCCCGGACACGCCCGAGGCCAAGGTGGGCGTCGTGCCGGCGGGCACGGTGACCGCGGGCCACGCCTGGAGACAGGCGCCGGTGCACTTGTTGGTGGTGCCGCCGTTGTTGGGGCCGTAGGTGTAGAGGGCCATGCCGGCGCTGTTGACGAGGATGGTCCCGAACTTGGCTGCTGCTGGTCGGTCTTCACCGTGGCGGTGGCGCCGCCGTGGTGGCCGGAGACGTCGCGCCGTGCCCGAGTTGCTCGGGCCGGCGGCGGTGGTGGCGGTGCTCGGGCTCGACGACCCGCAGGCGGCGAGGGTGAGTGCCACGACCGCCAGGGCGGCCACGCCGTGCCGGGCCGGACGAGGCCCTTGACGCGTGCCGCGGCGAGCGGTCGCGACGCCGCGGGGTGTGGTGGCGTCAGCGTGGTGCGTCATTGCGGTGCTCCCTTGATTGGATCGGCGACCTCGTCGGCGCCGTCGGCCGGAGAGGTCCTCACCAAAGGATACGGACGAGGGGGTCTGCGACGTTCATGAGAGGGTCACGTGTGCGCGGCGCCTCCTGGGTACCGTGGCCGGGATGGCCGAGGAGCACGACGCCCCCTCGGGGAGCGGTGCGGCGGCGAGCCCGACGCTCGGGGAGGCCCGACGAAGCCCGCCGGGACGAGGCCGAGTGGGGCGAACAGGGCGAGAGCGAGCCCCGCTGGCCGGCCATCGCTGGCCGTCGTCGGCCGCCATTGGCCTGTACTTCGCGCTTGCCCGACCGGTTGATCGCGGGCCTCGGGCCCCGGTGGCTCGTCCCCGCCCTCGAGGGCGTCCTCGGCGCCGCGCTGCTCATCGCCAACCCGCGCTGATCGCGCGAGTCGCGGCGGCTGCGCCCCGTCGCCATCACGCTCATCGCCTTCGTGAACCTGGCCAACGTGGTGTCGTTGGGCGAGCTCGTCCACGAGTTGCTGGCGGTGCACGCCCACGCCGCCCCGGTCGGCCGCGACCTCATCTACGCGTCGGTGCCGGTGTGGGTCACCAACGTGCTCGTGTTCGCGCTGTGGTACTGGGAGCTCGACCGGGGTGGCCCCGTGGCCCGGCTCGAGCTCGAAGCGTCGCCAACCCGACTTCCTCTTCCCGCAGATGACCGCGCCCGACGCCACCGTGCCGGACTGGTCGCCGGCGTTCATCGACTACCTCTTCACGTCGTTCACCAATGCCACCGCCTTCAGCCCCACCGACACCATGCCGCTCACGCCGTGGGCGAAGATCCTCTTCATGGTCCAGTCGCTGGCGTCGCTGTTGACCGTCGCCCTCGTGGTGTCGCGCGCCGTGAACATCCTCAATTGACGACGTCGCAGTGACGATCGACGCGGCCATCTTCGACATGGACGGGTTGCTGGTCGACAGCGAGCCCATCTGGCACGACGTCGAGATCGACATCTTCGGTCGCCACGGCGTCCCGCTGACCGTGCGAGCGCTGCCTCGAGACCAAGGGGATGTTCCTCGGCGACGCCGTCGAGCACTGGTACGCCCGCTACCCCTGGAGCGGGGCGTCGCGCCGACGACGTGGCGGCCGAGATCGTCGAGGCCATGGCCGGGCGCCTCGAAGCGGCGGTGGAGCTCAAGCCCGGGGCGCTCCACGCCCTCGACTTCTGTCGCGGCCCGCGGGGCGGTGCTCGGCGCTGGCGTCGTCGTCGCCGCGACGGCTCATCGACGCCGTGGTGCGCCGGTTCGGCCTCGGCGGCGCGGTTCGCGGTCGTGCACTCGGGCGAGGACGAAGCGCTGGGCAAGCCCGACCCCGCCATCTTCCTCACCACGGCCCGGCTCCTCGGGGTGCGACCCGGGACGTGCGTGGTGTTCGAGGACTCCGCCGCGGGCGTGCTCGCCGCCAAGGGCGCGGGCATGGCGTGTGTGGCGGTGCCCGAGGCCGACCCCACCGCCGCGTCGGGGATGCCCGGCGCCGGGGGTGGCGGAGAGACGCTTCTCGACGTGTTGCACGCGGGCCGATGTGGTGCTCGGCTCGCTGCTCGAGCTCGACGAGGCCGTCTGGGACCGCCTCTCGGCGGCGTACGGCGTCCGTCGAGGCTCAGGTCAGCCCCGTCGCCCGCCGCGTCATCTCCGAGCCGTACTCGGGGAAGTAGTCGCCGATCACGTCCAGGCTGAACCGGCGCAGGATCGACGTGGCGGGCTCGCGCTCGAGCAGGAACTCGAACGACTGCTCGACCAGCTCGCTGTCTCGGTCCCGGGGGCCATCCCAGAGCCGTCGGGGAGATCGGGGGGCACGGTCACCGTGTGGGAGGTGGTGACGGCACCATCACGCACCTCGACGTCGAAGGTGCCGTCGTCGGTCGGGGTGGCGCGGATCGTGGCGCACGGCTCCGACGGTAGTGTGAAACCGCGCCCGCGTCCACGACCCGCTCCAGGAGGAACCGTGTCCGATCTCTACGACATCCCCATCCACACGCTGCAGGGAGAGCCGTCGTCGCTGGCGCCCTACAAGGGAAAGGCGCTGCTCCTCGTCAACGTGGCGTCGCGCTGCGGGCTCACGCCGCAGTACACCGGGCTCCAGAAGCTCCAGGACGCCTACGGCGACAAGGGGTTCAGCGTGCTCGGCTTCCCCTGCAACCAGTTCCTCGAGCAGGAGCCCGGGCACCGCCGACGAGATCGCCGAGTTCTGCTCGGTCAACTACGGCGTGACCTTCCCGCTGTTCGAGAAGATCGAGGTGAACGGGCCCGGGCCGCCACCGCCTCTACGACGAGCTCACCGCCAAGCGCCGACGCCGAAGGGGCGGCGGGCGACATCCAGTGGAACTTCGAGAAGTTCCTCGTCTCGCCCGAGGGCGAGGTCGTGGCGCGGTTCCGGCCCGGCGTCGAGCCCGAGGACCCGGGCCTCGTCGAGCGCCGTCGAAGGGGCACTCCCGGGCAGCGTAGCGGCAGTCATAGTGGACAGCACGCGTCATCGGCGTCGACACGTCGCGTCGCCAGGTCGTCGACATCACCGATCACGTCGAGACGTTCTGCACGGGGCGCGGCGACGGGCTGTGCTCGGTGTTCGTCCCCCACGCCACCGCCGGCGTGGCGCTCATGGAGACGGGGTCGGGATCCGAGCCCGACCTCGTCGACGACCCTCGACCGCCTGTTGCCGCGCGACGACCGCTACCGGCACCGCCACGGTGCGCCTGGGCCACGGCGCCGATCACCTGCTTCCCGTCCTCGTGTCGCCGTCGCTGGTGCTGCCGGTGCTCGGCGGGCACGCCGCTCTGGGCACGTGGCAGCGCGTGGTGCTGGTCGACACCAACGCCGACAATCCCGACCGCCAGGTCCGGCTCAGCTTCGTCGCCGACTCCTCGGCGCAGCTGGCCTGATCGGCCACAGGCCCTGAGCCGGGTCGGCTGGCGCTGGTGCAGCGGCCGGGCTTGTGCTCGGCGACGCACCGCCGAAGATGGCGGCCATGACCGATCACCGATCCCAGGCCGACTCGCTCAGCAAGGCACTGCACCTCGCCGTGGCGCCCATCGGCATCTCCTTCGGCGACCGAGGCGCCCGCCGGGGTGCCGGCGTTCGACGAGCCCATGTCCGAGCCCGCCGCCGACGGCCGGCCGGGCGGGTGCCCGCCGGGTGCGTCTTCTGGGTGCGCGCCGCGGAGCGCAGCTTCACGCACCGTGCCCGAGGACCACGGCAACTGCTCGGTCGGCCGCTTCACCCATGGGCTCGCCAGCCTCGAGGAGGTCGGCGGCAACGACGACGTGGCTGCGCTGCTCGAGTCGGGATGGGTCGACGCCGAGGCTGTCGGGCACGATCCCCTCGATCTCGCGGGCGTTCCGACGGTGATCACCTACGGTCCCGTGGCCGAGGCGGCGACCACTCCCGACGTCGTGCTCCTGCGGGTGAACGGCCGTCAGATGATGGTGCTGTCCGACGCCCTGCCGGGGCTGAAGATCGAGGGCAAGCCCCAGTGCCACATCGTGGCCCTGGCCAAGGAGCACGGCGAGGTCGCGGCCAGCGTCGGGTGCGCGCTGAGCCGGGCCCGGACCGGCATGCGCCCCGACGAGATGACCTTGGCCCTTCCCGGGAGCCGTCTCGCCGAGGTGACCGAGGCGGTCGAGCGCGACCGCCGCGATCGACACGGTCGTGGCCAAGTACGCGGCCGACGACGCCCGGCGTTTCGCTCCTGCCTCCTGACGAGGCCCGGTTCGTCCGGCTCGTCCTGGCGTCGGCGTCGACGACGCGCCTGCGGGTCCTGCGCGACGCGGGATTCGCGCCCGAGGTGATCGTCAGCGGGGTCGACGAGACCGTCGACGCCCCCGACACCGCCACGGCGGTGGTCGAGCTGGCTCGGCGCAAGGGGACCGCCGTCGTGAACCGCGCCACCGACAGCCTCGTGATCGCGTGCGACTCGTTGCTCGATCTCGAGGGTCAGGCGTTGGGCAAGCCCGCCTCGGTCGCCGAGGCCGTCGACGGCTGGCGCCGACTGCGGGGGCAGGTGGCGGTGTTGTGGACAGGGCACTGGTTGATCGACACCAGGACGGGGAACACCGTCACCGAGGCGGCGCGCACCACGGTGCGATTCGGCACCCCCGGCGACGACGAGATCGACGCCTACGTGGCGACAGGTGAGCCGCTCGCGCTCGCCGGGGGGTTCAGCATCGAGGGTTACGGAGCGCCGTTCGTCGACGGCATCGACGGGGACCCGAGCAACGTCCTCGGGTTGTCCCTGCCGGTGTTCCGGCGCATGTTGGCGAGTCTCGACGTCGCTCTGACCGACCTCTGGTCATGACGGAAGTGGCTGTCCGGTCTCGAGGAGCGACTTGAGACTCGAAAGCACCTGGGGCCAACCCTGGCTGATCCTGGTGATGACGGCACTGTCGGGCTCGAATCCGTCGTGGACCACCGTCAGCTTGACCATGTCGCCGACGGGCTCGAGCTCGAATGTGGCTCGGGACCGCTTCTCGGTCGAGGCCCGGGCCATGAACTCGTCACCCATGGCGCGGCGGGCGGCCAGCTCTGGTGTGAAGGTGTGCCATGTGTAGGCCAATCGCCGGTAGGGGTCGGATTCCAAGATGACCTGTTCGGGATCGGCGATCGTGACATCGCCGATCTTCCACGTGATCGGCGATGTCACCTTCCAATCGGTCTCGAAGGTGACGTTCCAGTACCGCTTCGTGAAGGTGGGGTCGGTCAAGGCCTGCCACAGTTGCTCCGGGGTGGTCTTGATGTAGGTCGTGTAGACGAAGGTCGGCGTGTCCATGGTGGTGTCCTCCAATGCTCGCTTCAGGTCTGCCAGGGCATGGACCCGGGCCCGGTCGTAGTGCTGGATCCAGCGCTCCGCGATCTCGTTGATGGGGGCGGGGTTCAAGAAGTGCAACTTCTCCCGACCTCGGCGGACGGTGGTCAGGAGGTTGGCCGCCTCCAAGACGGCCAGATGCTTGCTCACCGATTGGCGGGTCATGCGCAGCTCACCACAGAGCTGTTGCAGGCTTTGGCCGCCGGTGCGGTTCAAGCTGTCGAGCAAGCCCCGCCGGCTGGGGTCGGCCAAAGCCCGGAACACCTGGTCGAGGTCGCTGGTGGCATGACCTCGGTGCGTGTCGTCGCCGGGCTGGAGCCGAGCCGCCATGACTTCGATCAGCGCCAGCTGCTGATGGCGGCGTCGTCGGGGTAGGCGACCGAGTCCCCGCCTTCGAGCCAACGCTTGAGGCCGAGGAGGAAGTAACCCCATTTGGTACTGCAGTGGTGCATGAACTCGCTCGGTTGGCTCCAGTCGGCGTGGGTGAACAGCACCACGGTCTCGTCGCCCAAGGAGCTGAGATCGAAGGTCAAGGTGGTGCCGACCCACTCCTCGGGCCCCTCCACACACCGCCAGGCCACACGGGTGTCGGCGACGAGGTCCACGACCTCCATGACCGCACTGGGCTCGGGTGACCCGAAGAAGAACTCCAGGGTGCTCCCGACGGTGGGCTCCCCCTTCACGTCACGGGTCCAGAATTCCCTGAGGCCGTCGGTGGTGGCGAACGCCTCGTAGACCCGGGCACGCGGCGCGGTGGTTCCGATCCGGTGGCGGATGTCAGGCATGGAAGGCTCTCCCTTGTCTCAAGATGCTGCCATCGATATGCAGCTGATTGGTTGCCTTTACGATAAGCAACCAATGGGTTGCATGTCAACCGTCTTCTGGAGAGAGCCCGGCCGCAGAGATCGGCCGGTGGGTTCAGTAGGACTTGGGCAGGTGCAGCGAGTGCTGGGCCACGAAGTTGAGGATCATCTCCCGGCTCACCGGGGCGGTGCGCATCAGCCGGGCCATGCCCCACATGTCGGCCAGGCCGTATTCCGACGACATCCCGTTGCCCCCGTGGGTCTGGATGGCCTGGTCCAGCGCCCCCAGGGCGGCCTCGGCCGCCGCGTACTTGGCCATGTTGGCGGCTTCCCCCGCCACGCCGGCGTCAGCGCCGGTGTCACAGGCCCACGCCGCCTTCTGGCACATGAGCCGGGCCAGCTCGACCTCGATCTTCGCCTTGGCCAGGGGGTGCGAGATGCCCTGGTGGCGCGCGATGGGCGTGCCCCACACCGATCGGTCCCGTGCGTAGGCGGCGGCCTTGTCGAGCGCGTAGCGCCCGATGCCGTTGGCCATCGCCGCGGTCATGATGCGCTCGGGGTTGAGCCCGACGAACACCTGGCGCAGTCCGTCGCCCTCGGTGCCGAGCAGTCGGTCGGCGGGAACCTCGACGTTGTCGAAGAACAAGGTGAACTGCTTCTCGGGCGCCACGATCTCGACGGGGATGAGCGTCTTGTCGAGGCCGGGGCTGTCGAGGTCGACGATGAACAGAGACAGGCGCCCCCGGCCGGTGTCCTCGTCGACGCCGGTGCGCGTCACCACCAGCACGGCCTCGGACTCGTCCGCGCCGGAGATGTAGTACTTCGTCCCGTTGAGCCGCCAGACGTCGCCGTCGCGCGTGGCTGCGGTGGAGATCTTGTGGCTGTTGGACCCGGCGTCGGGCTCGGTGATGGCGAAGGCCATCTTGAGCTCGCCCGAGCCGAAGCGAGGCAGCCATGACTGCTTCTGCGCCTGGGAGCCGAAGTGGGCGATGATCGTGGCGCAGATGGCGGGGGACACCACCAGGAGCAGGAGAGGACAGCCGTTGGCGGCGAGCTCCTCGAGGACGATGGCGAGCTCGGCGATGCCCATGCCGCCTCCGCCGTATTCGGCCGGGACGTTCACGCCGAGGAACCCCCCCTCGGCCAGCTCGTTCCACAGCTCGTCGGTGTTGCCGCCGGACTCGGGCCCGCTCGGCGAAGTAGCTGTGGCCGTACTTCGAGGCGATGCCGTCCACGGCCTCGCGCAGCATCTGTTGTTCGTCGGTCTCAGTGAAGTCCATTGCTCACCTCGGGACGTCGGCGGCGGGTATGTCGGCGAGCAGCGCGACGGGCACGTCGACCAGGCGCGAGCGCAGGTACTCGCCCAGGCTCTTGGCCTGGGGGTCGGGCCGGGTCGACGAGGCCACGCCTTCGCCCAGCAGCCCGTGGACCACGAAGTTGAGGGCCAGGAGGTTGGCGAGCTCGTAGCGGTCGACCTCGAGCGCGGCCGGCCTCGGGGAGCAGCTGGCGGAAGCGCGTCCACCGTGAGCTCGGCGGCCAGCCAGGCGAACCCGGCCGGGCTGCGCGCCCAGAGGCCCACGTTGGCGTTGCCCCCCTTGTCGCCCGAGCGTGCCCCGATGACCGTGCCCAGCGGCCATGCGGCGTGTCTCGCCGCGGGGGGGCCGGGCGTCGGGCGCGCCGCCTGAGGATGCCGACCCGCTGCGGGGTCGGCGCGTCCCGGACCAGGATCGGTCGGCCCCGGGGCGATCACGACGCGTCGGCCGTCGTGGTGGACGACGGTCTCGTCGACGCCGTGCGCGCGGCACCAGCGTCGGCCAGAACACCCCGTAGGCGGTGCCCTCGCCGGGAGGAGAGGTCAGGTAGAAGCCGGGGTAGCTGGCCAGGGCCAGCTCGGTCGCGGCGTTGGAGAAGCGCCGCCCCACCACCTCGGGATCGGGGTCCTTGACCGTGACGCGCAGCTGGGCGCTCGCCTGTTCGTTGGTGGGGGCGTCGGGGACGTCGGTGCGGATGAGGCGGACGTCGTAGTCGGCGAAGCCCGAGGGCCCCGCCCACGATCTCGTCCATGGTGCGGCGCACCAGGGACGCCTTTTCCTCGATGTCGAGGCCGGTGAGGACGAAGGTCATGGTGTTGCGGTATCCACCGAGCAGGTTGATCGACACCTTGAGCTTCTCCGGGCGCGGGTCGGCCCCGGACGCCCGAGACGCGCACCCGGTCGGCGCCGACGTCCTCGACGGCGATGGTCGAGAAGTCCGCCACCACGTCGGGGTTGGCGTAGAGCGGGCCGCCGATCTCGTAGAGGAGCTGGGCGGTGACGGTCCCGACCGACACCAGGCCGCCGGTGCCCTGGTGCTTGGTGATGACCGCCGAGCCGTCCTCGCGCCATCTCGGCGATGGGGAAGCCGGGGTGCTCGAGCCCCGGCACCTCGCGGAAGAAGGCGTAGTTGCCGCCGGTGGTCTGGGTGCCGCACTCGATGACGTGGCCCACCACCACCGCGCCGGCCAGCCGGTCCCAGTCGGTGCGCGTCCCATCCGAAGTGCCAGGCGGCGGGGCCGACCACGAGCGAGGCGTCGGTGACGCGTCCGGTCACCACCACGTCGGCGCCGCCCGCCGAGGGCCTCGGCGATCCCGAAGCCGCCCAGATAGGCGTTGGCGCTCACCGGATCGCTGCCGGCCTCGGCCAGGGGCCGGCCCGTGTCGAGATGGGCCAGGGGGTCGCCGTCGGCCTGGAGCGAGGCCAGGCGACCCAAGATGTCGTCGCCCTCGACGTGGGCCACGTTCGACGTCGAGGCCGAGCTTGGCCGCCAGCTCGCGCAGGCTGCTGGGCCAGGCCGGCGGGGTTGAGGCCGCCGGCGTTCGCCACCACCTTCACGCCGCGGTCGACGCAGGTGCCGAGGACTTCCTCCATCTGCCGGTAGAAGGTGCGGGCGTAGCCGAGCGCGGGGTCGCGCTGGCGGGACTTCCACAAGATGAGCATGGTGAGCTCGGCCAGGTAGTCGCCGGTGAGGACGTCGATCGGTCCGCCCTCGAGCAGCTCGCGCGGCGCGGCCAGACCGGTCCCCGAAGAAGCCCGAGCAGTTGGCGATGCGGAGCACCTCGGGGCCGCCGCCGGCGTCGGGCATCAGGTCGTCGCCGGCCCCGTCGGTGCCCGAGCCCGTCGATGACCACGAGCAGGCGCCCGCCTCGACCTGCTCGCCTGCGACGACGTGGACCTCGGTCACGGTGCCGTCGACCGGGGCGCGCACCTCGTGCTCCATCTTCATGGCCTCGATGGCGACCAGGGTGTCGCCGGCGGCGACGGTGTCGCCGGCGGCCACCGCCACCTTGACCACGGTGCCGGGCAGGGGGGCCACGAGGGCGCCGGCGGCCAGCTGGCTCCCCGGGAGCGGGAAGCGCTCGACCTCGTCGAACACCGTCGAGACCCGTCGGGTCCGTCGACGAAGGACGGTGGCCCGACCCGCTCGACGTCGTAGCGCCGCGCCACGCCGTCCGGCCGGCCGACGACGCGAGCCACGGCGTCGGGCGCGCACGACAGGACCGCGATGTCGTCTCGGGTGCGTCGCCGTCGACGGCGACGCAGTGTGCAGGTCCCGGCGCGGTCGAACCGGTAGTCGACGTCGACGTCGCCGTCGGGCCCGGTGAAGGCGACCGTCTGGGGAGCCGAGGGGTTGTTGCGCCATCCCGAGGGCATCGCCCCGAGCACCGGGCGCCTCGGCGCGTCGCTCGGCCTGGCCGGCCAGCGCGGCGGCCACGGCGTGGAGCTGTCGTCCCGCGCGCGTCGGCCAGCGGCGCGCCGAGCACGGCCGGGTCGTGGCGGACGAGGAAGCCGGTGTCGATGTCGCCGGCGAGGAACTCGGGGTGGCGGAGGATGCGCACCAGCAGGTCGCGGTTGGTGGTGACGCCGTGGACCTGGGCCCGTTCGCAGCGCGCCGGCCAGGGCGCGTGCCGCCTCGGTGCGGGTGGGGGCGTGGGCGATGACCTTGGCCAGCATGGGGTCGTAGTGGACCGAGACCTCCGAGCCGTCCTCGACGCCGCTGTCGACGCGGACCCCGGCGAGGCCGGGACGCGGAAGCGGTGCAGGTGCCCGGCCGAGGGCTGGAATCCCCGGGTGGCGTCCTCGGCGTAGAGGCGGGCCTCGATGGCGTGCCCGGTGATGGTGGCCGTCGAGGACCTCGGGGGGAAGGGCCATGCCGTCGGCCACGAGGAGCTGGAGCCGGACGAGGTCGAGGCCGGTGACGAGCTCGGTCACGGGGTGCTCGACCTGGAGCCGGGTGTTGACCTCCAAGAAGGCGAAGCGCCCGTCGGGGAGGACGCAGGAATTCGACGGTGCCGGCGTTCACGTAGCCGATGGTGCGCGCCGCGGTCACCGCGGCCGCTCCCAACTCGGCCCGCCGCTCGGGCGTGACGACCGGGGACGGGCTCTCCTCGATGATCTTCTGGTGCCGGCGCTGGATCGAGCACTCGCGCTCGAAGAGGTGCACCACGGTGCCGTGGCGTGTCCCCGAGGATCTGCACCTCGACGTGGCGCGGACGCGCCACGTACGGCTCCACGAAGACGGTCCCGTCACCGAAGGCCGACGCCGCCTCTCGTTGGGCCGAGGTCAGACGCGTCGGCGAGCGCGTCGGGGCTCTCCACCACCCGCATGCCCCGGCCACCGCCGCCGGCCGAGGCCTTGACGAGGACGGGCCAGCCCAGCGCCGCCACCGCGTCGCGTGACCGCGCCGTCGAGTGCGGCGCCGCCCGTGGGGATCTCGACGGTGGGGAGCACGGGCACGCCCGCGGCCGGCCATGGTGGCCTTGGCCGTTGAGCTTCGAGCCCATGGCCTCGATCACCTCGGGCGGGGGGCCCACGAAGACGAGCCCGGCCGCCACACAGGCCCGGGCGAACCCGGCGTCCTCGGACAGGAACCCGTAGCCGGGGTGCACGGCGTCGGCCCCGCTGCGGCGCGCCGCCGCGACGACGGCGTCGACGTCGAGATAGGTGTCGGTCGGCGTGGCCCCGGGCAGGCGCACGAACTCGTCGGCTTCGGCGACATAGGGCGCGTCGACGTCGGGGTCCGAGCACACCGCCACGCAGCTGATGCCGAGCGCGTGGGCGCCGCGGATCACGCGACGGGCGATCTCGCCCCGGTTGGCGACGAGCAGCTTCCCGATCACAGCGTCACTTCCGCCGACCCGTCACGTCCGAGAACCCGTCACTTCCCGAGCACGCTCACATCCGGAACACGCCGTAGCCGCGCGTGCCGTGGATGGGGGTGTTGTGGATGACCGAGAGGCACATGCCGAGCACGTGGCGGGTGTCGCGGGGGTCGATGATGCCGTCGTCGTAGAGGCGGCCGGTGAGGAACAGCGGCAGGGACTCGCGCTCGATCTGGGACTCGACCATGGCCCGCATGGCCGCGTCGGCCTCCTCGTCGAAGTCCTCGCCCCGCGACGCCGCGCCCTGGCGGGCCACGATGGACAGCACCCCGGCCAGCTGGGCGGGGCCCATGACCGCGGAGCGGGCGTTGGGCCACGAGAACAGGAAGCGGGGGTTGTAGGCCCGGCCGCACATCCCGTAGTTGCCCGCGCCGTACGAGGCGCCGATGTTGACGGTGAGATGGGGGACCTGCGAGTTCGAGACGGCGTTGATCATCTTGGCGCCGTCCTTGATGATGCCCCGCTGCTCGTACTCCTTGCCCACCATGTACCCCGTGGTGTTCTGGAGGAACAGCAGGGGGACGTCGGTCTGGTTGCAGAGCTGGATGAATTGGGTGGCCTTGTTGGCCTCCTCGCTGAACAGCACGCCGCGGTGGTTGGCGAGCACCCCGATGGGATAGCCGTGGATCGACGCCCAACCCGTGACGAGGCTCGGTCCGTAGAGCGGCTTGAACTCGTCGAAGCGCGATCCGTCGACCACCCGGGCCAGCACGTCGCGGGGGTCGAAGGGGACGCGCAGGTCGGCCGAGGCGATGCCCGAGCAGCTCGTCGGGGTCGAACACCGGATCGTCGGCCGGCATCGACGGCGCCGGCCCGTGCTTGTGCCGGTTGAGTCGCGACACGATGGCCCGCCCGATGCGGATGGCGTCGGTCTCGTCGGTGGCCAGGTAGTCGGCGAGGCCGCTCACCCGGGCGTGCATGGACGCGCCGCCGAGCTCTTCGTCGTCGGACTCCTCGCCCGTCGCCATCTTGACCAGGGGGGGCCCTCCCAGGAACACCTTGGAGCGCCCCTCGATCATCACGATGTGGTCGCTCATGCCCGGCACGTACGCGCCGCCGGCGGTGGAGTTGCCGAAGACCAAGCGCGATGGTGGGGACCGCCGCGGCCGAGCGTTGGGTCAGGTCGCGAAAGCCCCGCCCCCCGGGGATGAAGATCTCGGACTGGGTGGGAAGGTCCGCCCCTCCGGACTCGACGAGGCTGATCGACGGGCAGCCGGTTCTCGAGGGCGATGTCGGCCAGGCGCGACGACTTGCGCATGGTGAAGGGATTGGTGGCCCCTCCCCGCACCGTGGGGTCGTTGGCCGACACGAGGCACTCGACCCCGCTCACCACGCCGATGCCCGAGACCAGGCTGGCCCCCACGGTGTAGTCGGTCCCCCACGCCGCGAGGGGGGCGATCTCGAGGAAGGGGGAGTCGCGGTCGAGCAGCATCTCGACCCGCTCGTGGGCGAGCATCTTGCCCCGGCCCCGGTGGCGCTCGACGTAGCGCTGGCCCCCGCCGCCCCGGGCCACCGCCAGCTGCTCTTCGACCTCGGCCAGGGCCGACTCCATGGCCGCCCGGTTCTGGCGGTAGGTGTCGGTGCCGGGGTCGATCGTCGAGGTCAGGAGGGGCATCGGGCGGGGGAGGGCGTGCTCGGCGGCGCGTCGGGGGCACTCGAGGTCGTCGTGGACTGCGCTGTCCCCCCCGTCATCGGGTGACAGACTAAACCGCATGGAGATGAGGCCGCTCTCTGCCGTCGTCCTCGCCGCCGGCGAGGGGACACGGATGCGCTCGTCGCGCCCCAAGCCCCTGCACCGGCTGTGCGGCCGCCCCATGATCCTCCACGTCCTCGACGCGCTGGCCGAGCTTCCCGTGCACAAGGTCGTCGTGGTGGTGGGACACCGGGGTGACTGGGTGACCAAGACCCTCGTCGACCACGCCCCGCGCTCGCTCGCCATCGAGTTCGTCGAGCAGTCCACGCAGCTCGGGACCGGCGACGCCCTCGCCGTCGGGCTCACCGCCCTCCCCGACGGGCTCGTCGACGCCGACGGCGACGTCGTGGTGCTCCCCGGCGACACGCCGCTGGTGCGCCCCCCCACGCTGGCCGCGCTGGTGCGCCACCATCGCACCACCGGGGCGGCGGCGACGCTGCTCACCGCGGTGCTGCCCGACCCCACCGGCTACGACCGCGTGGTCCGGGGCAAGGACGACGCCGTGGTGCCGCGTCGTCGAGGCCGCCGACGTGCGCGAGGACGACGCCTTCGTCGACGAGGTGGCCACCACCATCCACTGCTTCCGCCACGCCGTGCTGGCTCCCGCCCTGCGGCGGTTGCGACCCGTGGTCCGCACCGGCGAGCACTGCCTCACCGGCATCTACGCCGTGCTCCACGACGCCGGCTACGGGGTCGAGTCGCTCGTGGTGGGCGACCCCATGGAGGCCGCCGGGGTGAACGACCGGGCCCAGCTGGCCGTGGCCGACGCCGAGTTGCGCGACCGGATCAACGAGCGGTGGATGCGGCGGGGGGTGACCATGTGGGACCCCGAGAACACCTACATCGACGCCAATGCGCAGCCTCGAAGCCGACGTCGTCCTGCTCCCCGGTGTGGTCATCCAGGGCGAGTGCACCCTGGGGGCCGGGGCCGAGATCGGGCCCGACTGCCACATCGTCGACAGTGCGGTGGGGGCGGGCGCCAAGGTGACCAAGAGCACCGTGCTGCGGGCCGAGATCGGCGAGGACGCCCGGGTGGGGCCCTTCTCGGTGCTCGGGCCCGGCGCCCACGTCGCCGACGGTGCGGTGGTGGGACCGTTCACCCAGTTGGGCGCGGACTTCCCAGCTCTCGACTGACAGTGCTCGACTGGACGCCCCCGGACGCCGGCCGGATCAGCTCGTCTGGACGATGATCACCGCGCAGGGCGCCTGATGGGCGACGGAATTCGGGACGCTGCCGAGGACGCGCCGGACCCCGGCCATGCCCTTGTTGCCCACCACGATGACGTCGGCCTTCTCTTGCTCGGCGACGCGCACGATGGCCTCGGCCGGATCACCTTGCCCGGTGTGGCCTTGGACCGAGACCCCTTCTCTGCGGGCCACTGGCGCACTGGTCTTCGAGCACCGTGTCCGCGGCGCCACCGGGACCGAGCCGCTCACGGAATTCCTCGGGGACCCCTGCGGTCCGCACCGGCTTGGGCTTGTAGGCGGTGACGATGTGGAGCGTGGCGCCACACATCTTGGCGAGCTCGACGGCGCGGCGGACGGCTTCGGCGGCGGTCTCCGAGCCGTCGGTGCCGACGACCACTGACGAGAAGATTGGCATCGATCAGCCTCCCCGCGCACTCTATCTATGCCACGACCTGGTCGCCTCCTCGAGATGACACGAAACCTCGGCGGCGAAGTAGCGTTCGGGCATATGGAGCTGGTCCCGCAGAGGCGTCTCGAGCTCGTGTCCGGGAGGTCGCACCCGGCGTTGACCGAGGAGATCGCCCAGCATCTCGGTGTCGAGCTCGGCGGGGCCAATCTGCGCGAGTTCGCCAACGGCGAGATCCACTGCCGCTACGAGGGCTCGCTGCGCGGTAGTGACGTCTTCATCGTCCAGACCCACTCGGGGCCCGTGAACGACTCGATCATGGAGCAGCTCATCATGATCGACGCCGCCAAGCGGGCGTCGGCCAAGCGGATCACCGCGGTGTGCCCCTACTACGGGTACTCGCGCCAGGACCGCAAGGCGACGGGCCGCGAGCCCATCACCGCCAAGCTCGTCGCCGACATGTTCCAGGTGGCGGGCGCCGACCGGGTGGTGAGCGTCGACCTCCACTCGGGGCAGATCCAGGGCTTCTTCGACGTCCCCTTCGACCACCTGACCGCCACGCCCGTGCTCGTGGAGGAGCTCCACCGGCTGGGCACCAGTGATCTCGTGATCGTCGCGCCCGACGCCGGTCGGGTGCGGGTGGCGGAGCGGTTCAGCCAGCACCTCGGCGCCGACCTCGCCTTCGTGCACAAGCGCCGGCCCCGGGGCACCCACAACCAGGTCGAGGCGCTCGACGTCGTCGGTGAGGTCGCAGGGTCGGCACTGTGTGCTCATCGACGACATGATCGACACCGCCGGCACCATCTGCGCGGCGGCGGAGCTCCTGGCCGAGCGCGGTGCGGCCGACATCTCGGCCATGGCCACCCACGGGGTCCTGTCCGACCCGGCCATCGAGCGCCTGGAGAAGTCCCCGCTCACGCCGGGTCGTGGTCACCAACACCCTGCCCATCTCCGACGAGAAGCGCATCGAGAAGCTCCAGGTCCTCTCGGTGGCCAAGCTCATCGCCGACGCCATCGACGCCGTGTTCGAGGACACGTCGGTGTCGGAGATCTTCGGGGGCGACAACCTCACCTGAGCAGGTCGACGGGCGCCCGGCTTCCGTCCCCCGGCTCCCGGGCCTTCTATGCTGGGTCGCCCGTTCGTCGCATCCGAGGAGCCCTGTCACCCATGGCCGAATTCATCCTGGTCGCCGAGGCCGGCCGTCCCTCCGGCTCCAGCGTCGGCGCGCCGGCTGCGCCATGACGGCCGGATCCCGGCCGTGGTCTACGGCCCCGGGGTGGACCCCATCCCCGTCTCGGTGGCGGCGCGCGAGCTCCGGGCCGCGCTGAGCACCGACGCCGGGCTCAACGCCGTGCTGTCGCTCCAGGTCGACGGCAAGAAGTTCCTCACCATGGCCCGCGAGCTCCAGCGCCATCCCGTGCGGGGCAGCGTGACCCACGTCGACTTCCAGGTCGTCGACCCCAACCGCGAGGTCACCGCCGAGGTCACCATCACCCTCACCGGAGAGGCGCTCGAGCTGCACCGGGCCGACGGCGTGCTCGAGCAGCAGATGTTCTCGCTCACCATCAAGTCCCGCCCCGCCGACATCCCCGCCCACCTCGAGGTGGACATCAGCGACCTCGTGATCGGCTCGGCGGTGCGGGTCTCGGACATCGCGCTGCCGGCCAACGTCATCACCGAGGTCGACCCCGAGTCGATCGTCGCCGCCGGCCAGCCCCCTCGGGTGCAGGCCGTCGAGGACGAGGCGCGGCCGAGGGCGAGGCCGCCGAGGGCGAGGCCGCCGAGGGCGAGGCCGGGGCGGCCGGGCCGGAGACGCTCGGCCGACGCCGGGGGCGAGTCGGGCGGGGAGAGCTAACCCCTGCGGCGCCTGCTGCCCACGCTCCGGCAGGGGGGCGGCGGCCGACCTGCTGGTGGTGGGCCTCGGCAACCCGGGAGCGGAATTCGAGCGGACCCGTCACAACCTCGGTGCCGAGGTCGTCGAGCTTGCTGGCGGCGCGCCGCGGCCAACGGCTGCGGCCCGAGAAGGGGACCCGAGCCGTCGGTGGCCCAGTCCCGCCTCCGACGACAGCTCGTCGTGCTGGCCGTGCCCCAGACCTACATGAACGAGTCGGGCCTGGCCGTCGTCGGCGCTCATGCGGCGGTTCCGGGTCCCGGCCACCGACCGGCTCGTCGTCGTCCACGACGAGCTCGACCTGCCCGTCGGGCCGGGTCAAGGTGAAGGTCGGGGGCGGGCACGGCCGGCAACAACGGGCTCAAGTCGATCCACGCCCACCTCCACGACCCGGGGTACCTCCGGGTGCGGATCGGGATCGGGAAGCCTCCGGGGCGCGAGCCGGGCGCCGACTACGTGCTGCACCGGCCCGTCGCGCGCCGAGCGGAGCGCGCTGGACGTGGCGGTCGAGGTGGCCGCCGACGCCGTCGAGGTGATCGCCCTCGAGGGAGTCGACGCGGCGATGTTGCGGTTCAACGGCGACCACGCCTCCTGAGCGTCCGAGGACCGCCGGCGAGGCCGCAGCCGATGCGCCACGGCCGTCGGTAGCCTGCACGGTGAGCCTCCGCTCGCTTCCCTCTCTCCTGCGTCACGAGCCCGCCATGGTCGACGCCATGGCGGTGGGCGCGAGCGCGCTGGCGGTGCCCGACGCGGCGGTGGCCTACGTGGTGGCGGGGATGTGCCGGCTGGGCGAGCGCCGTCCCCTGCTGGTGGTGACGCCGACCGTCGTCGACGCCGAGCGGCTCAGCCACGACATCGGCGCGTTCCTCGGGAGCGACGTCGTCGAGCTGTTCCCGGCGTGGGACACGCTCCCCTTCGAGCGCGTGAGCCCCGAGTTGTCGACGATGGGTCGGCGGCTCCGGCTGCTGTGGCGGTTGCAGGACCCCTCGAGCGTCGCCCGACGTCGTCGTCGCCCCGGTGCGGGCCCTGCTGCAGCGGTTGGGCCCGGTCGAAGAGGCGGCCGTGCCCGTGGTGGTGTCGCGCCGGCGACCGTCTCGATCAGACAGGAGCTGGTGAGCCGGCTCGTCGCGCTCGGGTACCGGCGTGAGTACCAGGTCGAGCACCGCGGCGAGCTCGCCGTGCGGGGCGGGATCGTCGACGTGTACCCCTCGACGGCCGAGCTGCCGGTGCGGATCGACCTGTGGGGCGACGAGGTCGACCGGCTCACCGAGTTCGATCCCGGCGACCAGCGCTCGGTGTCCGATCTCGACAGCGATCGAGCTCTTCGGGTGCCGCGAGGTGCTTCCCGACCGACGCCGTGCGGGCCCGCGCCGCCGCGCTCGTCGGCACCGAGCCGTGGGGACGCTCGCAGTGGGAGCGCCTGGCCGAGGGACAGGTCTTCGACGGGATGGAGTCGTGGCTGCCGTGGCTCGTCGACGAGGAGCGTGTCCTGCCCGACCTGGTGGGCCCGGGCGGGCGCATCGTGCTCGTCGATCCCCGCCGCATCCGGGACCGCGCCGCCGAGCTCAACGACGAGGAGGCGGCCCTGGCCGGGGCGCTGGCCGTCACGTGGGGCGTCGTCGCCGGCGCTGCCGACGTCGGTGACGACGGCGCCGACGGCGAGGGCGATCCCTCGGAGCGGTTCCCCCGGCTGAACGTCGCCTACGAGCGCCTGCTCGGGCGCTCCGACGCTCCGGTGCTGTCGATGGTGCCGGTCGCCGACTCACCCGTCGACCCCGGCCGTCGTGGCCCGGGGCATCGAGCCCGTGCACGGCGACCGGGCCCTGCTGGCGGCGCGCCTGTCGGAGCTGGTGGCGGGCGGGCTACTCGGTCACGGTGTGCGCCGAGGGCGCGGGCTCGGCGGCGCGCCTGGCCGCGGTCCTGGCCGAGGAGGGCATGGTCGTCCCCGTCGTCGCGACCGCGACGGGAGACGGTCGCCGGCCGCCGGCGACGGGCTCGACCTGGCGCGCCCGGGCATCCGGATCGTGGTGGCCCCGCTCGAGCGCGGCGTGGTGGTGCCGGCCGCCAAGGTGGCCATCCTGGCCGAGGCCGACTTCACCGGGCGCCGGCGGGCCCATCGTCCCGCCCGGGCGCGGGCCCGGCCCACCGACGGGTTCTTCGACGACCTGGCCCCGGGCGACTACGTCGTGCACCGCCAGCACGGCGTGGCCCGCTACGCCGGCATGGTGACGCGCACCGTCAACGGCGCGTCGCGCGACTACCTGCTGCTCGAGTACCGCGGCGACGACAAGCTCTACCTGCCTTCGGACCAGATCGACGCCCTCACCCCCTACAGCGGCGGCGAGTCACCCACGCTCAACCGCCTCGGGGGGTCGGAGTGGCAGCGCACCCGGGCCAAGGCGCGCGCCGCGGTGCACGAGATCGCCCAGGAGCTCGTCGAGCTGTACCGGCTGCGGCTGCACATGAAGGGCCACGCCTTCGCGCCCGACACGCCGTGGCAGCGCGAGCTCGAGGACTCCTTCGCCTTCACCGAGACCGTCGACCAGCTGCGCGCCATCGAAGAGGTGAAGGCCGACATGGAGTCCGACGTCCCCATGGACCGCCTGGTGTGCGGCGACGTCGGGTTCGGCAAGACCGAGGTGGCGGTGCGCGCCGTGTTCAAGGCGGTCCAGGACGGCAAGCAGGCGGCGGTGCTCGTCCCCACCACGCTGCTCGCCCAGCAGCACGCCCAGACCTTCGCCGAGCGCTACGCGGGCTACCCCGTCCGGGTCGAGATGCTGTCGCGCTTTCTCACCCCGGCCCAGGCGCGCGACGTCGTGGCCGGCCTGGCCTCGGGTGCGGTCGACGTGGTGGTCGGGCACGCACCGGATGCTGGCGGGCGACGTCAAGTTCAAGGACCTCGGCCTGCTCGTGGTGGACGAGGAGCAGCGCTTCGGCGTGAGCCACAAAGAGACCATGAAGCAGATGGCCGCCGGCGTGGACGTGCTCACCCTGACGGCGAACCCGATCCCCCGCACCCTCGAGATGGCCCTCACCGGCATCCGCGACCTGTCGCTCATCAACACGCCGCCCGCGGCGCGCCAGCCGATCCTCACCTACGTGGGCGAGTTCGAAGAGGCCGCGGTGGTCGAGGCGCTGCGGCGCGAGCTGCTGCGCGAGGGCCAGGCCTTCTTCGTGCACAACTGGGTGCAGAACATCGAAGCCGTCGCGGCGCGCCTGCGCGTGCTCGTCCCCGAGGCGCGCGTCGCGGTGGCGCACGGGCAGATGGACGAGGGCACGCTCGAGCAGGTCGTGCTCGACTTCTGGGAGAAGCGCTTCGACGTCTTGGTGTGCACCACCATCATCGAGTCGGGCATCGACATGCCGACGGTGAACACCCTCGTGGTCGACCGCGCCGACCGCCTCGGGCTGGGCCAGCTGCACCAGCTGCGGGGCCGGGTGGGGCGTTCGGGCCAGCGCGCCTATGCCTATCTGTTCCATCCCGCCGACAAGGTGCTGTCCGAAGCCGCCTACGAGCGGTTGCGGACCATCGGCGAGCAGACCGAGCTCGGGGCCGGCTTCAAGATCGCCATGCGCGACCTCGAGATCCGAGGCGCGGGCAACCTGCTCGGCCAGGACCAGTCGGGCCACATCGCCGCGGTGGGCTACGACCTCTACGTGCAGCTCGTGGCCGAGGCCGTGGCCGAGATGAAGGGCGAGCCCCTCCGGCCCCCGGTCGAGGTCAAGATCGACGTCCCCTCCGACGCCCATCTGCCCGCCGACTACGTCGCGCGCGAGGACCTGCGCCTCGAGGCCTACCGGCGCCTGGCCTCGGTCAGCGCCGAGTCCGAGGTCGACGACATCCGCTCCGAGTGGCTCGACCGCTTCGGCCCGCTGCCCGCCCCCGCCGAGGGGCTCCTGGCCGTGGCCCGCCTCCGGGTCGAGTGCCTGCGCACCGGCGTGCGCGAGGTGTCGGCCACCCCGGCGCGCCCCGGACAGGGGACGGGTCGGCCCGGACGGCGGGGGCTCGTGGCCCGGATGGCCCCGCTCGAGCTGCCGGCCTCGGCCCGGGTCCGCCTGCGGCGGCTGCGTCCCGAGTCCCTGGTCAAAGAGGAGACGCGGTCTCGTGGTGGTCCCCTCGGGCCCGACGAGTCGCCGGTCGAGGCGCTGACGGAGCTGCTCGGCGAGCTCGTGCCGGCGGCGGGGGCCCTGGGCGGGGCCGAATCGTCGGGGGCGGGGGCGCGCCGGTAGAGTGCCCGTTCCGTGAAGCGCCTCCTCGCATTGGTCGTCCTGGGCGCGCTGTGCGCCGCGGCGGCGGGATGCGACCTGTCGCCCACCGCGGCCACCGTGAACGGCGTCACCATCAGCCAGTCGCAGCTCCAGGACCAGCTCTCGGTGATCTCGGGCAGCGCCGTGGCCCAGTGCGCCTTGTCCATCGAGGAGGCGCAGAGCGGCGGCACGCTGCCGGCGGTGAGCGGCACCGGGCAGGCCACCGTGTCCACCCAGTTCGCCGCCTTCCAGCTGAACGGGCTCGTGGCCCAGACCCTCGAAGAGGGCGCGCTGGCGCAAGCGCCACGTCGACGGTGACCGACGGCGGACATCGCCGCGGCCCGCCAGGACTACCAGGCCCAGGTCGAGGCGGCGTCGACCCAGGTCACCTCGCCGTGCGACCTGACCGGCACCGACCCTCGTGGACCGGCTGCCGAAGGCGTTCGTCGACCAGCAGGCGCGCTCGCTCGCCGCCCAGGAGAAGCTCGAGGAGGTCGTCGGCCACGTCGACGTCAGCCCCGAGCGCGGTGCGCGCCTACTACGACTCGCACCACGCCGAGGTCACCCAGCTGTGCCTCGAACTTCATCATCGCCACGGACCAGGCGTCGGCCCAGACCATCCACGACAAGATCGCGGCGGGCACGAGCTTCGCCACCGCGTCGCAGGGCGCCGGCGTCGACGCCAACACCCCCGCCGAGGGAGCAGGGCCCGTGCGTGTACCCCTCCGACGTCGTCTCGCAGCTCGGGCCAGGCCACCGCCACCGCGGTCGAGGCACTGGCCGACGGCCAGCTGGCCCCGCCCCAGGGGATCCAGGTCCCGAACCAGGTCACCGGGGTCGAACCAGACGATCTGGATCGTGATCGGGGTCGCGGCCGCGCCAGCTCGCGTCCTTCGCCGACACCGAGTCGGGGTTGCGCCAGGAGCTGCTGGCCAAGGGTGGCTCGAGCCTCAGCGCCGCGCTGGGCCGCGTCGTGCGCAGCGCGCGACGTCGAGCTCGATCCCCGCTACGGGACGTGGAACCCGCAACCGCGGCGTGGCGGCTCCGGTCCCGCCCAAGCCGGCCTTCGTGCTCAACCCCTCGGTCGACCAGTCCTCGGCGGGCTCGTCCATTCTTGGGTTCGGTCGGCCAGTCCGGCGGTTGACCCAGCCCTGCGCCGCGCCCGCCCCGGGCATGCCGGTCCCGCGACACGACCGGTCGTCCCCGGGTGACGGTGGTGGGGCTCGGCCCCGCCGGCGCCGAGCTCGTGCCGGTCGCGGCCATCGACGCGCTCCGCGGCGCGACGCGGTGCCTGCGTGCGCACGGCGCGCCATCCCTCGGCCGTGGTGGTCGACGACGTCGCCACCGGGCCCGTCGAGGCCCTCGACCGTCTCTATGACGGCGCCGACACCTTCGACGACGTCTACGGCGCGATCGTCGAGGAGGTCGTGGCCGCGCGCCACGAGGCAGCGTCGCACGGCACCGGGTACGTCGCCTACGCCGTGCCCGGCTCGCCGCTCGTGGCCGAGCGCACCGTGGTGCTGCTGCGCGCCGATCCCCGGGTGTCGGTCGACGTCGTCATCGCGCCGTCGTTCCTCGACCTGGCGTGGGAGCGCCTGGGCGTGGACCCCGTCGACGCCGGGGTGCGGATCGTCGACGGCGACCGCCTTCGCCACCGAGGCGGCGGGCGAGCGCGGCCCGCTGCTGGTGGCGCAGTGCCACAGCCGAGCGGTGCTGGGGGAGATCAAGCTCGCCGCCGACGACGCCTCGGGGGACGACCCCGGCGCGCCGCGCCGTGCTGCTGCACCATCTGGGGCTCCCCGACGAACGGGTCGTCGAGGTGCCCTGGGCCGACATCGACCGCACCCTCGAGCCCGACCACCTCACCGCGCTGTGGGTGCCGCGCCTGGCGCCGCCGGTCGGCGGCCGAGCTCGTCGGCCTCGAGGAGCTGGTGCGGACCTTGCGGGCCAAGTGCCCCTGGGACCAGCGCCAGACCCACGGGTCGCTGGCACGCCATCTCCTCGAAGAGGCCTACGAGGCGCTCGACGCCATCGAGGCGGTGGCCGCCACCGAGCCCGATCTGCGCCGGCACAGGAGCTCGCCCACCTCGAGGAGGAGCTCGGCGACCTGCTGTTCCAGGTGTACTTCCACGCGCTGCTGGCGACCGAGGAGGGCCACTTCACCCTGGCCGACGTGGCCCGGACCCTGCACGACAAGTTGGTGAGCCGCCATCCCCATGTCTTCGGCGACGCCGTGGCCGAGACCCCCGAGGACGTCGCGGCGCGCTGGGAGGTCCTGAAGAAGGCCGAGAAGGGCCGGGCCAGTGTCACCGACGGCATCCCCCGGGCCCTTCCCGCGCTGGCGCTGGTGGCCAAGCTCCAGCGCAAGGCCGAGTCGCTCGGGATCGACATGGGGACCCTCGACGATCGGCGGACGCCAGATCGAAGTCGGGTCTCGAGATCTTGGCCGCGCCGACCGCGGAGGAGACGCTGCCGGGCGGGCCTCCGAGGCGTCGGGGGAGACCCTCGACGCCTCGGCGCCGACCGTCGAGGCGCTCGGGGAGATGCTCTTCGCGCGTGGCGGACGCGGCGCGCCGCCTGGGGGTCGATCCCGAGACGGCCCTGCGGGGCTACTGCGGGAGGGTTCCGCCGCCGCATCGAGGCGGCCGAGCCCGGGCCCGAGGCGAGCCGGCGCGGCTGAGGCCGGCGTCCGATCGGCGGACCGCCCTGGTGGGCGGGGGTGGAGGCGGAAGAACCGGTCCGGAAACGGGCTCGCCGTGGCCGCGTGCCGTCTCGGGGCGCGCTCCGCCGCCGACCGACGGCCAGCGAGTAACTTCTACAACACTTACAACAGGGACAACAGCGAGCAAATGACTGCCATCGAAAAGATCGCGGCCCGAGAGGTCCTCGACTCCCGCGGCAACCCCACCGTCGAGGTCGAGGTCGTCCTCGACTCGGGCGCCGGAGGCCGCGCCATCGTCCCCTCGGGCGCCTCGACGGGCGTCCACGAGGCGACCGAATGGCGCGACGGGGGGGACCGCTACGGGGGCAAGGGCGTCCTCGGCGCGGTGGAGCACGTCAACGGCGAGATCGCCGAGGTGCTCGCGGCCTTCGACCCCTACGACCAGCGCGGCATCGACATGGCCCTCGTCGACCTCGACGGGACGCCGTCGAAGGGCCGGCTGGGGGCCAACGCCGTGCTGGGGGTGTCGTTGGCCGTGGCCCGGGCCGCCGCGGTCGACGCCGAGCTGCCGCTGTTCCGCTACGTCGGGGGCGCCAACGCGCACGTGTTGCCGGTGCCGATGATGAACGTCCTCAACGGCGGCGCCCACGCCGACAACTCCATCGACTTCCAGGAGTTCATGATCATGCCCGTCGGAGCGGCGTCGTACTCCGAGGGGCTGCGGTGGGGGGTCGAGACCTACCACGCGCTGGCCAAGGTGCTGAAGGCGCGCGGGCTGTCGACGACGGTGGGTGACGAAGGGGGCTTCGCGCCCGAACCTCCCGTCCAACGCCGAAGCGGTGGCCATCCTCGATGGAGGCGATCGAGGAGGCCGGTCGGGTGCCGGGCGACGAGGTGGCCATCGCGCTCGATCCCGCCACCAGTGAGTTCTTCAAGGACGGGGCGTACCAATTGTCGGGCGAGGGCCGCCGGCTGTCGCCCGACGAGATGGTGGCCTACTGGGTGGAGCTCTGTGACCGCTACCCCATCGTGTCGATCGAGGACGGCATGGCCGAGGACGACTGGGACGGTTGGGTGGCGCTGACCGCCGCGCTCGGGGACCGGGTGCAGATCGTCGGGCGACGACATCTTCGTCACCAACCAGGAGCGCCTCGAGCTCGGTATCGAGCGGGGCGCCGCCAACGCCATCCTCATCAAGGTCAATCAGATCGGCACGCTGAGCGAGACGCTCGACACCATGGCGCTGGCCACGCGGTCGTCCTACGCGTGCGTGATGTCGCATCGTTCGGGTGAGACCGAGGACACCACCATCGCCGATCTCGCCGTGGCCACCAACTGCGGGCAGATCAAGACCGGTGCGCCGGCCCGTTCGGACCGGGTGGCCAAGTACAACCAGTTGCTTGCGCATCGAGGAGGAGCTCGGCGAGTCGGCCGCCTATCTCGGGCGCGGTGCGCTGTCGGTCGCGGCGCGCGGGAGCGGCTCCGACCCGGTGATGCTCAGCCGGGTGAGACGACGGCCCCGGCACGCCGCCAAGCGAGCGCGCCGCCGCGCGTCCGCAGCGTGCACGTCCCGGTGCGCCTGCCCCGGCCCCATCGTGCACCTGCCCCGGCCGCACCTCCACCTCCCCCGGCCCCGTGCCACGTGCCGCGTCCGCGCCTGCCGTCGTCGCCGATCCCGACGTTGGTGGCGTTCGTGGCCCGGTGGAGGGGCGGTCGGGCGACGTTGTCGCTGGAGCGGCGACGCGCCCGGACCATGCTGCATCGGCGCCATCGTGTTCGCGTGCGATCGTCCTGCTCACGAGCTTCCCGATCGGAGGGCTGCTGCTCGCAGCGCTCCGCGCTGTCGGGCACCGCGCACGAGCTCACCACGGTCAAGGCGGAGAACGAGGCCCTCGCCCGCCAGGTCGCGGACCTGTCCAACCCCGCCACCGTCAACGATCTGGCCCGGCACGACTACGGGTTCGTGGCCCAGGGCCAACGGGTCTACGACATCCTGCCGTCCTCGAGCCCGTCGGGCTCGGCGCTGTCGGGCGTCGGGCCAGGTGCCGCTCAACGGGCCGCCGGTGGTGCCGGGATCGGCCCGGTCCCAGGCCCTCGATCGGGGTGGTCGGCTCCCGCCGCGGCGCCAAGCTCGACGCCATGTCGGGCCCGGCGCACGCGGTGCGGCGCACGGCCCAGTCGCGCGGCCGCCACCGTCGCGCCCCGCCCGAGCCCCACAGCTACTGGGGACGGGTGGTGCAGGACCCTGGAGTTCTGGAACTGAGCCGCCCCTCCGCGCCCGCTCGGCGAGCCCGATCGGGAGGCGGTGGCCCGTCTCCTGGGGCGCTCGCCGTCGGGGAGCTTCACCGTGGTCGTGCGGCGCCGTGACGGGACGCCGGCGGTCATCGAGAACGCACCGCTTGCTCGACGACGGACGGCCCATGCCCACGCTTGTTCTGGCTGGTCGACGCCGAGGTCCGCGACGCGGTGAGCAGGCTCGAGGCCGCGGGCGGCGTCCGGCGCGCCGAGGCGGCCGTCGACGCCGACGCGCTCGCCGACGCCCATGCCCGCTCACGCCGCGTGAACGTGACCGCCACGTATCCCGGCCGGGCACACCGGTCCCCGCCCCTCGGGGGGCGTGGGCGGGACGCGCCAAGGGGTCAAGTGCCTGCATGCCCATCTGGCCTGGTATCTGGCGGGCGGTGACGACCCGGTGGGTCGCTGGACGGTGGCGGAGCTCGGACCTCGACCTGTCGGAGTTCGTGGTCGAGCGTCGCCCGAGGTGCTAGAGCGGGCGACGATGGATGAGCCGCGGCCCCGTCGCCGCGCTCGACTGCGGGACCAACTCGACCCGACTGCTCATCGTGGCCGGCGACGGCTCGGTGCTCGAGCGGCACATGCGCATCACGCGGCTGGGCGAAGGCGTCGACGCGACCCGGACAGCTGTCGTCCGAGGCCATGGCGCGCACGGTGTCGGTCCTGCGCGAGTACCGGGCGCTGATGGAACGCCACGGTGTCGTCGCGGCCCGGCTCGTGGCCACCTCGGCGGCCCGCGACGCCACCAACGCCGGACGAATTCCTCGCGGCCGCGCTCGACGTGACCGGGGTGCGGCCCGAGATCCTGAGCGGGACCGAGGAGGGTGCGCTGTCCTTCGCGGGCGCCACCGCGCACGTCCCGGCCGAGCGGCGTCGGGCCCGGCCCGGTGCTCGTCGTCGACATCGGGGGTGGGTCGACCGAGCTCGCGGTCGGAGCGCTGGCGCCGGCGCGCGGTCTCGGGGCGCGCCGGAGTCGTCGGTGGCGGCGGTCTCGCTCGACGTCGGCTGTGTCCGGGTCACCGAGCGGTTCTTGCATGACGACCCGCCCCGGGCCGAGGAGCTGGCCGAGGCGAGACCGCGGTGGAGGCGCTGCTCATCGGCGCGCGCCGCGCGACTCTCCCGCCGCTGGCTCGCGGGGGCCTGCTCATCGGGCTGGCCGGCACGGTGTCGACGATCGCCGCGCTCGACTTCGGGTTTGACCGACTACGACCGGAGCCGCGATCCACCATGCGGTGCTCGGTCGCCGGACAGGTGACGCAGTGGTTGGAGACCCTGGCGGCAGAGGACAGCCGGCGCTCGACTGGCGCGCCCGGGGATGGTCGCAGGGCCGAGCCGACGTCATCGTGGGTGGGGTCCTCATCCTCGACGCCGTCATGGACGATCTTCGACCGCGCCGATGCCTGGTGTCCGAGGACGACATCCTCGACGGCCTGGCCGCCAGCATCTCGTAGTCGCAGCCGACTGTGGCTACGTCGTCGGCTCGCGAGCCTCGTCGTCGGTTTCGACGGTCGTCCCCAGGTCGGAGGGCGTCATGGTGGTCATGAGCCCGATCTCCTGGACCAGTGCGGTCTGTTTCGCCGACAGCCGGGCCAGGCTCAGCGACAGGTGGAACACGAGGACCATGAGGAAAAGCACGGCCAGAAGCAGGACGAGGTCGGGCGGGTAGGCGATCCCGACGAAGTGCGACACCCGGTCGAGGAGATGGGTCGGCAGCGTGGCGCTCACGAAGACCATGACCAAGCTCACCGCCACCACAACAGGGCCGCCTGTTCGCGCAGCTGCTGACGACGCATGGCGACCACCGACACGGCGAGGAAGCCCACACTCAAGACCAATGACAGAACGATCGCCTTCATGCGGCCTCCTTGCCCCTCGGGGCGTCCTTGCGGTTCAAGCTGCCGATGACGAGAGCGGCGGACACGCGTGCCATGTAGTAGGCGGAGCGGATGCCGGCGATGCTGGACCTGCCCTGGCTCCGGGGAGTCATCCGGACCGGCACCTCTTGCACCCGCAATCCGTTGCGGCTGGCCAGCACCAATGACTCGACCTCGGGGAAGTCGGTGGGGTAGGTCCGGGCGAACAGCGCGATGCCCTGGGCGCCGACGGCGCGGAAGCCCGATGTGGTGTCGGTGAAGGTGCCGCCGGTCCTCCACCGGACCAGCGTGGCGAGCAGACGCATGGCGATCCGTCGACCGGCGGGGGCCACGTAGTCGCCGCGCCCGAGCCAACGCGAACCCGACCGTCATCTCGGCCCGACCGGTCCGGATGGGGTCGAGGAGCCTCTCGATCTCGGCGGGGTCGTGCTGATCGTCGCCGTCGACCTGGATGGCGATGTCGAAGCCGTGGCGCAGGGCGTAGAGGTATCCGGCCTGGACCGCGCCGCCTATGCCGAGGTTGACCGGAAGCGAGATGACCGTGGCGCCCGCTCGGAGGGCGCGCACCGCGGTGTCGTCCTCGGAGCCGTCGTTCACCACCACGACGTGGGCATCGGGAATGGCCTGCCGGGCGCGCTGGATCACCCGGGCGACAGAGTCGGCCTCGTTGAAGGCGGGGATGACGACACAGATTCGAGAAGTTGTGGCTCCCTCGGAAGCCTCGACAGTTGGACGCACCGCCGGCGCGGGAACATCGGGGCCTGTCTCGGGCGGACGTCGCTGGCCGGGGACCGGACTTCGGCCGACCTCGGTCCCGTTGCCACCGCCGGTGCGCAGCGACGGCGCGACGTGCCTCGGGGTCAGAGCAGAGCCCGCGCTGGTCGATGTCGTCAAGGTGTCGTTGTCGCCGGGTTGCATCGCTGTCCTTGGAGCGCGGGGGATCGCGAGCAAGGGTAGTCGTCAGCTTTGGGCCCGCTGCCAGGACCCCATTGGGTGGGGACGGGCCCGAGGCGGCTCGGTCCTCGTCCGGTCCGGGCACTGGACCCTCACGACTCGTCCGGATGCCTCCCCAATATTGATAGGAACTTCCGAATCATTTCCTGTTGGCAGTGCCGTTCACTTAGCATTGTGAGTAATGCCCAAGGAGAGCTGGCCGGTCGACGTCGCGGTGATGGGCGGCTGTGGGCACGTCGGGCTGCCCCTCGGGATCGCCCTCGCCCAGTCGGGTCTGAAAGTCGCCTTGTACGACGTCGACCTGGCAGCAGTCGACCGGGTGGCCTCGGGCAAGATGCCTCACCGAGAGCCCGGTGCGCCCGAGGTTCTGACCAGGGTGCTGGCCGAGGGAACACTATCGGTCTCGGCCGACGCGTCCTCGGTCCGAGACGCCGAACACGTGATCGTGGTCCTCGGCACCCCGATCGACGAGTATTTCAATCCCGACCCCCAGGCACTGATCCGAGCCCTCGAGAGCGTGGCCGACCAACTCAACGACGGCCAGCTGCTGGTCCTGCGCAGCACGGTGTTCCCCGGCGTCACCCGCATGGTCGAGCGGCTCATGCATCGCCTCGGCAAGGCGGTCGACGTGGCGTTCTGCCCCGAGCGCATCGCCGAGGGACGCGCCATGGAGGAGCTCTTCACCCTTCCCCAGATCGTTTCGGCGCGGACCAATCGGTCCTTCGATCGCGCCGCGTCGCTGTTTCGGCACCTCACCGACAAGATCGTCCGGGTGGCGCCCGAAGAGGCGGAGCTGGCCAAGCTGTTCACCAAACTCGTACCGCTACATCAAGTTCGCCGCCGCCAACCAGCTGTTCATGATGGCCAATGACTTCGGGTTGGACTTCGAGCGCATCCGGGCGGCGGTGATCGAGGACTACCCTCGGGCCGCCGATCTTCCCGGGCCGGGATTCGCGGCAGGACCGTGTCTCTTGAAAGACACCATGCAGCTGGCCGCCTTCAACAACAACAACTTCGCCCTGGGCCAGGCGAGCATGCAGATCAACGAGGGCCTTCCCCTCTATCTCACGGCCCGGATGGCTGCTCGCTACGACCTGGCGTCGATGACCGTCGGCATCTTGGGCATGGCGTTCAAAGGTGAGTCCGACGACAACCGCTCCAGTCTTTCCTACAAGCTCAAGCGGATCCTAGGCGTGCGGGCGGCGGGGGTGCTGACCGCCGACCCCTACGTGACTGTGGACCAGGACCTGTGGCCACTCGAAGATGTCCTGGCCCGCTCGGACCTGATCGTCATCGGAGCGCCCCACAAGGTCTATGCCGATATCGACATCCCTCAACCTGTCGTCGACATCTGGAACCTCCGCGGTGGCGGCGTCTGCATATGAAGCCTCGCGTCTCGATCGTCGTCCCCGCCCGAAACGAAGGGGTCATCATCGAGGAATTCCTGGGTCGGGTCCTCGAAGCCGTCGAGCTTCCGTGTGAGCTCTTGGTCGTGGTCGACTCACCCGAGGACACGACCGTTCCGTATGTCGAGAAGTACGCCCGCCAGGACCAGCGCGCCCGCGTCCTGCTCAACACGCTTGGGTCCTGGGCCTGCCCAGGCGATTCGGTTCGGGATCGAGCAGTCACTGGCCGACGTCGTCGTGGTCACGATGGCAGATGGTTCGGACGACCCCCGGCAGATCGACCAGCTGGTCCGCCTGGTCGAGCGCGGTGTCGTCGTCGCGGCCGCGTCCCGGTACTCACGAGGCGGCCAGCAGGTCGGTGGACCGTTCCTCAAAGGCACCCTGTCACGACTGGCGGGTCTCTCCCTGGCATTGTTGGCTCGGGTGGGGACACGGGACGCCACCAATTCGTTCAAGGCGTACGACATGGACTTCATCCGGTCCGTCGGCATCGACTCCGACGCCGGCTTCGAGATCGGAATCGAGTTGGTGGCCAAAGCCCGGCGGGCCCGGTTGCCGGTGGCCGAGCTGCCCACGATCTGGTTGGAGCGCGACCAGGGTATGTCCAACTTCAAACTTGCATCATGGATACCGCGGTACGTGCGTTGGTGGCTCTTCGCCTTCGGCCCCCGGCTTCCCGTCGAGACGATACGGGAGGCCGCCAACCGGGGAAGAAGGCAATGAGCACGGTCCTGGTGACGGGTTCCGCCGGGTTCATCGGCGGCTATGTCGTCAAGGAACTGTTGGATCGCGGTCATCAGGTGATCGGCGTCGACAACTACTCCAAATATGGACCACTGCGTCGGTCCTACGACGATCAAGACGGGTATCGGTTCGTGGAGGCGGACTGCCGGGACGTCGACCTCCTGGCGGATCTGCTCGGTGAATGTGACCACTTCATCGCCGGGGCGGCGATGATCGGCGGTATCTCGTACTTCCACACCTATGCCTACGACCTCCTGGCGACCAACGAGCGGATCATCGCCGCCTCGTGCGACGCGGCCATCAAGGCCCATGGGACGGGTCGGCTGGAAAAGGTGACGTATCTGTCCTCGTCGATGGTGTTCGAATCCACCGACACCTGGCCGTCCTACGAGGGCCAGGAACGGCTGATCCCCCCACCGCTGTCGTCCTACGGGTTCCAGAAGCTCGCCGTCGAGTACTTCGCCCGAGCGGCCTGGGACCAGTACGAACTGCCCTTCACCATCATCCGACCCTTCAACTGCGTGGGGATCGGTGAAGGCCGCGCCCTCGGCGACGTCGAAGTACTCTCGGGGAACGTCAAGTTGGCCATGAGTCACGTGGTCCCCGACCTCGTGCAAAAGGTGCTCAAGGGTCAAGACCCCCTCCACATCCTCGGCGACGGGACCCAGACGAGGCACTACACCTACGGGGGGGACCTGGCCCGGGGAATCGCCATCGCCGTGGAGCACCCCGCGGCCCGGAACGACGACTTCAACCTTTCGACCGATGTGTCGACCACGGTGCTCGAACTGGCCGACGTCATCTGGCACAAGATCCGGGGCGACGAACCGCTTCGGTACGTCTCGGACGAGCCCTTCGAACACGACGTTGCCCGTCGGGTGCCCTCGACCGAGAAGGCCAAGCGGGTCCTCGGTTTCGAAACGACCTGCTCACTCGACGAGATGCTCGACGAGGTCATCCCCTGGATCGAGAAGGCGCTCGTCGACGGCTTGATCTAGGACGCGCCCACCGGGATCGCGTAGAACGCGATCTTGATCCCGGAGGGACTCGGTCCCTCTCCGTCGATGGAAAACTTGACGTTTCGGGCCCGCACCGGGACGAAGACCGGGGAATAACCCAGGTTCGAGGACCCTCGCAGGACGTGGAATTCGGGCCCGGTGGCTGCGATGAACCGCCACGTCTGGTGCCCGTCGTTGGCGGTTAGGAAGACGTTGGGAGGTTTGTAGAGGAGCGACTCCACCGTCGAGAACACACCGGTGGGGAGCTGGAAGCTGGCCACGATGTCGTCGCCGGCGGGGGCCGACGGCACCGTGACCCAATGACCGATCCCCGTGGTGACCGTGCCGAGTAACCGGGATCGACCACAACGGTCCGGTCCGCGTTGGAGGAGCTGCCACCCCTTATCGACGGCCACTTGCCGGTACCGGCACTCGATCGCCAACTGGGTGGCGGGCGGCTCGAAGGCCGGGTTCCGCCCGTCGATCTCGTCCAGCGGTCGGCGGAGGATGTATTTGGGGGCCTTGGCCGAACCCAAGAACGTGGTGTCGAGGTGATCGAGCGAGGGGGTGAAGGCGCTGTAGTCCTGGAGCACGGGGAGAGGATCGAAACGGATCCGGGGATCGGCCCAGATCGCGGTCTGCTTGCCAGGGACTGACGTCGACGGTATTGCCCCGCATGAGCCCCACCATCTTGGAGGGCAACTGGAAGTGATCGTCGAGCTCTGCCCGAGACTGGGTGATCACCGCGTTCTGCTTGTGCGAGATCACCATCGTTTGCGCTTCGCCGAAGAAATTCCGGGCGGCCTGGACGGGCTGGACGACCAGCGTCGGCACCGTTCCGGAGACGGTGATGGCCACGATGGCCAATCCGAGCATGGCCGTGACGAGCCACGCCGGTGACCGCCATGTGGGCGCGAAGGCGGCCAGGACGATCGGGGCAGCCACAAAGAAGACGAGATCGTGCTCGTCGTGTCGGACGAATCCCTCTTTGAAGAGGAACCACAGGGTGGTGACGGTGATCAGCCCGATGCCGATTTGGGGTCTGCGCGCCAGTCCCCGGGCGTAGTGAAAAGCGAAGACACCGATCAGGACCACGGCGGCGGCCGCCAACCAGTAGGAGTACGAGCGACCGGGCTCCTCGGCCGACATGGCTGCTCCGTACCCTCCGATGACATCGACCGAGGAACGGCCGAAGTCGATCAGATTCCCCAGTCCGTTCCCCGTTCCGAACCAGCCCAGGCAGAACAGCGGCACCGCCCCGACCACGACGGCGCCGGCCGGCCTCCACCGTTCGAACGAGACGCAGGCGATTGTGATGATCAGGGCCGTCCCGATCCCGATGCCGAGGCTCAATTTCACCAGCGTCAGAACGCCGAGTGCGCCACCCAGGGCGATCCAGCACCATCGGGGAGGCGGGTCGTCGTGGCTTCGGCTGAGCAACGACACACAGACGATCAGCACGAGGGCGAGGGCGTCTTCCACCGCCACGTTGGTCCCGAAGTACCGGGTACTCACCAGGGAGATCCCGCCCACGAAGTAGGCCACGACCGCCGCCACCGGCACCGACAAGGTGGGGCGCAGTGCCCAGGTCAACCCACCGAAGAGTGCCGTCGAGAAGGCCAAGGTGAAGAGGAAGGCCAGGACCGTGTTCGAGATGAAGAAGAGTTGTGGCGACACCAGGAAACCCAGGGGGCCGAAGGTGAACACCACCCGCGATCCGAAGGCGAGGTGGTAGTGGGCAGCCATGGTGATCGCGGCGCGCCACGACGACCCGATGCCGCTGGCGACGATCAACTTCCCCGTTGACGTGGGCCAGGCCAGGACCGCCAAGACAAGCCCCAGAAACAGATTCGACGACACCAGCGGCCTCCAGCCGCGCCGAGCTGTTCCAGCGCGAGTGACGCCCCGCCCGCCTGCGCGTCGGCGCGGTGAGGTGGGCACCGCTTCGGTGACCTCGCCGCTCCAGTCACGCTCTCGGCGTCGGCATCCGATCCGTCCAAGGACCTTCCTTTGGAGTCGGCCTCGTCAGGCCGCGGCGATGACGAGGAACTGCTTGCCCAGGAACCGGAACGCCCAGGGATTGCGCAGGTAGAGGCGAGTCAGGACGCTTCGACGGTGGGAGTCGACCCCGGAATGAGTAGGGAAGATAGCGAGGCAGCACCGATCGGATGTCGAATCCCGCCGCGTAGAGGTGTTCCTGGACCGAGATGTGGGTCAGCGCCAGGACGTGGTCGGCACAGTCGAAGTATTCATCGGCGCAGTACTTGAAGTTGGGCCCGAGGACGGCAACGACCCCACCCGGACGGATGGCGGCGTGCATCTTGCGCAGACAGCGCTGGATGTCCTCGTAGGTCATGAGGTGCTCGAGGAGGTTCGAGAGCAGGACCCCGTCGAAGTGCCCGGGGGGGAGCTCGACGTCGAACATGTCCGAGACGATGGTGTGGATGCCCTTGCTCTGAGGTCGGTCACCGAAGGCATTTGGTCGATCGCCCAGCGCTCTCGGGCCGGAACGGCGCTGATGAACTCCCCCCGTCCCGACGGCGGGGTCCAGCACGACCTCGGGTTTGCCCATGCGGACGATAGAGGTCCTCGGTGATGGCGGTCCAGACCGCCTCGCGCGCACCCTGGTCATGGTCCCGAAAGCGGAATTCGTAGAGTCTCGTGTAGTCCATCGCCCCTGGCTCGAGTCGTTGCTCGCTCGGGCACCATGTCCGTGGGCTCTCGCGCGGTCCTCGAAACGCCGGGGTCACTGTAGCGGCCGTCGCTTCGAGGCCCCGGAGCGCTCAGCCAGATCCGATGACCGATCGAGGCCGGCTTCGACCGTTGATGCACGTCGCCAAGGCCAGCGTCTGGCACGAGCCCGGTGCGCTGCCGAGGCGTGCACGTCGACCCGTGAAGCCGACTCGGTCCGAGACGTCCGGGTAGTGAGCGGTGCCCGGAGCTCAACCTGAGTCGGCCCGGGCGATTGTGACAGTAGATTCGCGCGTCCTCGTCGACACGGTGTCTTCCGGTTCACACCGTTGTGACGAACCGAGCACTGACGTGGAGTCGACCGCCATGACACCGACCGTCATCGAGCGAATCCCGCCGCGGCCGCACCTCTCGCAGGGCCTGGCTGGGCCACGAACTCGAGCCTGGTGCTGGCGGCCCGCTTCTCGTTCGCCGTCGTGCTCGTCGGCTCTGGCCACCGATGGTCTGTGGCACCGCGTGCCGGGATCCCTCAGGGTCTCGACAGACATCGTTGGGTACCCGATCTTCGCCGACTTCGACATCACTCGCTACTTCGACGGGTTCTACCTGATCGCGCTCGTGTTCCCGCCCTCGCCTTGGTCTCGTACCACGTGCTCGCATGGCGTGGACCGCTCCGCAAACCTCTCGAGATCCGGGCCGTGCGACCCGTCGTGACCGTCCGACACCGATGACAGCGCTACTCGGTCCGAGAGCCCGGTCGCTGCGCCCCGGGCCCGTGCCTACCGGTACGGGGCGGCGACGGCCCGTCTCGTCTTGCCGGCCGCGACCGTCGCGGTGGAGGTCTCGTCGCCGCGAGCCCCCGGTGCCAGCGTGCCGACGGGAGCCGGGGTGGCGGCGGGGATCGCATACCTGGTCGTCGTGCTGGGGGCTCTGCGCTCACGCTCTCGACTCCACGCCCGACCGAGGTGGACGGGCGCCGACGGACCGGTACCGACGACGGAACCCGTGTGGCGACGATCGTGAGATCTGGCGCCGCGCTGTGTGTCGTGCCTCTCCTCTTCGTCGTGTCGCGCTACGACGAGTGTCACGGTGCGTCCGATCACCGCGTCGTCCATTATCCCTGGCTCCCGGTGTGGCTCGTCGTCGCCGTCAGCGCGTCGCTCGGGTTGTGGTTCTGGTCGCCGGGTGACCCGTGCTGCGCACCGCAGCAGACGTCGGTCGCGTCGAGAACGCCATCTTGACCTTCGTCGTCGGGCCGATTCTCCTCTTCCTCTTCGTCTCTCGCCTTACCGGGCGCGCTTCGGGTCCTTCAACGGCTTCGACGACGGGCAGGGGCTCGCTGCCGCGCAATTGACATTTCACGGGTTCTTTCCCTGGAAGGATCTTTTCTTCATCCACGGCCTTCTCGCCGACGTCTTCGACACGGGCATCGGCATGGTCGTCTTCGCCAACAGCCGCTGGGGCTCCTATGCAGGATCAAGCATGTTCGTGTCGGCGACCACGATCGTGATGCTCTATTACTTCACGGCCTACTTTGCACGCCGAAATCGCCTCCTGGTGTTCGGCGTCTCCGTGGCGATGGTCCTCGGGCTCCTGGGTCAGCTCACCGACCGGTTCGCCTTCGCCCCGTTGCTCCTCGTGCTGTTCGACGCTGTGTTGCCACGCCGCAGTCGATCCTGGTGCGCGGCGTTCATGGTGGTCCTGGTCATCCAGTCCATCATCGCCCCGGAGGTCGGGCTCTTGGCCGTCGGGCTCCTTGGCACGTTGTTCGTCTTCGAGTGGCTCGGTCGGACGCCGAAGTCAGCGCTTCTCCCCAGCTTCTTCCGCACCGCTTGGTGTTTCGTCTTCGGCCTGGGTCTCACCGTGGTCTGGCTCTCCTACCTCGCCCTGGTGGGAGCCCTGTCTGGATTCATCGACTACTACCGATCGTGGGTCCCGGGCACACGCTCTCGGGGGCTCTTCCGACGGAGTGGTCCCTCCTCCATCAACCCGCGGTGACGGTCGAGTTCTTCCTGCCCGTGATCCTGCTCCTGCTGACGGTGTGGCGAGTGGCGGCAAAGCTTCGAGGACGTCGAACGTGGACGACGCGGGACTGGACCATGGTGGCCGCCGCGACGTGGGTGGTCCTGTACTACGGAAAGGCCTTGGGTCGGGCCGACATCGGGCATGTGGGCGAGGTCTTCACCGTGACCGTGCCACTCCTGTTCCTCTGGGTCGTCGAATTGCTCGAATCGGGCGATCGAGCGGCTGCCCGCTTGTGGTCGAAGGTTCGATCCCTCCCCATCGGGGGTTCGTTCCGTGCCGTCACGACGGCAGCCATCGTCGCCGTGGTGGTGAGCGCCCCGTTACCGCTGTCGAGTCTGACCCATAGCCCGGCGCGGGTGGAGGCCGAGGTTCCCGCCGAGCCCGTGGTCCAGCGCCTTGGCTATGCTCCTTCCCGGAGCCGTCGACACCACGAAATTGCACGATCTCAAGACGCTGTTCGACCGGTATGCCGGTACCGACGGTTCGGTGTTCGACTTCAGCAACGACCCGGGCATCGTCTTCTACCTGTTGGGCCGGTTGCCTGCCACCCGGTATTTCCACGTGAGCTTGGCCATCCCGGCGTTTGCCCAGCGACAGCTTGTCTCCGAGCTGGCTCGTACGAGGCCGACCGTCGTGGTCTTCAATGACCAGGACAACGGGCTGCCGGCATGGGACCAAGTGTGGAACATGATCCGGCACTACGACGTCAGTCAGTACATCTTGGATCACTACACGCCCCTGGTGGACGCCGACGGCACCCTCGTCATGCTGCGGTCGGACATCATGGATCACGCCTACCCGCTGCCCCCCCTGCAGGGCCCCTCGTCGACGACCGACCTCTATTTCGACGCCCCGACCTGCGCCTGGGGCGACATCCCCAATTTCCTGCAGGTGCCGGGAGAGCCGGTGGCGGGGATCGGCGGTCGCAATTCCCACCTCGACCGTGACCCAGGGGTGGACGACGGTCACCGGCTGGGCCGTCGACGCATCGCTTCTGCGGCCCGCCCGGAAGATCATCGCTGTCGGCGGCGGCCGGGTGGTGGGAACGGCTGTGCCCTCGATCGCTCGCGCCGACGTCGCCCAGAACTTCAAGAGCGATCGGGTGCTCAAGAGCGGGTTCACCTTGTCGGTGCCAACCGACCGAGGATCCGTGCAGTTGTACTCGCTCAACGGAGACAACAGTGTCACGCCGTTCTCCATCGTGCCCGGTGTCGACCACTCCGTCGTGTCGCCTGGCACCGCAACGTCGCTGCGCACCTCCGACGGCGCAGTCCACCGGGTTCTCGACGTCGGTCCTCGTGGGTACGTGGAAAGCGACACGTCCAGCGGGCCATCTCGCTCGTGTGTCCCCGCCGGTGTCAACCTCTCGTCGTATCACTGGCTCGAGCTCACGGCTCGCCGACCGCTTTCTGCGGGGGCTGTCGATGTGACCGACAAGGTCCCCGACCTCTCGCACGCCATCACCTTCACCATTCTTCCGACGGCGGCGACGCATCTGGATGTCCGCGTCGGGAGCTGTCAACAATGGCACGGCTACCGTGCACCCCCTCGACTTCTGGTCCCCAGTGGGTGGCGGAGCACGCCCACGGTATTGCTCGCACGCTGAGTGTCAAGGTTGAGTCGCATCGTGGTGCGGATTGTCGAATCGTGGTCCCCGTCGACCTCCGCGCCGACGAACCATGCGGCTTCAGGCTTCAGCGGTCGTGGTACCCTGGGCCGGTGCAGGAGGGCCGCGCCGGACGAAGCGGAGCGCGGCGCCCCGTTCCCGGCGCGGCGTCCCCGACGGTGTCTTCGTCGTGGGAATGGAAGGAGCGGGACGGAGCTCGTCCACGCCCTGCTTGTGTCACCTCGGCCTGCGACCCCTCGGCGACAGAGCCGGCACCCGAGCCGCTGGCGCGCCTGAACGACGACTGCTGGCGACGGTCACCGCGGTCGGCGACGACGTCCCGAAGATCGCACCACGCGAGGCGGCCCGAGTGCTCGACCACTTCGAGGTGAGGCGAGACGCCGGTTCCACGACCGTCCCAGACACCCGCATCGTCGGCAGAGCCGTCTCCTTGGGTGTGGGCGGACCCTCGCAACAGCTTCCTGGCCTCGTTCTGGGCCCAGACGCTCGGCGCTCGACACCGCCGTCGTCCTGGTCCACCGGGATCCCGAGCAGCTCCTCGCCTCGCCAGCGCTGCAGGGTGGGGATCATCGGCGTGATCTTCGACCAGTGGGCCGGGTTACAACCGCGCCGCGATGGTGCACTGCTCCGAGTTCCCCGCCATGGTCATCAGCTACGAGGAGATTGCTGGCGCAGCCGAAGGCGATCGTGCTCGAGCTGGTGGAATTCATCGAGGACTGCGGGGTGTCGATCTCGGGTGGCACCGAGGACGCCGTCGGCTCATCGAGAGCCTTACCTCGCTGCAGTCGTCTCGACGCGACACCGCCCCGGCGCTCGACCAGCAGTACCGGGTCCTGGCCCAGGTGCTCGACCGGCTCGACGGCCGACACGCCGGCCGCGAGCGACGACGGCTCGGACGACGCCGGCGCTCCTGGTCGACGCCACATCGAGCTTCTACGACGAGGACTACTACGGCACGTCCTACGACCAGAGCGGGGTACCGTATCGCAGAGGAGCGAGCAGCTCTGGGTCGACTTCTTCGGGCGTATCGCCGAGCTCGATCGTCGACACCACTCGGTCCGCGCACCGTCTCTGGACGTGGGTGTGCCACCGGCATGCTCGTCGAGGCGCTTCGCGACCGGGGCGTGGATGCCCGGGGAATCGACATGTCCAACTGGGCGATCGACCAGGTCCCCGCCGACCTGCGCCCGTTCTGCAAGGTCGGCTCGATCACCGACGAGCTCGAGGGTCATTACGACCTGATCACTTGTTCCGAGGTGCTCGAGCACCTTCCCCCGTCGCTGGCCGCGGAGTCGGTGGCCAACCTGTGCCGGCATGCGGACGCCATCTTGTTCTCGTCGACCCCCGATGACTTCGACGAGCCCACGCATCTCAATGTGGAGAGCGGGTGGCTATTGGGCGCAGCTGTTCTTTCGCCAGGGTTTTGTGCGCGACGTCGACTTACGACGCGTCGTTCCTCGCTCCACCACGCCGTCTTGTTCCGACGTCGGCGACGTCGACACCGAAGGGCTGATCGCGGACTACGAGCGCGGCCTGCTCGAACGTCGCCGCGAATGCTCTGGGATCTCGTCTCGAAGAGGCGATCGCCGAGCACGACCGTTTGGCGCAACGGTACAACGCCTTGATCCGCGGAGTTCCGCGAGCCTCGGCGCGAAGAGCGACGACTTGGCGACTGCGCTCGGTGACGTGGAACGCCGACGAGCGGCCGAGACCTGGGCGGCTTCGAGACGGTGCGGCAATACGAGGAGGGCCAGCGTCAGACTGGCCGCCCTGGTGAGCGTCCGCGACGCCGAGATCGATGCGATCCACCACACCAAGATCTTCAGGTACACGGCGTCGTTGCGCAAGATCTACGGTCGCATTCGACGAGTTCGCGGCCGCCGCGCCGTGCCCGCCAGCCCTCCCGTGCATCCTGCCGACGGCACCTACGCCCTGTGGGTCGAGCAGTTCGACACCCTCGACGACGTCGACCGTGGACAGCCATCAGGGATCGAGTGGCGTCGGCTCGAGCCACCAGCCATTGATCAGCATCATCATGCCCGTGTACAACCCGCCCCCGACGTTCCTGCGGGCGGCGATCGACTCGGTGAGGGGACAGCTCTACGACGAATTGGGAGCTCTGCATCGCCGACGACTGCTCGTCAGAAGTCCACGTGGACGAGATCCTGGCGGAGTACGAGGCGATGGACCCTCGCATCAAGGTGGCGAGGCGCGACACCAACGGCCACATCTCCGCCGCCTCCAACACCGCCTTGTCGATGGCGACCGGCGAATGGGTCGGCTGTCTCGATCACGACGACATCCTGGCCGACCATGCCCTGGCGCTGGTCGGTCTTCGCGCTGGCCGAGCACCCCGAGGCGGGGATCGATCTACAGCGACGAGGACAAGCTCGACGGCGGCCGGAGTACGCCAGGACCCGTACTTCAAACCTGACTTCGACCCGCTCCTGCTCATCGGTCAGAACTACCTCAACCATCTCTGCCTGTTCCGGCGAGACCTGGTCACCGAGGTCGGGGGGTACCGGGAGGGTTACGAGGGGAGCCAGGACTGGGACCTCGCGCTGCGAGTGTCGGAGCTGCTCACACCAGAGCAGACGTGGTTCACATTCCCCATGTGCTGTACCACTGGCGGGCCCATGCCGGTTCGACGGCGTCTGTGGTGTCGGCCAAGCCCTATGCGGTCGATGCCGGCAGACGAGCGGTGGTGGACCACCTCGCCCGAGATCGGCCGTCCCGGGCTCGTGTCGACGCGCATCCCGAGTTCCGGGTATAACCGGGTGACCTGGGATCTTCCCGACCCAGCCCCTGGCGTGAGCATCATCATCCCCACCAGAGACGGCACCCTCCTGCAACGGTGCATCGACAGCGTCTTTGCCTTCACCACGTACCCGAATTTCGAGATCATCGTCGTCGACAACTCCAGCCGGACCTTGCCGACTCTCGCCTACCTTCGAGCCAACGATGATCGTGTCAAGGTCATCCGCGACGAACGCCCTTTCAACTACTCCGCCATCAACAATGCAGCCGTGCGACAGTACCTCGGGCGAGATCGTCTGCCTCTTGAACGACGACACCGAGGTCATCGCCGGAGATTGGCTGACCGAGTTGGTCGGACACGTCGTGCAACCCGGGGTGGGCGCCGTCGGGTGCCAAGCTCTACTACGACGACGGCCGCATCCAACACGCCGGGGTCGTCCTCGGCATCCTCGGCGTGGCCGGGCATTCCTACCGGCTGTTCGACCGCTTGTCGTCGGGTTACTTCGGGCGGCTCCAACTGGCGCAGCACCTCTCGGCGCGTCACCGCCGCATGCATGGTGGTCCGGCGCGAGGCGTGGGACCAGGTCGGCGGTCTCGACGAGCAGAACCTCCCGATCGCCTTCAACGACGTGGACTTCGGCCTGCGTCTCCGCGAGGCCGGGCTGGGGCATCGTCTGGAGCCCGTACGCGGAGCTGTTCCACCACGAGTCGGTCAGTCGTGGGCCTGACGACGTCGGGCCCCGGGCCGCTGAGTTCGCGCGCGAGGCCGAGTACATGCAGAAGCGGTGGGGGCCCGAGGTCCTGCGCAACGACCCGTACTACAACCCCAATCTGTCGCTCGTGCGCCGAGGACTTCTCCTTGGCGTGGCCGCCCCGAGTCTCCTACCGCTGACCGAACCCCGGGCCCCGTTCTCGACCCCTTCGAGGTGACGCCCAGGTGGCGGGGGGTTACCGCGACCTGCCTAGCATCCTGGGGTGGTGCTCAGCGACCGCGTCCTGATGGGGCCAGGACCCTCCAACCTCTACCCCGAGGTCGATCTCGGCCTTCACGCGCCCGCTTCTCGGGCACCTCGATCCTGAGTTCCTCGAGGTCCTCGACGAGACGTGCGACCGGCTCCGTTCGGTGTTCAGGACCGCGAACTCGCTCACCCTGCCCGTGAGCGGGACCGGCTCGGCGGGAATGGAGGCGGCCTTCGTCAACGTGGTGGGCCCGGGCGACGTCGTCGTGGTCGGCGTCAACGGCTTGTTCGGTGAGCGCATGTGCGACGTGGCCGCAGCCGCCTCGGGGCGGAGGTGGTCCGGGTGGACGCCCCTTGGGGAGAGCCACTCGACCCCGACGCCTTGGTGGGGGCCCATCGGGCCCCCGACGGTCATCGCGCTCGTCCACGCCGAGACGTCGACGGGTGTCCGCAACGACGTCGAGGAGGTGGCCCGGGGCAAAGGTGACGCCTTGCTCCTCGTCGACGCCGTCACCTCGCTCGGGGGCATCGCCTTCGACGCGGATCGTTGGGGTGCGGACCTCGCCTACAGCGGGACCCAGAAATGCCTCGGGGTCCCTCCCGGGCTGTCGCCGTTCACGGTGAGCGACAGGGCTCGGGCCCGGCTCAAGGACCGCCCCTCGTCGTGGTACTTCGACCTCGGTCTGATCGCCCGCTACGTCGAAGGAGAAGGCGGTCGCACGTACCACCACACGGCGCCGGTGTCGATGGTGTTCGCGCTGCACGCCGGGTTGGGGGTCCTGCTCGAGGAGGGGCTCGAGCATGCGTGGGCACGCCACGCGGCGTGCGGGCACGCCCTGCAGTCGGGCCTCGAGAAGCTCGGCTTCGAGCTCGTCGTTCCCGCCGAGCACCGTCTTCCCCAGCTCACCACCGTGTGGGTTCCCGACGACCTCGGAGGCATGACCGAAGCCGATGTCACGATCGGCGCTGCTGCGCCGCTACGGGATCGAGATCGGGGCCGGCGTGGGCGTGATGGCGGGCCGGGCGTGGCGTATCGGCTGCATGGGCCACACGGCTCGGATGCGCAACGTCGAGCTGCTCCTGGGCGCGCTGGGGGAGGTGCTGGGAAGGTGATCGGCCGGACGGCTCGGGCCACGCCGCTCGAGCTCAGTGGGGGACGGATCCGACTCCGCACCCTGAGCGAGGACGACTACGAGGGATGGTTCGAGGTGCGCGCCCGGTGTCGGCGCTGGCTCGTCCCCTGGGAGCCCCGTCCTGCCGGGGCGCCGCTCACCCCTGAGGACCGGGCCAGCTTCTCGGCCCGCTGCGCGGCCCGGGAGCGAGAGCGTCAGATGGGCAGCGGCTACGGGTTCGGGATCTTCGTGGCCGATCGATTCGTCGGCGAGATCACCCTGTCGTCGATCCAACGAGGGCCGTTCCAGAACGCCTTCGTCGGCTACTGGGTGGACGAGGCCATGGCCGGCCAGGGGCTCGCCCCCGAAGCCACCGTGGCGGTCCTGCGTTTTGCCTTCGAGGAGCTCGGCCTGCACCGCGTCGAGATCGCCATCGTGCCCCGCAATCGGGCCAGCCGACGGGTGGTCGAGAAGCTGAACCTCCGAGAAGAGGGGGTGGCGGTCAGGTACCTGGAGATCGACGGGCATTGGGAGGACCACGTTCGCTACGCCATGACCGCCGAGGAGTGGACGATCCGGGCCGAGGTCCTCGTCCGCCAGTGGCTCACCGGTCCTGAGGGTCGTTACCCGTCCGAGCGCACGACCGCCGGGGAGTGGCGGAAGAACTGCTCGACGTCCTGGGAGTAGGTGTACGAGGGCGGGGCGTCGCCGACGCTGCGTCGGAGCCGGACGGCACGGATGAAGCTCTCGACCGCCCCGGCCGTGGTGTAGCGACAGGAGAAACCGGTCTTGCCGATTCGAGTCGTGTCGACTCCCCGACCGTAGCGCAGCAGGCTCTCGAGCTCGGGAGGGAACTCGATCAGTCCGAGCCGCACGAGCGGAGCGGCCGCGGCGTGGGTCCCCACCGGGGAGATCGGCAGGATGCGGGTGCCGCAGATCCCGGTCACCTCGCTCCATGGGAGCTTGCCGTGGCCGGCGACGTTGTAGAGGCCCGGGACCCGCTGTCGGGTGACGTGTTCGAGGCATCGGACGACGTCGTCCTCCTCGACGAACTGCAGGAGGGGGTCATAGCCTGCGATGGCAGGACAGATCGGCCGGGACAGGTTCGTGCTGATGGGTGTGACGATGTCGGTTCCGAGGACATTGGCGAAGCGCAGGACCGAGACCACCGTGGCGGGGTTGTCCTCGGCGAAGTCGCGCACGAAGCCCTCGACCTCGAGCAACGAACGTTCCACTCTGGTTCGGGCCGGCGAGGTGCGGGGCATCTCCTCTCGGAACCACGTGGGGTCCGTCGACGCCGAGCCGTAGACGAGGGTCGAGGACTTCACCACCACCTGGCGGACGGGCGAGCCGGACTGTCCCGCCGCGGCGAGGAGGTTCATCGTCCCGATGACGTTGATCTCGTGGAGGGCCCGGCTCGACACCCGGGTGGAGTCCACGACCAAGAATGTGTGGACGATGGTGTCGACCTGGGTGGCTCCGACGATGCGCGACAGGATCGAGTAGGTCTGGTCGGCCTTGACGAACTCGGTCCTCTCGAGGGGGACCGTCGGCTCCCGGGTCCCCATGCCGAGGATCATCTCCACCTCGGGGTCGGACTCCAGGGCCTGCGCCATGCGACCGCCCCAGAACGAGTCCAGACCGGTGATCAGGACGCGTCGGCCCACTCGCCTCACCCGAACCAGACGCTGCGACGCTCACGCAGCATCTCGTAGATGGTCTCCTGCATGTTGATGCGGATCTTCTCGGCCTCTTCCATGACGCGGCTCTTCGAGTACCGCTCCTGGCCGCTCGGCACGTTGAACGTCACCGGGTCGAGGACACGCAGCTTGAACTTGGCCGGGAAGTACATCGCCAGGCCGAGTGGGCCGAAGAGGAACATGTTGGCGGTCACCGGGAAGTAGGGCACCCCGAGGAGCTTGGCGAGGGCGGGGATGCGGAAGACGATCGGCATCGACTCCTCGGCGCCCACCACGGCGATGGGGATCACCGGGACGCCGGCGCGCATGGCGATCTCGACGAACCCGCCGCGGCCGAATCGTCGCAACCGGTAGCGGTCCGCGTAGGTCTTCGAAGGGCCCTTGGTGCCTTCGGGGAACACCAGGGCGAGCTGGCCCTGATCACGCAGGAGGCGCAGGGCGTTGTCGGGGTGGGCCGGCACACCGCCGACCCGGGCCCACACCGTCCCCACCCAGGGCACCTCGCGGAAGAAGAAGTCGGCCATGCCGTAGACGGGGCGGCCCCGCTCGACCTCGATGCCGTGCATGATGGTCGGGGCGTCCGAGGGGATGGCCCCGGCGTGGTTGGCGACCAGCAAGGCACCGCCGGTCTTGGGGATCTTCTCGAGGCCCTCCCATTCGACCCGGAACCAGTTGTCGTAGAGGGGGGCGAAGAATCGGCGGGCGATGGTGCGGGTGTGCTCGGAGCGTCCCCATTCGTCCACGTCCGACAGCCGCTGCCCGGGCGTCGGGGTGTCGTCGGTACGGGGGAGGGGGACGAGCGCGGCGCGCTGCTCGCGCTGGATCGCTTCTTTGCCGGCCGTCACGAGGTCATGGTACCCGTCGGCGCGACCGGGGCCCGCTGGCCGTCGCCGAGCCAGGCGGTGCTCGGCCCGACGCGCTAGGGCCGGCCCGCTCCGACCAGTCCCGAGGTACCAGACCGGGTCGAATTCCACCACGGTCCCGGTATGGGCGGCCTGGATGATGGTGTTGGCGCCGTAAGGGCCCGAACCGACGTACATCACCACGTGGTCGATGCCGTCACCTTCGAGGTCGTAGAAGAGCAGGTCGCCCGGCCGGACCTGGCTCAGTGGGATGTGCGCGGACTCCTCGTACTGGATCTCGGCCGAGTGCAGCAGGTTCACGCCCGCGGCGCGCCAGGCGAGCATGGTCGAGCCCCGAGCAGTCCAGGCCGCTGGCAGCTGGCCCCTCCCCATTGGTACGGGACGCCCAGGTACGTCTCCGCCCCGTGCAGCGCAGCCGCGCCCGCCCCGGTCGCCACCTGGGCCGCGCCGGTGCCGATGACGCCGCGTGGCCCCCGCGCTGGCCGAGGCCTGATTGGCTGCGTCGGCTCGCCTGGACCGCCGCCGCTGATCCCGCCCCGAAGGTCTGCTGCCACCTGTGCCGCTTGGGCCGCGGCCTGCGGCCGCGCCGTTGCTTGGCGGCTTGGCTGGCGGCGGCCGCGGCGGCGGCGGCGGCCGCCGCGGCCTGCTCGGCGGCGCGTTGTGCCACGAGTTGCGCCAGATGACCCTTGACCTGTGTGAGCGTCGCCTCGGTGGCGCTCGGCGGCGCCTGGGCCGTCGTGCTGTGCCGTTCCCGACCTGGGTCGAGATGCCTGCCGCCTGTTGCTGCTGGGTGTGCAGGGCCGATTCGGTCGCGGTGAGCTGGCGTCTCGCTGGCGGCGAGTTGCTGTCACGGCGGTGTCGATGTTGCCGATCGCGGTCTGCTGGTACTCGTCGTGCAGAGCGCTCGTCGTCGGACGGCGTCGAGAACATCGAGGTGAGCTGGCCCGAGGGCGTGTCGAAGATGTACGCGTTGACCGCGGCGACCTGCAGGGCGTGGTGGGCGGCCGCGTGCTTCTTCCGTGCGACGGCGAGCCGCGCGTCGGTGGCCGACAGCTGCGCGTTGATCTGCGCAGGTGGACGGTGGCCTGGTCGTACTGCTCGGACAGCTGCGCCAGCGACTGTTGCTGCGTGGCGAACTGCGCCTCGACGGCGTCGACCTGCGCCTGGGTGGCGTCGATGGCGGCGCCGGTCGCCGATTGCCCGCCGGACCCGGCGCTCGAAGGACCTGGGCGATCCGCAGCGCCGGCGGCGGTCGCGACCGACCCCACGACGACGATCGTCGACACCACAGGGCCGCCCGGCGGGCGACGGTCTGCAGTCCGGGCGCGCCGAAACAGACCAGTCACAACAGTCACTTTGACAACAGTAGCCAGGGCGACCCTCGGGGCGGAAGGGCCGGTCGGCATTTGGCCATTCCTTGACCTTCTCGGGGGTTGCCTCTACCTTGCCTTATGGGGCTGGGTTCACGTAACCCGGGCCGATCAGGCGTGGGGGGGGACCTTGGAAGGCGTGACCCGCACGACGGCCGGCGTGCTTCAGGGGCAGCAGGAGGCCGGAGTCTGGGTGTTCCGGGGCGTCGCCTATGCCCAGCGTGGCAGGGGCGGAGGGTCGGTGGCGGCCCGCGCAGCCCCCCGAGCCGTGGACCGGGACCCGATGGCATCGTCGTGGGGGCCGATCGCGCCCCAGACCCCTCCCGTCCCGGGTTTCAGCTTTCCCGCATGACCCCACCGAGTCGGACGAGGACTGCCTGAATCTCAACGTCTGGACGCCGCGGCTCGACGACGGCCGACGGCCGGTCCTGGTGTGGCTGCACGGAGGCGGGTTCACCACCGGGACGGGGTCGAGCGCGTTGTTCGCCGGCGGCCGTCTTGCCGCCAAGGGCGTCGTCGTCGTGACCATCAATTACCGCCTGGGCGCCCTCGGCCTCCTCGCCCATCGCGATCTCGTGCAGCGACGACGACCCCGGCTGGGGGAACTGGAGTCTGCGGGATCAGATCGCCGCGCTCGCGATGGGTCCAGGAGAACATCGCCGGGTTCGGCGGCGATCCCGGCAACGTCACGCTGTTCGGCGAATCGGCCGGCGCCATGAGCATCTCGAACCTCCTGGCCGCGCCGCGACGCGTCCGGTCTCTTTCATCGTGCCGTCATCCAAAGCGGCCCGCCGGCCACGGCGAGCCCGCGCTGGGCGACACGGCGCGCCGAACGGCTGGCGGGCCACCTCGGCATCCCCGTCGACGCCATGGCGACGCTGCGCGACGTCCCGGTCGAGCGGTTGGTCGAGGCGACACAGCGGCTGGCCGTCGAAGCACCCGTCGGACGGGGGCCTCCCCCTGGCGCTGCTTCCCGTCGTCGACGGCGTCCTCCTCGAGGGCCCGCCCGGCGAGCTGATCGCGCGAAGGGGCCGCCGCGCGCGGTGCCGGTCCTCCTCGGCACCACCCGCGACGAGTGCGCGCTGTTCACCACGGCCGACTACGGCGACCCCGATGTCGACGAGACACGTGTCGCCCATCGCCTGGCGGCGTTGGTGGGGCCGGCCGGGCGCGGATGTCGTCGATGCGTATCGGACGGCGCGCCTGGCCCGGGGCGAGCCCGTGACCGGTCGCGACCTGTGGACGGCGGTCACGACGGACTACGTCTTCCGGCTTCCGCTGCATGGCGCTCGCTGCGGCCCACGCCAAGTACCAACCGAAGACGTATTCGTATCTCTTCACGTGGGAGTCCCCGTTCCTGAGCGGGATGTTCGGGTCGTGCCACGGGCTCGAGATCCCCTTTGTCTTCGGCACCGTGGGAGACGCCCGGGGTGCAGGTCTTCACCGGGCGGGGCCCGCAGGCCGAGGCGCTCTCCGAGAAGATGCAACAGGCATGGATCGCCTTTGCCCGCGACGGTGACCCGTCGTGTGACGCGGTGGGGTCGTGGCCGGCCTATGACCCCGTCCGGCGGCCCACCATGGTCTTCGGGCCCGATGGCGGGGTCGAGGACGACCCGCGCCGCTCCGAACGGCTCATCTGGGAGGAGACGGGTACCGCGCCGATGGTGGGTCACCACCACGAGTGATCGTGAGGCCAATGTCGGTAGGGTCTCACCCGGCGAGCCAGAATAGGGCCGTGAGTCGTCGAGAACTGGACCCCGCAGACACCGCGTGGGGGCGAACGGGAGCCCCTCGGTGGGCACACGTCTGTCCGCGCTCCCCGGTGACGATGGCGGGAGACCCCGACGTCGAGCTCCTGCGGCCTGACGACGATGTCGAGGATCCCGAGGTCTCCATCGTGATCCCCGCCGTCAACGAGGAGCTGACGATCTCGGATTTCGTGGCCTGGTGCCGCCAGGGCCTTGCCGACGCCGGCGCCCGGGGGGAGATCCTCATCATCGACAGCTCCACCGACCGGACCGCCGAGCTGGCCCTGGCCGGAGGTGCCCGGGTCCTGCGCACACCCAAGCGGGGTCTCGGACGGGCCTATATCGACGCCCTTCCGTTCATCCGCGGGAAGTACATCGTCATGGGCGATGCGGACTGCACCTATGACTTCCGGCTCCTGGGCCGGTTCGTCGACAAGCTCCGGCAGGGCGACGACTTCGCCATGGGGTCGCGCTGGCTGGGGTCGATCGAGCCTGGCTCCATGCCGGGCCTGCATCGTTATCTCGGGACCCCGGTCACGACCTGGATCTTGAACCGGCTCTACGGGAGTCGGTTCACCGACATCCATTGCGGCATGCGGGGTATCAGCCGCGACGCGCTCGAGCGCATGGGGCTCGTGTCGCAATCGTGGGAGTACGCGTCGGAGATGGTGCTCAAGTCGGTGATGATGAAGCTCCGGACGAGCGAGGTCCCGGTCGCGTTCTACAAGGACCGGGAAGGCCGGGTTTCGCACCACAAGCGGGCCGGGTGGTTCTCGCCGTTCCAGGCCGCCTGGATCAACCTGCGGGCCATGTTCATCTACCGGGCCGAGTTCTTCGCGCTGAAGCCCGGCCTCTTCTTCTTGATCGTCGGGCTCGTGCTCACTCTGCCGTTGAGCTTCGGATCGTTTTCCATCGGGTCGGTCACCTTCAGCCTGTACTGGATGCTCCTGGGTGTCACCCTGGCCGTCCTCGGCTTGCAGAGCTTCTGTTTCGGGGTTCTCGCCCAGGTGCTGTGCGACTACAGCGGGGAGTCGCGCGCCCGGTGGACGAGGATCTTTCGATATACGCCCACCGTGATCGCCAGCATCGTGGTCTTCTTGATCGGTCTCGGGCTGGCCGGCGCGCTCGTGGTGCACTACGTGACCCACGATTTCGCCCTCCCACCGCCTTCGGCGCTGCTCGACCATCTTGCGGTCACCGGGTCACTGCTCATGATCATCGGCTTCACGGGGTTCTGCTTCACCCTCCTGCTCTACGCCACCGGTGTCCGCTACGGAACGCCGGCAGGGGCTCGAGGGCCGAGAACGTGACCTCAGCTGACGCCACCAGGTCGACCGCATTCGGCCAGAGTGGCTCACCTCTCGGTGGCGGACCGGCTCGGCATCTGGCTGTCGGGCTACCGGATCCGCAAAGAGGTCGGTGACTTCTCGCGCAAGGCGATCGGCGACTTCGGATGTGGGTACCAGGCCCGGTTCGCCCGGACGGTCCTCGGTGAGGTGGCATCGGCCACCCTCGTCGACGTGGCGCTCGCAGACGACCTGGGCGAGCACCCGAAGGTCCGCGCCATCGCAGGGCACGCTTCCCGAAGCCCTGAGCGACATCGCCACCGATTCGCTCGACGTGATCTTGTGCGTCTCGGTGCTCGAGCACCTCTGGCATCCCGAAGTGGCGCTGGCCGAGTTCCATCGCATCGTGGCGCCGGGAGGGATCTGCGTGATCAATGTCCCGAGTTGGCGGGGCAAGCGGTTCCTCGAGCTCTCTGCCTTCCGCCTCGGGATGAGCCCGGTCGAGGAGATGGACGACCACAAGAGGTACTTCGACCCACGCGACCTGTGGCCATTGCTCGTGCAAGCTGGCTTCATGCCCCATGGCATCCGCTGTTACCGGCACAAGCTCGGCATGAACACCTTTGCCGCGTGCCGCAACTCGTGATGCAGTTCCGTCACGACCGAGCGGAGGACCGTTCCAGGCGCGAAGCGGTGAAGAGCGCCCGGGGGTGTAGCCCAATCGGCAGAGGCAGGACGCTTAAAACGTCCCCAGTGAGGGTTCGACTCCCTCCGCCCCCACGAATGTGCCGAGCGACAACGTCACGCCCTGCGAACGTGTGTTCGTGGTGCATGGAGCTCGACGTGTATGGCAGCACTTGGCAACGTCCTCGGACCAGGGCCGAACGTGTAACTATGCCTAGGTGGTGTCCTCGAGCGACGCGACGCGACGCGATGCGATGCGACTCGTCACGCCCGTCGCAGGACGCCCACTTCGGGGTCAGCATCGGCGACGTGGTCGTCCGAGGCAAGCTGTCGAGCGACTAGGGGCCAAGCTCCAACCTCTGTTCCCGATAGCTCCAGAACCGAAGAGCGGCCGGCGGTCGATGGTGGGCTTGTATCCAGTGGCCTTTGTGGGGATCACCTTGGCGATTCTCTGGCGTCAGTCGGGAGTGGGCGCGACCAACACGATCTGGGCCGAGGACGGAAGCTTGTTCTATCGAGATGCAGTGTCGCAAGCGGGGATCTCGAATCTCGTTCACGTTTATGGCGGATACGTCCAGCTGTTGCCGCGGCTCGTGTTCGAGGTGATCCGATTCGTTCCCTTGCGCGATGTTGCTTCTGTTATAGCCGTGACAGGGGCCGCACTGGTGGCGGGTCTTTCGCTCATCGTCTTTCGGTCTTCAGCGGCCCTTCTCCGAAGTCCGATAATCCGAGGCCTGTTGGTGGTCTCCATGACGTTGCTGCCTGCCGCCCCTGGAGAGCTCCTGGACAACGTCGTCAATGTCCAATGGTGGTTCGTATTCGCGAGTTTCTGGGTGCTGTTCTGGCGGCCCCGCTCCCATTTCGGTCGAGTCGCGGCGGGAACCGTGTGTCTTCTTCGCGGCCAGCACCAATCCCGCCACGGCGCTTCTCTTACCCATTTCGGCACTTCGGCTCTTAGCGTTGCGAAGGCCGTCAGAGAACTCGGCGACCATCGGCCTCCTCGTCGGGCTCGCCTTTCAGCTGGTCGTGGCTGCAACGTCTGGCGCCTCGAGTTCTTATCAGCTGGGGGGAACGGGCCAAGATTTTTTGAGGGCATTTGGAGTGCGTATCGGGCTCGGGCTGGTAACGGGCGTGCGGATCACAAACGCTCTCTGGTCCGTTCATCCTCTGCTGGCATCAATTCTTGGTCTCGTTGCCGTTGGTCTGTTGATCGGACTCGCCGCCCTCCAGCGTGGGCGACAACTTCGACTCTTTGTGCTGCTGGCCACTATCGAAGCCGTCCTTTTGTTCGTTGTCCCGGTGTTTCTGAGAGATGCAGTTTCGACATTGGTGGCGGAGCCGGTCGAAGCCACGAGCAGGTGGCAGGTGGTACCCGATCTGGTATTGGTCAGTGCGGTGTTGATGGCGGCCGACGTCTACCTGCGTCGACATCGTGGCGCGCCTTGGCTTGTCGGCGTGTGCGTGCTTGCGTTGACTCCGGTTTGGGTCCTTGACTTCCAGGCGCCCAACCCTCGTGTGCATGGCCCGACCTGGACTCACCAAGTTACGATGGCTCGACAGCGGTGCGAAAAGAGTCAAGCGAAGACCGCATCCCTGGCCATCTCGCCGCCAGGATGGTCCTTCACGCTTCCTTGCTCGTTTGTGGAGGCTCATTGAGGAGTCATGATCCCGTCTCCGTGCGCCGAGTGACACGGGGGAAGGGGATCCCGTCGACGTGTCAGTATGCTGACCGGCGATGAGTGGTCTTTGGGGAAGCTTCCTGACCCACCGAGGTCGGCTTGCTCACAAATGGGCTCACTACTTCCCTGCCTACGAGAGCCATTTTTCGCGGACGTGAACCGGCCGGTCGTGTTTTGGGAAATCGGTGTGGCCGAAGGTGGTTCACTCCAGCTCTGGAAGCGCTATTTCGGTCCCTACGCCCAGATCGTCGGACTGGACGTTCTCGACAAGTCCGAGTTTCAGGAGGACCAGATCGCCATACGGGTCGGCGATCAAGCCAATCTCACCGTGCTCCAGGGTCTGTTGGACGAATTCGGTCCTCCCGATGTCGTTCTCGACGATGGGGGTCATTTCATGAAGGACATCGAGGCCACCTTCAGCTTCCTGTACCCCCGGATGGCACGGGACGGCGTCTACATGGTCGAGGACCTCCATACCGCCTATTGGCCGGAGTACGGGGGCGGCCTCGGTGTCCCAGGCTCGTTCATCGAAACCGCCAAGGGCTTGATCGACGCCTTGAACGCAGGGTCAGCGTTTGGCGCCGCCCTCACGTACCGCGACCCTGCGTGTGGCCCCATGGACGCCCTCGCTGCCGACGGCGTTCACCGACGCCACCCTTTCCATCCACTTCTACGACAGCATCGTGGCCTTCGAGCGGGGCCGTCACCAACGCAGACACGCACCCCAGGTGGGTGGCACCGAAAGTCTCGCCTGACAGCCGAGGTTCACCCTGGTCCACCGAGCTGGTCAGCAAATGGGTGCGTCCCCTTGACGGCACACGACGGATGAGGACGTGAGCAGCTCTGGAGCTTCTTCTCGCCTTGCCCTCTCGTCGTGCTTCTACCGACAGAGCGACTGAGAAGTCTCCGTGTCGATGGTCACCTTGTCGAGCGCGTCGGCGAGTGCTTCGAGTTGCTTGCGGCTCAGGCGGTCGACGAAGTGCCGCCGCACCTGCTCGACATGGTCGGGAGCGGCCGCTTGGAGCCGAGCCTGTCCCGCGGGCGTGAGCACCGCATAGGCGCCGCGGCGATCGGTGGGACAGCGATGGCGTTCGACCAGGCCGGCGGCCACGAGCCCGTCGAGGCGTCGGGTGAGGCCACTGGGCGACAGCAAGAGTCGGTCGGCGAGCTCGCTCATGCGCATCCGGCCGCCCTCTTCTTCGGAGAGCTCGACGAGGACCCCGTAGTCGGTCACCGACATGCCCTGTGACGCCTGGAGCTCGGCGTCGAGCCTGGCGATCAGACGGGAATGGGCCCGCAGCAGTGATCGCCATGCGTGCATTTCGACATCATCGAGCCAAGGAGTCCCACGTGTCGTGGACATAAGCCCAGCGTACCGGACCGACTAGTGATTGCGCTCGCAATTACCGGTTGAATCCCGAAATCCCCGGGGCGGTCGCCCCGGCTCTCGTAGCGTGAGGGGCGATGGCACCTGATCCGACCACGCTGCGGGGACTGCTCGACGACCTCGAGGCCGAGCACGCCGATCTCGAGGGCCTGCTCGTGGGCCTCGACGAGGCTTCGTGGGGATCCCCCACGCCGGCGGACGGGTGGGCGGTGCGTGACCAGGTCAGCCATCTGGCGTTCTTCGACGATGCCGCCACCATGGCGATCCTCGATCCGACGGCCTTCACGACCGTGGCCGAGGCGGCCCTGGCGGCCGCCGGCGACCCCATGGAGGAGCACCTGGCCCGGGGTCGGGCCATGGAGGGCCGAGCCGTCCTGGCGTGGTGGCAGAGCGCTCGACGGGCCATGGCGAGCGCGGCCGAGGGGCTCGACCCCCACGATCGTGTCCCGTGGTTCGGTCCCCCCATGGGAGCGCTGTCGTTCGTCTCGGCCCGCATCATGGAGACCTGGGCCCATGGCCAGGATGTGGCCGACGCCCTGGGCGTCACCCGCGTGCCGACGCCGCGACTTCGCCACATCGCCCATCTCGGTGTGCGGGCCCGACCGTTCTCCTACGTCGTCCACGGGCTCGAGGTGCCTCCCGAGCCCGTGGCTGTCGAGCTGACGGGGCCCTCGGGAGAGCGTTGGGAATGGGACGCGCGGCGCGTCGTCCGAGCTCGTCGCGGGCTCGGCACTCGATTTCTGTCTGGTCGTGACCCAGCGCCGCCACCTCGCCGACACGACCTTGACGGTGCGCGGCCCGGTGGCCGCACAGTGGCTCGTCGATCGCCCAGGCGTTCGCCGGGCCTCCCGGCCACGGACGACCGCCGCGGCACGGGGCGGGGCCGTCGCCGGCTCCCCGCTAGGACCGCTCAGCTCGGAGAGGGTGGAGTCTCGCTGCCGGTGGCGGTGCCCGTGAGCACCGTGTCCCCGGAGTCGTGCTCGGCGGTCGACGGAGTGCTCCGGTGGCGACGCACCTGAGCGGTGGCGACGGCGCAGGAAGAACATCACGACGAGGCCGGCCACGAACAGGGCCAGGCCCGCCATCTGGACGAGCACCGAGCCCAGGTGCCCGATCTCCCCCAGCCAGAGGCGCTCCTCGTAGAACCGGGTGAGCCCCCACAACGCCATGGTGGCGGCGAGGACGAAGCCGACAGGGCGGTCGCGGTAGTAGCGCTCGATCAGCAAGAGGCTCCGAAGATGATGAAGCTGTCGATGGCCTGGAGGATCGGCACCGGAAGGCGCTTGCCGACCTGGCCGGCGTAGTACATGCCGAACCACTCGTTGGTGGGATGTCCGCCTCCCGCCACCATCAGCTGCGGACCGAGCAGGCGGCCCACACCCCACGCCGCCATGAGCACGGGGGCCACGATGTCCAGGGCGCGCATGATGGAGAGCTCGGGACAGCGACGGCGGGCGAGGATCAGACCGGTGGGGACGCCGCCCAAGAGGCCTCCGAACGACGAGAGTCCGCCCTGCCACACCTGGAAGATCTGACCCGGGTCGGCCTTGTAGGTCGAGAGGTTCGCCAGCACGTGGAGCAGGCGGGCGCCGACGATCGAAGCGACGACGATCCAGATGAAAACCCCGGTGAACCACTCGGTCGGGTACCCGTTGGAGCGCAGCCGACGTTCGAAGTACCGGTACGCGAACCAGAACGTGACGGCCAGCCCGATGCCGTAGGTGTGGATGACGATGGGCAGCGGCCCGAGGTGGAAGGCGACGGGGATGGGCTTCACGGCGGTCCTCGAGAGATGGGCGGGCCCCGCGGGCCCACCCCGGTCAGCGTAGCGCCGACGGTCCCGGTTCCCTCGTCGCGCGCCGCCGGCGGAACCGCTGCGCCCCTGTTCGACGCGCTCGAAGAGCCCCTATTAGCGTCGGCGCCGCGTCCCGTCGTGGTCGGCGGGCCTGCGTCGAGGAGGGTGGGATGGGAGCGCTTGAGGGCAAGATCGCCATCGTGACGGGCGGTGCCTCGGGTATCGGCCTGGCCAGCGGCCGGAGGCTCCACGCCGAGGGCGCCACGGTGGTCGTGGTCGACGCCAACGGCGAGGGCGCCGACAAGGGCGGCGGCGGAGCTCGGTGGCGTGGCGGTGCAGGCCGACGTGGGCAACGTCGACGACTGGCCCCGCATCCTCGACGCGGCACGCCGGTTGGGCGGGATCGACATCGCGTACCTCAACGCCGGAGTCACCACCGGCGAGGAGGACATCACCAAGGTCACCGACGAGCAGTACCGGCGGATCATGTCGGTGAACGTCGACGGCATCGTGTTCGGCACCCGGGCCGTGGTGCCCGAGCTCGTGGCGCGCGGCGGGGGAGCGGTGGTGGCGACGTCGTCGTTGGCCGGCATCGTCGCCTTCGCCGGCGATCCGATGTACACCTTGACCAAGCATGCGGTGGTGGGGTTCGTCCGCTCGGTGGCGCCACGCCTCGTCGAGCAGCACATCACGATCAACGCCATCTGCCCGGGCCTCGTGGACACGCCGCTCATCGACGGCCAGATCCGCGACAGCCTCGCCGGGGTGGGGTTTCCGCTCATCGCGCCCGAGGCCGTGGCCGAAGCCGTGCTTGGGCTGCGTCCTGGGCACAGAGACGGGCCAGGCCGTCGTCGTGCAGCTCGGACGAGAGGCGGTCGCCTATCGCTTCGGTCGCCCCCCCGGCCCTCGTGCGCCGGGGGTGGAGGGCAGGATCCCTCCCGAGTGGCTGGCCGACGCCGGCCACGCGCCGCGCCCAAGCCGCCGGCTGAACGGCGGCAGTCCCCGACCGGCGTGCTCGTCGGCGTGGTCGGTCAGGGCCGTCCGGCGCCGACGAGCCCGCTCGTCCAGATCCCGGTGATCTGGATGTTGGTCCCGGTCTCCATCGCCTGGACCATCTGCCCGGGGCCCACGTACATCGTGACGTGGCCGATGGTGCCGCCCTCCCGGTAGAAGAGCAGGTCACCAGGTTGGAGGTCCGACAACGGGACGTGGTCAGACTCGTCGTACTGGGCGGCGGCGGAGTGCGACAGCGAGACCCCGGCGTGCGCCCACGCCCACATGGTCAGCCCCGAGCAATCGAACCCGACGCCCGGTGACGCACCCGCCCAGACGTAGGGGACGCCGATCTGGGACTCGGCCGCCGCCACCGCTTCGGCTCCGCCGCCGCCCGGCACGGCGGGAACGGACGGAGGCCCCCGTTGTCACTCGAGTCGTTGCGACGGCGGCCACGCGGGCCTGGAAGGCCGCGGCCTGCGCCGCGGCCTGGGCGGCTTGGCGTTGGGCGACGAACGTGGCGATGTGACCCTTGAGCTTCGAAAGCGTGGCCTGCTGGTTGGCGAGCTCGGACTGCGCACCCTGCTTCGCGCTCTGGGCGGCGGCGAGGGTGGCTCGAGCCTGGGACTGCGTCGTCTCCGAGCGCGCTCTGCTGCGCGTTCAGGACGCTCTCGGACTGGTTCAGGCGGTCGATCGCCCCTGACACGCTCTCGCTCGCCACCTGTTGGTATTCCTGGACCGCTGCGGCCCGCTCTCCACCCGGCGCGAACAGCTGCTCGAGGTCGTCGCTCGAGTTCCCCGACGTGTAGTTCTCGATGGCCAATTGGCGCAGGTCGGCGCGAGCCGAGCCCACCTGTGTCTTGGTCTGGGCGATCTGCGCCTGGGTCTGGGTCACCTGCTGCTCGAGCTGCTGGACGCGGATCTGGTCCTGGTCGTACTGCTCGGAAAGGCGTGGCGAGCCGGGCACCTTGGGCCTGGATCTGCGCCGCGATCTGGGCCGCTTGGGCCTGGGCGCTCTGCAGCTGATCGGCGGCAGCGGGACGCGGTCGAGGCCAGCGCCGGTCCCGCCACGGCTGACGACGGCGACGACCGCCGCAACGAGTCGACTGAGTCGGGGGGACCGCCGGGCCCGCCGACCCGACCGTGCCTTCGAGTACTGCTCGAGGCAAGTCACAACAGCCTCGTGTCTATCAATTGCGGGTCAGGAGGGGCAAGGATTTGCCCAGTTCGTGCCCGGCCGATCGACGAGGCGCGGACGAGGCGACGAATCAGCGCGCGATGGTGGCGTCGTGGTGCGCCGGGACGCCATTAGCGTCGGGACGGTGCATCCCATCGAGAGGCTGCGGTACGTGGCGCGCGCCGGATGGGCGCCGCCCGCGGTGCTGGCCGCCGAGGCGGCGTGGGCGCTCGGCGATCTGGCGCTGCACGAGGGCTCGGCCGTCCTGCCCGCCTGTCGGCGCCTGCTCGACCGCCATCCCGGCTGCGGGCCGCTGTGGTGGGTGGCGGCCCGCATGCTCACCGCCGGAGACGCGGCGGAGGAGGCCGAGCGCTGCGTCGAGCTGCTCGAGTCCGATCCGACCTCCGATCTCTTGCACGAGGACCTGGGGAGCGAGACGCCGGATGGTCCGTCACGGGGGCGTGGGTGATGTCGCCAGCGCCGACGTCGTCGTCGTCGAGGTCGACGCCATCGGCCCCGGAGGAGTGGTGCTCGATGCCGATGACATCGGCCTGATCGAGGCGGCCCGTGCCGTGGGCGTCCCGGTGTGGGTCGAGGGTGGGGTCGGACGGGTCATGCCGCCCAAGCTCTGGGAGGCGATGGTCCGGCGCATCGACGTGTCTCACCACGCCCGGTCCGGCGTGGTCGTCGATCTCGACGGGATCGACCGCGTGGCGGGCCCGCGTCGGTGTCCAGGACGTGGCCGTCGCTCTGGCCTCGAGCGACTGCCCCGAGCCCGGAGAGCTGTTGGCGCGTTGGTGAGAGGTCGATCGACGATCGACGTCGGTGATGTATAGGGTCGGCGCCCATGGGCGAGATGATCAGTTTCCGAGCAACGGGTCCGAGGGTCAGGGATATCTGGCGGTGCCGCCGTCAGGCGTGGGCCCCGGCGTGGTCGTGATCCAGGAGTGGTGGGGCCTGGTGCCGCACATCGAGGACGTCTGCGACCGGTTCGCGGCGGAGGGATTCGTCGCCCTGGCCCCGGACCTGTACCGGGGAACGAAGGTCTCCGAGCCCGACGAAGCGGGCAAGGAGATGATGGCCTTGGCACTCGACCGCGCCGCCAAGGACATGTCCGGAGCGGTCGACGAGGTCGCCAGGCGGGGGTCGGGTGACAAGGTCGGAGTGGTCGGGTTCTGCATGGGCGGCGGCCTTGCCCTGGTGCTCGCCACCCAACGCCCCGACGCCGTGGACGCGTGCGTGTCGTTCTACGGGCTGATCCCCTGGCCCGACGCCCAGCCCGACTTCTCGAAGCTCTCGGCGGCGGTCCTCGTCCATGTGGCGGGCAACGACGAGTACTTCTCGCCCCAGGCGGCCCGCAGCGCTCGAGGAGCAGCTGCACGCGGTTGGGCAAGGTGGCCGAGTTCCACGTCTATGACGGCACCGACCACGCCTTCTTCAACGACACCCGACCCGAGGTCCACGACGCCGGCGCGTCGGCCACGGCCTGGACGCGCACGATCGACTTCTTCCACGACCGCCTCGGGTGACGCCGGGCGCTCGACGAGGCGGGCGGTGCCGTCGGCCGGTACCTCCTCCTGGGCCTCGGGACGGGCCGCCACATCGACGGACTGGTCGACGCCTACTACGGCCCGCCGGCCCTCGCCGAGCGCGTCGGCGCGGCGCCGCCGCTCGATCCCAGTCGCCTGGTCGAAGACGGCCGAGCCCTGATCGCCGACTTGGACGGCGGGGCGCGCCCTCGACGGCGCTGTCGCGCACCGCGTCGGTCCCCGAGTCCGGCAGCGCCCGTCGTCGGCGATGGCTGCGGGCCCAGACCGTGGGCCTGCTCACCACGGCGCGCCGGCTGGCGGGCGAGACCATCGGGTACGAGGAGGAGGTGGAGTCCTGTTACGGGGTGCGGCCCCGACCCGTCCCCGACGACGAGCTGGCGGCCGCCCACCGTCGACTCGAAGACGCCGTTCCCGGTTCGGGGCCGATCGGGGAGCGCCTGATCGCGTGGCGGGAATCGCACGCCGTGCCCGTCGACCGTCCTTCCCGGCGCCATCGACTCGTTGGCCGAGGACCTGCGCGAGCGCACCCAGCGCCTCTTCGGGCTTCCCGACGGCGAGCACATCGAGTTCGAGCTCGTCACCGACAAGCCCTGGTCGGGCTTCAACACCTATCTCGGGCGGCCTGCGTTCCCGGGTGTCGGTCAACACCGACCTCCCCGTGCTGTCGACGTCGTTGGCGCACCTCGTCGCGCACGAGGCCTATCCCGGGCATCACACCGAGCACTGCCGGAAGGAAGTGGGCCTGGTCCGGCGTCGGCAATGGCTCGAGGAGACCATCTTCCTCGTGGGCACCCCCCAGTGCCTCATCGCCGAAGGTCTCGCCGATCTCGGCCTCGAGGTGGTTCTGGGCCCGAGGCCCGAACCGGTCGTGGCCGAGCACCTCCGTCCCCTCGGCATCCGCTACGACGCCGAGGTCGATCGCAGCGGTGTCCGAGGCGAGCGAGGCGCTCGGTGCGGTCCGGGCCAACGCGGCGTGGCGGCTCCACGCCGAAGGTGCGGATCCCGAGACGGTCATCGACGAGGTGGCCCGCTGGGCGCTGCTCCCGCGAGCTCGAGCCGCCAAGGCGGTCGAATTCCTGCTCCACCCCACATGGCGCGCCTACATCACCTGCTACGTCGACGGCCTGCGCCTGTGCCGTCGGTTCGTGGCCGGCGACCCCATGCGCTTCGCCGAGCTCCTGAGCGAGCAGCTCGTCCCCGACGACCTGGCGGCGTAGCGACGCCGACAGGCGGGCCCGGCGACAGCCTTTCGCCGACAGGGCTCGATCCCGTGGAGGTTGGGGAGAGGGCACCGGTAACATGCGACGCATGTCACAACGCAGCCGGAACCTTCCCCGCCGATCCTGCTTCTCCACCCCGGGATCGAACGAGCGCTTCCTGGAGAAGGCACCCACGGTGCCGGCCGACATGTCGTTCCTCGACCTCGAGGACTCGGTCGCACCCCTCGAAAAGGACTCGGCGCGGGCCAAGGTCGTCGAGGCCATCCGCAAGCAACCCTGGGACGACCGGGTGCTGTGTGTCCGTATCAACGCGTGGGACACCGAGTGGACCTACGGCGACGTCATCGAGGTGGTGGGCAACTCCGGTGAGCGCCTCGACGAGGTCATGCTCCCCAAGGTGCAATCCGCGGCCGAGGTCGTCGCACTCGACCTGTTGCTGACCCAGGTCGAGAAGAGAAGCGGCCTGCCCGTCGGCCACATCGGCATCGAGGCCCAGATCGAGACCACGCGGGGCCTCATCAACGTGGACGAGATCTGCGCCGCCTCGCCTCGTTTGGAGACCATCATCTTCGGGCCCGCCGACTTCGCGGCTTCGATGGAGATGCCGGTGCTGACCGGTGGGGTCCAGATCCCGGAGTACCCCGGTGACCATTTCCACTACGTCTTCAGTCGGATCCTCATGGCGGGGAGGGCGAACGGACTGCAGGTCATCGACGGCCCCTACCTGAGGGTGAAGGACATGGACGGGTTGCGCGACTTCGCGCAGCGCACGCGCGGTCCTCGGCTACGACGGCAAATGGGCGCTCACCCCTGACCAGGTGACCGTGCTCAACGAGTTGTACTCACCCACCCAGGAGCAATTCGACCACGCCTGGGACATCCTCGACGCCTATCAGAAGGCGACCGAAGACGACCGCAAGGGTGCGGTCATGTTCGGCGACGAGATGATCGACGAGGCCAGTCGCAAGATGGCGACGAAGTTCGTCTTCCGAGGCGAGCGAGCCGGACTGAGCCGCTCGAAGAGCTAAGCGCCCGCCGCCTGCTCCACCAATCGACGGGCCACCACCTTGAGCGCCAGGGTCTCGTCGGCGCCCTCGAAGATGGAGAGGACCCGGGCGTCGACGAAGTATCGGCTCACGGGAAATTCCTCGGCGTAGCCCATGCCGCCGTGGATCTGCATGGCCTCGCGCGTGACCCACTCCGCGGCACGACAGACATAGGCCTTGAGCATCGACGCCTCGAGGGTTCCTTCGCCCTCGGCCATGAGCCGAGCCACCTGGTACGCGAATTGACGGGCCACCTGGATGAGCACCGCCATGCGGGTCAGCTTGGCCTGGGTGAGCTGGTACTCGGCGATGGGCTGGCCGAAGACGACCCGGTTGGCGGCGTAGGCCGACGCCGCCTCGTAGGCGGCCTGCATGACGCCGAGGGCGCGGGCCGCGGTCTGGAGGCGGCCGTTCTCGAAACCCGCCATCTGGGCATAGAAGCCCCGGCCCACCCCGTCCTCACCGCCGACGAGGTTGGCCGAGGGGACGAACCAATTCTCGAAGGCGATCTCGTAGGAGTGCATGCCCCGATAGCCGAGGGTGTCGATGGGCCGACCCTCCATCCGGCCCGGAGGATCGTCTCGCGCGTCGGTAGCTCGGGTCCTGGGTGAAGAGAAATCCCTCGCCGTCGCCGCGGGGCTTCTCCACGATGAACAACGACAGGCCCCGGTGGGCCTTGGAGCGGTCGGGGTCGGTGCGGGCCAACAGCATGAGCACGTCGGCCCGGGCCGCGAAGGTGCACCACGTCTTCACCCCGTTGACCAACCATCCTCCCGAGGTGCGGGTCGCGGCGGTGACGATGGCGGCCACGTCGGAGCCGAAGTCGGGCTCGGTGACCGCCACCGCGTTCATCACGTCCCCCGACGCCAGGCGCGGCAGCCACGTCTGCTTCTGCTCGTCGGTGCCGCCGGCCACCAGGGCGCGGCTCAGGATCTCGGGGCGGGTGATGAGCGAGCCCCCGGCACCGAGCGAGCCCCAGGACAACTCCTCGGTGGCCACCACCATCCCCATGTAGTCGCTGGCGCCTCCGGTGGCGAAGCCCGCCGTACTCCTCGGGGATCGACAAGCCCGAGCGCGCCCATCTCCGCCAGCCCCGTGATGATCTCCTCGGGGATGTCGGCGTTGGCGCGGTGGATGTGCTCGGCGTGGGGACGGATCTCTTCGGCGGCGAAGCGGTGGAACGTCTCGCGCACGAGCTCGAAGTCGGGATCGAGATGACGGTCGCCCTCGTTCCCGACGAGCGAGGCGAGGTAGCCCGGGTCGCGGAAGGTGGCGACGAAGCCCCGGGCCCCTTCGAGCCACTCCGGGGTGGTGGCGAAGGCATCCTCTCGACCGACGATGCGAGCGGCCAGATCGGCGAGCGCGTCGGCCACGAACGCACAGGCGATATGGGCCTCGTCGGTGCCGCTCGGCGCCGTAGGCGAGCGCGGCGTGTGCGGCTCGGACGCCAGCGGCGACATGGGCGAGGTCATAGGCGACCACCTGGTCGGCGTCGGGGCCACCCGCCGCCGCCAACCGTCGTGCGGCGCCGCTCACCACCGACGATGCCAACGCCACCGCCGCGGCGGCAGCCTCGAGGTCGGGGCTCGGAGCTCAGGTCGGTCCCTCGGCTCATCGGCCCCCCGAGTGCGGTCGGGACGCGGCCCGAGCACGGTGACAAGAGGCGGGCAGCACGACAGGGTCGTCACCGGGATCCACCTCGGTGAGCGAGCCCAGGTACTCGGTGACCGGGCCCGGTCCGACGCCGGCGGGCGCCTCGGCCCAGGCATCGACGATGTCGAGGCCGGCGTCTCGGACGAGCGCGGGCAGAAGCGCCCCGATGTCGGGATGCGGGGCGCCGGGCATCGACAACGCCACACCACCCACCCGACCGGCGGAGGTGATCGGCTCTTGGGCCACCACCCACCCACCGGGCCGCACCGCCTGGCGCATGCGGTCGAGCACGACGGCGGGGTCCACGACGTGCATCAGCAAGAAGCGGCAGAACGCCAGATCGACCGCTTCGGGGAGGAGCAGGTCCTCTCCGGCCTGGGTGATGGCGAGCACCTGGCTGAACGTGGCCGCCGCCGTGGCGACCTCGTCCCGGGCGCGTGGATCGCTGTCGACGGCATAGACGCGTCCGTCATGGCCCACGATCTCGGCCAGCGCCACCGACACGTCCCCGCCCCCGGCGCCGACGTCCACGCACCGCCACCCGGGTGCGACGGCGAGGCGGTCGAGCGCCGTGGCCAGCGGCCGCCGATAGACGTCGTCGCGCAGGGCGTTCGGCACGGGCCAAGACGCTACTGGCTGTAGCCTGCCGAGCGTGAAGGTCACGATGCTCTTGTGTGACGCGGCACAGGTCGCCGACGGGAAGCTCTTCGTGCTGGGCGGAGGTTGGTCCCTGACCGGGCCCGACCCCATGCCCTCCGGCATCGCGCTCGAAGATCGACGTCGGCTGGCACGAGGCCGACCAGGTCCATCACTGGGAGCTCTATCTCGAAGACGCCGACGGTCGGCCGGTGATGGTGGATACGCCCGACGGGACCCACCCCGTCGAGGTGCGCGGCGAGTTCAACGTCGTCCGTCCCACCACCGTCCCCCTGGGCACCCCCATCGATGTGGCGTTGGCGGTCAACCTGGGCCCCCTCCCCCTCGAGCCCGGCAATCGCTACACGTGGCGCCTGTCGATCGGGGGCGAGTCCGAGGCGGACTGGGCACTGGGGTTCACCACGCGTCCCCGGGCGGTGCCATGACCACCTACGACCGACCCTTCGGGCGGTACTTCGAGGACTTCGAGCCTGGAGACGTCTACCGCCACTGGCCGGGCAAGACCGTCACGGAGTACGACGACCACTTGTTCTGCATGATCACCATGAACCATCACCCCCTGCACACCAACGAGTGGTTCGCCCAACACGAGACGGTGCACGGCAAGAACGTGGTCGTCGGGAACCTGGTCTACTCGCTCGTGCTGGGGATGAGCGTGCCCGACGTGAGCGGATCGTGTATCGCCAACCTCGAGGTCGAGTCGCTCGTGCACCGGAACCCGACCTTCCACGGCGACACGATCTATGCCGAGACGCGTGTCATCGACAAGGTGGAGTCCTCGTCCAAGCCCGACCGGGGCATCGTCACGGTGGAGTCCAAGGGCTTCAACCAGCGCGGCGAGGAGGTCTGCTTCTTCCGCCGGAAGCTGATGGTGTGGAAGCGCGAGTCAGCGCCGGCGCGCCGCCGGCCCTACGGGGACGACGTCTGGGGTTGATCCCCGCACCCCGGGGCCCGGAGTTGCGGCGCCTCCACGGCGCCGTCCTCGGCGTGAGCCGGTCCGGGTTGCGCCCCTTCCCGTGGCGAGAGACCCGCGATCCCTGGGCGGTGCTCGTGAGCGAGGTGATGCTCCAGCAGACCCAGGCACGGCGCGTGGTGGCCCCCTACCTCCGTTTCCTCGCTCGATTCCCGACCGTCTCGGCCTGCGCCGAGGCCGGGCTCGGCCCCGTGCTCGAGGCGTGGGCGGGGTTGGGCTACAACCGCCGGGCCCGATCTCTGCACCGAGCCGCCCGAGCCATCGTCGACCTCCACGGCGGCGTCGTTCCCGCGGAGCTTCGGGCCTTGCGAGGCCTGCCGGGCGTCGGGGCCTACACCGCTCGAGCGGTCCTCGTGTTCGCCTACGAGCAGCACCAGGCCGTGGTGGACGTCAACGTGGCGAGAGTGCTGACGCGGGCGGTGGCCGGAGAGGCGCTCACACCGGGCGCGGTGCAGACATTGGCGGACTCGTTGGTGCCCCGAGGCGACCCATGGCAGTGGAACCAGGCGCTCATGGAGATCGGGGCCGTCGTCTGCACGGCCCGCGTCCCGGCGTGTGGACGATGCCCCTTGGCGCGCCGCTGCGTCTGGATCAATACCGGTGACACGACGCCTGACCCCGCACCCGCCCCGTCGCGCCAGACCCGTTTCGAGGGCTCGGACCGCCAGGGCCGGGGACGCCTGGTCGACGCCTTGCGATCGGGCCCGGTCCCCCCGAGCCGGTTGGGCGCCGTGTGCGGCTGGCCCGAGGACCGCGAACGAGCCCGGCGGGTCGCCGACGGTCTCGTGGCCGACGGCCTGGCTCGACGGGGCGCGGGAACGTCTTGGTGCTGCCGTGACTCAGCCTTCGAGAAAGCGCACGACATGGGCACCGACGACACGGGGTTGTTCGAGGTGAAGGAAATGCCCGGCCTGGTCGACCGTCACCCACTCCGAGCCTTCTGACAGCACCGACCGGACGTCCCCGATGGCATCGATGCCCATGCACCCGTCGTCGGTGCCGTGCAGGTACATCGTGGGTTGTCCCGGGGTCGATGCCGAGGCCACCTGCGCGTCCTCGTACACGGGGTTGTGCCGCGTCGGGTCGAACACGGCCCGGTAGTACTCGATGGCGGCCGAGAGGTTGGCGGGGTCCGCCAGAGACTCCTTCACCTTGACGAGGTCCCACGAGCCGTCATACCCCGGTGACCAGTCCGCCCACAGGCCGTCGAGGAACTCCTTCCCCGGCGCGCTCAGCACCATCTCGGCGACGGGGGTTTGGAAGAGGAAGATGTAAAAGCTGCGCTTCATCTGCCGGTAGGTGAGAAACGACGGCAACGAGGCGGCCAGGGGCGGGACGGCCATGGTGACGACGCGCCGCCAGCGTTCCGGATGCAGCGTGGCGGCGCCGTAACTGGCGTAGGCGCCCCAATCGTGGCCTACCAGCACGGCCCGGTCGTCTCCCCCCAGGGCCTCGTGCAGCCCCGACGCGTCGGCGGCGAGGGCGCCCACCTGGTAGGTCCTGTCCTCGGGTACCCCCGTGGGCGCGATCCCCCTCATCCATGGGGCCACGACGTGGTACCCCGCCTCGGCCAGGGTCGGCATGAGATGGCGCCACGTATGGGCGGTGTCGGGGAACCCGTGGAGGCACAGCGCCAAGGGGCCCTGGGGTGACCCCGACTCAAGGTACGAGAACTCGATGCCGTTGACATGTACTGCCCTCTGCAGCATTCACGCAGAGTAGTGTCGCCTCCGCAGGGCCCTCCTCGGCTCCAGCCGACCGGAGCACGTCGGTGGCGAGATTCACCGGTGTCGGTGGAGGGAGTCTGAGGGGGAAGGGGTCGTCCGCTGCGAGTCACATTCTTCGGCGTGAGGGGCTCGTGTCCGTGCTCGGGCGAGGAGTACGTCCGGTACGGCGGCAACACCGCGTGTGTGGCCGTGGAGATCGGAGACGAACCGCCCATCGTCCTCGACCTCGGGACGGGACTACGCCCCTTCGGCCATGCCCTCGAGGACCGCTACGGCCTCGGTCAGTCCGGTCGGGGTCACGGCTTTTCTCACCCACCTCCACTGGGATCACATCATCGGCCTTCCCTTCTGCACGCCGATGCTGCGCGAAGGCGGCCAGATGGACGTCTATGGCCCGCCCCAAGAGGGCGGCTCGCTCCACGACCTCATCGACACGGTGGTCAAGCCCCCGTTCTTCCCCGTGCAGGTCAAAGAGCTCCAGGGCAAGATCGAGTTCTACGCCGTGACCGACGACGTCATCGCGGTGGGATCGGCGAAGGTCCTCGTGCGCCAGGTTCCCCATGTCGGGACCACACTCGGCTTCCGCATCGAGGCCGGCGACACGTGCGGTGGCCTTTGTGAGCGATCACCAGGCTCCCGAGGACCGCTCCGAAGTCGACGCCGCGGTGCTCGAGCTGTGCGACCGGGCCGACCTGGTCATCCACGACGCCCAGTACACCGAGGAGGAGTACCTGGCCAAGGCCACCTGGGGCCACTCCACGGTCAGCTACGCCGCGCACGTGGCCGCCGAGGCCGGGGCCCGTCAGCTGGCGCTGTTCCACCACGATCCCCGCCACACCGACGACGACGTCGACCGCATGCTCGCCGAGGCCCAGGCGACCGACGACGCGGGCCGTCTCGACGGCGTGCTCGCCGCCAGGGAAGGATTGACGATCGACCTCGGCCGCTCCTGACATCCTCAGGCCGGCACCGGGGGCGATGAGTGCCTGAGGACGACGAGGGGACGTGATGGCTGAGGTGAATGTGACGCCGTTCGATTCGGCGCGATTTCGAGAAGTGCTCGGGCATTTCGCCACGGGTGTCACGATCGTCACGGCGATGGAGGGTGACGAGCCCGTCGGCTTCACCTGCCAGGCCTTCTCGTCGTTGTCCCTCGACCCCCCCCTGGTCGCGCTCGCTCCCGGGAAGAACTCCACCAGCTGGCCCCGGATCGCCGCGACAGGGTCGTTCTGCGTCAACATCCTGGCCGAGGACCAGGAGGCACTCAGCCGGGACTTCGCGGTCTCGGGTGGCGACAAGTTCACCGGGGTGGGGTGGCACCCCGCCGCGCAACGGAGCCCCCGTGCTCGACGGCGCCCTGGCCTGGGTGGAGTGCGAGTTCGAACTGGCCCACGACGCCGGTGACCACGAGCTCGTCATCGGTCGGGTTAGGGAGATGGGCGTGAGCAGGGGTCGGCCCCTGGTCTACTACCGGGGCGGCTTCGGGCGTTTCGAGCCCTAGCTGCGGTCGGGCTCGCCGCTCGTGGCACGTCGATCGGGTCAGCCCGCCGCGATTAGCCTCGCTGGATGCCCAGGATCATCCCTTCTGACGCAATTGCCGACGTGGTCGTCGTCGAAGCCGACGTCCATGGCGACGAACGAGGCCGGTTCGTCGAGACGTACCGCCGGTCTTGGTTCCCTCTCGGGCGCGAGATGGTGCAGGGGAACCGCTCCGAGAAGCAGGCCGGCGCTGTCGTCGGCCTGCACTACCACCTTCATCAGGCGGACTACTGGTATGTGCTGCGCGGGACGGCGCGGGTGGTCCTCCACGACCTCCGGGTCGGGTCACCGACCGAAGGGGTCACGCTGGCACTCGACGTCGAGGGTGAGCGTGACAACGGGGTCTTCATCCCCCCCGGTGTCGCCCACGGGTTCGCGTCGCTCACCGACGTTCTGCTTTGGTACCTGGTCGACAACTACTACAACCCCAATGACGAGCTGGGGGTGGCCTGGGACGATCCTGTGGTCGCGGCGCAGTGGGGCATCGAGGCACCGGTGCTCTCGGTGCGCGATCAGTCCAATCCCCGTCGAGCCGACCTCGACTCGTCGGTCCGCCCTCGGTACGGTCTTCGCACGTAACGAGGGAACTGCACCTGAGACCGTGGCGTGTCACCGGTGACGCGTGGACGGGCTGGACTCGGGCGCCGGGAACCGGCACGCTGGCTGGTGTGGACGAGTCGCAGCAATGGGTGGAGTTCGGACGCTGGCTCGCAGAGCAGCGCGAGCAGCGCGGACTCCGCCGGCGCGATGCCGCCCGACGAGCCAAGGTCTCCGAGACCTTGTGGCGCGATCTCGAGACCGGCCGCAAAGAGGCCATCGGCGCCATCCGGCTCCTCCCCAATCCGAGCGCGGACGTCCTCGAGCGCGTCGCAAGGGCACTGGAGCTCCCGTTGGAGGACGTCCTGGCCAGGATCGGCCGCCCGCTCCGTCCCACACGCCGTTCGGCCGGCCCGTCCTCCAACACTGCTCGGGCGGAGGACGACGACTCGCTCCTGGCGGTGAAGCTGCGGCGGCTCTCGGCACGCGACCGGGCGCTCGTCGAACGCGTCGTCGACGCCATGCTCGAGCTCGAGCACGATCACCGCGGCTGAGGATCCCCGGTGCGCTTCGGGATCTTCTACGAATTCCAATTGCCCCGCCCCTGGGGGCCCGACGACGAGCACCGTCTCCTCAAAGAAGCCCTCGAACAGGTCGAGCTCGCGGACCGGCTGGGTTTCGACTACGTGTGGGAGGTGGAGCACCATTTCCTCGAGGAGTACTCCCACTCCTCGGCGCCCGAGGTCTTCTTGGCTGCCGCCAGCCAGCGCACCAGCCGCATCCGTCTCGGACACGGCATCGTGCAGCTGCCCGTGGGGTTCAACCACCCCGCCCGGGTGGCCGAACGGATCGCCACCCTCGACCTCGTGTCCGACGGCCGCGTCGACTTCGGCACCGGGGAGTCGAGCTCGGAGGCGGAACTGGGTGGCTACGGCGTCGAGCGGGCCACCAAGCGCGAGCAGTGGCGCGAGGCGATCGACGTCGTGACCCGGCTCATGGTCGAAGAGCCGTTCGCCGGCTACGACGGTCGGTTCGTGCACATGCCGGCGAGGAATCTCGTGCCCAAGCCCTTGCAGCGACCCCATCCTCCGCTGTGGGTGGCGTGCAGCCGACGCGACACGATCCATCTGGCGGCCACGTTGGGGATCGGGGCGTTGACGTTCTCGTTCGTCGAGGCTGACGAGGCCAAGGCCTGGGTCGAGGACTACTACACGACGATTGTGTCTCAGCAATGCGTTCCGGCCGGGTTCGCGGTCAATCCCAACCTGGCATGCGTCCTTCCGCTCATGTGCCATGCCGATGAGTCGACCGCCATCGACCGCGGTCTCGACGGCAGTCACTTCTTCGGATATTCACTCGGGCACTACTACGTGTTCGGCATGCACAAGCCCGGTGTGACCGACGTGTGGCAGGAGTTCCTCGAGAACCGAGACCGGTTCGGCTTCAGTCGGGCCGTAGCGGCTCAGACCGGCCAGCAGTTGGGTGCCCAGCTCATGGAACAGGGCCTCGGGTCGTTGCGCGGGGCAGTGGGGACCCCGTCACAGATCACAGCTCTCGTGCGTCAGTACGAAGCCGCCGGTGTCGATCAGTTGATCTTCGTCAGCCAGGCGGGTCGAAACCGTCACGAGCACATCTGCGAGTCGCTCGAATTGTTCGCCTCCGAAGTCATGCCCGAGTTCCGCGCCCGCGCCGAGGAGATCGAGGCGCGCAAGCTCGAGCGTCTGGCTCCGTCGATCGAGGCGGCGCTGGCCCGACGTGATCCACCGCGTCCCGCACCGGTGGACTACGCATTTCCGGCCATGCCCCAGTTCTGACGCCCGGGCCGGGAGACGGCTGCGCGGGGGCTCCCACGCAGGGAAATGGCCCCAATTGCCGTGTGAAACTCCCCCGAAGTGTCCAAGTCGCCCCACGTTCGGTTGAATGGAGGCGATGACAGCGGTCGTGGTCCTCGGTGTGATCGCCCTCATCGCGGCGATCGTGGCCTGGGTGACCTGGCACCGCGGAGCCGACGAGCGTCAATCTGTCCAGCACCATCAGCACACCTTGGAAACCCTTCGGCACGTGGCGGATCGCCGCCCTCCTGCGGTATGGCCCGCTCCGGGACGTCGGGGGACTGCCCGGAGCCGATCCCACTCGCGCCCTGTCCACGTGCCAGCGCCGAACGCGGTCCGCCGGGACACCGCAGCGGTGGCGGTTCGTCGTGCCGGGGCGAGGTTGCCTGGAGCGGCCGAACAGGCTCGGCGCGACGGAAGGGCCCGCGTCCGGCGAACGAGGTTCGTCGTGGCGGCGGCCGCGATCGTCGTGGCCGGTGCCGTCGGTGCTGAGTTGGCTCTGGGGGGAACGCACCGACCGCACGCGTGCCGCGTCGGGCGGTACCGGGCACCCGGCGCGACCATTGACCGCCGCCCGGGCGGCCGGTGTCGAGCACCACGGCTGTCTCTGCCGAGCTGACACCCTCTGGAGCCACCGCGTTCAGCGCGACGTATGCGGCCCCGTCGTCGGCCTATACGGTGGCCGTCCACGCCTCGGCGTCGTGCTGGGTGATGGCGACCGACCCCTCCACGGGCAAGGTGGTGTGGACGGGGACGATCGCGTCGGGGGCATCGCAATCGGTCCCGGTCTCGGGCAGCCTCCACGTCCAACTCGGAGCCCCCACCGACGCCAATGTCACGTTGAACGGTCGACCGGTGCAGCTCCCGGCCAACTTCCGGTCACCGTTCACGTTGGACTTCGAGGCCGCCCCGTAGAGAGGGCTGCCAACGCCGTCAGGTCGCCAGTCCGACGGCGTCGAGGACGAAGGAAACGACGAATGCCTCGTCGCGCCAGGCCTCGTAGCGCCCCGACGGCCCGGCGTGGCCGGAGTCGAGCTCGACCTTGAAGAGCACCCGCCCGGCGGGATCGGCGGCACGCAGTTTCTGGACCCACTTGGCAGGCTCCCAGTAGCCGACCCGAGGGTCCTCCAGCCCGGCGGTGACGAGCATGTCCGGGTACCGCGTCGCTCCGGACGTTCTCATAGGGCGTGTAGGACTTCATCACCGCGTACACCTCGGGATCTGCACAGGGATTGCCCCACTCCTCCCACTCGATGACGGTCAGGGGAAGGGTGTCGTCGAGCATCGTGCTCAGACAGTCGACGAAGGGCACCTCGGCCACCATGGCCCCGAAGAGCTCGGGTGCAAGGTTCGCCACCGCTCCCACCAGCAGACCACCGGCCGACCCCCCGCGCGCCACCAGGCGCTGCGGGGCGGTCCATCGGTCGTCGACGAGCTGGCGTGCGCACGCCACGAAGTCGGTGAAGGTGTTGGGCTTGGCGAGGAGCTTGCCGTCCTCGTACCAGTGACGCCCGAGCTCGCCGCCCCCGCGGACGTGGGCGATGGCGAAGACGAACCCTCGCTCGAGGAGGCTGAGGCGCAGCGACGAGAACACCGGGTCCATCGAGTCCTCGTAGGAGCCGTAGCCGTACAAGAGGCACGGCGCCGTGCCGTCACGGGCCACGTCGCGCCGAACGACGATCGACATCGGCACCTTGGTCCCGTCCGGAGCGACCGCCCACTGGCGTTGCGTGACGTAGCGGTCAGGGTCGTAGTCGCCGAGGACCGGTTGGCGCTTGCGCAACACGGCGTCGCCGGTGTCGAGGTCGAGGTCGTAGACCGATCGGGGGGTGACGAGCGACGAGTACTCGTAGCGCAGTGATCGGCTCGTGAATTCCGGGTTCGGCCCTCCCCATGACGACGAGGGTGTCTCGGGGCACGGCACGAGGTATCCCTCGGGCAGGGGCGCGGTCCCAGCGCGGGCCTTCGGGTGGGAGCCCGATCACCCTGATGCGCGGCATCCCCTCTCGCCGCTCGTAGCTCACGACGTGTCCGGCGAAGACGTCGAGACCTTCGAGCCGCACGTCCGGAGCGATGCGGGATCAGCTCGCTCCACGACTCGCCGCGACGGGTTGTCGGCCGGCGTGGCCACGACCCGGAAGTTCTCCGCCTGGTCGTTGGTGAGCATGATGAACGTCCCACCGTGGTGCTCGACGCCGTACTCGACTCCTTGCCGACGCGCCTCGACGACCCGGGGGACGGTCTCGGGTCGGCCCGCGGGGATGACCTGGACCTCGGAGGTGATCCGGGAGTGCATCTCCACCACGACGTACTCGCCGTCCTTGGTCCGGCCCACCCCGAGGTGGAATCGTTCGTCGGGCTCCTCCACCACGAGGGTGTCGGCGTCGGCGGCGGTGCCGACCCGGTGGCGCCAGAGTTGGTATGGACGATTGGCGGCGTCGGGTCGGGTGTAGAAGAGGGTGGCGTCGTCGTTGGCCCACGCCACGCCGTAGGACGTTCCCTCGATGGTGTCGGTGAGATCCTCCCCGGACTCGAGGTCGCGCACCCGCAGGGTGAATCGCTCGTCCCCGGTGGTGTCGGTGGCGTAGGCGAGTCGGTTGTGCCCAGGGCTCACCGCCAGGTTGGCGACGTCGAGGTACCCGTGCGTGGCGGCCAGGATGTTCTCGTCGAGGAGCACCTGCTCGTCGACGAGGTCGCTGGTCGGACACCGTCGGGGGTGTGGCGGTTGCTCGTTGCGATCCTCCGACCGGGAGACGGCAGTGGATGCCGTAGTCGGCACCCTCGACGGTCGCTGACGTAGTACCACCAGGGACCCTTGATCACCGGGCACGCTCAGGTCGGTCTCGACGATCCGAGCCTTCATCTCGTCGAAAGCCCCTCGCGGAGACCGGCGAGATGTGCGGTCTGGCGCTCGGTGAAGGCGTTCTCGGCCCGCAGCAGCGCGAGCACCTCGGGGTCGTCCCGATTGCGCAACCAGAACCACTCGTCGACCCGGTGGTCGCCGTGGGCCTCGAGGACCGTGGGTCGGCGGGGCGCTGTGGGCGCCCCCTGCTCGGGTGCCTGGTCCTCGGGGGGTGCGGTCATCGCAGGATGATCCCAGATCGGTCCGCCCCTGGTCGCAGCACGACACCGGGGTTGTTACTATCTAGATAGGGGAAATCCCCCTGGGCGGCTCCCGGGCCGGCCAGGCGATGCTCGGTCCCTGCGGTCGGGGCCAGAGGTGATGGGAGCGATGACCACAGCGGATCTCGATCTCGGCCGGTACAAGCTCGGCTGGAGCGACGTCGAGGACTACGTCTTCAAGCCCAAGAAGGGCCTCTCCGAAGAGATCGTCCGCGAGATGTCGGCCATGAAGGGCGAGCCCGACTGGATGCGCAACTTCCGGCTGAAGGCCCTGAAGCGGTTCATGGCCAGGCCCATGGCGCCGTGGTTCGCCGTGAACATGCCCGACCTCGATTTCGACAACATCTACTACTACGTGAAGCCGACCGAGGGTCAGGTGAAGGACTGGGACGCGCTGCCCGAGTCCATCAAGTCGACCTACGAGAAGCTCGGCATCCCCGAGGCGGAGCGGAAGTACCTCGCCGGCGTGACGGCCCAATACGAGTGCCTGCGCGGCTCGACGCGCGTGTGGACGACGTCGGGTATGCGACCGATCAAGGAACTGGCGCCGGGGGACGAGGTCTTCTCCCTGGACGAAACGTCCAAGGAGGTCGTCGTGGCCGGCGTCGTCGGACACCGGTGTTCGGGTGAGAAGGAGGTCTTCGAGATCACGGCTCGGGGTCGGACGATCGGAGCGTCGTCCAACCACCCCTTCCTCGTCCTACGAGACGAGCGTCGCGCCGGAGCGAAGCAGGCCCGGTTCCGAGCTACCTGGGTTCCAGTCGAGGATCTCGCGGTCGGCGATCTGGTCGCCATCGCAACCGACGTCCCGGACTACGGTCGACCGTTCGCACTTTTGACCCCGGACCGGCCCGAAGCGGCGAGGTTCCCGACGACGACGACGGACGACCTGTGCTGGTGGACCGGTGTCTATCTGGGTGACGGCTATCTGAAGCAGGGTCCGTATCCCGTCGTCGAGATCGCCGTCGACCGGACCGACGAGGTTCTGGTCGAGGAGATCCGGCGCGTCACCCGGGAACTGTTCGGCATCGAGTTGGCACTGGCCTCCGACGGGTTCCGGCTGCGGGGGAAGGGCACCGCCGCCCTGGCCGAGTTCGTCGAGCTCAACGGTCTCGGAGGAACGTCGAAGACCAAGCGCCTCCCGGATTGGTGCTTCGGCCTGCCTCGATCCCAGCGGTTGGCACTGATCGCGGGACTGCTCGACTCCGACGGCTACGTGCGGGACCATCCGACCTCGAAGGACGCCATGTTCTGCAGCGCCAATCGGGAGATGCTGTCTCAGCTGAAGGAGTTGCTCGCCCTGTGCGGCATAGGGAGCAGCCGCGTCATCGATGTTCGCAATCGGCACCCCTTTGATCGGGATCGGATCATGCAGGCCTACCACCTGAGGTTGAGCGGGCGGTTCGACCAGCTCCCGGCGCGGTCTCCGCGGCGGCGCGACCGGCTGGGTCGTCGTCAGTATGCGCACACCTACCGGACGGCCAAGGGCACGGTGTTCCGGGCGCACACGAGCGAGATGATGGGATTCGTCAAGATCGAGTCGATCGAGTCGGTGGGCGTGGAGCCCGTCTTCGACATCGAGGTGCAGCGGACATCACAACTTTGTGGCCGAGGGATTCGTCGTCCACAACTCCGAAGTGGTGTTCCACCGCAACCGGGCCGACCTCGAGTCCCAGGGTGTGCTGTTCTGCGACATGGACACCGCGGTCCGCGAGTACCCCGAGATCGTGAAGCGTTGGTTCGGGACCATCATCCCGCCCAACGACAACAAGTTCGCCGCGCTCAACTCGGCGGTGTGGTCGGGTGGCTCGTTCATCTACGTCCCGCCCGGCGTGAAGGTCGACATGCCGCTGCAGGCGTACTTCCGGATCAACACCGAGAACATGGGCCAGTTCGAGCGGACCCTGATCATCGCCGACGAGGGATCTGAGGTTCACTACGTCGAGGGGTGCTCCGCCCCGGTGTACACCACCGACTCGCTCCACTCGGCCGTGGTCGAGCTGGTGGCGCTGCGAGGGATCGCGCATCACCTACACGACCATTCAGAACTGGTCGAACAACGTCTACAACCTCGTGACCAAGCGGGCCCGGGCCGAAGCCGAAGCCCACGTGGCCTGGATCGACGGCAACATCGGGTCGCGCCTCACGATGAAGTACCCGTCGGTGTACCTCATGGGCCCCAAGGCTTCGGGTGAGGTGCTGTCGGTGGCGTACGCCGGCGCCGGGCCAGCACCAAGACGCGGGGGCGAAGATGGTCCACGCCGCTCCCGAGACGACGTCGACGATCGTGTCGAAGTCGATCTCCAAGGACGGCGGCCTGTCGACCTACCGCGGCCTGGTCCGGGTGGAGGAGGGGGCGAAGCACGCCAAGAGCTTCGTTCGCTGCGACGCCCTCATCCTCGACGAGGAGTCGACGTCGGAGACCAAGCCCTACATGGAGGTCGAGGAGCGTGACGCCCAGATCGGCCACGAGGCCACGGTGTCCAAGGTCGGCGAGGACCAGCTCTTCTACCTCATGAGCCGGGGGCTCTCCGAGAGCCAGGCCATGAGTATGATCGTCAACGGTTTCATCGAGCCCGTCGTCCGCACGCTGCCCATGGAGTACGCGGTCGAGTGGAGTCGGCTCATCGAGTTGCAGATGGAAGGCGCAGTCGGCTGATCGGGTCGGGCTTTGCCCGGCGCCTCCGCTCAGCCCGCACAGGGAGAGGAGGCGGGTGCTGTGCCCATGCGTGAGGGGTGCAAGCACTTTCAGAGCCGCTCGTACGACACCGGTGAGGTCGTGCGCTTCTGCGAGCTCGACCTCGCCCCCGAAGCGCCCTGGCGGTGTCCCGACCCTTGTTCCTCCTTCGCGCCTCGCATGGTGGACCTGGCGATGGCAGCCCGGGAGCCTGGTTCGGCCGCCCGTCGAGGACGAGCCCGGCCCGGGTGGCCCCGACGTCGTGCGGCTCCTCGAAGAAGCAGCCGACATCGTCGACGCGGTCGTGCCCGAGACGCTGGCCGAAGTGGAGAAAGCAAGAGCGCAGCAAAGAGCGCGGCCGCCGCTGGTGGAAGCGTCGCTGACCGAGACGGGCCGACCAGTCGCTCGGGCCTCGGCGCCGTGCCCGATCAGCGCCCTTTGAACTCCGGCGGCCGCTTCTCCATGAAGGCCGTCATGGCCTCGACGAGGTCGTCGGAGCCGAGGAACCCGGCGTTCCAGGTCGCCACGTAGTCGAGGCCGTCGGCCACCGACTTGTCCTCGCACGCGGCGAGCACGGCCTTCGTGCCCTGGACGGCCAAGGGCGAGTTGGCGGCGATCTCGTGGGCCAGCTGGCGTGCCGACGCCCAGCGCGGCGTCGGCGTCGGGGAGGACGTCGTTCACGAGACCGATCTCCTTGGCACGGCCGGCGGTGATGTCCTTGCCGGTGAACGCCAGCTCGGCCACGTGTCCCTTGCCGATGATCTGCGGCAGCCGCTGCAGGCTCCCGAGGTCGGCCACGATGGCGACCTTGGTCTCTCGGACCGAGAAGACGGCGTCGGCACTCGCCACCCTGATGTCACAGGCGGAGACGACGTCGACGCCACCCCCGATGCAGTAGCCGTGGATCGCGGCGATCGACCGGCTTCGGGCACTCGGCCACCGACGTCACCGAGGACTGCATGCGGAGGACGCCTTGTCGTGCCGTCACGGCTCGTGACGCCATCGAGGGCGAGTGGCGCCTTGGCGCTCCCGTTCTGCCCGGCGGCCGCGTCGTCGCCGATCGCCGTCGGCGCCTCCCAGCGAGCATCCCGGCCATCGCCTTGAGGTCGAGGCCCACGCTGAAATGCGGGCCCCGGGCCGCGATGACGATGGCACGCACAGAGCGGTCTTCGGACAGCTCGCCCATGGCCAGAGGCAGGTCGTTCCAGAAGGCGGGCCCCATGGCGTTGCGGGCCTCGGGTCGGTCGAGCCACAGCGTGGCGACGTTGCCGTCGCGTTCGATCGAGAGCACGTCGTAGTCGGGCATGGAGGCCACATTAGGACCCGTCGATGGGGCGTCTCGGTCGGGCCCCGGTCTCGGCACCGGCGCCGAGCCCGTCACTGCGGAAGAGGGGGAGGTCCGGCCCGGTAGGATCGGTGCCGGGTCGGCTGTCTGCTGCGCCGCCCCGTGTCCCTAGCCGTGTGAGAGAGGCAAACCCCTGACCACGTTCACCGCCGAGGCGTCCTCGGCACTTGGCGGCCCGCATGGCTGGTGCGTCGTCGGGCCGAGGCCTGGGAGCGGTTCTCCGCCGCGACCGTCCCCACCGAAGCCGAAGAGGTGTGGCGCTACAGCGGCATCGACGGCTTCGACTTGGATGCCTTTGCTCCTGCACTCTTGCCCCCGGCGCGAGCTCCGAATCGACGCTGGCCGTCGCCCGCCGTCTGGCCGACTCCCTGGGGCCGCGTGCCGGGCTGGTCGTCACCCGCAACGGGACCGATCGAGGCCATCGAGATGGACCGGTCGGCCCCCGAGGCGCTGTCGGTGACCGACACCCGCACCGATGCTCGGGCCGCCGCCGCCCCCGAGGCCCTCGGCGCGCTGGCGCCGGGACGCGATGCCTTCGGCGAGCTGCACGACGCCTTTGTCGCCGATGTCGTGCTCGTCGGCGTGGCGCGCAAGACCGTCGTCCCCGACCCCGTCGTCGTCGTCCATCTCGTCGATCCCGACGCAAGGGAAACCGGGCGTGGCTCGGTGTTCCCCCACACCTTGGTCGACCTGGGCACGTCGTCGGAGGCGGGGATCATCGAGCTCACCGCGCCCGCTCGTGTCGGGCGGCCCCCTCCCTGCCGGGGACGAGTCCGACACGGCGCCGAGCCCGGTGCTCCTCGTCCCGGTGACCGAGCTCCGCGTCGCCGACGACGCGCATCTCCGGTACGGCAACCTGCAGGTGCTGGGCCAAGGCGCGACCTCCATCGCGGTGCAGGCGAGCTGTGTCGGACGAGACGCCAGCCTGCAGTCGTTCACCGCCGGCCTGGGTGGTCGCTATGCCCGGGTCCGCACCGATTCCGATCTCCTGGGCCAAGCCGGACGCACGTCGCTGCTGGCCGCATACCTGGGTACCGGGGAGCAGGTCCACGACTTCCGGACCCTCCAGGATCATCACGCCCCTCGCACCGAGAGCCAGTTGCTGTTCAAAGGGGCGGTGGCCGACACGGCGCGCTCGGTCTACAGCGGCTTGATCCGGATCCGGAAAGGGGCCCGGGGGGCCAACGCCTTTCAGACGAACCACAACCTGGTGCTGTCCGAGGGCGCGCATGCCGATTCCGTGCCCAATCTCGACATCGACGAGAACGACGTCCGCTGCAGCCACGCGTCGACGGTGGGCCCCATCGACGAAGAGCAGCGGTACTACCTCGAGACGCGGGGAATCGCACCCGCGGTCGCCGAGCGGCTCATCGTCCTGGGCTTCTTCTCGGACCTGGCCGGGCGGGCGCCATTTCCAGGAGTGGGACGCTGGGTGGAGGAGGCCGTGCACCGTCGTATGGCCGGGCGCCTCTCGGCCCAGGGTGACATCGTGGTGGCACCGGTGGGTGACTCCGGTGGGTGACACCGTGCGCCTGTGTGGGCGAGACGAGTTGGCGTCGGGAGAAGCTCGGCGCTTCGACATCGGCGCGCACCGGATCGCGCTCGTGCGGATCGAGGACGACTTCTATGCCATCGGCGACATCTGCAGCCATGAGGACTACTCCCTCTCCGAGGGGGAGGTGCTCGTCGACGGGTGCGAGATCGAGTGTTGGAAGCACGGGTCGATGTTCGACCTCATGACGGGCGAGCCGAGATCGCTGCCCGCCACCAAGCCCGTTCCGGTCTACGCCGTGCGGGTCGACGGCGACGACGTGCTCGTGGAGCTCCCGTGAACCCGCCGGGCCCGACGGCCGCTGCCGGGCCCGGCGACTCCCACGAGCTCGCCATCAGCGGCCTCCGGGCGGGCGTGGCGGGGTTGGAGGTGCTGACCGGAGTCGACCTCGTGGTGAGAAGCGGCGAGGTTCACGCCGTGATGGGCCCGAACGGTTCGGGCAAGAGCACGCTGGCCCACGTCCTCATGGGCAAGCCGGGATACCAGGTGCTCGGCGGGACCGTGACCCTCGACGGCGAGGACCTCCTCAGGCTGGCGCCGTTCGAACGCGCCCGGCTGGGCCTCTTCCTCGCTCCGCAGGACCCCATCGAGGTACCAGGGGTGGGGCTGCACCAGACGCTCACCGAAGCGCTGGCGGGGCGGGGGATGAGCCCGGACGACGCCAAAGGTTCCCTGGCGGCCCGGGCGTTGGTCGAGGCGCAGCGGGTGGGGCTCGAAACTCGCCTTCTCGATCGCCCGCTCAACGTCGACCTGTCCGGAGGCGAGCGCAAGCGGAGCGAGACGTTGCAGATGGCGTTGTTGCAGCCGAGCATCGCCGTGCTCGACGAGCTCGATTCGGGCATCGACATCGACGGGCTGCGGGACGTGGCTCAGCGTGTGCGCGACGGTGTGGCGGAATGGGGCCTCGGGGTTCTCGCCATCACCCACTACCGGCGCTTGCTCTCAGCGTTGCAGCCCGATGTGGTCCACGTGCTTGTACGGGGCCGCATCGTCGCCAGCGGCGGGCCCGAGTTGGCAGGTGAGCTCGAGCGAACGGGCTACGGCGCGTTCGAGACCGCAGCTCGCGTCGACGACACCGGCCTCCAAAACTGATTCGTCAGTCAGTAACGCCGGCGGTACCATGACCGCGGCGCTGCCCACGGGTTCGACGCAGGAGGCCCACCATGCGTTTCTTCAGCTTCCACCTGATGCCGTATCCGGACCTGCCTCCTGACTACGACGGCCCGGCGTGGATCACGTGTCCGAACGAGCTGTTCGACCCTCGGCTCGGCGGCGATCTCTACAACCGGTATATCGATGAGCTCGTCTATGCCGAGGAGCTCGGTTTCGACGGCGTGTGTGTCAATGAACACCACCAGAACGCCTACGGCATCATGCCGTCCCCGAACCTCATCGCGTCCATCCTGGCCCGCCTGACATCTCGGGTCCGCATCGCCGTGGTGGGCAACGCCCTTCCGCTCTACGATCCGCCCACACGCGTGGCGGAAGAGTTCGCCATGATCGACTGCATCAGCGGCGGGCGGCTCATCGCGGGCATGGTGGTGGGCGGGGGACCGGAGTACTACTCGTTCTCATTGAACCCGGCGCACGCCCGGGAGCGGTTCGCCGAAGCCCACGAGCTGATTCTCAAGGTGTGGACCGAGCCCGGCCCTTTCGAGTTCACCGGCAAGCACTACAAGCTCCGTTATGTGAACTCCTGGCCCCGACCGATCCAGCAGCCTCACCCCGAGATATGGATTCCCGGTGTCGGGTCGCTCGAGACCCTCGAATTCGTGGCCAAGCACCACTATGCGTATATGGGCATCCCGTACTTCCACATCAACGTGTTCGAGCGGATGTTCGCCATGATGCGCGCCGCGTGCCAGAAAGAGGGGTACGACGCCGATCCGTTGCAACTCGGATGGCTCGTCCCGATCTTCGTCGCCGAGACCGATGCCGAGGCCCGGCGACGCTACGAGGAGCATTTCTGGTACTTCGTCCGTCGACTCCTCCCCGGCATCAACATCTCACCCCCGGGCTACACCTCTGTTCGGTCTGTCGAGAACATCATGAAGAACGCAGGGACATTCGCCCTCAATCTCGAGACATGGGACGAGGTCGTCGAAGGTCAGTACGCCATCGTCGGATCTCCCGAGACGGTCACCGAGCTGCTTTCCGCCAACATCGAACGGCTCGGGGTGGGCAACCTCCTCGGCCTCTTCCAGTTGGGCACGCTGCCGGCCGCCGACACCAAGCAGAGCCTGGAGCTCTTCGCCACCGAGGTCATGCGAAAGCTGCGCCACTCGTTTCCCGGCGCCCTCGACCCGGGCCCGTCCGTGGCGGCCCCGGCGGCAACTCCATCGTGACCAGGCTGGTGCGCCACGCCCTCGACAGCGCCGTGGGCGAGATCGAGGTTCACCGGGGAGGGTCAGGGGGACCGGCGCCACTGGTGTACCTGCACTCGGCGCAGGGCGAGGGGCCGGACATGGTGCTGTTGGAGCGGCTGGCCGACACGCGCCTCGTGGTGGCCCCCTTGTTCCCCGGCTTCGGGGACTCCGAGGGCCTCGAGCACATCGACGACATCGAGGACGCCGCCTTCCATGTCCTTGACGTCCTCGACCGTCTGGACCTGCCTTGGTGCGACATGGTCGGTCTGTCGCTGGGGGGATGGATGGCAGCCGAGTTGGCCGTGCGGTGGCCCGAGCGGGTGCGACGGATGGTGCTCGTGAACCCGGTGGGGTTGTACGTGCGCGACGCGCCGATCACCGAGATCTTCGGTCGGGCACCGTCGGAGCTCGCGGGCGAGCTCTTCGCCGATTTCGACTTTCCGATCGCCCAGCTCATGCGGGCCATGGACGGCATGGAGGCCGATCCGTCGCAGATCCCCTTCGAGTTGGTGCGACCGATCCTGCAGTCCCAGGCCGCTACGGCCAAGGTGGGATGGAACCCGTATCTCCACGATCCCAAGTTGCTGTCCCGGCTGCGTCGTGTCACCGCACCCACCCTGATCGTCCATGCCCGCCAGGACGGCATCGTCCCCCGGGCCCACGCCGAGGCCTATGAGGCCGCGATCGCCGATGCCAAGATCGTCGATCTCGACGCCGCCGCCCACCTGGCCCCGCTGGAGCGACCCGACGAGGTGGCCAAGCTCGTGCTCGAACACCTGGGGGACTGACCCGGGCACCCTGCGCTGTGACATGCCCGGCCGGCACGTCGGGCGCGACGTGGACCCGGTGGGACGCGCTGGTACCGTCTGTCGTCATGGCCCGTCGTCCTCCCCGTGGTACGGCCGCGGGAAAGGGCAAACTCATCGGCCACGCGCGCCTGGACCCCGACGCAGGATCAGAGCTCACAGACAATGCTGAACGCCGGTCCGGGACCCGATGGCCTCGGCGACGGAACCGACGATTGGTCGGCGCCGGCCCCATCTGAGCCCCCCGGTCCGTCGGCGACAGAGACTCGGGCTGAATTCCCCGTTGACGTCGCGGGACCTGAGCCCGGACCGGCACCCGGAGATGCCCCGGAGGGCACGCCGCCCACCGTCACACCGGTCAGGCGTCGCCGTCGGCGTCGGCGCAGCACCGGCGAGCGGGTCATCCGCTGGGCGGCCCTGATCGTGGCGATCGTGCTGGCGATGGCGGGCTCGGTCTACGGATACCTGTGGTACCGCCTCGGGCGAGATCAAGTCGGTCAAGTGCTCGGCGTGCGCCGTCGAGTCGCCCGGGGCGCCCTACAACGTCCTCATCGTGGGATCGGACTCCCGCGCCGGGGACACCGGTGCCGCGGCCAAGGCCTTCGGCAGCGCATCGCTGGTGGGCGGCCAGCGCTCCGACACGATCAAGATCCTCCACGTGGACCCGGCCGCCAGCTCAGCCCGGCTGCTGTCGATCCCGAGAGACACCTACGTCGAGTTGTCGGGCATGCCCTCCGACACCGGGTTGGCGATCGCACAACAAGATCAACACGGCCTTCAACAGTGGGCCAGGAGCCGCTCATCGAGACCATCGAGAACACCTTCGGCATCCCCATCAACCATTTCGTGATCACCAGCTTCGGCGGGGTGATCGACCTCGTGAAGGCGGTGGGTGGGATCAATCTGAACTTTCCCTATCCCGTGCGCGACAACGACCAGGGGAACAACAACTCCGGCCTCAACATCACCCATGCGGGTTGTCAGACCCTCGACGGCAACATGGCGCTGGCGCTGGCCCGCTCACGCTACTACGAGTACGAGGTCCGCAGGGGGTACTGGGAGTACGACGGCAGCGGCGACCTGGGACGCATCCAGCGTCAGAACGTCATCATCGAGGCTGTGATCGACAAGGCGAAGTCGAGCTACAACCCCTTGAAGGTCAATGCCTTCCTCGGCTCGATCGTCCACGACATCACCAAGGACGACGCCATGTCGACGAGCATGATGCTCTCCCTGGCCCAGCGGTACCACGCCTTCTCGGGATCGGCGTTGGAGACCTTCACGCTCCCGACCCTGGGGGCGAGCTCGAGCGTGGCCGGATCGATCGAGGTCGTCCAGGAGCCCGCCGCCAGCGAGCTCATCAGCCAGTTCCTCGGAACCTCGCCGGAGCCGATCGCAACGCCGCCACTCAGCGCCTACGGGTCGCCGGTCACGGTGCCGTCGTCGACGACCACGTCGCACCACGATCCCGTCGAGCGGGACGCGGCGCGTGTCCAATCGGTGACCACCACGACGGTGCCGGGCACGGGGCCGTTCAATCCCACCCCCTGCTGAGGCCGCCAGGGCCGCTCAGCTGTGGCGGGGCGGTGCCCTGCTCGGCCTCGTCGAGACCCTTGGGCCAGGGTGTTCCACGACAAGCGTGGCGCACTTGATGCGAACCGGGAACTTGACCACCCCTTGAAGGGCGGCAAGCTCGCCCAGGGACTCGGGATCGGGTGCGACGACGTCGGCCCCGTCGTCACCGGACCCGTTGCTCGAGGCGCCGCCGTCGGGCGTGTCGCCCAGCCGTGCCTCGTGCACCGACATCATCGCCTTGAACGTGCGGATCAGGCTGCGGGCCTCGGCCACGGACTTTCCCTTCACCGCGGCGGACATGAGCGACGCCGATGACTGGCTGATCGAGCAACCCTGGCCGGCGAAGCGGATGTCGGTGACCGTGCCGTCGTCGACCTGCACGTAGACGACGACCTCGTCACCGCACAGCGGGTTGAAGCCCTCGACCCGCTGCGCGGGGGCGCGGGCAACTCGCCCCGGTTGCGGGGGCTGCGGTAGTGGTCGAGGATGATCTCGCGGTAGAGGTCTTCCAGACCGGTCATGGGCTCCTCGTTGCTCGGGACACGTTCGTCGCCTCGTGCGAGGCAGACGTCCTGATGAACGCTTCACTACGCGAACAGGGTACCGGCCTCGGCGATCGCGTCGGCCAGGACGTCCACGTCGGACTCGTCGTTGTAGAGGTACAGACGAGGCCCGGGCCGTAGCGTTGACGCCGAGGCGCCGCATCAGGGGCTTGGCGCAGTGGTGGCCGGCTCGGACACATACACCGGCCTGGTCGAGCACCTGGGCGAGGTCGTGGGGATGGACGTCGCGATAGGCCAGTGACAAGACGCCGCCCCGCTCGACCGTCCCGGGTGGACCGAAGATCTTGAGGTCGTCCCCGAATCGCTCCGCCAAGACGGCCTGGGCGTACGCCGTGAGCTCGACCTCGTGGGCCCGAATGGCGTCGAGGCCGACCGACTCCAAGTAGGAGACGGCGGCACCGAAACCGACCGCCTCGGCGATCGGGGGCGTGCCCGCCTCGAACTTCCAGGGCAGGACGTTGGCGGTGAACCCGTCGTGGCGGACGTCGCGGATCATCCCGCCCCCACCCAGGAACGGTGGCATCGCCTCGAGCAGTTCGCGCCGTCCCCACAGCACGCCGATGCCGGTGGGGCCGAGCATCTTGTGGGCGCTGAAGGCCAAGAAGTCACAGCCCAGGCTGGCGCACGTCGGTGGGGACATGGGGAACCGACTGGGCACCGTCGGCGAGCACCACGCGCTCCGGCGCGATGGGCGGCCTCGGCGATCTGTGCGAAAGGCGTGATGGTCCCGAGCACGTTCGACATCGTCGTGCAGGCCACGAGCTTGACGCCGTCGAGTAGGCGGTCGAGGTCCGAGAGGTCGAGTCGGTAGTCGTCGTCGATGCCGATCCAACGCAGCTCGATGCCCCGCTCCTCGGCCAGCATGAGCCACGGCACGATGTTGGCGTGGTGCTCCATGTCGGTGAGCAGGACCACGTCACCGCGCCCGAGGTTCGACCGGGCCCACGTGGCCGCGACGAGGTTGATGGCCTCGGTGGCGTTCTTGGTGAAGATCACCTCGTGCTCGGGGTCGGGGGCGCCGATGAGCCGTCCCACCGCGACCCGGGCCGCTTCGTAGAGCCGGTCCGCCTCCTCGGCGAAGGTGTAGACCCCGCGGTGCACGTTGGCGTGGGTGGTCTGGTAGTAGGTGTCCATGGCGTCGAGGACGCTCTGCGGGCGCTGGGCCGACGCGGCGGAGTCGAGGTAGACGACGCGGTGGCCGTGCACGGTGCGGCCGAGCACGGGGAAGTCGCCCTTGAGCTTGGAGAAATCGACGTCGGAGGGACAGGTCTCGCTGCGCAACGTGGGCGCCACCTTCTGGTCGACGCGGGAGTTCGTCACCGTCACCTCCGCCACGGCTCGTAGCCTTCGGCCTCGAGGCGATCGGCGAGCTCGGGCCCGCCGCTCTCCACGATCTTGCCTTCCACCAAGACGTGCACGGCGTCGGGACGCAGCAGCTCGAGGATGCGCGTGTAGTGGGTCACGAGGAGCACCCCGAGCGCGGGGCGCTCGCCCCGCACCGCCTGCACGCCGTCCGCGACGATGCGCAACGCGTCGATGTCGAGGCCGGAGTCGGTCTCGTCGAGCACGGCCAGCTCCGGGTCGAGCATGGCCATCTGCAGGATCTCGTTGCGCTTCTTCTCTCCGCCGGAGAAGCCCTTCGTTGAGATGCCGCTCGCCGAACGCCGGGTCCATGCCCAGGCGTTTCATCCATTCGAGCATCGACATCCTGACCTCGAGCACCGAGCGGTCCTCACCGACTCGCCCCGACACCGCCTGGCGCAGGAACTGGATGACCGGGACTCCGGGGATCTCCTCGGGATACTGAAAGGCGAGGAACATCCCGGCCTTGGCGCGCACGTCGGTCGGCCACGCCGTGACGTCCTCGCCCCGAAAGCGGATGGCGCCCGAGGTGACCTGGTACGAGGGGTTGCCCAGGAGCGTGCTGGCCAGCGTCGACTTGCCCGAACCGTTCGGGCCCATGAGGGCGTGGAGCTCACCTTCGCCCACCGCCAGGTCCACCCCGCGCAGGATCTCGGTCCGGTCGACGGCCACGTGGAGGCCCTCGATCTCCAGGAGCGGGGTCACGGCGGTGAGTCTACCGTCGCGGCGAGATTTTCACTACGGCCATAGTGGCAATCCCCCCGGGGCCGGCGACCTCGGGGGCCGGTCGGCCGGCGCCCGAGGAAGCGCCCCCACCAGGTCATTCGGTTGTCCGACTTCGGTCCGGTAGCGTCCCCCGGGTGAGTGACCCGTGGACCTTCAGCGGCAAGGTGGCGGGCCTGGGCCAGGCCGGCGGCGCGGTCACCCTGGTCGACGAGTCCACCTTCACCATCAGCGGGCGCGAGGGCGACGTCGTCACCCCGTCGGCCGAGGGACTCTTCGTCCGGGACACCCGGATCCTGTCCCGCTTCGAATTACGGGTGAACGGGGTGAGGCCCGAGTCGCTGGCCGTGGTCTCCGACGACCCCTTCTCGGCGATCTTCGTGTCCCGGTGCCCGCCTCGGCCCGGGCCTCGCCGACTCCACGCTCATGGTGTTCCGCCGCCGCTACGTCGGCCAGGGGATGCGCGAGGACCTCGTCATCCGCAACTTCGGCGACGAGCCCACCTTCTGCTCGGTGGAGCTGTTCATCGACTCCGACTTCGCCGACCTGTTCGCGGTGAAAGAAGGCCGGTTCGGGAATTCCGACGGTGAGATCACCCGCGAGCACCGCGACGCGCCAGCTCGAGTTCTCCTACCGGCGCGGAACCGTCAACCGGGGCTGGTCATCCACCTCTTCCCGACCCCGGCGCTCGTCTCCGACGACCTCGTCAGCTTCGAGGCCATCGTCCCCGCGCACGGCGAGTGGACGGGGTGCCTGGAGTTCCATCCCGTGATCGAGGGCAAAGCCGTCGACCCCCGCTATCTGTGCGGGCAGCCGGTCGACCGGGCCGCCCCCGCCGAGCGCCTGGCCAAGTGGCGTCGCCAGGTACCGCAGATCGAGACCGATCACGATGGCCTGCGGACGGTCATCGCCTCGAGCGCGGAGGACCTGGGAGCGCTCCGGATCTTCGACCCCGACTACCCCGAGCGTGTGCGTGCTGGCCGCGGGCGCGCCGTGGTTCATGACCGTGTTCGGCCGCGACTCGCTCATCACGTCGTGGATGGCGCTGCTCGTCGACCCCGACCTCGCGCTCGGGGTCCTGCAGACCCTGGCCCGCTTCCAGGGCAAGAACATCGACCCGAGGAGCGAGGAGCAGCCCGGGCGCATCCTCCACGAGATGCGTTTCGGCGACGCACCGTCGCTGTCGCTGGGTGGGGGGAACATCTACTACGGAACCGCCGATGCCACGCCGCTCTTCGTCATGCTCCTCGGTGAGCTGCGGCGGTGGGGTCTCGCCCGCGAGGTCGTGGACGAGCTTCTGCCCAACGCCGAGCGTGCCCTCGAGTGGATCGAGAACCACGGCGACCTCGACGGTGACGGGTACGTCGAGTACCAGCGCATGACCGACCGGGGCCTCGCCAACCAGGGGTGGAAGGACTCTGCCGACGGCATCCGCTATCGCGACGGGACCATCGCGCATGCCCCCATCGCCCTGTGTGAAGTCCAGGCCTACGTCTACAGCGCGTACCTGGCGCGAGCCCACTTCGCCCGCGAGGCCGGAGACGAAGCCACCTTCGAGCGCTACCGCTCCAAGGCGACCAGATTGAAGACCGAGTTCAACCGGGACTTCTGGCTCGAGGACCGAGGGTGGTTCGCGGTCGGCCTCGACGCCGACAAACGGCCCATCGACTCGCTCACGTCCAACATCGGCCACTGCCTGTGGACCGGGATCGTCGACCAGGACAAGGCCCGTGTGGTCGCCGACCGGATCATGTCACCCGAGCTGAACAGCGGTTGGGGTATCCGGACCCTGGCATCGTCGATGGGCGGCTACAACCCCATGAGCTACCACTGCGGATCGGTGTGGCCCCATGACACGGCCATCGTGGCGGCAGGGCTGGCCCGGTACGGGTTCATGGAGGACTCGCTGCGACTGATCCGTTCGTTGCTCGACGCGGCGTTGAGCCTCGGCGGACGCCTTCCCGAGCTCTACTGCGGGCTCGACCGCTCGGAGTTCTCGTCGCCGGTCGCCTACCCCACGTCGTGTTCGCCCCAGGCATGGGCCGCGGCTTCCCCGCTGTTGTGCCTGCGCACCATGCTCCGGCTCGACCCCTGGGTGCCCTACGGCAAGACCTGGTTGTCACCGATGCTGCCCGAGGGCATGAAGCATCTGAAGGTGGCAGGCATCCCGTTGGCCGGATCCCGTGTCACCGTCGAGGTCGACGGCGACGACGTCGAGGTGACCGGGCTCCCGCCCGAGGTGGCGCTCATCACCGAACCCCGCCATCCCGCCACCTCTGATCTGACAGCACGCGGCGACGCCGGGGTCAGCCGCCCGGGAGCGTCCGCAGGCTTGGACCGGACCGAGCTTGGCGTGTTGGACCTGGGCTTGCGCATTGCCCAGTGGAACGACCTCGTCCACGGTCTGGGTGCGGGCCGCAACTGACCCACAGGTCGGGATCGAAGGGCTTGCGCGCCACGACCTGCACCGTCGCCACTCCCGTGCCGGGCACCTCGGTCCAGCCGAAATAGGTGCCGCACGCCGGCAACGTGACGCGCACCGAGGTGCTGCTCGGTCCCAGCGGCGCCCAGGGGACCGAGACCAGCTCGGCGGGGGCGGTGACGCTCGGCGGGAGGACCGGTCCGGTACAGGCCAGGGGGCTCCGGCTCGTGTAGGCGACGACACTTCGGCCCGTCTTGGCGTCGATGACCACCGCCACATAGCGCGTGGCGAGCCGAGTTCCTCCGGCGCGCACCGGGCAGTCGGCCCCCCAGGCGATCCCGACCCAGGCCAGGCGACTCTCGTAGAGCGGAAGCGTGGTGCTCGGCGGGGGAGCCGTCGTGGCGCTCGTCGTGGAACTCGTCGCCGGGGCGGCACCCGGTCCCGCACCGATTGCGGTGCTGCTCGGGCTCGGCACGGTGATCGTGGTGGTGGTGGCCGTCGTGGTCGTGGCCGAGGTCGTCGTCGTGGTCGTCGAGGTCGTGTCCCAGTGTCGTGGCGGTGGTCGCCGTGGACACGCCGGACGAGACGGTGGCCAAGCCGAGTCCGAGCACCGCGAAGCGATAGGCACCGTTGACGGCGTCGGTGGCGCGGAACAAGGCCTCAGCAGTCGTGATCGACACGCGGGGCCTCGTCTTCGGGGCCGGTGCCACCACCAGGTCCCCATGGTCGAGCTCGACCGTGGAGACGAAGCGTCCGCCCACCACCGAGGACAACGACGGCTGCTCGGGTGCGACGCCGTTCTTGGACGTGTCCGTACACGAGCTCAAGAACCCTGCTGCGACGACCAGCACCATGGTGCGAAGCAAGCTGGGCATGGGTCGCACGGGCCACAGTCTGCCCGCAAGGCGGCGTTAGGCTGCGGCAATGTCGCCCGATGGCACCGGAAATGGCGCTTCGGCGGCACCGGGATCCGATGACGCCTTCGTCCTCGCCGTCGACCTGGGCACCGGTGGGCCCAAAGTGGCGTTGGTCTCCCCCACGGGGCAGGATCGCGGCCAGCGCATCGGAGCCCGTCGACCTTGCACCTCCTGCCGGGCGGGGGCGCCGAGCAGGATCCGGCGGCGTGGTGGGCCGCCATCGTGGCCGCGACCCGCCGCGCCTTGGAGGAGTCCTCGGTGCGCCCGTCGAGCGTCATCGGCATGGGGTGCACCGCGCAGTGGTCCGGGACCGTCGCCGTCGACGCCACCGGGACCCCGCTGCGACCGGCGGTGATCTGGATGGACTCCCGAGGCAGCTCGGCCATGAGACGCCAGATGGGAGGCAAGGTCAGCGTGCTCGGGTACGACGTGCGCAAGATCCAGCGCTGGATCCGGCTCACCGGCGGTGCCCCGAGCCAGTCGGGAAAGGACCCCACCGCGCACATCCTGTGGATCCGCGAGGCCGAGCCCGCGGTCTATGACGCCACGTTCAAGTTCCTCGAGCCCGTGGACTGGTTGAACCAACGCCTGACCGGGTGCTTCTCGGCTTCGTACGACTCGATCGCGGCGCATTGGGTCACCGACAACCGCAACATCAACTCGATCGACTACGACGCGTCGTTGTTGCACATGTCGGGGCTCGAGCGGTCCAAGCTGCCCGACCTCGTCCCGTCGGCCACGGTCATGGGCACCCTGCGGGCCGAGGCGGCCGAAGAGCTCGGACTCCCCGTGGGCGTCCCCGTCGTGACGGGGACCGGGGACGTGCATTCCGCCGCGGTGGGATCAGGAGCGGTCGCCGACTACGACGGGCACCTCTACATCGGGACGTCGTCGTGGATCTCGTGCCACGTGCCGTTCAAGAAGACCGACGCCATTCGAAACGTGGCGGCCATTCCGGCCGCCATTCCCGGTCGGTACATGGTCGCCGACGAGCACGAGACCGCCGGAGCCTGCCTGACGTTCCTGGCCGAGAAGGTGTTGTTCGACGGCAAGGGCCCGCATCCCGGCATCGACAACGTCTACCGGCATTTCGACGAGGTGGCGGCCAAGGTGGCGCCGGGGTCACACGGGGCCATGTTCACGCCGTGGCTCAACGGCGAGCGCTCGCCGGTGGACGACCACACCATTCGGGGGGGTTTCCACAACCTGTCGCTGTCGACCTCTCGTGACGACCTCGTGCGCGCCGTCTACGAAGGGGTGGCGCTCAACAGCCGGTGGCTGCTCGGTGCGGTCGAACGCTTCGTGGGTCGAACATTCGAGACCCTGGCGTTCATCGGGGGAGGGGCCAACTCCGATGTCTGGTCCCAGATCCACGCCGACGCCATGGGCAGGCGGATCCGCCAGGTCGTCGACCCCGTGCTCGCCAATGTCCGAGGAGCGGGGCTCCTGACGCTGCTCGCCCTGGGTCGCATCGGCGTCGAGGAGATCCCCGGCATGGTCGAGGTGGGCAGGACGTTCGAGCCCGATCCCGTCGCCGGCAAGGTGTACGCCGAGCTCTACGGCGAATTCGTGAATCTCTACAAGCAGACCAAGGACATCCACCGCCGACTCAACCGGCACTGACGACGTCGGCCGACTGCGACGCCACCACGGGGCGGTGATCAGATGCGCTCGAAGTTCCGGCATCAGCTCCCAGTCGGTGACCACCTGGTTGGCTCGGGCCCATTCCTGGCGGGCGGTGTTGAGAAGGTGGTGATGGACGTCCTCGCCGAATGCGTGTCGGGCGATGGGCGACGCCTCGAGCTCCTCGATGGCTTCGACCAGGGTCGTCGGCACGCGGGGCACGTCGGTGGCGTTGTAGGCGTTGCCCTCGAAGGGCGCGCCGCAGCTCGAGGCCGTGCTCGACGCCCCACAGGCCCGCCGCCAAGATGCCCGCCAGCGCCAGGTAGGGGTTGACGTCGGCACCGGGGATCCGGCACTCGACCCGGCGGCCTTCGCCGTGCCCGACGAGGCGGAAGCCACAGGTACGGTTGTCGACGCCCCACACCGCGGCGGTCGGTGCCCACGATCCCGGGACGTAGCGCTTGTACGAGTTGACGTACGGCGCCCAGAGCCAGGTGAGCTGGCGGGCACCGAGCGAGCAGCCCGGCGAGGAACTGCCGTCCCACCTCCGAGAGATTCGAGGGCCCGTCGTCGCCCCACATGAGCGGAGCACCGGACGCGGCGTCCCAGATGCTGGCGTGGATGTGACACGACGAGCCCACCTCGCCCATCGACCACTTGGCCATGAACGACGCCGATCGGCCGCACTGGTCGGCGATCTCCTTGACGCCGTTCTTGAAGACGAGGTGCCGGTCGGCGACCTCGATGGCCCGCCCGTAGGTGACGTTCACCTCGTGCTGGCCGCGGCCCGCCTCACCCTTGGAGAACTCGACGGGGATGCCGGCCGCCACCATCTCGTTGCGGATCCGTCGCAGGACGTACTCCTCGCGCGATGTCTGGAGGAGCTGGTAGTCCTCGATGGTCGAGACGTGGGGATGCAGGTCCCGCCAACCCTGTGCCGACGCCTCTTCGAAGGTCTCGCGGAACAGGTAGAACTCGAGCTCGGTGGCGCACCGGATGTCGAGCCCGAGCTGCTCGGGCCCGTTCGACCTGTCGCCCGAGGATCCGTCGCGGCGACACCTCGACCGGGCTCCCCTTCGGTGTCGACCACGTCGCAGACCACCATGGCCGAGCCCTCGAGCCAGGGGAGGAGCCGCAACGTGGCGAGGTCGGGCAGTGCCACGACGTCGCCGTACCCGATCTCCCAGTTGGCGAACCGGTAGCCGGGGAGTGGTTCCATGTCCACGTCGACGGCGAGGAGGTAGTCGCACGCCTCGATGCCGTGCTCGAGGACGTGGTCCAGGAAGAACCTCCCGGTGACGCGCTTGCCGACGGGGCGTCCCTGCATGTCGGGGAACGCCACCACCACCGTGTCGATCGATCCGTCGGTGATGCGCTTGGTCAGCTCGCTTGCGGTCCAGCATGCTCGCACCATGGCACGGAGGAACGGTCCGGCGTCCAGCACGCCGATGCCGACCGGTCGGGCCCGCCTACTCCGGGGTGACGTAGGCCGCGGTGATCCCGCCGTCGACGACGAGCGCCGAGCCTGTCATGAACGAGGACTCGTCCGAAGCCAGGAAGAGCGCGGCGCGGGCCACTTCCTCGGGTCGCCCCAGGCGGCCCATGGGGATGTGCACGAGCCGCCGGCTGCGGCGCACGGGGTCGGCGAGGAGCTCCGCCAAGCAGTGGCGTCTCGATCGGGCCCGGACACAGTGCGTTGGCCCGGATCCCCTTGCGGGCGTACTCCACCGCCAGCTCGCGGGTGAAGGCGAGCACGCCGCCCTTCGACGCCGTGTACGCGACCTGCGCGGTGGCCGCACCCATGAGCGCCACGAAGGACGCGACGTTCACGATCGACCCTCCTCCGGAGTCGACCATGGCGGGGACCGCACCACGACAGCACAGCCAGACGCCCTTGAGGTTCACGTTCATGACGCGGTCCCAGGTCGCCGGGGGAGTGTCGAGGACGCCACCGTCGTCGCCGGGGAAGATCCCGGCGTTGTTGAACAGCACGTGCAGGCCGCCCAGCTGTTGGGTGGCGGCGGCCACGACGTCGGCGACCTGGGACTCGTCGGAGACGTCGGCGGCGACAGCGACGGCTCGTCCCCCGGCGTCGACGATCTGCTCGACGGTGTCGCGAGCGGCCTGAGCCACCACGTCGGCGACGACCACGGCAGCGCCTTCGGAGGCGAAGAGCGCGGCCGCAACCCGGCCGATCCCGCTGCCGGCCCCGGTGATCACCGCCACCTTCCCCGCCAGCCGCGCCGTCACGCCCCGACCATACCCGGCACGGATCGGCGGGCCCGGGGCCCTGGCGACGCGGTCGTCCGGCCGGCGCCCGCAGCGGGACCGAGGACAGCGGCGCCGGTGTGATACTGGTCGCATGGCCACGCGCGCCACGCCCATCGTCGGGGTCACGACGTATCACCAGCAGGCGTCGTGGGGCCCGTGGGACCGGCTCGCCGCGGTCCTGCCCGCCTCGTACGTCGACACCGTGGCGGCCGCGGGCGGCTGCCCGGTCTTGCTCTCTCCGTGGGACGGCGGGATCGACGTCGACGAAGCTGCCTCCAGCGTCGTCGGGGCCATCGACGCGCTCGTGCTCGTGGGTGGTGGGGACATCGACCCCGCCCGGTACGGACAGTCGTCCGCACCCCGCCACCTCAGGGGTCGATCCCGGGCGCGACGCCAGCGAGCTGGCGCTGCTCCGCGCCGCCTCTGGCCGTCGACCTCCCGGTGCTGGCGGTGTGCCGGGGGATGCAGCTGCTCGACGTCGAGCTCGGGGGCACCCTCTTCCAGCACGTGCCCGACGTCGTGGGTCACGACGGCCACCAGCCGGCCCGAGGCTGTTTCGCGGAGGTCGACGTCATCGACCGAGGCGGGCTCCGCGGTGGCGAAGATCCTGGGCGAGAAGGCCACCGTGGCCGTGCTCGCATCACCAGGCCATCGACCGGTTGGGCGAGGGGCTCGTCGTCACGGCCCGCTCGGTTGACGGCATCGCCGAGGCGGTCGAGCTGCCCGGGGCGCGCTTCGTCGTGGGTGTGCAGTGGCATCCCGAAGAGGAACGGCGACGAGCGTCTCTTCCGGGCTCTGGTCGAGGCGGTGGCGATGAGCGTCGGCGCCGGTTCGTCATCGTCGGCGGGCACGGTTCGGGTCGTGAACCCGGCCACCGAGCTCACGGTGGCCGAGATCGACCGGCAGGGCAAAGAGGCGGCCGACGCCGCCGTGGCCAAGGCGACGCAGGCGCTTTCCCGCCTGGCGCGACGTGGCGCCGGCGGACCGGACCCGGCTGTTGCGGCGTTTCGCCGAGCAGGTCGAGGCCCACGCCGAAGAGCTCGCCCTGCTCGAGACGCGCAACGTGGGCAAGCCCATCACCGACAGCCGGGGCGAGGTCGCCATGGTCGCCGAGGTCCTCCACTTCTATTCCGGTGCCGTCGACAAGCACCGAGGCGCCACCATCCCGGTGGCGGGCGGTGTCGACCTCACCTGGCCCGAGCCGCTGGGCGTGGTGGCCGCCATCGTGCCGTGGAACTTCCCGATCGCCATCACCTCGTGGAAGATCGCGCCGGCCCTGGCCTGTGGCAACACGGTGGTCGTGAAACCCGCGGAGCTCACGCCCGCTCACCGCGCTGCGGTTGGCCGAGCTCGCCCTCGACGCCGGCATTCCCGAGGGCGTCCTCCAGGTGGTGGTCGGACGGGGTACGACGGTGGGGACCGTTCTCGTCGAGCACCCCGACGTCGCCAAGGTGGCGTTCACCGGGTCGACCGAGGCGGGACGAGACGTCATGGCCCGGGCGTCGGGAACGATCAAGCGCGTCACCTTGGAGCTGGGTGGGAAGTCCGCCAACGTCGTCTTCGCCGATGCCGATCTCGAGGTCGCGGCGGCCAGCGCGCCCTTGGCCGTGTTCGGCAACGCCGGCCAGGATTGCTGCGCCCGCAGCCGCATCCTGGTGGAGCGGGCCGCCTTCGATCGCTTCGTCGAGCTCCTCGTGGCGGCCACCGAGGCACTCGTGGTGGGCGATCCGGAAGACCCTGCCACGCAGATGGGCCCCCTCGTCTCGGACGATCACCGGACTCGGGTCAACGGGTACGTCGACGCGGGCGACACCGGACTCGAGATCGCCGGGACCAGCCCCGTGCCCCAAGGGCCGGGGTGGTGGTTTCCGGCCACGGTTCTGGCGCCGGTCGATCCAAGGGAGCGGGTCTGGCGCGAGGAGATCTTCGGCCCGGTCGTGGCCGTGACGCCGTTCGACGACGAGGCCCACGCCGTCGCACTGGCCAACGACACCCCTTACGGACTGTCGGGCTCGATCTGGACCCGCGACTCGAGTCGGGCCCTGCGCATGGCGAAAGCCGTGCAGGCCGGGGTGCTCTCGGTGAACTCCAACACCTCGGTCCGCGTGAACGCACCGTTCGGCGGGATGAAGCAGTCGGGGTTCGGACGCGAGCTGGGCATGGAGGCGATGGCGTCGTTCTCCGACGTCAAGAACGTCTTTCTCTCCACCGAGGGCTGAACGTTCCGACTCCGTGATGAAGGGGTAAGTGCCTGGGACCTGGATGGATCGGGCCGTCGTCGGAGTGGTGGGCCCGGCCCGGTAACGTGGCTCTTGTGAGCAGCGGCCGGAAATTCGTCAAGCCCTTGGTGGCGGCGGTGGGACTCGCCGGGACCATCGCCAGTGTTTGGTGGTTCGCCCTGAAGCCCCGACGCAAGCGCGCCGGCATGCGATCGTCGGAGCCCCCCGCCGCCGAGTGAACCGCTGGCGCCCCCTGCCGTGGTGGGCTCGAATCAGCTCCCCACGAGGGGCAACGACCGCTGCAAGATCCAGCCGAGGGTGTCGAGCGCCATCGTCGGGTTCCATCCCGGCGTGAGGGGATGGGTGAGGTGGTCACGACCCTCCGCGCTGAGGAACCGGTGCAGGGTGGGGTTGAGCGATCCGTGGAAGTCCGGTGCCGCCCCGGTCGAGAACCGCTCGGTTCCCCGGCTGTCGATGACGACGAACCCGTCGGAGTGGTTGACGTCGTAGGCGAGGGGCTTGCCCGTCCACCAGTCCACCGACGGTGGTGAGTCCTCGGGGACGCGCTGGACGTCCCAGCCGAAGAAATGCTCGACCTGGGTGGCCTGGGCCGGAGTTTCGGTCAGCAACTCCCACGATGCCCCCGTGAGATGGGCATAGGCGGCCAAGCGACCGGGAGTGTCGCGAACGGGATCCACGCTCAACTCGACGAGTTGGACCTTCGAGGCGCTCCGGTCACTGACGAGGGAATGCTCGACCTGGAGAAGATTTCCGGTGTCGAGCGGACAGATATCGGTGCACAGGGTGAGAAACGGGACCACCAGCACCGTCTTGCCCCGCAACGAGGCCAGCTCGACGCTTCGACCTCGTTGGTCCGTGAAGGCCAGGTGGCTGATCGACCCGGGGATGAGCCGGCTCTGGACGACACCGACGTTCGCCCCCGGGGGCCCGGGGGAGTCCGAACCGCAGGCCGACACGGCCATCGCCACGGTGATCAGGACGCCCCCGCATCGCCAACCGACTCGGCTCCGGCGGCACAGCGGCCCTGGTTTGGTCACGGAGTGCGAGTCTCGCTTGGGGTCCAGAGCGTCGCCAGTCAGCCTGACCTGTGCGAAGAACCTGCGAGCCCGACTCCCCCCAACCCGACCACCCCGCGGGCGGAGCCCGGGACCGCGCCGGTCGTTTCGGGCTCCGATGGACTACCTTTGCGACGTGAACCGTCGACGGATCGCCGTACCCGCCGCTGCCCGTGTTCTTTTTGTTTGCGCAACTATTGCTATGGGGCTGGCCGCGTGCGGGTCGGGCCCGAGCCATGTCGCCAAGGCGGCCACCACGGCGAGTGCGTCGAACCCTCCGGTGAAGGTGGTCTCGCTGCAGTCACCGACCTCCTACACGCCGGCGGCGTCGGCGGGGGGCACCGACGACTATCACTGCACCCTGGTCGACCCCCACGTGACAACGGACTCCACCATCGTCTCGAGCCAGTTCTTCCCCGAGAGCCCCGAAGTCCACCACGCCATCCTCTTCCTCGTCCCTCCGAGCCTCGCCAACCAAGCCAACCTGGCCGATGACGTCGGCAAGGGTTGGACGTGCTTCGGGGAGTCGCCCCTGCCGGGCACCTCCTTCGTCCAGGTCTCCAACACTCCGTGGCTCTCTGCGTGGGCGCCCGGCCACGGGCTCGACACCGTCCCGGCCGGCACCGGCGTGCCGTTCCCGGCGGGAAGCCTCGTCGTGATGCAGATCCACTACAACCTGCTCGTCGGGGACAAGCCGGTGCGGAGCAAGCTCGTGCTGCACACCGTGCCTGCCACGACCGACCTGACTCCTCTGCACCTGGACCTCCTTCCCGCTCCGCCTGACGTCCCGTGCCCGACGGGAGTGACCGGTCCGCTGTGTGACCGCAACGCCTCGCTCGCCGACACGGGCCAGCGGTTCGGACAGAGCCAAATCCAGTTCGTGAACTTCCTCGAGCAGTTCTGCGGGCGCAACGTGGCCGACCCACCCGGGGGCGATACGACGACGTGCACCTGGCCGGCTCCGACGGGGACGATCGTCCGGTTGACCGCCCACATGCACCTCCTGGGGCGAGGGATGAAGATCGTGCTCGATGCCGGGACCGCGAATGAGAAGACGCTGCTGGACGTGACGAATTACAACTTCGACTACCAGCGCTCGTACAACCTGGCCACACCGGTCAACACCAAGTCCGGCGACACGATCCAGGTCACGTGCACGTTCGATCCGACGCTTCGTCAGCAGCTCCCGCAGTTGCGCAAGCTCCCGCCCCGGTATGTCACGTGGGGGGACGGCTCGTCGGACGAGATGTGCCTGGCGCTCGTGAACTACATCTCGACCTCGAACGCCCCTTCACTCTGAGGGGCACGCTGCTGAGATCCGGCACCGGGTCGGGCCCGCGCCTCGGGGATCAGAGCCCGACGATGGTCGGTAGGACGACGCTGATGTGGCCCCGGATCACCACGTCGGCGATGGAGTCGTACTCGGTGGGCTCCGCGTTGACGATGACGACGCTGGCTCCGACGAGGTGCGCACTGGGCACGAGCCCGGCGGCAGGGTAGACCGACAAGGTCGAGCCGACCGCCAGCAGGAGGTCGCACGCCCGCGCCGCCTGTTCGGCCCGTCGCAGATCCTCGACGACGAGGTCTTGGCCGAAACTGATCGTCGCCGACTTCAAGATGCCCCCACAACTCTCGCCGTCCGCGTCTTCCGATGCACGCGGGGTCCTCGTCTCCGGCCCGCACCCGTTCCAACACCTCGGGCATGGGACTGCGCCGACCACACGACATGCACATCACGGCTCGCATGGTGCCGTGGATCTCCACCACCCGAGCCGGATCACTGCCCGCCGCTTGGTGAAGGCCGTCGACGTTCTGGGTGACAAGGGTGTGAAGGACGCCGCGCCGCTCGAGGTCCACGAGCGCACGGTGCCCCGCATTGGGCTTCGCCTCCCACGTGGGCGACTTCAAGCGGTTGCCCCACGCCCGGCGCCGGACGTCGGGCTCGGCCATGTAGGTCTGGAGGTTCGCCATCTTCTCGGCGGCGGGATCCTTGGTCCACACCCCGTTGGGCCCGCGGAAGTCGGGGATCCCCGAGTCGGTGGAGATGCCGGCCCCGGTGAGGACGACGATGCGGGCGCTCCGCGCCACGATCTGGCGCGCCCTCTCGATGCTTGGGTCCACGGGTGGAGTTTCGCGCCTTCTCAGAGAAGGCGGGTCGGAAAGGATCGCCACCCCGGGTTCGACGTCGACAGCACGGCGGTAGCCTCCACGGACGGTGTGGACCTCGCTGCGACCGCTGCGTTCGAAGAACTTCGCCCTGGTCTGGACCTCGGCGTTGGTGTCCAATGTCGGATCTTGGATGCAGACCGTCGCGCTCGGATATGTCGTGACGCATCGGTCGCACGACCCCCTGTGGGCCGGTGCGGTGGCGGCGGCCGCGTTCATCCCCATCGGTGTCCTCTCGCCTCTGGGGGGTGCACTTGCCGACCGGCTCGACCGGCGACGGTGGCTGATCATCACCACCTTGGCCGAGACGCTGTTCGCGGCGCTGTTGGCGGTGTTGTCCGGCACCGGCCACGCACCGTCGTGGGCGCTTTTGGCGATGGCATTCCTCGGGGGCGTGGCTGCTGCGGTTGGCTTTCCGACGTACCAGGCCATGATCCCTGACCTGGTTCCGGCCGACGATCTGCTGGGAGCGGTGTCGCTGTCATCGGCGCAGTTCAACCTGGGCCGGGTCGTCGGGCCCGCGCTCGCCGGCATCGTCCTTGTGGCCGGATCTGCCGCGTGGGTCTTCGCGGTGAACGCCGTGTCCTTCGGAGCCGTGGTGGCGGCCCTGGCGGTCGTGCGCCTCCCCGCCCGAGCGCCGATCATCGACCAGGGGAGCAGAACGCTCCGCCGCATCGCCGAGGGCGTCCGGGTGGCGGCGCGAGAGCCGGGATGTCGGAGTGCCATCATCCTCATCGGCATCGTCGCCCTGATCGGCTCGCCGTTCATCGCGCTCGTCCCGGCCATGGCGATCAACGGCCTCGGTCGGGGGGCGGGCGGCTACACGGCGCTGGTGGCGGCCCATGGCGTCGGAGCCGTGGGAGCCGCCCTGGTGCTCGCCCCGTTGGCCCGTGCCCTCGGTCGTCGACTCGTCGTCGGCGCCCTGGTGGCGTTCCCCCTGGCCCTTGTCTGTTACGGGGTGGCGCCGTCGTTGTGGTCGTCGGCCCTCGCCATTCTGGTCGTGGGGTCGTGCTACATCGGCGTGCTCACGGGACTCAACACCGTGGTGCAGCGGAGGGCCCCGACGGAATTCCGGGGACGGGTGTTGGGGCTTTACATGATGGTGCTGGGGGTGGTCTACCCCGTGGGTGCGGTGATCGAGGGGGCCATCGCCCATGTCGTGGGAATCCGCGCCGTGACGGTGGTGTCGGGAGTGGCGCTCTTCGCCATCATGGTCGCCATCGGCCTCTGGCGTGGGCAGCTCTTCGCCGACCTCGGGGACGGCGCCACATCCTCGACCGTCGAGACCCTCGGACCCCGAGCTCACCGGGGTCCCCCGGTGCTGGGCCAGACGGCTCCGCCCTCACGGTGAACGCCGATCTCTCAGCGGTGGAGACCGTCGATCCCGGCCCGGCCGAGGACGCGCAACGACGCATCGCGGGTGGGCTCGATCGGCTCGGAGTCCGGCCCGGCGATCGGGTGGTGTTCTGCCTGCCGTCGTCCGCAACCCTCCTGCTGTGTGTCCTGGCTGCGGCCCGGCGCGGCATCGTCCCCGTCCTGCTCAACGCCACCCTCCTCCCGGCCGAGCGCGACGCGCTCGTCGCCGACGCCGAGCCCGCTCTTGTCGTCACCGAGGCCTTCGGCGATGACGCCCCTGCTGTCGGGCCCGGCCACAGATCTGGCGCCGTATCCGCTGGTGCGGCCCATGCACTACACCTCGGGAACGACCGGCCGCCCCAAAGGGGTGTGGTCGGGCGTGCTCGACGACGCAGAGGCCCGGGCGCTGTTCGAGGACGAGGCCGACCTGTGGGGGTTCAGCGATCGAGATACGCACCTCGTGTGCTCTCCGATGTATCACTCGGTCTCTGTCCGCCTCGCCGGGGCCGCGCTCCTGCGGGGAGGCCGGGTCGTGGTGCTGCCCCGTTTCGACGCGGCTGTGGCGGTGGCGGCGCTCGATCGTCACAGGCCCACGACCACGTTCATGGCGCCGACAGCACTGCAACGCGTGATGGCCGAGTCGGGGCGCTCGGACCATTTCGACACGCTGCGCCTTCTGGTGCATGCCGGCTCGCCGTGTCCCGGCGCGCTGAAACGAGCTGTGCTGGGGCGGGTGGGTCCGGGTGTGCTCTGGGAGTTCTACGGCTCCACCGAGGGCCAGTTCACCGTGTGCTCGCCGCAGGAATGGTCGGAACGTCCCGGGACGGTGGGCCGGGCTCGGCCGGGACGCCGCCTCGAGGTCGACGAGGACGGCATGGTGTGGTGTCACGCCCCGGGCTTTGCCCGGTTCGAGTATTGGCGTGACCCTGATGCCACAGCACGGGCCTGGCGGGGCGACGCCTTCACCGTCGGCGACGTGGGCCGTCTCGACGAGGACGGGTATCTCTTCTTGGACGGCCGCCGCGACGACCTCATCATCAGCGGCGGAGTCAACGTCTACCCCGCCGAGGTCGAGTCCGTGCTCGCCGAGGTTCCCGGTGTCGTCGAGGTGGCTGTCTTCGGCGTCACCGACGACGAGTGGGGTGAGCGAGTCTGTGCCGCGGTGGTGGGTGTCGACGATGAGGACGCCCTTCGCCGTCATGCCATCGGGCACCTGGCGCCCTATAAGCGTCCGAAGGAGTATTTCCTCGTCGGCGACCTCCCCCACACGGCGACGGGCAAGCTTCGCCGGCGCGACCTCCCCGGGGCCTGGGGAGGCGACGCACCGACTCCCCACGCGAGGAGTTGACCGGGCAGGAGACGGTGCGCCGCCGGCTTTGGCCACGATGAGCGCGGGTGGTGTGCCGACACCCTCGATGGTGGGCGATGATCTGGGCATGCCCATCGCCACTGTCAACCCCACCACCGGCGAGACCGAGAAGGTCTTCGAGCCCGACTCCGACGAGCAGGTGGAGGCCAAGCTGGACCTCGCCGAGCGGGCCTTTGCCGCCTACCGGCCGACGTCGTTCGAGGAACGCGCTCGCCTGGCGATCGGTGCCGCCGAACTCCTGGAAGGCGAGCTCCCCGATATCGCCCGAGTGCTCACCACCGAGATGGGAAAGACCTTCGCATCGGCCAAGGGAGAGGTGGCCAAGTGCGCGGCCGCCTTGCGCTGGTTCGCCGCTCATGCCGAGGCGTCTGCTGGCCGAAGAGCAGGTGCGCACGAGCGCCAGTGCGAGCAGTGTTCGCTACGAGCCCATGGGCCCGGTGTTGGCCGTCATGCCCTGGAACTTCCCGATGTGGCAGGTGATGCGCTTCGCGGCCCCCGGGCTCATGGCCGGCAACGTCGGTCTGCTCAAGCATTCGTCGAACGTGCCCCAGACGGCGTTGCTGATCGAGGACGTATTCCGTCGGGCTGGATACCCGGCGGGGGCCTTCCAGACCCTGCTCGTCCCCTCCCAACGCGTGGCGGGGTTGATCGAGGACGATCGTGTCCGAGCCGTGACCTTGACCGGGTCCGAGGGTGCGGGTCGGTCTGTGGCCGAAGTGGCCGGCCGGGCCATCAAGAAGTCGGTGTTGGAGCTCGGGGGCAGCGACCCCTTCATCGTGCTGCCGTCCGCCGACCTCGATCGAGCGGTTGCGGTCGGTGTCCAGGCCCGGGTCCAGAACAACGGGCAGAGCTGTATCGCGGCCAAGCGGTTCATCGTGCACCACGCCGTCTACGACGAGTTCGAGGCATCGTTCTCCCAAGCCATGGCCGGGCTCGTCGTGGGGGATCCCATGGAGCCCGGTACCGATGTCGGCCCCCTGGCGACGGCGCAGGGTCGCGACGACGTGCACGAGCAGGTCGAAGACGCCCGTGCCCAGGGTGTGGCCGTGCTGTGCGGAGGTCGACCCGGAGAGGGATCCGGCTTCTTCTATCAACCGACTGTGCTGACGGGTATCACGCCGTTGATGCGAGTGCACACCGAGGAGGTGTTCGCGCCGGTCGCCCTGCTCTACGAAGCACAGGACGCCGCCGATGCGCTGCGCATGGCGAATGACTCCTCATTCGGGCTGGGCGCCAGCGTGTGGACGGACGACGCCGACGAGCGGGCGATGTTCGTGGACGGGCTCGAAGCGGGGATGGTGTTCGTGAACGCAATGGTTGCTTCCACGGTCGAGCTGCCCTTCGGAGGGACGAAGCGGTCGGGGTACGGCCGGGAGCTCTCGACGCTGGGGATCAAGGAATTCTGCGAGGCCAAGACCGTCTGGGTGGCTTGACGATTCGTTGTGCAGGAGTGCTGCGGAAGAGCGTCAAGACGTTGGCCGTCGAGTCGGGCTGGAGGACCGCGGTGCAAATCCTGTGCGTCGCGACGTGGTCAATCGACCTTGTCGGGGCGGCACCTGAGTGACCCTCAGCCCGATCAACCGTCGCTGAAATTCCCTGGGATAGCCTCGGCCACATGAAACTCGTCATCATGATTCCCTGTCTAAACGAGGAGGCGACCCTCCCGTTGGTCCTGAGCACGATCCCCGAGACGATTGACGGCATCGACAGCATGGAGGTGCTCATCATCGATGATGGGTCAACGGACAAGACGGTGGAGGTCGCCAAGTCCCTGGGTGTCAAAGAGTTCGTCCACCATCCTGGGAACCGGGGTCTCGCCCACTCTCTTCGCGACGGGATTCAGCGGGCCTTGGAACTGGGGGCGGATATCTTGGTCCTGACCGACGGAGACAATCAGTATCCCCAGGAGCGGATACCAGATTTGATCCGTCCCATTCTCGAAGGAAAGGCGGACACGGTCATCGCCGACCGACAGGTCCAAACGATCGAGCACTTTTCGCCGACGAAGAAGGTCTTGCAAAAGGTCGGGACCGGAGTGATGAATCTGGCCGCCGGCACGAACCTGCCCGACGGAACGAGTGGCTTTCGTGCCTACTCGAAAGAGGCCGCCATCAAGCTCAACCTGATCGGCCGCTTCAACTTCGCGGCGGAGACGACCATTCAAGCAGCGAACAAGCGGCTCGCACTGGCGACCATCACTATCGAGACCAATCCCAAGACTCGTGAGTCACGGCTCTTCAAGTCGTCGTGGGAGCACGTCCGCAAGAGCATGGTCGCCATGCTCAATGCATTCACGATGTACAAGCCCTACACCGTGTTCCTTAGCATCGGAGGGTTCTTCTTCGTCATCGGATTGATTCCCTACATTCACTATCTCTATCTGGTGCTCACCGTGGAGAATCCCAACGGTGCCCATCACCTGCAATCGCTCGTGGTCGGAGCAGTCCTGCTCAACGCTTCGTTCGTCTCCGTGACACTCGGAATTGTGGCGAACCTGATCCGGGTCAACAGGTCGCTGCTCGAAGACACGCTGGAAGTGCTCAAGCGCCAGCAGTTCATGGCCGACGGCGTCGACCAGCGTCAACCAAGCACGTCTGGCTCGGCCTAATACCAGCCAGGTCCCCAGTGGAGCTCGGGAGCCTCGCCCGCCGCCGTCGCGAGCAACGTGAGCGAGCTCACCAATTGACGTCGGAGGGGGACGGGGATGGCCTGCAACAGGTCGCGCACCTCGGCCCGGCGTCGATCGATGACGTCGGTCACCACGCTGCGACCCAGGACCGTGATGGCCAGCTTCACCTCGCGCCGGTCGAGCTCGTCCCGGGTGCGTGACACGAGCTCCTTTCGCACCAGCCGGTCGCACATGCGCGTCGCGGTCGACGGGCTCACGCCAAGAGCCTCGGCCAGATCGGCAAGTCGTCTCGGCCCTCCGAAGGTGAGCTCGACCAACGTCCGGTATTGCGGGAGGGTGACGTCGTCGGGGTTTCCGGCCAGTGACCGGACGGCGATGGCGACCATCACGCGGCTGGCGAGGATGATCGCTCCGATCACCTCTTCGTCGTTGGGGACCGCCGAGGGCGCTGCATCGGGAACCGTTGTCTCAGGAGCGGGTCGCTTCCGGGGCCGGGCGGGCGCTGCGGTTTCGGGGGGAGCCACGGGCAGAGTATTGCCGATCAGCGCATTTCGCGCCCGGGTGACGGGCCTCGGGCGACGTTCGGGTTCACGCGGGTGGCGCGCTCTGGTCGCGTAGGAACGCATCGAGCTCGGAGCGCGCTTGGACCAAGTCGCCCCGGCGGACCATGTCGGGCAGGGGCCCGTCGAGCAGCCGGCGCCAATCGATGGTCTCGGTGCTCTTGCCTTGCTCGTGGACGCGCCGGCGTCCTTCGTCGAGCAGTGCGGCCAGATCGCCCATTCCGGGCCCCAGCTCCCTCACCACGAGGTCGCGCAGCCATCCCGCCAGGGCGGGACTGGCACCGGCGGTCGACACGGCGACGGAGACGGTGCCGTCTCGGGCCACCGCGGGCAGCACGAAGCTGCAACGAGACGGGTCGTCGGCGATGTTGACCCAGACACCTGCCGCCTGCGCGTCCTGGCAGACGGCCTCGTCCACGGCCGGGCTTCCTGTCGCCGAGATCACCAACAGGTAGTCGGCCGCCTCGCCCGAGGCGTAGGGCCGGATATGGACCTCGAGAGGGGACTCGTCGATGGCGGCGATGACCCCCGAGTCGGTCAGCTCGCCGATGGCCACGTGCACCTCGGGGGCCACGACGGTCACGGCCGCGCCGCAGGCCAGCAAGCCGGCGATCTTGCGTGCCGCGACCCGACCCCCTCCGACGACGAGACAGCGTCGCCCTTTCACCACGAGGCCGACGGGATAGATCGGTGCGGGGATGCCCACCGTCACCTCGGGGGAACAGCCGCGAATTCGGCGACGCCCACCACGCCCGCCGCCACGGTGGCCTTGGTCTGCTCTTCGATCATCACGAAGCTACCCGTCACACGGTTGGCCCGGTTGGGGTGCGGAGCCGTCGCCCCGCTTCGATCGCTGTACAGGAAGACCAGCACAGCGTGGGTCGAAGTCGCGCACGACATATGGGCAGCTCCGATGTCGCTTCGGGTGGTGCCGGTGATCGTTGCCATAGGAAAGCGATTGAACCGATCTGGAAAGGGGTAAAACCCGATCTGATTAGTCATATATAGTGGCGGCGAGCTGGCCGGACAAGCCGTGCCACCGGCCGCGGTGCTCCGGCGCCGATCGCCACAGGCAGCGCAGAGGCACGACCGATTCGGACGAGGAGCGTGGACCATGGGTGCAGGAACCGAGACCAAGGTCGATCTCGGGGAGCTCACTTCGCTCGCGGCGGATTTCGAGACGGCGCCGGCGGGCAAGGTCATGGGCTGGGCCGTCGAGCGCTTCGGCGGGGCCCTGAGCCTGGCGTGCTCCTTCCAGGATTGCGTCATCATCGACCTCGCCGTCGAGGTCGACCCCGGCATCGAGGTGCTCTTCTTGGACACCGGTTTCCACTTCCCCGAGACGTTGGCCTACGTGGAGGAAGTCCGGGCCCGGTACGACTTGAACCTCCGGATCATGAAGCCCGGCGCAGAGGCCGACGCCTGGCCCTGTGGAACCCAGCGGTGCTGCGAGCTCCGCAAGGTCGAGCCGTTGCACCGTGCCCTGCAAGGGCGCGCCGCCTGGATGACGGGTCTGAAGCGCAGCGACGCGTCCACGCGCGCCGCGGCCCCCATCGTGTCGTGGGACGAGGCGCGTGGCCTCGTGAAGATCAACCCCGTCGCCACCTGGACCGATGCCGACATCGCCAACTACGAGGCCGACCGCGGGCTGCCCGTGCATCGCCTCATGACCCAGGGATATCTGTCGATCGGGTGCGCTCCCACCACGCGCCCCGTCGCACCGGGGGAGGACGCGCGAGCCGGGCGCTGGGCAGGTATGGGCAAGACCGAGTGTGGCCTGCACGTCTGATGGCCCATGACCCGGACAACCCCCTGGGCGTCCAAATCCGAGGGAACGAGCGAGGGATGCGCTTCGTCCATCCCTACCGCCATGTCGGTGAGCTGAACCAGATCGAGCGGTGGAAGCTCGAACGCCACCCCCTCGAAGTCGCCGACGCAGTGATCAACCGCTATGCGAAGGAAGGCCCCGACGCCATCGCCGAGGTGCCGGGAGAGCAGGAACGCCTCAAGTGGGTGGGCCTCTATCCCCAACGCCAAGGGGGTGATGCCTTCATGATGCGGGTGAAGGTGCCCGGCGGGGTGCTCACCGCCGACCAGGCTCGTGAGATCGGCGTGGCGGCCGACGCCTTCGGTGAGGGCCCGCAAGACAGTGCGGTGTTCGGCAACCGATACGCCGACATCACCACCCGCCAGACGATTCAGATCCATTGGATCCGGATTGCCGATGTGCCGCGCATCTGGGAGCGCTTCGCCGACGTGGGCCTCACCACCGTCCAAGCGTGTGGGGACTCGGCGCGCAACGTGTTGTCGTGCCCCGTGTCGGGCGTGGACGGTGAGGAGGTCCTCGACGCCCTGCCCGTGGCCAGGGCGATCTCGGACTTCTTCACCGGCAACCGCGAGTACGCCAACCTGCCCCGCAAGTTCAAGATGAGCGTGACCGGATGCCGCGAGGACTGCGCCCAGGCGGAGATCCAGGACATCGGGATGTGGCCGGCCCGGGCCGCCCACGGGATGCTCGGGTTCAACGTCCTGGCGGGTGGTGGCCTCTCCGACGGTGAGCGTATGGCGTCGGACATCGACGTGTTCGTCCGGCCCGACCAGGCGGTGGAGATCACCCGGGCCATCGCCCAGCTCTTTGGCGAGCTCGGCAATCGCGAGAGCCGAGGCTTGGCCCGGATGCGGTACCTGGTCCAGGAGCTCGGTCCCGAACAGTTCCGCACCGAGCTTGCCGCCCGGGCCCGTTTCGAGCTCGCTCCGGCCGGCGAGGAGCTCACCACCCGGTATCGGGGTGACCACGTCGGGGTACACCAGCAGCTCGACCCGGGATTGCGCTACGTGGGTTGCTCGGTGCCCGTGGGCCGGATGTCGGGGATCGAGCTCGTCGAAGCCGCCCGCCTGGCCAAGACCTACGGGGACGGGACCCTGCGTCTCGGCACCGATCAGAATTTCGTGCTGACGGGAGTGCCCGAGGACAAGGTCGATGCCCTGCTCGACGAAGAATTGCTCAGCAAGTACTCGCCGTTCCCCGGGCCCTTCGAGCGGGGCGTGGTGGCCTGCACCGGCAACGAGTTCTGCCGGTTCGCCGTGGTCGAGACCAAAGAACGCGCCGTGACCTGGGCGCGCTGGCTCGACGGTCAACTGGCCGGCGACGCCCTCGGAGGTCGGCCGGCCGCGGGCGGGACCTCGGGCCGCCGAGAGGATGCTGGAGTCATCCGCATGCATTTCTCGGGATGCTCGGCTTCGTGCGCGCAGCCCCAGATCGCCGACATCGGATTCCGGGGTGATGTGGCCCACGTAGGGGAGCGGATCGAAGAAGCCGTCGACATCGGCATGGGCGGATCGCTCGGGCCCGATTCGGCCTTCATCGACTGGATCGAGAACGCCCGACCCGTCGACGACGTCCCCGACGCGTTGTTGCGGACGGTCCGTCGCTACCAGTCCGAGCGTCGCGACGGAGAGCTCTTCCACAACTGGGCCCGCCGCGTCCCCAACGAGGAGTTGGCGGCCACGCTGGCCGGGCTCGATTCCGAGCATGCTCCGGTGGGGAACCGATGAAGGGTTTTCGCATCCGCGACGAGATGAACGGGGTCGTCGAGCCACCGGGCAAGACCTGGTTCTGGGAGCTCGAAGCCGGGGTCATCTTCGCTGACCGCTGCATCCAATGCGGCACTTGTGTGGCGGTGTGCCCCTCGAACTCGATCGGCGTCAACAAGGACAGCGGTCTTCCCGAGCTGGTCAAGATGTGCACCGGATGCTCGCTGTGCTGGGACTTCTGCCCCCGGGGTGGGCTCCGCTACGAGGCCCTGTGGCCCCCGTCGACGTCCGACGTCGAAGCCAAGGAAGTCCCCGTGGTGATCAAGTCCGACTCGGCCGACACGTACTGGAAGCTGACCGGTGGGCCCCCCGGAGACGGGCTCGGTGCTGTCATCGGGGAGTACGCGGTGCGCGCGGGGGTCCCCGCCGACGACGTCCAGGACGGCGGCGTGGTGACGGCGATGCTCCTGGCGTTGCTGGCGGGAGGGGACATCGACGGCGCCCTCGTGTCGCGCCCGAGCGACAACCCCGACGAGCCCTGGAAGGGGATCGCGACCGTCGCCACCACCGCCAAGGAGATCATCGGCGCGGCGGGGAGCTTCTACAACCAGACCATGGCCCTGGCCGAGCTCGACCTCAGCCGTTACGACCTTCCCCCGAAGCCACGGTTGGCCGTGGTGGGGACACCGTGCGAGATCCAAGGCATCCGGGCCATGCAGGCGCGGCGGTGGCCGACAGGCGCGCACCGGATCGACGCTGTGGCTCTGACGATCGCGCTGCTGTGCACCAAGAGCTTCGACTACGAGGCGCTCATGCTGCGTGAGTTGCGCGACAAGCGGGGCCTCGACCTCGACCGTGTCAGCAAGGTCGACGTGATCCACGGACGGATGATCGTCGAGTACCGCGACGGTTCGGTGGCCGTGGACGAGCCCATCAAGGACTTCCACGGTTCGGCGCTCAAGGGCTGTGACGAGTGCGCCGACTTCCTCGGCCGCAGTGCGGACCTCTCGATCGGGAGCGTCGGGTCACTGGCCGGCTGGTCGAGCGTGCTGGTGCGGACCGAAGTCGGCCGTCTCGCCTTCGACCGCGCCCGGGGGCGCCTCGACGTCCGCGACCTCGACGACCGCGAGGCCCTCGTGCGGCTCGACCACCTGGACAAGCGCATCGCCGACCGGACCCTCCAGCGGAAGTTGGACCCCGACGGGCCCCTGTTCATCGACTACGCGGAGCACCTCGACAGCTACCGTGGCACCGACCGCGCCCCGGTGGTGCGGGATCGGTGAGGTGCCGACGATGAGCGCCACTCCATGAGTGTGGTCGAACCGGCGCAAGGACTGCGCCTCGAACTGCCCGACGAGCCTGCCGAGATGCGCGACGCCTTGCGTGACGCGCTGTTGGCGGGGACGGACTGGCGAGACGGTTTCTCCGACGACGTCTGCGTGGGGGTGTGGTTGTGGGAGCGGTGGAGACCCGCGCTCGAGCCCGTGGGCATGGACCGAGAGGCGTTCGTCGACGTCATCATCTCCTATCGCCGGGAGTTGTGGCTCTGGCTCATGGGGGAGAGGCTCTGGGCCCAGTGCGTGTCCGGACTGGCGGGCCGGGTGGCGAGGCGCATCCCCGCGTCCTGAGGGCCTCGGGCCGCCGGGCTGGCGACCGCCCCCGGCGCGCCGGAAACTGAGGCCATGCCCGCTCCCGATCCCCGACCGGTGCCGGCCGTCCGTCTGCGGGCCGTGTCGGTCGTGCGGGACGGTCGGGGCATCCTCCACGACGTCGATTGGGAGGTGTGGCCGCACGAGCGCTGGGCCGTGCTCGGGCCCAACGGCTCGGGCAAGACCACGCTGCTGCACGTGGCGGGCATGCAGCTGCTTCCCACCCGGGGAACCGTGGAGGTGCTCGGGGCACGCTACGGGCGGACCGACGCCCGTGCCCTGCGGTCCCGGGTGGCATTCGTGAGCCAGGCGATCCTCCGGAACCTGCGGCCCACCCTCAGCGCGCATGACGCCGTGCTCACCGGTCGCTACGCCGCGCTCGAGCCGTGGTGGCACCACTACGGGTCCGACGACCACGCCCGCGCCGAGGAGTTGCTCGCCGACGCGGGCCTGAGTCGCCTGGCGTCGCAGGAATTCGGCGTGCTGTCGGAAGGCGAACGGCAGCAGGTGCTGTTGGCCCGGGCGCTCATGGGTGAGCCCGAGCTCCTGCTCCTCGACGAGCCCGCTGCGGGCCTCGACCTCGGTGCGCGGGAACGCCTCGTGACGCGCATCGCGGCGTTGGCGGCTGCGGCCGACGCCGCACCGCTCGTGCTCGTGACCCATCACGTGGAGGAGATCCCACCGGGGACGACGCACGTGGCCCTCCTGCGAGGTGGTGAGATCGTCGGGGCCGGACCGGCGGAGACGGTGCTCACGTCGGCCGCGGTCTCGGCCTGTTTCGACGTCCCGGTCACCGTGGCACGGTCCGGGGACCGCTGGACCGCGCGGGCGTCGTGACACGCCGCTCGTGGGGATGAGGACGGGTCCGAAGACACGGACAGTTCCCGATCATCCACCCATCGTGGTGCTGTGCTCAGTAGGGTCGTACGACATCGGAAGGTAGATCGAGGGGTTCTTGACGATCGTGGTCCTCCTGATCCTGGGTGTGGTCTGGGCGGCGGTGCTGGGACCGAGCCTTCTCCGGCGACGATTCGACCGCCGGTCCGGCGACTCCATCGGAGAGTTCCACCAGCAGCTGCGCGTGCTTCGCCGCACGGGCCCTCCTGCGGTGCCCCCGGCGTTCCGGTTGATGACAACCCAGCCCGAGGACCCTTCTCGCCGAGGTGGACGCCAAACGGGGGTCTCGGGCCGAGGGCTCATCTTGATCAGACCCGACGCTTCCCCGGGTTTCGGCCCCGGGGCCGCCTCCACGTCGCAACGGCCGGAGCGGTTCTTGCGCCCCGAGGCTCGCAAGCGACGCCGTGACGTCCTGTGCGCCATGGCGTGTGTGATCTTCGGCACGGGAGTGCTCGGGGCCATCCCGACCCTGCGACCGTTGCTCGCAGTGACCGCGTTGGCCGTCGTCGGGAGCGCGATCTACGTGGTGATGGTCGTCCGCCTCGGTAGTCGGGCCTCCGAGCGCGCCGCCAAGCTCAGATACCTTCCCGAGCCGGTGGAGGACGAGCCCACGATTGTCATCCGCCGCGCCGCTCGCTGACGTTGTCGCAGGGGCCTCTCGGGGTGCACAGCGCCGATCTGGCGAGGCTCGGAGCCGAGGCGCGTGCCGCCCTCGAGGCGTCGCACCGGGCTCGAGAGACGGCGCTGGCATCGTGCCGTCACACCATCCGATCCTGCGGGCTGGCCATTCGTGCCGTGCACCGTCTGGAGCGTGCCGAGGCCGAGGCTCGGGTCACCGAGGCGGACCGGAGTCTGCGGCGCGCCCAAGAGGCACTGGCCCCGCACCCCAGACTTGCCGCCGCGGGGTTCCTCCACGATGCCGAGAAGGAGCTCGCCGAGGCCCGCCTGACCGCGGCCCTGGTCGGCGGGGGGCCGCTTCCGGGTCCCGAAGAGCTCCACGTCGGGCTGGCGGCCTGGCTCAACGGCCTGGCCGAAGCGGCGTCGGAGTTGCGCCGCCATCTCCTCGACCGTCTACGGGCAGGCGAGACGGCCCGGGGCGAGGACCTGCTCGTGGCCATGGAGGACGTCTACGACACCTTGGCCACCATCGAGTACCCCGATGCCATCACGGGCGGGCTGCGGCGGGCCACCGACGCCCTGCGGGCCGTCGTCGAGCGCAGTCGGGCCGACGTGACCACCACGGTGCTCCAAGGGGCCCTGCAGCGGGCCATCGAGGGCCACCAGGGCCCTGTGGGCCCATCCGACTCGACCGCCACCAGGCAACGGTGAGAGTCGGGGATCTCACCACCCCGGCGTTGCTGGTCGAGGCGGCGGCACTCGAGCACAACCTCGCCACCATGGCCGCCGCGCTTCCCGGCGACCGCCTGCGGCCGCACGTGAAGGCGCACAAGACCACGGCCCTGGCGGCCCGACAAGCCCTCCACGGGCACCGGCGGTTCACCTGTGCCACCACCGTCGAGGCCGAAGGCCTGGCCCGGGCCGGGCTCGGAGACGACCTGTTGCTCGCCAACGAGGTCGTGGACGTCGACCGGCTCGGCCGGCTGGCCCGATCAGGGGCTCGCGTGACCGTGGCCGTCGACTCCGAAGAGACCGTGGCGGCTGCCGCCGCGGCAGGCGTGCACGAGGTCGTCATCGACGTGAATGTCGGGCTGCCGCGCTGTGGCTGTGTGCCCGATGAGGCCGGTCGCATGGCGGAGTCGGCCCGGGCCCGAGGCCTGATGGTCAGAGGGGTGATGGGATACGAAGGTCATGTCGTGGGCCTCGAGGACCGGGCGCGGCGCGTCGAGATGGTCGAGGTCGCCATGGAGATGCTCCTCGAGGCCCATCGCGATGTCGGAGGCGACCTCATCTCCGCCGGTGGGACGGGCACCTACGACATCAACACGGCGGCCACGGAGATCCAAGCCGGGTCGTATGCACTCATGGACAGCGCCTACGGCAAGCTTTCGTTGCCCTTCCATCAAGCCCTGACGGTGCTGGCCACGGTGGTGTCGGTCTCCTCGGGGTGGGCTGTCGCCGACTGCGGTGCCAAGGCGCTGGCCATGGACCACGGCAACCCGACCATCGACGGTGCCGAGGTGTGGTTCTGCTCCGACGAGCACATCACCTTCGCCCCCCGAGACACCGTTGAGGTCGGCGACACAGTCCGGGTGATCCCGGCGCATGTCGATCCCACGGTGGCGTACCACGAGCACATGCACCTCGTGGACGGAGAAGACGTGCTCGAGACCTGGCCCGTGGACCTCCGCGGTTGGTGAGACGTCGAGCTCAGCAGTAAGGCCGCGCCAGGGTGAGGAGAAAGTCGCCTCCGGGAGCCTCCCACATCGAGTCCACCAAGAAGCCCGCCGTATTGAGCTCGTCCTCCACGCCTTGGCGGGTGAACTTCGAGCTGATCTCGGTCAGGAGGTCCTCGCCGGCCGCGAATTTGACCTCGATCGAGAGATCGGCGATCGAGACGGCCTGATCCGAGAGTGATCGCAAGCGCATTTCGATGCGCTTTTCCTCGTCGTTCCACAGCGCCACGTGCTCGAAGCCGTCGGGGTCGAACGAGGCGTGGAGTTCCCGGTTGAGGACGTGCAGGACATTCCGGTTGAACGCGGCGGTGATCCCCTGGCTGTCGTCGTAGGCGGCCAGCAACCGGGAACGGTCCTTGACGAGGTCCGTCCCCAACAAGAGGCGGTCCCCGTGGGCCATCATGCAGTCGAGGTCGAAGAGGAATCGGCTCCGCTGGTCGGGCGTCAGGTTCCCGATCGTGCTCCCGAGGAAGGCGATGAGCCGTCGTCCCTCGCTCGGCACCCGGTCGATGTGGAGGTGGAAGTCCCCCACCACGGCGTGGACGAGGAGCCCGGGGTACTCGTCGGCAAGGGTGGTCGCCGCGCTCCACAAGGTGCCGTCGCTGACATCGAGGGGGACGTAGCGGCGCAAGCTCCCGGTCGCCTCCATGGCATCGAGGAGCACCCGTGACTTGTCACAAGTGCCCGCCCCCAGCTCCACCAAGGTGTCTGCTTGGGCGGCCCGGGCGATCTCGGGGGAGTGGTCCTCGAGGAGCCGGCGCTCGGCTCGGGTGAGGTAGTACTCGGGAAGACGAGTGATCTCGTCGAACAACTGGCTGCCACGGTCGTCGTAGAACCACACCGGGGGCAGCCATTTGTGCTCTGCGGTCAAGCCCGTCCGCACGTCGTTCTCCAAGGCGCCGCGCAGATCGGCGGCGCTCAGGTGCACGTCCATGGACGGGGGCGCAGACGTCACGGTGATCAGCCGTCACGCGCCAGGCGGAGCCCGGTGAAGGGCCAGCGGGCCGACGGTGGGAAGAAGTTCCGGTACGTGGCGCGGATGTGATCCGACGACGTGACGCAGCTCCCACCGCGCAGGACGTACTGGTTCACCATGAACTTGCCGTTGTACTCGCCGACTGCTCCCGGAGCGGGACGGAATCCGGGATAGGGGCTGTAGGAGCTCGAGGTCCATTGCCATACGTTGCCGAACAGCGACGCGCCGGGGCCGCTCGGTCTCGGATGCAGGACCGACAGGTCGAGGAAATTGCCGTCCGGGGCGTGGTCGATCGCGATCGCCTCCCATTCGGCTTCGGTTGGCATGCGACCGCCCGTCCAACGGGCGAAGGCGTCGGCCTCGTAGTAGCTGATGTGGCAGACCGGCTCGGCGAGGTCGACGAGCTGCGGGCCTCCCAGGGTGAAGAGCCACCAGTCGTCGACGACCTTGAACCAGTACAACGGTGCATCCCACTCCTCGGCCTGCGCAGTGGCCCAGCCGTCGGACAGCCACAGATCGGGGCGTCGGTATCCGTCGTCGTCCATGAAGGCCAGCCATTCCCCACAGGTGACGGGCCGGTCGGCCAGGGCGAAGGGCTCCAGATGCGAGGTGTGACGGGGGAACTCGTTGTCGAAGGCGAACCCGTCATCGGCATACCCGATCTCGACCAACCCACCGTCGTGTTCGATCCAGCTGCCGGGCGGGCGTCACAGGGCTCGTCGAACGTGACCGTCGTATATGCGGGCTGGAGCGGGTTGCACGAGAGCACGTGCTTGATGTCCATGAGCAGGAGCTCCTGATGCTGCTGCTCATGGTGCAGGCCGAGCTCGACGAGGTCGGTCACCTCGGGAGCCACGGCCCCGGCCAGGAGCCGCGCCATCGACTCGTCGACATGGCGGCGGTACTCGACCCACTTCGGCGACGCCGGGTCGGGACACGACGCCCCGGCGAGGTCTCGGATACCGGGCGCCCACGCCCTCGTAATACGAGTTGAAGAGGTATGCGTACGCGGGATGGAAGGGTCGATACCCGTGCAACTCAGTTTCGAGGAGGAAGGTCTCGAAGAACCATGAGGTGTGAGCCCGGTGCCACTTGGTGGGGCTCACGTCCGGCATGGACTGCACCGTCTGATCCTCCGGGGACAGGGGAGCGGCCAGCGCCTCGGTCATATCCCGGACCTGGCGGTAGCGCGGTGCCAAGTCGAGTGGATCGATCGGAGGTCGTCGTCAGATCGCCCATCGGCTTCCCCGTGTCATCAGCACCCAGCGTATGCGGAGGGTGTTGTCCGGCGAGCCCCCCGGGCCCTCGTGCTGTGCTGCTGCCTCACGCCATCTTTTCTGACATCGCCCCGTGATATGCGGCGACCCCGAGATGAACGAGAAGCTCCTGGTCGGAGGGGTCGAGCCGCGAAGGCTCCCGCGCCCGAACGATCGAAATCATGGCAGTCGACCCGATCTGAAGGTGATCTCGGCAAGAGACAGCCGGCAAGGATCGCGAGGGCTCGACACCCCGATCTAGCAGGCTTGGTCTACATCACACGTTCCCTCTCCGAGGGGACCGGTGGTCATCCCGTAGCCCGCCTGCATACTTCCGTGGGCCCGGGGAAACACCCTGACAGTGTCGTCTTCTTGCAAGCATTCGGAAATAGAGCCGCCCGACTACCGATGCCGGCGCTTGGTTCGTGTCCATATGACATCTTCGGTTGCGAGGACCTCACCACCGCGGCGGCCACGGGATCCAGGCACCACGAAGTCACCGATGGCCCGGAAGAAGAAATTCGGGATAAGGCACCGAGATTGACCTCAATCGTGAGGTCTGCTGAGGCACCTGGGCACCGTGCTTGGTGGCAATGAGAACTGACGGGAGGTGTGGTCATTGCTTCCTATTCCCCGGCGTTGACGTTGCGAATGACAGCTTGACGTCGATACCAACGACGTCGGGTGCCCACAAGATCTGAGTCCCGATGAGCAGTCGCTGCGTGGGACCTTCTGCGGTTGGCGAGGTCGAAATCATTGCATTCAGGGCACTTGGGTCCTTCCGAAGGTCCCAGGCGAACGGGGGTGGGCCCCGGTGACTATGGGACCGGAGCGGGATATACTTTCCGAGGGACCGAGGCACCGCGATCGAAGTTTCAGGGGGAAACGATCGACCTGGCCCGGGGGGGATGAGAATGAGGACGGTGATCGCAGGGTTGGGCTGGGCTCGGAACGCTGTCCCGTTCCCTGTTGCCATGCATGAAAGTCCTCGGTGTCCGTCGGGTTATCCCGCTGTTGCGCGGCTGTCAGTCCCGGCCGTATTCGGAGTTGAGCGTCTCGACACGGTCCGGGGCAGTGGCACACCCATGAGGAGTCGCTGCCGCTTCTCGTTTTTGGACATCGCCGCTGCCGTGGAGGATGTCTCGCGACTCGTCTCGAGTCGGGACCTCCCGTGACCGCAATTGAAGAAATGGACACACGGGATCGGCTACCGGACTTTGTCGTAGGTGGTGCCCCACGATGCGGTACAACGTGGTTGTATCGTGCGCTCGATCGTCACCCTACGATCTGGCTGGCGAAGCCTGTCCGACCGGAGCCGAAGTTCTTTCTGGTCGACGAGGAATATGCCCAAGGTCTTGACTACTACAGGCGTAGGTGGTTCTCCGCTGTTCCCGACCACGTGATGGCGGGCGAGAAATCTACAAACTATCTGGAAAGCAGATCTGCCGCCGAGCGACTAGCCAGGGACCTGCCGGATGCGAAACTCATCTTCCTGCTGCGAGAGCCGGCATCACGAGCCTTTTCCCACTATCGATTTTCCCGGATGAACGGACTCGAGGACCTTGATTTCGGTGTTGCGCTCGACCAGGAGAACGACCGAGAGCGGACGTACGAAGGCCCATTCCGGTATTCCCGTCCGTTCTCCTACTTCAAGAGGGGCTTGTACGCGCGTCATCTCAAGCCTTGGCTAGCGCTCTTCCCCAGAGAACAAATTCTGATTAAGAGATATGAAGACATCGTCACAGCCCCGTCAGCTGTCTTGACCGACGTTCATGTCTTCCTGGGCGTTGAACCAAGGCCGGCGGATGCCGAGGACATCGGCGTCGTTAACGCCGCGGAAGACGGTCATGCAGACCCGTCGGTCCTCTCGTCCTTGCGACAGCGGTATGTCGAGCCGAACCATTGTTTGTACTCCCTCGTGGGAGATACCTTTTGGAGTGACGAATGACCCGCATGGTACGGCCGACCCTTGATTCACTCGATCGAATTGGCTCGCGGTCAAAACGTGGGGCAAACGGCACGGCTTCAATCTCCAGTGGAACCGACCAGACATCAACGGAAACCTCTTCGCGGCCAGAGCTCCGTATTCCGTTCAATAGGCCGTGGCAGTCTGGCCACGAACTCCTGTACATGACAGAAGCCCTTCAATCCGGCCACCTTTCTGGGGATGGACCTTTCACGCGGAGGTGCCAGGAGGAGTTGCGAACGTCGTTCGGACATGACTCTGTGCTCCTGACCACGTCTTGCACAGACGCTCTGGAAATGTGTGCCTTGCTACTTGATCTCGGACCCGGGGACGAAGTTATCCTGCCGAGCTTCACCTTTGTGTCAACGGCAAACGCCTTTCTGCTCCATGGTGCATCACCTGTATTGGTGGATGTAGATCCATTGACGCTGAACATCAGCCCTCGACTCGTCGAGGAGCGAATAACTGACAACACCCGGGCCATAGTCGTCGTTCATTATGCCGGGGTAGGTTGCGACATGGAGGAGATCTGCGCAATAGCAGACAAGCACGATCTGACGGTCATTGAGGACAACGCACAAGGGCTCGGCGGGCTCTACCGGGGCCAGCCGCTAGGCACCTTCGGCCAGCTTGCCACTCTCAGCTTCCATGAAACAAAGAATTTCACCTGCGGCGAAGGTGGAGCACTGATTCTGAATGATCAGTCACTGTTGGAGCGAGCAGAGATCATTCGGGAGAAAGGTACAAACCGCTCGAAATTCTTCCGTGGCCAGGTTGACAAGTACGGATGGGTCGACGTGGGATCGAGCTTTCTTCCTTCGGACCTCCTGGCGGCCCATCTCCTTGCTCAACTGGAGGCAAAGCTCGTCATTCAGGAACGGAGAGAAGCGATTTGGCATCGATACAATGGGGCGCTTGCAGAATGGGCCAAGGCCTCTGACGTGATCCTGCCGTATGTCCCGACTGGTTGCGATCAATCCTTCCACATGTTCTACATGCTCATGCCCTCTCCCGAATCCCGCGACTCATTGATTGGTCATCTGAGGCAGATGGGCATCGGAGCCGTGTTTCACTACTTGCCGCTCCATTTATCGCAGATGGGACGGCGACTCGGCTCTGGTGAGGGCGACTGTCCGGTTACCGAAGATATCTGTGCCCGCCTCGTACGGTTGCCGTTCTTTACGGGACTGCTCTTGGAGGAACAAGACGAGGTGATCGCCGCTGTCCATAGAGCAGAGCTCGCCGCGCCCGGGACGTGACGGATGATCGCAATCTCTGGTTCGTAGCGCGCGTCCGGCTCTACTCGGTGACCTGAAATATGCGCACCATGCGAGCCGACCCGAGCTCCGCGTAGCACTGGGGATGTGTACCCCACCACGATCGTCCTTGACGTTGACGCTTCATGTGAGTACATGGCGAGTCGACAGGGATTCTCAAGTAAGCACGAACCGGTCGCAAACGCTCGCTGTTTGCCCAACCCTTGTTTTCCACCGAACCAGCTGGTTGCTCGCTACGGGATGTGGCGTTGAGCCCTTTTGATGTCTGCCGAGGACCTCAAGCGCGTTGGAAATCGAGGAATTCATTGCTCCGGGGCGTCACGGGGAGTCGACTTGCCGACAAGATATGGCGGTCGTTCCATCATGCGGTGATACATGCGTGCAAGATATTCTCCGATGATCCCAATAGTGAAGAGCTGCGCGCCTGCAAAGACAGAGATGATTGATGCCAGGAAGGCGAAACCAGGGACCCCTCCGCCCGATGCCGCGAAGTGAATGAGGACATATAAGAGAATGCCTATTCCCGTTAGCGTGAATCCGAAGCCGATGAGACTGGCGATCCGCAACGGCTGAGTGCTGAATCCGGTCAGAAGATTTAGCGCATGGCGAACTAGCTGACGAAACGTGTAGTTGGACCGGCCGATAGCTCGCTTGTCGTGTCTCACGAATACACGGTGATACTTCGTTGTTGACCAACTCAAGAGGACATCGATGTTGATCGTAGGCCCGTTGACATCAGCGAATCCCTCTCGCATGGTGCTGCGAAATGCTCGGTACGGACTGACGCTTTCGGCACCCTCGGCACCCATTGCATCCTTAAGTACGAATCTCGTAATTCGCGACGACAATCTTCGTGCCAAATTATGTGACACCGTCTGCGGCGCCCCGTAGATCACGTCGGCCCCGGATGCGAACCCCTCGAGAAGACGAGGCAGCTCTTCGGGGGGATTCTGGAGATCGTCGTCCATTGTTACGATGATTTCATACCGGGCCTCGCGGATTCCGGCCAAGAGCGTGTTGTGTTGTCCGTAGTTGCGTCTGAGACCAATCCCACGACATTCGGGTCGGCTCGAGGCCAAGTTCGTGATCACTTCCCAACTCTGATCTCGGCTGCCATCATCGACAAGGATGATCTCATGGGCACGCGCCACGGTAGGGAGGACACGTGACAGGCGCTCTATCAACGGCCCGAGCGTTTGCGCACTGTTATAGACGGGCACCACCACCGTGATCGTCGGTGTTCCCTCGTTCGACTCAGTCATGCCGTCAACCATCGAAATCGGGAGGCCGTGGTTCGCCGCGACTTCCTGACCATGGTTCTCATGGGTGTTCAGATTAGCGCGTCATGGTCAGATCTCGGCTGTTCTCTTGGCACCGACATTCCCGCTCGGTCTATGGGATTCGGCGGATCCGCGCCGCCTTGTTCCACGAGGGTGGCCTTGTCGTCAGCCGTAACTACTCGGAGGATCAGCGGAGCGGGGCGTCTCCCGGGCTGCCCACCGGCAAGAAGGGCGGCGCAGCCTCGTGAACCCTGCCATGGGCACGAGCGAGGACGGCGTGATCCTCGATTCCACCGCATCGTCCCCAACGCGCTGTGGCTGGCTGTAATCACCGAGCACAACACACGGGAGGGAACCCAGCTACCGCAGCGTGGTGCTGGACCAGTTCTCGAGGCGACTCGTCGGGCCAACCATTGACGGTCGCAACGAGGCAGCGCTCGTGAACGACCCTCTCACCATGCCGGCGGGCTCGCGGACCACATCACCGACTCCTCGATCACCCGGAACCTGAAGCGTCACACGCTGCTCAACGCAATGGGAACGGTCGTGATCGCTGCAAGAATGCTCAGCGCTTGACGTAGACGTACTCAAACGCGTCCGGGGCTCTTGTCGGAATTACGACTCGGTTGAGTGCATGCAGGCGACTGAACACCTTGCGGGGGACGCGCTGATCGCCCAAGTGCGTTGCAAGCACGAATAGGAGCCGTTCGAGACTCGCGTACGGCCGGTCACGTCGCCGCGCCACGAGGTCAAACCCTGCCTCATCAATGATTCGTCGCAACGTTCTATCGTTGTGAATCTGGCTCGTGTTCGGTACGAGTATGTACCAGTTTGCGCCGAGCATACGCGCCCAGAGGGAGCGGTTGTCGTAAGTGTTGAAAGCCCACACCCCACCAGGCTTCAGAGCACGATGGAACTTGGCTAACAACGCCTTCGGATCTCGGATGATCGTCATCACGCCCCATGAAGCGATAACGTCATACTTCTCGTCCCCCAGATCGGCTTCCTCGATTGACTGAGCCGTAACCGGCACACCCCAGCGTTTCGACGCGTAAGCGGCCATTGGGCCTGAGATTTCAATACCTTCGCATTCAAAGCCGGCCGCTTTTGCTTCTGCGAGGAAGAAGCCGGCCGCCGAGGCAACCTCGAGCAGGCGTCGTCCCGGGGCGTGAGCACGGAAGCGATCGATTCTGCCGCGAGCCGTCCGCCGCAAGTATTGTTCCCCCGCCAGAAACGAGTAGTAGTTCAGGTTTCCTTCGTCGCCCTCGAAGAACTCCGAAGATGAGTACAGCGTCCGGAGCGACTCGACAGTTAGCCGCGGGTTCGCGTAGAGCGTCGCGCAGCCTGTACAAAACCCGTATTGCATTTCGTAGCCCTGCACGGTCTTTTGGAGGTGCTTGCCGATCTCAACGCCACCGCACACGGGGCAGGCGGAACTTTCAAATGTCAGTGTGCCGAGCTGCTCGAAGTCCGGCTTGTCGTGATCGGATTCGGCGAACATGCGCTCCTCGAGCTGTGCGCGGTCTGCGGGCGGAACCAGTTAGCACGGTACCGCATCGGCGATCTACGAGGCAACCTGTGTTGTCGACTCGTTTAGGACCTCGTAGCTCCTCCGTCGGTACTTGGCGATCGCTGGGCTGTCGAACTACTGGGCCCTGTGGCCCGAGAGAGCGGTGTCCCATACCTCTTTGGGCCCGTGGGAAAGGATTGGCCCTCGGGTCTGGTCGTCAGTCGATTGCGCTTCGCCATGACTGCCAGTGCGCCTCTCGGTCCCCATGATCATCTCACCCAATGCTGAGACTCCGAGTCAGAAGAGCGGCGCCTGTCAGACCATATGAGTTGCGCGCAATTTCCGATCGGTAATTCCACCGTCACCAAGTCTGATCCCGCGACCTGGACCGTCACGCCCCGCCCAAATCGACAGGGAGTCCGACGTTGTCGGCCAAGCAGTCAGCCTCCGGGCCATGAAAGGCATTGGTGTTGATGAACTACTAATGACCGATCGACCGACACGAGAGCTTTACCCTTGACTGCATTGGGATCTCCCGGATCTCCTAACCGGACTCAATGCACCGATTGCGACACGAAGTAGCCGAATCCCGTTCCGGTCTTCGATGTGAATTCTGTTTCAAACAGACGCTCGAGCCCAGGCCATCGGGGTATCAAGGTCACACGCTCCCAAAACTCTTGGACCACAATGTTCCTGATCAAACAAGCGTTGTGCGCGCGTAGCAGGCTTGCCTTGGTCTGTCGACGATTCCCCGGTCGCTGCCAGTTTATGGAGTCTCCCACCTCAAGTCCTGAGGGTGCGCGCAACCCGGTCCACGCGTAGAAACTAAGCATTCCTGGATAGGTGACCAAGCTCGTACACGATCGGGAGTCCACATCGTGAACAGTTGCCTCCAGGGCAGCCGCCTGCGCTCGAGAAAGATGTATGAGGTTGCTCCCAGGAAGTCGAAGCGGTACCTCCCTCAAGTACACCGACCATTGGTGCGTCGTTGCCCGAGCGAACAGAAAGGCGCACAGGACCATGGCAGCCGCCAGCGTTATGGAAGGCACGTAGGCCCTTAAGCGCTTTGCTCGCTCTGCCGCCCGGAGGTCGCCAATTAGGTCATTGGTCACAATGAAGGCGGCCGGTACGGCGAGAAAGGTGGCGTACGCGATCTGACTACCAGGGACCGGATATGCCTGGAGTTCATTGAAGAGGATCATTGTTGCCAGGCACAACCGTGCAGTACGGCGAGTTGGATCCGATTCATCATCACCGACAAGAAGGATCGGTAAGACAGCCCACCCCACCATTGCGGATGTCAGCGGAAGACCACTGTGGGGAAAGATCGGGACGATCACCGCCGGCAGGATCAGTGCACGCAAGGTTACGCGGAGCCACTGCCATCGTTTGACATGAACCACGATCATTCCAACGAACGCAATCGCGAAGGCAAGCGCGGCGCCCATCATGGCTGTCTCATACCGCCCTGTGGACGAGTCGTAAGTGATGGAATGAATCACAACCGTGCGGAAGATCGCGCGGATGGTGTCTCCTTGGTAGATACCCCCTACCAGTATGAGCGCAAGCGTGACAGCGGCACTCGTGACAATAGGAACCCAGCCGACCGCCACCTCTGGGAATCTTTGGTATGTGCGAATGATCAGTGCGAGGAGGCCCAGTTCGACAATGAACAGGAGCAAGAAGACATTGGCATTACCTTGGGCCAGGCCGTGGTGGAGAACGACTAAGGGCAACACCGCTGATGCCGCAAGGGCAGTCGTTCGCAACCAAGGACGACGGCCGCTATTTGAGACGACGATAACGAATCCAATAGCAGCAATTGCATAGATACCGAGGTTGATCTTGACGAGCAAAAGGACTGTACATATCGCACCGACCACTAGGGCGTTTAGTCCGTTCCAGGGATTAGGTCTTTGTGTGATGCAAAGAAGTGCGACGGTCAAGAGAAACGCAAATGTCGCTGGTTGACCGGGCTCGAATGCAAACGTTTGTAGCCAAAGGCACGCGATGACAGCGGTCAGCGCGCCGATGACCATGGAGCGTGTTTGGCGCCACACAAAGATGGCAGTGATCATCGTCGCAGCAACCCAGGTGGCCAACGCAAGGATTCTATTCCCGTCGTGATCCAGGGGCAGCCGCGACAGTGACGCCGCCGCTGCAATGAAAAGATTGTACGCGGGACCGTAAGGAGAGTTGACATGCATGGATGGTCCAGCCCGGACAATGGCGTCTCGCAGCTGAACAACGAAGAGCCCTTCATCGTCGTAGACGGCAAAATGATTGAACGCGGTTGGAAACCCTTCAACGGCGAGGATCGCCGCGCCAATGCCAACGACAAGTAGGGCCGAGAGCTTCTCCCGAATGGACCGCGACACAGTGCGAGTCCCGCGCTGTGGGCCCAGGATATGCTTCATCCACATGAACACGACAGGATGGTACCTACATCGCTGACCAGATGCGGAGAACACCGATCGATGGTCTCGTGGTGATTTCTGTGACGAACGCCGGAAATGCACGCCAGCCACACTGACCTGTCAGAGCGATGTGCTTGTCGGGTTCTGTATCCACACCGTGGGAATTCCGGAAGGTTAGAGGTGTAAACGACGGAGGGTCTTTTGCGGGGTTCGTAGACACCGGTAATCGACGGTCAGGCTGCGACAGTGTCGCGCTCGGCGAAAGCGACCTCCGACTCGGTCGGTGTAAGCGGCCGAGAGCACGCAGCCGACGTCCACGGTTGTATGGGTGCTCGATCCAGCTGACGATCTCGTAGTGGAGCTCGTCTCTAGTTGCCCAGGTCTCGCGGTTGAGGACGTTCTGTCGCTGTGGGGCCACTACCGTCTCGCACGCTTAACGTCGGGCGATGGCCGAGCGTAGCCCCGAGGTAAGTGTTCGGCGGTCATGCGCGGCCCGATGCCGTAGCCGACGATGCGATTGGAGAACGGGTTCTTGAAGGAGCAGCAGTAGAGCTTGCCCTTGACCGTGGGTGCTCTGTCATGTCGGTCGGCCAGATGACATCTGCGAGTGAGGCCCGGAAATGACGCTGCACACGCAGACGCTCCCAGCGCGCCACTTCTAGTAGCCCAGGGGGCTGAAGCGAAGCACCTGTCAGGTCACCGTGACGGGGATCCCGTCTTCTGCCAGCTCACGGACCAGCGGGTAGGTCACTATTTTGGATCGTGCCCGTGGGCGAAACCCGCACCAGACCCATCCGTCCCCCCCAACCCTTCATGGTCGTGACCTGCCCGGAGGCCGTTCATTGACAGGACAAGTAACTGTAGAGTACTGATGACAAGATTCACGTTTCGTCACAATTGTCCGAGTCACTGTTTCGGGTCAAGCGATGCTTGCCGAGCAGAGGGAGAAGGGTCTTCCAAGACAGATGGTCGAAGATTCTGCAGCAGAACCATACGACCCAGTCCGTTTCGCTCAATTGGAGGAGCACGAAGGAACGTTATTCTGGTTTCGAGTTCGCAATCTCGTCATCACCGAAGCGATCCTCCCCCTGATTTCAACTCTCCCCCCCGGGTACCGTGTACTAGAGGTGGGATGTGGTACCGGAAACGTGCTTCGCACTCTTGAAACAACTTGTCGTGATGGCGAACTGATCGGACTTGAGAAGTACGAAGAGGGTGTGACGATTGCCCGAAAGCGGGTAAAGTGCGAAGTTCGCCAGGGCGATGTGCATGACCTCGATGAACGAGAGGTGTTCCAACTAATCGGCATGTTCGATGTGCTGGAACACATCGAAGACGATCTGGGTGTATTGGAGAAGTTAAGAAGCCACCTAACGAAGAAGGGGGTGATCGTCTTAACAGTTCCCGCGAATCCCAGCTTGTGGAGTCAGTTTGACGTTGTTGCACATCACCAGCGCCGGTACACCCGTCGTTCACTGCTGAGCCTACTGACCAGCGCAGACTACAAGGTCGAATACATGACATACTTCATGGCTGCCTTGTTGCCAATCATGAAGATCAAGCGCCGCGCGAAGGCCTCAGATCTCGAAGTGTCTCGGCAGGACGTTCTAAGTGAGAATTTCGATCCCAGTCCCTTGGCAAATCGAATTGCATTTGGTGTTACGCGTCCGGAGGCCCTACTAGTTCGCCATCGTATTCAGATTCCATTTGGAACATCAATTCTTGCCGTCGCTCGCCCGAATCAAACATAGGTCGCAACTCGCGCCTCGTGTCAGCGATCCGCACGGTGATCCAAGCCGATGACCACCGGTGAATCGATCGAGGTTCGGCCCCAAATCCCGCAGAGGATGCATGTAGGGCAGAGTACGTCGCGGTCTTTCCGGCGCCTGTAGGAGTTGTCTGGAGTATGGCTACCAAGGGACGACTATTCGCCAGGATCTGCCCCAGTCCAGTCGAATGAGGAATTCAATCGCGTCAGGTCCCAATCGAATTGATGTCGTCGTGAGCACGCGACGGCTGTCGATGAGTCCGCTAATCTCCTAGCGCTCTTTCGGGAAGTCGACAATCTGACCGTTGGTCCATGACACGTGCTGTACGAACGGAACCGTCTCATGCGGTGATTGCCCTCGAGCTCGACAGCGGGTCAGGCCGTTGAACAAGACCATAAATCGTTTGCGCTAGCGTACGAGAATGTAAACATGAATGGACAGCGTTGAGTCACGATCGACTCTCAATCGGTTTCGAGTGCAAGGTGCGGGAGGTCAGGTGGTCAGCGTCCGCAGAGTCGACGCACATGGTGGCGACCTCTTGATTGAACGAAGTGATCACGGACAACAACTCGGGAGGTCTACCCCAAATGGAGGGCGTGAGTGAGTGACTTGTCTCACCCGGTGATCGACGCGTGGGAGATCTCGAAGTCCTTTGGGACGACCCGGGCGCTTTCTGACGTGAACCTCCTGGTTGAGGCTGGCCGGGTTCTTGCTCTTCTGGGTCCAAACGGAGCCGGCAAAACCACGTTGGTGCGGATTCTGACGACCCTCCTTCAGCCCGATGCCGGCTGGGCCGAAGTGGCCGGCTTGGACGTCGTAAGGGACGCATCTCGTGCACGGACTGTTATCGGTCTCACGGGCCAGTTTGCAGCAATCGATCTGATGTTGACGGGACGTGAAAACCTGGAGATGGTCGGCGAGCTCTGTCATCTCGGTCGCCACCAAACTAGAGAGCGCGCTGGAGAGTTGCTTGAGCAGTTCGATCTCGCAGACGTGGCAGCGAGATTGGCGAAGACATATTCCGGGGGCATGCGACGTCGCCTCGATCTCGCGGCCAGTCTGATCGCCAAGCCGCTTGTCCTCGTACTGGACGAGCCCACCACAGGCCTCGACCCTCGGACTCGTGCCAAAGTCTGGGAGGTCGTCGATCGCCTAGTCTCCGATGGGACGACGGTCCTGCTGACCACCCAGTATCTCGAAGAGGCCGACCATCTTGCACACCGGATCGCGTTGATGGACCGCGGTCGCATCATTGCCGAAGGCACATCCAATGACCTTAAGTCACAAGTCGGCGGAGACGTACTGGAGGTTCAGCTTCAGGGCAATGTTGAATTCGACTCCGCTTTGGCGGCCATGGCAGGCTTTTCGGAGGCTGGCACGACTGACCCCGAGCGACGGCGGATCACATTCCCCGCCCCAGGTGGAATCACCACACTGCGGTCGGCCCTCGACCTCCTCGACCGCGCGGGCATCCAAGTGGACGACATCGGAATACGCCGTCCATCACTCGACGATGTGTTTCTGGCTCTGACGGGGCACGGGGTTACCGATCAAGAGTCACTACCCGGCGACAAGGAATCAGATCAGTCATTGTCGCTTCCTCGCAAGGACCCGAGCGGTTCTCATAGCAATATCCGCCTCCGAGAGCGGATGGGTGCGGTGCCCCTAGATGGTTCCGCGTCTTTGCCAACAACGAAAGACCACGGATCTCCAACCTTCGTCTTCCGCGACGCATGGGTAGTCACCAAACGCAACCTCCGACGCATCTGGCGGACACCCAGGCTGCTTCTTGTATCATCGATTCAACCGGTGCTCTTCGTCTTGATGTTCCGATACGTCTTCGGCGGATCTATCCACATCCCGAGGGAGAGTTACATCGATTACCTACTGCCCGGCGTGTTTGTCACTGCGACACTGATGGGTGCGACGACGGCGGTCGCGATGGCGACCGATATTTCCGGAGGGATGATTGAACGCTTCCGCTCGTTGCCGATGGCACGTTCGGCGGTGCTTGCTGGTCGCTGTGTCGCAGATTTAATGCGCAGCACGCTCGTCGTGGCGATCGTACTCGCCGTTGGGGTCATCCTTGGATTCCGTTTCCACAATGGAGCCCCGGGGGCCATAGCAGCTCTGGTATTCGTCTTGGGTGCCGGGTTCGCGTTTATTTGTCTGTACGCGCTCATAGGTTCGGTGGTGAAAGATCCCGAGACTGCTCAACTGGCGGGGATTCTGTCTATGATGCCGTTCGTCTTCGCTAGTTCAGTATTCGTGCGCGTCGAAGAGATGCCTGGCTGGTTGCAGATATTCGCCCGCAACCAGCCTGTTACCGTAACCGTTGACACTGTGCGGGCACTTTGTGATGGCGGCCCCGTGTCTCACTATGCATGGCAGTCTGCTTGCTGGATCATCGCGATTGTTGTAACCTGTGGCTGGCTGGCCGTGGCAACGTATCGGCGCGCCTGAGGCTCTCAGAGCAAACGACCTTAGTGAAGTGGTCAACGACGTGTTGGTTGGAGATTGTCAAGATCGTGATAGACGGGTGGCGGCTCCCCGTGAGATGAGCCACATGACATACATGCGAGTCCGATGCTCCAAGTTGGGATCAGGCGGACCGCAGCGTGAAGCGACGAAGGCATACTCCAGTAGGCGAGACCGCGGACCCGCAAGGTCGTTGTGGCCCTCCGAGAGCGGTTCGGGGTCCCTGAGTGCGGGCCATTTGTCTCTTCGCCAACTCCGCTCCACCCAGCGTCTCCGAGCCCCAGTCCCATGTAACGACGAGCTCGCTCCCCGCGCCTCCTTGCGGGACTCCTCGGGGCGTCGTCCCAGTTGGGGTGACGGGACGCCACCGACGCCCGAAAGCGCGGCTGGTCTATTGGGCATCAAGCGGATCCATCGCCTGTGCGCGGACGAAGGCCGGTCTCGGTCGTTCCGACGTGCGAGATATATGCGCGAACCACAGCCGCTTCCGATCACCGCGTCGCCGAGCTACTGTCTGAGCTGTTCCCGGGATGACGCTGATACCTCGTTCTACCGTGGGCAAAAGCAGAAAGCAACGAGGAGACGGGCATCGGCTCTTTGGGACAGAAGCACCAGGTCAGCGCCCGGCGCTATTCTGGGCTTCCACCCTGGGGGTGTAGCTCAGCTGGTAGAGCGCTACGTTCGCAACGTAGAAGTCGGCGGTTCGAGTCCGCTCACCTCCACTGGCCTCTGTTGGCAGATTTCTCGCATCATGCCTGCTCAGGGGTGAGATCGACTTTCCGATCGCTCACTGCCTACTAAACGGACTCGAACTCCTTCAGGACGGTGCTATCCACCCGGTATCAGGCACTTGCGCGTGGTCCACGTCGGAGGTGAGAGAGGGGTTTGGCGAGAGATCAAGTCGACGTGTAACCGGTAGGCGACGCTGACTCGGCGGCCTCCGCAGCATCAAGTTCGGCGTCAAGCTGGCGGGCGCGTTGGTCCTCTCGGCGTACCCAGTTGACGACGACAGGAATCATGCCAGTAACCATCAACGTATCGCCGCCGATCCACATGATGGCGCCCCCGATGTGGAGGTCCTCCAGCCGCGAGGGTCCCCAGTTGCGATGAATGGCGTAGTAGGCCGAGAACATCTCGTGGGTAGACGAAAGGAGAACGAGTCCGCTGAATGTGTCGATGGGCACGGACAGCATCAGGTAGACGAGCCGTAGCCCTGGGGGGAGGGGATGCCGACTGGGCTCGATGGCCACAACGGGACGCCAGAACAGATAGCCCACCACAAGGAAGGCCAGGTGCTCGTTGTCGTGGGCCAGGTCGTGCGTGAGGGCGTAGTTGTACAGCGTGGTCAGGTGGGCGGCGGGGATAAGGATGGCGTAGAGGACGAACCCTGTGATCGGGTGCCCTACCACTTCGGCCACCCTGGAGTCGAGCGCCGGCGTCACCACCCGGTGAGTCGTGCCAGTGGTCGCCTGGGTGAGCAGCTCGACTGGTGCGCTCATGGCGATCAGGGGAGCGGCAATCATGATCAAGATGAGGTGCTGGATCATGTGGTCATAGAACAGGACGTCGTCGTATACGCCAACAAACAGTTCGATGGCGACGAAAGTGACAACCATGGCCCCCAGAAACGCCCACGTCCGACGCCCAGACCACGGGGACTCGGGGTGCAGGCGCCGCGCCCGCCATACCCCCCACAGGTACAGGCCTGCGGCTCCGGCAATCAGTAGCGAGGGAGTCAGAGCAATGGTGGTCGAGCCGAGGTTGTGCCAGATGTTCGGCGGCGCTATGTCGGCCAACGAGATCGGAGGCATCGGGGTTCCTTAGTTTGGGAGGACGAGCGTCGTTCCGAGCATCCAACTGAGACTCTGGAGCGCTGCTGATGGGTTCCAGCCGGGGGTTTGTGGGTGAGCTAGGTGCTGGCGACCCAGATCGGATAGAAACGCGTGCAACGTGGAGTTCAGTGTCCCGTGGAAGTCAGGACTGGCCCCCGTCGAGAACCGCTCCCGTCCTTGCTGGTCGATGAGGACATACCCATCGGAATGGTTGATGTCGTAGGTGAGGGGCTTGCCGGTGAGCCAATCAACAGCGGGTGGGTTGTCTTGCGGGACCCTCTGGAAGGTGAAACCGAAGAACGCGGCAATGCGGGCCAGATCGGAATCGGATTCGGTGACCAGATCCCACGAGGCACCGGTGAGATGGGCATAGGCGGCCAACCGGGTCGTCGTGTCACGGTCGGGGTCGACTGAGAGTTCGACTACCTGGACCTTGGATGCGACGTCGTCTCGGATGAGTGCCTTTTCGACTTGGAGCAAGTTGCCTGTGGTCAATGGGCAGACTTCGCTGCACAGCGTCAAGAAGGGGACAAGCATGACGGTCTTGCCCCGGAGCGAGGTCAGCGTAACGGTCGTGCCGTCCTGGTTGGTGAGGGGCAGGTTGGCCACTGAGGCTGGAATCGCCCTGGTCTCGACGGTCCCCAGGCTGAGAGGCGGCGCCCCCGGAGGACCCGTCGAGCAGGCCGCCGCAGTGAGCGCCAGGCTCACGAGCGAAACGGTTACCCACCTCTTCGTCGACCTGACAGCCACGGCTCTCCTGAGGTCCCACAAGTTCTACGCACGGTAGTACCACGTCCGGTAGAAATACCAAACCCCGGGGGGCTAGAGTCCGCGGAGCAACGGGCGCGGGAGGACACGATGCGGTTGGGCGACCTGGAACGACGGGTGATGGAGATCCTGTGGGCGCACCTGGACGAGTACATCACCGCCCGAGCGGTGGCCGATGACCTGCCGGGGTACGCCTACACGACGGTCTTGACCGTCCTCGACCGCCTTGAACACAAGGGCCTTGTCCAGCGCGAGCGCGGAGGGCGGGCGCACCTCTACGCGGCCACGGAGAGCCGCGAGTCCTACGTGGCCGAGTTGATGCTCGACGCCTTGGGCTCGGCGACAGATCGCAATGCGGCGCTCGTTCATTTCGCCGAGACGGCGTCAGCATCGGACGCGGCCATCCTCCGTCGGGTGCTCGCCCGATCGCCGCGTCGATCCCCAAAGCGTCAGGGTCGATGATCACCGCCGCCTTGTTGGCTGCGCTGGCACTCATGCTCTTCGGACCGGCAGGGCCCACGCTCGGCGCGTTCGCAGTGGCCCAACCGAGCACCCCGGTCGGCCATCGTTCTGTGGCAGGCGATCGGCTTGGCCGGAGCCCTGGCGGCCATCGGAGCCGGACTAGCCGTGACCGTCGCTCCGCTGCACGGCGGCCTTGTCGGAGGCACCATGCGGCTCGTGCGTCAGGCTCGCGCCGGGCATCCGTTGGCCGGGCTCGGCATCGATGGATCGCTCGGCCTCACCCTGGCCACCGATGTCGGGGCGGTCCTTCTCATCGGGCTCTTCGTCGCCGCCATCCGCACCGCCCGCACCCGAGCTGTCCACCGCCGAGTCCTTGACCTGGTGGGTCGACGTTCAGAGCGTGCCCCGGGTGCCCTTCTCCTGGACGACGCCCGGGTGGCGGCCTACTGCCTGCCTGGGGTCCGTCCCCGCATCGTCTTGAGCGCCGGGGCCTTGCAGATCCTCGACAACGAAGGGCTCGGAGCCGTCCTGGCCCATGAGCGTGGTCATGTCCGTGAGCGCCACGGCATCGTGCTCTTGCCCTTTGCTGCCATGGACAGCCTGCTTCACTTCATCCCGTATGCCCGTCACGCCAGGCAGGCGGTGGCCGGTCTGCTGGAGATGGCGGCCGATGATTTCGCCACAAGGCGGATCCCCCGTCACACCCTCGCCAAAGCCTTGGTCGCTATGGCCAGCGCTGGGGCTCCACCGGGATGCACCCTCGCTGCCTCTAGCACCGCCATTGTCGCCCGAGTTGAGCGCCTTCTCGATCCACCGACCTCGTCGAGTGCGACGGCGAGCGCTGCCTTCGCCGTGGCGACATGCATCATCGCCCTCCCGATCGCCGTAATCCTGGCCGCATGAGGGAGCTGATGGTCCCAAGCGATCACGAGCAACCGGGACTCAGGATCCCCCGGACGCTACGTATGGCCGCCGTCATCATGATCGCAGCCCTCGGTGCATTGGCACTTGCACAACCCGCGTGGGCCCACGTCACCGTCCATCCCACCAGCCTTCCGGCGGGGTCGAGTGACATCGAGTTGACGTTCCGGGTCCCCAACGAGCGCGACAACGCCAATACCGTGAACGTCCAGGTGTTCTTTCCGACGAACCTGCCGCTGTTGACCGTGGATGTGCAGCCAGTACCGGGCTGGACGGCAAACGTGCATACGCAGAACCTAGCTACACCTGTCCAGACCGACGATGGGCCAGTGAGCGAGATCGTGTCCGATGTGACGTGGATGGCCACGGGGGTCGGGATCGCACCAGGCCAATACGTGGACTTCAACGTGGCGGCTGGTTCTGTGCCCAACAAGCCCACCCAACTTTACTTCAAGGCGCTTCAGACCTATTCATCCGGGGAGATCGTGCGGTGGATCGAGGTCCCTGTGGCCGGTCAACCTGCCCCGGACTTCCCTGCACCGGTCCTGACCCTCACTCCATCAAACGCACCGACGACACCCGTGACGACCCCGCACGAGGCCGCGCCGACCACGGGTTCCGGCGGTGGCTCGACGCTTCCAGACGCCCTTGCGATCGCAGCGTTGGTTGTGGGACTGGCGAACGCAGTTGGTCTCCTCCTGCTTATTAGGTCTCGCAAGAAGGGCGAGGGAGCGTAGGCCATCCTGTATGTGCGGTCCCAGCCAGGCTCGCCGTAGCACCTATCCGGGTGGGCGCCCGTGGGTGTCCCGCCTGGGGACTCCGGCTCTAAGCAGGGCCATTCTCACGCTGTTCGGATCCCGAGCCAGACGCTGACCGACTGTGGCCAACGACAGGCCCGATTGATAGAGCCCAATGGCGGCCGACACCTCGGCTTCGTCCAAGGGCCGATTGCGAAGCTGTACCCCTCGCGCCTTCAGGAGGGCGGCGACCGTCGTCCGGTGGACCCTCCAGCGGTTGCCCAGCTCTTTGGCCGTTGAGCCTGCCTGGTACCCGGCGACAAGCTCCTCGATTTCATGGGTCGTCAGATGGTGTCTGGGCGAGTATGGGATCAGATCGACCGACCCCCGTTCGCGCTCCGTTGCTGTTGTCTTCGGCCCACTGAGCTGAGAAAATGAACTTGGGTCCAAAGCATCAAGAAGTCGCCTCAGGCGGCGTGGAGGGTTCGAACATATTCCGTTTACCTCCACTCAGCTCCCAAGAGAGTGCATCCCAAGAGAGTGCATCCCAAGAGAGTGCCAAGAGAGTGCCAAGAGAGTGCTGACTCTCGAACCATCGGCCGGAGCGATATCGGTCGGTTCTACCCTTTCGGGGAAGGGAGTCGGAGGGGCGATGTAACGGCACATCCAGGTCGCACCGCTCACCTGCGCGATGCGCCCGGGATCGCCAGCATGTGCGGTCTGGCGGCCCTAGCTCGACCTCTCGCCCGGGGTGCTCGCAACCGGCACGACTGTGCGCCTCGCCGCCGCGGTGCCGATACGCGGGACTTGGTGATATTGAGTCGTGTGTGGCCGCCTCGGAACCGACAGTAGGAGCGCTTTCGGATTGTCGGTGTCAGTCGGCGCCCGTGACGGTGATCACGACGTTGCCGATCTTCTGCTGCGTCTCCACGTATCGGTACGCCTCGACGATTTTCTCGAGCGGGTACGTGCGGTCGACGACGGGCGTGAACTGCCGCGACTCGACGAGGCCCTTGAGGTACTCGACCATCTCTCGGTCGATCGCCGGCAAGGGAAACAGCACCCGGCGCCCACGTGAGAAGCGGGTCGCCAGCACGAGCAGCGGATTCTGCGACAGCGGGCCGAGGTCGGTCGACGTCCAGATCCCGTGGGGCTTCAGCAGCTTCCGGCACTGCCGGAACGAGCATTTCCCGACTGCGTCGAAGACGAGGTCGTACCGCCGGATGTCGGCGGTGAAGTCCGTGGTCGTTCGGTCGACCACCCGGTCGGCGCCGAGCCCGGCCACGAGGTCCACGTGCTCGCTCCCGCACACCGCAGTCACGCGAGCACCGAGGCTCTTGATGATCTGCACGGCCGCGGAACCGATGGCGCCCGTGGCGCCGTAGACCATGACCTCGCTGCTGTCGTTGACGCCGGCGGCACGGATGTAGGCGAGGGCGTAGTGCGATCCCTCCGTCGCAGGCGCCATGACGTCGAAGTCCCGACCGTTGGGCATCGTCGTAATCGCGGCGTCCTGGCCGATGGCGAGGTACTCGGCGTGACATCCGAAGCGGGTATCGTTGTAGCCGAAGACCCGGTCACCGACTGCGAAGCGGCTGACGTCCTCGCCCACTGCCTCGACGACCCCGGCGAACTCGTTCCCGAGCGTGGTGCGCTTCGGCTCCGTCATGCCGGTGACGCCACGGATGAACCACGGGTGAGCGGCTCGGAAGCCGCAGTCGGTCCGGTTGACCGTGGTGGCGTGGACCCTGACGAGCAGCTCGTCCCCCTCCGGTGCGGGCTGGGGGACGTCCATGACATGCACGACCTCTGGGGGGCCGTAGCGGGTCGCGACCGCCGCCTTCATCGTCGTCAGTGTGCCCGTCGACCAACAACCGCGCCAGGGCCTGTGGTCCCGAAGCCTGCCGGTGCCGGGCCAGGCAACTCGCGCCGGCACGAGCGACACAACGAACCGGCCTGATGCGCGCCCGACTCGGCGATCCGGACGGCATCGCGACCGCCCGGGGTCATCGTGTGATGCACCCCAACCCGTTGCTCGCTGCCGGGGCGGGAATGCCGGCTGCCGCTCGGGGGAGGGCAGGTCGCCGCGGGCCCAAGGGCGCTCGGGATCGCCCACTGCCGCGATCGGTGCACGGGTGGCCTCCGGACCGGGTCGAGAGGGCTTGGCATCACATTCAGGGCCGCCGAGTTCCGCGAGCGCTTCCTGCGAAGGCGCACAGCGCACTAGCGGTCTCCGGACCGGTCATTGGCACCCCGTGGCCACCGGCCAAAACGGTCGGTTCAAGTCCCGCAAGCGTGATAATCGACTCCCTGGATACGGACCGATTCCAGGTCGTATACCAGGGGGGTTCCGACAGACCTGGCCGCTGGCGCAGGAGGCCCGACAAAGAGTTGAGCTCCATGGTCACCAAGGCATCGCCAGTGATCAAGACATGGTCACTGTTGCGAAAGAAGGCGACATGACCAGGCGTATGGCCTGGCGTGGGGATGCACTGCCAACCGGGTAGCCCCGGAACCCCCGCATCCGGTTCGAGGACGCGAACGACCGACCCGAGGCTCGATCGGGCAAGGACTGCGTCACGACGCCTTCGGCCCATGACTCGCATGAGCGGCAGGATGAGCCAGGTATCGAAGGGTCCTGCGTACTCAGCCATGGCGGCGAACTGTCCGGTGGCGAGTGGCAGTTCACGAGCATGCACGTAGACAGGACAGTTCCATGCTTGGGCCAGGTGGAGTGCGGAACCGGCGTGATCTGGGTGGCTGTGAGTGAGTAGGATGGCGGCGGGACGCGCACCGGCTCCGAACAGACCCTCGGCGGCCTCCTTGATCAACGGGCCGTCTTTGGTCCAGGCGGTATCGATCAGCGCCCACGAGGATCCTGCACCCACAAAGTAGACGTTGGTCTGCGTACGTCCGAGAGGCCCCAAACAATGCACACCCGGCGCGACCTCCCAAGCAATCGAGCGAGAACTCGCTTGACGTTGCGGCATACCCCCATCATGGCCGTAGGCACCCCCCATCCCTGCCGGTGTGAGTGCGAGCCAGGGTGAGACCCGGTTAGGTCCAACCGAGCGGTAATCCTTACACAACGAGTGTCGACATGGCCCACCTCCTGCCTTCATGGTGAAGTGGGGGCGACACCTCGTCCAGTGCCGAAGGCCCCTACGCGGTGGGTGTGGCCTCGTCTGGGACGATCGGCTCTATGCCAATGACGCCGATGACCATCGAGTGGACCGAATACGAGCGACCCTCGCGCCTCGGCTCGACAACTCGGATGTAGTCCGCCGACATCCACGGCGTGCTGAATGCGATCGGGATCGGCGGATATGGGCGCCGCGACGGATGTGGGACGAGTCCCCAATCCGTGATCTGGATGCTCCAGAATCGGGATCGGTCGATGGCCGCATCTGGATAGATGAAACAATCGTTCACACTCGCGAGCACGAATTCGTTGGATCGAACCGCGGAAAGCACGCCCAGAGCCACTGACAGGGGACCGGTTGCGGTCACCGGACTTCCGAGAGGCCGCCATCGACGGCGAGGGTCTGGCCGGTGATGTAGTCGGCGGCGTGGGAGAGGAGGAAGACAGCAGCCGCAGCAACGTCCCAGCCGGTTCCTTGGCGGCCGAGGGGGATCGGGATGCTGTCCCGATCGGGCTTGGCAAAGCTGGCCAGTCGTCCGAGCGATGTGTCGATGAGTCCAGGCATGACGACGTTGATCCGCACTCGTCGTAAAGCTGCTTCCTTGGCGACGTACACGCACAACCCGGACAGTGCCGCCTTGCTAGTCGCGTATACGGGAATCTCGGTGGTGCTGACGACGCGGGCGGCGGTGGAGGAGGTGAGGACGATAGAGGCGCCGGGCGGCAACAGCGGAAGGATGTGCTTGCAACACAAGAAATGGGATCGCACATTGGTCGCCATGACTCTGTCCCAGTCGGCCGATGTGGTGCCGGCCAGGTGGTCGCCGGCGGCAATGCCGACATTGAGTGAGACGGCATCCAAGCCGCCCAAGTGCTCGACGGTCTGCTCGACCAGGCGTGCGACGTCATCCTCATTGCTGCTGTCACCAATGAGGGCGAAGGCAGTGCCCCCCTCCTGGGTGATGTGGTCTGCGGTGGTCTGCGCGGCGGCAGCGTCGATGTCGGCGACAGCGACCGAAGCGCCTTCGCGGGCGGCGAGCAGGCTGATCGCTCGCCCGATGCCCACTGGAGGGTCGTGTTGATCGTAGGTCTGCTGACCGCCGCCCACGACGAGCAAGCGGCGGCCCTGCAGGGTGCCGTGGCCACCAGCGGTGCCGGCAGCTGTCTCACTGAAATGAGCCGGCAACGCTCCCAGCATCTCAGGGCTGGCGGTCATAGTCATCACCCGTTGTTCGTGGTGCCTGCAGCGAGGTCGACGACCGCCATTTGCGCGGGTTCGTCGAGATCGAGGCGAAGCGTTTGGGCCAACAGGGCGATCCCGATGTAATGACCGACGACGAGTAAGAGCTCCACAACGCAGCGATCGGACAGGTGTTCCCGGAGGGTGGCAACCTCCTCCTCGGAGGCCTGGCCGTGGCCGGCCACCTGATCGGTGAAGCCGATCACGGCTCGCTGGGCGGGTGTGAAGGCTCGGTTGATCGCATCTTGGTCCCGGCTCTCGCAGGAGGTGGCCAGCAGCGTGACTTGCTCGCTGGTCGCGCCCAGACCGGCAGCGATCGCTGCGTGCTGGAGTCGCTCGTACTCACAGCCGACGGTGCAGGCCACCTGCAAGATGGCGAGCTCGCGCAGCAACGGGTCGAGTTCGAGCGTGGCCAGGATCGCCCCGCCGAGGGACAACCAGGGCCCGAACAGCGTGGGAGCCTGGCCGACCATCCGGAACACATGCAGGTCGGGTAGGACGCCGAGCAGCTCGCGGACCTCTTTGGGTGCGTTCTGAGGGTCGGCGTAGGGGATCAGCGCCATGGAGTCTCCTCGATACTGATTGGTATTGAATACCGATTAGTATGCTATGTGGGATGAGCAGCGTCAAAAGCACGACAGAAGTGAGGCCCACGACAGGGTCGAACCTGAACGCTCAGTTTGTTGACCGGACCCGGCGACCCAAACGTGAGGTTGTGCGCCGTCGATTGTTGGATGCGGCCCTGGGAGTCTTTGCCGAGCGTGGCTTTGACACTGCAAATCTGGACCAAGTCGCCGCGGCCGCAGGCCTTTCCAAGGGCGCCATCTACTCCAATTTCACCGGCAAGGACGATCTCTTCTACGCCATGATGACCGAGCAAGTGTTGCTCCGGGTGGCGTCAGTCCGGAGCGCCCTGGCCGCTCGCACAGCCGACCCTTGCCGACCCCAGGACCTTCGCGGCATCGGAGATCTTCTCACCGAGGCCTTGTCCGAGCAGCGGGAATGGCGATTGGTCTTCTTGGATTTCTGGCGCCGCGCCGTCCGAGACGAGGACGTGCGTGCGCGGTTCATCGCCCACCGACGAACTATGCGGGATGCTATAGCCGACAGTGTCCAACAGATCCTTGGGCGAGATCCGCACGTGGGGGACTTCACCGTTGACGATGTCGTGACCGTGGTGTTGGCACTCTCCAACGGCCTCGCCATAGAGCAGTACGTCGACCCCAGCACCGTGAGCGACGACCTGTTCGGTCGAGTCCTCGTGCAACTGTCGCGTCAAGTCTGAACACTCGGCGATACAGGGCGGTCTACTGGCATCCTGAGGACGGAGCTGGAGGTTGCGCGGGAGAGGCCCTGAATCGTGCTCCGGGCCTACCAAAGAGAAGTCCAAGCCTTAAGCCGACCGCCGGGCGTCAATCAAAATGCCTGGTCAGGACCCAGAGGGTTTCAATCTCCTCCCGGAGGTCTTGGTTCGAGAGTTGTCCGCTCACCTCCACTCAGCTCCCAAGAGAGTGCCAAGAGAGTGCCAAGAGAGTGCTGACTCTCGAACACGCCAAGCTGCTCGACCGGGGGTAATCTGGCTCCCGCGTGATGGCCCCTATCTGCGCACCTTCTAACTCGACTTCTTGAACAATCGACTCCTGGCAGCAGAGCGCGCTCGGGCAACCACGGCCAGATCGTCGTGAAGGACGCTGACGATGTTTGTGCCGGCGAGGATGACACCGAGCTCGAAGGCGAGCTGTCCGGGGTCTGTGCCAACTGGGAGTTCACCGTTCTCAACGGCCGTCTTTGCTTCACGCTCCAGCAAGTCACGCCACTGCTGTTGGATGCGGGCCACCTCGTCATGGACACGGCCAGGACGACCACCAACCTCGGCCGAGGCGGCGACGAAGAAGCAGCCACCGGGAAAGATGCGCCGCTCCACATAGGAGAGGAAACCTTCACAAAGCGCGAGCAGACGCTCGCGCCCAGGCTCGGTCGCATTCAGCGCAGGGGCGACCACTTCCGTGATGAAGCTGTCGCGTGCTGCGTTGATCGTCGCCAGTTGGAGTTCTTCTTTGGAGCCAAAGAGCGCGTAAACACTGCTCTTCGCTATGCCGGTGGCGTCGGCAAGCCGGCCGATCGAAAGCCCTTCGATTCCCTCGATCGTTGCCAGCTGCGCTGCCTGTTCCACGATGCGGGCACGCGACCGTTCTCCCGGGGCTCGGGTTTGCTTGACCGGGGTGTCCTCCTCGGGCATCGCCTTATCGTCCCCGTTCTCTCGGCGGGCCACCTTGCATCTTAGACGAACGATCGTTTAGAGTTCTTGTACGGTCGTTCGTCTAAGGAGGTCCGATGTCGCAGATCACCGTGGACTGGAAGGAAGCAGGGCGGGGTTGGGGAGCCCGAGCCACCGACTGGGCATATCTGTTCGAGCACTATGCCCGACCGGCGAACGAGGTCGTCTTCGACCACCTGGCCGTCGGTCCCGGCATCCGACTCCTGGACATCGCGTGTGGGGCCGGTCTGGCCGCACAGTTTGCCTCTCGCCGGGGAGCTGTCGCCTCGGGACTGGATGCATCAGAAGCGCTCGTCTCGATCGCCCGGGCCAGGACACCGAGCGGCGATTTCCGGGTGGGCGACATGTTCGCCCTCCCGTTCCCCGACGCCGCCTTTGACGTCGTCACCAGCTTCAACGGGATCTGGAAGAGGTGCGAAGGGGCGCTTCGAGAAGCGCGGCGCGTGCTCATCCCGGGCGGCCGGCTGGGTTTGACCTTTTGGGGCCGTTACGAGCACCTCGGTCTGATGCCCTACTTCCTGAAAATCATCGAGCTCTCGCCTTTGAGTCACGGTGAAGCAACCCATGAGCAGGGTGACACCGGGCGCCTGGGGGTCATCGAAGACATGCTGCTATCGACGGGGTTCCACCCACTTGAACGCGGGACGGTGAACGTCACGAACGAGTGGCCGGATCTTGAGACCGCGGTCCGGGCGCTCGCCGCCGCAGGGCCATCTATTCCCGCAATCGAAGCCATCGGCTACGACGCCTTCTGCGACGCGTTGTGCGAGGTGATCAAGCCCTTGCACGTCGACGGTTTGGGGGTCCGGATCTCTTCCGAGTTCGGATGGATCACGGCCGACATTGCCGAGGGCTGATGGTTGGCATAGGGCTACAATCTCACGCCGATGGACGCGGCACTCGACATTGCCGGATTATGCGACCAACCCGGGAGAGAGCGGACCGCACGCAAATCTTCGCAGGTCGGTCCGGGGGTGCGACATAGAGGTAGTGATGGGGGAGATCCCTGGATGGTCCCCCCCAACAAGTCTTGGGCCGACGGCCAGTGTCAATCAAAATGCCTGGTCAAGGCCCAGAGGCTTTCAATCTCCTCCCTGATGTCTTGGTTCGAGAGTTGTCCGCTCATCTCCACTGCTGGTCAAGCCGGCTACTTGTCTGCTTTCCGGCGCTTCCTTGGACCCGCCATCGCGCGTCCATCGCGTGGATGGATACAACCCAGCTCTGCCTCCGGGAATGAGCGAACGACCGGTAGCGGTGGAGAGCAATGGTCATGGGAAGGTCCACGGGTCGTCGATGTGGTCGCTGGCGGTGGAGTTCCCGAGCGACTGACTCGACGTCACCTATCGATCACTGGGATAGGGCTGGCGTCGAGGTTGATGAAGACCCGTGCCCGATAGGTCGTCTCGCGGCTCTCGTCGGTCCGGTTTTGCCAATCAGTCAAGATCCGAATAGAGGCGAAGGGACCACGATCTCTAACTCCGAGCCCCACCGACTCAGGCGTGCTCCGTTGCGGGCGTCCCCCGAGTAGAACGCCTCCCACAAGTACACGCCGGGTCCAAGTGTTACCGGGCTCGACGTGGGTACGACCCCATCGGCAACGGCGACCGTCTGACTATTGGCTGCAGGTTGCCACCCCCAGAAGGGAAAGTGCGACGAGAAGAACAAAGAGAAGACGGTGTAAGTGACGGTTCCTTGAGCGTTGGAGGTATTTGCCCCGGTCAAGTCCGCCTGGTCGACCACTGGCGTTTCGGATGGCGTCACGATAATCGTGCTCGACTGTCCGCCCCCCGACAGGGAGGAGGTCAAGGTGGTCGGTGCGACCACGGGAGCTGTGGTCGTGGTCGTTGGGATGGTGGTGGTCGTTGCGGTCGTAGTCGTCGACGAGGTTGTTCCACACGGGAAGGTCGGATACGTGGTGGCGACCACCGAGGTGCATAGAGGTAGCGTCTCAGAGTCGAAGAGGGCGGCTCCAACCACTCGTTCATCAGCAGAGTCCATGATTCCGAGCGTGCAGACATATCCAGCTGTTTGTTGGGCGGTCGTGGGCGGACAAGGGTACATGGCGGCATCGGCGTTAGCGTTTCCCGACGTGGAACAGTCTTGGATGGTCATGAGGGCCGTGGTTGGCCATCCTGAGGTGCTTTGACAAGTCGGCTGATCACCGGTCTCCGGCGGTCCGATGGTGCCGGTCCGCATCGTGAAGGTGCCCGCTAGGTTCCCCGTGTTCGGCCCTGAACTTGGGATCGTTGTCGGGGAGAGCGACGAGCAGCTGACCGGATACGGTGGCGAGCACTGGCTGGGTGGCCACGCTGCTGCACTCGACGATTGAGGCGGTCGCCCCAGGAGTGAACCCACCACCCGTCACATTGATGACATCGCCCGCAGCCAGCCCGCTGCAGACGGGTCCGACCGGGTTGGTGGCGTTGTCGCACGTCGCCCCCGGTGCCGTTGTCGTCAGAGAGAGGGTGATTGCCGAGGCTGCACCGGAAGAGGTCAAGTTGGGTGCGTTTGTGGCTATGAAACCACCGCCGACGGTTACGCACAGAAGGCCCAACAGAGTGAGTGGCCGAATCAGGCGCATATCCCGAGAAAGAGAACTGGTGGCGACCATCGTGAACACACTTTCTCACCGGCCCCAGTGGGCCCGCGCCGAGAGACGATACATCCCAGGCTCGATCGTCGCCTACCCCCCGTCTCGTTGGCTCAGTGGCTCTCGGCCAGGCTCGCGTGTACTCGGTCATGGTGACCATGGCGGGGGGATGTGGAATCACCATCAGTGGGCACGACGGCGCATGGCCCTTTGATAAGAGATCGGGGCGATGCTGCGCCCGATGGGAGCCAAGAGGGGCAATACGGCCGCGTTGATCTCCATGCGCCGTCCTCCCATGCGCGCGAGCACCAACTCCGACACCTGAGCCTCACTTCGTCGGACGACCCTGGGGGGCAGTGATCCGCCGTCGTCGACCCCTGACATCCCCATCGCTGTGGGGACCCAGGCCGGATAGAGCACATGGACATGGACGCCTCGGTTGGCGACTTCGTGGGCCACCGCCTCGGTGAACGCCGCCACGGCAGCCTTGGACGCTGCGTAGGCTCCGTGACCGGGTTCGGGAGCCCGTGCCGAATCAGAAGAGACGTTGACGACGATCCCGGATCGCCGGGCGACCATCCCGGGTATGACCGCCAGCGTGCCCGCAATGAGACCAAAGACGTTCACAGCGAAGATCTGACGAAACGCTGGCGACAGCCCTTGCTCCACGGGCGTGAGTTGCTCGATCCCGGCGTCGTTGATCAACACGTCGATGCGGCCGTGCCGCTCTTCGATCTGGCCAAGGACATGCTCATACGAGTCGGTGTCTCCGACATCACACACTCGGGTGGAACTGGCAGGGGTGGATGACTGCAGCAGCTTTTCGACTTCGGCGAGCAGCTCCTTGCGGCGCGCTACCCCCACCACCGTGGCGCCACGTTCAGCGAGGTCCAAGGCTAACCGACGCCCGATCCCCGATGACGCTCCGGTAACCACGGCGATCTTGCCGTCGTAGCCCTTGGGTATGGATGGCCTGTGGCGTCTCACCGGGCAGAGGATAGGTCCGACGGACAACCCCTGCCTTACCGTTTCGACTCGTAGTCCCCGGGCAGGCGCTTGGCGTTCGCAGGTGGGTGCGGCTGTCCAGGTTCCACTGCCGGTTGCATAACGCGACGCTGGAGCCACTGGGACCCCGATCAGATCGGTATCGCGCAAACAATCCACACGGATCGCTAAAGGGTGCCCCTACCGCTGGTTCGGTCGTCATCATCTGACGCCAGTCGAGTGTTTCGTGCTGCTCTTTGCGGTCCGCGGGAACACTGCATGACCGGTCGTAACTGACAGTTCTGAGTGCCCTGGCAGGGCCAGCTCAACTCACCCTGGGGGCCGACCGCAAACACCGGACCCGGATGTACATACGGCTGCGCCGTCGAACGGCTTCGCTCAGGCTGCGATTTCACCGGAGTATCCGGGATCACTCGGCGTTTCGTGCGGCGTGGCCCTGCCACTAGTGGGACACCATTTTGTCGGCCACGATTCGACTCACCTCAATGAAGGTGCTGCCTGACAGTTGGATGGGGGACATCGTCGGCTACCCACAACCGAGCCCGCCGTCAGCCGATAGCGTCACGGCATGAACGATGGATGTTGCTGATCCTTAGCGGCCCGCCCTAGGCTCGCCATCCTTCACTGACACGCCTCGCCGGTGCGGATGACAACGAAACCCCTATGCGCCGGGAGGCGTGGCAGTGCACCCGACGCACGGCCCCAACCCGTTGAAGTAGGTCGGGATGCTCGGCGAGTCCGTAGGGGGGTTGGTCGGGAGCAGGACCGGGGCCCGCGGGGTCTGGTTGAAGTCGAAGTCGTTCACCATGTTGCCCAGAACCTTGTCGTCCTCGCGGACATCGGGCCTGGGATCGGGTCGCTTGTCGGTCTTGGGATTGAGTCGTGGACCCACCCAAGAAGTCGTCCTCGATGAACTTGAGGTAGGCGTCACTCGAGAGGGTCTGGTGATCGATGTACCCGGTCTTGGCGTACGGCGAGATCACCATGGCCGGGACCCTCAGCCCGTAGCCGTTCTGGTCGACGGGCGGCGGCACGACGTTGTCGTAGAAACCGCCCCAGTCGTCCCACTGCAAGAAGATGGCGGTCGAGTCCCAGTCGGGGCTCTTCATGGCGGCGTTGATCACCGAGGTGACGTAGGCCTGGCCCTGGTGGACGCTCGCCGGCGGGTGGTCGCTGTCGGCCTGGGACGGTGTGACCCACATGACCGAGGGCAGGGTTCCCTTCTTGGCCTCGGAGAAGTAGTTGTTCAGCGGCTGGATGTTGCGGATCTGGTGGTCCTTCTGCACGTCCTCAAAAATGGGAAGGGGATTCCAGATGCCCGGTGTCAGGTAGCTCTGCGCCACCGGCGGGCACGCCACGGCGGCGTCGTTCTCGCAGTCCGGCTGGTTGCCGGTCTGTACGTAGTAGGCCCACGAGACGTGCTTGTTGTAGAGGAGCCAGGTGATGTCGGTCCACGCATTGGTGACGTCAGCCGTGCCGGTGTTGATGGCCTGGTCCACGTACATCTGCATCTGGGCCGGCGTGTACGGGCCCCGCGTCTGGTTGACGCAGCTCTTGGGGTCAGGGTTCGAGCACTTAGCCGACCATCCCGACACCAGGTAGAGGTGGTCGGGCAACGACCACGAAGCCACCGGCTCGAACATATGGTCGTTGAGCACGAAGTCTTTTGCGTAGGTCCAGTAGTTTGGGATCTCTGCTGCCGTGTGGTAGCCCATCACGTCGGGTGTCGCCGAGTTCGAGCACGCGGGGTTGTCGATCGTGTTCGCTCCGCATCCCTTCTTCCCCTTGGTTGCCTGGGTGATGAACCCGTCCATCTTCCCGCCATTGACGTCGACCCGAGCGCTTCCGACGTTGTGCGGGCCGCCTCCGTTCACATCGGCCGTGTCGTGATAGGGCGCTTGGCAGCCGCCCGTCGGGGTGGGTACGCAGACCGTCGGCGCGCCGTTCTTCGTCGGAATCCCGTCGGCGTTAGGGTAGGTCCCGAAGTAGCTGTCGAAGGACCGGTTCTCCTGCTCGATCACGATGATGTGCTTGATCTTGTGGATACCGGACGCCACCACGTAATGACCCGTCGGACCGCCGCTCACCCGTCCGGGAGAAGCGGCCGGCCGCGCGGGCGATCCGCAGGCGCTGAGCGCCAGCGCCAGGACAGCGATGCCGACCGAGGCGATGGCGACTGCGCCGCCCCGTCGCGGTGATCTCGTTGGTCGTCTCATGGGCGTCTTCCTTTCGACGGAGTGGAGAGACGGATAGAACTGCGTGTGGACGTCGCGACCCACGCCGTGCCGTCGGCGGGGTAGAAGTTGCTGTCGTAGCCGCCGTAGTAGATCCGGCCGTCCGCAAACGGTGAGGGCACGATGCTCCTGATCGAGACGAAGGCCTGCCCCGAGCGGATGGGCTTCGATACCTGCGCTGAGGGGTTCAGTGTTGGCCCATTGAGACAGCGCAATGTGTAGGTCGGCGATGGACCCTGATCGGTGCGGGCGGCGAAGCAGGCACTGGCGTTGAAATGCACCACGCCTGAGGCGATGGGTCCACATTTCTGCAGGGCTGGACAGACCCCCAGATAGCCCCACTCGAACCCGAACACTTGCCGGTTGATGCCTCCGACCTTGATGGTCTGGAAGTCGGTGTTGTTGTAGGCGGCGATCACGTAGGCGATCGAACCCCGTCCCGTGGCCGGAATGATCGTTCCCTGAGCGGCCAGCATCTGACGGATGGCGGGGATGGGCTGGAACTCGAGCGTTTGGACGAGCCCGCCGGTGACCGAACCTGGACTCGGGCTTGCAGTGGTATCGAGCTGGCCCCGTGGCAGATGGTCGAACCGGTACACGTCGCCGTTGCCCTCCGTCGAGATGAGCAGCGACGGAGACCCGTCGTGGGTGACGCAGGTGATGCCCCGTAGCCCGCTGTTGTGTGGCCCGACCGGCGGGGCTCGGTAGACCGGGACCCAGCGAGGGACGCCCGAGGGAAGGGCGCCGTCGTTGCGCCGATAGAGCGTCGTGTTGATGGTCGAGTACACGGCTCCGGCGCAGTTGGCTAAGCCCGTGACCTTCTGCGTGACCGCGCCCGGAGATCCTGGCGGGGCCACCGTGAGCTCGGGTTTGGAACTGAACACCAGGGTGCGGCGAGACGGTGACCAGACTCCCGGGAGAACCCCCGTCGGTCGGACCCCGGCGTAGACGGACCAGATCCCATCCGACTCGTGTGCCCCGAACGCACGGACGTCGGCGCCTGCGGGGAGAACGTAGGAGTTGGAGAGCGAAAAAGACCTGGCGCCATCGAGCAACCACTGGATCCTCGAATTCCCGGCGACGATGGCTTGGGTGACGAGCAGGGAATGGCCGGGCCCCAGACCTTGATCGCTCGGGATCGAGAAGGAGTCCAACGCCTGGACGCGAAGGGACTGCGTCTGCTCGAAGACGGTCCACGGACTGGACTTTGATTTCTTGACCAGGATCTGGCCATACGCCGACGGGCCGGGATACTCCCATTGGCCCGTTGCTGCGAAGAGGCGACCCGAATGGGCCACCAGCGCTTCGGTCTCTGTGTCGTGCGCCACTGGGGACCTGGTGTTCGTTGCCAACTGATCCCTCACCGCCGATACCGCGAAGGTGACCGACGGACCGCTCTCCGCCTGTGCGGGTTTCGTCGTTCCTGCCGTTGATGGAGGTGTGGACGCACCGCAGCCGGCGGCAAACAACATGGCCGCGGACAGGCGAGTGGGCCCGTCCGCCGGAGGAACCGCTTCTGCCATGCCGCCGTGGCCGCGGTCGCCACCCAGACCGAGCGGGTCCGGTGTTTGCAGCCGCATCTCGATCTCCGGCCCCGCGGATGGGTGCATCACCGCAGTATGCGGGTCGTCCGTGCCGACTGTCAACCGAGTTTACAGTTTGCTACATCTTGCTCTGTGGACGTCTATGACACCAAGCCAATTGCAGATTCCGATGGGGGTCCCAGGGCGAGCCTTCGCTCGGCCTCGGACCTGCCCTGCGCCGTGCCTGGATCGGATATCAGCGCCGCCTGGACAGGGCCATGGCGGACGCGGGGTTCGACGAGCGCAGGTTTCCCGACGGTCGAGTGTTACGCCTGTGCTCGGATCCCGCAGGATCGACGATCTCGAATATCGGGCGGGAACTGGGCATTACCCGCCAAGGTGCGGGCAAGGTCGTTGGCCATCTGCACGATCGGGGTTACGTGTCGGTCGCCGATTCGCCGACGAGTGGGAGAGAGAAGGCAGTAACCCTCACCGTCTCGGGGGACCCGCTATCTCGAGGCTCAACGCCACGCGGTCCGAGCCATCGAGGGTCAGCTGCGAAAGGAACTGGGGGAGGAGCCGCTCACCGCCCTCCACCGGCTGCTCGATGTCCTCGATCCAGGGGAGAGGTCCGCTTGAGGAAATACCTCAGCAGTAGGACGACGACCTCAGTCATGACGACGCTCCAAAGAGACAGGATCCCAAGCGGTAGTCCGATACGACCCTCTGCATCGATCTCTACCGTGTTATTCACGTTCACACTTTGCTCATGTGAGGGTGTTACAAATTGTCGCGCTCAGATGTCGGGATAGACGACGTCCCGAAGCTGACGTGCGAAGGAGTGAGAACTAGTGGTGGTCGACGAGATGACTGGCGATCGGGGTGAGGCATGGGCGCCAAGGACTGCGGATCGTGGTGCTGGTACCCCTGATCGCTGCCATCGTGGGCGATCCTGTGGATCAGCAGCGCGTCGGCGAGATCAGGCTGTCTCGCAGGCGGTGAGGCACGCCGATTCGATTCCGGAAGAGCCCAGCGGTCTCGATGCCTGCGCCGAAGGCATCGACGACAGGCCACGTTGGGGGGGCCGGTCCTCGGAGGTGACGACTTCGTGATCAAAGCAGCTAGCAACAGCCGATCGGCTGACACAGAAGGAGACTGAAGATGTCGGCAACTCTCAAGCTGGCGCATAAAGCCATCGGAGTAGAGGTCCGTCGTGGCACGTTCGATGTCGTGGTCGACGGTGAGCGTGTCGGGTCGGTCGAAATGAACGACACGATCGAGATACCAATCGAAGCTGGACATCACACCCTGCAAGTCCGCAACGGCCGGAACTTGAGCCGCACTCTGACCTTCGACGCGGCCGAGGGCCAGGTCGTCGCCTTCCGATGCACCGGAAAGAGGTTCTTGCCGATCTTTCTCGTGTCGTTCGTCGTGCCACGCCTGGCGCTCTCGCTCCGTCCGGAGTAGCAGGGTCGCGAATGGTCTCCGTGACTTCTCCGTGAGCGGTTCATGCACCAGAGGAGGTTCAAGACGTCCGTGCAGAGGAGGGCCGGTGAACTCACACGGCTGGGCACCGATCGCAGGTGACCGGTCGACATACCCCTCGCGTTGACGGGGGCCGCGGGCAGCGGGAGATACCGAAGCCCGACTGGGAATACAGGCGGTCCGGGGGGAGACACTCCCCGTGATTCGGATCCAACACAAAGCATCGTCAATCTTGGTAGTGGGTCTCTCGGGCCGACCCGATGTTGCTTTTCGGCCCGGTGAGCCTTCAGGCTCGCCTAAAGATGTAGACATCGCCCGCACCACCGGGACCGCCGACGATGGCATTCGTGCCTGAGATCGCCACCGACAGGCCGAAGAACCCGGTTGCGGCCGGTATCGGCCACGGGTTCCTTGTGGCGGTCGGCGTGGCCGGCCATACGCTGGTCTTCTTGTAGACGTACGCATCCCCGACCGATGAAGGCGGGCGAGTGTAAGCGCCGACGATGGCGGTCGTGCCTGAAATCGCCACGGCAAGGCCAAAGCTGTCGTTGGTGCCAGGGGCGGGGTCGTGAAGCGTCTGCGTGGGCGTACTCGTCGAGGCCCAGCCGGGCGTGTGCCTTACGAAGATATACACGGGACCAGCTGCGGGTGGGTTGGCGTTGTAGTCGCCGGAAAGGATGGTTCTGCCCACGATGGCGACCGAGTTGCCGAAGTAGTCGTTTTGCATCGCGGCCGGGTCGGACAAGGTGGCTGTGGGGGTGCTCGTCGAGGTCCACCCCGTGTTTGGCTTGACGTACACGTCCACGGCCCCGCAAGGCGCAAGGGTGCAGCTCCCCGTTCCAGCACCGATGGCGCCTACGATGGCAGTGGCGCCCGAGATCGCCACTGGCTGGCCGAAGCCCCAATGGGGGTTGGCAGACGAGTCGGTCACGGTAGACGTGAGGTTCCAGGCGGAACCTACCTTGTGATAGATGAAGGCCGCCCCGTTGGGTGCGTAACTCCCTGACCCGACGATGGCCGTTGTACCGGAGATCGCTACCGAGATTCCGAACTGGTCGCCTGGCGCCGACGACGGGTATGTCAGGGTGGCAGACGGTGTCGTGGGCCAGCCACCACCCGATCTCTTGTAGATGTATGCCGCTCCGGTGAATGAGCTAGTGCCCTCGGCGCCGACGATGGCATAACCCCCCGAGATTGCCACCGAGACGCCGAATTTCTCCCTTGGGGTACTCGCCGGGTCGAGGAGGACGAAACTTGGCCCCGTGGGCCAGGAGGCTCCCTTTGCTCGGACGTAGATGTACGCCGTCCCCGGGGTCGAGCTGAAATCGGGGGCACCGACGATGGCTGTGTTGCCCGAGATCGCGACCGAGTGGCCAAAGTTCGAGGCTCCACTCGGGACCGTTAGCCTTCCCCCACGGCCAGGATCGGGGGTGCCGCGCCGACTGGCGTTTCGAGCACAAGAAGAGCCCCGACCGACAACCCGATTACCACTACCGCTTTGGCCGACGAAATCGTCCGCCGCCCCCGCACCGCCACCCCGCAACCTCCCAGAAGACCTGATATCGCTTCCAACGAAGCTCGCCGAGGACTTCTACCAGCCCAGTCCCGTCGAGCTATCTCTTTTGGGACGCTACTTCGGGACAATCGGAGGCGCCACTGGCCACGCCGCGCGAGCGGTATGTGCACGAGTGCGGACGGGGCAAGGGGTGACCCGCTCGATAACGACCGTCCTCGCCAGTCAGGGATACGACACCGTCTTCTCCACTAGGTCGACACCGTGACGGTCTTGCCAGAAAATAGATCGAGACGAGGCGGGGGCGGAAATCGCTCTTCTCTGCATATCCGTTACCCGATTCAGTACTCCCTCGCAATCATTTCCCGGGCAGTCCGGCCGGCGCGGCTCTTGGACCGGACGCGCAAAAGGGTGAGCCGAAGCCCACCCTCTTGCGATCCGGCTACAGCTCCCTGCAGGGTGCAGAGAGCGCGCCTGCTGTTGTTACAGGGTGCCCGAGCTGTTCGACCGGTCAATCTGAAGCGACGAAATGCTCCCACTGCACGTCGCGATCGCGTTCGAGCTCGCAGAAGTCAGGAAGACCCCGAGGTGCCCCGTTCCGGCGTAAGACTTGGCTACCGGGAAGCTGCCCGTGAAGCCCACCTCGCCCGCACCGTTGATGGAAGGGTGCAGACCAACGACGGTGAACTTCGACGGCTTCATGCCGACCCAGTTGACCTTGACCTTGACCTTGGCCGACCCCGCCGAGGACGTAAAGCTGGAGCACGTTGCGCCGTTCTGTCCCTTCGGCGTCTTGGTCTTGATCGCCTTGACAACGACGGATGATGCCGGTGGCGTCGGATTCCCTCCCGAGCACGAACCCAGGCTCGCAGTCACCGTCGTGACCTCCTTCTTCACCCCGGGGGTCCCGTTCTTGGTCAGCGGTGGGTTGAAGTTGATGGAACCTCCGAAGCTACACGTGGGATTCCCGGTCCCCGTCACCTTCTTGGCGAACGCTGTGCCCTCGAGCAATGCCACGCTGGCAACAGGCAGCATCACCGCGGTAAGAACCAACAAAGTCTTCCGAATTCTCACGATCCCCTCCGTATGGTCGTTGGCCAGTAGCCAGAGCCGGACTGCGCCGGCCATCGGAGGTCATCTTGACAACAGTGGCTCAAATGCGAACCCGAGAAACCACGTAGATCACCTAGGTGATCACCTAGGTGATCCCTCGCTGTGCAGAGCGCAGGGCACCCGCGACTTTGCGGGAGCAGAACCTCGGTTGGTCAACGGTCGATACCCAGAATTGTCGGGAGGGTGTGGGCGTCTCGCATGTGCGATGTCTGTCTCAAGCTGCACCGAGCGGTCGTGATCTGCGCCTTGGGTGCTCACGACTATCGTGCGTCACGACACGCGGGCGGGCGATGAGGAGCACGATGACTCTGACTGATGACGCAGCTGAGGCGAACGAGACGGTCTGGGGCGAGATCCAGGGTCGGACCATCACCTTCCCGATGGTGGTGGCGTCGGCGAACATCGCGACAGTGCTCTTCACGGTGCCGACCGCGGCCGCGGCGGCGCTCGTTCCCGGGAACGACTTCGAGATCGTCGAGTCGACTCCCGGCACGACGCAGCTCATCATCGCGGCGTGCGACTACATCGAGAACCCGTGGGGGGACTACCGCGAGATCAACCTCGGCTTCCTGGCCAAGCCGGTCGCCGGCGGGCCGGAGACCGAGGGCTCCTTCGTCTACCGCATGCCCGTCGACCAGGCCTTCACCTGTGAGGCCGGCAACAAGGTGATGGGCTTCCCCAAGACGGTCGAGCAGATCACCACCGAGTATCGCCACGATGTCGTCGTGTTCGATCTGGTCTTCGGGGGCCGGCCGACGTTGCGCCTCACGCTCCCGCGCATCCCCGCCGACGGTCCGCCGACCCGCGTCGCGGCGGTGAGCTACTCCTATGTCGACGGCGCGCCCTACGCGACCATGTTGGAGATGGACATGGGCTCGGGAATCGTCGCCGACCCCGCCACGGTGGGTGTCGAGCTGGGGGAGGGCATCGTGGCCGACGAGTTGCGCTCCCTGGGGCTACCCGCTATGCCCGATCTGGCTTCGTGGGGCGAAGGACTGGGCGCCGTCTTCCACCTCGGCCACCCTGTTCCCGCTTCGGGCTAACGCATCGACAAGAACTTCGACTGCATCCCGGTGGATTCGCTACGGCCGGCGGCCGCGGATCACCCCGATCGACCGGCGATGGAAGATCACGACGGACCGACGTTTCCTGTTGCCGGTCCCCGCCGGGCGGATCGCCACGCCCAATGTTGTTTTTCACACCACGCGACCCGCTGCGCTAGGTCGTGAGTCCCAGAGCAATGGCCTCGAGACGGTTTGGGTCTCAGGGCCTATGGGCGACCGACATTGATTGATTCATAGTTGTCCTTGTGTTGGGGTGACGTGGGGGAGCGAACAATGACCATCGAAATGTCGGCGAGACGGAACGCAGTCCACCGTAGTGCCGACCGCGTGAGTCAACACACGGAATGCATCGATTCGAATGACCGGTTGCTGTATCGGGAACCCGCTCAGGGCGCCTGTGGGCCTTCGCTCATGATCGCCGTGAACGCCGGGTTCTTCGGGATCGTCACGGCGGCAGCGTTCGCGTTGGTCGAGATTGTCGCTCACCTCGTGTCATGAAGACTCAGGAACGTCCCCGGGGATGGTCCCGGACTGACGGTGTTGAGACCGGCATGAGCCCGACCACCGGCCGTCAGAATGGTGTGGTCGCCGTCGTCGTCCAACATGACAACGGCTCCTGCTCGCTCTTCTATCGAGGCGTGGCCGGGAGTTGGCCATCGATCGATCGAGCCAGAGCTGCCGTGGAGAAGATCTCACCGGAGGTCGTGTGGCGCGAGACCACGCCGGGGGTCTGGGTAGCCCGGACGGCCACATCTGAGCGGCGCGTCGTTGATCGCCCGTCCGGCCCCAGTCGGCGGGAACCGGACAAGCCGAAGAGTGCTCCTGCGACGAGCCCCAGCTATATGGCCGCCAGGGTTCTCAGGGGGACTGTTGTCGGCCGCACCTGACCGACGTTGCGAGGGCGTCGACTCGTCCATCCCTGCCGGTGGACTGAAGTGCAGCTACGTCGCTTGGATGATCAAGGCCTGGATCTGCTGAACCTCGGGCGTGGTGAGGCCGTCTGTCGAACATGTCTCTATGACCGGGCCATTGGTGGAAACGGTGTTCTCGACGAGTCCCTGGTTGAGCCCGGCATACGCGTAGCACGTGGCGTATTGGACCTCAGCCGCTTCCAGCTGAGCCGCCTGTGTTTCGGCGACCCGGACCGGTGTCCACGCCCCATCCACCGCCGGCGTGATCGTCGTCGGTGTCGAGATCAGCGGTGTGGGTCGGACGGGGATGCCCTGGATGGCGCTGGGCGTCGTCCCGCCACAGGCCGCGAGCAGGAGTCCGCCGACCACGATCGTGCTCAATGCCGACGCTCCACGCATGGAACAGAAATCGGCATTTGGGCCCCTGATCTTGAGGGGGGCACCCCGCTGACGTGGTGCGTCGGTCTGGCATATCAAGCCTTCTCACCAGGGAAGATGGGGGAGATCCGACGGGTGACGCCGCCGAGCGGATCGTGGACGATCACCGAGTTTCGGCGGGCCTCGGGCGCCTCGGGCGACGTCAACGTCATCGACATCGGGCGAGTCGAGAACGGGATGCTCGTCGAGAGTTGGGTGCGAATGGACCTTCTCGGCTTCATGGAGCGGGTCACCGTCATCCCGTCCTGAGTCCCGGATCCGGCGCCGCGCCGGGTCCCGTTCTCACGGATCGACGGTCAGCAGGTCGTTGGCCAGGACGACCTCGCCGCTGAAATGCTCCTTGGCCTGCTCCAGCCACTGCTGTTCGGTGCCCGGCGCAGGGGCGGGAACCATATGGGTGAGCACGAGTGTCCGGACACCATTTCGAGCCGCGCTCTGCGCGGCGTCGGACACCGATGAGTGGTAGTCGAGGACGTCGACGAGTCGGGGCAGTCCGATCTGCTCGATGAGGTCACGCCGGACGACGGTGTGGACGAGTACGTCGGCATCGGCGCAGAGTCTCGTCGAGGCCCGAGCACGGCACCGTGTCGCCGGAGATGACCACCGATCGATCCCCGTCGTCGATCCGGAAGCCGACGGTCGGGCGGACCGGTGCGTGATCGGTGGGAGCAGCCGTCACCTGGACGGCGCCGTCCGCGAAGACGACGCCTCGGTCGACCTCGGTCACTGCGGCACCGGGCCGCCATTTCAGGTCGCCATGGTGGGCGAGGCGATAGCCGATGTCGACCTCGAGCATCTTCTCTGTATCTTGCAGCAGCGCTGCGGTGCCGACGGGACCGAAGACCGGTAGGGGACTCGGTGCGAAGGACAACACCCACCGGGTCGTGAAGACGTCGTTCAGGTCGGAGATGTGGTCGCTGTGGAGATGTGTCAAGAACAGCGCCCTGATCACTCCCGCACCCGACCCGACCGCCGCGGTCCGCATCAGGACCCCGCGCCCGCAGTCGAAGAGCAAGTCCCCAGCCGAGGTGCGCACCAGCGTCGACGGGCCAGCACGCGTCGGATCGGGAAGCGGACTGCCACTGCCCAGGATGATGACCTGCACGCGGGCTCCTCACGTTCTGGATCCGGTGCATGCTAGGCGCGGGAGGGCGCCGGGACAGCGCCCGCGGGTCGCCGATGACGTCCGACTGGTTGCGCATCACACTGAGCACCTCGTCCTCGACGTACGCAGAGCAGGTGTGGTGCGCCCCAGACCTCACGACGAGAGACTCAGGGCGATCCCATCTGGCCTTCACCGAGTCGGTAGGCACGTCGGGCGAGCCCGGTGGCCAGGTCGACGGCCAATGCACGGGCGTCGTCGAGATCAAGGCGGTGCGTCGACACCAGCTCGGCGAGGTATGCCGAGTCGACGCGTCGGGCCACGTCGTGTCGAGCCGGGATCGACAACAGGGCCCGGGTGTCGTCGTTGAATCCGGACGTGTTCGCAAAGCCCGCGGTGTCGGTCACGGTGCGCCGGAATCGGAGCATGGCCTCGTAGCTGTCGAGGAACCACCACGGCGGCCCCAGCAGCAGTGAGGGGTAATGGCCCGCCAGTGGTGCGAGCTCACGGCTGAATGTCGACTCGTCCAGAGTGAAGAGGATGAGGCGCAAGCGCGAGTCGTTGCCGAGGGCGACGAGCAGTGCCTTGAGGCTCTCGGTGAATTCGATCGGACCGGGGATGTCCGCACCACGGTCGCGGCCGAACCGCTCGTAGAGCAGCACATTGTGGTTGCGCCTCGACCCGGGATGAAGTTGCATGACCAGACCGTCGTCGACGCTCATCCGAGCCATCTCGACCAAGAGTTGGCCTCGGAACAGCTCCTGGTCCTCGGCGGTCAGAGTCCCCGCTCTGGCGCCGTCGAGGAGCTGCTGGCATTGCTGTGATGGGAGATCGGCGGTCATCGCCGTCGGGTGCCCGTGATCGGAGGCCACGGCCCCGTGTCGGATGAAGAAGCGGCGTCGGCTCCTGAGGGCGTCGAGAAGTCCGGCCCAGCGTCCGGTGTCGTCGCCGGTGAGCGCTCCCAGCTGGTCGACGTTGTCCGAGAATCCTTCGAACGTCGGATCCACGACCGGATCGGGCCTGAAGGTGGGGATGATCCTACCGCCCAGTCCCTCCCGGGCGAGCCGGGCGTGGGCGTCGAGGTCGGCGAGCGGCGAATCTGTCGTGGCCAGGAGCTCGATGCCGAAGCGTTCGAGCAGCGCCCGGGGAAGATATTCGGGCTGTCCCAAGGCGTCAGCGATCAGGTCGTAGATCTCGTCGGCGGTTTCCCCATCGAGGCGATACCGGACGCCGAACACTTCGGCCAGGACATGGTCGAACCACAGACCCGAGGGAGTGCCCCGAAAGAGGTGGTAGTGCGCAGCGAATGTCCGCCAGGCGGGGCGCGACGCCGCCACCGGAGCTCCGTCGTTGGGGACGACACCCAGCTCCTCGAGGGCGATGCCCTGGCTGTAGAGCATCCTGGTGAGGTAGTGGTCGGGCGTGATCAGGAGCGACACCGGATCAGCGAAAGCACTGTTGTCGGCAAACCAGCGGGGATCGGTGTGACCATGGGGGCTGATGATGGGCAACGACCGGACTTCGTCGTAGAGCTCGGCAGCCAGGCCCCGGGTCGTCGGGTCGGGAGGAAACAGGCGTTCGGGATGCAGCGTCAAGGGGCGACGGCTCATCGGCAGTCCCCCCGCCGTTCCTGGATGCCCGACGTGGTGACGAGCTCGGCATCGGGGTTGTACGGCACGAGCCACGGTACCTGCCAACTCGTCTGGTGCACTACCTTCCTGGAGATGTCGGACTACGACGCCATTGTCATCGGAGCCGGGCACAACGGTCTCACCGCTGCCGCGGTCATGGCACGTGGGGGCTTGCGGGTCCTGTGCCTCGAGAAGAACCACTTCATCGGCGGCATGTCCTCCTCGACGGAACTGATCCGTGGCTACCACTTCGAATTAGCCGGGTCGATCCAGTTCCCGCTTCCGAACGAGATCTTCGAGGACCTGGGTTTCGACTCCTGCCCCATCTACGAGCCCGAAGTGCAGTCGGCCAGCATCGGCGCGTCAGGAGAGCCGCCGATCTTGCTCTACTCCGACCCGGAGCGCCTCCTCGCCCACCTCGGCGATGCTCTGGGCCTCGATGCCGTGATGGGGATGGCCGAGGTGGCGGCTTGGGCCGAAGCACCGGCGCGGGCGATCGGACGTTTCGATGTGCGTCGGCCTCCGAAGTCCCTCGACGAGATGTGGGCGTGCGCGGCGAACGAAACCGAGCGACAAGCGATCCGGACCGCCATGTTCGGGAGCGTCATGGACGTTGTCGATCGTTTTCTCCCCGACCGGGACAAACATGCCCAGATCCGGAGCATGCTCAGCTTTCTCGCCGTCAACTCCACCTATCTGGGTCCCTACACCCCGGGGAGTGCGTTGTGCCTTGCCTTTGCGCTGGCTTCTCCCGGCGACGCCACGATGTCTAAAGTGCGTGGCGGCATCGGGACGATGTCCGATCACGTCCGACGAATGTTCGAGGACAATGGTGGTGAGCTTCGCCGTCACGTCAAAGTCTCCGAGATCGTCGCATCGGGGGGTCGGGTCGAGGGTGTTGCATTGAACGACGGGGAGCTGATCACCGCACCGATCGTCGTTTCCAACCTCGACCCCACCGCTACCTTCACGCAGTTGATCGATCGGGAAGAGCTGCCCGACGGCTTTTCTCGTCGCATCGAGGCCATCGATCACCGAGCGGCATACTTCCAGATTCACTTCGCACTCAGTGGACTACCGGAATTTGCCGGGCCCTATGAAGTCCTCAATGAGGGTGGCCTGCGCCGGAATGTGACGTTCTTCGAGAGGGCCGAACAAATGCAAGTCGACTATGAGGGTTGCGTGCGGGGTCTCGTCCCTCAGTCGCCCATCGTTCAATCTCGGGATCCCGACGCTCGAAGAGCCGGACCTGGCTCCTGCCGGGAAACATGCGGCGAGCAGCTTTGCCTTCTATTTCCCCATTGGCGCCACCCACGAGTCCCAGACGCGACTGCGCGACGAGATGGCGAGCCGAATAGTGGCCAAAGTGGCCTCGAAGGCACCGAATTTCCCGGACCTCATCGAGCGCCAATTCAACTACCCGGCCTATACCTACGAGCTCATGTTCGGATGCACGGGAGGTGACTTCACCCATGGGCTCCTTCAGCCCGAGTTCATGGGGCCCTTCCGCCCCGGGCCGCGCGGATGGCCCGACAACCCGGTCCCGATCGACGGCCTCTACCTGTGTGGGGCGGGCTGCCACGGAGGACCGGGGGTGACCTTCATTCCTGGCTACAACTGCGGTTATGCCGTCCTGGATGCAGCCGACCGCCCTCGTGCGTAGCGAACCTGCCGTTCGACGAACGCCAAGTACATCGCCATCGAGAACGCCAGGCTGGTGAAGAGACTCATCACGAAGAAGATCCACGCCACGCGCAAACCCCGCCGCCGGCCGTCGACGATCGTCCACAACGGCAGGAGTACCACATTGACGATCGTGTAGTCCTGCGCCGCGGAGTCCGATGCCCAGTTCGTGAAGAGCATCTTGGTGTAGTTGACATAGCTCGCCTTGTGTCCGTAGGTGTGGACGTAACGAATGTTGAAGTACCAACCCAGGCAAAGTGAGGCGAGCCCCACGAGGTAGTAGATACCTTCCAGCGCTGATACTCGACCGACGTGCCCGCCGGTGAAGAGGTGCCGGTTGCATGCGAACGCGAACGCCGTGCTCAAGACACCGAGGACGGCGTAGAACGTAAGCGACGCTGTCATGGATTCCCCCGATTCCCTGGTCTCAAGCAGCCGCTGCTACCTGGAATGGCCATGATGGCAACTGGGGGCTCCGATTGCGAGCGCCCAGTACTGTGACCGGGTGTCTCGGTTCGTCGTCGACGTCAACCCGCTTCGGAAGTATCGGGACTTCCGACGTCTGTGGGCGGGCCAGGTTGTTTCTGGCATGGGCTCGCAACTGACCCTCGTCGCCGTGGCATTTCAGGCCTACGCGCTCACCCGTTCCACCCTCGTCGTCGGCCTTATCGGTCTGGCCCAGTTGGCGCCGCTGATGGCGGGCGCCCTTTGGGGCGGCACCCTGGCCGATGCCATGGACCGGCGGAAGGTCCTCGTCATCACCCAGGTCGCCATGGCAAGCGCCGTGGGTGGACTGGTGGTCAACGCGTCGACGGCGCGACCGGCGGTGTGGCCCCTGTTCGTCTGCACCGCCGCCGGCGCAGGGTTCCAGGGGATCGATTGGCCGGCGCGCCGCGCCGCGTTGCCGATGTTGGTGGCCGACAACGACGTGACGGCAGCGATCGCCTTGCAGACCACGATCCAACAGCTGGCCCTGGTGGCGGGGCCGGCACTCGCCGGAATCCTCATCTCGACCATTGGCTTGGGGGCCGTATACGGAATCGACGTGGCCACATTTGCGGTGGCGCTGCTGGCCGCCTCGTTGCTACCGGCGTTGATCCCCAGCGGCGGGGGCACCCCTATGGGCTTGCGTTCGATGACCGAGGGGTTCCGTCATCTGCGCCAGGAGAAGCTGCTTTCGGCGACCTACTGGATCGATCTCAATGCCATGATCTTCGGAATGCCCCGCGCCGTCTTTCCTGCTTTGGGGGTCGGTCTCTTCGGCGGAGGTGCGGGGGTCGTCGGGTTGCTGTACGCCGCTCCCGGGGCGGGAGCGCTCCTCGGATCGCTCTTCACCGGCTGGTGCAGCCGGGTGCGTCGCCAGGGTCGGGCCATCGCCGCGTGTGTCGTGGTGTGGGGGGCGACCATCGCTTTGTTCGGCGTCATTCCCGTGCTGTGGATCGGACTGACCTTGCTGGCCCTGGCGGGAGCGGCCGACGTGGTCTCGGCGGTGTTCCGACAGGCGGTGCAACAGCGGGCTGTCCCTCCCCAACTCCAGGGAAGGCTCTCGGGCACGTTCTTCGCAGTGGTGGCCGGCGGCCCCCGGTTGGGTGATGCCGAGACCGGGGTCGCGGCCGCCGTCGGTGGTCCGCAGTTCGCGGTGTGGTCAGGTGGGCTGGCCTGTGTCGTCGGCGTGGCTGTGCTGCTGTGGCGGGTCCCCGAGCTCTGGCGTGACCACGGAGGGGGCCACGCGCTCAGCGCGCGGGCACAGACCGAGGCGATCGGCGAGGTCACATCGGAACTGGGTGAAGGGGAGCCTCTGTGACGGAAACGAGTGTCAATCGGGGCCTCGGGGCTGGCCCACGAGTTCGGGCCACGTGGCGTCGCGTCCCCCTTCCACCGCGCGGTCGGCATAGGTCACCCGCGCCCCGGGGCACGTCGGAAACGGGGCGTGTCCGGGACCGATCTCGAGGACGTCACCGCGCAAGTTCCGCCCGATGCCTGCACGCGAGTGAGGCTCGGCGACGGTCTGATCCGCCACGACGTCCATCAGGAAAATCTAGTGAAGGCGACTTCCGCGCTCTGTCAATGGTCTTGGGGTCCATCGAGCGGTGAGCCCGGCGCCACCTTGGGCCAGGGGAATTCAAGCTCGGCGATCAGGGCCACATCCAGGAGGAGCTGCTCTCGGTGATGGGCGGCGAGGACTTGGAGCCCGACCGGCATCCCGTCGACGAGCCCGGCGGGGACACTCATGGCAGGGCTGCCGTTGAGGTTGGAAGGTGCGGTGAGTGCGGCCGTGTTCATGATGGCTCGGGTGAAGCCGATCTCGTGGACCAAGTCTGCGCCGGGGATCGTCGCGGGCGGCGGGCCTTCGGCCGCAAAAGCGACATCAGGGCTCGCCGCGGCCATGACGAAGTCGGCGGCTTCGAAGAGATCGGCCATCGACTCGTTCAACTGCCGTCGGTAGGACTCGATGGCGGCGGCCCGGTCGAGATTGAAGCGGTCTCGGGCGGCCTCCACGCCGAAACGCATTTCGGGTGACAGGTCCTCGATGCAGTCGGGGTAGGCGTCGCCGAAGTCGGCGACGAGGCTGGGCTGGCCCGCCATGGCCCATTGTCCCCGCAGGGGCGGAAGCGTCGGCGTCACAGTGACGATCTTCAGTCTCGTCGCCTTGGCGAGCTTCTCGGCGAACTCGGCCACGAGTTCCGCCACCTCGCCGCGGACTCTGGCGATCCCCAGATCGGGGAGGATGGCAACTGTCTTGCCGCTGAGGTCGTGGGTGCCGAGCTCGGCTTCCCAGTCACCGGTGACGGGAAGGCTCAAGGGATCGCGCTGGTCGAATCCGGCACAGGCGTCGAAGAAACGCGCCGTATCTCTCACTGACCGACTCAGGCACCCGAGCACGGTCGTCATCGGCGTAACACCGGCCCCCGGGCCTTTCGGGATGCGCCCATAGGTTGCCTTGAGGCCGAACAAGCCCGAGAAGGTGGCGGGGATGCGGATGGACCCGCCCCCGTCGCTCCCGGTGGCGATAGGGAGCAGGCCGCCCGAGACCGCCGCTGCTGTCCCACCGGACGAGCCGCCCGGAGTGCGAGCGAGGTTCCAAGGATTGCGCGTCGTGCCGTGGAGCTGGGTGGAGGTGCAGTTGATCCCACCGAACTCACTGGCGGTGGTCTGGGCGGCGAGCACTGCCCCGGTCCGGCGGAGTCGGGTGATCGAGGTCTGGTCGTACTGCGACACCCGGTCTCTGAAGATGGTCGAAGCCTCCGTGTAGGGCCATTGCGCAACGTGTTCGAGTTCCTTGACGCCGAAAGGGACCCCACCGAAGGGCCGTGACAGGTCGGCCGCCCGAGCGGTGTCGCGGGCGCGATCGAAGTCGGTGTGGGAGAGGGCGTTCAGCGGTGAGCGGCCGATCGCCTCGATGCAGGCGTCGAGTGCCTCCAGGGGCGAGAGCTCTCGCGCTCGGAATGCCTCGACGAGGCTGCAGGCGTCATCCAACCAGGGTGTCGTCGTGGCACCGACCGTACTGCGTCGGCGGGGTCGGGGACCCGTCGGCACCTTCGGGGAGCCCGACGGGCTATTGGCAGGCCCGGCAGCGTCCCAAGACGGCGAAATGGTGAGGATTGATGTCGAAGTCGAAGTGTGATTTGGCCGATCGTGACAAGCCTTCGAAGATCTCGTCGGGCGCCTCGATCATGGCGCCGCACTCTTCGCAGACGAAGTGGCCATGGGCCCCGGCGGCCAGGTGGTAGGTGGCGGGGCCGTGCCCGAGATGGGCGTGGACGACGACGCCCATGCGCTCGAGATCGTCGAGGTTGCGATAGATCGTCGAAATATGGACTTCGGGTGCTTTCGCATGCACTTCGGCACCGAGCTCCTCGGCGGTGCGATGGCCTCGAGACTCGAACAGCGCTCGCAACAGCAGCACCCGGGAGCTCGTGACCCGACCGCCTCGTTCCCGCAGCAATGCCAAGGCGCCTTCGATCGAGTCGACACCGGGTGTCACCGCCTCCGGCTGCGCAGAACTCCTGGTCACGACCACATTGTACGTCTTGGCCCTGGTGGCGAACAAGGCGTTGTTGCGACCTGGTCGCATAGTTCATAGGGTGTCGGTCGGGATCCCGACGACGAGGAGCGCAGGACCATGGCCAACCCCCGGGCCAGGCTCGTGAAGATCCGCAACGGCCTCACCCCGAGCGAGTGGGTGAGGGTGAGCGGCATGGCGTTCACGGTCGTGGGTCTGCACATCCTCGGCTGGGCCATGCTCGCCCTGGCCCTCGGACACCACTACCGGATCAGCAAGACCGAGGTCTTCGGGGTGGGAACGGGCATCCTCGCGTACACACTCGGGATGCGCCACGCCTTCGACGCCGATCACATTGCTGCCATCGACAACACCACGCGCAAGCTCGTGAGCCGAGAACAAACGGCCGCTGAGTGTCGGCTTCTTCTTCAGTCTCGGGCACTCCTCGGTCGTGTTCATCCTGGCCGTGATCTTGAACTTCGGCATCCGTTCGCTCGACAGCGCGGTCAGTAACAACGGCTCGACGTTGCACAAGACGACGGGGATCGTCGGGACATCGATCTCGGGCACGTTCCTGTACCTCATCGCCGCGCTGAACGTCGTGGTCCTGGTTTCCATCGTGAAGGTCTTTCGCGAGATGCGCGGGGGAGCATATGACGACGAGGAGCTCGAACGGCAACTCAACAGTCGAGGGCTCATGAACCGGTTCTTCGGTCCTCTGGCGCGCAGAATCGACACGCCGTGGAAGATGTACCCCATCGGCATTCTCTTCGGCCTTGGTTTCGATACCGCGACCGAGGTGGCCCTCCTCGTCCTGGCCGGGAGCGCAGTCGTCGGCGGATTGCCCTTCTACGCCATCCTCTCGCTTCCGATCATCTTCGCGGCGGGCATGAGCCTGTTCGACACCATCGACGGCTGCTTCATGAACTTCGCCTATGACTGGGCCTTCGCCAAGCCGGTCCGGAAGGTCTATTACAACCTCACCATCACGGGTCTGTCGGTCTTCGTTGCCTTCTTCATCGGCACCGTCGAGATCCTGGGTCTCATCGGCCAGGAGGAGAATCTGGGCGGGTCGTTCTGGAAGTTCTTCCAGAGGTTCAACATCAATACGGCTGGGTTCTTCATCGTCGGGGTGTTCGTGGTCACCTGGGCTGTGGCGCTGTTGGTCTGGCGATTCGGCCGGATCGAGGCGAAATGGGACGCCGCGGCGCCAGCAGGCGCGTGAGGCGCGGATGGCGGTGGATTGACCTCGCCGGAAGAAGCCGGCCCCGCGCCGGACTACTGAGCGCGAGGATGCGGACATGGCATATCGCGTCGTGGAGTGGTCGGTAGGGCCGCCATACGCCTCGTGAACGACATCCCCGCCGCCGTCGCGGCCCCGGCGGGCATGGTCACGCCCCTCGACCTCACCTTGGTCGTGGGTCGAAGCCTTCTGGCCGTGGCGCCGTCGCCCGGGCCGCGCTGACGGCCTCGCGAGTTGGAACCCCTCGAGAAACATGCTGCACAGGTCTAAAACTGGACATCAGATGGCCAGTTTGGGTCCCCATGATGGTGGTGACCGACAAAGGAGACCCACGACATGCCTGGACTTGCCCCTCCGCTGATCGACCGAGCGGGACCTCCTGCTCGCCTATGTCACCCAGCAGCGCCAAGGAGTCCGCAACGCGGCCTACGGCCTCACCGACGAGCAGGCCAGGCAGACGCCTCTGGCCGGAGCACTGAGCATCGGGGGCCTGATCAAGCATCTCGCCGACGTGGAGCGGAGCTGGACCGACACGGTCCTGCAGCGCGACTCGTCACGGGGCGGAGATCGCCAGTCCTCCTACGCGGACAACTTCCGACTCGGGCCCGACGAGACGCTCGACGAGGTGCTGGCCCGGTATGAGGAGATCGCCCGTGAAACCGACACGGCCTTCACCCAGATCGCGAACTTGGACCAGGCGGTGCCGGTGCCCAAGGGGGTCCCGTGGTTCCCGGCCGATGTCGAGGCATGGTCGGTGCGGTGGGTCTTGCTCCACCTGGTCGAGGAGACGGCCCGGCACGCCGGTCACGCTGACATCATCCGGGAGGCCCTCGACGGCGCTCAGATGTACGAGCTCATGGCAGCGGTCGAGGGTTGGCCCGACACCGACTGGATGAGGGCCTGGAAGCCAGCGCCCGAGGGCGACTGAGCGGCCTGCTCACGCCCGTCAAGTCCAGCGAGGGGGTTCCGCTACGACGTGCACGACGCAACGCACCCGCGAGGTGGCTCCCGCCTGAGTGCCCTCGGGTTTCCGGACCACACCGCGGTGAGCCCTGCCCGTGGTGATGGCACCGAGCGGCGTCGCAATGGCCGTTCTTGTTGTCTGAAGGCTGCCATTGAGCCCGAGCCAGGCGCTCACCGCGACCCCGCCGGCACTCTGCGCCACCCACCGGCGTCTCTGGGCGCAGGCCTCCACAGGGCCGGATGCCCCCATGCGGAGATGTGGGGCGGGGGACACCGAATGGTCGGGACGATTGCCCGGGGGTCACGTCAGTCTCCTATCTTTGTCGAGATGTCTCGCCCGGCCTATCTCGTTGACGTCACGTCCTGATGGCCGCGACGTCTCTCGCAACAAGCTCAGAGCCCGGGCCAGTCCAAGCCACCGGTTTCGGTGTCTTCACATCGGAGCACAGCCCATGGCGGCTCGTCAGCTTGAGCATGCTGATGCTCTTCGTCGAGTTGGCTCTGATCCGTTGGACCGCTGCCAACAACGTGCATCTCGCCAACATCACGAACTTCGTCCTCTTGGCGAGCTTCCTCGGCATCGGGGTGGGCTTCTTGCTGGCCGGGTCGCCTCGGAATGTGTTCGGAGCCGCCCCTGTGTCTCTCGCGATCCTCGTGGGTTTTGCCCTTGCGTTCCCGGTCAAGCTTGTGACGCTGCGCGGGCCCCACGAATTCGAGGGGATCTCAGGACACCACCCCGTGTCCCAGTGGGTCAGTCTGCCCGTGCTCTTCGTGTTGGTGGTCCTCGTGATGGCGGGCCTGGGACAAGCGACGGCTCGAACGTTCGCGCACTTCAAGCCCCTCGATGCCTACCGGTTCGACATCATCGGCAGCGTGGTGGGGATCGCCCTGTTCTCGGGGCTCTCCTTCATCGGACTGCCGCCCATCGCGTGGGGCGCGGTCGTGGCCGCCATGTTCGTGCTTCTCCTGGGCGTTCGTCAGCGCTGGTGGCAGTGGGTTGGTGTCGCGGCTGTCGTGGTGATGCTCTTGCTCGAATCGTTCTCATCGTTCGATACCTGGTCGCCGTATTACAAGATCACCGCCTATCAGCCCCCCGGCCAGCCCGGGGCGCTGTACGTCGCCGCCAACAACATCCCGCACCAGACCTTGTATCCCATCTCGACCTTGCACAGGATCGAGTCCTTCTACTTCTTTCTCTACCGTCACGTGACACGCCAGCAGTTGAGCAACGTGCTTGTCATCGGCGCTGGGACGGGCAATGACGTCGGAGTTGCGCTCTCCGAGGGGGCCCGCCACGTCGATGCCGTCGAGATCGACCCCGATCTCGTCAAGCTGGGCAAGGAACACAATCCTGAGCACGCCTATCAGAGCCCACGCGTCACGGTGCACATCGACGACGGCCGGTCGTTTCTGCAGAACACCGATCAGCGGTATTCGCTCATCCTCTACGCGCTCCCCGACTCACTGACGGCTCTCACCGGGCAGTCGGCGCCCGTCGGCCTCGAGAACTATCTCCTCACGACGCAGGGCATCCAAGTCGCCCGGGACCATCTCTCCCCGGGCGGAACGTTCGTGATGTACAACTACTATCAGCCTTTCCTGCTCGACCGCTACGCCACGGCGTTGCAGTCGACCTTCGGTACGCGTCCCTGTGTCGAGTTGGGCAATACGTTGAGCGGTCGTCAGCAAGCTGTGCTCACCGTGGCATCGGTAGGAGAAACTCCGAACTGCTCCTCGTATTGGAGCGGGCGCACCGTGACCCCGGTATCCGACGATCGCCCCTTCCCTTATTTGCCGACTCCTTCCATCCCGAACCTCTACCTGTTGGTCATGGGATTGATCCTCGTCGGGTCTCTGCTCGTGGTTCGGATCGCCGGCGGCCCTTTCAAGAGGATGGTGGCATTCGCAGATCTCTTCTGGATGGGAGCTGCCTTCTTGTTGCTCGAGTCCAAGAACATCGTGCAGTTCGCCCTGTTCTTCGGCACCACCTGGTATGTCAATTCCCTCGTCTTCGCCGGTGTGCTGCTCAGCGTGTACGCGGCAGTCGAAACGGCGCGTCATGTGAAGTTGCCCAGCCCGGTGTGGCTCTACGGTGCCTTGCTCGTGGCGCTGGCCGTGTCGTACGTGGTCCCGCAGGGCTCGTTGTTGAGCCTTCCCGTCGTGCTGCGGTTCCTGGCGGCCACAGGGCTCGCCTTCGCCCCGGTGTTCCTGGCAAACCTTGTGTTCGCCCAGCGCTTTCAGAATGCGGGTTCTTCGACGACCGCGTTCGGAGCGAGTCTCCTCGGAGCCATCGTGGGGGGCGTGCTCGAGTATCTGTCGCTCATCACCGGGTTCCGGTTCCTGCTCGTCGTGGTGGCCGTGCTCTACGGTCTGGCGTTCGTCTTCGGCCGACGCCACCTGTCTGTGCACAGGTAGGTGCACACGTAGGTTCTGTGCACACGCTAGGTTCTGTGCGCCCGTCGGCGGTGCTGGGAAATTCCTGGGAAAGCGGGGTCTCAGTCCCAGGTCCTTCCCAGCGGTTGGTGTGGAATGCTCAGTCCGGTGGCGCTGCTCCTGGGCCGCGAGCCAGACACCAGTACGCGCCAGATGGCTGTGCCGACGACCGATTTTCGTCGCCACAGCCGGGGCGCCATTGCGGTCCTCGGGTGTGTGCCGGTGCTGGTGTTCGTCGTACCGGCGCTGTTGGGACATCCTGTCGTCCCCGGTGACGACTTCGCACAGAACTTTCCGCTGCGGGCGCTCGTGGGGGCACAGATCCGCCACGGGCACCTCCCGTTGTTCGACCCCTTCATCTGGAGCGGAGCCCCGCTGCTCGGTGGCTGGAACGCCGGAGCTGCCTATCCGTTGACGTGGCTGTTCGCCGTGATGCCGGCCAGCGCGGCGTGGACGATCAATTTGGTAGCGACCTCGTGGGTGGCGGGATTGGGGACCTTCGGCTTCCTCCGGGCATCACGTCTTTCCCCCGTGGCGAGTTTCCTCGGAGGATTGACGTTCGCGTTCACCGGGGCCATGGCCGCCCAGGTTCCCCACGTCGGCTTCGTAGAGGGCATGAGTTGGCTGCCGTTGGCCCTCCTGGCACTGCTCAAGTTGACCGAGCGTCGACCACCTCGAGCGCAGCTCGTCTGGGTGGCTGTGCTGGCCGGATCGAGCGCCATGGTCCTCCTCGCCGGTGAACCACGTGCCATCGACGACGTCGTCGTCGTCCTCACGTTGTACGCCTTGTGGCAGGTGTGGCGGCTCGGTCGACGAAGCGGGCGCGGCGCCTATGTCGGGCTCGTTTGGGTGGGAGTTGCCCTCGGCGTGGCCATCGGCGCGGTCCAGTGGATCCCGGGGATCGAAGCCGTCCACAGCTCGCAACGGGCCGCGCACAGCACGGCCCTCTTCGTCTCGGGGTCGCTCGCCCCCAAGTGGCTGCTCCTGTCGATCGTCCCGGACCTGTTCGGCGGGTCTGGCTCTTTCGGCCAGCCCACGTTCTTCGCTCGCTACAACTTGACCGAGGTCACCGGGTACGTGGGGCTGATGCCGCTCGTGGCGGCGTTCGCCCTGCTCGGTCGGTTGCGGTTTCGCCCGCGTCTGCCGGAGTGGTTCATCTGGCACGTGGTCGCCTTTGCCGGCGTGCTCCTCGCCCTCGGCGGGAACACCGTCCTGGGTCCATTGCTGGTCCACCTGCCGTTGTTCGGGGACCAACGACTCCAGAGCCGCAACATCATGATCACCGACTTCGCCCTGGCCGTCCTCCTGGCGTACTGGGTGGACGCCTGGCTCCGGGGCACCGCGGCGCGTCGAAGGGTGCTTTCGGTCCGCCAACTCCTCGGCCTCGTCCCCGCCGTCGGCGCCGTGGTGGTCGTCACGGTGACCATGGCATGGGGGGCGGGGATGTTGCGTTGGCTCGGCCTGAGCTCCGGCAGGGCCAATCGGGCCGGCCCGTCGGCACCCTGGCTCGTCCCGTTCCTGATCCTGGCGTTGGTGGCGACGGGCTTGGTCGTGTGGGGACCGAAGCTCGGGCGTCGCCGCCGTGGGCAGGTCCTCGTAGGCTTCGTGGCCCTCGACATCGGGATCTTCACGTTGCTCACCTTGGTGTCGGTGGCACCGGGGCTCACGAAGTCGTCACCACCGGTGGTGGCATCGGCCCCGGCATCGTCGGGCCTTGGTCTCGCCGGCGCCCCCGCCTCCGCGGTGGTGCCGCTGAGCACTCTGGTCCGCAGCGGTCGGGTCGCGATCTTCGACCCCAACGAGCTCGACGTCGGCGAGTTCACTGCGCTAGGGATCTCGGACCGTAACGTCTTGTCCGAGACACCGTCGGTCGAGGGTTACAGCTCGATCGTCGACAACACCTACGCACAGGTCACGGGGTCGCATCAGGCGACGGGGCATGGACAGAACGTCCTCGCCCCCCGGGCCGTCTCCGATGGCACCCTCGATGCGCTCGGCACGACGGTGTTGTTGACTCCGTCCGCGTATCTCGTCACCCCGATCGCCGGCACTCCGGGCCCGACGACCCCAGACCCCGGGCGACGGTCCCTGGCTCCGGGGCAATCAGGGCAGTGGTACCTCGGGCGGAACCTCGATGTGACGTCGCTGACCGTCCCGGTCAGCGTGGGCCAGGCCGGTGAGAAGTCGGGGATTCGGGTCGGCCTGGTGGAGGCGTCGGGAGCGACGCAATGGGAGGTGCCGGTCGCGGTTCAGGGCCGAGGCCTCGAGGTCTCGGTCTCCCGCCCTCTCGCCATCGTGGCGGTGCAGGTCACGGCGGGTGCGACGAACATCGATCTCGGTGCACCGACCATCGAGACGGTCGAAGGGGACCGCTACCGTGCTGATGGACAGCTCCAAGACGCCTTGGTGGCACCTCACTGGTTGTTCCACGGCTTCGACGGTTCCTTCGCCGTGTTCGACGATTCGATGGCGCTGCCGGCGCTTTCGCTGCGAGCCGCACCCGGTGGTTCGACCGCCGGGGCAACCGTTCGGGCGACAGGAGGTCCGCAGTTCTCGCCCACGAGCGCCGAGGTGTCCTCGCCCAGAGGGATCACGGTCGTGCGGTCGGCCGCCGCCATCCCGGGATGGTCCGCCACCTGGCACCCTGCGGGGGGTGGCGCGTCGCAGGCCTTGGCTGTTCGTCGGACCGGTGTCGTCCAGGCCGTCACGGTTCCGCCTGGACGCGGGACCGTCTCGTGGAGCTATGTCGGCCCCGGCGTGCGCCTGGGCCTGGGGTTGGCGTCGGCCGGCGTCGTGGTGTGGCTGGGACTCGGCATCGCCGCGCTGACGCGGCGTCGTCGTTCGACGCGCTCGGTTGCCCCCGCCGTGGTGGGCACCGGGGCCATGACGATTCGCAGGGCGGGGATGGCACCGGGAAGGGTTGGGTCGCCGTGGCGTCCCGCCCGTGAGGTGTCGGCGCCGCGTCGAGCGCCGACACCCACGGCATGAGGCCGTCGATTTGCTTGGGCCCGTCATGGCCCTCGCTGATCCGGACTCGGCCGGAGTCGGGGCGGAGCCAGGTACGCATGCAGCTTGCCAGCCCCATGACGAGGTGGATCAGGTAGTGCGACAGTGCGTGGTCCCGCAGACGTGCACCCCGATGCTCATCGAAAGGGTGTCCTCGGCAGGGACTGGGCCGAGGTCTGTTTCCCTCAATTCTCCCCCCACCGCCCCAGACGATGGGCTTCGGGCGAGACGATATCGCGCCGCGCCGTTGCCGTGAGGGGTGAACTGCCCCTTCAGAATGCCTTGACAGTTATATACAGAGTCAGGCATATTCGGGGATGGTCACGACGTTCGAGGGGCTGTGTGAACCGAACCGGCGGTGGATCCTCGACCTGCTGCTGGCCCGGGAGCGCCCTGTCGGAGACCTCGTCGACGTCATGGGGATGAGTCAGCCGGCGGTCTCCAAGCACTTGCGGGTCTTGCGCCAAGCAGGGCTGGTCGAATTCCGGACCGACGCGCAACGTCGCGTCTACCGGGTGCGCCCCGAGCCTCTTGTCGACGTGGACGAGTGGCTGGCGCCCTACCGGACGCTGTGGGCCGGTCGTGGGGCTGAACTCGGAGAACGTGGTCGCGTCGAGAGCGGGGCGGACCCGGGGCTCGAGGACTGAAAAGTCAGTTCCTTCCGAGCTGTTCGACTTCCAAGAGGGTGAAGGCGTCGATCACAGCCCGCAGTACCCGGCGGGCAATCCGGGGATCGAGCCCCCGTTCAGATGCGAGGGCCCCGATCCGTCCCAGCATGTCGTCTTCGCGCCCCCGGTCGACCACGCCCATGCGTTGGGTCCGTTTGAAGTCGATCACCTCTCGGATCAGGCCACCCCGTTCGGCCAGGAGTCCGACGAGTCGTGCATCGACGTCGTCGAGCCGTGCTCGAATGTCGGTCAGGCCGTCCTCGGTCACGTGCCAATCCTTCCATGCCTCCGAAGCCCGAGGCAGTGCGTGGGAGGATGATGCAACCAAGGGGGCCTGACCCTCACAAGGGGGACGACGAGATGCCCGACAGTGCCACGACGTGGAGACTCATTCACTCAGAGCGCGAGGCTCTGGCAAATACGCTCGAGGGCCTGGCGCCCGAACAATGGGCGGCGCCGTCGTTGTGCACGGGGTGGTCGATCCAACTCGCCGCCGGCCACGTGCTGGCAGGAGCCGAGCACACTCCTCTTGCGTTTACGACCGGGTTGATCACGAGCGGATTGCGTTTCAACACGATGGTCGACCGCGATGCGAAGCGGCTCGGCGCGTTGGCTCCCAAGGAGATCATCGAGCGCCTGCGGGCCAGGACCACGACCACGAACCGCCCACCCGCACCGGTCTCCGCCATGCTGGGCGAGGTCGTGGTCCACGGCGAGGACATCCGCCGACCGCTCGGCGTGCACGCCAAGATTGCCACCGACGCCGTCGTGGGATGCCTCGAGATGTACAAGGGTGCGAACTTCCCCGTCGGCACGAAGAAGCGCATCGCGGGGCTGAAATTGTCGGCCTCGGACATCGACTGGTCACATGGTGCGGGCCCCGAGGTCAACGGTTCGGCGCTCTCACTCCTCATGGTGATGACAGGGCGCGGTGTCGCCATCGACGAGCTCTCGGGCGACGGCGTCGCTGTCATTCGCACGCGCCTCTAGGTTCTCCGAAGTCCACCCAAGAATTTCGAAAGGCATCCATGACGATCGCGATCGGTGAGCACATCCCCGATGTCGAGTTGCGCCGGATGGTGCGCAAGAGCCCCGAGGCGGTCCGAAGTGGTGACGTCCTCGGGAAGGGCAAGGTGGTGTTGTTCGCTGTCCCGGGTGCCTTCACCCCCACCTGCTCGGACTACCACCTCCCCGGGTTCGTCCACCGCGCCGACGAACTGCTCGCCAAAGGTGTGGACACCATTGCGTGCATCTCGGTCAACGATCCCTTCGTGATGGGCGCGTGGGGGCGGGATCAGAAGGTGGGGGACAAGGTGCTCATGCTGGCGGACGGCAACGGAGAGTTCACGCGTGCCATGGGCCTCGAGGTGGACATGACCGGCGCCGGGCTCGGGACCCGGTCGCAGCGCTATGCGGCGGTCATCGACGAGGGCGTGGTGACCGCCCTCATGGTCGAGCCCGAGCGGGGGTTGAACGTCAGTTCGGCCGAGTCGGTCCTGGCTGCGCTCTAGTTTGCGACCGGTCAGATCCAGCTGGGACCGGTCAGATCCAGCTGGGGCCGGTCAGATCTGGATGTGGCTGAGGAGCTCGGCCTTGCGGGCGTCGTAGGTCTCGAAGTCGATGATCTCGGCATCGAATTCGCGCTGTAATTGCTCCACTTGTTCGAGGATGGCGCTGCTGTCGACGGGGGCGGCGGTCTCCGCTGCGGCGTCGCTGTCCAAGGGGTCGTCGGTGGACGGATCGCCCTTGCGTTGCCGGCGGTCTCGCTTTTCCGCAGCGCGCGAGCGCTTGTCGATATCGCGCTGGCGCTTGGACGCGCTACTTCTCTGCGCGGCCACGGGTCAGGACACCGGTTCGGCGATGACGCCGTCGACCGCGCCGCCGGCGGTGTCGTCCGCGCCACTCGAATCATCAGCTTCGGGCAACGACTCCTCGACGGACATCGCAGAACTGTCGGCGTCGGCGGCCCTCTCAGCTGTCGGCGCCGCCCGGTCGGGCCGGGGCCCATCGGGCCGATCGGGACGACCGCCGCCGGGGCCACCTCGGCGTCGTCCCCCTTTGTCACCGGCCAGTGTCCGCACCACGTAGGGCAAGAGGGCCATCTCGCGAGCGTTCTTGATGGCGAGGGCCACCGCGGCCTGGTGTTGGGTGCAGGTACCTGTGCTGCTGCGCGACTTGATCTTGCCGCGCTCACTCATGAAGCGGCGGAGCAGGCTGCTGTCTTTGTAGTCGACGTGGGTGACCCGGTCCTTGCAGAGCATGCAGACCTTGGGTCGCCCGCGCCGGATCCGGCTCTTCGTATCGGTCGGTCGCGGTCGGGACCGTTGCTTGCGGGAAGATGGCATGTCCGGTTCTCCTGGAGCGTCGCGCACATGACTTCAGGAGTCCGAAGTGCCCGAATCGGAAACCGAGGATCAGGGTCGGCGCGAGCGGCAAACCCAATCCGTCGTATTCTAGCGTCTGCTGACTTCGGGCGTCCACCCGGCCAAGTAGCCTGGTCGACTCATGTCCGTTCGTGATGACCTTCGCAATGTAGCCATCGTGGCACACGTCGATCACGGCAAGACGACGTTGGTCGACGCCATGCTCCGCCAGACCGGGGCCTTCCGGGCCAACCAGGAGCTCACCGACCGGGTGCTCGATTCGGGCGACCTCGAGCGCGAGAAGGGCATCACGATTCTGGCCAAGCACACGGCGGTTCCCTACGGCCCGGTGAAGATCACGATCGTCGACACACCCGGGCACGCCGACTTCGGGGGTGAGGTGGAGCGCGCCCTGGCGATGGTCGACGGGGTGCTCTTGTTGGTGGACGCGTCCGAAGGCCCCTTGCCCCAGACGCGCTTCGTGTTGCGCAAGGCCCTCGAGGCTCGTCTGCCGGTTGTGGTCGTGGTGAACAAGGTGGACCGGGCCGACGCCCGGGTCACCGAGGTCGTCCACGAGATCGAAGAGCTCTTCCTCGACCTCGACGCCGATGAGGACCAGGTCGGCTTCCCCGTGCTCTACGCCAACGCCCGCGCCGGGCGAGCCGGGACCTCACCCGACGACATCGGGCCCGACCTGGTCCCGTTGTTCGATGCCATCGTCGAGAGCGTGCCACCACCGCAGTACGACCCCGAGTCGCCACTGCAGGCGCTGGTCACCAACCTCGACGCCTCCCCGTACCTGGGTCGACTGGGGATCTGCCGCGTCTACAACGGCACGTTGCGCCGGGGCGATACCGTGGCGTGGTGCCGCCTCGACGGCTCGGTACAGCGGGGCAAGGTCACCGAGCTCTTCTCCTCCAAGGCCCTGGAGCGGGTGGAGACCGACGAAGCCGGCCCCGGCGAGATCGTGGCGGTGGCGGGGTTCCCCGACGTGACCATCGGTGAGACCTTGGCGGATCCCGACGACCCCCGCCCCCTCCCGGCCATCTTGGTGGACGAACCCAGCCTGGCCATGACGATCGGGATCAACACCTCTCCGTTGTCGGGTTCCGACGGCACCAAGGTGACGGCCCGGCTCATCAAGAGCCGGCTCGACCAGGAGCTCGTGGGCAACGTCTCGTTGCGGGTGCTGCCCACCGACCGACCCGACGCGTGGGAGGTCCAGGGCCGGGGCGAGCTTCAGCTGGCGGTGCTCGTCGAGACCATGCGGCGCGAAGGCTTCGAGCTGACCGTGGGCAAGCCACAGGTCGTGACCCGCACCATCGACGGCAAGCTGCACGAGCCCATGGAGCGACTGGCTGTCGACGTCCCCACCGAGTACCTGGGGGTGGTCACCCAGTTGCTCGCCCTTCGCTACGGGCGTCTTGAAGAGATGGTCAACCACGGCACGGGTTGGGTGCGGATGGACTACAGGGTGCCGGCGCGGGGTCTGGTCGGATTCCGCACCGAGTTCGTCATCGAGACGCGCGGCACGGGCATCCTCCATCACGTCTTCGACGGATGGGAGCCGTGGCACGGCGACCTGCGCGTCCGGCGCAACGGCTCCATGGTGGCCGACAGGCGCGGCGTCACGACCACCTACGCACTCATGGCGCTCGAGCAGCGTGGCACGTTGCTCGTTCCGCCCGGCACCGAGGTCTACGAGGGCATGATCGTGGGAGAGAACTCTCGGACCGACGAGATGGATGTCAACCCGGCCAAAGAGAAGAAGCTCACCAACGTCCGGTCCTCCACCGCGGACGAACTCGAGCGTCTCACCCCGCATCTGCAGCTCTCGTTGGAGCAGGCCCTGGAATTCATCGGCGAGGACGAATGCGTCGAGGTGTCACCGCACTCGGTCCGGCTCCGCAAGGTCGTGCTCGATCAGGCCATCCGGGGACGCCAGCGCAGTCGCTCCCGGCGTGACGTCACCGGCAACGGCACCGCGCCCAAGAGCTAGCTCGTCACCGGGTCATAGGCGGCGTATCGCGCGTGTCGGAGTCCGATGAAGATCGGCCCGCTCGTCCCGCATGATCGCTGTGGGGCCAGAGCCACGCCGAACACGTCGTAGCCCGAGGGCGTCTTGAGGATCTGTGAGTATCTCGGTCCCGCCCCGGTCGACAGGCTCGAGGTGATGACCCCACTGGGTTTGAAGGTGGTCCCGCACCAACGCACGAGCGGAGGGGCGCCGGTGAGCGCCAGGGTCCCGTACTGGGCCTTGTTGATGAGCTCGATCCACCCCACACCGGTGAGGGCGATCACCACGAGCGTGATCAGCGCCACCCGCCGCGCGGCGCGCCCGTAGCGGACGGCCACGGCTGACCCGAGAGCCGCCACCAGCACCACGTCCAGACCGGGGCCGAGGCCGACCGGCGACTCCAAGACCCAGGTCAGCGCGGCCACGGCGCCCAGTGCGACGAGCAGCCGGGTCGGCGACGCCCACCCGGGCGGAGGCGCCGTCTCGGGCTCCCCGGCGGGCGCGCTCGGCAACGGCTTACCCCAGACCACCTTCCGAGCCTACGACTGACGGTCCCGAATTCTGGGGGATGTGTGGGTTGACAAACCCATCTCCGGAATCGAGCCAGGCTTGCCCAGACACACCACAAATCGGGGACAAGGTCCTCAACGTCGGCCCTTCGGGCGACGATCTAGTAGGCGTGGACAGAGAACTGAAGGCCCTGCTGCGCTCGAGTCACGCCCACTGCGCTTATGCGGAGGCGCTGGGACGTGAGCACTCTCGGGGTCGGGCGTCGAAGAAGGAGCGCATGGAGGCCCTACGGACTGAAGTCGAGTCGTCAGACGCCGAGATCATGCTCCTCAAGCAAGAGTTCTTGCGAAGCAGGGGCCTTGCAGACCACTGGGCATCGGACGACCGGAGCCCGGTAGGCAAGAACTAAGCGCTCGGTTCTGTCCGGTCGTCCTCCAGGTGCGGCCCGGTCTCGAGAATGGCGGCGATTGCCTCGTCCGGGTCCAGGTCGACCTTGACCCGTTCGTCGCGCTCCTCGGCGCCGGGATGGTGCTGGTTACGGGGCATCCTGTGTCATTTACGGCTCGCGAGAACTCCGCACAGCCGTCTCGTCGGGCTTGATCCCACTGCCGGGACCTCCTCCGTGGCGGGTCCCGGCCTTGCCGCCGATCCAGGTCTCGTCGGCTTGGATGGTGCCCCGGAGCAGCCCGACCATGGGCTCACGCTGCATGGCCTCGCGGAGACGGTGAAGGACAAACCATGCCGTCCCGGGGGTGAGGCCGTGCATCCGCTCGACCTCGCGAGCACTGATCCCGTTCTTGGCCGAGCACATCTGGACCATGACCATCAGCCAGACCGCAATCGGCACTTTCGTCCCGTGGAAGATCGTGCCTGTCAGGACTGAGAATTGCTTCCGGCACCTCGCGCACTTCCAGACCCGGCGCTGGCTCATGGTGCGCTTGGGTCCGGTGGCCCGGCTGGTGCCGTTGGCGGGCTTCAGGAAGTAGGCATTGCGGTGCCCGCAGTGGGGGCAGACGGGGCCGTTCGGCCAGCGCAGGTCCTCCAGGACGCAGTAGGCGTCGGCCTCGGTCTCCATCCGTTTCCGCAACTCGGCCAGGGTCAATCTCACAAACCCATTGTGGCATTTCGGTGGGTTTGTCAACCCGCACATTCCCAAATTTTGACGATGCCTGATTGCGTTGCGTGGGGGCATCATTGATGTAGGTGAGGTAGTTGAGAACCATTGGCAGGTGCACATGAGGGGGGCTCATGACCGTTTCCGGTCCCGGTGATCGGCGGTTCAGGGCGACGACACCGTCCCTGACGCGGGAATGCAGGCTCTGCTGGAGGAACGTGATCCTCGGGCCTCAGCACGTCGAGGTCACGGACCAGCACGTCTATGTCCGCTGTCCGAATTGCGGGGGTTCCTTCCCGATTCGACACAGCGACGCCGAGGCCGTGCTCGGCCACGAGGCCTCCGCGGCCAGCTGAGGGATTCCCGCCGGGCGCGCCCGGGGGGTTGCTCTACAGCCCGAGGAGCAGGCCCGGCATGGCGAGCGCCGCCGCGCATCGGCGCAGGGCGTCGAGGGCGCTGGTGTCACCCCGAGCGGCGTGGGCTCGCAGGACCAGCGCCTCGCTGAGACTTGTCGCCGGGGCCGGGGCGCTCGGCAAGGCTTCGGTCGGTCGGGTGATCTCGTCGCGGAGCGCGGCGGCCGCGGCCAGGGCGGGGGGCGCCTCGAGAGCCAGGGCCGAGTGCTCGGCGCGGTCGATCCAGGGCAGGGCTTCGTCACTGCGCCCCGCCAGCACGAGGGCCAACCCGTTGAGCACACCGGCGAGGTCGCCGAAAGGACCGAGGCCGGGTCGCTCGACGACGTCGAAGCGCACCAAGGCCTCGTCGACGCGCCCGGCCACGGTCAGCTCCGTGCCGATGACGAGCAGCGCCATCCCCACGACAGGGTCGGGGGACGACACCGGAGCGATCGGGGGAGCCAGGCCCGAGGCTCCCCGGGCGACGGCCACGCAGAACAAGGCAGCCCACCCCACCCAGGGAAAGCTCTCGGGGTCGACCATGGCGCTGAAGCGCTGCAGCGCCAGCGCGTGGGCAGCGGCGTCGTCGAGTCGTCCGCTGAAGCGGGCCATGATGGCGAGCAAGCTCTGGCCGTGGACGGCCATGTCGACGGCGCCGAGCTCCTCGCCGAGCTCGGCGAGCCGGAGGGCGAAGCCCTCGGCCTCGGCGGTGTCTCGGGCCGTGCCCCACAACGATCGGATGAAGTGATGCCATGCCAGGGTGGTGAGCGTTCCCAGCTGCCTGGACCGGTCCCCGGCGGCGTCGGCGAATTCCAGGGCCTGCGCCAACCACTCCGGCACCCGCCGGTCTGTCGGTCGGGCCAGGCACATGAACGAAGACGCGGCGACGGCGCCCACTTTGTCGCCGCTCTGCTCGAAAAGTGCCAGGCCGAGCTCGAGCTCGCGGGCGGCTTCGTCCATCCGGCTCATGTTGAAGAGCGCCACACCGATGTTGGCGTGTCCCCACGCCTCTTTGTCGGCCATCCCGAGCTCGTGCCAGCGCCTCGTGACCGCCTCGAGCTCGGGAAGTGCGATCGACGGGTCGGTGAACACCCGGGCGTTGGCAGCGGTGTGGTCCCGTTCGATGGCCACGGTGGGGTCGTCGGGGTCGTCGACGACCATGGCCAGAGTCTCGAAGACGTCCTCGGGCTTGCGGCACAGCGACTGCACCTTGGCGAGGTCGAGGAGCGCCGATGATCGCCGGCACCCGAGCGCGACGGCCCGTTCCAAGAGGCGCAGGGCGTCGAGAAGGCGGGCCGCCGCAAAGAGGTCCTGGCCCGCCCGGGCCAGCGCCTCAGCGGCGTCGGCGATGACGGCTCGGTCTTCAGAGAGGTATCCCGCGGCGCGGTCGAGATGGCGAGCACGCTCCTCGGATCCCACCACGAACGAGGCGGCCCGGCGGTGCAGCTCCCCGCGCACGTTGCGGGGCAAGGTCTCGTAAGCCACTTCCCGCAGCAACGAGTCGACCGTGTCGAAGCGGCCCTCCGGGGCATGGCGCATGAGCCCGTTCTCGACGAGTGCTTGCAAGGCCGCCGTCGCGTTCGGCGAGCCCAGGGCACTGAGGTCGTCGGCGGTGGCCCCGCCCATGACCGCAGCGTGCTGGAGGGCCATCTTCTGTTCGGGCTCGAGCGCGTCGAGTCGTGACGCCAACAGCGCCTGGAGCGTGGCCGGGATGGTGCCCGGCGCGCTCAACCGGTAACAGTCGCCGTCGTCGACCAACAGTCCTTGGGCCCGGGCCATCGACACGAGCTCGCGGAGATAGAGGGGATTGCCCCCGGCCCGGTCGACGAGGAAGTCCGCCGCCTCGGTGCCCAGCGGCTTGTCGCAGGTGAACCCGCCCGCCAGCGCGATGGCGTCAGGCCGGCTCAGCGGACCCAGGCGGACCGTGGTGGCGGCGGGGAAGGCAGCCAGCCAGTCGCCCGGATCGCTGCGTCCGACGAGCACCGTGAGCAGGGCGACGCTGTGGAGCCGCCCCGAGAGCTCGCCCAGCACCTTGAGCATCTGGTCGCCGCTGCGGTGCATGTCGTCGATGAGGATCATCATCGGTCGGGCGGAGCCTTTTTCCTGGAGGAGCCGGCCCAACGCCCACAGCTGCTCCTGGTGCATCCCGGCCGGGTCGATCGACTGGAGCGACTGGTCCATCTCCCCGGCGAGCGACCTGACCCGGGCCGTCACCTCGGGGTCGGCCACGGGCCCGAGCTGGCGGATCACCTCGGCCGCCACCCGGGACCCTCCCAGGGCGCCGTAGGCGGGATAGGTCGACCGCACCACGGTGCCGTCGACCTCGGCGGCGCGGGCCAGTTCGGTGGTGAGCCTGGTCTTGCCCGAACCGGCATCGCCGCATACCACGACCACCTGGGGCTGGCGATCGCGGACCACCCGTCGCCACTGCGCCTCGAGGAAGGCGAGCTCGTCGTCACGGCCCACGAGCGCCGGCGCGGCCGCGCTGGGCTCGAGCTCGACGGCTTGCAACGAGACTGCCTCCCACACCTCGACGGGCTCCTGCTTCCCCTTGAGCAAGATGGGTTGTCGGGCCCGGAACGCGATCCGTCCTCCAGCGAGCTCGGTGGTGAGGCGACCGCACAGGACCTCACCGGGACCAGCCGCCTTCTCGAGGCGGGCCGCCACGTTCACGGTGTCACCGATGACCGTCATGTCCCCGCCCGCGCCCATGGTTGTCGCCATCACCTCGCCGGAGTTCACGCCGATCGAGAACACGAGGTCCCCGCCGAGGTGACGCATGGCCATGGCCGCCGCCACGGCGCGCTCGGCATCGTCGTCGTGCGCGAGGGGGACGCCGAAGACGGCCATGACCGAGTCGCCCATGTACTTGTCGACGGTGCCGCCGTGGTCGGTGACGATGTCACCCAACTCGCGAAACGCAGTGTCGACCAACCGGGCCACGACTTCGGGGTCGGTCCTCTCGGCGAGCGAGGTGAAGCCCACCACGTCCGCGAACAGGACCGTGGCCAACTTCCGTTCCTCGACGGCGACCATGGGTGCGGCCCGGGGGGTCGTGCCGTCGAGGCCCGCGCCGCATTGGCCGCAGAACCGCTGCCCATCGGTGATCGCGGCCCCGCACGACGGGCACCCCCCGACCGGAAGGGTCGCCCCGCAATGCCCGCAGAACAGATAGCCCTCGGGGTTGGGCGTATTGCACCTCGGACACAGGTCCACACCCTCACGGTACCGCCCGCCGGTGACCACGGTTCCCGCCCACCAGGGCCGGAGCCCGGGCCAGACGGCGCCAGCACCGGGTCCCGGGGTTACGCCGGTGCGTGCCCCGGGGTTACTCCGGTGTGTGGCAGACGGCCTCGACGTTGTTGCCGTCTGGGTCGCGGACGAAGGCCCCGTAGTAGTCCGGGTGGTACTCGGGCCACAGACGGGGTTCGTGGAGGACTTCGGCGCCCGTCGCCACGGCGGCGTCGAAGAAGGCGCGCACCATGGCCCGGTCGCCGGCTCGAAAGGCGATGTGCAACTCCCGGTTCACCGCGTCGTCGACGAGCGGGCTCACCCAGAACGATGGTCGTCCGGCTGTTCCGTATCCGATCACCGAACCGAAGTCCATGACGCGCCTTGCATCGAGGGGACCAAGCACCGCGTCGTAGAACTGCGAGCTCGAAGCGACGTCGGCACACTGGATCGAAACGTGGTCGAGCACACTTCGATGGTAGCGAGGACGCGCCGAACAGTGTCGGCGACGCAGCGGGGGGTGCCGCATGTGCGACCCCGGGGGGGCCGGAGGCCACACGGAGCGGCAACCCACCGAGCCGGGAACCGACGATGCCGCCGACGTCGACGTCCCGGGAGGACCCCGAACGCGTCTGTCGCCAAAGCCCGCCTTCTCCGGCCCTGCAGTGGGGTGTTCGACGCACTCGCACTGGCTGACCAGGCGATCCCCACCGCCACCACCTTCGTCGCTCGTGCCTGGGGAGAACAAGCGGAAAACCTGGGGATTCTCAAGGCGTGCCGGCCAGGGCCAGCACACCCCGCGCCCCGTCCTCGGCCAAGGGCGCCGCCACCAGGGCCCAGACGGGTCGTCTGGGCGATCGACGGGTGAGCCCGGGCATGGCGCGCCGCCCGGAGCCCCAGGATCCCGGCCGGCGAGCCAGGCACGAACAGGTTGGGCCCGACGTCGAGGCCCACGAGCGGCGCGACGGGGCCAGGACGAAGGGCGGCCAGTCCTGGCCGACGGCCGAAGGCGCGTCGGCGCCGTCGGAAGCGACCGCGAGTGAAGCCCCGACGATGCCCACTACCGCCAAGGTCCCCCCCCGGGACCGCCGCCCGCGCGTCGCCGCTGCTTCAGCCTCGCGCTTCTCGACGTCAGCGATGGGCTCCGTCGACGGCGGGTGCATAGCCGAGCGTGTACGACGTCATCGACAACGAACCGAACGCGTACCCGTCGATGAGCACCTCGGCACCGCTGCCGGCCGCATCGGCGAGCCCGGCGAGATACAGCAGGGGGATGAAATGGTCCGGGGTCGGGACGGCGAGCTCGAAGTCGCCGTGGCTCGACGCGTCGACGATCGTCGCCGGCGACGAGGCCATCGTGGCGCGCGTGTCTTCGTCGAAACGATGCGCCCAGTCGGTGCCGTCGTCGCGGTGGCGCCCGTCCATGAGCCCGAGATTGTGGACCACGTTCCCGCTGGCGATGACGAGCACACCCTCGTGGCGCAACGGCGCCAGCCTGGTGCCCAGATCGAAGTGGTACCGGAACGGCTTGGTGGCGTCGATCGCCAACTGCACGACGGGGACCACGGCCTCGGGGAAGGCGTGCACCAACACGGACCACGAGCCGTGATCGATGCCCCAGCTGTCGTTGTCGAGGCCCACCCAGATCGGAGCGGCCAGCTCGACGACGCGACGGGCCAGGGCCGGGTCCCCGGCCACGGGGTAGGTCACCGAGAAGAGCTCGGGGGGAAAGCCGTAGAAGTCGTGGATCGTCCGGGGCCGGGTCATGGCGGTGACGGCCGAGGCGTTGATGTACCAGTGGGCGGAGACCACGAGGATGGCTCGGGGCTTCGGGACGCCGACGCCGAAGGCCCGCCAGGCTTCGGTGTAACGGTTGCGCTCAATGGCGTTCATGGGGTTGCCATGGCCCAAGAACGCGGCCGGCATGACGGTGTCGTTGCCGATGCCGTCAGGTGCCGGGGCCACGATGTCACCCTAGGCCCGCCGACGGAGGCCCCGACGATCCCCTCCGACCAGTTGTAGGTTGGCTCTATGCCTGAACCCTTCCTCGACGCCACCGCTCTTGCCGAGTTGGTCCGGGACGGCTCGGCGTCGCCGGCGGAGCTCGTCGACGACGCCATCAACCGGATCGAGAAGCTCAACCCCGAGCTCAACGCCGTCATCCGTCCCCGCTTCGACGAGGCGCGCCGCGAGGCCTCGGGTGAGCTTCCCGACGGGCCCTTCCGGGGTGTGCCCATGGTCTTGAAGGACCTGATGTGCTTCAGCGCGGGTGAGGAGATCCACGAGGGCATGCGCGCTCTCAAAGAGGCGCGCTATGTGGCAACGCGCGACCAGGAGCTCGCCCGCCGCCTGCGGAGGGCGGGGTTCGTCGTGGTGGGGCGCACCAACACCCCCGAGCTCGGCATCGTGCCCACCGCCGAGCCCCTCGCCTACGGGCCCACTCGCAATCCGTGGAACACGGCTCACTCGACCGGAGGGTCGAGCGGAGGCTCGGCGGCGGCGGTGGCGTCGGGAATGGTGCCGGTCGGCCACGCCGGGGACGGGGGCGGCTCGATCCGGATCCCGGCCAGCGAATGTGGGTTGGTGGGGCTCAAGCCGTCTCGGGCGCGGGTCCCGCTCGGGCCCGAATGGGGCGACGTCATGGGGGGCCTGGTGTGCGAGCTGGCCGTGACCCGCACCGTGCGCGACACCGCAGCGGTGCTCGACGCGGTGGCGGGACCGGCCCCCGGAGACCCCTATGCGGCGCCGACCCCGGCCCGTCCGTTTCTCCAGGAGCTCGGCATCGATCCCGGTCGACTCCGCATCGGGATGCAGAGTGCCGCCTTCGGCGGGGCGGTGGTCACCGATCCCGACTGCGTGGCCGCCACCGAAGCCGCCGGTGCGCTGCTCGAGTCGATCGGCCATGAGGTGGAGCCCACGCACGTCACCGCGCTCGACGATCCCGGGTTCGTCGAGCAGTTTCTCGTCATGTGGGCGGGGGGGATCGCCAACGACGTCGAGCACTACTGGTCGGAGAAGCTCGGCCGTGCCCTCGGCCCCGACGACGTCGAGCCCCTGACATGGGCACTCGTCGAAGCAGGTCGAGCGTCGAGCGCGTCGGACTTCCTCGCCGCGCGCCACAAGCTCCAGGGCATTTCTCGGCGGGTGGCCGAGTGGTACGAAACCGGCTTCGACCTCCTCCTCACGCCGACGCTCGCCGAGCCGCCCCCCTTGATCGGCGAGTTCGACTCACCGGCCGACAACCCGTTGCACGGATTGCTGCGGGCCGCCGAGCTCGTTCCCTTCACCCCGCCCTTCAACGTGTCGGGCCAGCCTGCGATCTCCCTGCCCTTGCACTGGAACGCCCGGGGCCTGCCCATCGGCGTGCAGTTGGTGGCGCCCTATGGGCGCGAGGACACCCTTCTCCGGGTGGCCGCCCAACTCGAAGAGGCCGCGCCCTGGGCCCAGCGTCGGCCGCCGGTGGCGGCGTAGTGGCGACCTGCTACCAGTAGTCGCGCATCAGGTCGCCGACCCAGGCCGGCTCTCGGACCGGGCCCCGGGGGCCGAAGTCCGACATGTAGGGCTTGACGTCGAGCACGGGCGTGCCGTCGATGGCATCGAGGCCCCGCACGCGCAACCGCAAGCCGTCGACCGACACGAGCTCGCACAGCGTGACGCCGACCCGGTTGGGCCGGCTCTTGGCCCGCTGCGCGAGGATCCCGACCTCGGGCCAATCGGCTCGACCCCGGGGACGACGCGCCCCGCGCGTGATCTCGTGCGCGCCGACCCGGTCGAAGACGAAGACCACCTCGATGTGGGAGAAGTCGTCGAGCCCCGCGGTGGCGTCGCGCCCCAGGACCTCCTCGTCGAGTTCGATGCTGGCCTCGACCGACCCCCACCGATCGTCGAAGGCCTCGTCGCGACCGCCGACCACCACGCCGATGGGTCGCATCTCGAAGCCGGGCTCTACGGCGGGGGCGTCGGGGGGCACGGGCCGAGCCTACGGTGACTACGAGGGCGGTCCTGGCACCGCGATGCCGGCATACCCCGGTGGGGGTTGGTCGTCGGGACAGGCGCCCACCGGGTCGTTGAAGTTGGGATCGTGCACCCAGTCGCCGAGCTCCCAGCCCGGAGTCATGGCGGGGAGCGAGAGCACCGGGGAGAGATCGCTGTCGACCAGCGCCCCGAGCTCGGCTGCGCCGTAGGGACACATGTGGGTGTTGTCGATCTTGCGCGCCCTCACCCATGTGCCACTCGGGGACTTGGCCCAGGAGAAGTAGCGGTCATGGGGGGCGAAGAGCTGATCGGTCCGGAGGTACATCGCTCGGCCGGGGAAGAACCGCACGGCCTCGCCGGCCACGTCGTTCCAGATGACCTGGCGCGCGACTTGTTTGGTCCACATGGCGGCCTGGGTGAGCGGGTCGAAGACAAAGGGAACCGGCCCCACCTGAGGGAACTGCAACAGCACGACCATGTCCACTCCGTCGCCCGGCGCCAAGATCGTGCGCAGGGCGCTGGTCAACTCGACCAGATATGCCTGCGGATCTTGCTGGGCAAGGTCGTCGTCCCACGACCACGTGCCGATCACGATCTCGGGGTGGTACTGGGCGACGATGCGGGCCAGGTCCGTGGCCCAGGTCTTGTCGGTGCTCAGTCCCCATCCCCCAAAGGCGCTGTCGGCCACCACCTTCACGTCACCGGTGGCCTCGAGCGCAGCGGTGATCCCCGGTGCGCTGTCGGCCATGACGCTGTCGCCCAGGATCCACGCCCGCAGCGGGTCGGCGGCCGTCACGACCCGTCCGGCCGGGAGGGTGACGGGGGTGGTCTCCTGGGCGGGGCGCGTGGCGGGGGCCAACCGGACCCGCGCCGCAGAGGCCTCGACGGGGGGGACGGTGGCCACGAGCACCACGCCTGCCACGGCGATGACCTGGGCCGGCACCAGGGCGCGTCGCCACCACAGGCTCCAGTCCACACGCCGCATGGGCTGCTCGACGGCGAAGTAGCTCACCGTGGACGCGCCCAGCATGGTGGCCAACCGTGCGCTGAGCAGCCCGGCTCCCCGCAGCCCCGTGCTCGACGTCGTGAGGACCACGATGACGGGCCAGTGCCACAAGTAGAGCGAGTAGCTGATCCGTCCGAGCCATCGCAGCGGGCCCGTGGCGAGCAACCGCGCCACGGGGCCCTCGGGATGACGGATCGAACCCACCACCACGACCAGCGCGCCCAGCGCGACGGCGGCGAGGCCCCCGTCCCAGATCCACCCGGGAGGGCCAGTCCCGAGCCCCGTACCCAGGGCGACCCCACCGGCGCCCACCACCGTGGCCGCGCTCCACAAGGCAGGGCGGCGCGTCGGGCCGGCTGATCGCAACGCCATGGCGCCGAGACCGCCGAGGAGCAACTCCCACACACGCGTGTCGGTCCCCAGGTAGGCGCGGTCGGGCCCGAGGACATGCGCGGCGATCCCCATCCACAGCGCCGATCCCACCGCCAGCAGCACGGTGGCGATCACGAGCGTCCGCATCCACCGGCGCCGCCCGAGGGCCACGAGCCCGAGCACGAGCAGCGGCCACACGAGGTAGTACTGCTCCTCGACGGCCAACGACCACGTGTGCAGGAGCGGGTTGACCGCCTGGAACTGGGCGAAATATCCGTGGCCGGCCACGACCTGCTGCCAGTTGGCGAAGTACAGGAGCGTCGACAGCGCAGGCGAGCGCAACTGCGATGGCACCACGCCGGGGCCTCCGAGCAACGCGTAGAGCCCCAGCGCGAAGACGACGAACAACAGGGCCGGGAGCAGGCGCCGGGCCCGACGGGCCCAGAAGGCGCCGAGCCGGACCCGCCCCGACCGGTCCCGTTCGGCGAGCAAGAGGCTCGTGATGAGGAAGCCGGACAGGACGAAGAAGATGTCCACGCCCACCCAACCGCCCCCGAGGTACCCCAGGTGGAAAGCGATCACCGCCGCGATGGCCACACCGCGGATGCCGTCGAGCGACGGCCAGTACCGATGTTCCTCCATACCCCCCAAACTCCGCCTCCGTGCCCGTTACCCCGATGGACACGCTACCGGGGGGGAGGTACCACTCAGGGTGATCATCGTGGCGTCGTCACCACCGTCGCTGGCGATGGCTGTGGCGATCGCGCCGCGGTGAGGACGGCGCGCAGCGCGATGGCCACGGCGGCCACCGACACGGCGAAGGCGATGAAGGCGGCGGTGTGCGTGGTGGGAAGCCCGCCGTTCTGCTCGACCAGGGCACCGGTGACCGCGATCCAGAGGAACGACGCCACCGGAAGTCGCCGGGCGGCGAGGTCGAGGACGAGCAGCCCGACACTGACAGCCAGCAGGTAATAGCTGGCGAACCACACCTCGGCCACGAGCCGGCCGGCGAGACAGGCCGTGGCCAACCCGATCAAGGCAACGGGGGAGAGCAGACGGCTGCCTATCCGCCGCCGTGCCCACAGCGACATGACCAGGGCCAGGACTACCGGTCCGTCGCGGGCGATGAGGAGCTTGGTCGACTCATCCAGATTGGTCATGCCCACGACCGTCCCCGTCGACAGCTTCACCACGCCCGAGTTGACCGCGCTCAGGGTGTTCCAGGTTCCCGACGGGTCGACCGCCAGGAAGGGGATGATCCCGCACCCCACGACCGCCAGGGCAGGAAGCGCCACCCGGGCCCGCTGGGGCCATCCGGGGACCGCCGCCAGCACCGCCACCAAGGGGAGCAGGGCGAACTGCTTGCACAGAAAGGCGATGCCGAACAGGACCCCGGTAGCCACCCATCGTCGACGCAGCGCCTGGGCGAGCCCCGCGCACCCGAGCCCGACGCTCACGAGGTCCTGGGGATGAAACGTCTCGATGATGCTGTCGCCGGCAGCCGGGATGGCGGCGAGGACGATCACCAGGAGGGCCTCGGCCCACCCACCTCCCACCCCTGACACCCGCAGGAGAGACACGGCCCCGAAGACGAGGACCACCCACGCCAACAGCCCGAGCACCGCCTGGGACCGGTACCACCGGTGGGTGGAGAGCTGGTCGGGCGCGCACCACGGCAACAACAGCCGCGTCACGGTGGGCACGCGCCCGTCGCACCACGTGGGCGAGCCGATGAGCGGTCGAAACGCCAAGACGAACGGCGAGCTCAACAGCGCGTACCCGGGAGGCTGGGGGAGGACCGAATCCTGCGCCGCGCCGTGCAGGTGGCCGTCGGCGAGGGCGGTGGCGGGCTTGGTCACGCCGTAGGCGTCACCCACCGAGGGTCCACCCCGCAAGGCCACGATCCCGATGAAGGTGCCCAGAGCGGCGAGGTAGACCACGACCAGGGCCGCGGTGGGGAGACGTCGACCGTGGGGCACCGGGCGCGGCGCGGGCCGGGTTTCGGGACCGGTCGTGACCGACCCGTGCGGTGCGGTCACGGCGCGGCGTGGAGATCGTGTTCGACGGCCATGGCCGCGTTGCGACCGTTGACGGCCATGACGCTCCCACCGGGATGGGTCGACGCCCCGCACAGGTACACGCCCGGTATGGGGGTCCTGGGCCCGAAGCGGTCGGCCCACATCTGGTCGGGAAGGCATTCGCCCTGGAAGATGTGGCCGCCTGTGAGCCCGATGCGTGCTTCGACGTCGGGTGGTCCGAGCACCTCGCGATGCACGATCACCTCGGCCACGTCGGGCGCGAACCGGCTGATGGCCGAGACCGCGAGATCGCCGATCTCGTGGCGCCTTTGGTCCCATGTCCCGACGGCGAGTTCGAACGGGACGTACTGCGCGAAGACACTCATGACGTGGCGACCCTCGGGGACCACCGTGGGGTCGTAGGCGCTCTGGAAGTAGAGCTCACACCACGCCGGGTCCGGCTCGCCCCGTCGACTCGCCTGGTAGGCCGACTGGGTGGCGTCGACCCCGGTGCTGATGGTGACCATGGCTCGATGCGGATCGATGTCGGGCCGCGCCGAGGGGAATTGCGGCAGCCGGCTGAGCGCGCAATTGACCTTGAGCACCGGGCTCTCGCTGCGCCACGCCGCCACGCGTGCTCGGAACGCGTCGGGGACGCCGTGCTCGCACAGAGCCAGGGTTCGTTTGGGATCGGCGTTGGAGACGACGGCTCGGGCTCGGATCGTGTCCCCGCCCTCGAGCACCACCCCCTCGCCGGGCACCACCGCGGCGACGGGCACGCCCGCGGCAATGACCGCTCCGGCTCCGATCGCCGCGTCGGCCAGCGCGAACGACACCTGGCCCATGCCGCCGTCGACGTACCCCCATGCCCCGGCGCGGCCCTCGAGCGTGCCCGAGGCGTGCATGAGGTGCACGCCCGCCGTACCCGGGTCGCGCGGCCCGGCCCAGGTGCCGATGATCCCCTGGCCGTGCAGGGCGGTTCGCAGCCGCTCGTCGCGCACGTAGTGCTCGACGACTTCGGCGATGGACGCCTCGAAGACGACGTCGATGCCTTGGGTGTCCCCACCGAGGAGCTCCTCGATCTCGGCCCGGTCAGGTGCGTCGCCTACCCAGGTGTCGCGTCGACCGTGGCGAAGCGCGCCACGGATCCGATCGAACAGCGCCTCGTAGGCCTCGAAGCCCTCCACGTCGCCCGGCGCCAGCTCGGCGACGGCGGCAGCACTCCGAGCAGGGTCGTCCCACAACGCGATCGAGGTGCCGTCCTCGAAGGGGCACCACAGATGCGGGTCCACGAGCTGGACGCGATATCCACGATCGCGCAGGCCGAGCTCGTCGACCACCAGAGGGTGCAACAGACCGACGGCGTACGCGCACGGGCTGACGATCCAATCCGGATCGGGAAACGGTTGTTCGAGCGTGCAGGCTCCCCCCAGCCGGCTGCGCCGCTCGAGGACGAGCACGCTGTGGCCTCCCCGGGCGAGATACGCGGCCGCCGTCAGGCCGTTGTGGCCGCCGCCGACCACGACGACATCCCAGTGTTTCGCCGCCAGCTCCGAGACGGGCGCGGGAAGGCCGACCTCTCCGAATACCTCAGCTGTCTGCACCACAGGTCATGCTTGCAGGTCGCAGCACGCGCCTGGGGGTGCGCGACTACGACGCGGCAGCCTCGTCCAGGATCGTGGACGGCACGAGTGACAACACCGGGGCAGGTCGCGTCGAGCGCCCGCCGACCCTGCGGTCGAGGTCACCGAAGAGATCGGCGTCGTCCTCGGTGACAGGTGGTAGTGGCGGGCGCAGCCCCAGGACCTCTCCCAGGGTCAGGTTCGCCTCCCATGCCGCCAACAACGAGGCCAACGAAGCCAACGAGAAGCCGTGAGTCTGCAACCGCAGGATGGCTCGTAACCGCTCGAGATGGTCACCGTCGTAGTAGCCGGTGCGGCCAACCAGATCGGGGTGGGGGAGCAGCCCCTGGGTCTGCAGGGCCCGCACCTGTCGGGTCGTCGTCCCCGCCGCCCGGGCGAGCTCGTCGATCGTGAGCCGACGAGCTCGGTCATCCTCGGGGAGCGGGCGTCGGGGGGACCTCGGTCGAGCCATGGTTGATTGTAACATAGTTTCGTGTTACATATCTCTTCCGTACCCGGGGCTCACCCGGACCGCCTTGAACCGGAAGGATCCCCATGCCCATCAACCAGGACGCCGTCGGAGCAGTCGCCGACCCGGTGGAGCGCTCGTGGTCGTCGACCGATTGCCTGCTCTATGCCCTGGGCGTCGGGGCGGGCTCGCTGGAGGGCACCGACTTCGAGCTCGAATACACGACGGAGAACTCCGTCGACCGGCCCCAGCAGGTGCTGCCCACGTTCGCGTGCGTCGTGGGTGGGGGCGGGCCGCCGCGGACCACGCTGGGCTCGTTCGACCCGGCCATGCTGGTCCACGGGGAACAAGCCATCGAGCTGTCGGGTCCCATCCCGCCCGACGGGACGGTGCGCACGACGAGCGTGGTGACCGGCGTCTACGACAAGGGCTCGGGAGCAGTGGTGGTATCGGAGTCCACGTCGGTGGACGCGCACAGCGGTACGCCTCGGTTCGCGTCGACGACGTCGCTCTTCATCCGGGGCGAGGGGGGATTCGGAGGAGAGCGCGGGCCCTCCACGAGTGCGGAGCCGTGGCCGATACGCGAGCCTGACGATGTCATGACCTACACAGTGCGAACCGACCAGGCCCTGTTGTACCGGTTGTCGGGAGATCGCAATCCGCTGCATTCGGATCCCGTGTTCGCCCACAGGGCGGGGTTCGACCGGCCGATCCTGCATGGGCTGTGCACATACGGGTTCACGGGTCGGGCCCTGCTCCACGCCGTGTGCGGATCGGACCCGGCCCGGTTCCGCTCCATGGCGGGGCGGTTCTCCCGTCCCACCTATCCGGGCGATGCCCTCACCATCTCGATGTGGCACGACGGGGATGGTGTGCGTTTTCGCACCGACAACCAGCGAGGCGAAACGGTGATCGACGCAGGGCGTTTCGTGTCCTTTTGACGGGGCTCGGCTCAACGGGGCTCGGCGGCGAGCCGGGCGCGCTGCACCGATCGGGCGGTCTCGTCGAGGCGTGTCCGGACCACCACGTGACGTTCGTCGTGGGGGCGTCCGGCCAGGTTGATCCGGGCCAAAGCGGCGGCCGCTTCGACAGCGGCACCGGCCAGGAGGGCGGCGACGAGCGCATCGCCTTGCAGATTCGGGTTGCCCTCTTCGACCAGCTCGGCGGCGATCTCCGCCAGCCGGGTGCCCGCGGCGATGACGTCCAGGGGCACGTCGGTCGCCGCCGACAGCGCGTCGGTGATCCGTTGCTGGCGGCCCTCGGCGGTGGTTGATTCGTCGGGTATCCGCTGGGCGGCGATGACGTCGAGGTAGTGGCGGGCATCGCGGTCGTACAGCGGGGCCAGGGCCTCTCCCACGGCCAGCGCCTCGTCCGCCAGCTGTGGGGCCCGGGTCATGTGTCGCGTCGAGAGGCGAGCCGCCATGGCGCACAGTGACGCCGAGATCGCCACGGCGAGCACCGCCGCTCCGCCTCCGCCCGGGGTGGGGGCGGCACTGGAGAACGCCTCGAGAAGTTGATCGAGGGGCATGTCGCCATAGCTCACGAGAGGCCGACGACGTCGCCGTTCTCGTCGATGTCGATCCGTTCGGCGGCGGGATGCGAGGGCAGGCCGGGCATGGTCCGCATGTCACCGCAGATGGGATAGACGAACCCCGCGCCCACCGAGGCACGAACCTCCCGCACCGGAAGCCGCCAGCCCGTCGGAGCGCCTCGGAGGCTCGGATCCGAGGAGATCGACAGGTGGGTCTTGGCGATGCAGATGGGCAGGGTGCCGAACCCGTGGCGTTCGTAGCTGTCGAGCTGTCGGGCCGCGACCGGTGCGTAGTCGACACCGTCGGCGCCGTAGACACGCGTGGCGATGGCCTCGATCTTCTCGCGCAGCGTCGCCTCGCTCGGGTACAGGAGTGTGAATTCCGAGGGCTCTTCAGCCGCCTCGACCACGGCTTCGGCGAGCTCCACCGCACCCCGGCCGCCATCGACAAAGTGGGTGCACACCGCGCTTCGGACTCCCATCGAGTCGGCGATCTCCCGGATCGCCGAATGTTCCGAGGCGAAGTCCTCGGGGAAGGCGTTGATGGCCACCACAGGCGTGGCGCCGTGCAGGGCCACGTTCTCGAGCTGCTTTCGCAGGTTGACACCTCCGGCCCGCACCTCGTCGGGGTTCTCCTCGAGGAGATCGGGCGGGAGCGGTCTTCCGGCCACGACGTGATGGGCACCGGCATGGACTTTGAGCGCCCGGACCGTCGCCACGACGACCGCCGCGTCGGGGGCGAGGCCCGACGTCCGGCATTTGATGTTGAAGAATCGCTCCGCGCCCATGTCGGCGCCGAAGCCGGCCTCGGTGATCAGGAAGTCCCCGGTGTGGATCCCGATCAGATCGGCGATCACCGACGAGTTCCCATGGGCGATGTTGCCGAAGGGCCCGGCATGGACGAGGACCGGCGTGTTCTCGAGCGTCTGGAGGAGGTTGGGCTTGATGGCGTCCCGCATCATCACGGTCATGGCCCCCGCGGCGTGCAGCTCTTCGGCAGTGACCGGCTCGCCGCCGCGTCGGTAGCCGATGACGATGCGCCCCAGCCGATCGCGCATGTCCCGCAACGATTTCGACAGGGCGAGCACCGCCATGACCTCGGACGCGGCGGTGATGTCGAACCCGGCCTGGCGGGGCACCCCGTCCTCGGCGGTGCCGAGGCCGACGACCAGGTTGCGAAGGGCCCGGTCGTTGACGTCGAGCACCCGACGCCACGTGATGTTGTGGATGTCGATGCCGAGCTCGTTCCCGTGATGGAGGTGGTTGTCGAGCATGGCGGACAGGATGTTGTGCGCCGCCGTCACCGCATGCATGTCGCCGGTGAGGTGGAGGTTGAGCGCCTCGAAGGGCACGGCTTGGCTGTACCCGCCGCCGGCGGCTCCGCCCTTGATCCCGAAGGTGGGGCCCATCGACGCCTGGCGGATGGCGATGGTGGCTCGCTTGGAGATGTGGCGCATGGCCTGGCCGAGCCCGAGGGTCGTCGTCGTCTTGCCCTCGCCGAGCGGGGTCGGGGTGATGGCGGTGACGACCACGTAGCGGGCCCGGGGCCGATCTGCGAGCGCCTCGATGGCATCGAGGTTCACCTTGGCCACGTATTCGCCATAGGGCTCGAGGAGTCCTTCGGGGATTCCGGCTTCGGCGGCGATCTTGGTCACGGGCTTGAGCGTGGCCCGTCTCGAGATCTCGAGCGCGCTCAACATGGCCATGTCTCTCTCCTTGACGACGAGGTGTCGGCGCGCATGCCGGGGAGAGACGCTCGGTCATCTTCCCCCGGACGGCTGGCCCACTGTTTATAGCCCCTTCTCGGCCCTTGGCGCCTCGGGCCGGATCAGGCGTGCCACAGTGGAGGCCCTCAGAGCAGAGGGGACGGCGATGTCGACGTTCATCACGCGCTTCGACACTTCTGGGTCGGGTATCCGGCTCGCGGTGAAGGACCTGATCGACATGGAGGGCGTGCCCACCACCGCAGGGTGTCGGGCGGTGGCGAACGAGGCCGTGGCGGCGACAGCCGACGCAGCGTGTATGCGCGGTGCCCGGGCGGCGGGCGCCCGCATCGTGGGCCGGACCAACCTCCACGAGTTGGCCCTGGGTGTGACGGGCGTGAACCCGTGGTACGGGACGCCGGTGAACCCCCTCGACCCTCGGCTCATACCGGGAGGCTCGTCGAGCGGCTCCGCCGTTGCGGTGGCCACGCACGAAGCCGACGTCGCCTACGGCAGCGACACGGGCGGGTCGGTTCGGATCCCGGCCGCCTGTTGCGGCACGACCGGGCTCAAGACGACATGGGGCCGCATCTCCGTCGAGGGGGTGTGGCCCTTGTCGCCGAGTTTCGACACCGTGGGGCCCATGGCCCGCGACGTGGGCGGCCTCGTGCTCGGCATGGAGCTGCTGGAGCCGGGTTTCACCGTGGCGGACCGGGCCCCGGTGCGGGTGGGGCGCTTCCGGGTCGACGCCGACCCGCTCATCGACACGGCCATCGACCGCGCCCTCGATGTCTCGGAGTGGGAGCTCCGCGACATCGAGTTGCCCGGTTGGCACGAGGCCACCGCCGCGGCCGGACTGCTCTTGGTGGCCGAGGCCTGGGAAACCGACCGCGAGCTGGTGGCGCGGCGACCGGGGGAGATCGGGGACGATGTCGTCGGGCGGCTGAAGCTCGGGGCGTCGCTCGGTGCCAGAGACCTGTCCTCGGCGCAGGCCGTCAAGCAGGAATGGAGTGAGGTCCTCGACGAGATGTTCCGACATGTCGATGTGATCGCCACCCCGACTCTGACGGTGTTCCCCCCGGGTCTCGACGGCGGCGAGGAATTGCTGATGGCCCGCTGCACGCTTCCGGTCAACCTGGCCGGCGTGCCCGCCCTCGCCCTGCCCGTGCCGACGTCAGGTGCGCTGCCGGGGAGTGTGCAGCTCATCGGTCCGCAGCACAGCGAGGAAGTGCTCCTCGCTGCCGGGCTCGTGCTCGAGGCCGCCATGTCGACGTTGTAGCTCGTCGCCGAAGTCGGCGGCCTCGGCCGGGTCAGACGATGCAGCGGTTGAGCTCGGCGAAACTGGTGGTTCCGGCCAGGACCTTGTCGATCCCGTTCTCGCGCAGCCGCTGCGTGCCCTCGGCCACCGCAGCCTCTTCGATCATGGCGGCCGAGGCTTGTTCGAGGATGAGCGTACGGATGCGCGCCGTCACCACCATGACCTCGTAGACGGCGCTGCGACCCCGATAGCCGTTGTTGTCACATTGCCTGCACCGGCCGGGCCCGAACACCGTCAGGTCGACGGGGACGACACCGCCGGCCGAGGCCGGCATCATCGCCGCGATCGCGAAGCGCTCCTCCTCGTCCGGCTGGTACGGGACTTTGCAATGGGGACAGAGTCGACGCACCAGCCGCTGGGCCACGACGCAGGTCAGTGACGATGCCACCAGGTACGGCTCGAGGTTCATCTCGAGGAGCCGTGCGATGGCGGTGGCGGCGTCGTTGGCGTGCAGCGTGGACAGCACCAGGTGGCCGGTGAGGGCGGCCTTGGCGGCGGTGTGCGCAGTCTCGGTGTCTCTGATCTCACCCACGACGATGACGTCGGGGTCGGCGCGCAGGATGGCGCGCAGGCCGGCCGCGAACGTGTAGTCGATCTTGGTGTGCACCTGGGTCTGTTTGATGCCGGGGATGTCGTATTCGACGGGGTCCTCGACGGTGACGATATTGCGGCTGGGCTCGTTGATCTCGCTCAAGATCGAGTAGATGGTGGTGGACTTGCCCGATCCCGTCGGGCCTACCGCCAAGATCAGACCCCAGGGTCGCCCGTAGGACAGACGGAGTCGGTGCAGCGCGTCGGGCTCGAATCCGAGCGTGTCGATATTGAGGAGCCCGTGATCGCGGTCGAGGAGGCGCAGGGTCAGCGCTTCACCGTGTGATGTGGGCAGGGTGGCGATGCGGGCGTCGATGGGGCGACCGTTCGACTCGAACGACATCCGGCCGTCCTGGGGCCGGCGGTGCTCGGCGATGTCGAGGCCGGCCAGGATCTTGATTCGGTTGACGACGCCCGTCGGGACCGAGGGAGAGAGGTCGACGGCGTCATGCATCACCCCGTCGACCCGCAGACGGAAACGCAGGCGGCCGTCGTTGGGCTCGATGTGGACGTCCGAGGCACGCTCGGAGACGGCTCGGTCGAGCAGGTTCTCGACGAACCCCGCCACCTGGACGTCGTTCTTCGAAGCGTCGTCGACACCCGCCGCGCTCGCGGCGCTGACCCGGTTCGACGGCGCGCCGCCATAGGGCGCCGATCCCGGCGTGAACGCCTGGTCCAGGGCGTCTCGCAGTTGACCCGGGCTGGTGATGACGGCATCCACGTCGGTGCCGGCCACCACCTGGGCGTCGTCGAGGGTGAGCACATCGGCGGGATCGGAGATCGCCACCAGCAGGACGTTGCCGTTGAAGGCCACGGGCAGGACGCCGCGGCGTCGACAGAAGTTCAGGGGCAGCCGGGCGACCGCCATGGGGTCGGGTGGGAATTCGACGAGGTCGCGATAGGGAAGGTCGAAGATGCCGGCCAGGGCGCGGCTCAGCTCTTCCTCGTCGATGACCCCGCGGGCCACGAGCAAGCCACCCAAGGGGTCTCCGGTGACGCGTTGTTCGGCGAGGGCCGAGTCCACGTCGGACTTGGTGAGGAATCCGTGCGAGACCAGCCAGTCGCCGAGTCGGGCCCGGCGTGACGCGTCGTCGGTGATGGCGTCGAGCGACGCCGCGTCGGCGACTTTCAGCTGGGGCACGGGGACCCTTCGGGGCGGGGTTGCGACCTCGGGGCCGAGGCCGTGAGGGCGGGCACGGTCACAGGTGACTCACGAATGGCTGGTGATGGCGGAGGAGGAAGCCTTGTCCGGCCACCAACCCTCGTCCGCCGAGTCGGCGTATTGCTGCGTGGGGTTCTGACGCAGTGCATCACCGACGGACCCGACGAGGTGCCAGTCGATGCCGCGCCGACATCCGGCACAGTCGGGGAAGCGCTCGCCTTTGGTGACGACGATCTGCCCGTGCCCACAGCGTCCCGCCCATACGCCCGACTCTTCGCATGTCCGATTGGTGAATGCCATGGTGCCCCCTCGTTGCGACGATGTGGTGCTCAGGGTCTGGGCCTTGACCCCGACGACGACCACTGGTCAATTCATCGTCGTGGGCACCCCACCGAGTTAGGAGACATGGTCCCGGCGAGTGGATTTGTGACTTTGGTCACTTCCTCGCCCCGGCATGCGTGTGCCGGGGTGTGTGGTGGGTGGGGAGCACTCCACCGTGCCCGATGGCTCAGGCGGGGCGCGCCGTCAGGAATGCGACGCGTGCGAGGGCGGCTTGGGAGCGGTGTTGACCAGCACGTCCCTCAGGAAACGGATCAGGTCGCACCGGAAGCAGTAGTCGCGGCATCGATGAGCCATGGACCGTTCCCCCCCTTGCCGACGCCCGACCGGACCCCCAAGCCCGACCGGACAGCCCCCTGTCGCCTAGGGCAACGGTGATCCTCGTGCCTCACCGCCCGCCCTATCGCTTCCCAACACTTGCCCAACACAAACTCCGTTTTCCAATTCGAGGGGTGGGCGAGGAGGGCGATCCGAGGGCACCGGGAGGCTCCGACCCTGGTCCGAGCCCCGGGGGAGGCCTATCCTCGGCTCCGGGACCGGGAACGACATCAGGGGGTGGCACGGTGATCCGTGGTGAAGGGACCGCCGTCGTGAGAGGCGTGACCCCCGACGAGGTCTTCGATTTCGTGCTCGACCCGGCCCAGTACACCAAGGCCGACACCAAGATCGTCTGGGTCACCAAGCTGGCTGATCTGCCCGAGGGCATGCTGGCGCGCGAGGACGGCAAGTTCCTCGGTGTGTTCAAGGGATCAGTGGTGACCCGCTACCACTGGACACGCCCGACGAGCATCGACGTGACGCTCGAGCACGGTGTGCCCCGGACCCTGCACGCGTGGTTCGAGATCGAACAGGTCGTAGGTGGGACGCGGGTGCGCCATGTCGAAGAGCTCGATCTCGGCCACGGGGCGCTGGGCTTGCTCCACGACGCGGTGGCCCGCTCGTGGTTCGCGCGGTCCGTCGCCCGCGAGGTCTCGGAGATTGCACGGTTGCTCGAGGCAGGCGAGCGAGGACGAGGGCCCGATCACGGCACCGCTCGTTGAGTGTCAGGGTTGGCCAGGATCAGCTCCGGTGAACCTGATATCGAGCGTTCGCAGGTAGGTGTGCAGGCCGGCGTCTTGGACGGGCAGAAGGTTGGCCGCTGCTCCTGATTCGTTGTGGTGGCTGTGCCAGAGCCCTGGTGGCGTCACGAAGGCGCCGCCGGGCTCCCAGTCCACCCGGATCGGGTCCACGATGGTGCCGTCGGGCCGGATCTCGGGGCCGACCAGGGTGTAGCAACCCGGGTCGCACGCCACGATGAGGTCCAACGCGATGCTCTGATGGCGATGGGGCCGCTGGACGTGGCCTTGCGGCAGGACGCCGAGCATGGCCCACAGGGTGTGCGTCGCGGTCAGGGTCTGGTCGTTGCGGACGTTGCCCAAGAGCACGGCCACTCGGCTGCGTCTCGTGGCGTCGGGATCCGCCGCCACCTCGGCGAGCCGGGCGCGGGCACGCTCGCCGTCGAAGCGGGTGGGTGCGAAGCGGGGCTCAGCGGCCTCGACCCCGAGATAACCCAGCAGCGGTGAGTCGTCGACGTGGTAGAGGACCGCATCCTCCTCGGCACGGTGCCGGGGTGCGGTGCCTCCCGGCGCGGTGACGACGTCGCCGGCCTGCCAGGGGATTCGTCGTGGACCGTCTCCGGTCTCGATCTCGCTCGAACCACGCCCGCGCAGGCAGTAGAAGAGCATGCTGGTGGCGTTGGGGGCGAGGTCGAGGTCGTCGCCGGCGGAGATGCACAGGAACCGGGCTAGCAGCGACGGGCCCGTGGCGGGGTACGGGGTGGCGAGCTCGTCAGAGAGGTCGAGGTCGACGACCCGGGTCGTCCCGGGGTCGTGGCACCGGGCGGGGAATTGCCGAACGGGGATGGTGGTGGTGGCGCCGGACCCGATGGGGTCCACTGCCGCGCTGTATTCGTAGAAGCGCGCGTCGCCGGTCCAGTCTTCGACGGCCAGTCCGACACCCACCGCGCCGGCCGGGCCTGGCTCTGGGTGGGGGTGGGGCTCGCGGTGGTCCACAGGACAAGTATCGGCGACGAGGGAGCTCGTTGCTCGCCGCCCGGGCCCGAGGGCGGATTGCCCAACTGGGGATGACCTGGGGAAGACCCTGCAGAGTCCTGGGGAAATCGTGGCCCTAATTGGGGATGGCCCCACAAATTCTCTGGAGAACATAGGGATTTCGCGTCGCCCTCTTGACCTTCGATTGCCACTGGCGCACAGTGGTCATCAGCCGAACGAACAACGACCCACCGAAAGCCGGAGAGAGCGCCGCAAGGCGAGATCACCGGAGGGACGGGGGGCGACGAGTTCGCCGGCGAGGCGGATGGTGAAGTGGTGGAAGGTTCCCTGGGATCGACCGCTACAACGCCCGGACCGGGGGTCGTCCGACCCATGGAAAGGGCGAGCTGTCAGCCGATGGCGCGGCCCCGAGGAGTGCGGGCGACTTCGGTCGAACCGGCTACTCGGGGTTTCGCCGCGTCCGGGGTCAGATGACGCGTGTCAGCGGATCGTGAACGCCGATTCCCCACGCGGTGGTTCTTCGGTGATGTCGACGCCGTCCACCTGGGCCCAGGACGGTCCGCGGCGGCACCACTGCACGAGCGCATCCACGTCGTGGTCAGGGCCTTCGAAGGCGGCCTCTACCTCTCCTCGCTCGGTGTTGCGCACCCACCCGCCCAGGCCGGCGTCGATGGCGCGACGGAGGCACGACGCCCGGAATCCCACCCCCTGCACGTGCCCGTGGACCAGGACACGGCGCCGGATGGTGTTCGTTTCGGGCTCTCTCGATGTCACCGTGTGGCGGAGCCCCGGCTGTCGACCACGCCGTCCATCAGGCACGGGTCGACCTCGCCGTCGATGCACCGTTCGCATTCGAGCTCCAAGGTGCTGTGGGCGATCGTGAACGGGTCCCCGATGGCCGATTTCACCTTGTCGCCCACGAACTGTGCCTCTTCGAGGGTGGGGTGGCCCGACAGCACGACGTGCGCGGACAAGGCTCGTACGTCGCTGGACAAGCTCCACACATGGAGGTCGTGGATCTCCGCCACCCCGGGGACGCGTCCCATGACGGCCGTGAGCTCGTCCAGGTCGACGTCTGCGGGAGAGGATTCCAACAGCACGTCGACACTCGACCGCAAGAGCCGATAGGCCTCGACCACGATGAGCACGGCCACCACCAAGGACGCGGTGGGGTCGGCCCACTGCAGCGACGGGTTGGCCACGAGCAGCGCTCCTGCGCTCAGGACTGCCAGCGATCCGAGAGCGTCGCCGCCCATGTGAAGCGCAGCCGAGCGCATGTTGAGATCACCGTCGCGCTCTCGCAGCATCAACGCGGCGAGGCTGTTGATGACAAATGCGATCCCCGCCACGGTCACGACGAGCGCCCCGTGGACGGCGTGGGGATGGACGAGGCGGTTGACGCTCTCGGCCACGATGGCGACCGTGATGACCGCGATGACAGCGGCGTTGCCCAAGGCCGCCAGGATGGGACCGCGGTGATAGCCGAAAGAGTGTGAGGGGCTGCGGGGCCGCGTCGCCCATCGGACGGCCAGGAGCGACATCGCCACGCCCGCCACGTCGGTGAGATTGTGCCCGGCGTCAGAGAGCAGACCTGTGGAGTGTGCCACCAGGCCACCGACGAGCTGGGCCGCGGCCAGGGCGATGTTCAGGCCCAGGGCGACCACGAGGCGTCGTGTGCGGCTGGTGACGCGGTCCATCGCCGGGGTGGCTCCTCGATCGGTGTCGGTCCGTCCATCCTACCGGGGGTCATTTTGCAACCTCCGCGCCTATCCGAAGGGGCCGAACCAGGACCGCTCGGCGTGACCGGTCCGGTAGCAGTCGAGGACGTGGTCGAACCAGGCGGTGCTGTCGGAAAGCCCTCCGGGACGAAAGCGTTCCAGCCACAGACGGCGGAATTCCTCGATGCGCCGGCCGAGCTCGGTCACAAGGCCGTCGCGATCGGGTTGGCTCACCGATGCCAGGGTGCCATCGCCGCCGAGGCGTAGGGCGAGGTCGTGACCGGAAAGGCGCAGCAGAGCCGCAGTGGCACGGATCTCGTCGATGACGAGCCGGCCATCGGCCCGCCGTGGCCGAGCGGTCTCGACAGCGGCGACGGTCTCGTCGAGGAGCGTACCCACGGCGTCGAGGTCGGTCGTGGTGAGACCGTCGGTGACAGCCTTTCCCATGGGCCACTGCGGCAGCAGGAAGGGCAGGGCCAGGGCCGACATGTTGGGAGGCCGGGGCACGATCATGCGGTAGGCCTGCCCGAGGCCCACCACGGCACGTCCGGTCTGGCCGGTGGGATCGGCGTAGCAATGTGCGTCCAAAACGGCGGCGAGGTCGTCGGCATCGAAATCGGCGTGGGCCTCCACACACCACCCGAAGGCGGCGGCCGTGGCGAAGCCGGGATCGCTCACACACGGTTGTTGGTGATGGCCCATGTCGCCCCAGTCGGTGACGAGGAGTCCGCCCGCACCGTGGACGACTCCGGCGGTCGCCGCCGACCTGATGTTCTCGATCATGTTGTCGACCCGTCCCGAGATCGACATCCAGCTCGAGGTGCCCGGGCACACCCAGAACGGCACTCCCGCGTCCGCGAGTTGTCGGGTGCGCTGCTCGAAGGGATGGTTGCCCTCGTATCCCCACTCGCACACGGTGACGCCCTCGGGGAGCTCGGAGAGGAGCTCGGGATGCAGCGCCGGGACGTCGCCCCACACGAGCAGCTCCCGCTCGGCCAGGACAGGGAGCCGGCGCAAGGCGCGCAGCCACTGCACCCATTCCCCCCTGCGATCCGCGCTGAGCTCCCAGGGCTCGTCCAAGCCGATGTGGACTCGGGTGCTCTGGAACTGCGGGACGAGCTGGCCGAGCAGGTCCGACACCAATTCGAACGCCTTGGGGTTGGCCGGGTCGAGCGTGAGCGCGGGACGGCGGATCCCGAAGATCCAGTCGAAGCCGTCCGGGGCGATGGCAAGGGGTCGATATCGCTCGAGCCGGAGCCAGCGCTCGTAATGGCCGAGCGTGTTCTGGTTGGCGACGAGCTCGATACCTCGCGACCGGCAGTGCGCGTCGAGGTCGTGGATGTCCAGCGAGGTGTAGGGATCGGCGTGGCGCCAGACGTCCTCGTGGCCCGCATAGGAAAAGGTGTGCTCCATGTACAGCTGGAGCTGGTTGACCTTCCAGCCCGCCAACCGGTCCACGAGACTCACGAGCATGGCCATGGTGGGCACGCGGTCGCGTGACACGTCCAGCATCACGCCGCGCACGGCGAAGTCGGGCCAGTCCTCGATCCGACACGCCGGCAGGGTGCCGTCGGTTCTCTCATCGGGAGCGTTGGCGCCGTGGCGGAGCTGGTCCAAGGTGGCGCGGCCGTGGCGGAGCCCTGCCTCATCGGCCCCGACGACGCGCACGACGTCGGGGCCGACCTCGAGGTGATATCCCTGGGGGGCGAGCCTGGTGTCGATGGCCTCGTGGGGACGGCGGTCGGGGCATCGAGCGCCGTCGGGCGCGGCGGTGAACACACGCGGCCGGGGGAGCAGGGTCGGGGTGGGGGCCACGAGACCGCCTCGGGGTGCGGTGGTGTTCCGGCTCAGGGCCCGAGGTCCCAGGGGCCCTCGGGACGAAGTCCCTGGGCGACCATGAGCGCCAGCTCGTTGCGCACCACGGGGAGGTCGTCGGCGTGGGTGACGCCGATGCACCGGCCCGGCCCGTCGAGCACGCGTACCGCAGCCGGTGGCCCGTCGCTGTGTGGGTTGGCGATCATGGCGCCCACCACATCGGGGAGCAGCACCTCGGCGTCATTGGCGAGCGCGGAGGGGTCGGGCACCGAGCCGTCGGGAGCCACTGAGGGATGGGCCCTGAGCACGGCCGCCTCGAGCACGGGCCAGATCGAAGGCTGGAATCCCCACAAGTTCATCGAGACCGGGGTGTCGCCGGGGAGCACGTCGGGGTCGAGGCCGTCACCGACGTCGAAGGCCCCGTCGGTTCGTCGCCTCACCCCCCGCCGTTCGACGAGGCGCGCCAGATGCCCGTCGGGCATCACCGCGCAGGTCCCACGGGTCACCGGGGCGTCAGCCACGATCGTGTCGCGCAGTCGATAGGCCACGATGGCGTGGTCGTCGCCGTCGCTGAGCTGACGGGCGAGCAGTGCCATGGCCGGCGCGCCGTAGACGTCGTCGGCGTTCACGACCGCAAACGAGCCGTCACCGACGTACGTGCGTGCACAGAGCACGGCGTGGGCGGTGCCCAGAGGCACGCGCTGTTCGGTGAACGAGACGTCGATCCGTGAGGGGAAGCACCGTCCCACGTGGTACCGGATGGCCGGCCCTGTCTGCGGGCCGAGGACCAAGACGATGTTCCCGAACCCCGCCGCCGTGGCGTCGCCTGCGATGAGGTCGACGACCGCTTCTCCGTGCAGGCCCAACGGCGCCAATGGCTTGCATCCGCCGTAGCGCTTGGCCATGCCGGCGGCCAGCACCACGAGCACGGGCCGTCGGTCGGAGCTTGTTGTCATCCTCCCCATCGTAGGACGGCGCTCGCCCAGGTCATCCCGCCTCCGAAGCCCGAGAGCAACACCAGAGCGCCGGGGCGAAGTCGATCCGTCTCGAGTGCATCGGCGAGCGCCAGGGGGATCGACGCGGATGAGGTGTTGCCGTAACGGTCGATCGTCACCACACATCGATCGTCGGGGATCCCGAGTCGCTGGCTCGCGGCCGTGATGATGCGGGCGTTGGCCTGATGGGGGATGAAGAGGTCGATATCGCTCGTTTGGAGCCCCGCCATGGCGAGGGCCTTCTGGGACGAGTCCACGATCACCCGTACGGCATGGCGGAAGATCTCCTTGCCGTTCATATAGAGGTAGCCACCGTGATCGCACTTGAGAAGGTGGCGCAAGGACCCGTCCGCTCCGAGGTCCCAGGCCAACAACTGGCCCGGTCCCTCGGTGGCCTCGAGCAACACCGCGCCGGCTCCGTCACCGACCAGGACGGCGATGGATCGGTCGTCCCAGTCCGTGATCTGTGACAGCGTCTCGCTGCCGATGACGAGCACTCGCTGGGCACCGGCGAGGATGAGGCCGTGTGCGGCGACGAGCGCGTAGACGAACCCCGAACAGGCGGCGTTGACGTCGAAGGCGCCGCCGCGGACACCCAGGCCCTCTTGGACCGTGGCCGAGGTACCGGGCACGAGGGCATCAGGAGTGGACGTGGCGAGCACGAGCACGTCGACGTCGTCGCCGGTCCGTCCCGCCCGTGCCAGCGCCGGCGCGGCCGGCTGCCGATGGCCAACTCGGCCGTGGTCCCGCCGATCCGACGCTCCCGGATCCCGGTGCGCTCGGTGATCCACTGGTCGCTGGTGTCGAGACGCGCCGAGAGGTCCTCGTTGGTGACCACCTTGTCGGGGACGGCGATGCCCCACCCTGTGACGACAGCTCCGGGCATGCGGCCTCAGGTTCGCTCGAGAACGTGCACTGCGACGAGGGCGGCGTCCTTGCCCGACATGATCCCGCCGGTGTTCACTGCGGCCGCCAGCCGGGGCTCGTGCACCTGCCGTCCCGTCGGCCGTCCCACGCAGCTGGGCCACGAGCTCGGCGATCTGGCAGATGCCGGTCGCGCCCGAGGGGGTGCCCTCGGGCCACCAGGCCACCGCTCGGGTTGACGCACACGCGGCGCCCGCCCACGTCGGTGTCACCGGCCACCGTGGCGACGCCGGCCTCACCCGTGGGGAAGAACCCCAGTGATTCGAGGGCGTAGAGCTCCTCGGCGCTGGTGGCATCGTGGAGCTCGACGACGTCGATGTCCTCGGGTCCGACGCCGGCCGCCTTCCAAGCCTCATCCGCGGTCTCGCGGAGCCGGTCGTGGTAGTCGAGCTCGCCATTGCCCGATCGTAGGACGCTGGCACGTACTCGGGGCGCACCCGGGGCGGTGCCGGCCGACAGCACGGCGGCCGCCGCTCCGTCGGTGAACGACGAGCACATGAGGCGGGTGAGCGGCGCCACCACAACGGGCGAGGCGAGCACCTCCTCCACGGTCACCGGGGACTTGAACTGGGCGAGTGGGTTGCGTGCCCCGGACCGGCGGGCCTTGGCGGCGGCCGCCGCGATCTGGTGAGGGGTTGTGCCCCGCACTTCGATCTGATGACGGACCCAGGTGGCGTTGAGTGCCATGAGCACGCTGCCGGCATCGTTGTCGAGGCGGACGCGGAGCTCGGCCCGCTCGTCCGAGGGCAGCCCGTCCTCGATCCCGGCGATGGTCTCGCCCCGGTGGCCGGTCCACATCTTCTCGACGCCCACCACGAGCACCGGTGACTGTCCCGCCTGCGCCGCCAGCACACCGAGATGCATGGCCGAAGACCCACCCGCACAGGAGTTGTCCACGTTGACGACGCCGGTCGTGCCGAGGTCGACATCCCGGAGCCAGCTCTGCCCGCGGATGCAGCCCTGGTCACACAGTCGGCCGCCCAGGGCGTTGGCTGCGATCACGAGCCCGACGTCACCGGGCGAAAGTCCGGCGTCGTCGAGAGCGGCCCTGACCGCTTGTCCCGCCATGACGTCAGGTGCCAGGTCGCGCCGGTCCATCGGCGTCATCCCGATCCCGACGATGCTTACGTCCTGTCGCACGACGACCTCACCTCCAAACCTGGTCTTCGACCTGTGTCCCGCTGTGCGCTCGACACCATCTCGGCCATCCGTTCCGGACCGCTCGCGTCGTGGTCATCCCGAGCGGTCTCGCTCGTCGGCGGCCGGCCCTGTGGGCGGGGCGGATCGAGACGCGACGAGGCCGGCGAACTCGCCGGCCAGGTCCTCGAACTGTACCAGCGGGTCGTCCGAGGTGACGAAGACCGCCACGTGCTGCGCTCCGGCTTCGGCGAACCGCGCCAGTGTCTCGGCGCATCTGCCGAGCGCTCCCGGTCACCAGATGTCGCTCGAACGAGCGAGCCGGGAGCCCGTAGAGCGACGCCATCCATGAGAGCCCTTGCTCGGCACTCGGTGCGTCCCACCGACACGAATGCGACGGTGGCGCGCGCCACGATGACGGGATCGCGCCCACCCGCTCAGTCTCTTTGTCGAGGCGACCCAGGGCCGCCCCGTACTCGTCGGGCGGAATGAACAACGGGATCCATCCGTCACCGCGCCGCGCAGCACGGCGCAGCGCCGCTTCACTGGACCCGCCGACCCACACCGGGATCGGGCCGACGGCGGGCAATTGCGCGTAGCGGTCGCCGGGCGAGACCGCCCATGATCGTCGGAGGCTGTCGATCCCCTCGTCGAGGCGCCGACCCCGGCCTGCGAACTCGACGCCGGCGGCGTGCGTACTCGCCGGCATGGGTGCCCACGCCGACACCGAGGACGAGCCGGCCTCCCGACAGGTGGTCGAGCGAGGCCACCTCTTTGGCGACCGAGGGGGCATGGCGCAGCGGCAACTGCAAGATGCACGTCCCGATGGCGGCGCGGCGCGTGGCGGTGGCGGCGACCCCCAAGGCGCTGAGGGCCTCGAGCGCAGGCCCGTGCCAGAAGATGTGGTCGCACACCCACAGCGCCCGGGCCCCGCCGGACTCGGCTCGGCGGCACAGCTCGGCCAGGGCCGCCGCGCTCGGGAGCTCCGGACGGTGCTGGGGAAAGGTGGGGAGGATGAGCCCGAGGCTCGGCCGCGCCCGGCTCGGTCACGTGGCGTCGGGGCCCGGCCAACGTGTCTGAGGGCACGCCTCATGGTATCCGGGGCCAATTGTGACGATCCGTCAGATCCGGGCGCCGCCGGGGCCTCGGAGCGTGCGCCGTGGCACGGTCGCCACCCCGGCACGGCACAATGGAGGGGTGACCGATCTCAGCCGACCCGACCTTCGTCCTCCTGACCAGGGCGAATCCGACACCGATGGGCCCGAGCCCGGCTGCGGTCGGGGTGAGTGACGAGGTTCGTGCCCAGCGTGAGGCAGATCTCCGGTCACTGGTCGAGCTCATGCGACCCGCCGTGCAGGCCGACGGCGGCGATCTCGAGCTCGTGTCCTTCGACGTGGACGCGGGACGGGTCGAGGTGCAGCTCCAGGGCGCCTGCAGCTCGTGCGCCATCTCCTCGGCGACGCTCGAGGGTGGGGTCGACCGCATCCTGCGGGGCCGTCTGGATTGGGTGACCGAGGTCGTCGGCGGTGTCGACGAGAGTGCCGACCCCTTCGACAGCGCGGGGATGGGCCGAGGGGGCTACGTCCCGAAGTCGTGAGCCTACGCGGCCAGGTCGGAAGGGTCGATCTTGCCCGTAGCGGACGAGCGGCTCGAACAGGTCGAGGACTGCACGGTCCGGGTCGCTGATCCCCCGCAGTGCCGGGGTGGTCAACCGGCGGCTGATGAACCGCCGTGCCACCGCCGCCTTGCGGGCGTCGCCGTTGCGATCCAGGGCCCACGCCGCCTCCTCGACGAGCAGAGCTCCTTCGACGGTGTCGGCGAGAAGCTCGGCGAACCTCCGGCTCTGGAGCAACGCGATCTCGTCGGGTGCCGCCTCGAGGTACGAGATTGCTTGGCGAGTGTCGCGCAGCGATGCCGCCACGGTGTCGATCGCGCCGGCGAGAACCTTGTGGCCCGAGCCGGTCTCGAGAGCCTGTTCGGAGCGGGCCAGCAGGGCGATATGGGCCTGCTCGCCCCGCATGGCTCGCCGGACGTCGATGCACAAGATGTTCTCGGTGCCTTCCCAGATCGTGTGGCACTGGGCGTCGCGCAGTTGGCGGGCCATGGGCCAGTCCTCCATGTACCCGTTCCCGCCCAGGACCTCGAGCCCTGTCGACGCGGCCCACAGCGCCCTGCGGGTGCAGCGCATCTTGGCCAGCGGCACCAGGATCCGTCGCACCAGGCGCCCGGACTCGGCGTCTTGTGCTCCTCGGGCTGCGGCCGCGCACTCGTAGGTGGCAGCCATGCCCGCTTCGAGGTCCACCAGCATGTCGACCAGGGTCTCGCGCACCAGTGGGTAGCTGTCGATGCGGCTGCCGAATTGCGATCGGCGGGCCGCGTAGATGGCGGCTTCGAGGAACGACCGGCGGTGGATGCCAAGTCCCATCAGCGCCACACCGAACCGGCTCCCGTTGACCATCTCCATCATGCGGTTGAGGCCCCGTCCGTCGCGCGCCGCGTCGGCGCGCCGGCCGCGGCATCGAGCGCGCCGGACCCGCCGGCGAGCCACGCCCGGGCTCCGTCGAGCGAGACCTCGCCGGTCGGCACGCCGACGGTGCCGAGCTTGGGCTTGAGTCGCTTGATCGTGAATCCGTTGGCGGATCCGTCGGGGAGGATGCGGGGGACGATGTAGGTGGCGAGCCCGCGGCTCCCCGCCGGGGCGCCGTCGGGTCGGGCCAGGACGATGAACACCTCGGCGTCGACGTTGGAACAGAAATGCTTCTCGCCCGACAGCAGCCACTCGTCGCCGTCTTGGAGGGCGCGGGTGGTGTTGGCACCGACGTCGCTCCCGCCCTGGCGTTCGGTCAGGAACATCCCGCCTTCCCAGGCCTGGTCGGGATCGAGGCTCCGGAGCCGTCCCAGCAGGTCGTCGCGGGCCGCGGCGGGGGCGTAGCGCTCCACGATGTCGGCGGCACCGGAGGTCATGCCGAGGCCGCAGTAGATCGCCGTCTCGGCTTGGGACACGAGGTAGGAGACCGATGCCGTCACCACGCCGGGCACGGGCCGTCCGGCCAGGGCCTCGAGGCTGACGAACCCGTTGCGGACCAGGTCGGCCTTGTTCTGTGTCCAGTTCGGATGGTGGACGACCTCGTCGACCTCCTGGCCCCAGCGATCGAAGCGAGCCAGGACCGGCCCGTGCTTGTCGGTCACCTCGGCCCGGGGTGCGATGACCCCTCCCACCAGGGATCCGAATCGACTGACGTGCTCCTCGGCCAGCGAACGGTCCCCGGCGTCGGGGAGATGGCGGTCGAGCAGCGCTCGGAGGTTGGGATCGAGGGAGTACCAGTCGAGTCCGGCGGCCTGCTCGTAGTCGGCGTAATCGCGAAGCATCGTCTGATGCTACGGCCCGGGGCGTTGCCGGGGGTCGGCCTCCCCCGCGACAATCATTAGGAAAACTAATTAGAATGGTGAACGATGACCACGATGACCGACGACCCGGCCGGCCCCGAGCTCCCTCCCCCAACCCGAGTCGGCCCTGCGCTCGAGCTCGGCACCCGCCGGGGGCCCCGGCGCCGAAGCGGAGGGCTCCGACGCCGAGATGGCGGCCCGGCTGCGACTGGCGATCCTGCGCTTGTCGCGTCGGCTCCGGCAACAGGTCGCCGGCGGCGTGACCTCGTCGCAGGTCTCTGCCCTGGCCACCGTCGAGCGCCTGGGCACGCCCACGCTCGGGGAGCTGGCGTCCTCGGAGCAGGTGCAACCGCCCAGCATGACCAAGATCGTGGTCGGCCTCGAGGCGGCGGGGCTCGTGGCGCGCCAAGAAGAAGAAGCCGATCGCCGGATCGTGCGGGTGAAGCTCACCGCCGACGGTCGTCGCACCTTGGCGCGGAGCCGGTCACTTCGCAATGCCTACTTGGTGCGTCGACTCCGTCGGCTCTCGGTCGACGATCGGGCCGCGCTCGACCGACGCGGTGCGACTGCTCGAACTCCTGGTGGAACAGCCGTGACCCGCCTTCGGCGCATCGCAGACACGACATTCCGGTCGCTGCACACGCGCAATTACCGGCTCTACTTCACCGGGCAGATCATCTCGGTGAGCGGCACGTGGATGCAGAGCGTCGCCCTGGCCTGGCTCGTGGTCCACTATCTCGCACCCAAGAGCCAACGTGGGGTCGACATCGGGATCACGCTGGCCCTGCAGTTCCTGCCCATGCTCCTCTTCGGCGCCTGGGGCGGGCTCATCGCCGATCGCGTCGACAAGCGGCGCCTCTTGGTGACGACCCAGGTTTCTGCCGGTGGCCTGGCGCTCGCGCTCGGGCTCCTCGTCCTCATCGGGCCCGGCCCAGCGGGATCGGCGCACCTGTGGGAGGTCTACCTGTTGTCTCTTCTGGTCGGGGTGGTGAACATGTTCGACAATCCCGCCCGCCAAACATTCGTCATCGAGATGGTGGGCAAGAGCGACCTCTCGAATGCGGTGAGCCTCAACAGCATCGTCATGAACGGCGCCCGGGTCATCGGACCTGCCATCGGGGGCGTGCTCATCGCCACGGTCGGCCTCGGTGCCTGCTTCCTCGCCAACGCGGCAAGCTACGTGGCGGTCATCGCGGCGCTCATGCTCATGCACCGCTCGGATCTTCACCCCGCCCAGCGTGTGACGCGCGCCAAGGGCCAGCTGCGTGAAGGCATCCGCTACGCATGGCGGACCCCGAACCTCCGAGACCCCCTTCTGCTGGTCTTCGTGGTCGGGCTCCTCGCCTACAACTTCACGGTGATCCTCCCGTTGCTCGCCCAAGAGACATTTCACGGAGGGGCCGGGACCTTTGCCTTGCTCACCTCGCTCATGGCCGGTGGGGCCGTGGTGGGAGGGCTGATCGTGGCGAACCGGGGCCAGCCCAACATTCACCGGTTGACCGCGGTCGGGATTGCATTCAGCGTGATGATCGGCGCCGTCGCCCTGTCCCCGAGCCTGGCCGCCGCCGGCGTGCTGCTCGTCGTCATGGGTGGGCTCTCCATCGCGTTCATCGCCACCGCCAACTCGACGATTCAGCTCCAGGTCGAGCCGACCATGCGCGGTCGGGTCATGGCGCTCTACGCCATGGGATTTCTGGGGACCACCCCGATCGGCGCACCCTTGGTGGGGTGGATCTGCCAGACCTCGAGCCCGCGGGTCGCCCTCCTCGTCGGGGCGGTCGCCACCTTGATGGCTTCGACGCTGACCCGGTTGCGCCACCGCAACGAACACCGCCGGATCGCAGCCATGACGCCGGTCATCGACGAGGCCGAACCGGGGACCGAGCTCGGCGTAGCCTGAGCCGCTCCTCGGCGCGGCGGGGGGCTACGCGTGCGAGGGCTTGGGCTCCTTCGGGAGCCCGAGGACACGCTCTCCCACGATGTTGCGCTGGATCTCGGCCGTTCCTCCCCAGATGGTCTCGGATCGGCTGAAGAAGTACGAGGCCTGCAGGTCGCCCACGGGGTAGTCGGTGGCGCCACGTCGGGGCCGCATGCGCTCGCCCTCGTCGACGCCGGGACCGGCGAGGACCTGGCCTTGGAGCCCGAGGATGTCCATGGCGAGGTTCATGACCTCGCGGTGGTATTCGGACCAGAACATCTTGTGTGTTGCCCCCAGCGCGACGGCGTTGTGGGTGTTGTTGAGAGCGTCGGTGAGTGAGCGGTAGCCGTTGATCTGCATGATCTTCACCTTCGACCAGGCGCGGGCCAGGCCCTGGCGGATCTCGGGGTCGGCACTACGGCCCGTGCGCCTGGCGTCCTCGATGACGTGGTCGAGCTCCCGCAAGAAGCGCCGGTGGCCCGTCGTCGACGACGCACCGCGCTCGAAGCCCAGGGTGGTCATGGCCACCTTCCATCCGTTGTGCTCGCCTCCCACCACGTTCTCCCGGGGACAGCGGGCGCCGGTGAAGAACACTTCGTTGAACTCCGCAGAGCCGTCGATCTGCCGGATGGGTCGGACTTCGATCCCGGGCTGCTTCATCGGGACGAGCAGATAGGAGATGCCCTGATGCTTGGGTGCTTCGGGGTCGGTGCGGGCCAGAAGGAAGATGTAGTCGGCGAATTGGGCCTGGGTCGTCCACACCTTTTGGCCGTGGATCACCCATTCGTCGCCGTCGAGATCAGCACGGGTCTTGAGCGAGGCCAGGTCGCTGCCGGCGTCGGGCTCGGAGAAGCCCTGGCACCACGAGATGGTGCCGTCGAGGATCTTGGGGATGAAATCCCGCTTCTGTTGCTCTGTGCCCCACTGCAAGATGGTCGGGCCCACCAGGGTGTCGCCGAAGAAGTCGGCGCGCATGGGTGCCACGGCCCGGGCGAATTCCTCGTTGAGCACAACCTGTTCGATGAGCGAGAGACCCTTGCCGCCGTACTCCTTGGGCCACGAGGCGCAGATCCATCCCCCCTGGCGGAGCTTGCGGACCCAGTCTGCGTTGAACGCCTCGCGCTCGGGGCCCGTGAGCTGGAACCCGGGCTCGAACCACCCCTCGGGGAGGTTGTCCTCCAACCAGCCCCGGACCTCCTTGCGGAGCGCTTCTGCTTCGGGCGGGTAGGTCAGGTCCATAGAGCCGAAGGTATCCCCGGACGGGCTGTCGAGCCAAGGGCGTGGACTTGAAGCCGCCTCGGTCCTACGAGAGCTGGACTGCCTTCACGAACAGCAGGACCACTGCCACGAGGAGATATCCGTACATCAGGTACATCGTCGTTCTCCGGCCCCGCGTCCACGTGGGTCGCTCGATCAGGGCCAGCGGCGGCATCCGCCACGTCATTCGCCGTTCGGGCTCGACGGGGTCCGGGGCGACGCGGCGGCGCAGGGCCCGGAGGTACAGCGCACCGGCCACGACCAAGACCAGCCCCAGCGTGCTCGAGAGCCCGGCGAGCAGGGCGGGCACGTCGATGTGAGGGAACACCGTGGTCGTCATCAAGATGAGCGACAACACGAACAGCACTGAGACGATGAACGTCGACAGGACGTTCAGCCACGGTCGGTTGACCCAGGGGCCGAGGACGGCCTGGTCGTTGCAGAGTAGGAGCAAGAAGACAGTCGCGCTCGGCAACAGGATCCCTGCCAATGCCTGCACCGCGGTGGTGATGACCCCGAGGGGTGCTCCGGGGATGAGGACGATGGTGGCTGCCACGGCCACGATCCCCGTGAAGGTGGCGTAGAAGAACTTGGCGTCGCGCACTCGGCGGTTGAGTGAGTGTCGGGTGCCGAAGATGTCACCGAAGGCATACGACGTCGACAGTGTCACTGCGGCCGCACCGATGATCGACGCGTTGAGGAGGATGATGGCGTAGAGCGTGCCCGTGGCATTCCCCAGGTAGCGGTCGAGGCTGTGCGCGACGCTGCCGGCGTTGGTGAACCGACCCGCGGCGTGGGTGTGGGCAAAGGCGAAGGCCACCGTGATGATGATCAGGCTGGCCGCCAGGACGGTGATGAAGGATCCGAGGACGGTGTCGACCCGCTCGTAGTTGATCCAGCGGGGCGTGATGCGCTTGTCGACGATGTTGGACTGCTGGAAGAACAGCTGCCACGGAGCCACGGTGGTGCCGACCACGGCGATGATCAGGAGGATGGAGGTGGAATTGAACCCGCCCTGAACCCCCGGCGTCACGAAGTGCTGCAGCACCGGCCCGGCATGGGGATGGGCGTAGACCGCCAACGGGATCACGAGGAAGTTCGCCACGATGAACAGGAGCATGAACCGCTCCCAGCGCCGGAAGCTGCCGCTGGCGGTCATGGCGACGAGCCCGAGCGCGGCGAGCGGGACCGAGATGTAGGGGCTCACGCCGAAGTAGCCGAGAGCCAGGCTGATCCCGATGAACTCGGTGACGATCGTCAGGAAGTTCAAGACGAACAGGTCGCCGACCGAGAATGCCCCCCAGAACTTCCCGAAGCGCTCGTTGATGAGTCGGGCATGGCCGACACCGCACACCGCGCCCAGCCTGACGACCATCTCCTGGTTGACGATGAGGACCGGGATCAGGAGCGGGAGTGTCCACAACAGGCTGAGGCCGAAGTTCTGCCCCGCTTGGGAGTAGGTGGCCACCCCGCCGGCGTCGTTGTCGCCCACCATGACGATGAGCCCGGGCCCGATGATGGCCAGCAAGGTGAGGACGCGACCCGCGCCACGAGCGCCGAGGGCCCTCGTCGTGGACGCGAATGGTCCCGAGTGCACCTTGGATGCCACCCCCGAGCTCCTCGTCAGAGGGCACGGGCACTCCCGGTGTGCAAGGCCTGTGCGGCCATGAAGGACCTCCCGACGGTGCCGGCGTCGTGGGCGTGCAGGGATCGCGCGCACGCCATGGCGTCGGTCGGCCTCCGGTCAGCCCAGTGGCGTCAACCTTGCCTGGCGGCGTGCGCGCGTGAATCGTCTAGGTGACGGGTCAGCGTGCAGCGCTGCTCCTTTGTCGGCCCTGGGAGCCGCACCAGAGAAAGCGGTGGCATCCGGTAGGGCGCCGGACTCGCCGCGACTTGCTCACGGTGCACCCTTTCACGCCGGAGACCCGGCTGAGGTGCGGCTTCTTCGGAGGAGATCCTACCGTCTCCACCGCGTCTTCGGGAGTTGGTCCGGGCCCGGTTCCGAGGTCAATCCTCGACCGACGTCATCCCGAAGTCTCGTCGCCAGCCCGTGGGAAGGAGCATCTCGAGCACGTCGTCGACGGTGATCACTCCCACCATGCGGTGCTGCTCGTCCATCACCGGGGCCACGGTCAGATTGAAGTCGGTCATCTTGCGGGTCACGGCGTGGAGATCCCAGTCGGGGTGGACGTGGGCCGGGTTGGGGCGGACCACCGAGCCCAGCGTCCCGGTCGGGGCCGCCTGGATGAGCCGCACCACCGAGGCCGAGCCCGTGACGCGGCCGTCGTCGCCCCGGGCGAAGACCACGGCGAGGGCCTCGGGCGGCGCCGTGCTGCTGCGGACGGCCTCGAGGACGTTGCTGACCGGCGTCGACTCCGCCAGACACAGAAAGTCGGGGCTCATCGAGACCGCCGGCGGTCTCGGGGTTGTAATTCAACAGTGTCCGGATCTTGCGCTGCTGCGCCCCGGGGAGGAGCTGGAGCACCGGCAGCCGGTGGTCCTGGTCGAGCTCGACGATGAGGTCGGCGGCGTCGTCGGGGGCCATGGTGGCGAGCAGACGGGCCGCCTCGGCGTCGGTGCGGCTACGCACGAACTCGATCTGATGCTCCGAGTCGAGCTCTTCGAAGACGTCGGCCTCGAGCTCACGGTCCTGACCCACCGCCTCGATGATCTCCTCGCCCTCTTCGTGTGAGGCCGCTTCCACCAGGTCCGCGATCTGCGCGGGATGGAGCCGGGCGAGCTTGCGGTAGGGGATGCGCAGTCGCGCCGTGGGGACGTGCGCGACGAAGGGCTCGATGCTCGCCCAGTCCACGACCTTGCCGGCCGGGATCCGCCTGCCGATGCCACGGGGCAACAGCCGCCGCAGTGCCACGCGCGGACTGGGGTCGACCGCCACCACTTCCCAACGACCGTCGACGTGGGCCAGCTCGATCTCGTTCGCCCGGATCAGCCGGGCGCCTTGGAGGTTGATCAGGTGTCGGGCGCGCAGGTCCTTGGACAGCAGGACCTCGCCGGGGCGTCGTTCGAATCGCTTCAGGCTCACGGTGTCGCCCACGAACTGCACTCGACCGGGCTGGAGGTCGGGGATGCGGGCGATGGGCACGAAGAGCTGCCGTCGGGCGATGCGGACGACGACGCCGGTCACGGGCGGGTGCGGGGCGAAGCCCAACTGGGCGATGAGGTCCTCGACACGTCCGAGACGGTCTCCGTCCCGGTCGACGAGCGCGCCCCTGACCACGCTGGACAGGTGCAGGATCTCGATGGCCATCCTTGGCGCTCCTCGAGCGACGCAGTGCGTGAAGCCGTCGTCTAACTTAGTGGATTCCCTGTCGGCCGACGCACCTCGGCCCAGGCCTGGCGTGGCCGGGCCGGACCGACCGGGCCCGTCGCCGCTGACCAGCACCGTTTGCGCCCGGGGAGAGATCCTTGGGAGGCTGATCGGCCATGATCTCCCACGCTGGCCACGCGTGTGCCTAAAAGCCCCTGGCAGCGCTGGGCGGAGATTCGTGCCTCGTGGGAGCGCAGCACCCACATCGAAGTCCCTGCGGCTCGTCCCGCCGCTCCGCCCCAGCCGGGGGGATTGCGGATCGCCTACCTCGTCTATCGGGGGAACCCCCGCTGTGGTGGCCAGGGCGTCTACACCCGCCACCTGGCCCGCGAATTGGTGGCCCTCGGCCACTCGCGTGGAGGTCTTCGCCGGCCAACCCTGGCCCGTGCTCGACGATGGCGTGGGCTTCACGCCCGTGCCCGGCCTCGACCTGTACCGGGACCCCGACCCCTTCCGGGTGCCGCACCCGCGCGAGTTCCACTCGACGGCCGGACCTGCTCGAGTTCGGTGTGATGTGCACGGCCGGGTTCCCCGAGCCCAGGACCTTCTCCCTCCGGGCGCGCCGCCTGTTGGCGGCACGACGCGGTGACTTCGACCTCGTCCACGACAACCAATGCCTGGGCTCGGGCCTGCTGGGCATGCTCGAGGACGGGTGGCCCCTGCTCACCACCCTCCATCATCCGATCACCGTCGACCGCGTCCTGGCCCTCTCCCATGCCGAGAACGCCTACCGCCGACTCACCCAACGGCGGTGGTTCGGGTTCCTGGGCATGCAGATGCGAGTGGCGAAGCAGCTGCCGCGCATCGTGACGGTGTCGGAGTCGTCCAAGGTCGACATCAACGCGCAGATGGGCGTGGACCTGGCCCGGATGACCGTGGTCCCGGTGGGCGTGGACCACACCGTGTTCCGGCCCCGGCCCGATCGCCCCCGCATCCCGGGTCGGATCATGGTGACGTCCTCGAGCGACGTCCCCATGAAGGGGCTCGTCCCCCTGCTCGAGGCCCTGGCCAAGCTGCGCACCGAGCGCGACGTCGAGTTGGTCGTGATCGGCCGGCCCACCGAGGGCGGGCGGGTGGCCCGCACCATCGACCGGCTCGGGCTCTCGCACGCCGTGCACTGTGTGAGCGGGATCTCCGACGACGAGCTCGCCGGCATGTACGCCGAGGCCCAGGTGGCCGTGGTGCCGTCGCTCTACGAGGGGTTCTCCCTGCCCGCCATCGAAGCCATGGCGTGTGGCGTCCCGCTGGTGGCCACCACCGGAGGCGCGCTCCCCGAGGTGGTGGGCGAAGACGGCGAGACGGCCCTGTTGGTCACGCCCGACGATCCCGAGGCGCTGGCGACGGGCATCCGCCGCATCCTCGACGACGACGCTTTGGCGGCCCGCCTCGGGGAAGGTGGCCGGCAACGAGTGCTCGGACGGTTCACCTGGGAGGCCACCGCGCGGGGCACCGCCGAGCAGTACCGGTTGTTGCTCGACGACCACCGGCGCGGCTTCGCGATGTCGTCGACCGCATGGCCGTGCGCTCCCCGTGGACTGGACCGACCGTGCTGACCGTCGACTACGAACGCCTGGGTGTGGGTCGGGGCGAGCGGCTGCTCGACCTCGGATGCGGCGGCGGACGTCACGCCTTCCAGGCCGTCCGGCTCGGGGCCAGGGTGGTCGCCCTCGATGCCCAGGCCACCGAGGTCGCGCAGGTCAGGGACACCATCGGCGCCATGCTCGACGCCGGTGAGGTGCGGGTCGACGACGAGGCGGGTGTGGTCCAAGGCGACGCGCTGCGCCTTCCCTTCGCCGACGCCAGCTTCGACCGCGTCATCGCCTCCGAGGTGCTCGAGCACATTCCCGAGGACGGATCGGCCATGGCCGAGTTGTCCCGGGTGCTGCGGCCAGGGGGCACCATGGCGGTGACCGTGCCCCGTTTCGGTCCCGAAGCGGTCAACTGGGCGCTGTCGAACGACTACCACGACGTCCCCGGCGGTCACGTCCGCATCTACCGCCGGTCCACGCTCGTCGAACGCCTCCGGCGGGCGGGGCTGCGTCCGGTCGCCAGCCATCACGCCCACGCGCTGCACTCGCCCTACTGGTGGTTGCGTTGCTGGGTGGGGCCCCGGCGTGACGACCACCCGGCCGTGCGCGCCTATCACCGGCTCCTTGTCTGGGACATCATGCGCGCCCCGCGTCTCACCCGGGTCACCGAGCGCGTGCTCAACCCGCTGCTCGGCAAGAGCCTCGTCGTCTATCTGGAGAAGCCCGCATGACACGGACCGAAGGAACGCTCCCGATGACGGGCCGTGTCAGTGAGGTGGACGCGAGCTCGTCGACCGGCCGGTGGTGGCGGCGATCCCCGAGATCCCCGGGGTGCTCAGCGCTCAAGAGGTGGTGGCGACGGCGGCCACCATCGCCGAGGTGCAGCGTACACGACGGGATGATCCCCTGGTTCGAGGGTGGGCACTGCGACCCCTGGAACCACGTCGAGTCGGCGATGGCGCTCGGTGTGGCCGGATTTCACAAAGAGGCCACCCTCGCCTACCAGTGGCTGGCCGACACCCAGCTCCCCGACGGGTCGTGGTTCAACTACTACCTGGCCGCCAGCGGTGTGAAGGACCCCCGCCTCGACACCAACGTGTGCGCGTACGTCGCCACGGGCGCCTGGCACAACTACCGGGTCACCGGCGACGTCTCGGTCCTCGCGGTCCATGTGGCCCGTCCTCGACAAGGCCCTCGAGTTCGTGCTGCGGTTCCAGCGCGAGGACGGGGCCGATCCTGTGGTCGGTCGATCCCGACGGCCACCCGGGTCGCTACCCGTTGCTCACGGGGTCGTCGTCGATCTACCACGCCCTGCGCTGCGGGGTGGCCTGTGCCGAGACCCTCGGTGACGAGCGCCCCGACTGGGAGCTGGCCGCGGGTCGCCTGGCCCACACCATCGCCCATGCGCCGGAGGTCTTCGAGCCCAAGCACGAGTTCGCCATGGACTGGTACTACCCGGTGCTCTCCGGCGCGCTCTCGGGGGAGGCGGCCGCGGCCCGCATCGACGCACTGGTGGGACACCTTCGTCATGGACGGGTCGCGGGGTGCGCTGTGTGTCGACGGGCCCGTGGGTCACCGCGGCGGAGACCGCCGAATGCGCCCTCGCCCTCGACGCCGTCGGGCGTCGGACCGAGGCGTTGGCCCTGCTCACCTGGACCCGGGCGCCATCGTCGGCCACGACGGCTCGTACTGGACCGGGATCGTCTACCCGGAGATGGAGACGTTCCCCTTCACCGAGCGCACGACCTACACCGCCGGTGCGATCGTGCTCGCCGCCGACGCCCTGTCCAACGCCTCGCCGGCGGCGGGGCTCTTCCGGGGCGAGTCGTTGCCGGACTGGCTCGACCTCACCGAGCCTCGGTGGGAGGCCCCACCCGCCTGAGCACCCGCAACGAGCCGCATTCGCCGTCCTCGACGAATTCGCCCGACGCGAGGGCCGCGCACCACAGCTCGTAGGGCGGCCGACCGCCGTCGGCCGGGTCGGGGAAGACGTCGTGGATGGCCAGCCAGCGGCCGACGGCGACATGAGGCGCCCAGCCCCGGAAGTCCGCCCACGCCGGCTCCTCGCCGTGGCCTCCGTCGATGAAGCAGAGGTCGAGCGGTGTCCGCCAGTGCGAGGCGATGGCGACCGAGTTCCCGACCATCCCCACGACACTGCCCCCGAGTCCGGCCCGCGTCGATCGTGCGTCGCCAGAACGGCAGGGTGTCGATGCGCCCCGTGGTCGCGGTCCACGACCTCGTGGTCGTGGTGCTCCCATCCCGGCTGGTTCTCCTCCGAGCCGTGGTGATGGTCGATGCTGAACAGCACCGCGCCGGTGGCTTCGGCCGCCGCGCCCAGGTAGACGGTGGACTTCCCGCACCACGCCCCGACCTCGACGAAGGTCGCCGGGGTCGGGTGAGCGCCTCCGGCACGCCGTGCGGCGTGGAACAGTGCCGTGCCCTCGTCGTCGGGCATGAACCCCTTGGCGGCGCGGGCGTGGGTGAAGAGCTCTTCGGTGCGGTGCTCCATCTCGACTCGTCTCTCGTTGTCGACGCTCACCCCCGTCGCCGCCTGCACAGCGGTGAAGATAGCGAAGCCGGCCAGAATCAAGCCCGCCACCTTGCGGATGGTGGCCGAGGGGAAGGACGCGCAGCAGCACCCGGCCGCCCATGACGCCGAGCCCCATGACACTCACCAGGGCGGCCGCCGAACCGACGAAGACCGACCACGGCCTGGTGGTAGCGCGCCACCAGGTTGGCGGTGAGGATCTGCGTGAGGTCACCGAGCTCGGCCACGACGATCACCGTGAACGCGCCGAGCGCGACACGACGGCCCGAGCGGACCCTGTCGGCCTCCTCCTCGCCCTCGCTGACCTCGGCGGACTCCTTCACGAAGATGAGGTAGGCGGCACCGCCCGCGAAGAGCGCCGCCACCACCGCCTCGACCCATCGGTGGGGGAGGAGCTCGAGGAGCCGTCCGGCCAGGACCGCCACCGCGGAGTTGACCACCATGGCCAGCGGCGGCGCCGATCCACACCGGGAGCGGTCGGTACCGACTCGCCATCACGATGGTGGCGATCATGGTCTTGTCGGGCAGCTCGGCGACGAAGATGATGCCGAAGGTGATGGCGAGGACCGACCAGCTCATCGACGGGTCCCCGTGCTCTTGGGCCCGCCATTCGAGGCCGGGCCCGGCGCCGATCGAAGTCAGGATTCGGATCAGCGCTTCTCCAGGCGTTGCGCTCCGGCGCTCAATACCGTCCCTGCCGTCTCGCGCAACGACGCTGCGAACGAGACGTTGATCTCGAGGCGCTCGAGCGTCTGGTCGACGGTTCGCTGGCCGACGGCCAGTGGATGGGCGCGCACGAACGCCGTGACGGCGCCAGCGAGGTCCGGGTCGCGGCACAACGAGGTCACCCCGCTGAGCATGCGGGGGAGGATGTTGGAAGGGATCCGCGCCCACGAGCTCGTCCCAATGTTCCACCACGCGCGCCCAGGTCGCCGGCCCGTTGTCGCGGTTGGTCAGCAAGCAGCTGGATGACGAACGGCGAGTCCTGTGAGCGGACCTCGGTCAAGGCGAGCTCGAACGCCCGGGCGGCCAATGACGGGTCGGCGAAGCCCGTCAGCGCGTAGAGGTACCGCATCTCCTCCTGGGGGGTGGCCGGGCGCCGGTAGTGCTCGAGGAAGGTCTCGAAGTCCTCGGTCCCTCCCGAGGCGCCGACCATGCTCAGAATGGCCGAGGCCAGGTCGGGGTCGAGGGCCACCTCGCCGCGCTGCGCGGCGTCATGGAGCCGTGCGCTTCGCCTTGGACCTCGGGGTCCGCGCCGATCGTGCCCAGCACGGCGACGACCTGGGCGCGCAGGGTCGGAGTGCGCGGTCCCTCGCCGGGCCGCGCCACCCATCCCAGTCGAACCAGCACGGGGCCCAACAGGGCGCGGGTGTAGGCGGCGACCAACGGCCGGACGTCGTCGGCCACGGCCCGATGGAGCAGAGCCAGCGCCCCGGTGACCTGGGCCCAGATGTCGGGGTCGTCCTCGTTGCCGAGGCCCTCGGCCAGGAGGAGGAAGTCCTCGGGCCCCGACCGCTGCGCCACGACGACCGCCCAGCTGTCGCCGAGCAGGTTGAAGCGTTCCAGCTGGTCGAGCGCGTCCAACCGGCTCGCCAATCGACGTTGGTGCTCGGGCGCGTAGCGGACGCGGTAGAAGCCCGCACCGCCGGCGTTCACGACGACGGCGTCTCCGTCGAGGCCGATCGGGCAGAGGGTCCGAGCCCAACAGGAGTCGGGCCTCGTCGCCGTCGATCGCCCGGGCGATGACTGGCACCTTCCATGCCGAGCCGATGGCACTGGGCCCGCCCGCGGTCGCGTAGTGAAAGGGCTCCTGGCTCACCACCGCCGTGCCCGCCGGTGGTGTCGGACCCTCGGCGCTGTCGAGACTGACGAGGGGGAAGCCGCCCTGGAGGATCCAGCTGTCCATGATGTCTCGCACCGGCTCGCCACTCGCCTCTTCGATGGCGTCCCAGAGGTCCTCGGTCTCGGTGTTGCCGAAACGATGCGCCTCGAGATACCGGCGGACCCCGTCGCGGAAGCGCTCGGTGCCCAGGAAGCGCTCGAGCATGCGCAGCACCCCGGCACCCTTCTGGTAGGTCAGGACGTCGAACATCCCCTGCGCCTCTTCGGGCGGCCCGACGGGGTACTCCACCGGGCGCGTCGCATGGAGGCCGTCGGTGGCCATGGCCGCGTCGCGAGAGACGCCGAAGGACACCCACCGCTGCCACTGCGGACGGAAGTGGTCGACGCAGAGCAGCTCCATCAACGTGGCGAAGGCTTCGTTGAGCCAGATGCCGTTCCACCACCGCATGGTGACGAGGTCCCCGAACCACATGTGGGCGATCTCGTGCGAGATGACATCCGCCACGCGCTCGAGCTCGAGGCGTGACGCCCGTTCGGGGTCGACGAGCAGCACGGCCTCGCGAAAGGTGACGCAGCCGAGGTTCTCCATCGCTCCGAAGGCGAAGTCGGGGATGGCGACGAGGTCGAGCTTCTCCGCGGGGTATTCGATGCCGAACCAGTCCACGAAGAATTCGAGCGAGTGTGCAGCCGCTTCGAGGGCGAAGGCGGTGAGATCGCCCTTGCCCGGGACATGGACGATGCGCACCGGGGTGCCCCGAACGTCCACCGGGTCGGTGGCCACGAGCAGGTCCGACGACGAAGGCCACGAGGTAGGTGGACATCGGGATGGTGTCGCCGAACCGGATCCGCCGGCCGCCCTCGGGGAGCGGGGAGTCGTCGACCTCGGGTCCGTTGGAATACGCCGACAGCCCGTCGGGGACGTCCAGGGTCACCGAGAACACCGCCTTGCGGTCGGGCTCGTCGAAGCACGGAAAGGCTCGCCTGGCGTCGGTGGCCTCGAACTGGGTGGTGGCGATGGTGTGCGAGACGCCCTCGTCGTCGGTGAAGGCAGAGCGGTAGAAGCCGTGCAACTGGTCATTGAGGACGCCCGAGAACTCGATCGAGATCACCCCCGGTCCCGGCGTGAGCGACGTCTCGGCGCTGAGGACGAGTCGCTCGGAGCTCGGGTCCATCTCGACGCTCAGCGTCTGTCGCTCGCCCCCGCCCGGTTCGATCCAGGCGTCGGTCGACGGTCAGCTCGGCGGCGTGCAGCACGATGGTGCTCACGGCCTCGTGCACCAGGACCTCGATGTGCACCTCGCCGCTGAAGGTGGCGGCGTCGAGATCGGGAGTCAGGCGCAGGGCGTAGCGCCGGGGTTCGACGGTGTAGGGAAGCCGGTACTGCGCGGACGGATCGGCGCGTCCGGCGACGGTCGTCTCGGTCATTGGGCGAAGGCTACCTGGGCGTGCTCGGGGCTCTGGTTCCGGTGCTCCTCGTCTCCGAGTAGCTTGCCGACCTGTGAACGACGCCTCACCTGGTCCAGATGCGAGCCCTGCAGCTTTCGACGTCGTCGCCATCGGCTCCGCCCTGGTCGACGTCCTGACCGACGCCAGTAGCGAGGACCTGGCCCGGTTCGACATGGTCAAAGGGTCCATGACCCTGGTCGACCTGGCTCGGGCGGGGACCCTCTACCGAGCCATGGGGCCCGCCATCGAGGTCTCGGGCGGCTCGGCGGCCAACACGGCCGTGGGTGTGGCCGAGCTGGGGGGCCAGGTCGGCTATCCTGGGCAAGGTGGCCGCCGACGAGCTCGGGGAGATCTTCCTCCACGACATCGCCGCCGCGGGCGTGGTGCTCGGGCGCACGTCGCGCGTCGAGCCCTCGCAGGACCCCGCCGACGATCGGGCCACGGGGCGATGCCTGGTCTATGTCACCGAAGACGGGGAGCGGACGATGGCGACGCACCTGGGGGTGGCGTCGACATTCGGACCCGAGGATCTCGACGAGGAGTTCGTGGCGCGTGGTCAGGTCGTCTACCTCGAGGGATACCTCTGGGATCTCGATCCCGCCAAGTCCGCTCTGCGGCGAGCCATGGAGGTGGCCCACGAAGCGGACTCGCTCGTGGCATTGAGCTTGTCGGACCCGTTCTGCGTCCAGCGCCACCAGCGGGAGTTCCTCGAGCTGCTTGCACGGGGACGTCGACGTCCTGTTCGCCAACGAGGACGAGACCACGTTGCTCTTCGGTGCGTCCACATTCGACGACGCCTTGGGTGCCGTCGAGGAAACCGGGATCCTGGCCGCACTCACCCGGGGTGCGGCAGGCTCGGTGGTGGTGGCCGCGTCGGGTCCGGTGCACATTCCCGCCGACAAGGTCGAACAGGTCGCCGACACCACCGGCGCCGGGGATCTCTTCGCATCGGGATTCCTCTACGGGCTCACCCATGGCAAGGATCCCGAGAGCTGCGCCCGGCTCGGTGGGCTGTGTGCGGCCGAGGTCATCTCGCACATCGGCGCCCGCCCCCGGGCCGATCTGCGCCAGTTGGCCGAGGACGCCGGGCTCCTCTGAGCACGGCGCGCGCCGTATCGGGTCAGTGGCTCTCGCCGCCGATCGATGTCTCGGGCGGAAGGTAGGCCAGGTCCAAGTCGCCGAGACGGACGAGCACCGAGGCCACCCACCGGCCGAGGGCCCCGACCGGTCCGGCCAGTGTCGAGGCGTCGTTCATCGCCGCCTCGTCCAGGCGCAGCGTTCCTTGGTACGTCGTCTCGACCGCGAACCTCGGCTCACCGTCGGGCTCATGGACCTGTTCGACGACCGGAGCGGCCCGTACGAGGGTGTCCGCACCGATGGCGGGGCTCTCCTCGGGAAGACACGCCACCACTGCCGCGAGATCGGGCATCGCCGCCAGTCGCTGCACACGCAACGTGATCTCCAAGACGACCTCGGGAAGGTCGTCGGGAGGCTCACCGATCGACCAGGACCGGTACGCGCTCTGACTCCAGGTCGGCCAGTCCAAGGACAGGTCGGCCCGGACTCGAGGCGGCTTCTCCTCACCGGGCAAGGAGTACGACGTCTCCCAGGAGACGTCGCCAAGGAAGACATCGACTTGGAAGCGCTCTTCGACGGCCTGGCGCTGGAGCAATGCGTTCTCGAGCGCGGCGCGAGTCTGCGTGATGAGGTCAACGAGGATGTGGTCGAGCATGCCGGACGAGAGGCTACCGTTGGCTGTGGCCCCTGCCGTGGAGAACCCTTGGCTCCGACGGCGTGTGCTCACCTATGCACACCAGTGCGGCGCCTGGGAGGCGCCGTCATCCACGTTGTTCGCTCTTCGCCGTGCACTCGAGCTGGGAGTGACCGGCATCGAGCTCGACGTCCATGCCACCGCGGACCGTCATCTCGTGGTCTGTCACGACGGCACGGTCGACCGGACCACCGACAGTCGCGGGCCGATCCACTCCATGACGCTGGCGGAGCTGCAGACGCTCGACAATGCCTACTGGTTCGTTCCGGGAGGCGACGAGACCCAGGGGCTCGAACCGGGGTCCTATCCCTATCGCGGACAGGCCCCGGCCAGCGCTGAATTCGGTGTCGCCACGCTCGCCGAGGTGCTCGATGTCCTCGACGACCACCCGCACGTCGCGCTCAATCTCGACATCAAGCAGACCGCGCCGAGCGTCGAGCCCTATGAAGAGCTCCTGGCCCGAGAGCTCTCCGGTCGTCGGGGAACCGATCGAGTGATCGTGGCATCGTTCCTCGACATCGCCACCGACTCCTTCGCCAAGTATGCGCCCGACATCGCCACCTCGGCGGGAACGCTCGCCACCGCCATGTTCTGGCGTGCCGTGCACGAGGGCGAGGCGCCCCCGACCTCGGCCCACGTGGCCCTGCAGGTTCCCGCCACCCAAGGGGAACTCGTCGTCGTGGACGAGCTCTTGGTGCGCGCCGCGCACGAGAGCGGGATGGCTGTGCATGTGTGGACGATCAACGACGAAGCCGAGATGGATCGGCTCCTCGACTTAGGAGTCGACGGCCTCATCTCCGACCTGCCCACGCCGCTCGTGTCCCTGGTGTCGGCACGGGGACTCGCGTATCGGCCCTGAGCCCGGGGCGGGCTCAGGGCCCCTCGAACCGAGGGTCAGCCCCTCCCGCAGTTGGGCCGCTTGCCGTGGTTCGCCTTCTTCTTGCTTCGGATCTTGCGCTTGACGGTGCGTTTGGACATAGCGGCCCACGCTATCGGGTCGGCGCCGGTGCGCTGCCACCGAGGCTCGGGGGGGTCACCGAGGCTCGGGGGGGCCTGAGAGCGCGTCGTCGGCCAGCCGATAGCGTCTCGAGGAATGGAACGGCTGGGTCTCGTCGGTTTGCCCAATGCAGGCAAGACGTCGTTGTTCAACGCCCTCACCGGTGCCGACGCGTCGGTGGCGCCGCATCCCTTCACGACGACCGAGACGACAGTGGCCGCAGCGCCCTTGCCCGACGCACGACTCGACGCCCTGGCGCAGATGAGCGCCAGCCGCAAGGTGGTCCGGGCCGGTATGGAGGTCGTCGACATCGCGGGTCTGGTTTCGGGATCGTCGACCGGCGAGGGACTGGGGAACCGGTTCCTGGCCGGCATCCGTGAAGTCGACGCCTTGTGCCTGGTGCTGCGGGCCTTCGAGGACCCCGAGGTGCCCGGCGACACGAGCCCGCTCGACGCCCTGGCCACGCTCGAGCTCGAGTTGGTCCTGGCCGACATGGCGACCGTCGAAACCCAGCTCGACAAGCGGCGCCGGGCCGCCAAGTCGGACAAGAGCCTGATGGGCGAGATCGCGGCCATGGAGATCGCCTTCAAGCATTTGTCCGCCGGCGTCCCGCTGTACCGGGCGGGGCTCGACCCCGACGACCGCGGTGCGCTCAAGAGCCTGTTCCTGCTCACCGACAAGCCCGTCCTCGCCGTGGTCAATCTGGGCGAGGACCAACTGGAGCGCTCCGACGAGCTCGCAGGGGCGGTCAGCGCCGCGCTCGAGGGCCACGGCGAGGCGCTCGGGGTGTGCTTGCAGCTCGAGGCGGAAGCGGCCCGGCTGGCACCCGAGGAGCGTGCCGAGCTCCTCGAAGGGCTCGGCCTCGGAGCCGGGGCACTGACCCGCCTGTCCCAGAGCGCCTACCACTTGCTCGGGCGTCGGGTCTTTCTCACCACCGGGGACAAGGAGTCGCGGGCCTGGAGCTTTCGGGCCGGTGCCAACGCCGCAGAGTGCGCGGGTGTGATCCATTCCGATCTCCAGCGTGGATTCATCCGCGCCGAGGTCATCCACTGGGACGAGCTGTTGGAGCTCGGGTCATGGGCAAAGGCGAAATCGGCGGGTCGTATCCGTCTCGAGGGTAAGGACTACGAGGTCGCCGACGGCGACGTGCTCGAAATCCGATTCAACGTGTGAGCGAGCCCGATCCACGGTGACGTCGACGACGTGGTTGCTGCGAGAGGGAGTCGTGTTGGCCAACGCCGACAGGGCCGGTACCTACGCCGAGCGACTGCGTGGTTTGCTCGGTCGCACGGAATACGAAGGAGCCTTCATCCTTCCTCGGACCCGTTCGGTCCACAGCATGGGAATGCGTTTCACCATCGACGTGGCGTTCCTCGACGCCGAGATGTGCGTCGTCGATATCGTCAGCCTGGCTCCGTGGCGGATGTCCCTGCCGCGCTGGCGGGCCCGGATGGTGCTCGAGGCCCAGGCCGGCGCCTTCGAACGCTGGGGGCTTCGGATCGGCGACAAGCTCGAGCTCCACGATCCCGATGACCCCTGACGCACCGCCGGGCGTCCTCGTCCTCGTGTCCACCCCGATCGGGAACCTGGGCGATCTCTCACCCCGGGGCCTCGAGACCTTGGCGGAGGCGGACATCGTGTGTTGCGAGGACACACGCCGCACTCGGGGATTGCTGACCCACGCAGGGCTGAAGGGCATCAGGCTGTTGTCGTTGCACGACCACAACGAGATGGGGCGGGTGGCGGTGATCCTCGCTCATCTGCACGCAGGGTCGGACCGTGGCGGTGGTGAGCGATGCCGGCACCCCGGCGGTCTCGGACCCCGGCGCCCGGGTGGTCGCGGCCGCCATCGAGGCGGGTTTCACCGTGACGACGGTCCCGGGCCCGAGCGCGGCGCTGGCCGCGCTCGTGGTGAGCGGGTTGCCCACCGACCGGTTTTGCTTCGAGGGATTCCTTCCCCGGCGTGGAGGAGACCGCCGTCGTCGCATCGACGCCGTGGCGAGCGACGCCTCGCACCATGGTCCTCTTCGAGGCGCCGGGCCGGCTGGGGGCGACGCTGGAGGACCTCCTCGGCGCGTGTGGCCCGGACCGTCGCGTGGTGGTGGCCCGCGAGCTCACCAAGCTCCACGAAGAAGTGTGGCGGGGGACGCTGGCCGAGGCGGCGAGCTGGTTCGCCGAGCGCGAGGTCCGCGGCGAGGTCGTGGTGGTGCTGGCCGGAGATCCCGGCGCGGGTCGTGCTCCGGACGACGGCGACGTGGTGAACGCCCTGCGGGGACGCCTCGACGCGGGCGACACCCTGCGTGACGCGGCCACAGCGGTGGCGGGCCAGCTCGGGGTGTCCCGTCGGCGCGCCTACGACCTGGCGCTCGAGCTGCGCCGGAATGCAAAAGCCGTGAACTGTGGTTGACGGTTCTGGCCCGGCCGGTTCTCCGGCCTGAGGACAAGAACGAAAGGAACGTGACGGTGGGGAGATTCGGCATGGACAAGACCCAGGCACCGCCGGTGGAGCCCGGTGACGCACCCGAAGGCCTGGCCCTGGCGACGTTCGCGGCGGGGTGTTTCTGGGGAGTCGAGGAGTTCTTCCTCGCCATCCCCGGGGTGGTCGACGCCGTTTCCGGCTACACCGGTGGGGCGCGGCCTCAGCCCACCTACGAGCAGGTGTGCTCGGGGGCGACCGGACACGCCGAGGCGGTTCTCGTCACATTCGACCCGACCAAGGTGTCCTACGAGCACCTCCTCGAGGAGTTCTGGCGTCATCACGACCCCACGACGCCGAACCGACAGGGACCCGACGTCGGCACGCAGTACCGCTCGGCGGTCTTCGTCCATGACGCCGAACAGGAGCGCCTCGCCAAGGAGTCCCTGGCGCAATTCCAGGAGCGATTCCGGCGTCCGATCGTCACCGAGGTATCGCCCGCCACGACCTTCTGGCCGGCCGAGGCGTACCACCAGCGCTATGTGGAGCGCACCGGGCACGGGGCGTGCCACGTGGCCAACTGGTAGCCCACCGGAGCGCTTCGCAGCCCCGCGTGGGGCCGGACCGGGGCGTGGCACGCGGTCGGTACGCTACGTCGGTGCCCCGCTTCTACGTCACGACGCCGATCTATTACGTGAACGACGTGCCCCACATCGGGCACGCCTACACGATGGTGATCGCCGACGCGCTGGCTCGGTGGCATCGACTCCTTGGGGAGGACGTCTTCTTTCTCACCGGCACCGACGAGCACGGTGACAAGATCGCCCGGGCCGCCGAGGCGCACGGGGTGTCCCCCCAGGAGTGGGTCGACTCCACGTCGCGACGATTCGTCGAGGCCTGGGAGGGCCTCGACATCTCCAACGACGACTTCATCCGGACGACCGAGCCCCGCCATCACCTTGCGGTCCAGCGGTTCCTCCAGAAGATCCACGACAACGGCTTCACCGAGTTGGGCGTCTACCGCGGGCTCTACTGCGTGTCGTGCGAGGACTACAAGAAGGAGTCCGAGCTCGTCGACGGCAATTGCGCCATCCACGGCACGCCGGTGGAGCTGCTCGAGGAGGAGAACTACTTCTTCAAGCTGAGCGCTTTCGAGGGACGCCTCCTCCAGTGGTACGAGGCCAACCCCGATGCCGTCCGACCGTCGACGAAGCGCAACGAGGCCCTGGGCATCATCAAGGGCGGCCTCGAGGACATCTCGATCACCCGCACCTCCACCCGGTGGGGGGTCGAGGTGCCCTGGGACTCGGCGCATGTCTTCTACGTCTGGTACGACGCGCTCGTCAACTACCTCACCGCCATCGGGTACGCCGATGACCCGGCCCGGTTCGAGGCGTGGTGGCCGGCGGTCCATCACATCCTCGGGAAGGACATCATCAGGTTCCACTGCGTGTGGTGGCCGGCGATGTGCATGGCGGCGGGCATCGACCCGCCCGCCCACCTGCTCGTGCACGGGTGGCTGCTCGTGTCGGGGGAGAAGATGTCGAAGTCGAAGGCCAACCAGATCGCCCCGAGCGATCTCACCGATGACTTCGGTGTCGACGCCGTGCGCTACTTCTTGCTGCGCGACACGCCGTTCGGGACCGACGGCGATTTCTCCTACGAGGGCATCACCGCCCGCTACAACGCCGATCTGGCCAACAATCTGGGGAACCTTCTGGCCCGGGTGGCGACGGTGGTCGGATCGAAATGCGGCGGGTTGGGCCCGGCCGCCGATCCCGACAGCCGGCTGGCGGCGGTGAGCGCCACGGTCGTCGCCGATGCCACCGCGGCGTGGCACGAGGGACAACCACACCTCGCGCTCGAGGCGACGTGGCGACTCATTCGCGAGACCAACGCCGAGCTCGAGACGGCCGAGCCCTGGAAGGCAGAGCCCGGTCCCGCCGTCTCGGCGGTCCTCGGCAGCGCGCTCGAAGCGCTGCGCATCGTGGCGCTTGCTCGTGTCGCCGGCCATGCCCGACACGAGCGCGGAGATCTGGCGCCGGTTCGGCCTCGACGGGCGCCCCGAGGATCGCCGCCTTCCCCGGGACGCGGCGTGGGGTGGGTATCCCGGTGGACTCCCGGTCGAGAAGGCGGCCCCGTTGTTCCCTCGACGAAGCGAATGACCTCGGTGGATGGCGGGTCGGCACCGACGGCCCGGTGGATGGACTCGCACTGCCACATCCAGGACCGGTACCGGCCCGAGGAGGACGAGCTGTTCTCGGTGCTGGCTGAAGCATCGGGCGCCGGGGTGGGGGGCCTCGTCTGTGTCGGCACCGACGCCACGACCTCGCGCCAGGCCGTGGAGCTGGTCCGGAGCGTGCGTCGTGCCCTGGCGCCGGGACAGGCTGGCACCGAAGGGGCGATCCCGGGGGATTTCGGGGTGTGGGCGACCATGGGGCTGCATCCCCATGACGCCGTCCATGGGGTCGAGGAGCTCGGGCGGGCGCTCGAAGACGAGATCGACACCGAACGCGGTCTCGTCGTGGCAGTCGGGGAGTGCGGGCTCGACTACCACTACGAGCATTCGCCGCGAGCAACCCAGCGCGACGTGTTCGCGGCACAGATCGAGTTGGCTCGTCGCCACGACCTCACACTCGTGGTGCATTCGCGTGACGCGTGGGACGACACGCTCGACGTGTTGGGCGCGGCGGGCCCTCCGGCGCGGACGGTGTTGCACTGTTTCACGGGAGGGCCCGAGGAGGCTCGGCGTTGCCTCGACATCGGCGCGTATCTCTCCTTCAGCGGCATCGTTACGTTCAAAGGTGCACAGGATGTGCGTGACGCGGTGGCGTTGTGCCCACTCGATCGGCTCATGGTGGAGACCGACGCTCCGTTCCTGGCCCCGGTCCCTCACCGGGGAAAGCAAAACCGGCCCGCATGGGTGGTCGAAGTCGGCGAAGCGGTGTCGGAGATCAAAGGCATGGCGCCCACGGCACTCGCCGCGTCCTCCACCGCCGCCACGTGCGCGGCATTCGCGCTCTGCTGAATCACGCATTACTCGAACCGGTCGGCAAACCCGTGTGGCGACACGATTGCGCTCTGTGATCATTTCCCGCCGTGAAATGGGTGTTTTCCACAGGGTGGCTCCACAACCCTTCGTGCGAAGTAGCCCTTTTGTCACGCTCTGTCGCATCTTTCGCAACGCGGCGAAATTTGAGGATGCAAGTCTCTCAAGCGTGACGTGTGTGCGCGTTGCAACGAATTGATGGTGCGCGTGACGTCGCCTAGCGTCGTGGTCGATCCCGACGCAGTTGATATGGAGTCCGCAGAGGAAGGGTGGAGATCTGAGGACCCGCAGCGCCGGGGGGTGGCGGCACGGAGTTCAGCTGGGGTGTTGTCTGGCCTTGGTGGTTGTGCCGCTCCTCCTGCTTGCCACACCGCAACGCGCGACGTTGCACGGTCAGGGGCACCACGCCGGTGTCACACCGGGCCGCGCCGACGAGGCGGTCACGCGTCTCTCCACGTCCTGGACGACGCCCGCGGCTTTCGCCGGTCTGGTGCGTTCGACATCGCGAACCAGTACGTCTTCGGCGTCGGTTCGATCAAGCGAGACGGACATCGGACCTCAGACCCACGTCGTCAACGTGTCGTTCCGCCAAGTCCTGCCCACCACGACCACTGCGCCTTCTCCTCCCACCCCGAAGCCGGTTGCGGCCGTGTCGGTGTCGGCCGTCGTCGCCCCCAAGGCGCCGGTGGCCCCCGCCGCGAAGCCCGTGGCCTCTCCGCCCCCTGCCCCCCCGCACACCTCGACGGGGCTGGCATCGTGGTACGGCGCGCGCGCCGGCACCTGTGCGAGCCCGTCCCTGGCCTTCGGAACAGTGGTGACGGTCACCGACCTCTCGACGGGGGCATCGGTCCACTGCACGGTCGACGACCGCGAGGCGCACAACCCGGGCCGGGTCATCGACCTGGCTCCGGCCACGTTCTCCCAGCTGGCGAGCCTCGTGGTCGGGGTCATCGAGGTGCGCCTGAGCTGGTGAACGCCCCTCACCGTCCGGTGGCGGCACCATGCAGGCCGTGACACTCTCCCGCCGCCAGGTCCGCGCCGTCCTCGACGAGCACGGGTTGGCGCCCAGTCGGGCCCTGGGTCAGAACTTCGTCGTCGACGCCAACACGGTCCGACGCATCGCCCGGCTGTCGGGCGTTGGGCCCGGGACCCGTGTGGTCGAGATCGGTGCCGGGCTGGGGGCGCTCACCGTGGCACTGGCCGAGACCGGAGCTCGTGTCACAGCGGTGGAAGTCGACCGCGGCCTGGTGCCGTTGCTCCGGTCACAGGTCGAGCCCCACGGTGTGTCGGTGGTCGAGGCTGACGCGTTGACACTGGACTGGGCCGAGCTCCTCGACACGACCGTTCCCGAGCCGGGCGCGCCGTCGTGGGTGATGGTGGCGAACCTCCCGTACAACGTGGCGGTCCCGGTCGTGGTGCGCGTCCTCGACGAGGCCCCGGCCGTGGAGTCGATGCTCGTCATGGTCCAGCGCGAGGTGGGTGAGCGCCTGGCGGCGGGACCCGGTTCCAAGGCCTACGGCGCGGTGTCGGTGAAGGTGGCGTATCACGCCACGGCACGGGTCGTGGGGCGGGTCCCCGCCGCGGTGTTCGTGCCCCGTCCCGCCGTGGAGTCGGTGTTGGTCCGGATCGAACGACGTCACACCGTGGCGGTGGACCCCACGGCGGTGCCGGCGGCGGGGATGTTCGAGTTGGTGCGGGCGGGCTTCGGCCATCGCCGCAAGATGCTGCGTCAGTCGTTGGCGGGTTTGGTGTCTCCCGACGCGTTCGCCGCTTCTGGCATCGACCCCGAGGCGCGCGCCGAGACGCTGGGGGTCGAGGAGTGGGGGAGACTGACCGCATGTGCCTTGGAAAACCCCGTCCCGTGAGCATCGGGGCCACGCCGTGGGGATGAGCGTCACCGCCCCCGCCAAGCTCACGCTGTCGTTACGGGTGACCGGCGTCAGAGACGACGGCTATCACCTCCTCGACGCCGAGATGGTGTCGATCGACCTCGCCGACACCCTCACCTTCGAGCCGGGCTCGGGGATCGTCGTGCACGACGAGATGCGGGGCGGGCTCGGAGTCTCTGGCGTGCCCGTCGGGCCCGAGAACCTGGTGACCCGGGCCCTGGACGCGGTGCAGCGGAGCGCGGCGGTCGGCCTCGTGAAGCGCATCCCGGTGGGTGCGGGACTCGGGGGCGGTTCAGCCGACGCGGCTGCGGTTCTGCGCTGGGCTCGATGTGACGACCTGGCGGTGGCGGTCGGACTCGGCGCCGACGTTCCTTTCTGTGTGCGGGGCGGACGGGCGCGCGTCACAGGGGTGGGGGAGATCCTCGAGCCCTTGGGTTTCGAGGACCGACGTTTCGTCCTCCTCATGCCACCGGTGTCGGTGGACACCGATGCGGTCTACAGGCGCTGGGACGACCGACGGGCAATGGCAGCGGGGCATCTCGGCGACGGCGGCTCGGGCGGGAACGACCTCGAGCAAGCTGCGCTCGACGTGGTCCCGACGCTGGCGCGTTGGCGCGACCGACTGGCTGAGGTGACCGGTCTGCCGCCGCGTCTGGCCGGAAGCGGGTCGTCGTGGTTCGTGGAAGGCGACGGCGAGGAGCTCGGGCTCGCCGGCGACCAATTCCTCGAGATCGACGGTGCGCGCGGCCCGTTGCTGGCCGTGCGGACGGTGCCTGAGTTCTCGGTCCCTGCGAGGCCCTGACGCGGCACTCCCGCCCGGAGGGGCGGGAGTGAGGTCTGCGGCTTACTTGCCGGCGGCCCTTCGTTGCCAGCGGGTGGCTTTCAGCATCTTCTTGTGCTTCTTCTTGCGCATGCGCTTGCGGCGCTTCTTGATCAGCGATCCCATGTCTATGCGCAGGTTAGCGGCCTTTTGTCGACAACCGCCAAGTAGCCTCTCGCCCGGAACGAACCAAGGCTCGTCGGAGGTGGAGCGTGGGGTATGAGCTGGTCGCCGTGGACCATGTCCAACTGGCCATGCCTCGAGGCCAGGAGGACGAAGCCCGGGTCTTCTACCAAGGCCTCCTCGGGCTCGAGGAGCGTCCCAAGCCTCCTGTGCTCGCCGCCCGGGGAGGGTGCTGGTTCTCCAACGGCCGGGTGACGCTGCACCTGGGCGTGGACGACGACTTCCGGCCCGCCCGCAAGGCGCATCCCGCCCTGATGGTCGAAGACCTCGACGGCCTCTGTGGGTCGCTCGAATCAGCTGGTCGCCCGGTGAGGTTCGACGACGACATGCCCGGTGTCCGGCGATGCTATGTGGACGACCCTTTCGGGAATCGACTCGAGTTGATCGAGGCGTGACATCCTACGGGGGACGGCCATCGCGCCCCTTGGCGGGTAGTTCAATCGGCAGAACGCCGGCCTTTGGAGCCGGATGTTGGAGGTTCGAGCCCTCCCCCGCCAGCCACGAGTTGCGGTCGGAACCGGGGAACTGGGTCCGACGGTCCCTACCTCAGCCCGCCAGGAGCATGCACACCGCGGGCCGGGTCACCACGGGGCGACCTCCTCGGGGGGCTCTGTTGCGAGAGGATGATGGGTCTTGCCCCGGACCAACGACAACCGAAGGCCGTCCCCGAAAGCGGCCCGTCCCGACCCCAGCCGACAGCTCCGAAGCTGGGCTCGCTGGGGGCCTCCGTCGGGGGCAACCTCCATGGCGGGCTGGGCGCTGCTCCCGCTGCGGGTCTTCCTCGGGGGCACCTTCGTCTTCGCCGGCTTGCAGAAGCTCGCCAACCCTGGGTTCTTCGATGCCTCGAACCCGACGTCGATTCAGTCCCAGTTGGCCTCGGCGGCACGTGTCAGCCCGATCCACGGGCTGATCGCGCATCTCCAGCACGTGGCGGTGCCCCTCGGTGTTGCCATCTCCCTGGGTGAACTCGCCATAGGAGCGGCCACGCTCGTCGGCTTATGGTCGCGCGCCGCCGCCGCGGGCGGCATGGTGCTGTCATTCAGCTTGTTCCTGACCGTGAGCTTCCACGCCAGCCCGTACTACACGGGTTCCGACATCGTCTTCGTCTTCGCGTGGACTCCGTTGCTCGTGGCCGGCACAGGCGGCGTGCTCTCGGTGGACGCTTTGTCGCGCCACATCGCCCGAGCCCGCGTCGGTGCGGGGCCCGCAACGATGGTTCCCGTCTCTTTCGATGTCGTCCAGAAGGTCTGCGGCGCCTACAACGCCGGGAAATGTCGGGCGATGTCGGGGGCACCATGCGAACCGGGGCCGTGCCCGTATCTCGAGCGCGGCTCGGTGACGACGCCGGCGCGCCCACCGGGCGAGATCGACCGGAGGACCTTCACCTTGCAGGGCACCTTCGCCGCCGCGTTGGCGGGTGTGGCGCTCGTCGGCGCCGCACTGGCGGCCGGCATCGGCAGGATCGGCGGGAAGTCGAGCCCTTCCACCGCACGGGTCCCCGGATCCTCGACGTTGCCGACTGCGGCCCAGAGCACCACGACCACCGCCACCTCGGGGACGGCCACGACCGCAGGAGCGACACCCTCCACCTCGAAGCCGGTCGCCGTACCCGCCGGTACGAGGATAGGGCCGGCGAGCGCCGTCCCCGTCGGGGGAGCGGCCACGTTCCAGGACCCCCGAACTGGTGACCCCGCCGCGGTCGTGCAACCGGAAGCGGGAACGTACGCGGCCTTCGACACCGTCTGTCCCCACCAGGGTTGTGTCGTGGCCTACTCGTCCCAGGTGCGGCGGTTCATCTGCCCGTGCCACGGGTCGCAGTTCAACAGTCGAACGGGTGCGGTGTTGAACGGCCCGGCGCCTACGGGTCTCGGACGGATCCCGATCAAGAAGGGGCCCGACGGACAGCTCTACGTCACGTGACACCTCGTGGAGCCCCCGGCGCTCGGGAAACGCACCAACGTGCCGGGGGGGTGCGGGCACCGTGCCTCGAGCCTCTTCACGTTGTCGTCATGCGGGGCGCGTACGGTCGAGTGATGGTCGCCAACGGCCCCGGCACACCAGGCGAAGGTGATTGAGAAACCCGGTCCCGTGACCGACGGCCCTGAGGCCAATGCCCGACTCACCGGTGCGCTGGCGGCGGTGCTCCTCCTCGTCCTGGCGGCGGAGGGTTTCACGGTGTTGTCCGTCCGCACGCTGCTCGCCCCGCACGTGTTCATCGGGATGCTGCTCATCCCACCCGTGCTGCTCAAGGTCGGGAGTACGACCTATCGCTTCGTGCGCTACTACCGGGGTTCAGAGCCCTACCGGCGCAAGGGGCCTCCCCCGCTGGTGCTGCGGTTGCTCGGGCCCTTCGTCGTGGCCTTGACCGTCTCGGTGCTCGGAACCGGTGTCGTCCTCATGTTCGTTCCACGGGGGGCCCGTCACGAATGGCTGTTCCTGCACAAAGCGAGTTTCGTGCTGTGGTTCGGGGCCATGACGATCCATGTCCTCGGGCACCTCGCCGACACCGCTCGTCTCGCCCCCCGGGATTGGTATGTGCGGACCCGCAGCGAGGTGCGAGGTGCGGGGATCCGTCAGTGGGCTGTGGTCACCAGCCTCGTCATCGGGGTCTTCCTCGGCCTGTTGCTGATGGGCCGGACCGGTCGCTGGTTGTAGTTCTAGGCCGTGATCAGTTGGGGACGGTGCGCAGGCCGTCGGGCACGAAGTCCGGTGCCACCATCAGCCTGATGCGCATGACCTCGTCGCAGTGTCGGCAGCGCGTGCCACGGGGCGTGATGCGACATGCCATCACGCCGGCGAGGTGGGGCATGTCGTAGCCGGCGCAGGTCTTGCCGTCGAGCTCCTCGGAGCAGTAGGCGATCTCACCGTCGCGATGGAGCACGAGGCAACCGTCGCAGATCAACACCTCACCCCCACCTCGCTTTGCTCGCCCCTGAGTTCACCTATGGAATCGGCCTGCGCCGGGTCCGGGTCGAACAAGTGATGCACAACGGGTGCCACAGGGCGTGGTCGTCCGTCGTGCACTACGGATGGCGCGCGGACGGTGTTCAGCGTGCTGACCGCACCTCGGGTCGAGGTCGTGATTCGGTCAACCCGGCGCCGCGGTGACCGGTGCGAGAGCGCCGGAGACCACGGTGGCGGCGTCGGCCGTGACGGTGTCGAGGTCCAGGGGGGCCGTAGCGCAGTACGAGCAGTTGTCGCCGTCGACGACGCGACAGGCGAAGAAGCCTCCCCGATGAGGGTGGTCCTCACCGGCGCAGCGACGCCCGGCGGTGGCCTCGGTGCAGTAGGCAACGGTTCCGTCGCGGTGCACCACCAGCTGACCGGGGCAACTCTTCATGGTCCTTGTGTCTCCTCCATGTCGCTCGAGACGACTTCGGTCTCGTGCGACCCCCAATTTCCGCACCACGGTCGGCGGGAACGTCTCCTCACGAATATCGGCGCCGTGCGTGAGCGTCTTGAGGATTTCGCAACGCCCCCCCAACGCAGGGGAGCTACCCAGGCACTGGACCGTGACCCAGGTCCGGGCCCTACCGGAAGTCGCGTGACCCCTGGACCACGGGGGCGGGCCCGAGATCGAGGGGGACGATCTTCTCGGCGACGACACTCACCACCCCGTCCACCCGCTCGATGCGTCCCCGGACCACGAGGGCCGCCGCACCTCTGGCCACGGGACGCCACCGTTCCCACGCACCGGGGGAGCAGATGACGTTGACCATCCCGGTCTCGTCCTCGAGGTTGAGGAAGACGGTGCCCTTGGCGCTCTCGGGGCGCTGACGATGCGTGACCACACCGCCCACGAGGACCTTGCCGTCGGTCTCTGCCCCCGCCAACCGTCCGGCGGGGATCACTCCCATGGTGTCGAGGCGGGGACGGGCGAGCTCCACCGCGGTCATCCCGACGGTGAGGCCGGTGGCCCACATGTCGGCCTCCACCTCCTCGAGGGCGCTGAGGTCGGGAAGCGGGGGGGCCCGCTCACCCGACACGAGCCCCGGCAGTCGCTCCGCGGTGCCCTGCGCCGAGCGCGCCGGCCGCCCACAGCGTCTCTCGCCTTCCGTGCATCTCCGCCGCGCCGTCACGCGGGGCCAGCCTCTCGAGGGCGCCGGCGGTGGCGAGCGCCTCGAGCTCGCGACGACCCGTCCCGGTCCGGCGCACCAGGTCCTCTACCGACGCGTAGGGAGCGCTCTCGCCGATCCGTTTCGCCACGGACTCTCCGATGCCGCGCACCGAGGTGAGCCCGAGTCGCACCGTGGGTTGGCGACCTGTCCCGTTGCGGTCTTTTCCGTCGAGTCCCCATTCCAAGGTGGCTCCGACCTCCGAGACATCGACGTGGGGGCGCCGCACCGTCACGCCGTGGCGTCGGGCGTCGGCCACCAACGACTGCGGTGACCAGAATCCCATGGGCTGCGCGTTGAGCAGCCCGGCGCAAAAGGCCGCCGGATAGTGCAACTTGAGCCACGCGCTCGAGTACACGAGGTACGCGAACGACACGGCGTGGCTCTCGGGAAAGCCGAAGTTGGCGAAGGCGGCCAACTTGTCCACGATCTCCTTGGCCACCGCACCGGTGATGCCCCGCTCGGCCATGCCGGCGAAGAGCCGCTCCGACAGCCGGGCCATACGCGCCCCGGAGCGCTTGGCGCTCATGGCCTGGCGGAGCTCGTCGGCCTCGGCGGGGGTGAATCCCGCCGCGTCGATGGCGATGTGCATGAGCTGTTCCTGGAACAGCGGCACCCCGAGGGTCTTCTCGAGCGCCCGCTTGAGCAGCGGGTGCGGGGGGTCGGGGGCTTCGAGGCCCTGGCGTCGGCGGATATAGGGGTGCACCGACCCTCCCTGGATGGGACCGGGCCGGATGATGGCCACCTCGATCACGAGATCGGCGAAGCAGCGGGGCCGGATGCGGGGAAGCGTGGCCATCTGGGCCCGGCTCTCCACCTGGAACACCCCCACGGTGTCGGCCCGGCACAACATGTCGTAGACGGCGTCCTCCTGGTCGATGAGAGCCAGGTCGACCTCCTCGCCGTGTGCGGCCCGGATCAGGTCGACGGTGCGGTGCACCGCCTCGAGCATGCCGAGCCCGAGGAGGTCGAACTTCACCAGCCCGGCTGCGGCGCAGTCGTCCTTGTCCCATTGCAGGGCGCTGCGTCCCGGATGGCGCGCCCACTCCACCGGGCACACCTCGATGACGGGCCGGTCACAGAGCACCATCCCTCCCGAATGCAGGCCGAGATGGCGGGGGAAGTCCAAGATGTCGCGCGCCAGACGCCCCACCAGCGGTGGCAACGGACCACCGCGGTCGAGTGGCTCGCCGCGGTCGACGGCCTTGGCCCAGGCGTCGACTTCCTCGGTGCTGTGGCCCAACGCCTTGCCCACGTCGCGGATGGCCGAGCGGGCGCGGTAGGTGATGACGTTGGCGACCTGCGCCGCGCAGTGACGCCCGTAACGGTCATAGACGTACGCGATCACCTCCTCGCGCCGGCCCGACTCGATGTCGACGTCGATGTCGGGCGGTCCGTCGCGCTCGGGAGAGAGGAACCGCTCGAACAGCAGGCCCAGGGCCACGGGATCGGCGCGGGTGATGCCGAGCGCGAAACAGACCGCGGAGTTGGCGGCCGAGCCCCGGCCCTGGCAGTAGATGTCCTGGCGGCGGCAGAACTCCACGATGTCCCACACGATGAGGAAGTACCCGGCGTACCCGAGCGCCCCGATCACCTCGAGCTCGTGGTCGATCTGGGCCCACGCCCCGGGCACCCGCTCCCTCGTGGCGGGGCCGTAGCGGTCCAGCGCGCCCCGCCCCACCAGCTCCACCAACCAACTGTGTTCGTCGTGTCCGGCGGGGACCGCGCAGTCCGGCAGCCCCGGGGCCACCAGGTGGAGGTCGAAGGCGCACGCCCGCCCGATCTCCGCCGCCCGGGCCACCGCGCCGGGCCAGCGGGCGAACCGGCGCTCTTGCTCCGCCCCCGAGCGCAGATGGGCGGTGGCCGCGGAAGGGAGCCAACCGTCGAGCTCGGCCAGCGGTTGCCGGGCCCGGACCGCGGCCAGGGTGGTGGCGAGGGGGCGCCGGGCCGGGGTGGCGTAGTGGACGTTGTTGGTGGCCACCATGTCCACGCCCCGGGTGACCGCCAGTTGGGCGAGGGCGTCGTTGCGTGCCGTGTCGAGCGGGTCGCCGTGGTCCCACAGCTCGACGGCCACGTCCCCGGGGCCGAAGGCCTCGATGAGCCGGTCGAGCTCACGGGCCGCCCCGGCCGGGCCGGTGGTGGTGAGCGCGGCGGGAACCGCCCCCTTGCGACACCCCGTGAGGACGACCCAGTGCCCACTCCGGCCCGGGCCCCGATGCTGGCGGGCCAGGTCCTCGAGGGTGCAGGTGGGTCGGCCCTTCTCCCCACCGGCGAGGTGGGCCTCGGTGATGGTCCGGCTCAGGCGGGCGTACCCCTCGGGGTCGCGGGCCAGGACCACCAGGTGGGTGCCGAGGGGGTCGGGGGCGCCGGTCCGCCCCGCCGACCGTCCACCGTCGAGAAGGGTCAGCTCGGCGCCGAACACCGACGCCATCCCGAGGGCGCGCGCCGTCTCGGCGAAGCGGACCACCCCGTACAGGCCGTCATGGTCGGTGAGGGCCAGCGCCTCGAGGCCGAGCCGGGTGGCCTCGGCGACGAGCTCCTCGGGGTGCGACGCACCGTCGAGGAAACTGAAGTTGGAATGGCAGTGGAGCTCCGCGTAGGAGGCGGTCACAGACGCCGCCTCAGTCGTAGGTCGCTTCCACCCACCAGCCCCCCCGCTCGAGCGTGAGGAGGTGGGCGCGGCTGGCGGTGACGACCTGCATGCGGGCTTGGCGGCGACGGCCCCGGACCGACCACCACCGCTCGTCGCTCGGCCACGGCCCTGCCCATCCCGTGACCGAGGTCCAGGGGCCTCGCGCCACCGACAGCCGGGCGGGGACGGTGCTGAGGATGCCGCCTCCGCTGACACCCACGGGCCGGCCGGCGACGTCGGTGAGCTGGCTGGGCAGGGGTCGACCGAAGACGACGGCCGGCGCCGGTGGAGGGACCTGTCCCGGCCACGGCCCCCCGAGGGTGCGGTCGTGACCGGGGCTGGCGTGACCGGGGTTGGGCCCGGTCCACGGGACGAACCGGGCCCGTTGCGCCGGGCCCCGGCCGCCTTGGAGCCGGCCCCGGACCACGGCCTCGGGCCCGAGCAGCTCCTGGACACCGGCCACGGCCCGGGAGGCCCGGGCATCGGAGTCGGCCGAGTCTCCCCAGAACCCCGGCTGGCGTGTCACCACCGTGGTGGCCGGGCCGGAGTTGCCAGAGGGGGAGTTGCCGGGGGGGAAGCCGGCAGGGGGGAAGAAGAGGCGGAAGCCGGGCAGTTCCCCCTCGGACCCCCGGGCCACCCGATGGCACAGGGCACCTTCCTCTCCGAAACGGGCCAGCACCGCCGGCCCCGGCAGTGCCGCGAACCCACCCAGGGTGCGCACCCCCAACCGGACGAGCAGGTCGGCGAGCTCGGGCCGGTCGAGGACGGCGACGGGCCAGGGGTCGAGGAAGGTGGGGGTCTCGCCCGGAGCGACGATCACCGGTCCCTCGCCGTTCAGCGCGGCCCGGGCGGCCAGGACGGCGGCGAACAGGCCGTCGGCCACCCCCACGCCGGCAGGCTGGCGGGCCGGCCCCATACCGGCCACCCCCACGCCGGCCACTGCCTCGGCGGCCATCTCGGCCAGGACCTCGTCTCCCCCGAAGTACCGGGACGGGCCCCTGGTGGGGACGGCACACACCCCCAGACGCACGGGGTCGACGCGGGTGGCGAAGGCCTCCAGGGCCGCCACCACGGCGTCGAACGCCCGCGCCTCGCGCCCGAGCTCCCGCTCCTCAAGGATGCCGGGACACCAGATCGCGACCAGCCGCTGCACCTTCTCCCTCCACCTCTCTCTTGCCTCTCCCGCCTGTCGTGGCGCCCGCCGCCACCTGCCCCGAGGGGGCCGGGAGCCACAGGCCGATCCGCACCGGCCGGGCCGCGGCCCGCCGCCCGAAGGAGAGAACCTCCAGGTGGCGGCCCTGGAGGTGCCCGTGGCCGGCTTCCACCCCCTGCCATTCCCCGGCCTCCACGGTGAGCTGGACATCCCCACCCTCGGGCCAGGTCTGCGACCCCAGCACCACGAGCACCCCCCGGCGCTCCCGGGCCCGGGCGGCCAGTCGACGGGCCAGCCCCCGGGGCACGGCCCCGGGGGGTCGGAGGAGCACCACGTCCATGCCGTCGAAGAGGGTGGCCGCGACCTGGGCCCACAGAGGACCGGGCCGGGGGACGAGCACGAGGTGTCCGAGGTCCACCCCGAGCTCGGCACAGGCCACCATCCCGGGGTCGGTCAGGCCCACGGCCGCACACCACGAGGCGGTCGAGGCGCCGGCGAGGAGCGCGAACCCGAGCGTGGTGCCACCTCCGGCGTCACCGATGCCGACGGTCACGACGCCACCTCGCTGCAAGCCTCCCCGGGGAAAGAGGGGAGCCAGCGCAGGTAGCACGGGCAGGAGCTGGTCACGGCTCGACGAGGTGGGCAGGGCCAGGGCGGCCAGCGTGGTGCTGATGTGGCCAGCCCCGATCCGACGTTTTCCCTGCTGTGGCGCCATGAACGGGGCCCGGTGACCGGAGTTGGCGGGGCCCATGATCGGACACTATCGAACATATGTTCGATTCACCACCGGGAATTCCGGCCCTGTTCAGAGACCTCCGAGACCCAGGTCCGGGCCCCCACCCGGGGTCGGGGTCGGGGCGGGGGTGGGTGTCCGAGTCGGCGCCGGCGCCAGGGCGACCGACCGCCACGGCTCGGTGGCGAACCACGGTGTGAGCCGGACCCACCCCATGCGGTTGCGCTCGTCGACCACGAGGGCCATCCCGGTCTCCCCCCGTGCCACGACGTCGACCGGCAGCCGGCGCCGCATGACCGTGGAGGTCGTCACCGTCGGCGCCTGCTCGGCCCGCTGAGCCCGGGGCCCGAGCACCAACCGCGACAGCACCGCCCCCGGCCCCCGGGGGCTCGCCACGGGAGCGCTCACCGACCGCGTGGGGAGCTCATCCTCGCCGGCGAGGGCCGAGAGCGCCTCGAGCGTGCGGACATCGCCGATCCCCGGGAGCACCACCGTGGTGCCGAACAGCGACAGGAACCCGTCGGCGGCCTGACCCCACCGGGCCCGGGCCTGGGAGAGGTCCTGGAGACACGCCAAGGTAAGAAGTCCCTGGCCAGCGCCCTCGCTCACCATCCCGGGGAGGTCGGGGACCGGGGCGATGTTGGCCACCTCGTCCAGGGCCAGGACCACCGGGGGAGGTCGGTCTCCCGGGGTCGGCCCGGCCGCACCGGGGGTGGCGGACCGGGCATAGGCAGCGGCGCGGATGTCGGTGAGCAGCCCCACCACCAACGGCGCCGCTACGGCCTGATGCCGGCCGGTGGCACAGATATAGAGCGTGGCCGAGGAGTCACAGAACGCCCCGGCGTCGAAGTCCGGCGCCACCGTGCTCCGCAGGGCGGCCTCGCTGCGATAGGCGGCCAGGACCCCCGAAGCCGTCGACCAGATGCCGCTCTGCTCGCGGGGGTCGGTGGCGGCGATCCCGGCCAGGAGGTCCCCGGGCCGGGTGGCCTGGTTGCGGTCGAGGATCCCGAGGGCCGTGGCGGCGTTGCGCCGATCCACCCACGACAGCACGGTGGTGAGATCCGCGCCATCGAGCGCAGCGGCGTGCAAAGTAGGGGCCAAGAGCGCCTCGGCCCGCTCGTTCCAATGGTCACCACTGCCGGCTGCGGCGCCGTCGCGCCCGCCGATGGCGGGTCGGGCTGCGCCCACGAGGCTCCTGGCCACGAGCAGCGCGTCGTCCCACGTGCGACAGCTCTCCACCGGTGACCAGTGCACGCGCTGCACATGAGAAGGAGCCTCCACGGTGCCGCTCGGGTCGTAGAGCAGGCACGGCCCCACCGCGGCGCGCGCGTGCGCGGTGGCCCGCAGCACGTCGGGTTTCGTCGACGTCGACACCACCGCGCCCGGTGCACCGAGCACGGTGGGCACCACGATCGACGACGTCTTGCCCGATCGCGGCGGTCCGAGCACGAGCACGGCCTGTTCGGCCTGCGCCCACGCCGGGCCCACCGATCCCGCTCCCAGGTACACACCGCCGTGTACAGCACCGACAGTGGCGCGAATCGTGGCCAACGCGCCGTTCTCGCGTCCGAATCGGTCGTGGTCGTGCCTGGAACGCCCTGTGCCTGGAGGCGTGACATCGTCACGCTCCGATGTGGATAAAAAAGCTTCGCGTCGCGAAACGTTGGCAGGCGAATGTGTATTCACAACGCGCTCACACCGTCTCGGGACGAAAGCTCGGCACGCCGTCCCGCACCCGCAACGTGCCGGGAATTCCGAGCAGTGAGTACGGATCGGTGGTGTCGAACACGCCGCGACGGGTTTCCACGTGCAAGTTTTTGAGTGCCACGATCTGCCCGATATGCGGGCCCAGTGTGACGGTCACTTCGAGACGCAGCTCGCCGTCGTCCGCCATCTCGGCGTCGACGACGATCACGTCGTAGGTGTCGTCAGGTAGCGGCGTCATAGGCAAAAATCCTTGCAAACACGGCCTTTCCCGTCCATAGGCAATGAGCAGTTGTCACGTTGGTGGCGTCGGTGATGTGGGTCACCGCGCCGTGCACGAGGGCGCGCACGCATTGTTTCTTCGCTGTGAACCTTGCACATGACCTCGCGCGTCTGCGCGCTCCGCGTGGCGTGCTCTCACGCAAATGCTTGCTTTTGTCGCGAAAACCTTCTTTGATTGTTGAGATTGCATTTCCCGGAGGAGGTGCGGTGAATAAGTCGGGACTGATCGACGCGGTCAGCAAGACGACGTCGTTGGCGAAACGCGATGCCGAAGAAGCCGTCAACGCGCTCGTCCACGTGGTCTCGAAAGAGGTTCGGTCAGGGCGACGTGTGGTGGTTGCAGGCTTTGGCAGCTTCAATCCCACGCACCGTGGTGCTCGCATGGGACGCAATCCACGGACAGGGGCACCGGTGAGCATCTCGGCGTCCCGCGGAGTCCGCTTTGCGGCCAGCGGAATGCTCAAGGACATCCTCAACGGCAAGACGGCTCCTCCGGCACTGAAGGTGTCCTCGGGGCCGGCGAAGAAGTCGTCCAAGGCGACGGCGAAGAAGCCAGCGGCGAGGCGGCCGTCCCGGGTCGCCGCGAAGAAGGCCACGACCAAGACAACGAAGAGAGTCGCCACCAAGACCACCAAGAACTCGACCAAGAAGGCGGTCAAGAGAACCGCTGGACGGGCATCGAAAAAGGTCGTCGGGCGCGCCCCGGTCAGAAAGACGACGCGCGCTCCGGCGAGGAAAGCAGCAAAGAAATCGGCCAGAAAGGCCGCCGGACGAGCTCCGGCGAGGAAAGCAATAAAGCGATCGGCCAAGAAGGCCGTTAGGAGGGCGTAAAGCATGGCAGTCAAGCGGGCAAGAAAGACCGCGAAGCGGGCTCCGGCACGGAAAGCCGCCAAGCGCACGACGGCACGCAAGGCCGTAAAGCGCACCACGGCTCGGAAGACCGCCAAGCGGGCTCCGGCACGGAAAGCCGCCAAGCGGACCACCAAGAAGCGGGCGACCGCCAAGAAGGCCACCAAGCGGGCTCCGGCGCGCAAGGCGACCAAGAAGCGGGCACCGGCACGCAAGGCTGCGAAGAAGAGGGCCCCGGCTCGTAAAGCTGCCAAGAAGCGCGCTCCGGCTCGCAAGGCCGCCAAGCGGACCACCAAGAAGCGGGCCGTCAAGCGGGTAGCCAAGAAGCGGGCACCGGCGCGCAAGGCGACCAAGAAGCGGGCACCGGCACGCAAGGCTGCGAAGAAGCGCGCTCCGGCTCGCAAGGCAGTCAAGCGTCGGGCCAAGAAGGCGCCTGCGTCTCCCAAGCGGGCCACGGCTCGTCGGGTCACGCGTCGGGCCCCGGCTCGCCGGCGGACCGCCAAGTAGACGAACACCGTCCGGCCGGGTCCGCCCGGCGGTCGGATCGGTCCCTGCGGGCTGCGGCCTGACTCAGGGACGGGACATGACAGAACGAGGGGTCCTTCGGGGCCCCTCGTTCTGGTTCTCTCGAGGGCCCGATTCTCTCGAGGGCCCGATTCTCTCGAGGGCCCGATTCTCTCGAGGGCCCGGCCTATACCGAGGCCGGTGGGCTCAACCCGGCGGGGATGTCGGCGGGGACGTCCACGTCCCAACTGAGCTCGGGGTCACGCACCACCCGGTAGGCGAGGCCCAACCGCTGCGCCTCGGCCTCATGGCGACAGAAGGACCCGGGCCCGTAGTGGAACCGGAAGCCCGCGCCCGTCGGGACACACACCACGTTGGTCCCGTCGTCACGGCGATCGGGGACAAGGGTGACACCACCGAACCCCGCCAGCTGGGTGACGTCATGGGCGAAGGGCAGATCCGCGTGCGCCACCAGGACCTCGGTCGCCCCCGCCTCGCCCAGTCGCTCCACCCCGGCCTCGACCGCCCCGTTGAGCCCCCGCCCGGGCTCGGGGAGCACCATGGCCCCGTGGAGCGCCGCCCAGCGCGCCACTTCGGGGTCATCGCACACCACCGCCACCGGCAACGCCCCCGCGGCGGCGAGGACCCCGTCGGCCATGGCCCGGGCCAGGGCGTCGCGCCCGGCCGCGTCGAGGGTGGGGGAGAGCCGTGCCTTGGCGGCACCGAACGCCTTCACGGGGATGAGCACCACGCAGCCCGACAGGGGGGGCAGGCGCACCGGCGCTGCAGTCACGCGCTCAGTGTACGGCCCGCGGTCGTGACCAGGTCCAGGCCGTAGGGTTAGGTCCATGCTCGACAAGGTCGCGGTCGTCGGCGCGGGCTCATGGGGCACGACGGTGGCGGCGGTGGCGGCGACATCGGCGCCCACGGTGTTGTGGGCGCGCCGCCCCGCGCTGGCCCAGAGCATCGACACCCTCCACGAGAACCCCGACTATCTGCCTGGCGTGGCCCTGCCCGAATCGCTGCGGGCCACGGCTTCGCTCGAGGAGGCGGTCACCGGCGCTGCGCTGGTGATCATGGCGGTCCCCTCGCACGGCTTTCGGACCGTGTTGACCGAGCTGTCGGGATCGATCCCCGTCGGCGCCCCGGTCTTGTCGTTGGCGAAGGGACTCGAACAGGGCAGCCAGCTCCGCATGACCGAGGTCATCGCCCAGGTGGTGCCGGGCCATCTCGCCGGTGTGCTCACCGGCCCGAACCTGGCCCGCGAGATCGCGGCGGGACAACCGGCCGCGACCGTGGTGGCCATGACCGACGAAGCCATGGCCCGCCAGGTCCAAGAGGTCCTGCGGACTCCGTCGCTCCGCGTCTACACGAACCCCGACGTGGTGGGGTGCGAGATGGCAGGGGCCACCAAGAACGTCCTCGCCATCGCGGCCGGCATCTTGCAGGGGCTCGGGCTCGGAGACTCCTCGTTGGCCGCCCTCGTCACCCGGGGCCTGGCCGAGCTGGGCCGGCTCGGGGTGGCGATGGGAGGCGAGCGCATCACCATGGCGGGGTTGGCGGGCGTGGGTGATCTCGTGGCCACCTGCACGAGCTCGCTGAGCCGGAACCGGATGGTGGGGGAGCAGCTCGGCCGGGGCCGGAGCCTCGAGGAGATCATGGCCGAGATGCGCATGGTGGCCGAGGGCGTGAAGACGGCGCGTCCCCTGCTCGAGCTGGCCACGGCCCGCGGGGTGGAGATGCCCATCGGCGAACAGGTCGCGGCGGTCCTCGAGGGCGAGACGTCGCCGTCCAAGGCCATCCTCACCTTGATGTCGCGCTCGGCCAAGCCGGAGTTCGACGGCCTCCAGGGATGACACCCGAGACGACGTCGACGGCTCGGACCGAGGCACTCGAGCGGGTGCGGGCCTTCCTGCGCGCCCATGGCACGCCCGAGGACGAGATCGCCGAGGCGGAGTCGCGACAGGTCCTCGACCTCCTCGTGGCGGACCGGCTCCTCGTCCCTGCCGAGCGCCGCTACACCCAGGTCGAGGTGGCGGCGATGACGGGGATGGACCTCGACCTGGCCCGACGCTACTGGCGGGCGTTGGGCTTCCCCGACGTGGAGCTCGAGGAGCGGATGTTCACCGACCTCGACATCGAGGCCCTCGTGATCCTCCGCTCGATGATGGACCTCGGGGTGGCCGACGTGGAGACGAGCTTGCAATTCGCCCGCGTCATCGGGTCCTCGATGGCCCGGATCGCCGAGGCCGAGGTCTCTCCCCAGGCGTGCGGGCTCGCCATCGCCGGAGGCACGGGCACGACCGACACGGTGGAGGCGGCCGACCGATTCGCGGCGCTGGCCGACCATTCCCTTCCCGCCATGGCCCGGCTGCTCGAGTTCGTCTGGCGCCGCCACGTCCAGGCCGCAGTGCGCCGGGCCATGCTGCTGCGCAGCCGGAGCGACAGCGGCGCCTTGCCCGTCCTGGCGGTGGGCTTCGCCGACATGGTGGGGTTCACCACCCTCAGCCAGCAGCTCTCCGAAGAGGAGCTCGCTGCCGTGGTGGCCCGATTCGAGGAGGTCGCCCACGAAACCGTGACCGCCGGCGGCGGGCGCGTCGTCAAGATGATTGGCGACGAGGCCATGTTCGTGACCGAGTCGGCGCTCGCCGCGGCCCGGATCGGCCTGGCCCTGGCCGAGGCCTACGCCGGTGACGAGTTGCTGTCGGACGTGCGGGTGGCGCTGGCGGTCGGGCCCGTGCTCGTCCAGGACGGCGACTTCTACGGACCGGTCGTCAACCTGGCCAGTCGAGTGGTGAACATGGCGGCGCCCGGTTCGGTGATCGTGACCGACGAATTCCATGACGCCGTCGATGCTCCGGCGGGCGAGTTCGAGTTCCTGGCCCTGCGTCTCCGTCGGGTGAAGGACGTGGGCCGCATCCAGCTCTACGCCCTGCACCGTCCGGGTGCGGACCCCGTGGCCCTCGACCGTCGTCTGGGTGGTCGCTTCGAGCGGATCGCGGAGGTCTTCCACGATCTCGACGAATTGCGCGATCGTGGCGAGCGCCTGATCGCCGGGGCGAGGTCAGCCGGGGGAGCGGACGGTGGCGATCCCGAAGGGTCGGAGCTCGAATGAGCCGTCGACGGGTTCGAGGGTCCCACCCCGCAGGTCGACGAGCCAGCCCGAGCGAGCCCCGAGTGTCACCGTGGTGGCCCGCTCGGTCGGGTTGAAGACCCGGACCTCGAGCATCCCCGCCACGCGCCGCACGGCGGAGACCTCGGCTCCTTCCACCTCGAGCGCGCTCCCCGACCCGGGCCGCCAACCCCCGCCCGCGGCGTAGACGACGTCGAGGGGCAAGAAGGCGTCGTCGACCATGCCGTAGGGGTCGTCGCAGGCCACACGCAGCGCATAGCGCGCCTCGATGGTCCGCCCCCTGAGCTGCAAGCCTTCGACGGGCGTGAGGGGCCCCGCCGGAAGGGGCCGATAGGCCATGCCGAGCCGAGACAGCATCCCCGTCGAGCGCAGCAGCGTGACCGCCATCGTCGTGGCCCGGCGCGCCGACTGCCCACCCTCGATGTCCACCAACTCGTACTCGAGAAGCCCTTCGTGGGCCACGGTGAGCCCACCGGCGGACACGAACCGACGCGACGGGAAGGTGGGGAGCCCGAACTCGTCCACCCGGCCCTCGGCGTCGAGGCCCCGGTGGACGACGGCGAAGGCGCACTCGGCGTCGGACCCCTCGGCGGGCTCCGGCAGGGGCAGGTGGACGCGCAGGCGGTGATCGGAGGCGGGGTTCACGAACCGCGTGGTGACCCGCACCATCGGATCGTCGGCGCGTACCTCGATCTCCGTGCTCACCTCGACACCCACCGCACCGGTCCGGGCCCGGGTCACGCCGTCGACGTGGTCGGGCCAGGTGTAGCGCGCCGTCACGGTGACCACGGCCCGGACCGGGCCGCGGTCGCGCAGCGTCAGGGTCACCTCGTCCGGGGTGTCGACGACGCTGTCCCCGGCGGGGGGCGAGTAGTTGTAGGAGTCGCCGTGGTCCCCGCCGTCGACGAGCTTGCCGAAGCCCGCCACGCCGTCGAGCGAGAAAGTTCCGTCGACGGGGTCCACCGCCACGGTGACGAGGCCGTTGGCCAGGACCACCGGTCCGTCGCCGGCCTCGGCCTCCTCGACGGTGACAGGGCTGCCCGGCACCACGGGCACGAGCGTGCTGTGGCCGAATCCCGGGACGTCGCGGACCAGGGCCAGCACCCGGCGCACGGGGGGCTGGTCGATCTTGATCCGCACCATCGAGTCGGGTCGGGCACCGAGCCGGGTGTAGAGGTCCTGCTTGATCGAGGCGATGGGGACGTCGAAGCGCTCCTCGCTCCCGAAGGCGATGGTGATGTCGATCCCCGACTCGTCCTCTTCGACGTGGACGTCCTGGATCCACGTGTGGGTGTCGATCTGGCTCCCGTTGGGGAGCATGCCCAGGATGGTCTTCACCGTGTTGGCGTCGAGGGTGAGCGGGCCCAGGCCCCGGGGGATGCCGAAGGCACCGGGCTCGTCGGGCAGGGCCTGGCCGCCGGCGGGGACGTCCTCGCCGGCGATCACCACCTCCACCATGCCGCTGCGGGGCCGGGCTGACGCGTTCACGACGGTGGGCCCCGCCTCGGCCAGCGACCGCGTGAAGGCACCGAGCGCCTGGCCGGCCAGCCCGTCGGCGATCCGGAAGGCCTCGGCGTAACGCACCAGCACGGCATCGACGACCTCGTCCACCGAGCACGCGCAGCTCGAGTCGTGAGCCGCGTTCCGCACCATCTCGCGCCAGGCCAGGTCGAGCAGGCGGTCGGGGAACTCATCGGGCGCCATGTACAGGGCACACAGGGGCTCGGCCAAGCGCTCCAGGGCGCGCTCGGCGCGGGCCGCCGCGCACTTCACGTCGACGCGGTTCGACGCCACGCCCATCAACACATTCGCCCTCGCCCCCGAGCGCAGCTCGCCCTTCCAGGTCTCGAGGCCCTCGGAGGGAGCGCTGTCTAAGTAATCCGGCAGCGTCGTCACCTCGAGGACGTAGTCGTCTTGGAGCTCGTTGGCCTCGGCCACCACTCGTCCGAGCCAGGGTTGGGGCTCTTGGTGGTCGGTGCCGTTCATGAAGAGCATGCCGCCGATCAGGAAGTCGCCGATCTCCTTCTCGTGATCCGCCACCCTCCGCACGAGCGCCTTCGCGTCGTCGGGGATCGAGGCGCCGTTGCCGTAGCCGGTGGGCAGGTACTCGGCGCGCACCGACGACCCGTCGGGCGCCTCCCACACGAACCCGGTCCGGTGGATGACCGAGGGCACGCCCCGCCACACCACGGCGTGGCGGAATCCGGCCGCCTTCAGGATCTGCGGCATCTGGGCGATGTGGCCGAACATGTCGGGCAGGTACCCGACTTCCATGACCCCGCCGAACGCGGCGCCCCGGACCAACCCGCGCTGAAGGTCGCGCACGATGGTCTCGCCCGAGACGAGGAACTCGTCCATGAGGATGTACCACGGGCCCATCGACAAACGACCCGCCGCCGCCAGGGCGCGGATGCGGTCCTCGTTCTCGGGCCGGACCTCGAGATAGTCGTCGACGACGGCCATCTGGCCGTCGAGGAGGAACTTGGCATAGGACGGGTCGCCCTCGAGGAGCGGGATGAGCCGGTCGAGCATCTTCACGAGTCGCATCCTGAAGCTCTGGTACGGCTCGTACCACTCCCGGTCCCAGTGGGTATGGGGGACGATGGCGATTTGCCTTTGTGGCGTGTGACCTGCTGAAACATCTCTTCCGCCGGTACCCATGACCCTGCCCCCGTCATCAGATCGTCCCCCGGCCCAGGCGGCGGGAGTGGCGGTAACGATCGTACGCACGTCGTCGTTGTTCCTGGGGATCACGAGGGGTTCGTTCGGATCGCGGCGGTGAGGGCCACGAGAAGTGGTCCGTCCCCTGCCTTGACGCACCGGGTTCGCAACTACTCTTCTGCCTGTGAGACGACTGATGTTGGGCGTGCTGGCGATGGGGACCGTGCTGGCGGGGTGCTCGGTGTCTGGCAATTCGGGCCCGTCGTACCGAGACGGCGAAGCCTTCGCTCAGGGTCAAATTCAACAGGGCAACCCCCTGATCGGCGACGCCAAGGCCGAGTGCAATTTCCTGGCGGGAACGGGTTCGATTCCCGACATCGACAACCGCGACCAGTGGCTCGCCGGATGCGAAGCGGCGCTGGCAAACCAAACGTTCATCGGCGGGTCCACCGGAACGCAATGACCGGCTGCGAGGTGTGACGCCGAGCGCGGATCTCCTGGGTCGTTGAAGTCGGGACAACCCCTTGAAGCTCAGGACTACCGTGTGCGGCGGTGAACCCCCGGCCCTGGCGCGACCACCTGTCCGCCGGGTCCACCTTCGGGGTCGAGGACCTGACGGCCCGCCACAGCCTGCCCCGGGCCTGGGCGCAGACCTGGGCGCGCCACCCCGCCGCCCCCGTGCTCCTGGACGTCTCGGGGGCCGGCGGCGGGTCCCGGTGGTGCGGTGCCGGAGAGCTCGACGAGTTGACCCGGACGCGCGCCGGACAGTTGGGGCGCCTCGGCCTCGGACCGGGGGACCGGGTCCTGTGGTCCACGGCGTCGTCGCTCGGTGCCGTGGCCGCCAACCTCGCCGCGCTGCGGGCGGGGCTGGTGGTGGTGCCGATGAACGCGGCCTACACCGAACGCGAGCTCACCCACGTGGTCGGGGACGTCAGGCCGTCGCTCGCCATCGTCGACGACCCGGACCGAGCCGCGCTGCTGAGGGGGGCCGACGCCGATCTCGTCGTGGTCACCCCCGACCTCGTGGTCATCGGTGGCAACCCCGGGGCGGGACCGCCCACCGCCCTCGTCCTCGACGCCGCGCAGCCCGACGACGTCGCCCTCATCGCCTACACGTCGGGAACCACGGGCTCGCCCAAAGGTGCGGTGCTCACCCACGGCAACCTCCTCGCCAACAGCGAGTCGATCGCGCTGACGTGGCGTTGGGAGCCCGACGACCGCCTCGTGCACGCCCTTCCCATCTTCCACGGCCACGGTCTTTGCGTGGCGCTGTACACGTCGTTGCTGGTGGGCTCCTCGGTCGTCTTGTTGCCGCGCTTCGACGTCGACGCCGTGTTCGACGCGGCCGCCGGGCACCGGGCCACGATGTTCTTCGGCGTCCCCACCATGTACCACCGGCTGGCCGCCTCGAGCCGGGTGGGGGAGCTCGGTCGCCTCCGTCTGGCCGTGTCGGGCTCGGCACCGCTCAGCGCCCAGCTCCACCGGGCCATCGGCGCGTCGGCGGGGACCCAGGTCCTCGAGCGCTACGGGATGACCGAGACCCTGATGACGCTGTCGAACCCCTACGAGGGCGAGCGTCGGCCCGGGACGGTGGGGTTCGGCTTCCCCGGCGTCGAGGCCCGAGTCGAAGACGACGGGGCCCTGTTGGTGCGGGGGCCGACGGTGTTCTCCGGTTACTTCGAGCGCCCCGCGGCGACGGCGGAGAGCTTCGACGGCACCTGGTTCCGCACCGGCGACCTCGGTGTCGTCGAGGATGGCTACGTCCGGCTGCTGGGCCGGTCGACCGAGCTCATCATCTCGGGCGGTTACAACGTCTATCCCGCCGAAGTCGAAGACGTCTTGCTCGGCCACCCCTCGGTGGCCGAGGTGGCCGTCACGGGGGCACCGTCGGAGGAGTGGGGCGAGGTCGTCTGCGCCTGGGTCGTCCCCGACGGCGCGTCGCCTCCCGACGTCGACTCGCTCCTCGCCTACGCGGCACTGCGTCTGGCTCCCTACAAGCGGCCCCGGCACGTCCGGTTCGTCGACTCGCTGCCCCGCAACTCCCTGGGAAAGGTCCGTCGTTCCGAGTTGCGCTGAGCGGCGGAGCTACGGCGGGCTCAGGTGGAGGTGGTGGCGGTCCTCGTGGTCTCGGCGTCGATCCACGCCAGGTAGTCGGCGTCGCCGCTCTCGATGGGGACAGCCACGATCTCGGGTGTGGTGAAGCCCATGTAGCCCTGGGTCTCGCGCAGGACGGTCTTGAGCGGCTCGAGGGCCAGGGCAGACGTCTTGAAGGTGCACACCCACTCGTCGGTGGTCTCGAGCTGCAACTCCCACCAGTAGGTCGATGTGATCGGCCCCGACACCTGCGCGCACGCGGCCAGTCGTTGCTCGACGGCGAGATGCGCCAGATGGGTGGCCTTCTCCTTGGCGGTCGTGGTGGTGGTGACTTGGTAGTGGTTCGCCATGGCCCCAGATTGTATTTACGGTCGATCCGGACCCGGGGGAGGGTGGCCACGAGCCCGGCGGGACCCGGGTTCCCGTCCCGGAGCGGGTCCACGAGCCGTGGGGTAGCGTGCCCGCATGCCGACGTTCCTCATGCTGTCCACCCTCGGGCCCGAGGGGATGGCGACGCTGCGTCAGAACCCCAAGCGGTTGAAAGAGGTCAACACCGAGGTCGAGGCCATGGGGGCGCACGTGGTGGCCCAGTGGGCGCTGCTCGGTCAGTACGATTTCGCCACCGTGCTCGAGGCCCCCGACGAGAAGGTCGTGACGCGCGTGGCGGTGGCACTGGGGGCACGGGGCACCTTGAAGACCAAGACCTTGCTCGCGGTGCCCATCGATGAGTTCATCGAGACGGTCGGCACGCCCTGACCCGAGGGTGCCGTCGTCCTCGGCGACCGCGCCGCGCCCTGACGCGGCGGCAGGTACTCGCTCAGTACCACCACATGCCCTGCTTGCGACGCTCTGACCGGAGGTCCTCGCTCGGGAAGATGTCGGGCAGGACGCTGTCGTCGGAGAGCCGGCGGACCCTGTACCCGCCCTGGACGCGCTCGGCCACTTCGAATCCGTGGCTCCAGGTCCCGACGAAGCGGTTGCGGACGTCGACGGGAGTGCCCTCGGCAAGGTACGTGGCGGGCATGTCGGTGGTGACGTCCATCAGGCCGTTGGTCATAGAGGTGACCTCCTGTCATGCCCCGAACACCTCTCATCATGGGCGCGTGGAATCCTCGCGACAAGGGCCACTTGGACAACTAGGAGCCAATGCGGTCGCTCCGGGTGTGCCTAGGTGATGGCACCTACGGCTGGACCACGACCGTCGGTGGGTTCCAAGTCACGGCGCCGGGTCGTCCCGGGCCGCCCCGGGCTGGTCCACGAGCGCGATCTGTGGGGGGCGGGCCACCGGATGGTGGCGGGCATCGACGAGGTCGGTCGGGGGGCCTGGGCCGGGCCCCTCAGTGTGGGGGTGGCGGTGCTGTCGGAGTCGCCGCGCCGGATCCCCCGGGGGCTGCGAGACTCCAAGCAGCTCACCGAGGACTCGCGCGAGGCCATGTTCGAAAGGGTGGGGGCGTGGTGCGCGGGTTGGGCGGTCGGCCACGCCGGGCCTGAGGAGTGCGACCGCCTCGGCATGACCGCGGCACTGCGCCTCGCCACGCGCCGGGCGCTCGACCAATTGTCTCCCGACGTCGTCCCCGACGCCGTGGTGCTCGACGGGACCTTCGACTTCGTGAGCCCGCCGGCGGTGCCCCGGCTCTTCGACGCCGATGGTGCGGTGGAGCCCGACGCGCTGTCGGTCCCCACCGGCGCGGCATCGGGCCCGGTGTGGGCCCCGCCGGTCAAGACCGTGATCGGCGGCGACGCCCGGTGCGCGTCGGTGGCCGCGGCGTCGGTGCTCGCCAAGGTGACCCGCGACCGGATGATGCGGGCCAGCGCGGAGTTCTACCCGGCGTTCGACTTCGAGCGGAACAAGGGCTACCCGTCCCCCGCACACCAACGGGCCTTGTGCGGGTACGGCTTGAGCGCGGTCCACCGGCGGTCGTGGGCCTTCGTGGACAACCTTCCCTGGGAGCTCACCACGTGGCCCGGCGACTACCGGACCCGGGGCTCAGACCTTGACGGGGGGCTCCTTGGGGAGTCCGAGGACGCGCTCGCCGATGATGTTGTGGAGGACCTCGTCGGTTCCTCCCGCGATGCGCATCCCGGGTAGGCCGAGGAGGAACTGCGACCACGCGTAGGTCCCCCACTCGCCGGTGTCGGCGACGAGCTTGGGACCGAGGACCGACGACAGCAGGTCGGTCATGCGACGCATGTTCATGGTGAGCGAGAGCTTGGCGATCGACATCTCGGGCCCGGGCAGCTGTCCCGACGCGATCTTCGCCATGGCCCGGAGGTTGGTGTAGTTGGCCACGCGGCCGTGGATGAAGATGTCGGCCAGCTGCTGGCGGACGAGGGGATCGTCGGCCTTGCCGTGATGGCGGACGAGCTCGATCAGTCGGGGCGTGGACAGGTTGCCGTTGCCCGAGGACATCGATCCCCCGCCGATGGCGGCCCGCTCGTTCATGAGGGTGGTGAGAGCGACGGTCCATCCGCCGTTGACGTCACCGAGCCGGTGGCTGTCGGGCACCCGGACCTCGGTGAAGAACACCTCGTTGAACGAGGCGCCGCCGGTGATCTGGCGGAGCGGCCGGATCTCGACGCCCGGGGCTCGCATGTCCACCACGAAGCCGGTGAGGCCCTTGTGCTTGGGGGCGTCGGGATCGGTCCGGCAGATGATCTCGCCGATGTCCGACAGGTGCGCGCCCGAGGTCCACACCTTCTGTCCCGTGACCAACCACTCGTCGCCGTCGCGGATGGCCTTGGTCTGGAGCCCGGCCAGGTCGCTGCCGGCCCCGGGCTCGGAGAACAATTGACAGGCCACGATGTCACCGCGCCACATCGACTTCAGGTAGAGGTCCTTCACCTCGTCGGTGGCATGGGCCAGGATCGTGGGGGCCACCATGCCGAGGCCGATGCCATACGCGGTCATGGGCGGGGTGTCGAAGCCGGCTTCGACGGCGTCGTAGAGCCGCTGGTAGTCGCGCGTGAGCCCGCCGCCGCCATAGGCCACGGGACCGGCGATCCAACCGAAGCCGGCGTCGAAGCGTTGTTGCGCCCAGGCTCGGGAGGCGGTGAGCTCGGCGAGCTCCTCGTCGAGGGTCCGCTCGGGGAGGAGCGACACCTGGTCGGATCCTTCGCCCCAGCGCTGCTCGGCCACGACGCGGGGCTCGGCGTTCGCCTCGAGGAACTTCCGGGCGGCCCGCTCGAACTCCTCTTCGGTGATGGTGTCGACCATGGCCCCTTTCCACCTTTCACGTCGTCGCTCGTCAGATCGTTGCCCACCCTCCGGGACCGCATCATGACGCTGGGGGCGGACCGAGGTGGGTCTCCCAGCGTACCGAGGGGCCCCGAACGGTCGCCAGACCATGCCTAACCGGACCGATGGGGCAGCCGTTGCGGTAGAAAGGCCTTGATGGCCTACGTGCTCGCTGTCATGGCGGCATTCGCCAACGCCTTGACCAGCGTCCTGCAACGGATGGGGGTGGAGTCCGCCCCGGCCGACACGAACCTCAAATTGAGCCTCATCGCGTACGCGATGCGGCGGACGGTATGGATCGCCGGCTTCACGGTGCTGATCGCGGCGTTCCTCTTGCAGTTCCTGGCTCTGCACTTCGGGCGGCTCACCACGGTCCAGCCCATCTTGACGTTGGAGCTCCCCTTCCTCATTGCCATCTTGGGGATCTGGTTCCGTCTCCCTCTCACCTGGAGGGAGTGGATCGGCGCCAGCATGGCCGCCGCTGGGTTGGCCGCCTTCTTGGCCCTGTCGGCCCCGAGCGGGGGCAACGTGACGCCCGACCTGGTGGACTGGGGGATCGTGTCCTTCGCCGTGATAGCCGGGTGTTCGCTGTCGGTCTTGTTGACCCGGGTGGGGTCACCGGCGTGGCGCGGCGGCGTGGTTCGGCACGGCCGGCGCCATCGCCTTCGCCTTCACCGCCGCGCTCATCAAGACCATGAACGACGAGATCACGCGGGGCTGGAGCCATGTCTTTACGACCTGGACGCCCTACGCCGTGGCGGGGGCCGGACTGGCCGGGGTCTTCCTCGCTCAGAACGCCTTCCACGCCGGGCCGGTGACCGCGTCGCAGTCCGCGCTCGTGATCGTGGACCCGCTCGTCTCGATCGCCATCGGGATCGGTCTGTTCGGCGACCACGTCCAAACCGCGGGTGGGAGGCTGATCGGTGAGATCCTGGCCATGGTGGTCCTTTTAGGCGGCGTCTTCTCGCTCACCCGGTCTCCCCTCGTCGTGCACGTGAAGAGCGAGGACGGCCAAGACCCCCATGTGCTCGGGGCCCGTCGACGGGGCGGGCCCGGGCCCGCTTTGGAGCCCGGGTGAGCTCCGAACCGACGCCGTGGCCGGCCAAGGTGGTGGCGGGCGCGGCAGGACGGTACGACCCGTGGGCGGCGGTGCTCGAGCGACTCGACGACGCCGCCGAGCTCGCTGGTCTCGACCCCGACGTCCACCGGCTCTTGCAGTTGCCCGACCGGGTGCTCGAGGTGGCGGTGCCGGTCCGGATGGACGACGGCCACGTCGAGGTCTTCTTGGGATGGAGGATCCACCACAACACCGCCCGGGGCCCGGCCAAGGGAGGGATCCGGTTCCATCCCGACCTGCATGCGGCCGAGGTGGCCGCGCTGGCGGCCGACATGACGCTCAAGACGGCGGTGGTCAACCTTCCCTTCGGCGGGGGCAAGGGCGGCGTCCGTTGCGATCCCCGGGCAATGTCGGAGGGAGAGCTCGAGCGGCTCACCCGTCGGTACACGTTCCAGATCGCGCCCATGTTGGGGCCTGATCGCGACATCCCCGCTCCTGACGTCAACACCGACGAGCGGGTCATGGCGTGGCTGCTCGACACCCTCGGCATGCTCCAGGGGAACCTGCTCCCCGAGGTCGTCACGGGCAAGCCGTTGTCGGTGGGGGGGATGCGGTTGCACACCGGGGCCACGGCGTCGGGGGTGGTGCGGTGCGTCCGGGCCGTCTTCGGCGCGCTCGGCATGCCGGTGGCCGGCACCCGGGCCATCGTGCAGGGGTTCGGCAAGGTGGGCAGTCCCCTCGCATTCCTGTTGTCGTCGGCGGGCATGCGGGTGGTGGCGGTCGGCGATGTCGGAGGTGCGGTCCACAACCCCGGGGGACTCGACCTGAGCATGTTGGCCGACCATTGCTCGACCTCGGGCTCGGTGGCGGGATTCGCAGGCGGCGACGCGCTCGGCGTCGTCGGACTTCTGGAGCGTGGAGGCGGAGCTGGCGGTCCCGGCCGCGCTCGAGGGGGCCATCGACGAATCCGACGCACGGGCCATGCGGGCCCGTGTCGTGGTCGAGGCGGCCAACGGCCCCACGACGCCCGAGGGCGACCGGGTCCTCGCCGAACGGGGGATCACCGTCGTCCCCGACATCCTCGCCAACGCCGGTGGGGTCACGGCGTCGTACTTCGAATGGGCCCAGTCGCGCCAGGGCTACGCCTGGGACGAGGAGCTCGTGGCGTCGCGCTTGGCGAGGACGATCGACGATGCCTTCGCCGATGTGTGGGCGCGCGCCCAGACGCTCGGAGTCTCTATGCGACGCGCTGCAGGGGTGGTGGCGGTGGAGCGACTGGCGGCGGCTATCAAGGCCCGGGGGCTGTTTCCCTGACCACCGGTTCCCTGACCACCGGTTCCCTGACCACCGGTTCCCTGACCACCGTTCCCGACCACCGGTTCCTGACTACCAGCCCCGGTCGACCCACTCCTGGAGCTTGGGCCGTTCGGCCCCGATCGTGGTCTCGTCACCGTGGCCGGGGAGCACGACGGTGTCGGCCCCGAAGGGGGAGAACAGCCGGTCCTCGATGGACTTGATGATGGTAGGAAAGTCTCCACCCGGGAATTTGGTGTTGCCGGGCCCGCCCGGGAACAGCGTGTCGCCGCTGAAGAGCAGTGGTGTCCCCTCCACCGCGAAGCACATCGAGCCCGGCGTATGGCCCGGTGTGGCGATGGTGTGGAAGCGCATGTCGCCGACTTCGATGACGGTCTCGTCCTCGAGGATGAGGTCGTAGGAGGGGAGCATCTCGGCGTCCGCAGCGGTGACCGAGACCTCGAAGCCCGCCTCCCTGACGGCAGGGACGGCCTGGATGTGATCCCAGTGGCCGTGGGTCTCGAGGACCTTGCGGACACCGAGGTCCCGGCACATCTGGAGCAAGAGCTCGTGCTCGTTGGCGGCGTCGATGAGCACACCGTCGCCCGTGGCCTTGCTGCGGATGACGTAGACGTTGTTGTCCACGGGGCCGACCACGACCTTGTGGACCTCGATGAGGCTGTCTTCGTAGTGGGGCATGTCCGCAACCTTACGCGGGGACCCGGCGGCTCCCGGGGGCGGAAGGGGAACACCATCGGTCCGAGCCTTGTCAACGTCCCCGGGTCGCCCGACGTGAGAACTGGTAGACCCGTGGACCAGGCGAGGAGGGAGCGGGCCGTGGCCGAGGCGGTGCGTTTCGAGGAGGTCTTCCCCGACCTGTACCGGCTCGCCTACCGGGTGTCGTTCCGGGTGCTCGGTGACAGAGGCGACGCCGAGGACGTGGCCCAAGAGGCGCTGGCCCGGACCCATGTCCGCTGGGCCCGGCTGTGCGATCGCCCCGAAGGTTGGATCGTGCGGGTGGCCACCAATCTCGCCATCGACCGGCAGCGGCGACGCAGGAGGACGACCGATCCGGCACAAGAGCCCGTAGCCCTCGTCGAGACGCACCTGTCGGAACGGATCGATCTGGCCCGGGCCCTCCGGCGACTGTCGCGCCGCCAGCGCGAGGTGGTGGTGCTGCGGTACCTGGCGGACTGGCCCGAGCTCGAGGTGGCCGACGCTCTCGGTTGCTCGCCGGGAACCGTGAAGGCCCACGCATCACGAGGTCTCGCCCAATTGCGGCATCACCTCGAGGACAGAGGAGTTCGAGGAGGAGATGATGTTCGAGCATCTGGATGACCCGGCGCCGTCGGAGGCGACCGCTCGGACCCTGGGGGCGGTGCTGGCGCGCGCGGCGCGTCTGCGTCGGCGCCGGGCCTCGGTCGCGCTCGGTGGCGTCGTGGTGGGCGCGCTCGTCCTCGGAGTCGTCATCGGGGCGGTCGTCTCGGGCCCGCACCGGCCGCAGACCTTCGCCGCCTTCGAGTCCGAGGCCGGTCTGTTGGCGACGGGGACACCGGTTCCCTCGTCGGACCTGTCCTCGGTGGTGTTCGTGGGAGACCTCCACGGGTTCGCGCTCGTCGTCCACGGCACCCAGACGTTGTTGGCGGTCTCGGTGGACGGGGGTGACACCTGGACGGTGGCGGATCCGAGCTTGCCGGTGAGCTTCCCCGCCCAATTCGAATTCTCCGACACCGGCCACGGATACCTGTGGGGTGGACCGCCCTCGGCCACTGGCGCCGTGGCCCTGTGGGTGACGTCCGACGGTGGGCGGAGTTGGACACGGACTGGACTGGGGCCCGTCGTGTCCGACGTCAGTGCGATCGGACCCGACGTGTGGGCCGTGGTGGGGACGTGCCCCATCAGACCGCTGGCGGGACCGGCGTGTCCCGTGGTGCTCGAGGTGTCGACCGACAACGGGCAGACCTGGACACCCGCCGGCGCGGCCCCACCGGTGCGGGAGAACGCCGAGGTGACCGTCAGCGACGAGAACATCGAGCTGGCGCGGATCACCCGGACGCGCGCCTACGTCCTCACCTTCGCGGTCCAGGTGGGTGTTCCCGGTGCGGCCGGCGCTCTCACCTACACCGCGGACGGGGGACGGACCTGGGCGGTGCGCCCCGACCCCTGCCCGGCGTACTTCGACGCCGGCGAGCAGATCGCGGCGTCGGGGACCGCGGACCTGTGGATGATCTGCGCGTCGCAGGCGAGCGCGGGGACCCAGGCCAAGGCCCTGTACCGATCGAGCGACGGCGGCGCCCATTGGGGCCTCGCCGCCGCCGCCAACGCACCGGTGTTGACCGGCGGCGGTGCCCTCGCCGCCGGTGGTGGTCTTCCCGCGGGCGGATACGTCACGCCGTACTCGCTCGGCCATGAGAACCTGGCCGTGTTGAGCGCGGCCGGGGCGTGGCTCTTTCCCGATCGCTCGGGTGTGTACGAGACGACCGACGGTGGCAGGACCTGGGGTGTCGTGGCGGGGTTGGTCGAAGCGGGGCTGGTCGCGGGCGGGACCGGCAACGTGGTGTTTGCCGATGCCACCCACGGCTGGGTGTGTGAGACCGGGACCGGGTTGTGGCGGACCACCGACGGCAGGAATTGGCAACGCCTCGGTCAGTGACGAGCCCGCTGGCGGCACCGCACTGTTCTTATTGACATATTGGTCAACAACGCTCGGCGTCTGGTAGACAACGGACGTCACGAGCGGCGGGCTGTGAAGAGCCACGAGACGCCTGCCGAGCACCCGACGAGGGGGACCCAGAGTCATGAACTTCGCCTTCAGCGAGGAGCAGGAGGAGCTGCGTCGATCTGTTCGCCGCTTCCTCGAGGACAAGTCGCCCTCCACCGAGGTCCGTCGCCTCATGGAGACCACCGAGGGATTCGACAAGGCCGTGTGGGATCAGATGGCCAACCAGCTCGGGTTGCAGGCGCTGGCGATCCCCGAGGAGTACGGCGGCGTCGGATTCGGGTATGTCGAGTTGATCGTGGTGTTCGAGGAGATGGGTGCGGCGTTGTTGTGCGCCCCGTACTTCTCCACCGTCGCCCTCGCCGCCAACGCGCTCTTGTCGAGCGGTGACGAGGCCGCCAAGAAGGACCTGCTGCCGGGGATCGCGTCGGGCGAGACCATCGCCACCCTGGCGCTCACCGAGGACAGCGGTCGGTGGGACACCGAAGGGATCACGCTGGCCGCCTCCCGCCAGGGCGACGAGTGGAAGCTCGACGGCCACAAGATGTTCGTGATCGACGGGCACAACGCCAACCTCGTCCTCGTGGCCGCCAGGACCGACAAAGGGGTCAGCCTCTTCGCCGTCGAGGGCGGCGCGGCCGGGATGGTCACGACGCCGTTGGCGACGATGGACCAGACCCGCAAGCAGGCCCGGATCGAATTCGCGTCGACACCTGCCCGTCTGGTGGGAGACGAAGGTGGAGCCGCCCCTGTGCTGGCGCGGACGTTGGACCTCGCCGCGGTGGCCCTTGCCGCCGAGCAGGTCGGGGGCGCCCAGCGTTGTCTGGACATGGCGGTGGAGTACGCCAAGACCCGCATCCAGTTCGGTAGGCCCATCGGGTCCTTCCAGGCCATCAAACACAAGTGCGCCGACATGCTCCTCGAGGTGGAGTCGGCCAAGTCGGCCGCCTACTACGCCGGGTGGGCCGCGGCCGAGGACTCCGAGGAGCTCCCCGTCGTCGCCAGCCTGGCCAAGTCGTACTGCTCGGAGGCCTATTTCCACGCCGCTGCCGAGAACATCCAGATCCACGGCGGCATCGGCTTCACCTGGGAGCACGACGCCCACCTCTACTTCAAGCGGGCCAAGTCTTCCGAGCTCATGCTCGGGGACCCCAGCTACCACCGCGAGCTCCTCGCCCAGCGGATCGGGATCTGACGACCCACCGGCGCCGTCCCGATCGGCGCCGGTGGCGACACGACACGCATCGGGCCTCCTGGCGGTCCCTGCCTGCGGGATACTGAGACCGTGCAGGACGTGCCGGACAAGGGACCCGAGGCTTCGTCGTCCGCGTCATCGTCGTCCCCGGCGTCTGGCGGTCCCCGGGCCTCTGACGCCGACCGCAACCGGTTCGCCACCATGCTCGAACGCCATTTCGCCGACGGGCGTCTGAGCGAAGAGGAGTTCTCCGAGCGGATGGACCGGGCCCTGTCGGCGCGGACCTTGGTCGAGCTGTACGCGTTGAGCGCGGATCTTCCCGAGTTCCCCGCCGTCGATGTTCCCCACAGCCCACCGGGTCAGAAGCGCCACGCCTGGCGCTTCTGGCGGACGTGAGCTCGAGCAGTACCGACGAGCAGGCGGGCGGGGGAAGGCACCGACGGTGGCGACGACATGGGGGACGATCGACGGACCGTCGGGCGCGTTGGCCCTGTACGTCGCGGGCGGGTTCGCCGACGCGAGGAGTCCAGGCCAACGTGCTCGTGCTCTGTCACGGCTTCCCCGTCGAGCGGGACTCGGCCGAGCGGGTGGCCGACACCCTTCCCATGCTGGCCGACCGCATCGCGGCCGAGAACGGGTACCCAGTCGTGGTGGGGTGTCTGCGGGGCGTGGGTCGTTCAGACGGTGACTTCTCACTGGGGGGTTGGTACGACGACCTGCGGGCCGTCGTCGATCACGCCGCGCGTGATCGGCAACGGGGGAGGAGTCTGGATCGTCGGGTTCGGGACCGGCGGCGCGCTCGGCCTGTGTGTCGCGGGCGAGGACAGCCGGGTGCGGGGGGTGGCGTGCTTCGGGTCACCGGCCACCTTCGCCGACTGGGCCAATGAGGGTGTGGGGATGATCGAGTACGCCCGGCGCGTCGGGGCCATCAGCTCCGCGGGGTTCCCGTCGGATCGCCGCCAGTGGGCGGCCGCCTTCGCGTGTGCTGCGGCCCGACGAGTCGGCGGCCAAGTTGTCGCCGCGGCCCCTGCTCGTCGTGCACGGTGCCGAGGACGAAGAGGTGCCCATCGCCGATGGGCGTCGCCTCGCCGAGTTCGCCGGGCCGGGCGCCGAGTTGCGGGTCCTGGCCGGAGCTGGGCATCGCTTGCGCGCCGACCCCCGCGCCGTTGCCCTCCTGGCGGGGTGGTTGGAACGTCAGGGGCCCTGATCGCCCCGGGTCCGACGTGGCGAGCGTCAATCACGCGGCGTCGGCGTTCTCCACGCTCTGGTCGATCGCCGCCCGCAGACGCGCCGCGGCGGATTGCGGATCGTCTGATTCGGTCAGGTAGCGGACGACGACGAAGTGACGGGCCCCGGCCCGGGTGAGCGCCGGCACCGTCTCGGGAGTGACACCTCCGGTCACGAAGACCGGCCGTCGGGCGTGAGTCACGGCGAAGGTGATGTAGTCGGGACCCGTTCCCGGCCTCCCCGGCTTGGTCGGTGTCGGCGACACGGGGCCGGCCGAGACGTAGTCGACGGGCTCGGTGCGGCTGGACTCGAGCTCGACTCGGGCGTGGGTGGAAAGCCCGACGATGGCGACCGGACCCAGGATGCGGCGGGCAAGCGCGGGTGAAGCGTCGTCCTGGCCGACATGGACGCCGTCGGCTCCCACCTCCAGCGCGAGGTCGGGACGGTCGTTGAGAATGAACGGGACGTCGTGTTCGGCACAGACGCGAGCGGCGAGGAGCGCCCGTTCGACGACCTGGCGCGCCTCGAGGTGCTTGTCGCGAAGTTGGACGACGTCCACGCCCCCGGCGATGCAGGACTCCAGGAACGAGGCAAGGTCGCGACGGTCGGGCGTGCAGAGGTAGAGCCGCCGATGGGCGAGGCGCTCGGGGTGGCGAACGTTCAACGCGTCCGAGCGGTGGCGGCGCTTCGGCCCGCGGGTCGCCGTCTTGGCGGCCTTCTTGGTCGGCTTCTTGGCCGGCTTCTTGGTCGGCTTCTTGGTCGGCCTTGCCGGGTCGGCGGACGCTCTGGCTTTGTTGGCGGCCTTCATGGCTTGCTTGAAGGCCCGCACGTTGTTGAGTGAATCGACGTCGGTGATGTCCGCCACGGAGCGGAAGCTGCCCGGATCGCTGAAGGGGCTGCTCACCGACTCCCACCCGGCGGGGCGGACCCCGAGTTGCTTGCCCAGGAGAGCGACGAAGATCTTCGCCTTCTGTTCGCCGAATCCCGGGAGCTCCTTGACGCGCCGGAAGAGGTCTTCTCCGGAGGTGGCTCCGTTCCATATCTCTTCGGGCTTGGCGCCGTAGCGCTCGACGACGAGCTTGGCCAGCTCCTGGACACGGGCCGCCATCGATCCCGGGTAGCGGTGCAGGGCGGGCCTCGACGAGAACGCCGAGGCCAGTGCTTCGGGGTCCATCTGCGCGATGCGCTTGGGGTCGAGCGCCTTCCCGAGTCGTCGTTGGAGCTCCAGGGGGCTCGCGAAGGCCCACTCCAGGGGCACCTGCTGGTCGAGGACCATCCCGACGAGGAGCGCGAAGGGGCTCTTCGACAGCAGTGCGTCGGCCTCGGGTTCCTGGCTGAGATGAAGTTCCACGAGAGCGCCAGCGTACCTACCAGACCTGGTGTGTTGGCCAGTCGTGCCGTCGGAGCCGGCGCGTGGCGACGACCGCCGGACCGGGGCTCAGTCCTGCTGGGTGGGCTCGGAGTGGAGCATCTGCGACATCAGCACCTTGAGCGAGGCGATGGCGAATTTGCCGTCACCGACCTCGGCCATGAACGCCCCCTCCTCGAGTGCCTGACAGCCCTCGTAGAACCAGTAGTTGCGTCGTTGGCTCGACGAGGAGGAGCCGCGGCCACGGCGGGTCGGGGAGCTTGGCGATGTCGGCGGCGTCATGCTTGAGCCATGCGTGGAGGATGTCGTCGAGTGAGAACGGCCCGTAGAAGCCCGTGGCGCTCGCTTCCTTCACGATCGCCGCGAGAATGCCGTTGCGAACGAGTGTGACCCTTTCGTCGGTGTCCGCTGCCATATATCGAGGCTAACCGGCGCGCCCGTCGAATCCGCGGTTCATCCTCCGGCTGTCAAGGGTCCAGAGTCTCAAATTTTCGGAGGCAACCGCTGAACGTGGTCGGGCGCTGATTCATGCCCAGCTGCGCCCACACAGCGTGGCGACTTGTTCCTGCCGAGCTAAAGGCCCTGCGTGGGAGTGTCGAAAGTCTGGACATGACCAGCCTCGCAATGTCCGCCGAGTCCGGGTTTGAGACCACCGACGAGACCGACGCCGAGGAGCGACGCCGAGAGCGTCTCCACCGTGGTCGTGCAACTGCTGCGCCGGCCTCGGTGGCAGACCCTGGGTGCATGTCGCGGCGAACGCGTCGAGATGTTCATTCCCGATCGTGGCGGTCCCACTGCTCGTGCCAAGCAGTTGTGCGCGCGGTGCACGGTCCGCGCCGAGTGCTTGCGGTACGCGCTGGCGGTCCCCGACCTCGTGGGGTACTGGGCCGGGACCAACGAGCGCGAGCGTCGCAAGCTGCGTGCCGCCAGTCGTCGCGAGAAGGCAGTCCGCCTGACCTCGACGTTTGTCGGCCCTCTCCAGCATGGTGTGACACCGCGGCGGAGTCGCTACTGTGCTTGCTCGTGTCTGAAGCCCGACGCATCGCCCTGGTGACCGGCGCGAGCCGCGGGATCGGCAAGGCGACGGCCATCGCTCTGGCGTCGAAGGGCTTCGATGTCGCCATCACCGCTCGCACCGTCCGAGAGGGCGACGCGGTCGACGAGTCCGGCTCCACCCGCGGTGAGCCCATTCCCGGAAGCCTCGAGACCACCGCGCTCGAGATCGAAGCAGCGGGCGGTCGGGCGATGACGATCCAGGCCGACCTCCTCGACCGGGCCTCGCTGGTGGGCGCCACCGAGCGGGTTCTCGACGAGTGGGGCCGACGTCGACGTGCTCGTGAACAACGCCGTGCACACCGGTCCGGGGAGCATGGAGCGGTTCCTCGATCTCGACATCGACATGGTCGACGACCAAGCTCGAGGCGAACGTCGTCGCCCAGTTGGTCCTGATCAAGTCGGTCCTCCCCGGCATGCTCGAGCGGGGCGGGGGCACGATCATCGACATCACGTCCGCCGTGGCGACGAGCGATCCTCCGGCACCCACGGGCGAAGGAGGATGGGGCCTCGGGTACGCCGTCACCAAGGGGGCGTTCCACCGGGTGGCGGGCATCCTGGCTGTCGAGCTCGGACTCTCGGGGGATCTTCATCGTGAACGTGGAGCCTGGCTACGTCCTGACTGAGCGGATGGTGCTCGGCCAGGAGCGTCTCGGACTCGCCGGGCGTTTTCCCGGCGCGCCGCCCTCGGTCCCGGGTGCCGTGGTGGCGTGGTTGGCAGGCGGAGACGGGGGGCGTGACTCCCGACGAGCGGGCCGCACTGAACGGCACGACCATCTCCGCCCAGCGGTTTGCCCGAGAACGCCGTCTCCACCGCGATTGGCGAGTGCACTGACTGAGGCCCGGGTCGGTCAAAGGGGTGGCGTAGTCTCGCGTCGACGTCCCCCGGGCCAGATGGAGGGTCTGCACATGGGTCAATCAGCGTCTGTACGAAGTGAACCGGATGTCGACCTGCTGGGCGCGGACGTCTTTCGTGACCAGCGTCACCACGAGATATTCGAGAATCTGCGGGACGTCGATCCCGTGCACTGGCATGTGGACAGCGCCGGGATCGGATTCTGGTGCCTGACGAAGCAGGCGGACGTGCAGATGGTCAGTCGAGATCCCGAGACCTTCGTCAGCGGCAAGGGATTCACCCTCATCGACATCGACCCCGAGGACCTCCAGGGGATCATGATGAAGCAGATGCTCCCCGGCATGGATCGCCCCGAGCACACCCGCTACCGCCGGATCGTCAGCAAGGGTTTCTCGCCGCGCACGCTCCGACTTGTCGAAGACCATCTGGCCTTGAAGGCGAAGACGATCATCGACCGCATCATCGATCGTGAATCGTGCGACTTCGTCGAGGACGTCGCCGCTGAGCTTCCGCTGCAAGCCATAGCCGAGTTGGTAGGAGTTCCCGATGAGGACCGGCGAAGGATATTCGAGTGGGGGAACCAGATGACCGGCATCGACGACCCCGAGTTCGGCGGAGACCGGGAGGCTGCCATGGTGGCCTCGGCCGAAATGCTCTCGTACGCCGACGATCTTCGTCGCAAGCGGGTCGGGGATCCCCGTGACGACATCATCACCATGCTCACCGGGGCGACGAATGATGTGGACGGTCTGTCGGATGCGGAGCTTGCGGTCTTCTTTCTCCTTCTGGTGGTGGCGGGGAACGAAACGACCCGCAACGCCACCTCACACGGCATGCGCGCCTTGATCGATCACCCGGTCGAGCTGGAGAAGCTGCGAACGGACCCGACCCAGGATCGAATCACGCGGGCGGTCGAGGAGATCCTTCGCTGGGCGTCCCCGATTCTGTACTTCAGACGGACCGCAACGCGCGATGTCGACCTTCGGGGAAAGACGATCAAGTCGGGCGACCGTGTCGTCATGTGGTACGTCTCAGCGAACCGAGATGCAGAAGCCTTTCCGGACCCGTTCCGCTTCGACGTCGATCGTTGGCCCAACGACCACGTGACTTTCGGTGGCGGGGGCCCGCACTTCTGTCTTGGTGCCAGCCTGGCCAGGTTGGAGCTTCGGCTCATCTTCACCGAGCTCGTGACCCGCATGCCGGGGATGGAGCTCGATGGCCCGGTGGAGATGCTTCGTTCCAACTTCGTCGGCGGGATCAAGCACATGCCGATCCGGTGGGACCGCCGCCAGGCGACCGCATCGGTGTGACCTCGCCGTCGGACCCAAGGGATCTAGCTGCCGAGTTCGGTTCCGGGGATCCCTATTTGTTGACAAGAGGTTCGCAGTAGGATTGCCCAGGGCGGCGTAGTCACGGGGGCGTCGGTGACCATCGACAACTCACGCACGGACGAAGTCCATGATACGTCGACGGCTGTCGAACATTCATGGGCTGAGTTTGGATTCGCGCCATGGGTCCAACCCACATATTTGGCACTGCGTCGCAGGACACGGAATTGGGTGAGGCCTGAGGTCGCGCTGGGCCTGATGATCGTCGGCTACGGCATCGTCTTCATTCGACTCACGTGGCTCCAACAGTCGCACTTCGGCACCTTCGACTACGACATGGGCGTCTTCGACCAGGAAATCTGGCTCGCCGCTCACCATCTGAATCCGTTCATCACGATTCGCGGCCTGAACATGTGGGCCAATCATGTGAACCCCGTCATCTACCTCCTCGTGCCGTTCTACTGGCTCGGGGCCGGACCGCATTTCCTGTACATCGTGCAGACGCTGGCGTTGGCCGGGAGCGCGATCCCACTATGGCTACTCGCCCGGGACCGCTTCGGAAATCCGTGGCTTGCTCTCGGCATCCCCTTGGCGTGGCTCCTCTACCCAGCGGTCGAGTGGATGACGAAATGGCCGTTCCAGCCTGAATACCTGGGTGTTCCCTGCGTTTCTGTTTGCGTACTGGTTGGCTGACCGCGGCCACTGGCGATGGTACGGGGCCTGTGTCGTGTTCGTCCTGGCTACCAAGGAGGATGCGGCGCTGCCCGATCATCGCGCTCGGAATCCTCCTTGCCTTCAGGCACCATCGGCGGGTCGGACTGCTCACCATCGCGGGCGCACTGGCGTGGTTCCTCCTCTGCGTCGAAGTGATCCTCCCGAGTGCGAGCCCCGAGTGCAGCGCCCTTCTTCGCATACCAGTTCTCATCTCTCGGTGACTCGATGGGGCAGATCCTCTACAACTCCGTACGTCACCCCTCACGGATCTTTCGGCTAGCCCTCAGCCATGACCGCTATCAGTACTACTCCCAGACTGTTGGTCCCAGTGGGGGGCATGGCGCTTCTTGCCCCGGCGACGTTGTTCCTGGCGATTCCGACTCTGCTGGTCAACGTCGCAGACAATCAGGGCTACACCCACGACATCCGCTTCCAGTACGGGGCCTTCGTCGCCGCCGGCATTTTTCTCGCCGTCATCGAGGCGGCGGGCCGTGTCCGACGGCTCGGACTCCGACGTCTCCAGATCGGCCTGGTGTGTGCCTTTGCATTGGCTTCGAACGTGGCGTGGTCGCCGTCGCGACTCAACAACCAGCTGTACAGCAGCGGCATCTGGGCCCTCGACCTCAGACGCCCAGAGGAACACGCTCGACAAGATGGTCCACATGGTTCCGGCCGGAGCGGGAGTCTCGGCGACCTACAACGTCGTCCCGCACCTCTCGCACCGCGACCAGATCTACACCTGGCCGAACCCGTGGATCCGGTCGTACTACGGAACAAGCGCAACGGAGCCCCCGGAGAGTCCGAGAGACATCACCTATGTGGTCTTGGCCACCCCCAACGACAGTTCCCTGGCAGACCAACTCCTCTTGCAGCGGCTCACCAAGCCCGGCGGACCGTTCCGTATCGTGCTCCAAGAGAATCAGGCGGTCCTCGCTGAGCGCGTTGCGTCCGGCGAGTAGACGGCTCGGGGATTCGACTCTGAGGGCGTGCCTACGGCTGCTGGTATTCCTCGATCGTTGCGCCCATCTGGGTCTCGATCTCCTTGAGGTCGAAGTAGTCGCGCCACCTCGTGACCTGCCCATCGGCATCGAGCTCGACCATCGTGCACCCGTGCATCTCGATGCGGATGCTGCCGCCGATGGTGCCCCGCCCGATCCACTCGAAGGCACCCCCGGTCGAGTCCCCGTGAGACGCCGTGACCTCTTGCTGCCAATCGGGGAACGACGCGTCGGTGATGTCCTCGACTGATTTGATGTCGGTCGTCGACTTGGTGACGGGGTCGCTGAAGACGCCTCCGGACGCGAACAGCTCACGCAGGCGGACGGTGGCATCGGCACCGAGCGCCGTCTTCAACCTCTTGGTCCAGTCTTCCCACTCCACGATGGCCTTCGCTTCCTCTGCGTTCGGGGTCGTGATCCGTTTCGAGCGGTTGGTCAGTCCAGTGACGCCCAGAACGACTCGAGGACCCGGGCTCCTCGGGCCGGGTCCTGGAGCATCCACCAATGGCCGATCCCTTCGAGCTTCTCGATCGATGCTCCCGCCCGCTGCGCGGCCGTTTCCGCGCCCCGGGGTCGGAGAGGAACGGGTCTTCGCTGGGGACGAGCACGAGACCCGGCTTGGGGATGTCTTTGAAGTCCGGTCCCCATTCCCGGCCGACGTCGACGGCCGAGCGGTAGAGGGCGAGGATGCTCTGCGGCCATGACTCGTCAACGGCGGTGGCGAGCGCCACGGCCCGGTCGGTCGGGCACGCCGAACATCTCGAAGACCGATCCCCGCTACTTCGGGCGTGGCGGCCAATCTGCTGCTCGAAGAACTGCTCGCCTTCCCCCGGGGTCTGCCAGATCTTGGCGAAATCGTGCCACTCGAAGTCGATGTCACCGATCCCCGCCGCGTCAGTGACCCACGAGCGCACCAGGTCGGGGCGGGTGCTGACCACGCGTACGACGAAGCCCCCACCCCAGTCGTGACCCACCAGGTCGATCGGGCCCTGCGTCGGCGATCGTCTCCAGCTCGGAGATCAGCCACTGGACGTACTCCTCCTTGGTGGCACCGAATCCGGCAGGTCGTGGGCAGCCGAAGCCGGGGAGCTGGGGAGTGACGACATCGGTGCGGGTCAGCTCTGATCGAAGGTGCTCCCAGACGGCGGGTGTCTCAGGGACACCGTGGACGAGGACGATTGGCATGCGGGCAGCTTGGCAGCCGGCGGGCACGCGCTCAAGCGCTCGCTCGAGCTCGGGGTGCCTAGGGTTCGTTCCGTGCGTTTCGGGGTGCTCGTTCTTCCGGAGTTTCAGCTGGTCGACCGCCCGGGCGCGTGTGGCGCCGGGTGGAGGAGCTCGGCTTCGACCACGCCTGGACCTACGACCACCTGGCCTGGCGGTCGCTGCGCGACGCGACCGTGGTTCGGTGCGGTCCCGTTCCTGGCGGCGGGCGCCGTGGTCACCGAGCGGATCCGGCTCGGGCACGCTCGTGGCGTCTCCCAATTTCCGACACCCGGTGCCATTCGCACGCGAGCTCGTGACGCTCGACGACGTCTCGGGTGGTCGGCTGACCCTGGGCATCGGAGCCGGCGGCGGAGGTTGGGACGCGGTCATGCTGGGCCAGGACCCCTGGTCGCCATCCGAGCGCGCCGAGCGGTTCGCCGAGTTCCTCGACGTGCTCGACCGGCTGCTGCGCGAGCCCGAGGCGTCGTATCGAGGGACGGTTCTATTCGGCGGTCGAGGCCCGGACGTATCCCGGTTGTGTGCAGGACCCCGCGGGTCCCGTTCGCCGTGGCCGCCACCGGCCGCCGGGGAATGCGGCTCGCCGCCATCTATGGCAGCTTCCTGGGTGACGACAGGTGACCTCGGTCCCGAGGGTTCGCTGCTCGGTGTCGACGAGGGTGTGCGGTCGTGGTGCGGAGCAGATGGACCGGTTGGATGAGGCGTGCCTGGCGGTCGGGCGTGACCCGGCGTCGATCGACCGGCTCGTGCTGACGGGCCCGCGTCTCGACGCCGGGTTGACGTCGGTCGACGCCTTCGACGAAATGGCGGGGCGGTATGCGGAGATCGGCGTCACCGACCTCGTCGTCCACTGGCCCCGAGCCGGCGGATCCCTATCAGGGTGACCGGGAGACGTTCGAGCGGATCTTCGCCGAGGTCTGCTCCCGACGACGACCCGGGAGCCCGTGACACCGAAGGGTGCCGATGACCCCGGCGGTATCGTGAGCGCCGTGGACGCACATCGACCGGCAAGGCGAACGCCGCTGATGTCGAGGCGCTGGCGACGACGTTGGCCCGGGCCTTCGATGACGATCCCTTGACGGTCTGGCTCTTCCCCAAAGCAGAGGCCCGGCGTCGCAAGCTCCCGGCCTTCTTTCGTTCGCTGCTGCGGGCATCGCTTCGGTTCGGTGAGGTGTACAAGGCTGGCGATGCGCAGTGTGCGGCCATCTGGAATCCCCCGGGGACGTTCCCCATGGGGTGGTACACCGACACCAAGCTGGGGATCACCACCACGCGCCTTGTCGGTCCCCGGATCGGGGTGTGCGCCCAGGGGCTCATGTACTTCGCCAGCCATCACCCCAAGGAGCGGCACTGGTATCTCCAGATGCTCGGGACCGAGCCGGCCGTCGCAGAGCCGGGGTCTGGGCTCCGCCATCTTGGGCCCGGTCCTCGAGCGTTGTGACCGGGAAGGCGAACGGGCCTACCTGGAGTCGTCGAAGGAGCGGAACATCCCCTTCTACGCCCGGCACGGGTTCGTCGTCACCCAGGAGATCCAGGTGCCGCGCGGGCCGGTCGTGTGGGCCATGTGGCGCGACCCTCGCTGAGGCCTGACATCGGGTAGCCCACGCGTCGACGGGAGCCGTGGTGCTGGCACCAAGGCCGATCGAGGGGCTGACCACCTTGGAACCGGGTCCCCGCGGTAGGCCAGACTTCGATGGAGGCCACTGCGACGCCGGTGGACGACGAGAGCGGGAGCGTGCGGGGGCAACTGTCAGGCGGTGCGGGGGCGTGAACGGACAGGACCTTCGGATCGCCTGGTACCGGTTCCGGGTCGACTTCCGCCGCCGGCGGGCCGGCTACCTGGCCATCGTCTTGCTGGTCGGGTTGGTGGGTGGCGTCGCCATGGGGTCTCTGGCCGCGGCCCGACGGACCCAGTCGTCGTTCTCCACCTATCTGGCCAGCACCAACCCGTCCAACTTCAACGTGTCGGTGTTCGGTGGGTTCAACAACGGCAGCGGCGCCAGCTACTCCTCGGCCGCCACGAAGAAGATCGCCGCCCTACCCGGCGTCAAGCATGTCGAGGCGGCCATCATTCTCACCGCCGCCCCGCTGCTCCGAAGTGGCGCCCCCCGTCTCGACGCCGCCGTCCTCGAGAACACCTTTACCGTCGCCAGCGTCAACGGTCTGTTCTTCGATCGAGGACCGGTTGGCGGTCACCGCAGGGACGGATGGCCGACCCTCGACGGCCCGACGAGATCGTGATGACGGCGGTCGCCGCCCACCTGCTCGGGTTCCACGTCGGTGAGGTCATCCCCTACGGGCTTCTACACCCAGCAACAGCAAGGATTGCCCGGGTTTCGGCACGCCGAAGGTCCCGCCCCATCGACGCATCGATGCCAAGTTGGTGGGGCTCGTCCAGTTGAACAACGCCATCGTGCAGGACGACATCGATCGACTCCCGACGTTCATCTTCTTCACGCCCGCGCTGGCCCAGCAGGTCGTGGCCGACGGAGGCCAAGGTCGAAGGCGGCGCGATCACCTACGGGTTGCAGGTCGACGGGGGGAACGCCGGCGTGGCCAAGGTCGAGCGGGAATTCGCCGCCTTGGTCCCGACTCGTTCCACCGCCGCCTTTCACGCCATCGCTCCGGTGCAGGCCAAGGTGGACCGGACGGTGAAGCCGATCGCCATCGCCCTGGGCGTGTTCGGCGCAGTGGCCGCCCTGGCCGCGCTGCTCATCGGGGTCCAGATCATCTCCCGACAGTTGCGCGCCGCCGAAGAGGATCTGGGCGTGCTGCGGGCGCTCGGAGCCGCACCCGGCACCACCATCGCCGACGGTCTGATCGGCATGATGGGGGCGATCACGGTGGGGGCGGTGCTGGCCGGTGTGGTGGCCGTCGCCCTGTCACCGCTGTCACCGCTCGGGCCGGTTCGGTCGGTCTATCCGGGATCGGCCGTCGCCTTCGACTGGACGGTGCTCGGCATCGGGCTCGCCGCTCCTCGTGGTCGGGCTCGGTGCCATCGCGTTCGGGCTCGCCTATCGGGGGGCACCGCACCGGGTCGCCCGAGCGCCAGGCGCGCAGCTCCCCCGGCACCTCGAGGGTCGTGCGACGCGGTGGCATCGACGGGATTGCCTCCACCGGCCGCCGTCGGGGTTCGGTTCGCGCTCGAGTCAGGGCGGGGTCGGACCGCGGTGCCGGTGCGCTCGGCATTGTTGGGCTGCTGTCCTGGCGGTGGCCCTCGTGGTCGCCACCCTCACCTTCGGGAGCGGGCTGGGGTCACTGGTGTCGCATCCTGCGCTGTACGGATGGAACTGGACGTACATGCTCAATCCGACCAACACGGTTCCGTCGCAAGCCGAGACACTTCTCGCCCGTGATCACGACGTCGCCTCCTGGGCCGGGTACGACTACGCCGACGCCGAGATCAACGGCCAGACCGTTCCGTTCCTGTTCGAGGACACCCAGTCCGACAAGTCGGATCCGGTCGCACCGCCGATCCTGAGTGGTCACGGTGTGCCGGGCAAGGACCAGATCGTCCTCGGGGCGGCGACGGTGAAGCAGTTGCACACCCACCTCGGCGGCACCGTCGTGGTGAGCTTCGGACTCCCCAAGGACGCCCCTTTCTACGTGCCCCCCACCAAGGTCGTGGTGGTGGGGACGGCCACCATGCCCGCCGTCGGGTTCTCGAGTGTCATCTCCGATCACACCTCCATGGGGACCGGCGCGCTGGTCAGTCGGGACATCGAGCCTGCTGCGTTTCAAAAGGCCCAGCTCAGTCCCGACCCCACGTTGAACGGTCCCGACCTGATCTTCGTGCGTCTCCGGGCCGGTGTTCCCCGTGCCGTCGGGCCGCGCCGGCCTGAAGCGGATCGCCGTCTCCGCCACCCGGGACCTCGCCGCCGTGCCCAACGGCGGCGGGCAGGGCAACAGCGTCTCGGTGGTCGGAGTGCAGCGCCCGGCGGAGATCGTCAACTACCGGAGCACCGGGGCCACCCCGACGTTGCTGGCCGCCGCGCTGGCGGCCGGGGCGGTGATCGCGCTCGGGCTCACCCTGGCCGCGTCGGTGCGACGACGACGACGCGATCTGGCCTTGTTGAAGACGCTCGGCTTCACCCAGCGCCAGTTGGCGGCCGCCTTGGCCTGGCAGGCGTCGGTGGCGGCGGTCGTCGGCGTCGTGGTGGGCGTGCCCGTCGGGATCGCGCTCGGGCGCTGGCTGTGGGACCTGTTCGCCCGTCAGATCTACGCCGTGCCCGATGCCACCGTGCCGGTCGTGTCGGTGGTCATCGTCGCGCGTCGGCGCCCTGGCGCTCGCCAACATCGTGGCCGCGTTGCCGGGGCGCAGCGCGGCCCGCACGCCCACTGCGGTGCTGCTTCGATCCGAATGACGTCCGGGTGACAGGCGACGACTGCGGTCAGGTGATCGGGAGCTCGCCCGACGGGGCAGCGAGGAAGAGCCCGGTCGGGCCCGGCTCCGGCGCCTTCCGAGACGGTGACGCCCTCGGGAACGGGCCCACCCATCCAGTCCGAGCAGTGCCTGGCGATCGGGCACCTCGACCTCGAGCCGGGCGAATCCCGGTGGCACCGTTCGCGTGGACGACACCGTCGGCGCGGGCCGGGTGGAGCAATGGGTCGTCCCAGGTCATGAAGGCGCAGCGCCAGGGCTCGTCCCAGGCCGCGTCCACCCCGACGCAGCGCCAGCGAAGGGTCGTGCCCGTCAGGAAGGATGCGGTGACGGTGCTCGACCGGGAGCCCGACCCGAGCCGCCGCCGCTCTCGATGTCGGGGGTCTCCACCGACCAGCGAGCGAGACCGGGACCGCGCCGGGCCAAGGCGGCGACCACGGGTCGTCCCTGGGGCGAGGAGCGGGCTTCGGCCTCGTCGACGACGGCCAGGAGCTCGAGATAGTGGTCGGCGAAGGGGACGATGAGATTGGCGGTCCCGCGTCCGGGGTGGCGGCCTCCGTCGAGGACGGTCAGCCCCAGTGGCTCCATGTGCCGACGGGCCGATCCAGGTCGGTGACGAGGACGATGACCTGGACCAGCCGGTCAGCCACGGGACGAGTCCGGTTCACCCGAGGCGGCGGTCGAGAGTGCGAGAAGATGGCGCGGCATGAGCGCCAGCGAAGACGACCAGCTCCCGTTGGTCCTTGTGGTCGGAGAACTCCGTGTTGTCGATCGGGTGCAAGGGCTCGTTCCTGTCGATCGGGTCGATCGGCTCCGCGTGCTCGATCGGGTCGATCGGGTCGTTCTTGTCGGCCTTCTCGATCGGGTCGGCCGATCTCGCTGGGGTCGGTGCTGTCGGCCCGGTCGCGATGGTCGGCGATGTGCTTCCAAGGGGACAAGGCGATACTGGCGGCCCGCGCCCGCGACGGGGTCAGTCGGTCCAGGGATCGGCGGAGTCGGGGTCGATCTCGTAGCGGGCGATGGCCTCGGCCACCTCGTCGGCCTTGGCGTCGCCGGTCTCGGCCAGCGCGACGAGGACCGCCACCACGAGATGGGCGGCGTCGACTTCGAAGAAGCGGCGGAGCGCGGCGCGGGTGTCGGAGCGGCCGAAGCCGTCGGTCCCGAGGGAGGTGAAGGGGCGGGGCACCCACCGGGCCACCTGGTCGGGGACGGCCCGGAGGTAGTCGGTGACCGCCACCACCGGCCCGGCCCCGTCTGTCGAGGGCGCGCGGCGACGTAGGGAACCGCCGCGCTCGGCGTGGGGATGGAGCCGGTTGGCCGCGCTCCACCGAGAGGGCGTCCTCGCGGAGCTCGGTGTAGGAGGTCACCGACCACGCGTCGGCCGAGACGCCCCAGTCCGCCGCCAGCATGGCGCGGGCCTCCATGGCCACCTGCCACATCGGGCCCGAGAAGAGGAGCGTGGCGTGGCGCGCGGGCCCGCTGCGTCCCTGACGCCGCGCCGGCCAGTTCGGCCGGCTCGGCGAAGCGGTAGATGCCGCGCAGGACCCCCGCCCGGACCGCGTCGCCGGCGTCGCCTTCGGGGAGCGGCGGGCATGGGGTAGTTCTCGTTGTAGAGGGTGAGGTACCAGAAGCGGTCCTCGGGCTCGGGTCCCATGATCTTCGTGATGGCGTCCTCCATGATCACGCCGATCTCGTAGGCGAAGGCGGGGTCGTAGATGTGGGCGGCGGGGTTCACCGACGCCAGGAGGGGGGAGTGGCCGTCGTCGTGCTGGAGGCCCTCGCCCTGGAGGGTGGTGCGGCCCGCGGTGCAGCCGGCCAGGATGCCGCGGCCGCGGATGTCGCCGAGGAGCCAGGCGAGGTCGCCGATGCGTTGGAAGCCGAACATCGAATAGAAGAGGTAGATCGGGAGCATGGGCCGGCCCCAGGTGGCATAGGCGGTGGCGAGCGCGATGAACGAGGCCATGGCACCGGCCTCGGTGATGCCCTCCTGGAGGACCTGGCCCTTGCGGTCCTCGGCGTAGCGGAGGATGAGGTCGGAGTCGACCGGGGTGTAGCGCTGGCCCTCGGGGGCGTAGATCTTGGACTCGGCGATGAGGGGCTCGAGGCCGAAGGTGCGGGCCTCGTCGGGGACGATGGGGGCGACGTAGCGGCCCAGGGCGGGGTCGCGGACCAGATTGCGCAGCAGGCGGGCGAAGGCCATCGTCGTCGAGGCCGCCTGGGTGCCCGACCCGGCGAACATGTCGGAGAAGACCGTTGCGTCGGGCAGCGGCGTAGGGCGTGACGGGACGGACGATGCGGGTCGGGAGGGGACCGGCCAGGACCTTGCGGCGGCCCGAGAGGTACGTCGTGGGCGGGCGAGCCCTCGGGGGGTCGGTAGTAGGGGGGTTGCTCGGCGTCGAGGGCTTCGTCGGGGATCTCCTCTTGGAGATAGAGGCGGTCGCGCAGGCCAGCAGCTGGGCCTTGGTCATCTTCTTGATCTGGTGGGTGGCGTTGCGGGCCTCGATCTCGGGCCCGAGGGTCCATCCCTTGACCGTCTTGGCGAGGATGACGGTGGGCTGACCGACCTGCTCGGTGGCGAGCTTGTAGGCGGCGTAGAGCTTGCGGTAGTCGTGGCCGCCGCGGGGCAGTGCCTGGAGATCGGCGTCGGAGAGGTGCTCGACGAGACGGCGCAGGCGGGGGTCGGGGCCGAAGAAGTGCTCCCGGATATAGGCGCCGGTCTCGGTGGCGTACTTCTGGAACTCGCCGTCGGGCGTGGTGTTCATCTTGTCGAGGAGGACGCCGTCGATGTCGCGGGCGAGGAGCTCGTCCCACTTCGATCCCCAGATGACCTTGATCACGTTCCAGCCCGCGCCGCGGAACATGGCCTCGGCCTCCTGGATGATCTTGCCGTTGCCGCGCACGGGGCCGTCGAGGCGCTGGAGGTTGCAGTTGACGACGAAGATCAGGTTGTCGAGGTGCTCGCGGCCGGCCACGCCCGAGGGCGCCGATCGACTCCACCTCGTCGAGCTCGCCGTCACCGAGGAAGGCCCAGATGCGGTTGGCGGAGGTGTCGACGATCTCGCGCTGGAGGAGGTAGCGGGCCGCGTGGGCCTGGTAGATGGCGCAGAGCGGGCCGAGGCCCATCGAGACGGTGGGGTACTCCCAGAAGTCGGGGAGGAGGCGGGGATGGGGGTAGCTCGGCAGGCCCCGGCCCGAGACCTCCTGGCGGAAGTGGTCGAGCTGGTCCTCGGTGAGCCGGCCCTCGACGAAGGCGCGGGCGTAGATGCCGGGCGAGGCGTGGCCCTGGAAGTAGACGAGGTCGCCGAAGCCGCCGTCGGACTTGCCGCGGAAGAAGTGGTTGAAGCCGACCTCGTAGAGCGAGGCCGAGCTGGCGTAGGTGGCGAGGTGGCCGCCGATGCCCTCGGAGCGGTGGTTGGCGCGGCTCACCATGGCCGCCGCGTTCCAGCGGATGTAGGCGCGGATGCGGCGCTCGACGTATTCGTCGCCGGGGAACCAGGGCTCCTGGTCCTGGGGGATGGTGTTCACGTAGGGGGTGGAGACCGTGGCGGGGAAGTCGACCTGCTTGGTCCGGGCGCGCTCGAGGAGCTTCATGAGCAGGAAGCGGGCCCGGGGCCGTCCCTCGGCGTCGACGACGGCGTCGAAGGAGTCGATCCACTCCGCGGTCTCCTCGGGGTCGATGTCGGGAAGTTGATGCGACATTCCGTCGAAGAGCACTGCTCCATGCTACGGGCGGCCTCCTGGTGAGAGGCCGACACTGCGCAGCAGACGGGGGGCCTCGACCATCGGGGGCAGGTCGGTGATGGTGCCGACGTCGGTGGATGGCCCGACCTCATCGGCCTCGGACCGCCTCACCAAGCTCAGATGTATCTCCTGTTATCTCAGGGGGACTGATACACCCTCATCGCACAGCTGCAACAGTGCTCGTCCGAACCCTCGAGTGGGCCCGTCGGGACATCGCCGCCGAGTTGGCGGGTGCCGATCCCGACCGGGTCACCACGGGGAAGGCGGCCGAGATCGTGGCCGTGTTCGCCGAGCTCGAACGGTTCTGTACGGCCGGCAAGGTGCTGTTCAGCAAGGAACAGGGGGATCCTCCGAATGGCGAGAACCGCCGGGGGGAGCGACGTTCGAGACCGGGACGCCCTTCGGGGATACGGGCTGAGGTCTCGGTCAGTCCGAGGATCCGAAACGGATGATGGAGCTGGTCGCCTTCTGGCAGGCGGCGCGCCGGTCGTAGGGGGCTTCGCGTTCGGCGTCGTCCGCCCGGCGCATGTCAGCCGCCCCGCCGAGGGACTGGACCCGGGAGTCGGCCGGGACGGGGGACTCGGGCCATGGGGATGTCGGGAGGAGGGTCGAAGGACTCGAGGCCCGAGTCCCGGACCAGCTTGGTCGGATTGCCCTCGGAGAAGTACCGGAATTCGTGCTCATGGTAGGGGTCCCGGAACCAGCCCAATGTGGCGGTGGTCAGGGTCGTCATCGGCGCCAGTTTACCTTAAGTTCACTTTTCGTTCACGTATAGATAACCTTCGGGCCTACCAGAGATCGCCTCCAGGGGCGTCCACCGCGGGCAGCCAGGCCTGGGCATGCATGCTGGGGATCCGATGGGAGCCGATGGGAGCGAGACCGTGGTGTACACCGACGGCTCGTGCCTCGGGAACCCCGGGCCGGGGGGTTGGGCGTGGGCTGTGCCCGACGGGCCCTTCGCCAGCGGGGCCGAGGCCCGGTCGACCAATCAGCGGATGGAGATCATGGCCGTGATCCGGGCGCTCGAGGCGCTCGAGGGCCCGGTGCACGTCAACAGCGACTCGACCTACGTGGTCAATTGCTTCCGGGACCGGTGGTGGGAGGGGTGGAAGCGGCGGGGCTGGCGCAACACGCGCCGGCAAGCCGGTGGCCAACCGGGACCTGTGGGAGCCGCTGCTCGAGTTGGCGCTCGACCCCGATCGGCCCGTGCGGTTCAGCTGGGTGAAGGGCCACTCCGGCAACGAGATGAACGACCGGGTCGACGTCCTCGCCGTCGAGGCTGCCGCCGCGCAGCACGGCGTGTCCGGCGACCGCTTCGTTCCCTGAGACGTCAGAGGCCTCTTGGCGGTCGGCGGCGGGCGCCCCCGTAGCATGCGCCGCATGGACCTCAACGGCATTTCCGCAGTCATCACCGGTGGCGCGTCCGGGCTGGGCGAGGGCACGGCGCGGAAGCTGACGTCGCTCGGCGTGCGGTGCACGATCTTCGACCGCAACGAGGACGGCGCCAAGAAGGTGGCCGGCGAGCTCGGCGCCAACTACGTCGCCGGCGACGTGACCAACCCCGACGACTGCCAGCGGGCCGTCGACCAGGCGGCCGAGGGCGGGCAAGCTGCGGATCGCCGTGAACTGTGCCGGCACCGGTTGGGTGGGTCGGGTCATCAACCGGGACAACTCGCCGCACGACCTGAGTGCGTTCAAGTTCATCCAGGACCTCAACGTGGTGGGGACGTTCAACGTGATGACCCGGGCCGCCTCGGCCATGGCGGTGACCGAGCCCCTCGCCGACGGTGAGCGGGGCGTGATCGTCAACACCGCGTCGGTGGCCGCCTTCGACGGCCAGATCGGCCAGCTCGCCTACTCGGCCTCGAAGGGTGCGGTCGTGGGGATGACGCTTCCCGCCGCGCGCGACCTGGCCGTCGGTGGGGGTCCGGGTCGTCACCATCGCTCCGGGGTTGTTCGACACGCCGTTGCTCGGGATGCTCCCCGAGGAGCAGCGCAACGCCTTGGGCCAGTCGGTGCTGTTCCCGAAGAAGCTGGGCCAGCCCATCCAGTACGGGGAGCTGGTCGCCCACATCGCGCAGAACAGCTACCTCAACGGGGAGGTGATCCGCCTCGACGGCGGCATCCGCATGCCCCCGAAGTGAGACAGGCCGATGAGCCCGCACGTGAAGTACGTCGATGTCGCCGGGGCCAGGATGTCGGCCATCGGGCTCGGGACGTGGCAGTTCGGCTCGACCGAGTGGGGGTACGGGGCCGACTACGCCGAGCGCGAGGCGGACGCCATCGTGCAGCGGGCGCTCGATGTCGGCATCACCCTCTTCGACACCGCCGAGATCTACGGCTTCGGCCGGTCCGAGCGGATCCTGGGCAAGGCGCTGGGGGCCCGGCGCGACGAGGCCTTCATCGCCTCGAAGATCTTCCCGGTCCTGCCCGTCGGGCCGGTGGTGCTGCAGCGGGCCCGGGGCAGCGTCCGGCGGCTGGGGATCGACGCGCTCGACCTCTACCAGCTGCACCAGCCCAACCCGGTGGTGCCGTTCTCGGCGACGATGCCCGCCTTCGCGCAATTGCTCGACGAGGGTGTCGTGCGCCACGTCGGGCGTCTCGAACTACTCGCTGGCGCGGTGGGAGGCCGCCGAAGAGGCGCTGGGGCGGCCGGTGCTGTCGAACCAGGTGCGCTACAACCTGGTGGACCGGCGGCCCGAGAAGGAGCTGCTGCCGTGGGCGCAGGCCAACGACCGGTTGATCATCGCCTACAGCCCGTTGGCCCAGGGCCTGTTGTCGGCGCGCTACGACGAGAACCACCGTCCGAGCGGGATCGTCCGCGCTGCGTCGCCCGCGTTCCATCCCGAGAACCTGCGCCGGGCCGCGCCGCTGCTCGACGTGCTGCGGAGGTGGCCGAGACCCACCACGCCACGCCGTCGCAGATCGCGCTGGCGTGGTTGATCCGGCGGCCCAACGTGGTCGTGATCCCCGGGGCGAGCTCGGCCGCGCAGGTCGAGGTCAACGCGGCCGCGGCGGACATCGAGCTCACCGACGACGAGGACAGCGCGTTGGTGGCGGCGTCGGACGCGTTCGAGCCGCTGGGCGCGACGTCGGTGCTGCCCGACCTGATCCGGGAGCGGCTCTCCGGGTTCCTCGATCGGATGACCGGCGGCGGGAGCGGTCCGGGCGACAGCGGCCCGGCATCGTCGTAGTCGTCGGGGACGAGCGGTGCGGTACTGGACGGTCGACGAGGCCCAGGCATACCTCCCCCGGCTGCGGCTTCTCCTGGGCGTGATCCGGCGGGCCACGCACCTGGCCGTGTCGGCGCGGGGGAACGGTCACGCCGTGCTTCCCGGGCGCCCCCTTGCCGGCCCGGGCCGTCCGCTGCCGGGACCGGCCCCGCTCCGAGTCGCCGGCTTCCGAGACTCGGTCCGCGGAGCCAGCCGGTGCCCGAGAACCCGCCGAGTCGGAGCCGGCCGGTGTCGTTCGACGTCAAGGAGGCCCTGGCCGAGCTCGAGGACGAGGGATCGTCCTGCGCGACCCCGAGCGGGGGCTGATCGACTTCACCGCGCTGCACAACGGGCGGGAGGTGCTGCTGTGCTGGCAGCTCGGCGAGGACGAGCTGGCGTGGTGGCACTTTCCCGAGGACGGCTTCGCCGGCCGTCGCCCCCTGCCGCTGCCTCCCGAGCTCTGACCTGTCTCCCCAGCTCTGACCTGGCTCCGAGGGCTGATCCCGGTCGGACCCGCACTCATCCGACGTTCGACTGCGTCGGTCCCGTCACGGCGGCTTTTCGGTTCCCCGGCGGGCCCTGACCAGCTCCGGGCGGGGGGTGGTCCCCGTTAGGCTGGAACCCGTGACACGGAGGTGATTGCGACGGCTGAAGCGACAGGACCCGACGTGTTCGATGTGTTCGATGTCGTCGTGATCGGCGGTGGCCCCGGCGGGCTATGCCACCGCCCTGTACGGGGCGTCGGCCGGGCCTCAGCGTCGCCGTCGTCGAGCGGGACAAGGTGGGCGGGACGTGTCTGCACCGGGGGTGTGTCCCGGCCAAGGAGTTCCTCGAGACCGCCAGCGTGGTGCGCACCGTGGCGGGGGCCAAGGAGTTCGGGGTCCAGGCCGGCCAGCCCGTGGTGGACTTCGCCGTGAGCCAGGGCCGCAAGCAGAAGGTGGTCGACCAGCTCTTCAAGGGCCTGGCCGGGCTGATGAAGGGCCGGGGGATCGTCACCTTCGACGGCATCGGCACGCTGCTCCCCGGCCGCCGGGTCCGGATCGATCCCGTCGCCTGACGGTGCGGCGCGAGCGCGACGGGTCAGCCGGATCGTCGAGATCACGGGTCGCAACGTCGTGCTCGCCACGGGGTCGGTGCCGCGGACCATCCCGGGCTTCGACGTCGACGGTCGGTTGGTCCTCACCTCCGACGAGGTGCTGGCGCTCGACGCCCTGCCGGCGTCGCTGGCCGTGATCGGCGGCGGCGCCATCGGCTGCGAGTTCGCCTCGATGTTCTCCGACCTCGGTAGCCAGGTCACGGTGCTCGAGGCGCTGCCGTCGTTGCTGACGGGATGCGACAGCGACGTGGTCAGCGTCGTGGCGCGGTCGTTCCGCAAGCGGGGGATCAACGTCCACACCGGCGTGAAGGTGAACGGGCACACGCCCAACGGCACGGGGACGACGGTCAGCTTCGGCGACGGGGAGTACGTCACCGTCGACGCCGTGGTGCTGTCGGTCGGCCGGCGACCGCTGACCGAGGGGTTGCTGGCCGAGGGGACCGGGGTCACGCTCGACGAGCGGGGGTACGTCGTCGTCGACGAGTACCAGCGCACCGCGGCCGAAGGGGTCTGGGCCGTCGGGGACGTGGTGAACACCCCGCAGCTCGCGCACGTGGGGTTCGCCGAGGGGATCCTCGCCATCAAGGCGATGCTGGGCGAGCCGGCGTTCCCCGTCGAGTACTCGCGGGTGCCGTGGGCGATCTACTGCCATCCCGAGGTGGCCTTCGCGGGGCTCACCGAGGCCCAGGCCAAGGAGGCGGGGATCGACGTGGTGGTGAAGAAGGACCCCTACGGCGGCAACAGCCGGGCGCGGATCGTGGGGGAGACCGACGGGTCTGGTCAAGGTCGTGGCCGAGCGGCTCCCCGACGGTCGGGCGGGGCGGATCCTCGGCGTGCACATGGTCGGCCCCTGGGTGACCGAGCAGTTGGGCCAGGGGTACATGGCGGTGAACTGGGAGGCCACGCCCGAAGAGATCGGGCAGTTCATCCAGCCGCATCCCACGCTGTCCGAGGCGTTCGGTGAGACAGTGTTGGCGCTCACCGGAAGGGGACTCCACGTTGGCTGACGTCACGATGCCCCAGCTCGGCGAGACCGTCACCGAGGGCACGATCACGAAATGGCTCAAGGCGGTGGGCGAGGCCGTCGCCCGCGACGAGCCGCTCTTCGAGGTCTCGACCGACAAGGTCGACTCCGAGGTGCCGTCGCCGGCAGCGGGGACGTTGGCCGAGATCCGGGTCCAAGAGGGCGAGACCGTCGACGTCGGCACGGTGCTCGCCGTCGTGAGCGCCGACGGTGCCGGCGCCGCTGCTCCCGCCCGCCCCGGCACCGGCTGCCCGCCGCCTGCCGGCGCCGCCGCCCCGCCGCCGCCCCCGCACCGCCTCCCGCCTGCCCCCGCACCGCCCCCGCCTGCGGCACCGCCCGCCGCCGCGCACCGCGCCGCGCCCGCGCCCGCACCCGCTGCGCCGCAGCTGCGCCGGCGCACCCGCGCCGCGAGCCGACGGCCCCGGGAAGTGGGGCGACCGGATCCTGTCGCCGGTGGTGCGCCGGTTGCTCGACGACAACGGGATCGACCCGGCGGAGATCACCGGGACGGGCCTCGGCGGCCGGGTCACGCGGTCGGACGTGCTCGGCTTCATCGACAGCCGTCGTGCCGGCGGTGCGCCCGCGACGGCGGCCGCTCCGCTCGGCACCCGCACCCGCGGCACGGCCGCGCCGCCGGCGCCCGCGCCGCAGTCGACTCGGCGTCACAGCGCCCACCGCCGGCACCGACGAGATCATCCCCTTCACCAACATCCGCCGGCGGACCGCCGAGCACATGGTCCGGTCGAAGGCGACGAGCCCACACACCCTGGTGGTGCTCGAAGCCGACTACGAGCAGGTCGAACGGGTCCGGCGTTCGCAGGGCGCGCAGTTCCAGGCCGAGGAGGGCTTCGCGCTCACGTACCTCCCCTTCGTGGCCCGGGCCACGGTCGAGGCGCTGCACGAGTGGCCGCACCTCAACGCCTCGGTGGGCGACGACTCGCTCATCGTGCACCATCAGTTCAACATGGGGTTCGCCGTCGACCTCGACCACAACGGGCTGATCGTGCCGGTGGTGAAGCACGCCGAGGAGCTCACGCTGCGGGGCATGGCGCGTCGGATCCGCGAGCTGGCCGATCGGGCCCGGACCAAGAAGCTCAGCGCCGACGACATCTCGGGCGGGACGTTCTCGATCACCAACGCCGGGCCCTTCGGCACGTTCCTCACGGCGCCGATCATCAACCAGCCCCAGGTGGCCATCCTCTCCACCGACGGCGTGAAGCGTCGCCCGACCGTGGTGGTGCAGCCCGACGGGTCCGAGGCCATCGCCATCCACTCCCTCGGGCTGCTGTGCCTGGCGTGGGACCACCGGGCCGTGGACGGGGCCTACGCGGCGGCGTTCGTGGCGCGGGTGACCGAGATGCTCGCCACGCCACGACTGGGCCGCCGAGCTCTGAGTCGGCAGGCAGGACCGAGCATGTTCCGGGTTCGCTGGCTCGGTCGGGTCCCCTACGCGGAGGCGCACGCGCTGCAGCGGGCCCTGCACGACCGGGGCCACGACGACCATCTGCTGCTCCTCGAGCATCCGCATGTGTTCACCCTCGGGGTGCACGCCGACCCGGCCCACGTCCTCGTCGACCCGGCCGAGGTCGGGGCCGAGCTCGTGGCCAGCGACCGGGGCGGCGACGTCACCTACCACGGGCCGGGCCAGCTCGTCGGGTATCCGGTCGTGAACGTCCCCACCGCGCCGCGCTCGGTGCCGTCGCACGTGCACGGCGATCGAGCAGGTCGTGATCGACACCCTGGCCGAGCTCGGCCTCGCCGCCGGGCGGCTGGCCGGGTACCCCGGCGTGTGGGTGGACGCCGAGGGCCCGTGCCCCGCGGAAGATCTGCGCCATCGGCGTGCGGGTCACCCGGGGACGGTCGATGCACGGGCTTGGCGCTCAACGTCGACCCCGACATGGCGTGGTTCGACCGCATCGTGCCGTGCGGCATCGAGGACAAGGCGGTGACGTCGCTCGCGGCCGAAGGCGTCGACGTGTCGATGCCGCGAGGTGGTCGACGTCCTCGTGCGCCATGCCGTGGCGACGGTGGGCCCCCGACGGGCGCTTCGAGCGCCAGGACGTGGCGTGGCCCGTATCGGCCGACCGCCTCGGCGCGGTCGCCCCGACGCCGAGACCCGTCCTCGGCCGGACCGCTGACGTCCCGGGCGCAGCGGCTCCGCATCCGGCTGCGGCCAGGCGGGGGTCGACCCCGGAGCGGGGCTGCCCGGCAACGCCCGCAAGCCGCCGTGGCTGCGGGTCCCGGTCCGGATGGGCGACGAGTTCCTCGGGCTGCGGCGGACCGTGCGCGACCTCGGTCTCGTGACGGTGTGCGAAGAGGCGGGCTGTCCCAACATCTTCGAGTGCTGGGCCGACGGCACGGCCACGTTCATGATCAACGGCGAGCGGTGCACGCGGTCGTGCGGGTTCTGCCTCGTCGACACCCGGCACCCCGAGCCTCCTCGACGTCGACGAGCCCGACGGGTCGCCGCCGCCGTGGAGCAGCTCGGCCTGGCCTACGCCGTGGTGACGGCGGTGGCGCGCGACGACCTCCCCGACGGGGGAGCGGGCGGGCTACGCGGCGACGATCCGCGCCATCCGGCGCCGACGCCCGACCACGGCGGTCGAGGTGCTCATCCCCGACTGCAAGGGCGACGGCGGACTCGCTCGGAGACGATCTTCGAGGCGCGGCCCGACGTGCTCAACCACAATCTCGAGACCGTGGCGCGCCTGCAGCGCGCCGTCCGGCCCTCGGCCGGCTACGCCCGCAGCCTGGCGGTGCTGGCCCGGGCCAAGGACGCCGGCCTCGTGACCAAGTCGGGCATGATCCTCGGCATGGGGGAGCGACGCGACGAGGTGGTGGGCGCGCTGGCCGATCTCCGGGCTGTCGGCGTCGACATCGTCACGCTCGGCCAGTACCTGCGGCCCACCGCCGCGCACCTCCCGGTGGCGCGGTGGTGGACGCCCGAGGAGTTCGAGTCGTTGCGCGTCATCGGCGAGGAGATGGGGTTCGCGCACGTCGAGTCCTCGCCGCTGACGCGGTCGAGCTACCACGCCCGAGGGGCTGCCAGCCGCGGCCGGTCCGAGACCGACGGTGGTGCCGGCATGACCGACCAGCACGAGCCCGAGCGCAGCGGCTCGAGCGGGTGCGGGCACGCATGGGCGAGCTCGGGGTGGACGCGCTGCTGCTCGTCCACGGCGCCGACCTGCCCTGGCTCACGGGCTACCGGGCCATGCCCCTCGAGCGGCTGACGCTGCTCGGTGCTGCCCCGCGACGGCGAGGCCGTGCTGATCGTCCCCGCCCTCGAGGCCCCCCGGGTGCCCGACACGGGCGGGATGATCACGCTGCGGCCCTGGGCCGAGACCGAAGACCCCGTGGCGCTCGCCGCCGCGCTGCTCGCTCGGCCGCGCGCGGCGCCACCTACGGGATCTCGGACCGGGCCTGGGCGCAGTCGCTGCTGGCGCTCCAGGCGCGGCTGCCCGGTGGCGCAGTTGGAAGGCGGCGTCGAGCGTCACGTCCCCGCTGCGGGCCGTGAAGGACGACCGGTGAGATCGCGGCGTTGCGGGCCGCGGCGCAGGCCGCCGACAGCGTGGCGGCGGTGCTCCAAGGGGGCGAGATCCCGCTGGCCGGTCGGAGCGAGACCCAGGTGTCGGAGGCGCTGAGCATGGGGCTGCTCGCCGCGGGGCACCGGCGGGTCAACTTCGCCATCGTGGGCAGCGGGCCCAACGGGGCGAGCCCGCACCACGAGGCGGGCGAGCGCGTCATCGAGCCGGGCGACACCGTGGTGTGCGACTTCGGTGGTGAGTACGTGCTGCGACGACGACGTCGGGTACTGCTCGGACATCACCCGGACCGTGGCGGTGGGCGAGCCCGGCGGACGAGGTGCGCGGACGCCTACGCGGTGCTCCTGGCCGCGCAGCAGGCCGCCGTGGACGCGGTGCGACCCGGGGTCACCGCCGAGCACATCGACGCCGTGGCACGGGCCGTCATCACCGAGGCCGGGCTGGGCGAGTACTTCATCCACCGCACCGGGCACGGGATCGGGATCGAGGAGCACGAGGATCCTTACGTCGTGGCCGGCAACGAGACGCCTCTTGGTCGTCGGGCCACGCCTTTTCGATCGAGCCCGGCATCTACTTCCCGGGGCGGTTCGGCATGCGACTCGAGGACATCGTCGTGGTGGGGGAGGACGGAGCGATTCCCCTCAACACCGTCGACCACTCCCTCGTGGTCGTCTGATGGACCTCGGCATCCAAGGCAAGGTCGCGCTCGTCACGGCCTCGTCGCGCGGGCTGGGTCGGGCCAGTGCCGAAGCGCTCGCCGAGGACGGGGCCCGGGTCGTGCTGTGCGCGCGCAACGAGGAGTCGCTGCGAGAGACCGAGCGGGCCATCGCCGGACCGGGCACCGAGGTCCTCGCCATCGTGGCCGACATGACCGACCCGGCCGCTCCTGACCGGGTCATCGAGCCGCGGTGGAACGGTTCGGCCGCCTCGACATCGTGGTGGCCAACGCCGGCGGCCCACCCCCGGCCAGTGCGCTGGACCTCGACGACGACGCCATCCGGGCCGCGGTGGAGGTCAACCTGCTGTCCGCGGTGCGCCTCGTGCGCGGGTGCCCTCCCGCACATGCGTGGCCAGAGGCTGGGGGCGGCTGTGCTGCATCTCGTCGTACTCGGTGGTCCAGCCCATCCCCGGGCTGGCGCTGTCCAACACGGCACGCAGCGGCCTGCGGGCGTGGGCCAAGACCGCCGCGGCCGATCTCGCTGCCGAGGGGAGTGGCATCACACTCAATCTCGTGTGCCCCGGCCCGCACGCCACCGAGCGCATGCGGCAACTGGGTGGCACGACCGGGACGATGGGCGATCCCGCCGACTTCGGTCGGGTGGTGGCGTTCATGTGCTCGACCCACGCCGGCTTCGTGAACGGCGCCACCATCGTCGTGGACGGGGGAGCCACCCTGGCGCTCTAGCGAGCGCTTGACGCGCTGGGGAGAGAGCGACAGCTACGCCGAGGTCACTGCGGCGCGAGCGGCCGCCTCGGCCCGGTTGTCGAAGCCGATGATGTCGACGATCAGCCCCCGTGCACGGTGAGGACCTGCCAACGCGGCACCGCTCCGTCATGGGAGTCAGCCGCCCGAGGGCCATGGACGGTCAAGCCCACGAGGATCTTGTCACCGAGGACCAGGGTCTCGGTGATCTCGGCTCGGGTACCGGACTGGTGGCCCCGCTCGTACCAGGCCAGGACCTGGTCCCGGTTCCGACACGACGGGACCCGGGCGTCGGGTGCACCCCAACGGACGTCGGGGTGGAGAAGGTGCCTGAAGGCGACGAGATCGGCGGTCTCCAGGGCGCTGCAGACCTGGCCAGCCAGGCGGTGGATCGTTTCGGGGTGTTCGGACACCAGCGACCTCCTGATACTTCCGACCTCCTGATACCAACGACCTCCTGATGCTTCTAGTCCGGGTCCGACGAGACCGCCGACAGCCCGTCGTCCCCGAGTGACACCGAGGCAGGATCACCCTTCTGCCAGGGACGGACGCTCACGAACCAGATCAGGCCGGCCAGGAGCAGGACCGAGCACAACACCCAGCCGAGGGCGGTGGTCCCTACGCCCACGTACTTGAGCCCTGAGGCAAAGATCACGAAGGTGATGGCGGGACGGACGTAGCGGTCGGGCGCTCGGGACGACAGGAACGAACCGACGAGGACGGCCGGAACGCTGCCCACGATGAGCGAGGTGGTCACCGACAATTCGATGTGTCCGAAGGCAAGTGCTCCCAGGGCAGCTGCCGCGGTGAGGGGCACCGCTTGGGCCAGATCGGTCCCGACCAGTTGGTTGGCACCGATCATCGGATAGAGGAAGAGAAGGAAGACGATCATCAGCGACCCCGATCCGACAGAGGTGATCCCGACGATGATCCCTCCGATCATCCCGATGGCGACCGTGGGTACGGGGCGGAGGGTGATGTTGTGGACGACACCTTGGCGGGTGTGTCCGGACCGGCGGTCGAGGCCGTAGCGGAGGATCATCGCCGCCGCGCCGACGAGGAGAGCGGCACCGAGGGCGATCTGGACGTTGTGCTCGGCCGCGTTGGCGTTGCCGATGAGGTGAAGGAGATAGGCGCCGAGGAAGGCCATCGGCACCGACCCCGACATCATCAAGGCCACCAGTCGGAGGTTGACCGTCCCGCGGCGGAGGTGGACGGCCGCGCCGATGGGACGCATGACCACGGCGGCCACGAGGTCGCTCGAGATGGCGGTGGAGGGCTTCACCCCGAAAAGCAGGATCAGCATCGGGGTCATGAGCGCCCCCCGCCGGCTCCGGTCATCCCGACGAGGAACCCGATCACCGCGCTGCCCAGGACGATGTAAGGATCCAATGGAAGAGGCACCTCCCCCCGAACAGCCTCAAATGAACCTTAGGTGACACCGCCCGCGAGCACGAGGTGAAGGGTTCGCTACTGGGTGCGCAGGAGTTGGCCCGAGTTGTGGATCGGCCGCCACCAAGGCAGGGACGACGGGCCAAGAGATTGGCGACGACGAAGACGCCCGTCGCATGTGCCACGATCGTCGCCGGCCCGCACACCGCCGCCCCACGTGGCTGTGCACGAGTCCGAGACTCTCGAGCAACCCCACCTCTCGGCGTCGTCGGGCCACACGCATGATGAGAAGGTGGAGCAGGGTCGCCGCCCGACGAGCGCCAAGGCGAAGCCCAGGATGAGTCCGAAGTTGACGGCTTCGCCGAAGTTGACGGCTTCGCCGAAGTTGACGGCTTCGCCGAAGTTGACGGCTTCGCCGACGTTGACCAACGACGTCGGCACTCCCGGCGCGCTTGGCGTTCTCAGCTTGGTAGATCCCGACGAAGTGGGCTCGAGCAGGTTGGTGGTGGCACGCACCCCCTAGGACTCGCGCCAGGGATCAGGGGTCGGGCCCCTAGGAGGCCCGAGCCTCGCCGGCGACGCGATCTCGGATCTCCCTGACGCGCGGTCGGGCCCTGATGACGCGCCTGCGCAGGGCGACCGAGCCTTCGGTGTCGTAGGCCCGACGCAGGTCGAGCATGGCCGGGACGTCTCGGTTGGGCGCGGCGGCCACGACGGCCGCCCCCACCTCGTAGGCGTTCTCGGCATCGAGGCAGGCGCCGATGAGAAAGTCGGTGTCCTCGCCGTCGTCGGTGGCGGCCAGGGCCAGCATGGCGGTCACCATCACGTCGAGTGCGATGGTGGCGACGCCCGACCCACCGATGGCGAGAGTCGACCCGATGGCATCGGGCTTGGCCAAGTGTTCGGCCGGCGGTTGTTCGCTGTGGAGCGCCTTGACTGCGTACCCGACGGAGCCGACGGCATCGTGCGCGGATCGCGCCATGTCGCGAGCCGAGAATTCGTCGCCCCGATCGAGAGCGGCACCGAGCTCTTCCATGGTGGCGTGGGCGCGCTCGAGCTCGGACGCGAGCTGGAGAGTCTTCTCGCGCCAATTGAAAGGATGGTGCTGGAGATCGAATGTCATGGGTGGCCTCCGTGGTTGGGACCGTCTCGGCGCTCCAGGCTCGGGCGTCACGATGGACAACACGGTCGTTGCCTTCGAAGGTACCTATCGACAGCGGTTTCTTCACACGACAGACGCCCAACAGTGAACACTTTGGGAGACGTGATCTCACTCACCGAAGTGTGATGAGCACACGCCACGCACACAGGATCAGCGAAGACCGCTACGGCGTCACCAGCCAGTCTCACGTGTGATGGCCCCTGGGACCATGCCTGACACCGCCGTGAGGACCCTTTAGGTTTGTCAATGTTCCCATTGACAGCTACCTTCGCAGGGTGTCTCGCGCCTGGTCCCACGCGACGAGGAGGAGCGCTGGAAAAGGGCGAAGCTCTCGCATCGTCTCTGCCGCGCTGCTCAGTGCCCTCGCGACGACGAGTTCTCTCACCGTGGTCGCGTCGCGGCCCGCAGCAGCCAATCGGGTCGGCGATCTCAAGGCCCAAGCCAAGGCGATCGAGCAGAAACTCGTGCAGGAGCAGCTGCAGGTCGACGCCTATCAGCAGCAGTACTCGGTTGATTCCGCCAAGGTGGCGGCCGACGCTGAGGCCGTGGCGCAGGTGGGCCAGCAGCTGGCGCTCGACCAACAACAGTACGACGCGGACACCGCCCAGGTTCGTCAGTTGGCGATCGCGTCGTACATGAACGGCGGTCGGTTGACCGGCGCCGACGCGGCGTTGTTCGAGGGCAACACCGAAGAGGTGCAGTCTGCGAACGAGTACAACTCCATCGCCACCGAGAACATCGAGACCGCTCTGAGCCAACTCCAGAGCGCGCAGGACCGCGTTGCGGAACCAACAGTCGACGCTGCGCCAACAACAGGCGAAGGATCAGGCCGACGAGACGCAGCTGGCCACGTCGCTCAGCCAGGCCACGAGCACCGCGCACGCCATGGAGGCCGAGCAGAGCCTGGTGACGGGCCGGCTCGCCGCCGCGGTTGCCGCGCAGACCGACGCACTCGATGCCGCCGCCAAAGCGGCGGTGGCCGCGGCCCAGAAGACGGGTTCCAAATCGGGCAAGGGTGGGAACAAGCCAGGTGCGGCCCCCGGTGCGAGCCCGGGCGCCGGCGCCGCCCCGGGACCGCCCATCGCGGACCCGGCTCTGCCTCCGTTCCTCCAGTGTGTCGTGCAGGCCGAGTCGCGCGGCAACTACGGCGCCGTGTCTCCGGGGGGGACCTACATGGGGGCGTTCCAATTCAGTCAGTCGACGTGGAACTTCGCCGCCAAAGCCGCCGGCCTTCCCTATCTCGTCGGCGTGGCCCCCAACCGGGCCACCAAACCGCAACAGGACACGGTGGCGGTGGCGCTCTACTCGCTCGACGGCCAACAACCGTGGCTCGGGGACCGCTGCAGCGCGTGACGATAGCGCCGTACGCCAGCGCCCGATCAGGCCACGAAGTACTTGGCCTGGGGGTGGGGGCAGATGATGGCGTCGGTGGTCTGCTCGGGATGCATCTGGAACCCGTCGCTCACCGTCACGCCGATACGGTCGCCGCCGAGGAGCTCGACCACCTTGGCGTTGTCCTCGAGGTCGGGACAGGCCGGGTACCCCCACGAGTAGCGGCCGCCGCGGTACTGCTGGCGGAACAGGCCCGTCAAGGTGGGTCCGTCCTCGTCGGCGAAGCCCCATTCCTCGCGGATGCGGTGGTGCCAGTACTCGGCTAGGGCCTCGGCCATCTCGACGCCGAGGCCGTGGAGCTTCAGGTAGTCGGTGTACTGGTTCTCGGCGTGGAGCCGCGCCGCTTGGCGCGACACCTCGGAACCCATGGTGACGACCTGGAAGGCGGCGTAGTCAGGCTCCCCGGACTCGATCGACCGGAAGAAGTCCGCGATGCAGAGCCAGGGCTCTTTCTTCTGGCGGGGGAAGGTGAAGCGGGTGAGCTCGGTCTGTCGGGACTCGTCGGTCCACAGCACGACGTCGTTGCCATCGGCGTTGGCCGCGTAGTAGCCGTAGACGACCTGGGGCACGAGGAGATCCTTGGCCTTGGCCTTGTCGAGCTCCTCGCGCAGCACCGCAGAGACGCGCTCTTTGAACTCCGCGTCGGACTCCGCCACACCCTGGTGATCCCTCTCGGGACGGAATCCCCATTGGTTGCGGAACAGGGCCGTGAGGTTGAGATAGGACGCGATGTCGTCCAAGGCGATGCCCTTGGCCACACGCGACCCGAGGAAGGGGGGCGTGAAGACGGTGTTGTCGGCCGCCACCGTGGGGGCGCGGGGCGGCGCCACCACAGAGTCGTCGACGGGCAGCTGGGACTTGCGAGGCGGAAGCTTGCGTCCACCTTGCTCGCGGCCGAAGGCGGGGTCCTCCTCGCCGGTCTTCTTCATCTCGACGAGGCGGTCCATGGTGCGGAGGCCCTCGAAGGCATCCTTGCCGTAGAAGAGACGGCCTTCGTAGACCGAGCGGAGGTCGCGCTCGACGTAGTTGCGGGTCAGTGCCGCGCCCCCCAGCAACACCGGGATGTGGGCCAGGTTGCGGGTGTTCATCTCCTCGAGGTTCTCGCGGATGATGAGGGTCGACTTCACGAGCAGGCCGCTCATGCCGATGGCGTCGGCCTTGTGGTCCTCGACGGCCTGGAGCATCTCGCTGATGTTCACCTTGATGCCGAGATTCACGATCTCGTAGCCGTTGTTGGTGAGGATGATGTCGACGAGGTTCTTGCCGATGTCATGGACGTCACCCTTGACCGTGGCGAGGACCACGGTGCCCTTGCCGCCCTGGTCGGCTTTCTCCATGTGGGGTTCGAGATACGAGACGGCCGCCTTCATGGTCTCGGCGGACTGGAGGACGAAGGGCAGCTGCATCTCGCCGGTGGCGAAGAGCTCGCCCACGGTCTTCATCCCGGCCAGGAGGAAGTCGTTCACGATGGTGAGGGCCTCGTGGCCGGACCCGAGCGCTTCGGCCAGGTCGTCTTCGAGGCCGTTGCGGTCGCCGTCGATGATGCGCTGCTCGAGGCGGTGCTCGACGGTCCATCCCGTGCGGTCCTCTGTGACCGTCGACGACGCCGAGACGCCTTCGAAGATGGTCAACAGTTCCTGGAGAGGGTCGTAGCCGTCGTCAGGCCGGCGGCGGTCGTAGATGAGATCGAGGCAGACCTCGCGGGTGTGGTCGTCGATCTTGGACAGGGGGATGATGCGGGCCGCGTGGACGATGGCCGCGTCCAACCCGGCCGCGACGAGCTCGTGGAGGAACATCGAATTCAAGACGTGACGGGCGGCGGGGTTGAGCCCGAACGAGACGTTGGAGAGCCCGACGATGGTGAAGACCCCGGGCAGCTCGGCCTTGATCCGCCGGGTGCCCTCGAGGGTCTCGATGCCGTCGCGCCGGGACTCCTCCATGCCTGTCGAGAGGGGGAGCACCAAGGGGTCGAAGATCAGATCGGAGGGCTCGAGGCCGTAGCGGTCCACGGCGATGTCGCGGATGGCGGTGGCGGCGCGGACCTTCCAGTCCGCGGTGCGGGCCTGGCCCTCGGTATCGATGCAGGTGCAGACCACGGCCGCGCCGTACTCGCGGGCCAAGGTCAGGAACTTGTCGAGCCGGGTGCCGGGCTCGTCGCCCTCTTCGAGGTTGACCGAGTTGAGGACGGGCCGGCCCCCGATCCACATGAGGGCGGCCTCGACCACGGGGGCTTCGGTGGAGTCCACCATGAGCGGGACACTGGCCTGGGTTGCCAGTCGGCTGGCCACCTCGGTCATGTCGGCCACGCCGTCGGCGCCGGTGTAGTCGACGCAGAGGTCGAGGACGTGCGCGCCTTCCTTCACTTGGTCGCGTCCGATGGCGACGGTGGTGTCCCAGTCCGACCCGAGCATGGCCTCGCGGAATTTCTTGGACCCGTTGGCGTTGGTGCGCTCGCCCACGACGAGGAACGAGGTGTCCTGATGGAACGAGACGTTGGAGTAGATCGACGAGGCACCGGGCTCGTGGTCGATCGAGGCGGCCGCCCGGACCGCGGGCACGAGGTCACGACAGCGCTCCACCACGGCGCGGAGATGGTCGGGGGTGGTGCCGCAACAGCCGCCCACGACACTGACACCGAGCTCGGTGATGAACCGCTCGAGATGGTCCGCCAGCTGGTCCGGGGTGAGGTCGTAGTGCATCTTGCCGTCGACGACCGAGGGCAGCCCTGCATTGGGCTGGGCCGAGACCGGCAGCCGGGCGTGCTGGCAGAGGTAGCGGATGGCCTCGCCCATCTCGGCGGGGCCCGTGGCGCAGTTGAGCCCGATGATGTCGGGGCGCATGGGGTCGAGCGCGGTGAGCGCGGCGCCGACTTCGGTACCCGGGAGCATCCGACCCGTCAGCTCGATGGTCACCTGGACCTGAAGGGGCACGCGCCGGCCCGCCTCCACCATGGCGCGCTTCGACGCGTTGATGGCGGCCTTGGCCTGGAGGAGGTCGTAGACGGTCTCGATGATGAGGAGGTCGACACCGCCCTTGATGAGCGCGGCGGCTTGTTCCTGGTAGGCGTCGCGCAGTTCCAGGTAGGGGATCTGGCCGAGGGTGGGGAAGCGGGTGCCGGGCCCGAGGTTCCCCGCCACCCAGCGGGTGCGGCCGTCGCCGACGGCCGCGGTGGCCTCGTCGGCGGCTTCGCGGGCCAGCCGGGCCGCGCTGACGTTGATCTCCTCGACCCGGTCCTGGAGCCCGTACTCGGCCAAGACCACCCCGAAGGCCCCGAAGGCGTTGGCCTCGACCACGTCCACCCCGACGTCGAGGAAGGAGCGGTGGATGGCCTTGACCACGTCGGGCCGGTGGAGGACAACGGCCTCGGAGCAGCCCTCGAGGGCGGGGCCGCCGTAGTCCTCGGCGGAGAGGTCGGCGAGCTGGAGGCTCGTGCCCATGGCGCCGTCGAAGATCACCACCCGGGTCCGGGCGGCCTCGAGGTAGGCGGCGCCGCGCTCGTCCATGGCCATGGCGCCGTGCGCCAGGACAGGCGGAGGGGACGGGTGGGGGCCCACGGTCTGGTCCACGATCCCAACAGTCTACGGCGGGTGGTCGGCTTCTCCCTCCTGGCGAGGGAGTCCCGGCCTCGGGCGTCAGAAGTCTTTGGGGGGAGGAGCCCGTCCCCGACCAGTCGGTGTTGGACGAGGGTCGGTGGGTTGAAGGAGACGGTTAGCATGCGGCGCCGTGGTGAAGATCTACACACGCAAGGGCGACGACGGGACGACGGGGCTGTATTACGGGGGGCGCGTCCGGAAGGACTCGGCCGCCATCGAGGTGAACGGGGACGTCGACGAGGCCCAGGCGGTGTTGGGGTTGGCCCGGGCCGAAGCCGAGCCGGGATCGGAGCTCGACGGCCTGCTTCTCGATCTGGAGCGTGACCTCTGGGTGCTCATGGCCGAGGTGGCGACGGCCCCGGAGAACCGGCACAAGCTGGTGGCGGCGGCATCGCTGGTGACCGATGCGATGGTGGGCGCCCTCGAGAGACACATCGACGAGCTCGACGAGCGATTCGAGATGCCCAAGGAGTTCGTGGTGCCCGGACAGAACCGTGTCTCTGCCGCCTTGGACGTGGCCCGGACGGTGGTGCGGAGAGCCGAGCGGACCTTCACCAGCACGGCGCCGGCGGAGGGCTCACTGGTCGGGCCCTATCTCAACCGGTTGTCGGACCTGTTGTGGACCATGGCGCGCTGGCAGGAGGGCCAGCACGTCGTGTCGCGATCGCTCGGCCACGCGCCCGGCGGCGCTGATGTCTCGGGTGGCAGTGCCGGCGCGGGCGCGGCGTGAGCCCGGCCGTGGCCTTCCCCCGTTCCGCGCTGCTCGAGGTGGCATGGGCCGACGCCGGAGGATCCCGCCCATGGGGCCGACGCCGCGGCTGTGGCCGTGGCCGTGGTGGGGATCCCTGTCCTCGACACCCCCGACGGCCCCGCCGTCGTACCCGGTGTCCCCGCCAGCGTGATCGTGGGCGTGGGGGGAGACGGGCTCGGCACCGGGCTCGACACCACCCGGGCCCGCCAGCGGGGGTTCAAGGGCAAGGTCGGCCAGACCATGGTGGTGGTGGGAGAGGAGCGCGCCCAGGGCTCACTCGGCGCCGAGGCCCCCGCCGTGGTGTTCGTCGGTTGCGGCCAGGAGACCAGCGGCAATTCCATGCGGAAGGCCGCGGCCGCCCTGGTGCGGGCGGGGGGAAAGTCCGGGGCCGCGGTGCTGATCCTTCCCGCCTCGGTCGTCGACGAGAACCGAACCCCGTGAGGCCACGGTGCAGGCCGTGGTCGAGGGAGCCGTGCTCGGTGCCTACCGGTTCGTCTCGCACAAGCGCGACAACGAGGGAGGCGGCATCGAGCAGTTCGTGGTGGCCGGCGTCGGCGTCGATCCGGGCGCACTGGCGGAAGGGACCCGGCGAGGCGTGGCCGTGGCCGACGCCGTGTGTCTGGCGCGCGACCTCGTCAACGAACCGCCCAGCTCGCTGACGCCCACCCGGTTCGCCGCAGCCGCCCAGGAGCACACCGCCGGTCGGGCCGGGGTGACCACCGAGGTCTGGGACGAGGAGCGGATCAGCGACGAGCGGTTGGGCGGCCTGCTCGGTGTGGCCCGAGGGTCGGCCGAGCCTCCCCGGTTGCTGAAGATCGCCTACGAGCCGGCCGACCCGTTGACGGTGGAGGGCCGGGTGCCGCACGTGGTCCTGGTGGGCAAGGGGATCACCTTCGACTCCGGGGGGCTGTCGCTCAAGACCGCCGACGGCATGGTCACCATGAAGACCGACATGAGCGGCGCCGCCGCGGTGTTGGCCGCGGTCTCGGCGTGCGGTGAGCTCGGCGTGCGGGTGCGGGTGACGGCCATCACGCCCACGACGGAGAACATGCCCGGGGGTCGGGCCACCAAGCCCGGCGACGTCCTCACCATCCGCAACGGGCGGACCATCGAGGTGCTCAACACCGACGCCGAGGGACGACTCGTCCTCGCCGACGGTCTGACGTTGGCCACCGAGCTCGAGCCCGACGCCATCATCGACCTCGCCACGCTCACGGGCGCGTGCGTGGTGGCGCTGGGCATGTCGATCGCGGGGCTGTTCGGTTCCGACGAAGGCCTCATCGCAAAGGTCCGGGCCGCGTCGGAGCGGGCCGGTGAGGGGACGTGGCAGCTGCCGCTGCCCGACGAGTACCGGTCGCACATCGACTCGGAGATCGCGGATATGAAGAACGTCGGCAAGGGCGGACAGGCCGGTGCCATCTCGGCCGCGCTGTTGCTCTCCGAGTTCGTCGAGGAAGTGCCGTGGGTGCACCTCGACATCGCCGGTCCGGCGCGATCTGACGAGGACAACGGGATCTTCGCCAAGGGCGGGACGGGTTTCGGGGTGCGGACCTTGCTCGAGTTGCTCGAGCACTACCACCCGGACTGAGCCTCCGGGCGCGTTTTCCAGAGGCGGAGCGCTCAGCTGGCGCGCCCGGGATGGGTGACCCCGGGATCGCGGTCGGTCATGTCGGCCCAACGGGCATCGGCGAGCTGGGCCAGGGCGACGAGATGGACGCGTTCTCGGGTCCCGAAGCGCCACCCGGGGCGGCCTGCCGCCAACACGAGATCCCAGGCGACGAGGTCCACGAACCCCACGTCACCGCCTTCGGGCCCGATGGGGCGAAGGCCGGTGTCGAAAGAGTCGCCGGTGTCCGAGCCCACGCTGGCAGCCCGGGCTTCGGTGAGCGAGGTGGCGAGCCATGGGGTGGCGGGGGGACGACCCACAGAGGCGATGACCGAGAGACCCTCGACGTCGAGGACCGCGCTCCAGGTGGCGTCGAGCTCCGCGCAGACCCGTGAGGCCAAGGCCGCCAGGACTCCATGGGGGGTCCGCTCCCTCAGGATGATGAGCGCGGTGGTGTAGGCCTCGAGCCTGCGGTCATGGCGTCGTCCGGACACGGGCCGGACGTCTTGGAGCGCCACGCCGTCGACCTCGGCCACCTCGCTGAGCAGAAGGGAGAGGTGTTCGCCGTCGGCGAGCTCGACGACGAACTCGTCCACGGCCTTGCCGTCGCGGTGTTCGACGACCTCGACGGCCACCAGGTCACCACGCACGCCGCCGATCCGACTGGCCACCGCGCCGAGCGCGCCCGGCCTGTCGGGGAGCTCCACCCGGAGCAGGAACGTCGCCATATTCCCAGACTACGGCGGCCACATGAACGGTACGTTTCCACTTGGCGTCGCCGCCGTGAACCGCCCCTCGTCCGGTCAGGCGGGGCGGCCGGCCCGGGCCTCGTGGGCCCGGTAGGCCCAGGCCCACTGGGCGGCTTCGTGGGCGATGGCGGGGTGGACCTGCCAGCGGACGAGTTGGAGCTCGACCTCGGGCCGGGTGTTGTCCGATGCCAGGAGGGCGAGGGCCAGGCGTCGGGCGTTGCGTCGGGCTTCTTCGAGCGCGGGCGACGATCGCACCGGGGTCATCCACTGCGCGTGGCGTTCTTGGAGGGAGTCGGGGAGGCGTTGAAGATGGCGGCGCGGCATCGGGGGTATGCGGCGGCGGACCGCCAAGGTCGTGGGTCCTTGCGGTCTCGCCATCTGAAAGGTGACGCAGCGGGACAGCGCCCGGCGGAACGGCGCCTGGCGTCCGGCGCGGTCACCGAGTCCGAGGGCGCGGGCCGTGTCGGACCGGTGGAGGTCGAAGCCGTCGGGGTTGTCGTCGAGCCCGGCCGCGAACCGTCTCATGAGCCACGTGCAGGTCGGGCCGAGGACCGCTAACCAAAACGTCTCCACGTAGAGCGACCGGGGGTCATAGCCCAGGCGATCGACGACCGGATCGGGCCATCCGACGATGTGGATGGACTCGATCGCCGGCGCCTCGACGGCCTCTTCGGGCACCGGGCACAAGGCGGGGGGAACGACGGGGGGGACGGGAACGACCGACATAGCTGCTCCTGCTCACGAAGACGGGACGGGACGGCACAGGACGGGACGGGCGCACCCTCGCGCCCGCACCTTGCCCGCAACCTCACCGGGGTCCGAACGGCGTCCTGTCCATCTTTTGCGGGCGTAGTGTCCAGCTGTGGCCATGATCGAGGTGTATGCCGACATCTGGTGTCCGTTCGCCCATGTCGGCCTGCGTAGGCTCGTCCGGCGGCGGGATCAGATCGGACGGGATGACGTCGTGCTCCGAGTACGAGCATGGCCTCTCGAGTTGCTCAATGGAGCGCCGCTCGATCCCCGTGCCACCGCCGAGCACGTCGACGTCTTGCGCGCCCAGGTGGCTCCTGACCTCTTTGCAGGATTTGACGCCGACCACTTCCCCGGCACGACGCTCCCCGCCCTGGCCCTTGCCGCCGCCGCCTACCGCCACAGCGACAGTGTCGGCGAAGCCGTGAGCCTCGCCTTGCGCGACGCGCTCTTCGAGGAGGGCCGTGACATCTCGAGCGCGGAGGTGCTCGGCAGTGTGGCCGATGCCCATGGCGTCGGCGACGTCGGCGATCAGGACGACGAGTCCGTGCGCAGAGAATGGCGGGAAGGTCAGTCCCGAGGGGTGAAGGGGTCGCCCCATTTCTTCTGCGGGAAAGAAGAGGCCTTTTGCCCGGCGCTCGTGATCACCAAGGATGAGAGAGACGAGATTCACATCCGGCGGAACACGGCCCTCCTCGAGGCCTTCATGGCCACGTGTGTCGAAACCTGACGGCCTGAGGCTCCTGGAGACCCGGGTCGGTCGGCTCCGGGCGGGACCGACCGGCGGGTCGGCCCCGAGGGATGGGACATAGGTCCCTATCCATATCGGGCAACGATCGCGACACTGGAAACGTGAGTTCGCGCATTGTCATCCTGGGCGGGGGCACCGGCGGTACGTTGGCGGCCAACAGGCTCCGGCGGGTGTTCGGCGACGATGTCGCTGTGGTGGTCGTGGACCACGACGACAACCACGTGTATCAACCCGGACTTCTCTTCGTGCCCTTCGGGCTGACTCGCCTCGACGAGATCGTCCGGCCTCGGCAGCACCAATTCCATGGCGGGATCGACTTCCACCAGGCTGCCGTCGATCACGTCGACCTGGAGGCCCAACGGGTGCTCCTCGAGGATGGCATGGCGTTGGACTATGACGTCCTCGTGGTGGCCACGGGGGCCACGCTCATACCCGAAGAGACCGAAGGGCTCACGGGTCGGGGCTGGATGGAGAAGATGTTCACCTTCTACACACCCGACGGGGCGGTAGCTCTGCACGACGCTCTGGCGAGGTTCGACGGAGGCCGACTCGTGGTGGGTGTGGTCGACGTTCCCATCAAGTGCCCGGTGGCCCCGCTGGAGTTCTGCTTCTTGGCCGACTGGTACTTCCGCGAACGCGGCATCCGGGATCGGATCGAGCTCAGGTACGTCACGCCGCTCGACGGCGCGTTCACGAAGAAAGTCGCGTCCGACGCCTTGGCAGGGTTGCTCAAGGAGAAGGGCGTGGAGCTCGTGACCGAGTTCAACACCGGCGAGGTGGATGGTCCGGGGGGGAGATTGGTTTCCTACGATGGTCGAGAGGTCGGGTTCGACCTGGCGGTCGTGGTGCCGTTGCACGGCGGTGCGCCCTTTGTGGGTCGGTCACCAGGGCTTGGCGATGAGCTCAACTTCGTTCCCACCGACGAGCACACGTTGCAGTCCCGAGCCCGACCCAACGTCTTTGTCATCGGCGACGCCGCCAATGTCCCGACGTCGAAGGCAGGCTCGGTCACGCACTTCGAGGGCGAGGTGCTCGTGGAGAACGTGCGCCGGTTCCTTTCCGGCGAGGCGCTCGACGCCTCGTTCGATGGTCATACCAATTGTTTCATCGAGACGGGCTTCAGAAAGGCCCTGCTCATCGACTTCAACTATGACACCGAGCCCCTGACCGGCCATTACCCCACCAATGTGGGTCTGCCGCTGCTCAGGGAGTCGCGCCTCAACCATCTGGGCAAGCTGATGTTCCAGTGGTTCTACTGGCACAGCCTCCTTCCCGGCCGTGACATCCCGGGCATCGGCTCGGCCATGCCGGAACACGGCAAGCACAGGGAGCCGGCCCACCCGTGACCAGAACCACGAGGAGAAGCTGACCCATGGCGACCGCCACCTATGCCGGCAAGGTCCTTCGTGTCGACGGCGAAGGGTTCTTGGAGAATCCCGACGAGTGGACCGAGGAGATCGCCGCTGAGATCGCCCGGGCCGAGGGCATCGAGCTCACCGAGCAGCACTGGCGAGTCATCAGGTTCATGCGGACCGAGTTCGCCCAGAAGGGCACGGGGCCCACCGTACGGGTCCTCGGCAAGACCTCAGGCGTGTCGATCAAGGAGCTATACGAGTTGTTCCCCAAGGGGCCGGCCAAGGTCGCGGCGAAGATCGCCGGGATCCCCAAACCCCGGGGCTGTATCTGAGTGACCAGGACCGGGCGAAGGAAAGGTGCGAACCATGGGTGACACCATCGAGAAGGTCTCCATCATCATCTCCAAGGGCTCCCTGGAGGGCATATACCCGGGACTGATCATGGCCAACGGAGCGCGGGCCGAAGGAATCGACGCCAACCTGTTCTTCACCTTCTTCGGGCTCGACGCGATTCACAAGAAGCGCCATGAGCACATCAAGGTTGCGACCGTCGGCAACCCCGGGCTCCATTTGGCCACGATGGCGGGAGGGCTTCCTGGCATGTCGTCGGTCATGACCCACTATCTGGAGCGAAAGATGGAGAAGCTCGACATCCCTTCGATCCCCGAGTTCGTCGAGATGATCTCCGACACCGGCGCCGGGCTCTATGGCTGCAAAGCCTCGTGTGATCTCTTCGAGATGACCAAAGACGATCTCATCGACCAGGTGAAAGACATCATCACCGTCGGCGAGTTCTACCAAATGGCCGCGGGCGGCGAGATCATCTTCACCTGACCCTCCGCTGATCGCTTGGGCCTGCGACGACGGTTCGTCGAGGGCCGCTCAGCGGGCCCCGGCTGCTTGGGCCTGGGCCCAGGTGTAGGTGTAGGTGGGGCTCCCGGTCATGAGGACGATCAGCATGGCGTCGCTGGTCCACGGCGCGTCCGCCGCCACCGTCGCCTGAGCTGCCCCCATGGCGAGGACGCCGTGCGACGCGGCCACCTGGGACGGGTTGAACCCGAGGATGTTGTCGCGATGGAGCCAGCACGAGCTCGGGGTGGCGGGGGTGCAGCCGATATTCCCGGACCCCGGTCCGTCGTCGTACATCCAGTTGTAGTTCGAGCCCAGCGGGCCCGCCCCCTCGGCCCAGTTCGAGGCCCAGCTCGTGACGGTGGATCCCAGCGGCACCGACACCGGAGTCGGGTCGGTATTGGTGGCGGCCGCGTGCTGGGCGTCGGTGTTGAGCTGCGCGACCAACCCGACGACGGGGGGAAGGCCCCGATCGACCCGTTCGATGTCGGCGACCACGAAGAGCTGTTCGTCCGGTGTGAGCGTGGCGTAGTTCGACGGGAGGACCATCGCGCCCAGACCCTCGTGGGCGCGGGCCGCTGTCGTGGCCTGGGTGGTGGCGGCGATGCAGAGCGAGGACTGGTTGCCCGTTGAGCGGCACGTCGAGGCGAAGTTGGGTGTCTCGGCGATGTTGGCGGGGGGATTGTTGGGGGGCAGGATCGGGTGCGCCGCCGCCGTGTTCGTGAGAGGGGTCGCCGGATGGGGGGTGGTCGGGTGGGGCGCCGGAGGGTGGGAGGTGGGAGGACCGACCGGGGGCGCCACGATGGGCGGCGCCCCGGTGGTGGTGACGGGCGGGGGCGGTGTGGTCGTGGGTGCCACGGCCTGCGGGTGAAGGAAGCCGATGGCGGGGCGCGACTCGACCTGATCCCGCCGCGGGCGGGGTGGCGGAACGGGCCGGCGCGGGCTCGATCGCGGTCAGGACCACCAGGGTCAAAGCCACCAAGGTGACCAGCCCGACCAGGGTGGACGTGCCCGCGACGGGCGTGCGGCGGAGCAGGACGCGGGGTCGCGTCTCGAGGCTCGACACACCTTGGTTGTCGGCATCGGCGGCGAGTCGCTTAAGAGCTCACCCTGCGTGAGACCCGCTGCCCCGGCTCGCAGGTTCCTTCACAACGCATTCGAACATGTGGACCCCCCACCCCGGCCGGGCGTCACGCCCGCCGCCCCCGGGGTGACGTCGCCGTCGGGCGCGTCGCCGGGGCGAAGGACCACCCCCGTCGTGGGCTCGTGGGCCCTCTCCCGGTCGCACCACGAGGGTCCGTTGTGCAAGTCGAAGTCCTGGCTGCTCGCGTCCGACTAAGCGCAGCGCCACGCCTAGGATCGGCAGTGGTGTGCCTGTGTCCTCGGTGCACCACACCCGGGTCGGCGCCGCGGTGAGCGACCGGTGGGTGGAGCGGGGTCGACGTGATCCCGCAGGGATCGGAGTACTGAGTTGATGGACGACGTCACGGGGGGGCAGGACGAGCCGAAGCGGCCCGTCGTTTCTCGTCGGCGCGGCCTGGGCAAGGGGTTGGGGGCGATCCTCCCGGGCCCCGAAGCCGTCGACGAGCCCTCTCGGCCTGACGAGCTCACCGGTCTGCCCAACCGGGCGATGCTCGACGAGCGGTTCGACGAGACCATGGCCCGGTGCCGTGAGGACGGGGCGGGGCTGGCAGTGCTCGTGGTCGCGCCTGGACGGGTTCGGCGACGTGAACGAGCTCTTTGGCCACAGCGTCGGGGACACCCTGCTCCACGAGGCAGCGGCGCGCCTGTCGGCGTCACGACGCCGCTCCGACACCGTGGCACGGTTCGCCGGCGACGAGTTCGTGCTGGTGTGCCCCTATGTGGCGTCGTCGGACCTCGCCTGTCGTGTGGCGGAGCGGATCCTCGAGGACCTGAGCCGGCCGACGACGGTCGACAAGGTCGAGGTCCAGCTGTCGGCCAGCATCGGCGTGGTGGTCACCTCGTCGAAAGACGCCCGGGGAGACCCGCCCCGGCTCGAGACGCTCCTGGGTGACGCCACCCTGGCCATGCGCCGGGCCAAGGACGACGGCGGGGGGTCGTGGACGTTGTTCGACCCCTCGATGCGCGAGGACGTCGTCGTCCGCTCCCAGAACCGCCAGGACCTGCGGGTGGCGCTGGATGAGGACGGGCTCGTTCTCGAGTACGAGGACATCGTCGACCTGGGCTCGGGGGTGGCGATCAGTGAGTCGGCGATCTTGGGGTGGAGCCAACCGGGGCCCGAGGTCGAGCAACCCCAGGCCCCGCTCGATCTCGTCGACGAAGCAGGGTTGGCCGTGCCCATCGGCCGGTGGGTGCTGGACCAGGCGCTCTCGGACCTGCGGGTGCGCCATCGGGGGTCGAGCTTTCCGCCGCACTTCCGGGTGTGGGTGAAGGTGGCCCCGTCATTGGTTGCCGATCCGGCGCTGGTGACCATGATCGACGAGCTCACCGCCGCGCACGGTCTTTCTCCGTCGGTCCTGGGGCTCGACATACGCGAGCCCTCCGCCGCGGCCCTCGCATCGACGGAATCCAACCTGCGCGAACTCCACGAGCGTGACGTGGTGGTGGCGCTCGACGACTTCGGCGTCGGGTCAGTCGAATCTGGGGCTGCTGCAGCGGCTGCCGATCTCGGGACTGAAACTTGCGCCGGACCTGGTGGCCGCGCTCGGCGAGGACTCCGGAACCCCCGACTCCGGAACCACCCACCCGGCCCGGGGCGAGGCCGACGGCGATGTTCCTGCAGAGACCTTGAGCCGCGAGGCCGCCGCGCTGGTGCGGGGCCTGATCGAGCTCGGCCGGGCACTGGAGCTCACCGTTGTGGCCCAGGGTGTCGAGTCCGAGAGCCAAGCCGCCACGTTGCGGACGCTCGGCTGTGCGTACGCGCAGGGTCCGTTCCTCGAGGGTCGTGACGTCGTCGTCGTTCTCGAAGGCCTCTCAGACGACGCGCCCGAAGTCGAGTCCGCGCCGGTGGCGGCCGCCGAGTCTCTCTGGGCGCCGGGCACACTGACCAGCTGACCTCGGATCTCGACGCCCCCGGCGGGGCAGTCGCTGGGGCAGAGTGATGTCTCGTGATCGACGTCCACTTCGTCTACCTCGGTGCCGCCATCGGCGCCGTCGGCCAGGCGCTGTACGTGGTGGACACGGTGCGGGGGCGGAACCAGCCCAACCGGGTGACGTGGTTGTTGTGGGGGCTCGCCCCGCTCCTGGCCTTTGCCGTCGAGATCAACGACGGCGTGGGGCTGCGGTCGCTGCTCACGTTCATGGTCGGCTTCGGCCCGCTGGTGGTGTTCGCAGCATCGTTCGTCAACCCGAAGTCGGTGTGGAAGCTCGGCCCGCTTGATTATGGCTGTGGTGCGCTGTCGATCGGTGGGACCATCGGATGGGTCGTCACCCGACAGGGATTGGTCGCATTGGGCGCGGCCGTCGCCGCCGACGCATTGGCGGGGGTGCCCACATTGGTCAAGTCGTGGCGGCGTCCGCAGTCCGAGAGCGGCAGCATCTACATCGGTTCCTTCGCCAACGCCGTGATCACGCTCCTGACCGTGAAGGAGGTCTCGGCACCGGTGGTGACCTTCCCCTTGTACATCGGGGTTCTCTCGCTGGTGCAGATCACCTTGGTGTCCGGACGGATCGGCCCGCGGCTGCGCCGACTCGAGTCGACAGTCACCGGGACGCCGGGATGAGATCAGACGTCGAGCGCCGACGTCTCGTCGATCACCAACGGCCGCGATGGACGACGTCAGCAGTCCGGCGTCTTCCCCGGGCCAACGACGGTGACGGCGGGTCGTCACCACCGGCAGGACCCAGGAGCACGGCCCCGACGTAGTGGCGGTTCTCGGGAACACCGAGCGCGGCCCGCAGCGGCTCTTCGCCACGGAAGTTCCCGAGGAAGCAGGCGCCGAGGTCGGCATCGGCCGCGGCCAGCAGCATGGTCATCAACGCCAAGCCACCGTCGACGAACCAGTAGGGCACGGGCCATTCGCCTTCGATCGGGCGGGCCGCTCTTCCCGGACCGCGTTTGTCGGGCTCTGCGTACCGGGCCCGATAGGCCTCGGGGTCGACGAACAGCGCCACCACCACCGGGGCGCGCGACAAGCCCGGCCACCGCCGGGACCGGCGCCGCCAGTCCGGCGTGGTGGTGGCGTCCCAGAACGGGGCGATCTCGTCGGGCCCGGCCAGGACCACGGCGTCCCAGCCGCCGGTGTTGCCGGCAGAGGGAGCCCGGCAGGCCAGGTCGAGCAGTCGGTCCAGGAGCTCGGCGGGGACGGGATCGCCCGAGAAGCTACGGACCATCCTCCGCCGGCGGACGACATCGGCCAGCTCCATGGACGTGCAACCTACCGACCGGTGCGCACGCCTCCCGAGCGGCCCAGGGAATGTTGACCCCGCTGGTAGGGTTTACCGGGAGGCGACGGGGTGCTGTCGCCGAGGCAACCGGGAAGGTCGTGACGTCGTGGCCACTGCGAGAGAGCTCTTGACCCAGGCCAAGTCGGCCATCCGCGAGGCCAAGGCCGACGAGGTCCAGCCGCGCCTCGACGACGCCGCCGTGGTATGGCTCGACGTGCGCGAGTCCGACGAGTACGAGCAAGGTGCCATCCCCGGCGCGCTGCACCTTCCCCGGGGCCAGCTCGAGTTCTCGGTCGAGGGCAGGATCCCCGACAAGTCACGTCCCGTGGTCGTGTACTGCGCGGCCGGAGTGCGGTCGGCCTTCGCGGCCAAGACCATGACCGACCTCGGCTACGCCGACGTGGTCTCGCTCATCGGCGGGTTCAACCGGTGGAAGGACGAGGGCCGTCCCTGGAAGACCCCGCAGACCCTCACGCCCGAGCAGCGGAACCGCTATCAGCGGCATCTGCTCGTGTCCGAAGTGGGGGAGGAGGGTCAGCTCAAGCTGCTCGACTCCCGGGTCCTGCTCCTCGGGGCGGGGGGACTGGGATCTCCCGCCGCGCTCTACCTGGCCGCGGCCGGAGTGGGCACCATCGGGATCATCGACATGGACGTGGTCGACGCCTCGAACCTCCAGCGCCAGATCCTGCATTCCATGGACCGGATCGGCGAGCGGAAGGTCGACTCGGCCAAGAAGACCCTCACCGCGCTCAACCCCGACGTCGACGTCGTGACCTACGACGTCCGGCTCGGTGCCGACAACATCCTCGACATCATCGACGGGTACGACCTCATCGTCGACGGCACCGACAACTTCCCCACCCGGTATCTCGTGAACGACGCCTCACTGCTCAAGCGGATCCCGGTCGTCCACGGATCCATCTTCCGGTTCGAGGGCCAGGCCACGGTGTTCGACCCCTACAACGGGCCGTGCTATCGGTGCATGATCCCCGAGCCGCCGCCCGCCGAGCTCGCCCCGTCGTGCGCCGAGGCCGGCGTCCTCGGTGTGCTGCCCGGCATCATCGGGTCGATCCAGGCCGTCGAGGCCATCAAGATGTTGCTGCACATCGGCGAGCCCCTCGTGGGCCGGTTGCTCGCCTACGACGCGCTGGAGGAGTCCTTCCGGACCTTCAAGGTGCGGCGCGATCCCCAGTGTCCGGCGTGCGGGGAGAACGCTGCGCCCCTCGTGATCGCCGAGTACGACGACCTGTGCATGCCGCACGCGCTGGCCCCGGCGGGGACCACACCGGCCTGAACGGGCTCGGTCGGGCCGGTCGATGCCGGGCTCGATGTCGGGCCCGGGACTGGGCGTTGACCCCTGGCAGTCCGTAACCTGGGACACGTGGGCGACGAGGTACGACGGACCGATTCCGGCATCGAGATCAAGCCCGTCTACACCCCGGCCGACCTCGAGGGCTGGGACCCCGAGGCCCAGTTGGGCGAGCCCGGCCAGGCGCCCTACACGCGGGGGATCTACCCGTCGATGTACCGGGGCCGGCTGTGGACCATGCGGCAGTACGCCGGGTTCGGGACCGCCGAGGACACCAACGAGCGGTTCAAGTTCCTCCTGGGCGCGGGCCAGACCGGTCTGTCGTGTGCCTTCGACCTCCCCACCCAGATGGGGCTCGACTCCGACCACGCCCGGGCCGAGGGCGAGGTGGGCAAGGTCGGGGTGGCCATCGACTCGCTCGCCGACATGCGGCTGTTGCTGGCGGGTCTGCCCCTCGACAAGGTCACGACGTCGATGACCATCAACGCCACGGCCGCGATCCTGCTGCTGTTCTACGAGTTGGTGGCCGACGAGCAGGGGGTGGCGCCCGACGCGCTGGGCGGGACGATCCAGAACGACATCTTGAAGGAGTACGTGGCGCGGGGCACCTACATCTATCCGCCCCGGAGCTCGATGCGGCTCATCACCGACACCTTCGCCTACTGCGCGGAGCGGCTGCCCAACTGGAACAGCATCTCGATCTCCGGCTACCACATCCGCGAGGCGGGGTCGACGGCGGTGCAGGAGATCGCCTTCACCCTCGCCGACGGCATCGCCTACGTCGAGGCGGCGTTGGCGGCGGGGCTCGGGGTCGACGCCTTCGCGCCGCGGCTTGTCGTTCTTCTGGAACGCGCACAACAACCTCTTCGAAGAGGTGGCCAAGTACCGGGCCGCCCGGCGGATGTGGGCCAAGATCATGACCGAGCGGTTCGGGGCCAAAGACGAGCGGTCCAAGCTGCTGCGGTTCCACACCCAGACCGGTGGGTCGACGCTCACGGCCCAGCAGCCCGAGGTCAACATCGTGCGGGTCACCCTCCAGGCGCTGGCCGCAGTGCTGGGCGGGACCCAGAGCCTGCACACCAACGGCTTCGACGAGGCCCTCGGTCTGCCCACCACCAACGCGGCCAAGATCGCCCTCCGGACCCAGCAGGTCATCGGCTACGAGTCCGGCGTCCCCGACACCGTCGACCCGTTGGCGGGGTCCTACTTCGTGGAGCAACTCACCGACGAGGTCGAGCGGGGTGCCTGGGACTACCTCGAGCGGATCGACAACCTGGGCGGGGCGGTGGCCGCCATCGAGGCCCGGTTCATGCAGGGCGAGATCGAGATGGCCGCCTATGAGTTCGCCAAGGCCGTCGACGACGGCGAGAAGATCGTGGTGGGCGTGAACCGGTTCACCGACGAGGCCACCGAGCCCACCGAGGTGTTCCCCATCGATCCTGCCCAGCAGCAGGCCCAGATCGAGCGCACCCGCCGCGTACGGGCCGAGCGGGACCAGTCCGCCGTGGACGCCGCGCTCGCCGACGTGGCCGGCGCGGCCCGGGGCACGCAGAACCTCCTCGTCCCCATGCGCGAGGCGCTGCGCCGGATGGCGACGTTGGGGGAGGTCTCCGATGTCCTCCGCGACGTCTTCGGCGTCTACCAGCCCAGCTGACGGCTCGACTCAGGCCGTCGGGGCCAGAAGGTGGTCGCGCAGCGCGGGGTCGGTGGCGGCGTCGATGGCCGTCCAGGCCATGCCCAGGGCGCCGTCGAAGACGGCCTGTTCGGCCGAAGGCCCGAGGCAGGCCGCCGCGAACTCGGCCTGGTGGTTGACGGCCCCGTGCGTCTCGATCCCGATCATGGGGTGGATCGACGGCAGCGCCAGCGAGATGTTCGCCATGTCGGTCGAGATGGTGGGACGGGCCTCGAGCCTCTCGTCGGCGCGGTAGCGCCGGCCGAGCTCCTCGGCGTTGTGCCGCCAGGCCTCGAGGAGGAGGTCGTCGGAGACCATGTGCGAGTACGTGGGCGCCAGGTCGCGGATCTCGAGCGAGCTCCCCGTGGCCAGGCTGCCCGCTTCGAAGCAGTGCTCGATGCGCGGTCGGAGCAGGGCCAGGTCCTCGAGGGTCCGGGCCCGGACCATGAACCGCGCCAGGGTCTCTTCGGGGACGATGTTGGGGGCGTCGCCGCCCTTGGTCACGATGCCGTGGACCTGGTCGCCGCGCCGGAGATGCTGGCGGATGAGGCCGATGGCCACCTGGGCCACCACCATGGCGTCGGCGGCGTTGACGCCCTGTTCCGGTGACGCCGAGGCGTGGGCGGCCCGGCCCCGGTAGCGGACCTCGAGGTGGTCGACGGCCAGACAGGTGGCGACGAGGCGGTCCTCGGGCCAGGGGTGGACCATCATCGCCGCGTGGGCGCCGTCGAAGGCGCCCCGTTCGAGGAGCAGCACCTTGCCGCCCCCGCCCTCCTCGGCCGGCGTGCCGAGCACGGTGACGGTCAATCCGAGGTCGTCGGCGACACCGGCCAAGGCCATCCCCGCCCCGAGCGATGCCGCCGCGATGAGGTTGTGCCCACAGGCGTGTCCCACCGCCGGGAGCGCGTCGTACTCGGCGCAGATGACGATCGACAGCGGCCCCGACCCCACCCGGCCCTGGACCGCGGTGGGCAGGTCGTAGGGACCCCGCTCCACGGCGAAGCCGGCCTCGTCGAGCATGTCGCCCACCCGCTGGGCGGCGCGGACCTCCTCGAAGCAGAGCTCGGGCTCGTCGTGGATGGCCCGGCTCAGCCCGACGAGGGCGCGCGTGGAGGTCCTCGGCGGCCCGGCGGCGCGCTGCGCTTGGCCGTCGCGCCGTCGGCTCACTCGATCACGGCGATCACGTCGCCGGGCCCCACCGAATCGCCCGCGGCCACCTTGACCTCGGCCACGGTCCCCGCCTTCTCGGCGGTGATGGCGTTCTCCATCTTCATGGCCTCGAGCAGGCACACCGTCTCGCCCACCTCGATGGCGTCACCGGCGACCACGAGGATCTTGACGATGGTCCCCTGCATGGGGGCGGTCACCGATCCCGACCCCGATCCGCCACCGCCGCTCTGGGCTTGTGGGGCCGGGCACTGCCGCGGGCCGCTACTGCCGTTGGAGGCCTCGGGCACCCACAGCCGCACCTCGTAGCGGCGCCCGTCGACCTCGGCGGTCACCTCGCGGAGCACCCGGGGCCCGGTGTCATCGGCGCCCGCTGCGGCCGGGCCCGCCGGTGCCGCCGGTGCCAGCGAGGCGAGGTCGAGGTCGTCTTCCACCCACCTCGTCGAGTGGCGCCCATCGATGAAGTCGGGGTGCGACAGGATCACGACGTCGGCGGGGATGGTGGTGGCGACGCCGGTGATGACGGTCTCGTCCAGGGCCCGGAGCATCCGGCGCCGGGCCGACTCGCGGTCGGCGCCCCAGACGATCAGCTTGGCGACGAGGTTGTCGTAGTACTGGCTCACGGTGTCGCCCGCCTCGTACCCGGCGTCGAGCCGCACGCCGGGTCCCCCCGGCGCCCGGAAGGTGGCGATGGTGCCGGGGGAGGGGACGAACCGACCGCCGGCGGGGTCCTCGGCGTTGATCCGGACCTCGATGGCGTGCCCGTTGCGTTGGACCTCGTCCTGGGTGAACCCGAGCGGCTCGCCCGCGGCGACCCGCAGCTGCCACTCGACGAGGTCGAGGCCGGTGACCATCTCGGTGACGGGGTGCTCGACCTGGAGGCGGGTGTTCATCTCCAAGAAGAAGAACTCGCCGCCCTCGTAGAGGAACTCGACGGTGCCGGCGTTGACGTAGCCGCACGCCTTGGCCACGGTGACCGCCGCCTCGCCCATGGCCCGGCGCACCTCGTCGGGGAACTCCGCGGCGGGGCTCTCCTCGATGAGCTTCTGGTGCCGGCGCTGGGGCGAGCAGTCGCGCTCGCCGAGCCACAAGGTGTTGCCGTGGGTGTCGGCGATGACCTGCATCTCGATGTGGCGGGGCCATTCGAGGTAGCGCTCCACGTAGATCTCGGGCCGGCCGAAGTACGACTGGGCCTCGCGCTGGGCCGACTCCACGGCCTCGGCGACCTCGTCGGGTGACGACACCACCTTCATGCCCCGGCCCCCGCCGCCGTAGGCGGCCTTGATGGCGATGGGCCATCCCGCGGCGGTGCCGAACTCGGTCACCTGGGCGGGGTCGGTGATGGGCTCGGTCCGGCCCGGGACGCCCGACACGCCGACCGCCTCGGCGGCCCGGCGGGAGCTGATCTTGTCGCCCATGATCTCGATGGCCTCGGGGGGCGGGCCGATGAAGGTCACGCCCGTGGCGGTGATGGCCCGGGCGAAGTCGGTGTTCTCGGAGAAGAAGCCGTAGCCGGGGTGCACGGCGTCGGCGCCGCTGCGGGCGATGGCGTCGAGGATGGCCTCGGTGTTGAGGTAGCTCTCGGCCGCGCGTCTGGCCGCCGAGGGGGTAGGCCTCGTCGGCCATGCGGACGTGCAGGGCGTCGCGGTCGAGCTCGGAGTACACCGCCACGGTGGCGATGCCCAGCTCGCGGCAGGTGCGGATGACCCGCACGGCGATCTCGGCGCGGTTGGCGATCAGGACCTTCTGGAACACGCAATGCCTTTCAGACTGAGGAGACCACCACACTGGCACGGCCCGTAGGGTGGGTGCCATGTGCGCCGGGCCCCGGCAGCCCGTCGTTCGTCGACGGTGGCGGCGCCGGCCCGGCACCCGCTTCGGGCCCATCCGGCGCTTCGCCGAGATCGACTCGACCAACCGCTACCTCCTCGACGAGGCGCGCGCCGGGGCGGCCGAGGGCGTCGTGGCGGTCGCCGACTACCAGAGCGCGGGCCGGGGTCGGCTCGGGCGGCGCTGGGAGGCGCCGCCGGGGTCCAACCTGCTGGTCTCGGTCCTCCTGCGGCCCGACCCTGCGCCGTCGACGAGCTCCACCTCTGCACGGTGGCGCGTGGCCCTGGCCGCCGCCGCGGCCTGCGAGCGCGGGCGGGCGTGGTGGCCGAGCTCAAGTGGCCCAACGACCTCATGGTGGGGGGGCGCAAGCTCGGAGGGATCCTGGCCGAGGCCCTGCCAGTCGCCGGTCCCACGCCGGAAGCCGAGCCGTGGACCGCGCGGTGGTGGTGGGGCTCGGGCTCAACGTCGCGTTGGCCGCCCCCCGACGATGGTGCCGACAGCCCGCCCGCGGCGACGGCGCGCCGGCGATCGGGCGACCCGGCTGTCGTCGGCCACCCCGGCTGTGTTGCACGGCGGCCACGTCGATCCGGCGGGAGTGCGGGACCGCGCTCGAGCCGTTGGCCCTGCTCGGGCTGCGTGCTCGAGGACCTCGAGGGTCGGCTCGTGGACCTGGCCGAGCGCGACGGGCGGCGATCGGCTGGCGTCGGAGTACCGCCGACGCTGCGCCACGGTGGGCAAGGACGGTGCGTGTCACGCTGCCCGACGAGGTCTTCACCGGGACGGCGACCGACATCACCGTCGAGGGCCACCTCATCGTCGACGTGGGAGCCTGCTCCGGACCGTGGCGGCCGGAGACGTGGTGCACCTGCGCGACCAGGGCTGAGTCCGCCCAGGCCTGAACCGCTCCGCCAGGAACGGCGCCGACTCACCAGGTGGGCTGTGGCGCCCGGTCTACGATTGACCCACCATGAAAGTGCTCGTCACCGGCGGTGCAGGCTTCATCGGGTCCAATTTCGTCCGTTACTGGGTGCGAACAGCACCCCGACGACGTCGTGGTCGCCTACGACGCCCTCACCTACGCGGGGAACCGCCCCAACCTGGCCGACGTGGAGGACCGGATCAGCCTTCGTCCACGGCGACGTCTGCGACGGCGACCTCGCCCTCGAGACCCTGCGCGGTCCACGACATCGACACGATCGTCCACTTCGCGGCCGAGTCCCACAACAGCCTGGCCGTGCTCGACCCCGGCCGGTTCTTCCGGACCAACGTGCTCGGGACCCAGACCATGCTCGAGGCCGCCCGCCACGCCGGGGTGGCCCGTTTCCACCACATCTCGACGTGCGAGGTCTACGGGGACCTCCCCCTCGACTCCGACGACGCCTTCACCGAGGAGCACCCCTACCGGCCCCGCACGCCCTACAACGCGTCGAAGGCGGGTGCCGACCACGCCGTGCGCGCCTACGTCGAGACCTACGGGCTGCCGGCCACCATCACCAACTGCTCGAACAACTACGGGCCCTACCAGTTCCCCGAGAAGGTCATCCCGCTGTTCGCCGCCCACGCCCTCGACGACCGGCCCCTGCCGCTGTACGAGTCGACCCGCAACCAGCGCGAGTGGCTGCACGTGATCGACCACTGCCGGGCCATCGAGGCCGTCCTCGAGCGGGGCCGGATCGGCGAGACCTACCACGTCGGCAGCGGCGATCGAGGCGAGCATCGAGGAGATCGCCGACGCCGTGCTCGATGCGCTCGGGAAGCCCGCAGTCGCTCAAGAAGATCGTCCCGGACCGCCCCGGCCACGACCGGCGGTACCTCCTCGACTGCACGAAGATCACCAAGGAGCTCGGCTGGGCGCCCACCATCGGGTTCGACGAGGGCCTGGCCGACACGGTGCGGTGGTACGCGGACAACCGCGACTGGTGGGAGCCGCTCATGGACCGGGCCCCGGTGGTCGAGTCCTCGTGGGGCGATGCCCCCGGGCGACGGTTCCGGCACGGCTCCCCGGGCGCGTCCCGCTCGCACTAGCGACGTGCGGGCGTCGAGATCATGAGGGTGCTCGTCACCGGCGCGGGCGGTCAGCTCGGCACCGACGTCGTCGACGCCCTCTCGGGACGGGTGCCGACGGGCGGGCGTGCCAGGGACCGCGCCACCGGGCGCCTCGGGCCGCGGCTCCCCGTGCGAGGTCGACCGCGGCGGACCACGCCCTGCTCGACGTGGCCGACCGCGACGCCGTGCAGGGCGATCTTCGAGGGCGTGCGCCCCGACGTCGTGATCCATGCCGGGGCGTGGACGGCGGTCGACGCCTGTGAGGGCGACCCCGACCGGGCCTACGCGGTGAACGCCCTCGGGACCCGCCACGTGGCCGAGGCGGCCCGACGCGTCGGGGCCCATGTGGTCTACGTCTCGACCGACTACGTCTTCGACGGCACCTCGACCCGTCCCTACCTCGAATGGGACCGGCCCAACCCGATGTCGGTGTACGGCCGCAGCAAGCTCGGCGGCGAGCTGGAGCTCGACCCCGGGCTCCACGGTGGTCCGGACGTCGTGGGTGTGCGGCGCGCACGGCGCCAACATGGTGCGCACCGTGCTGCGCCTGGCCGGCGCGGCCCGGGCCCATGCGGTTCGTCGACGACCAGCGGGGGAGCCCCACGTTCACCGCCGATCTCGCCGGCGTCCTGGCCGTGCTCGGCACCGAGCGGCTCCCGGGCACGTTCCACGTGACCAACGCCGGGGTGACCTCGTGGTACGGCTTCGCCCGGGCCGTCCTCGAGGCGGCGGGCCACGACCCCGGCCGGGTCGAGCCCATCGCCACGGCCGAGCTCGACCCGCCCCGCCCCGCCCCGCGTCCGGCCAATTCGGCGCTCGACAACGCCGCGCTGCGGCTCATGGGGATGGCGCCTGCTCCCCGACTGGCACGACGCGCTGGGCGTCTGGTGGCAGCGATCGAACCGGTCTCGGCTTCGGCGAAGGAGGCACGGTGACCCTGCAGAGGACCGAACCGCACGAGGTGACCACGGCGGTGATCGGGGCCGGGCTACGTCGGCCTCACCACGGCGGTGGTCCTCACCCATCTCGGCTACCAGGTGATCTGCGGCGAGTCGAACCCCGCCAAGGTGCAGCAGCTGTCGCGCGGGCGAGCCCACCATCGTCGAGGAGGGGCTCGGCGACATCCTCATCGGGGGGCTCGACTCGGGCCGGCTCACGTTCGTGCTCGGGGCCACCGAGGCGGTGCGGGGCGCGGACTTCGTGTTCCTGTGCGTGCCCACCCCCCAGGGCGCGGACGGCGCCGCCGATGTGAGCTTCCTCGAGGCGTGGCGCGTCGAGATCGCGCCCCATCTCGAGCACGGGGCCATCGTCGTCAACAAGTCGACCGTCCCGGTGGGCTCGACGCATCCTGGTGGAGCAGCTCCTCGACCGTCCCGACGTGGCGGTGGTGTCGAACCCGGAGTTCCTGCGCGAGGGCACCGCCATCCACGACGCCCTGCACCCCGACCGGATCGTCGTGGGTGCCGACGACCGGGCGGCGGCGGCCCGGGTGGGCGCGCTGTTCGCGTCGACCCAGGCGCCGCTGATCGTCACCGACGCGGCGACGGCCGAGACCATCAAGTACGCGTCGAACGCCTTCCTCGCCACCAAGCTGAGCTTCGTCAACGCCGTGTCCAACCTGTGCGAGGCGGTCGGCGCCGATGTGCGCGACGTGCTGCTGGGCATGGCCTACGACCACCGCATCGGGTTCGACTACCTGCGTCCCGGCCCGGGGTGGGGGGGTCGTGCCTCCCCAAGGACACGCGGGCCCTGATCTACATCGGCGAACAGTCGGGCTACGACTTCTCGCTGCTGCGCGGTGCCATCGAGACCAACGAGGCGCAGCTGGCGTCGGTCACGACCAAGATCCGCGACGCGGTGGGCGGCACCCTGCAAGGCACGCTCGATCGCGGCGTGGGGGCTCACCTTCAAAGCCCTCACCGACGACCGGCGGGACTCGCCCGCGGTGGAGATCGTGCGCCGGCTCGTGACCGAGGGCGCCACGGTGCGGGCCTTCGACCCCACCGTGCACGGACCCGTCCCGGAGTTCCCCACCGGCGTGGAGATCCTCCCCGACGCCTACGCGGTGTGCGACGGCGCCGCCTGCGCGGTCGTGCTCACCGAGTGGGAGGAGCTGCGCTGGCTCGACTTCACCAAGGTGCGCGACCTGCTGGCCGAGCCCAACGTGGTCGACGCCCGCAACCTGCTCGATCCCGCCGCCATGCGGCGGATCGGCTTCTCCTACGTGGCCATGGGCCGCCCGTGACGGCCCGTCGCGCCGGGGGACGGCGGGTCGTCGTCACCGGCGGGGCGGGGTTCCTCGGCTCGCACCTGTGCGAGGCCCTCGTGGCCCGGGGCGACCGGGTCGTCGCCGTCGACGACCTGTCCACCGGGCGTGGCCGACAACGTGAGCTCGCTCGACGGGCGACGCCGGCTTCGAGCTCGTCGTGGCCGACGTGAGCGAAGGGCTCGCCGTCGACGGGCCCGTCGACGCCGTGCTGCACTTCGCCAGCCCCGCCTCGCCTCCGGACTACCTGGCCCGACCGCTCGAGACGCCTGGCGGTGGGAAGCGAGGGGACGCGCCACGCGCTGGCCCTCGCCGCCGGCGAACGGGGCGCGGTTCATCCTGGCGTCGACCAGCGAGGTCTACGGCGATCCCGCTCGTGCATCCCCAGCCCGAGTCGTACTGGGGCAACGTCAACCCGGTGGGGCCGCGCAGCGTCTACGACGAGGCCAAGCGGTTCGCCGAGGCGCTCACCATGGCGACGCATCGGGCCCAGGGCCTCGACGTCGGCATCGTCCGGATCTTCAACACCTACGGCCCGAGGCTGCGCCCCGGCGACGGCCGGGTGGTGTCGAACTTCCTCGTCCAGGCCATCGAGGGACGGCCCCTCACCGTCTACGGCGACGGCTCGCAGACGCGCAGCCTGTGTTTCGTCGACGACGAGGTGGCGGGGATCCTGGCCCTGCTCGACTCCACGCTCACCGGGCCGGTCAACATCGGCAACCCCGACGAGCTGACCGTGCTCGACCTCGCCCACGCCGTGCTGGCGCTGACCGGGTCGGCTCGTCGACGATCGTCTACGAGCCCCTGCCCGCCGACGACCCCACCCGTCGGCGCCCCGACATCACCGTGGCCCGCCGTGAGCTGGGTGGGAGCCGGTGGTGGCCCTGGAGGAGGGCTTGCGCCGGACGGCCGCATTCTTCACCTCCGGCACCCCGCAAGGGGCCGGGGGTCGGCCATGATGGACGATGTGCACGGTGCCGACTTGAGCAGCCCGACCTCTATGCGCGTCGGTCGACGACTGCCGCGGTCGGCGACCTCGCCGCCGCCGCGGAGGAGCGAGTACCGGACGCTGTCGGTCATCGTGCCGGTGTTCAACGAGCGCAACACCGTCGCCGAGATCCTCCGGCGCATCCGCGCCGTGGACCTTCCCATGCAGCTCGAGGTCGTCGTGGTCGACGACGGTTCGACCGACGGGACCGACAAGGTGCTGTCGGCACTGCAGGACTCGACGGTGCGCGTCGTCACCCACCCCACCAACCAGGGCAAGGGCGCGGCGGTGCGCACGGGGGTCGAAGACGGCTCGGGGCGAGCTCGTGCTCATCCAGGACGGCGACCTCGAGTACGACCCCGATGACTGGCCCAAGCTGCTCGACCCCGTCATGAAGGGAAAGGCGCAAGTCGTCTACGGCAGCCGCTTCACCGGTGAGCGGGCGCGCCATGCGGCCCACGCAGTGGCTGGGGAACCGCCTCCTCACCCTCACCGCCAACGTGCTTGTACCGGTCGACGCTGTCGGACATGGAGACGTGTTACAAGCTCTTCGACCGCACCGTGCTCGACGCCATCACCATCGAGTCCGACGGGTTCGACTTCGAGCCCGAGATCACGGCCAAGGTCCTGCGGCGCGGCTATCGGATCTACGAGGTCCCGATCTCCTACACCGGACGCGACGCGTCGGAAGGGACCAAGTTCGAGTGGCGCGACGGGGTGCGTGCCCTCACCGCGCTCGTCCGCTACCGGTTCATCCGCCACATCTGACCTCACGTGGCCCGACCGAGGACCACGGGACCGGCCGCATCCGCACCTGAGGTGTCGCTCATCGGAGCGCGACACGCAGGCGTCGATGGCGCGACCGGTCGCTGCCGTGGTGGTGAACCACGAGGCCGGGCGACGCCCTGCTCGAGTGCGTGGCAGTCGCTGCGCGCCGAGGGGGTCGCCGAAGTGATCGTCGTCGACAACGCCTCGACCGACGGGTCCGTCGAGGCGCTCGTGGCCGCCGACGGCGACGGTCCGGTTGGTGCAGACCGGGACCAACCTCGGCTACGGGGCCGCCGCCAACCGCGGCATCGACGTCAGCGGCGTCGGAGTTCGTCCTCGTCTCCAACCCCGACGTGGCCGTGCACCGCGGTGCGCTGGCGGCGCTCGTCGAGGTGCTCGACGCCGACCCCACCCTCGCCATCGTCGGGCCCCGGATCCTCGAGCCCGACGGCACCCGCTATCCGTCGGCGCGCCGCTTCCCCTCGCTGCTCGACGCGGCCGGCCACGCCCTGCTCGGCGACCTCGTCCCCGACCAACCGCTTCACCCGCCGGTACCGGCTGGGGTACGTCGACGCCGAGGACGGTGACCGACGTCGACTGGGTGTCGGGTGCGTGCTTCTTGGCCCGGCGGCGCGCCCTCGAGGAGCTGGAGGGATTCGACGAGTCGTACTTCATGTACGCCGAGGACACCGACCTGTGCTGGCGGGCCCGGCGGGCCGGGTGGGGGGTGCGCTTCGTGCCCGGCGCCGTCGTGACCCATCTCCAGGGGCTCTCGACGGCCCGCCGCCCCTATCGCATGCTCGTCGCCCATCACCGCTCGGTGTTCCGCTTCGCGGCCCGGACCGAGCGGGGGTGGCGGCGGCTGGCGCTGCCGGCCATGGCGGTGTTCCTGGCGCTGCGTCTCGGCGGTCATGTGCGCCAGGCAGGCCCTGAGCGCGCGGCACGGCGCCTCGCGCCGGGCCGAGTAGGGTTGGCGCCCGACCATGGCCAGGGGAGATACGGGAAAATGGGTGGCGCGCGCCGGTGCCACCGGCGGAGGGCGGAGCTACCGCGGGCAGAGGCCCATGAAGTGGTACGCCAGCCTGGCCATGATCTGCCTGCTCGGCGTGGCCCTGATCGTCTACAGCCGCTACGAGCGCCAGCACCCTGCCGCCGCGGCGCAGCCGGCCATCGGCGCCCACTGGTACCAGGCGCTCGGGTTCGACGTCTGCGGGAAGTCCGCAGCCCAACCTGCCCGCCAACCCCAACGCGTCGACGTCGCCCATCCCCGGGATCCGCACCGACGGTGACGGCGTGATCCAGGTCGCCCCCACGACCAAGCAAGGACGCCGGCAACAACGCCACCTTGGCCCGCTTCGTGGCCACCTATCCCAAGTTGAAGCTCACCTCGACACGCTGCAGATCCCCGGTGGGCCGAAGTACACCAACGGCGAGAAGTGCCCGGCCGGATCCCACGACGCGGGGAAGGCCGGCACAGCTCCAGATCAAGGTGTGGCCGAGCTTCACGCCGCCGGGCTCGAACAATCCCACGGTCTTCCACGACCCCGCCGCCATCAAGCTCGCCGACGGTCAGCTCATCACCGTCGCCTTCGTGCCCTCGGGTGCGTCGGTCCCCAAGCCGAGCTCGATCACCGCCATGCTGACCGACCGGGCCGGATCGGCCACGAGCACCCAGTCGACGCACCGCGCCCGACCGACGGCGACCACCGCCCCGTCGTCGGCCACCACCGCCCCGTCGTCGGCGACGACCGCCACGACGACGGCGACGACCTCGACGGCGACCACCGCCACGACCCTGCCGTCGCCCACACGCACCACGGCCACGACCAAGCCGGCGTCACGGCGACGACGAAACCGTGACGTCGGCACGGCGACGCACGAAGTGAAGGCCGTCGTCCTCCTGGGCGGCCAGGGGACGAGACTCCGTCCGCTCACCTACACCACGCCCAAGCAGCTGCTGCCCGTGGTGGAGGTGCCCATGCTCGAGCGGGTCCTCGCCCATCTGCAGAGCGCACGGCGTCGACGAGGTCGTCCTGTCGCTCGGGTACCGGCCCGACGCCTTCTTCGCCGCCTATCCCGATCACGAGGCGGTCGGGGTCCGCCTCGACTACGCGGTGGAGCCCGAACCGCTCGACACGGCCGGGGCCATCGCCTTCGCCGCCGGCCACGCCGGCATCGACGAGACCTTCATCGTGGTGAACGGCGACGTGCTCACCGACGTCGACACCTCCGCCCTGGTCGCCTTCCACCGTTCGCACGGGGCGACCGCCACGATCCATCTCAAGGCCGTCGACGACCCGACCAGGTTCGGCGTGGTCCCCACCGACGCCGACGGACGGGTCATCGAGTTCGTCGAGAAGCCGCCCGCCGACCAGCGTGCCCACCAACCTGATCAACGCCGGGACCTACGTCCTCGAGCCCGAGGTGCTCGAGCGCATCCCCGGCGGCCGTCGGGTCTCGGTCGAGCGCGAGACGTTCCCGGCCCTGGCGGCGGAGGGCGCGGTGTTCGCCATGGCCAGTGACGCCTACTGGCTCGACACCGGGACGCCGGCCGCCTACCTCCAGGCCAACGCCGACCTGCTCGACGGCACCCGGCCCGGGCCCCCCGGCGCCCGGGCGCCCGGCAGGTGGCGCTCGGGGTGTGGACGCTCGGCGCGCCCGTGGTCCGGGGCGAGGTGCACGCCGACCGAGCCTGCTCGGCGTCGGGCGCGCAGATCGCCCATGACGCCACGGTGACCGCCAGTGTCATCGGCGCCGCGCGCCGTGGTGGAACGCGGGCGCGTCACGTCGAGGACTCGGTGCTCCTGCCCGGGGCGCAGGGTGGGCGCGGGGGCGCGGGTGGTCGGACTCGATCCTCGGCCACGGCTGCGTGGTGGCGGCCGAGGCTGTGAGCTGTCGCCGGTGACGGTGGTGGGCGACGAGGTCGAGGTGCCCGCCGGGGGCGCGCCTCGCCGACGCCCGGGTCCCGGCGGAGATGGCGTCGTGACTGCGATCGGCGTCAGGGGGACCGACATGCAGGTGATGGTGACCGGTGGCGCGGGGTTCATCGGGTCCAACCTCGTGGACCGCCTGCTCGCCGAGGGACACGCCGTCGACGTGGTCGACGACCTGTCCACCGGATCGCTCGGCAACCTGGCCGAGGCCCGGGCCTCGGCGTCGCATGCGCTCACGTTCCATCAGCTCGACATCCGGTCCGACGAGCTCGTCGAGGTGATGGCGAGGCGCCGGCCCGAGGTGGTGTTCCACCTCGCCGCCCAGGCCGATGTCCGGGTGTCGGTCGAGCGCCCCGTGTTCGACGCCGATGTCAACATCCTGGGCACGCTGCGGGTCCTCGAGGGCGCCCGGGCGGCGGGCACGGCCCGGGTCGCCTTCGCCGCCAGCGGCGGCACGCTCTACGGCGAATGCGATCCCGTCGGAGCTCCCCGTGAAGGAGTCGCATCCCCGCCGGCCGCTCTCGCCCTACGGCGTGTCGAAGATGGCGGCCATCGACTACCTCGTGGCGTACCGGGAGCTGCACGCGCTCGAGTTCTGTGCCCTGGCACTCGCCAACGTCTACGGGCCGCGCCAGGACCCCCACGGCGAGGCCGGAGTCGTGGCCATCTTCTCCGACCGGCTGCTCCGGGGCGAGCCGGTGACGATCTTCGGCGACGGCGAGCAGACGCGTGACTTCGTCTACGTCGACGACGTCGTGGACGCCTTCGTCCGGGCCGGCACGCGCGGCGGTGGCCTCGTGCTCAACATCGGGACCGGGAACGAGGTGTCGGTGAACGAGCTCGCCCGGGTCATGGGCGAGCGCGCCGGCGTCGACGAGCGCGCCCGTCCACGCCCCGGCCCGGCCGGGCGAGCTCCAGCGCAGCTCCCTCGACCCCGAACGCGCCGGCATCCACCTCGGATGGCGGGCCTGGACCGAGCTCGAGGCCGGCGTGGACGGCGTCCTCGAGTACACGAGGCGCCAGGCCGGCTCCTGAGCCGGCCGCGTCCGTGCCGGTGGTTCACGTCGGCTCGCCGAGCTCGAGCTCGCTCAGCGGAAGAGGTCTTCGGCCGGTGGCCGGAGGATCTCCTCGGCCACCGATCCCCGGCGGAGCCAGGCGGGGTCGATGCCGCGCACGACCGCCACGGGCACCGAGCTCGCCTTGCCCATGACGAGCTCGGCGGCCGACGCCACCTCGTCGGCCACGCACACCTCGGTCGCCACCAGGTCCCGGCCCATGGCGTCGGCGGTGCCCCGCAGGTCGACGACGGCGGCCAGGCCGGCGCAGCCGATGGCGACGTCGACGACGCCCTTGCGCCACGCCCGGCCGAAGGTGTCGGACACGACGACGGCCACGTCGCGGCCCGTGGCGGCGCGCAGGCCGTCGCGGATGCGCCGGGCCGAGCGATCGGAGTCCTCGGGGAGCAGTGCCGCCCAGCCGCGCTCGACGTTGGAGAGGTCGACGCCGGCGTTGGCGCAGACGAAGCCGTGGCGCGTCTCGGAGATGACGAGGTCGCCGCGGCGGCGCAGGACCCGGACCGACTCCGACTCGATGATGCGGAGCCGGTCGTCGGGGTCGTCGGGGTCGATCCGGACCATGCGACCCTCGGACTTGGAGACGATCTTCTGGGTGACGACGACCACGTCGCCGTCGACGAGCGTCGACGACGCTCGGCGATGAGGCTGGCGAGGTCGTCGCCGCGGCCGGATCTCGCCCAGTCCCGTCACGGGGAGCACGGTCAGGCGCCCGGTGCGGTCGGTGTCGCAGCGCGGCGGCCGTCGGGCGGTCGGTCACCGCCCGCGTGCCCGGGGTGGCGCCCGACGGTCGGCCCGCGTCGAGCAGCAGCGACGCCAGCGCGGCGGCGTGCTCGGGCGTGTGCATGACCGTCGGGGCCGACGACGCAGCGCACGCCGCAGGCTTCGACCGCGTCGGCCGAGGCGGCGTCGGCGTCGTCGACGACGAGGGTGCCGACGAAGTCGGCGTAGAGGCGGGCGACGCCGACCACGGTCGGCTCGTGGCCCAGCTCCGCCATGAGCCGGTCGGCGGGCCCCTTCAGGGCGGCGCCGGCGACGATGGGGGAGACGGCCACCACCGTCCGGCCGCCGGGCCGCGAGCGCGTCGGCGATGCCCGGCACCGCCAGGAGCGGGCCGATCGACACGATGGGGTTGGAGGGGCAGACGACGACGACCTCGGCATCGGCGATGGCGCCCGAGCACGCCGGGAGCCGGGCACGCGCCGCCTCGGCGCCCGCGAAGCGCAGCGACTCGACGGCGACGGCGTGACGGCGGCCCACGAAGTACTCCTGGAACGAGACCTCGGGGCCGTCCACGAGGGTCAGGCGGGTGCGGACGGGGTCGTCGGACATGGGCAGGAGCCGGACCGCCACCCCGAGGGCCCCGGTGATCTCGGCCGTGACCTGCGACAGCGTGGCGCCCGGCCGACAGCCGCTGGGTGCGGTAGAGGTGGGTGGCGAGGTCCTGGTCACCGAGGCGGAACCAGGTCTCGCCGCCGAGGCGCTCGAGGCTGTCCATGACGGTCCAGGTCTCCCCGGCGAGGCCCCAGCCGCGCTCGTCGTCGTTCAAGCCCGGCCAGGGTGTAGGTCACGGTGTCGAGGTCGGGGCTGATGTGCAGGCCGTGGAGCTCGGTGTCGTCGCCGGTGTTGACCACCGCCGTGACCTCGTCGGGCGCGACGACGCGCACGAGGCCGCGCAGCAGGCGGGCGGCACCCACTCCTCCCGCGAGGGCGGTGATCACGGCGCAAGGCTAATGGTCCGAGCGCGTACCCCCGGCCCCCGGTGTGCAAGGCTCGACCGGTGCCGGCCCGAGCGCGACCCCACAGCGAGCGCCTCCGGGTGGCCATCGATGCCACACCGTTGCTCGGCACGAGAACCGGGGTGGGTCGGTTCTGCGAGGGCGCCCTGGGAGCACTCGCCGGCGGCCGGCGAGCTCGACGTGGACGCCTTCGCCGTCACCTGGCGCCGTCGTCGACGGCTGCCCGCCGCTCGTGCCCGCCGGGGTCCGCGTCGCGGCAACGGGCCATGCCCGCCCGTCCCTTGCACCTGGCGTGGGCGCATCTGCCCGGCCCGGCGGTGGAGTGGTTCGTGGGGCCGGTCGACGTGGTCCACGGGACCAACTTCGTCGTCCCGCCCACCCGGCGGGCCGCCCGGGTCGTCACCGTGCACGACCTCACCACCGTGCGCTACCCCGAGCTCTGTGACCGGTCGACCCTGGGATTCCCCCGCATGGTCCGCCGGGCCGTCTCGGACGGGGCCTGGGTGCACACCCCGTCGCAGTTCGTGGCCGACGAGGTGGTGGCGGAGTTCGGCGTCGACCCGGGGCGGGTGCGCGTCGTGTACCACGGCGTTGCACCCCGCGCGCCGCTGTCGGCGTCCGGCGCCACCGGCGCGTCGACCGGCCGTTGCCGCCCGGGACGTCGCGCTACGTCCTGGCCGTGGGGACGGTCGAGCCCCGCAAGGACTATCCCGGGCTCGTGCGCGCCTTCAGCGGCGTCGCCGACGCGCATCGCGACGTGGCGCTCGTGATCGCCGGCGCCGACGGCTGGGGCGCGCGCGCGTTTCACGAAGCCGCTCGAGGCGTCGCCGGTGTCGCGACCGGGTCATGCAGCTGGGCTACGTCGACAACGACGACTTGGACGGGTGGCTGGCGGGGGCCGACGTGCTGGCGTTCCCGTCGGTGTACGAAGGATTCGGGTTCCCGCCCCTCGAGGCCATGGCGGCGGGCGTGCCCGTGGTGGCGAGCGCGGCCGGGGCGGTGCCCGAGATCGTGGGCGACGGCGGCCGTGCTGGTGCCGCCGGGCGACGTCGACGGCGCTCGCCGAGCGCGCTCGTCTCGGTGCTGGGCGACGCCGACCGCCGGGCCGCGCTCATCGACAAGGGACGGTGCCGGGCGGCGCGATTCACCTGGGAGGCGTGCGGCGCGGGCCTGGCCGCGCTCTACGCCGACGCGGCCGCGGCGCCCGGCGTACGCGAGGAGCCGCCGTGGACGACGCTGCGGGGTGGCCACGCCGGCGTGCTTCTCGTGGCCGAACAGCTGCGGCGCCGGGTGCCGGGAGGGATCGGGACCTACGTGCGGGGCTGTTGGGCGGCTTGGCCACGTTGGACGACGACCGATGTCGACGTCCCGCCGGTCACGCTCTACGCGAGTCCGCGCGTGGCCGCGTGGGCCGGTGTCCGGACCCGCTCGAGGCGTTCGGCCGACCCGTCATCGCGTCGCGCCTGCCCGGCCCGTTGCTCACGCGGCTGTGGGACCGGGCGCTCGTGCACGCGCCGGAGGGCTTCGACCTCGTGCATGCGGTGTCGGTGGCGGTGCCTCCGGTGCAGCGGTCGCCCACGGGTCGGCGATGCCGTCGAGGTCGTCGCCATCCACGACGTGGCGTGGCGGCACCGGCCCGAGGACTATCCGAGCCGGGGCCGGCGGTGGCACGAGGCCGCGCTGCGGACGGGCCCTGCGCCAGGCGACGCATTTCGTGGTGCCCTCCGAAGCCGTCGCCGGCGATCTCGTCGACGGCGGGCGCGCCGCCAGGCGGCGGTGTCGGTGATCCCGCTCGGGTCCGACGTCCTGCGCGGCCGCGACGACGCCGCGGCCGCGGCCGCTGCTCGAACGCCTCGGGGTGCGGGGCGAGTTCCTGTTGTCGGTGGGGACGCTCGAGCCGCGCAAGAACCTGCCTCGGTTGTTCGAGGCCTACGGCGCCGCCCGCCGCGGTCGCTGCCCGGGCCCTGGCCGCTGGTGGTGGTCGGACCGCCCGGGTGGGGTCCGGAGCTCGAACACGGGGAGGGCATCGTGTTCACCGGTCGGGTCGAGTGATGGCACCCTGGCGTCGTTGTACGCACGGGCCCGGCTGCTCGCCTACGTGCCCGTTCGAAGAAGGGTTCGGCCTGCCGCCGGTCGAGGCCATGCGCTACGGCACGCCCGTGGTGTCGAGCCCGCTGCCCGACCACCGGCGGTGCCGCGCTCGAGGTCGACCCCACCCGCGTCGACGACATCGCCCGGGCCCTGGTGGCAGGTGGCCACCGACGAGGCGCTCCGGGCGCGGCTGGCCGCGGCCGGCACGGCGCGCGCCGACAGCCTCACGTGGGAGTCAGCGGCTCGCGCCCACGTCGCGTTGTGGAGCTCGCTGCTGTGAGCGCTCCCGATGCGCCCACGGCGTGCGACGAGGTCGCGTCGGTCTCGGATCGACGTGAGCGCGGTCCCGGCCCAGCCCGTCGGGGCCGGTCGCTACACCATCGACCTCGCACCGCCCTCCTCGCTCGCGACGACGTGGCGCTCACGCTGTGGGCCCGACGCGCGCGACGGGCCGCGCTGGCGGCGCGCGCTCGGGTCGGCGCCACGGCGCGACGACGGTGCGGGCCGTCGCGCCCGAGCGTCGGCCCGCCCGGCTGGCATGGGAGCAGGCTCCGGCTCCCGGGTCTGCTCGGCGCCGAGCCCGTCGACGTGCACCACGGTCCGCACTACACCATGCCCGAGCACTCCCGGCTCCCACGGGTGGTGACGGTCCACGACCTCACCTTCCTCGACCATCCCGAGTGGCACGAGCGGAGCAAGGTCGTCGTGTTCCGCCGGGCCATCCGCGTCGGCGGCGCGCCGGGCCGATGCCATCGTGTGCGTGAGCCGACGGACCGCCGAGCGCCTGGGCGAGCTGTGCGCGCCCACCGGCCGGGTGTTCGTGGTTCCCCACGGCGTCGATCACGACCGCTTCCGACCCGATCGCCGGGCCCCGGGCCCGACGACGCCGGACCGTGCCCGACGACGAGCATCCTCGCGCCGGCTCGGCGTGCGCCCTCCCTACGTCGTTGTTCGTGGGCACGCTCGAGCCCCGCAAGGCGGTGCCCGACCTCGTGGCCGCGTTCGACCGTGTGGCCGGAGCCACGGCCGAGCTGTCGCTCGTCCTCGCGGGCCAGCCCGGCTGGGGCATCGACGCGGTCGACCGGGCCATCGGCCAGGCGCGCGTTCGGCGGCGCGCATCGTCCGGACCGGGTACGTCCCTGACGAGGCCGTGCCGGCCTTGTTGCGCGGCGCCGCGGTCGTCGCCTACCCCGCGCTCGAAGAGGGCTTCGGTCTGCCCGGCCCTCGAGGCCCTGGCGTGCGGAACGCCGCTCGTCACCACGGCGGGGACCGCCATGGCCGAGGTCGTCCGCCGGCGCCGCGGTCCTGGTGGCGCCGGGGTCGGTCCCCGAGCTCGCCGACGCCCTCGGCCGAGGCCCTCGAGGCTCGGCGCCGCGGTGGAGCGACGTCGACGCCTGGGCCTGGAGGTGGCCGCCCGTCACACCTGGGCGAGCGAGCGCCGACGAGCACATGTCCGCCTACCGGTGGGCGGCGCGACGATCCGAACCCTCGTCGCCGGGCAGCTGGGTCTGGTCCCCGGTAAGGTTCGGCGCGTGCGTGCCCTGGTGACCGGAGCGAAAGGCTTCGTCGGCTCCTGGTTGACCGCGCACCTCGTCGAGAGCGGGGACGACGTGGTGGCCATCGACCACGAGGTGGACATCACCGACGGGGACGCCGTGCGGGGCGCCGTCGTCGAGGCCGCGCCCGACGTCGTCTACCACCTGGCCGCGCTGACCAACGTGGGTCGGTCCTGGACCGACCCGTCGGAGGTGCTTCCGGGTGAACGCCATCGGGACGCTGTACGTGCTCGAGGCGGCCCGGTCGTGCCCGCATCCCCCCCGGGTGCTCGTGACGAGCTCCGCCGAGGTCTACGGCGCAGTTCCCCAGGAGTTGCTTGCCCGTGACCGAGGACGCGCCCGCTCGCCCCGGTCACGCCCTATGCGGCGTCCAAGGTGGCGGCGGAGTACCTCGGGGTCCAGGCCTACCTCGCCCACGGGCTGCCAGGTCCTGCGCATGCGCCCCTTCAACCACGTCGGGCCGGGCCAGTCCTCGGCCTTCGTCGTGTCGGCACTGGCCGAGCGCATCGTCGAGGCGCGCCGGAGCGGGGCCGAGAGCATCGTGGTCGGGAACCTGACGGCCCGGCGCGACCTGACCGACGTCCGCGACGTGGTCCGGGCGTACCGACTCCTGGCCGAGCGGGGCGTGGCCGGAGAGGTCTACAACGTCTGCAGCGGCCGGGACATCGCCATCGCGGACGTCGCCCTGCAGCTGCAGAGCCTGGCGGGGGTGGAGCTCCGGTTCGAGCTGGACCCGGCGTTGTCGCGGCCCGTCGACGTCCCCGTCGTGCGGGGCGACTACGCCAAGCTGCACGAGGCGACGGGGTGGGAGCCGCGCCTCAGCCTCGAGCAGACGTTGCTCGACGTGCTCGAGCAGTGGAGCGAACGCGCCGCATAAGCGTCGGCTCGCGCACTGGCGGCCAGGTCACCGGGGCCAGCACGCGCCACGGGCGCCCCGCATGACGCGAGGCGGCCGTTGACGGTCGATCTGTGGTGGATGGGCTCAGGCGGCCTGGAGGATCAGCTTGCGCAGCTGCTGGCGAACCTCGCGGGCCTGGGCGTGCGCCTGCTTGGCCAGGTCGCGGGCGGGGACGGGGAGGCGCTCCTCGATGGGGGCCAGCGAGGCCTCGATGCGGCCGATGACCTGCTCGACGGCCTCGTCGACGTCCTTGACCCGCTTGGTGACCTCGCCGCGCACGTCGCCGAGGTGCCCCTGGATCGGCGCTGCGGTCGGTGAGGCGCTTCTGGAGCTCCTGGCGCCGGACCTGCGCCCGCTGGAACCCGAGCACGCCCAGGCCGACCACCACGTAGGCGGCGTCCCGGGCGGTCTTGGTGATCTCGTCTGTGACGTCTTTGAACTCGGGCATCTGGTGGTGTCCTTCCTGTCGGAAATCGGGGGGTGGCGGCTTCTGCTAACTATTGTACCGGGTGCTGCTAACAGTTGCAAGCACTCTCTCCGGCGCCGCTCGACGGTGCGCCGGGGCCCGGGATCGCCTGGGGACCGAAGGGGAGCGACGGGTAGCCTCTTGGCCCTGATGGAGACCCATATCGCTCCGCCGGTCGTGGCCGTGATCGTCACGCTGCAATCCCGGCGAGTGGTTCGAGGAGACGCTGCAGGCGTTCGCCTCGCAGGACTATCCCGAATTGTCGATGCTCGTGCTGGACGCGGCGAGCACCGTCGATCCCACGCCGCGAGTGGCGAATGTGCTTCCTGGGGCCTTTGTTCGCCTGATGCCGACGAACAAGGGCTTCGGCGCCACCGCCAACGAAGTCCTGTCGATGGTGGAGGGCGCGTCGCTCCTGTTGTTCTGCCACGACGACGTCGCCCCGGACCCCGACGCCGTCCACATCATGGTGGAGGAGTCGTTCCGGTCCAACGCCGGCGTGGTGGCCCCGAAACTGGTCAGTTGGGACGACCCGACGAGGTTGCTGCACGTCGGGATGGCGGTGGACAAGGGCGGCGCCGTCGTCGACCGGATGGAGCCCGGCGAGATCGACCACGGTCAGCACGACGCCGTGCGCGACGTCTTTCTCGCCCCGGGCGGCTGCACCCTCGTCCGCTTCGACCTGTTCGCGGAGCTCGGGGGTTTCGACCCCGAGATCTTCGCCATGGGAGAGGACCTCGACCTGTGCTGGCGCGCCCAGATCCTCGGGGCCAGAGTGGTCGTGGCGCCCGGGGCGCGCGTCCGGCACCTCGAGATGTTGGCGAGCGGGCGACGCAGCCTTCCCGAGCAGCTCCCGACGGACCGCGGCCCGGGGCCTCGACCGCGGTCTCGTTCATCCTCGAGACCTGGGCCGGCGCCGACGGCCCCGACACGAGCCCACCACGCACCAGACGAGCCCGGTATTCCCGAGGATCACGGAGGCTAGAAGAACAGGGCCCCCGACACGGTGTTCCGGCGGCAGGCGGTGTTCCGGCGGACGTCGGTGTTCCGCGGAAGGCGGCGCCGACGGGGAGCTGTCCAGAGCCATCCCCGGTGCCGGGGCGCGTGGCATGGATTGGCGCCGCAGACGAGGTCGCGGCCACGGTGCACGGACGCCAGCCCCGGTGACTTGCAGTCGTTGCAGCGTCGCCACGAGTTGCACGCCGCGCTCGAAGGCGTACGGGCCCGTTCCATCTGGCGCGGGTGCTCCCGCAGATCGCGTTGCTTGGCCTTGGCCGAGTTCGTCGTCGCGGTCGTGGCGCGCCATCGCGATCGCGCCGCGGCGGTCGCCCAGGCGTGGCGATGGAACTTCGCCACACCGTCGGACCCTGCGGACGGGCGCGGGCGTCGGTGCGCGCCCATCGACGACTCGACGACACCACGGTGCGGAGGCTGCAGCTCCACGGCAGCGCGCGGCTCAACGCCTACGTCCGACGAGCCGTCACCCATGGCCTGCAGGCGGCCAACCTCGGTGGTGCGCACCGCGAGCTCGCGGCGTCCCTCTCCGAACCCGGCGACGCCGAGGACGCATCGGTGTCCGAGCTGACGCTGGCGACGCCGGCCGAGGTGAACAGCGGGAACTGCCCAGGGCCCGGCCACGTCGACTCGGTGGATGGTGTGGTTGGCCGCCGCGCTGTCGTCGTGTTCGGGAGCCGTCAGCTGTTCGGATCGGGCTTCCCCGTGGTCGGCCAGCTGCTGCCCATGCCGTCGTGGACGACGCTCGTGCACCGCTTCGTCTCGGGATGGCAGCCCACCGGGGTGGGCACGACCGACCCGGCGACACCGGCCACGGGGATCCTCGGGCTGGCCGGCATGGTCCTGTTCGGGAGCATGGGGCTGCTGGAGAAGATCGTGGTGCTCGGGTGCATTCCGGTCGGCGCCATGGGGATGGCCCGGCTGACCCGACCGCTCGGCACGGCGTGGGCGCGGGTGACCTCGACGGTGATCTATCTCGCCATCCCCGTCCCCTACGACGCGTTGGCGACGGCGCACTGGGACGCGTTGGTCATGTACGCGGCGTGCCCGTGGATCGTCCATCTCCTGGGCCAGGCGTCTCGCGTCGATCCCTTACGGAGAGGCGGCCGACGGCGATGCACACGACGGCGGTGCCCACGATGTCAATGGCGTCCGGTCGTCGAGCTTCGGTCGAGCCGGGGTCAACGGCGGGCTCGGACGAGCACGGCGGCGATCCCTCGGGCGCATCCGCCGCGCCATCGCGTGCGGTCGGCTCGAGGCGTGGCGCCACTCGCTCGTCGGGTTCGAGCCTCGCGCTGGGCCTGCTCGACGCCTTCGTGACGTCGCTGGCGCCCGTCGGCCGCCGTCGTGACCTCGTGGTGGCGCTGGGCCTCGCGCTCGGCAACGTCGTGTCGCCAGGGCTCGGCCGGGTTGCGGCCCGCCGGGCGGGTGGCGGCCACGGCAGCGGGAGCCACCGTGGTCGCCGTGGTGCTCCTGGCGCCGTGGTCGTTCGCCGTGCTTGGGCGGCCCGGCCCGATGGCAGACGTTGGCCGGTGTGCCCGTGGCGTCGTCCTCGGGCGCGGGATGGGGCGAGCTGTTGCGGCTGGCGGTCGGACCCATCGGGGACGCCGCGCTCGGGTGGGCCTTCCTGGCCGCCGCCGCGCTGCCGTTGCTCATCGGCGCCCGCGCCGCGCCTGGCCTGGGCGGGTCGGGCCTGGTCCATCGCCGTGGTGGCGTGGGCGGTGGCCTGGCTGGCCGGACGCGGCGGTCTCGGCCCGTTGGCGATCGCGCCCCAGGTGCTCCTGGTGCCGGCCGGGGTCGGGATCGCGCTCGCCATCGGGCTCGGGGTGGCCGCCTTCCAACTCGACCTCCCCGGGTACCGCTTCGGTTGGCGCCAGGTGGCCGCGGTGACCGCCGCTGCCGCGGCCGTGGTGGGCATGCTGCCCGTCCTGGTCGGGAGCCTGGGGGACGATGGGACCTGGTCCCGTCGGGCTACGCCGAGGCCACGACGTGGATGTCGGCCAACAAGGCCCAGGGCGACTTCCGGGTGCTGTGGCTCGGTGACCCCCGCGTGCTGCCGGGCAACGGATGGGAGCTCGCCCCGGGTCTCGCCTACAGCCGTGAGCGAGAACGGGTCTGCCCGACATCACCGGGCTGTGGCCGGGCGCGTCACCGGGCAAGGCGGCCGCCATCGGCGACGGCATCCGGCTCGCCCGCAGCCACGCCACGGTCCGGCTGGGTCGGCTGCTCGCTCCCTACGCGGTGCGCTACGTCGTGGTGGTGGACACCCTGGCGCCCTCGATCCCGGGCCTCCAGACCCCGATCTCCTATCCCGCCCCGAGCGACCTGCTCGGCGCGTTGTCGAGCGCAGATCGACCTGCGCCAGATCATCTCCCAGGGCGGCTTCGACGTGTTCGTCGATCCTTCGCGCGCTGCCCCTGCGGGCGACGCGGACCGCGTGCCGGCGCACCGCCGTCACCCGGCGTCGGCGGTCACCGGGGTCGATCCCCGACTGACGGGATGGCGCCCCGCACTGCTCGGCGCGCCCGGAGCCACGAGCGTCGACTGGCCGGGTGGGGGCGGGGACCGTGCTCGACGCCGTGCGCGCCCGCCACGCGCCTGGCAGTTGACCGGCCCGGCACGGCGCGCGTCGTGCACCGCCACGAGCGTCGTTCGGCTACGCGGCGCACCTTCCACGTGGCCCGACCGGGGACCGTCACCGTCGCCGTTCGTCGGGTCGTGGGTCCACGGGCTTCGAGATCGGTGCTGGAGACCGCCGCCTGGATCGTGGTGGCGGCCGCGCTGGCGGGCGGGCGTGGTGGCTCGACTGGTGGTGGGGACCCACTCGGGGCGAGCGGTGCGGACGGCGCCGGCGGCGCGCGGAGACGTCGCCGCCGCCTCGGACGTGACCGAGCCATTCCCCGGTCCGACCCGATGCCGTCAGCGCCGAGTCGGCGCCGAGGTGTCGGGCCCCGAGTTGTCGGGCCCGATGCACCGAGGTGGTGACATGACCGGGTCGCTGCGACGCGCCCTCATGATCGCCGTGCTCGTCGCCATCTTGGTCCTCACCGGGATCTCGGACCGGATCATGCTCGCGGACCACGGGGCCGGTCGGCGTCCAGGCGGTGACGTGCTGTCGACACTGCGCGTCGCGCCCACGCGCGAGGCACCGAGTCTTCGGCGTGGTTCTGCGCCGGCGGGAGCGGTGCCCAAGGCGGCGCACCCGCCACCATCGTGCTCACCAACGCGGGACGCCGTCCCGTGCACGGCACGCTGACCGCGGTCCCCGCGGTCGCGGCCGGGCGCGCCGCAGCCCGCACCGTGGACCGGGGCCCACACCGTGTCGCTGACCGTGCCCACCGACGGCCAGGTGGCCGTGGGGGCGGACCAGCTCGGGACCGACGAGCCTCGTGGCGGCGGCGGTCGTGCTCGACGGTGGTGGCGTCGCAGTGTCGGAGTCGGTCCAGAGCCCACTCGGATGGAGCATGGCGCCGTGCGCGCCGTCGACCGCCGCCGAATTGGTACTTCGCCCACGGCGCCACGGCGCAGGGAGGTGGGCTCATCCTTTCGCTGTTCAATCCCGGCCGCCACCGACGCCGTGGTGAACGTCTCGCTCGTGTCGTCGACGGCCGGCTATCTCGCGCCCGCCGCGTACCAGGGCATCGACATCGCGCCGGGGTCGCTCGTGACCGAGAACATCGGTGACCACGCTCCCGACGACGGCACCATCGCCACCGAGGTGTCCACCTTGTCGGGGGCCGTGGTGGCGACGGAGCTGGAGTCGTCGGGACGCCGGGCAACGGAGGGATCTCGCTCACCCTCGGCAGCCCGGCGACGGCGCCGCGGTGGGTCTTTCCCCAGAGCACCGGGATCCCGGGCGGCGACCGTGGCCTTCCACGTCCTGAACCCGACCACGACCCCGGCGGTCGTCTCGGTCGACATCGGGCTGTCCCAGGGCGCCGGGGCGGAACCGTTGGCGATGCACGTCCCGGCGCAGTCCCTGGTCACGCTGACGGGCGAGAGCCAGACCCGGATCCCCACCGGCGTCGCCGTATTCCCTCACCTTCACGAGCACCGGGACGGGGATCGTCGTGAGCCGCAGGTGGTCGGCGCCGGCGGGCTCGCCCGCCCGGGGTCCCCGAGATCGGGGACGTCTCGGGCGTGCCCGGGTGGAACAAGCGTTGGCTCGCTGCCCGCCGCGGTGGCGCCGGGCAACGCGGGCCTGGTCACTGGCGGTCGTCGACCTCGGGCAGCAAGCCCGCCACCGTCAAGATCATCACCCCGAGTGGGCGGCCGATCGCCGGCCAGCCGGCTCCGACACGTGACCCCGGGCTCGCCGCTCGTGATCGGGCCCAATCCCGGGGCGCCGTTCGGCGACGGTTCCCTTCGAGGTCTCTGCCGACCAGCCCGTCGCGGTCGAGCTCGACGCGCTGCCCGTGGCGGAGCCCGGCGTCGTGGTCGTGCCCGGCCTTCGTTCCGCCGGTCTGCGCACTGCGCCCGAGCGTCCCGGACGCGGGCCCGGGCCCGGTCGAGCTGGTGAGCGGTCGAGCTCAGTCGGGCTTGGCGGTGGTCGAGCCGGTCGGCTCGGGTCGTTGCGACTCGGGATGTCGGACTCGGCGCCGTTTCCCGACGCGGCCGGCGTCGGGCTTGCGCCGCGCCCGTTGGCGGTCGTGAAGTGCGACGCCATGACACCGGCCTCGTGGACCGGGCGGCCGTAGGCGGTGTCGACGAGCTTGCTGACCTCGCTGCCGTCGAGGGTCTCGCGCTCGAGCAGGGCCCTCGCCACCGCGTCGAGCCCGCCCCGGTGGCGACTGAGCAGCTCGATGGCGCGCTCTTCTTGTTGGCGCAGGATGCGGGCGATCTCCGCGTCGACGACGCGGGCGGTGTCCTCGGAGTAGTCGCGGGAGTGGAGCAGGTCCTCGCCGAGGAAGACCATGCCCTGCGAGCCCCAGGCCATCGGGCCGAGCTCCTCGCTCATGCCCCACTCGCGGACCATCTTGCGGGCCAGCTCGGTGTTGCCGACGAGGTCGTTGCTGGCACCGGTGGAGAGGTCGCCGTAGACGAGGAGCTCGGCGGCGCGCCCGCCCATGCGCACGGCGAGCGAGTCCTCGATCACGTCGCGGGGGTAGATGTGGCGCTCCTCGATCGGAAGCTGCTGGGTCACGCCCAGCGCCAGCCCGGTCGGCAGGATGGTCACCTTGTGGACGGGGTCGGCGTGCTCGAGCACGTAGGCGAGCACGGCGTGCCCGCCCTCGTGGAAGGCGACGCGCTCCTTCTCGGGCTCCGACAGGACGAGGCTCTCGCGTCGCTGGCCCATGAGGACGCGGTCGCGGGCGGCCTCGAAGTCCTGTTGGTCGACCTGGTGCGAGCCCCGGCGCACGGCGTGCAGCGCCGCCTCGTTGACGAGGTTGGCGAGGTCGGCCCCGCTCATGCCCGGGCGTGCCGCGCGCCACGAGCTCGAGGTCGACGTTGTCGCCGATCCGCTTGTCCTTGCAGTGGACCTTCAGGATCGGCAGGCGCTCCTCGAGGTCGGGAAGCGGGACCACGATCTGGCGGTCGAAGCGGCCCGGCCGCAGGAGGGCGGGGTCGAGGATGTCGGGGCGGTTCGTGGCCGCCATGATGACGACGCCCTCGGCGGGGTCGAAGCCGTCCATCTCCGAGAGCATCTGGTTGAGCGTCTGCTCCCGCTCGTCGTGGCCGCCGCCGAGCCCGGCGCCGCGCTTGCGGCCGATGGAGTCGATCTCGTCCACGAAGATGATGGCGGGCGCCTGCTTGCGGGCGGTCTGGAACAGGTCGCGGACGCGGCTGGCGCCGACGCCGACGAACATCTCCATGAAGTCCGACCCGCTCACCGAGAGGAACGGGCACCCCCGCCTCGCCGGCCACGGCACGGGCCAGGAGGGTCTTGCCGGTTCCGGGCGGGCCGACCAGCAAGATGCCCTTGGGGATCTTGGCGCCGATGTCGCGGAAGCGGTGCGGCGACTTCAAGAAGTCGACCACCTCGCTGATCTCGACCTTCACGCCCTGGTAGCCGGCGACGTCGGCGAAGGTGGTCCGGGGCCGCTCGGTCGTGTAGAGCCGGGCGCGCGACCGCCCGATCGACATGATCCCCGACATCTGGCCCTGGGCGCGGCGACTGATCCACAAGAAGATGCCGACGAAGGCCACCAGGATGAGGATCGTGGGGAGCCACTGGCCCAGGGCGCTCTGGGTGGGGGTGTTGAAGTTGACGGTGGCGATGTCCCTCTTCATCACCGCCACGTCGCTCTCGAGCGAGGGGTCGGGGCCCTTCACCGAGTAGCTCTGATTGCCCTGCTTCAGCTTCCCGGTGATGATCCCGGTGGTGTTGTCGATGGTGGCCGACTTGCACGCGGTGCGCCTCGACGTAGTCCTGGAGGAACGTCTTGTAGTCGATCTTCTTCACCTGGGGGTGGTTGACCAGCGCCGGGACGATCAGCACGGCGATGACCGCCACGATGAGGAGGGCGAAGACCCAGCGCCAGCTCTGGTCACCCCCGGACGACGCCTGACCGCCCGGCCCGCCCGAGGCGGGACCACCCGTCCCACCTGGGGTGGGACGTCCCGAACGGCGGTCGGGAAGAGAGGGGGGACTCATTGCTCCATGGTACGCGCCCTGGCCCCCGGCCATGCACGCATGGGCGAGATCGTTCGGGCTGACGCGGTGGTCGCTAACCTTCACCTGATGGCGAGCAGCGCGCCCGGCTCGAGCGACGGCGAGCCGAGGCCCGGCGCGCACCCGCAGCGCCGCCGTCACCGCGGTCCTACGCCGCCCGCACCGGATCCGGCTCCGCCGGGCCATCGTCGACCACCCCGGCAGCCCACCGGCGCCGCGGCACCCGGCACCGCCCGGATCGGGCGGAGGCTGGAGCGAGACGGCGGCGAGCCTCCGCCTCGCACCGGCGCGACGCCGGGGCATGGCTCATCGTTCGCCGGGCTCGGGTTCGTCGTCGGCCAGTTGGCCAGCAGCATCCTGCTGGTGGTGGTGGCCGCCGTCACGGGCCACTCGTCACAGATCGCGCAGCTGGCGACGCGCGCCGGTCCCGCCGGCCTGGGTCGAGGTGACCGGGCTCGTCGGGCCTCTGGTTCGGCTTCGTCGGTGCCGTGGTCCTCGCCAGCCGGTTCCGCGGGACCGGCAACGTCGTCGCGCGACATGGGCCTCCGGGTGCGCCCGTGGGACGTCCTCATCGGGCCGCTCATCGGCCTCGGGCGGCCAACTCCTGTTGCTGCCCGTGCTCTATCTCCCCCTGGAGCACGTCGTGCCCGCATCTCGACCAGCGGCTCAAGGAGCCCGCCCAGCACCTCACCGGCGGGTTCCCCGGGCTCGGACCTGGCCGTCATCGCCTTCCTGACCGTGGTGGTCGTGCCCGTGATCGAGGAGATGTTCTTCCGCGGACTGGTCCTGCGGGCCCTGCTCCGGGTCTTCAAGGGGGCGGGGCCGGTGGTGGGTGTGGCCCTGGCGGCGGTGGCCGACGGGATCATCTTCGGCCTGGCCCACTTCGAGCTGCTCGAGCTCCTGGGCCTGGCCGCTTCGGGGCCGTCCTGGCGCTGATGGCCTACAAGTTCCGGCGCCTCGGCCCGGGCATCTTCGCCCACGGCACCTTCAACCTGCTTGGCGATCCTCTCCGTGGCCGGCGTCCTGCACTGACCGACAGACGTCGACCCCGGCGCTGCCGCTTGGGCGCCACAAATTTCGGGCACGATGGATCTGATGCGACGACCGTCTGCGCCCGCCATCGCCACCTTCGTGGTGGTCGCGCGCCGTGATCGTCGTCGTCATCTGGCAGTGCGACCCCGCCCTGCTGCTGGCCAACACCATGACGACCGGGGGCGACACCGGGGCGCATTTCGGCCTGGCCCAGTTCCTGAAGACGAACCTGCTGCCCCACGGGCACGTGACGGGGTGGTTCCCGGGCGCCTATGACGGGCTCCCCCTCAACACCTTCTACTTCCCCCTCCCCGACACCCTGGCAGCGGTCCTCGGCTACGTCATCCCCTTCGACATCGCCTTCAAGTTCGTCACCATCCTCGGCTCGATCACCCTCCCCATCGCGGCCTGGGCGTTCGGCCGCCTGGTGGGCATGGAGCGGCCCCGGCCCGCGGTGCTCGCCGTCTTCACGCTTCCGTTCCTGTTCGACCAGACCTTCACCATCTACGGCGGCAACCTCTACTCGACCATGGCGGGCGAGTACGCCTTCTCGCTCGGGTTGTCGTTCGCGCTCGTCTTCCTCGGCGTGGTGATCCGCGGCATGCGCACCGGTCGGTCGCGGATCCCCGCTGTGATCCTGCTCTCGGCGTGCGTGCTGTGCCACCTGGTCCCGACGCTGTTCTGCTTCGTCGGCGCGGGCGCGGCGCTGATCCTCTTCGGTCCCACCCGCAGACGGCTGTGGTGGTTGGCCTCGGTGATCGGCACCTCGTTCCTCCTCGTGGCGTGGTGGGCGGTCCCCTTCGTCATGGAGCAGGCCTACAGCACCACCATGGGTTGGCAGAACGTGACGACGTACCGAGCCCTGTTGATGCCGGTGGCGGACCGCTGGGCCCTCATCCTCGGGATCGTCGGCATGGTGATCGCGTGCGTCCGGTTCAACCGGACCGTGCTCATGTTGGCCGTGTCGGGAGTCGCCGCCGCGCTCTTCGTCCGGTTCGCGCCGCAGAGCGCGCTGTACAACACGCCGCGTCCTGCCCATCTGCTGGCTGTGCGTCTACCTGATCGCCGGCTACGGCGTGGCGGAGCTGTTGATCACGGCGGCTCGGGGATGGCGGAACCTGCGCAGCGCCTTGCGGTGGATGCCACCGGCCGATGCCCAGCCATGGCGGTCCCGGGCGGGCCCGACCCCGGCCTTCGCCACGGGCGGGCCCGTTGTCGACCTTCGCCCCCCATGTCGTGCCCGGCGCGCGACGCCCGGCCGCGGCGCATCTGAGCACGCCCACCGACGTCGCCGACCCCGAGACACAGACGCCGGGGCCCGGCTACCCCGCCGGGGGATTCGGGGGCCAGTCGAGATGGATGCGCACCCGCCGGGCCTCCCGCCCCGTCCAGGCCCCGCCGCCCCGGCGCATGGCCTGGGCGCCGGGAGCCCTGGTGGTGCCGTTCGTGGCCCTGGCCATCTCGGCGCTCGTGGTCCTGCCTCCGCTGCTCGTCACCCCGGGGACGGTCTACCAGCTCGGGCCCGTCAACGTCCGGTCCAGCAACGTCGCGGCGTGGGCGCAGTGGAACTACTCCGGCGTCGAACGCAAAGGCGGATGGGCCGAGATGCACGACGGCATCGTCCCGGCCATGGACAAGGTGACGGCCAAATACGGGTGCGGACGGGCCATGTGGGAGTACAACGCCAACCTCAACCGCTTCGGCACGCCCATGGCGCCGATGCTCCTGCCCAACTACACCGACGGGTGCGTCGACTCCATGGAGGGCCTGCTGTTCGAGTCCGCCGACCACGACGCCGTACCACTTCATCAACCAGGCCGAGCTCTCGGTGTCGCCGTCCGAGGCCATGGTGCCCGTCGACCACGGGCATCGTCTACGGGTCGGTCAACGTCCCGCTCGGGATCAAGCACCTGCAGCTGCTGGGCGTGAAGTACTTCATGGCCTCGTCGCCGCCGATCCAGGACCAGGCCGACGCCGACCCCGCCCTGACGCTGGTCGGCACCACGGGACCGTGGCACACCGTCTACCAGGGCCAGACCATCATCACCACGTGGAAGATCTACCTCGTCCACGACTCGTCGCTCGTGACGCCGCTGACCGAGACCCCCGACGTGCTCACCGGCGTCGGCGCGGCCCAGGCGTCGTGGCTCCCGGTGTCGCAGCGCTGGTACGCGGATCCCGTCGTAGTGGTCACAGCAGTTGGTGGCCGGTGGCCTGGCGTCGTGGACCAGAGCCCCCAAGGGCGTCGCCCCGGCGCAGCACCACGCACGCTCCTCCGGCCGTGACGGTGTCGGCCATCCGCTGCCACCGATGATCAGGTCAGCTTCCACGTGAGCCGGGTGGGGGTGCCCGTGTTGGTGCGGGTGTCGTACTTCCCGTCGTGGCACGCCACCGGGGCCCTCGGCCCGTGGCGCTCGGAGCCGAACCTCATGGTGGTCGTGCCGACAGTCACACGACGTCACCCTCACCTACGGGGCGAGCGGTCCCGACAAGCTCGGCCTGCTGCTGACCGCGGTCGGCCTCGTGGCCCTGGGCGTGCTCGTCTGGCGCCGCTTCGCCTACCCCTGAGCACCGGCGGCCTCTCGGCGCCTTCCGGAGCGCGGGCTCCGAGATCACGATTCCCTAACTTCTCGCACACGGCTCCCCACATGGCCGGGGCCGATGATTCGGTCAGGCCCGACAGGGCAGAGCCGCTTCAGAGGTCCGACTCGGGGTCCGATGGAACGGGGAACGCCTGTCGGACCGAGGCGCACGAGGAGGGATGGAGATGAAGACACCGAGGCTCGTCACCGCGACGCTGCTCAGCGGCGTCGCCGTGACATTGGCAGCCTGCGGAGCGGGCAGCTCGTCGCACGTCGTGGCCCGGATCACCCCCACGACGTCGGTGTCGTCGACGTCCACCACGACGCGGTGCCCGGCACCGTGGCGGGCCCGAGCTCGGTTCCACGCCGCGCCGGTGGCACTCCGACGACGACCGCGCCCTCCAACGCGCTCAGCCCACAGACACTCGATCAGGTCGCCGCCGACCTCGGGGCACTGGACAACAACCTCAACACGGCGAACTCGGACCTGAACCACCCGCAAGGAGATTCTTGAGATGAAGCACAACCTTCGCACGTCGCATGGCGGTCGGCGCCGCGGCGGCCGGTGCGGTCGTCGGGCTCGTCGTGATGGTCCCGGGCGCCGGCCTTCGCCGCGCCGTCGGCCGACCGCCACGCACCGGGTCGACGCACCGCCACCACCCAGGCGTCGAGCCCGAGATGCACCCCGGCGACCTTCAGCGCGGCGCAACAGCTCGTCGAGGCGGACCTGGCGGCACGGGTCACGCAGCTCGACGCGTTGTCGGCCGCGGTCGGACAACACCGCCAACCATCTGACCACCGGTGACCGACAGACGCTGCAGAACGACATCACCACCGTGGAGCTGCCCGGCATCCAGGGCTGCAGACCCAGGTGCTGTCGGCGACCACGTGCGCCGGCCTGCGGGCCGTGGCGCGCTCGATGGTCTACAACTACCGCGTCTACGTGGTGATGACGCCCCAGACGCACCTGACCGTCGTGCTCGACGACGAGACCTACATCGAGGGCGTCCTCGTCAACCTCGAGCCCCAGATCGCCACCGCCATCCGAACGCGCAGGCGGCGGGCAAGGACGTGACCGCGGCGCAGGCCGCCTTCACCGACCTGAAGAACCAGGTGTCCACCGCACAGAGCGCGACCAACGGGGAGTCGGCCCAGATCCTGGCGCAGACGCCGACCGGATTCCCCGGCAACTGGCAGGTCTTCCTGGCGGCACGCACCAACGCCACCAACGCGCGCACCGACCTCCGCGCCGCCTACGGCGACGCCCGAGCACATCCGGACCGACCTGCAGTAGGGGTCGGGGCCGCTGCGAGGCCGTACGGCCGGGCCTGCCGCAGCCACCCGGGTCGGGGGGAGGGGAGCAGGTAGGCTTCGGGCGCCATGACCGCACTCGATGCCGTGTTCAAGGCCTACGACGTGCGCGGGACGGTGCCCGAGCAGCTCGACGGCCGTAGCTGTCGTGCCATCGGCTGGGCCTTCGCGCGAGTTCGTGGGCACGAGTCGCATCGTGGTGGCGCGCGACATGCGGGAGTCGGGTGTGGAGCTCTCGGCCGCCTTCGCCAGCGGGGCCCGCAGCGCCGGGGCCACGGTCGTCGACCTCGGGCTCGCCTCGACCGACATGATGTACTTCGCCTCGGGCCGGCTCGACGCCCCCGGGGCGATGTTCACGGCCTCGCACAACCCCGCCGCCTACAACGGGATCAAGATGTGCCTGGCCGGCGCCAAGCCCGTCGGACAGGACACCGGGCTGGCCGTCATCCGCGACGAGGCCCAGGAGGCGCTGGTCTCGGGTGCCGACCGGGGACCCGAGACCGGCGGCTACGAACAGCTCGAGCTCCTCGACGAATACGCCGAGCACGTCCGTTCGTTCATCGACCCCTCGGCGCTGCGCCGCCTCAAGGTCGTGGCCGACACCGCCAACGGCATGGGGGGCCTCGTGGTCCCGAAGGCCTTCGAGGGCCTGCCCGTCGAGCTCGAGATCCTCTTCGGCGAGCTCGACGGCACGTTTCCCAACCACCCCGCCGACCCCATCCAAGAGGAGAACCTCGCCGGACCTGAAGAAGGCGGTCCTGGCCTCGAAGGCGGACATCGGGCTCGCCTTCGACGGTGACGCCGATCGGGTCTTCCTCGTCGACGAACAGGCCCGACCGGTGTCGGGCTCGCTCACCACCGCCCTCGTGGCACGCGCCATGCTCGAGAAGCATCCCGGCGCCACGGTCCTCTACAACCTCATCTGCTCCAAGATCGTCCCCGAGACGATCGAGAAGTACGGCGGCACGGCGGTGCGGACCCGGGTCGGGCACTCCTTCATCAAGCAGGTGATGGTGGACACCGGCGCGGTCTTCGGCGGCGAGCACTCGGGGCACTACTACTTCATGGACAACTACCGGGCCGACTCGGGGCTCATCGCGGCCATGGTCGTCCTCGAGGAGCTCTCGCAGGCGGGCGTGCGCGCTGTCGGAGCTGCTCGCCCCCTATCGCAAGTACGCCGACTCGGGCGAGATCAACACCGAGGTGGACGATCCCGCCACCGCCGTCGAGTCGCTGGCCGAGCACTTCGCCGCCCAGGGCCTCGTCTGCGACCGCACCGACGGGCTGAGCGTCGACTTCGACGACTGGTGGTTCAACGTCCGCCCGTCGAACACCGAGCCGCTGCTCCGCCTCAACGTCGAAGCAGCATCTCCCGCCGAATGCGACCGCCACAGCGCCGAGCTCCTCGAGCTCGTGGCCGAGGTCCCCGGCGGAGGGCCCTCGCCACGACACTGAGTCTCCACGACCGACCCCGAGAACCACGACCGACCCGGAACCCCGTCCGAGACAAGACAGACGACGAAGTTGGGAGCACGACGACCGATGGCACTGGACCCCTTGCTACTGGAGGTGCTGGCCTGTCCCGAGGACAAGGGCCCGCTCCTGTACTTCGAGGACGAGGACCGGCTCTACAACCCGCGCCTGCACCGCAGCTACGAGGTGCGCGACGGGATCCCCGTCATGCTCGTCGACGAGGCCACCGCCGTCGACGACGCCGAGCACGAGCGGCTCATGGCCAAGGCCAAGGAGACCGGCGTCGCCAGCACGCTGAGTGCGGGCACCGACAAATGACCGACGCCGGAGGGCGTGCTCGACACGCTCGGCATGTTCGAGGTGACCGCCGGGCTGCCCGAGCAGGTGGCCGCGGCGGTGGGTGCCGCCCACGGCCTCGACGGCCTTCCCGAGCGCGAGTACGTCGAGAACGTCGTCGTCCTCGGCATGGGGGGCAGCGGGCTGGCCGGCGACGTCATGGTGGCGGTGGCCGGGCCCTTCGTCCCCGTGCCCATCACGGTGGTGAAGTCCTACGACCTCCCCGACTTCGTGGGCCGGGGGTCGCTCGTCTTCGCCATCTCGTTCTCGGGCAACACCGAGGAGACCGTCGAGGCGGCCGGGGAGGCGGCCAACGCCGGGGCCAGCCTCGTGGCGGTCACCGCCGGTGGCGAGCTCGGTCGGCTGGCCGAGGAGTGGGGTGCCCCGGTCGTGCCGGTGCCCACGACCATCCCCCAGCCGCGGGCCGCGCTCGGCGCCATGGCCATCCCGCCCCTCGTCGTCCTCGAGGACATCGGGCTCTTCCCCGGTGCCGCCACCTGGGTGGCCCTGGCGGTCGACCAGCTCAAGTACCGCCGAGACCGGCTCGTCCAGCCCGGGAGCATCGCCGAGGAGGTGGCCCGCCGCATCGGCCGCACCATCCCCCTCATCCACGGCGCCCAGGCCGTGGGGGCCGCCGCCGCGATCCGGTGGAAGGCACAGGTCAACGAGAACGCCAAGGCACCCGCCTTCGCGGCGGTCTACCCCGAGCTCTGTCACAACGAGATCGCCGGTTGGGGCCAGCACGGCGACGTCACCCGCCAGGTGCTCACCCTCATCAATCTGCGCCACGACGCCGAACATCCCCAGCTGGCCCGGCGCTTCGCCTTCGTCTCGGATGTGCTTCGGGAGGTCGTAGCTGACATCATCGAGGTGCGCGCCCAGGGTGAGGGGGACCTGGCACAGCTGCTCGACCTGATGCTCGTGGGGGACTTCGTCTCGCTCCAGCTCGCTGCCCGAGAGGGCATCGACCCGGGGCCGGTGCCGGTCCTCGAAGAGTTGAAACGACGTCTGCTCGAGCCGTAGACGACGCTCAGCCGAAGGGCCCTGAGAGCCCAGACAGCAGCCTGTCAATCACACGAGGAGCACGAGGAGCAGACAATGTCCACGTCCGCCACTGACCACGACGTCGCCGATCTCGGTCTCGCCGATCTCGGGCACCAGCGCATCGCATGGGCCGACGCCAACATGCCGGTGCTGACGTCGATCCGGGAGCGCTTCGCCAAGGAGCGGCCCCTGGCCGGGCGCGGTGATCGCGGCGTGCCTGCACGTCACGACCGAGACCGCCAACCTGCTGCGGACGCTCAAGGCGGGAGGCGCCGAGGTCCTCATCTGCGCGTCGAACCCGCTTGTCGACCCAGGACGACGTCGCCGCCTCACTGGTCCGCGACGAGGGCATCCCCACCTTCGCCGTGAAGGGTGAGAACTCCGAGCTCTACTACGCGCACATCGACGCGCTGCTCGACCGTCACCCCACCATGACGATGGACGACGGCTGCGACACGGTGTCACGGATCCACTCCACCCGTCCGAACCAGGTGTCGGAGATCCTGGCCGGCACCGAGGAGACGACGACCGGTGTCATCCGGCTGCGGGCCATGGAGGCCGAGGGTGCGCTCAAGTACCCGATCGTGGCCGTCAACGACGCCGACACCAAGCACATGTTCGACAACCGCTACGGCACGGGGCAGTCCACGCTCGACGGTGTCATCCGGGCCACCAACGTCCTGCTGGCGGGCAAGCGCGTCGTGGTCGCCGGCTACGGCTACTGCGGCAAGGGTGTGGCCAGCCGGGCGCGCGGCCACGGGGCCCAGGTCATCGTGACCGAGATCAACCCGCTGCGGGCCCTCGAAGCCGTCATGGACGGGTTCCGGGTCGAGCCCATGGAGGTCGCCGCGGCGGAGGGCGACATCTTCATCACCGTGACCGGGAACCGCGACGTGCTGCGGGCCGAGCACTTCGAGCGGATGCAGGACGGGGCCATCGTGGCCAACTCGGGCCACTTCGACATCGAGATCGACCTCATCAGCCTGGGCGAGATGTCCGAGGGCCAGCGCCGCCACGTCCGGCCCATGGTCGAGGAGTTCTCGGTGCGGGGCAAGCACATCCTCGTCATCGCCGAGGGCCGCCTCGTCAACCTGAGCGCGGCCGAGGGCCACCCCGCCGCGGTCATGGACATGAGCTTCGCCAACCAGGCCCTGGCCGCGGAGTGGGTCATGGCCAACGCGGCCACGCTCGAGAAGCGTGTCTATGACGTCCCTCGCACCATCGACGCCGAGATCGCCCGTCTCAAGCTCGAGACGATGGGTGTCGACATCGACCGCCTCACCCCGGCCCAGGAGGAGTACCTCGGCTCCTGGCAGACCGGCACCTGACGCCGCCCGACGGCGACCGTCCGCCGGCACGCACCCCGCACTCCGGCGCCCGAGACATTCGGGACGCCGAGGCGTACGCTGTCATTGTGGATCGTGTCCGGGTCTGTGGTTGCAAGTCGAAGCCAGTCGCAGGCGAAACGACCCACGTAAGGCAACTCATGGTTGCTGAGCATGGTGCGACTTAGAGGTAAGCCCTGCCCGTCGGGGCACCGACTCTCGGTGTTCGGCGGAGAAGGATCGAAGCAGGCCGTCGTGGGTGTCGTCGGGCGGTGCGGGTCGACCGTGTCGTCGCCGACAACCGGGCCGCCACACTCCTCTGCAGGCGAGTGTGGGGACAAAGACCAGGTCAGCCGGACGCGGTCCACATGCATCGAACATCTCAGCCGAGCGGGAAGGGAGCACCCGACCCACGGCCTGAAGGAGGTGCAGCGGTGGACGTCGCCGTTCAGGGACACAAGGAGACCGCGCCCGAAGAAGTCCGGGCGCTGGCCCGAGCGAAGGTGGCCAAGCTCGGGAGGTTGGCCCCCGTGCTCGAGCGAGCCGAAGTGCGCCTGTCCGAGGACCGCGACGCCCCGGGGTCGGGGCGCAAGGTCTGCGAGGTCACCATCACCGGCCACGGCCACACCCTGCGGGCCAAGGCGGCCGCGGACGAGGTGCCCGTGGCCGTGGACAAGGTCGTCGACAAGCTCGAGCACCAGGTCGAGCGGTTGAAGGGAAAGCTGGTGGGACGCTCGCACCCTCGCCGCTCCCACACGCTTCCCAAGGACTGACCACAGGCCTCTGAGCAGGCCGATCGACCGGCGGCGGGGTCACACCGGCGGCGTCGGGCGGCGAGTCGTGCCGCTGAGCGGGCATGGCCCGGCGGTAGACTCCCGGCGTCATGAGTGTCTTTACGCGCGTCCTGCGGGCCGGCGAGGGGAAGAAGGTCCGCCGGCTGGCAGAGCTCGTTCCCCTCATCAACGAGCTCGAGCCCGAGATGGAAGCCCTGTCCGACGACGACCTGGCCCATCGGACGGTCGACTTCAAGGAGCGGATCGCCAACGGCGAGACCCTCGACGACCTGCTCATCGACGCCTTCGCCACCGTGCGCGAGGCGGCGTGGCGGGTGCTCGGCCAGCGCCACTTCGACGTGCAGCTCATGGGGGGCATGGCGCTGCACTTCGGATGGATCGCCGAGATGAAGACCGGCGAGGGCAAGACCCTGGTCTCGACGCTTCCCGTCTACCTCAACGCCCTGTCGGGGCAAGGGCATGCACGTCATCACGGTGAACGACTACCTGGCCGGCCGGGACGCCGACTGGATGGGCCAGGTCCACCGCTTCCTCGGGCTCACCGTCGGCCGGGTGAGCCCCGAGCTCCCCGACTTCGAGGACAAGCGCCTCGCCTACGCGTGCGATGTCACCTACGGCACCAACACCGAGTTCGGCTTCGACTACCTGCGCGACAACATGGCACGGTCGCGCGAGCACATGGTCCAGCGGGGCCATGTCTACGCCATCGTCGACGAGGTCGACTCCATCCTCATCGACGAGGCCCGCACGCCGCTCATCATCTCGGGCCCGGCGTCGGAGTCGGCCAAGCTCTACTACCAGTTCGCCGGGCTCGTCCGGACGCTTGAAGCGCGACGAGGACTACGAGGTCGACGAGGAGAAGCGCATCGCGTATCCCACCGAGGCGGGCGTCGCCAAGGTCGAGGCCCAGGTCGGCGTGGACAACATGTACGACCTGGTGTCGGTCAACTACGTGCACCACCTCACCCAGGCGTTGCGGGCCAAGGAGCTCTACCAACGCGACAAGGACTACCTGGTGGCCGGCGGCGAGGTGAAGATCGTCGACGAGTTCACGGGCCGCACCCTCGAGGGGCGGCGGTGGTCCGACGGCCTGCACCAGGCGGTCGAGGCCAAGGAGCGGGTCCAGATCAAAGAGGAGAACCACACCTGGGCCACGGTCACCCTCCAGAACTACTTCCGGCTCTACGAGAAGTTGTCGGGGATGACCGGGACGGCCGAGACCGAGGCGGCCGAGTTCGCCACCACCTACAACATCCCGGTGGTGCCCATCCCCACCAACGTGCCCATGGTCCGCGCCGACCAGCCCGACCTCATCTACAAGTCCGAGGACGCCAAGTTCGCGGCCGTGGTCGACGACATCGTCGAGCGCTACGAGACCGGCCAACCCGTGCTCGTGGGCACCGCCTCGGTGGCCAAGTCCGAGCAGCTGTCCAAGCTGCTCGAGCGCCGGGGCATCCCGCACCAGGTCCTCAACGCCAAGCAGCACACCCGAGAGGCCGAGATCGTGACCCAGGCCGGCCGGCTCCACGCCGTCACGGTGGCCACCAACATGGCCGGTCGAGGCGTGGACATCCTGCTCGGGGGCAATCCCGAGGGCCTGGCCCGCCAGGAGGCGATCGGCCAGGGCTTCGACCTCGACACCGACGAGGGTGCGGCCGAGTACGAGAAGCTCCTGGCCCGCTTCGAGAAGGAGTGCGGCGAGGAGGGCGACCAGATCCGCGAGCTCGGCGGGGTCTACGTGCTCGGCAGCGAGCGCCACGAGTCCCGCCGCATCGACAACCAGCTCCGGGGCCGCTCGGGGCGCCAGGGCGACCCCGGCGAGAGCCGGTTCTTCTTGTCGCTCGAGGACGAGCTCATGCGCCTCTTCGCCACGGGCGCCATGCAGTGGGTCATGGGCCGGACCCTCCCCGACGACGTGCCCATCGAGGCCAAGATGGTGACCAAGGCCATCGAGCGCGCCCAGCACACCGTCGAGGGTCGCAACGCCGAGATCCGCAAGGACGTCCTCAAGTACGACGAGGTCCTCAACGAGCAGCGCAAGGTCATCTACGCGCGCCGGTTGCAGGTCATCGACGGCGAGGACCTGCGCGAGCACACCGAGGAGCTGCTCGAGCAGACCATCGACGAGCTGGTGCGCTCGGCCTGCCCGGGGGAGTTCCCCGAGGCGTGGGAGCTCGAGCGGCTGCTGGCCGAGGTGACGCAGTACTACCCGACGGGCTTCACCGTCGAGGACCTGGCCGAAGCCGTCACCGCCAGCCAGATCGCCGAGAGCCTCCTGGCCGAGGCGCTCGACGCCTACCACGCCCGCGACGCGGCGTTCCCCGGGGGCGAGGACGAGGCGCGCGCCGTCGAGCGCGAGGTGATGATGCAGATCATCGACCAGCGCTGGCGCGACCACCTGGCCGAGATGGACTACCTGCGCGAGGGGATCAACCTCCGGGCCATGGGCCAGCAGGACCCGCTCGTGGCCTGGCAGCGCGAGGGCTTCTCGATCTTCGGCCAGATGATGGACGCCATCGACGACGACTACCTGCGCTACGTCATGCACGTCCAGGTGGTGGCCGAGCCCGCCCCCGAGCCCGATCTCTCCCACGCCAGCTACCAGGCCGCCGACGACCCGGTCCAGGGGGCGAGCCTCCTCGAGGCCATGCGGGTCTCGGCCCCCGCCGACGTGGCCGCGGCGGGCGCGGGCGTGCCCACCGGGCTCGACATGGGTGGCATGCCCGTCCCCGGCGGCCAGGTCTCGCCGCGCCACATGGCCGACGAGGAGACCCAGGCACCCCTGGTGAAGGCCCCCACCGAGAAGCTCGGGCGCAACGAGCCGTGCTGGTGCGGGAGCGGCAAGAAGTTCAAGCTCTGCCATGGCGCGGCCTGAGCCCGCCGGGGCGGGCGACCAGCGCGACCTCCGGGCCGAGCTGGCGTCGCTGCGCAAGCGGCTCGAGGAGGCCGAGGGCTACCTGGGCCTCGAGCACCTGCGGGAGCGCCGGGCCGAGCTCGAGACCGAGGTGTCGCGCCCGGACCTGTGGGACGACCCCGACGAGGCCCGGCGGGTGACGTCGGAGTTCAGCTCCGTCAACGACGACATCGCCATGCTCGAGGACCTCGGCGCCAAACTGTCCGACGCCGAGGAGCTCCACGAGCTCATCATCGAGGAGTCCGACGACTCGTTCCTCGGCGAGCTCACCGAGTCGATCGACGACCTCACCAAGCGACTGTCGGACCTCGAGCTGCGATCGCTGTTCTCCGGCGAGTACGACGAACGCGACGCCATCGCCGAAGTGCACGCCGGCACGGGGGGCACCGACGCCCAGGACTGGTGCGAGATGTTGCTGCGCATGTACCTGCGCTGGGCCGAGCGCCGTGGCTTCGCCTTCGAGGTCGACGAGACCACCGAAGGCCAAGAGGCCGGGCTGCTGTCGGCCACCTTCATCGTGAAGGGCCGGTTCGCCTACGGGTTGTTGTCGGCGGAGCGCGGCGTGCACCGGCTGGTGCGGATGTCGCCCTTCGACTCCCAGCACCGTCGCCAGACGAGCTTCGCCTCGGTCGACGTGATCCCGTTCCTCGAGGACGCCGGGACCGAGATCGCCATCGACGACAAGGACCTGCGCATCGACACCTACCGGTCATCGGGTGCAGGGGGGCAGCACGTCAACAAGACCGACTCGGCGGTGCGGCTCACGCACCTGCCCACCGGCATCGTGGTGTCGTGTCAGAACGAGCGCAGCCAACACCAGAACAAGGCGCGGGCCATGCAGATCCTCGCGGCCAAGCTCGTCGATCTCCAGCGCGCCGAGCGGCGCTCGGAGCTCGACTCGCTGTCGGGCCCCAAGGCCGACGTGGCGTGGGGGAGCCAGATCCGGTCCTACGTGATGGCGCCGTACCAGATGGTGAAGGACTTGCGCACCGAGTACGAGACCGGCAACGTCGACGCCGTGCTCGACGGCGACATCGACGCCTTCATCGAGGCCGAGTTGCGCCGCCGCCGGCCCGTGGGCGGGTAGGGACCACCCGTGGGCGACTGGACGGTGCCGAGCAGCCGAGCTGTGTGGCGTGAAGCCCGGCTGGTAGAGTCGAGCCGCCCTCGTGTGCCACAACGGCCGATGGCGGTTGGGGCATGCCGCCGAGGACTCACTCGATGATCCGTTTCGAGAACGTCAGCAAGACATACAAGAGCGGCTCGATCGCGTTGCGCGACGTGTCGATCGACATCGACAAAGGCGAGTTCGTCTTTCTCGTGGGCCCCTCGGGGTCGGGGAAGACGACGTTCATCCGCCTGCTCCTGCGCGAGGAAGACCCCGGCGACGGCCGGATCTGGGTGGCGGGACGCGACATCTGTCATCTCAGCCAGTGGCGGATTCCCTACCTTCGGCGCAACATCGGGTGTGTGTTCCAGGACTTCCGGTTGCTTCCCAACAAGTCGGTGTTCGAGAACGTGGCCTTCGCGCTCGAGGTGATCGGACGACCCAAGCACGTGATCGCGCTGCAGGTCCCCCAGGTGCTCGACCTGGTCGGGCTGTCGAAGAAGCACGACAGCCTCCCCGGAGAGCTCTCCGGTGGTGAGCAGCAGCGCGTGGCGGTGGCGCGGGCCTTCGTGAACCGCCCCCTCGTGGTCCTGGCCGACGAGCCCACCGGGAACCTCGACCCCGCCACCAGCCAGGGGATCATGCGCCTGCTCGACCGGATCAACCGGACCGGCACCACGGTGGTGGTCGCCACCCACGACGCCGGCATCGTCGACCAGATGCGCCGGCGGGTCATCGAGCTCGACCACGGCACGCTCGTGCGGGACCAGGCCCGGGGCGTCTACGGCATGGCGCCGGCCGGCATGGCCCCCGAGGACCAGCTCCAAAAGGGCGCGCACTGAGTTGCCGGTCTCCTTCGACTACGTGGCGCGCGAGACGGCGTCGAACCTGTGGCGCAACCGGCTCATGACCATCGCCGCGGTGCTCACCGTCGGGGTCTCGTTGTCGCTGGTGGGGGCGTCGCTGCTGCTGCGCCAGGGGGTGGCCCATGCCACCACCCAGTGGGCGCACGGCGTCGACGCCATCGTGTGGCTGAACCCCAACATCACAGTCGCCCAGCGCGACGGCGTCGAGCAGCAGGTCAAGCAGCTTCCCTATGTCCGGTCCATCACCTACCGGTCCCAGGCCTATGACCTGAACGAGTCCAAGCACCTCCTCACGCCGCCGGAGTACCAGGTGCTCACAGTGGGCACCATGCCCGCCTCGTTGCGGATCCAGCTCGACAACCCCAGCGAGGCGCTCGCCATCGCCCGTCAGTTCGGCAAGTTCCCGGGCGTGAAGAGCGTGGCCGTGCCGACCAAGACGATCCACAACATCCAGACCGTCAGCCGGATCTTGCAATTGGTCTTCGTCGTGCTGGCGGTCATCTTGTTGCTGAGCGCCTCGGTCCTCATCATCAACACCATCCGCCTGGCCATCTTCGCCCGGCGGCGAGAGGTGTCGGTCATGAAGCTCGTGGGGGCCACCAACTGGTTCATCCGGGTGCCGTTCATGTTCGAAGGGGTGGCCCAGGGTCTGTTCGGCGCGCTCTTCGCGTCGTTGACGGTGTTCTCGCTGCATTTCCTGCTCGACAGCTTCTCCAACATCAAGACCGGGAACATCTGGTACCAGATGCGGATGCCGACGGGCGAGGTGATCGTCACCAGCCTCGTGGTCGTGCTGATCGGCGTCGTGATCGGGTCCTTCGGTTCCTACCTCGGGATCCGGCGCTTCCTCGACGCCTGAGCCCGGGCCGGCGGCGCCGGTGCCGGCTCAGCCTTTGTTGGCGCCGTTCTCCCGGACGAAGTCGTTGACGGCGTAGTAGGCGTCGATCGACTCGCCGGCATCACCCCAGAAGCCGTCGAGGATGTCGTAGGACATGGTGCGCTGCTCGACGAAGTAGTTGTTGACGTCGGTGATCTCGAGCTCGCCCCGTCCCGACGGCTCGAGGGTGCCGATCACCTCGAAGACCGAAGGGTCGTAGCAGTAGATGCCGGTCACGGCGTAGTTGCTCGGGGGGTCCTCGGGCTTCTCGATGATGTGGGTGATGCGGCGCTCGGCGTCGAACTCCGGGACACCGAGATGGCGGAGATGGGCGGGGTCGTCGGCTTCGGTGAGGACGATGCGCGCCCCGCCGCCCTGGCTGGGCGAAGTGCTCGACCGTGGGGCGGAAGGTGCGCTCCACGATGTTGTCGCCGAGCATCACGAGCACCGAGTCGCCGGCCACGAACCGCTCGGCCAGGCCCAGCGCCTCGGCGATGCCCCCGGGCCGGTCCTGATAGGCGTAGCTGAGCCGGTCGATGCCGTGCTCGTGGCCGTTGCCGAGCAGTCGGAGGAACTCGCCGGCGTGGGTGCCCCCGGTCACGAGCATCATCTCGTTGATCCCGGCCAGCACGAGGGCCTCGATGGCGTAGCTGATCATGGGCCGGTCGTAGATGGGCAGGAGGTGCTTGTTGGTGATGCGGGTGAGCGGGTGGAGCCGGGTGCCGCTGCCTCCCGCCAGGATCACGCCCTTCACGGTGCGCCTTTCACGGTGCGGCAGCCTAATGGAGGTTCCCCGCCGGGCCCGGGTCGATGGACCCGGATGTCTCGAGGGTGGCGGGCGGTGGCGCCCAGCGGTCAGCACGGCGTCGGCGAGGGCCGGCCACGCCGTGAGCGCCCACGGGCCGAAGTCCCGGTCAGCCAGCGACGCGCAGGCCAGCTGGGCGTCGGGGTCGACCCACACGAAGCTGCCCGACTGCCCGAAGTGGCCGAAGGTCCCGGGCGAGTTGCGGCGCCCCGGTCCAGTGCGGTGCCTTGGCGTCGCGGATCTCGAAGCCGAGGCCCCAGTCACAGGGGTCGAACCGGCCGAAGCCGGGCAACACGCCGGCCAGGCCCGGGAAGGCGACCGAGGTGGCACCGGCCAGGGTCGAGGGTGCCACCAGGCGCGGAGCCAGGAACTCGCGCGGCGAGAGCGAGGAGGTCGCGCAGCGGTCCCACGCGCCCCCGACGCGGGCGAGGACCCGGGGGGGAGCTCGGTCCCGGTCATGTCGAGAGGGAGGACCACGCCGGTGCGGAGATAGTCGGAGAAGGGCATGCCCGAGGTGCGTGCCACGACCTCGGCCAGCACCTCGTAGCCGACGTTGGAGTAGATCCGGCGCCGTCCCGGGGCGGTGAGGGGATCGGGTCGAGTCGGGCCCGAGTCCCGAGGCGTGGGCGAGGAGGTGACGCACGTCGACCCCGGAGGCCCGGCCGGGTCGTCGAGGCCGAGGGTTCCCTCTTCGGTCGCCACGAGGACCGCCATGGCCACGAGCAGCTTGGTGACCGAGGCCCATGCGAAGGGTGCGTCGATGTCGCCGGTGTGCTCCACGACCTCGGTGGCGCCGTCGGCATCGGCGCCGGACGACGCCGGCGGCGGCGTCGCGCACCGGCCACTGCGCCACGGCGCCGAGCGAAGAGGTCCCCGGCGCGCCCGCCGTGTCGATCAGCTCGGTGTCGCTCAGGTGGGGGTCGAGGCCCACTCGGTGGTCTCGGCCCGGAGGCGGGCGTAGTCCACCTTGCCGGCCGGGGAACGTCCGATGGTCTCGACGAAATGGACGCGCTTGGGGGCCTTGAAGGCGGCCAGGTGGCCGCGGACGTGCGCGATGAGCTCGGCCTCGGTGGCCGTCGCCCCGGGGCGCAGCTCGACCGCGGCGGCCACGACCTGACCGAAGCGGTCGTCGGGGATCGCCACCGCCACGGCGTCGGCCACGGCGGGGTGGAGCTTCAAGACCTCTTCCACCTCTTCGGGGAAGACCTTCTCGCCGCCGGTGTTGATCACCACCGAGCCGCGCCCGAGCAGATGGATGGCGCCGTCGGCGTCGACGGTGGCGAAGTCGCCGGGGACCGAGTAGCGGACGCCGTCGATCACCTTGAAGGTGGCGGCGGACTTGTCGGGGTCCTTGTAGTAGCCGACGGGGTTCCGGCCCCCCGAGGGCGAGCACCCCGACCTCGTCCGAGCCCGGGGTCACGTCCTTGTTGGACTCGGGGTCGAGGACGCGCACGTCGGGGCTCAAGGTGAAGCGCGCCGTGTGCTCGGCCGAGGTGCCGCTCGACACCGAGGTGCCCATCCCGATCGCCTCCGACGACGAGAAGGCGTCGATGAGCATCAGGTTGGGGTGATGGTGGAGCAGGCCCCGCTTGGTCTCCTCGCTCCACATGACCCCCGAGGACACGAAGGCGAGCAGGGTCGAGAGCCGCCATCGGCCGGGATGCTCGTCGAGGGCCCGCAGGATGGGCTTGGCGAAGGAGTCGCCCACGATGGCGATGGTGTTCACGTTGTCGGCGTCGACGGTGTCGAGGAGCTCGACGGCGTCGAAGCGGCGACTGGTGAGCGTCACGATGCATCCGCCCACGGTCATGGCCGCCATGGCGGTGAACCCCCCCGTGCCGTGCATGAGTGGACAGGCGGGGAGGTGGAGCGGTCCCGGCCCCACGATGGTCTTGCGGACACCGTCGGTGCCCCCGTCCTCGGGCACCCGCAGGAGGTTGCCGGCGTTGAGCTTGGCGAAGAGGTCGTCCTGGCGCCACATGACCCCCTTGGGCATCCCCGTCGTGCCGCCGGTGTAGAGGAAGTACATGTCGTCGCCCGAGCGGGCCCACGGAGCGGCGGGACGCGGCGCGGCGCTCTCGCGCCGCGTCCTCGTAGGGCGTCGCCCACGACGGGCACTGGTCGGTGCCGTCGTCCACCCACAACCAGGCCCGGACGCGCGGCACGCGGGTCTTCAATCCGGCGATGCGCTGCGAGAAGGCACCGTGGAAGATGACCGCCACGGCATCGGCGTTGTCCCAGAGGTAGACGAGCTCGTCGTCGGTGTAGCGGTAGTTGGTGTTCACCGGGACGAGCCCGACCTTCAAGATGGCGAAGGTCGACTCCATGTACTCGGGACAGTTGTAGAGGTAGTGGGCCACCTTGTCCTGGTGGGCGACCCCGAGGTCGAGGAGGAACTGGGCCACGCCGTTGGCGCGCCGGTCGGTCTCGGCCCACGTGAGGCGGCGTTCGCCGTGGATGGCACTGGGCCCGTGGGGCACGGTCTCGGCCACGGTTTCCCAGACGTCGGCGAAGTTCCAATCGGTCACGGCGGCAGCCTACGCTGCTTCGCTGTGGACCTCGCCCTGCCCGGAGACGATCACCCGGCTCGCGCCGAGTTCCGGGCCTGGCTGGACGCCAACCCCGATCCCTCGCCGCGTCAGCTCGCCGCGGCGGGCTATGTGGCTCCGCACTGGCCGCGTCCGTGGGGCCTCGACGCCGATCCCATCGCGCAGCTCGTCATCGACGACGAGATGCGTCGGGCCGGGGTGCGACGGCCCTTCAACCAGATCGGCATCGGATGGGCGGGCCCGACGCTCGTGCATGCCGGCACCGAGGCCCAGAAGGAGCGGTATCTCCTCCCCCTGCTGGCCGGCGAGGAGATCTGGTGCCAGTTGTTCTCCGAGCCCGGCGCGGGCTCGGACCTGGCCGGGCTCTCGACCCGGGCCGTGCGCGACGGCGACGAGTGGGTGGTCAGTGGCCAGAAGGTGTGGACGAGCTTCGCCCACATCGCGGCGTTGGGGATCCTCCTGGCGCGCACCGAGCCCGACGTTCCCAAGCACCGGGGCGTCTCGTATTTCATCTGCCCCATGGACGCGCCCGGCGTGACCATCCGACCCATCGTCGACATGACCGGTGACCACGCCTTCAACGAGGTGTTCCTCGACGAGGTCCGCCTGCCGGCGGAGAACCTCGTGGGCGAGGTGAACGGCGGGTGGGCGCTGGCCAAGGTGACCCTCGGCAACGAGCGGGTGTCGTTGTCGGGGGAGGGGGCGTTGTGGGGTCAGGGACCCACCGTCGGCGATCTCCTCGACATCGTCCGGCGCGGCGGCCGGTGCGCGACGCCGGGTTGCGCCAGCGCCTGGCCCGGCTGTTCGATCGAAGGCGAGGTGCTTCGGCTCATCCGGCTCCGCACCGTGAGCGCGGCCGTGGCGGGCCGGACGCCGGGCCCCGAGGCGTCGGTGCGCAAGGCGCTGGCCGATGACCACGGCCAGCGGGTCATGGAGCTGGCCCAGGCCATGGCGGGGACCTTCGGCATGTTGGCCGACGCCGGGCCCGCCGAAGGCGCCGTCGGGCATCGGATCGAGCGCGGCGGGGTCGACGGTGCCGGTGGCGTCGTGGCCGGCACCGGTGTGGGCCAAGGGCTATCTCTTCTCGAGGGCGCTCACCATCGGCGGGGGCACCGCCGAGGTGCAGCGCAACATCATCGCCGAGCGGGTGCTCGGGCTTCCCCACGACGTCGACGTCGAGGCGTCGCGGTCGTGGGCGGAGCACCCATCGCGCCCGTTCGGTCCTGAGGCCGGTCGTCCTCGTCCGACCGGTCTCAGACCGGGCGCGGCGCGCCCATGGCCCGCTCGACGACGCGCCGGACGAAGGCGGCGAAGGCGTCGGGATGGCTGAGCGGCGCGCCGTGGGCGGAGCCGGGGATCTCGATGACCTCGGCATCGGGGACGAGCTCGGCCAGCGCGTCGATGGCCCGGCGGTGATGCGACATCGAGTGCGCCGCCCCGCCCGAGCACCAGCGGCACGCGCAACGCGTCGAGGTCGAAGGGGCGGCCGTGGCGGCGGAGGTCGGAGAGCTCGGCCACGAGGGCGGGGCCGTCGGCGTGGCGATCGGCGCGCGCCTGGTCGGTGAGGCGGTCCCACCCGGCGTCGCCCACCAGGCGCCGGAAGAACCCCTCGGCGAAGGTGGCGGGGTCCTCGTCGGCGATGCTCGAGGCGCTGCGCCGCGGCCACCACTCGCACCAGGGGAGGGGCGGCTCGTAGGCGCCGACGGCACCGATGGCGTGCGGGGCCTCGATCGCCGCCCCGAGCGCCACGTCACCGCCGTAGGAGTGGCCCACCACGACCGCGGGCCCGTCGCCCACCACGCCACGAGATCGGCGATGTGGTCGTCGAGGGAGCGGGCCAGGGGCATGGCGCGCGAGTGGTGGTAGCCGCGCCGGTCGTAGGTGACGACGTGGAGATCGTCGAGACGGCGCACGGTGCGCGGCGAAGGACGCGCCCCGGTCCAGTGAACCGTGGACGAGGACCACGGTGGGTGTGGGCCCGGGGTGTGTCGCCTCGGTGGTCGACGACGTGCAGGCCGTCGGGGCGCGCGCTCAACGCCCGGTCACCGGCGCCCGGCCTCGATCGATCACCGCGACGGCCGACGAACATGGTGCGCAAGGCTAATGCCCGCTCCGCATGGGGCTTCCCGACGAGGTGCCCCGGTAAGATCGTTGTGATGTCACAAGACCAGGCCAGAGCCACGAGCCCGTCCTTCGGGTGGCGCGTTCGGGCCCAACGCCTGGCTGGTCGACGACATGTTCGAGGAGTACCGCAACGACCCGTCGTCGGTGAGCGAGAGCTGGCGCGAGTTCTTCGCCGACTACGTCCCCGGAGGCGTGGCCACCGCGGCGATGCCTGCGACGGCACTGCCCCGGCCGCCGCCGAACCGGCGGCATCGTCGCGGTCCGTCGCTCCGGTGACCACGGTACCTCGGGCTTCGACCGGGGCCGTCGACGTCGACCGGTGCCCGGCACCGGGCGCCGTGCCCACGCCGGAGGCGTCGACCGGCTCCGAGCGCCCCGCGTGCCGTCCCCGCTTCGGGGCGCGGCGGCGCGCATCGCGCAGAACATGGCGGCATCGCTCACGGTCCCCACCGCCACGAGCGTGCGGACGGTCCCGGCCAAGCTCCTCGAGGTGAACCGGTCGATCCTGAACCAGCACCTGGCCCGGACCTCGGGTGGCAAGGTGAGCTTCACCCACCTGATCGGCTTCGCCGTCGTGCGGGCCCTCGAGGCGGTCCCCGCGCTCAACTCCAGCTTCGTGCCCGACGTCGACGGGACGGGAAGCCCGGGGTCATCCACCACGACCACGTCGGCCTGGGTCTGGCGGTGGACCTCGAGAAGTCCGACGGCACCCGCACCTTGTTGGTGCCGGTGATCGGCGCGGCCGAGACCCTCGACTTCCGGGGGTTCGTGATCGCCTACGAGGAGCTCGTGCGCAAGGTCCACACCGGCAAGGCCACGCCCGACGACTTCGCCGGCGCCACGGTCACGCTCACGAACCCCGGCACGCTCGGCACGATGCAGTCGGTCCCGAGGCTGATGCCGGGCCAAGGGGCCATCATCGGCGTGGGGGCCCTCGGATACCCCGCCGAGTTCCAGGCCGCCGATCGGCGCAGCCTGGCCGAGATCGGTGTCGGCCCCGTGGTCACGCTGACGTCGACCTACGACCACCGCATCATCCAGGGCGCGGAGTCGGGGATGTTCCTCACGTACATGGCCGAATGCCTCACCGGGCAGCACGACTTCTACGAGTCGGTGTTCGCGGCGATGGACGTGCCCGTATCAGCCGGTGCCGCTGGCAGGCCGACGTCAATGCCGGCGACAGCGAGCACATGCGGTTCGTCAAGCAGGTCCACGTGCAGAGCCTGATCAACATGTACCGGGTGCGCGGCCATCTCATCGCCGACCTCGACCCACTCTCGGCCGAGCCCCGACCGCTGCACGCCGAGCTCGACCCCACCACCTACGGCCTCACCTTGTGGGACCTCGACCGCGAGTTCGTGGTCGACGGGCTGGCGGGCCGCCACACCCTCACCCTGGGCGAGGCGCTCGACCTCTTGCGCGACGCCTATTGCCGCACACTGGGCATCGAGTACATGCACATCCAGGACCCCGAGCAGAAGCGCTGGATCCAGCAGCACACCGAAGGCGTGCCCACCACGCTCGACCCCCTCGAGCAACGCCACATCCTCGACCGGCTCAACGCCGCGGAGGCCTTCGAGCGGTTCCTCCACACCCGCTACGTGGGGCAGAAGCGCTTCGGCCTCGAAGGGGCCGAGTCGACCATCGTGCTCCTCGACACCATCCTCGAGGAGTGCGCCCAGGTCGGGACCACCGAGGCGGTGCTGGGCATGGCGCACCGGGGCCGGCTCAATGTCCTCGCCAACATCGTGGGCAAGTCCTACGGCGAGATCTTCCGCGAGTTCGAGGGCGACCTCGACCCCGACTCGGTGCAGGGCTCGGGGGACGTCAAGTACCACAAGGGGGCCACGGGCAAGTTCGTGGCCCGCGCCGGATCCGAGCTCACCGTCACCTTGGCGTCGAACCCCTCGCATCTCGAGGCGGTCGACCCCGTCGTCGAGGGCATGGTCCGGGCCAAGCAGGACATGCTCGGCGGGGACCGGCAGTCTCGACGTGCTGTCGGTGCTCGTCCACGGCGACGCCGCCTTCGCCGGCCAGGGCGTGGTGGCCGAGACCCTCGAGCTCTCGCAGCTGACCGGCTACCGCACGGGGGGCACCATCCACGTGGTGGTGAACAACCAGTTGGGCTTCACCACCGCTCCCGAGTCGGCGCGTTCGTCGTTGTACCCGACCGACGTCGCCAAGATGGTCCAGGCCCCGATCTTCCATGTGAACGGGGACGACCCCGAGGCGTGTCTGCGCGCGGCGCGCCTGGCTTTCGGCTTCCGGCAGGCGTTCCACAAAGACGTCGTGATCGACCTGGTCTGCTACCGGCGTCACGGTCACAACGAGGGCGACGACCCCAGCTACACCCAGCCCCGGATGTACGCCATCATCGAAGGCAAGCGCTCGGTGCGAAAGCTCTACACCGAATCGCTTGTGCGCCGCGGCGACATCACCGTGGACGAAGCCGAACGGGCCCTCGAGGACTTCCAGGGCACGCTTGCAGGTGGCTCTGGACGAGACCCGGCAGACCGCGCCGCCCCAGGCCACCGTCCTGCCCACAGCGCCGGTTCGTCGCGCCCACACGCCCGGCGGTGGCCACCGGGGTGGCGCGCGACGAGCTCGAGCGCCTGGCCGTGGCGGCGACGACGGTGCCCGAGGGCTTCACCGTCCACCCGAAGCTGCTGCGCCAGTTCGAGCAGCGGGCCCAGATGGTGGCGGCCGGCGAGGTCGACTGGGCGCTCGGCGAGGCCCTCGCCCTCGGATCGATCGTGCTCGAGGGCACCGACGTCCGTCTCTCGGGCCAAGACACCCGACGGGGCACCTTCAGCCAGCGCCACGCCGTGCTCGTCGACTACCGGACGGGGGAGGAGTGGATCCCCCTGGCCCATCTCCACGGCGACGACGTCGGGCGCTTCGGCGTCCACGACTCGCTGCTCTCGGAGTACGCGGCGGTGGGCTTCGAGTACGGGTACTCGGTGGAGTCCCCCGACGCCCTGGTGGCATGGGAGGCACAGTTCGGCGACTTCGCCAACGGCGCCCAGATCATCATCGACAACTTCTTCGTGTCCGCCGACGACAAATGGGGCCAGCGTTGGGGCCTCGTCCTGTTGCTGCCCCACGGATACGAGGGTCAAGGCCCGGAGCACTCCTCGGCCCGCATCGAGCGGTTCCTCACCCTGTCCGCACGCGACAACATGCGCCTGGCCCAGCCCACCACGGCCGCGCAGTACTTCCACCTCCTGCGATCCCAGGTGCGGGGCCTGGGTCGACAGCCCCTGGTGGTGTTCACGCCCAAGTCCCTGCTGCGGGCGCGCCAGTCGCGCTCGGGGCTCGACGAGCTCACCGTGGGCTCCTTCGCCGAGGTCCTCGACGATCCGGCCACGGCCGGCGCGACGGGACGCCGGCACCCGGTCGACGCCGCCGCGGTGCGCCGAGTGCTCCTGTGCTCGGGCAAGGTCGCCTTCGACGCCATGGCCCGGCGCGACGCCCTGCTCGGCGGCGGCGAGGGGCTCCCCGATCCCGGTGTCGACCCTGCCGCGGTGGCCGTGGTCCGGGTCGAGCAGCTCTATCCCTGGCCCGAAGAAGCCCTGGCCTCGGTGCTCGGCCGCTACCCCGACGCCGACCAGGTGGTGTGGGTCCAGGAGGAGCCCGAGAACATGGGGGCGTGGTCGTTCGCGCACGGACGCCTGCACCGGCTGCTGCGTGACCGGTTCACGCTGACCCACGTGAGCCGGGCCGAGTCGGCGAGCCCGGCCACCGGGAGCGCGGCGCTGCATCACCTCGAGCAGGAGGACCTCCTGCGGCGGGCCTTCTCCTGACCGTCGCTCCGGCCGATCGGGACCGTCTCGTCGGACCGGCGATCAGCGCAGCGCGATGCCGATGACCTCTTCGAGCTCGGTCAGCGCACTGGAGGTGTCGGCGACCTTGATGGTGGCCATGCCCAGGGCCCGGGCCGGTTTCAGGTTGACGCCGAGGTCGTCGAGGAACACCGCTTGGCGAGGTGCGATGTCCAGCGCCTCGCAGGCCACGCGATAGAAGCGCTCGTCGGGTTTGCGCACGCCGACGACCGAGGACTCGACCACGGCGTCGAACAGGGCCAGGACCTCCGCCAGCGCCGAGTAGCCCGACGCCGAGATCGGCGTGACGAAGTTGTTCGTCAGCAGCCCGGTCTTGAAGTGCTCGCCACAGCGCCGGACGGCCTCGACCATCTCGGGACGGAGCTGGCCCGAGAACATGGCGAACAGGTCCCGTGCGTCGATCCGGCCTCCCGCTGCCAGGCGTCTCGGCTTCGAAGGCGTCGCAGAACGCCTCGAACCCGAGCTCGTTGCGCTCGAGGCGGGCCCAGGCGTTGTCGAGATGGTTGGTGGCGTTGACCGAGCGGATGAACCCCTCGGGCAGCCCGTGGTCGCGTTCGTAGCGCTCGAAGGCGTCGAAGGGGCTGTCGGTGATGACGCCCCCGAAGTCGAAGAGCACCGCCTCGATGGGCGGGGTCCCGGCGTCCCCCGGCGCGCTCACCGCAGCGACTGTCGGGCGAGCCCGTCCCAGAGGCTCGGCGGAGAGCCCGAGCGAGGCGACGTCGACCCGCTCGTCCACGCCGTGGAACATCGCCGCGTACTGCTCGAACGACAGTTGCTCACTGAAGAGGCCGAAGCCGTAGGCGACGGTGCCGAGCCGCCGGAAGAAGCGGGCGTCGGTGGCGCCCACGGTGAGGAAGGGCACGCACCGGGCGTCGGGGTACGAGGCCTGGGCCACGCGTTCGAGGGCGTCCCACAGCGGGGTGTCGGTCGGCGGACGTGCTGGCCACGTCGATGCTGTTCCAGGTCAGCTCGACGTCGCCGGCCAGGTCGCCCAGGGCGTCGTCGATCATGGCCTCGACCTCGGGCTGGCCCCAGCCCGGGCAGGGTCCGGATGTCGACCTGGAGGTGGACGCGGTCGGGGATGACGTTGACCTTGGTCCCGGCCTGCAGGACGGTGGGCGCCATGGTCGTGTGGGTACAGGCATGCGCCTGGCGGGCCAGTCCCAGCAGGGGCAGGGTCTCGCAGAATTCGCCGATGCGCTCGGGGTCGAGCAGCGGCCCGGAGAATTCGGCGGGGAGGCCGATGCCCTCGACGAAGCGCCGCCACGCCTCGTGGATGTCGGCGGGTGTCTCGTGCTCGGCCAGCCTGCGAACCACCTCGGCCGCCTTCACCAAGGCGTTGTCGGTCCGCAGCGGTTGGGACGCGTGCCCGGGTGTGCCGCGCACGGTCATGGTGCACCAGAACGCGCCCTTCTCCCCGGTGATGACCGGGAGACGTACCCCGCCCGGGCTCGCCATGGGGAAGCCCCCCGCCTCGGTGATGAGGTAGTCGCAGCGCACCTCCTCGGCCCGGTGCTCGGTCAGCCACTGCGCACCGTGGCTGCCCGAGGGCCTCCTCGTCGGCGACGCCGATGAACAGGAGGTCGCCTTCGGGGCGGAATCCTTCGTCGGCCAGATGGCGCGACCGACACCGCCATCGACGCCGTGAGGTTCAGCATGTCCACCGCACCGCGTCCCCACACCTCGCCGTCGATGATCTCCCCACCGAAGGGGTCGTGGCGCCAGTCCTCGCCGTTGGCGGGGACGACATCGGTGTGCCCGAGAAGCGCCAGAGGCCGGGGCGTCGGGGTCGCGACCCTCGAGCTTGGCCACCAGTGACGTGCGGCCGGGTAGGGGCTCGTAGAGCTCCATGTCGAGGCCCCGCCCCTCCAAGAGGTCGCGGAGGAGATCGGCGTTGCGCTGCTCGTGTCCGGACTCGGGCGTGCCGTCGTTGACGCAGGCGTTGCGGATCATCGCTTGGAGGAGTTCGGCTACTTCTCCGCCCAGGTCGCCGGCCATGGCGGCATCCTACGGCGGGTGCCGGGGCCGCGCGGGTGGCCCCGGGGTGAGGGTCGGACAGATCCCGGCGGTGGGATGGTTGACTGGACCCCACATGGCCCCCTCCTACGCCGTCGTGGACGGATCGAACATCGCCACCGAGGGCCGCTCCGTTCCGAGCCTGGCCCAGCTCGACGACGCCGTCCGGCAATTCCAGGCCGAATTCGCCGGGACCGAGGTCATCGTGGTCGTCGACGCCACCTTCGGCCACCGGATCGATCCCTCCGAGCGCAAGGCCTTCGACGAGGCGGTCGCCCACGCCGAGCTCGTCTCCCCCCCGGCGGGGGCGGTCGGTCGCGGTGACGCGTTCTTGCTGCGGGTGGCCGAGCGGGTGGGGGCCCGGGTGCTGTCGAACGACTCCTTCCAGGAGTTCCATGCCGAGCACCCCTGGCTCTTCGACGAGGATCGCCTGATCGGCGGAAAGCCCGTGCCCGGCGTGGGGTGGATCTTCACCCCCCGGAGCCCGGTGCGCGGGGTGCGGAGCCGTGCAGCCTTGGCGGCGGGCTCCTCCAAGACCGCCAAGGCAGCCAAATCGACAAAGGCGGCCAAGGCCGCCACGACCCTCGTCACGGGGTCCTCGGCGGGCTCGCCGGAGTCCTCCACCGTCCAGGCCGCGTGTCCGCGGCCGGAGCCGACGTGAGCTCGTCGAGCAACGTGACGAGCCGCCAAGCCGCCAAGAAGGCCGCCAAGGCCGTCGAAGACCGACAAAGCCTCGAAGGCCGACAAGGCTGCGAAGGCCGACAAGGCTGCGAAGGCCGCCAAAGCCTCGAAGGCCAGACGAGGCGGAGAAATCCGAGAAGGCGACAAAGGCGGACAAGGCGGGAAAGGCGAGCAAGAAAGCGAAGAAGACGACAGAGCCTGCGCTAAGACGGACAAGGCGAAGAAGGAAGCCAGGAGTCGCACAGGCAGACCGAGGGCCTCTGCTTCGGAAACCGATGAAGGCGAGCGAGCCCGCGCCTTCGGGTCCGGGCTCACGAAGTCGCGGGGGCCGCGGTCGTCGTGCCACCGCTCCCGACGTGCGCGCCGCCATCGACGTGGCCACCGTCGAGGCGGTCGATCCCGACGCCGATGCCGATCGCAGTCGCCCGAGCCGAGTCGCCGGCGCCGGTCCGGGCCACCGCCCGCGGTCAACGACCCCCTGACGTTCTTGACCTTTGTCTCCGAGCACCCGATCGGTCGACCGTCGAGGGAACCGTGTCCTCGTTCGTGTCCCACGGTGCCATGGTCGACGTGGGGGGCATGCAGTGCTACGTGCCGCTCGCCGGGTTGGCCGTTCCCGCGCCGCGCCGGGCCCGCGAAGTCCTCGAGCGCGGCGAGCAGCGTGCAGTTCGTTCTCGTCGCCCTCGACCCGGCCCGCCGAGGTGCCGAGCTCGCCCTCCCCGAGATCGCCCCGCAACGCCTGGCCCGCTGACGCGGCCGCTCCCTCCATTGCCACAATAAGTGGCAGACTATTCAAGATTTGTCACGCTTAGTGCCGACATTTGGGGCGGGAAAGCAGCGGACGAGGAGCCTCCAGCCGGGGTGGCCGAGTGGGCCGTCTCCCAGCTCCGGAGGGTTCGAAAGAGGACACGAGGAACCCGCCATGCAACTGAAGCACACGCTAGGCCGCATCGGCCTTCACCTGCCCCGCCACAGTGCCAAGGGCGTCTTGATCATGGAGGCGCCCCGCACCGGCAACGGTGAGTCCTGGAAGAACTCCCAGGCTCGCTACAGCAACGCCGGGTTCGACGACCCCTGGCCGACCCGGGCGTAGCAGGGCCGACCGCGCCGAGGCCCTGGACAGAGGAGATCGGGCACGGTTTTTCGCAACGTGTCGATCAAGATCGGCGCCGATTGTGTCGATCTTTGCGGGGTGGCGAGAGGCCACGACCCGGGATCTCAGAAGTCCAGGGCCAGGCGCCGGTTGTGCCTGGCTCAGCACCGTCGTGAGGGCGGGGACGACCCCGAGACCGACGGTCGCGACCGATCCGTCCACGACCCTCCCACGGAAGGGTTGCGGCACCCCCGAGCCGGTGCGCGGGGACAGGGAGGACGAACGATGGCAAGGGTGGGGCGAGGGCCCAGACGAGGCGACGAAGGCTTTGGGCTCCTCGAAGTCATCATGTCGCTCACCGTCTTGCTGCTCGTCCTCGTGGCGAGCACGTACCTCGTCGACACCGTCGTCGAGAAGGCCGCCATGAACCGCGAGAAGGTGTCGGCAGCCGAGCTCGCCGAGCAGTACCTCGAGATCACCTCGAACGCCACGCTGTCATCGCTCCAAGCCAACATCTCGCGCGACGTCCTTCTGACCCCCACGCCGATCACCGTCGGGGGCGTCGGCTTCTCGGTGTGGTCGCACCTCGAGTGGGCCGGGACCGGGAACACGCCGAGCCTGTGCACGTCCGGCAACCCTCCCCAGGTGATCCGGGCCACCATGACCGTCAAGTGGGGGGTCGACCAATCGATGGGTGAGACCTCGATCATCGACCCTCCCTACGGAACGGTCATCCCCGGCGACGGCTTCCTGTCGATCCAGATCTACGGCGCCGCCGCTCCCAACGCTCCCGCGGACACGGCCAACCTCATCAACGTCATCGTGAACGTGACACCGCAGTCGACCGGGGTCACCACTGCTTACAACCCTGACCAGAACGGTTGCGTCTATCTCCAGGAGCCTGTCGGGAAGTACAACGTCAGTTTGGCCAGCCCCACCGGGGGCCCCAACTTCATCGACTGGCAGGAACTCACCAATCCGAGTGCGACGTCGGTCAACGTCGCCACCGCCGGGCTCCCCGCCTTCGCCCCCACGTTCCACTTCGACGAGTCCGGCACGGTGACGCTCAGCCCTTCGGCATCAGCGCCGTTGGCGACGGGACTGCCTGTCACGGTGAGCAACGGTGGAAACCTCCAGCCGACCGGGACCAACACCATCGTGGCGTATGGCGCCAGCACGACGTCGGTTCCGCTCTTTCCCTATACCTCGGCGTACTCGGTGTGGTACGGCGACTGCACCACGGTGGCCGGCGTGACAAAGGAACAGCCGACGGCACCCACGACGTTCTCCTTGACGCCCCAGGGCGCGGCGGCAGCGTCGGTCGCGGGCCTCAACACCTTGGCCGTGACCGCCACTCGGACGGGTGGCGCGGCCTTCTCGGCGGCCCCCACGGCCACGGCCACGATCAACGACGCGGCTGCACCCGGTGACGGCTGCCCGTCGGCCGACAAGACCGGAGGCGAGGTCTACACCTTGGCGGGAGCCACCCCCACGACGACGGGCTCGACGACCAGTTACACGACCCAGACCGCCATCATGAACCAGACCTACACGGTCATCGTCCACGACCCCTCCAACAACTCCAATACCTCGTTCTCCATGGTGATGGGGACGACCGGGATCACCTACAACAGCACCCTCTACCCCTACGGGACACCGGTGCCGGTGGTGGTGTCATGAAGCCCGTCGCCATGAGACTCTCGTTGCGTGGACTTGGTGACGCCCCGTCGCGTCGCCCACCCGACGAGGGTGGGTTCACCTTGATCGAGACTCTTCTCACCGTCCTGGTGGTGTCGATCGTCCTGGCGGCGGCTTTCCCCGTGCTCCCCGTGTTCTTCCGGGAGAGCAACATCGTCCAGAACACCTACCAATCGGTCGACCAGTTGGTGCTCGCCTCGGAGGTGGTGACCCGGTACGTGCACGAGGCCGTCTCGCCGTCCTCGTCGACGAACCCCTTCTCGGTCGCCAATGCCAACAACGTGACCTTCTATGCCAACACGGGCAAGTCCACCGGTCCGGAGAAGGTGGTCATGCAGGTGACCACGGCCGGGTCGGTGCGGACGTTCCTCGTCAACCTGTACGTCGCCAACGCCAACACGTGCCCGATGACGGGCTCCAGCGGGTCTGCGTGCGTCTACGGCGCCTCGACGCAGTCGTTCCTGCTCATCAACTCCCTGACCAACGGCACCGCCGGGAGCCCCGTGTTCACCTACATGCTCCAAGGCGGGGAAGTGTGCGGTGGGCCACCGCCGGGCTCACCCACGACGACTCTCTCACAGTCTGCCTCGAGTGGGGCGACGACGCTGAAGGTGAACCAACCGCACGGGGCCGTCTCGGTGGGCGACACCATCTTCATCGGTTCAGGCCCCACCGCCCAGTCCGTGACGGCGACCGCGGCGGCGGCCTCCAATGCGACGAGCATCACCGTGACCGCTCTGACCGCGTCGGCAGCCAACGCGACATCGATCTACGACAGTTCGCTGACCACGGTGCCCAACACCATTCCGACCACGGTCAGCACGACCAGCTCGGGTACCACATTGAAGGTGAACGCACTGAAGAGCGCGGTGGCGTCGGGAGACACCATCGTGGTGGGAACCGGGTCAACAGCGCAGACCGTGACCGCCGGCAACAACTACGGCGTCGGCGCGACGACCATGACGGTCAGCGCCCTGTCCGGGAGCGTGACATCGGGGACATCGGTCTACGACAGCACGTGCTCGGCGACCCAGCTGGGTCAGATCGCGGGCGTGGCACTCAACCTCCAGGCCACCAAGAACCCCGGCGGCCAGCCCACGGGATACCAATCTCTGGCCTATCTCTTCTCGCCGCAATACAACGTGTCGGTCGGATGATGAAGCACACGCGTCTCGAGCCCAGGAGGGAAGTGGTGACAGCAGCCCACAAGTTGCGCATGCGGTCGCGTCGTGGCGAGGGTGGACAGACCATGCCCATGGTCTTGGGCATCATCTTGGTGCTGTCGCTCGGCACCATCGTCCTCGTCCAGAACACCTTCCAGCAGTTTCCCATCGTGACCAGGGACGTGATCCACCACGAGGCGTACCGGGCCATGGTGTCTGGTCTCGACGAGTACCAGTATGCGGTGAACGCCAACGCCAACTTCGCGGCCTGCAGCGCCAGATTCGTCAGCGGCACAGGCGCGACCATCGGCAACTCGACACTGACAGGAGCGTCGAGCGTCTGTAGCGCGCTGACGTTCGGGACGTGGATCCCGGTGCCCGGGAGCGGCGCCGCCAACGGGCCCCCGGGATGGTTCTTGATCGACAACCCCGTCATCAACGTCGCGAACGGAAACCTCAGCATCGACATCGTGGGTGCGGCCGGGTATCCCAACGACTACAACTACCAGACAGCGGTGGTCACGCTGCAGCCACTCAACGGCTTCTTGCTGAATGTGTTGTGGATCAACTACGACCAGACCGATCCTGCCGTGGTGAGCCAGTACGGCAACAACGGGACCCCCACCTGTGACTACTACTGGAGCCCCAACCCCGACAGGTTGGGGAACAACTGCCAGAACGTCGACTTCGTCACGGCCGACACGCTCACCGGCAACCTGTTCGTGAACGACACCATCTTCGTGTGCGGGAGCCCGTCATTCCAGAACACCGCAACCGCCGACCCGGCTCAGAACTACTTCGAGGACCAGGGGTGCTCGGGGACACCGAACATCTCCGGGACCAAGCAGGACAACGTGGGAGTCCAACCCATCCCCACCGACAACTCGACGCTCGCCACCCAAGCGGCCGCCGGCGGATGCCTCTACGAGGGTCCCACCACGATCGTCTTCAACGGGTCCACCATGACCGTGACGAGCCCCGACACCCCCACGGGCAAGCCCACCGGGGCGCCGGGCAGCTCGACGTCCAACGATGCCGCTGAACGCGGCGGCGAACACCGCCAACGTCTGCCTGCCCGTGGCGCCGGCGACGACGGTGCCCGTCCCGACCAACGGTGTGATCTACGTCGAGACGTGCCAGTCCATCACCAACTCGGGCGGAACCACCAAGTGCAACGGCCAGACCTACAACCCCCTGGTCAATGCGGGCGAGACGGGTGTGGGCGGTGTCACGGCCGGTGACGCCATCGTGCAGGGGACGGTGAACTCTCCGCTGACCGTCGGTTCGGCCAACAACATCGTCATCGACGGCAACATCTGCTACGCCGATGCCGTCTCGGCCGGGACGTGCACGGCGGCCCCAGCCGCACCGTCGACCAACGTGCTCGGTCTGGTGGCGGAGAACTATGTCGAGATCAACCATCCCGTCGACAGCCACGGGAACAACGTGAGCACCTGCTCGCAGACATTGGGCGCGGGCACCCCGACCTGTGACCTGCAGGACCCCTACATCGATGCCGTCCTCCTGGCCCTCAACCACTCCGTCCTGGTCAACAACTACGACTCCGGGAACCCGCTGGGCACCATCAACCTCAACGGCACCATCGACCAGGACTGGCGCGGGCCGGTGGGGACGTTCAACGGCCACGGGATCGTCGAGCGGCTATGCCAAGAACTACCAGTACGACCAGCGGTCGATCTACCTGTCACCGCCGTACTACCTGAACCCCGGGACCTCGCAGTGGGGCTTCGCGTCCTTCACGGTGGCCGCCGGCGCCTGCAAGCTCGCCACGGGCTCGCCCAACACCGCGGCCTGCACCGGGTACCCGTAAGCCGCTTGCCCCTCCCGCCCGGCACCGTCGACGCCGGCCTGGGCCCGAACTCGACGTTGTAACCTCGGCGCGCCGTGCTGCGACCCGAGGACGTCCTTCCGCACCGCCAGCCGTTCCTGCTCGTCGACGAGGTCATCGAGCTCGATCCGGGCCAACGGGCCCGGGGCCGGTGGCACCTGACGCGGCGACGAAGCGTTCTTCGCCGGACACTTCCCGGGCCGCCCCACCCTGCCGGGGGTGCTCATGGTCGAGTCCCTCGCCCAGCTGGGCGGCATCGCCGTGCTCTGCGACGAGCGGTACGCGGGCAAGCTCCCCTTGTTCGGCGGGATCGACAAGGCCCGGTTCCGGCGCCAGGTCGTCCCCGGGGAGATCCTCGACCTCGACGTGACCCTGGGCAGACTCTCGGCGCGCGCCGGCACCGGTCGGGGCCGTGCCTCGGTGGACGGTCAGCTGGCTTGTGAGGCCGAGCTCCTCTTCGTCATCGTGGACAGCTGAGCCCGAAGGGACCGACGTGCGCATCGCCACCTGGAACGTCAACTCGCTCAACGCCCGACTGGCCCGGGTCGAGGAGTGGATCGACTACGCGCGGCCCGACGTGTTGTGCATGCAAGAGACCAAGCTCGCCGACGCCGCATTCCCGTCCATGGCGTTCTCGGCTCTCGGATATGAGTCGGCCTCCCACGGCGACGGGCGGTGGAACGGCGTGGCGATCGTCGAGCCGCGTGGGTCTCGAGGACGTGGCCCGGGGATTCGAGAGCCCGGCCGACGACCAGGGAGCGCGTCTGCGTGGCGGCCACCTGCGGCGGGGTGCGGGTCCACAGCGTCTACGTGCCCAACGGTCGGGAAGTCGCCGAGCGAGCACTACGACGCCAAGTTGGCATGGTACGGCGAGCTGCTCGCCTACCTGGAGCGCACGTCGAAGCCGACCGACAACGTGGCGGTGTGCGGGGACTTCAACGTGGCCCCCGATGACCGTGACGTGTGGGACCCGGCCGCCATGGTCGGGTCGACGCACGTGACCGGGCCCGAGCGAGAGCGTCTCGGTGCCCTGGAGGAATGGGGCCTCGTCGACGCCTTCCGCCTGCTGTTACGACGAGGACCGGCTCTTCTCGTGGTGGGACTACCGAGCCGGGAACTTCCACAAGCACATGGGCCTGCGCATCGACCTCGTCATGGTGAGCCGTCCTCTGGCCGACCGCGTCACCTACGCGCTCATCGACCGCAACGCCCGCAAGGGCAAGCAGCCCTCGGACCACGCACCGGTGCTGGTCGACGTCGACGTCTGAGCGACCGAAGGTTCAGCTGGCCCGGTCGGTCGGCTCGGGCAGCATCGTCCGCAGCGAGGCGATCCGAGCGGACAGCCGCTCGGCGTCGGGGACGGAGGCGGTGTCACGGCTCGCCTCGGCCACAGCGGCCAGCAGCGGGGACGGGTCGCATCGCCACGTCCGATCTCCGGCCCGGCGTGTGCGGGCCCACGAGCACCACAGCTCGTCCTCGGCCCGGGTGAGCGCGACGTAGAGGAGCCGACGCTCCTCGGCGATCGCGCGGCGGGTGCGTCGCGTAGGCGATGGGCACCATGCCGTCCTCGAGCCCGACGACGGCCACCGCCGGCCACTCCAGGCCCTTGGCGCGGTGGAAGGTGGACAGCTCGACACCGTCGACGGCGTCGAGCTCCATGCGCCGCGTCCCCGCCGGCGACGACCCAGTCGAGGAATTCGCCCACGGTGGCGTCGGGGAATTCGAGGGCGTGCTCGTCGGCGAGCTGCGGCCAGGGCACGGGGAAGTCCACGGTCCGACCCCGGCTCGTCGTCGCCTCCCGCGGCAGCTCCTTCGTCGTCGACACGGGCCTGACGGGTCATGACGAGCTCGGCCAGCGCGCTGCGCAGGTGCCGGGTCTTGGGCGCCCGGCGGAGCTCGGCCAGGGCGCGGCCGAGCCGTGGCAGCCTCCTTGGCGCCCCCGCCCATGCGGTGCGGGATCCCGGCTCGCTCCAGGGCCCGGGCGATGGGGTCGAGACGGGCGTTGGTGCGGGCCAGGACGGCCAGATGCGACCAGGGACGCCCCGGCCGATGGGCGCGCCGCAGCCACCGCGCCACCGCGGCGGCCTCGTCGTCGTCGTCGTCGAATCCGTCGACCACGGGGCACGGCCCGTCGGGACGCGACGCCTGGCCGGGATCGGCTCCGAGCACGGCCCTGGCCGCGCTCGATCACCTGGGGCGTGGACCGGTGGTTGTCGTCGAGCCGCAGGACGGTGGTACCCGGCAGGAGCTCGGGGAGGCGGTCGAGCAGCGTGGGGTCGGCCCCGTTCCACGCGTAGATGGCCTGGCGCGGGTCACCGACGACGAACAGGTCGCTCCGGTCTCCGAGCCAGGCCTTGAGCAGGCGCCACTGCGCGGGGTTCACGTCCTGGAACTCGTCGACGAAGACGTGTCGGATGCGCCACCGCTGGGCCGCGGCCGCGGCTCGGTCGTCTTCGAGCAGCGACGCGCAGCGCGTCACGAGATCGTCGAGGTCGAGCACGTTGCGCTCGCTTCTTCTCGGCGACGTAGGCGGCGTAGACCTCGGCGACGTCGTGGTGGGACGTGCCCGAGCACGGTGTCGCGACCGCGCGGCCAGCGCCGCCGCGCCGTAGTCCTCGGGACGCGAGCATGCTCACCTGGGCCCAGTGGATCTCCCCCAGCACGGCGGCGACCTGCGCCGGCTTGAGCGAGAGCCCGAGGCCCGAGCACGGTCCGCACCAGGCGGGCGGGATCGTCGATCACCACGGGAGGGCGCACGTCTCGGTCGGCCCAGTGGCGGCGCAGCTGGGCGAAGGCCAGGGCGTGGAACGTCCCCGCCGAGACCGCTCCGGGGACCCCGAGCCGCTCGCAGCCGGTCGCGCAGCTCCCGCGAGGCCTTGCGGGTGAAGGTCACCACCAGGGAGTGCTCGGCCCGGGCCGACCCGTCGAGGATTCGCCGTGCCACCCGCCGGGCCAGGACCGTCGTCTTGCCCGAGCCCGCCGCGGCGAGGACGCACAGCGGGGTGTCCGAGGACATCACGGCCTGCTGCTGGGCCGCGGTGAGACCGCGCAGCAGCTCCGACGAGCCGGCGACGCGGAGCGTGGAGCTGGGCACCGAGGCGACCGTATCGGCGGGGTGTAGCGCCGCGGGGGATGGGCCGGGGCCCACGCACCTCGGGGGTAGCCTCCCCGGGGTGCTGCGGTCGCTCGCCGGTGGGACGTTGTACGGCGAGACCTGGGGCGACGGGCCCCCGGTCGTGGTGGCGCTCCACGGATGGCGCCGGACCCACGCCGACTTCGCCGCCTCTCGGCCCTCGGCCCGCTCCACCCGCAGGGCCGCGCTGCGCCACCGTGGCCCCCGACCTCCCCGGCTTCGGAGCCACCCCGGCGCCGACCGAGCCCTGGGGATCGGTCGAGTACGCCGCGGCCGTGGCGCCGACTGCTCGAGGAGGCGTCGGGACCGCGGGCCCGGGGCTCGTGCGTCGTCGGCCACTCGCTCGGCGGTCGGGTGGCGGTGCGCCTGGCGGCGGCCCGGCCCGAGCTCGTGCGCGCCCTGGTGCTGACCGGGGCGCCGCTCGTCCCGCGGGCCGGGCAGGCCGCGTCGCCCCCCGTCGGCTACCGGGTGGCGCGGGCCATGCACCGTGCCCATCTGCTCGGCGACGGCGCGCATGGAACGGGCCCGTCAGCGCCACGGCTCGGCCGACTACCGCGCCGCCCAGGGCGTGATGCGCGACGTCCTCGTGCGCCTCGTGAACGAGCGCTACGACGACGCGCTTGGCGGCGCTGCGCTGCCCGGTCGAGCTGGTGTGGGGCGACGACGACGCCGACGTCCCCGTCGAGAGCGCCCGCGCGCTGGCGGCGACCATCCCGCAGGCCCATCTCACGCTGTGTCCCGGCGCCGGCCACCTGCTCCCGCTCACCGCGCCGGCCGAGTTGCGGGCGCGCCGTCGAACGAGCCATGGCCCGGGCATCGTGATCCTCCGCGCCGCCGCCGTGGCCGCGTGCGGGTTGTCCATCGCCGTGGCCGGGCCGCGGTGGCTGCGGGTGGCGCAGCGTGAGCACTATCTCGTCGACGCCACGACGCGCTTCGCCCTGCGGTGGTGGACCGCTGTCCCGGTGAATGTGGCCGGGCTCGTCCGTCGCCGTGGCGGGCCTCTTGCTCTCGTCGCGTTGGCCGGCGGGCGCGTTCGCCACCGCGGCGGTGGTGGCGCGTGGGCCCGATCGGGTTGTCACTGCGGGGGCGGACCTCTCCGTTGGCCTGGACGCGGCGGCTGCGCACGCTTGGCGCTGGTGTGGGTCGGCCTCGAGGCCGTCGCCGTGGCCGGCGGGACCGTCGCCGGGCAAGGGCCGGTGGCCGCCGCGGCGGCGGCGTCTGGCCGTGCCGGCCCTGGTCGACCTGGCCTGCGCGATCACGGCGCCGTCGAGCGCCGACTGGCCGGGTCCCACGTGGCGCGTGCCGCGGCGCGCCTTGCGACGGGTGGCACCCACGGTGGTGGCCATCACGGGCTCGTTCGGAAAGACGAGCACCAAGGGATACGTCGCCCATCTCGTCGCGGGCACCCGGTCGGTCGTCGCCAGCCCGGCCAGCTTCAACAACCGCGCCGGGCTCGCCCGCGCCGTCAACGAGCACCTGGCCGACGGCACCGAGGTCTTCGTGGCCGAGATGGGCACCTACGGCCGGGGGGAGATCGCCGAGTTGTGCTCGTGGGTCCGTCCCGACGTCGCGGTGATCACCGCCATCGGCCCGTGCACCTGGAGCGCTTCGGTTCCGAGGACCGCGTCCTCGAGGCCAAGGCCGAGATCCTGGAGGATGCGCCGTGCGCGGTGCTCGTGGTCGACGACGACCGCCTGGCGGCGCTGGCCGAGACCTGCGCCGATCGCGGGACCACGGGTGTGGCGGGTCTCGGCGCAGCGACACGAGCGCCGACGTGTGTGTCGTCGACAGACGACGGTCGTGCTCTCGGTGCACGTCCGCGGGAGCCGAGATCGCGCCACGCGGTCGCCGCTCGACGGCCGACCCGGCAACGTCGCCGCTGCCGTGGCGGTGGCGCTCGAGCTCGGGGTCCCCGCCGACGACGTGGTCCGGCGCCTGCCCACGCTGCCGGGGGCCCCGCACCGGCTCGAGCAGACGCTCGGCACCGGCGGTGTCGTCGTGCTCGACGACACCTACAACGCCAACCCGGCCGGCGCGCGCGCCGCCCTGGCGACCCTGGAGCGTCTCGGGGTCGGACGCCACGCGGCGCGTGGTGGTCACGCCGGGGATGGTCGAGCTGGGACCGCGCGCAGGTCGAGGAGAACGCCGCGTTCGCGGCCGAGGCGGCCGCGCGTGGCCACCGACCTCGTGATCGTGGGCCGCACCAACCGCCGCGCCCTGCTCCGCGGCGCCCGGCGCGCCTCGCCGGGCAGCGGTCCGCCCCGGGTCGTGGTGCGTGCGCACACGCCCGAAGGCGACCGAGTGGGTGCGCGAGCACCTCGAGAGCGGTGACGTCGTGCTGTACGAGAACGACCTGCCCGACCACTACCCTTGAGCGCCGCCGGACCGCGTCGTCTCGATGGCGTCGGGCGATTCCGCCGAGCTCGGGAGTGCCACTCGTTGAACGTCACCACCGCCAAGGTCGCCGTCGCCTTCGGAGGCCCCTCACCGGAGCACGACGTGAGCATCCTGACCGGCCTGCAGGCGGCGCGCGAGCTGGCGCGGGCCGCAGCGCGACGTGATCGGCCTGTACTGGACCAAGACCGGGGAGTGGTACCGCGTCGACGCCACGCTCGAGGCCGCCGACTTCGTCGACGGCGTCCCCCGCGGCGCCCAGTCGCTCCAGCTCGTCACCGGGGCCGAGGGGGCCGGGCTTCGTGGCCGGAGCCGGCCGCCTCGGTCGCACCCGACCGCTGCCGATCGACGCGGTCGTCAACTGCTGTCACGGCGGCCCGGGCGAGGACGGCACGCTGCAGGCCGCGCTCGACCTCGTCGGCGTCGCCTACACCGGGCCCGGTGTGGCGGCGGCGGCGTTGGGGATGGACAAGCTCGCCTTCGCCGGCGTGGCCCAGGCCGCCGGGCTGCCGGTGCTGCCGCGGGTGCTGCTGCGCAAGGGCGAGGGCCGCGCCCGCCGGCCGGCGATGGGCTTCCCGGGCCCTACATCGTGAAGCCCCGCTTCGGGGGCTCGTCGATCGGCGTCGAGGTCGTCGCCGACCTCGACACCGCGCTCGGCCGGCTCGACGCCAACGCCCACCTGCGCGCCGGCGCGGTCGTCGAGCCCTACCGCGAGGATCTCTTCGACCTGAACGTGGCCGCCCGGACCTGGCCCGACCGTGGAGCTGTCGGCCATCGAACGGCCCCTGCGTTCGACCGCCGCGGCGGAGATCCTCGGCTACGCCGACAAGTACGTCGGGGGAGAGGGCATGGCGAGTGCGCCTCGCCAGCTCCCGGCCGATCTCGCCGCTCCCGTCGTCGCCGCGCTGCACGACGCGGCGCGTGCCGTGCTCGCGCTGGCCGACGTCCGGGGCGTGGCGCGCATCGACTTCCTCTCCGACGGCGAGCGACCTCTTCGTGAACGAGGTCAACACCGTCCCGGGGTCCCTGGCCCGCTACCTGTGGGTGGACCCGCTCCGTCCCGTTCATCGACCTCCTCGACGCGCCTCATCGGCGAGGCCCTCGCGCGGCCCGCCGCGCACCACAGCGCGGCGGGCGCCGACGGCACGGTGTTGCGCAGCGCCGGAGGCATCGCCAGCAAGCTCGCCTGAGCCTCGGTGGTCCCCGGCTGGCGTCTGGACGTGCCGCGTATGCCCGTGGCGAGACAGACGCGGCGATACGCTGGCCGGCATGCCTTTTCCCCGCCGGTTGCTCACCGAGGACGAAGAAGTCGTCGTCGAGATCCGGCCCCACTGGGCCTTCCTGGGCAGGCCGCTCGTGGTCGCGTCGGCGGTCGTGGCACTCGTCCATCGCGGTCGATGGTGGCATTCTCCGACGCTCCGCCCGCCGTCCTCTACCTGTTGCTGATCCTCGTGGCGTGCTCGGCGCTGTGGTTGGCGGGGCGGCTCGTGCGCTGGTTCGCCACCAGCCTCGTCGTGACCACGACCCGCATCGTCCAGCGCTCCGGCGTCTTCGGCCGCACCGGCCTCGAGCTCCGGCTCGAGCGGGTCAACCAGCTCTCGTACCACCAGTCGATCCTCGATCGGATCCTGCGCACGGGCGAGCTCCATGTCGAGATGGGAGGCGAGACCGGCGTCGTGGTCTTCGACCGCGTGCCCCGCCCCGCCGCGGTGCAGAGCATCATCACCGAGCAGATCGACGCCCTGCGCCACCGGTCCGTGGTCCCGGTCCCGTCGGCGCCGTCGGTCGGGGCCGGTCGGATCGGGGCCTGTCGGCCTGGCACGAAGACGGGCGTCGACACCCGCCGCGTAACGGCGTCGCCTTGTCCGACGACACGCCGCCGTCGGGCACGGCCCGGCTGTCGCGTCCCCCCAGGGCGAGGAAACGGTGGCCGACCGCTGATGCAGCTCGACGAGCTCCGACGCCGCGGGATCGTCACCGACGAGGAGTTCGCCTCCAAGAAAGCCGAGCTGCTCGACCGATTGTGACCGGCCGACGGCTCAGTCGTCAGGGTCCACCAGGTGGGCGCCCCGGGCGGCGCGGACCCGCCACGCCGGGGTCCGAGGGCCTCGAGGTCGAGAGCGCCGGGTTCGGTGAGCGCGACGACACAGCCCCCGAACCCGGCCCCCGTCAGCCGGGCTCCGAGGACGCCGGGCAGACCTGACCAGACGCTCCACCAACGAGTCGAGCCCGGGCGTCGACACCTCGAAGTCCTCGCGCCAGGCTGCGATGGCTCGCCGACATGACGCGCCCTGCCTCGGCCAGATCCCCGCACGCGAGCGCGGCGGTGAACCAGCGCACCCGCTCGCACTCGGTCACGACGTGGCGCGCCCGGCGGCGCAGCACGGGATCGGGGATGGCGCGCGGCGACCTGCGGGTCGAGCTGCCCGAGCGGCCCCAGGCGATGCGGCGGCGGCTTCGCACTCGGCCCGACGCTGCGCGTAGGCGGAGCGGTCGAGCGCGCGTGTCTCGCCGGAATGGACCACCACGACCTCGACGCCGGCGGGCATCGCGACGGGCTGCATCGACAGGTCGGCGAAGTCGATCAGCAGGGCGCAGCCCTCCTGGGCCGCGCTCACCACCAGTTGGTCCATGATCCCGGTCGGCACGCCCGTGGCGGCCTGTTCGGCGTGTTGGCACGTCGCGGGCCAAGGTCAGCGGATCGCCGTCGTGTCCGAACACGAGGGCCAGGGCGACCTCGAGGGCCGCGCTCGAGGACAGTCCCGCCCCGACGGGGAGCGTCGTGTCGACCGTGCCGCTTCCACCTGAGCTCGGGACGGACGGCCGACGCCACGGCGGCGACGTACCGAGCCCAGCGCGGCTCGACGGCTCGCGAGCATGCCGGCTGTCGAGGGACATGTGCATGTCCACGTCGGCGGGCTCGGGGTCCTGCGACGACCGCAGCACGATCGAGTGCTTCGTCGGGCGACGAACGTCACCGTGGTCCCGAGGTCGACGGCCATGGGAAGGGCGAGGCCCTCGTTGTAGTCGGTGTGGTCGCCGATGAGGTTGACCCGTCCCGGGCTGTGGGCCCGCACCGGCGGCCGCGCGCCGGGGCGGGCGAGATCGGCCATCGTGGCCACAGCATGACACGACCGGTTTGACCCCCACGGCCCGCCGGCGGCCAGCATCCGGGCATGGAGCGCATCGACGTGGGGACCGGCATCGAACTGTGTTACGAGTTGCGCGGGGCACCCGGGACCCGGTGGTCGTGCTCATCGCCGGCCTCGGGCGCCAGCTCATCGGGTGGGACGACGGTTTCTGCCAGCTCCTGGTGGACGAGGGCTTCTGGGTGCTGCGCTTCGACAATCGTGATGCCGGTCTGTCCACACACTCGGCGGGCGGACCGCCCTTCGACCTTGCGGCGGCGCGCAGGCGGCGGACGCGACGCGGTGGCCTACACGCTCGACGACATGGCCGACGACACCGCCGGGCTTCTCGACGCGCTCGGCATCGAGCACGCCCACATCGTGGGCACGTCGATGGGAGGCATGATCGCCCAGACCCTCGCCATCGCGCACCCTGATCGGGTGCGCAGCCTGTGCTCGATCATGTCCACGACTGGTGCCGACGACGTGGGTCGACCGACTCCCGAGGCCATGGCCATCGTCATGCAGCGCCCGGCCGACCGACCGCGACACGTACGTCGCGACCGAGCTCGCCAACAGCAACGGTGATCGGGTCGCGTGGGCGCCTCGTCGACGAGGCGTGGCGCCGTCGACGGTTCGAGCGGTTCTACGACCGCGGCATCGACCCGGCCGGGACGGCACGCCAGATCATGGCCATCGTGGCGTCGGGCGACCGCACCGCCGCGCTCGCCCGATGTCACCGTTCCCACCCTCGTCATCCACGGCGACGTCGACACCCTGGTCCCGCTCACCGGCGGGGAGGCGACGGCGCGGGCCATCCCCGGAGCCGAGCTGCTCGTGATCCCGGACATGGGCCACGAGATCCCCCCGCGGTGCAACCCGCCGTCGTCGAGGCCATCGCCGCCAATGCCCGCCGGGCCGAAGAAGTCGTCGCCCCTGGCGCGCCGGGCTCGCACCGATGAGCGGGCCGCTCGAAGGCATCCGTGTGGTCGAGCTCGCCGGGATCGGGCCGGGCCCGTACACCTGCATGCTCCTCGCCGACGCCGGGGCCGATGTGCTCCGGGTGGACCGGGCCACGGGGAGCCCGCCCGGTCCCTCGCCGGGGCCGCACTGGGACCTGCTCAACCGCAGCCGGCGGTCGGTGGCGGTCAACCTCAAGCACGCCGAAGGGGTCCGACTCGTCCTCGACCTCGTCGCCCAGGCCGACGGCCTGGTGGAGGGTTGGCGACCGGGCGTGGCCGAGACGGCTGGGCATCGGGCCCGAACCGTGCATGGAACGCAATCCCCGGCTCGTGTACGGGCGCATGACCGGATGGGGTCAGGACGGACCCCTGGCGCTCGGCGGCCGGGACACGACATCAACTACATCGCCCTGGCCGGGGCCCTGTGGCCCATCGGTCGGGTGGGGGAGCGACCGGTGCCGCCGCTCAACCTCGTCGGGGACTTCGGCGGTGGGGGGATGCTGCTCGCCTTCGGCATGTGCGCGGCCATGCTCGAGGCGCAGCGTTCGGGCCAAGGCCAGGTCGTCGACGCGGCGATGGTCGACGGGGCGGCGTCGCTCATGACCATGACCTTTGCGTTTCGCCAACTGGGGTTGTGGACCGAAGGGCCGCGGCGTGAACGTCCTCGACACCGGCGCGCCGTTCTACGAGGTCTACGACACGAGCGACGGCAAGTGGTTCTCGGTCGGCGCCATCGAGCCGCAGTTCTACGCCGAGCTTGCTGAAGGTCATCGGCCTCGAGGACGAAGAGCTCCCCGCCCAGAACGACCGGGAGCAGTGGCCCGCCATGAAGGAGCGGTTCGCGGCGATCTTCCGCACCAAGACCCGTGACGAGTGGACCGACGCCTTTGCCGGGAAGGACGCCTGCGGTGCACCGGTGCTGTCGCCGTGGGAGGCACACACCGACCCCCACAACGCACTGCGCGGGACCTTCGTCGAAGTCGACGGCGTGGTGCAGCCCGGTCCCGTGCCCCGATTCAGCCGGACGCCCGCCGCCGTGCACAAGCCGCCGTCGGTCGCGGGGGCCGACGCCGACGAGGCCCTGCGGTCGTGGGGGGTCGACGAGGGTCGTCTCGCCGCCCTGCGCGACTGCGGCGCCGTCGACTGAGCCGGCGCCGTCGGCGGAGCTGCGCTCGGGCACCGCACGGGTGCGCAGGGCGCTCAGAGGTTGACGACGGGGCAGGTCACGGTGCGGGTGATGCCCTCGATGAGCTGGATGTGGCTCACCACCATGCGACCGAGGTCGTCCACCGACGCCGCCTGGGTCCGGACGATCACGTCGTAGGGACCGGTGACGTCCTCGGCCGAGACCACCCCCTCGATGCCACGCACCTGCTGCGCGACGTATGCGGCCTTGCCGACCTCGGTCTGGATCAGCACGTATGCGGTTACCGCCATCGTCGTCCCCTCCCTCGAGCCGACCCGACGGGAGCTCCGGGTCTTTGGTCATGGTAGTGGTGACCGGACCGTGTCCACCTGGTCGTAGTCTGGCCCGGTGCCAGGTCGAGGGCGTGAGGCGTCGGCCCGCATCGCGCGCCAAATGCGAGATGCCCTGGCCGCCCTCCTCGACCAGAAGACCCCCTTCGGCCGCCTGGCGCTGACTCAGGTCGTGCTCACCGCCGGAGACGCCCTGCTCACCGTGTCGCTGGCGGGGTCGTTGTTCTTCTCGGTCTCGCCCAACGAAGCGCGGAGGAAGGTCATCCTCTACCTGCTGCTCACCATGGCGCCCTTCGCCGTGGTGGCGCCGCTCCTCGGGCCCCATCATCGACCGCAGTCGTGGCGCCCGGCGGGCCACCGTGGTGGTGTCGACGGCATCGCGGGCCGCGGTGTGTCTGGTCATGGCGGGCGACCTCCAGAGCACGCTGCTGTTCCCCCTGGCGTTCATCATGCTGGTGCTGTCGAAGGTGTACCTCGTCACCAAGGGCTCGCTCGTGCCTTTGGTGGTGGCGGCCTCGGAGCGCCCCGGGGGCGACGAGTTGGCCACGGCCAACGCCCGGCTCGGCCTGTTGTCGTCGCTGGCCAGCCTGGCGGCGTCGATCCCCGCCGTCGGGGTGCTCGAGCTCCTGGGCGGGGCCTGGGTCCTGCGCCTGGACATGGTCGTGTTCGTCGTCGGCACCGTGGTGGCGCTGCGGTTGCCCCTCGGCCGGTCGTCGCGCCCGGGCTGGGCCGAACACGGGAGGTCGACGGAACCGACCTCGGCCGGCGACGCCTGGGACGAGGAGACGCCCAAGGGGGCGCTCGGCCCTCGTGCCAACACGCACCCCGAGGTCATCCTGGCCCTCTCGGCGATGTCGATCCTGCGGGGGCTGGTGGGGTTCTTGACGTTCCTGCTCGCCTTCTCGCTGCAGAGCCACGGCAACGCCTCGGCGTGGTACGGGTTCATGCTGGCCGGCTCGGTGGCGGGCGCCCTGGTGGGGGTGATGGTCGTCCCCCGGGTCCGCAAGGTGCTGAGCGAGCCCTCCATGCTGGCCGTGTCGATCTGGTCGGTGGCCCTGGCGGGGGCACTGGCGGGGTTCGTGGGCGGCATCGTGATCCAGGCCCTGCTGGCCTTCGTCATCGGCGATGGCCAGCGCGGCCAGCAAGCCGGCTTTCGACGCCCTGGTGCAGCGCTATGTCCCCACCGCGGCCCAGGGTCGGGCCTTCGCTCGCTTCGAGACCAGGCTGCAGCTCGTGTGGGTGATCGGTGCGTTGTTGCCGGTGGTGATCAAGCTGCCGCTCCCCGGAGGCGACGTCGTGATCTCCGCGGTGGCGGCGGTGACGGGACTGTCGTACCTCACCAGCCGCCGCGCCTTGCGCCACCGATGGGTGGCACCCTGAGTCAGCCGAGCCGGCGCTCCAGGGCGTCGAGCTGCTCACCGAGCTCCACCGGGAGGCGGTCACCGAAGCGGGCATAGTGCTCTCGGATGAGCGGCGCCTCGCGGCGCCATTCGTCGGCGTCGACCCGCAGGAGCTCGGCGATGTCTTCGTCGGCAACACCGAGCCCGTCGGTGTCGAGCGCGCCCGGTGCCGGGACGTTGCCGATGGGAGTCGCCGTCGCCTCGCCCCTGCCCGCGGTCCGCTCGACGATCCAGGCGAGCACGCGTGAGTTCTCGCCGAAGCCCGGCCACAGAAAGCGACCCGCGGCGTCCTTGCGGAACCAGTTCACGTAGTAGATGCGGGGAAGGTTGCCCACGTCGGTGGACTTGCCGATGCGCAGCCAGTGGGCGAAGTAGTCGGCCATGTTGTAGCCGCAGAACGGCAACATGGCGAAGGGGTCGCGGCGGAGGTTGCCGACGGCACCGGCCGCGGCGGCGGTGGTCTCCGACGACAGGATCGACCCGAGGAACACGCCGTGGGCCCAGTCGAAGGACTCGGTGACCAGCGGCACCGCCGAGCCGCGGCGACCTCCGAACAAGATGGCCGAGATGGGCACGCCCCGAGGGTCCTCCCACTCCGGCGCGCACGCCGGGTTCTGCTGGGCCGGCACCGTGAACCGGGCGTTGGGGTGCGCGGCCGGGGTCTTCGAGCCCGGCGTCCAGTCCTCGCCGCGCCAGTCGGTCAGGTGCGCGGGCGGTGTGTCGGTCATGCCCTCCCACCACACGTCGCCGTCGTCGGTCAGGGCCGTGTTGGTGAAGATGCCGTTGCTTCGCATCGTCTCCATGGCGTTGGGGTTGGTCTTCATGCCCGTGCCCGGGGCCACCCCGAAGAACCCCGCCTCGGGGTTGATGGCGTAGAGCCGTCCGTCGGACCCGAACTTCATCCAGCAGATGTCGTCCCCGATGGTCTCCACCTTCCAGCCGGGGATGGTGGGGACCAGCATGGCCAGGTTGGTCTTGCCGCACGCCGAGGGGAAGGCGCCGGTGACGTAGCGGACGTCGCCCTCGGGGGAGGTGAGCTTGAGGATGAGCATGTGCTCGGCGAGCCAGTGGTCGTCTCGGGCCATGACCGACGCGATGCGCAGGGCGAAGCACTTCTTCCCCAACAACGCGTTGCCGCCGTAGCCTGACCCGTAGGACCAGATCTCGCGGGTCTCGGGGAAATGCACGATGTACTTGCTCTCGGCGTCACACGGCCACGGCACGTCCGCCTGGCCCGGCTCGAGGGGGTGGCCCACCGAATGCAGACAGGGAACGAACTCGCCGTCGTCGCCGAGCACCTTGAGGGCGTCGGTTCCCATGCGCGTCATCGTCCGCATGGACACCACGACGTAGGGCGAGTCGGTGATCTCGACGCCGATGTGCGCGATGGGCGAGCCCAGCGGGCCCATCGAGTAGGGGACCACGTACATGGTGCGGCCCCGCATCGAGCCCTTGAACAGCTGGGTGAGCGTGGCCCGCATCTCGTCGGGGTCGCGCCAGTTGTTGGTGGGACCGGCGTCGTCTTCGTTCTTCGAGCAGATGAAGGTGCGGTCCTCCACCCGCGCCACGTCCCCGGGGTCGGAGCGGGCCCAGAAGCTGTTGGGTCGCTTTGCCTCTGCGAGTCGGGTGAAGGTGCCGTTGTCGACGAGGAGCTGGCACAGCCGCTCGTACTCGGCCTCGCTGCCGTCGCACCATTCGACCTGGTCGGCCGCGGTGAGGGCGGCCACTTCCTCGACCCAGGCGAGGAGCTTGCGATTGGCGGTGGGCGGCATGGTCGGGACGTGTCCTCTCTGCCTGGGTGAGTGGGCGGCTCCTCGATGCCGCACCCGGGCCCTCGTGGCCCCGAGCGCGGCGAGCAGGAGCCCCGCGGTTGTTCGAGTACCTCCAATGGTAGGCATTGGCGATGCGCTCTCCCAAGTCTCGTGCCACGGCTCGTGGCCGACCGGAGACAGCCGGCGGAAATGGCGGGGAGTTCGCTGCCATCGACCGTTTGCGTGACCGGCTTCCGGCACCCCCGGCCGGGGAGGTCTGGATCGGCGACGACGCGGCGGTCCTCGGGGCTCGACCGGGTCGGCTCCTGGTGACGACCGACCTGTCGGTCGTGGGGGTCCACGCCGATCTGGCCCTGATCGGGCTCGACGACCTGGGTTGGCGGGCCCTGGCCGCGGCCGTGAGCGATGTGGCGGCCATGGGAGGCCGTCCCGACGGGGCCGTGGTGGCCGTGGCCGGGCCGCCGGACACGGATCTGGACCTGCTCTACGAGGGCATCGCGGCCTCGTCCGAGGCCCACGGGTGTCCCGTGGTGGGGGGAGATCTCTCCAACGCCACCGAGGTGGTCGTGGCGGTGGCGGTCACCGGACACGTGGAGGGGGACCCGGGGCCGGTGCTGCGCAGCGGAGCCCGGCCCGGGCACGTGCTCTTCGTCACCGGGCCCCTCGGCGGCGGCTGCGGCCGGGCCTCCGGCTCCTGCGGGCCGGATCGGAGCGACGAGGGCGCGTTCCCAGGCTCTGGAGATGGCGCACCGACGACCCCGGGCGCGGCTCGCCGAGGGCGAGACGGCGAGATGGGCGGGTGCCTCGGCCATGATCGACGTCTCCGACGGGCTCCTGGCCGACCTCGGTCACGTCGCCGACGCGTCGGAGGTCGGATTCCGTCTCGACGAGGTCCCGGTGGCCGTGGGTGCCACCCTCGACGAGGCACTCGGTGGGGGCGAGGACTACGAGCTCGTCGTGGCGACGGCCGACCCCGAGGGGCTCGTCGGCCGCCTTCGCCGAGGCTGGGCTGCGGCCACCGGTCCGCATCGGCACGTGTACGTCGGACCCCGGGCAACGCACCCTGGCGGGGGAGCCGGTCCCGTCGGTCGGATGGGAGCACCGGTGGGGGTGAATCCGCCGTGCGGCGCGGTGGCGACGGGCCTAGGCTGCCGGGCGTGCCCTTGCACCGGGTCTCTGTCCCTGGGTCTCCTCCCGAGCGGCGTCGTGCACTGCCGTGAGGTGGGCGTCATGACGACGAAGGTCTTCCTTCTCGACGACCACGAGGTGGTCCGGCGAGGACTGCGGGAGCTCTTCGAGTCCGAGGAAGACCTCACCGTGGTCGGGGAGGGTGCGACGGCCCAAGAGGCGCTGGCCCGGGTCCCCGCCAGCCAGCCCGACGTGGCCGTGCTCGACGTTCGGCTCCCCGACGGTGACGGTGTCGAGGTGTGCCGGGACCTGCGCTCGGCCATGCCCGAGCTCAAGTGCCTGATGCTGACGTCCTATGCCGACGACGAGGCGCTGTTCTCCGCCATCTTGGCCGGCGCCAGCGGCTACGTGCTCAAGCAGATCAAAGGCAGCGATCTCGTCTCGGCCGTTCGCCGTGTGGCGGCGGGGGAGTCACTGCTCGACCCGGCACTGACCCGACAGGTCATGGAGCGACTGCGGGGCGAGAACGTCGAGGACGAGCGCCTGGCCCGACTCACGGCCCAGGAGCGCAACATCCTCGAGCTCATCGCCGACGGCAAGACCAACCGCCAGATCGCCGACGAGCTCTACCTGGCGGAGAAGACGGTCAAGAACTACGTGTCGAACCTGCTCTCGAAGATGGGCTTCGCCCGTCGCACCGAGGCGGCCGTGTACGCGGCCGTCCTGGCCGAGCGCAAACACAAGTCCTGACGGTCCAGACGGTCCAGACGGCGGCGGGGCCCGACCCGCCCCGTGCCGCCGCGGTTTCGGGTCATGGGGAGCCGGGCGGGCCTGATGCGCTCGCCTCGGCGGCGAGCCGGCGGTAGTGGTCGCGCCAGATGAGGCGGTAGATCGGGACCAGCCGGGGGATCGACCGCAACCCGGGGATGAACGGCACGAGCAACAGCGCCAAGGTGAGCAGCATCATGAACGCCCACACCAGGGCGTCGGCATTGGCGGACCAGGAGGTCGAGAAGGGCGAGACCTGGTACCACATGGTGTAGAGCCACAGCCATGCCTGGCCCGGATAGTTCCCGGTCTCGTTCATCATCCCCCACTGGTCGCCCTGCAGGTGCTGGGTGGAGGCCTCGGCGGCCAAGAACGAGCCGTCGGCGATGAACAGCAGGGGCTTGGTGTAGTCGGTGCCGTAGAACTGCGGGGACGCCAGCAGGTCGGCGTCGAGGCTTCCGGTGCGCGCCATGTTGAGCAGGCCGCTCAGCATGGGCGCCACGGGGCCGTAGCGCCCGGGCGGCAGGACCACGGCGGTGTCGTGGAACGTCACGTGCCCGACGCCCTTGTCGTACGCGGTCGTCCACTGCGCTGCTGGTCGGACCTGGCGCCGAGGTGTACTGGGTCAGCGCGGCGCGCAGGGACGGGTCGCTGGCCGCAGCCAGGTGCAGGGGCGCCAGGACGAAGTCGTTCGGCGTGTTCACGGGGATGTGGACACCGGCCCAGCGCTGGAGTCCGACGGGCCCGATCTTCTGGCCCTCTCCCGAGGCCCACGAGTTGTAGGGCGGGCCGTAGGTGGCGGTGGGGCTCGACCCGTCGAGCTCGGTGACCGACGTGGCCAGGAAGTCGCCGGGGTCGCCCTGGGACCACTGGCGGATGGTGACGGGACGGTCGTCGGGCGAGGAGAAGATCGCCGCCAGGGCGACGGCGGCGAGGGCGATCACCACCAAGGCCACCACGAACTCCTTGACCAGGTCGTAGCGGATCTTGGGGCCGTCCCAGGCGCTGTCGTCGGGCCGGCGCACCGCCTCGGACAGCGTCCGGGTCCGTGGGCTCTGCGGGAGGCGCTCCGCTCATCGGTCGACTCCTTCCGAGGACGGAGAGGCCGCGGCGGGGTCGTGTCCCGTGCCGGTGCTCGCATGACGCCCGGTGCGGACTCGGGAGGGGCGGCACCACGCCACGCCGTCGCACCAGGAGCAGATGGACGCCGATCAGCACACCCACGACGACGGGCAGGAGCAGGACGTGCCACAGCAGCATCTGGCCGAAGTTCAAGACGTTGAACAACGCCCCGATGCCCACCGAGTTCAGGCCGTCTTTGGCCTGGGTCGAGATCCACTGGGAGTCGAAGTTCTGCTGGGAGAGGTAGCCGGTGAACGCCGCGCCGATGGACATGGCGAAGTGATCACGCGCCGGTCATCCAAGTGAGGGCCCGCTTGCCCCGCCAGGCCGCCATGAAGAACTTGCCCCACAGGTGCAGGACCATGAAGAAGAAGAAGAGCTCGACGCTCCAGAGGTGGATGCTGTTGAAGAACAGCCCGACTTGGACTGGTGCCACCACGACGGGCCCTCGCAGGATGAGCACCGACCCCCGAGAGCAAGATCACGACGAACGAGGCGAAGCTCAGGATGCCGAAGATGTAGACCCATGACGCCACGTAGCTCGGCTGGCGGTCGGGGAGCAGCTTCCCGGGAGGGAGGTGCCTGACCGCCGCGCCCCGGAGGCGGGCGGTCCACATCCGCTCGTCCCCGGGCGCCGGTGCGGGCATCGTCCACCGGGTCCGCACGGGGGTGTCGGCGTCGCCGGGGTCGGTCGACGATGTGTCGCTCATCGGTGCCGTCCACCGGTCCGGAAGGGGATCGACGACCGCGGCGACGAATACCACGACCATCAAGCACGATCACCACGAGATTGGCCACGCTGATCTGGATGAATCCCCAGTGCAGGTAGTGGCCCGTGTGGTTCAGGTTGACGAGAGCACCGAGCATGCTCGTCAGCATACGAGCGACGCTGCATCTGCTCCAGGGACCAATTCCCCTAATTCCGGCAGGTACTGCCGGTCCCTCGCCACCGGATCGGCCGCGCGTGCTCCGTCGGCCCACATGCGGCGGGCTGGAGCCCTCAGCGAGGGCTGGGAGGCTGGCGCGGCGGGGAGGCTTGGTGACCTTGCCGGCGCGGATGCAGGAGGTGCAGACGTGCAGGCGGCGGGGTGAGCCGTTCACGATGGCCCGGACCCGCTGGATGTTGGGGTCCCAGCGCCTCTTGGTGCGCCGGTGGGAGTGGCTGAGGTTCATCCCGAACGAGGGGTGCTTGCCACAGACTTCGCAAACGGCAGCCACGACGCGGACGCTCCTCGAGAGGTAATTCGGACGGGCGCAAAGGTTAGCATCCACGGCCATGGAGTCAGTAAGCAGGCTCGGGGCGACCCACCTCGCGGCGACGATGGCGACCTACGGGCATGTGCTTCGACTCCACCAGGAGGCGCTCAACGCCCTGAACGTCTACCCGGTGCCCGACGGCGACACGGGCACCAACATGGCGCTGACCCTGGAGTCGGTGGTGGCCGAGCTCGCCGGCGTCGCGGGCTTCGAGGGCCTCGACGTCTCTCCGAACCGCCGCTGTCGGTGGGGTCGCCGATCCTGGCGGACGCCGGGCAGCGATGGTGGCGGTGTGCAAGGCCATCGCCCACGGCTCGCTCATGGGGGCGCGGGGGAACTCCGGGGTGATCCTGTGCCAGCTGCTGCGCGGCCTCACCGGAGTGCTCGCCGAGGGGACGGGGACGCCGACGGGCCGGCCCTGGCCCGGGGCCTGGCGGCGGCCAGCGAGGCGGCGCGCCAGGCCGTGCTGCGACCGGTCGAGGGCACCATCCTCACCGTGGCCCGAGCCGCGGCGGAAGGGGCCGAGCAGTGTGCGCTCGGCGACGGGTCTCTGGTCGAGGTGCTCGAGGCGTCGCACCGTGCCGCGGCCGAAGCGCTGGCTCGGACACCCGAACAGCTCCCCGTCCTGGCCCAGGCCGGCGTGGTCGACGCCGGCGGGTCGGGCTATCTCCTGCTGCTCGACTCGTTCCTTTCGGTCATCGACGGGCGTCCGCTGCCGCCGGCCCCGGCGGTCACGGCGCCGGCCTACTCCGGCGTCGCCGACGCCCTGCCCGAGGCGGGGCTCGAGGTCGAGGAGCCCGGGGGCGGCAACGACCTGCGCTACGAGGTCATGTACTTCCTCGAGGCCCCCGACCACACCATGCGGGCCTTCAAAGAGGTGTGGGCGGGCATCGGGGACTCCATCGTGGTGGTGGGCGGCGAAGGCCTGTGGAACTGCCACATCCACACCAACGACGTCGGGCGCGTCGATCGAGGCGGCGCTCGACGCGGGCCGGCCCCGCGACATCAGGGTCACCGACCTCGCCGAGCAGGTCGAGGAGGAGCGGTGGGTCCGGGAGGGCGCGGGGCTGCCCACCGGCGCCGGCGTGGACGCCGAGCCACCGCCGCGCACCGCGGTGGTGGCGGTCGCCAACGGCGAGGGCATCGGCCGGATCTTCCGGTCCCTGGGCGTGCACTACTTCGTGGCCGGGGGCCAGTCCATGAACCCGTCCACGGCGCAGATCCTCGAGGTCGTCGAGTCGGTTCCCTCCGACGAGGTCGTGCTGTTGCCCAACAACGACAACATCCGACCCGTCGCCATGCAGGTGTGCGAGTTGTCCACCAAGACGGTGCGGGTCGTGCCGACGAGCGGGATCGTCGAGGGCTTCGCGGCGTTGCTCGAGTACGACCCCGAGGCGGGCGCCCTCGAAAACGCGGCGGCGATGGCGGAGTCGGCGCGCCGGGTCGTCGCCGGGCGAGGTCACCCGGGCGGTGCGTGACGCCACCGGGCCGGCCGGGCCCATCCACACCGGTGACTGGATGGGCCTGTCACGCGACGGCGTCGAGGTCGTGGGCGAGTCCGTGGCCGAGGCCACCTGCGGACTGCTCGGCAAGCTCCTGCACGACGACCACGAGCTCGTGACGTTGATCGAGGGGGAGGGCTCGGGCGCGGGCGAGACCCGCCGGGTCACGGAGTGGTTGGCCGAGCATCGTCCCGACGTCGCCGTGGAGGTCCACCACGGCGGGCAGCCGCTGTACCCGTTCCTCATCAGCATCGAGTGAGCCCGTCCGCAGGACGCGCCCCGCCGAGGGTCAGCCCGACGGGCGGATGCTCACCAGCCTGGCCGAGATCCCGGTGGAGAGGGTCAACAAGATCGGCGAGAAGCGCGCCGAGGCCCTGGCGGCCCTCGACATCAACAATGTCCTCGACCTCATCACCCACTACCCCGCCGCTACATCGACCGGACCCGCCAAGCCGACGTGGCCGGCATGCGGATGGGTGAGGAGTCCCTGGTGCTGGCGCGCGTCGACGCGGTGCGGACGCGGCGGACCCGCCAGGGTCGGGCCTCGTCGAGCTCGACGTCGACGACGGCACCGGAGCGCTGCGAGTGACGTTCTTCAACCAGGCGTGGCGGGCCCGGCAGCTGCCCGTCGGCACCGAGGCGCTGTTCTTCGGCAAGCTCGACTCGTACCGGGGCAAGCGCCAATTCACGAACCCGGTGGTCGACCTGGTCGGGAACCGGACGGGACGCATCGTGCCCATCTACCCGACCTCGGAGAAGTCCGGGATCGCCGGTTGGGAGTTCGGCGAGTGGGTGGAGGAGGCACTGCGGCGGGCCGGGCCGCTCTATCGACCCGTTGTCCGCCGCGTGGCGCGCCGAGCTCGAGCTCATGGACCGGACCGAGGCGTTCGGCGCCATCCACGCCCCGCAGTCTTTCCCCGAACAGGAGCGGGCCCGCCGCCGGCTCGCCTTCGACGAGCTCCTGCGCCTGCAGCTCGAGGTGGTCATGCGCCGGCACGTGCTCGAACGCGACTCGCGTGGGCATCCGCCATGTCGTGGCGCCCGCGCCGGGGCGCGCCGCCCTCGTCGACGCCTTCGTCGACCAGCTCCCCTTCCCCCTGACCGACGCGCAGGCGCGCGCCGTCGAGGAGATCGGCGCGGATCTGGCCAAGGCGCTGCCCATGCACCGCCTGCTGCAAGGTGACGTCGGGCTCGGGCAAGACCGTCGTGGCGCTCAGCGCGTTGCTCGTGGCGGTCCAAGGCGGCCACCAGGGTGCGCTCATGGCGCCCACCGAGGTGTTGGCGGAGCAGCACTACCTCGGCGTGCGGGAGCTGCTCGCGGACCTCGTCGGTGCCCGACCCCGAGCGCCTGGGCGGATCGCGTCCTCTGGCGGTGGCGCTGCTCACCAACCGCACCCCGGCGGGGGAGCGGACCAAGTTGCACCAGGGTCTGCGGGCCGGCTCGGTCGATCTCGTGGTGGGCACCCACGCGCTGCTCACCGACGAGGTGCGGTTCTCGAGCCTCGGGGTCGTGGTGATCGACGAGCAGCACCGGTTCGGGGTCGAGCAACGCAACACGCTGCGGGCCAAGGGAAGAGACGCGTCGGAGGGCGAGGGCGCCGATCCCGACCTGCTCGTGATGACGGCCACCCCCATCCCCCGCACCGCGGCGATGGTCTTCTTCGGCGACCTCGACGTGACCGAGCTCGACGAGCTTCCCGCCGGACGCTCCCCGGTGCGCACGGAGTGGGCGCGCACCGAGGAGCGACGAGAACGCGGCTTGGTCGCGTGTGCGCGACGAGGTGGCGGCGGGCCACCGCGTCTATGTCGTGTGTCCCCTCGTCGAGGGATCCGAGCGCGATCCAGGCCAAGTCCGCCACCGAGGAGCGCACCCGCCTCGAGTCGACGGTCTTGTCGGGGCTGCGCATCGGGCTCCTCCACGGCCAGCTCAAGGCGGCCGACAAAGAAGGTGTCATGGAGAGATTCCGGCGAGGCGACATCCAGGTCCTGGTGGCGACCACGGTGATCGAAGTCGGGGTGGACGTGCCCGAGGCCACGGTCATGGTGGTCGAGGACGCCGATCGATTCGGCATCGCCCAGCTGCACCAGCTCCGGGGCCGGGTGGGGCGCTCGGACCGACCGTCGTGGTGCTACTTGTTCTCGCGAGCCTCGACTCCCGACGCAGCGATGCGCCTCGAGGCGCTCGAGCGCACCAACGACGGGTTCGAGCTCGCCGAGGTCGACCTCGAGCTGCGGGGCGAGGGTGCGATCCTGGGCACGCGCCAGAAGGGCCGCAGCGACTTGAAGCTGGCGTCGCTGCGACGCGGCGACCGTCCCCTCGTCGAGGCGGCCCGGCGGGTGGCCGAGTCGGTCCTCGCCGAGGACCCGTCCCTGGAGGCGGCACCCCACCTCGCCGACGAGGTCCGGCTCTTCGTCGGGGAGGCCGAGGCCGCCTTCCTGCTCAAGAGCTGACCGGCCCGGCGGGCACACCGGGGTGCGCCGCTAACCTGCGGCCGTGCGTGTGATCGCCGGCGACTGCCGGGGCCGGCTCCTGCGGGCTCCTCGCCGGCACGGCCACCCGCCCCACGTCGGACCGGGTCCGGGAGTCGATCTTCGACGTCCTCGGGAGCCTGGTCGACCTCGACGAGATGTCGGTCGCGGACCTGTTCGCGGGCAGCGGGGCCATGGGGATCGAGGCCATCTCGCGGGGGGCGGGGCCGGTGGTGTTCGTCGAGGAGGCCTCCGCCGCGCTCGGCGCCATCCGGGCGCAACCTCGCCACGCTGGGGATCGAGGACCGGGCCAAGGTGGTGCGGGAGGACGTGCTGCGCTTCCTCGACCGCCCCCATGACTTCGACCTCGCGCTGTGTGACCCCCCCTACGAGTTCGACTCCTGGGAGGGCCTGCTCACGCGACTGCACGCCACGCTGGCGGTCCTCGAGTCCCGCCGTCCCGTCGAGGTCCCGGGGGAGTGGGAGGTCATCAGGAACAAGCGGTACGGCGGTACGCTCGTGACCGTGGTCCGATCCCTCGGAGCCCATCAGAAAGGCACCCGGTGACCGTCGCCCTCTTCCCCGGCTCGTTCGACCCGTTCCACAACGGCCACCTCGAGGTGGTGGAGCGGGCCGGCCAGCTCTTCGACGAGGTGGTCGTGGCCACCTTGCGCAACCCCCAGAAGGCCGAGCCCCTGTTCAGCCTGGAGGAGCGCGAGGACATGTTGCGCGACTCCCTCGAGCATCTCGACAACGTCCGGATGGTGTCGGTGGCCACGCTGGTGGTCAACGTGGCCCGCGACATCGGGGCGACGGCGATCATCCGGGGTCTGCGGGCGGTGTCGGACTTCGAGAACGAGCTGCAGATGGCCCAGATGAACCGTCAGCTGTCGGGCATCGACACGCTGTTCATCCCGACCAGCTCGACCACGTCGTTCGTCGCGTCGCGCCTGCTGCGCGAGGTCGCCCGCTACGGCGGCGACGTCTCCGCCTTCGTCCCGAAGGCGGTGGCGGTCCGGCTCGAGAAGAAGTTCGACACGTGAACGACGAATCCTTCGACGACGAGTTGCTCGAGGACGAAGCCGCCCGCACCCGGCGACGACGCCGAGGGCTTCTTGCAGCGGGCCATCGACACCGTGTCCACGGCGCGCACCATGCCGCTCTCGGCGTCGGTGCTCGTCGATCGCCAGGACCTGCTGGACCTCCTGCAGGGCGCGCTCGACCGGCTCCCCGACGAGTTGCGCCGGGCCCGGTGGCTGCTGCGCGAGCGCGACGAGTTCCTGGCCACGCGCCAACGGGAGGCGGACATGCTCCTCGACGACGTGCGGGCCCAGGCCGAGCGCATGGTGCAGCGCACCGAGATCGTCCGCCAGGCCAACCAGGTCGCCCAGCGGATCCTCGACGACGCCCGCGAGGAGGCGCAGGCGACTGCGCCACGAGGCCGAGGACTACTGCGACCAGCGCCTGGCGTCGTTCGAGATCGTGCTCGAGCGCACGCTTGAAGACCGTGCAGGCCGGGCGCGAGAAGCTCCAGGCGGTCCCGCCCCCGCTCCACGACGGCGAGTCGCTTCGCGTCGGGGCCGACGGCGTGTCCGACATCGCCCAGGCGGGTTTCTTCGACCAGGACGACGGCTGAGCCATGAGCTCGGGTCGCCCCTTCGTCGTGCACGTGGCCAAGCTCCGCCGCGCCGTCGGCACGCGCCAGACCGAGCGTCGCCAGGGCGTCGATCGAGGGTCTCGACTGCTCGGGCAGCTCCGTGCCCGACGGGGCCATGCCGGTGGCCGACGTCGTGCTCGAGGCCGTCCTCGGCGGGGTGTCGGTGACCGGCACGGTGCAGGCGCCGTGGGCGGGGGCGTGTCGGCGCTGCCTGGCGCCCGCGTCGGGGGTGCTCGCGCTGCCGGTCCGCGAGCTCTACACCGACGACGGCGACGGCGAGGAGACGTATCCGCTGGTCGATCGACGAGGTGGACCTCGAGCCGCTCGTGCGCGACGCCGTGCTCCTCGAACTGCCCCTGGCGCCGCTGTGCCGACCCGACTGCCGGGGCCTGTGCCCGTACTGTGGCGTCAACCGCAACGACGAGGCCTGTGGGTGCGAGGCGCCGCCCGATCCCCGCTGGAGTGCGCTCGACGTCCTGCGGGTGCCCGAGGGAAGGGTCGAGAGCGAGTCGTCGAGCTCGCCCGGGCACGAGTTAGGCGTCGTCACCGGGTCGGATGAGCACCCGCTCCCGGAGCGGGTAACCTGAACCGTTCCTGACCCGAGGTGAGCATCGATGGCCGTCCCCAAGAAGAAGACCTCCAAGGCGAAGAGCCGTAGTCGGCGGGCCTCGAACTGGGTGCTCGGGCTCCCGGCGCGCAGCGAGTGTCCCCAGTGCCGCCACGCCAAGGTGCCCCACCGGGTGTGCCCGACGTGCGGGTGGTACAAGGGCCGTCAGGCCATCGAGATCGACTAGTGACCCCGCCTCGGCCCCGGCCCGAGGCGTCGTCCGCCGGTGGGCTCCCGGTCGCCGTGGACGCCATGGGCGGCGACAACGCGCCGGGTGAGATCGTCGCCGGCGCCCGCCGTGCCGTCGAGGAGCTCGGCATCCCGGTCGTGCTCGTCGGCCCCCCCGACCAGATCGGTGACACCGGCGGGCTCGAGGTCATCCCCGCCTCGGAGATCATCGCCATGGACGACGATCCCGGCTCGTCGGTGCGCCGGAAGAAGGACTCCTCGCTGGTCCGCGCCGCCGAGGCCGTGCGCGACGGCAAGGCCCTGGCCATGGTGAGCGCGGGCAACACCGGAGCGGCCATGGCCAGTGCGCTTGCTGCGCATGGGCCGGCTCAAAGGCGTCGTGCGTCCCGCCATCGTCACGCCCATCCCCCAGCTGGGCTCGCATCCGGCGGTGCTCCTCGACGCCGGTGCGAATGCCGAGTGCACACCGGCCATGCTGGTGCAGTTCGCCCAGATGGGCGCGGCCTACGTCTCGGCGCGCTACGGCGTGGAGCAGCCGACCGTGGCGCTGTTGTCGATCGGCGAGGAGAAGTCCAAGGGCACGCCGCTCGTGAAGGAGACCCACGAGCTGTTGGACGCAGGCGCCCGACATCCGTTTCGTCGGCAACGCCGAGGGCCGCGACCTCCTGCACGCCCCGGCCGACGTGTTCGTGACCGACGGATTCACCGGCAACGTCGCGCTCAAGACCCTCGAGGGGTCGCTGCGGTTCTTCATGGACACCCTGCTCGAGGTGTTCGGCGCCGACGACGAGGCCAAGGCGGCGGCCGAGGTGATGCTGCCGCGCCTGGCTCCTTTGGCGGCGGAGTTCGACCCCGACGGCATCGGCGGGGCGATGTTGCTCGGGGTGGACGGCGTGTGTGTCATCAGCCACGGCTCGTCCAACGCCACGGCCATCGTCTCGGCGGTGGGAGTGGCCCACGACGTCGCCGTGGCCGGGCTCGTCGACCGCCTGGCCCGGGCGGTGGCCCCGGCCTGATCGGCGGGAAATACCGCCTCTGACCTGGGACTTTATCGTTCCTGTGGGCGCGACCAGGTAGGATGTGCGTCCACATTCCGACCCGGGGAGACGCCGTGCCCGCAGAAACCCACGTGGAGAAGGGTCCACTCGGACGCCACGAGGTGTTCGAGCTGGTCCGGGACCAACTCGCCGACATCTTGGAGATCGAGCCCGGCTCGATCAGTGAGTCCTCGTCGTTCGCCGAGGACCTCGATGCCGACTCGCTCGCCCTGATCGAGCTCGTCGAGGGCCTCGAAGAGGAGCTGAGCGAGCGCACCGTCGGCTTTCGCATCGAGGACGAGGATCTCGAGGACCTCCGCACCGTCCGTGACGCCGTCGACTACGTGGTCGCCAAATTGGGAACGGCCTGAGACGGGCGAACGAACCCGCCGGTCTGGGCGGCGCCGAGGGTGGCGCGCCGGGCGCCAGCGGCGCCCCCCACGGTTCTGAGCCTTCGGGCACGGCACCGGGGCGCATCGACGTCGGTCGTCGTCGCACGCGCGGCGTCGGGCACCGCCGCCGCGTTGACGGCACTGGCGTTGCGCCTCGAGTTGGGAGTTCGACGACGCCGGCCTGCTCGTCCAGGCCCTGTCGCACCGCTCGTGGTGCGCGGAGGCGGGCGGCATCCCGTCCAACGAGCGTCTCGAGTTCCTCGGCGACGCCGTGCTCGGGCTCGTGGTGGCCGAGCACTGTTACCGGGTCTATCCGGAGATGCCCGAAGGTGCCCTGGCCAAGGTGCGTGCCGCCGTGGTGAACACCGCCGTGCTCGCCGAGGTGGCGTACGAGCTCGATCTGGGCGCCGCACTGCTGCTCGGTCGGGGCGAGGACGTGTCGGGGGGGCGGAGCAAGGCGTCGATCCTCGCCAACGCCGTCGAGGCGGTCATCGGCGCGGTGTACCTCGACGGCGGGTGGGAGGTGGCGTCACGGCGTGGTCCTCGACATCCTCGACGACCGGATCGAGCTGGCCGCGGCGGGTCCCGGGTGCCGAGGACTTCAAGACCCGGCTGCAAGAGGTCGTGCTGCGCCGCATCGGCGAGCTGCCCCGCTACGAGGTCGAGGGCACGGGGCCCGACCACGCCCGTCGCTACCGGGCCCGGGTGCTGGTGGCGGGGGCCGAGCGCGGCGTGGGCGAGGGGCGGTCGAAGAAAGACGCCGAGCAGGCCGCGGCGCGCGTCGCCTGGGCGGTGCTCGTCGACGACCAGAGTCGACAGCGAGAGGTCACGGGTCCCAAGGTGCCGATCTCGGATGTCCGGGGCTCCAGGTCGGCCCGCGCATCGAGCGAAGGGTGCGGGGCAGTGCCTGAGCTCCCCGAGGTCGAGACCATCCGCCGGGACCTCGACAAAGAGGTCGTGACCCGGCGGATCAAGACGGTCGAGGTCAAGGGCAAGCGCTCGATCCGTCGTCACAAGAGCGGCCCCGAGTTCAAGACCCGGCTCGAGGGCAAGCGGGTGGCGTCGATCCGGCGGGCCGGCAAGTACCTCCTGCTGGGGCTCGACGGCGACGACGTGCTCGTGGTCCACCTCGGGATGAGCGGCCAGCTGCTGCGGGCCAAGGGGCCCAAGGACCCGCTCGACAAGCACACCCACGTGATCATCACCTTCACCCAGGGCGGACAGCTGCGCTTCGTCGACCCCCGGACCTTCGGGGAGATGTTCGTCACGAGCACCGACGAGCTCACCGCCCAGGTGCCCGAGCTCGCCCACCTCGGGCTTCGACCCGCTCGAGGACGTCATGAGCTGGTCGCGCTTCGGGCAACTGCTGGCGGATCGGCCCACCGCGCTCAAGACGCTGCTCATGGACCAGAAGTTCGTGGCCGGCATCGGCAACATCTACTCCGACGAGATCCTCTTCGCGGCCGGGCTTGCGCTACGACCGCCAGTCGAACTCACTGAGCGCCCAGGAGATCCGCCGGCTGTACCGGGCCATGGTCGAGACCCTGACCGAGGCGGTCAAGCACCGGGGGTCGTCGCTCGCCGACGAGCAGTACCGCGACCTCTACGGCGCCATCGGCGACTACCAGGGCCAGCACCAGGTCTACGACCGGGAGGGCCAGGCGTGTCGGCGGTGTCGCAACGCCGTGGTGAAGGTGAAGGTCAACGGCCGCTCCGCGTTCCTCTGCGAGCACTGCCAGATCTGAGCCCGACGCGACGCCGTCGACTCACGGCGCGTCGAGCCCGGTTGACCTGCGTTGTTCGACACTCCGGCGCGACGTCGTCGGTCGCCGGCGCGGGTATCACCGTTTCGCCGAGACCGACGGGTAGGGTGGCGACCGGTGTTCCTGAAGTCGCTCACCCTCAAGGGCTTCAAGTCCTTCGCGGATCCGTCCACGCTGCTCTTGGAGCCCGGCGTCACGGTGGTGGTGGGCCCGAACGGCAGCGGCAAGTCCAACGTGGTCGACGCCGTGGCGTGGGTGCTCGGCGCCCAGGGGCCCGCGCACGGTGCGTTCGTCGAAGATGGAGGACGTCATCTTCGCGGGCTCGGCCGACCGTCCTCAGCTGGGACGGGCCGAGGTGTCGCTCGACCATCGACAACCGCACCGGGCGGCTCCCGGGCGGCCTGGCCGAGATCACCATCACGCGGACGCTGTTCCGCTCGGGTGAGAGCGAGTACGCCATCAACGGCCAGCCGTGCCGGCTGCTCGACATCCAGGAGATGCTGTCGGACTCCGGGGTGGGACGCCAGCAGCACGTGATCGTGAGCCAGGGCCAGCTCGGGGCCATCCTCGACTCCCGTCCCGAGGACCGGCGGGCCGTCATCGAGGAGGCGGCCGGGGTGTTGAAGCACCGGCGCCGTCGGGAGCGGGCCGAGCGCCGGCTGGCCGCCACCGAGGAGAACCTCGACCGGCTCGGGGACCTGGTGCGGGAGGTGAAACGCCAGATCCGCCCGCTCGAGCGCCAGGCGGCGTCGGCCCGGTCCCACGCCTCGCTGGCCGAGGAGCTGCGAGCCCTGCGGCTGCACCTCGTGGGTCGCGAGCTCGCCGACCTCGACGCCCGCCGCGAGGCGGCCGTCGGCCGAGCGGGGTCGGCTCACCGACGCCGAGGCCACCCTCGTCGACCTCGATCACCGAGCTCGACGCCGCCGCCGAAGCCACCGCGGCCGAGCTCGCCACCCAGCGCGAAGAGGATCTCGTGGTGGCGTTGACGCGCGTGCAGGGTCTCTCCGAACGCTGCCGGGGCCTGCTCGGTGTCGTGGCCGAACGACGTCGGTCGATCGCACGCGCCCTCGAGGCCTCGGCCGACACCGACGTGGTGTCGACGCTCGAAGCCGACGCGGCGCGCCTGGCGGCCGAGCTCGAAGCGACCACCACCGAGGACGACGCGCTCGCACCGCAGGCCGAGGAGGTCCGGCACGCCGAGCACGCGCTGGCCAGTGACGTCGCCGCGCACGAAGCATCGTTCGCGGACCTGGCCGGCCAGCGTGCCGCCGAAGAGGCCTTCGCCATGGCGCGCGGTCGCATCGAGCCCCTGCGCAGCGCGCTCGAGCGCGAGCAGGGCGCGCTGGCGCGCGCCGATGAGCGGCTGGCCGCCATCGACGTCCGGCGCGAGACATTGGAGGCCGAGGCCAGTGACCTCGCCCAGCGTCTGCAGACGTTGGCCCGCGGAGCACCCCGGGTTGGCACGACGCGGCCGAGCAGCGTCGTCAGGTCGCCGACGAGGCGGAGCGGGGTCAGCGCGACGCCGAGGAGGCGCTGCGGGCCGCCGAGCGCCAGCGTCACCGGCTCGAGGCCCGGGCCGAGGCGTTGGCACGCCAGGTCGCCGACGAGAGCGCGGGGCCCGATGCCGAGGTGCTCGGTGGAGCTGTCGGGCGTGCTCGGGGTCCTGAAGGACCTCGTCGACATCGACGACGGGTGGGTCCCGGCCTTCGAAGCCGCCGTGGGGGCGGCTCTGGGCGCCATCGTGGTGGAGGGCTCCGGCGCCGGCTCGCGCCGTGCTGGGCGCCCTGCACGACCATGAGGTGGTGGGGACCGTGCTCGCGGCCACGTCGGGGGGCGCGATGGTCTCCGATGACGCGGCGCTCGACACCGGGCCCGGGTCGACTGGGCTCCCCGACGGTGCCGAGTCTGCTCGCGTCGACACGTGCGTCCCCGGGTGCCGGCGGTGACCGGAGTGCTCGACCGACTTCTCCAGCGGCGTGGTGGCGGTGCGCGGCGACTGGGCCCGGGCCGTGGACGTGGCGCTGGAGCGGCCCGACATCACCGTGGTGAGCACCGACGGCGACCGGTTCTCCGCCACGGGGTGGGTCGTGCGGGCCGGTGCCCATGCGCTCGCCACGCTCGCCAGCCAGGCCGCGGTGGAGGCCGAGATGGCGGCGGAGTCGGCCGAGCGGGCCGCGAGCTTCGCCGACCAGGCCCGCGAGCGGGCCGCCGCGGCGCTGGCCGAAGCCACCGACATGGCGCGCCAGGCCGAGCGGGCCGAGGACCAGCGCCAGGCGCTCGAGGTGACGCGTCGCCGGGTCGAGTCCGAGCTCGTGTTGGTGGGCCAGGAGCGGGCCGAGGCCGACCGGCACCGGGCCGCGCTGACCGAACGCCTCGAACGCGACGGCGCCGAGCTGGCGTCGTTGAGCGAGAGCCTGCCCGAGCTCGAGGCCGACCGCCGCGGCTGCGGCAGGTCGGTCTGTCGGCGGCCGACGAGGCGCGTCGGAGGCTCGAGGAGCGCCGGTCCCACGTGGCGGTGCTGCGCCGCGACCTCGAGGTCAAGGTGGCGGGACTGGTCGAGCGGCGCGCCGTGCTGAGCGCGCGGCTCGAGGACACCGAGCGTCGTCTGGCCGGGAACGTCGAAGCGCGCGAGCGGGCCGGGGAACGCCGGCGCCGGCTCGAGGCCGGTGCGCTCGCCACGGACCGACTGGGCTCGACCGTCGAGGGGCACGCGGCGCGTCTCGGCGACTTGCTCGAAGGCCTGCGCGAGCGGCGTAGCCGCCAACTCGATGACGTCCGGGCCGGCGGGGCGCGCCTCGAGTCGTTGCGCAAGGAGCGCGCCGAGGCCGACGCCCGGCTGGCCGAGATGCGCCAGCGGTCGCAGCATCTCGAGCTCCAGATGGCCGAGGCCAAGGTGCGTCGCGACACCGCGGCCGAGGCGCTGCGACGCGAGCTCGGGATGCGAGCCCGAAGAGGCCATGGGCGCACCGTGCCCCGAGCTTCCCGAGGGCGAGGACCCGGCCCAGCGCGCCGGGGTGGTCGAGCGCGAGCTCGCCTCGCTCGGTCCGGTGAACCCTCTCGCGCTCGAGGAGCTCGGCGCGCTCGAGGAGCGACACCGGTTCCTCGAGGAGCAGGTCGAAGACGTCCGTCGGGCCCGACGGGAGCTCCACCAGGTCATCCGGGCCGTCGACGACGAGATCATGCGGGTCTTCGCCCAGGCCTTCGCCGATGTGAACGAGCACTTCCAGGTGCTCGTGGGCACGTTGTTCCCGGGCGGGACGGGTCGGCTGACCCTCACCGACGCCACCGACCTCCTCGACACCGGCGTGGAGGTCGAGGCGCGTCCGGCCGGCAAGAACGTGCGCAAGCTGTCGCTGCTGTCGGGCGGCGAGCGCTCGCTGGTGGCGCTGGCGTTCCTCTTCGCCGTGTTCCGGAGCCGGCCGTCGCCGTTCTATCTGCTCGACGAGGTCGAGGCCGCGCTCGACGACGTGAACCTGCACCGCTTCCTCGACCTCCTCCACGAGTTCCGGGGCGAGGCGCAGCTCATCATCGTGAGCCACCAGAAGCGGACCATGGAAGCGGCCGACGCCCTCTACGGCGTGACCATGACGCCGGGCGGCTCGTCCAAGGTGGTCAGCCAGAAGGTGCGCCGCGAGCCCTCCGACACGGAGCCGGCCACAACGCCGGTGTGAAAGGCCGGGGGGAGCATGCGCCTCCGGCGTCTCTGCGCAAGCATCCTCGGCCGTCGGCGGCCCCGTTAGGCTGCGACGCCATGCTCGCCCTCTGGATCGTCCTGGCCGTGGTGGTGGCGACGCTCGTCGTCGGCCTGGTCGTGGCCGTGCCCCGTCGACGGCGGGGTCGGATCGACAGGGGGCCGGCGAACCGGCCCGACGGCATCTGGTGCCACGGCGACCATCGAAGGCCCTCGCCCGCAGCTCGGGGCCGGGTCGAGGTCGAGCCGGCGCCGGTGGCGGTCCCTCCCGAGGAGCCCGAGGTCGAGGTCGGCGCTGCGCCCGAGCTGCGCGAGCGGATGGGCAAGACCCGTGGCCTGTTCTCGGGGTACGTGCGGTCGCTGCGGAGTCGGTCATCGGTCGACGACCAGGCCTGGGACGACCTCGAAGAGGCACTGCTGCGGGCCGACGTCGGCGTGGCCACCACCACGGCGTTGCTCGAGGACCTGCGCTCCCGTGTCCGTGACGGCGAGCTCCGCGGCGCCGACGCCGTGGTCGCCGCGTTGCGCGAGGACCTGCGCCGGTCGCTCGACACCACCGCCGGCACCGGGCTCTCGCATCGAGGGCGAGGGCACGTGCGTGTGGCTCTTCGTCGGGGTCAACGGGGTCGGGAAGACGACCACCATCGGCAAGGTGGCTCGACGCGAGAAGGCCGCCGGCCACTCGGTGCTGCTGGCCGCGGGCGACACCTTCCGGGCCGCCGCGGCCGAGCAGCTGGACCTGTGGGCGCAACGTACCGGCGTCGAGATCGTGCGCGGTGCCGAGGGTGGCGATCCCAGTGCGGTGGTCTTCGACGCCGTGCAGCGGGCCGATGCCCGGGGCAACGACCTCGTCCTCGCCGACACCGCCGGTCGGCTCCACACCAAGGTCAACCTGGTCGAGGAATTGAAGAAGATCCGACGGGTGGCGGATCGACCCCCCGGACACGTCAACGAGGTGCTGCTCGTCCTCGACGCCACCACCGGCCAGAACGGGCTCACCCAGGCCCGCCAGTTCCTCGATGCGGTCGGGGTGACCGGTGTCGTGCTCACCAAGCTCGACGGCTCGGCCAAGGGCGGGATCGTCATCGCCATCCAGCGAGAGTTGGGCCTGCCCGTGAAGCTCGTCGGAATCGGCGAAGGCCCCGACGACCTGGTGCCTTTCGACGCCGACGAATTCGTCGCCGCCCTGTTCGACTGAGGCGCTCAGCACGTCGCTGCGCCGAGGCTCCAAGCGCCCGGCGCGGCCCTCGTCGCCCGATAGCCTGAACCTCCGCATGTTCGACGCCCTGTCCGACCGACTCGAAGGGATCCTCGGCCGCCTCCGCAGCCGGGGCCGGCTGAGCGACGCCGATGTCGACGAGGCGCTGGGTGAGATCCGCACCGCGCTGCTCGAGGCCGACGTCGATGTGGGGGTGGCCCGATCCCTGGTCGCAGGGATCCGGGCGCGGGTGGTGGGCGAGGAGCTGTCGAAGAGCCTGAGCCCCGGCCAGCAGGTGGTCAAGGCCGTCCACGACCAGCTCATCGAGGTCCTCGGGGGCGAGACCCTGCGCCTCTCCTACGCCTCGGCACCACCGACGGTCATCCTCCTCGCCGGCCTGCAGGGATCGGGGAAGACCACCACCTCGGCCAAGCTCGCCCGGTGGTTCCGCCAACAGGGTCGGAACCCGTTGCTCGTGGGTGCCGACCTGCAGCGACCCGCGGCGGTCGAGCAATTGCGGATCCTCGGGGAGCAGGCCGGGGTCCCGGTCTTCAGCGAGCCCACCGATCCCGTGGCGGTGGCGGCGGGCGGTCTGCGCGAAGCGCAGCGCCTCGGGCGCGACGTGCTCATCGTCGACACCGCCGGTCGCCTCGCCATCGACGAGGACCTCATGGACGAGGTGCGGCGAGTGTCGAGCGCGGTGTCTCCGCACTACACGTTCCTCGTGATCGACGCCATGACCGGCCAAGACGCCGTGGCCACGGCGCGCGCCTTTCACGACGCGCTTGGCCCTCGACGGTGTCATCCTCACCAAGCTCGACGGCGACGCCCGCGGCGGTGCCGCGCTCAGCGTCAAAGACGTGGTGGGCCGGCCCATCGCGTTCGCGTCCACCGGTGAGCGCCTCGCCGACTTCGACCTCTTTCACCCCGACCGCATGGCGAGCCGGATCCTGGGCATGGGCGACGTGCTCACCCTGATCGAGCAGGCCGAGCGCGAGTTCGACCACGACGTGGCGACCGAGGGCGCCACCAGGCTCCTCGAAGGCCGCTTCACCCTCGAGGACTTCTTGTCCCAGCTCCAGCAGGTGAAGAAGCTCGGATCGCTCGGCGGGCTCCTGTCGCTCATGCCGGGCGTGCCCAAGGAGCTCAAGCAAAACGCCAACATCGACGACGGGCAGGTGGCCCAGGTCGAGGCGATCATCCGCTCCATGACGCCGCGGCGAGCGGGGGGAGCCATCGCTCATCGACGGCGTCGCGCCGGACCCGGATCGCCCGTGGCAGCGGGACCACCACCCAGGAGGTGAACCAGTTGCTTGCGCCAGTTCAAAGAGGCGCAACAGCTGATGCGCTCTCCAGGAATGCTCGGTGGGATGCTCGGCGGGGGAGCCAAGGGCAAGATGGCCCAGGCCCTGGCCGAGCGCATGGGCGACCCGGCAGACCCGGCGCTTGGCAGGTTTGGACGCTCTGGGCGCCGGCGGCCTGGGCGCCGGCGGCCTGGGTGGGGTGGCCTGGGCGGCGGTGGCCTGGGCGGGGTGGGCGGCCCGGGGCGGGCCTCGGGCCTCCCGGTGGCGGTGGCGGTGCCAAGGGCCGTCCGGGCTCGAAGAAGAAGAAGGGCGGCCGGGTGACCCCCAAGGGCGAGGGAGGTCGGGCCGGGCGGTAGGAGTACCGGTCTTCGGGGCACGAAGACCCCGCCTGGGGCGGCCATCGGGTCGGGGTTTCGACCCCTGTGCCGACGGCGGGCCACAATAGGAGGTCCGTGCCCCTCGAGTCCGAGGCCGGCACGACGAGGAAGGCAGGGAAACAGACCAGTGGCAGTGAAGCTCCGCCTCATGCGGATGGGCAAGAAGAAGCAGCCGACCTATCGGGTCGTCGCGGCCGACAGCCGGTCGCCCCGAGACGGCCGGTTCATCGAGATCGTGGGGACCTACGCACCCCGGGGTCGTTCCACGGCCGAGCCCGACGCCATTGTGAACATCGACAACGACAAGGCCCTCAAGTGGCTCCGCCAGGGCGCCCAGGCGACCGAGCGGGTGGAGAAGCTCCTGCGGACCTCGGGCGCATGGGACGAGTTCAAGCCGGGTTCGAAGTGAGCGAGGCGGGCCTCGACGACGTGGGCAACGTCAATAGCGACGACGAGGTCGACGACATGGCGGGCAACGACGTCGACGACATGGCGGGCAACGACGTCGACGACATGGCGGGCAACCGGGTCGACGACATGGTGGGCAACCGGGTCGAGGGGGCAGCGCGCGCGCGGTGCTCGACTACATCGCCCGCTCCCTCGCCGGCGAGCCCGACGCCGTGGTGGTCGAGACCGAAGAGTCGAGCCGCGGAGTGCGCTTCCGCATCCACGTGGCGCCGGGCGACATGGGTCGCATGATCGGGCGCCGCGGCCGCGTGGCCCAGGCGATCCGCACGGTGGTGCGGGTGGCGGGATCGCGCGAAGGGGTTGACACCAACGTCGACTTCGTCGACGACTGACGATCCCGGACGCGACGCCGGCACCCCGGCGGCCGCCGAGGGGTTGCTCGAGGTCGGACGCGTCGGCAAGGCGCACGGACTGACCGGCGAGGTGGTCGTCTCCTTGGTGAGCAACCGTCCCGAGCGTGTCGTGGTGGGGTCGACCTTCCTCACCGACGACGGCGAGTTGCGCATCGAGGCTTCTCGTCCGTTCGCCGACAACTGGCTCATGGTCTTCGCCGGCGTCGACAGCCGCGAGCGGGCCGAGGCCCTGCGCGGCACCGTGCTCCGAGGTCACCCGCTCGACGACGACGAACGCGTGGTGGGTCCACGAGCTGATCGGCTCGGAGGTGTTCGACACCGACGGGGGCCCGCCTCGGCACGGTCGAGCGGTGTGCTCGCCAATCCGGCCAGCGACCTCCTCGAGCTCGACGGAGGAGCCCTCGTCCCGCTGCGGTTCGTGGTCGAGCGCTCCATCGGGGCGCGTGGTCGTCGACGTGCCCGCCGGCCTCCTCGACCTTCCCGAGCGCTAGGACGGCCATGCGGATCGATGTCTTTACGATCTTCCCCGACCTCGTCGAGCACTACTGCGAGGGCTCGCTCCTGGGCCGGGCCCGGGCCCAGGGGCTGCTCGACATCCGGGTCCATGATCTGCGGGCCGGCGCCGGGGACCCCAGGCGATCGGTCGACGACGCGCCCTTCGGTGGAGGGGCGGGGATGGTGCTCGCCCCGGGGCCGGTCTTCGCGGCGGTCGAGGCCGTGGCGCCACCGCGGCCGCTCTACCTGCTCGCGCCGGGGGGACGTCGGCTCGACCAGCGTCTGGTCGAGGAGCTGGCCGCCACGGGGGGGTCGAGCTCGGGCGGGTTCTCGCTGTTGTGCGGCCGCTACGAGGGAGTCGACCAGCGGGTCACCGACCACCTCGTCGACGGGGAGCTGTCGATCGGCGACTACGTGCTGGGCGGGGGTGAGGTGCCGGCCCTGGCGGTCATCGAAGCCGTGGCCCGACTGGTCCCGGGCGTCATGGGCAACGAGGCCTCGGCACTCGACGAGAGCTTCAGTTCTGGCCTCCTCGAGTATCCGCAGTACACCCGGCCGGCGGAGTTCCGGGGCTGGGCGGTGCCCGAGGTCCTGTTGAGCGGCGACCACGGCCGGATCGCCCGGTGGCGCCGGGCCATGGCGCTGCGACGGACCCTGGACCTGCGCCCGGACCTCATCGAGGCCGCAGGTGGTCTGGCCGAAGAGGACAGGCGCCTGCTCGAGGAGCTCCCGGGTGAGGACTCCTCGGCGTCCGGAGCGAAGCCCTCGTAGTGCGGGGGGGTCCAGGGCGCGGCTATCGTGGCGTGCTCGGCAGGCTCTGCACGGTTCGGCCGCCCCTCGCTGCGGTGGCCCCGTTTGGCGCTGCCCGAGCCGCTCGGAGTTGGACCTGTGAAGGGACGCGCGTCATGAATCCCACCGACATCGTCGATCGCGAGAATCTGAGAGACGACGTCCCTGATTTCCGGCCGGGTGACACCTTGAAGGTGCACGTCCGGGTGGTCGAGGGCAACCGCGAACGCACCCAGGTGTTCCAGGGGGCCGTCATCCGGCGCCAGGGCACCGGGGCCCGGGAGACCTTCACCGTGCGCAAGCTGAGCTTCGGTGTCGGCGTCGAGCGCACCTTCCCCGTCCATTCGCCGGTCCTGGCCAAGATCGAGGTCGTCACCCGTGGCGACGTGCGGCGGGCCAAGCTCTATTACCTGCGAGGGCGCGTGGGCAAGGCCGCCAAGATCAAGGAGAAGCGGGCGGCGCGCACCTAGTGCGCGTTGGTGGCACTCGGGTCGAACCGGAAGTAGCCCAGGGACGATGAGCGAAGAAGACCTCGAACGATACGAGGCCGAGATCGAGTTGGCGCTCGTCCAGGAGTACCGGACCGTGCTCCCACTGTTCAATTACGTGGTCGAGAGCGAGCGTCGGTTCTATCTGGCCAACGAGGTGAAGGTCACGGTGCGCGACGGGACGTCACCCACCTGCGTCGAGCTCGAGTTGGACGATGCCTGGGTGTGGGACATGTACCGCCCGGCCCGCTTCGTGCCCCATGTCCGCGTCCTCACCTTCCGGGACGTGAACGTGGAACGGCTTCCCGACCGCGACAGCTGACCGGCCGTGGCCGGTGCCCGCCGTGCCGCCCTGGGCGGGCGCGGCGAGGAGGCCGTGGCGGCGTGGTACCGGGGCGCCTCGTACGAGGTGCTCGACCGCAACTGGCGCTGTGCCGAGGGCGAGCTCGACATCGTGGCCCGCAGCGCGCCGAGGGCGACGTCCTCGTGTTCTGCGAGGTGAAGACCCGGAGCCTCGGCACGCTTCGGCTCACCCTTCGAGGCCGTCACCCCGGCCAAGCAGCGCCGGGTGCGAGCCGTGGCGAGGTTGTGGCTGCACCGTGCGCGCCGCACCGGCACGCACTACGAGACCGTTCGCTTCGACGTGGCAGCCGTGACGATGCGGGGTGGGCGGCGTCCTCGAGGTCGAGGTGCTCCACGACGCCTTCTGACCCGATGCCACGGGCCTGCGGCGTCCGGTGCGCCGCCTGGGGTCGAGCTGGTGGCGGTGGGTATGGTGTCGCCGTGAGCACCGAGACCATCATCGTGGAGCGCGACGGCGGAGTCGTCACCGTCACGCTGAACCGCCCGGAGCGCAAGAACGCCGGCAACGGCCTCATGTGGCAGGAGCTGTCCGCCACCTTCGCCGAGGTGGCCCGACGACGAGACGACCGGGTCGTGGTGCTGACCGGGGCAGGGGGCGCGTTCTGCTCGGGCGCGGACATCGCCGATCCGAGCGGCGTGAGCGGTGACCCCACCGATCCCCACATCGTCCGGATGCAGTTCTTCGGTCAGGTCATGCTGGCCCTGCACAAGCTCCCCAAGCCGACCATCGCCAAGGTCCGGGGGATCGCAGCGGGGGCGGGCATGAGCCTCGCCCTCGGGTGTGATCTCACGGTGGCGTCGGACAACGCCCGGTTCTCCGAGATCTTCGCCCGGCGGGGCCTGTCGGTCGACGGGGGCTCCTCGTGGTTGTTGCCGCGGCTGGTCGGTCTGCACAAGGCGAAGGAGCTGGCGTACTTCGCCGACATCCTCTCCGCGCGAGGAAGCGGCCTCGTATGGACTGCTCAACCGCGTCGTCGCCGACGACGAGCTCGACGCCTTCGTCGACGACTGGGCCCGGCGACTGGCCGAGGGCCCGCCCCTGGCGCTGGCCATGACCAAGACGCTGCTCGACAACTCGATGTCGGTGACCATGGCCCAGGCGCTCGAGGACGAGGCCCGGTGTCAGACCATCAACTTCTACGAGCGAGGACACCGGCGAGGCGATGCGGGCCTTCGCCGAGAAGCGGGAGCCGAGGTTCAAGGGTCGTTGAAGGCACGACTGGTCCTGTGGGCCGTGCGTCCCGGTGCTGGCGGGCGCGTGCGGGCAGTCCGGCGAGCACCTGATCGGCCCTCCCAGCGGCGGCGCGCCGACCACCGGGGCCGGAGGTCCGGGCTACATGGTGCAGTCGGGCAAGGTCAAGGGCCTCGGCACGGTCCTCGTCGACGGGTACGGGCTCACGCTGTATCTCTTCGTCCCCGACCACGATTCGGGGCGGTCGACGTGTGTCGGGTACTGCGCCACCCAGTGGCCTCCCGCCACCTTGCCGTCGGGAGTCACCACGCCGGTGATCGGTGGATCAGTGGACAGGGCCCTCATCGGGACGACCCGGCGCGGCACCACGCTGCAGGTCACCTACAACGGGTGGCCGCTGTACCGCTGGATCGGGGACACCTCGGTCGGGACAGTCGACGGGCGAGGGGATCCGCAATTCCGGAGGCCTGTGGTACGCGGTGAACATTGCCGGTCAACCCGTCGTGCACTGAGCGCCGTCGATGAGACCGAGATGGCGAGACCACTCCCCGCCGCGTCCGCCCCGGAGGTTCGTCGCCGTGGCCCTGTGGCCGGGGCTTGGTCCGCAAGATCTTTCGTGAGGCGGTCGAGGACCGCATCACGACCAGTGCGGCGAGTCTGGCCTTCCACTGGTTCCTCGCCATCTTTCCGGCCACCCTGGCGGCGGTCGGCGCTGGTCGGGATCGTCGGGCTGTCGGCCTCGCAGCTGCGGAGCCTGGTCCACGGCGTGAACGTGGTCCTGCCCGCTACAGATGTCGCAGACGATCGACGAGGCCCTCCGCAACCCCACCAAGGGCGCCGGAGGGGGAGTCGAGGTCGCCCTCGGTCTGGCCGTGGCGTTGTGGAGCGCCGTGGAGGCGATGGCGGCCCTCCAGGTCGGCTTGGACGTGGCCTTCGAGGTCAGCTCGGACCGCGGCTTCGTCCGTCGGCGGCTGGTGGCGGTCCCACTCCTCGTCCTGACCGTGGTCCTCGGAGGTGCCGCCTCGGGCCTGTTGGTCCTCGGCGACCCGATCCGTGCCCTGCTCCCATCGTCGGTGGCGCTGGCCCGGTCCACCTCCGACGCGGCCTGGTCGGTCATCCGTTGGGCCGGCGCCATGGCCTTGGTCGTCTTGCTCTTGTCGACGTACTACTCCATCGGCCCCAACCGGAAGAGGAGCCGACTGCAATGGGTGAGCCCGGGCGCGGTCGTCGCCGCGGTGGGTTGGCTCGGAGCATCGGCAGCGTTCTCGTTCTATCTCGATCACTTCGGCCACGAGTCGCGCACCTACGGCGCCTTCGCCGGGGTGGCCGCGCTGCTCCTGTGGCTGTACCTGACGGGATTGGTCGTCATGCTCGGCGCCGAGTTGGACTGCGAGCTCACCCGCAGTCCAGCCGATGTGGCGCCGGCACCAACCGCAGCGATCGAGGTCCAAACCGAAGCCTGACCATCCCCCACCGGTGGGTTCGGCGCGGTCCCGAGTCTGCGGAGAAGTCAACCCCTCGGAGGCTGATACACCTCTGCCGTACTGTGCCATTGCGCCTCGTGCGGCCGGCGTCAGAGCAAACGTGGCCCTCCGCAGAAGAACAGCGCGGACATCATCGCCCGTGCCGTCGCATCGGGAGTCGTCGTGCTCGCATCAATACCATCCGCCACCCTGCACGGAGTCGACGGTCGCCGCGTCTGTGTTGAGGTCCACGTCTCGAGTGGCCTGCCCGGCTTCACCGTTGTCGGGCTCCCCGACGCGGCGGTACGCGAGTCGCGTGACCGTGTCAGAGCGGCATTGCTGTCGAGTCAGCTGTCGTGGCCTTCTCGACGGGTCACCGTCAACCTGGCGCCGTCTGGGGTGCGGAAGACGGGTGCCGGGCTCGACCTCCCCATCGCCATCGGATTGCTGGTAGCCGCCGAAGTACTGCCGGCTCGATGCGTCGACGACGTCGGGTTCGTGGGTGAATTGGGCCTCGACGGTTCGGTGCGCCCCGTTCCGGGCATCGCTTCCTTGGTGGCTTCGATTGGCGCGCGATCACGTCGTCGTGCCCGTGGCCGCGTCGGCTGAGGCGAGCGTTGGTGGCGGGCGAGCGCGTCCGGGCGGCATCCACGGTTGCCCAGGTGGTTGCCGCTTTGCGGGGCCAGGGCCCGTGGGCCGATCCCGCCAGCGCGGCGGCGTCGGCTCCGGCCGACGAGCGAGCCCGATCTCCTCGAGGTACGCGGTCAGGCGGTGGCGCGCCGGGCGCTCGAGATCGCTGGCGCGGGTGGTCACCACCTCTTGTTGGTGGGAGCACCGGGCTCGGGCAAGACGATGCTTGCCACCCGCCTTCCCGGGATCCTCCCAGACCTGACCCGGGACGAGGCGCTCGACGTGCTTCGCATCCATTCCGCCGCGGGGGCGCCGGCGGGATCGGGCGCGTTTCCGGCACGGCCGCCCTTTCGTGCCCCGCATCATGGGGCCACCGAGGTGGCCGTCGTGGGTGGCGGGACATCGTGGCTGCGTCCGGGCGAGATCTCTTTGGCTCATGCCGGGGTGCTTTTTCTCGACGAGCTCGGCGAGTTCCCGGCGACGGTCCTCGACGCCCTGCGACAACCACTCGAGGAACAGGTGATCCGGGTGCGGCGTGCCCGAGGAGCGATCGACTTCCCGGCACGGTTCCTCCTCGTAGGCGCCATGAACCCCTGCCCATGCGGCGAGGGAGGCCTGCCCGGGGCCTGTCGGTGCACCGAGGTGATGCGCCGCCGGTATCTCCGCCGGTTGTCCGCACCGTTGCTGGACCGCTTCGACCTGGCCATCGCCCTCGGTCGTCCCGACGTCGAGGACCTTCTGGGCGGCCCTCCCGGTGAATCATCGGCGGTGGTGGCGGCGCGCGTGCGCACGAGCCCGGGGCCTAGCCCGGGAGCGGGGCGTGCGGTGCAACGCAGAGCTCCGGTTCGACGCCGTCGACGGTCCGTGCACGCTTGTCGGCGGACGGCGCGGCCCTGCTCGAGCGGAGGTTGCGATCGGGCACGCTCTCGGCGCGGGGGTTGCACCGGGTACGTCGGGTGGCGCAGACCATCGCCGATCTCGACGGCGCTCGGGGGGTGGACGAGCGCCACGTGGCCGAAGCGCTGCAGCTTCGCTCGGCGCGCACGGCGCTCGTTCCGGAGCCTGGACGGTGACGCGCGGTGTCGGCACTCACCGAGGACCAGCACTACGGAGCCGGACTGGCCGCTTTGGGGGCGTCGCCGGGCATGCTGCGGAAGTTCCTCGACGGCTACGACGCCAGAGAAGCCTGGGAGGCGATCGCCCGAGGACGCCACCGCGCCGATCCGGACCGTCGCTGGCGAAACCAAGGCGGTCCCGCAGCTGCTCGACACGGTGACCACCTCGTGCACGCAGTCGGGAGTGTCGGTCATGGTCCTCGGACAACCGGGCTATCCGCCCGCACTGGCCGACGATCGCCAGGCTCCGGCCGTGCTGTTCGGCAAGGGCGAAGTGGCGACGTTCGAGGGCAAGCCCCGAGTGGCGGTGGTGGGGACGCGGTCGGCCACCGCCTACGGGCTGGGCGTCGCCACCGAGCTCGGCCGCGACCTGGCGCGGCTCGGGTGTGGTGGTGGTCTCCGGTGGCGCTCTCGGGATCGACTCCGCCGCGCACGGCGGTGCACTCGGCGTGGCTGGTGGAGCCGCCGCCGTCGCGGTCCTGGGCACCGCCCTCGACGCCCCGACGACCGCGCTCGCTATCGGCGTTGCGCGACGCCCTCGCGACCGGCACGGCGCCGTGCTGTCGGAGATCCCTCCCGGTGTCCACAGCGCGCGGTGGTGGTTCGCGGTGCGCAACCGGGTCATCGCGGCCCTGGCCCACGTCGTCGTGGTCGTGGAGTGTCACCACCGGGGCGGATCGCTCAACACCGTCGCCGCGGCGCTGGCCCGAGGCGTCGCCGTCACCGCCGTCCCCGGCTCGGTACGCAGCCCGGCGTCGGCCGGCACCAACCGCCTCCTGGTGGAGGGGGCGGCACCGGTGCGCGACGTGGACGACGTCCTGACCGCGGTCGAGCTTGCCGTCGTGGCCCACTCGCGACATCACCCCTCCCAAGCGGCCCCCGGTCGCCGTCGCGCCACGACCGGGTCTCGGAGGACGCCCCCGCTCGGGGCTCGGGCCGGTCGGGTGCGTCGGGCCCTCGACCAGGACCCGGCCACGCTCGACGAGGTCGTCCGGCGCAGCGGGCTCGTCTTGGGGGAGGTCTCGCTGGCGCTCGAGGAGCTGTCCGACGCCGGTCTCGCCGTCGGCGAGAAGGGGTGGTGGTCCCGACCCGGCAATGACCCGAGCGTGATCGAGACGAACGCGGTCCTGGTGGTCGTGCTCGATTCGTGCTCTGACCAGGGACGACACGGCGACGGCCCCGGTGAGGCGCAGGTCGGGTGTCGCATCGGCGCCTGCGGCGGGAGCCCGCGCCCGGGGCCTCGGGACTTCGGACGTCGACGTCGTGGTTCCCGGGTAGGTCGGAGGGGGGCGAAAGCCTCAAGGAGATCCGCCGGTCCGTCGATACGAATAGGCGCGAACTGGCTGCTCATAGCACTGGGGGGGTGAGCGAATGTCAGCTGGGGAACCGGCGGGGCCGGAGGCGGCCGTCGCCTCGACGTTGGAGCGGCCATCCCTCCGAGGCCGCCGACGGCGGACCGACCCGTCCAGGCGCGCCCGGCTGAATCCCTACATCCTCGGCTACGCCATGGGGCCCGCCGCCCTCGCCACGCTCCTCTTCCTGCGGCACTTCGGGGTGGTCGCCCACGTGCCGGTGTGGCTCTGGCTGGTGGTCTTCGCCGCCATCCCGGCGGGGAGCATCGGCCTCGAGTTCGCTGTGCCGCCGCCACCCGAGCACCGTCTGGCTCAACGCCCGGGTGGCCTGGCACGCCGCGGCGGTGACCGCGGTCATCTACCTGAGCGGGTGGGGCCCGGTGCTCACCGCGGCCTTCGCCTTCGTGGCACTCGAGAACGTCTCCCACGACGGGTCGCGCACGTGGCGGCGCACGGCGCTGTGGAGCCTCCTCGGCATCGCCGTGGGTCAGGTGGCCATCTGGCAGCGCTGGGCGCCCTCGTTCCTCTCGGTCGGCAAGAGCGAGGCCCTCGGGCTCATGGGCGCGTTCGTGCTCCTGTTCGTCATCCGCATGGCCGGGGCGACGATCGAGCAGAAAGAGGACGCCGAGACCTCCATGCGCGTGAGCGAAGAGCGTTTCCGCTCCCTCGTCCAGAACTCCACCGACACCACCTTCGTCATGGGCGCCGAGGGGCGCATCCTCTACGCCGAGCCCGGCCACGCTCTCGCTGTTCGGCCGGAACCCCGAGGACGTCCTCGGCATGCGGGCCACCGAGCTCGTCCATCCCGAGGACCGGGCCCGCGTCGAGGCGCAGCTCGCCGCGCTGGTCAACACCGTGACGGTCACCGAGCCCATCCAGTTCCGGGTCGAGCACTCCGACGGCACCTACCGCTACGCCGAGGCGGTCGTGAGCAACCTCCGCGACAACCCGTCGGTGGCCGGCTACGTCGGCAACCTGCGCGACATCACCGAGCGCAAGGAGGCCGAGTCCCAACTCCTCCACGTGGCGCTGCACGACCCGCTGACCGGCCTCCCCAACCGCACCCTGATCCTCGACCGAGCCGACCAGATGCTCGTCCGCTCCCGGCGCGAGTACCGACCGGTGGCCGCGCTGTTCGTCGACCTCGACAACTTCAAGGACATCAACGACTCGTTGGGCCACGACGCCGGCGACAAGGTCCTCCAGGCCGTGGCCCATCGGTTCGTCGGCATCCTCCGGGAGAGCGACACCGTCGGGAGGCTCGGCGGCGACGAGTTCGTCGTCCTGGCCGAAGGGGCGTCGCTCGGGCGCGGGCCCGAGATGGTCGCCGAGCGGCTCCACGACGCCCTGCGCGAGCCCTTCCGGATCGAGGGCTACGCCTCGGTGGCGCTCGACGGTGACCGCCAGCATCGGGATCGCCGGTGGGCAACGCAACTCGGCATCCGAGCTCCTGCGCGACGCCGACATCGCCCTGTACCGGGCCAAGGCGCTGGGCAAGAACCGCTCGGCGCTGTTCCAGCCCGAGATGCAGACGGCGGTGCTCGACCGCATCGAGCTCGACGCCGACCTGCGCTGCGCTCTGGCCGAGGAGCAGTTCTTCCTTCTCTACCAACCGGTCTTCGACCTCGACCACGTGAGCGTCTCGGGAGTCGAGGCCCTGGTGCGGTGGCGTCACCCGGTCCGAGGTGTGGTCCCACCCGACCAGTTCATCCCCATGCTCGAGGACTCCGGCCTCATCGTCGAGGTCGGGCGCTGGGTCCTGTTCGAGGCGTGTCGACAGGCGGCCCAGTGGCACCGGCGGGGCTTCAAGCTGTCGATGTCGGTCAACGTCTCGATGCGCCAGCTCGAGATCCACGCCTTCGTCGACCACATCAAAGAGGCCTTGGCGGAAACCGGGCTGGACCCGACCACCCTCGTCATCGAGATCACCGAGAGCACGCTGATGCGCGACGCCGATGCCACGGTCCGACGACTGCGCGAGATCAAGGACCTCGGTGTCCAGGTCGCCATCGACGACTTCGGCACCGGCTACTCGTCGCTCGCCTACCTCCGCCAGTTCCCCGTCGACGCCCTCAAGATCGACCGCTCGTTCATCGCGGCCATGGCCGATTCCCCCGAGTCCGGCGCCCTCATCCACACCCTGGTGGAGCTGGGCCGAACCCTCGGGCTCGAGACCCTGGCCGAGGGGATCGAGGACAACGACCAGCTGGCCAAGCTCCAAGCCGAGCAGTGCGACCGGGGCCAGGGCTTCCTGTTCTCGAAGCCCATCGAGCCCGAGGCCATCGAGGCCTTCCTCCTCGAAGCAGCCGAGACCAGCCGGGCCGCCGCCATGGCGGCGTCGGACGCCTGCGCCGGTGCCCGCGGAGCTGTCCCCGTAGTCTCTGCCGCAGCGACGGCGCGTCGCAGAATCGATCGGGGACTCTCGTGCACTGGGTGGTCGACGGCATGAACCTCATCGGCTCTCGCCCCGACGGCTGGTGGCGCGACCGCGCCGGCGCCCGGCGCCGGCTCGTCGGCCAACTCGCCACGCTCGTCGGGCCCGACGCCGAGGTCACCGTGGTCTTCGACGGCCGTCCCGGCCCCGGTGAGATCGACGCCGCGGTCGCCGCGGGCATCACGGCGCGCTTCGCCCCCGGCGGGCCCAATGCCGCCGACCACGCCATCGTCGCCCTGCTGCCCGTCGCTGTCGGCCGTACCCGAGACGGGGAGGTCACCGTGGTCACGTCGGACGCGGCCCTGGCGGACGTCGGTGCGGCGGGCCGGGGTGGCCGTGGTCGGGGTGAGGGCCTTTCGGAGCCGCCTCCCGGATCCCGACGCCGCGGACTGAGCCGCGGTCGCTCAGCGGCAGGCGACGGCAAGGCCTCGAGCGGAGCCACGGCGCGTCGGCCCAGGGCCTCGGCCACGGCCTCGTTGGTGAGCTGTCCCGACGCGCACAGCACGCCCGCGGCCGAGCGCGGGGTCGGACCTCGACCGCGCCGCGCACACCGTGGTCGGCGACGGTCGAGCGCGTAGGGAAACGTGGCGTTGGTGAGCGCGTAGGTCGAGGTGTGGGGGACCGCGGCGGGGATGTTCCCCACGCCGTAGTGGAGCACCCCGTGGCGCACCACCACGGGGTGCTCGTGGGTGGTCTCGACCGTCGTCTCGATGCACCCACCCTGGTCGACGGCGACGTCGACGATGACCGACCCCGGCACCATGCCCCGGCACCATCTCCTCGGTGGCGACGACCGGGGCCCGTCCTCCGGGCACGAGCACGGCCCCGATCACGAGATCGGCGTCGCGCATGGACCGTTCCACCACGGCCTGGCTCGAGGCCAGGGTCATGATCCGGCCCCGGTGGATCTGGTCGACCACCCGCAGCCGGTCGAGGTCGCGGTCGATGAGGATGACTTCGGCCTCCATGCCCTGGGCGATCCACGCCGCGTTCGTCCCCACCGTGCCGGCCCCGATCACCACGACCCGACCGGGACGCACGCCGGGCGCGCCGCCGAGCAGGACGCCGCGCCCGCCGTTGCCCCGTTCGAGGAAGTGGGCGCCGATCTGCGGCGCCAGGCGACCCGCCACCTCGCTCATGGGCGCCAGCAGCGGCAGCGCGCCCGACGGCGCCCCGCACCGTCTCGTAGCCGAGGGCCGTCGTCCCCGCCGCCAGGAGGGCCTCGGCCAGCTCGGGGTAGGCGGCGAGATGCAAGAAGGTGAACAGCACGAGATCGGCCCGCAGCAGCCCGTACTCGTCGCGCTGGGGCTCTTTCACCTTGAGCACGAGGTCCGCCCCCCAGGCCTCGGCGTCCGTCACGAGCTCGGCGCCCGGCGGCGGCGAAGTCGTCGTCGGCGATGGCCGACCCCGCGCCCGCCCCGGTCTCGACCAGGACCCGGTGCCCGTGGGTGGTGAGCTCACGAGCCCCGTCGGGGGTGAGGGCGACGCGGTTCTCTCCGGGCTTGCGCTCGGTCGGCACCCCGACGATCACGAAATCGACCCTACTGTCGCCATCCCCACCGGGACGCCCCTGAGGGCACCCTCACCGACGGGCCCTTGACGACCGAGGCCCCCGTCCCTATGTTTCGGGGAGAGCTGTTCAGTATTCGGATCTGGTGTTCGATATATCGAACACCGACGTGTGACATGGGGGTGGGTGTGAAGCTCGACCTGCTGTACGAGATCGACGTGCCCAAGCCGTGGCCCGGGGAGCACCCCTGGGGCCAGCGCAAGGCCGAGCAGGAGGCCTACGCCGAGGCGCTCGAGCAGATCAAGTTGGCCGACACCCTCGGCTTCAACACCGTCTGGCACGTCGAGCACCACTTCCGCGAGGGCCGGTCGCACTCGCCCGCCCCCGAGGTCATCATCGGCGCGCTGTCCCAGGCCACGAAGAACCTCCGCCTCGGCTTCGGCGTCGTGCTCATGCCCCACCAGTTCTGCCACCCCGTCCACGTGGCCGAGAAGGTCGCCACCGCCGACGTCCTCTCGGGCGGGCGCGTCGAGTGGGGGACGGGCCGCTCCACCCCCATGGAGCAGACCGCCTTCCACGTGCCGGTGGAGGAGAGCCGGGCCGAGTGGCAAGAGGCCATCGAGGCCACCGTGCAGGCGTGGCGCGAGGAGTACTTCGAGTTCCACGGCAAGTACCTCGACTTCCCCCGCCGCATGGTGACGCCCAAGCCGGTGCAGGTTCCGCACCCGCCGGCGTGGATGGCCGCCACCTCCGACGGATCGGCCGCCGTGGCCGGCAAGTTGGGCATGGGGCTGCTGTCGTTCTCGATCATGCAGCCCATCACCAAGATGGCCGAGCACATCCGCCAGTACCGCGAGGGGGCCAAGAACCCCACGCCGCTCACCGAGGTCACCACCAACAAGGTGGCCGCCTACACCCTCGTGCACTGCGCCGACTCCATGGAGCAGGCCGAGGCCAACGGCATCTGGGACTCGGTGTGGTGGTGGTACAAGAACCTGGCCGAGTTCATCTTGGAGTGGGAGGTGCCGCATCTCTCCGACGAGGAGAAGGAGAAGATGTTCCCCCTGCTCAAGCGTCAGATCGAGGGCAAGTTCGACCCCAAGTGGTTCTCCGAGGCCGACATGATCATCGTGGGCGACCCCGAGACGTGCGTCGAGAAGATGGTGAAGTACGCCGAGCTCGGCGTGGACCAGCTCATCTGCTACGTGCAGTTCGGCTACCTGAGCCACGAGTCGGTCATGCGCACCATCGAGCTGCTCGGCACCAAGGTCATGCCCGAGCTCGAGAAGCGCGACATCCAGGCCTCGGTCACCGTCACCGGCTGACACCCGGTCGTCCGCGACAGCCACGAGCGGCGCGAGGACACGATGACGCGTTCTGACGACACCGCGGTCCCCGACTACCTCGCCATGCTCCGCATGGACGGCCGGGGCGTGGTCGTGATCGGCGCGGGCCAGGGCATCGGCCGCCAGGCGTGCCACGCCCTGGCCCAGGCCGGCGCCAAGGTGCTGCTGTGTCGACCTCGACCAGGACCTGGCCGCCGACATCGCGGCCGAGGTCGGCGGGGTGGCCTGGGTCGGCAACGCCACGGTCCGGGCCGACGCCGAGCGGCTCTTCGCCGAGGCGCCGGGGCTCCTGGCCGGGATCGGCGCCAGCGGGCCTCGGCGGCATCGTCGACATCGTGGGCATGGCCCAGTACCGCGGCCTGCTCGACATGGACGACGAGCTGTGGGACTGGCACCACGACATCGTGCTGCGCCACGCCTATCTGGCTGTCTCGGTCGGCGGGCAGGGCGCTGCGCGACGCGGGCGGCGGCGTCATGGTCTTCGTGGCCTCGGCGTCGGGGCTCACCGCCGCGCCCCGTCACGCCGCCTACGGCGCGGCCAAGGCCGGGCTCATCGGCCTGGTCCGCTCGGCCGCGGTCGAGCTCGGGCCCGATCGGCATCCGCGTCAACGCCGTGGCGCCGGGCATCGTGTGGACGCCGCGGGTGTCGGGGTATCTGGGCGACAAGGGCAAGGCGGTCAACGCGGCCAACTCGCCGCTCGACCGCGTGGCCCTGCCCCAGGACATCGCGGCCGCCATCGTCTTCCTCGCCTCGGACCTGTCGTCCTACGTCAACGGTCAGGTCCTCTCGGTCGACGGCGGGGTGGGGGTGAAGTTCCCCTACCCGGTGCCCGACAACCTGTGACCGGCCGGTGACGGGGCGACGGGGTCGGTCCCCGGACGGTCGAGCCCTTCCTGCGCGGGCTGCGCGTGGCCGGCCGTCGCCGGCGTTCCCTACCCGCGCTTCGATCCCCGCGACGCCGCCGCGCATCCCCGCCGACACCTGGCACTGCGCCCAGATCCCGGCCGGGGTCCGCCTCGAGCTCGTCGGCGACGCCTCGGCCATCGACCTCGACTACGTCACCGCCACCGACGACCTCGGCTACCGAGGCGCCGGGGCGGGGACGACCTTCGCGCTGTGGCGCGGCGGCGACGCAGGTCGACGAGCAGCCCGCCGTGCTCGGCGCCGGGCACGGTGACGCTTTCGCTCGGCTCGGGCCGAGCCGACGACGCCCGCGGTGGTCTATCTCCCCGAGGGCATGCGCCCCGAGGTCCTCGCGCTGTCGCGCCGTGGGGGGCTCGATCGAGCCCGCGCCGCGGGGCCCGCGCTGGGTCGCCTACGGCGACTCGCTGCTCGAGGGCTGGGTGGCGAGCGCGCCCGCCCTGGCCTGGGGGGCGGTCGCGGCGCGCCGCCACGGCCTCGATCTCGTCAACCTCGGCTACGCGGGCTCGGCCCGCGGCGAGATCCCCTGTGCCGAGGCCGTGGCCGGTCTGGCCGCCGACGTCATCTCGATCACCCACGGGACCAACTGCTGGACCCGCACCCCCCACAGCGCGGGCATGATGCTCGAGACGACCCGGGCCTTCCTCGACATCGTCCGCCAGGGCCACCCCGACACGCCCATGGTGGTGGCGAGCCCGGTGCTTCGCCCCGACGCCGAGACGACGCCCAACCGTCTGGGTGCGACCCTGGCCGACCTGCGCGCCGCGATGGAAGCAGGCGGTGCAGGACCGCATCGACGCGGGCGACGACGCCATCGTCCTCGTCCCCGGGGCCGAGCGTGATCACCGCCGACGCAGCTGGCCGACGGCATCCATCCCGGCGACGACGGCCAGGCCCGCCTGGCCGAGGTGTTCGGCGCCGCCGTCGCGGCTGCGTCGGCCCGCCCGGGCCTGGCGGCCCGTCCCGGGCAGGGGGCCTGAGCGGTGGCCGGGTCCCCGTCGGTGGAGCGGGTGGTGACGGTGATCGACTTCCTGGCGTCGCGGCCGGGGGAGTCGCTTCGGCCTCTCGGAGCTCGCTCGCGCCCTGGGCATGTCCAAGGCGACCGCCCACGGGGTGTGCATCACGTTGACCGAGGCCGGGTTGGCTGTTGCGCCACCCCGTCGACAAGACCTACACCCTCGGCCCCGCCCTCATCGCCGCCGGGCCACGCCGCCGGGGCCCGCCAGCTCGACCTCGTCGACCACGCCCGGCCCGAGATGGAGGAGCTGGCCGCGCAGCTCGGCGCGCAGGTGGTGGCGTCGAGCACCGTCGGCGACGAGATGGTGCTCCTGGCCACGGCGGGGCGCCCCGGGCCCATGTGGCTCGCCTTCACCGTGGGCCAGCGCGTCCCCCTGGCCCCGCCCCTGGGGACGGTCTTCCTGGCCTGGGCCGGGCCCGACGCGGTCGAGGAGTGGCTGGACCGGTTGGGCCCCGGCGCCACGCAGGACGACAAGGACCGGCTGCGCGCCGGCGCTGGCGGTCATCCGGCGACGTGGCTACGCGCTCAACCTCGAGGCCGTCGCCAACCTGAAGCTGAGCCGGGCCCTGTCGGGCCGCGACAGCCGACGCCGGGCCCTGGCGGTGGCGGTGGAGGACTTCGCCCACGAGGAGTACCTCCTCCAGGAGCTCGAGGAGGGCGCCACCTACCGCCTCAGCCAGATCTCGGCGCCGGTGTTCGGGTCCGACGGCGCGGTGGCGCTGGCGCTCACCGTCGTGGGGCTGCCCGAGAAGCTGACGGGCGAGGAGATCCCCCGCTTCGGCGACGCCCTGCTCGCCGCGGCGCGGCGCGTCACGGCAGTCGATCCACGGGAGCGCGCCGGCGTGAACCCCGAGGCGCTGGCGCGCCTTCGACCTGACCGGGCGCGTGGCCGTCGTCACCGGCGCGGCGTCGGGCATCGGTCGGGCCTCGGCCGAGCTGCTCGGAGCGGCGGGCGCGGCGGTGCGTGTGCGCGGACCTCGACCAGGACGGTGCGGAGGCCACCGCGGCGCAGCTCGAGGCGGCCGGTGCCACGCGCCGTCGCCCGCCGCGTCGACGTCACCGGCGGCCGGTGCGCTGGACGCGCTCGTGGACGACGGCGGTGTCCGAGCTCGGGCGCCTCGACGTCATGGCCAATATCGCCGGCATCATCCTCCAGGCGCCCGGTGGTGGACTTCGACGACGACGCCTTCGACCGCATCATGGCCGTCAACCTGAAGGGTGTCTTCCGCGGCTGTCGTGCCGCGGCCCGCGTCATGAGCGCCGCAGGGCTCGGGCTCGATCGTGAACATGGCATCCGCCGCGATCGACACCCCGTCGCCGGGCCTGGCCGGCTACGGCATGGCCAAGGCGGCGGTGGTGCAGCTCACCCGGGTGCTCGCCACCGAGATGGGCCCCCTCGGGGTCCGGGTCAACGCGGTGGCGCCGGGATTCGTGGAGACGGCCATGACGAGCCGGCGCTTCACCTCGACCGACGGCACCGTCGACGAGACCCATCGCCAGGCCGTCCTCGACGCCGTGGCCCGGTCCACGCCGCTGCGCACGGTGGGCCGGCCCGAGGACATCGCCCACGCCGTGCTGTACCTGGCATCGGACGCGTCGCGTTTCGTCACCGGACAGATCCTCCGCCCCAACGGCGGCGTGGCCATGCCATGGTGAGTGCCGGTGCGTCGAACGTGCCGTGAGTGACAGCGAGAGAGGAGCGTCATGCAGGTCGTAGTCGACATCGCTGCCGAGCCGGCCGACGGTCGTGCTCGAGGAACCGGCCGACTGCGGGCGCTTCCACGTCGACGGTCCGGGGCGGCGGCGGACGCCGGCCGCGCTCGACGAGGCGCTGCGGGCCAGGCCGTGGGGAGCTCGACGGGGACGGCGAGGCCCTGGTGCGACGTCGACGCGGTCCGGCGCCTGGCGGCGGGCGTCGGTGGGCGAGTCGTGGGAGAGCGACTTCGCGGCCATGCTCGACTACGCCCGGTCCAAGGGCTGGTTGAGCGACGACGGCGCATCGATCCGGGCGCACGTGGAGCGGGGGTAGTTTCGCAGGTGGAGGTGATCCGCGTGACGGCGACCAGGACCGAGACCGACTCGATGGGCCCCATCGAGGTGCCTGCCGACCGGTACTGGGGTGCCCAGACGGCGCGATCGCTCGTCCACTTCTCCATCGGCGACGACGTCATGCCGCGGTCGATGATCCGCGCCATCGGGATCCTGAAGGACGCCGCGGCCCGCACCAACGCCGATCTCGGGCCTGCTCGACCCGAAGCTGGCCGAGCTCATCTCCCAGGCGGCGGCCGAGGTCACCGCGGGCACGCTCGACGACCACTTCCCCCTCCGGGTGTGGCAGACCGGCAGCGGCACCCAGACCAACATGAACGCCAACGAGGTCATCTCCAACCGGGCCATCGAGCTCGCCGGCGGCGTGCTGGGGTCGAAGACCCCGGTCCACCCCAACGACCACGTCAACATGTCGCAGTCGTCCAACGACACCTTCCCGACGGCCATGCACATCGCCGCGGTCGAGCAGATCGTCCACGTCCTGCTGCCCTCGGTGCGGGCGCTGCGCGACGCGCTGGCGGCCAAGGCCGACGCCTTCGCCGACATCGTGAAGATCGGCCGCACCCATCTCATGGACGCCGTGCCGCTCACCTTGGGCCAGGAGTTCTCGGGGTACGTGGCCCAGCTCGACGCCGATCTCAAGCGGATCGAGGCGTGTCTCCCCGACCTCTACGAGCTGGCGCTGGGTGGCACGGCGGTGGGGACGGGCCTCAACGCCCACGTCCGAATTCGGGACACGGGTGGCGGCGCACATCGCCGCAGATCACCGGGCTCCCCTTCGTCTCCGCGCCCAACAAGTTCGCCGCCCTGGCCGCCCACGACGCCCTCGTGCAGGCGAGCGCCACGCTGCGCACGCTGTCGGTGTCGCTCACGAAGATCGCCGACGACATCCGCTGGCTCGGGTCGGGGCCCAGAAGCGGGCTGGCCGAGCTCGTGCTGCCGCCCAACGAGCCGGGCTCGTCGATCATGCCGGGCAAGGTCAACCCGACCCAGTGCGAGGCCATGATCATGGTCTGCATCCAGGTCATGGGGAACGACGCCGCGGTGGCGGTGGCCGGGAGCCGGGGCAACCTCGAGCTCAACGTGTGCAAGCCCGTGATCATCCACAACATCTTGCATTCGATCACGTTGTTGGCCGACTCGTGTCAGGCGTTCCGCGCAGTTCGCGGTGGAGGGCCTCGAGCCCGACCGGGCCCAGATCCGGCGCCACCTCGAGAACTCGCTCATGCTCGTCACCGCCCTCAACCCGCTCATCGGCTACGACAAGGCGGCCGAGGTGGCGAAGAAGGCGCACACCGAGGGCACCACCCTGCGGGAGGCGGCGGTGGCGCTCGGCTACCTCACCCCCGAGGAGTTCGACCAGGCGGTGCGGCCCGAGGACATGACCCACCCCTGAGTCGGGCGACCTTGATCAACTGCCTGAGCTCCTCGACCCCGCTGCCGTCGACGCCGCGCTGGCCGACGGCGTGGCCTGGGAGCGCCAGGGCGACGAGCTCGTCAAGACGCGCCGCGGCAAGGACTTCGCCGACGCCCTGGCCTATGTGAACGCCGTGGGCGCGCTGGCGGAGGAGATGGACCACCATCCCGACATCGACATCCGCTGGAACACCGTCACCTTGCGCCTGACCACGCACTCCGAAGGCGGCCTCACCCACCTCGACCTCGATCTGGCCCGGCGCATCGACGCCCTGTCCGTACCGGGTGGCTAGAGCCCGGCCTCGGCCGACGTCGTTCCGCTACGTCCCGGCCGGCCTCCTCGAACGGCCGTCCGCCATGTCATCGTGGACGGCGCGCCCGCGTCCGGGCACGGTCGTGCACGTTGTCGCACTGGCCGGGCACGCCCACGCCCGTCGAGCTGTGGCACGACGTCTCGGCCGGGATCGTCCTGCGTGCGCCTGGCGCGTCCCGGCGCTCTTCCCGGCGACGTCGACGTGGCATCGATCGACCACTACGACGCCGACGGCGTGATCGCCCTGGCACTGCTCTGCGTCGAGGGCCTGGCCGACGAGCACGGGCCACTGCTCGTCGAGGCGGCTCGGGTCGGGGACTTCGACGTCGTCACGGACGAGCCGCCGCGCTGGTGGCGTTCGCCCTCGGTTCGCTGGGCGACGTCGACCACGCCGCAGCGCTGCTCGGAGCGTCCGGTGCCCAGCGGCGAGACCCTCGACCGCACGGCCTGGGCCGCCACCGAGGCGCTGGAGATCCTGCCCGCGCTCGTCGGCCGACCCCGAGTCGCTACCGGGCGTTGTGGAGCGATGAGGCCGACGCCTTCGATGCCTCGAGCGCGCGCTCTCGCCGAAGGATGGGCCACGCATCGAGGAACGCGCGCGACCACGACCTGGCCATCGTCCGGGTCGACGTCAGCCACCCCGAAGCCGTCCGAGCGGCGTGGGGAGGGCGCGCCGCTGCACCGCGCGCGCGGTGCACTCGAGCCACCGACCTGCCTGCGGGTGGCCACCATCGCCGGCGGCGGGTCGAGGTCCGCTACCGCTACGAGTCGTGGGTCCGGCTCGAGAGCCGCCGACCCCGACGCCGCGCGTCGACCTCGGCTGCCGTGGCCGCCGAGCTCACCGGGCATGGAGGCGGACCGGGGCCCGCTGGGTCTTCGACGGGGCGGGCGCCATCACCGGCGCCCTGCACCTCGCCGAGGGGGCGCTGAGCACCCTCGACCCCGAGGACGTGGTCGACGCTGGTGTGCGAGAGGCTCGAGACCCTCGACGCCGGGCCCCCGGCGTGGGACCCCTACGCGCATGCCGACGAGCCGGACGCAGCGTGAGACGCTCAGGCGATGGGGAGATCCCACATCGGGAACCACCGCGACAGGTCGGGCTCGATGGGGAGGTCGTCGGCGAGCATGCCCTTGAGTCGCAGCTCGAGCTCGTTGTCGCGCTGCTCGTGCCCGGTGGGGGCGAAGGGGTAGAAGGTTCCCTGCTTGGCCAGGTAGACGAGGTACAGCGGGCCGGGTGATGGACTCGCGCGCTCGACCCGCTCGCCTCGGGGGCGCCCGCCTCGGCGGTCGGCGTCCGGGTCCCTGGGCGGGCCCGGGGGCGAAGCCGAAGACCGAGCACAGCAGCTGCGTGCTCCAGCCCGCGTCCTGGAGCGAGGAGTGCACCATGTGCACGCGTGTGACGAGGTCGTCGACCGCGGCCGCCTCGACGATGATCCACCGGTAGCCGAACTTGTCGCCGACATGGCGCACCGTCGGGTGTGGCCGGCGCCCCCGGCCGCGGTCGGGCACCGGGCGCTGGTGCGCCGGAGCGGTGCCGTGGCGCTCGGCAGGGCGGCCGGGTCGTCGGGTGTGGCCAGGAGCTGCTCGAGCTCGGCCTGCATCTCGGCGAAGGGTTGGCCCGCGGGCGGCTTGAAGCACACGCCGGCCCGTCCCGTGGGCATGAGGCCCGCGGTCACCTGCAGGGTGATGGCCGCCGAGGGCAGCGAGAAGAGTGCGTCGAGGTTGGCCCGGACGGGCTTGGTCCGGCCCAGCAGCGTGTCGAACAGGCCCATCAGCCCGGCCCCGTCGTCGAGCGTCGCGATCTCGTCGCTCGCGCCGCGGCCTCATCCGGGCTGGTTCATCTCGGCTTCGAGCTTGGCCAGCTGGTCGAGGCGCTTCTGCAGCGGCGGGTGGGTGGAGAACAGCGTCGACAGGCTGGTGCCCTTGGCCAGGGCGGGGGTGAAGTAGAAGGCGTTGAAGTGCTCGGCCGAGCGCAGGTCGCGGGTGGGGATGCGCGACATCTCCCCGGTCACCTTCACCAGAGCCGAGGCCAGCAGCGACGGTCGGCCGATCAGGATGGCGCCCGAGCGGTCGGCGGCCAGCTCGCGATAGCGCGACAGGGCCATGGTGAGCAGGAAGCTGATGGCGTAGATGAGGGCCGAGACCACGATCACGGCCAGCTCGATCATGGCCGCCTGCCCGCCGCCGTCGCGGTTGTTGCCCCCGCCGCCGAAGCCGCCGAAGAGCCCGGCGTAGATCGTGAACCGCGTGATCAGCCCGGCCACCATCCCGAGGAAGCTGGCGATGGTCATGATGGCCACGTCGCGGTGCGCGACGTGGGAGAGCTCGTGGGCCAGGACGGCTTCGAGCTCGGGCTCGTCGAGCCGGCGCATGATGCCCCGGGTGGCGCACACCACGGCGTTCTTCGGGTTGCGTCCGGTGGCGAAGGCGTTGGGCATGTCCACGTCGGCGATCGCCACCCGTGGCTTGGGCATGTCGGCGAGGGCGCAGAGCCGGTCGATGATGCCGTGGAGCTCGGGCTCCTGCTCGGGGGTGACGATGCGCCCGTGCATGCCGAAGAGGGCGATCTTGTCGGAGAACCAGTACTGGCAGAACAAGAACGCCGCGGCCAGGACGAGGATCACACCCGAGGTTGAGGCCGACGGCGAAGAGGATGCCGATGACGAGGGCGTAGAGGAGGACCATCAAGCAGTCCGGTGATGAACATCCGGACCGTCAGGCCGTGGTCGGCGGGGATGCGGCGGTTGATCGCCATCAGGGATTCACCTCGGGTTGTGTCAGCTGGGTAGGTCGGGGTCGGGGTACGGGCGGCTGGTCGGCGATCGGGCGGGTGCCGGGGGCAGCGTCGGCGGCGGGCGGGCGCGCGCCAGTTCGGTCTTCAGCGCGGCGAGCTCGCAGCTCGACCTGGGAGGTGGCGCTGACCTTGTTCAGCTTGGCCTGGATGTCGTCGGTGCTCGAGCCCAGGTCGGTCAGCGCCCCCGATGCCAGGAGCTCGTCGATGGCGCCGGCCCGGGCCTGCATCTGGGCGATCTTGTCCTCGGCGCGCTGCATGGTGGCGCCGGCGTCGCTCATCGACCCCGAGATGCCCGCCACCGCCTCGCCGATCTGGGTCTGGGCCTGCGGCCGCGGTGTAGGTGGCCTTCAAGGTCTCCTTCCGGGTCCGGAAGGCGGCGACCTGGGCCTGGAGCCGCTCGGAGGTCTCGACGAGCTTGTCCTGCTGGGCGGCGATCTGGGCGTGCTGGGCTCTCGAGCTCGGTGAGCTCCTCGGCGATGGCGGCCCGGCGGCTCAGCGCCTCGCGGGCCAGGTCCTCGCGGTCCTGGCCGAGCGCCATGACGGGCCTGGTCCTGGAGCTTCGACGCCTGCTGCTGGAGCTGGTTGGCCTGGATCTCGATCGCGCTTCTTGGCCGTGGCCACCTCGGCGATGCTCCGGCGCATCTTCTGGATGTTCTCGAGCTGCTTCTCGTAGGAGAGGTCGAGGGTGTCGCGGGGGTCCTCGACCCGGTCGAGCAGCTTGTTGGTCTTGGCCCGGAAGATGTTCAGAAACCGCTGGAATGACACCCATCGCATCAAAGAGCATAGGGGAGGGTCATGGCTCGGTCGCCGCGCCGAGCGCCTGTTGGGACACGGTGTCGACCGGGTCTGGCGCTTGAGCCCGAGTCTGCGGTGCCGGGCCCCGAAGCCCGGACCTGAGCGTCGCCGCTGCTGTTCGGCCCGATTCGCCAGGGGCGGGCCCCTGGGCATGGCGACGGTCCAACTGGGCACGATCGGCGGGTACCGTGAACGGTAATGAGCACCCGCTTGTGCCTGCTGACCGTCCACGCCCACCCCGACGACGAGGCGTCGAAGGGCCCGGCCACCGTGGCCCGCTACCACGCCGAGGGCATCCACACCGTGCTCGTCTGCTGCACCGGGGGCGAGGAGGGCGACATCCTCAACCCGGCCATGGACACGCCCGAGGTCCGCGCCGACCTGGCCGGGGTCCGGCTGCCGCGAGCTCGAGGCCGCGGCCGCCACTCATCGGCTACGACGAGCTGGTCATGCTCGGCTACCGCGACTCGGGCATGAAGGACACCCCCGCCAACGCCCGACCCGACTCCTTCGCCCAGGCACCGCTGGACGAGGCGGTGGGCAGGCTCGTGGCCGTGATCCGTCGGGTGCGTCCCCAGGTGATCGTGACCTACGAGGACGACCAACAGGGCTACCCCCACCCCGACCACCTCCGCGACCACGAGATCTCGGTGGCCGCCTTCGACGCCGCGGGAGATCCCGGCGCCTTCCCCGACGCCGGCGAGGCCTTCGCAGCCCCTGAAGCTCTACTACGTGGGGTGGTCGGCAGCCCGGGTGATGGCGATGCACGAGAAGTTCGTCGAGCTCGGCCTGGAGTCGCCCTTCGACGAGGCCTGGCGGGAGCGGGCCAGCAAGATGACCCGGACCTACACGACCGCGGTGGACATCTCGGACTACGCCGATGTCCGCCGCGAGGCCCTGCTGGCCCACGCCACCCAGGTCGACCCGACGTCGCCGTTCTGGTTCGGGCTGCCCCCCGAGGTGGCCCGGACCATCCATCCCGTCGACGAGTACATCCTGGCTCGGAGCCTGGTGGGCCCGACCGGGGACGGCGTGGTCGAGGACGACCTCTTCGCCGGTGTGCGGGACCTCGCCGCTCGGTAACATGCCCCGACGGTGCGGCGGCCCAATCTCTGGGCGGCCCGCCCCGATCTGACGCCGACGACCCAGGGAGGACGACATGTCGAAGTGGCTCAGCCAGGAGTGGCTCGACGAGACCAGGAAGATGGCCGAGGGCCAGCCCGAGCGGGCCGGCGCCTCTGCCCGCATGCAGTACGTGGTCACGGGCGCTCCTGACGGGGACATCGACTACTACTGGGTCCTCGAGAACGGCAAGATCAGCGAGAGCCAGCTCGGCCGCCTCGACGACGCCGAGGTGACCCTCACCACCGGCCTACGCCGACGCCCTCAAGATCCAGAAGGGCGAGCTCGACGCCAACGCCGCGTTCATGCAGGGCAAGGTGAAGGTGACCGGGAACATGGCCAAGGTCATGTCTCTGCTGCCCATCACGAACTCGCCCGAGTACAAGCAACTCCAGACCGAGATCGCGGCGATCACCGAGTTCTGAGTCACCACGCCGCGCCGCCGTCGGCGGCCTTTGTACGCGGCGAGCTCAGGATCCCGACCGCATGAGGTCGCGCAGCGGCCGGTAGCCGATCACGGTCACGCCGGCGTCTTCGAGCGCGACGCGCAGGTCGTGGTCGTGGACCAGGAGGCGGTGGTCGTCGACGCGGGCCTCCCAGTCGGTCGCCATGGCCTCGAGCTCGGGGCTGTCCACGGCGGGATGCAGGTAGGCCTCGGTCACCCCGGGCTCGAGCCCGGCGACGGCATCGAGGAGGATCTGGCGGCTGCCGACGCCGGCCACGTACACGAAGTCGTCGGGGAAGACCACGCCCTCCTCGGCCGCCAGGGAGCGGAACGGGAACCCGATGAGGCTCTCGGTGTCGGCGCCCGACAGCCGCAGGGGCAGCTTGAACTCCACCGCCAGGTCGAGGTAGACGTCGAAGAACTCCGACTTGATCTGCATGGTGCCCATATGGGCATCGAGGTGGCTCACGTCGAAGCCCCACAGGATGGCGCGCTCGATCTGGGCCCGGCACTCCCGGCGGACCTCGTCGAGATCGGCGTGGTCCCAGACGTCCTCGACGGTGCGCGGGAACCCGCCGTCGCCGTCGAGCAGCGACGGGGCGTGGGTGATGGGGCCCCAGCGGTAGAGGTCGAACTCGGCGTTGACCGTGAGGTGCACGCCCGACGTCGTCCCCCCGGTAGCCGGCCGCCGCGCCGCGTGACCACGGGCAGGGGACCATCAGGCTGGCGCTCGTGGCCAGGCCGTCGCGCAGCGCCTGGTAGACGCCCACGTTGGCGGCGTGGCAGAAGCCGAGGTCGTCGCAATTGAGGATCAGAAGCTTGGCGTCGTCGGCGTAGCCGAGTCGTTCGGCGAGGGATGGCACGCACCCGACGGTAGCGCCCTCGCCACCCCCGTCGGTCCCGGTCCGCCGGAGATCGTGCTGCTCAGGCGGCGTCGGCCCGGGTGTCGTCGAGCGCCGACGCTCGGGCCAGCGCGGCACGGGCGGCCGCCAGGCCGCGGCGACCGACCCGGCGGGTGGGCTCGTCGATCCGCCAGTCGACTGTCGGCCGGCGGGCGGTGGCCGGCCGTCGGGCGAGGTCGCCGACCAGGGGAAGCTGCAGTTGGTTCTCCACGGGACACAGGATCGCACCCAGGTGTAACAGCGGCCCGGGCTCGTAAAGGTCCTGCCGGTGGGGCCTCGTCCTCGGAGGACGGGATGGGGAGCCGACTACCGGTCAGGTCCTACGCCACAGCGCTGGTCCCGATCGCTGCGCAGCCCCGGAAGACGTCGATCTCGTCCCACTCACCCAAACACCCATTCGGACTGTCGCCGACGGAAGTGGGCCTCTCCTACCGGGAATGACCGTGGTCATGCCATTGGAGGAATACGTTCCCGTTGCCCTCGCCGTGCCCGTGCCAGTTCCCGTTCCCGTGCCAGTTCCCGTTCCCGTTCCCGTCGGTGTGTCCGGTCGACTGAACATTGCTGAAGCAACGGACCGACATCCAACCAAAGCCCGTCGGACAATGCGGTGGCGGAAGCACGATTTCTACCTCAGACCAACGTTGGTTTCTCGACGGGGCGTTGAGCGTGTCACCCGAGTACGACGCTCGCCAGAAGTACACCCCGGTGTCGAGCGTCACCGTATTGGACGGAGGAACCACGCCGTCTGTGACAGCGACCTTTCCGGCGTCTTGGACAGGCTGCCAGCCCCACCCGACCCAGTCGGTGAATTCATGGTCGCCGAAATGGAACGAGGGCACGAAGAGCGCAAACACTCGGTAGGTGACCGTTCCGCCGGCGCTGGAACTGTTGTCGCCGCTCAGTGTCGCTTGATCGACGACGGAAGTCCCTGATGGCACCACGATCGTCCCACCGGATTGCCCGTTGCCCGATAGTGACGTCGCCAGAGTTGTTGGGGCCGCGGCGGGGGACGTCGTCGTTGTGGTGGTCGTGGTCCCTGAACCGCTTCCCACAGCAATCACCGGGGAAATCGGATCTGCCGTCGGAGCGGTGGTTGTGATGCCTGAGGGCGTGACCGAGTCATTCGGGAATGCCTGACAAGAGAGCGACAGTGGACTGCCTGACACGGTCAGGGTGAGGTTCGCGGTGGAATCCTCGTGGATCGTGATCGGTCCCCCCGAGGCCGTGAAGTCGCTGACGGTCTGTGGCGGCGACGGCAACGACAACGTCACTCCCGCGTCCGGCACCGGGCTCGGAATCGGGACGTTGAAGCTGAGTGGACCCACCGGAGTCTTGGCCGGGGTGGCTCCGTCGGCGTCGATCTGCGCCGTCGCCGAGCCCTCCAAGTTCGGTTGCAGGGCCGCCGCCGCGCTGGCCAACGACGCTGGGATATTCACGACCGTCTGGTAGCCCGTGAGGCTGAACGACTGTCCGGAGGTTGGTGCCGCCGGCGAAAGGCTCGCCGAGGTCATGGCGTCGTTGAGGACGATGTTGCCCACCGGCGTCCCCGGACAGTAGAGCTCATAGGCCCCGGTCAGTCCCGTGGTCTTGGGCGCTTCTGTGGTCGTGGTAGTCGGCGCCTCGGTGGTGGTGGTCGTGGGCGCCTCGGTGGTGGTGGTCGTGGGCGCCTCGGTGGTGGTGGTCGTGGTGGCCCCCGTCGTCGTCGTGGTAGCACCGGTGGTGGTGGTCGTGGCACCGGTGGTCGTCGTGGTGGGCCCCGTGGTCGTGGTAGCCCCGGTGGTGGTGGTCGTGGTGGCCCCCGTCGTCGTGGTCGAGCCCCCTGCGCCCGTCGTAGTGGTCGTCGGCAGTGTCTCGGTACCGAAGAGCACGACACCGACGCCGCGGTCACCAGCCTGGTCGCCGATCGCAATCGCGCAGTCGTCTCCGGCCGCCTGCTGGGCGGCGGTGGGCGGGCACGGGAAGTTGGCGGCGTCCGTGGCAGGGTTGCCCGAGGTCGTGCATCCCGGAATGGGACCGCTCTGGCCGGGCAGCGGCGGCTTGCCCTTGGTCGGGTCGATATTGCACCCCGGTGGGTAGGTCGACGGGTTGTTCAGAACTGGGCCCGTCACACCCTGGACCACGGCAAACGGTGGTGGGTTATAGGCCCCCGTGGACGAGATGTTGGAGATCTTGAGCGGGGTGCAGCTGATAGGGACGTAGTTCCCGAGGAAGAGGATCACCGGTTGATGCATGTCCGAGTTGCACTCGATGTCGGAGGCGATCGAGCCCGGCGTGAAGCCCGTGCCGGCCAACGTAATGGTGTCGCCCCCGGCGAGGCCCTTGCAGACGGGCATGGAGGGGTTCGAGTTGTCGCACGTCACACCGGGCGCCGACGACGTCAGATGGAGTGTCGTTGTCGCGGCCGCGGAAATCGTGGCCGAGCTGAGCGCCACGAGCGTGCCCCCACTTCCCAACATCAGCAAGGCGACCACCGTGAGCATCGGAATAGATCGCGGGCGTCGTGTGAGCAACGAAATCCGTTCCATCGCCTTCAGCCTCCTGCGGTCCGCACCCGTCGTTCCCCCGGCTGCCCGAGCATCGATCGGTCGAGTTCACCGCCGAGCGCGGACAGACGACATCCTTGGCGGGGCCAGCTTTGAACGCGAGACGGATTGCGACAACCGCAATAACCCCCGCAGCCCGTACGTGGTTTCTCGTACTCAGAATGATCCAGCACCGAATGATCCAGCACAGAATGAACCCGCATTCAGTCCAGGCGTCGAGTGCCTTTGAACCCTCGCAAGATCGTCCTGGCCAGTCCCCGTCCGCGAAATCTGGCGGGAACCGAACACTCGTGACGTCCGTCGAACGGACCGGGAGGATCCGAATGCTGGTGATCATGAGGCGTTCTCGGCTGAAGACGGTGGGATCGGTGTTCTTGCTGGTGGCGATGCTGGGAGCGGGATGCCAGTCCGAGTCTGACCGCCGGGCGCAAGGGGCGCCGGTCACGACCGACTCCTCGGTCCCATCGAGCACAGCGCCGATCCAACCCGCATCCTCGTCGGGGATCTGTGCCGCCCCCGGCACCCTCACCGAGCTCACTGTGACGAGGACGGACGAGTGGCCCCGGAACCAGATCGCGTTCGTCTCTCCCGACCTCGTCACATCTTCCGATGCCGCCGCCGTCGCCGATGTGGCCCGCATCGCATGCCAGTTGCCCGTCGTTCCGGCCGGGGCGTCACGAAATTGTCCCGTTGACTTCGGGGTCACCTACGCGCTCAGTTTCAAAGCGGGCACCGCCGAGGTCGAGACCATCACCGCTGATCCCGCCGGATGCCCGAGCGTCACCGGACTGGGCCCGCCCCGCGCCACGGGCCCGACATTCTGGGATCAGCTCGCCGCGGCCCTGGGGCTGCCCGCCCCTCAGGAGTACTGCAACCCGTTCCGAGGACGGCTGCCGACGGCGCCGGACCAGTGTGGGCCTCTCCTCCGAGCGTGACGGTACGGGCGCAGCGACGGAGGGCGCAGAACCGATAACTTCGCTTCCGTGGATCGCTACGGCATCACCGTCCCTTTCGACGACGTCCCTCTGGCCGAGCACGTCTCGTGGTACCGGCGCCTGGATGAGCTCGGCTACACCGACGTGTGGACCGGCGAGGCGAACAGCGCCGATGGGTTCACGCCACTGGCGATGGCGGCGGTGGCCAGTGACCGGCTCCAACTCGGGACCGCGGTCGTGCCCGTCTACACCCGCGGACCTGGGCTGCTGGCCATGCAGGCTGCCACCATGGCCGAGGTCGCACCCGGACGCTTTGCCTTGGGTATCGGATCGTCGTCCGACGTCATCGTGGAACGGTGGAACGCGACGCCTTTCACCGAGCCGTACAAGCGCGTGCGTGACACGGTGCGATTCCTGCGCGCTGCGCTCACCGGGGAGAAGGTCGACGCCGAGTACGAGACGTTCACGGTGCGCGGATTTCGCCTGGGACGGCGCCTGGAGCAGCCCCCACCGATCTACGTCGCTGCCCTACGTCCCGGCATGCTGCGCCTGGCGGGGCGCGAGGCGGACGGGGCCATTCTCAATTGGTTGTCGGCCGAAGACGTGTCGAAGGTCGTCCCTGAAGTGGGTCCGGACAAAGCCATCGTGGCACGCATCTTCGTGTGCCCCACCGAGGACGCCGATCGGGCCCGCTACGTCGGCCGCATCGGCATCGCCGCCTACCTCAACGTCGCCGTGTACGCGGCCTTTCACCAATGGCTGGGTCGGGGGCCACAGCTCGAGGCGATGTGGAGCTCGTGGCGCGCCGGGGACCGCAAAGCGGCCCTTGCCGCCATCCCCGACGACGTCGTGGACGCGCTCGTCGTCCACGGGTCGCCCGGCGGCGTGTCGCGCCCATGTGCAGCGCTATGTCGACAACGGGGTCACCGATTCCGGTCCTGGCCGTGCTCCCCGGGGGAGACGACCTCGCCAAAGTGGTGGAGAACCTCGCGCCCGGCAAGGCCTGAACGGCCGCGTTCCCCGGGGCACCGGAAGCCGCGCCCCGCCCATCTTCAGGTGAGGAGAGCGGCGAGCGCGGCGTCGATGAGGGGCTCTTCGAAGATGAAGCCGCTTGTCGTCAATTTGGCGGGGACGACTCGCTGGCCGGCGAGCACCATCTCCGAGGCGAAGTCGGGGCCCAGCGCCACCCGGAGTGCAAAGCCCGGGACGGCAAGGATCGACGGTCGATGCAGCGCCTGACCCAGGGCTCGAGTGAAGGCACGGTTGGTGACCGGGTTCGGGTGCAGTGGCATTGACCGCCCCCTCGACCGAAGGCTCGTCGAGCGCGTAGAGGATGGCGCCGACCTCGTCGGCGAGCGTGATCCAACTCAACCACTGTCGGCCGCTTCCCAACCTGCCCCCGACGCCGAAGCGGAACAGTGGGAGCTGTCGCGCCAACGCCCCCCCGTGGGACGAGAGCACGACACCCGAACGAAGCCGGACGACCCGGATACCGGCTTGGCCCGCCGGCGCCGTGGCGTCCTCCCAGGCGCGACACACCTCGGCCAGGAACCCGGTTCCCCCGGAGCTCTCCTCGGTGAGCACCTCGTCGCCGCGATCCCCGTAGAAGCCGACGGCAGAAGCGCTTACGAGCACGGCGGGGGGATGGCGCAGCCCGGCAAGAGCGTGAGCCAGGAGCGTGGTCGCCTGGACCCGGCTCGACACGATCTCGTCGCCGGCGGGCCGCCGACCACCGCTTGTCGCCGATGCCCGCTCCGGCCAGGTGGACGACCCCGTCGGCGCCGTCGACGACGCCGGCGTCGATGGACCTCGCCGTTGGGTCCCACTGCGCCTCGCCGACGGCCGGTGGACGGCGAACCAGGGCCGTGACCTCGTCCCCGCGGGCACGCAGGGCGGCCACCACCGACCGCCCGATGAGCCCGCTCGAGCCCGAGATCACCACACGCATGTCCACCTCCGTTCCCGTCCATCCGGCCTGCGCCGGCCGGGAGTGGTCGGGTCGTCCTCGCCGCAGTCAGGCTAGGTCCTGTGGGGCGCGGTCCTGTCGAGCGCGCGGGGACACGAGGCGCGAGACTGCGGGCATGGAGTCACTCGTGGGGCCGGTCCTGGCCGCGTCGGGGGCGGCTCGTCGGCATCATCGTGGCGGTGCTCGTGGTCCTCGTCCTCGCCTTCATCTTCCTCTCCTCGGCGATCAAGGTCGTGACCGAGTACGAGCGGTCGGTGTTCTTCCGACTCGGCCATGTGCGTCCCGAGGCCAAGGGCCCGGGGGTGATCTTCCGGTTCCCCATCGTGGACCGACTCGTGAAGGTGACGCTGCGGGTCGAGGTGGTCGACATCCCGCCGCAGGCGGTCATCACCAAGGACAACGTCACGATCCAGGTCGACGCGGTGGTGTACTTCCAAGTCGTCGACCCGGTCCAAGCCGTGCTCGGGGTCGACAACTTCCGCTTCGCCAGCCAACGCATTGCCATGACGAGCCTGCGGTCGATCATCGGCCGCCACGAGCTCGACAACCTTCTTGCGCATCGCGAGGACGTCAACAACGAACTGCGCACCGTGATCGCGGCGTCCACCGGGCACTGGGGGGTCGAGGTGCGCCAGGTGGAGCTGCGCGACATCACCCTGCCACCCGAACTGCTCCGAGCCATGGCCCGTCAAGCGGAGGCCGAGCGCGAGCGTCGGGCCAAGGTCATCGCGGCGACCGGTGAGCTCGAGGCGAGCAAGGAACTGTCCGAAGCCGCCGCCAAGCTCTACGAGTCCCCCGGTGCCCTGCAGCTCCGGGCGCTGCAGACCCTGGCGGAGGTGGCGAGCGAGCACAACTCGACGCTGGTCTTCCCGATCCCGATCGAATTGCTGTCGGGATTCCTCACCCACGGCCGCGCCGCGGGCGACTCGGTACCGCCCGTGGCCGTCATCCCGCCCGCTGCGCCCCGGCCCCCGGCGCCGGTGGGCCGGTCGCGGGACCCGGGCGCTCCGGCGGTGGGAGGCGTCGCGCCGGGGGACGAACCCATCAGGTGGATCATCGGCCGAAGACCTCTGGGGTCAGGAGCCGCCGCCCCCACCTTCGGCGTAGCGCGCTCGGATTCCATCGTCAGCAGCGCGGACCTTGGCCGCCATGCCGTCGCGGAACTTGTCGTAGGCGCCCGACAGTCCGTCGTCGGAGAGCGCCAGCATCCGAACAGCCAGGAGCCCGGCATTCCGAGCGCCGTCGACCGCCACCGTGGCCACGGGGACGCCCGGAGGCATCTGCACCATCGCCAGCAGCGCGTCGAGCCCACCCAGGTCCCCCGAGGCGATCGGCACTCCGATCACGGGCAGCGAGGTCACCGCAGCCAGCACGCCGGCCAGATGTGCCGCCTTGCCCGCGCCCGCGATCAGGACCCCGAATCCCCGATCCGTGGCGTCGCGGGCGAACCGCAGGGCCTCGTCGGGTGTCCGATGGGCCGAGAGCACGCGAACCTCGACGGGCACGTCGAACTCGCGCAGCACCTCGATGGCGCCCTCCATCACCGAGACATCCGACGCGCTTCCCATCACCACGCCCACCGATTTCATCGGACTCCTGTCTTCGCTGGTCACGTGCCCAAAGTCTTTGGACGATCCTGTTCATTCTGCTTCGTGGACCCGCCGCCGCTCACATCCGGCCCCGGCCGGGCGGGCTTCCAGCCTGACCGTTCAGGCCGACGGCGTGGAAACCCGACGGAGCACGGCACGCAAGTGGCCGGTGAGGACGATCCCGACCGCGGCCATGGCGAGGTCGTAGTCGAGGCGGTCTTCAGCGACGGCGATCCGTCGCCTCAATGCCGTGACCTCCTTGGCGGTACCGGTTCGGGCCATGGCCGTCGACGAGAGGACGAGCGACGTGGCGGACAGGGGGCCCTCGCTCACCTCCACCACACCGGTGGGATGAGCGACGACGAGCTCGACCCGGGTGGGTGAAGCGCAACGCCAGTAGCCCGTCTCGGCATGGAGTGGGCGGCCGTCGTCGAGACTCCACGAGCGCTGGGCGTAGGCCAGAAACGGCTTGCCCACGTGAGACAGGGTGATCTCCTCGCCGTAGCGGAAGGGCTCGATGGTCGGGTACGAGCCCTCACCCTCGCCCGCCCATCGTCCGAGGAGGAACGAGAGCGGGGCCACGGCGTCGTGCAGCGCCGCCGACACGGGGGCGACGTGGCCGCTCACGAGGTGCTCACCCGACGGTGCACGGACACGGCGTAGTCGCCTCCCGCGTAGGGGGCTCGATCCCAGGTGGCCCAGCGGTGGACGAGGTCGAGCCCCACCGACGCGCTCAGCTCGTCGTAGCGCTCGAGGGTGAGTTGGCGCCCGACCTGGAAGCCCGCCACCACGAGGCCGCCGCGGCGCCACGGTTCGGGCCAGGTTCGAGATCACGGCGGCCTCGGTGCCGAGCTCGAGGAAGATCATCACGTTCCCGGCCGCGACCACGAGGTCGAAATGGTCATCGGGGAGCGGTCGCGCTCGAGAGGTCCCCCAAGATCCACTCCAGGCCGGGCGCCTTGGCCCGGGCCGCGTCGAGCATGGACTGCTCGACGTCGATGCCGACGGTGTCGAAGCCGCGTCGGGCCAGCTCGATGGCGACGCGACCCGTGCCGCAGCCGGCGTCGAGGACCAGGCCGGGCGGTTCACCCAGGAGGCTGCGTCACCAGGTCGGCTTCGCCGTGGAGGTACAGCCCCTCGGCCTCGAACCGGGCGAACCGGGCGTCGTACTCGTCACCGCGAAGAGGCACGATGAGAACGGTACTGGCACGATGGGGGCTCACGACGGCCGATCCCTGTCGATACGCCGGCCCCAAGGCGCCGAGCGGTCGACCGGCGAGGCCACGACGCCGGGGGACACTGCATGCGCATCGGCTTGGGTCTCGAGTTGAACGGGACGATGGACGAGATCGTGGCCAGGGCCCGGGTCCTGGCGTCGATCGGGTGTCGTCTCATTGTGGTCGTCGCAGATCTTCGGATGGGACACGCTCACGGTCCTGGCCGTCGTCGGCCGCGAGGTGCCGGGTGTCGAGTCTGGGAACGGCGGTGATCCCGGTGCATCCCCGTCATCCCATGATGTTGGCCGAGCAGGCGCTCACGGTGCAGGACGCCAGCGGCGGCCGCCTCGTACTCGGGCATCGGTCTGTCGCACCAGGTCGTGGTGGAAGGGGCCTGGGGCTACTCCTTCGACAAGCCCGCCCGGTACATGCGGGAGTACCTGTCGGTCCTCGTCCCCTTGCTCCGTGGTGAACAGGTCTCGTTCAACGGCGAAGTGATCCGGACCAACACCTTCGGGCCTCTCGACGTGCCCGCCACCCCACCCCCGCCGGTCCTGGTCGCCGCGCTCGGCCCGACCATGCTCCGCCAGGCGGGCACCCAGGCAGACGGGACGGTCACGTGGATGGTGGGACCCGAGCACCGTGGAGCGACCACGTCGTCCCTGCCATCACCGCAGCCGCCTCCGATGCCGGGCGACCTCCGCCCCAGGTCGTGGTCACCCTGCCGGTGTGTGTGACCGCAGATCCGGACGCGGCCCGGGCCCGTGCCGCCAAGATCTTCGCCATGTACGGACAGCTTCCGTCGTACCGAGCCATGTTGGATCGCGAAGGGGCGGCGGGTCCGGCCGACGTCGCCCTTGTCGGCAGCGAGGAAGAGGTGACCGCACAGATCCGTCGCATCGCCGAGGGAGGAGCGACGGAGTTCTCGGGAGCCGTCTACGGAACGCCCGACGAGGTCAAGCGCTCGCACACTCTGCTGGGAGGACTGGCGACAGCGGCGTCGGGCTGACGATCGGATCAGACGCGCCCTGGCGTCCGGCCGTGCAGATCAGCGGCTGATACTGGTGTGCTTGAACTCGTTGAGCTCGGGGTGCTCGTCGAACAACCCCAGGACGCCCTCGATCGCCGCGCGCGACCGCGACGCATCACCGTCGGGTCGCGTCATGATGCGCACGAAGACGGCGGCATTGCCGACGATGAATGTCGGGACGCCGAAGACCTGGTGGTCGGCGACAGCGGCTTCGTGAGCTTTGCGGTAGACGTCGTGAGGTCCGCCGTCGGCCACGGTGTCGAGCACCGTGGCCGCGTCGACGCCGGACTCGGCCAGGACGTCTCGGATCACCGACTCGTCGCGCAGGTCGAGGCTGCGGTCATGACGAGCGGCAAAGAATCCGAGATGGACGTCGAAGAAATGGTCGGGGAAGGTGTCTCTCACGACCAGGCCGGCCTCGGTGGCCCGGAGATCGACAGCCTTGGCGGGGTCGTCCCAGACCGCCGTCCCGCCTTCTTCGACGTGCACCTGGGAGAGCGAGAACGGCACGAATTCGACGTCCCAAGGCGCTCCGGCCTGGAGCGCCGTCACCAAATGCTCGTGAGCGTTGCGGGCAAAGGGACAACGGTAGTCATAGGTCACGGAGAAGGCTCGACGGCTCACGTCTTGTCAACCCCTCTCGCCACCAGACATTCCTCGGAGGAGCGCGGTGTCAGCCGGCCTGGGCCACGGGTGCGGCCAGGCTCACCCCGGTGAATTCCGACGCCCGGGCAGGATCCCCCCCGTAGACCGGGCACAGGGACTGGAAGCTGCACCACTTGCACAGCGCCGAGGGCCGGGGGCGGAAGTCCTCGTTCTCACAGGCCCGTTCGATGGCGGTCCACACCGCCGAGGTCCGCTGCCGGGTTCCCCGTACGGCCTGTTCCGAGGGCACGGCCTCGATGACGAGGGGCTCGCGCAGGTACATGAGCCGGACGCGGCTGGGACGGCGGCCCAGGACCTGCTCGCACAACAGCGCGTAGAACTGCACGCCTCCGAGCCGTTGTTGTTCCTGGTTGACCGAGGGGACCCGCCCGGTCTTGTAGTCGACGACCTCGAGCTCGCCCTCGGCGGTGACGTCGAGTCGGTCGATGATGCCCCGGAGCCGAAGTCCGGCCACGTCGGCCTCCAGGGTCAGCTCCACACCGACGGCGTCGACCGCGTCGGGGTCCTCGAGGCGCAGGTAGCCGTCGACGAGCGAGGCGGCGTCGGCCACGAACGACGTCGCGCTCGGGGTCGGTCAGTTCGAGAGAGGCCAGCTCGGGATCATCCTGGAGCGCCTGCCACGCCAGGTCGAGGGCATCACGGGCGGCTTCCGGCGTGCGCTCGCCCCGGGGGTGGTCCCAGAACAGGCGCTCGAGCGCGCTGTGCACGAGGGTGCCTTTGACCATGTGGGGCGCCGGGGCCTCGGGGAGCCGGTCGATGGCGGCGAAACGGAAGGCGAGCGGGCAGTCCTTGAAGGCGCTCAGCTTCGAGGGGGAGAGAGATCGGGGGAGCGCAAATGCCATCGGGCGAAGGCTACGCCCCGGGTGTCACGCCACGGGCGGATCCGGAGGGACGAAGGCGCCGAGCACCGAGGCCGCCACCGCCCCGGGATCCTCGAGCGGCCCGAAATGGCCCATACCCGGGAGTACGACGGTCCTCGATGAACCCAGACCCTGGGAGAACGCGTCCAGGAAGTCGGGACCGAACCCGTCGGTGCTCGCACCGCAGGCCAAGGTGACCGGGCACCGCACCTCGGCCAGGTGGGCGAAGGCGTCGTGGGAGAACGAGTGGGCGAAGACCTGGGATTCGTGCTCCCGTCGGCACCGCAGGCGGATGCCTCCGCCGTCGAGCGGGGGCGAATCCGTTGTCGACGTAGGCGGCGAGTGCCGATGGATCGACCCGGTCGAAGGGGGCCTTGCCGGCGAAGTTGGCGAGCGCCTCACGGCGCGAGCCGAACACCTCGCGCCGCCGGAGGGCCCCGGTCGCCAGGGGGTTGCCCTCGAGGAGCGGAGCCAGGGGCTCGTCTTTGGGGTAGATGACCGGCTCGAAGCAGTACAGCGCGGCGAAGGTGCCGGGTCGAGCTTCCTCGGCCAGAAGAATGGCGGCGCCCCCACACGAATGGCCGAACCCGTAGGGACGTTCGAGACCGAGCTGGTCGACGACGGCGAGCACGTCGGTGGCGAAGCCGTGCCAGTCGAAGTCTCCATCCGGGGGCGGGTCCGAGGCGCCATGGGCGCGCTCGTCGAGAGCGACGCAATGGAATTGCCCCCGCAGGTGCTCGGCCATGGGGGCGAGCACGGGGCCGCAGAACCCGGTGGCATGGGCGAGAAGGAGCGGCGGCCCGTCTCCACCGAAGTCGTAGTACGCGATGCCGAGTCCGTCCGGCGTGGTGACCCGACCGGCGGGCGTCATGGGCCGGAGGGGATCATGATGTGGCGCGAGGTCTTGGTTCTCGGGCATCCGGGGGGACGCTACCGGGTGCCGACGCGAGGCCGATCTCCCGGTCGGATCCGTCCCGACGGACTGACTCCGCTCTCCGAGCCGAGTAGACAGGGAGTGTGCAACACGGGAGCGCCTCACCTGACGCCCGGAAGTCGCGGGCCGAGCGCAGCTGATGGCCGGGGGGTGACGTCCCAGCGATTGGCGTGGCGCGGCGGTCTGCTGTTCGAAGGCGAGGACTCCGGAGGGCACCGAGTCGCCATCAGTGGTGATGCCACTCGCGAAGGGGTGAAGCCCTCCGACCTCCTTCCTCTTTCGCTGGCGGCTTGTCTTTCCTATGACGTCGTGGAGGTGCTCCGCAAGAAGCGCCAGGATCTCCGCTCCATGGAGGTGACGGTGAGCTCGGAGCAAGAGGACGCGGCGCCGTGGCGGTTCGTTCGTGTGGTGCTGCGTTTCGAGGTCGGCGGTGTCGTGGACATCTCGGCCGCCCGGCGGGCTCTCGAGCTCGCTGAGAAGAACTGCCCCGTGCTCGCCACTGTCACCCCCACGGTACGCGTCGTGACATCGATCGAGGTCACTGCGCCTCTCGTGATCGCGCCGCACTCCCGAGTTGTGCCTGGCGTTCGCGTCGCGTTTACCTTCCGTTTGCCCGGCGTTCACTTTTGACTTCCTCACATCGTCCCCACCTGTCACACTCCTTGACGTCGACATTTCGCCTTGGGCCTCGGGGTGTCGAGTTGTATAGGGTCTGCGCCGTGGGGCCGTGGCGGTATGGAGTGACACTGTTGCCGGGGGCGTCGAGACCCGACGACGAACGTGACGAAACCAAGGTCGACGAGGTCCTGCGTGCCCGCTCCGAGAACGGTTGGGAGCTTGTCAACGCCGTCACCGAACGCGACGGATCGGACCTTCTCGTGTTCAGGCGGCTCGTCGACTGAACGGTCGAGTGAACAGGTTCGCGCTGGAGGGATCGGTCTGCTGCGAAAGGGTTGGAGGTCGTCCGGCCAACGCGGCTACGGGCTTTCGAGGAGACTCGCGCGCAATGCCGATACGGCATCGGTGACTCCGAGGCTCGTACGCCAGGTCGTCGAAGGTCCCGTGCTCGAATTCGAGTGCATCCAGGAATGCCGCCATCGTTTCGGGCGAAACCGAGATGACCGCCGGGGCATAACGCTCGACCTCGGCGACCGACTCGGCGTACTCCCGCTTCAGTCGCTCCAGGAGCGCGATCATCGCCTCGGCGCTCAGCGCGTAGTCACTGGACGATCACCTCGCGGGGAACTCCGAGGAACCCGAGCACCAGCGCGGCGAGGATGCCGGTGCGGTCCTTTCCGGCGCTGCAGTGGAACACGGCCGGCAGGGCATCGGGTTCGGCGAGCAATTCCACGGCGCGTGCCAGCGAGCTCGAACCCTCCGAGAACAGTTGTTGGTACCGCGTCGTCACGAATGCCGGCTCGTCGTAGCGACTGAGGTCCTCTGTGGGTGGCAAGCACGTCGGTGAGGGGGAGATGGTGATACTCGACCTCGAAGGCGTCCTCGGGGAATCGGCCCCGCTCTTCCACCTCCCCTTTGGTGCGGAGATCGATGACTGTGGCCAGACCGAGAGCGGCCAGTTGGGCGCAGTCGTCCTCGTCCAGCCGGGTGAGGCCGTCGGCCCGGAAGAGGCGGCGCCAGCGGATGCTGCGCCCGTCGGCGCCGGGGTATCCACCGAGGTCGCGGAAGTTCACACATCCTGACAAGTCGAGCTTGCGTTGTGGTTGAGCCATGGCGTCGGTCACAGCCCAAAGGCTAATGGTCGATAGCAGCTCGACTTCGCCGCGCCAGTCACGGCATCAGGCGTCGCTCTCGGTCCGAATCAGGCCGGATCCACCGTTGCGCCGCGTCGACGCCGGAAGAGGAGTCCGGTTCCGAGCGCTGCGGCGCCAAGGACGGGAAGGATGATCGTGAGCGGAGCTTCGGGAGTTTGCGCCGGAGGGCTCGCCGACGGTCCCCAGCTGGGCTGAATCCCGCTGGCGCCGTAGCTCTTGAACCTCGTGTCACCTCCCACTGCCGCGCCCGAAGGATCGATCGTGACGAACGAAAGCCTGGTCGAGCCGGGCCGTCCACCTCTTCGGTAGCCCTCAGCGAGGCCCTGCGAGAAGAACCCTCCACGGTCGAACGCGAGCTGATCGCCCTGGGGTGAGTACACCGGATCATCCCCCCTGATCGCGCACGGTTCGGTGCCCGTCGAGGTTGCGTGGATCGTGGTCGGGAATACCGAGGTCTGGTCGGTTCCTTGCAGGGTCATCGTGTAGAGCTGGGAATACCCGCACGCTCGATCGGACTCGAACACGATGCGTCCCCCTGCGCCGACGGGGGCGAAGTCCGGCTTGGTGTCGTTCCCGGGGTTGCCGCCGTTTCCTTGGGCCGAAAGGTCGCTGAGCACCTGGGTGATCAGGTCGTAGGTGAAGACATGGGATTGACCTCCGACAGGCCGAACGAAGGCGATCAGACTTGGGTCGGCGGGGTCGAAGACAGGCTCGGTGTCGCTGACCCCTGTCGGTGAGGGGAACACCGGAGCGGCGGAGGAGGGGTCGGCCACGTTCTCGATGAAGAGCTGGCTCGGACTCCCCGGCGTCGAGCGCTGAAAGATGATGGTGCCGTCCCCGGCCGGAGACCACGATGCGTAGTCGTCGTTCGCCGGGGGTGCGTCCGAGACGAGCGTTGGATGGGCGAACCGTCGGTGCCGTGTCGACGAAAGCGACAAGGTGAACAACTGCGAGACCCCGTCGCTCTGGGTGTTCGAGAAGACCACCGCGTTTCCGTCCGGCGACACGAAGGGATGTGCGTCTTGTCCTGGCATGCAGGTCAGTTGGAACGGGGATGATCCTTGGCTCGGCAACTCGAAGAGCTGGCCTTGGTGCCGACCCGCACAGGATCGACCCGACGAAAATCCGCTGGCCGAGAAGACGATGGATCCGTTGGCGCCGGGAAAAGCTGCCTCGGCGGCGGTGGGCATGGCGACCGCTGGTTCCCACCACCGCCAGGCTCACCGCCAAGGCTCCGCGCCAGAGCCGGCTCAGCGTCGACAGCGTCGAGCGGCGCCAACGCCGAATTGGCGTTGAGGGCCACGCGCCCGTGGGGCGCGAACCCCCAACCCCCCTTGCCGAAGTCCATACGTCCGATGTTGTCGTGCTGCGGCCCCCGCGGGCTAGCGAGACGCGGCGCCCGAGATGAACAATTCGCGACGCCCGTGCCAACAACCGGTGACATCCCACGCAAGAAGGTCGTCTCCTCACATAACGCGGGATTCTCGACTGTCTCTGCCCCGGAGGTCCCACGAAGACGACGGGATTCGGGCCAGGCGTGGGGCCACCACGGCCGGTGTCGGGGCGCGTCGTCGAACATCGATCCCGATGGCGGATGAGACAGAGCGGACAGGCACGGCGGCAGGAATCTCTGGCATCGACGACGGAGCTGCGGTCGCGCGCCCAGACCCCTCCCGAAGACATGGGGTCTGGTGCGCTCTCCTCTGCAGGCACCTGCCCCGGTGCTCCATGCCCTGACGGTCCAGAGGAGTTGGCTGTTACTGGGGGTCTGGTGCCTTCGCAGCCTCACTCATGTGTGACCCCGGATCAAGTGAATTGAACGCGACTGTTCGGTGAACGTGGGCTGACGGTGGCAAATGGCGCAATGGCATGTCGCGACTCGACACGGGATCGGCACGAACCGCGACACGACCACATGTCGACTCGCCCTGCACCGTCCCGAATGATCCTTGCATTACCATGCGCAGCGTGCGCCGAAAGCTTGTGCTGTTTCTTGGCGCCATCGTTGTTGTCGACGGCATCAGCCTGCGGAGGCTCGCAGGGGAATTCGTTGCAGGGCATGGCCCCGGGTTCGATCCTGAGCCGAGCGCTGACCACAGCCGCGAAGTTCGGAGGAGTCCACTACGTCCTGCGGACAACCAGCGGTGGTCATACCCAGACAGTGACCGGTGATGCGGGTACGAACGACGGAGCGCAGTACATCGTCATTGGCTCTGATCTGACGCAGGTCGAGGTGGTCGGGACGACCGCCTTCCTGCGCGGCAACGCCGGCGGCCTGGAGAACATCTTCGGATTCTCACCCGCCCAGGCGACGAAATATGCGGACCACCTGGATCTCGTTCCAACGGAGTGATTCGCTGTACCCGACCGTGGTCCAAGCGGTGACGCTCAGCAGCCTGCTTTCGCAGCTGAGGCCCGTGCCACCCTTGATCGAGTCTTCGCCGGGGACGGTGGCGGGACATCGGGTTGTGGGAGTCCGCGGCGCTCTTCGAAGCTCTCCCGGCGAGGGCGAAGCAACATTCTGGGTCGCCACAGCGGCACCGAATGTGCCGGTTGGCATCGATGCCCAGGCAACGGGCAAGGACAAGACAGTGACCCAGGTCGGGGTCTTCTCCAAATGGGGTGAGCGCCTCCGGGTGAAGACGCCGCCTCACCCGGTGCCCTTCTCCTCGCTGGCCTCGAGATAGAGAACCTCTCAGGGCGTGACCGATCAGGTCTACGAGAGGTCCGACGAGGTTCGGGTCGGTTGCCGACGCCGGCTTCGGACCACAACCAACGCAGCACCGAGGGCTACGACGACGAGGACCACGAGGACCACAATCCAGATCATCGAGCTGGAGCCCGAGCCCCCCGCCGTTGCTGCGCCGCCCACTTCGAACGCGGTCGAAAACGCGTGTGGACCGAAGAAGTCTTGGTTGTAATCCACCCCGACCCACAAGACGCAGTAGTGCGTCTTGTCACAGGAGATATTGGAAGTGTGCGTGCTGTTGAGCGAATAGACGGTGTACTTGGCCGAGAAGGACCCTTGGGCATCTTGGTTGATCTGACTTGGATTGATGGTCGATCCGTCGCAGAAGAGGTTGCTCGTCGGCAGGTTGGCCGCCGTTCCCCCCGGGTCCGAGCATTCCAGGATCTGCATTCCGGTGGGGTACTTTGCGTGACTTGGAAAGCCCGTTCCTGTCACCGTGATGGTTTGCTCGTTGTGCGGGTCACCCGCGGGGATCGTCACGCTGGTGCCGGCCCAAGCACGTCCGGAGCCGAGCCCGATGAACACACATAGCGCCATCACAACGACCAATCGGTACGTCACCGTCATCCTCGCAGGGGTTCGCATGGGGATCTGCGCGTCCTTTCGAGCAGTTGTCCTCGCCGGATTGGGGACGATATCGCTCGGGGGTGACTTGGACGTGACACCAACGCGAACGACACGTGAAATCGCCGAGCCCATCGCCGTCGACGAAGTCGGCGGCCTCGAAACCGGCCGCGCTCGAGGGCTAATCTCTGTCGTTGGCAAAAGGGCTCCGGAGAACCTTGGCGAGGGTCGGCATGACCTCTCGGGCGCGCCGCCGCCGCCCCGGAAGGCGTGATCGATGGCGGACCTGCACGGGTGGCAATCCGACCCTTTCAACCTTCACGAGCAGCGCTATTTTTCCCAAGGCAAGCCGACAAAGCTCGTCCGCGACGGTGGCGTCGAGTCATACGACGTTCCACCCGATGAAGTGTCGGTCCGTGAATCGTCACTTCAGGCGACGCCCACGTGAACCGACGGGCGTCGTCACCGGCGTGGACCGCCGCTTGCGAGGGCGCGGGGCGTTTCCGAATCTTCGGCTCTTGCTCCCGGGGCGGCGGGCCAGCGGTTGGTGGTTGGCGTCAGACGGAAATTGGTACCCCCCGAAACCCATCCCGACGCCTCGGCGGATGGCGGCCGGCGTAGACGTTTTGCCAGACTGTCGGCGTTGAGACCGAGCTCGCGCCTCACAACTCCGGGGTACCGGTGCCGAACTCGGTCTTGACGGATCGACGACGGATCACCCACCCTTCATGATGTGGCGAACGAACCCTGAACCTCAATCCGGGCCCGTCGCTGACGCTGGCTCCTGGGGTCCTTCGTCAATGGCAGATCAGACAACAGGCGCACCCGCGCCGGGGTCGTTGAAGATCAAAGAGCGCCGAGCGTGGCGAACCTGGCATGTCGTCCTGGTCGGTGTGGTCGCCGCGCTTGTGGGCATGGTGATCGGGAATTCCGGTGGTGGGGGAACAGCGTCGTCGCAACCGAACACCCCCACCTACACGTTGCCGGTCCCGAGCGGTTCTACACAGAGCCCGTCGAGCACCACGCCCACGTCGTCGGCGCCAGGCACCTCGTCGTCGACCACGACCTCTGCACCGCAGAGCGCGCCGTCGACCTCTTCACCCGCAACATCTCCCGGCGACGTCGGGCTCGGTGCAGGTTCTGCTCGGCCCAACCCCGGTGACAACGGGCAATTGGACGAGCACGTCCGTTCACCGTCGCCAGCGGTCAGTGGAACATTGGCTGGGCGTACCAATGCACTCCGGCACCAGCATCAGGTCCCGCCTTTCAGATCTTCGTGTTCGCGACGGGCGCAAGTCCGGGCGCGAGCCCGGCCGTGTCGAGCCCGGCGGCATCGGGTCAATCCGTCACCGCTCTGGGCACGCTCAGGAAGCCAAGAACTCGAAGTGAAGGCTCCGCCGAGTTGTGTGTGGAAGGTCAAAGTCACCGGAGTCGGCTGACAGTGGTTGGGCGGCACCAGTGCATCCGAGTAATCGGACCGTGAACACCACGCGAACGTGAGGTAAAGCGAAGAACTTTCCCGCGTTCGAGGCTTCGGCCCGGGCTCGTGCACCAACTGGGATCCCGTCCTCACTATAGGTAAGCAGTTGCTCATCCCTCGTGGCGCGAACGACATGCCGGTGATCGCAGTGCTATGGGTTCGCGAACCTGAAATGAAATCCTGGTGCCACCTTCGATTCCACCTTGTATTGCCTGGGTGCGATGTGTCCAGAATGCGGCATCCGGAGCGCGCGCCGGCTGAGGCGACACGGGATCTCCCCAGCCTTCGGAGACGAAAGGAACCAGGACGGGCATGGCCATTCGAACGAGGACAGCAAGAGCGGCGCTCATGACCATGGTCGCCACGGTGGTTGCGTCGGCCGCCTTCATCGTGCCTTTTGCGGGGTCGGCCTCCGCCGCCACGACGGTGAACATCCCCGCGGGAAATCCGACCGACGGTCAGACGATCACGGTGTCAGGATCCGGCTTCCCAGCGCATTCCGCGCTTCCCGGCGGTCTCCAGATCCTCGAGTGCTCGGATCCCGACGGGACCATCGCCAACCTGCCGACCGACGCGGCCACGGGATGCGAAGGCACCTCGGTGAGCGGTGGACAGATAAACACCGACGACAGCGGCAACTTCACCGCGCAGTACCCGATCGAGTTGCTCGATTCGGGCAACTCGAGCATCAACTGTGGGCCAACCGACTTCTGTGTTCTCTGGGTCGGCCAGGACTACAACGGCGCCTTCCTGAGCGGCCCCCATGGCTTCTCCTCTGCATTCGAGATCCAGACTGTTGCCGCCTGTACTAGGCGAAGCGCCGCTGGCGATCTCACTTCCGGTCATCGCCGCCGCGATCGTGGGGGTGTACTTCTTCCTGCGTCGCCGGCGGACACAGCCAACCGTGACCGCATAATGCGCCCGGGCGCGTCGACCCGGCAGTTCCCGAAGAGCAAACTCCCCCCGATCCGATAAGGAGCGAATTGAATATGAGACACCGCAAACTGCGGAACCGCCTGGCGGCGGCCGCGTCGCTGATCATCGCAGCCTTGACCATGGCTACGGTGCTGGACGCGGGGGTCGCCTCGGCGAATCCCTCTCCACCGACGCTCGGCACCTCGCCGCACTGGTACCTCGGGAAGCCGGAGCAGATTCGCAACGCAGGGTCGGACACCACGTTCTTCCTGATGCAGCGCCTTAGTGACCTCTATGAGCAATCAGGTCTGTTCGGCTGTCAGCTCAACAGCGCCACGACGCCGAACTACAAAGCGTGTCTCTCGGGCGCGAGCAGTGTGATCGCCACGACGGACGTGACCGACAACTTCGACCACGTCGAAGTCACCGTCGGTTTGGGCAAGATCGGCTCTGGTGACGGCCAGAAGCAGCTCTGCGGTAGCGAGTCCGCTCCCTTCGGCGGAGGTGGCGTCAATGGCGGTACCGCCCCCGCTACCGTTGACTTTGCCCGCTCTTCGAAGCCCGTCGACACCAGCTTGTCTTGCGAGGCGACAATGGTTGGTCTGGGCTTCGCCAAGGACGGCGTACCCTCGGTCGACTTCCAAGGCGCCGAGGGACCGGGAACGGCGACAGGGACGACCTGTACCGGATGCAGCGGTGCCCAGCCGTGGAACGGCCAGATCGTCGGCCCGGTGGCGGCAGGCTGGCTGCCCGGGGACGCGGTGACGTGTGACACCTCCGCAGGTCCGAGCTCCAATCCGAAGAACACCGTCAACGGCTGCAGCGGAGTCCCCGTGACCGACCTCTCCAACGTCGGAGGTACCAGCTCGGAGGCGTACAATATCTACAGCAACACCGGCGTCGGGAGAATCACAGACTGGGCGCAGCTCACCAACATCACGGGAGCTCAAGTCCCGGGCCAGGGAGCTACCATTGCCAACCACCCGCTTCCGATCCTGGTCGCGGCTGTGAACACCGGATCGGGTACCGAGGCCACGTTCTCCAGCTTCCTCGCGGGTTCCGCCACGACAAATATCAATGCGTCGAGCATCGTGTGTGCGGGACAACAGGCGCTGGAGAACAACGCTGCTCAGTTCGGTGACTGTGCGGCATCGGACTTCCCCTCGGGCGGAGACCCGACCTACAAGGCGGACGAGGCGGCTGAGATCGCGAGCATGCTGTACTACATGGCGAATGGCGTGTACAACAGCAACATCCACTCAAGGTTGCTCACGCTGCCGGCCGCCCCGTCGGGCACAGTTCAGTACGCAGCGATCAAGATGACACAGAACGGCGTCACCGCCACGACGGCCAACCCGTCGGGTACCCTGATGCAGAACACGTTCCCAACGGCAAGGACGCTGTACAACATCTACCGGACCGACACGGTCCGGGCGTCCACCGCCGACTTCTTGAACTGGATCTGCGACTCGAACAGCGCGTACAGCAAGAGCACAGACCAGAACACCGGTCAGAACTACAACAACGAAATCACAGCGGCGATCCAGACCACGTACGGCTTCATCCGTCTGAACTCAGGGACGGCGTCGCCCAACAACTCGTGCCAGGTGATCACTTCTGTGCACGACGCAACCTCCTAACCGGTCCATCAAGGCAGGTCGCACGACAAGGGCCCGCCTGACGTGAATTGCTCAGGCCCGAGGAGTCACGGCGAAGTATCGCCGGGCTCCTCGGGCATCTGGGTGTAAAGGAGCGAAAATGCGGGGGGCGGAGGAAACGGGAGCTACGGCCGCAACCAAGGCGTTCGAGCGCCGACGGGCCTGGTCGGTGGTCCAGGTCGGAGGCATCGGCATCCTGCTCGCGTGTCTGGTCATATGGCTCCTCCCCGGCCACGCCTACGCCCAAGGTGAGACAGTGACGATCCCGACAGGACCCTTCAGCGACGGCCAGATGATCACGGTCTCGGGGACGGGTTTCACTGGCATCCTTCCCACCGGACTCCAGATCATCGAGTGCTCGGATCCCGGTGGGACCATCGCCAACCTGCCGACCGACGCAACCAGCGGCTGCGACGGCACAAGCATCAGCGGGAACCAGATCAACCCATCGACCACTGGGACCTTCACGACCCAATATCCGATCGAGATGTTGACCGCCAGTAACTCGTCCATCTTGTGCGACGCCACGGACGAGTGCGTCTTATGGGTCGGGGAGGACTACAACGGCGAGTTCCTGAGCGGCCCCCACGCATTCTCGGACCCGTTCGAGATCACGAGCACCTCGACCACCACGACCACGACCGAGGGCACCACGACCACGACCGAGGGCACCACGACCACGACCGAGGGCACCACGACCACGACCGAGGGCACCACGACCACGACCGAGGGCACCACGACCACGACCGAGGGCACCACGACCACGACCGAGGGCACCACGACCACGACCGAGGGCACCACGACCACGACGAGGGCACCACGACCACGACCGAGGCCTCGCCGACCACCACCACCTCGACGTCACCGATCACGACCACCACGTCGACGCCGACCACCACGACGACGACCTCGGACTCGGGGACGACGACGACGACCTCGGGATCGGGGACGACGACGACGACGCAGGCTGTCTCGACCGCCGGTACAACGGGAAACTCGGGGGGTGCGATTCCCGTGGCGGCTTCCTCGAATCAGCTCGCGTTCACGGGAGCGCCACCGTTTCTCCCATGGTTGGCAGGGTTCGGGCTCCTCATGAGTGTGATGGGCTTGGTGGGACGACGGCTGGTGCCAGACGGGTCCGTATGACCGTCATGACGTCCGCGGTGGGGACCGGACGACCTGTGGAGGACACCCCACTACCTCTGAAGCCGGCGCAGACGCGGGCCGACAAGGTGTTTCTCGGTACGTTGCTGGTTGCGAGCGTCATCGTGCTGCTGGCCATCGTCGCCATTTTGTATTTTCTGACCGAGAGCAGCGTGCCTGCGGTGCGCTACGCCGGTTTGCACTTGTTGACGAGCCAACACTGGGCTCCGACCGGAACGCATCAGCAGTTCGGGTTGCTGGGTGTCCTGGTGGGTACTGTGATGATCGCCGCCATCGCGCTGATTGTCGGAGTCCCGGTATCGCTGTCGGCGGCGCTTTTGATCAACGAGTACGCACCTCGTCGGGCCAAGCGATTGATGACTGCCGCGGTCGACTTGTTGGCCGTCCTCCCGAGTCTGCTTTACGGCCTGTGGGGGTTAAAGGTGCTCGGCCAACAGATCTACGGGTTCACGAAATGGCTCAGTGTGCATGCCAGCTTTGTTCCGCTCTTCCGAGAGCCCGATGCGACCTTCGGTAATTCCATCTTCATATGCGGTGTTGTCGTCGGCATCATGATCATCCCCATCGTGACGTCAGTGAGTCGCGAAGTCATGTCACAGGCGCCTCGTGATGCCTGTGAAGCGGCGATGGCGTTGGGTGGCACGAAATGGGGGATGGTGACCGATGTCATCCTGCCCTTCGCCCGGAACGGGATCCTGGGCGGGGTGCTTCTCGGGTTGGGACGGGCGTTGGGGGAGACGGTCGCCGTCCTGTTGATCCTGTCCCAGACCAACGTGATCCATCTGAACATTCTCGGCCCCGGCGGCGGCCAGATACCGGCCCTGATCGCCAACAACTTCGAATCGGTCAACGCGTTCGGCAAAGAGCGCTCTCACAGTTTCCGGGCTGCTCCTCTTCATCACGATCCTCGTCATCAACTTCACCGCTCGGGGCGTCGTCGGCCGACCCCGGATCGCGATGCAATGACGATGCTCGCCACCAGGTCGGCCGACACTCCAATGTCGGCGGGCACCATCGGAGCGGGAACGGGCAGTGTCGATCGGCCCCGCCGCCGTCGTCATTGGACACCCGGTGCAGGCTGGGAGTTCTTGGGTGCGCTGGTGGCGGGTGGTTGCGTCGTGCTGGTGGCATTCCAATTCGCCTCCTCGCGACCGCTGGACGGCATGATCGCGTGCTGGTTTATCGGTTTCGCCGCTATCTACGGCGTGTTGACACGTCTGTTGCATGGAGTGCGGATCGCCAAGGACCGGCTGGCAACGGTGTTCATCACCATCGGCGCCGCCATCGCACTCTTCCCCCTGATCGAGATCATCGTGAGCGTGATCGTGCAGGGCGCCCCCGTGGTGTTCTCTCATTTTCCCGCCTTCCTCGTCCACGATATGTCGACAGCAGCTCCGTCGGACCCCGTGTGGAAGGGGGGCATGGGTCACGCCATTGTGGGCACGTTCGAACAAGTTGGTTTGGCTACGGCCTTTACTATCCCCATTTCGATGCTCACCGCGACATTCCTTAGTGAGACCGCAAGCGCGTTTTCACGCCTCGTACGAACAACTGTCGACTCCATGATGGGGACGCCGTCGATCATCGCCGGAATCTTCGTCTATCTGTTCTGGGTACAACCCAAGGGCTCGGGCGGGTTCTCGGGCTTCGCAGCCAGCATCGCGCTCGCCATTTTGATGCTTCCCATCATGATCCGCACCGCAGAGGAGGTCCTCCGCGTGGTGCCTGGATCACTGCGCGAAGCGGCCCTGGCTCTGGGGGCGCCTCGGTGGCGAGTAAGCCTTCGGGTCGTGCTCCCGACGGCTCGCTCGGGCCTGCTCACGGCGGTGATCCTGGGCGTGGCACTGGCGGTGGGTGAAACCGCGCCGGCACTGTTCACGGCTCACGGGTCACCGCGCGTACAACTTCAATCCCTTCAGCGGCCCGCAAGCCAACCTCCCCCTGCAGTCGTTCCAGACGATCTTGAGTCCGAATGCCAATCAGGTGCGAGACGGGTGGGGCGGGGCGTTCATCCTGGTCACGATCGTGCTCGCCCTTTTCGTGGCGGCTCGCCTAGTCGGTTCATCGAAACCCGGTCGGCGCCGCCGGTGGTCACGGCGACAAACCCCCAAGGAGGTCGTTCCCTCTTGACTTCATCTCGGACCCACAGTCCCAGACGAGTGCGGGGCCTCGTGGGTCTCGGCATCGTCGGCCTTTCTCTTCTTGCCACCGTGCCCGCATGGGCTGATGCCCCGCAGGCCGGCACGGTGGCCGAGTCGGTGACCGCCACGACGGCGCCCACCGCGGCCCCTTCGACGACGGTGCCCTTGCTCCCGACGTCCGGTGCGGTTGCCGTGCCGACCGAGACACCACCATCGTCGGTGGCTAGTCCGGCCCCACCCACTGTGCCGACACCACACATCGGCACGACCATCATCGGGTCGGGCTCCTCCTTCGCAGGGCCCGAAGTGTCGCAATGGAGCGCCGACACGGCAAAGTCCCCGTACAACCTGACCGTCGACTACACCTCCACCAACTCTGGGGACGGGCGGTTCAACTTCGGCAACAACACGGTGGATTTCGCGGTGAGCGACATTCCCTACCAGTCGACGGCATTTGACACCAAGCAACCGACATTCACCTTCATCTACGTGCCGGTCACCGCGGGGGGACTGGCATTCATGTACAACCTCCCAGGGTTGGCCAAGACCGTCCAGCTCTCGAGCTATTCGGCGTGTGCGATCATGACGGGAGGTGTCAAGATGTGGAACGACCCCGTCATCGCTGCCGACAACCCGGGCCTCAGCCTGCCGGCCATCGCCATTCACCCGGTCATCAGGTCGGATCTGGCCGGGACGAACTTCGTCCTGCAGGAGTACTGCATCCGTGAGGAGCCGGCCTTGTGGAAGGCCTTTGTGACTTCGCCAGTGGTCGTGAACAACCCGTCACAAGTCGGAGACCTCAGTGCTACCGATCCCCGCTCTGACTGGCCGATCTTCCCGACGGGGATCGAGGCATCTGGCTCTACCGCGGCTGCCAACGATGTCGCAGTTCCCAACGACACCGGGTACATCACCGCCGTCGAGACCGCCTATGCCATCCAACGACACTTTCCAACGGCGTCAGTGAAGAACGCCAGTGGCGTTTACACGCAACCCAGCCCCGTCAACGTCGCGTCAGCGTTGGCATATGCGACGCAGAATTCAAACGGCACGCATAACCTCAACTTCGGTGGGAAAGGTCCCCACGTCTACAACCCTTCGACATACAGCTACCTCCTGTCACCTACAACGGGCTGGAGCGCGGCCAAGGGCAGCGTGATGAGTCAGTTCGCCAACTATGCGCTGACCATCGGGCAGCAAAAGGCCACGGAGATCGGCTATGCGTCGCTCGGTTTGTCGCTCGAGCAGTATGGCGTCAACGCCATGAAGCAGCAGGTGCCCGGGGCGGTGGCGCTCACCGCGCAAGAGCAGGGCTCCTATGCATGTGGCGACCTGACCGTACCAGAGGTCCAAGCGGGGCAGACACAGCCGACCTGCGGAGTGTTGAACACCAACAGTTCGAGCAACCCCAATCAGGCTGCCAACGGCGGAACGTCGCGTACCACCACGACGACGAAGGCGACAACCTCCAGTCGGAGCCGTACCGGAACCGGATCGGGCGGGAGCGGATCTTCGGGGGCCGCGGTAGATCCGGGTGTGTCGCTCGGTACTGGTAGCGCTCTTCCCGTCACGGGAGGCGCACCTCTCCTGATCGTATTGACGGGAGCTACCTTTGCCACGATTGGATGGTTGGTGCGCAGACGGTTGCGTACCAGGATGCAATGAGTATCCGCCGCGTCGGGCGCCGGCGGAGAACGACTCACCTGATCGGAGCGCTCTCCGCCTCAGTGGCGTTGGTCTCGTTCACTGGTGTCCGCACGAGTTGGGGCGATACTGGGGCTCCACTTCAAGCCGAGGGTGGGTCATACGCGGCACCGATCATGAACCTCTTGCAAGGTGATGCCGGTGCTGTGGCGGCGATTGCACCGTTCGTGCCGTCGTTCTTCGATGCCGGGGTCGACCAGGCTCAGCAGGACTTCGCGGAGGCGACGATCGACTACTCCGTGACCGAGGCTCCGCTGACCGCTACCGAGGTTGGGACCGCCGCGCAGCACGGACGGTCGTTCGCCTATGTGCCCTTCGCCGCCAGTGCGACCACGATCGCGGCAGTGGTCGAATGTGGTCAAGGAGACACAGTGACCCCGGCCACATGGTGCACGACCGGGAACCTCGAGTTGACGGTGCCGCAACTGGCGCAGATCTTCACTGACCTCTCGCCTCTCGAGCAGCCCCCGCCCGGAGGCGGAGGCATCGGTACCTGGAACGATTCGCAGCTCCTGGGTCTGAATCCAGGCCTGCTCGGGGTGTCGACTCAGAGCCATAACATCACGGCCATCGAGGATGTCCAGCCCACGGCGTCCAACACCTCGTTGGAATCGCTGTTCGTCAGCAACCCGACGGCACGAGCCATCTGGGACGCGTACTTGAAATACTTCGAGGGGAACACCGACGACACACCGACCGACCTCTGGCCGCACACCAGCACAGCCGGGACCAGCGAGCAGTTGATCGCCCAGACCTTGATCAAGGTCAACTCGCAGCTCACCCCGCCCGTCCCTGATGCCAATCCCACTCACTGGGGACAGGGTGACATCGCTCCGTTGCCCGTCGACTGGGTCGGCCCGCCCCTGAACATCCCCACCATCGCCGTTCAGAACGCCGCAGGCGCCTATGTGGCGCCGACAGTGGCATCGACGAACGCCGCGCTCCGAGACGCCACTGTGGACCCGACGACCAATCTGGTGAACTTCAACGCCAATCCGGACGATGCGGCGGCATACCCGATGCCGGTCATGAGCTATCTGGTGGTGCCGACCTCTGGGTTGGATCCGGCCAAGGCGACGGCCCTGGCGGCATTCATCAAGTTCGTCCTCGGGTCAGCTGGACAGGCGGACGTCGAGTCCATGGGGGCGGCGGGGGTCACTCCCGCCATGATCACCGCCGGACTCAAGGTGGCCGACCAGGTCGCTGCCCAGGCGACCTCCACGACCGCCCACGACCACGACATCGACGTCGACAACCGTGGCGCCGGCAACCTCCGGTCAGGGGTCGACGGGTGGCGGGTCGGGGAGTGACGCCGCCTCTGCGTCGGACTCTTCGCCGTCATTGGCCCTCACCGGCGGTGTGCCCTGGCCGGTTCCCTTGGGAGGTGGTGCCTTGGCGCTAATGGGTTGTTTCGCTCGGCGAACGCTCCGGTCTCGGATCATTCCCCGGGGCTCGAAGCGATGAGTGTTCCCAAAAAGTTGTGCGGTGTCGGTCACGCCGGCAACTTGGTCGAGGTGCGGCGATGACGATCCTGGGTCGATCCCGTCGAGTGGAGACGTCGACCTGGGGTTCGACACCTTCACCTCCAGGTCCACCCCCAGGTCCGGGTTCGTGGACCTTGGGTCAACCGTCCTCTGTTCCTCTCGAAGCGCCCACGGCCTCACCGCCTCCTTCGCTCGCCGATCCAACGTTCGCCCCGGCTTCCGGCGGGTTCAGCCCGGGCCTCGGTCGCCCGGCTGGTCTCGTCGCCCGTGACGTGAGCGCATGGTTCGGCAGGAACAAGGTCCTCGAGCGAATCTCGCTTTCGATGGAACCGGGCAAGGTCACCGCCCTCATCGGCCCGTCTGGTTGCGGCAAGTCGACCTTCTTGCGGATCCTCAATCGGATGCACGAGCTCATCCCCGGTGCCGCCATGTCGGGCTCGGTCACCCTCGATGACATTGACGTCTACGGGCCCAGTGTCCCGGTGACCCAGACGCGGCTCCGCATCGGCATGGTGTTTCAGAGGCCGAATCCTTTCCCGTCCATGACGATCGCCCAAAACGTGCTCTCCGGGCTTCGTCTGGCGGGACTCAAGACCCAGAACGCCGACGCATTGGTCCAGGAGTGCCTCGAGCGGGCGGGTCTGTGGCGCGAGGCTCGCAATCGGCTAAACGAGCCCGGTGGCGCCATATCGGGTGGTCAGCAACAACGTCTCTGCATCGCCCGGGCCCTGGCGGTGCGCCCCCAGGTGCTCTTGATGGACGAGCCGTGCTCGGCGCTCGACCCCATCTCGACCGGGGTGATCGAAGAGACCATCCGAGAGTTGTGCCGAGAGGTCACGATCGTCATCGTGACCCACAACATGCAGCAGGCACAGCGGGTGTCGCATGATTGCGCCTTGTTCCTCGTCGGCGGAGAGGCCGAGCCGGGGCGCATCGTCGAAGCCGGTCCGACCGAGCGTGTTTTCGGGGATCCGGTCGACCCACGGACAGCCGACTACGTCCACGGGAGATTCGGGTGACGCAGGTCCTCGACGTCCCTAGCGCCGGTGCGGTGCCGATCTGGGTGTCTCTGCGCGCCCGGCGGGAGCACTGGCGATCGCGATGGAGCGATGCTCAGCCCCGAACGCGCACGGTGATCCAACTCAGCGTGATGTTCGGAGCAATCGTCGTCGCCTACAGCTACTCACTTCTCACACTTCTGCAGAATGCGGAAATGCAGACCCCGTTGGCGTACATCAGTTTGGTTCCCGTCATCTCGCTCGCGTTGGCCGTGGCATTCGCTCGTCCCGAGCGCATTGAACCGGCCATTCACGACCGACAGCTCGACTACATCGTGGGCGTGCCCCTGATCGCCACGGCGTTGGCGATGAACATGCTGCTTCCGAACAAGTTGTCGGCCATGTTCTGGGTGTGGCGAATCGATCTCCTCTCGTTGCCTGTCTTCGTCGCCGGCCTGGTGGCGATTCTGTTCGGTGTGCGGGTGCTGTGGCGCCAGAAGCTTGCCATCGGTTACCTGCTCTTGGCCTGGCCATGGCCGTACTCGACTGTTCTTCTCAGAGTATTGGATGCGTCCACGACGAGCACCTTGGCCGGATTGCGCGTTGTGCTGCGGGTGATTCCCGTTGCTAAGCCAGCCCCTTCGGGAGACGGGTCCCTCTTCAATGTTGTGCACCACGGCGATTCTTTCCCGATCAGCGTTGTCTCGGCGTGTTCGGGGATCAATGGGATCGTGGGATTCCTGCTCATCGGTGTGGCCTTCGTTGCCGTGGTTCGGGGGCCGTGGACCCGCAAGATTGCCTGGCTGGCGGCCGGGATGCTCTTTCTCTGGCTCATCAACTTGGGTCGTCTCGTGCTCATCTTTTGGGCCGGCAAGATGTGGGGTGAATCCATCGCCATCAACATCCTGCACCCGTTCGTCGGGTTGGTGACCTTCACGATCGGTGTGGTGATCATGGCCCTGGTGATTCGCCCGATGGGGATGGCCATCGGGCGACCGGGATCGGCCGCACGGCATGACGCCGGTGGCGAAATGACAGGGGGGGCTCGGGGGCCTGGCATCCCGGCGGTGCCGAAGGTGTTTGCAGCCGTAGCAGTCGTCGCCGCCGCCACGTTGGTCCTGGGGGTCACCGACTTCGGTCTGCGCTCGTACAATTTGGTGGCCAATGCCGCGGGCGAGCCGAAGCTGCTCACGTTCCGCAGTTCACCGACGGCACCGGCGGGATGGCGATACCGGATTTCGAACCAGTATGACTGGGCGAAACCGCTCTTCGGTGAGGACTCCACGTGGCTGCGGTACGTGTTCGTATCCTCAGGCGGAGGGGGGAACCTCCGTGCCTCCTACGGGGTGACCGCAGATATCATCGACACCTCGGATCTCCAGACGTTCTCGGCCTACGGAGTCGAGGACTGTTACCAGTTCCACGGGTACACGCTTCGCGACGTGGCCCAGGTGGACATCGGCGGTGGGATCACCGGTCAAACCCTGTCGTTTTCCGGCGCGGGCCAACAGAGTTGGTCGGTCGTATACTGGATCGCGCCCGTGAGAGCGGGACAGGGGATTCGGTACGAGCGGTTCGTCTTGTACCTGCTCAATGCGCCTGGGGGGGCTGGGGTTCACGTGCCACGGGATGTTCACATCACCAACCTGGCCGGGTCGTTGAGCAACACGCGATCCGACGCCGTCCTGGTCCAGAACCGGGCGTTCCTCGTGGCCTTCGCCCATGAACTCGTCGTGAATCAGGCACTGAAAGCCTCGGTCCATAAGGGCCAACTGGCGGCAAGGCCGAGCACGACCTCCCCCCGCTTGCCCGCGTCGGGGCGGACGGTTGTCGCCCACACGCCGACGACCCGATCGTCGACTCTTGCTGCAAGGGGGTAACCAAGGCATGGTCGGCCCGACGACCGTCTCTTCGAACGCCTCGGACACCACCAGTTCTTCCCACGCCCCTGCGCTGAACCAGGGGAGGCCTGGCGGCAGGGATCCCATGGTCCCGTTCCCTGTCCACGAGCCCAACAGCTCCGGTCATGACGCCACGGCCGTCATCTCGATACCTCTTCTCCAACAGTTCTGTGAACAGTTGGTTGCCGAAGCAGTCGCAAGCGCGCGAGAGGAACTTCCTGACACCGAGCCTCCCGAGATCGATTGGCAGCGACTGTGGGTCTCGGATCCTACGGCCGCGCCGGAGCTGGCGGCAGGCCACGCGGCTGTCACGGCGCAGAGGATCGCGTCCGAAGTCCTCGGATGGAAGCAATCAGTCTTGGGAAACCGCGGAGTCTCTCGCCCGCCAGCGTCTGGCGTGGCGACCGAAATGTCTGTCACGGTTCCACCGAGTCCACCACTTCCACCACTTCCGCCACCGGGCCAGCTGATCCAGCCCAATGGCGGGCCTCGCGAGTCGACGACCGTCCCGAGCCTCGATGCTCACGAGAGACTGCGCCGCCGCAACAGGCGCCTCCGTCGAGCGTTCGTGGCCTTCGGTTGGATGCGCGACGTCGGGCTGATCCTCATCGCCTTCGCGGCATGGCAACTGTGGGGTACCTCGATCGTGCAGAGCCAGGCCCAGCAGGCCTTGCGCCAGCAGTTCGAGTCCCACCTGCCTTCCCCGGCGCGGACAGGGGCCACGCCCGTCGGTCCGGCCCTCCTCTCGGCGGCGATCCGGGTCCCCGAGCCGCCAAATGGCTCGGTCGTCGGTCGGCTCCGAATTCCCGTCCTCGGGGTGGACCAATATGTCGTCGAAGGTACGTCCGAGACGGACCTGACCAAGGGTCCCGGGCACTACGTCGGCACCTCGATGCCGGGACAGGCGGGGAACGTCGCTATTGCAGGGCACCGCACGACCTACGGTGCACCGTTCAACAATCTCAACGAGCTGAAGGTCGGGGACGAGATCTCGCTGACGAGCAATTCCGGCGAGCAACTCACCTATCTGGTCTCCGCCAGCCCCGCTGCCGTGTCCCCCCAGGACGTGGCCGTCCTCAATGACGCCGCAGACAACCGGCTGACCCTGACGACGTGCAATCCGCGCTTCTCGTCGTCGCAGCGGCTGATCGTGGTGGCGGAACTCAACGGGCCCCACACCGTGGATGTGGCGCCGAAGGTCGGCGCCACATCCACGGTGGGAGCTCGACAGGTGCGAATCGTGACCGAGCCGATCGGATGGAACACCGGGTACATCCCGATCGTTCTTCTACTTGCAGCGTTGCTCATCGGTCTGGGTCTGGCCAACCGACGGGCCCGCCACATCTACGGCCGCATGGGCAGGTGGCTCGTGCTCACCCCGGTCTGGGTCGCCGGGCTGTTCTTCTTGTTCGAATCACTTTCGAGACTCCTGCCGGCCAACCTGTGACCGGGAGGCGCCGCAGAGCGACAGCGGACGGGGTCGGGTCTGCGGTCGCGCTCAGGATGGCTCTCCTCGGAGTCGTGGCGATGGCATCCGCAACCATGCTCACCCTGCCGGCCTTTGCCGAATCCACCAAGGTGACGATCCCGTCGGGCCCTTTCGGCGACGGGCAGAGTATTGCGATCTCGGGTTCAGGCTTCCCGACCCATGGCCAGGATCCAACCGGGTTGCAGGTCATCGAGTGCTCGGATCCCCACGGGAGCCCCGCCAACCTTCCGACCGATCCCAGCGGAGGTTGTGAAGGGATCACGGTCAACCCAAGCCAGATCAATACCGACGCATCGGGCCGTTTCCACGCGTCATATGTGATCGCGGCGCTGAGCACGAGTGCAGGGACGTCGAGCATCGATTGCGACGCCACGAATCAGTGTGTCCTGTGGGTTGGCGTTGACTACAACAACGCATTTCTGAGTGGCCCACACGCGTTCACGGCCCCCTTCACAATTACTGGCGGTCGCCCGACCAGCCCCACGACGATGCCGCTGCCGTTCGCGTCCGGGGCTTCAACCGTCCCGTCGGCCTCGGGGGCCGCCACGAGCAGCAGCACCACCGCCAGCGGGGGCTCGTTGGCCTCTACTGGCCTTCCTGGGGGCGTTCTGTGGCTTCTTGGTCTGGGAGTTCCCATGGCGATTGTGGGCCTTCTGGGCCGGCGCTTGACCGTGGTCGGTGTTGGGGTGCCTGACGATGGACCACTCGGACCCGACACCATGTGGTGCCCGGAGCGATCAGGATGGATCGACCCCCATCGGGCGCGGTGGTGACGGCGCCACGCGGGGAGGAGGCGCAATGGGGGTCAGTGCACCGTTGCGGCCCTGGTTGCTCACCGATCCCGCGACAGGCCCAGCAAAGGCAGGAGGATTGGGATCGAGTTTCGCTCCATTCGACGGCGTCTGGGCACTGGCTGTCAAGGATCGGACGAGCGCCGTCAACTCCGATTGCAGCTCCTTGTTGACCCTGGTGAACCCGTCGATCGTCCTTTGAAGCTGCTCGGTCACCGAAGGATCCACCACTGGCTGGCGAGCCTCCTCGAGGAGCCGGCGAGCTTCGCGTTCTGCCGCCGTCACGATCCGGGACGCCTCGAGTTCTGCATCGGCGAGGAGTTGCCTGGTCCGCTCCTCGGCATCGGCGACAGCCCGATTCACATGGTCCTGGGCCCGGACGAAGAGCTCGCCGATCTTTACCTCGTTGTCGTGCTCCTCGCGGGCGAGGACGAGAAGCTCTCTCAGACGATCGAAGACCTCGTGGAGCTCAACCATGGTCCCGGCTGCCTCACTGACCGTGCGACCGATTGCCACGATCGGATCCGGCCCCGCCTCGGGACGCGTGGGAACTTGGCTCGCGTCGACGGTCCCATCGGGATGAGCAGACATTCGGCCTCCGAAATGCAGAATTGCGGACCTGACTCGCTCTGTTCAGGGTGCATCTCTCGCGTGCTGAATCGAAACGACAGGATCCAAGTTTACCATTCAGGTGTTCGGAAGCTGCCGCCGAATCTGGGGAGAAATCTGGAAGTTTTGGGTCGGTGAGGACCGCCGTCGCTCGAGCAATGCCGGTCGCCGACGGTGCGCCTCGACGGGCCTGTCACGATCGGTGGCAACCGGTCACTCAATACTGGCGCGCCTCGGCTGGGCGCCCCGAGAGCGCCCAGCCGAGTTTGCAGTCGTGGCCGGTCCCGTCCGAGACGGACGCGCCGGCTAGCTGGTCAGTGTCATGTGGAGCGTGGCGGTGGCCGTCTCCTTGGCGTGGGCGCTGGAGTTCGGGTGCTTGGTGGTGCTCTTGATCTTCGAGTCAGTCACCGTCACCGTGACCGTGTACACGCCGGGATGGACCTTCTTGCTCGCCTTCGGCGTGCCGGCGATGAGCCCCGTCCTCTTGTTGGCCTTGAGGCCCTTGGGCAGGCCTTTCACCTTGTACGTGAAGGGTGCTGTTCCCCCCAGGACGCTGACTGAAGCGCCGCTGTAGGCGTGGCCGATGCTCGCCGCCGGCAGCGAGGTCGTGCTCACCCTGAAGCCCGCCGAGAGCAAGAAGCTCTGCGTGGCGTCGGCGGCCGCCCCGTTGAAGGACTTGAAGGTGATCGGGAAGGTACCGACCGTGCTGGGTTTGCCCGACAGCGTGGCCGTCCCGTTCCCGTTGTCGTGGAACGTCACGCCGGATGGCAGCGCACCCGTCTTGGTGATGAGGGGGCTGGGGTTGGCCGAGAAAGTCGTCCCTGTGGTGTGCACGGTGAACGTGGTCGTCGTGAAGCTCGGGAACGCCGCGCTGGTGGCCGATGTGAAGGCCGGTGAGACGACCGTGAACGGCGATGAGAACGCCGAGGTCGACGGATTGTTGAAGTCGTTGTTGTAGTCCACGCCCACCCAGAAGACGCAGTCGTTCGTGGCGTCGCAGTTGATGCTCGACGTGCCGGGCGTCGTCAGCTTGGACACGGGATACGTGGTGTGGAAGTTCCCGCTCGCATCAGTGTTGATCTGATTCGAGCTGACGGTGTTGCCGTCGCAGCCCAGAGCAGGGTCGAACGGCAAGTTTGACGGTGACCCTCCGGGGTCGGAGCACTCGATGATCTCGAGGCCCGTGGGGATGACGGCGTGAGCCGGGAATCCCGTCCCGGTCAATGTGACGGCTCCCCCGTCGGCCAGGGAACTCGAGGAGTTCACAATCGTGACACTGGCACCGCTGGCGCTGGCCGGTCCGGCGAACGGGACCGTGATCCCAGAACCGGCGAGGGCGAGGGTGGCTCCGACGAGCGCAAGTCGCGTCTTCTTTCGCATCGAGACGTAGTCCTTTGGTTGGGGTGGTCTGCTGGTTGGGGGGTGGTCTGGTCGGGTGGAGACAGTCGGACCGCGCGATTGCTCCGACCCATCGGCATCTCATCAAGAACAAAGGCCCAGTACAAGGTGCAAATCCGGTCGTTGCGAAGAGTTCATCTCGAGTTCGCGACGCGGTCACCCCACGGTCACGCGCTGGTTGCAAACGACGATGGCGCGTGATCAGCGGGTCGGTTGGTCGGCCAGCGCGAACGCGAACCGTAGTGACGGGACGACACTTCAACGCGGTGACCGCATGATCGCATCGTGGGTGACAGATCAGAGCGTCCGTCCGCTCGACGCCGTGCTCGGCACGTGGTTTCAGCCTCGTCGGCGCGATCTAATGGGTTTGGTTCACCGATCTGTCACTCTTCATTCGCGAAGTGATTACCTCGACTCGATAGCGTCCTTCGTAACACCAGGCGGGGGGGTCCCACAGTGATTCTGCGACCACGTTCTGAGCACTGTGACATCTGACGCCATGTCGCTGAACCAGAAGTTGTCAGTTGTCCTGCTCGAACCCAATCATTGTCGTGTTCTTGCACGCGTCCGTTTCGCTGCTGACTCTCCATGGCGGGCAGGCATCCTCGATCGTGCACAGTCACATACGGCAGGGCCTTCTCAATCGCCGTGAGTACTCCATCGTCGAAGAACGCAGGCTCTGTGCCACCGTCGAGGCCGCCCCGTGGTAGTGCGGCCTCGATCCTCGTCGTCGAGGACGAAGGGTCCTATCAGGAAGCCTTGCTGATCGGGCTCTCCCGGGAGGGCTATCACGTCGAAGTGGCGTCCGATGGCGTCGCCGCATTGCAGTCGTTCATCGATCATCCTCCGGACCTCGTACTCCTCGACCTGCTCCTCCCGGGGATCTCGGGCTTGGAGGTGTGTCGACGGATGCGGGCCATTGCACCCACCCCGATCATCATTGTCTCGGCGCTCAATACCGAGACCGACGTGGTGCTCGCCTTCGAGTTGGGAGCGGAGGATTACATATCCAAGCCCTATCGCCTGCGGGAATTGGTTGCCCGCATTCGCTCGGTCTTGCGCCGGATCGCCCTGTCGAGCCAGGAGGCACCCGGGAGTGCGGTGTCAGAGGCATCTCGGCCCGACGCCATTGCGGCGGGTCCATTCCAAGTCAACTTCGCACGGCGGGTCGTCACCGCCGAGGGTGGGCCGATCCACCTGTCTCGTCGAGAGTTCGACCTGCTGGCCTTGTTGCTGTCACCTCCGGGAAGGGTCCGGACGCGCGACGAGCTCATCGACAAGCTCTGGGCGGGGCGAGACCTCGCCGACACCAGGACGCTTGACACCCACATCCGCCGGCTCCGACTGAAGCTGGAGGTTGATCCCGCTCATCCCCAGTTCCTGCTGACGGTTCGAGGGGTGGGATTCAGATTCGAGCTCGGAGTGCATGAGCAGTCCCCGTCCGAGGGTCCGACCGCCCAAGACCAGTAGCCGACGGAGCTCCGGTGTCAGTGGGAGATCGCGGCCGCCTCGGAGCTCAAAGCGGCTTGCAAGGTGTTCCACAATGGCTTGGTCGTCGACGGCAGACAGTCCTCGTCGTAGTACCACCAGAAGTAGCCCCCGACATAGTAGGGAAGGTCGATTCCGAGGCCGTAGTAGTAGTTCATGATCGACCGAGCCGCACCCAGGGTGCCGGTGGTCGCGGGTTTGTCCATCCCGATCTCACCGAAGCCCAGCTGAGCGCGGGGATAGAGGCTGTGAAGCCGAGCGAGGTAGGCCGTCCACGTGGCGGCACTGGGACGGAGGCCTCTGCAGTCGCTCTCGTAGTAGGAGAGAAATACGTAGTCGAGCCCGTTTCGGACCGCCGCTGGGACGTACTTCTGGGTGAAGGCCATCGGATCGAGTTCCTTCGGTCCGTCACCGCACCCGATGTTGTAATAGAGGGTGAGTGCGCTGCGCTTTCCCGCTGAGGCCACGTCGTTGTAGGCGTCGGCGAGTTTGGCTGCGACGGCGGGGTAGCGTCCCGTCCAGTTCCCGTTCACCTCGTTCCCGATCTCCCATACGTCCACCCAGCTGCCGAGGGTGGAGACGTAGGACTTGACTCTCTTGTTGTACGAGGCGGTGGAGATACGACGTGAATCCGAGGAGTCGAGCAGCTCTCCCATGACGTAGCTCACAGGCTGGATCTCCTTGACGGCGGTCTCGTAGGTCGTGGCCCGCTGCTTCACATTGAAGTAGATGCGCGTGGTCGGCATAGGCCCGAGTGCTCGAGCGCCTGCAACGATATTCCCGATGTTGGCTACGTTGTCGACCGTCACGCCGTAGAGCGGACTGGGCAGAGCCCTCGGTGTCGCGCCGGCCCGCGAGTCGACGGCGATGGCACCGAAACATGCCAAGACACCCAGGATCAGACCCTGGAAGGTCCTCGTTGCTCGCATCGGGCCCGACACTATTGCACCGGCCGTGGAGATGGAGCGAAGAGGGCTCAGCTGGCCAGGCGGCGATGACAGAATCGGTCGGTGCCATCCCAGCCCAACGTGTCTCTCGGGACGATCGTTCGAGAGTGGGGCAGGATCGGCTGCACGGGATTCGGTGGTCCCCCGACTCACGTCGCCTTGCTCCGTCATCTCTGTGTCGGTGAACGACAGTGGATGTCAGACGAGGAATTCGAGGACGGCATCGCGGCCGCAAATCTTCTGCCGGGTCCTATGTCGACTCAGCTGGCGATCTTCTGCGCGTGGCGCCTGCGAGGGCCCCTCGGAGGCGTCTTCGGCGGGGTGTGCTTCATCGGCCCCGGATTGGTCCTCATCCTGGCGTTGGCGTCGGTCTTCCTGGGTCCTCATCCCGCGTCCTGGATCGTCGCGTTGGCGGCCGGTGCCAGCCCAGCCGTGCCCGCCGTGGCCCTGAAGGCGGCGTCGGACTTGGTACCTGCCAGTTGGAGGCGGGCCGGTCCGAGGCGCACTCAGGAGGTGCGGTGGGTTCTCTATGCGATCCTCGGTGGGACCGGCACGGTTGTTTTCGGTCCCTATCTTGCGGTCGTGCTGGTCTTGTGCGGACTGGCGGAGGTGGCGATTCGATCGAGTCGCAAGCCCGAGGCCGGTCCAATGGCGCTCCTCCCAGTGATCGCCGGACATGGGTTGGCCCTCGGGGGTTTGGGGGCGTTGGCGTTCGTGGCACTCAAGGTCGGTGCGCTTTCGTATGGCGGGGGATTCGTGATCGTTCCGCTCATGCAGCACGATGCCGTGTCCACCTACCACTGGATGTCAGGCGGTCAGTTCCTGAACGCCGTGGCGCTCGGCCAAGTGACCCCGGGCCCTTTGGTCCAGACGGTCGCCGTCGTTGGCTATGCCGCGAGGGGTGTCGGTGGGGGACTCCTCGCCGCAGCCGTCGCCTTCGCGCCTTCGTTTCTCTTCGTCCTCTTGGGAGCGCCACGCTTCGACCGAATCCGAAGGAATAGCTCGGTTCAGTCATTCCTCGCTGGTGCAGGTCCGGCTGCCGTCGGGGCCATCGCCGGTTCGGCTATCGCTCTCGGCCTGACGTTTCAGCATGTGTGGCAGATTCCCGTTCTGGGTGGAGCCTTGCTCTGGTTAGTGGCGGCACGTCGTGGCGTCGTGAGCTGCATCGTCCTGGCCGGTCTGGTCGGCATTGCGCTCTGGTCGATCGGCGTCCCGACCTAACCGGGGCCGGCTATTTCTGGCTGTTGTTCCGACCCGCTGGCTGCGGTTTCACGCTGGGGGCTCGAGAGGAAGCTCTGAGCCTTCAGGAACAGGTGTAGCGCGCAAACGGGCCAGCAGATCGTCGAGCTCCGCGAAGTAGTCGTAGTGGCGCTTCGGAAACGGCCGGGTGGGACCGGACCGATCTGCGTTGTTGGAAGGTTCAGGACCCCAAGCGTCGACGGGGTCGGAGGGTGACGCCGTGATCGGGGGCACCGGTGACAGCAGGGCGCGGGCTGGTGAGGAGGGAGCCAGGAGTCCAGCCGGTGGAGGTGGCTCAAGGAACCGAGCCAGGGGGGGCTGAGCAGCGCCGGTCGCCGAGGCATCTCCCAGGTCTCGCCGCAAGCGCTTCAAGCTATTGAGGAACTCGACGTGGTGTCGGGTCAGCTCGGCGATGCCGTTGGCGAGCTCATGGCCGATCGTTGCCCGGGATTGGTCAGTCATGGTCGCTCAGGGCGCAGTTTATCCCGGTCAGGCTGGGTTTTTCCACAGGCCGACGGTAATCTGATGGAGTGCGCCGACAGGTGATGAGTGACGCCGAGGCGGACCTGCGTCTCAGGGCCAGCACCTCAGGATTGGCCACGAAGGCGCCGAGCGTCTCGGTCGAACGGCTTCTCACCTCCACCCAGCGTCGGGTCTTGATCGGCTTCGTCGGCCTCCTCGTGCTCGGGCTCGTTCTCTCGGCGGTCGACACAGTAATAGCCATCGTTGCGATCGTGACGATCGTGTACGTGGTCTGCATCGGGTACCGGGGATACCTCTTTGTCCGGTCCTCTCGGTCAGACGTCCTGGAGGTCGTCACCGACGAAGAGGCTCGGGAAGTTCCCGATGAATCGCTTCCCACCTACACGGTGCTCATCCCCGCATATCGAGAGCCCGAAGTGATCGATCACCTCCTGTCGTCCATGGCGCGCATGGAGTACCCGGCCAATCGCCTTGAAGTGCTGATCTTGGTGGAAGCCGACGATGCGGAGACCATCGAAGAGGTGCAGGACAAGGATCCCGGGCCACCAATTCACTCTCGTCCTTGTCCCGCCCGCTGAGCCGCGAACCAAGCCCAAAGCTCTCAACTTCGGACTCACCCTGGCAAGCGGAGAGTTGGTCGCCGTCTACGACGTCGAAGACGAACCCGACCCCCTTCAGTTGCGGAAGGCGGCCGTCGCGTTGAGCCGGCTTGGGCCCGGAGTCGGCTGCGTGCAGGCAAAGTTGTCGTACAACAACCCAGATCAGAACCTCATCACGCGGTGGTTCACGATCGAGTACGCCATGTGGTTCTCCTTCTTTCTTCCTGGTCTTGCCTCCATGCGGGCTCCGATCCCGTTGGGAGGAACATCGAATCACTTCCGACGCCTGGCCCTGCGGTCATTGGGTGGGTGGGATCCCTACAACGTGACCGAGGACGCCGATCTCGGCGATCCGTATGTTTCGAGAGGGCTACACGGTCAAAGTGTTGGAGTCCGTTACTCTCGAGGAGGCCAACAGCGACTTCGTGAACTGGGTGAAACAACGTTCAAGGTGGTACAAGGGCTATCTCCAGACCCTCTTCGTCCACACTCGCTCACCCATGGAGCTTGTCCGGGAGATGGGATGGAAAGGTGCGACCCACTTTCTGATCTTCGTCGGCGGTACACCCCTTCTGGCCATATTGAACCCGGTGTTCTGGCTCTTTGCGGCTTTGTGGTTCATTGGACATCCGGCCTTCATCCAAGAGATCTTCCCGGCCCCCGTCTACTACCTCAGCATCGCGTGTTGGGCATTCGGGAACTTCATGCTTGCGTATCTGACCCTCCTCAGCTGTCGTATCACGAGGCGAGGTGAACTCCTGTGGGCTGCCTTCGCCGTACCCGTCTACTGGGTGATGATGTCGCTGGCCGCCGTCAAGGCGTTCTGGCAGCTCATCGGGCGTCGCCCGGCATTCTGGGAGAAGACCGTGCACGGATTGGATCGAGTCAGTCCAGAGGAGCCGAAGAGTTCGGCGGCCTAGGCAAGCAACTGATCCCCGGTCGGATCGAGGTTAACTCTTTGTCACAACTCGGGACTACCCGGAATGGCCTGTTTAGACTTTCGCGGTGCTCCTATTGAAGAGGCGGGGATCCGATGTGGTGAGGGCGAGCTCAGGGTTCTCACAATATCGAGACCTGCGTGTGGTCGGATCGCACCGTTGTTGTCCGCACCGGGCGAGGTAGTCAGATGGCTGTGATGGCCGGCGAGCGTCCTTCCCCTGCTCGCGACACTGGTCAACCACGAGTGCCCCGGTCTCACCGGCGTCTTGACGCTCTTCGCCGGCACGTCGTGAGTGAAGGAGGCATTGCTTTTGTGCTCTCCGCCGTCTTGTATCTTGCCTGCGGATCCATTTTGGCCTTCCACTACCACGCATTCTTTGGCGATGCTGTCTCGAGGATGGCCAACGGGTTCTATGTGCTCTACTCCCGCGATCCTCATCTTGCCGCCATCGGATTTGTGTGGAATCCCCTTCAATCCGTCGCGGACATCGTCCCGTTGCTCTTCTACCATCTTTGGCCGGCCCTGGCGACGCGGGACATGTCGGGAACAATCGTCTCAAGCCTGTGCATGGCCGGTGCCACCTATCAGCTTCTCTGCGCATTCCGGGAATGGGGAGTCCCACGGGCCCCGCGCCTAGTGCTCATTGCTTTGTTCGCCATCAACCCGATGGTGATCTTCTACGGAGCCAATGGGATGAGCGAGGCCCTCTATCTTCTCACTCTGGTTGCCGTCTGCCGCTATTTGGCTCGGTGGCTGCGGAAGGATGGCGCCAGTTCGCTGGCCTTCGCGGGCTTGGCTCTCGGATTTTGCTACCTGACACGCAATGAAGCTGTGGCTCCGGCGGTGACGGCCGGAGTTCTTGTTCTCGCGGTGAGTTTCCAACGGGCCGATGGATCGAGAAAAGCCCGGTTCCTCCGTGCGCTCACTGATGTTTCGGTCTTCTGGTTTCCATTCGTGACCTGCTTCGTGGGCTGGGCAGTGGTGAGTTACGTCATCACCGGATCGCTATTCGATCAGTTCACTTCGGTGTACGGCACCTCTGCCCAAATTCAGGCAGGTGCAGGCGGCCCGCACATGTCCCTGGCGGCGGCGATTGGACTCGAGGGAAAGGCCCTTCTCTACCTGGCACCGCTCCTCGCACTCTCGTTGATCTCGGCCGGGCTGTTTGCGTTGCGTCGGCGGGACTTGTTGCTATTGGTTCCGATCACGGTAATCGCCAGCGGGTTGGCCTTTGACCTCGGTGCATATGTGAGCGGCGGGATCATCTGGTCCTTCCGGTATTGCATTGCCGCTGTGCCTCTGGGGGTTGCTCTGGTCGGTGTCCTGATTGCCGCCGATCCCCTTCGAACATTCGAGAGGAGACATGCCGGCCATCTGCCATCGTCGGATCAGACCAGTGAACAAGGTGCGGCGCCCCCTAGACATGGACTTCTGACGGCGATCCTCGTCGCCGTTGTGGTCGTGCTGGTCGCTCCGTCAATTCCCGCCACGGCGGCAGGGATGTTCAATCCGCGGGTAGGTGTCGAAGAGACTCGCGTCCTCGGCTATGTCTTTCACAACACCCGTTCGAACGTGGATCGTGGCTACGCTCAGAACTTTCAGAAGTCGCAGGACATCGCCACGTTCATTTCCGATCTTGATTTGGCTGACGGCGATGTGGTGGTGGACAACTCCTCACCTTGCGTGCCGCTCGCGATAGTCCTCTCCCCCAATCCCAAGGTGTTCGTGATTCCAAATGATCGGGACTTTCAGAGGATCCTCGCTGATCCACTCACTTTCCATGCCAATTACATTCTGCTTCCCCCTCCAGGAGGCCAGGGTTCGCTGACGGCTGCCGAACCGGTTGTACCCAGCGCTCTACGGCACGGGAAGAGATTCCGGTAGCCACCAGCTCGCCACGCTGGTGCACACGTTTGGGGGTGCTGGAGCCTGTCCGCCATTTCGCCTGTATCGCGTGACCCAACATCCGGAAACTCCATAGTGGATTCGTGCAAAGTCATGTGGGATGGCGCGAAGCCGCGACGACACGCGTCACTGCGGACGCCTCGATGTGTGTCTCACGCCGTCCCATATCCTGATACGCCAGCCAAGGACGGTCACGATAAGGACGATCCCGAGAAGAAGGGACAACCATGCGATACCTGATCCCGCTGGCTTGACCTTGGACGTCTCTGTGATAGCCAATTCGGTTCTGCGGAAATGGTGTGGGGTTGAGGTCCAGTCTTTCCCCTGGTCCGGTGAGGTCCCTGGTCTTGTCTGTTGAGTTGACGGTTGGTTCGTAGGGTCGGGAGAGGAGGGAATTCGACGACCCGGGTCGTCGCCACGACCTGCCATGCGATCCGACTCGATTCTTGTGGTGGCCTCCAAAAATCGGGGAGTGGTCGGAGGCCGGGAGGTGACTCGGGTCACCCAGGAAGATGGCGGTATATCCCGTCGTCGTCAATGAGGGTCCACTCAAGGATCCGGAGTCAACGGTGCAGGTCGCCACTCCTGCGTTGTTGGTCGTTGTTTGGCAGAGAGGGCTGCCGAGCGCCGTAAAGGAGACTGATTCGCCTGAAAGCGGGTTGCCTTCGGTCGTCAGGGTGGCACGCAACAAGTACTGCTGCCCTTCTCCGGACAAGGAGGGAGCCGACGCTGTCAAGGTGGTTGGTGCCTGTCCCACCGTAAGGATGCTCTGCACAGTGCTCGATCCGAAATCAGCACTCCCCGAGTATGTCGCGACCACCGTGTGTTGACCGTTCGTCAAATCCAAGCTGGTGGCGGCGGTCCCGTCGGGGCCGACGGGTTCGGCTTGGGCCAATGCTTGGTCATCTACTGAGAACGACACCGTTCCCCGTCCGGATCAGGGGAGACCGTGGCCGTTAGCAGCTGCAGGGCCGACCCAGGGTCTGGAGCCAGCGTCACTGTTGTGACGGTGGGTTGGGCCGTGGGGGCCGTCGGGGGTGGTGGAGACGTCGTGGTGGTCGTGGACGGGACCGTCGGGGGTGGTGGAGACGTCGTGGTGGTCGTGGACGGTGCGATTGTGGTCGAGGTCGTAGTAGTAGTCGACGGGTGAGTGGTTGTCGTCGTGGGAGGAATCGTGGTCTGCGGCTGGAGCAGAGCATCGATGGTCCCGTCTGCCGGTGACCCGCCGAGGTGCGCGAGACCGTAGGTGTCCTCGATGGAGTGAAGGAGGCCCTGAGTGTCGACGAAAGAGGTCGCTTGGACGGGTGCTGCCTTGAGGGCAGCCGAGACGACGATGGTCGGAACCTGGCCGCCACCATTCGTATTATCTGTGGCCGACTCGTCCCACGTGATGATGATCTGCCCACCCGACCTGTACCAGTTGGTGGCCTGAACAGCGGGGATGAAGGTTGAGAGGAAGCTATCGCCTTGCTGGTCCGTCCCGTCATGCTCGTCATTGATGAGGTTCGGCGTGTACCAGACGAAGTCCGGGGGGGTGGAAGCGTTCAGATCGCCCATGAGTTGGGTCGAGTTCGCGATGGTGGGTGGGGGGTTCGCGAAGTACTCCCACGGGAAGTGTCTGACGGCGTAGTTGCCTGAGTCGTTGGTCGGGTCAGAGGGAAGATTCTCAGCGTAGGCCTTGGCCGTGAGTCCAGAGGCAACGAGTTGGGTGGCAAGGGTGGGTGAGTTGCCGAAGGAGTGGGAGGAGGGTGGATTGTCGTCGGTCACTCCATGGCTGGAACCCGAGATGAGGTCGAGGTAGTTGGGGAGCGACGGGTGGCCGAAGGCGAAGTCATCCGTGGCGAGACCGTAGGCCCTGGCGAGGGCGTTCGTCGTGGGCTGGTCCGAGTTCCCGATGACAGACGAGTAGTTCCGGTTCTCCATGGGGATCACCATGACGTGGGGCGGAGTCGTGGGAGGTGTTGTCGATGTGGGGGAAGGACTCGTGGAGGTCGTTGTCGACGGCCCCGCTCCGGAGAACGCAGACTTGTATAGGGCTTCAGCATTGGGGAACTGCGTGATGTCGGAGTTGGGCGAGCCATCGAATGAAAAGTAGGCTTGCAGGCCGACGCTGTTGGCGGGATTCTGAATAATGCCAATCATGGTGCTCATGTACGAGGTGTCATCAAATCCGTTCAAACCCCACTCCGGGATGGCAACCGGTAGTCCTTGCGCCTGAGCGAACGCGACCACCGCCTGAATATTTGCCGCATACCCCGAATAGTCGTACTGATCGACACCGACAAGGTTGACGTAGCTACTTCCAGGCCAGGTGTCTTCCCATGTTCTTCCGGACGCTTCATTGGCGGATCCGCCATTCGGATTCCACATGAATTCAAAACCCTGTCCGGGAACAGATCGCATCGCGGTGACGATGCTTTGAAACGTGGCGATGTATTGAGATGCCGTGAGGGAAAGTTGGCTCCAGTCAGGAAACCAACCGTTGACGTCTTGGTTCTGCTCCCACATGACGCGGATGATGGCGTGGCTCTGCCCGGCAGCCACCAGCGAAGTCCCGATGCTCGTGGCCTCAGATGTCGTTAATGCACCCACGCCGAGCATGAGGGTCATAGATGTCTTCGGAGGGTTTACGTATGCGCAATAACACGAGCCGTCTGCGTAAACGGTCATGATCGTCGGCGTGATGCCGAGTTGCTTTCCGAGTGCGAGGACATCCACCGGATTCTGTGACGCCACAAAGAGTCCGTTTGGAACCGAAGAAGCAATATTCGTGGAGCTGGGAAGAGAGGACTCAATCAGGGTTCCCACGCTCGCAAGATCGATCACGAGCAGGACCAAGGCCACCCGAATCCGGTGGCGCCACCACGCCGTGCTCGAAATGGGTCTCTTCCAGGGTGGTTCGTTCACGACTACACCGAGGTCCATGTGCCGGGAGCCTGAGAAGTGCTGCACATGGGCTGGAGCGTACGAGCACACGATGAAATTCATGTGACGTACACGCAAAGTCTGGGGCAATTCTTGTTCCGAGACATGTCGGTAGGGCCGGAGCCTTGGGGCGGAAACAAGAGCACCAGGGTTCCAGGGGATCCAACGGCTTGATCGATCAAAGTCAACTTCCGCCACACTTGCAACTCGTGGCTCCGTTGCGGACGATGCGTTGACGGAAGCTCAGGCTCTCGCCCGACGAATAGTCACTAGGGCCGAGAGAGGAGGGGGACTGCGGCAGGGAATGACGCGGAGAAGCTGTTGCGGAGGATCGCACGGTGAGCGTGCGATTTCTAACGGGAAACCTTCTGTGGTTCGTGAGGATATCTAGGCCCGACACATTAGATACTGACAGCGATGACCGTTACTGACTCGGATCTCTTCCCCTACTTGTTAGGTGGATCATCGCCTCGAAGACGTCGCCACAGCGTTGAGGCAGCTCCGAGCAGGGCTTTGGGATACCCGCTCCGCTGATTTGGAAGCGTGCCGTTTGTCCCGCCGCGGCCCTGGAGCTCGATGCCCTTCGCAAAGATGCCGACTCCAGACGCGGCGGGAGATGTGAGCGATGGTTGCGTTGGAGGCGAATGTGAGGGTGCGGGACGCGGCGGCGGTGGTGGCGGCGGTAGCGGTGGTGGTGGTGGCACAGCCAACTTCGCAGGAGCAGGCGGTGGCGGCACAGCCAACTTCGCAGGAGCAGGCGGTGGCGGCACAGCCGACTTCGCAGGAGCAGGAGCAGGCGGTGGCGGTGGCGGCGGCGGCGGCGGCGGCGGCAAGACCACCTCAGCGGTCCCTAAAAGTGTGGATTGCGGGTTTGACTCCGCCGCGTCGTCGTATGGAACCGACTCTGCGGCGAGGAGGCCGTCGAGCTCCTCAGCGATTGTCTCGGCGACACGAGCTGCCATCGTCTCGAGGGCCTCGTGGACTTCCGTAACCTGTGCGGCGTTGTGGTCAATTGCCGTTGGCAATGGGGCGTCAATGAGAGGAGCAGCATCACCTGGGGGACCCATGGTCGTGCTCTGCGGCAGCGCAACGCCGCTATCTTGTGTGGATCCGGGTGGTCGGCTTGGTGAGGGCACTTCCGGTCCCTCTCCGCTAGGAGAGATGGCGTCGTAACGCTCGGTTGCGCCGTCTCTCACAAGGGACGTTGGACGTCCAAGAAAGAATCGTCTTAGCTCGGCGCGCCGGAAAGGATCGGGCCGCCAGTCCGCATATGACGGTGACTCCGCTGCCGGTGGCGGACTCGTCACTTTCATTTCGGACGGATCAGCAGGGAACTCAGAGGTCCCTTCGCGGCTCGACGTGTGAGATCGAGGCCGGGAATGGACTGATCCCTCTGGAGCCTGCAGCACTGGAGATTCCTCCTGCGGTTCGGCCGCGAGTGTGGTCTTTAGGTCACGACGGGCTGTAGCCGAGCCGCGACGAACGACGAATTCAATCCCGATTCCCACCAGGAGAACGAGGATGAGGCCGAGGATCAGAATAATGAGCGGCGCGATGGTCGCGAACGTTCCAATCAGCGGACTGCGGGCATTGGCCACGACGGTCCAGGTCCCGTTGCCGACGGTGACCGGTTCGTTCACCACCGGACCGGACCATGGGAAGGCATCTCCGCTTGTCGCAAACACGAGGTTGGCGCGATTCGGACTTGAGGATCCGTAAAGCGCGACGCGCAGGTCGGAGATGGCTGCGCCCGACGGGAGAATGGTGGCCAGGTACGGATTGACGGTGAATTGAAGAAAGATGGCATTTCCTTCAGGAACGAGTGGCGGCCCCACGGCAAAAGTGGCGGTGCTTTCGTTCCCCGAAGTCGTAACTGGCCCAGTGACAATCGAGACACCGGAGGGGTGCATTTGCGCGAACGCGCCTGCATTGAGGGCCTGATCGACCTGAAACGCGTTTCCTACTCGTGCGAAGACGACATACTCACCTAAGTACGCCTTTGCTAGCGCAACAGATACGGGCACATGGACGAGGTGTTCCGCCTCCGATTGAAAGGCTTGAGGAGAGCCGTCTGAGATCGTCGTGGTCGTGGCAAGCGTGTCAAGCACAGATAACACATTCGAGAGTGTGGATTGCTCAACGACAGCTGCCTGTGATGCTTCGTGTTGGAGTAGGGATTGTTCGCGTTGATTGTTCGCGCTCGAAAAAACGAAGTAGACGACGAGGACGACAACTGCGAGAGGGATTGCGACCCTGATCGAAGTTGGCACACGCCGAATGACACCTGCCATCAGATATCACCAATGCCTATATCTTCCAGCTTCGATGCCATATCAAGGTATCGGCGTTCGTGCGTAGGCGCTTGATCTGCGACCACGGAGCGTGTTAGGTGCTGGAGAATTCCTCACCCTTGGTCGTCTACACCTCGGAATGGCCATATCTTCATCTTCGCCCGAACCCGAGGCTGCCCTGAGGGAGCGAGGATTCGCACCTCTAGGAATAGTAAATGCATGAAAATACTGAGAATGTAACGGCATCCTTGACGACGAACGGGACGTCGATCTCGATTTCGACTGTTCGACCAAGAACCGTCACCGTCCGTTCACATAGGTCAAGCCTCGGCATCTGGGCATGGTCGCCTTGTCATTTGTGACGAGGGAGCGGGAACCTCGGCTCCCACCTCGTAAATGTCAGCGCGGATGGGCCATACGTTCTCGCGTCCGACCATGGCAGCCCCTTGACACGTGTCGACCTGTCGACTGCCTTGCGGAGTTTCGCGGGTCGAGTGGAATGGAGTGATGCGATCGGCTCATTTCCGTCCGAGAATGCGCGGTTGGCCGAGCGCAACCCTTACCGTGGCAGTGCTGCTGTTGATGGGCGTCACGTCCTCGGGTGTGCTCGTCAACGCTGCCGGAGCGGTGCCATCGATGGTTCGTGAGTCCCGGCTGGCGCCCCCCCGCCCGCCCCGTAATGCGGTCTCTCTGGGTCGCACGTCCAAGTCCCAGTCGATCAGGCTCGAGGTGGTGCTTGCGCCGTCTCACCAGGCTCAGATGGCGTCGTTGTTGCACTCGCTCTACGCGGTGGGCTCTCCCGATTACCACCAGTGGATCTCTCGAGGTGATTTCGCCAAGCGGTTCGACCCGTCGCCGAAGGAGGTCGCAGCGGTTGAATCCTGGCTTGCGCGCCGGGGCCTGCACTCCACCTACACCTCCGGACTCGCGGTGCATGTTGCGGGCTCGGCAGGGCTGATCGAGTCGGGGTTGGGCATTTCATTCAACAACTACCGCGTCGGCGGCGGACAACAGGTCCATGTGGCGACGGCCGCCCCTCTCCTCCCTTCGAACGTGGCGGGCGCGGTCTTGTCCGTGCTCGGGTTGGACAATGCACCCCAGCTGACATCCCACATCGTCCAAGACCACGCAGAGCTCCATGCGAGCGTGGTCCCCCACGCCGAGGGCCTTTTCCCGTGTGTGGCTGCGCCACCGGGTGCAGACACGCCCGACCAGGTCGGCGCCGCCTACGGCATCGGGAGTCTGACGAGTGCAGGCCAGAATGGGTCCGGCCAACAGGTCGCGGTGTACGAGCTCGCTCCGCATATCGTCGGGGACATCTCCACGTTCGAAACGTGCTTTGGCTTGCACAATCCCATCAGTACGGTCCTCGTCGACGGGGGAGGCACTGCCGGGGGCGGAACAGCCGAGGCGGATGCAGACATCGAGCAAATCGCCACCCAGTCTCCGGGCGCGTCCATCGTGTCGTACGAAGGGCCCAATACGGCGCAGGGCTCGTACGACGTCTGGAGCGAGATCGTCAACCAGGACACCGCCAGCGTGGTCTCGACCAGCTACGGGCTCTGCGAGACAGACAGTGTGGCGGCCGGAGTCGTGACGCTCGAGGACGCCCTGTTCTCCCAAGCCGCTCTGCAGGGCCAGACCATCCTGGCGGCCTCGGGGGACTCGGGGGCTGAAGATTGCTACCCGCCGTCGGGAAATCTCGACACGAGCCTCCAGGCCGACTTCCCCGGTTCTGATCCGTCGGTGACCGCCGTCGGTGGGACCACGCTCCTCACGAACGGGATCGAATCGGCCTGGAACGACTGCGAAGGTCAGATCGGCGTTTCGTGTGCCAACCTCGGCGACCTCGCCGGGGGTGGAGGGATCTCTCGGTACGAGACTCGACCCAGCTGGCAGCCGGCGGAGTGGGAGTGGGGGCCAGGGAACGCGTGTGGGACGAACTGTCGTGACGAGCCTGACATCTCTGCCAACGCCGGTACCCCCGAGGCTTTCTACGTCCACGGGAACTGGGGTCTGTACGTCGGCACCAGCGTCGCCGCGCCGCTCGTCGCCGGTCTGGTGTCCGACACGGCTGAGGGTTGTCGGTCGAATCGCCGTGGGGTCATCGCACAGGCCCTCTACGGACTCGCTGGCAACGGTGCCTACGGGACCGCACTTTCCGACGTGACGACGGGCGACAACGATCTGACGCGTACCTACAGCGGCCAGTTCTTTCCCACGAGCCCCGGATACGATCCCTCGACGGGCCTGGGGACGCCCATCGCCAGCGGCTGGTCGTGTCCCGAAGTCTCCTCGGTGTTACCGGCAGAGGCCCAACCGGGTTCGGCAGTGACCATCAGCGGTCTCGGTCTCGAGCAAGCCACGATCTCTTTCGGAGGTCGGACCTCCAACGTCGTGAGCGCGACGGCCACCTCTGCAACTGTTCTCGTCCCCGCCGGCAGCGGCACCGTCGCAGTCAGTGCGACGAGTCTGCTGGGTGCGGGAACGGTCACTCGGTCGTTCACCTACACGCCGGCATCCTCACCCCCTCCCTCCATCGTGCCCGCCTCGTTCTCGGGTTATGACCTCGTAGGCCAGGACGGCGGGGTGTTCGTGTTTCCGACGAACCAGTCGGGGGGCTTCTACGGTTCGCTCCCCGCCCTGGGTATCCACGTCCAAGACATCGCAGGCATGGTGCCTTCCGCCGACGACGGGGGCTACTTCCTCGTCGGCCAGGACGGGGGAGTCTTCACCTTCGGTGACGCTCCGTTCCTCGGATCGCTGCCTGGCATCGGCGTCGCCGTCCATGACATCAGGGGCATCGCCCCCACCCGTGACAACCGGGGCTACTTCCTCGTCGGCCAGGACGGGGGAGTCTTCACCTTCGGTGACGCTCCGTTCCTCGGATCGCTGCCTGGCGAAGGGATCCGTGTGAACAACGTGGTCGGACTGGCGGCTACCCCGTCGGGTCAGGGCTACTGGGTGGTGACGGGCAATGGTGCGGTCTACTCGTTCGGCAACGCCGCCAAGCTGGGTTCGGTCACCGGGAACGTGTCACCGGTGACAGGAATCACTTCCACCCCCGACGGCGGTGGGTACTGGATCATCACGCAAGACGGCAGTGTCTACGATTTCGGCGACGCCGGCTCCTTCGGTTCCCTGACCTCGGTCGGGGTGCGCCCGACGAGCCCAGTGATCGGACTGGTGCCCACGGCTGATAACCGCGGCTACTGGTTGGTCGGGTCCGACGGCGGCATCTTCGCCTTCGGGGACGCCCCGTTCGTCGGATCACTCCCCGGGCTCGGGATCCACGTCGCCAACGTCGTCGGGGCGGTCCCGACGACGTTGTGACGCGATGAGCCGGGTACTCCGATTTGGGTCATGGCATGTGCGGGAGCCGCCGACTTCGGCGACCAGCCGCTGAGACCGCCGGGATCGCAGTCTCCGTCGCCGCAATGTGGTGATGTTTTTCCTTGTATTGACCGAACCATGTCAGAATTGAGGACGCCTCGGGACCGGAACGCGGCCTGCCGTCAATCCGCCACTGCAGGAGCTTCAGATCAACAGTCCCGAGACACACCCGCGGTTTGTCACACACCGGCAAGCTGCCGGAGGCAACAGCTCGACCGAAAGCGTGCTCCGGCCGGATCTGGCGGATTCGTCCGGGATTACGGAACTTCGCGATCATGAGCGACGCAAGGCGCCTCAGGACATCAACTGTGCACGGAGGGCGCAGTCAGTCCGGCAAGCGTGCGTTTGATGAGACGATAGCCGTAATGGTTCATTCGACCAGGCCTGACCCGAGTGGTCTTGGCCCGGGACAGACCGGATTCTGGGCATCCTGTACTCGGGGATCCTGTGCGCGTCATGTACTCATTTGGCCCAGGCGCAACGTGCCGATGCCAATCGTGGCGCACGTGGTGCGATGGCGGTTGAGCCAACCGCTGTCACGCCACTGGGAAGGGGTGGAGGTGGCATTAGCTCCCAGCTGGTGGCGCTGGCAATGGGTCACGGCATCCGACGTCGTAACTCGGGCGGACCTAGCTCAGCGGCAGCGTTGAGCGACGATGGGGGCCACGTACCTTGCGGCCGCAGCCTCTTCTAGGTCCTCTCCCGGCAACGGGGCCAGGGCGAACTCAATCGAGTCGAGTAGCGTTCGTTTCGTCACGGGCATCCGGGTGGCCCCCCAGCGGCCCTCAAACAGGGGTGCAAACAGTGTCAGCGCCTCCGCTGGTGCTTCGATGATAAAAGGGGTCTCAGGGTGCAGGTACCGGTGCGCGGCGACAACTTCCCGCGAGCACTTGCTGTCAAGCGCGAGCGAAGTTACCACCACGTCGGCATTGCAGACCAGGTCACACTGCCCGGAGGTAACGAGCGGACACCGCCTTGGTCGTTCGCCTGTGGGACCGGGGCACCACGACACCTCATACCCGTGTTCCTCAAGAAGCCGCCACGACGCGTAGGCCTCGACGACGTCCGGTTCTTCGATGAGTACACGGGGTCGGGTGTCGCCAGTTCCGATGGCGCCGCCTCGAGGCTGCCAACGGCGGGCGAAATCCCTTCCGAGCCACCTGTGATTCCACATTGCCACCCTCCTTCCCCCATCCGACTGAACTCCCGGTGCCAGCATCAACCCGGACCTTGATGGGCAGTAGAGGCTTTCGTCCCAGTCTCCTGATCGACTCGATGTCTCCACATGAGAGGTGTGGCGACCCCCTCCATCCCGGGGGACTGATCGCCGAACGAGGCCTGTCTGGAGCCAACCTCACTGTCCTCCTTGGCGCCGCTGTGGCTCTTTCGGCGGGCGGGACGTCGCCCCTGGCTGGGAAGCAGGCTGGTCTGACTTGAGCGCTACAAGATTTCGCCCCGACGTTCAGGGAATCCCCAAGATGCTGTGGTGAGTAGAGGCTTCTGGCTCTACTCAGTCCTTCCGCCCGAGAGTAGGCCAGCAGCAGTGTTCCGACGAAAGGGGGGATCCGATGCTGGATACGATCACCAGCCATGATGAGTTGGTTGACGATGATGACATCGAGTGGGAGTTGGCCTGCTCAGCGAGAGAGGTCTCTGGCGCATTTGTACCTTTCGCGAATCTGGACCTCATGAAGACCGCACTGAAGTACGCGGAAATACGCGCCGGTACGTTCCATCGCTAAGGAATCCCCTGACCTGGTGATCATGGCCCTGTGAAGGCGGTATCGTTTTCCCGACGCCCTGTGGTCGTGTCGGGTGGCACGAGGGACCTCTCTCGGCCCGGCTTTTTAGGGCCGATTGCCCGGGTTGGGGGCCACCGAGATGGGCGACACAGGATCGCCGTTTGCGCGTGCTGTTGGGCGGGTCCTTACTGCTTCGGTCGGCCTCGGTAGCCAAGAAGTCGAAGTACGAATCGACCCGCCCATCCGATTGGTCTCTGGCGGGCTCGGGCCTCGGATTCGTCACGGTCACTGCCCCGACCTGTAAGGCGCCAGAACCCTTGCATTTCGCCAGCCGGACTGTTCGGACTGTCCTCAAAGCCAGGTGACCATACCTGGGCCACGCCGATCTCTCGGACGAAGCTCTCGACCATGTGGCCGAACTCACAGGACTCACCTACCTCCAGACCTTCGGCAACTCCTACACCGACTTGGGCGTCCAGCAGCTTGTGGCCCTGCAGAACCTCGAGTATCTGTTCCTGGAGGAGGAGACCCTGTCGGCGGTCTCGTTGGCATTCGTCCGAGATCTGCCGCACCTAGCTCGGCTTGGCCTTCAGGACATGCCACTCACCGACGAGGAGTTGGCTGATCTTCGCGCTGCGCTGCCGGGAGTTCAGGTTGGGTAGTGGCGTGGTGCGATGTCCAAGGGGGTCGATTCCCGTGAGAGGATTAGCTGTGGTTCGGAAGCGCCCGGGCTGGGTGCTCGCGGGTCGTGCCCTGGTTCTCGCTAGTTGCAGTGCTCACCCTGCCACGGTTGCATCGAATCCATCCAGGGCCATCTGGGCGTCTACAACCCGAACACGGCCATTGACTTGACAGCACCGGGGAATTGGCGCTGTGAGCCGAGTTTCGCTGTAGTCCTCACGCATGGGCGCTTCCGCAACGGCGTCGGCTTCGCCGCCGATTGCAGGCCAGCGCCTTTTGTGATCCGGCACGGGGTCACCACTTTGCCGTTCACGACAATTACCACGTACGCGCAGTGCACGGAATCGGGAGGCTCGTCTTCGGGCAGGATTCCACCCTGCCTGTCGTCAGGCTCGCCGCCGCTCCCACCAGGCTCCTGCAAAGCCGTCATCGAGTGGTCGACGTCGGTACCGCTGCCGAGACCCGCCGCGGTTGACGTCACGCTCACCTAGTCAGAGATCCACTGGGGAATAGGATTGCTCTGTGCTCGCACGAGTCATGACCTTCTACGCAACAAGGGGAGACCTGGCAACCCTTGCGGAATCGTTGCGGTCCGAACTACCTCCCATCTACGGACCGTTTCCAGGGTTCAAGGGACTGCTTGTTCTTGAGAAACCAGACCCCCGCAGCCACGTCATCGCCCTGACGCTTTGGGAGGACGAGGAGAGCTTGCAGGCCAGCGAGAAGATCGCCGACACCTTCGCCGAGCAGATCACTCATGCCGCTGGTAATGCCGTAGCTCGGAACGTCTACAACGTCATGGGGTCGATCGGGATCGAGTGACGTCTGTCGGAGTCGGATCACCATCACCCCGGGTGTCGTTGCGGCCAGATATCGGCACTACCGATGGCATCGACCTATTCAACGTTGCAAGTTCAGTTGGCTAGATCCAGCCGTCCCTACCGAGCGACCGTCTGGGGCTGCAAGGGTAGTCGTATTCGTGGGCATCCCGATCGCGATAGCAGGTATTGGAGTCTGGAACGTGGGGCGCCAAGCAACGGTCGGCGGGTCCTTGATCGGTGCAGCGATTGCCCTTTTCATTTACGTCATGATCGGGATTGCCATTGGGCAGGGAATGGTTAGGCGCATGATTCAAGCGGAATCCAAACGATCTGTGAGAGCCGCCCTTGACAGACACGCAGTCGGGGTGGCGTTCCGACACGATGTCTTCCATCGTGGCCCGTCTGATTCGGAGAGCATGAATGTCGGTTCCGAGGCGGGTACGCCTAAGGTTGCACTTGAAGCAGTGCGGAAGTCGGACGAATACGCCACGGCTGTGATCCGCGCTCGACGTCTGCTGACTGCGTCGGTTCTCGTACTCTTCTTGGGAGGTTTTGAGGCGGGTCGAGGATTCGGGTATATCCATCGGTGCTCGGAGGACTCGCAAGCTCTGTCTTCCTGGGTGGCTTCGTGCTGGTGATCTTGATGACGCGGGCTCGTTCAAGTGCTGGATTTTCATCCGTTCAGTGGTATAGGCGAGGCGGTCCATCACTGCTCGTCATGTTCATGAAGGACCTTATGCACTTGCCCGACAGACTGGATGACTGACGCCGCCAGCTTGGTGCCGACCCCGTAACCGTAGTTGCACGGCGGTCGAACTGAGTCTGTGGGAGGCCAGGAAATGCTCTCTGAGATTGGAGCGGGCGACGGGAATCGAACCCGCATGACCAGCTTGGAAGGCTGGGACTCTGCCATTGAGCTACGCCCGCGAAGGGCTCAAGATTACCCGTCGTCACGGGTGGACCAGGACACAGAGCCAGAATGAATGCTGTTCGATTTGAGGTTGCCTCGGATGTCGATCAGCGCGGTAGGCGATGAATCGCACAAGGCACGTCCAAAGACACGGGAGCCGACGCCTCGAGACGTGTCTGGGAGACGTCGTATTCGCTCACCTGGTCCCGAAGCCGGCGAACACCGCCACGTCGCCCCAGATCACCCGGTCCACCTCTCGGAGCTTCCTGGCCTCGAGGACACCGGAAGGGCTGAGACACAGAGGAAAGGAGGAAACTGTCCCGTCGGCCATCAGCTCTCGGCCGATGCGAATCAGCCCGCGGTCGGCGAGGGATCGGATGGCGTCGGGCCGGGCCGACCACACGGCGTCTCGCTCTCGCCCGCCGACGATGCCGGCGATGAGGACCTGCTCTTCGTCAGGGGAGTAGCTCATCGATTCCCGTACCCAGACGCTCGACACCGACAGCGGACGTGCCCCGCAACTTTCCCGGTTCCTGCCTCAGTCAGCGGCCTCATCATGGGGACTCCCTCCTCCTGTTCCCTCGATGCCCAACGGAGGTGAAGTATCGGCACGTGGTCCCGCCGATTGAACAACAGCCGCACGACTGAATGGCTCGAATCATGCCCGGCCGCCTGGGAGTGGGGTGGCCGGGCCTGGTCGTGGGGTGCGGGCCTGCCCGGCGACCCACCGGGAAGGCGATACCGATTCATCGCATGGCTCGGGAAGCGGATCGGGCCCTCATCGAAGCCGAGAGGTACCGTGGAGTGCGGTCCCAACCACAGGCCAGGGGGGCGCGGGGAGGCTCCATGTCCTGGAAACCGATAACGGAGCAGTGGGTCGTCGCTCATATCGACGGCAAGGTGAGGCAGCTGTTGGTGACCGCCTTTGACTCCTACTCAGGCGCAATCAGGGTCGGTTGGCCCCCTCAGGACCCCTCGTCGGTGTCCCAGAGCCGGCATTCCCGGGCACGCCAGAGGCTGATCGAAAAGTCCGCCTACGAGCCACTGGACCCCGACGCCTTCAAGACCGCCACCACGGGGTAGCTGGCCGGTACTGAGGCGAGGCATCCGGTAACCCCCCGGAAACGGATGCCTCGAGCCCCAGCCACTGCCCGTCGTCTGCGCTGGGATGCGTCGTCCCTGCGCCAGGCGATAGAGGAACGGTAACTGCGGCGGGTGTCGTCCTCAATGAGACTCCCGACCCCTTTTTCGTCCCCATCCCCTTTCGGGGCGACCGTCGGACGTGGGCCCAGATGACGAGACTGATATCGCCGCCTGTGACCTGCAAATTCTCAAGTGAGTCGGGGAGGGGGGATTTGAACCCCCGACCTCCTGCTCCCAAAGCAGGTGCGCTGCCAGGCTGCGCTACTCCCCGGATATTTTCGGGCCTGACCTGGACTTCTCCACTCAGACCTGAACTTCTTCCCCCAGTACACAGCACTCGAGCCCACATAATTCGAGCCGGTGGAAAGGAGGAAACGAAACGTGAACAGCGTAGGCGACCTCGACAGGCTGGCGAGATCCTTCGAGCGCCATCTCGGGGCGGAGAATACGTCCCCCAAGCCCACCGAACCCTTGTCGAAGGGGTGACGGCCCCACGGCGAACGAAGCCGCCAAGGGAGGAACTGTTAGGACCGCTGGACCGACGACCGGGGGCGGACCGTGTCGTGGATGAGCATGAACCGCATCGACCAGTACCCAGGTCGTGGCTCGGGAAGCTCGTGCCGGGACCAGAAGAACCCCGCCAAGGTCACGGCGGCGGCGGCGAGCCAGATGATCACCCCGACGGCCAGGACCCACAGCGTGGATCCCATCGACACCACGATGAGGCCCGCGATGGCGCCGCAGAGCCCGACGTAGCCAACTCGGAGCGCCCAGACAGCCGTCCTCCACGGGTCCGTTGTGTTGCAGCTCGGGCGGCTCGTCCACGCCCGGCGTTGTTCCACCGTTACGGGACGGGGTCGTTGGTCCTCCTGGTCGTTCTGTGTGTGACCGATTGAGGGAGCGGACCATCCGGGGAATGCCGGGTCCAGGGTGGCCTCACCGCCCAGTGACTTGGGCTGGCTCCTCCGGCGTGTTCATCCCGGGGCTCGGGATCCGATTATGGGCTGGTCCCATCCTGATCCCCACGACGCGGGCCACAGCGCGGTCGTGCGTCGTCTACAGGCGAGCGAACGAGGCCGCCTCGACCTCGAAGGCGGCTGTGGCCTCTCTGTTGACCGAGGGTTTGGTGACAGTCACGGCGTTGAGGGAGTCCGACGCAGTCACCACGGGATCGCCGCCGGCCAGCGCCCGCTCGAAGGCCAGCTGGGCGGCGCGTTGCGCAGCAAGGGCGAAGTCTGCAGGCGTGAACCCCTCGGTGCTCGCGGCGACTTCTCCAGCGTCGCAGGCCGGCAGGAATTCTGCGATGAGCTCGGTGCGCCCTCCCGTGTCGGGCGCACCGACGGGAATGATGAGGTCGAACCGACCCGGACGAAGCATGGCCGGGTCGATGGCGGCAATCGAGTTCGTGGCCATGACCATGAGACGCCCGGGTCGGGCCTTGAACACCGGGATGGCCTTCAACAGCTCGTTTACGATCGGCTGGCTTTCGGGCCGGGTCGTGCGCGCCGAGGCGATCTCGTCTGCTTCATCGATGAAGCAGACCAGGTGATCCACGTGGCCCAGGTCGGTAAGTGCATCGCGGAACATCGCTGCGGCATGCGTTCCTTGGCCGAGAAGCGACGGGTGCAGCTCGACGAAGGCCCACGAAAGTCGCGACGCGATGGCCCGTGCGAACGACGTCTTGCCCGTGCCGGGCGGACCGAACAGCATTACCGCCGCGGGAGGGTGCAGCCCGATGCGATCAGCCAGCTCGACGTGCGACAAGGGCGCAACAATGCGCCGCTCGAGGAGTTCCTTGGTCGACGAGAAGCCCTTCATCGCCTCCCACAAGCCCGAAGCCGGGAAATGTCCGCCGTAGCGCTCGACAACGGCGAGCTCCTCGGGGACCATCGACGCGGTGCGGACATAGAGGTGCAGGCCATCGAGCCGCGTGAAGCCCTGGTGCGAAAAGGCCACTTCCCCGACCTGGCCGGGCTCCACCAGTGCCAGGAGCCGATGCGCTCCGTGGTGGATGACCTCCTGGTCGAGCTCGCGCAGCAGCGCCGAGCCGATGCCCCTGTTGCGCCACTGCGGGTGTAGAGCGAGTGCCAGAAGATGGGCGTCGCGGCCTGCCACTCGGGCCACCGCCGCGCCGATCAGCTGGCCCGACGCCACCGCCACCGCGGCCGGTTGATGCTCATGGAGCGCCTCAACCACGTCGCTGCGGCTGTAGGCAGCGGCCGTCGCTGTGCCGGCCGCGTCTATGAGGCGGACGATGTCCTCGAACGGGGCGACGGGGTCCCGATGGTCGATTGAAAGGACACGCCACCCGGTGGTCACAGACCTATCTTCTCGCGTCATCGGGTGGAATGGCCGACCATGACGTTGGCGCCGCGCGCCGTACGTCCTCAGGGACCTGGCCTGAGACATGACTCGTCATCAGAGCCAACCCCGGGAATGGGTTGTGACCTGGACTTTCGCTTCGATCTCCGCCTCGTTACCGAGGTGAGACGAGCGCTCCCGCTCGTGTCACATTGCTGATCACACATCTCTGAGCACGGGTCACTGCACGAGAGGACGGGCCATGCCGTTCAGCTCCCGACCGGCTATCGGGGCCACATGCACGACGAGCAAGGCTCAGGGCCGCCGCGATCGATAACACCTGATCGCGGCAGTGGAGAGTTCAAGGCCAAGCGGAACGGCCGGATGTGGGTGCGCCCGAGTCTCGTAGTAATGCGCTGGACCCGACCGATATGCGCGAGGGCGTTATCCGTCTTCCCCAATCGTTTCGGCGTGGTCCTGTGCCATGAACGTTCTTGAGGTCACATTCCGACGGCGTGGCGTCCACCCTCAAGCCATCGCCGCAATGTCGGGTCGAGGGTCGATGCCGCTGTCTCGTAGAGCGCGAGATCATCGGCGCTCAACACGCCGCGCCACCGACCATTGTCCCCCTTGTAGAAGAACCTGTCGGCCCCTCCTTCGAACGCCATGGCCATGGGGTCCTCGGTGCCGCGGGCCTCGGCCCGCATGGCGTCGAGTCCGACGGTCGTCACCAGCGCGGACCACGTGTCCTCGTTGACCTCGATGTCACAGAAGCCTGCGATGCGCCGAATTTCGACCTCTGGATCAGCTTTCAGATCGCCGAAGTGAACGAACAGGATGTTGGGAAGGTCACGGACGTCCCACCAGGTCGACAGATGGTGGTGGTGGGACCAGAACGGCCAGCCATCGGGCTCCCACTCGAACCATCCTTCACTCACCCACCGGGGCCACAACTCGCGTGGCGTCGCCGGACATCGTGGTAACTCCGGCCCCGGACGATCAGCGTCATTGAACAGCTCGTACATGATGTCTGTGTAAGCCGAATAGTGATTGAACAACGACATGAAGACGTCTCGGGTATCCCGGCCAACGACCAGGTACTTTGCCTGGGGGAAAAACGGCAGCCCATCAGCAGCCAGATGGCTCTTGATGAACCGGCGATGGCGCTGTGCTTGAAGACTGTCAAGAAGAGGCTCGATTGGGCCCCAGAATCGAGCATCGATCCACGGCGAGATCCCGCTCAGGTCTGAGTACAGGGGCACCGGGCCCAGGACTAACGCAGCCAGGATGCGCTGCGTCCAGGTCGTTCCAGCCTTGTACGCCGTGGTGACGAAGATGTCGTCGTGGCGCGGTACGAAGCGATCCCACCGAGTGCTGTCGAGATGATGGTTGCGATATTCGCGGGTCTGCTCCGGTGGTTTCGGGCTCACGGTGACCGATCATGCCACCGTCCCAGCTGGGAACGCCCCCGACGTCGTCTTCAGTCGCCTGTCCTCTTGACGGTGGGGGATCAACTCGGCAGGTGTCGTGCCGGTTACTCCTTGGTACTGGACGCCGGCCGTTGCCTCGTTCACGCTAGAGACACGGGGGGTACTTGGGGGGCGTCTGGAGAGGTGGGAGGGCTACGGCCCTCCCACCTCGCGTTTGAGGCGGAACGCCGCGGCGATGTGAGCGAGGGCCATCTTGACCACCTTGCCTCGGCAAATATGTAACCGGTCGTTGTCGACGCGGGGAGCATGACCGGAACATGAAGGGACCAGCTTTCGCCGACCCAGAGCGAGAATCTGCTCTTCCCGGTCTATCTCGCCAGGGCGTACCGGTGGCGCCTCTGTTCCTGGCTGAACGGGACCCGACCGTCGTTAGACAGCTCGGACGGTCTTGGCCTGGAGACCCTTGGGTCCTTGCTCGGACTGGTAGTCGACCTTCTGGCCTTCGACGAGCTCGCGATAGCCCGAGCCCTCGATGGACGAGAAGTGCGCGAAGACATCTGCGCTGCCGTCGTCAGGGGTGATGAATCCGAAGCCCTTGGTGCCGTTGAACCACTTCACGGTGCCTGTGGCCATGATGTTGCCTCATTTCTCCACGCTGGGACAATTGCGGGAGACCTTGTGGCAACCGGCAACGACGTACAGTTCGTCCGCGTGAATCTGACTGCCCGCTCGGCCAAGGATAGTCGGTTGCGACATGCTCGGCGTACCTGAAGGCTGGGGCACCTCGGCACATCGAGTAGGTCGTCGGGTGATCGAGGCAAATGTGAGGCCTCCACTCAAGGTGCGGCATTGGCCTGTCGATGCCGCCATCATGGAGAACTCGGCGCAGTTTCTGTTTCAACTCCCCGAGGCCGCTCATGTGCGAGAAGTCGTGGCGCGGAGATACTGGACCGACTACGTCACGGGCAGGAAATACGTCGTGGTGTCCGTCACCGAGGGTCGCGGCGACCCGCAGCAGCCCGGAATCAAGCATTGGGTTGTGCGGGGATACCCGAAGCGAGCAGCTCGATGAGGTTCACCTGCTTCTGTGGACGAGCGCTCTTCTTGAATCCGTCCATTCATCACGGAATCGACTCGGACGGCCGGTTGCTCAAGGCGGGACATTGCTCCGAAGACGGATGGGTCGGATCTGACCGGAGGGGTCCGGTCGTGGCCGTGACGCCGGTGAAGAACACAGACCGATAGGTGTCCGAGGCCATCGAGTTCGCTACCGAGTCGTCAGAGAGGCACCGACGTCGAGGGCAACTCAGTGACGACGATCAAGGTACGACCCGGTTATCTGCCTCAGCGGTTGCTGGCGCCGCTCCAGACGGACATCGTCGAACGCGGAATACGTCGGGGAAGACGTGATCGTCTAAGAGCCGTCGAATGCGGTAGCCGTCACCGAGCACCTCCGCCACCTTGAAGCCGGTGGTCCAATCTCCGAGGAATCGGTTCCTCACGCAGATCTTCGTCCCCACACCCAGAGTCGAAGCCGGATCGCCATTTTGGGTGGACGCTTCACTGATGTCCTGGGCTTCGTGCTGATCCATACCGCCACCTTCCGGCCCTTCCCGAGCCTTGACTATGGAAGCGACTCTGACTCCCGTTCAGCGCTCACCGGGGCCACGGTCATGGAACTGTGGTCCCCGGTGAGCACATCGGTCGCCCCGATCTCGAGCGCGAGCCATGGTCCAGAACTCCGACCAGTACCCGCGCCAGTCCGAGGACCCGAGTGCCCACGCCAAGGCAGCGACTCCGACCCCACCTGCGACCATTCGGCGCATGCCGAGGGGATCGACAATTTGGGCATGGTCCTTTAGGTGTCCCCGAATGCTGGGGCGGGCCTGAGGGCCGTCAGGGGCGCCGAGGATGGCGAGAGTGGAGCTGCCGGGCAGCAAGTGACCCCGTCCCGGGGACGGCGAGGTGACGGAGCGGCTCGCTCACCCTTGAAGGCGCCTCTCTCGGTGAGCGCTCGTCGGGCTCCCCAGGTCGGACAGCGTTCAGCGTTTGCTAGTCCCAAAGCAGGTGCGCTGCCGGGCTGCGCTACTCCCCGGATCGTTTGGACCCCGTCGAGGGGCTCCTCACCTCCTGACCTAGGCGACCCGCCCTCGCCATCCCGGCCCTGACCACGTCGGTCTGCGGCGGTCAGGGTGCGGTCGTCGACGCGAACGCCATAACCTCGATTCGGCTCGCGCTTTCGAGCCCAGAAGGGGAAGAGACCACAGGTGACGACGATCAGCGGTTGGGTGGCCCCGGGCTTCGAAGGGGTCCGGGACGTCTTCCAGGCCAATTTCGACGCCGGCGTCGAAGTCGGGGCGGCCTTCGGCGCCTATCACCGAGGCGAGAAGGTGGTCGACCTGTGGGGCGGCATCGCCGACGCCCGCACCGAAGCGCCCTGGGAAGAGGACACCTTGGTCCTCGTCTACTCGACGACCAAGGGCGTCGTCGCCATGTGTGCCAACCGGCTGGCGCAGCAGGGTGCCATCGATGTCGAAGCTCCGGTGGCCACGTACTGGCCCGAGTTCGCCCAGGCCGGGAAAGGAGACGGTCACCGTGGCCGATCTCCTGTCCCACCGAGCCGGGCTGGCCTGGGTCGACGGCACGATGTCCTTCGACGAGATGGTCCGGTGGGATCCCGTCGTCGAGGCGCTCGAAGCGCCAGTCGCCATCGTGGCCGCCGGGCACCGCCCATGGCTACCACGCCACCACCTATGGCTGGTTGGTGGGCGAGGTGGTGCGCCGGGTCACCGGGATGAGCATCGGCACCTACCTGCGCACCGAGATCGCCGGACCGCTCGGCGCTGACTTCTTCATCGGCTTGCCCTGCCTCCGAGGAGCCCCGCGTGGCGCGGCTCGTGTCGTTCATCGAGGGTCTCGCGTCGGGCACGGCGATGCTCAGCGCCAAGCTCGAGGGTGCGTCGCACTCGGGACCGGACCTGGACGAGCTGGCCGAACTGGCCAAGACCTACTTCGCCCCGGACGGCCCGCTGTTCAAAGCGATGTCGGCTCCGGGTGGCGCTCTCACCGACGAAGAGGTGTGGCACAGCCCCCGCCTCCATGCGGCGGAGATCCCCGCCGCCAACGGCATCTGCGACGCCCGGTCGCTGGCTCTGCTCTACGGGGCGTGCGTGGACGACGTGAAGACGCCATCGGGCCAGACGTTCCGGATCATGTCCCCCGACCAGGTCGATCGGGCCGTGGAGCAGCAGACCGAAGGGCCCCGACGAGGTGCTCATGGGTCTCGACATCCAGTGGGGTCTTGGGTTCAACGTGAACAGCGGCATCATCAGCGCGGCAGGCCTCGGAGGCCCGCGGGCGTTCGGGCATTTCGGCATGGGCGGATCGGCCGGATGGGCGGATCCCGACCTCGGACTGGGTATGGGATACGTCATGAATCGAATGGACATCGGCACGACCGGCGACACCCGCAGCTTCCGGCTGATGCGGGCCTGCATCGAGGCGGCCGGTGTCGTGATCACGGCGGGACGTCGTCATGAAGGCAGCCGTCTACTACGAGACCGGCGGGCCTGAGGTCTTTCGCTACGAGGACGTCCCTGACCCCGTGCCCGGGCGCCGAGGACCTTCTGGTCCAGGTCGAGGCGATCAGTATCGAGGGGGGCGACACGCTGGCACGGGCCATGGGCGAGCTCGGTGCGCCGCCCCACATCGTCGGATACCAGTGCGCAGGGACCGTCGTCGCCATCGGGGCAGACGTGGAGGGATTCTCCGTCGGCGACCGGGTCGTGACCGTAGGCCTCGACGGGTCTCACGCCGAGCTCCGGGCCGTGCCGACGCCATTCTGCTGGCCGGTGCCGCCGGGCCTGTCCCTCGAAGAAGCCGCCTGTGTCCCCGTGCCTTTCGGGACCGCCGACGACTGCCTCTTCGAATTCGGACGACTCCAAGCGGGGGAGACCGCGCTGGTGCACGCTGGCGGGAGTGGTGTGGGGATCGCCGCCATCCAACTGGCGAGCCGGGCCGGTGCGCGGGTGCTTGCCACCGCCTCCAGCGACGAGAAGCTGTCTCGTCTCGCTTCGTTCGGGCCTGGACGACGGGATCAACTACGTCACGACGGATTTCGTCGACGAGGTCCGCAGGCTGACCGAGGGTCGCGGGCGCGGACGTGATCGTGGACTCGGTGGGTGGGCCGACCCTGCAGGGAAGTCTGCGCTGTCTCGCCTACCGTGGCCGATGTGTCACCGTGGGCGACGCGGGTCGGCGGGCCGGCGAGGAGCTTGGATATCTCGACATTGCGTCCCAACAACCAGAGCCTGATCGGGGTCTTCCTGGGTGCCGAGCTGTTCTTGAACCCCCGGACGCACGCCATGATCGCCCGCCATCTCGACGAGATCGCTGTCGGGCTCCCTACGGGTCGTGATCGACCGCCGCTTTCCCCTGTCGGACGCGGAAGAGGCTCATGCCTACATCGAGAGCCGCCAGTCGTTCGGTCGCGTCCTGCTCGTTCCCTGACCCGGACCCGCGCCGTTGCTCATGTCGGTGCCGAGATGCGGAGGACGGCGGCGCCGGTGAGGTGATCACCGGCGAGATCGGCGAGAGCACGGTCGGCGTGCTCGAGCGGGTAGGAAGTCGTGGTCGCCACGACACCCATGCGAGTGGCGATTCGGAGGAATTCCTCTCCGTCGCGTCGGGTGTTGGCGGTGACGCTCCGAACTTCGCGCTCGTTGAAGAGATGGTCCTGGTATCGAAGTGGCGGAATGTCGCTCAGGTGGATCCCCGCGATGACCAGGACACCGCCACGGTCTAGCGCCTCCAAGGCGACCGGCACGAGCTCTCCGGCCGGCGCGAAGAGGATGGCCGCGTCGAGCAGGACCGGTGGAGACGCGTCGGCCGGGCCCACCGAGGCCGCTCCGAGTTCGACCGCCAGAGCCCGCGCGTCCTCAGATCGAGTCATCACGTGGACTTCGGCTCCTTCGTGCAGTGCGACCTGGGCAGTGAGATGCGCCGAGCCCCCGAATCCGTAGAGCCCGATGCGCCCGCCGGGACGCAGCCCCGTCCGTCGCAGGGCTCGATAGCCGATGATCCCGGCGCACAACAACGGAGCCGCCTGGTCATCGGAGAGGCCGTCGGGGATCCGGTATGCGAAGCGCTCGTCGACCACCGCCGCCTCCGCGTACCCGCCGTCGTGGTCCCACCCGGTGAAGGTCGCCTGGGGACAGAGATTCTCGTCACCGCGCCGACAGAACTGACAGTGTCCGCACGTTCCTGCCAGCCAGGCGATGCCGACCCGGTCGCCGATGGCGAACCGAGAGCAATCCGGACCGAGCACGTCCACCTTCCCGACCACCTCGTGCCCCGGCACGACGTTGCTTCGATGCACGGGGAGGTCTCCCTCGGCGACGTGGAGGTCTGTCCGGCACACCCCGCACGTCGAGACGGCCACCCGGACCTGCCCTGGTGCCGGGAGCGGGAGGTTGCGCTCGACCAGCCGCAGGGGTGTGTCGGCCAAGGGTCCGGGTGAGCAGACCTCCCAGGCGCGCATGGTCAATAGTCGCGCCCGTCGAGCATCGCCGCGGAGAGCCGGGCAGGCTACGTTCTCGCCGTGGGGGTTCGAGCCGCGGTGTGGGACCTCGGGAGCAGCTCGTTCCATCTTCTCGTCTGCGAAGCAGGGCCCGGTGACTCGCTCACCCCGGTCCTGCACCGGCGGGCGCTGCTGAACCTCGGGTTGAGCGTGGGGGAGCGCGGGAACATCCCCCGGGACAGGATCGCAGCGTCGGTGGCTGCCGCCAAACGGCTGCGGGCGGGGCTGGCCGAAGCTCGAGCCGAGATCGTGGTGGCCCTTGCCACGGCGGCTCTGCGCGACGCCGCCAACAGCTCCGAGGTCGTGGATCGCCTCGAACGGGTCGTGGGCACCAACGTGCTCGTCCTCGGCGGGGAGGAGGAGGCGCGGCTGTGCTTCATCGGCCAGTGCGCCGGGGTGTGGACGGGCCCAGGCCCGACCCTGGGCATGGACCTGGGTGGGGGAAGCCTCGAAGCCGCCGTCGGAGCCCCCGAACACCTTGACATGGCCACGAGCGCGGCGATCGGTCCCGCCCGTCTGCGCGGTGAGCTCGGGACCGGCGACCCTCTGTCGGTGGCCGATCAGGTGGCGCTGCGAGCCCGCACCGCCGAAGCCCTGGCGCCGATCGTCACCGCGGTGGCCGGGCTATCCCGGCGTTTCCGATCGAACGGTCGTGAGCGGAGGCACGGTACGCGCCCTGGCCCGCCTCGCGACGGCCCGCGCCCGACGGAGGCCGTCGGCGGGTCCAGGCGAGGTCAACCAGGTCGAGTTGCCGGCGAGTCAGGTACGCGACCTCGCCGACCAGCTGGCCAGGCTGGACCTCCGTGCCCGCCTGGCCCTCCCGGGGATGCAGCCCCGCCGGGCACCGCTGCTTCCGGTGGGCGCCGCGGTCTTGGCGACAGCGGCGTCGGAGCTCGGGGTGGGGCGATTCGTCGTGAGCGAATGGGGACTACGCGAAGGAGCGATCCTCGACGCGCTGCACCGTCGTAGAACGATCAAGCCGTCGTAGGCCGATCAAGCCGTCGTAGAACGATCAAGCCGTCGTAGAACGATCAAGCCGTCGTAGGACGATGGAGACGCCGGGCCGGTCGCGGTCCAGGCGATGCGGACGTCGAACCGTGGAGGCCCTACGTCGTCTTCTTGCCCAAGATCCTGTTCATCTTGGTGCCGCACGTCGGACACGTCCCCTGCGCGGCCCGCCGGCCATTCGCGAGCTCGACTTCCTGACCCTCGAACTGCCGCTTTTCACGACATTTCACACAGTAACCCTCGTACGAAGCCACGCTCGTCCTCCTCACTGTGCGCCCCGCCAGATACGAGGTGAAGCTATCGCCGGGTTCCGCACCACACGCGGATGGTAGGCATGCCTGCGCCGCCGGTGGCGAGGAAGATGGCCTTTGACCTGGTTGACCAGGGAGTCGCCCGTCAAGATCGGTACCCCGCGTCGGGGGAAGGCGGGTCCTGGCGCTGGCCCGAGTGGCCATGGGTTGTCACACTGGACCAGGACCGGAGAGCTCCGAGTCGCACTCCACGCCGAGAAGGGATGCTGGGATGACGGGAAACGAGGAGTCGGTCATCGCCATCCTGGCCGAGGAGTGGGGTGCCATCGACACCTTGGCGCAGGGCCTCACCGACTCAGAGTGGGAGCTTCCGTCGGAGTGTCCGGGGTGGACGGTCCGCGACGTGCTGTCACACCTGATCGGCGTCGAGCGGGTGCTGCTCGGCGAGGCCTCTCCACCACCCCTCACCGAATTGCCGGAACATGTCGAGAACGAAGTCGGGGCCCGGAACGAGGCATGGGTGGCATCCCGGCGGTCGCGTCCGGGGCCCGATGTCTCGCGTGAATTCCGAACGGTCACGACAAAGCGCATCGCCGTCTTGCGGTCGTGGCCCGAGTCTCGCTTCGACGAGATCGGCCCGAGCCCGGTCGGTGAGGTGCCGTATCGCGAGTTCATGCACGTCCGGGTTATGGACTCCTGGGTGCACGAGCAGGACATCCGTGTTGCCACGGGCCGGCCCGGTCACGACTCGGGCCCCGCCGCGGAGCTCTCGATCGATCGCCTGTGCTCGGCCATGCCGTTCGTCGTGGGCAAACAGGCGGGAGCCCCCGAGGGAGCTTCGGTCCGGTTCGAGCTGCGCGGCCCGCTGTCGCGTCGGATCGACGTCATGGTGCTCGAGGGCCGAGCCAAGGTTGTCCCGGAGCTCGATGGGCAACCGACGACCTCTCTCGACATGGACGTCGAGGTCTTCTGGCGCCTGGCGTGCGGCCGGGTGGACGGGAAGGCCGCCCGTCTCGCAGGCCTGGTGGACGTCGGCGGCGACGATGCTCTCGGGTCACGCGTGCTCGACGCCATGGCCTTCATGATCTGACATGGCCTTCATGATCTGACAGGGCCTTCATGATCTGACAGGGCCTTCATGATCTGACAGGGCCTTCATGATCTGACGACGCCCACGGTCCGTGGCCGGTCGCCTTTGCGACGGACGCAGGACGGGGACTTGTAGACTCTGGCTTCCTTATGCGCGCTACCGCAGAGCAGGTCGAGGGCAACAGGGTCCGCCTTTGTGTCGAAGTCGACGAGTCAGAGGTGGACAAAGCACTCGCCGCCACCGTTCGTCGACTCTCCACGCAAGTGCGGGTTCCAGGGTTTCGTCCCGGCAAGGTGCCGCGCCAAGTTCTCGAGGCTCGACTCGGCGGTGCCGGCGCGTTGCGTCAACAAGCCCTGAGCGATGCGCTCCCGGATCTGTACGCGCGCGCCGTCGTCGACACGGAAGTGGACCCCATCGCGGCCCCGGAAATCGACATCAAATCAGGCGAGGACGGTGGTCCGGTGACCTTCGACGCCGTCGTCGAGATCCGCCCCACGGTGTCGATCGCCGGCTACGCCGGGTTGCAGGTGACCCTTCCGGGCATCGAAGTCGGCGACGAGGAGATCACGGCCCAGGTGGACCGGTTGCGCGACCAGTCCGGCGAGCTCACCTCGGTCGGCCGCGCCGCGCGCGACGGGGATCACGTGTCGATCGATCTCCACGGGACGCGCCAACACGGTGAGGACCTCCATGTCGAGGACTACCTCTACGAAGTGGGCAGCGGCGCCGAGATCGAGGGACTCGACGGACAGCTCCGGGGGGCCAAGACGGGCGACATTTTGGAGTTCTCCGCGCCGGTGCGCACCGAGGACACCGAGGAAGAGGCCCAGATCCGAGTCCTCGTCAAAGACGTCAAGGAGAAGATCCTTCCTGAGCCCACCGACGAATGGGCGGCCGAAGCCTCGGAATTCGACACCTTGGAGGCGTTGCAAGACGATCTGCGGGGTCGGCTCCGGCAGCTCAAACTGGTCCAGGCCCAGCTGGCCCTGCGCGAGCGCACCGTCGATGCCCTCGTGGGGCTGGTCGCCGAAGACCCCCCGGAGTCACTCGTCGAGGAGGAGGTCCGTGAGCGCCTGCACGATCTCGGGCACCGCCTCGAGGCGCGCCGCCTGACCGTCGAGCAATTCCTCCAGGCATCAGGCCGGGGTGAGGGTGAGCTGCTCGGCGAGATCCGGGCCGACGCCGCTCGGGCGGTTCGCCTCGACCTTGCGCTGCGGGCCCTGGCTGACGCCGAGGACGTCCAGGTCACAGACGCGGAACTCGACGAATCCATCGGGGAGATGGCTCAGCAGGCAGGCACCAGCGCGGCTGACTTGCGGCGCAGACTCGACCGCGCAGGCAGGCTGCCCGCGGTACGCTCCGACAGGAGGAAGGCGAAGGCACTGACCTGGCTCTTCGACCAAGTGGACCTGGTCGACGAAGACGGAAAACCCATGTCCCGCGACGACTTGCACGTGGACGTCGCAGCACAGGGAGCGGGTGGCGCCGAAGAGGGCGGCCAAATGGGCACCGCCGATGAGACCGGGCCCGGCGAGCAAGGGAGCGAGGACGTGGAGGCTGAGCGACGATCCACGGCGGAGGCCGAATCGTGAGGGTCACAGGCGACGCGCAGGGCTATCTGGTGCCCACCGTCATCGAGCAGACGAGCCGTGGAGAGCGTGGATACGACCTCTACTCGCGCTTGCTCAAGGAACGCATCATCATCCTCGGGACTCCCATCGACGACACCGTGGCCAACCTCATCTGCGCTCAGATGCTCTTTCTCGAGTACGAAGAGCCGGACAAGGACATCCACCTCTACGTCAACTCGCCCGGAGGCGACATCACCGCCCTCTTCGCCATCTACGACACCATGAAGTTCGTGAAGCCCGATGTGTCCACCTTCTGTTTCGGCCAGGCGGCCTCGGCGGCGGCGGTGCTGCTGGCGGCGGGTGCCAAGGGCAAGCGTTTCGCATTGCCCCATGCTCGGATTCTCCTGCATCAACCCTGGGGCGGAGCCGCCGGACAGGCGAGCGACATCGAGCTCCAGGCCAAGGAGATCATCCGGATGCGGGATCTGCTGAATTCGATGATCTCCGATGACACCGGGCAGGCTCCCGACAAGATCGCCCGGGACACCGATCGGGACTTCGTGATCACGGCCGATGAGGCCGTGACCTACGGGCTGATCGACGAGGTGATCACCACTCGTGATGCCGTGGGTGCAGCCGAAGCCGTCGGCGCGGCGTAGGCTCGTAGAGGGACGAAGGGGGAGACTCGGTGGCGAAGTTCGGGGACGGCGGAGACCTCGTCAAGTGCAGCTTCTGCGGCAAGTCCCAGAAGCAGGTCAAGAAGCTCATCGCCGGGCCCGGCGTCTACATCTGTGACGAATGCATCGACCTTTGCAACGACATCATCGCCGAGGAGCTCGCCGAGACGCCGGAGTTCTCCTTCGAGGAGCTTCCCAAGCCGCGCGAGATCTTCGACTTCCTCAACGACTACGTCATCGGCCAGGAGTACGCCAAGAAGATCCTGTCGGTGGCGGTCTACAACCACTACAAGCGCGTCCAGGCCGGCACGGCCCAGGCGTCTGAGGTCGAGCTCGCCAAGTCCAACATCCTCCTCCTCGGCCCCACCGGCTGCGGCAAGACACTGCTGGCCCAGACCCTGGCCCGCATGCTCAATGTGCCCTTTGCCATCGCAGACGCCACCGCGCTGACCGAGGCCGGGTACGTCGGCGAGGACGTGGAGAACATCCTTCTCAAGCTGATCCAAGCGGCCGACTATGACGTCAAGCGGGCCGAGACCGGGATCATCTACATCGACGAGATCGACAAGATCGCCCGCAAGAGCGAGAACCCCTCGATCACCCGTGACGTGTCGGGTGAGGGTGTCCAGCAGGCGCTCCTCAAGATCTTGGAGGGGACGACCGCCTCGGTGCCGCCCCAAGGTGGCCGCAAGCACCCCCATCAGGAATTCATCCAGATCGACACCACCAACATCCTGTTCATCTGCGGTGGGGCGTTCGCAGGGCTCGACAAGATCATCGAGAGCCGCATCGGCCGCAAGGGCATCGGCTTTCGGGCTGAAGTCCGTCGCAGCACAGAAGCCCGTGACAGCGAGGTTCTCCGCCACGTCCTGCCTGAGGATCTGATCAAGTTCGGATTGATCCCCGAGTTCATCGGGCGGCTCCCGGTCGTGGGCGCCGTGTCGAGCTTGGACAAGGATGCGCTCATCCGGATCCTGGTGGAGCCGAAGAACGCTCTGGTCAAGCAGTATCGACGCGTCTTCGAGCTCGACGGCGTCGAGCTCGAGTTCGGTGACGACGCTCTGGAGGCCGTGGCCGAACAGGCGCTGCTGCGGGGCACCGGCGCCCGGGGTCTGCGCGCCATCCTCGAAGAGGTCCTCCTCGAGGTCATGTACGACCTCCCCAGCCGTACCGATGTCGGCAAGTGCGTCATCGACCGGGCTGTGGTGCTCGATCGGGTCCACCCGACGCTCGTACCCCAAAGTGAGCCGGCCAACAAGGTGCGGACGCGCCGGGCCGCTTCCTGACGGACCTCCACGCGGCGTTGTCAGCCCGCACCGACAGCGACGCGCCGCGCCCCGGGCGCGACGACATGGTGGCGTGGCTCGACAGTCACACCGACTACGAGTTGTCCATGCCCACCCGGGTGGGTGCCCCCACACTGGAGCGAATTCGGGCCTGGTGCCGGTTGCTGGGCGATCCCGAGCGAGCGTGCCCCGTCGTCCACGTGACGGGCACCAACGGCAAAGGCTCGACCGCCGAGATCCTGACCGAGCTCTTCATGGCCGACGGGCTCAGCGTCGGCACCTACACGAGTCCCAATCTCGCTCGGGTCAACGAGCGCCTGGCCCGAAACGGCGAGCCCATCGACGACGACGAGCTGGCCGAGGTGCTCTGGTCGCTGGCGGTGCTCGAGCCCCTGGTCGCCGAGCGGACCACCCGCTTCGAGCTCTTGACGGCGGCCGCGTTCCGGTGGTTTGCCGACAGCCCCGTCGACGTGGCGGTCGTCGAAGTCGGACTCGGCGGCCGTTGGGATGCCACCAACGTCGTCGAACCTGACGTGGCCGTCATCACCAATGTGAGCTACGACCACGTGGAGATCCTGGGTCCGACCCTGCGCGACATCGCCACCGAGAAGGCGGGGATCATCAAGCCAGGTTGTCGTGTCGTGGTGGGTGAGACCGATCCTGAGCTGCTCGGGATCTTCACGGCCGTCGCCGAGGAGCGCGGGGCGGTCGAGACCTGGGTGCGGGGCGTGGAGTTCGACTGCGTCGGCAATCAGGTGGCGGTGGGGGGCCGGCTCCTCGACCTGCGGACGCCGGCGGCCCGCTACCCCGATGTCTTCCTTTCGCTGCACGGTGCTCATCAGGGCGACAACGCGGCCTGTGCCGTCGCCGCCGCCGAGGCCTTCTTCGGTGCCCCCCTCGCGCCGGAGGTGGTCGAGCACGCGCTGGGATCGGTCCATGTCCAGGGACGGATCGAGATCATCTCCCGATCACCGGTGATCGTCCTCGACGGGGCCCACAACGTGGCGGGAGCCGAGGCGCTGGGGCGGGCCTTGGCGTCCGAGCTCGCCCCGGCCGACGACACCGTCGTCCTCATCGGCATGCTCCGGGGCCGAGACCCCAGCGCCATGCTCGAGGCCCTCCGTCCGGCCGGGGTCACGACCATCGTGGCGTGCACGGCGCCCTCGCCGAGGGCGATCCCGGCCGAGTCCATCGCGGAGGCGGCCCGAGCCCTGGGGCTCGAGGCCCTGGCAGCCGACACCGTCGCTGATGGCCTCACCCTGGCTCGAGCCCGGCTCTCGTCGACCGGGACGCTCATAGTGACGGGCTCGCTCTATGTCGTGGCCGATGCCCGGGCCAACCTGGTGGGATCGACCGCCTGGGCCGACCCCGGTAGCCTCTCCGAGCCATGAACCGCACCCTGGTGATCTGTAAACCTGACGCCGTCGAGCGTGGACTCGTGGGCGAACTCGTCGGTCGCCTCGAGCGCAAGGGGCTGCGGCTGGTGGCGGCCCAACTCCGACCTATCGACGAGGCCACGGCGTCCGAGCACTACGAAGAGCATCGCGGCAAGCCCTTTTACGGGGACCTGGTCGGGTTCATCACGCGGTCGCCCTCGATGGTGCTGGTGGTGGAAGGTCCCGAGGACACCTGGAGCATCGTCCGGACCTTGATGGGGTCGACGAACCCCGCCGAGGCGCCACCGGGGACCATTCGCGGTGATCTGGGGACATTGCTGACCGAGAACCTCGTCCACGGATCGGACTCAGCCGAGTCCGCGGCGCGCGAGATCGCCATCTTCTTTCCGGGATTGGCCTGACGCCCTCGGTCGCCATCTTCGCGTCGAGACGCCGCGCGGGGCCGCCACCTCGTCTTGTGTGGTCGCGTGGAGTCCCGTAGCCTGGGCGGAACCCCCAGTACAGAGGCGGGAGGCCGCCCGGATTCGGCGACGGTCCCCGCTCCATCAAGAGGTAGATCGACGCCATGCGGGACAACCGGTTTTTCTTGCTCGGCCGCGATATGGCCGTCGACCTCGGCACGGCGAACACGCTGGTGTACGTGCGCGGTCGCGGCATCATCTTGAACGAGCCATCGGTGGTGGCGGTGAACGTCAAGGATGGCCGTCCTCTGGCGGTGGGCGCCGAAGCCAAGCGCATGATCGGCCGCACGCCCAGTCACATCCAGGCCATCCGACCCCTGAAGGACGGTGTCATCGCCGACTTCGAGATCTGCGAGAAGATGCTTCGTTACTTCATCCAGCGCGTCCACCAGCGCCGCTTCGCCAAGCCGCGCATGGTCATCTGCGTGCCTTCGGGGATCACCGGTGTGGAACAGCGCGCCGTCATGGAAGCCGCCGAATACGCGGGAGCCCGCAAGGCCTACATCATCGAGGAGCCCATGGCGGCTGCCATCGGTGCAGGGCTCCCGGTACACGAACCGACGGGCAACATGGTCGTGGACATCGGAGGGGGCACCACCGAAGTGGCTGTCATCTCGCTGGGTGGCATCGTCACCAGCCAGTCGGTGCGCATCGGGGGTGATGAGCTCGACGAAGCGATCATCTCCTACATCAAGAAGGAGTACAGCCTCGCGCTCGGTGAACGCACCGCCGAGGAGATCAAAATCGCGCTGGGCTCTGCCTTCGCACTCGAAGAGGAGCTGCACGCCGAAATCCGGGGCCGCGACCTCGTGACCGGCCTCCCGAAGACCGTGGTCGTCTCCACCGAGGAGATCCGCAAGGCCATCGACGAGCCCGTCTCGGCCATCATCGACGCCGTGAAGGTGACGCTGGACAAGACGCCGCCCGAGCTCGCCGCCGACATCATGGAGCAAGGGATCGTGCTCACCGGAGGCGGCGCCCTGCTCCACGGTCTCGACGCCCGGCTGCAAGAGGAGACGGGCATGCCCATCGTGGTCGCCCGCGATCCCCTCAATTGCGTGGCCATCGGGAGTGGCCAGTGCCTCGAGGAGTTCGAAGCGCTCAAGCAGGTCCTCATCACGTCCTCTGCCGGGTGATGGGCGTCCGCGCCAGGCGCGGCCCTTGCTTCGCCATCGCCGATTGGGACCGCCTGTCCCGGTGGCTACGCGCCGGCGGAGCCGGCACCCCTTCCTGAGAGCGGTCCTGCATGCCGAGGAGGACACGGCGGGCGAGGCGCGGGCGGCGGGGGATGACGATCGGTCTTCTGGTCCTGGCTTCGATCGCCATCATCACCCTCGACTATCGGGGTCAGGCCCACGGCGTCATCTCCGGAGCCAAGCGCGGGGCCCATGACGCCTTCTCGCCGCTGCAACGTGGGGTCGACGCCATCGCTCGCCCCGTGGGCAGCTTCTTGTCCGGTGCCGTGCACGGCGGCGACCTCGAGGCGCAGAACGCAAAGCTCCGACGCGAGATCGGAGCGCTGCAACGACAGACATTGATCAACCAGTCGACGCGCAACGCGTTGCGCGCTCTACAGCGTCTCAACAAGCTGCCATGGGTCGGCTCCACGCCAACGGTCACGGCGCAGGTCATCGCCTTGAGCCCATCGGACTTCGCGGCGACAGTCGAGCTCGACAAGGGGAGTACCAGTGGTGTCGCCCTCGGCATGCCGGTGGTGGGAGGTGCGGGGCTCGTGGGCCAGGTCACCTTGGTGTGGTCGTCGGGATGCACGGTGCGCCTGGTCACCGACGTCAACTCGTCGGTCGGCGTCCGGTTCGGCCCGCAGGGAAACCTGGCGCTGGTCCAAGGGTCGGGTCTGGGCAGGAACTTGGCGGTGAACCTCATCGCCCCTGGGACGACTCTGCACAAAGGCGAGGTGCTCACCACCAGCGGTTTGCAGCATGCCCAGTATCCGCCGGACATCCCAGTCGCCAGGGTGATGTCGTTCTCCTCGACGCCATCGGCCACCCAGGAGACGGTGTCGGCCCGGCCGGTCGCCGATCTCGCCGCCTTGGAGTACGTCGACGTGCTCCAGTGGCAGCCCTCGCCGTGAGCCGTCCTGGTGCGGCCATGCGGGTGGGGAGTTCCCTCACGACCGCGGATGTGGCTCGTTGCACCCTCGTGATCGCAGTTGCCCTCGTCATCCAACACACGCTGCTCGACTCGGTCCGGGTCCGAGGCGCGCATCCCGACCTGATGCTCCTCCTGCCCTTCGCGGCCGGCTATGCGGCGGGCCCGGACCGGGGCGCAGTCTTCGGTTTCATCTCGGGCCTGGTGGCGGACCTGTTCCTCCCCACCCCCTACGGCCTGTCTGCCCTGGTGGGATGCCTCTTGGGCTACGCCACCGGCATGGCCACCCGGGGACTGGTGCGCAGCTCGTGGTGGTTGCCCCCCGTCGTGGCCGCCGCCGCGACGGCCGCCGGCATGGGCACGTACGCGATCCTGGGGGCGGTGCTTGGCGACCCAGGAATGCTCAAGACCTCTCTGGTGCCCGCCCTGGTGGTGGGGACGCCGTCGGCGGCGCTGCTGGCGGTTCCCCTCTTGCGGTTCGTGGCGTGGGCGGTGCCCGACCCCGGCCCGGGGCACGGTGCAGGCGCCGGGGGCGGGGGCACGCGGTGAGGTTCCGTCGCCGGCGCGTGGCGCTGGCCCTGCGCAGCGCCGACACCCCACGGCGCCCGCCGCGGCCTCCGCGCCCGGCCGGGGGCCGTTGGCGACACCCCTTGCGTGGGACCCGCCTCTATCCGAAGCCGAAGACCCCCCGCCCGGCTCGGGCCACCGAGCCCACCGGCCCCCGGATGCGACCCCGTCGATCGATGGTCGACCGGGTCATGACCGTGAGCGAGCCTTCGGCGCCGCGCACGGTGATCCGGCTGCGCGTGCTCGGCGTCGTGGTGGCTGCGCTCTTCTCGCTCATGTTCATCCGGCTCTGGTACCTCCAGGTCCTCGACACCTCGGCCTACTCGAAGACCGTGACCGCCAATCAGGTGCGACCCGTCGAGATCCCCGCACCGCGTGGGCTCATCACCGACCGGAACAACAACATCGTCGTGGGCGACCAGGTGACCCAGGACATCACCTTGTCGCGCGTGGCCGCCCAAGAGCACCCCGCCGTGGTGGGCCAGCTCGCCGCGCTTCTCGGGATGTCCTCGGCGCAGATCGAGGCGGACCTCGCCAACGTCCAGTACAGCCTGTACAAGCCGGTGCCGATCCTCGAGAACGCACCGCTGTCCGACGTCCTCTACATCGGTGAGCACGCGTCAATGTTCCCCGGTGTGTCGACCGTCGCCGACACCAACCGCACCTATCCCCTCGGCCAGACCGGCGTCCAGATGCTCGGGTACGTCGGGCAGATCTCGAGCGAGCAGCTCCAGGCGAACAAGTCCGCGGGGTACCAGTTGGGCGACCTCTTCGGCCAAAGCGGGCTGGAAAACCAGTACCAGGCCGCACTCCGGGGCCGTCCCGGCGTCGACAAGGTCGAAGTCGACGCGCACGGCCAGGTGGTGGGGAGCCTGGGAGAAACGCCACCCACGTCGGGGAACGACCTCATCACCAACATCGACTCCGGGCTCGAACAGACACTCCAACAGGCGCTCGACGCCGAGATCGCCTCGCTCAAGGGAAAGTCGACCGAGGGCGCCGCGGTCGCCCTCGACCCCCAGACCGGCGCGGTCCTGGCGCTGGTGTCGTCGCCGACCTATGACCCGACGTGGTGGACGAACGGGATCTCCACCGTCCACTTCCACCAGATCCAGGCCACCGGGGCCCAGAACAACAACGCCATCCAGGGTCTCTATACGCCAGGCTCGACGTTCAAATTGGCCACTGCCACTGCCGCCTTGCAGACCGGGTTGATCTCGCCCGCCTTCACCTACAACGACACCGGTGCCTACACCGTCCCCGGCTGCAAGATCGGGGGGGCGGGATGTGTGACCTATCACGACAACGAGGGAGAGATCGGGGGCCGGATCAACGTGTCCCAGGCCCTGACGGTGTCGAGTGACATCTTCTTCTACAACCTCGGCGTCCAATTCTGGAACGACTACAAGGCCAACGGCCGCTACGGCGAGACACCGATCCAGAACGCGGCGGCGCAACTCGGCTACGGCGACGTCACCGGGATCGACCTTCCCAACGAGACCCACCTCGCCCGGGTGGACTCACCCCTGGTCGTCCAGCGCGAGCACGCCCAGGACCCCAAGGACTACCCCAACGGCCAGTGGTTCACCGGGAACAACCTCGAGCTCGCCTTCGGTCAGGGTGGCACGGTGATCACGCCCCTCGAACAAGCGGTCGCCTATGCCACCTTCGCCAACGGGGGCACCCGGTACGTCCCGGAGGTCGCGGCGGGCACCGTCGACGCGCAGGGCAAGGTGGTCCGGACCTTCGCTCCCAAGGTGGCCGGGCACGTCACCTTCTCGCCCGCCAACTACCAGGCCATGCTCCGGGGGTTCGAGGGGGTCGTCCAGAACTCCAAGGGCACCGCCGCGCCGGCCTTCGCCGGCTTCCCCTTGGCCAGCTTCCCGCTGGCGGGCAAGACCGGGACGGCGACGACCAACGAGCAGCAGCCCAACTCGTGGTTCGTGGGCTGGGGGCCGGTCCCGCACCCCAGGTACCTGATCGCGGTGGTGGTCCAGGGGGGCGGTTTCGGATCCCAGGCCGCCGCGCCCGTGGCCCGCCAGGGGTTCGACTACCTGGTGGCGCATCCCGAGTCCCCGACCCATGTCGGCCCGGCCACCACCCCCGCCGTCGTGCTGCCCCCACCGACCACGACGACGACGAGCCCGGGGTCCACCACCACGACGACCTCGAAGACCACCGCCAAGCCCACGGCCCTGGGCCCCATCCGGCGTCGAGGCGGTCGGGGAGGGCTCTAGACTCCTCGGGCACATGACTTCTCTGTGGCCACGGATCGAGCCTCTCCTGGCCCAGGTCACGAAGCCCGCCCGGTACATCGGGGGTGAGCTCGGGGCGCAGCGTCCCGTCCATGGGCCTGAGCGGGTGGCCTGGTTGTTGCTCTACCCCGACACCTACGAGATCGGACTGCCCAACCAGGGCCTCCAGATCCTGTACGAAATCTTGAACGAGCGTTCCGACGCCGTGGCCGAGCGGGCCTATGCCCCGTGGACCGACATGGAAGCGGCCATGCGCGCCGCCTCGGTTCCGCTGTTCTCCCTGGAGGGTTGCGTGGCGGCGGGGGAGTTCGACGTCCTGGCCTTCAACCTGTCGGCCGAGCTGACCTACACCAATGTCCTCAACCTGGTCGACCTGGCCGGGGTGCCGGTGCGCAGCGCGGACCGTGGCGGCTCGCACCCCCTGGTGGTGGCGGGGGGGCACTGCGCCTTCAATCCCGAGCCCCTGGCCGACTTCGTCGACGCCTTTGTCCTCGGTGACGGCGAGGAGGTGGTCGGGGACCTGACCGAGGTGATCGGTCGGTGGCGGGCATCGGGCGCCGAACGGCGTGACGACCTTCTCCTGGCCCTGGCGTCTGTGCCCGGCGTCTACGTCCCCTCGTGCTACGAGCCGAGCTACGAGGCAGGACGTCTCGCCGGAGTCCGACCGCGCCGGGCGGGCGTGCCCGAGCGAGTCGAGAAGCGGACCGTCGCAGACCTGGGGGAGTGGCCCTATCCCAAGCAGCAGCTGGTACCGCTGATCGAGGTCGTCCACGATCGGCTCAACGTCGAGGTCTTCCGGGGCTGCACCGCGGGTGTCGGTTCTGCCAGGCCGGGATGATCACCCGGCCCGTCCGGGAGCGCCCGGCGGAGCAGGTGGACCAGATGGTTCGTGACGGCCTCGACCGGACGGGCTACGACGAGGTCACCTTGACGTCGCTCTCGAGCGCCGACTTCTCGGGGATCGGCGACGTCGTGTCCTCGATCATCAACGACCCCGAGTGCTCAGGTCAGGTGTCGGTCAGCCTGCCCAGCTTGCGGGTCGACGCCTTCACCGTGGGTCTGGCGGCGGAGATCCAAAAGGTACGGCGCACCGGGCTCACCTTCGCTCCCGAGGGCGGGACGTGGCGGATGCGCCAGGTCATCAACAAGCTCATCCGCGAGGAGGATCTCTACGCGGCGGTCGATGCCGCCTTCTCCCAGGGCTGGCGAAGGGTGAAGCTGTACTTTCTCATCGGCTTGCCGACCGAGACCGATGAGGACGTGCTCGGCATCACCGCGCTGGCCGGTGCTTGCGCCGAGATCGGGCGGCGCTATCACCACAACGTGACGGTCACTGCCTCGGTGGGTGGGTTCGTCCCCAAGGCCCACACGCCCTTCCAGTGGTTCGGGCAGAACACGATGGCGGAGCTGCGGCGCAAGGTGGGACTGCTCAAGGACGCGGCGCGCCGCACGCGGGGGCTCACGCTGCGTTGGCACGATCCCGAGGCCACGGCCGTGGAAGGGCTCGTGAGCAGGGGCGACCGCCGCATGGGTGCGGTGATCGAGCACGTCTGGCGAAACGGCGGGACGTTCCAGGAATGGTCCGAGCACTTCGACCTGCAGTTGTGGACGAACGGGCTCGAGGCCGCTGGGCTCGATTTCTCCGACACCGTGTACCGCCACCGCGACGAGCACGAGGTCCTGCCTTGGGACCACGTCTCGGCCGGGTTGCACCGCGACTTCCTCTGGCAGGACTTCCAAGAAGCCCTGGCCGAGCACGGTCTGGAGGACTGCCGTTGGACCCCGTGTTACGACTGCGGCGCGTGTACCGGGCTCGGGGTCGAGCACATGGTGGCGTCGGCCGTTCCGCCCGCGGGCGGAAGTCAGGGCACCGGGCAGGATCTCGCCACCGGCGGCATGGTGCCGGTGAAGTTCCTCGAGACGGCGGGCGCGGCCGTCGTCGTCGGGGTCGACCGGGGACCATTCCCGGTGAGGATCCGGGCCCGCTTCACCAAGATCGGCAAGGTGCGCTTCACCAGCCACCGGGACGTGGCGCGCATGTGGGAGCGGGCCTTGCGCCGGGGCCGGATGCCGGTGTCCTACACCGCGGGCTTCACGCCGCGTCCCCAGCTGAGCTTCGGCCTCGCCCTCCCCACGGGATGCGAGTCGATCGCCGAGTACCTCGACATCGCCTTGGACGCACCGGTCGAGCCGTCCGACCTGGCCCGAGAGGTCGGCGCGATGTTGCCCGACGGCGTCGACGTGGTGGCGGCGGGGATCCTCGAGCCCGGTACGAACTCGCTGCAAGAAGACGTGTCCTCGTGCCGGTGGGAGATCCGGGTGCCCGGTGTGGTCCCCGGTGACCTCGACTCGGCGATCGAACGCGTCCTCGCGGCTGACTCCCTCCCCATCCAGCGCGAGCGCAAGGGACGCAACGTCGATCGACGACCTGCGTCCTTCGGTGCTGGCGTTGTCGTGTGCCGGTTCCGACGTGGACGGCGCCACCCTCCTGGCGGAGCTCGGCACCCGACCACGCGGAGTCCGACCCTCCGAGCTCGCCCAAGCATTGGGCGTGGAGCTCGGTGCTTGCCCGTAGAACCTGTCAATGGATCGAGCGCGACGGCTCCCGATGGGAGCCTCTCATGGCGGACCCGGTGGGTTCCGCAGTCATCTGGGAGCGCGCCTCGTGAGAAGTACGAGAAGGGATCGTCCCCATGTCCGATACGAGCGCCGGGCATCCGACGGCCGAGCCCATCGGCTCGCCGTCTGCCCCCGCATCCGCAGACCCCAGGGCGGCGAACGCCACCGATGGGGTCGACGCCTCGACACCCGAGACCTCCACGAGCGACGGCCCGACACAGCCGGGTGGCGTCCGCCGACACTGAGGCGGGCGACACTGACGCTGGCGACAAGGGGTCCGGCGACACTGAGTCTGACGAAACGGGGTCCGAGGCGGGCCGAGCCACGTCTCCGAACCCCCGTCGACGGCGCAGGCGCCCCTCCGGAGCGCGCCCCGCGGGAGCGACGGCGTCGGACGGATCTGACGACCCCGACGACGCCGACGAGACCCCCGGGATCGACGGGGTCGATCGACCAGACGAAACCCCGACCCCGGCCCGCGGCCGGCGAGCGCAAGGGCCCCGTCGAGCGACCCCGGATCGGTGACACCCGGCCCGCCCGGCCCGTGCCCGTGCCGGTGGCGCCCGTGCCCGTGGCGCCGGTGCCCGTGGCGCCCGTGCCCGTGACGCGGCCTGCCACCAAGGCGGCCAAGGCGCGCCCCGGCTGCGGTGGCGGGGTCAGGGGCGACCGAGGCCGACACCGACCAAGACGAGACCGAGGCCACGGAGGGCAAGACGTCAGCGGGCGGTCGCGGCGTCGGAGCGGCCGGGAGCGTCGGGGACGACCGGTGGGTCGCTACCTGATGTGCGTGCACGTGCTTCCCCACGCCACGCAGATCGCCGTGCTCGAGGGCAGGACCCTCGTCGAGCACTACGTGTCGAGGGTGTCAGACGATGCCACCCAGATCGACGGCAACATCTATCGGGGCCGGGTCCAAAACGTCCTCCCCGGCATGGAGGCCGCCTTCATCGACATCGGCACCCCCAAGAACGCCGTGCTCTACCGCGGTGACGTCCGCTACGACGTCGAGGACGTCGAAACGGCAAAGAGCGCCTCGCCGCGTATCGAGGAGATGTTGCGCCCCGGCCAGGTCATCTTGTGCCAGGTCACGAAGAACCCGATCGGCGCCAAAGGGGCGCGGCTCACCCAGGAGGTCTCGCTCCCGGGTCGGTTCGTGGTCATGGTCCCCAACTCCAGCGCCTTCGGTATCTCCAAGCGGCTCGACGACAACGAGCGCAAGCGGTTGCGCCGGATCGTCGATGAGGTGCGCCCCGCCGGTCACGGCTTGATCGTCCGCACCGCAGCGGAGGGGGCGAGCCAGGACGAGCTGCGCAACGACGTCGAGCGACTGGTGGCGCTGTGGGAGGCCATCGAAGCCGAGGCCAACCGGTCCAATGCACCGGGACTGCTCTATCGCGAGCCCGACCTGGCTGTGCGGATCGTGCGCGAGGAATTCAACCGCGAGTACCGGAACGTGGTCATCGACGACGAGGGTCTCTACGCGCAGGTGCGCGACTACATCGGGCAGGTGAACCCCGAGCTCGTCGACCGCGTCGAGTACTACGACCCCGTGGTCGAGAACCTGCCGATCTTCGAGCGCTTCCACGTGCACGAGCAGCTCCACAAGGCCCTCGACCGCAAGGTGTGGCTGCCCTCGGGCGGGTCGATCATCATCGAGCGGACCGAGGCCCTCACCGTCATCGACGTGAACACGGGCAAGAACGTCGGCAAGTCCAACCTCGAGGAGACCGTCTACCGCAACAACCTCGAGGCGGCCGAAGAGATCGCTCGGCAGCTGCGACTGCGCGACATCGGCGGGATCATCGTGATCGATTTCATCGACATGGAGATCCGCGACAACCGGGACCGGGTGTCCGCCGCCCTGCGTTCAGCGCTTGGCCCGGGACAAGACCCGGACCCAGGTGTTCGACATCTCGGAGCTGGGCCTGGTCGAGATGACCCGGAAACGGGTCTCGGAGGGCCTGGTCGAGTCCCTGTCGAGCACCTGCACCGTGTGCGGTGGGCGCGGGATCGTGCTCGACGAGTCCCTCCTGTAGGATCCTCTGGCTATGTATGCGGTGATCCAGAGCGGTGGCAAGCAGGAGCGAGTGGCCGAGGGCCAGCAGCTGCGCGTGGAGCTTCTCGGAGTGCCCGAGGGGAGCGAGGTCGAGCTCTCCCCGGTCCTCGTGGTGGACGACGACCGGGTCCTCGCCACGCCCGACGAGCTCGCCGGCACAGTGGTGGCGGCCCGGGTCGTGGGCCAGGAGCTCGGCCCCAAGATCCGCGGCTTCACCTACCAGGCCAAGGCGCGGCGTCGGCGGCGCTGGGGTCACCGTCAGCAGTACGACACCGTCGAGATCGTGTCGATCACGGTCCCCGCGGGCCGCTGAGCCCGCCGCACAGGAGGAGGTTCTCGTGTCGAAGACCAAAGGTGGGGGTTCCACCCGCAACGGCCGCGATTCGAAGTCCAAGCGACTGGGCGTGAAGGTCTACGACGGCACGGCCGTCCCGGCCGGCGCCATCATCCTGCGCCAGCGAGGCACGAAGTTCCACCCTGGCGAGAACGTCGGGCGCGGTGGCGACGACACGCTGTTCGCGACCGCCGAGGGCGTGGTGAGCTTCGGCACCCGCAAGGGTCGCCGCCAGGTGAGCGTCCGCGTCGAGTCCTGAGCCGGGGCGGCCGGTCACCGTCTCCCTCGGGAGGGCGTGACGGTGCCTCGTAGAATCGGAGCTGTGTCCGGGTTCGCCGACGAAGCCCAAGTCCATGTGAAGGCGGGCAACGGCGGTGCGGGCTCCGTGTCGTTTCGCCGTGAGGCCCACGTGTCGAAGGGCGGCCCCGACGGCGGCGACGGCGGCAACGGGGGCGACGTGTGGCTCGTGGCCTCCACCAACCAGGCGTCGCTGCTCGGGTTTCGCGACCACCCCCATCGTCGGGCCACCGACGGCAAGCACGGCCAGGGAAAGAAGCGCCACGGCCCGCGGGGCCAGGCCCTCGAAGTGCCCGTGCCGGTGGGGACGATGGTGCGGGGTCCCGACGGGTCGGTCCTCGCCGATCTGGCCACGGCCGGGGACCGCTGGCTGGCCGCGGGAGGGGGACGAGGTGGGCGGGGCAATGCCCGCTTCCTCTCCAACCGTCGGCGGGCTCCCGCCTTCGCCGAGCAGGGCGAGAAGGGTGAGGAGCGCTGGCTCGACCTCGAGCTGAAGCTTGCTCGCCGACGTGGCCTTGGTGGGGTTGCCGAACTCGGGCAAGAGCACCCTGATCTCGCGGATCTCCGCCGCTCGTCCCAAGGTGGCGGCCTATCCCTTCACCACCCTCGAGCCGCACCTGGGCGTGGTCCGGGTCGGCCGGCCCGGGGACGAGACCGAGTTCGTGGTGGCGGATGTGCCCGGGCTGGTCGAGGGCGCGGCCGAAGGGCGCGGGCCTCGGCCACCGGTTCCTCCGGCACGTCGAGCGCGCCCGGGCGTTGGTGGTCCTGCTCGACCTGGCCCCCGCCGACGCCATCTCGGCTTCGGAGCAGGAGCGGATCCTGCTCTGCCGAGCTCGGTCGCTACCGACCCGAGCTGCTCGAACGTCCCCGCCTGGTGGTGGGGTCGAAGTCCGACGTGGCGCTCGACGGCCGTCGACGCCGAACCCGAGCTCACCATCTCGGCGGTCACCGGAGCCGGGATCCCCGAGCTCCTCGTCCGACTGGCCGCCATGGTGGTCGAGGCTCGAGATGGCCGAGGCCATGCCGAACCGGTCCGTCGTGATCCACCGCCCGCTGTCGGAGGAGATCGAGGTGGTCCGGTCCGAAGACGGCTCGTTCGTGGTGCTCGGCCGTCCCGCCCTGCGAGCTGTGGCCCTGTCCGATCTCAACGACCCCGATGCCGTCGACTACGTCCAGAGCCGCCTGCGCCGCCTCGGGGTGGAGCGCGCCCTGGTGCGCGCCGGGGTGCGCGACGGTGATGTCGTGCACCTCGGAGAGCTGAGCTTCACCTACCAGCGCGAGGAGGGGGTCGAGGGTGCGGTGTCCGAGACACCGCTGCCCGAGATCAGGCGGTCCACCCGTCGGGGCCGGGGATCGGACCGATGACGGCGCGCGACTCGGCCCGCACGGTCGTGGCCAAGGTGGGGTCCTCGTCGATCACGAGTGCGGGCGGCGGCGTGGACGCGGCGTCGATCGACCGGTTGTGCGCCCAGGTGGCCGAATTGCGCGGGCTCGGCCACAGTGTCGTCCTCGTCAGCTCGGGGGCCATCGCGGCGGGGTGGTTCGCCATGGGCGGAGGGCCCCGGCCCACCGACCCCGCCACGCTTGCAGGCGGTCTCCGCGGTCGGACAGTCGAAGCTGATGCGGGTGTACGACGAGGCCTTCGCCACGCGGGGCCTGGCCGTGGGCCAGGTCCTGCTGGCGCCGCTCGACTTCATCCACCGCCAGCAGTATCTCCACGCCCGCCAGACCTTGTCCCGCCTGCTCGAGCTGGGTGTGGTCCCGGTGGTGAACGAGAACGACGCCACCTCCGACGACGAGATCCGGTTCGGTGACAACGACAGGCTGGCCGCGCTCGTGGCCCATCTCGTCGCCGCTGATCTGCTCGTCCTGCTCACCGATACCGCCGGCCTGCTGACGGCCGATCCCCGCACCACGGCCGAGGCGTCGCTCATCGAAGAGGTGATCGAAGTCGACCACGAGCTCGAGATCTTGGCGGGTGGGCGCGGGCAGCGCGGTCGGGAGCGGCGGCATGGCGTCGAAGCTGGCCGCGGCGAAGATCGCGGCGTGGTCCGGCGTCGAGACCGTCATCGCCGATGCCGGTCGGGCCGGGGTGCTGCGCGGCGTCATGGAGGGCGAGCCCGGTGTCGGGACCGTGTTCAGGGCGCGGGGGCGGCGGCTGCCGGCCCGGAAGCTTTGGATCGCGTTCGCCGTCGCCGCGGCGGGGACCCTGGTTGTCGACGAAGGAGCACGCCGGGCCCTCATGGAGCGAGAAGCGTCGTTGCTCCCTGCCGGGGTGGTGTCGGTGTCGGGTCGATTCGACACCGATGACGCCGTGGAGATCGCCGGGCCCGACGGCGTGGTCTTCGCCAAGGGCCTGGCCCGTCATCCCGCCCATCTGGTGGCGTCGTGGGCCGGGCACCGGACGAGCGAATTGCCCGACGGTGCCGCGCCCGAGGTCGTGCACCGTGACGATCTTGTGGTGCTGGGCTGAGGGCAGGGCGCGTGGCGGGGGTACCCTGGAGCATGGCCCCGCCGACCATCGAAGACCTCGGCCGTCGCGCCAAGGCGGCTTCTCGGGCTCTGGCCGTGGCCGACGGAGCGGCCAAGAACGCGGCTCTACGGGTGGCCGCCGACCTGCTCGAGGAACGCGGGTCGGAGCTGCTCGAGCACAACGGCGCCGATCTGGACCGGGCCCGGGCCGAAGGTGCCAGCGACGTCCAGACCGACCGGCTGCGCCTCAGTCGGGAGCGGATCGAGGCCATGGCCGAGAGCTTGCGCCAGGTCGCCGCGCTGCCCGATCCCGTGGGCGAGGTCGTCGAGGGATGGGTGCGCCCCAACGGCCTGCGCATCGAGCGGGTCCGGGTCCCGCTCGGGGTGGTGGGGGTGATCTACGAGAACCGGCCCAACGTGACGAGCGACGCGGCGGGTCTGTGTCTGAAGGCGGGCAACGCCACGATGCTGCGGGGCTCCTCCAGTGCGGCGCGGTCCAACGCGGCCATCGTGGGCACGCTCCGCGAGGCGCTCGTCAAAGTCGGGCTCCCCGAAGATGCCGTGGTGAACGTGGCGGACACGAGTCACGAGGCGGCGATCCGGTTCATGCAGCTCGACGGGGTCATCGACTGCCTGGTGCCGCGCGGCGGCCACGCCCTCATCGCGTCGGTGCGCGAGCACGCCACGGTGCCGTACGTGATCGACGGGGACGGCAATTGCCATGTCTATGTCGATGCCTCTGCCGATCTCGACATGGCCCTGTCCATCGTGGTGAACGCCAAGACCCAGCGCCCCGGGGTGTGTAACGCGGCGGAGTCCCTCCTCGTCCACGAGGCGGTGGCAGCCGAATTCCTGCCCCGCGCCGAGGCGGCTCTGTCCGGTGTCGAGTTGCGTGGCGACGAGGCGAGCCGGGCCATCCTCGGGTCCATCGGCGTCGCCGAGGAAGCCGACTTCGCGGCCGAGTTCCTGGGCCCGGTCCTGTCGGTGGCGGTGGTCTCCGATCTCGATGGCGCCATCGACCACATCACCCGCTACGGCTCGGGACACTCCGAGGCCATCGTGACCACCGACCTGCACGCGTCTGAGCGGTTCTGTCGCGAGGTCGACGCCGCCGCGGTGGTCGTGAACGCATCGACCCGGTTCGTCGACGGGGGAGAGCTCGGACTGGGCTCGGAGATCGGCATCTCGACGCAGAAGCTCCACGCCCGCGGTCCGATGGGGCTGCGCGAGCTCACCTGCGTCAAGTACGTCGTGCACGGCGAAGGGCAGGTGCGGCGATGAGCGCCACCGGCGATCAGGACGGTGCCGCCGACGGGCCGACCGGCGCCTCGGGGATGCTCGGGTTCCCCGACCCCGGCCCACCGCTGTTCTCGTCGGTGACCGAGGTGCGCGAACGACTCGCCGGGGTGGGATATCTCGCCGACGACGGCATCGCCGGGGTCGTCCATCTGGCGGACCGACTGGCCAAGCCCGTGCTGGTGGAGGGTCCCGCCGGGACCGGGAAGACCGAGTTGGCCAAGTCGGTGGCCCGGGTGACCGGCAGCCGGCTCATCCGCCTCCAGTGCTACGAGGGTCTCGATGAGTCGAAGGCCCTCTACGAGTGGAATTACAAGAAGCAATTGCTGCGGATCCAAGCCCAGCGCGTGGACGAGGATGGAGCGGCCGATGCGCCGACCAGCTCGTGGCGCGACCTCGAGGAGGACATCTTCTCCGAGGAGTTCCTCCTCACCCGCCCCCTGCTCGAGGCCATCCGTTCCCCGGACCCCGTCGTCCTCCTCGTCGACGAGGTGGACCGGGTCGAGCTCGAGACCGAGGCGCTGCTGCTCGAGGTGCTGTCGGAGTACCAGGTGTCGATCCCCGAGTTGGGCACGATCCGGGCCCAACAGATCCCCCTCGTGTTCCTCACCTCCAACAACACCCGGGAGCTGTCCGAGGCCCTCAAGCGTCGGTGCCTGTACCTGCACCTTGATTACCCGTCGCTCGAGCGCGAGCGTGACATCGTCCTGGCCCGGGTGCCCGGGGTGACCGAAGAGCTCGCCGATCAGATCGCCCGGATCGTCCGGTCGCTCCGCACGCTCGAGCTCAAGAAGTATCCCTCGGTCTCCGAGACCCTGGACTGGGCGCGCACCCTCGTGGTCCTGGGTGTCGAGTCGATCGATGCCGAGCAGGCCAAAGCCACGTTGCACGTGCTGCTCAAGTACCGCAGCGACCTCGAGCGCGCGGCCAAGGAGCTGGCCGTGGCCGGGGAGGACCGGGCCTGAGGAGTCGGTCGTGCTCGACGTCCTCACCGGGTTCGTAGGAGAGCTGCGCGCCGCGGGCCTGCCGGTGTCGCTCACCGAGTCGATCGACGCGGCCGAGGCGGTCCATCACATCCCGCTCGAGGACCGCGACGCGCTCAAGTACGCCTTGGCCGCCACGCTCGTGAAGAGCTCCGCTCATTGGAAGGCGTTCGAGACGGCCTTCGAGGTGTACTTCTCGATGCGGGGACCGCAGTACGAATTCGGCGACGACGAGTCCGTCCACCGACGATCTCGACTCCGACGCCGAGAACGAGGACCGGGGACGGGGCCAGGGGAGAGGCCAGGGGGGCGGTGGCGGCGAGGGGCTATCACCGGAGGAGCTCGCCGAGATGTTGTTCCGGGCTCTGCTGTCGGCCAACGACGCCCAGGTCGCCGCCCTGGCACGCCAGGCTGTGAGCCGCTTCGCCGGCATGGAACCGGGCCGGCCCGTGGGGGGGACCTACTACCTCTACCGCACGTTGCGGAACCTCGACCTCGACCGGGTCCTCGAGCGGCTCATGGAAACCGCCCGAGCGGCTGCTCCTGAAGGGCATTTGACGCCTCTCGAGGAACGCCTGGCCCGTGACGAGTTCAAGAGCCGCCTCGATCGGCTGCGCCGGGAGCTCGAGGACGAGATCCGTCGCCGGCTCGTGGCCGACCGCGGCACCGAGGCCCTGGCCCGGTCACTGCGAAAGCCTCTCCCCGAAGAGATCGACTTCATGCACGCCACGCGCGACGAGTTGGCGTCACTGCGGCGCGCCATCCATCCCCTCACGCGCAAGCTGGCGGTTCGGCTGGCCCGGAAGCGTCGGCACGGCCGCAAGGGCCCGCTCGACTTCCGGTCCACGATGCGCCACTCCCTCTCGACCGGTGGCGTGCCCGTCGACCCCAAGTTCCGGTACCCCCGTCCCGCTAAGCCTGAGATCATCGTGATCGCCGACATCTCGGGATCTGTGGCGTCGTTCGCCCGGTTCACGTTGCATCTCGTGCACGCCATCAGCTCCCAATTCTCGAAGGTGCGGAGCTTCGTGTTCATCGATGGCATCGACGAGGTCACGAGGTTCTTCGAGAACGTCGACGACGTGGCCGACGCCGTGCACCGGATCAACACCGAGGCCGACGTGGTGTGGGTCGATGGCCACTCGGACTATGGCCACGCCCTGTCGGTGTTCTGGGAGCGCTGGGGTGAGGAGATCACTCCCCGTTCGAGCGTGCTCCTGCTCGGCGACGCCCGGAACAACTACCATGCCTCGCAAGCCTGGGTGATCTCGGAGATACGGCACCGGGCCCGTCACGTCTACTGGCTCAACCCTGAGCCCCGCGCCTACTGGGGGACCGGCGACTCGATCCTCGGCGAGTATGCGGTGCACTGTGACGACGTGTTCGAGTGTCGGAACTTGCGCCAGCTCGAACACTTCGTCACCGAGCTGGCGTGAGCCCGGCGACCCGGAGAGCGGCGCGCCGGCGGGTGTGAGCACGGTGGGGCCGTCGTCGGGGGAAGTCACCCGGGTCGTCCTCATTCGCCACGGCGAGGCCATCTGCAACCTCGAGGGTGTGGTCGGGGGCCATGAGGGGTGCACCGGGCTGTCGCCCAAAGGAAGGCGTCAGGCCGCTGGCCCTGCGGGATCGGCTGGTGGACACCGGGGAGCTCGCCACGGCGAGCGTGTCGTACACGAGTGTGCTGGCTCGGGCGATCGAGACTCGAGCCGTGGCGGCGGCGGGCATCGGGGATGGCACGGCATCGGTGGAGGACTGCGACCTGTGCGAATTGCACCCCGGCGAAGCCGATGGCCTCACCTGGGACGAGTTCCGTGTCCGCTATGGCGAGCCGGACTTCGACGTCGATCCCGACAGTGCGGTGGCGCCCGGTGGCGAGAGTTGGAGCTCGTTCGTGTCCCGGGCCTCGGGCGCGGTGACACGCCTGGCGCAGTCCCATCGCGGCGAGCTCATCGTGATCGTGTGCCATGCCGGTGTCATCGAGGCGACCCTTCTGGCATTCCTACCCGTGGCGCCGGGGCGTCGACGCCTGCGCCTTCCCACCGAGCACACGTCGCTCACGGAATGGGAGTTGGCCGGACCGGACTGGAGACTGGTTCGCTACAACGACGCCGCACACCTACGGGCTCCGGACACGACGCGGCGGACGGCGTGAGTCGGGCGACGGGCCGACCTCGAGCGCGCGGTGGCGCCAGGACCGAGCAGGCGGGCCGCCCAGGGCAGGGCGCGTCGGAGCTGCTGGCGCTGGGCACGCGTCGAACCAGCGGCGCATAGGGGATCTCAGGCGGCCCCGGCAGACGTCGCGCCGCGGGGCCCGAGAGCTTCGTACATCCGGTGCTCGTGGCGCAACCACGTCGCCGTGGTCTCGTCGACGGCTTGCTTCACGAAGACCGAAGCGCCGTCCGCCAGCCTCGCTACGACACGGGTGTTGTGCGTGTAGCCGCGCGCCACCGGGTCCAGACGTTGCACCGGCCCCACCAAGGACTCGAGGGCGTGGATCACGCCCGCATGTCTCGCACTCTCCGAGGTGGGCCGTCCCCGCGCAGGTGGCGAGCAGCGGGGCCGAGACCTAACAGGCGTAGTCGCCGTCGAGGCTGATCCCGTTGGCCATGTTGGTGTACTGGGTCACCCACACGCCGCCGGTGGGGAGAAAGTTCCCGTTCTGCGCGGCGTAGGAGACGGCATTGGCGCAGTTCCCCTGCGGGTTGTTGGTGTACCACGCCACCCACAGCGGTACGGCCGGCCGGAAGTTCCCGGCGATGCCGTTCCAGGTGAGGGGGCTCGTGTAGATGCCGACGTTGTTCACGCCCGTGCCGCGCAGCGCGTTGATGGCGCCCAGGACGACCTGGTCGTTCTCGGCGGTGTTGGTCGACCAGTTGGCCCCTTCGATGTCCAGCCACCACGTCACCAAGGGGTTCACGCCCTGGGCCTGCGCGTACTGGTAGGCGTAGATCCCGGCCTCGTACCCCCAGTTGCACGCCACATCTCCGTTGCAGCCCGGCTGGTTGGTGGCATCGGTTCCGTAGGTCATGAAGATGTAGAGGTTGAGCCCGCCCCCGGCCCAGCTGCGCTTCGTGGGCGAGGCACGGGTTGGGGGACCCGTTGGCCTGGCCGGTGGCCTCGACGATGCCCACGGTGTGACCCGACGGCAGCGTGTTGGTACAGGTCGGCGGGTTGTCCTGAAACTTCGAGATGTCGTAGCCGAAGCTCCCCGACGGATAGGCGCCGTTGGCGGCGACGCCCGTGCCGGGCCCATCGGCGATGCCGACGACGGGGTTCGTGATGTGCTGGGGCGCGGAGCCGAAGTACCCGGCGTCTCCGAAGGCGGTGACGGCGCCGTTGGAGTCGGTCAGCCAGTATCCGCCGGGGTCTGCCGATGCGATCGCCGCCACCGGGCGCGCCAGGGCGTGACCGCCGAGCGATCCGTCATAACGGGCGTCCCCGAAGGCGAAGACCCCACCATCGGCCGCCACCATCAGGTAGCCGCCCGCGTCAGGGGAGGTGGCGCCGACGATGGGGGCCTGGAGGGTGAGTTTGCCCAGCGATCCGGCGAACCCGGCGTCGCCGAAGGCGAAGACCCCGCCGTCGGACGCGAAGAGCCAGTAGCCGCGGCCGTCGGGCGTCGCCACCATGGAGACCACGGGCTTGGTGAGCTTCACCGCCCCCATCGACCCGAAGAACGGTGCGCCGAAGGCGAAGACCCCGCCGTCGGACGCCACCGTCCAGTAGCCACCCGTGGCGGGGTCCGCCGCGATGCCCACCATGGGCTTGTTGAGCTTGACGGCCCCCATCGAACCGCGGAACCCGGCGTTGCCGAAAGTGAACACCCCGCCGTCGGCCGCCACGGTCCAGTACCCGAGGCCACTCGCTCCCGACAGGTCGGTCGTGGGGGCGATGCCAACCATGGGCGCCGCCAGCCTGACTCCGCCCATGGACCCGTAGAAGGGGAGGCCACCGAAGGTGAAGACACCGCCGTCTGACGCCACGGTCCAGTACGAGGGCACGCCCTGGGTGGAGGCTGGGACCGCACCGTCGAGATGCCCGAGATGGCGGGGCGCGTTGTCCGAGATCATCACGACCGCCGAGACAACGGTGACAGCGACGATCGACGCACCCAGGGCGCGTCCGAGACGCGCCAGGTTGTGTGGAAGACGGGGCATGGAGTGAGGCTGCGATCCTTGCTGCACGATGGCGCGTGTCCGCGGCTCCGCAGGTGTCAGAGGCCGAGGTTCGATCCCCATTCTCACGGAGAGCGCGGCGCGAAGCAACGACGCCCCTGAGAACCGCTGCCCACCTGCACCGATGCCCGACGCCGTGGTGTGAAGGCGTGGGCAAACGGCCGGCGGGTCCGGCCTGGCTCAGGCCCTCAGCAGCTCCGCCACACGAAAGGCAAGGTCGATGGCCTGTCGCGCGTTGAGACGGGGGTCACACGTTGTGGTGTACCGCTCGTGGAGTTGTCCTTCGAGGATGTCGCCGAACCCACCGAGGCATTCGGTGACGTCGTCTCCGGTGAGCTCGAGGTGCACGCCTCCGGGCCAGGTCCCCGCGCCGTGGTGGGCGGCGAAGAACCCCTTGAGCTCGGTGAGGATGTCGTCGAAGCGCCTCGTCTTGCGACCCCCGTCACTCACGAAGGTGTTGCCGTGCATCGGATCACAGGCCCATACCACCGGATGCTGCGCGGCGGTGACCGCCTCGAGCAAGGGGGGCAGGGCGTCGCCGATGGCGGCGGCGCCCATGCGGGTGATGAGGGTGAGGCGACCCGGGGTCCGATCGGGGTTCAAGCGATCGCACAGCGCCACCACCTCGGTCGGGGTTGTCGACGCGCCGATCTTGCATCCGACGGGGTTGTGGATCCCCGACAGGAAGTCGATGTGGGCCCCGTCGAGTTGGCGCGTCCGCTCACCCACCCACAGCATGTGAGCCGAGCAGTCGTACCAGTCGCCGGTGAGCGAGTCTTTTCGGGTGAGGGCCTCTTCGTAGCCGAGGATGAGCGCGTCGTGGCTCGTGTAGAAGTCGACCTGATGCAATGACTGCTCGGCTTTGAGGTCGATCCCGCATGCCGCCATGAAGCGCAGGGCCCGGTCGATCTCGCCCGCGATCTGCTCGTAACGACGGCCCTCGTCGCTCGAGGCCACGAACTGCTGGTTCCAGATGTGGACCTGGGACAGATCGGCGAAGCCGCCCTTGGTGAAGGCGCGCACGAGGTTGAGTGTCGAAGCCGCCTGGTGGTATGCCGCGACCAGCCGGCTCGGGTCAGGGATCCGGGCCGTGGCGTCAGGGGCGTCGTCATTGACCATGTGGCCTCGGAAGACGGGGAGCTCCACATCTCCTACGCGTTCGGTGGGTGACGACCGCGGTTTGGCGAATTGTCCGGCGATGCGCCCCACCTTCAGGGCAGGGACGCCCGCTCCGTAGGTCAACACCACGGCCATCTGCAAGATGACCTTGAGCTTGTCCCGGATGTCGTCGGCGGAGAATTCGGCGAACGACTCGGCGCAGTCGCCGGCCTGGAGGAGAAACGCCTTGCCCGCTGCCACGTCGGCCAGTGACGCCGTGAGCGTCCGCGCCTCACCGGCAAATACCAGTGGCGGGAGGTCGCCGAGCTCCTTGAGTACCCGGTCGAAGCGGTCCCCGTCGGGCCAGTCGGGCTGTTGTGCGGCCGGGAGCTCCCGCCACCGTTGCGGGCTCCACTGGGCTCGGCTCATGGGTCTACAGCGTAAATGCTCGGCGCCTACGCTCGTGACGTGGACGGCACGGTCGAGGGAGGCGACGGGGAGTCGGTGGCCCTGGGGCCCGGCATCGGGATCTTCGGAGGCACGTTCGACCCGGTCCACGTCGGTCATCTGGTGGCAGCGACGTGGGCACGGGAGGCCTTGGGCCTCGAGCGTGTGCTCCTGGTCGTGGCCAACGTGCCCTGGCAGAAGGCCGGTACCCGCGCCGTCACGCCGGCCGAGGACCGGTTCCTGATGGTCCAGGCGGCGGTGGCGGGAGTCGAGGGGGTCGAGGCCTGTCGCATGGAGATCGATCGGGGCGGTCCGAGCTACACCGTCGACACCGTGCGCGAGCTCGGGGTGACGACGCCCGGCGCCCGGCCCTTTGTGATCGTGGGTGCCGATGTGGCCGCCGAGCTCGGAAGCTGGCAACAGGTGGACGAGCTGCGCGCCGCGGTGACTCTCGTGGTGGTCGACCGGGGCGGCGTGGGGCTCGGAGCGGACCCGCCGGGGTGGCAGGTCGAACGGCTGCGCATCCCCGCCCTCGACATCTCGAGCAGCCAGCTCCGCCAGCGGCTGGCGCAGGGAAGGTCGGTGGATTTCCTCATTCCCGAGCCCGCCATACGTTGCATCCGCCGGCTAAATCTGTACGCTGGCAGGAGATGAGTAGCCCCGATGCCGTTCGAACCGCCACGGGCCCCTCAGGGGCGCGCCCGGGGGGTTTGACCGAGGTGGACGTGGCGGTTCACGGCGCATGACGGCATCCGCCGAGCGGGAATCGGCGGACAACGGACGCCCCGACGTTCCCGAGGCTGCCCTGGTGGCGGCGCGCGCTGCGGACACCAAGCTCGGCCAGAACACCGTGGTGCTGGCCATGGGGGAATTCCTCGGGGTCACAGACGCCTTCGTCATCACCAGCGGAGCCAACGGCCGACAGGTCCGGACGATCGTCGAAGAAGTCGAGCAGAAGGTGAAGGAGTCCGTCGGGCGCTCGCCGCGCGCCACCGAGGGTCTGCGCGACCTGACCTGGGTGCTCATGGACTACGGCGATTTCTTGGTGCACGTCTTTCAGGACGAAGCGCGTGCGTACTACGACCTCGAACGTCTGTGGGGCAACGCACCGCGTCGTTCGGGCAGCGACATCCTCTCCGAGCAGCGCGTCGAGGACTGAGCCCGACGCCGAGCGTCACGGGGCCAAAGCCGCGAACTGCGCGGTGGTGGCCACGGGAACGAGCGCTCCGCTCGCCACCGGCACCTGGACAGGCTGGCCCATCAGCTCGAAGATGACGCCGGAGACGCCGGGGAGAGCCGAAGCCGTGAACACGACCTGGGCCACGGCCTGGATCTCGGGCGGACCCACGATCTGCCCGAAGGTACCCCCCAGGTTCACCGTGGCGGTGCCTCCGGCGATGTTGGCGGCGAGGACCGTCGTCTGTGTCGCCACCGCGCTCTGGAGTCCCGCCGCAGCTTCGACATCGCTGGGCCCGGCCACGAGCACCTTGAGGACCGTGGCCAGATCGGGCGGGGAGACCGTCACGTTGCGGGCCACCGCCACCAGGTGACCGGTCGGACCGATGAGGAAGATCTGCACCGGGACGGCAAGCGGCGACGGGCCGGTGGTCACGGTCGTGGTGGACCGGGTGGGCGCCAGGAGGTCGAAAGGGATGCCGTGTCGTGACAACGCCGCAGGTTGGTTGTCGACGGGTACGCCGCAGCCGGCGAGGCCGAGGACCACGGCACACGCGGCGAGGATGGTGGCGGGAGCGACGGGGGATCGTCATGCCCGGGTCTCCGCGCCGCCTTCGGGGTCGGGTGCCCGTGCCAAGGCCGTGCCGTTGACGTCGGCGGCGGGGAGCTCGATGACGAACCGGGTCTCGCCGTCGGCGCCGGACTCGGCCCAGACCCGACCGCCGTGCAGCCGCATGTGTTCGGCGACGAGCGCCAGCCCGAGTCCGGTGCCGTTGGTCACCCCGCGCTGGCCGGCTGCCTGGCCGCGGTAGAAGCGCTCGAAGATCCTGTCGCGTTCGCCCGGCGCCACGCCGGGACCTCGGTCGACCACCACGAAGCGAACGCCGTGGCCGGTCCCGGGCTCGACGGCGATGCGGGTGACACCTCCCGCGTACTGCTCGGCGTTGTCGACGAGGTTGGTGACGACGCGCTCGATGCGTCGCTTGTCCACCCACAGCCGCAACCCGGCCACCGCCGGGTCCACGTCGACGGGGACATCGCCGGCTCCTCCCGCCGCCGCCGCCTGGCGGGCGAGCTCGCCCACTTCGACCTCGTCGAGTGACAGTTCGGCCGACCCGGTGTCCACGCGGCTGATCTCCAGGAGGTCATCGACCATGCGCTGGAAGCGATGGAGCTCGGTGCTCAAGAGGTCGAGGGCGTGACGGCTGCGGGGAGGCAGCTCGTCGCGGTGTGATTCGAGGACGCCCAGCGATGTCGCCAGGGTGGTGAGCGGTGAACGGAGCTCGTGGCTCACATCGGCGGTGAACCGCACCTCGTGGTCGATCCGCTCCTGCAAGGCATCGGTCATCCGGTTGAACGACGACGCCAGGGCCGAGAGTTCGGCGTCGCCCTCGGCGAGCAGACGGGTGTCGAGGCTCCCTCCCGCCACCGTCTCCGCGGCGCGCGACACCTGGGCCAGGGGTCGCAGGGCCCGGCCGCTCGCCCACCGTCCGATCACTGCACCCGCGGCCGTGGTCAACAGGGCCGCACCGGCGAGCGCCAGGGCCAGGATACGCAGGGTCCGGCTCAGGTCGTCGAGCGAGAACACCTCGAAATACGAGGCGCTGACACTGGGGATGGGCAGTCCCACGCGCCATCTGGGGCGTGTTGCCGAGCACGAAGTGCTGGGTGGCCGGGCGTGCCCGACAGCACGAGGTCGCGGAAGGCGAGCGGGATGGCGTTCTCACCCACCGAGATCGAGGTGGCGTACCACTGGCCCTTGAGCTCGAGGACCGAGCGAGAGCCCGGAACGGTGTCGAGAGAGGCCAGCAGCTGGGTGATGTTGGGATTCGACCGACCGCAACGACGATCGGGCCAACGATGCGTTCACGTAGGCCTGGCGCAAGATTGCCGTCTCGCGCTCTTTCAGGATGAACTGCCGGGCCGTGAAGTAGGTGAGCCCGGCCATGGTCGCCGACAGGGCCAGCGCACCGAGCCCGAAGGTCACCGTGACGCGTGATCGCAGACCGAGGTTCGACCAGGGCCGCTCGCGCGCGGCGGGTGGGCGGTGGTGAAGCGTCGCCTGCGGGGCTCGACCCGGCGAGTGCGCAATGCGCGCATGCCGCGCCCTCAGGTGGCCAGCTTGTAGCCCATCCCACGCACGGTGAGGATGTGACGGGGATTGGCGGGGTCGGCTTCGATCTTGGTGCGCAGTCGCCGGATGTGGACGTCGACGAGCCGTCCGTCGCCGAAGTAGTCGTAGCCCCAGACCCGGTCGAGGAGCTGTTCTCGGCTCAGCACCTTGCCGGGGTTGGTGGCCAGTTCGCACAGGAGTCGGAATTCGGTACGGGTGCAGTGGACCTCCACCCCGGCGGTGCGCACCGTGCCCTCGTCGGGAAGGACCTCGACTTCGCCGAACGAGAGCACGTCGGGGGCGTCGACGGAGCGGGAGCGACGCAGCAGGGCCCGGATGCGTGCCGCCAGCTCCTTGGCAACGAAGGGCTTGGTGACGTAGTCGTCGGCGCCGGCTTCGAGCCCCGCCACGACGTCGTGGGTGTCGTTGCGGGCCGTCACCATGATGACGGGCACCGCACTGGTCCGGCGCAGCTGGCGGCAGCACTCGAAGCCGTCGATGCCGGGCAGCATGAGGTCGATGAGCACGACATCGGCGGGTTGGTCGGCGAAGTGCTCGAGTCCGATCTCGCCCGACCCGGCCTCGTCGACCTCGTAGCCCTCGTCCTCGAGGGCCAGGCGCATCGAGGCGCGGATGCGCTCGTCGTCCTCCACGAGGAGGATTCGGTTGCTCATGGGCGCCGGTTCATCGGGGAATGGTCACAGCTGGTGCTTCAACCCGGGCGTCGGCGCCCGTCGGCCCTGCTCGATGAAGATCAGGTCGATTTCCAGATCTGGGGGGTCCAGATCGTTCCCACGATCATGCCGTACGCCTTGGCACCTTCGGGCGTCGTCGGGTTGTTCCAGTTCTGCACCTTCGAATTGGCGACCACGGCCCAGGTGGCCCGGTCCTGCCAGATGTAGGGCAGGTCCACGTTGAGGCGCTTGGCGACACCTTGGTACGCGGCCGCCCGGGTGGCGGGGTCGGTGGAGGTCCGGCCCTGCTGGAGCAGGGTCTCGACCTGGGGGTCGGTGTTGCGGGCGAAGTTCGAGGCGATCGATGACGGGCCGGTCCCGAAGATCTCGGTCGGGCTCCACCACAGGTAGTTGAGGTCCGGGTCCACTGCCGCGAACTGGCGCCACGACGTGGCCTGGAAGAGTCCGCCCAGGGCGTTGTTGATCTGGTCGGCTTGCTGGATCTGGGTCAGGGTGACCTTCATCCCTACGGCCTCGAGCTGGCTCTGGAGGAACTGGACCACCTGGATCGAATAAGCCGAGTGGTCGACTGGAGGGTAAAGGCCACGGGCTTGCCGGTCTCGGTCTCCAGCTGCTTGACGAGGGCCTTGGCCTTGCTCGGGTTGTAAGCCGGGTATCCGGCTGTCGGCCACGTAGTACGGGGTGTGGGGCAAGAAGGGCTGGTTGGTGGGTGCATTGACGCCCTTGTCGACGACTGTGGCGTACTGCCTCGAATTGATGGCCATGGCCATGGCCTGGCGGACGCGGATGTCGCTCATGGCGGGATCGGCGGATGTTGATCATGATGAAGTTCATGTCGGGCTCGCCCACGATGCCCTTGGTGTCGTCGAGGTACCCGTAGCTCTGGTCGTCCTTGAACTGCAGGATGCTGGCTGGCAGGTCGGTGTGCATGATGTCGATGTTGCCCGCCTGCAACGCGTTGGCGCGCTGTTGCGCGTCGGTGATGGGTCGGTAGGTGACCGAGTCGAGATAGGGGAGGCCCTTGCGCCAGTAGTCGGGGTTGCGCTCGGCGGTGAAGTGGTCGTTGGGGACCCATTCCTTGAACTTGAAGGGCCCGGTGCCGATCGGATGCTCCGATCCCTTGGGATCGGCGATCATCGAGGGGGAGGCGATGTAGCCGGGCTGGCCGCCGATGCCCCCGGCCAGGTAGGCCGGAAACGGCACCCACGGTTGCTTGAGTGTCACGGTGACGGTGTCCGAGCTCGTGGCCGTGATGTCCTTCACGGCAGTGAAGGTCACTCCGAGCAGGTTGTCCTTGAAGTGGTTCAGGCTCCCGGCGATGGCCGCGGCATCACAGGGGGTGCCGTCGTGGAACCTGACGTTGGGACGGGCCGTGATCGTCCATACCGTGTAGTCCGAGTTGGGGGTGATGGCCTGGGCGAGATAGGGCTGGACACTGCCGTCGGCGGCGATGATGGTGAGCGGGTCGAAGACCGTGCGGGCGTAGAGAACCCCGGTCTCGTCGAAGCGCCCCGTCGCCGGGTCGAATCCCTGTTCTTCGGCCTCGACCCCGAAGACGAGCTCCCCGCCCTTCTTGGGGGTGGCGGTGGAGATGCCGTTGCGGGGACCGCTCGAGAGCGACCCCCCGCCGTTCGTGCCCGATCCACATGCACTCAGCAGGCCCGCCCACACCCCCGGCGGCGGCGAGGCCTCCCGCTGCCAGGGCACTTCGAGCCAGAAACGAACGGCGGTCGATCTGGTCGGGCACAGTCCCTACCCCCTTCGGGGCGCATTTGCACTGTCTCGCCTGGTCGCGCCCTGCACCGCCCAGGACAATAGCGTCGCAGGCCCAGCTAGACGGGTAGCGTTGGATCATGGCCTGGGACCCCGAGGCGTTCTCGCGGTCTCTCGGAGGACAGTCTCCGGCGACCCGACGGGCCTATGTGGGCGACCTCGATGCCTTCGCCGCTTGGGCCGAGCGTGCCCAGGTCGAAGGCCCCGTCGAGGTGGACCGGATCCTGCTTCGCCGGTATCTCGCCTACCTGACCACGCGTCGGTACGCCGCGGGCCACGGTGGCTCGCAAGGCGGCCGCGTTGCGTTGCTATTTCGCCTGGCAGCGCCGGCGGGGGGTGCTCGACACCGACCCGGCCCGGCGCCTGGCGTCGCCGGGCGGCCGGTCGCGCCTCCCGAGGGTGCTCGACCACGGCGAGCTCGAGGTCCTGCTCGACGGCGACGACCTCGCCCCGGCGCCGTCGACGTCGCCGTCGGGCGATGTGACCCCGGCTGCGGACTTCCACGATGCCCTCGCGGCCCGGGACGACGCCGTGCTCGAGCTCCTGTACGGATGCGGACTGCGCGTCGCCGAGCTGTGCGGCCTCGACATCGGGGACATCGACATGCGGGCAGGCATGGTCACCGTGATGGGGAAGGGCAGTCGCCAGCGCCGGGTCCCCATGCACGATCGGTGTGCCGCAGACCGTCGAGTCGTGGCTGGACGAAGGGCCGCGACGCCCTCGTGACCGAGGTGTCGCCCCCCCACGCCATGTTCTTGAATCGCCGTGGGGCGCGTCTGGGAACGCGTGACGTCCGCCGTGTGGTGGATCGCCGGTCACCGGTTCCCACGCACCCGCACGCCCTGCGCCACAGCTTCGCCACCCACCTCCTCGATGGGGGTGCTGACCTGCGGGTCGTCCAAGAACTCCTGGGACACGCCAGTCTGCAGACCACGCAGGTCTACACTCATGTCAGCAAGGACCGGTTGCTCTCGGTATACGGGGCAACCCATCCCCGAGCGTAGGGGGAGGCGTGACGACGGACGACGACGGCGGCACTGCACGCCTCTGGGTCGAGTACAAGAAGAGTGGTGAGCGTCGTCTTCGCGACCAGCTCATCGTCTTGTATTCGCCGCTCGTGAAGTACGTCGCGGCCCGGGTGGCGGTCGGCCTTCCCCAGCACGTGGACGGCTCCGACCTGGTGAGTTACGGAATCATCGGCCTCATCGACGCCATCGACCGGTTCAGCCCGGATCGCCAGGTGAAGTTCGAGACCTATGCCATCCCCCGCATCAGGGGTGCGATCATCGACGAGCTCCGGGCCATCGACTGGGTGCCGCGCTCGGTGCGAGCCAAGGCGCGCGCCGTGGAGCAGGCCTACGCCTCGCTGGAAGCCACGCTGCTGCGAACGCCCACCGATGCCGAGGTCGCCGCCGAGCTCGAGATGTCGGAGTCCGACCTTCAAGACATCCTGCGACAGATCTCCTTCGTCGGGGTGGCCGCGCTCGACGAGGTGTTCATGGTGGGTGGCGACCGCACCGACCGCACCACCCTCGGCGACACCATCCCCGACGCCACGGCCGGACCGGTGGCGCTGTTCGAGGACAAGGAGTCCAAGGAGATCCTCGCCCAGGCCATCATGCAGCTCGGCGAGCGGGAGCGGACGGTCCTGTCGCTCTATTACTACGAAGGTCTCACGCTGGCGGAGATCGGCGAGATCCTGGGCGTCACCGAGAGCCGGGTGTGCCAGATCCACACCAAGGCCGTCCTGCAGCTCCGGGGCCGTCTGAACGACCGGTCCCCGGACGGGACCGACACCCAGCGCCGGGGCCGACCTCCCGGCGGTCGGCGCGGCCCGCGCTCGAGCGTCGCCGCCACCGGCTGACCGTCCGCCCCCCGGGTCCGCTCACCTGACCTGACGGCCTCTCGCCGGTCCGGTCGAGCCGTCTGGGACGCTGCTCCCATGTGACGGGCTGTTGAGCCGTCGGTTACGATGGCACCGTTCCCGCCCGTCGGGTGGGACGCCAAAGAGCCACTTTGAAGCACCCGGGCGCGTCCAACGGTCGCCCTTTTGGGGGCGCAGTGCCGGGGAAGGACAACCGATGGGAGGACCAGCCGTGGCAGTTGTCACGACTCGGCAGTTGCTGGAGGCCGGCATGCATTTCGGCCACCAGACCCGCCGATGGAACCCGAAGATGCGCCGCTTCATCCTGGGCGAGCGCAACGGGATCTACATCATCGACCTCAAGAAGACCCTCGAGGGCCTCGAGGAGGCCTACGGGTACGTCCGCGACCTGGTGGCCAACGGCGGCATCCTGCTCTTCGTCGGCACCAAGAAGCAGACCCAAGGTCCCATCGCCACGTACGCGCGGGCGTGCGGGATGCCGTTCGTCAACGAGCGGTGGTTGGGTGGGATGCTCACCAACTTCACCACCATCTCGTCTCGGGTGGGGAAGATGCGCGAGTACGAGGCCATGGAGCGAGCCGGGGACTTCGAGGGCATGCCCAAGAAGGAAGGCCTCCGCTTCCGGCGTGAGCTCGAGAAGCTCCGGCGGAACCTCGGTGGAATCCGAGAGCTCGACCGTCTTCCCGACGCCGTCTTCGTGATCGACACCAAGAAGGAGCACATCGCCGTCACCGAAGCCAACAAGCTCGTGATGCCGATCGTGGCTGTCGTCGACACCAACTGCGACCCCGACGTGATCACCTACGTGATCCCGGGCAACGACGACGCCATCCGCTCGGGCGCGCTCATGTGCCGGGTCATGGCCGAGGCCGTGATCGAAGGGCGGTGGGTCGCCGAGCACCGGCCCAAGCCACCGCCGCCCCCGGCCAACGCCACGGCCGGACAGCGCCGGCCGCCGCGTGGTCCCCGGGCACCGATCGGCTCCGACACCCCTGAGCCTCCTGCGCGCCCCCGAAGCAGCCGGCGGCGTCGCCGGAAGCCGCGTCGGATGCATCGGCGTCGCCGGCATCGGTGCCGGTCGGATCCACGCCGGCCGAGTCGGTGATCGAAGAGCTCGGCGCCGGCTGTGACGGCGACGGTCGAGTCGGCTCCCGCCGATGCGGAGTCCGAGGCACCGGTCGCGTCGGACGTCCGCCCCACTCCACCGAAGAGAGCTGAGCCGATGGCCGACTTCACCGCCAAGGACGTCCAGGCCCTGCGCCGGGCCACCGGCGCGGGCATGCTCGACTGCAAGCGCGCCCTCGAAGAGAGTGGGGGCGACATCGAGAAGGCCAAGGTGTGGCTGCGCGAGCAGGGGCTGGCCGGCGCGGCCAAGCGCTCTGATCGCGAGGCCACCCAGGGCGCGGTGGCACTGGCGGTGTCCGATCGCAACGCCGCCATCGTCGAGTTGCGGTGCGAGACCGACTTCGTCGCCAAGGCCGAGACCTTCGTCAACCTCACCGACGAGCTGGCCCAGCTCGTGGCGGAGAAGGGCGAGCAGGCCACCGCAGATCGCGCCGACGACATCGACGAGCTCAAGACCACGCTCAAGGAGAACATCTCGGTCGGCCAGACGGTCCGGTTCGAGATGGGCGAGGGACTCGATCGTCGGGACCTACCTCCACATGCAGTCGGGTCGTGGCGTCAACGCCGTCCTGGTGGAGATGCGGGGCGGTACCGACGAGCTGGCGCACGACGTCGCCGTCCACGTCGCCTTCGCCCGGCCGCTCGTACCTCCGTCGTGAGGACGTGCCCAAGGACGAGGTCGATGCCGAGCGCATCACGGTGGAGAACCTGTCGCGCAACGAAGGCAAGCCCGAGGCGGCGCTGCCCAAGATCGTCGACGGCCGGATGAACGGGTGGTTCAAGGAGCGGTGCCTGCTCGAGCAGTCCTACGCCAAGGACGAGAAACGCACGATCGCCGACCTCGTCGGGAGCGCCGAGATCGTGCGGTTCGCCCAGGTCGTTGTCGGCGGCTGAGGTCGCCGGGAGCGACGCGGTCGCGTCGATGACATCCGAAGCACGCGGCGCCGAGCACGTCCTTGCGCAAGCGCCGCGTGGTCCTCAAGATGTCGGGCGAGGCGCTGGCCTCGTCGGCGTCGGACGAGACCATCGACGGGGGAGTGGTCGAGCGCTTCGCCCGGGAGATCACCGTGGCGCGCGCCGAGCTCGATCTGGAGCTCGCCATCGTGGTCGGCGGCGGCAACATCTGGCGGGGCACCACCGGCGAGGCCCAGGGCCTCGACCGCACGACGTCGGACACCATGGGCATGCTCGCCACCGTGATCAACGCGCTCGCGCTCCAAGACGCCATCGAGCACCACGGCCAGCCCACCCGGGTGCTCTCGGCCATCTCCATGGCCGAGGTGGCCGAGCCCTACATCCGACGTCGGGCCATCCGCCACCTCGAGAAGGGCCGGGTCGTGATCTTCGCGGCGGGCATGGGGAACCCGTACTTCACCACCGACACCTCCGCCGCCCTGCGGGCCGCGGAGATCGAGGCCGAGATCCTGTTGAAGGGCACCCACTCCGGAGTCGACGGGGTCTACAGCGCGGACCCCAAGCTCGACTCCTCGGCCCGTCGCTACGACGAGCTCGCCTTCATGGACGTGGTCAACCAGGACCTGCGGGTCATGGACCTCACGGCCATCACCTTCTGCAAGGACAACCGCCTCCCCGTGCTGGTCTTCGACCTCATGGGGCCCGGGAAACCTGCATCGTGCGCTGGCCGGCGAGGAGATCGGTACGCTGATCCGGTGATGGACGACGAGCTCTCCGGGGTGGTGCTCAGCGACACCCGCGAGCGCATGGAGAAGGCGGTGGGCCACACCCAAGCCGACTTCGGCGGCGTCCGGACGGGGCGGGCCACGTCGAGCCTCGTCGAGCATCTCCGGGTGGACGTCTACGGCGCCGAGGCCGAGCTTCGGACCATCGCCGGCCTGAGCGTCCCCGAGGCGCGCATGCTCGTGATCTCCCCCTACGACAAGTCGACGCTGGCCAGCATCGAGAAGGCGATCCAGGCGTCGGACCTCGGCATCACGCCCTCCAACGACGGCAACGTCATCCGGCTGGGTTTCCCGCCGCTGACCGAGGAGCGGCGCAAGGAGCTCGTCAAGGTGGTACGCCACAAGGCCGAAGAGGGCCGGGTGGCGGTGCGCAATCTCCGCCGGGCGGCCCGGCACGAGCTCGAGGGCCTCGAGCACGACGGCGACATGTCGTCGGACGAGCTCGAGCGGGTCGAGAAGGAGCTCGACAAGCTCACCCAGGAGATGGTGGCCGCAATCGACAAGCTGCTGGCCCACAAAGAGCAGGAGCTCCTCGAGATCTAGGGGTGCCGGCCCGGGGATCCCCGGCCGGTGGGGAGGCGACGTGGACGATCGAGACGAATACGAGCCGGAGGCCGAGGCTCCCATAGAGCCCGATCACCGAGCGCGTGCGGATCATCGGGGCCCAGCCCGCCGGCGCGGTCGGCGGCCAGGCGGGCTCGACGACGAGCCCGGCTCGCCGAGGCCGCCGGTCCGGACCCGGCCGAGCCGCCCCGCCGGTGCGCGACGAGGGCCCGAGCGCACCGACCTTCGACCTCTTCGCCGACGAGCCCGAGACCGGTCACCCTCGTCGACGAGCCCGCCCGTCGACCCACCCCGAGGAGGCGGGCCGTCGGCGCCGTCGGGGCGCAACGGGGGTGACCCGCTCCAGCCCGGCGTCCGATGTCCTGCGGGCTCCCGGAGCCCACCACGGTCGTCCCCGACATGCCGCACTGGACCGACCCGCCCACGGGCCAGGTTCCCGCCATCCTCGACCGGCGCACCGACGAGGACGACACCGAGGCCCAGTGGTCGGCCGCCGGCGACACCGGACCGGCGTGGCGCGAGCACAGCCACGAATGGGACGACAGCAGTTTCGACCCTTCGCTCCTGGCCGACGACGAGACCCGGGTGGGCGCGCTGGAGGAGACGCCGCTCGAGGAGCGCCGGCCCTGGGAGTTCGACGACCTCACCGTCGGCGTCGGCCGACGAGGACAAGTGGGAGGCCGAACACGACGCGGGCCGACGCCCACCATCGCCGGGACCTGGGGCGACGAAGACGACGACCGATCGTCCCGTCGTCACCGAGGGCCATGGCGGTCACGGTCTCGCCGACGTCGGATCCCACCTCGCACCCGACGCCGCCGATCGGGGCGTGGCCTCGATCAGCTCGTCGCCGCTGCGCGCGCCGCGCGACCTGTCGGGCTTGTCGCCACCGTCGGCGCCCCGTGGCACGGTCATCGGCCGCAGCGTGCTCCCGCCGGGGTCCACGGGCGAGGACACCGGTCGCGAACATGCCCGTCGCCATCGCCACCGGGTGTCGCCTTCGCCCTCGTGGCGGTCCTGTGCTTCGAGCTCGGCACCGTGGCCACCCTGGCCCTGGCCACGATCGTGGTCGTCGCTGTCGGCGGCGGAGTGCTACGCGGCCCTGCGACGAGGGCGGCCGACGCCCGGCCACGCTCCTCGGCCTGGTGGCGACCGTGGCGGTCATGGTGGCCGCCTACGCCAAGGGGCTTCCGGCGCTCCCGCTCGTCCTCGTTCTCGTGGTGATCACGTCCCTGGTGTGGTACCTGGTGGCCGCCGAGCGGGGATCGACGGTGGAAGGGGTGGCCAGCACCCTGCTCGGCTTCATGTGGGTGGGTTTCTTGGGCTCGTTCGCGGCGCTGCTGCTGGCTCCCGGCGAGTTTCCCCATCGCCACGGCATCGCCTTCTTGCTCGGTGCCATCGTGGCGACCATCGGCGCCGACGTGGGCGCCCTGGCCATCGGGAGCTGGCTGGGACGGCATCATCTGGCGCCGACGGTGAGCCCCAACAAGACCTGGGAGGGGCTGATCGGCGGGGCGGTGGTGGCCATCGCCCTGTCGGCCGCGATCACCGGGCAGGTCCACCCCTGGACCGTCCCGAAGGCCGCGCTCCTGGGCCTCGTCGTGGCGGTGGTGGCTCCCATCGGCGACCTGTGCGAGTCGCTCGTGAAGAGGGACCTCGGACTCAAGGACATGGGGTCGATCCTGCCGGGCCACGGAGGTGTGCTCGACCGCGTAGACGCCCTGCTGTTCGTCCTCCCGACGACGTTCTACCTCGTCCGGGTGCTCAACCTCGGGTGAGAGGCGCAGCCGCGGGCGCGATCGCGCCGACGGGCACGGCTCGGACCCCACACGCGGCACCCCGGCGGTCCCCGGTGGCTCGATGAGGGTCAGCCTCGTCGGCTCGACGGGGTCGATCGGCACCCAGGCCGTCGAGGTGATGACGACCGAGCCCGACCGATTCACCGCGGCGGGCCTGGCGACGTGGCGGTCGGTCGAGGTGCTCGGCGCCCAGGCCCGGGCCCTTCGGCCCGACGTCGTCGCCATCGGTGACCCCTCGCTGGCCGGAGCACTGGCGGCCGCGGTGCCCAAGAGGCACCGAGGTGCTGACCGGGCCCGAGGGCCTCGCCGCGGTGGCTCGGCTCGGGGACGTCGTGCTCAACGCCGTGGTCGGGTTTCGCCGGACTGCCCGTCACGCTGGCCGCGCTCGGAGCCGGGCACCGCCTGGCCCTCGCCAACAAGGAATCCCTGATCGCCGGGGCGCCGGTGGTGGCCCGTGCCAAGCAGACCCCCGGAGCCGAGATCGTCCCCGTGGACTCCGAGCACTGTGCGCTGCACCAGTGCCTGCGGGCCGGCAACGGTCCCGACGAGGTCGCCCGGCTCGTGCTCACCGCCAGCGGAGGGCCCGTTCCGGGGCCGCATCCCGCGAAGAGCTGGCCACCGTGGCGGTGGAGGAGGCCCTGGCCCATCCGACCTGGAGGATGGGTCCGAAGATCACGGTGGACTCCTCCACCCTCATGAACAAGGGCCTCGAGGTCATCGAGGCCCACGAGCTCTTCGGCGTGGATTACGACCGGATCGCGGTCATTATTCACCCCCAGTCGGTCGTACACTCGATGGTGGAGTTCATTGACGGATCGACTGTGGCCCAACTTTCCCAGCCAGACATGCGCCTGCCCATCGGGTACGCGCTCGGTTACCCTCGTCGCCTCAGCCACCCCTTCGGCGCCATCGACTGGTCGTCGTTGGGCCGGCTCGATTTCGAACCGCCCGACCGCAAGGTCTTCGCCTGCCTCGACCTCGCCGAGGAGGCGGGCCGGGCCGGCGGGCTCGCCCCGGCCTGGCTCAACGCCGGCAACGAGGTCGGGGTGGCCGCCTTCCTGGCCGGTCGGATCGGTTGGGGCGCCATCGCCGAGGTCGTGGCCGACACCCTGGCGGCGTGTCGACGGGGCCGACGCCACCGACACCGAGGACGTCATCGAGGCCGATCGGCGCGCCCGGGAGCAGGCCGAGCGCTCGGTTCGCCAACGGGAACTCGCGGCGTGAGCCAGCTCGTCACCGGACGAGGAGAACGCCGCGCCCGAACCGCTGCGTCGTCACCTCGACCAGGGCCCACAACGCGCGGTCGTCGCTGGCGCGGCTCGCTCGCTCTTCGTGGTCGCCGTCGTGCTGGCCGCCGTCGTGACCCACACGACGTCGGTGCTCATCGTCGTCGTGGCGCTCGTCATCATGATCATGCTGCACGAGCTCGGCCACCTCCTCACGGCCAAGTGGGGCGGCATGAAGGTGACCGAGTACTTCCTCGGGTTCGGGCCCCGGCTGTGGTCGATCCGACGGGGAGAGACCGAGTACGGCATCAAGGCCATCCCCGCCGGCGGCTACGTGAAGATCCTCGGGATGACGAGCGCCGAGGAGGTCGATCCCGCCGACGAGCCCCGCGACCTACCGGCAGCGGCCCTTCCACAACCGGCTCCTCGTGGCGGTGGCCGGGTCCGCCATGCACGGCGTGATGGCCTTCGTGCTCTGCTGTGGGGACTGTTCGTCTTCATCGGCGCCCCGCAGGGCAACGCCGTGGCCATCAGCGGGTTCGCGCCGCTCGCCCACGGCGTCGACCCGGCGCGCGCCGCGGGGCTCCAGGCCGGCGACGTGGTGGTGCGGGTGAACGGCGCGTCGGTGCACTCGGCGTCGGACCTCCAGAAGGTCATCGAGCACTCCGCCGGAACGCCCGATCACCCTGGTCGTCGAGCGCGGCGGCCGGGACCGGACCATCGTCGTCACCCCCCAAGCCGCCACGGCGGGGGCGAAGGGCCACATCGGGGTCCTCATCGGCGCAGCCCATCGTCCGCAGCGGGCCGGTGGAGTGCCGTTCCGCAAGGCGGGACGAGCTCTTCGGGCAGATGGTGACGGGGTCCTTCGCCGGGATCGGCCAGGTGTTCTCGGCCAGCGGGATCAACAGCTACGTCCACGACCTGACCAGCGCCAAGGCCGCGTCGCAAGCGGCGAAGACCGGCGATCGCCCGCAGTCGATCTACGGCGCGGCCCGCATCGCCGTGCAGGGTGCGCAGGCCGGGGCGACGCAGCTGATCCTACGTGCTCACCCTGATCATCATCTTCGTGGGGATCATCAACCTGTTCCCGATGCTGCCCCTCGACGGCGGCCATGTGGTCATCGCCGTCTACGAGCGCATCCGGAGCCGGCGGGGCCGTCCCTATCACGCCGATGTCAACAAGCTCACCCCGGTCGTGTGGGCGTTCGTCCTGTTGCTCGGCTTCATCGTCTTCACGTCGCTGTACCTCGACATCACGCACCCGGTGAAGAACCCGTTCCAGTAGGCCCCGTTCCCACAGAGAGGGAGACGCCCCGATGGCCCGTCCCACGCTGATCGCGGCGGAGCGCCGGCCCACCCGCCAGATCCACGTCGGCTCCGTCGCCGTCGGCGGCGGGGCGCCGATCTCGGTGCAGTCGATGACCATCACGAAGACCGCGGACGTCGAGGGCACGTTGGCCCAGATCTACGCGTTGGCGTCGGCCGGGGCCGACATCGTCCGCTGCACGTGCAACGAGAAGGAGGCGGCCGAGGGACTGGCCCACATCGTGCCCGCGCTCGCCGGTCCCCATCATCGCCGACATCCACTTCCACCACGAGATGGCGTTGGCGGCCCTGGAGGCGGGCGTCCACGGGCTTCGGCTCAATCCCGGGAACCTGCGCAAGGAAGCCGAGATCAAGCAGGTCGCCCAAGAGGCCAAGGACCGCGGTGTCCCCATCCGCATCGGGGTCAACGCCGGGTCGCTGCACCCCGAGCTCTACAAGCGCTTCGGCGGGGCGACGCCCGAGGCGCTGGTCGAGTCGGCCCGGATGGAGCTGGCCTACTTCGCCGAGGTCGACTTCGACGACGTCAAGATCTCGGTCAAGGCCTCGTCGGTCCCGCTCATGATCGAGGCCTACCGGCTGGCCTCAGAGACCTTCGACCACCCCCTGCACCTCGGGGTGACCGAGGCGGGCCCGCCGCCCGCCGGGCTCGTGAAGGGCACGGCCGGCATCGGGACGTTGCTGGCCGAGGGCATCGGCGACACCATCCGGTACTCGCTCACCGCCGATCCGGTGGAAGAGGTCCGGGCGGGACGCCAACTTCTCGAGGCCATGGGTCTGCGCGAGCGCAAGTCCGTCGACCTCATCGCCTGCCCGTCGTGCGGGCGGGCCGAGATCGATGTGATCGGCGTGGCCCGGGCGGCACAAGAAGCGCTCGAATCGCGCCAGCTGCCCATCCAGGTGGCGGTCATGGGATGTGTGGTGAACGGTCCGGGGGAGGCTCGCGAGGCCGACCTCGGCATCGCCGCAGGCCGTCGGCGAGGCCATCTGTTCATCAAGGGGAAGATCGTCCGGGTCGTGCCCGAGGACGAGATGGTGGCCGCGCTGGTGGAGGAGGCCGAGAAGCTCGTGGCCGAAGGCATCGAGGCCCGTCTCGCCGCGGCCGATGCCGGGGCCGAAGCCGAAGCCGAGGCCGACCGGCGCCTGCTCATCGAGGCCAAGGGCGAGGACGCCAACCACAGCGCCCAGAAGGTCGAGATCATCCGCAAGACGATCGACGAGGGCCGACCTCAGCCCGACGCCGCGCGGCCGACCACCGCCTCGAGGCAGGGCGTCGGCATGACCGCATCGGGGCCGTCTTCGTCCGCACCCGGCAGAGAGCCGTCGAGCCTCGTGACCAGGCGCACGGTGACTCCGGCCCGATTGAGCTGCGTCTCGCCGTCGCTCCCGAGGGCGCGCAGCGGCAATCGTGGCGAAACCGGTCCGGGTGGCCTCCTCCGCCTCGGCGACGCTGGACACCTCGACGGTCCCGGCCCGCCGGCGCTCGAGCGCTTCGGCGAGCAGAGCCGCCTGCGCTTCGTCGAGCGCGGTGCGGACGGCGGCCTCGAGCCCGGCCAGTGGCACCGTGGTCTTGGTTCCCGAGTCCCGGCGTACGAGGACGGCCTCGCCGGCGTTGAGCTCGCGGGGGCCGACCTCGACGCGCACGGGCACGCCTTTGAGCTCCCAGTCCACGACCCGGCGGCCGAACGACGTGTCGGTGCGGCCGTCGAGTTGGGACCGCACACCCGCCGCCGAGAGCTGGGCGGCGATGGCGGCGGCCTTGTCGCCGGCGCCGTCCTCGTCGCGCACCACCAGGACCACGACCTGGACGGGCGCCAGGAGCGGCGGGATCCGGAGTCCGTTGTCGTCGCCGTGCGCCATGACCAGCGCGCCCATGAGCCGCGACGATGCCCCCCACGATGTCTGCCAGACGTGCTCTTCCTTTCCGGACTCGTCGAGGAATGTGGTGTTGAACACGCGGGCGAAGTTCTGCCCGAGCTCGTGGCTGGTTCCCATCTGCAGCGCCTTGCCGTCGCGCATCATTGCTTCGCACGTCCAGGTGGTGGTGGCCCCCGAGAAGCGCTCACGCTCGGTCTTGCGCCCCGTCAGGATGGGGACGGCCAGGACGTTGACCATGAAGTCCTCGTAGACGTCGTGCAGGATCTGCAACGCGAAGTCCCGGGCCTCGGACTCCGTCGGCGTGGGCGGTGTGTCCCTCTTGCCAGAGGAACTCCGTCGTCCGGAGGAAGAGGCGGGGACGCAGCTCCCAGCGGACGACGTTGGCCCACTGGTTGATCAGGAATGGGAGGTCCCGGTAGCTCTGGATCCACTTGGAGAAGTAGGCGTTGATGATCGTCTCGCTGGTGGGGCGCACCACCACGGGCTCGTCGAGCAGCTTGCCGCCCCCGATGGGTGACGACGGCCAGCTCGGGACTGAACCCCTCGACGTGGGCCGCTTCGCGCTTGCAGGTAGCTCTCGGGGATGAACAAGGGGAAATAGGCGTTGGGCACGCCCGCCGCCTTGATCCGGGCGTCGAGCTCGGCCTGCATCCGCTCCCAGATGGAATAGCCGTAGGGGCGGATGACCATGGTGCCGCGCACGGGCCCGTTGTCGGCCAGCTCGGCCTTGGCGAGGACGTCTTGGTACCACTGGGGGAAGTCGGTCGACTGGGAGGCGAGGACGCTCTTGCGGGCCATGGCGCCCAGGATGCTACGGCCTGGGTCGCGCTACCCGGTGCCGCCGAGCCCCGCCGCCGTGCGGGCCACGCGCCGGCCCGAGACGAGCTCGGGACAGATCGCCATCACGTGCTCCTGGGAAGTGGGCAGGTGCGGCGGCAACAACAGCTCCTCGGCTCGGGCCCGCCTGGCGCCATCGGTGATCTCGTCGGCGGTTCCCACCACGAGGACGCTCCATCCTCGGTGCCAGAGAGCGTCGACGTCATCGACCTCGAAGGCCACGACGGCATTGCGCGCCGCGCTGTGGAGACCGGTCGCCTCGGCGGTGCGGAAGACCACGTGGCCCTCGAGCATGGCGTAATGCACGGGGAAGACCGCCGGTACCGCTCCGATCGAGACCGCCACCCGACCGATCTTGGCGTCTTCGAGCAGCGCGAGGCACACGGAGTGTTCGATCGAAGCCTCGGCCCGGTCGTCGTAGGTATGCGAATCCCGGAGCGTCACGGGCCCAGCGTGGCGGAACGAGGGAACCGGTTATAGGGGCCAAGGTCCCGAAACCCGGTGCCGACCGGAAGGGGACGTCGAGCTCTTCGGCGGCGGTGAGAGCGGTGAGAATCGGTCTGCGATCTGCCTCGGAACGGGCTTGGGGCCCGTCGTCGACCCTCTGAGCGGCCCGACCCGCCCAAAGTGCTGAGGAGGGCGACTGATATACTTGCTGCGCTGTTGGTCCGGGGGGTGAAGGTGCGTTCGAAGCGTGGGCGGCAGCCCACGCTTCTGCTTTCACCGGCCGGACCTGAGGTGAGGCGCCAAGCCGCGGAGGGACGAGGGAGGTGGACGATCAGGTGGACGACGAGCTCTCTGACTTGCTCGCGTCCACTGTCGCCCCCCTGGGCCTCGAGGTAGTCGACGTGGAGCGGCGCTCGACCGCCGTCCGCGTCGTCGTGGACCGGGCCGGGGGTGTGGATCTCGAGGCCATCGCGTCGGCCACGCGTGCGATCTCGGCGGTGCTCGACGCGCACGACCCGTTCCCGGGTCAGCGCTACACCCTCGAGGTCTCGAGCCCCGGAGTGGAACGACCGTTGCGGACGCCACTGCACTTCGAGCGTGCCGTCGGTGAGATGGTCAGCGTCCGGACCGTCGCCGGCGGCAAAGGGGAGCGTCGAGTGTCGGGCCGCCTGCGAGCGGCGGACGTCGATGGTTTCGTGCTCGAGGGTGAGGACCTGCCCGGAGGCGAACGGCGTCTGTCGTACGACGAGGTCGAGCGGGCACGGACAGTCTTTGCATGGGGATCGAAATCCCCCGCCGCGGCGCGCCAGGGTGGGGCGGCGCGCCAGGCTGCCCGCCCGCCTCGAGCCGCGACGAGAAAACCTGCGGGAAGGAAGAAGGTGGCAACGCCATGAGCAAGGCCAACTTCGAATTCCTCGACGCCTTGGGTCAGATCGCGCGTGACAAGGGAATCTCGGTTGAGACCCTGCTCGACGCGCTGGCCAATGCCCTCGTCGCCGCCTACAAGCGTCGACCGGGAGCCGCCGAGGAGGCCGTTGTCACGGTGGACCCCGAGTCGGGGGAGATCCGCGTCTACGGCCAGGAGCTCGACGAGGACGGGAATGTCATCAGGGAGTGGGACGACACTCCCGACGACTTCGGTCGGATTGCCGCCCAGACCGCCAAACAGGTCATCCTCCAGCGCATCCGAGAGGCAGAGCGCGACCTCAAGTACGAGGAGTACGCGGGCGCGAGGGTGACATCGTCACGGGAATCGTGCAGCAGACCGACAACCGCTACACACTGCTCGACCTGGGCAAGGTGGAGGCCCTGCTCCCTCAGGCAGAGCAGGTGCCCTACGAGCGCTACGAGCACGGGGCCCGACTCAAGGCCTACATCGTCGAGGTGCGCAAGACGACCAAGGGCCCGCAGATCGTGGTCAGTCGGAGCCATCCCGGACTGGTGAAGCGGCTCTTCGAGTTGGAGGTCCCCGAGATCTCGTCGGGTGTGGTGGAGATCCGGGCCGCGGCACGCGAGCCCGGGCATCGCACCAAGATCGCGGTGTGGTCCAACGACCCCAACGTGGACCCGGTCGGCGCGTGTGTGGGCGCACGCGGATCACGGGTCCGGATGGTGACCAACGAGCTTCGCGGTGAGCGCATCGACGTCGTGCCCTTCGCCGACGACCCCGTCGAGTTCATCCAGGCCGCATTGCAGCCGGCGCGAGTGCGCGAGGTCCGCCTCGATGACGACACCGGGATCGCCACGGTCGTGGTCAGCGACTACCAGCTCTCTCTCGCCATCGGCAAGGAGGGTCAGAACGCCCGCTTGGCGGCTCGACTCACCGGATGGCGCATCGACATCAAGAGCGAGACGCAACTCGCCGAGGAAGAGGCCGGCTACGGCGAAGAGTGGGCCGAAGGTGAGTGGGTCGAGAACGAGGCCGGCGAGATGGTGTGGCAGCCGGCCGAGGGTGGCGAGGCCGTCTCCGCCGCCGAGTGGTCGCGCGTCGCCTCGGGCGAAGAGCCCGGTGCCAAGCCCAGTGAGTCGTCCACGGCGAAGGCTGACGACCCCCCCGCCGACAAGGCCGTCGCCGCGTCCGAGCCGGACGTGGTCGAGGAGCAGAAGCCCGACGAGACGGTCGATGCCGTGGAGCCGGGCCAACCGGAGATCACCCCGTAGCCCCCCGCCGCACCTGCGTCGGCTGCCGGCGGACGGCGGCACCGGCCGAATTGGTCCGATTCTCGGCGGGCGCCGACGGGGAACTCGTGATCGGTCCGGGCCCGGGACGCGGGGCGTGGTTGTGCCGGGACTCGCCGGGGTGCCTCGATCAGGCGGTCCGACGCCAGGCCTTCGGGCGGTCGCTGCGTGCCGAGGTCGTGCCCGGAGCGGTCGAACGCCTCCGTAAGCTGCTGGGAAGCAGTGCATCGTCGGGCGAAGCCGGTGCCCAGGTGTGCGAGGATGGTGGGTCGGGCCGGTTACCCGGTTTCCCCCTGAACCAACAAGAAGGACCGTAGGAGCCCTTGCCGAAGAAGATACGCGTCTACGAGCTGGCACGTGAGCTCGGCCTAACGAACAAGGAGGCCCTCGACCTCTGCTTGGCGTTGGGCATCGGGGTGAAGAGCCACTCGTCCTCGATCGAGGATGCCCAAGCCGACCGCGTCCGCCGGAAGGCCGACAGCGAGGGACTTCGTCGCGCCGTCTCGCCCGAGGAGCCCGCCGAGCAAAAGCCGGCTCGAGGAACGAGCACCAGGCCCGGACGGGTCACCGACGACACGGCCGCGGCCACGGGCCCCGATGCCACGGGGTCGACCTCGCCCGAGGCCCCGACGCCGCCCCCGGCGGCGCCCGAGCCCGCCACGACGGGCCCGACCCCCCGGACTCCGTCCCCGGTCGTCTCGACGCCGGACCGCCAACGGCTCGTCACGAGCCGTCCCGCCAGCGAGGTCTCGATGCCGGCGCCCGCCCCACGCCCGGCTCCCGCACCCGCCCCGCGCCCGGCTCCGGCCCCGGCTCGTTCCGCACCGCCGGCTGTCGCGGCGTCGGCCCCGGCGGCCGCTCCGGACCTCGGAGCACCTCCGTCGCGACCCGCCCCGGGTTCGCCACCGGCTCCCCGAGTCCGTCCGCCCATGAGCTCTTCGGGCCGGCCCATCCCTCCGCCCCCCGGGCCCCCCCGGGCCAACGGCCGCCCCATCCCTCCGCCCCCCGGTCGGCGTCCCGCCGCGGGGGCGCCTCGCCCCGGGGGCGGGCCCGGAGGCGGTCCTCGCCCTGGGATGGGTGGCTCGCGTCCCGGTGGTGGACCCCCCGGTCGGAGCGGTCCCGGCGGGGGCGGCGGATTCGGTGGTCGTCCCGGCGGTGGCGGCGGATTCGGTGGTCGTCCCGGGGGCGGTCCACCTCCGCCCGGTTTGCGGGGTGGGCCGGGCGGGAGAGGTCGTCCCCCCCAGCGCCGGCCACGTCGTCGACGTCGGAACCTCGAGGAGCTCGAGCCGACGCAACTCACCACCTACACGCCGTCGAATGCCCCGGTACCGGACTTCGAGGTCATCGTGGAGCGTGGTTCCACGCCGCGCGAGCTCGGGCCCAAGCTCAACCGCTCGGCGGGAGACGTGATCCGGTTCCTGTTCCTCCAGGGCGAGGTCGTGACTGCAGCCCAGTCACTCAGCGACGACATGATCGAGCTGTTCGCCGCCGAGATCGGCGCGCAGATTCGTCTCGTGGACCGCGGTGAGGAGCAAGAAGCCGAGCTCCAGGCCAAGTACTTCGAAGAGGAAGAGGAAGAGCGCGAGGAGGACCTGCGTCCGCGTCCGCCGGTCGTGACCGTCATGGGACACGTGGACCACGGTAAGACCCTGCTGCTCGACCGGATCCGCCATGCCAACGTCGTGTCGGGCGAGGCAGGCGGGATCACCCAGCACATCGGGGCGTACCAGACCGAGGCCGGAGGCCATCGCATCACGTTCATCGACACCCCGGGCCACCAGGCTTTCACCGCCATGCGGGCCCGGGGCGCCGAGGTCACCGACATCGTCGTCCTCGTCGTGGCGGCCGATGACGGCGTCATGCCCCAGACCGTCGAAGCCATCGACCACGCCCGGGCCGCGGACGTGCCCATCGTGGTGGCCGTCAACAAGATCGACCGCCCCGACGCGGACGTCACCAGGGTGCTCCAGCAGCTGTCCCAACACGGCCTCACCCCCGAGAGCTGGGGCGGCGACACGATCGTGTGTGAGATCTCGGCGCTGAACGGCGACGGGATCGACGGGCTCCTCGAGCAGCTCGATGTGGTCGCCGAGCTCGAAGATCTCCAGGCCAGCCCGGAAGCGCGCGGTCGGGGCGTCGTCCTCGAGGCGAACCTCGAGTCCGGTCGCGGCCCCGTGGCGACGGTGATCGTCCAGAGCGGGACGCTCCGAGTGGGCGACTCGGTCGTGGCCGGCGCCGCCTGGGGCAAGGTCAAGGCCCTGATCGACGATCACGGCGAACAGGTCAAAGAGGCACCACCGTCGACACCGGTGCAGGTCTTGGGCTTCTCCGAGCCGCCCGCGGCGGGCGATGAGTTCCGTGTCACCACCGACCAGACGACGGCGCGGACCATCGGCGAGACCCGGGAGCACCGCTACCGGGTAGCCGGTCACGCCCCGTCGCCCACGGCCCCGGGGGCCAAGCTCGAGGATCTGTTCGAGCAGATCCAACGGGGCGAGGCGGCCACGCTCAACCTGATCCTCAAGAGCGACGTCCAGGGCACGCTCGAGGCCATCACCGACAGCTTGCGCAAGCTCGAGCGACCGGACGTGAAGCTGAGCTTCGTCCACCGCGGTGTGGGTGGGATCACCGAGTACGACGTCCAGTTGGCCGTGGCGTCGAACGCCACCATCATCGGCTTCAACGTCCGTCCCGACCGCCGGGCCCGCGAGATGGCGGTAGAGCGCGGGGTGGGCATCCGTACCTACGAGGTCATCTACAAGCTGCTCGAAGACATCGAAGCGGCCATGGTCGGCATGCTCGCCCCCGAATTCGAAGAGGTTGTCACCGGCGAGGCCGAAGTGCGCGAGGTGTTCCGGGTGCCCCGCATCGGTGCGGTGGCGGGTTGCTACGTGCGCGACGGCGTCATCACGCGAGGCTCGAAGGTCCGCTTCCTGCGAGAGGGCGTCATCATCTGGAAGGGCACCATCAACTCCTTGCGCCGATTCAAAGACGACGTGCGCGAGGTCCAAGCGGGCTTCGAGTGCGGCATCGCTCTGTCTGACTTCCAGGACCTGAAGGATGGCGACATCATCGAGACCTTCGAGGAGCGCGAGATACCCCGGACCTGAGTGGTCCACTGTCGCCTCGGGGTCTCGGGCGGTGGTCGGTGCCCGGGAAGGCTCTCCGGTCGGCGCCGCCCACCGGGGAGGCGCCCCGACGACGCTGGTGCCGGGCGCAGAGGAGGTTGGCAATGCCCGGACGCCGGCGCGAGAAGAGGGCACCCGCTGCTTACCCCCGCACGGCACGGGTCAACGAGGTCCTCCGCGAAGTCGTCGCCGAGGCGCTCGAACGCCTCGCAGACACCGACGACCGGCTCCGCCTGCTGACGGTGACCTCCGTCGACATCACCCCCGACCTGTCCCGGGCCACTGTGTATCTGAGCTCGCTTCCCGCCGCCGCGGTCGAGGCCCTTGCCGAGCAGCGCACCCAGTTGCAGAGAACCATCGCCCGTCAGGTGCGGATGAAACGGACCCCCCTTCTCGTCTTCGAGTCGGACCCGGCCGTTGCCCACGGCCTGCGGGTCGAGGAGATCCTGCGCAACCTGCGTGAAACCACCGGTGATGACGATACGTCGGAGGGCGACGATGCCGGGTCCCGGTAGCGATACCGCCGGCGCGGAGACGATCGGCATGGTGGTGGTGGACAAAGAGGCCGGATGGACCTCGCACGACGCCGTGGCACGGTGTCGGCGCCTGTTCTCCCTGCGACGGGTCGGTCATGCCGGAACGCTCGACCCCGACGCCACCGGGGTCTTGCTCGTGGGGCTGGGTCGGTTCACCCGGATGTTGCGGTTTCTCACCGGACTGCCCAAGACCTACGAGGCCGAGGTGGTGCTGGGGCGGGCCACGAGCACCCTCGATGCATCGGGCGAGGTCACCGGGACGTGGGACATGTCCGGTGTCACCCTCGCCGAGGTGCGCAAGGGGGCGGCATCGCTCACCGGTGTCATCGACCAGGTGCCGCCCATGGTCTCCGCTCGCAGAGTGGGGGGACGGCGGCTGCACGAGTTGGCCCGGGCGGGAATCGAAGTCGAACGAGAGGCTCGACCTGTCACGGTGGAGCGCTTCGACGTGGAGGAGTCACCCGAAGCCGGGGTCTTTCGCATCGAAGTGGACTGTTCGACCGGAACGTATGTCCGCGTGCTCGCCGCGGACCTGGGCCACGTGCTGGGCGGGGGTGCTCACCTGCGCAACCTGCGGCGGACCCGCATCGGATCGTTCGGCGTCGACGAGGCCACAACCCTCGGCGCCGTGACCGACTCCCAGGTGCTGAGCCCGGCGCAGGCGTTGCGCGACATGGCCCAGGTCGAGCTGGACGAGGAGATGGCGCGCTCGGTCTCTCATGGGCTCGCCCTCGACCGGGTGTCGGTCGGAGCGGCGGGCGAGGGGCCGTGGGCGCTGCTCGACCAGCGCGGTGGACTGTTGGCGGTGTACGAAGCGACCGACACCGATCGCTTGGTGGCCGTGTGCGTCCTGGCCGCAAGCGGATGATCGTGGGCGGCGTGGTCCCCCCCGGTCCGGTGTGCGGGACCGAACATCCCCCGAGAGCAGCACGCGGGCACAGGTAACCTCGTCCCGTGGAGGTTGTCGACGGCCCTGAGCACTGCACCGCACCTGCCGGAGGCTCGGCGGTGACCATCGGCGCGTATGACGGCGTCCACCTCGGGCATCGCCACCTTCTGGCCGAGCTCAGGCACCGGGCCGCGGCGCGGGGTCTGTCGAGCGTGGTCGTCACCTTCGATCGCCACCCCGCCACCGTGGTCCGGCCCCAATCGGCACCGGCGATCCTGACCGATCGCGAGCAGAAGCTCGAGCTCCTGGCGGCCGCCGGCATCGACCGCACCCTGGTCGTTCCCTTCGACGAGGCGAGAGCGAATGAGACGGCGGAGGAATTCGTCCTCGAGGTACTCGTGCACGCCCTGGGGGCGCGGCTGGTGGTGGTGGGCGAGGACTTCCACTTCGGGCACCGTCGTGCCGGCAACGTGGCGCTGCTCACCGAGATGGGCACCCGTCACGGATTCGACGTGGTCGGACTGGCATTGGAAGGGGACCGCTCGGCGCAAGTGGTGTCGTCGACACGCATCCGCGAGCTGCTCGCCTCCTGTGACGTCGCGGCCGCGGCGGCGCTGCTCGGCCGGCCCCACCAGGTCCGGGGAGTCGTGGGCCACGGCGACGGTCGGGGCGGTGCCGAGCTCAGCTTCCCGACCGCCAACGTGGCCGTCCCCGAGGGCGTGGCCATGCCCGGCGAGGGGATCTACGCCTGCTGGTACGAGAGACCCGACGGGTCGGTCTACGCCGCGGCGGCCTCTCTAGGTCGGCGTCCGACCTTCCACGCCGCCGCCGCGCCTGTGCTCGAGGTATTCCTGATGGACTTCAGTGGCGACCTCTACGGCGAGGCGGCCCGGGTGTCGTTCGTCACCCACCTTCGAGAGGAGCGTCGGTTCGACTCCACCGAGGCGCTCGTCCGACAGATGACCGCGGACGTGGCCGCAGCACGCACGGCCCTCGGGTCCACCGCCCAGCCGTCGTCGTCTTGACCCACCCCACCTGGGCTTGTGCACCGGGCGTGGGAACCTTGGCACGACGTGGCGTGGGCGGCTTCGGGTCGGCCCTGCTAGAGTACGGTCCCAGCCGGGACGCCGTCCCGGTCGGATCCGGGCCGGGGCGGACGTGGCTTCGCCCGACCGTCTCTGAGCAATTCCGAGGTCGTTTCCCCCATATGGCCGAAAAGTCCGCGACGATCGCCGAACATCGCCTCCACGAGACCGACACGGGCTCGCCCGAGGTGCAGATCGCACTCCTCACCGAGCGCATCTCACTTCTGACCGAGCACCTGAAGATCCACAAGGGCGACCATCACACCCGACGGGGCCTGATGAAGATCATCGGACGGCGACGCAGGCTGCTCGACTATGTGCGGGACAACGACGTCGAGCGTTACCGGTCGATCATCGGCCGGCTCGGCATCCGCCGTTAAGCAGCCGGCCCCCGCGACGGCCGCCCGGCCGTGACGGGAGCCAACCTCGGGTTGGACATCCTGCCCGGGCAGAGGGCGGACATTCCGCCCGACAGACCGAAGGGCACTTGACCAGCGGTCAGCTGCCAGTCGCCGGTCACCTGCGCCGTGTTGCGCCACCGCCGATCAAGTCGATCGGACCGGTCGGTTGGCAACGACGTGTGCGAGGTGGTCGACCACTGGGAACTGGCCTGGCGCAGTGTCCTCGAGAAATGAGGAGACAATGGCGCAAGCCATCACCGTGTCGGCCCCGATCAGCGGGACCGACCGCACACTGTCATTCGAGGCGGGAAAACTCGCCCTTCAAGCCGACGGCGCCGTTGTCGGACGTATCGGCGACACCATGGTGCTCGTTGCGGCCACCGCCTCCCGAGGGGTGCGCGAAGGGGCGGACTTCTTCCCCCTGACCGTCGACATCGAAGAGCGCATGTACGCCGCGGGCAAGATCCCCGGTTCGTTCTTCCGGCGTGAGGGCCGTGCCACTGACCAGGCCATCCTCACCTGCCGCCTGATCGACCGTCCCCTGCGCCCGTCGTTCCCCGAGGGGTTCCGCAACGAAGTCCACGTGGTGGGGACGATCTTCGCCGCCGATCAGGTCAACCCGCATGACGTCCTCGCCATCAACACGGCCTCGGCGGCGCTCATGTTGTCGGGCATCCCCTTCGACGGACCGGTGGGCGCCGTGCGCATGGCGTGGTCGACCGAGGGCACCTGGGTGCCCCACCCGTCGTACCAAGACGGCGATGCCTCGTGCTTCGAGCTCGTCGTGGCCGGTCGGGCCCTGTCCGAGGATGCCGGCACCGAGATCGCCATCATGATGGTCGAGGCCGGAGGCACCGAGGACTCGTGGAAGTACTACGACGAGGGCGCCCCCCGGGTCACCGAGGAAGTTCTCGCCGACGGGCTCGAGGCAGCCAAGACCTGGATCCGCGAGTCGATCGAGCTCCAGCGTGCACTCGTGGCCAAGGTCGGCACCAAGCCCACCATCTCCTACGAGCTGTTCACCGACTACAAAGACGACGTCTTCAGCCGGGTGGCCGCACTCGGGACCGACGCGGTCTCCAAGGCCAACACCATCACCGAGAAGGCCGAGCGAAACGCCGCGCTCGACGAAGCCACGGCGTCGATCATCGCCCAGCTGAGCCCGGAATTCCCCGAGCGCGAACGCGAGATCAAAGCGGCGGTCCGCTCGCTCACCAAGAAGATCGTGCGCAAGCGGATCGTCGAAGAAGGCATCCGCATCGACGGCCGTGGCACCGCCGACATCCGCCCGTTGTCGGCGGAGGTGGGCCTCCTGCCCACGACGCACGGGTCCGCACTGTTTCAGCGTGGGGAGACCCAAGTCCTGAACGTCACGACCCTGGGCATGCCTCGCATGAACCAGCTTCTCGACACCATCGGGATCCATGAGCACAAGCGGTACATGCACCATTACAACTTCCCCCCCTACTCCACCGGCGAGACCGGCTTCATGCGGGGCCCGAAGCGGCGCGAGATCGGACACGGGCTGCTGGCCGAGCGCGCCCTGCTCCCGGTGGTGCCTTCCCAAGAGGAATTCCCCTACACCCTGCGACTCGTCTCGGACGTGCTCTCGTCGAACGGGTCCACCTCCATGGCGTCGGTCTGCGGGTCCTCGCTGTCGCTCATGGACGCCGGCGTCCCCATCAAGGCGCCCGTGGCCGGGATCGCCATGGGCCTCGTCTACGACGAGGGCAAATACGTCACGCTGACCGACATCCTCGGAGCCGAAGACGCCTTCGGCGACATGGACTTCAAGGTGGCGGGCACGCGCGACGCGGTGACGGCGCTGCAGCTCGACACCAAGATCGACGGGTTGCCGGCCGATGTCCTGGGTAAGGCGCTCCTCCAAGCCCGTGATGCCCGACTGGTCATCCTCGACGTCATGGCCGGCGCCATCTCCGAGCCGCGCGAAGAGGTGTCGGAGAACGCACCCAAGATCGTGTCGTTCCAAATCCCGGTGGACCGTATCGGCGAGGTGATCGGCCCCAAGGGGAAGGTCATCAACGCCCTGCAGGCCGAGACCGGTGCCGACATCGCCGTTGACGACGACGGCCTCTTCGGCATCGTGACGATCGGGGCCAAGGACGGCGGAGCGGTCTCCGAGGCCAAGCGCCGGATCTTCCTGATCGTGGACCCCCCCGAGGCCGAAGTGGGTGCGATCTATCCCGGCAAGGTCGTGAACATCACCAAGTTCGGTGCCTTCGTGAACATCCTCCCGGGACGAGACGGGCTCCTCCACATCTCCAAGGTGGGGGGAGGAAAGCGTGTCGACAGGGTCGAGGACGTCTTGTCCCTCGGTCAGGACCTCGAGGTCAAGGTCGACGACATCGACCCGCAGGGCAAGGTGTCGTTGTCCCTCGCGGGCGAGCCACCGGCTCCGACCGGAAACGGTTCGAGCAGCTCGGCTGGAGGGGGAGCGAGCGGATCGTCGCGACCCTCGGGCCCGTCACGCAGCTCCGAGAGCGGGGCCGGCGCGCCCAGCACCACCACCGCGCCGGTGGCCTCGTTCGAGGCCGCCTTCGAAGCCGAGCTCGTCAGTGAGCTGGGCGACCTCGGCCCCGGCCCGGCCACGACCGGGGGCGGAGGCGACCGGGGCGAGCGCGGCAGCCATCGGGGCGGGGACCGCGGCGGCGATCGTGGTCCTCGGCGTCCCCGTCGGCGGTGAGGGCCGGGGGCGCGTTTGTGCCCCTGATGTTGCGCACCTGGGCTCGGTAGTCGGTGGCACTGCGGTGACATCGGCCCCGAGCGTGGGAACCTCCTCATGATCCGTAGCGAGTTGCTCGACTGCGGTGCCCGCCTCGTCACCGAGTCGATGGCCGAGGCCCGCTCGGCGACGGTCGGCGTCTGGGTCGGGACCGGATCGCGCGACGAGGATGACGCGCACTCGGGGGCGTCGCACTTCCTCGAGCACCTGTTGTTCAAGGGCACGGCGAAATGGAGCGCGGCGGAAATCGCTGAATCGGTCGACGAGATCGGCGGCGACATGAACGCCTTTACGACCAAGGAGTACACGGCGTTCTACATCCGTCTGCTCGCCGATGATCTCCCCCTGGGCCTCGACGTCCTGGGAGCAATCATGACCGAGCCGGCATTGCGGGTCGACGACATCGATGCCGAGCGCCAGGTCATCCTCGACGAGATCCTCATGCACGCCGACGAGCCCGCGGACTTCGCGGCCGAACAGTGCACGGCGTCGATGTTCCCGGCCCACCCCCTGGGCCGCGAGGTTCTCGGGACACCCCCGAGCGTGGAATCACTCGACCAATGTGAGATCCGGAGCTTCTTCGACCACCACTACCGGGCGGGCAACCTCGTCGTCGCCGCCGCCGGCGATGTGGACCACGAGCGCCTCGCGCTGGAGGTGCAAGCCCGCTTCGCGCCTCGTTCGGGAGGAGCGTCGCCTCCTCGGGTTCCTCCCAGTCACGCCGGGAACGCCCTGACGGTCCACGCCCGTCCCACCGAACAGGTCCACCTGGTGGTGGGCATGCGGTGTGCGGGCCGGCATTCCCCGGAACGCTGGCCGTTGGCCGTCCTGAACCACGTCCTGGGGGGCGGGATCTCGAGCCGGCTGTTCCAAGAGGTACGCGAACGACGCGGCTCTGGCGTACTCGATCTGGTCGGAACGGATCCACTACGAAGAGGTCGGCACGATGACCGTCAGCGTCGGCACCGCGCCCGAGCACGCTCGCGACGTCCTGGCCCTGGTGCACGGCGAGCTCGACCGCATGGGCGAGAAGGGCATCACCGCCCGGGAGCTGGCTGTGGCAAAAGGGCATCTGCGGGCCGAGACACTGCTGTCGCTCGAGGACTCGGGGGCGCGCATGAGCAGGATCGGGTCGAGCGTGTTGCTGCACGGCCAAGTCCTCGAGGTCGACGAGGTCCTGGCCAAGGTGGACGCCGTCACGGTCGACGACGTGGGCTCGGTGGCAGCGGCGTTGGCGACCCAGACCCGGACGTTGTCGGTGGTGGGCCCTTTCGATCCCGACGCCCCGTGACCGGCCGCGCTCGACCTGGGCCGACCGTGTCGTGGGCTCGCGGACGCGTCGATAGGGTTTGCCCATGACCCGCGTGGGAGTGCTCGGCGCCGGTGGGCGGATGGGGCGTGAGGTGTGCCGGGCCATCGCCGACGACCCCGATCTCGAGCTCGTCGCCGCCGTCGACCCCGCGCTGGCGGGGATCGACCTGCGTCAGGTCATCGGCGAGGACGCGGCCGGTCTCCAGGTGGGCGGTGACGTCGGGGACCTCGAGCGCTCGGGTGCGCAGGTGGCGGTCGACTTCACCGTGGCTCTTGCCGCGGTCGACCACATGCGTTGGTGCGCATCGCACGGAGTCCACGCCGTGGTGGGAACGACCGGGATCGACCCGGGCGTCCTCGAGGACCTCCGGGCCTTGTTCGAGGGCTCGGAGGTCAATTGTGTGATGGCGGCCAACTTCGCCATCGGGGCGGTGCTCATGATGCGCTTCGCCGAGCTGGCAGCGCCGTTCATGGATGGCGTGGAGATCATCGAACTGCATCACGACGGCAAGCTCGACGCACCCTCGGGCACAGCACTGAGCACGGCCGATCGTCTCGTGCGGGGCCGCCACGGTGCCGGAGGCGACGCGTGGCCGATCGACCGGACTGTGTCGCAGGTCTTGGCCGGGGCGCGCGGCGGTGAAGGCCCGGGAGGGATCCGCATCCACTCGGTGCGCCTCCACGGCATGGTCGCCCATCAGGAAGTGCTCTTCGGAGCGGTCGGCCAGAGCCTCTCCATCCGCCACGACGCCTATGACCGCACTTCGTTCATGCCCGGGATGATCCTGGCCGTCAAGGCCGTGTCGGGACGACCCGGCCTTACCGTCGGGCTCGACACCCTCCTGGGTTTCTGATCCCGCGGCGGTAGCCTGGGCTCGATGGACGGGCCGCGCCAGCGCATCCTCGAGGCCACCTACCTGTGTGTGGCCCGGTGGGGATTGTCCAAGACGACCGTCGAAGATGCGGCGCGCGAGGCCGGGTTGTCGCGGGCCACGGTGTACCGGTACTTCCCCGGTGGTCGGGACGAGCTCATCGACGCGGTGGTGTCGTGGCAGTTCCTTGTCTTTTTCGGCCGTCTCTACGAAGAGGTCCACGGGGCAACGTCGCTCGAGGAGGTACTCGACCGCGGGTTGCTCTTTGCCCGCCGATCGTTGATCGAGCACGACGTGCTCCAGAAGATGCTCGAGATCGAGCCCGAGGTGCTCATGCCGAAGCTCACGGTGGAGTCCAACCGGACGGTCGGGCTCATCGCCGGCTTTCTCGTCCCGTACCTCCACGAGCACGGCATGGTCGAGGGTGTCGAGGTCCACGAAGGGGCGGACTTCCTGGCGCGGATGATCCTGTCCTACATCTCGTCGCCCGGGCACTGGGATCTCGGTGATCCCGAGCAGGTCGCCACCTTGGTGCGCACCGAGCTGCTCGCCGGGGTCGTGGGAGACCTCGGGCCCGCCCGCCCCTGAGCAGGCCCATCGGGCCCCGGGGTGGGGGGACCGTTGACAATGAGACATCTGGAGCCATACTGTCTCATCGTGGGCCAGGCGAAGCTGGAGCTGGTGCGGGATGAGACCGCCCATGCCTCGGAGCCGGACCAGGGCGTCGCCCCTATCCCGGTTCGGGTGCGGGTGATCGACGGAGCCTTGGCGTGCATCGCCCGCCAAGGAGTCGCCAAGACCACGCTCGATGACGTGGCCCGGGCGGCGGGATGCAGCCGGGCCACGGTCTACCGGGTCTTCCCCAGGGGCAAAGACGGCGTGCTCGGTGCCGTCGTCGACACCGAGGTGTCGAGATTCTTCAGTGCGCTGGCGGTGCGCATGGGGGAGGCCACCGACCTCGAGGACGTCCTCGTGGCAGGCATGACCGAAGCCGCCACCAGGGCGATCGCGCATCCCGCCCTCGCCAACTTGCTGGCGCACGAGCCCGAGAAGGTCTTGTCGCAACTTGCCTTCGCCCGGATGGACGAGGTCCTCGCCGTGACCTGTGCGTTCACGACTCCGTTCCTCGGTCGCTGGCTCGACCAGCCCGAGTCCAAGCGGGTGGCGGAATGGGCGGCGCGCATCGTCGTGTCGTACCTGCTGTGTCCCGCTGAAGGCGTCGACCTCACCGACGACACCGACGTGCGACGACTCGTGCGCCTGTTCGTGTTGCCCGGCATCCGGGCGCTCCAGGTGCCCCCGGGATTCGACGCCACCTCTCCCGCCGGCCCCGGGGTCCCCACCACGCGAACTCTGCAGTCCCACAACCCACTACCCACCACCAAGGGGGAAGCATCATGACGGACCAGATGCGCGAGACGGTCGACATCATCGGCCGCGACGACATCAACGATCTCGAGGCGATCCTCTCTGTCGTGAACACCGACGTCGACGAAGAGTGCCACGCCGTCCACTCGGTCTACGACACCATCTTCACCTGGGACTACGAGAAGGGACAGCGTCCCAAGCTCGAGAAGCTCTACGAGAAGGCCAAGAAGGCCCAATGGAACGGCCAGACGGACCTTCCCTGGGAGACCGAGGTCGACCAGGAGGCGCTGGTGGTGGCCAACGCGGCGGCCAACGGAGGTTTCGGAGACGGCATCGACGTGAGCGGGACCTCGATGGCGCTGTGGGGCGACAAAGAGTGGATCGACTTCGGCGTGCAGAGCCAGAACTGGACGCTCTCGCAGTTCATGCACGGTGAGCAGGGCGCCCTCGTCTGCACGGCCAAGATCGTCGAGTCGGTCCCGTGGATCGATGCCAAGTACTACGCGGCGACACAGGTCATGGACGAGGCGCGGCACGTCGAGGTCTTCGCCAAGTACCTCGACGACAAGCTGTCGGGCCACTACCCGATCAACGCGCATCTCCGGCTGCTGCTCGATGACATCATCGCCGACCAGCGATGGGACATGACCTACCTGGGCATGCAGATCATGGTCGAGGGCCTGGCGCTGGCCGCGTTCGGGTTCATGCACCAGATGACGACCGAGCCGCTGCTCAAGCAACTGCTGCGCTATGTGATGTCGGACGAGGCCCGCCATGTCGCCTTCGGTGTGCTCAGCCTCCAGGAGTACTACGAGCAGCTCTCGGCGGCCGAGATCCGTGAGCGCCAGGAGTTCGCCTTCGAGGCGGCCGTGCGTATGCGCGACCGGTTCCTCCAGCAAGAGGTGTGGGAGCGCATGGGGGTCAACCCCAAGGAGATCGTGCCGCTGCTCATGCAGATCCCCGACCGCCAGGTCTTCCAGTCCCTGCTCTTCTCGAAGATCGTTCCCAACTGCAAGAAACTAGGGCTGCTCGACGCCGCCGACGGCTGGCTACGGGTGAAATTCACCGAGCTGGGCGTCATCGGATTCGAGGACTGGGCCGACACCGGCGAGGAGTACGACAGCCTGCAGAGCACGCCCGCCGCCGGGGCCGTCGCCTAGCTCCGGTTCGGCCGCGGCGGGTGCCTGGCGGGGGGCTAGCCTGAGGGCGTGACGTCCCCGCCCGCGCCTGGCCGATTCGGCACGGTCATCACCGCCATGGTCACGCCGTTCGACGAGGACGGTGGGCTCGACATCGATGGCGCCGTCACGCTCGCCCGCTGGCTCACCGGTCACGGGAGTGACGGCCTCGTGGTGGCCGGCACCACCGGTGAGGGCCCCGTGCTCTCAGACGCTGAGCTCGGGCAGTTGTGGCAGGCGGTGACAGAAGCGGTCACGGTCCCTGTGCTGGCGGGCACCGGCTCCAACGACACCCGCCACACCATCGAGACCACGAAGCTCGCCGAGGCGGCCGGTGTCGACGGAGCCCTGGTGGTGACGCCGTATTACTCACGGCCCTCGCAGGCCGGCCTGTCCGCCCACTTCCGGGCCGTGGCGGCGTCCACCCATCTCCCCGTCGTCCTCTACGACATCCCGGTCCGAACCGGGCGCAGGATTGCCCGCGACACCATGGTGGACCTTGCGCGCGAGGTGCCCAACATCGTGGGGGTCAAAGACGCCACGGCCGACCCCGCCGGTTCGGCACGGCTGATGGCTGAGGCGCCCGAGGACTTCGAGCTCTACAGCGGCGACGACGCTCTCACGCTGGCGTTGTTGGCGCTGGGTGCGGTGGGTGCGGTGAGCGTGGCGTCGCACTGGGCGGGTGAAGAGACAGCGGAGATGGTGGCAGCCTGGTGCAAAGGCGATGCCGACCGAGCGCGCGCCTGCAACGCCCGGCTGCTCGAGTCCTATGAATTCGAGTCGAGCGAGACGTACCCGAACCCCCTGCCCGCCAAGGCGGCGTGCCGGGCCCTCGGCCTGCCTTCGGGCCAGTGTCGACTTCCCCTCGGCGCCGCCCCCGTCGATCTCGACGAGCGGGCCAGGACCGTGATCAGAAACCTCGGGCGCGACGTGCACGCCGTTGCCGGTGCGCGCGCAGGCGGGTCGCTTGTCTGATCCTGTTCGCGTCATCTTTCTGGGCGGGCTCGGAGAGATCGGCCGGAACTGTGCATGCATCGAGCTCAACGGCCGTATCGTCGTGCTCGATTGCGGCATCATGTTCCCCGAGCCCGACATGCCGGGTATCGACCTCGTGCTCCCGGACCTTTCGTATCTGCGCGAGCGGGCCGACGCCGTCGAAGCGGTGGTCCTGACCCACGGCCACGAGGACCACACCGGCGGACTTGCCTACTTGCTCCGTGACCTGTCGGTGCCCGTCTACGGATCGGCCCTGACGCTCGGGCTCGCCCGGAATCGGGTGGAGGAGGCGGGCCTCGCCAACCGGGCCCGGTTCGTCGAGGTGACCGACGGGGAGCGGCGCGAGATCGGGCCCTTCGAAGTGGAGTTCATCCCCGTCACCCACTCGGTCCCTCACGGTTTCGCCACGGCATTTCACACGCCCCAAGGTGTGATCCTGCACTCGGGGGACTTCAAGATCGACCTCACGCCCGTCGACGGCCGGCTTACCGACCTGGCCCGGATCGGGACCATCGCCTCGGGACCGGGTGTGCGCTTGCTGCTGTCGGACTCGACAAATGCCGAGGAGCCGGGCTTCACCGAGTCCGAGACGCAGGTCGGCGCCACGCTGCGACGCCTCTTCGAGGCCCGGTCCGGGCAGCGGATCATCGTGACCTGCTTCGCCAGCCACATCCACCGCGTGCAGCAGGTCGTCGACGCCGCCCTCGGCACGGGGCGCAAGGTGGCGACGCTGGGTCGCTCCATGGCGAAGAACGTGGAGCTGGCTCGGCGCCTCGGCCTCCTCGACCTTCCCCCGGACCAGGTCGTCGATGTGGAGCATGTCGACGACATGGACCCCGGCAAGGTCTGCGTCGTGTCCACGGGGTCCCAAGGTGAGCCCATGTCGGCCCTGTCGCTCATGGCGGCCGGCGATAGCAAGTGGTTGCACCTCCGGCCTGACGACGTCGTCGTGATCAGCGCCCATCCCATTCCCGGCAACGAGTGGGCCGTGGGACGCGTCATCGACGGCTTGTACCGCCGCGGTGCCGAAGTGATCCACACCGGTGTCGAGCCCGTCCACGTGAGCGGCCACGCCCGACAGGGCGAGCTCATGGTCCTGCTGTCGGTGGCGCGTCCGGAGTGGTTCATTCCCGTCCACGGTGAGTACCGGCACCTCGTGAACCACATCCACCTGGCCACGCGCATGGGGGTCGACGACGACAAGGCCCTGCTGTGCGAGGACGGCGACTCGGTGGTGATCGACGACAAGGGGATCCACCGCGGCGACTCGGTACCTGCCGGGTTCCTTTATGTCGACGGGACCGTCGGTGACGTGGGCCACGGGGTCTTGCGGGACCGCCGGGTGCTCGCCGAAGAAGGGGTCGTCGTCGTGGTGGCGACGGTCGACCCCCATGCCGGCGAGGTCGTGAGCCCGCCCGAGATCGTGACCCGGGGCTGGATCCACGCCCCCGAAGCCGAGGCCCTGCTCGGGGAGGCGAGCGACGTGGTGCGGGTCGCTCTCGAGAAGGCACTGGCCGAGGGTGCCACCGACCACGAGTCCCTTTGTCGCCATGCCCGCAAGGCGCTGGGCCGGCTGGTGGGAGAGCGCACCCGGCGCCGGCCGATGATCGTGCCCGTGGTCGTCACCGTCTGAGGACCGTTCCCGGCCGGTGGTTCTGGGGTTCTCCCTGGTGGGAGCCCTGACAACCGATCCTCGGATGGTCATGGGGTGGCTGTTAGCGTTGGGGCCATTGTGGTGACGACGAAGCGCCGCCGGGCGGGCTCACGCCCCTCCTCCCGGTCGGCACCCGGCAGAGGCCGGAGCAAGTCCAAAGCGCGCTCCCGTTCCACGCGGGCATCGAAGCGTCCTGCCCCGGCTCGGCGCCGCCGGGCACCCAATCGGGCCGGGCGTCCGGCGTGGATCGTCTCGGCATTGTCGGTGCTCGAAGGCCACGTGGAGGACGCGTGGGGCATCGGGCTCCTCACCCTGGGCATCTTGGGGGCGCTCGGCATCTATGGCAACGCCCTGGGCCCGGTCGGGCACGGGGTGCGGCACGGGCTCGGGATGGTCCTCGGTGTGGGCCGGTTCCTGGTCCCACCGGCGTTCGCAGCGGCCGGAGTCATGCTGATCGCGGGGCGACCCAGCCACGAGCCGGCCCGGGCCGGGGTCGGACTGGCGCTCACCTTGGCCTCGGTGGCGGGATTGGCGGACCTCGCCGGTGGGGCGCCGCATCTGTCTGCCTCGTCGAGGCGTCTCTCCGGCGCGGGCGGCTTCATCGGGGCGGCATTCGGCAACCCCTTGCGATCCGGGCTCGGGGACTGGGGGGCATCGGTTGTCCTGCTGGCCCTGGTCACGTTGGCCTTGGTGCTCTTCACGGGCGTGACCCTGCGTGCCGCGCTGGGCGGCGTCGCTCGCGTCGGCCGTGAGCTGTGGCAGTCGGCCGTTCCCCACGGCGACGCCCAAGACGCCGGGGGCGAGGACTCGGTCCCGGACGAGGGCGACACCGAATTCGACCTCGAGCCTGAAACAGAGGTCGAGGCGACGGGCCTGGGTCGCATGCGACGACGAGAGCGCCCCGTGCTGTTCGATCTCGATGAGGCGATCCCGGTCGAACCACCGGTGGCGGTCGAGCCCGACCCCGACCGGGGACCCGACAACCAAGCCGACACCCGGCTCGACCCGCAGGCGGTGCCAGCGGTGTCGAGCACACCCCGAGAGGGGCTCTCGATGGACTCGGGTACCGCCACGGGAGACTGGCGGCTCCCGCCCATGAAGATGCTGTCGCGCTCGAAACCCCAGGAGCTCGACCGCTCGGCCATCAGTGACGCGGGCCGCGCTCTGGTCAGTGCCCTGGCCGCACACGGCGTGGATACCCGGTTGCTCGGACACACCGTGGGCCCCACCGTGACCCGCTTCGAGCTCGAGCTCGGCCCCGGCGTGAAAGTGGCCCGGGTCACGAGTCTGGCCAAGGACATCGCGTACGCCATGGCGTCGGCCGACGTGCGCATCCTGGCACCGATCCCGGGCAAGTCGGCCATCGGGATCGAAGTCCCCAACCGCTTGCGCCAGCTGGTGACATTGGGCGACGTCCTGGCGTCGGAGGAAGCCCGCAAGGCCACGCACCCTCTCGAGGTGGCGCTGGGACGCGACATCGCGGGGCGACCGGTGATCGAGAACCTCGCCGACATGCCCCACATCCTGATCTCGGGCGCCACCGGGGCGGGCAAGTCGTCGTGCATCAACTCGTTGATCACCTCGATCATGATGCGGGCGACCCCTGAGGAGTTGCGACTGATCCTCGTCGACCCCAAGCGGGTCGAGCTGGGCCAGTACAACGGGCTCCCGCACCTGCTCACCCAGGTCGTCGTCGACCCCAAGAAGGCGGCCAACGCCTTGGCATGGGCGGTCACGGAGATGGAACGCCGGTACGACGTGCTGGCCGAGGCCGGCATGCGCGACATCACCGGGTACAACGCAGCCGTCGAACGGGGCGAGCTCGACGACCTCGGCCCGCCCGACACCGACGGGGTGGATGTCGAGGAGGATCTCCAGGGCGACGGCGTTGGGCGTGACGGCGACGTCGCCGACCGAGTGGCGGCGCGTCTGGCCGAATCACGCGAGGCTGTCTCGCCGACCGTGCGGCGCGAGCGCCTGCCGTTCATCCTCATCGTGGTGGACGAGCTCAACGACCTCATGATGGTGGCGGCGCGCGATGTCGAAGAATCGGTGTGCCGGATCGCCCAGATGGCCCGGGCCGTCGGCATCCACCTCGTCTTGGCAACGCAACGTCCCTCGGTGGACGTCATCACCGGTGTCATCAAGGCGAATGTCCCTTCCCGCTTGGCTTTCTCGGTGTCATCACTGGCCGACAGCCGGGTGATCCTCGACCAACCCGGTGCTGAGCGGCTCATCGGGAAGGGCGACATGCTCCTGCTCACGGCGTCGTCATCGGTGGCACGCCGGATCCAGGGCCCGTGGGTGTCGGAGAGCGAGGTGCGGACCGTGGTCGCGCACTGGCAGCGCCAGCGCAGTGCCGAATACGTCGTCGGCATCGCCGGTGACGAGAACTCGACTCGTGGCGGCGAGGGTCTCGACGACGACGATGAATTGCTTTCTGCAGCCATGGAGCTGGTCGTTCGATCTCAGCTAGGGTCCACGTCGATGTTGCAGCGCAAGCTCCGGGTGGGTTTTTCGAGGGCGGGACGGCTCATGGACCTGCTCGAACGCCGAGGGGTGGTCGGACCGTCGGAGGGATCGAAGGCTCGCGCCGTGCTCATGGCGCCCGAAGAGCTCGAGCAGCTCGCCGACCGGTAGCCAAGGTGGTCCGACACCGAGGCCGGCACAGTCGCGGGGCGAGCACCGTTGCCGACGAGCGCGACGGCAGCTCCGGCGCGCCGATAGACACCGCCTCGGTCGTCACCCAAGACACCGGCCTGAGCAGCGTCAACGGGATGGCGGGGTCGATGGCGGGCGGGACCCTCGCCGCCATCTTGGAAGCCCCACCTGAGGCCGAGACGACGACACCCGCGGACCGGGGTCTGGCGCCGGTGTCGCGCCTGGTCCCGGTGGTCCTCTCGCCCCCGCTGTCGGGGGCTCCGGTGGATGCTCCGATCTCCGAGGCCGGGCCTTTGGCCACCACGCCCGCGGCGGCGCCCCGGGTGGAACCGCCCCGGCATTGGCGACGTTGGCCCTGGGCCCTGGTGGTGGTGGTCGTGGCCGTGGTGGCGGCGCTGTCTGTGCAACTCGGTCGGCCCGTTCCGGCCGTGGTGTTGCATCGAGCCCTCCCGGGCACCTCGCCCGTGGCCGGGGCGACACCGGCGCTCCCGTGGCCGACAACCGGAGAGGCCGCCGTGGCGGTCCCTCAACTCGGCGTCACCGTCCAGTCCGGGCCCGAAGCGGCGGTACCGATCGCCAGCCTCACGAAGATCATGACCGGCTACCTGACGCTGCGCGACCACCCGTTGGCCCCGGATGCCCAAGGCCCGGTGTTCACCATGACCGCTGCCGATCAGGCCGAGGCCTCGGCTGAAGAAAGAGCGGGAGCAACCAACGTCCCGGTCCAGCCCGGCGAGAAGCTGTCCGAGCGGGAGCTGCTCGACGGCCTCCTCGTCCACTCGGCGAACAATCTCGCCGACGTCCTGGCGAGGTGGGACGCAGGCACCGTGCCGGCTTTCGTCGGCAAGATGAACGCCACCGCGACGTCCCTGGGGATGGCACATACCCACTACGTCGACGCCAGTGGTCTCGACCCGGCAACGGCGGGAACCGCCAGTGATGAGCTGCTCGTGACCCAGGCCGCCATGGCGATACCGACCTTCGCCGCCGTCGTGGCCCAGCGGGCCGTGACGTTGCCGATCGCCGGTGTGCTCACGAACTACGTGTCGTCGGTGGGGACCCACGGCGTCATCGGGGTGAAGTCGGGGTTCACCCAGGCCGCGATGGGTTGCCTCGTGCTGGCGGAGGAGCGGACCGTCGCCGGGCAACGCGTCCTGGTCCTGGCGGCGGTCACCGGGCAGCCCGGCGAGGACCCGCTGGACGTCGCCGACGGGGTCGACCAGCATCTACTCGACGCCGTGGCGGCGGGCTTGCGCGAGGTGCCGGTCACGGCGAAGGGCGCTCGGGTGGGCGAGGTCACATTGCCCTGGACCCATCAGAACGTGCCGGTGGTCGCCTCCCAGGCGATCTCGCTCTTGGCGTGGCCGGGCCAGGAGCCGAGGCTGACGCTGACCGACCGACCGGTTCGTTCCGGAGTCGGGGCCGGGACGTCGGTGGGGACGCTGGCGGCGTCCATCGGACAAGAGCGAGTCGGCGTACCCGTGCATGTCGTCGACCGCCTGAGCGGCCCGTCGCTGAGCTGGCGACTCAAGCGATCTTGACCTGACCGGCCCGGAGCGGCGGAGCGACGGCACTACCCTGGCAGCCATGCGCGCTCGAGCCCCGGCCTCGGCGGCCAACCTCGGCCCCGGATTCGACGTCCTGGCCGTCGCACTCGACCTCTATGTCGAGGTCGACGTGGAGCCTGCCTCTCGTCTGGTGGTCCGCTCCGAGGGCGAGGGCGCCGATCTCGAAGAAGACGACATGCATCTCGCCGCCAGGGTGGCGATCGACGTCGTCGGCCACGACCGGCTGGCGGTGACCGTCAGGTCCGCCATCCCCGTCGCACGCGGTCTGGGATCCTCGGCCGCACTGGCGGTTGCCGCCGCCGCGGCGGCGGGGTCAAAGGACCCCTTGGGGGTGGCGGCCCGTATCGACGGCCATCCTGAGAACGCGGCGGCCTCGGTCGTGGGTGGACTTGTCGCGGCCACGCTCGTGCGGGGCGCGGTGCGGGCGGTCCGGATGCCGCTCGACGGTGATCTGGTGTTCGTGGCCATGGTGCCCGAACGACCGCTTCCCACCACCAAGGCACGCCAAGCCCTGCCCCTGGAGGTGAGCCGGACCGACGCCACGTTCAACCTCGGACGACTGTCGCTGCTCCTGGCCGGACTGGCCGACCGATCGCTCATGATCCGAGAGGCGACCGAGGACCGCCTGCACCAGGACTACCGGAGTCCGCTGTTCCCCGAGGCTCCCCAGCTGCTGGCTCGTATGGTCAGGGCCGGGGCTCTCGCCTCGTGCTGGTCCGGGGCGGGGCCCACGCTGCTCGGGATCTGCGACGGGGAGCACGGTGAAGGGGTGCGCGCCGGCGCAGAGCAAGCCATGGAGGAGATCGGGGTCCCGGGGCGGGCATTGCTGTTGCGACCCGACATCGAAGGGCTCATCGTCGAAGGGTCCTACTGATGACCCGCACCTTCCACATCCGGACCTACGGCTGTCAGATGAACGAACACGACTCCGAGCGCCTGGCGGGACTCCTCATGGCCGACGGTCTCGAGCCGACCGAGGACATCGAGCGCGCCGATCTCGTGGTCTTCAACACCTGCTGCATCAGGGAGAACGCCGACAACAAGTTCTACGGGCATCTCGGGCAGTTCAAGGCGCTCCGTGAGAGCCGGCCCGAGATGCAGATCGCGGTGGGAGGCTGCCTGGCCCAGAGTGACGGCGAAGCCATTCGCCGGCGCGCCGGGCACGTGGACGTCGTGTTCGGGACCCACAACCTGACGCGGGCCCCGGCGCTCCTGCGCCAAGCTGCGACCGAAGGGCCCGTCGTGGAGATCCTGGATGCTCCCGCGCCCGAGGGGGAATCCGAGCTCCCCGTCGCCCTGTCGGCGGTCCGCGAGCTCCCCTACACGGCCTGGGTCACGATCCAGATGGGGTGTGACAACTCGTGCGCCTTTTGCATCGTGCCCCAAGTGCGCGGCCCCGAGGTGAGCAGACCCTTCGATGACATCGTCGCCGAGGTCACCGGCCTGAGCGCCCGAGGGGTTACCGAAGTGACCCTGCTCGGCCAGAACGTCAACTCCTACGGACGCGACCTGACCCGTCGCCGCCCCCTGTTCTCTTCGCTCCTGCGCGCCGTCGGGGCCGTGGAGGGGATTCGGCGGGTCCGCTACACGAGCCCGCACCCGAAGGACCTCAGACCCGAGACGATCGCGGCCATGGCCGAGACGCCGTCGGTGTGCGAGCACCTCCACCTGCCGCTGCAGTCGGGGAGCGACCGGGTGCTCAGCGCCATGCGCCGGGGGTACAACGCCGGGCGCTATCTCCAACGGCTATCGGCGGCGCGTGCCGCCATCACCGACCTGGCGGTGACCACCGACATCATCGTCGGCTTCCCCGGAGAGACCGACGACGACTTCGAGCGGACACTCGAGGTCGCCGCCGAGGCCGAGTACGACAGCGCCTACACGTTCATCTTCTCGCCTCGGCCGGGCACGAGGGCGGCGGCGATGACAGCATCGTTCGTCCCCGACGAGGTGGTGGCCGAGCGCTTCGAGAAGCTCCGGCTGGTGGTGGAACGCTCCGCGCTGTTCCGACACCAGGCCCGGATCGGCCGTGTGGAGGAGGTCATCGTCGAAGGGCCGAGCGCCCGTGACCCCGACGTCCTCACGGGGCGTACCAGGCAGAACAAGCTCGTCCATTTCGCGCCGCCCGACGGCACCGCACCTGCGCCGGGCGCCTATGCCGAGGTCCTGGTCACCGAGGCCGCGCCGCATCACCTGCGCGGCGAGTTGGTCCGCGTCACCGCCGGCGCCAGACCGCGGATCCGCATTCCCGTCTCGGCACGGTAGGGCCCGTGCGCCAGCTCCCGGCTTCCGACGGCGCGCCCGGGCACGTCGCGCTGGTGGGGCCGACGGCGTCGGGGAAGTCGGCGTTGGCTCTGGAGCTGGCGCGCGTGCGGCCCGAAGCCGAGCTCGTGTCGGTCGACTCCATGTGCGTCTATCGCGAGATGGACATCGGGACAGCCAAGCCCGGTGTCGCCGTGCGGGCCGAGGTGCCGTATCACCTCGTGGACGTGGTCGATCCGGACGAGGAGTTCACACTGAGCCGGTTCCAGTCCGAGGTCCGAGGTGTCCTCGGCGGAGTCGAGGCGCGCCGTCATCGGGCCTTGCTCGTGGGCGGGACCGGTCTCTACCTGCGGGCCGTCGTCGACCAGCTGTCGGTGCCGGGTCGCTTTCCCGCAGTGGCGACCGCCCTCGAAGCCGAGGCGCAGAAGCCTGGTGGCACCGAGCGGTTGCACGCGCGTTTGATGGCCCTCGACCCCACCGCGGCGTCCCGGATGGAGCCGACCAATCGTCGCCGGGTGGTGCGAGCCCTCGAGGTCACGGTGGGTTCAGGCCGTCCCTTCTCGTCGTTCGGACCCGGGCTCGAGGCCTATCCCCCCACACCGTTCACCCTGGTGGGCATCCGCTTCGACCCGGCCGTCCACGATGCTCGCATCGAGGAGCGATTCGCTGACCTCCTCGCTCGTGGACTGCTCGACGAGGTCCGGTCGTTGTCTCGTCGACCGGGGGGGTTGTCGCGCACCGCCCGCCAGGCCCTCGGGTACCGCGAACTGCTGGCACACGTGGAAGAGGGCATTGCCCTCGACGACGCCGTGGCCGAAGCCAAGCGTCGCACCCGAGCCTTCGCCCGTCGCCAGTGGGCGTGGTTCCGCCGAGACCCCCGCATCTGGTGGCTCGATCCCCACGGTGATCTCCTGGCGCAGCTCCTGGGGCTTTGGGACCGATCGGCCACCACCACGCCGCGCCCAGGCACAGGGGTCGAGGGCGAGGTGGGAGACTGAGGAGGATGGACGGCCGGGGCAGACTTCGCCTGACGAAGCACCACGGGGCGGGCAACGACTTCCTCGTCCTGCTCGATCCCGACGACCGCCGACCTTTGTCGGCGCCCGAGGTGCGCGCCCTGTGCGACCGACACCGGGGTATCGGGGCCGACGGCGTGTTGCGGGCCGTGCCAGGCCAGGGCCCCGCTGCGCTGTCGATGGAGTTGCACAATGCCGACGGCGGAGTGGCGGAGATGAGTGGCAACGGGATCCGCTGCCTCGTCCAAGCGGCTGTCGACGCCGGTATGGCAGAAGCCGGGACGGTCATGGTCCAGACCAGGGGTGGGTTGCGGTCGGTGGAGTTCCGACCCGGCCCCGACGCGGGGTTCGGCTACGGCCGCGTGGACATGGGCCGGGGCCGTCTCGGCGACGAGGTGGACCCGGACGTGGTCGGATCGGCGCGTTGGGGCCAGCACGTCGACATGGGAAATCCGCACATCGTGCTCTTTGGAGCAGAGCCCGACGACGGGACCGTCTGGAGGGACGGGCCGCGCTGGGAGCGCTCGGTCGACGCCGGGGCCAACGTGGAGTTCGTCTGGCCCGGGCCCGGCGCCGAGGAGCTGACCCTGCGGGTGTGGGAGCGCGGCGCGGGTGAGACCCTGGCGTGCGGGACCGGAGCGTGCGCGGCTGTGGCGGCGGCGTATGCACATGGAGAGGTCGGGCCCCGCGTCCGGGTGCACAACCGGGGTGGCCCCCTCGACGTCGAGTTGGGCGAGTCCGGGATCTCCCTGGCCGGCCCGACCCAGAAGGTCGGCGAGGTCACCGTCGACGAAGCGGTCCTGGCCGCGCTGGTGGCGCAGATCCCGACCGAGGTGGCGACTCGACTGTGACGCTCATCGAGCGCAGCTTCCGCGAGCGCATCGTGCTCGTGGGCGTGGTGTTCCCCTGGACGTCGGCTGACGCTGTCGACGCCGATCTCGACGAGCTCGCCCTGCTCGTCGACACGGCCGGCGCCATCGTGGTGGACAGGGTCGTCCAGCGCCGGGACCGACCTGACCCAGCCACGTTCATCGGGCGAGGCAAGGCCGAGGAGCTCCACGAGCTGTCGGTGACCCTCGACACCGACACCATCGTCTTCGACGACGAGCTCTCGCCCGCGCAACAACGCAACCTCGAGAAGATCCTGGGTCGTACCGCCATCGACCGCACGGCGGTGATCCTCGACATCTTCGCCCAGAACGCCCGTTCCCAAGAGGGCAAGGCCCAGGTCGAGCTGGCGCTCTTGCGCTACCGGTTGCCACGCCTGCGGGGCAAGGGACTCAGCCTGTCCCAGCAGGCCGGTGGCATCGGCACACGGGGACCGGGTGAAACCCAGCTCGAGGTGGATCGACGCCGCCTGCTCCGCCGCATGACACGCCTCGAGGCGGACCTCAAGCAGGTCTCGGCCACGCGCCGCACCCAGAGCCGCTCGCGCCTGCGGTCGCGCCAACGCGTGGTGAGCCTCGTCGGGTACACCAACGCCGGAAAGTCGACCCTGCTGAACTGCCTCACCGACGCGGGTGTGCTCGTCGAGAACCGGCTCTTCTCGACCCTGGACTCGCGCACCCGCCGCCTGGCCCTGCCCGGCGGCGAGACGGTCTTGTTGTCCGACACGGTGGGGTTCGTCCGGAAGCTTCCCCATCAACTGGTCGAGGCCTTCAGGTCCACCCTCGAAGTGGTCAAGGATGCCGATCTCCTCGTGCACGTCGTGGACGCGTCGGCACCCGAGCCCGAGATCCAGGTCGAGGCGGTTCGCTCCGTGCTCGACGAGATCGACGCCGGAGCCGTGCCGGAGCTGCTCGTGATCAACAAGGCCGATCGGGCCCCGCGTGCCGCCACTCGCATGGCCAATGCCCACGAGGGGTCCGTGGTGGTCTCCGCCCGCACCGGCGCCGGGATCGAGCAGTTGGTGCGGGCCATGGGAGACCAGTTGCGGGTCGCGGACCGGGTGGTGGAGCTCGTCGTGCCCTTCGATCGTGGCGACGTCCTCGCCGCGGTCCATCGCGAGGGTGAGGTGGTCGACGAGTCCCACAGCGAGGGCGCCACGGTGGTCCACGTCGTGCTCGACGACGCCGGCCGGGCCCGCTTCAGGGAATTCGTGGGCTCATGAGCGGCGGGCAGGCCGAGGAGGGCTTTTCGCCCCCGCCGTATCCCTACGACCGCCTGGCCGCCGCCGCGCAGAGTGCCGCGGCCCATCCCGGGGGAGCGGTCGACCTCTCGGTCGGCACCCCGTGCGATCCGCCCCCGAAAGCCGCCGTCGACGCCCTGGGCACCTCGGGGACCGAACGGGGATATCCGGCATCGATCGGCAGTGTGGAGTTGCGGGGCGCGGCGGCGGAGTGGATGCGGCGGCGTTTCGGGGTGACCCTCGACCCGGCCCAGGTGGCGGCCTGTGTCGGCACCAAGGAATTCGTCGCCACCGCGGCGTGGTTCCTCCGACTGCGCACTCCCGGTCGTGACACCGTGCTGGCACCGGCCCTGGCCTACCCGACCTACGCCATGGGGGCGCGCCTGGCGGGATGCCGGTCGGTGGAGGTGCCCGCCCATCGCGACGGCGGCCTCGACCTGTCGGCGGTCTCCGACGAGGTCGCGGCCCGGGCGCTGTGTCTGTGGGTGAACAGCCCGTCGAACCCGACCGGTGCCCTCACCGACCTCGCCGGCGCTGGCGCGTGGGGACGGGCCCGGGCCGTCCCGGTGTTGTCAGACGAGTGCTACGCCGAGTTCACGTGGGACGGCGCGCCTACGAGCATCGTCCAATCCGGCACCGACGGAGTCCTCGCCGTGCATTCGCTGTCGAAGCGGTCGAATCTGGCCGGGGTGCGTGTCGGGTTCTACGCCGGCGACGCCACCTTGGTCGAGTACCTCGCCGAGGTCCGCAAACACGCTGGGCTCATGGTGCCCGGACCGGTCCAAGCCGCGGCGGTCGTGGCCTTCGGAGACGACGAGCACGTCGGGCACCAACGCGAGCGGTATCGAAAGCGCCTGGCCCGCCTGGTCGAGATCCTGGGGGGAGCGGGGCTCGACGCCGAGATGCCGGCCGGCGGGTTCTATCTGTGGGTCCCGGTGCCGGCCTGGGCCGACGCCCAGGGTGTCACCGAGGGTCGGTCCGGGGCCTGGGTGCTCACCACTGCGCTGGCCGAGGCGGCGGGCATGGTCGTGAGCCCGGGCGAGTTCTACGGTGAACAGGCGACGGGGTTCGTGCGGGTCGCCGCCGTCCAACCCGATGACCGCATCGAGTTGGCCGCCACGCGTCTGGCGGCGTCGGATCACCCGCATCTCGGGCGTCGATCGCCTGCCCAGGGCTCTGGGGGCCACGGCGCCGCCCGGTAACCTCAGGCGATGGCCGACTTGGCGTCCCAGATCGAAGAGCTGTGGTCCCGTGTGGGGGAACTGAGCCCGGCCGACACCGATGCACTCGGGGTCGTGACCCAGGCCATCGACCTGCTCGACCGGGGTGAGGCCCGCGTGGCCGAGGTGGACGTCACCACCGACGAGGTGGTCGTGCACAGCTGGCTCAAGACGGCCATCTTGTTGCTCTTCCGGCTGCGGGCCATGGAGAGCGCGGAGCTGGGGCCCTTCGAGTACCACGACAAGTTGCCGCTCAAGACCGGCTACGAGGCGGCTGGCGTCCGAGTGGTGCCCGGGGCTTCGGCGCGGTGGGGGTCGTTCCTCGACCGCGGCGTGATCCTCATGCCGAGCTACGTCAACATCGGGGCTCGTGTCGGTGCCGACACCATGGTCGACACCTGGGCCACGGTGGGATCGTGCGCGCAGATCGGCGCGCACGTGCACCTGGCGGGCGGGGTCGGGATCGGCGGCGTGCTCGAACCACCCAACGCCGCGCCGGTCATGATCGGAGACGACGCCAACATCGGGAGCCGGTGCATGGTGACCCAAGGTGCGAGGGTGGGTGCCGGGGCCGTGTTGGGCGAAGGTGTGATCCTCAACCCGAGCATCCCGGTCCTCGACGCCGCCACGGGGGACGAACTGGGGCGAGGAGTGGTCCCGCCATGGAGCGTGGCGGTCGGTGCCTCGCGCCGGCGGGAATTCCCGGGGGGCGAATTCTTCTTGCCGTGTGTGCTCGTCATCAAGCGCCTCGAGCCCGGAGAGCGTCACGGCAAAGCCCAGCTCGAAGCGGCGCTGCGTGAGCACCAGGTCGGCACCTGAACCCGGGCGACGTGCCCACGACATGACCGATCTCCTCGCCCGCACGGCCGAGCTCGTGGCCATCGCTTCGGTCAGCCACCACGAATCGTCCTTGGCCGACCGGGTGGAAGCCGAGCTGCGGGGCGCGCCCCACCTCGAGGTGCAGCGGTTCGAGGACACTGTGGTGGCGCGGTCCATGCTCGGTCGGCCCCGACGTGTCGTCCTGGCCGGGCACCTCGACACCGTCCCGCCCTTCGACGACCGCTCCGGGCGCCTCGAAGGCGACACGTTGTGGGGCCTCGGGTCCGTGGACATGAAAGGCGGCCTGGCCGTGCTGCTCGACCTGGCCACCACGATTCCGGCTCCTGCCGTCGACGTGACCTATGTCCTGTATGCGTGCGAAGAGGTGGCGCGCCGCCACAACGCACTGGTCCGGTTGGCCGAGACGAACCCCGAGCTCCTCGCTGCTGATGCGGCCGTGCTCGGCGAGCCCACGGGCGGCGTCGTCGAGGCGGGTTGTCAGGGCACGATGCGGGCGGTGGTCTCGGTCGGCGGCCGGCGGGCTCACACGTCCCGACCCTGGATGGGGGTCAATGCCGTGCACCGGCTGGTGCCGGTCCTCGAGGCCCTGGGCCGCTACGAGCCGCGTCGTGTGGTCCTCGACGGATGCGAGTACACCGAACAGCTCCAGGCGGTGGCGATCGAGGGAGGTGTTGCCGACAACGTGGTCCCCGACACCGCCACGGTCACCATCAATTACCGCTTCGCGCCGGACCGAGATGTCCACGGCGCCTCACAGACACTTCGTGATCTGGTCGGTACGGACCTCGACCCCTCGGCCGGTGACGGGTTCGAGATCGTCGACGCCGCGCCGGGTGCTCGCCCCGCCCTGGACGACCCCCTTCTCGGGTCACTTGTGGTCGCGTCAGGGGCGCCCCCGCGGGCCAAGGTGGGGTGGACCGACGTGGCCACGTTCGCCGAGCTCGGCGTGCCCGCCACCAACTTCGGGCCCGGCGACCCTCTGCTCGCCCATACCCCCGACGAGCACGTCTCGCGCGGGGAGCTCGAGAGGGTGCGCGACGTCCTCGCCTCGCTGCTCCGCGCCGACTGACATCTCCAACTCAGCGACGGTCGTGACTCAGAGCCGGCGCAGAACGGTGACGACCTTTCCATAGATGGTCACCTCGTCAGGGGCGAACTCCATGGGGGTGAGCGCGGCGTTGGCGGGGGAGAGCACAACCTTCCCCCGCCGCCGGGCGAAGGTCTTGACGGTGCCCTCTTCCCCGGGGATCCCGGCTACCACGACATCTCCGTTGTCGGCATCGGGTTGCTGGCGCACGACCACGTAGTCGCCGTCGAAGATGCCGGCCTCGATCATCGACTCACCGCGCACCCGGAGCATGAAGACCGACCCCGGGCCCGTGAAATCCTCGGGGAGGGGAAGCAGCTCCTCCACGTTCTCGCTGGCGAGCACCCCGGTACCGGCGGCCACGTCTCCGAGCAGGGGCACGTGGCGGACTGGGCTCGCCGCCATGGCAGCCCGGGAGGAGGGATCGAAGCGTACTTCCATGGCCCTGGGCTTCGTCGGGTCCCGGCGGAGGTATCCCTCACGCTGGAGCACGGCCAGATGGGCATGGACGGTCGAGGACGAGGTCAGGCCGACGGCCTCGCCGATCTCACGGACCGACGGGGGGTAGCCCTGCTCACGCAGGCTGTCCCCGATGAACTCGAGGATCTCGAGTCGCTTCCCGGTCAATGCCTCGGCCATGTCGCTCTCCTCGTCCCGACGCGCTGGGGTCTCGACCCCGGAAGGCGAACACCAGTTCGTGACACCGTACCCGGCCGGGGACCCCGGATCAAACACCTGTTCGTGATGGGCCCTCTGTGCAGGGAAGGAGCCGGTGTCACACCCTCATGGGAGGGTGTCGTCATGAGAGGCGCGGCATCACGGGGAGGGGCCCTGACGGCCCTTGACACGAACATCTGTTCGTGGTGTGATGGCGGCGTGACGAACACCTGTTCGACTCAACCCACCCGGGACAGGGTCTGATGGCCGTCGCCCTCTCGCCCATCCCCACCCGACGCCGGAGCCGTCAGGCGACGCTTCGGGTGCTGGCCCCGGGAGCGCCTCCGGCGCCGGCGCGTCCCGCCCACGGCGGGGCCACGCCCGCCCGGCGTCGTCCCCAGTCCGAGCCCGACCGTCGTTGCCACCAGGCGCGTCCCACGCGTGCCCGGTGCATCACCGACGGGCGGACGACCCGGCCGAGCCTCGCAGTCCGGCGCCGGCGGTTCGTGCTCGGAACGGTGGCGGCGGGCTTGCTCGCCGCCCTCGCCCTGCCGTGGAGCGGTACCGGGGGTTCCCTCGCCACCCCCGGTCCCGCTCTGGCGGGGGAGAAGGTGGTGGCACATTCGTCGTACGTGGTGCGACCTGGGGACACGCTGTGGTCCATCGCCGCTCGACTCGACCCGACCGGTGATCCCCGGGCAGTGGTGGCACAGCTCGAGACACAGGTCGGGGGCGACAACGTCGTCCCCGGGGAGTCCCTGGTCCTTCCCTGACCGCTCAGAGAGTGGCACTACGGTTGGGCAGGTGCGGTGTCCGTGGTGTCAGAGTCTCGAGGACAAGGTCGTCGACTCACGTTTGGCCGAGGACGGTGTGGCCATCCGACGGCGGCGCGAATGCCTGTCGTGCAACCGTCGATTCACCACTTACGAGCGCCTCGAAGAGGCCCCGCTGTGGGTCGTCAAGCGCGCCGGACAGCGTGAGCCATTCGACCGGGCCAAGGTTGTGGCCGGGGTCAGGGCCGCCACGAAGAACCGGCCCGTGACCGAGGAGCGACTCGAGGAGATCGCGCAGCGCGTGGAGGAGGCCTTGCGGGGTGAGGGTGCGGAGGTGTCGAGCCAGCAGATCGGCGTGGCCGTCCTGGAACGCTTGCGCGAAGTAGATGACGTCGCGTATCTGCGCTTCGCCTCGGTCTACAAGGGGTTCGAGGACCTGGGGGATTTTCAACGCGAGGTGGGGCTGCTCACCAAGACGACCGAGCCCAAGCGCAGGGCCTGACGTCGGGTGGCCGAGCTCCTCGACGACGTCCCCGACAGGGTCCTGGCGGTCTATGCACATCCGGACGACCCCGACGTCTCGTGTGGTGGGACATTGGCGCGCTGGGCCGGGGCCGGGGCCGAAGTCCACGTCCTCATCTGCACCCACGGCGACAAGGGGACGACCGATCCCGACATCGACCCCGATGTCCTGGCCCGACGTCGTGCCGGAGAGGCGGCCGAGGCGGCCGAGATCCTCGGCATCACGGGTCAACACTTTCTCGGTTATCCCGACGGCGAGCTCGTCGACGACGTCGCGCTGCGCGCCACGTTGGTGAGCTGGGTGCGCAAGCTCCGCCCCGTCACCGTTCTCGGGCCCGACCCCACGGCGGTGTTCTTCGGCGAGGACTACTTCAATCACCGTGACCACCGCACGACGGGGTTCGCGCTGCTCGACGCCCTGTCGCCGGCGGCGGCCCTTCCGCACTACTTCCCCGAGGCGGGTGCTGCCTACCAGGTCCAGACCGCGTTGCTCTCGGGCACTCTCGAGCCCACGGTATGGGTGGACGTCACGGCCACGATCGAGGCCAAGGTGGCGGCGGTGTCGTGTCACGCCAGCCAGTTCGGAGACGGCGGGGATTGGGCCCGCCGGGCAGTCCGGGAACGTTCCAAGCAGGACGGCCGCCGGGCCGGGGTGGGGTATGCCGAGGGCTTCCGGCGGCTGCGGCTCGGTGGCTGACCAGGGCGTGACCAGCGGTTCCGACCCGACGGCGGACGGCTCGGATCTCTGCACCGTGCTCCATGTCGACATGGACTCGTTCTACGCGTCGGTGGAAGTCCTCGATGACCCGTCGCTGGCGGGCCGACCGGTCATTGTCGGGGGCGCAGGTGCCCGGGGCGTGGTGGCATCGTGCACCTACGAAGCGCGCGCCTTCGGCATCCATTCCGCCATGCCGTCGGTCGAAGCCCGGCGCCGCTGTCCCCACGCCGTGTTCCTTCCCGGCCGGTTCTCACGGTACGTCGAGATGAGCGAGCGGCTCCATGCCGTGCTGGAGCGCTTCTCCCCGGTGGTGGAGGGCATCGCGCTGGACGAGGCGTTCGTGGACGTGGCCGGCGCCCGCCGCCTCCTCGGACCGCCTCCCGAGGTGGCCCGCCAGATCCAACAGGCCGTGCGGCTCGATATGGAGATGGAGTGCGGCGTGGGCGTGGCCCGCACCAAGCTGCTCGCCAAGTTGGCATCGCGGGCCGCCAAGCCGGTGCTCACCCCGGAGGGGCCCCGTCCCGGCCCCGGGGTCGTGGTCGTCGTCCCGAGTCAGGAGCTGTCGTTCCTCCACCCCCTGCCGGTGCGGGCGTTGTGGGGGGTGGGCCCCGCCACCGCTCGACGGCTCGACGGCCTCGGGGTCACCACCATCGGGGATCTGGCCCGCATTCCCGAGGACACCCTGTGCCGGTCCGTCGGCGGTGCCAACGGACATCAACTCGCCCAGCTGGCCCGGGGTGAGGACCCCCGTCCGGTGGTGGCCACCCGAGAGGTGAAGTCAGTCGGTCACGAAGAGACCTTCGCCCTCGACATCGACAGTCATTACGGACTGCACCGCCATGTCGTCCGCATGGCCGACGCCGTGGGGACGCGCCTGCGCGAGGCGCGCCTGGCGGGGAGGACCGTCACCGTGAAGGTCCGCTACGGCGATCGTGCCACCATCACCCGGTCCCACACGGTCGGGGCGCCGCTCGATTCACCGCGTGCCCTGGGGATCGTGGCCGGGGCGCTCCTCGACGCCGTGGACGTGTCCCCGGGAGTCCGACTCCTGGGGGTGTCGGTGTCGGGGCTCCTCGACACCGACGCCACGGCCCGCCAGCTCTCCTTCGACGACGACGATCGAGGTGACCGACCTCGAGGCGGGGAACGTCGCGGACCTGCCTCGCCAACTGGCCTGGCACGAGGTGGAGGCGGCGGTGTCGGCCATTCGGGCTCGGTACGGCAACGCCTCCGTGGGTCCCGCCGCCCTGGTGGGCAGAGAGGGGCTCGCGGTGAAAGAGCGGGGTGACACCCAGTGGGGGCCGGGCGCGCCGGCGCCGTCGACCGGTACGCAGCGTTGAGCGTTCCGAAGGGCCGAGCCGTATTCCCCAGCCTGGCTCGGAGGACCGATTTCCGACCCGGACCAGGGACTAGAGCCGCCATCGAGGCTAGGAATGGAGGAAGCGGGGAATGGCAGCCGACGTTGTCTTGCCCTTCGCCCGTGCCTAAGATTGATTGACGCGCGCCACGTCGCGACGGGGACTGGAAGGGGGTGAGCGTGCCGCTCTCCGAGCATGAGCAGCGTGTGCTGCACGAATTGGAGCAAGCGCTGTACCAGCAGGACCCGGCGTTCGCCGATCGGGTCCGGTCGGAGAGCGTCTACCGGTTCGCGGGCCGATACCTGAAGTGGTCCATCGCCGGTTTCGTCGCCGGGCTGGCGGTCATGCTCTTCTTCTTCACCACCAACGTGTTCCTGGGTTTCCTCGGTGTGCTCATCATGTTCGCCTCCCTTGTCACCTTCTGGACCAATGTCCGCCGGATGGGAAAGGCGGGGTGGGAGGAGATCGGTCACTCGTTGCGGACCGACGGCCTCGGCAATGCCCTCAGCGATACCCGCGGCTGGCTGCGCGACCGCTTTCGTCGCAACCGCTGACCCACCGCGCCGACCCGGCTCGTCGACCGTCGGGGAATCGTGACGTGGGAGTAGCCGTGGACCTGTGCCTGGCGATCGACATCGGCGGCACCAAGCTGGCGGCGGGTCTCGTCACCAGTGCGGGAGAACTGCTCGTCGCTCAGCGGGTCCCGACCCCTCAGACCGAGGACGCGGAGGTGCTCTTTGCCGCGTTGGCGGGACTGGTCGACCACCTCCGCAACGAGGCGACCGGACCCGACGGACCCACCGGCGGCGCCAACCTGGTCGTGTGCGGCCTGGGATGTGGTGGGCCCATGGACCGCCACCGGGGCACGGTGTCGCCGCTCAACATCCCGGCATGGCGAGACTTCCCGCTGTGCGCCCGCCTCGAGGAGATCACCGGCCTCGGTGTCGAGCTGGACAACGACGCCAAGGCGTTCGCGCTGGCCGAGGGCTGGACGGGTGCGGCGCGTGATCGACGTGACTTTCTGGCCATGGTCGTCTCCACCGGCGTCGGTGGAGGTCTGGTGGTCGACAATCGGTTGCTCGACGGTGCGTCGGGAAACGCCGGCCATGTTGGTCACGTGATCGTCGAGCCCGACGGTCGTCTGTGCGCGTGCGGGGCGAGCGGCTGCCTCGAGGCCGAAGCGTCGGGAACTGCCATCGCGGCCGTGACCGGACGAGCACCCGAGCACGCGTCACCCGACGTCGTGGAGCGCACCGGTCGCCTGGTGGGGCGGGCGGTGGCTTCAGTTGTGAGCCTGCTCGACATCGACCTCGTGGTTGTGGGTGGGTCCGTCGCACTGGGATTTGCCGGACCGTTCTTCGCAGCAGCCAACGCCGAGCTCCACGCGCGCGCCCGACTCTCGTTCACCACCGGCGCGCACATCGTGCCGAGCGGACTGGGGACCGGTGGTCCACTCATCGGTGCCGGTGCACTGGGTTGGCGAAGGGCCCAACGAGGACTGGTGGAGGTGCCATGACGGCCAGACCGAACGGCGCACGGCACGGCCCGAGTTCGGGACCGACGATGAAGGTGGTGGTGGGGGCGCTGGCCCGCCGCCCCTGGTTGTGGCCGGCGGCGGCGGCCGAAGCGGCCCGGCTGGCACGGCCGGGATGGTGGCACCGGTGGCCGTTGCTCCCCGTGCCCGACGAGCAATTGTGGCGGTTTCGGATGGAGACGGCATACGGCGGATCCGGTGATGCCGTGCCCGAGGGCACCGATGTCGTGTCGTTCATCGCCTGGTGCAGCACCATGGGTCGGTGGCGCCGACGCTGAGGCGGACGCGTGCCGGAGCCGATGGTGCTCGCAGGAGTAGCCTCGTCGGTGATGTTGGCCAGGGAAGCCGGCGCCAATGGGACGAGCCGTGCGCTCGTGCTCAATGCGACATTCGAGCCGTTGGGGCTCGTCTCCACCCGTCGCGCCCTGCTCTTGGTCCTGGCGACCAAGGCCGAGCTCGTCCATGCCACCGACCAGATCTTCCGCTCCGAGCGCAAGGCCTTCCCCGAGCCGTCGGTGGTGCGGCTGGCGCGCTATGTCCGGGTGCCCCATGACCGGACCGTGGCGGTCAACCGCCGCACGGTGTTCGCCCGCGACGGTCACCGCTGTCAGTACTGCGGGCTGGCGGCGGAGAGCATCGATCACGTCATGCCGCGCAGCCGGGGCGGCATGCACGCGTGGGACAACGTGGTGGCGGCTTGTCGCCGCTGCAACACCCGCAAGGAGGACCGTCTGCCCCACGAGGTCGGCCTGGTCCTGCGCACCCAACCGTGCGCCCCGCGCCAAAGGGTTTGGCTCCTCGCCATGAGCGGGGGAGCGCGCGACGAATGGGCGCCGTATCTGGGTGAGCAGTCCCTGACGGCGTGACCGCCGCCCTTGACGGTGGTTGGACGATCGAGCGGCGGGTCGACACCGCACGCGCCCTCCATGGTTCTTGGCCCGCCCCAGATCTCCACCCGCGCCGTGTCGTCGGGCTCTGTACCGTCGTCGGCCCACCGGCGGTCGTCCTCGGGAGCACCCAGACGACCGATGTCGTCGACGCTGGGCGCGCCGCGCGTCACGGCACTGATGTCGTGCACCGGAGCACGGGTGGTGGTGCGGTACTCGTGGCGCCCGACGCCCAGGTATGGCTCGACGTGTGGGTTCCTCGCGCCGACCCGTTGTGGGATGACGACGTCATCGTGTCCTCGTGGTGGTTGGGTGAGGTCTGGGTCGCGCGCCCTCGAGGGACTCGACGTCACCGACCTCCTCGTGCATCGCGGTCGTGCCGTTCGCACCGACTGGTCCGATGTCGTCTGCTTCGCGGGCGTCGGCCCCGGTGAGGTCACGACCACGACGGCGAAAGTGGTGGGCATCGCCCAGCGTCGGACGCGCCATGGGGCCCGCCTGCATTCCATGGCGCTCCTGTCATGGAGCCCGACGGTGCTCCTCGAATTGCTGTCGACCGCGACGCGGCCGTGGCCCGGGCGTCAGTGGACCCGGCGAGCTCGAGAATTCCGCCAGCGATCTTCGGCGTATCCTCCCGGCGCCGTGGGGTCATCGCGACAGTCCGCTCGTCATTGCTGGTGTCGAAGACGCCTTGCTCGGCGCGCTGCCTTGAACTGACCGTCGCCGGCTTGCACTGACCGCGCTGGCTTGAACTGACGCGCCGACCGTCGCCCGGTCGCACGAACCGACGCGGCGTGCCCGTGCGCGCCGGACCCTGTCTCGTCCTGACTTCGTCGTCGCCCTGATCGTTGCCGTCGAACTGATCGTTGCCGTCGAACTGATCAGTGCCGGCGGACCGCGGCGCGCCCGTGGTGACGCCTCGTCGAGCGACGTTGTCGCCTACGCCCGGGCCCCGGCCGGCGATCCGGGACGGGTTCTGAGGTGGCGTCTCGGCTGGGGTCTCGTGCCGTGGAGGACGGGGAGGCGGGGTGGAGAGAGGTGGAGACGATGGGGATTGACCTGTGGGGGAGTGGGGGCTAAAGTGGCGCAAAGTGGAGTAAAGGGGAGGAGCCCGCCGAACATGCGGGGGGAGCGTCGTGGGAGCTCGATTCGGTGGCACGGTTTTTCGGGACGTACGAGCATTCGCTCGACAGCAAGGGTCGGGTGATCCTGCCGTCGAGATTTCGTGCTTCGTTCGAGCACGGGGGATACCTGACCGAGTACCGGGACGGCTGCCTCGCGCTGTGGACGCCCGACGAGTTCGAGCGGCAGATGGAAGAGATGCAGGCGCGTGCCGCCAGCGGCAAGAGCGACCGCAACCTGGCTCGGATGTGGGCATCGCACACCCACGATCTGGAGGTGGACCGTCAGGGTCGCATCGTGCTCCCCGCCCGGATGCGCCAGTACGCGGCACTCGAGAACGACGTGACCGTCGTGGGAGTGATCGACAGGGTGGAGCTGTGGGACCCAGCCCGTTGGCAGACGAACATCGGGCCCGAGGAACTGCGGTTCACCGAGGGTGCGGACGACTGAGCGTTCTCGATCTTCGAGTGACACGACACGAGACAAGGAGGGATCACGCACGACGAACGGTCGAGTCGATCTCGACCCCTCACGAGCACCAGGAACATGCGCAGCCCCTCGGCTGGTTCGGTGGAAGACTCCTCCTCCGCCCGCTTCCAACCGAGTCGCAGGAGCAACCCTCCCGACGGCAAACCGCCAGTCGAGGGGCTGCGGATGCGCCAGGTGTTCACCCATGAGCCGGTCATGGTCGACGAGGTGGTGGCGTTGTTTGCCCCCGTGCCTCCAGGAGTGGTGATCGACGCCACCGCGGGAGGAGGCGGGCATGCCGCGGCACTACTCGCCGCGCACGGTCAGGTGCGGCTGCTCTGTCTCGACCGCGACCCCGACGCCGTGGAGGCGACAAGGTCGCGCTTGGCCCCGTACGGGGACCGCGCCACGGTCCGCCGGGCGCGCTTCGACCGTTTGGGCGACATCGCCACCGAGGTGGGAATCGGTCCCGGATCGGCGAGCGGTGTGCTGTTCGACCTGGGCGTGAGCTCCCCGCAACTCGACCGCCCCGAGCGCGGCTTCTCCTACCGGGCCGACGCCCCTCTGGACATGCGGATGGACCCCGATGAGGGCACCACCGCGGCGGACCTGGTCAACACGTGGCCCGAGGCCGAGCTGGCGCGACTGTTCGCGGCCAACGGCGAGGGTCGTTTCGCCCGGCGGATCGCACTCGCCGTCGTGGCGGCCCGCCCCGTCACGACCACCGCAGCGTTGGCCGACGTCGTGCGCTCCGCACTGCCCGCCGCGGTTCGTCGCCAGGGTGGCCACCCTGCCCGACGCGTCTTCCAGGCGCTGCGAGTGGCGGTGAACGAGGAGCTCGAGGTCCTGGCCGACGCGCTTCCGGTCGCTATCGACGCGCTCGCCCCGGGAGGGCGGTGCGTCGTCATCGCCTACCACTCCGGTGAAGACCGCATCGTGAAGGCGGCCTTCCGGCAAGCAGAGACCGGCGGGTGTACTTGCCCCCCCGGACTTCCCTGCAGCTGTGGGGCGGTGTCGTTGGGCAAGCTCGTATTCCGCGGGACGCGCCGCCCGACTCCGGCCGAGATGACCCGCAACCGGCGCTCGGAGAGCGCGCTGCTGCGGGCCTTCGAGCGGGGCGCAGCCTGATGGCCGTGGCGACATCACCCCAACGCGCCACCCTGGCGCCGGCGCCGGCGCCGGCGCCGGCACGCCTGCCCGATCTGAACCGTCAGCCCCGGCAGGGCCTCGAGGCGCCGGGCCAGCGTGGCCCGCGGTGGTCGCTCCCTCGAACCGCGGCCGTCGGTGGGGTCATCGTCCTGGTCAGTCTTTTGATGGTGGTGGCGGCGGGCGCGTCGATGACCCAGGGTCAGGTCCGACTGACCCGGATGCAGTCGCAGCTGACCGCGGTGCTCGGGCGGCACCACGACCTCGAGCAGCGGGTGGCGAAGCTCTCTGATCCCTCGGGAGTCGTGTCACAGGCCCAGCGCCATGGTCTGGTGGCCCCGACCAATGTGACCGACCTGAATCAGGTGAACGGGCCGGCCACGGCGTCGACGTCCTCGACCACTCCTGGCGCAGGGCACGCATCGGTCGCCTCGACCGGCGGCCCGTGATCCGAACTCCGAAGGGCCAGGGACCCGGCGCGCCCCGACCCCGTCGGGCCCGCACCGGCGCGGGGGACCGGTTGGGCACGACCCGGTCCGCGGCGACTCGCTCGGGGGCCGCGAGTCGGTCAGCCTCGGGCCGTGCCACGGGGACCCGGCGTCCCGCCGCCACTGCCAAGAAATCCGCTCGGACGCGCGCCGCGACCTCCACGAGGTCCACCACGGTTCCGAAGGCAGTTCGTCGCGCCTCTCGCTCGAGCGCTCCTCGCGCCGCTGCTCCGTCTGTCCCCACCCGTCGCACTGTGGCCCGCCCGCGTGGCTACGAGCGCCGCGTGAAGCCGCCGGCGCCGCGTCGGACACCGAAGTCGAGCCCGGTCACGGGCGGGGTCCAGCGCAGACGGATCGGCGTGATGCGGGTGGTGGTCGTCCTCGTGTTCGCGGCATTGGCGTTGCGAATGATCGGGGTCCAGGTCTTCTCGAGTGGGCGCTACTCCGCCATGGGGGCCGCCGAGGTGAACACGACGGTGCACGTTCCCGCCGTGCGCGGTGGAATCTACGACCGCAACGGTGCTGCGCTGGCGCTGTCGGTGGCCCGGTCCAACATCGTGGCCGACCCCTTTCTGATCCGTCACCCCGCGCCCGTGGCCCGGGCACTCACGTCGGTCCTCGGCGTCTCGACCAAGACCTTGACGGCCGAGCTCTCGGAGCACTCGGGGTACGTGTTCCTCGCCAAAGAGGTCGGCTCCACCGTGGCCAACAAGGTGACCGCGCTCACGCTCCCGGGCATCAACGTGCTTCCGACCACACAGCGGATGGATCCCGCCGGGACATTGGCGGCTCCCCTCGTCGGCACGGTGGGCGCGGAGGGCTCGGGGCAGTCGGGCCTCGAATACAAGTACAACTCGTTGTTGGCCGGCCAGAACGGCTCTGCGGCCGAGGCGGTCTCTCCCGACGGTGTCCCGCTGCCGGGCAAGACGAATCGGCGCGCCGCGACCGTTCCGGGGACCGGCGTCGAGCTCAGCATCGACGAGCCCTTGCAGTACGTGACCGAACAGTCCCTCGGCGCCGAGATCCTGGCGTCGCATGCCAAGAGCGGGATCGCCATTGTCATGAACACCCGGACCGGCGAGATCCTGTCCATGGCCAATCTGGTGTCGAAGACCGTCCAGCCCCCGACACCCAAGCCCGCACCGCTCCCTGCCGCCACCCCGGCCGCGCCGGGTACCCCCGCCGCCTCGACCACGACCACGACCACGGCTCCTCCACCACCTCCTCCGCCGATCACCACCGTGATCCAAGCCCCGCAGAACCTCGCGCTCACCCGGGTCTATGAGCCGGGATCGGTCTTCAAGCTGGTGACGTTCTCCGCCGCGCTCCAAGACGGGATCATCTCCCCCGACGAGGTCTTCACCGTCCCCAACACCCTCACCATCGACGGCTGGGTGTTCCACGACGCCGAGAACCACCCCACCGAGAAGCTCACTGCCACCCAGATCCTCGCCCAGTCGTCGAACATCGGGACCATCGAGATCGCCCAGCAGCTCGGTGAGGGCCGCTTGGCGGCACAGATCGCCACACTCGGGTTCGGTCGCGGCACCGGACTCCGCTTCCCCGCCGAGTCGGCGGGGCTCGTCAAGAGCAATCCCGCCACGTGGCGGGTGTCGGACATCGGCTCGACGCCCATCGGCCAGGACGACGCCGTCACCGCGCAGCAAGTCCTCGACATGGTGAACACGGTGGGGACCGGGGGCGTATTCGTCCCTCCCCGCCTCGTCCAGGCCACGGTGGCTCCCGACGGGTCGGTGACCAAGACCCGCGTCGAGGCGACGCACCGGGCCTTGTCCCAAGAGGTCGCGTCGCAACTCACCACGATGATGGAGCAGGTGGTCCAAGACGGCACGGCGGTGACCGCCGGAGTGCCGGGCTACACCGTGGCGGGTAAGACGGGGACCGCGCAGATTCCCGACCCGGTCCACGGTGGGTACATCCCCGGTGCCTACGAGGCCACGTTTGCCGGCTTCGCGCCAGCGGAGAACCCGGCCCTCTCGGCCATCGTCGTCCTGGAGCGGCCCACGCCGATCTACGGCGGCATTGTGGGCGCACCGGTGTTCTCGCAGATCATGCGGTACGCGCTGCACCGCTACGGGATCCCGACGTCGCCCGGCGGCGGGACGACCGGGGGCACGCCCCTGTCGGTGCCGTTTCCCCGGCTCCCACCGGCGAGGCCGACCGCAACCAGCGCTCCGGGCCCCACCACCACGACGACTACGATCGTCGCTTCCCATGGGAAGCTCACGCAAAGGGCGTGACCGCCCCCGAGGGTCCCCCATCGTGTACATGGACCGCTTGCTCCAGGAGGTCGAGGTCATCGAGGTGTCTGGGGACCCCGCCACCACCGAGGTCACCGCCCTCGCATTCGACAGCCGACGCGTCGAGCCCGGGGTCCCTGTTCTGCTGTCTGCCCGGTGCCGTCGACGACGGACATGCCCACGCCGGCGAGGCGGTGGCCAGCGGGGCGGGGTCCCTGCTCGTCGAGCGGCACCTGGCTCTGGACGTGACCCAGGCGGTCGTGGCCCCCGGGACCGCCCGCATCGCCATGGCGCAGTTGGCGGCCGCCTTCTACGGTCACCCGGCTCGGTCATTGCTGACCGTCGGCGTCACCGGCACCAACGGCAAGACCTCGGTCACCCACCTGCTGGCGTCGATCTTCGAGGCGCACCGGTGGCCCACGAAGGTCATCGGGACCCTCGACGGCGCCCGGACGACACCGGAGTCGCCCGACCTGCAACGGATGCTCGCCGAGGCGCGCGACGCGTCACGGCGGGCCGTCGCCATGGAGGTGTCGTCGCACGCACTGGCCCAGGCGCGCGTCGACGGGGTCCGCTTCGACGCAGCGGTGTTCACGAACCTGTCCCACGACCATCTGGACTACCACGGGACCGTCGAGGCGTACTTCGCGGCCAAGGCGTCGTTGTTCACTCCCGACCACGCGGCGCTGGCGGTGATCAACGGGGACGACCCCTGGGGTCGGCGACTCCTCGAGCGCGACGACGTCCCGAGCGTCGCGTACTCGATGATGACCCAAGTGCGCGACATCGAAAGCTCGGCGCTCCAGACGTCGTTCACGTGGCGGAGCCACCGGGTCGAGCTGGCGTTGGCGGGTTCGTTCCACGTCCGAAACGCTCTGGCGGCGGCCACGACTGCGGCGGCACTGGGGGTGCCCGAGGACGCCATCGTCACGGGATTGCACCGTGCCGCTCCGGTCCCCGGGCGATTCGAGGTGTTGCCCACGCCGGCTCCGTTCACCGTCGTCGTCGACTACGCCCACACGCCCGACGGTCTGCGAGCCGTCCTCGACAGCGCCCGCCAATTGGCCGGCGGCCACCGCGTCCTGTGCGTCTTCGGGTGTGGGGGAGGAGCGCGACCACGAGAAGCGGCCCGTCATGGGCGCCACGGCGGCAGGCCGCGCCGATGTCGTCGTCGTCACCTCGGACAACCCCAGGAGCGAAGACCCCGACGCCATCATCGATGAGATCGTGGCGGGGGTGCCTGGCGGGTCCGAGGTCCTCGTCCGACGCGAGCGCGCCGAGGCCATCGAGCTCGTGATCGACAGGGCCCAACCCGGTGACGTGGTGGTGGTGGCGGGCAAGGGCCACGAGCGCGACATCGAGATCGGGTCGATTCGGGTGCCCTTCGACGACGCCCAAGTATCCACGGCTGCGGTGGCCCGACGCGTCGAGCGCGACGGACCGGGCTCGGAGAACCACGCGTGATCAGTCTCATGACCTCGGGCGGGATCGCCCTGTGGATCGCCGCCCTCGGGACCCCACTGCTGATCCGGTGGTTGGCCCGCAAGCGCATCGGCCAGCAGATCCGCGAGGACGGGCCGTTCATGCACCTGGCCAAGGCGGGGACCCCCACCATGGGCGGCATGGCCCTCGTGGTGGCGGCGGCGGTGGGCTATCTCATGGGCCACGCCGGCACCCATGTCGCGTTCAGCCGACCCGGGCTGCTCGTGATCGGTGTGACGGTGTGTGCGGGGATCGTGGGTTTCCTCGACGACTGGATCAAGGTCCGTCACCGGCGCAGCCTCGGGCTCAACAAGCGGGCCAAGCTCACCGCCCAGGTGGTCATCGGGGTGGTATTCGCCTTGCTGGCCGAGCACTGGGCGGGCGCCAACACCCATCTGTCGTTCACCCGGTGGAGCGCCTTGGGCATCGACCTCGGACAGGTGGGCTGGATCGTGTGGGCCGTGGTGATCCTCGTCGGCACGGCCAATGCCGTGAACCTCACCGACGGGCTCGACGGTCTCGCCTCGGGCTCAGCCACGTTCTGCTTCGCCTGCCTGGCCGTGATCGGGTACTGGCAGTTCCGTCACTATTCGCTCTACCACGTGTCGTCGGCACTGGACATGGCTCTCACCTCGGTGGCCCTGGCCGGGGCCTGTCTGGGTTTCCTGTGGTGGAACGCGGCACCGGCGCGCATCTTCATGGGTGACACGGGGTCGCTCGCCATCGGCTCGGGACTGGCCGCGCTGAGCCTGCAGATGAACCTCCAGCTCCTCTTGCCCGTCATCGGCGGGCTGTTCGTCATCGAGACGCTGTCGGTGGTGATCCAGGTGGTGAGCTTCCGGGTCTTCGGCCGACGGGTGCTGCGGATGGCCCCGATCCATCATCATTTCGAGTTGGTGGGCTGGCCCGAGACCACCGTCATCGTGCGCTTCTGGATCATCGGCGGCCTCTTCGCCGCTCTCGGGCTCGGCATCTTCTACGCGGACTTCCTGTCGGTCACAGGGTTGCGCTGAGACGGGGCCCGATGCCTGATCGCGTCCTCGTCTATGGCCTCGGTGTGAGTGGTCTGGCCACCGCGGCCCGGCTGCTCTCCGAGGGCACCGACGTGGTGGCCGTCGATGACGACGCGGGGGAGCGGCCGGGCCGCGCCGCGGCGGAACTCGGGATCGACCTGGTCCACGCGCCCGACGGGCCCGCCCTCGAGGCATTGGCCCGCACCGTCGACGAGATCGTGGTCAGCCCCGGGGTGCCGGCCTGTCACCTCGTGTTCTCGCTCGACGCCGCCCCCGTCATCGGTGAGGTGGAGCTGGCGTGGCGCCGGTCCACGTGTCCGATCGTGGCCGTCACCGGCACCAACGGCAAGACCACGGTCACCACCTTGGTGCAGTCGATGCTCGAGGCATCGGGGCGGCGGGCGGTGGCGGCGGGAAACATCGGCCTGCCGCTGCTCGACGCGGTGGGCGGTGACGCCGATGTCGTGGTGGCCGAGGTGTCGTCGTTCCAGTTGGCCCTCACGACCACCTTCCGGCCCGCGGTGGGCGCCTGGTTGAACTTCTCTGCTGATCACCTGGACTGGCACCCGACCGTCGACCACTACCGCGACGCCAAGGCCAGGCTGTGGGCCAACTGCGGTCCCGGCGACGTCGCGGTCGTGAACGTCGGGGACCCCGTGGTGCTCGGCGCGTCGGACCTGCCCCGGCGACGGGGGGCCACCGTGGTCAGCTTCGGGAGCTCCGGGGGGGACTGGACGGTGCGGGCGGGGGGGCTCGTGGGGCCCGACGGGGCCCGGGTGGCCCGGGTCGACGAGCTCCTCAGGAGCATGCCCCACGACGTGGTCGACGCCCTGTGTGCCCTGGCGACCGCCTCGGCGGCAGGGGCGAGCCCCGCGGGATGTCGTCGGGCGCTGCTCGGATTCCGTGGGCTCCCCCATCGCGTCGAGCTGGTCGGCGAGGCTAGCGGGGTGCGGTTCTACGACGACTCCAAGGCGACCACGCCCGGTGCGGTGCTGGCGGCGGTCGAGGGGTGCGCTCCGGCCGTGCTGATCGCGGGGGGGCGGAACAAGGGTCTGGACCTGTCGGTGCTCGGCGCGGTGGCGCCGCGCCTGCGGGGGGTGGTGGCCATCGGGGAGGCCACCGAGGAGATCGTGGCCGCTTTCGCCGGGTCGGTGCCGGTGACCCGGGCGGCCTCGATGGCCGGGGCCGTCGAGGCCGCCACCGCCATGGCGCAGTCCGGGGACTCGGTGGTCCTGTCCCCGGCGTGTGCCTCGTTCGACTGGTACCGGTCCTATGCCGAACGGGGCGACGACTTCGCCCGATGCGTGGGTGCCGTGGCGGGCTTCACCCCAGCGGTCTCCGGGACGGCCCGATGAGCTCGGGCGCCACCTCGGCACCGGCTTCGCGCCCGGGTCGCGACGGAGTGCCTTCGGCCCACCTCCGGCTGGTGGAGGGAGAGCGGGCGCGACCCCGTCTCCCTGCTCCGGGGGTTGGTCGTCGCGACCTGGTGTCGACGCGCACGGCGGTGCTCGGCGTGGTGGTGTCGTTGTGCGGCATCGGCCTCGTCATGGTGCTGTCGGCCTCGGCCTACACGTCGTTGCAGTACTACGGGTCGGTGTGGACGATCTTCGAACGCCAGCTCCTGTGGATGGGGCTCGGGGTCATCGCCTTCGTGGCCACCGTGAAGATCCGCTACGACAAGTGGCGCCGGTTGCGGATTGTGCTGCCTTTGTTGACGCTCGGGCTTCTGGTGGCCGTCCTCGTGCCCGGCATCGGCATCTTCGTGGGCGGTTCGAGCCGGTGGATCGGAGCGGGGCCGCTGCGCATCCAGCCGTCGGAGCTCATGAAGCTGGCGATGGCGGTCTTCGCCGCTGACCTCCTGGCCCGACGGGCCGATCGCCTCGAGAAGCCCATCGCCGCCGTGGTCCCGCTGCTCGGACTCCTGGCGGTGTCGGGCCTGCTCGTGTTGAAGCAACCGGACATGGGAACGGCGATGGTGCTCGCATTCATCACCTTTGCACTCCTTTATGCCGGGGGAGTGCCGCTGCGTCCCGTGCTCAAGGCCCTGGGCGCCACTGCCGCCATCGGGCTCATCGTGGGGTTGGCCGAGCCCTATCGCCGGGCCCGGCTCTTGTCGTTCCTCGACCCGTTCGCGCACGCCAAGGGATCGGGCTATCAGGTGGTGCAGTCCCTGGTGGGGCTGGGCTCGGGCCATCTCTACGGGCTCGGCCTGGGGGGCGGTCGGGAGAAGTGGGGTCTGCTCCCCAACGCCCACACCGACTTCATCTTCTCGGTCATCGGCGAGGAGGGTGGGCTCATAGGGACGCTCATCGTCTTGGGTCTCTTCGGCGCGCTGGCCTGGTACGGGCTGCGAGCCGCGGTGCGTGCCCCCGACCGTTTCGGCGCCCTGCTGGCGGTGGGCGCCACGAGCTGGATCACCAGTCAGGCGGTGATCAACATCGGGGCGGTCATCGGCGTGCTCCCGGTCACGGGCATTCCGCTGCCCTTCATCTCCTTCGGGGGCTCCTCGCTCGTCATCACCTTGGTGGCGGCGGGCATCCTCGTCAACGTGGCGTCACACGAGCGGCCGCCCGGTCTGGCGCCCCCGGCGCCCCCGTCGGTCCTCGTGGGCTCCAGCCGGGCGGCCCCCAAAGTCATCGACACACAGCGTCGCCGCGACCGCGGGTGAGTACCCGGCGCTACGCGCTGGTGGCGGGGGGAGGGACCGGTGGCCACCTCGTTCCGGCCCTGGCGGTGGCCCGTGCGCTGGGTGAAGGCCACGGACCCGACGCCGTCGAGCTCGTGGGTGCCCGACGCGGCCTCGACGCCCAACTCCTGGCGGGCGAGGGCATGCCCGTGACGCTGCTCCCGGGCCGGGGCATCGCCCGACGGGTCGACCCTCGTGCGTTGCTCGCCAATGTCGGCGCGGTGGCCGGACTCGTGGCCGCGTTCGCAGCCGCCCTGGTCGTGGTGATCCGCCGACGTCCGTCAGTGGTGGTGGCGATGGGGGGCTACGCGTGTGTGCCGACTGCTCTGGCCGCGGCGGTGCTCGGGACGCCGGTGGTGCTCGTCAACGTCGACGCCGTGCCCGGGGCGGCAAATCGAGTGGTAGGACGGTTCGCCCGTGCCGCTGCGGTGGCCTTCGAGGGCACGGCCCTGCCCGCGCCGTGGTCACCGGAGCCCCGGTGCGACGCGTCATCGTGGAGAGCGCCCGTCCCGACGCGGCGGCCCGCGCCGAGGCTCGGGACGCGCTTGGGTTGCCGCCTGGTCGACTCGTCGTGGCGGCAGTGGGCGGGTCGTTGGGATCGAAGCGGGTCAACGAAGCGGTCATCGGGCTCGCCGAGCTGTGGGCACCGAGACGCGACCGGTCGATCTACCACGTGGTGGGGCGACGAGACTGGTCGTGGGCCTCCCCCGCGGCGACGCGCCTGGCACCGGGGGGCGATCATGATGGGCTGTACTACGCCCAGGTCCCCTACGAGGAACAGATGGCGCTCTTCTACCAGGCAGCCGACATCGTGGTCTCCCGGTCCGGGGCCAACGCCGTGGCCGAGCTGGCCGTGGTCGGGGTGCCTTCGATCCTGGTGCCGCTGCCGGGCGCGCCCGGAGACCATCAACAGGCCAACGCCGAGGTTCTCGAGCGCGCCGCCGCCGCGGTGATCGTGGCCGACTCCGAGTGCACCGGGCCCCGGCTGGCCGAGGTCATCGACGCGCTGGCATCGGAACCGGGCCGGTTGGGCGCCATGGGCGCGGCGGCAGGTGCACTCGGGCGTCCCGATGCGGTGGCGGCGGTGGTGGCCCTGGCCCGGTCCCACGCTCGGTCACCGGCGAGCCGAACGCGGGCAGCCCGTGCCCTTTGAGCCCGGGTCGGGCCACGGCGAGGCGAGAGCCGGAGTCGTCCTCGACCTCTCTCGGCCCCGGCGGGTGCACGTGGTGGGAGCAGGCGGTGCCGGCATGAGCGCCATTGCGTCGGTGCTCGCCGCCATGGGCCACGTCGTCACCGGGAGCGACCTGAAGACGTCCCCCGCCCTCGAGCGCCTCGGGGCCAGCGGCGTGAAGGTCTTCGTCGGCCATGGGGCGAAGTACGTGGCCGACGCGGAGGTGGTGGCTGTCTCCACGGCCATCCCCGACACCAACCCCGAGGTCGAAGAGGCTCGTCGTCGGGGGCTCACGGTCGTGAGCAGGGCCGAGGCTCTGGCTGCCATCGCCGCGTGTCGCCGCGCCATCGCGGTGTCGGGGACCCACGGCAAGACCACCACGACGTCGATGCTGGCGCTCATCCTCGTCGAGGCCGGGTTGCGGCCGAGCTTTCTGATCGGGGGTGACGTCAACGAGATCGGCACCAACGCCGTGTGGGACAGCGGCGAGTGGCTGGTCCTCGAGGCCGACGAGAGCGACGGCACGTTCTTGCACCTCGCCCCGGAGATCGCGGTGGTGACCAACGTCGAGCCCGACCACCTCGACCACTACGGGGACTTCGACCATGTGGTCGAGGCCTTCGATCGCTTCTTGGCCTCGGGGTCCGGGGGTGCGGTCGTGGGTGCCGACGACGAGGTGGCGGCGCGTCTGGGGAAGCGCCATGGTGCGGATCTGGTGGGCAGCGTGCCCGAGGCCACCCATCGGGTCGAGGATCTCGAGACTGGCGAGGGTGTGTCGTTCGCCTTGCGAGTGGACGGGATGATCCTCGGCCGGGTGGCTCTTCCCGTCACCGGTGCCAACATCGCCCGGAACGCCGCGGTGGCGGTGGCCACGGCGCTTCGCGTCGGCGTGCGATTCGACGCCGCGCAGCGCGCCTTGGCGCGCTTTGCCGGCGTCGCCCGGCGCTTCGAGTCGCGCGGCGAGGCCAACGGGGTGCGGTTCGTCGACGACTACGCCCACCTGCCCACGGAGGTGACCGCGGTGATCGCGGCGGCCCGGGCCACCGGTCCTCACCGACTCGTGGTGGTGTTCCAACCGCACCGCTACAGCCGGATCGCCGCCCTTGGCGACCAGTTCGCCGACGCATTCTCGGGGGCCGATGTCGTGGTCATCACCGATGTGTTCGCGGCGGGTGAGTCGCCGTTGCCGGGAGTGACCGGTCGGGTCGTCGCCGATGCGGTACGCCGTGGCCATCCGTCGCTCGACCTCACCTACGTTCCGGGTCGAGCCGACCTGGCCGTCCATGTGGCGAGCCTGCTCACGGCCGGGGACCTGTGCCTGACCCTCGGTGCCGGGGACCTGACATCGCTGCCCGACGAGCTCCAGGCGGCAAGACCGTGGTGAGTACCGGCGGGGCGGCGCTCGACGCCCTTGCCATCGCGTTGGGGCCCCGTGCCCAACGCGATGCGCCGTTGGGGGCGCGCACCACCTACCGCGTGGGTGGAGAAGCCGCAGTATTCGTCGAGGCCAACGACGAGGCCGATCTGATGGCCGTGCACGACGCCCTCGGGACCCTCGACGGTCCGATCCCTGTCCTGGTCCTGGGAGAGGGATCGAACCTGCTCGTGGCCGACGCCGGTTTCCCCGGCCTCGTCATCCGCCTGGGTCCGGGTTTCGACTGGGTCGAGCTCGGCCCGTCGTCGGTGCGGGCCGGTGCCGGTGCCAAGCTCCCTGTTGTCGCTCGCAAGTCGGCCGCGGCCGGACTCCGCGGTCTGGAGTGGGGCGTGGGGGTGCCCGGATCGGTGGGTGGGGCCCTGCGCATGAATGCGGGTGGTCACGGCTCGGACATCGCGGCGGTGCTCGCCCGCTGCCGTGTCTTCGACCTCGACAGCGGCGCCGGCACCGACACGGGTCCTGAGACCTTGGCCCTGGGCTACCGGACATCGTCGCTCGGCCCACGACAGGTGGTGGTGTGGGCGGAATTCTCCCTCGAGCGGGGCGACCGCGCCCGAGCCGAGCAGGCGGTGGCCGACATCGTGCGCTGGCGACGGGAGAACCAGCCCGGGGGGTCCAACGCCGGCTCGGTGTTCGTGAACCCCCACGGAGACTCGGCAGGCCGACTGGTAGACGGGGTGGGGCTCAAGGGGATGCGGATGGGCTCGGCCCAGGTGTCGCCCAAGCACGCCAACTTCATCCAGGCGGACAGGGGCGGGTCTGCCGACGACGTCTGGCGGCTGATCGAGCACGTCCGAGTCGAAGTGCGGCGCCAGACGGGAATCGACCTCGTCCCCGAGGTCCGGATGGTGGGGGCTCCCCAAGGGAAACCCTCAACCTCTACTCGAGGTAGAGGGTCATGAACGACGAGTCGGGTCCGGCCGACGTGGCCGGGGGGGTGGACGAAGAAGCGCCAGGCCCAGGGTGGGACGAGGCTGAGGCTGCGTCGACTGAGGCGCAGTCGCCCGAGGCGCAGTCGCCCGAGACGCAGTCGCCCGAGACGCAGTCGCCCGTCCCTGACGCCTCCCCGACGGGCAGCTCACCGCAGCAAGGGGCAAGCCCAGAGATCGGAGGCCCGTCGGCGTCCCCGCCGGCGTCGTCGGGGAGCGGGGAGTTGGGGTCCGGTCCGGACTCGGTGGTGCATCCGCGGCTGTGGCAACGCCACGTGGCGGTGCTGCGCGAGCAGGGCCACCGGCGTCTGCGCTGGGTCATGGGAGGGGTCGTCGTCCTGGTGGTGTTGTGTGTGGCGCTCCTGGTGCTCCACACCCCGCTGTTGGCGCTGCGCCACGCCACGGTGCGCGGCGCAGCAGCACACCGGCTCCGAAGCCGTGCTCCGGGCGGCGGGCTTGCTCGATCACCCCCCGCTCATCGACGTCGATCCGAAGAGCCGCGGCAGCCCATATCGAGAAGCTGCCGTGGGTGGCGCACGCCGTGGTGGCGCGGCACTGGCCCGACAGCGTGACGATCACCGTGACCGAACGACTCGCCTTGGGGTCGTTGGCTCGGCCCGGCGGCGGCGTGGCCGTCGTCGACGCCTCCGGGCACGTCCTGGCGTGGCAGGCGAGCCCCCCACCCGGGCTCGTGCTCGTCGCACCGGTAACCCCGGGTCGTCCCGGGACCGTCCTCGCCCGCCCGGCCCATCCCGCCTTGGAGGTGGCTTCTGCGCTTCCTTCCGCGTTGACAGGGCGAGTCCTCAGAGTCACCGTCACCACCGGCGGCCTGGTGAGCCTGGATCTGGGGGGAGGGGTCAGCGCCGCTCTCGGTTCGACCGCCCGGCTCGAGGCGAAGCTCACCGCTCTGGCCAGCGTGCTGGCCGGTGCACACGTGTCGCCACCGGCGGTGATCGACGTCACCGTGCCCGACGAACCGACCGTGGGCCGACCGCCACCAGGGTCGCGACCCTAACCACGACGCCGATGACCTGGGTTTGGGCACCCCGAGTGGCCGTGTGTCTTCTTGACCGGTTCGCGGTGCCGCCGTATCGTGAGGGCACCTCGGCATGCCCCGGAACGCATCCCAAATGAAGCTGTGGTCGAGGGTGAGGTCACCTGGTGGTCGGAGCCGTGCTCCTCGACGCCGGGCGGGGTTCCACGATGAGGCTCGAGGTTCGGGTCGTGGCCAGGAGGGTTGATGACCGGTCCAGCGCAGAGCAGTTACTTCGCTGTTATCAAGGTGGTGGGCGTTGGCGGCGGTGGCGTCAACGCCGTGAACCGCATGATCGAGGCCGGTCTCAAAGGTGTCGAGTTCATCGCCATGAACACCGACTCACAGGCACTGCTCATGAGCGACGCGGACCTGAAGCTCGACATCGGCCGTCAGCTCACACGGGGGCTGGGCGCCGGGAGTGACCCCGAGATCGGCCGGCAGGCGGCCGACGAGCACCGAGTCGAGATCGAAGAGGCGCTCAAAGGCGCGGACATGGTCTTCATCACGGCCGGCAAAGGTGGCGGTACCGGGACCGGGGCCGCTCCGGTCGTGGCCGAGATCGCCCGGGCCGGGGGAGCGCTCACCATCGGGGTCGTCACCCGCCCCTTCTCCTTCGAGGGCCGTCGCCGTTCGGTCCAGGCCGAGACCGGGATCCAGAACCTGAAGGACAAGGTCGACGCCATCATCATCATCCCCAACGACCGCCTGCTCACGGTGTCGACGGAGAAGACCTCGATGATGAGCGCCTTCAAGATGGCCGACGAGGTTCTGCTCCAGGGGGTCCAGGGCATCACGGACCTCATCACCGTTCCGGGCCAGATCAACACCGACTTCGCCGACGTCCGCATGGTGCTCGCCAACGCGGGTACAGCCATCATGGGGATCGGCCAGGCCTCGGGTGACGGCAGGGCCGTCAACGCGGCGCGTGGTGCGATCACGAGCCCATTGCTCGAGGCTTCCATCGAAGGGGCCCGAGGCATCCTCGTGGATATCGCCGGGGGCCCGGACCTCGGCCTGTTCGAGGTGAACGAAGCCATGGAGATCATCCACGGCCACGCCCATCCCGACGCCAACATCATCTTCGGGAACGTCATCGACGACGCCATGACCGACGCGGTGCGGGTCACGGTGATCGCGGCGGGCTTCGAGCGCTGGGAAGAGGGACGCGGCAGCGAGCCTCGTCCCGAGGACCGCAGCCAGGTGCTCGGTCTCGACAACATCCACGAGGACATCTTCGCCACTCCCGACGACGATGATCTCGATCTCGGTGACGACGAGTTCGACGTCCCGTCGTTCCTCCGCTAGCAGGCTCGAGACGCGCCTGGCGGGCACGCCCGTCCACGCCTTGTGGACGAGCGGGGCCGACGGAGACATGCGGGAGGAGCGCGATGTCGGGCTCCTTGTGTCCGTGCCTCGGGACCGCACCCTGCGCCGTGTACGCCAGGTCCACGGCGCTGCCGTCGTGGTGGTCGACACCCCGGCTCCCGCTGGGACCGTGCCCTGGGCGTCGGGGACCGACGGGCCCCCCGAAGCCGACGCCGTGGTGGGTTGGGGGCATGGGTTCGCCGTCGCCGTCTTGACCGCGGACTGCGCGTCGGTGGCGCTCGGGTCGCCCGAAGGGGTCCACGCCGCCGTGCACGTGGGATGGCGAGGACTTGCCGCCGACGTGCTGGCTCGGGCGATCGACGCCATGCATCGCCTGGGTGCTTCCACCGTGGTGGCGGGGCTCGGTCCTTGTATCGGGCCCTGCTGCTACGAGTTCTCCGAAACCGACCTCGACGCCTTGTCCGAGGTGTCGGGGCCCAACCTGCGCAGTCGGACGACCTGGGGGGCGCTCTCGCTCGACCTTCCCGCCGCGGTGCGTGGTCAACTCTCACGCTCCGATGTATCAGTGGTGGCCGCGGCCGATGTCTGCACCATGTGCACACCGGGGTATTTCTCACATCGCGCCCGCGGTGACGAGGCCCGTCAGGCGTTGCTCGTCTGGCGCGGCCGCTGAGGAGTCGGGGTGGCCGGCTCGCCGGGCCGGGTCCTGGCGCCCGCGCCGCCAACCGATGTCGTCTTGGCGCGCGTGGCCGCGCTGCGACAGCGCATCGAGGCAGCCGGAAGGGATCCGGCGAGCGTGCGCATCGTGGCGGTGACGAAGGGATTCACGACCAGTGCTGTTGACGCGGCGCGTCGTGCCGGGCTGTATGACATCGGGGAGAATTACGCGGACGAGCTGTTGGCCAAGGTTGCCGACGCGACATCTGTCGGGGATGACACCACGGGGATGGGCGGCAACGTCGACCGAGACGACCGTGACCGAGAAGACCGAGAAGACAGTGACCGAGAAGACAGTGACCGAGACGACGGTGACGGCGCGCCCGTCACGCGCTGGCACTACCTCGGTGCGGTGCAACGTCGGCGCGTCAGAGTCCTGGCTCCGGTGGTGTCATGTTGGCAGACGCTGAGCCGGGGGGTGGAGGGCGAGACGATCGCGACGCATGCGCCGGGGGCGACGGTGTTCGTGGAGATCGACGCCACCGACGTCCCGGGTCGCAATGGCTGTCGTCCCGCACAGGCCCCCGCTCTGGTGGCGTCGCTGCGAGGAGCGGGCCTCGACGTGCGCGGGCTCATGACCGTCGGGCCTCCCGGGACACCCGAGGAGTCTCGAGGAGCGTTCCGGCTCACCGCACGGCTGGCGCATGACCTCGGACTTCCCGAGGTGTCGATGGGGATGACCGACGACCTCGAGGTGGCGTTGTCGGAGGGGAGCACGATGGTGCGCGTGGGGCGAGCGTTGTTCGGGGAACGCCCGCTCCGACCAGCCTGAGCAAGTGGTCTACGGTGGCCCTCCTCCGTCCCCATGTGCCTGGTCGGAGGCACTACGCTGTCGAACGGGAGGCTGGCGATGGCGTCTGGATTCTTCAAGAGGGCCATGGTGTATCTGGGCCTGGTCGATGACGAGTACGACGAGTACGACGAGTACGAGCCGCGCCGCGCCCCTCGGTCAACGGCTGAGCCAGAGGGTCTCGGTCGGAGCCGACGAGGACGACGAGCCGACCTCCGCCGTGGCCACGAGCACCATCCGGCCGCTGCCTCGCGAGGACTTCCCGACGGTGACCCCCACCATCACGCCCCGCAGCGCGAGCAGCGTCGTGCGGCCCGTGGTCGCCGAGCCCGGCGCACGCGTGCATGTGGTGGCGCCGATGCAGTTCGGCGACGCGCGGCAGATCGCCGACCGCCTCATGGCCAATCAACCGGTGATCGTGAACCTCCAAGTCGCCGATCGAGAGCTCATGCGTCGCATGATCGATTTCTGCAGCGGTGTCGCTTACGCGCTGAGTGGGAAAATGGAGCGCGTGGCGGACAAGGTGTTCCTGGTGACACCCTCGAATGTCAAAGTGTCGGCCGAAGAGCGCCAGCGCCTCCAGGAGAACGGGCTGCTTCGGCCCTGAGCGCCGTCGTCTCCATCCCGCCACCCAATAGCCAGACCTGACGCCGTAACCTCTCGTCGTGATCCGCACCATCGTCATCTACGCGTTGTGGATCTATCTGTACGGCATCTTGTTCCCCCGTGCCCTGCTCAGTTGGTTTCCCGCCTCACCCGGCTCGACGTTGGCGAGCATCAATTCCGTCCTCTACCGGCTGACCGAGCCCGTCCTCGCCCCTGTGCGCCGGCTCCTGCCCACGATGCAGGCGGGGGGCTTGGGCATCGACTTGTCGTTCATCATCGTGTTCATCGGCATCCAGGTGATCGTGATCCCGCTCGCCTACAGGCTCCTGTAGCGGCGCGAGGGCGACTCCGGGGCCCTTTCTGGGCGTCGCCGCTCCGGTCTCTCGGGGGCCCGGGCACCGGCGCGAGCATGGCCCCGCGGCCCGTGGCTAGGATTCGTCACATGGACAGTGGAAAGCCGAGCGGCCAGGGCTCGAGCCTCGACAGCCTGCGTACCGTCGAATTTCGCCAGACTCTTCGCGGCTATCACATCGACGACGTAGACGAGTACCTCGAGCGCGTAGCGGTAGACGCCGAAGCGCTGCAAGAACAAGTGCGCCAGGCGGGAGAGCGACTCAGGCAGGCGGCTGAGCGCATCGCCCAACTCGAGGGCATGTTGCAGGAGAGCCAGCTCCAGCCTCAGGGGGCCGTGCCGGTCAGCGACGACACCCTGCAGCGGACGCTGTTGCTGGCCCAGAAGTTCGTCGACCAGACCCAAGCCGAAGCAGAGGCCCAGGCTCGCGTGCTCGTGTCGGACGCGGAAGACCGCGCCCGCAGGGTGCTCAACGAGGCCGAGCAGCGAGCCAAGTCGGTCACCGAGGACACCGAGCGGCACCTGCGCGAAGAGATCACGCGGCTCGAGTCGATCCGGGCCCAACTCGCCGGGGACGTCGAGACCATCGGTCGGCACATGGAGAACGAGCGCAACCGGTTGCGTCAGCGCGTTGAGCGACATGCTCAACTGGGTCGACGAACACGTCCAGCCGACGGGGTCGATCCTGGCCCAACGTCCGGCGCCGCGTCCGACGGCCCGCCCCAGCGACGACATGCCCACCATGGGCACGCCGCCGCGCCCGGGCGAGGAGATCCCCACCGTCGCCGCCCCGGACTCCGTCGGTGGCATTCCCGGGCACGAGCCGTCGGCCATGACTCTCGAAGGCGGGGGCAGATCGGCAGTGTCGGTGCAGGGAAACGCCGCCACCGGTGGTGCCCTCTCGATCGACGCCGAGTCCCCCCAAGGTGACAGTGATCACCAGGGTGTCATGGCCGTCGAGGACAACGGCCAGCCGCAGGCCATCGCGCCTCGCTGAGGCGCGCTGCGCCTCGCCGAGGAGCCCCGGGGGCGCACCGGGGTCTGAGCGGTCAGGTGTCGGGGCAGGGGGCTTTGGTCACCCGCAAGGCCACGTCGGTCCCCACGGTGACCTCGATGTCCACGGCCAGGGTCTGATCGGCCACGTAGGACCGGTGCGTCTCGACGGCGCCGGCCATGGGGGCCGGAACGACGACGGCCAAGACGATGCAGTCCGACACCTTGAGGCCGGCCTCCCGGCGTTGGGCTTGGACGAGGCGGACGAGGTCGCGCGCCAGCCCTTCGGACTCGAGATCGTCGTCGACCGTGGTGTCGAGGGTCACCACCCCCACCTCGTCGGGAAGGGTCCGACCTTCCGCCGCGTTGCGAGGACGGAGGACGAGCTCGTACTCGCCGGGCTCGAGGCGTACGCCCCCGGCCACGACCCCGTCGTCGGTGCGCTGCCAGTCCCCGGCGCGCACGGCCTGGGTGACCCGCGGCGTGTCGCTGCCCAGCCGGGGCCCGAGGGCGGCGTGGACGAGGGTGAGAATCTGATCGGCCACGCCCCCCACCTCGTCGGTGAGCACGACCTCTTTGACGTTGACCTCGTCCTCGATGAGCTCGATGAACGGACGGAGCCGCTCGGGACGCGCCGTGGCGACGGTGAGACGGCGCAACGGCAGGCGCGCCCGCCGGCCGTTGGCCTTGCGCACCGCGTGTGCGGCGGAGCACACGTCTCGGACGATGTCCATGACTTCGACCAGCCCCGGGTCGGAGGGGAGCTCGTCCGCGCCGGGCCAGTTCGACAGGTGGACGCTTCGCTCGGAGGTCAACCCCTGGTACACCGATTCGGTGAGCAGCGGCAGCAAAGGGGCCGAGACCTTGCACAGCGTCACCAGAACGGTCGACAAGGTGTCATAGGCGTCGGCCTTGTCGGCCTCCACCTGGGGTGAGCCGTCGCGGGCGCGCCAGAACCGGTGGCGGCTGCGTCGGATGTACCAGTTGTTGAGCGCATCGAGAAAGCGCGTGATCGACGAGCACGCCGCGAAGAGGTCGTAGGCGTCCATCGACACCGTGACGTCGTGGACGAGGGACGCCGTCTTGGCCAGGATGTAGCGGTCGAGCACCCCCGTGGCGTTGGTCCGGGCCCGGCCCCGGATGCCGTCCACGTTGGCGTAGAGCGACAAGAAGTACCAGGCGCTCCAGATGGGGTTCAGGACCTGGCGCCGCACCTCTTCGATGCCCTTGGCATGGACCACGAGGTCCTGGCCTCGCAAGATGGGAGCCGACATGAGGAACCACCGCATGGCGTCGGCCCCCCACATGTCGAAGACCATGTCGGGCTCGGGGTAGTTGCCCAGGCGCTTTGACATCTTCCGGCCGTCGTCGCCGAGCACGATGCCATGGGCCACGCAGTGTCGGAACGGAGGTCGGTCGAACAGCGCGGTGGCGAGCACGTGCAGGGTGTAGAACCAGCCCCGGGTCTGGGCCACGTACTCGACGATGAAGTCGGCCGGGAAGTGCGACTCGAACCACTCCGACCGCTCGAAGGGGTAGTGGACCTGGGCGAAAGGCATCGACCCGGACTCGAACCAGCAGTCGAGGACGTCGGTGACGCGGCGCATCGTCGACTTCCCGGTGGGGTCGTCGGGGTTGGGCCGCACCAGCGCGTCGATGGCGGGGCGGTGCAGGTCGTCGAGACGGACACCGAAGTCGCGCTCGAGCTCGTCGAAGCTTCCGTAGACGTCGGTGCGGGGATAGGTCGGGTCGTCGCTCTTCCACACCGGGATGGGTGAGCCCCAGAACCGGTTCCGACTGATCGACCAGTCGCGCGCGCCTTCGAGCCACTTCCCGAAGGCCCCGTCTTTGACATGGGCCGGGACCCAGTCGATCTCCTGGTTGAGCTCGAGCATGCGGTCTTTGATGGCCGTCACCTTCACGAACCACGAGCCCACCGCCTTGTAGATCAGCGGCGTGTCGGTGCGCCAGCAGTGGGGGTAGCTGTGGGAGTAGGACTTGGCCTCCACGAGCGCACCGGCCGCCTTGAGGTCCGCGGTGATGGGGCGGTTGGCGTCGAAGACGAGCTGCCCCGCGTAGGGGGGGACCTCGTCGGTGAACCGGGCCCGGTCGTCGACCGGACACACGAGGGCGATGCCCGCGGCGCGGCAGACGTCGAAGTCCTCCTCGCCGAACCCCGGCGCCAGATGAACCACTCCGGTGCCCTCGTCGGTGGCGACGAAATCGGCCCCCAGGACCCGAAAGGCCTCGGGTTGCTCGCGCGAAGAACGGGAAGAGGGGGCGGTAGGTGCGCCCTATCAGCGCGGAGCCAGGGAGGCGCGCCAGCGGCTCGGCGTCGGCGAGGAGCTCGGGGTAGGCGGCGGCGCGATCGGCGGCGATGACCGTCGGCACGCCCAGGAGCTCGTACACGGCGTACTCGATGTCGGGCCCCACGGCGAGGGCCAGATTCGACGGCAAGGTCCACGGTGTCGTCGTCCACGCCATGACCCGGAGCGGTCCGGAGATCTCGGCGGGGCTGGCGCCGCTGTCGTCGGCCTCGAGCGTGAACAGCACCGTGACGGCGGGGTCCTGGCGGGGTCGGTAGGAGTCGTCCTGGCGGGTCTCGAAGTTCGACAGGGGCGTCTCGCATTCCCAGCAATAGGGGAGGACCCGCTCCCCCTCGTAGAGCAGCCCCTTGTCCCACAGGGTCTTGAAGGCCCAGATCACGCTCTCCATGTAGGAGGCATCCATGGTCTTGTAGTCGTTGGCGAAGTCGACCCACCGGGCCTGGCGTGTGACGTAGTGCTCCCAAGCGTCGGTGGTGCGCTGGACCAGCGCCCGGCAGTAGTCGTTGAAGTGGTCGATGCCGTAGGCGACGATGCCGGCCCGACCCGGCAGATCGAGCTCCTTCTCTGCCGCCATCTCGGCGGGCAGGCCGTGGCAATCCCATCCGAAGCGCCGTTCGACCCGTCGGCCCCGCATGGTCTGGTACCGGGGCACGGCATCCTTCACGAAGCCGGTGAGGATGTGGCCGTAGTGGGGGAGCCCGTTGGCGAAGGGCGGCCCGTCGTAGAAGACGAATTCGTTTTCTCCGCCCCGTCGAGCCTCGACGGAGGCGGTGAAGGTCCCGTCCGCAGCCCAGAACTCGAGGATCTTCTCCTCCAGACGGGGGTAGTCAGCCTGCTGGTCGACTTCAGGGTACGGCGCCGGGCCGCCAGGCGGGTTGGCCATGCCCACAGAGTATGGGAGGACCGACAACCCCCTGGGGCTCTCCTCCACCCTGGAATACTGGGAGTCGACGCGGTGTTGCCGCCCGAACACGGCGACGCTATGGTCGCCCACCTTCGTCGAGCAGACGAAAACCAGGGGAGATGACCGACATCGCGATCACCGCTCGGCGACCCAAGGCATTGCGCTGATGGCCGCGGTCAAGAAGTCGCCACCGCCGAAGAAGAAGTCCACCTCGGCCAAGAAGGTCGCCCCGGCCAAGAAGAAGGCCGCGGTCGCCAAGAAGAAGGCCGTGGCGGCCCGAAAGCCGGCCCCGGTGAAGAAGAAGCCGGTCGCGGTGAAGAAGGCGGCCAAGAAGAAGGCCGTGCCGCCCAAGAAGAAGGCCGTCCCCGCCAAGAAGCCGGCACCGGCCAAGAAGGCGGTTGCCGTCAAGAAGGCGGTCCCGGCCAAGAAGGCACCGGCGGCAAAGAAAGCGGCACCGGCCAAGAAGGCCGTGGCCGAGTCCGCGGCTGCAGCACCTGCCACTCCCGCCAAGGTGGCCCCCGCCGCCAAGGTGGCCCCCAAGCCGCCGCCCAAGCCCACCCGGGGGCCCTACGCGTCGGAGCCGAAGTTCCTCGAGGAGCAGCGCAAGTTCCTGCTCGAAGAGCGCGAGGTCTACAAGAACCAGGCGGCCGACCTTCGGGCCGAAGCCGAGTCCTTGGCCCTCGAGCGTGAGCCCGGGGACGTCCAGTTCGACGAGGAGTCCGGCGAGGGCGGGACCGTGGCCGTGGACCGTGAGCGTGATCTGACGCTTTCGGCACAGGCCATGGCCACCATCGACGAGATCGACATGGCTCTGAAGGCCATCGAGACCAAGATGTACGGCATGTGCGAGAGCTGCGGGCAGGCGATCCCCAAGGCGAGGCTCCGGGCGTTGCCCTACGCCCGGCTGTGCGTGTCATGCAAAAGCGGAGGGCTGCACCGCCGCTGAGCGACGGGGAGCGTCCGCGGCGCGACGCCTTACGGGGCCTGCTCATCGCCGTGTCCGTCGCCGTCGTGGTGGTGGCTGTCGACCAGGTGACGAAGTCGTGGGCGGTGCACCGGCTGTCGCGTGGTCCCATCCACCTCGTCTGGAAGCTCGATCTCCAACTCACCTACAACTCGGGCGCCGCCTTCAGCTTCGCCCAGGGGTGGGCGCCGGTGTTGGGGGGTCTGGCGGTGGTAGCCGTCCTCGTGATGTTGGGCGCGGCTCGCCGGGTGCAGTCGGCGGCCGTCGCCGTGGCGCTGGGGCTCGTCGTGGGCGGTGCGCTCGGCAATCTGGCCGACCGGGTGTTCCGTTCCAACCACGGCTCGGTGATCGACTTCATCGCGCTGCATTTCTGGCCGACGTTCAACGTCGCCGATTCGTGCATCGTCGTGGGCGGGATCGCGGCTGCCGCGCTGCTGTGGCGTGCCGATCGGGCCGGGCCGACGACGTGAGCGCTCCGCCTCCCTCGCCGGTACCTTCGGAGTCACCGCGCTCCCCGGCGAAGCTGGACCTGACCGTCCCCGCCGCGCTCGCCGGGGCACGAGTGGATCGCGTCGTGTCGCTGCTCAGTGGATTGGCTCGCCGGGCGGTGGCCGAGCTCGTCGACGACGGCCGGGTTCGACTCGACGGTCGCCCCGTCACCACGCGCAGCCGAATCGTCCAGGGCGGGCAGCGTCTCGAGGTCGAACTCCGCGTCGAGGTGATCGACGTCCCCGTGCCCGACGCCTCGGTCGTGTTCGGCGTCGTCCACGAGGACGCCGAGCTGGTGGTGATCGACAAGCCGGCCGGGCTCGTGGTGCACCACGGGGCCGGCCACCACGGGGGGACGCTCGTCGACGGCCTCCTGGCCCGCTTTCCCGACCTGGCCGGCCTGGCCGAGGCCGGGGGCGGGGACCCAGACCGGCCCGGCATCGTGCACCGCCTCGACAAGGGCACCTCGGGGCTCTTGGTGGTGGCGCGTACCCCCGATGCCTACCGCAGCCTGGCCAAACAGTTCCGGGCCCACAGCGCCGGCCGCCAGTACCTCGTCCTGGCGGCAGGAACGGTGGAGGCAGACGAGGGGACCGTGGACGCTCCGATCGGGCGCTCCACGCGTCAGCGGACGCGCATGGCCGTCACCACGCGCGGCAAGCAGGCTCGCACCGAGTACCGGGTCACCGAACGGTTCTCCACCCCGGTGCCCTGCACCTTGCTCCAAGCCAGTCTCGACACGGGCCGGACCCATCAGGTCAGGGTGCACCTCGCCGCCATCGGCCATCCCGTCATCGGGGACGAACGCTACGGGCGATCCCTGGCCCGCCCCCAGGCCCTCATGGCCGAGCTGTCACCGGGCCGGATGTTCCTCCACGCCTACCGGCTGTCGCTCGACCACCCATCGGGAGGCCGGGCGACGTGGGAGGCGCCGCTGCCCGAAGACCTCGTCGGGGTGCTGGCGAGCTTGGATCAGGACCCGATCTCGGCTCAGTAGGAATCTCAGGCGGCCTGGTGGGCGGCTTCGATCTCGGCCAGCGTGGCGAGTTGTTGGAGGGCACGCGCCTCGGCCTGCCGGGCCCGACGCACTCCGATGCCCAGTCGCGACGCGGTGGCCTGGAGCGACGTCGGTGTCCCGTCGTCGAGCCCGTAGCGGATGCGCAGCACGTCGCGCTCGAGCTCACCGAGGGTATCGACGGCGTCGCGGACCCGCCCGAGGACCATCTTGCGCTCGACGTCGTCCTCGAAGGTCTTCTCGTCCGCACCCACGAGGTCTCCGAGCGCGGTGCCGCTGTCGGTGCCCGCCGGCTGGTCGAGACTGGCCACGACGCGCGCTGCGCCTTGCACCGTCTCGAGGGTCCGTCCGTCGACCCCGCTCGCCTCGGCGATCTCCTCAGCGGTGGGATCCCGCTGGAGGTCCGCGGCGAGCTCCCAGGTGACCCGGTCGGCGCGCTGTGCCTGCTCGGCGATCTCCATGGGGACGCGAATCGTGTTGCCGTGCTGCTGCACGGCGCGTTGCAGGGCCTGGCGGATCCACCATGTGGCGTAGGTGGAGAACCGGAAACCGCGCTGCCAGTCGAACTTGTCCACGGCGCGCATCAGGCCGAATGTCCCCTCTTGGACGAGGTCGCCGAAATCGACGCCCCGGTCCTGGTACCGCCGGGCCCAGTGAACCACCAGGCGCAGGTTGGCAGCGATCATCTGGCGACGCGCCTCGTCGTCACCGGCCGCCACGCGCTTGGCCAGTTCGACCTGCTCCTCGTGATCGGGCAGGGGGTACCGGTCGAGATCATCGAGAAAGAGCCGAATGCCGTCATGGGTGCTTGTGGAGTTCGCCATCGTTCCTCTTCGTCGTGGTCCTGCCGCATCGAATAACACCGCTGTGACGCCTGACATTCCGGGGTCGGGGCCACCGGGGCGTGGGGGTCCCCGGCGGGGTCCGGTGGGCACCCTCGAGGCGCTCCTCTTCCTGGTCGGGCGCTCGTCGCCACCGACACGGGGTTGCACCTCTCGGGGACACCGTGCTCGGCTGGGCCCGATGTCCACGGGAGCCCCCCCGACTCCCGGCGAAGGTTCCGGCGCCCCCGCTCGGCTGGTGGTGGTCCGCCACGGCGCCACCGAATGGAGCCGGTCGGGTCGACACACGGGCCGGACCGACCTGGCCCTACTCGAAGACGGGCGGCTCGAAGCGCAGGAGCTCGGACGACGACTGGCCGGCCACGACTTCGCCCTGGTCCTGGTCAGCCCGATGCGCCGGGCCCGTGAGACCTGTGCCATCGCGGGGTTCGGTCCCCAGGCCGAGGAGTGTCCCGACCTGTGTGAATGGGACTACGGCGCCTATGAGGGGAGGACGACCGACGACATCCGTGCCGAGCGGCCGGATTGGTCGTTGTGGACCGACGGGGTACCCGGAGGCGAGTCGGCCCCGGAGGTGGGGGCCCGGGCCGACCGGGTCATCGCCAGGGTCCGGGGCCGCACCGGCGACGTCCTCGCCTTCGCCCACGCGCACGTGCTCCGAGTGGTGGCGGCCCGGTGGGTGGGCCTGGGCGCCACCTCAGGGGCGTCTGTTCACCTTGGCGCCCGCCACCATCAGCGTGTTGGGCTGGGAGCGTGACACGGCGGTGGTCAGTCGGTGGAACGACGCCGGGGGTGACCCGCTCGGTTGACCCGTGGCCCCGAGGTCACAGACCTCGAGGCGGGCTCAGTGCAGAGGACGGGCCGGCGCGGGGTTCCCCCGGGCGCGCGACACCATGTCGTCCAAGGTGAAGGAGTCGAGATGGCCCCGCATGTGCTCACCGACGTCGGACCAGACGGCGAGCAAGATGCATTGCCCTTCGTGCTCACAAGCTCCGTTCTCGTGGGGGCGCCCGAAGTCTCCGGCCACGATGGGCCCGTCCACGGCGCTCACGATCTGCCCGAGCGTGATCTCCTCGGGAGCGCGGGCCAGGACGTAGCCGCCGCCCACACCCCGCTTGGATCGAACCAGCCCGGCTCCTTTGAGGGCGAGCAGGATCTGCTCGAGGTAGGGCTGGGGGAGTCCCGTCCGCTCCGCGATGTCGCGCACCGACGTCGGGCTCTGTGAGTCGTCGTGCAGCGCCAACGACAACAGGGCGCGGCTGGCGTAGTCGCCGCGGGTCGAGACCTTCACGGTTCGATGCTACCTGTGAGGCTGTGCGGCGCCGGCTGACCGGGCGGTGCCCCAGTGGCTGTCGGGACCGGTGAGGCGGCCGCGCCGACATGGGTACAGTGCCGCAGATGAGCGACGCTCCGGTGACCGGTGTCGATGCCGGCCCGGGCCGAGGTGCCCCCGCACCGGTGCTGCCCGACTACGGCGGCGCCTGTTTGACGTCGGTGGTCCCGGCGCTGCTGGCAACCGTGGCGGGGTCGGGTGCGACCGGGGAGCCCGATGCTCCGGGGTGGCTCCCGGCGCCGGTGCACGGGGCGAGCCAGGTCGTCCTCCTCGTCCTCGACGGGCTCGGGTGGGAGCAGCTCCAGCGCTTCGGCGCGGCGGCCCCGACCCTCGCCTCGGCGAGCGGGGGCCCCATCACGTCGGTCGCTCCCACGACCACCGCCACCGCCCTCACGTCGCTCACGACGGGTGTGTCGCCGTCGGTGCACGGCGTTGTGGGGTACCGGCTTCGGGTCGACCTCGATGGTCCGGGTGCGAACGGTCCCGGTGAGGTGATGAACGTCCTGCGCTGGCGTACGAGCCGCGGCGACATGCGTCGCCACCTCCCCCCGCCGCAGTTCCAGCGCGTCGCACCCTTCGGTGGTCGGGGGGTGCCGGCCGTGACGCGCTCGGAGTTCGCCTCCACCGGCTTCACCGCCGCCCACCTCACCGGGGCGCGACTGCACGGTTGGTCGGTCCCCTCCGCGCTGGTCGTGAACGTCCGACGGCTGCTCGGGTCGGGAGAGAGCTTCGTCTACGCGTACTACGACGGGCTCGACAAGGTGGCCCACGAGCACGGCCTCGGCGACCACTACGTCCAAGAGCTCGCCGCGGTCGACCGGTTGGTGGGGGATCTCTTGGGGGTCCTGCCTCACGGCGCGGTCCTGGCGGTCACCTCCGACCACGGGCAGGTCGAGGTGGGCAACGCCACCCGGCTTCCCGCCCCCGCGCTGTTCGACATGGTCGAGCTGCTCTCGGGCGAGGGCCGCTTCCGCTGGTTGCACGTCCGACCCGGGTCGCTCGACGACGCCGTCGCCACGGCCACGCGAGGTCGCACGGTGGCGAAGCCTGGGTCCGGACGCGCCAGCAGATGGTCGACGACGGATGGTTCGGCGGACCGATCACGCCCGAGGTCGCCCGCCGACTCGGGGACGTCGCCCTCGTGGCCCACGCGCCGGTCGCCTTCCTCGACCCCGCCGACACCGGCGAGACGCGGTCTGATGGGCCGGCACGGCTCGCTCACCTCGGCAGAGATGGCGGTTCCGTTCGTGGCCTGGGCCTCGACCTGATCACGACCAGCGTTTGGCGGGCGACCACCCGTTTGGGAGGATCCAAGCCATGGACAACGAACCCGAACAGCCCCTCGGTGTCGACGCCGCCGAGGCGGTGCTCCTGGACCCCGGCGAACGGCCGTCGGGCCTGGTGCCGCCCGGGCGCGCCCACCACGAGGCGAGGGACGGCGCCGAGGAAGGCGACGTCACCGAGTCCGTCGAGCAGCCGGCCAAGGTCATGCGCATCGGTTCGATGGTGAAGCAGCTGCTCGACGAGGTGCGCGCCGCCAACCTCGACGAGGCCAGCCGGACCCGGATGCGCGAGATCTACGAGCAGTCGGTGCGCGAGCTGGCCGGGGCGCTCGAGCCCGGACCTCGCCGCCGAGCTCGACCGCATGACGCTCCCCTTCGACGACTCGGTCCCGTCCGAGGCCGAGCTGCGCATCGCCCAGGCCCAGCTCGTGGGGTGGCTCGAAGGGCTCTTCCACGGCATCCAGGCCACGCTTCTGGCCCAGCAGATGGCGGCCCGGGCCCAGCTCGAGGAGATGCGCCAGCGGGGCCTGCCGCCGGGGATGGGGAGCCCCGACAGCCTCCCGGCCCGGCCCGGCACCTACCTGTAGGGACTGCTACTGTCGAATGACAACGCTGTGATTCTCCACAGGGCTGTGGACAAAGCCTTGTGAGCTCAGCGGGCTGGCGCTTCCAGGGGGCCCACAGCCACGTACGCGACGCCGCCGAGGAGGACGGCTCATGGCCGCCAGGGGATCGTTCACCCATCTGCACACCCACACCGAGTACTCGATGCTCGACGGCGCGTCCCGGCTCGACGAGCTCGTCGAGGCGGCCGTGGCCGACGGACAGCCCGCACTCGGGATCACCGACCACGGGAACATGTACGGGGTTCTCGACTTCTACGCCGTCGTGCCGCAACGCGGGCATCAACCCCGTCATCGGCACCGAGGCCTACATGGCCGGGGAGTCCCGCCACGAGCGCCCGGTGCGCCGGGGCAAGGTCGACGACACCGGCGGCGACGTCGAGGGGGGCGAGAAGCTCTACTACCACCTGACCCTGCTGGCCGAGACGACCCAGGGATACCGCAACCTCCTGAAGTTGTCCTCGGCCGCCTACCTCGAGGGCTACTACTACAAGCCCCGCGTCGACTGGGAGCTCCTCGAGCGCCACCACGAGGGCATCATCGCCACCACCGGGTGCCTCGGCGGCGTCGTGCTCCAGGCGCTGTTGGCCGACGACGAGGAGCGTGCGCTCAAGCTCGCCGGTCGCCTCCAGGACGTCTTCGGGCGCGACAACCTCTTCGTCGAGCTCCAGGACCACGGCCTGGCCCAGCAGACGCGCACCAACCCCGCGCTCGTCCGCATCGCCCGGCAGCTCGGCGCACCGCTGCTCGCCACCAACGACAGCCACTACACCCACCGCGAGGACTCCGTGGCGCACGACGCGCTGCTGTGCGTGCAGACCGGTGCGCTCATCGACGACCCCAAGCGCTTCAAGTTCGAGGGCGAGGAGCACTACCTGAAGTCCGCGGCGGAGATGCGCGCGCTGTTCTCCGAGCTCCCCGAGGCGTGTGACAACACGCTGCTCATCGCCGAGCGGGCCGACGTCGAGATCGAGTTCGGCGTGAACGCCCTGCCCGAGTTCCCGGTGCCCGACCGAGTTCGTCGGCGACACCTACGAGCAGCGCGCCGACGCCTACCTGCGCCACCTGACCTTGACGCGGGCCGAGAGCCGCTACGGGCCGTCGTTGCCCGACGCCGGTGAGCGAGCGCATCGACTACGAGCTCGGCGTCATCGCCAGCATGGGGTTCTCGGCGTACTTCCTCGTGGTGTGGGACCTGATCCGCCACGCCCGGGAGAGCGGGATCCGGGTGGGCCCGGGACGGGGCTCGGCGGCGGGGTGCTGCGTGGCCTACTGCCTCGGCATCGTGGACCTCGACCCGATCCGCTACGACCTGCTCTTCGAGCGGTTCTTGAACCCCGGGCGCAAGCAGATGCCCGACATCGACATGGACTTCGACGAGCGCTACCGGGGCGAGATGATCCGCTACGCCACCGAGCGCTACGGCGCGGACCGCGTGGCGCAGATCGTGACGTTCTCGACGATCAAGGCCCGGGCCGCGGTGCGCGACGCGGCCCGGGTCCTCGGGCTACCCCTACCTGGTGGGCGACCGCATCGCCAAGGCGATGCCGCCGCTCATCATGGGTCGAGACACGCCGCTGCGGGCCTGTCTCGACCGCATCGAGGGCTTCGACGACGGCTACGCCACGGCCCAGGGCCTGCGCGAGATGTACGCCACCGACGAGGAGGCCCGGCGCGTCATCGACGTGGCCAAGGGCCTCGAGGGCCTGCGACGCCAGGACGGCATCCACGCCGCGGCGGTGGTCATCACCAAGGAGCCGCTCACCGAGTACCTGCCCGTCCAGCGCAAGCCCGAGAGCGGCCAGAACCCGGCCGAGGCGCCCATCGTCACCCAGTACGAGATGCACGGTGTCGAGGAGCTCGGGCTGCTCAAGATGGACTTCCTCGGCCTGCGCAACCTCTCGGTCATCGAACGCGCCCTCGACCTCGTGGCCAAGACCGGAGGCGAGCGCCCCGACATCGACGCCATCCCCCTCGACGACGACGCCACCTTCGCCATGCTGCAGCGCGGCGACTCGATCGGCGTCTTCCAGCTCGAGGGCGGTCCCATGCGCTCGCTCATGCGGTCGCTGTCGCCCCGACGTGCTTCGACGACGTGGCCGCCCTGGTGGCGCTGTACCGGCCCGGGCCCATGGCCGCCAACATGCACCGCGACTACGCCGGATCGGAAGAACGACCGCCAGGCGCTGAGCTACCTCCACCCCGATCTGGAGCCCATCCTGGGCGACACCTACGGGCTCATGATCTACCAGGAGTCGGTGATGCGGGTGGCCCAGCGCTTCGCGGGCTACACCCTCGAGGAGGCCGACAACCTCCGCAAGGCGTGCGGCAAGAAGATCCGCGCCATGATCCAGGCCGAGCGCGAGAAGTTCGTGGCCGGGTGCGTGACCCAGGGCTACGAGAAGTCGCTCGGGCACGCAAGCTGTTCGACATCATCGAGCCCTTCGCCGACTACGCCTTCAACAAGTCGCACTCCTATGGCTACGGCCTCGTCGCGTACCAGACGGCATGGCTCAAGGCCCACTATCCGGTCGAGTACTTCGCCGCCCTGCTGACCTCGGTCAAAGACGACAAGGACAAGACCGCCATCTATCTCGGTGAGTGCCGGACGCTCGGCATCGAGGTGCTCGTCCCCGACGTCAACCGCTCGGCGGGCGAGTTCACGCCGCTCGTCGGCGAGGACGGCGCCCATCGCATCGTGTTCGGCCTGGCGGCCGTGCGCAACGTGGGCGAGAGCCTCGTCGACCGGATCGTGGCCGAGCGCGAGCCAACGGACCGTTCACCGACTTCTACGACTTCTGCCAGCGCGTCGACCCGGTGGTGCTCAACAAGCGCACCATGGAGTCGCTCATCAAGTCGGGCGCCTTCGACTCCCTCGACCATCCCCGCCAGGGGCTGTGCCTCGTGTTCGAGGAGATCGTCGACCGCACCCTCGAGCGCCGGCGCGAGGAGCAGGCCGGGATCTCGACGCTGTTCTCGACCCTCGAGGGCTTCGGCGACCCCGACGGCGGGGACGCGCTCCGTGGGCTACGGCGACCCCCGCGTGCCCGGTGCCCGACTCCGAGTTCGCCAAGACCCAGCGCCTGGCCTTCGAGAAGGAGATGCTCGGGCCTCTACGTGAGCGACCACCCCCTGCGGGGCTTCGAGGCGGCGGTGGCGCGGCTCACGGACTGCTCGATCGCGGATCTGAAGGACATCGACGACGGCCCGACCGACGGATCGGGGCGAGACGGCCAGGTCCGGACCATCGGCGGGGTGGTGACCGGGCTCGTCCGGCGCTACACCAAGCGGGGCGAGCTGATGGCCACCTTCGTCCTCGAGGACCTGCGGGCCTCGATCGAGGTGTTCGTGTTCCCCAAGGTCATGGCCGAGATCGGGGCGCTGCTCGCCGACGACGCCGTGTTCGTGGTGCGGGGCCGGCTCGACACCCGCGACGACCAGGTGAAGCTGGTCTGCATGGAGGCGCACCGGCCCCAGCTGGCCGCCGACGGGGTGGGGGAGCTGCGGGTGGAGCTCCCCCTCGGGGTCCTCACCGACCCCGTGGTCGACCGGCTCAAGGCAGCTGCTCTCGGAGCACCCTGGCAACGAGCCCGTGTTCCTCCACGTGGGCCAGTCGGTCCTGCGCCTCCCGGCCGAGTTCAACGTGGACAGCCGGCGGGGGCTGCTCGGAGAGCTGCGGATGCTGCTCGGCCCGAGCGTCATCGTGGCCTGACGGCGTGCGCCGACAGGGGCCGCCACCTGCGCTCGAGGCCGTCGCGGGCAGCTCGAGTGGGCCAGGGGTCTCCGCGTCCCGTATCCTGGTGGGTACCCCCGAGCCGATGAGGACCTTGGCCCATGCCATCGCCCGACCCGCTCGCAGGGGCGTCGGAGCAGCTGGACGAGCACGGAGCAGGCCATGCCGTTTGAGGTCGGGACCAAGGACTGCACAGCACTGAGCGATGCCGAGCTGGCCGAGATGGCCGACCTGTGCGTCGACCGGGCGCCGGGATTCGACATCGGCTTCCTCTCCAAGCAGTGCGAGGAGTGGGTCCTTGTCAGCCTGGTGCGTGAGGGCAACAAGCTGCGTGGGTATTCGTTCTCCACGCTGGAGCGCATCGGCGGGACGCCTTCGCTGCTCGTCGGGCGTGGCCACCGTCGACCGCACGGTCAAGGCCGAGCAGGCCATGCGGCTCCTCCTCGGCGACCAGTACCGCCGGGCGCTGCTCGCCTTCCCCGACGAGGACGTCCTCGTCGGCACCCGCCTGGCGTCGTGCGAGGGGTACCACTCCTTCGCCGGCCTGGCCGACGTGGTGCCCCGGCCGGGCCACAAGGCCTCGGGCGAGGAGCGGGCCTGGGGTCGGCGCCTGGCCAAGCGTTTCGGCGCCGAGGGTCGGATCGACGACCGCACCTTCATCCTCGCCGGCGACGGCTCGACCGCCGGAGCGCTCGACCTCGGCGGCCCCAAGGTGAAGGTCCCCGCCGACGAGGTCGCCGCGCTGTTCGCGGGTCTGAACCTCAAGCGCGACGACCGCCTGGTCGCCTTCGGGTGGGCCATGGCCGAGGACCTGGCCTCGGGCCGCCTCGCCGCGGGCAAGGCCGCCCGCAGCTGATCGCGCCGACCGCCGCCTGTCTTCGGGCGACCGCGGCGCTCAGGGTGACGGACTAACCGCGCTCAGGGCCGGGGCAGCAACGCCGCCACGGTCTTGTAGCAGTGCCCGTCGCGCGGCCGGCTGAGCACCACCACGAGGAAGTGGGGCCGGAAGCCGAGCGCGCGCTTCGAGGTCCTTGCCCGACAGGCGGTCGCGCCGGGCCCGCTCGAGCGCCGCGATGGCCCGGCGGTCCTCCATGGGGAGCCAGTTGTCGCTGCGGGGCCAGCCGAAGCGCGCCCACACCGTGTCGTCTTCGCGGCGACGGAAGACCACCGGGCCCTCGGCTCGGCACCACGACCGCCACCGACGGCCGCATGCCGCGGAACTCCCAGTACGGCGCCGACGACCCGGCGAAACCCGAGCAGGTTCTGCTGGGGCGGGAGGGCGACGTCGCGCAGCACCCGCCGGGCCCGCCGGCCCCTCGACGGTGCCCAGCACCGAGGGGACGCCGGTCACGGTCACGGCCTCGGGCTGGGCCAGGTCGTCTCGCTCGGGGTCGTCGGCCCACACGACGTCGACGATCTCCAGGGGGGCGAGGTCGGGCTCGTCGCTCCTGACCCCATTCGATGCGCAGCCGGACGATCGCGCCGCTGTGGAGGTCGACGGCGGTGGTGTCCTCGTCGGTGCAGGCGAGGACCATGCACCGGTGCGTCCGGGGACCTGGGCGGGAAGGCGTCCCTTGCGGCGCCGGCCCGGCGCCGGGGCGTGCGCCGTCGCTCGTCGGGTCGCCCCGAGGCGCCGAGCTCGGCGTGGGTCGTCATCGGCACGCCGAGGCCATGGCGGCCCGTCCCGAGGCGAGCTCGTCGTCGAGCCGTCGGGTCGAGCTCGTCGGGGCTGGCGGCCGGGGCCCGGCAGACGATAGCGCCGACACACGTAGCGCGAACCCGTCGGCGCGCCCGGCCCACAGCGGCGACGACGTGGGCTCCCCCCAGGCGAGGACCATGGTCGGCTCGAAGCGCGCTCGGGCCGCGGCGAGGAGGTCGGGGCGCTCGCCGGTGATCACGACCTCGGTGATGCCCCCGCCCGCCAGCTCGCAGGCGGCCACGGCGTTGGCACATGCGAGCGGATGCTCGTCGCGACCGCGGCGCAGGGCATCGAGCAGGGACTCGCCCGCGTCGGTCAGCTCCTCGTCGGCCGCGCAGCGCTCCGAGACGGAGCAGCGCGGTGGCGGCGACGCCGTTGGCCGCGGGAACGGCACCGTCGAGGATGTCCATGGGGCGGATCACGAGGGCGCTCGGCGTCGTTCCCGGTGGTGTAGAGCAGGTCGCCCGTCGCCGGCGAAGAGCTCGAGCATGGCGCAGCGCCGTGTCGCGGGCGTGGTCCAGCCACAGCGGCCGGCCCGGTGAGCTCGGCCAGCCGGGTGAAGAAGTCGACGAGCCAGGCGTAGTCGCCGGCGTAGGCGAGATGCCGGGCCCGGCCGTCCTGCCACGAGCGCAGCCACCGCCCGGTCTCGGCGCTGGCGCAGCTGCGGCCAGGAGGAACTCACCGATGCCGCACCGCCGCGTCCGCCCAGTCCTCGCGCCCGGTGGCGGCGGCGGCTTCGGCCAGTGCCGAGCCGAACATGGCGTTCCACTCGGTGAGCACCTTGTCGTCGAGCCCGGGATGGACCCGGCGGCGCGCGGGCCGCGAACAAGCAGCTGCGCGCGCCTCGTTCGATGTCGGGGGGCCGCGCCAGGGCGGCACCGAGCGGGCGGCGCAGGATGTTGCGCCCTTCGAAGTTGCCCGCCGTCGGTGACCCCGTACCAGGCCGCGGCGACGGCGCCGAGCTCGGGCCCGAGCGCCGCGGTCGATCTCGGCCGGGCGTCCAGACGTAGAAGCGGCCCTCCTCGCCCTCGGAGTCGGCGTCCTGGGCCGAGTACAGCCCTCCGCCGGGCGAAGCCAGCTCGCGTGAGCACGTAGCCGACGGTCTCCTCGACCACCTGGAGCCAGTCGCGGCTCGCCGGTGACCTGCCAGGCGTGCAGGATAGGCCCGCACCAGCCCGGCCTGGTCGTAGAGCATCTTCTCGAAGTGCGGCACGGTCCAGCGTGGCGTCGGTGGAGTAGCGGGCGAACCCGCCTCCGACGTGGTCGTAGATCCCGCCCGCCGCCATGGCGCCCAGGGTCGTCGTGGCCATGGCGAGCGACGACCTCGTCGCCGGTCAGCGCGGTGGTGGCGGAGGCACAGCTCGACGAGTTGCGCCTGGGGGAACTTCGGCGCAGGCCCGAACCCGCCCCAGGTGCCGTCGAAGCGCGCGCCGGAGCTCGGCCACGGCGGCCTCCAAGAGCGACGCGGCTCGACGCGGCGGGATCGGCGTCGGCGTCGTCGCCGGTCCTCGGCACGAGGTCGCGCGGGCACACGGGTGCGGCGCTCGATGGCGTCGGCCAGCGCGTCGGCTTGCCGGTCGACCTCGTCGCGACGGTTGTGCCACACGTCGTCGACGGCGTCGAGCACCCGGCGGAAGCTGGGCATGCCGTGGCCGTCGCGAGGGGGGAAATAGGTCCCACCGAAGAACGGCCGGCCGTCGGGGGTGAGGAACACCGTCATCGGCCATCCGCCGCTGCCGGTCATGGCCTGGACGGCCTCCATGTAGACGGCGTCGACGTCGGGTCGCTCTTCGCGGTCCACCTTGATCGAGACGAAGCGGGCGTTGAGCTCCTTGGCGGTCTGGTCGTCCTCGAAGGACTCGTGCGCCATGACGTGGCACCAGTGGCAGGCCGAGTAGCCCACCGACAAGAACACGGGACGGTTCTCGGCCCGCGCCAGCGCGAACGCCTCGTCGCCCCACGGGTACCAGTCCACGGGGTTGTCCGCGTGCTGGCGGAGATAGGGGCTCGTCTCCGAGGCCAGTCGGTTCATGCGCCGGGAGCCTACGGCCCCGCCACGGGGGACGGCCCATCCACGTCCGCCTTCGCGCACCGCATACCCTGCGCAGGCGCCCGGGCGAGATGGCCGGGGCCGGTCGCAGGGCCGTCGTAGGGTGTGGCGCCATGGACCTGCGGCTCGACGGCAAGGTGGCGCTGGTGACGGGGGGATCGCGCGGCATCGGCCGGGCCATCGCCACCCGGTTCGCCGAGGCCGGCGCCGACTGTGATGCTGTCGTCGCGCAAGGCCGAGGCGCTGGCCGAGGCGGCCGCGTCGATGGACGGTCTTGGCGGGCGACGTGGCCTGGCACGCCGCCAACGTCGGGCGACCCCGACGCCGCGCCAGGCTGCGTCGACGCCACGATCGAGCGCTTCGGCTCGCTCGACGTGCTCGTGAACAACGCCGCGACCAACCCCGTACTACGGGCCGCTCATGGAGATCGACCTGGCGCGCGCCGAGAAGACCGTGCAGGTCAACCTGGAAGCGGCGCTGGTGTGGACCCAGTGCGCGTGGCGGGCGTCGATGGCCGAGCGTGGTGGATCGGTCATCAACCTGTCGTCGATCGGCGGGCTGTCGGTCGAGCACGGGCATCGGTTGGTACAACGTGACCAAGGCCGCCCTCGTCCACCTCACCCGCCAGCTCGCCGCCGAGCTCGGGCCCGGGGTGCGGGTCAACGCGTTGGCACCGGGTCTGGTGCGCACCGACTTCGCCCGCGCGCTGTGGGAGCAGTCCGGTGACGCCGTGGCCAAGCGCCTCCCGCTGAAGCGCCTGGGCGAGCCCGACGACATCGCCAAAGCGGCGCTGTTCCTGGCGTCGGAGGCGGCGTCGTGGATCACCGGGCCACGTGCTCGTGGTCGACGGGGGAGCCCTGGCCATGCCGTCGGGGGGGGTGTGAAGCGCCGTGGGAGGCTGGGATCGTGGCTCCTGAGTCGGCGGCGACCGTCGCTTTCGGCCGACCTCGAGTTCCGGGGCCTCGTCCACCAGGTCACCGACCCGACGCTGCCCGGACGCCTCGACACCGAGCACTTCACGCGCGTACATCGGCTTCGACCCCACCGCCGACAGCCTGCACGTCGGGCAGCCTGCTCCAGGTGCTCGATGCTGCGGCGGCTCCAGGAGGCCGGGCACCGGCCCATCGCCCTCGCCGGCGGGGGCACCGGGGCGATCGGTGACCCCGGGGGCAAGACCGAGGAGCGGGCGCTGCTCAGCCCCGACGAGCTCGCCGCCAACCTGGCCGGCATGCGGGCCCAGCTCGAGCGGCTCGTCGACTTCGGCGACGGGGCCGGGCCGCTCGCCGGCCATGTTGCTCGACAACGGGGCGTGGCTGAACGATCTCGGGGTCATCGAATTCCTGCGCGACGTGGGCAAGCACTTCAGCGTCAACCAGATGATGGCCCGGGAGGCGGTGAAGACCCGGTTGGAGCGCCCCGACCAAGGCATCTCGTACACCGAGTTCAGCTACATGCTGCTCCAGGCCTACGACTTCCTCCATCTGTTCGACGAGCGAGGGTTGCCGGCTGCAGCTCGGGGCGAGCGACCAGTGGGGGAACATCACCATGGGCATCGAGCTCATCCGCAAGGCGCGGCGCGAGGAGGCGTACGGGCTCACCACCCCCCTCGTGCTCAAGGCGGACGGGACGAAGTTCGGGAAGACCGAGACCGAAACCGTCTGGCTCGACGCGGCCCGGACGAGCCCGTACCAGCTCTACCAATTCTTCTACCGGACCGAGGACAGCGTGGTGGGCGCGTATCTCCGCTACTTCACCTTCCTCGACCACGACACCATCCGGAGCCTCGACGCTGCGACCGCCGAGCACCCCGAACGCCGAGCGGCGCAGCGCGCCCTGGCCCGCGAAGTGTGCACCCTCGTGCACGGGGAGCCGAGGAATCCGGGCGGGCCGAGGCGGCGGCTCTGGCGCTGTACGCGGGAGAGCTGAGCGTCCCTCGACGAGCAGTCGTTGCTCGAGGTGTGCGCCGAGACGCCCGACCTCGACCCGAGGGCGCGTCACCCTCGACGGCGCCGGGCTGTCGTTGGTCGACGCCCTGGTCGACGCCGGGCTGGCGAAGTCGAAGAGCGAGGCGCGCCGCTCGTCACGCAGGGCGGGGTCTACGTGAACGATCGTCGGGAAAAAGACACCGACGCGCGCCTCGGTCGACCGGACCTGCTCTTCGACCGCTACCTCGTCCTTCGCAAGGGCCGGGACTACCATCTCGTCTGCTTCGAGTGACCGGAGCCGGTGACGCCGTCGTGAGCATGGACCGTGTCACAATCGCGATGCGCCGCACCTCGGATGTGTCGTATGCACTGCTGGGAATCGGTCCTGATCGTGCTCGTCATGGCGGGGGTCGGCACTGAGCCTCTTCTTCCGGCGCGGCGGCGACTCTGACCGCACCGTCCCCGAATTCCCCGACGCCGAAGGAGCCCGCGATGACCGGTCCGATCGATCTCGGCTCCGCGCCGCCCGAGACCGCCCTCGAGGCGGCACCGGCCGCCGCGACGACACGCCTCGCCAACGCGCTCGGGCGCCCCGCCCCGGCCCGCCGTGACGCGGTGGCCGACGTCGTGCGGGCCTTTCCCGAATGGTCCGAGGCGTGGGCGGCGTTGGGCGAGGTGGCGCGCGACGACATCGAGGCCTACGCGTGCTTCCGGGTCGGTTACCACCGTGGCCTCGACGCCTTGCGCCGGGCCGGGTGGCGGGGGAGTGGGTACGTCCGGTGGGCACACCCGAGCAACCGCGGCTTCCTCCGCTGCGTCGACGGGCTGCGCGCCGCGGCGGCCGCCATCGGTGAGACCGCTGAGGAGGAGCGGTGCGCGCTGTTCCTCCGCCAGCTCGACCCGTCGTGGCCCCCGGCCGGACTCGCGGACCCGGCCGGCCGGTGACCGGCCGGGGCGCCGTCGTGGTCGTCGCGGCGTTCGCCCTGGCGTCGTGCGGGAGCCCGTTCCCGGGCCGCACTTTGGGCCAACAGGTGCATTCGTGGGCCACGACGACCGGCCTGGCGGGCAGTCTCAGCACGCTGCGCGGTGACGCCCGTCGTGTCGCCATCGGTCGAGGCGCGCCACGACGCCGCCGGAGTGCGCACCGACTGCGACGTCCTCGTGAACGACGCGCTCGAGCGCCAACCAGAACCTGCCCAGCCCCGACGACACCCTCAGCCGGATCCTCTCGGACGCCTACGCGTCGGCGTCGGCCGGAGGTCGGCACTGCCTGGCCGGAGCCGGCGGGCGACCGGTCCCTGCTTGGCGCGCTCGGCCGCCGAGCTCGCCGCGCGCGCAGTCGGGCTACGTGAAGGCCGAGGCCCGCATCGACGCACATCGGCGCCACGGTCCGGCCGTCGTCATGAGCGCCGAGCCATGCGGTGGACGGTCCGGTGCCGGCGGGAAGGGACCCCGACGACCTACGACCGGCTGCGACGCCGGGTGTTGTGGTCCATGCCGAGCGGGCTCTACGTGGTGGGCACCCGTGCCGACGGACCGTCGCAACCTCATGACGATCAGCTGGGCCACCCAGGTGGCCATGAGCCCGAAGCTCGTCGGCATCGGCGTCGAGTCAGGCGCGGTGACCCACGAGCTGCTCGAGAGCGGCCGGGTATTCGCCCTGAGCCTGCTGCCCCGGTCACAACGCGCCGTGGTCCGCCGGTTCGCCAAGCCCGTCACGGAGTCCGTCGTCGACGACGCACGGCGTCGGCGACCATGCAGGGGGAGCCCGTGCACGTGGCGAGCACCGGTGCACCGATCCTCGACCGTGCCCTGTCGTGGCTGGACTGCGAGGTGCGCCACGTCCTGGCCCTGGGCAGCCACAGTTGGTTCGTGGGAGAGGTGGTCGACTGCGGCGCAGACGCCCGCCGTTGGACAAGGGCACCGACTCGGCGGTCCTGCGGATGGCAGGACACCAGGATGAACTACGGAGGTTGACCGCCCCAGCCTGACGCCGTGGGTCATCCGGTCAGCTCGAGGGTCACGTCCGGCGGGGCCTCGCGACGACCGTCGGGGTCGGGGCGGAGGTCGACGCGCAGGGTCAGGATCCCGTCCTCGAGCGAAGGCCTCAGCGTCGCCGAGCATGGCGTAGTCCATGAAGTCGAGCTGGGCCTGTTCCGCGAAGCGCTTGCGCTCGGGGCCTTCGATGGGGGGCAGGCCCCGGGAGCGCACCGCGGCGGCCCGGGCGCGGAAGCGCTCCACCATGGCGGCCGGATCGAACTCCTCGGTCACGCCCTGACTCTACCGGTGGCCCCAGGGGGTCCCTGAGCAGGTCGTCGGGGCCGGGGGCCCCGATCGGAGTCGTGCTGACCGGCGGGTAGACTCGCAAGGAGTCCTCGCCGTGATCTACGCGCCCGCCCGACGGAGGAGTCACTCGTGAAAAAGGGACGGCATCGCCGCTTCGAGGAGGCCCGCAGCCTGAAGCGCTCGGTCGCGACCGCCAATAAGCGTTGTCCGGAGTGTGGTGCCGAGCCCGACGACGAGCACGCCTCGTGGTGCATGGCCGAGACCGAGTTCGAAGACATCCTGGGCCCGGGCTCCGCGTCCGGCGAGGAAGACCCCCTCGCCGACTGACCCGGCCGGGTCGGGGTCCGCGCGGCTTTCAGGAAGCCGGCGTCGTCTCACGACCGCTTGCGCCTGATGGCGGGGTGCGGCAATCGGACCGGGACCGGCTCATGGGCTGGCGGCACTCGTCCTTGCGGACGCCGTTGCGCGTGGCACCCACGACGACCGGCGCGCCGGTACGACTCGGCCGCGGGGGTGCCACCGCAGGCTCACCCAATGCCGCTTCACGCGCCTGGAGATACTGGACGAGGCGTTTGTAGATCTTCTTGCCGACCATGGCGACGAGCTCGGGCTCGAGCTCTTTGAACACGGGCGTCTTCCCCACGAAAGCCTCGGGTGACTCGGTGCACCACCAGTGGAACTCGAAACCGCCCTCGCCCCAGTCGCGCCGGTCCCACTGTCTGATGACCGACGTGACATGCCCGTCGTCGGCCACCTCGTCGTCGCGGCGCAAGGGCAGCTGCCAGCACACGTCGGGCTTGAGCTCGAGGTGGGGGACGCCTCGCTCGCACCGCCACCTGGTGGAGCGCGCACCCGGGGCCGGCGGGGAAGCCGGGACGGTTGAGGAAGATGCAGGCGTCTTTCACCAGGCGGGTGGTGAGCTCGCCGGACTTCGACTTGAGCACGACATTGGGCCGAGTGCCGCGCTTGGGGCGGGCCTTGCCGTGGAACTGCCACTGCTCGGGCGTCAACGTGGCCGCCACCGCTTCGACCCGCCGGGCGTCTTTGGCACTCGTGAAGTGCGCCCCGTAGGAGCAGCACCCCTGGACCATCTCGGGCGCAGGCCCGGTGAGGACTCCCTGGCAACCGTTGCCGAAGATGCACGTCCACCGGCTCTCGAGGAAGGTGACGTCGAATTGCCACGTCCGTTCCTCCTCGGGGTCGGGGAAGCTCACCCATTCATGGGCACCTTCGGGGGCGCCGTGCCAAGGCCCGTGACGACCTCTGGCCTTGGCGGCGTTCCCTTGGGTGGTTGCTCGACCCGTGGCCATCTTGCTCACTTTCCGCCCACGACGACCGGCGCCGGGGCCCAATCCTGGACACCGGCGGCTGCCATCTGGGCACTGTTCGGTTCGGCACAGCAGAACCACGCCTCGGTGAGCCGCGGCCGTTCGTCCGCCGGGAGCGGCGAACGTAGGCGGGGGTCGGGCTCCGGAGCGGCCGCGCTGTCACGCGGCACGCTCCCCGAGGACTGCCACACATCGCAGCGCGAACTGCGTCGTAGGACTCCTGGGCCGACCAGTCCCCGACGTCGGCGCGCTCGGCGACGTCGGCCAGCCGGCCCTGGAGTTCGTCGAGTCGGGGGTCCGGGGCACGCCATGACCAACCCAGGTGCTCGTCGTCGTAGTCGTCGAGCAGACCGTCGAGCCGACCCGAGGTGACGAGCAGGGACCCGGGCGGCACGAGCAGCCGGATGGCGTACTGCACCGGGTCCACGTTGCCCACGAGGTCGCACTGTGCCACGAGATCCAACAGGGCGAAGACGTCTTCGGGCCGCGTCCAGGGCGTGAAGGGGAGAAGCGACGGCCGGGGCTCGATCCCCGCGGCGCGCAGGACCGCGACGGCCTCGCGCTCCTGGGCGGCGGTGTGGCCCTTGTCGAGCTGCTCGAGGATGTGGTCGCTGGCGGACTCGAATGCCGACACTGCGAACAGACACCCGGCCGCTCCCAAGCGGGGGAACACCTCGCGGTGGCGCAGGATGTGCTCGACCTTGACCGTCACGTCGAAGGTCACTTCGGGGAAGGTGCTGTGTGACGGCGTCGATGACCCGGGCGGCGTGGTGGGGGCCGTTGAGGAAGTCGGGATCGCCGAACGTGATGTGGCGCGCTCCCATGGCGACGAGTTGGGCGACGTCGGCCACGACGGCGTCAGGGGCCACCAGACGGGTTCGCCCGTCATAGACCACGGGCACAGGACAATGCCGGCACCGGTGCGCGCAGCCATGGCTCGCTTCGACGTATCCGACCAGGCGGCGCTCGTCCCCGAAAGCGAGCCGGGCGTAGCGGTCCAATGCGGGAAGGAGATGGCGGGCCGGGAGGCCGAAGCGCCCCCGTCCGAGCTCGACCACGCTCCGCCCCTCTGCGTCGGGCCCGGGTGCGGATGCCTCGGGCGCGGCGACCAGGGAATCGGCCCAGGCGACGAGCCGGGGCTCGTACTCGCCGGCGATGGTGAGATCGGCGACCGACGGGCCACCCTCGGCTCCGTCGAGTCCGGCGTACAGGCCGTAGAGACACAGCGCGATGTCGGGGCGCCGGGCCCGGATCTCGCGACATACCGGACGCGCCAGCCGCAACGGCAGTGTGCATGGGCACCGAGCACGCCACCGCATCGGCCCACGCCAGCAACTCGACATCGAAGGGGTCGACGGCGAGGTCCATGCAGCGGACCTCATGGCCGGCGCGCAGCAGCGCGCCGGCCGGTGACGCCACGTGCAGCGGTTGATGGCCGAGTTCGTAAGTCGAGACCAACACGACGCGCACCGCCCCACGGTAGCGGGATATGGGTGGGTGGACGGACCTCGGCTTCTCAGGTCGGTTCCGTCTTCCACGCGCACCTCGAGGCATGCCCAGGCCCGCCGCAAGGCGCGTTCCACGCGGGCCGGTGTGGTGTCGCGCGCGAAGACGAATCCGAGGTAACGGTTGCCCTCCGGTACCCGAGCCACGGCGCGACCGGTGGCGATGGTGATCTGGAGGTCGGTCACCCCGGGCACCTGCCGCGCCTCGTCCTGGCCTTCGACGCCGACGAGAGTCCCGGCGCGGGGGATCGGCACCATGAGCACTCCCGACGCCCCCTGGGCGCCGGTCTCTCCGAGGGCGAGGCCCAGGGCATGGGCGATCACGAGCTCTTCGAGTGATCGTCCCGTGGAGAACGACAAGGTCCGCGAGCAGAGCCCGCCGATGGTGCGCGCCGCGACCTCGATCACCGAGGCGCGGCCGTCGGCCACGCGAACCTCGGCGTGGACAGGGCCCTCGATCAGCCCCAGTGCCACGGTGGCGGCCGAGGTGGCGGCCAGCACGGCGGCCAGGTCACGCCGGGCCAGACGGGACGGCGTCACGTAGATGGTCTCCTCGAAGGCAGGCCCCTCGAGGGGGTCGGGCTTGTCGAAGACGGCCAGGGACCGGAGTTCGCCCGCCACCATGAGGCCCTCGACGGCGACCTCGGGTCCCGACACGAATCGCTCGACGAGGAGCGGGGCACCGGGGTCGACGCCCGCACCGGTGGCGATGGCCCGGACCCTCTCGGCCACGGCCTGCGCCTCGGCCACGGTGTCGGCCCGCAGCACGCCCTGGCTGCCCGACAACGAGGTGGGTTTGATCGACGCACGGCAGGCCCGACGGCGCCGATGACAGCGGCAACCTCCGCGTGGGCCGGCCCCGGCGGGGAGTGGGGCGAAGGCCGGGTTGGGGCACCTCCATCGCCGCCAGCCGGGTGCGCATGGCGAGCTTGTCGCGCGTGGCGGCCACGGCGTCGGGTGGGTTGTGGCGGAGCCCGAGCTGGGCCGAGGCCTGCGCGGCGACGAGGGTGCCCCCGTCGTCGACGGCGATCACGGCGTCGATGGGGAGCACCGCGTCGTGGGCCACGATGACTCGGGCCGCCTCGTCGGGGTCGCCGAGGGGGACCTCGAGCGAGCGAGCCCCCATGAGCTCACCCAGGGCGTGAGCCTCCTCGGTGCCGACGACGACCTCGACCCCCAGCGCACGAGCCGCGTCGAGGAAGTCCCGGGCCCGGTATGTCGCCGAGGGGACGAGGAGGAGTAGCCGGGCCATCCCTCTATGATGGCTGGGGGAGGTTCACACCTATGGGCGAGGACGTCGCGCCTGCCGGCGAGGTCGAGGTGTCTGCCGTGCTGTCCGTGACACCGGCGGCCCGCGGCGTGGTGCTCGACGCCCGGTCCCAGGAGTCCGAGGCCGAGCGCCTGGCCCTGTGGGTCGAGGTGACCGGGGCTCGCGACGGCGCGTACACCTACGACATCTACTTCCAGGCGGTCGCCGATGCCGCCGCCGGCGACAGGGTCGCCGAGGACGACGGCCTGGCTGTGGTGGTGCCCGAATCGAGTGTGGCCCGCCTGGTCGGGGCCCGCCTGGACTGGTCCGACGACGGTGACGGTGGGTTGGTCATCGTCAACCCCAACACCCCGCCCCGGCCCCAAGCGGCGGTCGACCGCCCTGAAGTGGACCTGTCGAGCGAGTTGGCCCAGCGCATCTTGAAGGTCCTCGAGGCGCAGGTGAACCCTTCCATCGCCATGCATGGCGGTCACGCCGATCTGGTCGCGGTCGAAGAGGGCGTCGTGTACGTCCGTCTCAGCGGGGGATGCCAGGGGTGCGGGCTGGCGTCGGTGACCCTCTCCCAGGGCATCGAAGTCGCCCTGCGGGACTCGGTCCCCGAGGTGGTGTCGGTGGTCGACGTCACCGATCACGCCAGCGGCTCCAACCCCTTCTACGAGCCCGCCAAGAAGTAGTCGGGAACTTCCGGGGTCTTCGCGCACGCCGAGGTGGTCCCGTGTCGCGCATCCGCGGAGGCCCGAAACCCGTCGGTTAGCGTGCCGGCATGCACGCCCTCGTCACGGGGGTCAGCGCGGGGGCCGGACTCCTCCTCGGCGGTGAGCTCGAGATCGTCGTCGAGCGGCTGGCGGAGCGTCGTCCCTTCGACCGTCCCTGGTGGCGCTGCCCGTCGTGCTCCACCCCCTACCGGGGCCGGGGTCTGGTACCTGTGGCCAACGCGCTGTTCTTGCGGCGCGGGTGCCGGTCGTGTCGCGAGCAGGGTCTCGCACCCGTGGCGTCCGGCCGTGCTCGGAGTGGTCAGCGCCCTCGTGCTCGGTGCCTTCGCGGCACGGATCGGGAACGACGTCGTGCTCGCCGCCTACGCCGTGTTCGGCCTTGTCATTGGTCGCCATGAGCGCGGTGGACTTCGAGCGCCAGATCATCCCCAACCGACTCGTCTACTCCACACTCGCCGCGCTGGTGCCGTTGTTCGTGCTCGCCGCGGCCGTCGACGACCGGTGGGGGTCGCTGGCACGCGCCGCCATCGGAGGAGCGGCGGCCTTCGTGGCCTTCCTCGCCGTGCACCTCGCCGTCCCCCGGGGCATGGGTTTCGGGGACGTCCGCCTGGCCGGGGTGGTGGGCTTCGCCACCGGGTGGTTGGGGCTGGGCCACGCCTTCGTGGGGTTCTTCACCGCCTTCCTGCTCGGTGCGTTGGTCGGCGTCGTGGCCATGGCCTTGTCGGGCGCGGGTCGCAAGACGAGGATCCCCTTCGGGCCCTTCCTGGCCGCCGGCGCGGTGGTGACGGTGCTGTGGGGCAGCCCTGTCGCTCGCGTGCTCTTCCATCACACTGTGTGATGGACACGGTGTGGTGGACGAGCCGGAGGCCCCCGGTGCCCCTCGGCCCGGGGCCATGAGGGCCCCGAAGTAGATTGACGCCGTGCTCAGGTTCCTCACCGCGGGAGAGTCCCACGGCAAAGCCCTCGTGGTGATCGTCGAGGGTCTGCCCGCCGGGCTGCCGGTGACGGCACCCGAGATCGCGGGCGAGCTCGCCCGGCGGCGCCTCGGGTACGGACGGGGGCCCCGGATGCGTTTCGAGGCCGACGAGATCACCTTGGTTGGGGGGATCCGCCACGGTCGGACGCTGGGCTCGCCGGTGGCCATCGAGATCGCCAACACCGAGTGGCCCAAATGGCAAGAGGAGATGTCCCCGGACCCGGGGTCGCCCTCCAAGGTCCTCACCAAGCCCCGTCCGGGCCACGCTGATCTGGCCGGGATGCAGAAGTATGGATTCGACGACGCCCGGGACGTCCTCGAGCGGGCGTCGGCCCGGGAGACCGCCGCCCGGGTGGCGGCGGGCAGTCTCGCCAAGGCCCTGTTGGCTCGGCTCGGGGTGTCGGTGCTGAGTCACGTCGTCGGTCTCGGCCCGGTGCGGACCGAGACGGCGCAACGCCCCGGGCCCGGTGACCTCGAGCGCGTCGACGAGTCCTCGGTGCGCTGCTTCGACCCCGAGGTCGAGGGGCGGATGGTCGACGCCATCAAAGCGGCAGCCAAGGAGGGGGACTCGCTGGGCGGTGTGGTGGAAGTTCTCGCCTACGGGGTCCCGGTGGGGCTCGGAAGCCACGTGCACTGGGACCGCCGCCTCGACGGACTGCTGGCGCAGGCGCTCATGAGCATCCAGGCCGTCAAACACGTCGAGCTCGGTGAGGGATCCGAGGTCGTGGCGCGGCGGGGATCAGAGGCCCATGACGCCATCAGTTGGGACGAGGGGTCGGGAACGTACCGCGCGCGACACCGACCGGGCCGGGGGGATCGAGGGCGGGATGTCGACGGGAGGGCTCATCGCGGCGCGCGTCGGCATGAAGCCACTCGCCACCTTGAACCGACCGGTGCTCGGGACCGTGGACGTGGTGACGAAGGAGTCGACGGTGTCGTTCAAAGAGCGCACCGACGTCACCGCCGTCCCGGCCATGGGAGTCGTGGCCGAGACCATGATGGCGCTCGTGCTGGCCTCCGAGGCGCTGCGGAAATTCGGAGGCGACTCGCTGGCCGAGGTCGTGCGGAATCGGGACGGGTACCTGTCGTCGCTCCACGACACGCCGTCGGCGGCCGCCGCGGCCGGCCGTGGCTGAGCACCTCTTGCTCGTGGGGATGATGGGTGCGGGCAAGTCGACGGTGGCCCGGCTGGTGGCGGCGCGTCTGGGTCGACCCCATATCGACACCGACGTGGAGGTGGAGCGGGCCGCGGGCTCGTCGGTGAGCGAGATCTTCTCCACCCGGGGCGAAGCCGGGTTCCGGGCCGAGGAGGCGCGCGTTCTCACGTCGATCCTGGCCGGCGGTGTCCCGGCGGTGATCTCGGTGGGCGGCGGGGCCATCCTCGACCCCGGGCAACGAAGCGCACTACGCGCCGCCGGCCCGGTGGTGTGGCTGCGGGCTCGTCCGGGCACCTTGGCCCGGCGGGTGGGGAAGGGTGTGGGCCGGCCGCTGCTGGCCGGCGCGGGAGATGGTATGTCGGAAGGGCCCGCGGGCGTGCTGGCCCGGATCGAAGCCGAACGTCGGGCGCTCTACGAGGAGGTTGCTTCTGTGGTGATCGATGTCGACGACCTCACGCCTGGTGCTGTGGCCGATCGCGTCGTGCGCGCCGGTGGGTCTGGCGCCACAAAGCCAGAGCCGATGATCACCGTTCCGGTAAGACTCGAGGAACGCTCCTACGACGTGGTGGTGGGGGCGGGCGCACGGGGACTGCTGCCCGAGATGCTCCCCGCCGGGGTGGAGCGGGTGGCCGTGGTCACCCAGGAGAACGTCGAGGTCGAGGTGGACGCGGGGGTGCCGTCCGAGACCTTCGTCATCGAAGACGGTGAGTCGGCCAAGACCCAGGCGACGGTGGAGCGGCTGTGCCGGGATTTCGTCCGCTTCGGGCTGTCGCGATCGGACGCCGTGGTGGCGCTCGGAGGAGGGGTGGTGAGCGACGTCGCCGGGTTCGCGGCGTCGGTGTTTCTGCCGCGGCATCGCGTACGTCAACGTCCCCACCACACTGCTGGCGCAGGTCGACGCCGCCATCGGGGGCAAGACCGGCTGTGAACCTCCCCGAGGGCAAGAACCTCGTGGGCACGTTCTGGCAGCCTGCGGCTGTGCTCTGTGACATCCAGACCCTGGGCTCGCTCCCGGCGCGGGAGTGGTCGTCGGGTCGAGGCGAGATGGCCAAGTACGCCTTCCTCGGTGAAGGGCTCATCGATCAAGGTCGGCCCGGGGCCGCCATCCTGGGGCTTCCCCTCGACGAGCAGGTCGCCAAGTGTGCGGCGATCAAGGCGGCGGTGGTGAGCGGGGACGAGCGGGAGTCAGGCCGCCGGATGATCCTCAACTACGGCCACACCTTGGCCCATGCCCTCGAGGCGTCCTCGTTCGGGCCCGAGGCCAAATGGGACCTGCTCCATGGCGAGGCCGTGGCCATCGGGCTTGTGTTCTCGGCCATGCTCGCCCGGCGGCTCGATCGCATCGATGACGACCGCGTGGCCCTGCACCGCCGGGTGGTGGGTGGTTTCGACCTCTACGCGGACCTCCCGGTGGGTGCCTCGGCCGGCGAGCTCGTGGAGTTCATGGCCCGGGACAAAAAAGCCCATCACGACCTGACCTTCGTCTTGGACGGGCCCAACGGGGTCGAGCCCGTGCACCAGGTGGACGAGGCCGACGTGCTCGCCACGCTGGCGGACATGGGGTGCGGGCCGTGAGCGGCGCATCGACCGCACTGGTGGTGCTCCTGTCGGGGCCGAATCTCGACCTCCTGGGCGAGCGCCAGCCTGAGGTCTACGGCCGCGCCCAGCTGGCCGACCACGTCGCCGCCGCCCACGAGGAGGCGACGCGCTGTGGCCTCGAGCTCGAGCACCATCAGACCAACCACGAGGGCGAACTCGTCGAGCTCGTCCACGAGGCACGCGGCCGGGCTGCGGCGCTCATCGTCAACGCCGGCGCGCTCACGCACTACTCCTGGTCGCTCCACGACGCCCTGGCCGCGTTCGACGGGATCGTGGTCGAGCTCCACCTCTCGAACCCCGCGGCACGGGAGCCCTTCCGCCACACCTCGGTGGTGGCCGCCGTCGCGCACGGGGCGATCGCCGGCTTCGGCGGCCTCGGCTACCCACTGGCGGTCCAGGCCGTGGCCCGGCTGCTCGCCGAGCGATCGGCGGCACCATGAACGGCCCGTACCCGGGCTCGAGCGTGACGGGACCCAGGTGATGGGAGTCGAGGGCACGGTCGCGCGCGGCGGCCCGGCCGCAGGGGAGGGCCTGCTCGCCGGCGACACCACGGCCTTGGCGTTCGACTCCGCCCTTCCCCCGTTGCAGGTTGCCGACCGGCTGGCTCGCCTGCGGGCCGGAATCGACGCGGCCGGGGTGGACGCACTACTCGTGACAGCGCTCCCCAACGTCCGTTACCTGACCGGGTTCAGCGGCTCGGCCGGGGTGGTGCTCGTCACCGGTCGGGCCGCGCTGCTCGTCACCGACGGCCGGTACCGGACCCAGGCCGCGGAGCAACTCACGACGGCGGGACACGACGGCACGGTGGAATTGTGCGTGGGTGGACTCCAGGCGCAGCGCGACGCGCTCGCCGACGCAGCCCGGGCGGGCGCGGTGACGCGTCTCGGGCTCGAAGCAGACCGCGTCACTTGGTCGGCCCAGCGTCGCTGGGCGGAGGATCTCGCTCCCGCCCAGCTCGTGCCGACGAGCGGCGTCGTGGAGCTGTTGCGCCAAGTGAAGGACGCCGGCGAATTGGTCCGCATGGCGCGCGCCGCTGCCATCGCTGACGCCGCCCTCGCCGAGGTGGTCCCGTTGCTCGCTCACCACGTCCGTGAGGACGAGGTGGCGCTCGCCCTGGACAGCGCCATGCGACGTCTCGGCGCCGAGGACCGCGCCTTCGAGACCATTGTGGCGTCAGGGCCGAACGCGGCGAAGCCCCATGCGCGGCCGACCAAGCGCGTCATCGTGGAAGGAGACCCGGTCGTGGTGGACTTCGGTGCCATCTTCGAGGGGTATCGGTCCGACATGACGCGCACGTTCTGCGTGGGTGGCGAGCCGGCGGGCACCCTGGCCCGGGTCTTCGACGTCGTGACCGAGGCCCAGGCGGTGGGAGTGGCTGCGGTGCGCGCCGGAGTGGCGGCCGGTGACGTCGACAAGGCGTGTCGTGACCTCATCGCCGACGCGGGCTGGAAGGACGCTTTCGAACACGGCACCGGGCACGGGGTCGGCCTCGACATCCACGAGGCCCCGTCGGTGGGCCCGGGGTCGACTGCTATCCTCGGCCCTGACGTCGTCGTGACCGTCGAGCCCGGTGTGTACCTGGCAGGAATCGGCGGTGTTCGCGTCGAGGACACCGTCGTGGTCACCGCGGACGGCTGTCACACGCTCACCCGATTCCCCAAGGAAATTGCTGCCTGATGGCTGTCACCACCAACGACTTGCGCAACGGCATGACCCTCGACCTGCCCGAAGGGTTGTTCGCGGTCGTGGAGTTCCAACACGTGAAGCCGGGCAAAGGCGGCGCCTTCGTGCGCACCAAGCTCAAGAACGTGCGCACGGGTGCGGTCGTCGAGAAGACGTTTCGCGCCGACGAGCGCGTCGAGCAGGCGATCGTGGACAAGCGCGAGATGCAGCTGCTCTATCGCGACGGGTCTGACTACGTCTTCATGGATGTGACCTCGTACGACCAATTGCACGTCTCTCCGGCTGCGCTCGGTGATGCTTCGCAGTTCGTCAAGGAGGGCGACAACGCCGTCCTGCAGATGTATTCGGGTGAGATCGTCGGCGTGGACCTTCCCGCCGCCGTCGAGCTCTCGGTGGCCGAGACGGAACCCGGCGTCCAAGGCGACCGGGTGTCGGGGGCTCGCAAGCCCGCCACCCTCGAGACGGGGCTCGTCGTCCAGGTCCCGTTGTTCGTGAACCCCGGTGAGCGCATCAAGGTGGACACGCGCACCGGCGAGTACATCACCCGGGCCTAGCCCGGGCCGTGGACGTGACGGAGGACCGAGCCGGGGTCGCGCCCGGCGAAGGGCCTCGTCACGAGGCTCGCGAACGGGCACTGGCTCTGCTCTACGAGGCCGAGATGAAACAGCTCGGGACGGCCGAGGTCCTCCGGGGACTGTCGGTGGCCCCGGACCCCTTCACCGTTGCCCTGGTCGAGGGGGCGGCCCAGCACGAGCAACGCATCAACGCCCTCATGGCCGCGGCAGCCAAGGGATGGGAGGTCGAGCGGATGCCCGTGCTCGACCGCAGCATCCTGCGGCTCGCCACCTACGAGCTCATCGCCGAGCCCGAGGTGCCCGTGGCGGTGGTGATCGACGAGGCCGTCGAGTTGGCCAAGCAGTACTCCACTGAATTCTCCGGCGGCTTCGTGAACGGCGTCCTGTCGACGATCGCCCGCCAGGTGCGGCCCTGAGGAGAAACTCGAGGGGGAGATCGGCCCGGCCGGCGCGCATCGGCGAACGTGGCGGTGGTAGCATGACTTGACGACCGTGAAGCGGGTCCCGAGAGGCCCAGACGGACCGTGGAGGAGCCTTGGCGGAGCGAGAACGCAGATTGACCCCACCGCGCGGTGGGGTCTTCGTTCCTCGGGTCCAGGTCCTCACCGCTCAGGACGTGCAGCGGGCGCTGACCCGCATCGCGCACGAGATCATCGAGCGAAACCACGGCCTCGAGGACGTCGTCCTGGTGGGACTCCAGACCGGTGGCGTGCCGTTGTCGTTCCGGATTGCCAGCGTGCTCGAGGAGATGGAGGGCACGGTGGTGCCCGTCGGCCTCCTCGACGTGGCCTTCTACCGTGACGACATCGGGATCCGCCCCGTGCTTCCCGAAGCCGCCACCGACATCCCCGGCGACCTGGCGGGGCAGCTCGTGGTGCTCGTCGACGACGTGCTCTTCACCGGTCGGACGGTCCGGGCCGCGCTCAACGCCCTGGCCGACTACGGCCGAGCCCGTGCCGTGCAGCTGGCGGTCATGGTCGATCGGGGCCATCGGGAGCTGCCCATACGCCCCGACTACGTGGGCAAGAACATGCCGACCCGTATCGACGAGCAGGTCGACGTCAGCCTCGACGGCGTCGTCCTGGGCGACGTGGTGCCCCGATGACCGAGGTGTCCAAAGGGGGTCGTCGGCACCTTCTGTCCATCGCCGAGCTCGGCGCCGACGGGATCGAGGAGATCCTCGAGGTGTCCGACGCCTTCGTGGAGGTGGGGCGACGTTCGATCCCCAAGGTGCCGTCGCTGCGGGGCCGGACCGTGGTGACGCTCTTCGCCGAGCAGTCCACCCGGACCCGCCTGTCGTTCGAGACCGCCGCCAAGCGTCTCTCGGCGGACGTCTTGTCCTTCTCGGTCGACACCTCGTCGGTGAAGAAGGGGGAGTCTCTCCGAGACACCGTCGAGACCGTCGCCGCCATGGGGGTCGACGCCTTCGTGGTGCGCCATACCTCGGCCGGCGCCCCCGCTGCCGTGGCGCGCTGGGTCGACGCATCGGTGGTGAACGCCGGCGACGGGTGGCATGAGCACCCGACCCAAGCGCTGCTCGACTGCTACACCATCCGCCAGGTCCTCGCCGAACGTGCGGGCCGTCCCCTCGAGGGTGCGGGTGTGGAGTGTTTCGTGGGACTGCGCGTCGCCATCGTCGGTGACGTCCGCCACAGCCGGGTGGCGCGCTCGTTGGTCCTGGCTCTGGGGGCACTGGGAGCCGAGGTGACGCTGGTGGCACCGGGCAGCCTTCTCCCGCCGTCGCTCGAGGGATGGCCGGTGGCAAAGGTCTCCTCCGACCTCGACGCCGTCCTGCCCCATGTCGACGTGTGCTACCTGCTGCGACTCCAGTCCGAGCGAGGCGCGGGGGCCTTTCTCCCCTCGGTGCGCGAGTACAGACGCGTGGTACGGACTGACGTCGCGTCGCGCCGGGTTGTTGGGCGACGACGCCCTCGTCATGCACCCGGGTCCGATGAACCGAGGAATCGAGATCGCCGACGACGTCGCCGCGCTCCCACAGTCACTGGTGCTGCGCCAGGTCTCCAACGGCGTGGCCGTCCGCATGGCGGTGCTCTTCATGCTGCTCGGCCAGGGGCAGGTGGGGACGGGAGGAGTTGGGCCAGGGATGCTGCCGACCCTGGGGACCGTCGTCGGTGTCTGAGTCCAAGAACCCGGGCGCGTCGCGCTCCGGATCCTCTCTGCCCGGCCTGGTGATCCGGGGGGGAACCGTCGTCGATGCGCAAGGTACGCGCCGGGCCGACGTCGTGATCGATGGAGGAGTCGTGGTCGACGTCGGGCCCGAGGTGGTGGTGCCGGCCGGCGCCACGGTCCTCGATGCTCGGGGGTGTCTGGTGGCCCCGGGGCTCGTGGACCTCCACACGCATCTGCGTCAGCCCGGTGCCGAAGACACCGAGACGGTCGAGACAGGGGCACGGGCCGCCGCTCTGGGAGGGTTCACGGCAGTGGTGGCCATGCCCAACACCGACCCACCCGTCGACAGTGCCGCGGTCGCTCTCGAAGTCCTGTCTCTGGGGAGCGGGGCGACGTGCCAGGTGGCGGTGGCGGGTGCGATCACCATGGGCCGGGCCGGCGAGCGTCTGGCGCCCATCGGCGAGTTGGCGGGCTTGGGAGTGCGCCTTTTCACCGACGACGGAGCGGGGGTCCAAGACGTGTCGGTCATGCGCCGCGCCCTCGAATACGCCCGTGGCTTCGACGTCACCCTGGCCCAGCACTGCGAGGACGACGCTCTGGCACGTGGCGGCCACATGCACGAAGGGGAATGGTCGAGTCGCCTCGGCGTCCCGGGGATCCCCGCCGAGGCCGAGGAATTGATGGTGGCCCGGGACATCGCGCTGGCGAGGCTCACCGGCGGGCGGGTCCATTTTCTCCATATCTCGACGGCAGGGTCCGCCGCAATGGTGGCGGCGGCGAAGGCGGAGGGCCTGGCCGTCACGGCGGAGGTGACGCCACATCATCTCTCGCTCACCCACGCGGAGTTGGCCGGCTACGACCCGGTGTTCAAGGTGAACCCACCGCTTCGCTCGGCGGCCGATGTCTGCGCGCTGCGCGCCGCGTGTGCATCGGGCATCGTCGACGCGGTGGCCACCGACCACGCCCCTCACGCGCCCGAACGCAAGGATGCAACCCTGGACGCGGCCCCACCGGGGATGCTCGGCCTGCAGACTGCGCTCCCGGTGGTGCTCGGAGCCCTGGGTGCGGCCGGTACGGATCGGGAGGAGGGGGCCGGGTCGACGGGCCACGGCGCGGGTGGCGACCGCCGCCAGGGCATGTCGGTTCGCGACGTCCTCGGTCTCCTGTCGTGGCGCCCGGCACGCATCGCCGGTCTGGCGCGCGACCAGGGCGGCGAGCATGGGGGGCCCATCGAGCCGGGAGCTCCCGCCAACATCTGCGTGATCGACCCCGCGGCCACGTGGGAGGTCGATCCCGCCCGGCTCGCCAGTCGAAGTCGCAACACGCCCTGGGCGGGACGAGTGATGACCGGCCAGGTCCGTCACACGGTGTTCCGGGGCGAGGCCGTCGTGGTGGACGGACAGGCGCAGCGATGAGGGCGCGCGGGCCGACGGGCGCCGAGGTGGATGGAGCGTCGTCAGGCGAGGAGTGGTTCGGTGGCCGGGCCCCGGCCATGCTCGTGTTGGCCGACGGTGAGGTGTTCGAGGGCGAGGCCGTCGGTGCGGTTCCGCCCGACGGGGTCGCCACGGGTGAATTGGTCTTCAACACGGTGCTGTCGGGCTATCAAGAGGTCGTGACCGACCCGAGCTACGCGGGTCAGGTCGTCGCCTTCACCTACCCACACATCGGGAACTACGGGGTCACCGCCCTCGACGACGAGGCGGCCCGCCCGTGGTGCCGTGGTGTGGTGGTGCGCGACCTGCCGCCACGTCCGTCGTCGTGGCGAGCCACGGCGTCGTTCGAGGAGTTCCTGATCCGAAGCGACCTGCCGGGCATCTCGGGCATCGACACCCGCCGTCTCACCCGGCACCTCCGTGTCGACGGCGCCATGGGATGCGCTTTCGGCACCGCTCCCGAGTCGGTCCTGCGTGCCGCCGCCGCGGCCGAACGTGGCACCACGGGTTGCGACCTCGTGACCGGGGTGTCGGTGTCGGAGCCCCACGAACGCGGTTCGGGACCGCTTCGGATCGTCGCCTACGACTTCGGGGTGAAAGAGACGATGTTGCGGGCCCTGGGCGACATGGCGACGGTGACCGTCGTACCCGCCGCACATGCGGCGGCCGACACCTTGGCCCTGGGGCCCGATGGCGTCTTTCTCTCCAACGGGCCCGGCGACCCCGCCGCGTTGCCCGAGCACGCGGCGATCATCGCTGAGCTGCTGGGCCGGGTGCCGGTCTTCGGCATCTGTCTCGGCCACCAGCTCCTGGCGTCGGCCATCGGGGCTCGCACCTACAAGCTGCCCTTCGGCCACCACGGGGGGAACCACCCCGTCCGCCGCCTGGACACGGGGCAGGTCGAGATTACGAGCCAGAACCACAACTACGCCGTCGACGGTGCCACCCTGCCGGGCTCAGGACCCTTCGCGGCAGAGGTGACCCACGTCAACCTCAACGACGGCGTGGTGGAGGGCTTCCGGTGCACGGGCGTGGCCGCGTTCAGCGTCCAGTACCACCCCGAGGCGGGGCCCGGTCCGCATGACGCCAGGTACCTCTTCGAACGGTTCCGGGACATGATCGACGAGGTGCACGTCTGATGCCGCGCCGCAGCGACCTCGAGACCATCCTCGTCATCGGGTCCGGCCCCATCGTCATCGGCCAGGCCTGTGAGTTCGATTATTCCGGAACCCAGGCGTGTCGAGTGTTGCGCGCCGAGGGATACCGGGTCGTCCTCGTCAACTCCAATCCCGCCACGATCATGACCGACCCCGAGATCGCCGATCGGACTTATGTCGAGCCGCTCGACCTCGACGTCCTTAGCGCTGTCGTCGAACGCGAGCGGCCTGACGCGCTCCTACCCACGATGGGTGGACAGACGGGCCTCAACTTGGCCTTCGGCCTCTCCGAACGCGGTGTCCTCGACGAGTTCGGCGTGGAGTTGATCGGCGCCAACGCGCAAGCGATCGCCACCGCGGAGGACCGCGACCAATTCAAGACCGCCATGGAGGAGATCGGCCTCGAGGTGCCGTCGTCGGGCTTCGCCACCCATCTCGACGAGGCCATGGCGCTGGGCGAGCGCATCGGGTTCCCTCTCATGATCCGTCCCAGCTTCATCCTGGGAGGAGCGGGCACGGGGACCGCCGAGACCCGCGCCGAGCTGGCCAAGGTGGCTGCTGAAGGGCTCGCCGCCAGCCCGGTCCATCAGATCCTGATCGAGCGGTCCATCGCAGGATGGAAGGAATTCGAACTCGAGGTCATGCGCGACAAGGCGGACAATTGTGTGGTGGTGTGCTCAATCGAGAACTTCGACCCCATGGGCGTCCACACCGGCGACTCGATCACCGTCGCACCGGCCCAGACCCTGTCCGACGTCGAGTACCAGGCCATGCGCGACGACGCCTTCGCGTGCATCCGGCGTGTCGGCGTGGAGACGGGGGGTTCCAACATCCAGTTCGCGGTGCGACCCACCGACGGACGACGCCTCGTCATCGAGATGAACCCGCGCGTGTCGCGCTCTTCGGCCCTGGCATCGAAGGCCACGGGGTTTCCCATCGCCAAGATCGCGGCGCGCCTCGCGGTCGGCTACACCCTCGACGAGATCACCAACGACATCACCGGGGCCACGCCGGCGAGTTTCGAGCCCACCATCGACTACGTCGTCACCAAGATCCCGCGTTGGGCCTTCGAGAAGCTGCCCGGGGCCGTGGAACGACTCGGCACCCGGATGCAATCGGTGGGGGAGGTCATGGCCATCGGCCGGACTTTCCCAGAATCGCTCCAGAAGGCGATCCGGTCGCTCGAACAGGGCCGGGCCGGGCTCAACGGGGACCGCGCCGAAGTTGCCTATGACCTCCTCGACGACGACGAGCTCGTGGCCCAGGCCTGCTCGCCCACGCCGGGACGGATCTTCCAACTCGAGACGGCCCTGCGGCGCGGTGTCACTCCCGACACGCTGGCCGGCGCGACGGGGGTCGACCCGTGGTTCTTGGACCAGCTGGCCCTCATCGAGCGCGGCGCGCACCCGCATCGAGTCGATGGGCTCTTCGGGCCTGGGCCCCGCCGACATCGACCGGCGTAGCTGGCGCGCCATCAAGCGCCTGGGGTTCTCCGACAGCCAGATCGCTTACCTCCTCTCCGGGGCGTCGGCCCGCGGCGCTGACGGTGTCGAGGTTGCCGGGCCGGTCGTGACCGAGGCCGAGGTCCGGGCCGCCCGCCTCGGCGCCGGGGTGCGGGCCACGTTCAAGACCGTGGACACCTGTGGCGCCGAGTTCGCCGCCACCACGCCGTATCACTACGCCACCTACGAGGACGAGGACGAGGTCCGACCGAGCACACGCCCGCGCGTGGTGATCCTCGGGTCGGGGCCCAATCGCATCGGCCAGGGGATCGAGTTCGACTACTGCTGTGTCCACGCGTCGATGGCCCTCCGCGCCGCGGGCTTCGAGACGGTGATGGTGAACTGCAACCCCGAGACGGTGTCGACCGACTACGACACGTCGGACCGTCTCTACTTCGAGCCCATCACCGCCGAGGACGTCGCCAATGTGCTCGACGCCGAGACGGCGGCGGGCTCGGGCCCCGGGGGCGCACCCGTCGCGGGTGTGATCGTGAGCCTCGGCGGCCAGACCCCGCTCAAGCTCGCCCACTCCCTTCCTCCCGAATTGGTCCTCGGCACGAGCCCGGCCTCGATCGACCTGGCCGAGGACAGAGAGCGCTGGAACCTCCTGTGTGAGGGTCTGAACATTCCCCAGCCTCCGGGAGGCATCGCCCTCTCGGTCCAAGAGGCCCTCACGGTGGCGCAGAAGATCGGCTACCCCGTCTTGGTCCGTCCCAGTTACGTCCTGGGGGGCAGGGCCATGGAGATCGTCTATGACGACGAGCGTCTGACCCGGGTCGTCGACGAGCTGGCGGGGTCGCTGGCCCGGGAGGGTGCCGCCACCGCAGAGCGGCCCGTGCTCGTCGACCGGTTCCTCGAGGACGCCGTCGAGGTCGATGTGGACGCGGTGCGGGACCGGACCGGCGAGGTGGCCATCGCCGGGGTGATGGAACACGTGGAGGAGGCGGGGGTGCACTCGGGGGACTCGGCCTGTGCGCTGCCTCCTCAGACACTGTCGGACGCGGTGATGGAGACCCTTCGTGGCCATACCCACGCCATCGCCGAGGCGCTCGAGGTGGTCGGGCCCATCAACGTGCAGTACGCCGTGAAGGAAGGATCGGTGTACGTGCTCGAGGCGAACCCCCGCGCCAGTCGAACCGTTCCCTTCGTGGCCAAGGCGACCGGAGTGCCTGTCGCCATGGTGGCGGCCCGGGTGATGACCGGTTCCACGCTGGCGGAGCTGCGCGCCGAGGGGCTGCTGCGCCCGCCCACCGGAGGCGGGTGGGTGAGCGTCAAAGAAGCGGTGCTTCCCTTCGACCGCTTCCCCGGGGTCGACACCTTGCTCGGCCCCGAGATGCGTTCGACCGGAGAGGTCATGGGCATCGGCTCCACCTTCGGGCTCGCCTTCGCCAAGAGCCAGATCGCGGCGGGCACCCGGCTCCCCTCCGAGGGGGCGGTGTTCTTGTCCCTGGCCGATCGGGACAAGGCGGGAGGGCTCGAAGCGGCCCGGACCTTCAGCGACATCGGTTTTGACCTCGTGGCCACGTCGGGGACAGCTGCATTCCTCGAGTCCAACGGCGTGCCGGTGGCGACGGTGGTGGCGAAGGTGGGGGAGTCCGGCGCATCCGACGCCGTGGATCTCATCGCGTCGGGACGCGTGCAGCTGGTGGTGAACACACCACGGGGCCGTGGCCCGCGTGCCGACGGTGTGCACATCCGCTCGGCCGCCCTCGCCCATCAGGTTCCCTGTCTGACCACTGTGGCCGCGGCGCGCGCCGCGGCGACGGGCATCGTCGACTGGCAACGACACGGGTTGTCGGTGGTGTGTCTCCAGGAGGTGCACGGGTGAGAACGGTGGTGGACATGCGCACCCACGTGGGGTCGGTGCCATTGCCCAACCCGGTCCTCACGGCGTCGGGGACCGCCGGGCACGGGGCCGAGCTCGCCTCCTATGTCGACTTGGCCGCACTGGGAGCGATCGTCGTGAAGTCACTGTCCGCCTTGCCCTGGCCCGGCAACCCGGCCCCACGGGTCCACGAGACACCGGCGGGCATGCTCAACTCGGTCGGCCTCCAGGGCCCCGGGGTGGAGGCGTGGCTCGCACACGAGCTCCCCTCCCTCAACGATCGCGGTGCCAGGGTGGTGGCGAGCATCTGGGGTCGCAGCCCCGACGAATATGCGCACGCGGCCGCGATGCTGGCGGGGGCTCCGGGAGTCGTGGCGGTGGAGGTCAACGTCAGTTGCCCGAACCTCGAAGACCGCGGACGCATGTTCGCCCACTCGGCGCACGCCACCGCCCAAGCGGTGGCGGCGTCGACGGCGAGTGGCCTTCCGCTGTGGGTGAAGCTGAGCCCGAACGTCCCCGACATCGTCGAGATCGCCCGTGCCGGCCTGGACGCGGGGGCCGAGGCCCTGGTGCTCGTGAACACGGTGCTCGGCATGGCCATCGACGTGAGGCGTCGCACCTATCGCCTCGGTTCGGGAGCGGGCGGCGGGGGTCTGTCGGGTCCCGCCATCCGGCCTGTTGCGGTGCGCGCCGTGCACGATTGTCGCGTCGCGTTTCCGGGTGTGGGCATCGTCGGTGTGGGCGGTGTGTGTCGCGGTGTCGACGCGGTGGAGATGATGTTGGCCGGCGCCGACGCCGTGGAGGTGGGAACGGCGACATTTCGTGATCCCCGGGCTCCGGCCCGGGTGCTGGCCGGACTGGCGCGATGGTGTCGGATGCATGCCGTCGGTGACGTCCGGCATCTCGTCGGTGCCGTCCGAGGCGCACCCGTGGCTCTCGCCACCGACGACCCCGGTCCTGGCGCACCGTCGCCGTGGCCGGGGTCGCCCCCAGGGGCACCGTCCCCTCCAGCGTCCTCGAGGGGGTCGACATCGCCACCGCCCGTGACGAGGCCCGAGGTGCCCACCCGCCTCCCCTCGATCCCCCCGATTCGTCCCGGGCGTGGTCCGGGAACGCCGGGGGGGGACTATGGCTGACGACGACTTGCGGGACCGACTGGCCCTCGCCCTCGATGTCGACGACCTGGTGGTGGCCCTTCGCCTGGCACGTCGGCTCCGGCCCTGGTTCGGGGTGGCCAAGGTGGGCTTCGAGCTGTTCGGGGCGGCCGGGCCCGAGACCGTGTCGGCTCTCACCGCTGAGGGCTACCGGGTCTTCGTCGACCTCAAGCTCCACGACATCCCCACCACCGTGGGCCGGGCCGCCCGCGTGCTCGGCGGACTGGGTGCCGTTTTCGTCACGGTCCACACGCAGGGTGGTGAGGAGATGATGCGGGCCGCCGTTTCGGGCATGGCTGAGGGCGCTTCTGCGGCGGGAGCACCAACACCCTGCGTGCTGGGAGTCACGGTTCTGACGAGCGACACCGAGGCCACGCCCGAGGTCCTGGCCTCGCGCTCGAGGTCGGCGGCGGCGGCCGGCTGCGGGGGGCTCGTGTGCGCGGCCTCGGACCTGGCCGTGACGCGTCGGTCGGCGCCGGGGCTCCTCACCGTGGTGCCGGGCATCCGGCCGTCGGGGACCTCGAGCGACGACCAGGCGCGCGCCGCGACCCCCCGCGCCGCCATCGCGGCCGGAGCCGACATTCTGGTCATCGGTCGCGCCGTCACAGCCGCCGAGGATCCCGAGTCCATGGCCACGGCGGTGGCTGACGAAGTTGCGTCGTCAATCGCCGCACCTCGCGGATGACCCCCACTGGCGAGGGCGCTATGGTGGCCCGCATGCCGCAACCTCCTGCACTCACCCCGGAGCAGCGCCAGGCGGCGCTGGACAAGGCCGCCAAGGTCCGCCGCGAGCGGGCCGAGGTGAAGGAGAAGCTCAAGATGGGGTCCATCACCCTTTCCGAGCTTCTCACGCGTGCCGAGAACGACGAGACCGTCGGCAAGATGAAGGTGCTGTCGGTGCTCGAGTCGCTCCCGGGTCTCGGCAAGGTCAAGGCCCGTCGTCTCATGGAGACAGTTGGAATCAGCGAGAGTCGTCGGCTGCAGGGCCTCGGGGCCAATCAGCGCGGCGCTCTGCTGACGCATACCTCGAAGTCCTGATCCTCGTCGTCTCCGGCCCCGGTGGGGCGGGAAAAGGCACCGTCGTCGCCCGACTGGTGGCAGGCGACCCGGGGCTCTGGCTCAGTCGGTCCTGGACCACGCGTCCCCGTCGACCCGGTGAAGCGCACGACGCGTACACGTTCGTGGACCGCGATCGCTTCGAGGAGAAGATCGCCGCGGACGGCTTCCTCGAATGGGCGGAGTTCCTGGGTCACCTCTACGGCACGCCGATCCCCGACGCTCCCCCGGGCCGGGACGTGGTCCTCGAGATCGACCTCCAGGGGGCGCGCCAGGTCAAAGAGCGACACCCCGACGCCCTGGTCGTCCTCTTGGTCCCGCCTTCCCCCGAGATCCAGCGAGAGCGGCTTCGACATCGGGGCGACGACGCCGCCGAGGTCGACCGGCGCATTGCCATCGGCGCCGAGGAGATGCGCCTGGGCAGGGAGCTGACCTCGTTTGTGGTCGTCAATGACGAGGTGGACCGGGCAGTGTCCCAGGTGGCCGGTATACTGGAGGGTCACCGCAATCTCCCGCCGGACACGCCGGCCGGCCACCGTGGAGGAGCCTGACCTTGCCCCAGCGCCGTTCGACGCTCATGGACCCACCCGTGGAGGATCTCCTCGACAAGGTCGACTCCAAGTTCACGCTGGTCGCCCTGTCGGCCAAGCGCGCCCGCCAGATCAACTCCTATTACAACCAGCTGGGGGAAGGCCTCGGTTTCGTGGTCCCGCCCCAGGTGACGTCGGTATCGGGCAAGCCCCTCACCATCGCGTTCGAAGAGGTGGCGGCGGGCAAGGCCACGTACCACCGCATCGACCCCGCCGAAGTGGGCGAAGAGGGCCTCGAAGGCGCCGATGACGGCATCGCGGCGGTCGCCGGTGGGCCCGAGCTCACCGCCTTGACCGGCGAGCTCGACACCGAAGCGGCGGGCGAAGCCGGCACCGAGGCTTCCTCCGAGGTCGACTCGGACCAGCCGGAGGCCGGCGAGTAGCAGGCGGGAATGCCCGCCCACGACCAGCCCGGGGATCTCGGACAATGACGAGAGGCCCCGCCGCGGGGAAGACCGTTGTCCTGGGCGTCACGGGTGGCATCGCCGCCTACAAGGCCGTCGAGGTCTGTCGCCGCCTCGTCGATGCCGGCGCCCATGTCGTCCCTGTCCTCACCGAGGACGCCACCCGGTTCGTGGGTGAGGTCACGTTCTCCGCGCTGGCGTCGGAGCCTGTGCAAAAGACCCTGTGGTCCGAAACCGATCCCATTCCGCACACCCATCTCGGCCAGCGGGCCGATCTCGTCCTCGTCGTTCCGGCGACGGCGCGCTTTCTCGGGTGTTATGCCAACGGGATCTCCGACGGGCTGTTGAGTGCGACGGTCCTCGCCACCCGGGCGCCGGTGATGGTGTGTCCGGCCATGCACACCGAGATGTGGGAGCACCCGGCCGTGCAAGAGAATCTGGCGACCCTGCGTCGACGCCAGGTACTGGTGGTCGATCCGGCCCAGGGTCGTCTGGCGGGCGGAGACCTCGGGACGGGCCGTCTGGCCGAGCCCGCCGACATCGTGGCCGCCGCGCTGGCGGTGTTGGGATCTGAGGCCCGGGGACAGGATCTCGACGGTCGGCACGTGGTCGTGAGCGCGGGCGGCACGCGCGAGCCCATCGACCCGGTGCGGTTCATCTCCAACCGGTCCTCGGGCAAACAGGGTCACGCCGTCGCCGAAGCGGCGGCAGCCCGCGGTGCTGACGTCGTCCTCGTCACCACGGCGTCGCGACCCGTGTCGCCGGACATCGACGTCGTCAAGGTGGAGACCTCGGCGGAGATGGAGAAGGCCATGCTCCACCACAGCGCCGGCGCCGATGTCGTCGTGATGGCGGCCGCGGTGGCGGACTTCCGGTTGAAGGCGCCCGCCGAGGCCAAGTTGTCCAAGGCCGACGGGGTGCCCGAGCTCGTGCTCGAGCCGACACCGGACATCCTGGCCGAGCTCGGACGGCGCCGACGTGAAGGGCAGGTGCTCGTCGGGTTCGCGGCCGAGACCCACGACATCACGAGCCGAGCAGCATCGAAGCTTCGGGCCAAGAACGTCGATGTCATGGTGGCCAACGATGTGTCGGCGCACCATGTGGGCTTCGACCACGACACCAATGCCGTGACGATCCTGGGGTCCGACGGAACGTGCCGCGAGGTGGCGCTGACCTCGAAGCTGGAGGTGGCCCACGCCATTTTGGATAGTGTGATCGTTCGCCTGGGCGGACAACGCCCGGGTGGGGGCACTCGGCGTGCCGAGGCCTCTGGGGGGGACGACAAATCGAGGAGAGACTCGTGACCACGCGCCACACCTTCACATCGGAGTCGGTGACCGAAGGACATCCCGACAAGATGGCCGACCAGATCTCGGACTCGGTGCTCGATGCGGTCCTGGCCTCGGATCCCGACGGCCGGGTGGCGTGTGAGACGCTGCTGACCACCGGTCTCGTCGTGGTGGCGGGGGAGATCTCGACCAACTGTTACATCGACATCGCCAGCCTGGCGCGAGATGTCGTGTGCGACATCGGCTACGACAGTGATGCCTATGGGTTCAACGGTCGCACCTGTGGAGTGTTGGTCGCCCTCGACGAGCAGTCTCCTGACATCTCCCAGGGCGTGACCGCCGCCCATGAGCTGCGGACCGGTTCGGGTGGGGAGGACCAGCTCAACGCGCAAGGTGCGGGCGACCAGGGGATGATGTTCGGGTACGCGTGCGACGAGACGCCCGACCTGATGCCGCTCCCCATCTGGTTGGCGCACCGGCTCGCGCAGCGCCTGGCACAGGTTCGGCGCGTGGGCGTGCTTCCCTATCTGCGGCCCGACGGCAAGACCCAGGTGAGTGTGGTCTACGAATCGGGGCGACCCGTCGCCATCGACACCGTGCTCATCTCGACCCAGCACGCGGCCGGTGTCGACATCGAGACCCTGTTGCTCCCCGACCTTCGTGAGCATGTGATCCACCCCCTGCTGCCGCCCGACCTCGACACCTCGGCGCTGCGCATCCTCGCCAACCCGACGGGTCGTTTCGAGTTGGGCGGACCGCACGCGGACACCGGTCTCACGGGGCGCAAGATCATCGTGGACACCTACGGCGGTATGGCCCGACACGGCGGTGGGGCCTTCTCGGGGAAGGATCCTTCCAAGGTCGACCGCTCGGCCGCCTATGCGGCCCGATGGGTCGCCAAGCATGTGGTGGCGGCGGGCGCCGCCCGGCGTTGCGAGGTCCAGGTGGCCTATGCCATCGGCGTGGCCAGCCCCGTCTCGCTCATGGTGGAGACCTTCGGCACCGAAGCAGTCGACCCGGTCAAGATCGAGGCGTCGGTACGCGAGGTGTTCGACCTTCGCCCGGCCGCCATCGTTCGCGACCTCGACCTCAAGCGGCCCATCTATCGCCGCACCGCCGCCTACGGGCACTTCGGTCGTTCCGACAAGGAGTTCACCTGGGAGGCGACACCCCGGGTGGACGACCTCAAGCGCGCCCTCGGGCTGTAGAGGAGTCGGGCACGGGGGAGAGCCCCGACCCGGCGCCGCGCCATACTGCCGGCGTGTCGGCGGATCCCCTCGAACGCGTGGTCCGGGTGCTCCCGGACGTGAGCGCGCTGCACAAGACCTTCGACTACACGGTCCCCGCTGCACTCGCCGAGCGGGTCCGCGTGGGAACGCAGGTCCGCATCGCCCTGGGACCCCGGCGGGTGGGGGGATGGGTCGTCGAGGACCCCGTCGAACCAACCCCGGGCGTCGTGTTGCGCCCCATCGCCGCGGTGCGGGGCTGGGGCCCGCCGCCGGCGGTGCTCGAGTTGGCGGCCTGGGCCGCCTGGCGCTGGGCGGGGCCGGTGTCGGCACTGCTGCGCACCGCCTCGTCTCCCCTCGCCGTGCGCTCGCTTTCCGCCGTCGGGTCCCCGGCGGCGCCCACGAGGGCGCGTCCAGGCGCCACGGCCGGGCCGGAAGCCCTCGGGGAGGGGACGACCGTCGTCCGCCTCGGGCCGGGCGACGACCCCTGGCCCGTCGTGCTGGCGGCGGTGGCGCGTGGCGAGCGGGCCGGGCCCGACGCCGGTGTGCTCGTGCTCACTCCCGGCCTCCGGGCCGCGGGCGACGTGGCTCGCCGCCTGCGGTCCCAGGGCATCGCCACGGCCCTGCTCCCCGGCGACTGGGCGCGGGCACGCGCTGGTGGGTGCGTGGTGGTGGGAGCGCGCGCCGCGGCTTTCGCGCCTGTGGCGCGCCTCGGGGCCGCGGTCGTGCTCGACGCCCACGACGAGGTGTACCACGAAGAGCGCGCCCCCACCTGGGCAGCTTGGGCGGTGGTGGCGGAGCGGGCGGGGCGAGAAGGCGTCCCCTGCGCCTTGGTCACACCGTGTCCCACGCTCGAGATCTTGGCGGTGGGGACGTTGGTCGTCGCCCCTCGCACCGTCGAGCGTCGGGCCTGGCCCGTCGTCGAGGTCATCGACCGCCGCAACGACGACCCGCGCACCGGGCTCTTCTCGGAGCGTCTGGTGCGGGTGGTCCGGGAGGTGACCGCGACGCCGGGGGGAAGGCTCGTCTGTGTCGTCAATCGCACCGGTCGGGTGCGACTGGTCGGGTGTGGCTCCTGTGGCGAGCTGGCGCGCTGCGAGCGATGTGGCGCCGCCCTCGAGTTGGTGGGGGAGCCGCGCCGAGGAGCCCGTGGTGGGTCCTCTCCTGCACGGGCGCCCCACGACGACGAGGTGTCGGCTCCGGGGTTGCGCTGCCGACGGTGCGGTGAGGAGCGTCCCGTGGTGTGCGCCCGGTGCGGAGCCACCCGCATGAAGGCCCTGCGGTTGGGAGTCACACGCGTGCGGGAAGAGCTCGAAGCTCTCGTCGGGGTGCCGGTGGCTGAAGTGTGGGGGCCGGCGGCCGGAAACGAACGCGAAGACGATGCGGTCCGGCGCGCCCGGGTGGTGGTGGGCACCGAGGCGGCGTTGCACCGTGTGCCCGACGCCAGTGTGGTGGCGTTCTTGGAATTCGACTCGGAGTTGCTCGCGGCGCGCTTCCGGGCCGGCGAACAGGCTCTCGGACTCCTGGCCCGGGCAGCCCGACTGGTGTCCGGCGCCCGAGGGCGACACCCCGGGGACCGGGCCCCGGGCCGGGTGATCGTCCAGACGCGCCAGCCCCGGCATCCGGCTGTGGTGTCGGCGGTATCGGCCGATCCCGGTGTCCTCGCCAACGCGGAGTCCGAGGTGCGCCGCGCCCTGGGCCTTCCCCCGTTCTGCGCTCTGGCTGTGGTGTCGGGGCCCGCCGCCGACGCCTATGGCGGCGCCTTGCGAGAAGCGGCTCCCGAGGCCGTGGAGGTGCGCGGACCCGTCGACGCCACGTGGTCGGTCCGAGCCCCCGATCACCGCGTCCTGTGTGACTTCTTGTCCGCGGTGGCGCGCCCGGCCGGTCGGCTCCGTGTCGAGGTCGACCCGGTGCGGTCGTGACAGCGCCCGGCGCGAGCCCGCCGTGGCGGCCCGATCCAGGGCACAGGGCACGGACCGGACCGGCTGTCCCGGTACGATGGCGAGCATGTCGAGGTACTCCATCCGCCTCTATGGCGACCCCGTGTTGCGCCAGCGCGCCGCGGATGTGCAGGACATCGACGGGACTCTGAAACAGCTTGCCGACGACATGGTGCAGACCATGTACGAGGCGCCCGGTGTCGGACTGGCCGCACCGCAGGTCGGTGTGCAGAAGCGGATCTTCGTCTATGACACCGGGGACGGAGAGGGGCCCGTCACGGTCGTGAACCCGGTCCTCGCCGAGGCGCGGCGGCGAGTGGACCTTCGACGAGGGCTGCTTGTCGGTCCCCGGACTGTCGTGGCCCATCGTTCGGCCCAAGGAGATCCACCTCACCGGGTTCGACCTCGACGGCAATGAGATCTCGGTCGAGGCCGACGAGTTCCTGGCCCGCGTGTTTCAGCACGAGGTCGACCATCTCGACGGCGTGTTGCTCGTGGAACGCCTGGACGAGGACCAGCGCAACGAGGCCAAGCGGATCCTGCGCACCCGGACGTTGGGCCTGCCCGACGCCGATCCCGACGGGTTGCGAGCCCTCGCCGGCGACGAGCACCCGGCCCGGCACTCCGGCCTGTAGCGACGCGCCGCCGCCGGTGGCTCGCCTGGTCTTCTTGGGGACACCCCCGGCCGCCGCGGTCTGTCTCGAGGCCCTCGTCCACGCGGGACACGAGGTTGCTCTGGTGGTGAGCCGCGTCGACGCACGCCGTGGGCGCGGCACCACCCAATCGCCGAGCCCCGTGAAACGCGCCGCTGTCGATCTCGGGCTCGAGGTCACGGACCATCTCGACGACGTCGTGGCGACGGGTGCGGAGCTCGGTGTCGTCGTCGCCTACGGTCGCCTCGTCCCGGGTCGCATCCTGGACGTGCTCCCCATGGTGAACGTGCACTTCTCGCTCTTGCCCCGCTGGCGCGGCGCCGCGCCGGTGGATCGGGCCGTCCTCGCCGGCGACCGTGAGACCGGGGTGTCCCTGATGCGTCTCGAAGAGGGCCTCGACACCGGGCCGGTGCTCGCGTCTCGCCCTGTCACGATCGGCGCCCGAGAACACGTCTCGGCCCTCACCAAACGGCTGGCGACGATGGGCGCCGCGCTCGTGGTCGACGCCCTGGCCGCCGGGGTCGACGCCCTGGCGGCGGGCGTGCCGCAGCAGGGGGAGCCGACCTACGCCGAGAAGGTCCGTCCCGAAGAGCTGCATCTCGATTGGTCCCGATCCGCCTCCGAGCTCGAACGGGTGGTGCGCCTCGACCGGGCGTGGACGACATTCCGCCACCAGCGCTTCCGCGTGCTCGACGCCGTCGTCAGGTCCGGGCCGGCTTCGGACGAGGACGGCGAGGTGCCGATGGTTCCCGGCGCCCTGAAGCAGGTCGCGGTCCGGACCGGTGCCGGGATATTGGAGCTCCTCGAGGTGCAGCCGGCCGGGAAGCGCCCGATGTCCGCATGGGCGTGGTGCCGCGGCGTGCGGCTGCAGGCCGGCGAGACACTCGGAGGCGACGAGGAGCGCCGGTAGGCTCGGCGGAGATGCTTCGGATCGCCCCCTCGGTGCTGTCGGCTGACTTCGGGAGCCTGGCCGAGGCTGTCGGCGAGGTTGCTCCGGAAGCCGATTGGCTGCACGTGGACGTGATGGACGGCCACTTCGTCCCCAACTTGACCATCGGCCCCCCCGTCGTGGCGTCACTGCGGCGGCATTCGGGGTTGTTCTTCGACTGCCACCTCATGATGACCAACCCGGGGGACTACCTCGAGTCGTTTCGCCATGCCGGCGCCGACGGGTGCACGGTCCATGTCGAAGTGGGCGACACCAGCCGCGCTGCTGGCACAGGCCAAGAGCCTGGGCCTTCGAGCGGGGCTGGCGATCAACCCCGAGACGCCCTACGAGGCCATCGACCCCTTCTTGGCCGAGGCCGACCTCATCTTGTGCATGACGGTCCATCCCGGCTTCGGTGGTCAGCAATTCATGGCCGAGGTGCTCCCGAAGATCGCCCGGACCCGGGCCGAGCTCGACCGGCGCGGGCTCGGCGCCGAGCTCGAGGTCGACGGGGGTATCGACGAGGACACTGCCGGGGCGGTGGTCCGCGCCGGGGCGCGCGTCCTCGTGGCCGGCTCGGCCATCTTCTCCGCCGATCACCCCTGGGAGGCGGCACGCCGGATACGGCTGGCGGGCGAAAAAGCCCTGCCCGGAGGCCAAGGAGGCGGGGCCAAGTAGAATGGTGGTCCCATGACGGCCTCCCAGGAGACGCCCGGGGCGGGCGCCCGGGACGAAGATCTCGCCGATCTCGCCGCCATGCGACGGGCCCTGGTGCTGGCAGCCTCGGTCCGCACGCGCACGTCGCCGAACCCCTGGGTGGGTGCGGTGGTGGCCACGTCCGCCGGCGAGTGGTTCGAAGGGGCGACGGCCCCGCCCGGTGGGCCCCACGCCGAGGTGGTCGCCCTGGCCGCGGCCGGCGCCGGTGCCCGGGGGGCTACGTTGTACTGCACTCTCGAGCCCTGTGCCCATCACGGTCGGACCCCGCCGTGTACCGGCGCCATCCTCGCCGCCGGAGTGGCGCGTGTGGTGGTGGGGGTGCTCGACCCCGACCCCCAGGTGTCGGGACAAGGCGTGGCGGCGCTGCGCCATGGGGGCGTGGTCGTCGACGTGGGAGTGGCCGCCGACGAGGCGGCGGAACTCCTGGCGCCGTATCTGAAACACCGGCGCACCGGAAGGCCATGGGTCGTGCTCAAGCTGGCGGCGACGATGGACGGCCGGATCGCCGCGCCCGACGGTTCCGCACGCTGGCTCACCGGGGATGCGGCGCGCGCCGACGCCCATCGACTGCGGGCCTTGTCCGATGCCGTGCTCGTGGGGGCCGGGACGGTTCGGTGCGACGATCCCGAGCTCACGGTGCGCGTCGACCCGATACCCGAGCACCAACCGCTGCGCGTCGTCCTCGGGCACGCGCCCGACGGAGCCAAGGTGCACCCCGCGCTGGAGTTGTCGGGAGAGCCCGGTGCGGTGCTCGACGAGCTCGGGGCCAAAGGTGTGTTGCAGGTGCTCGTCGAAGGGGGAGCACGCGTGGCGCACGCCTTTCACCGAGCCGGAGTCGTGGACCGCTACGTCCTGTATCTGGCCCCGGCCCTCTTCGGAGGCGACGACGCCGTGCCCATGTTCGGCGGTCGGGGGGCGCCCGGCGTCGAGGACCTCTGGCGTGGCCGGTTGGTGTCGGTCACCCAACTCGGCTCCGACCTCCGTCTCGAGCTCGCTCCCGCCGAGCCCGGCACGCGTTCGACCGGGGTGGGGCCGTGACCAGTTTCAGCGGCATCGAGGAGGCCATCGCGGCGATCGGGCGCGGTGAGATCGTCGTGGTGGTCGACGACGAGGATCGCGAGAACGAGGGCGACCTGGTCATGGCGGCTGAAGCCGTCACGCCCGAGAAGATCGCCTTCTTCCTCGCCCACACGTCGGGCGTGATCTGCGTGCCGCTGCAGCCCGATCGCGCCGACGCGCTCGAGCTCCCGCTCATGGTGAGTGAGAACACCGAGTCACAGCGCACCGCCTTCACCGTCAGCGTCGACTACGGCCACGGGACCACGACGGGCATCTCGGCCGAGGACCGGGCGTCGACGATCCACGCCTTGATCGACCCGCATACCCGTCCGGTGGAGCTCAACCGGCCCGGCCACATCTTCCCACTCCGATACCGGCCCGGTGGGGTGCTGAAGCGCGCCGGGCACACCGAGGCCACCATCGATCTCGTGTCGGCCGCGGGTCTGTATCCGGCGGGTGTGCTGTGCGAGTTCGTCTCGGCCGACAAGACCCGCATGGCCCGGCTGCCCGAGCTCGAGCAATTCGCACGTACCCACGGGATGCCACTGGTCACCATCGCGGACCTGATCCGGTACCGGCGCCACAAGGACAAGTTGGTGCAGTGCATCGCGGGCCCGGCGCGCATCCCCACCGAGTTCGGGGACTTCGCCGGGTACGTCTATGAGTCCGAGCTCGACGGAGAGCACCACCTGGCCGTGGTGCGGGGCGAAGTCAGGGGCAAGAGTGACGTCCTCGTGCGGGTCCACTCCGAATGCCTGACCGGGGACGCCTTCGGTTCGCTGCGCTGTGATTGCGGTCCCCAGTTGGCCGAAGCCGTGCGGCTCATCGCCAAGGAGGGAACCGGCGTCATCGTGTACCTGCGCGGCCACGAGGGCCGCGGCATCGGGCTCGCCCACAAGCTGCGCGCGTACAACCTCCAGGAGCAGGGACACGACACCGTGGATGCCAACTTGGAGCTCGGCTTGCCGGTGGACAACCGCGAGTACGGCATCGGGGCCCAGATCCTCGTCGACCTCGGCGTCACCACCATGCGTCTCATGACGAACAACCCCATCAAATACGGTGGCCTGGAGGGTTTCGGTCTCGACATCGTCGAGCGCGTCCCCCTCACGCTGCACTCGAACCCAGAGAACATCGCCTACTTGCGGACCAAGCGCGAACGCCTCGGCCACTTCATGGAAGGCCTCGACGACGAGGTGGGCGATGACAAGCTCTGACGCCACGGCGCTGTCGGCGGGCGCCGTCGACGAGGCCGCCCGCCGGGTGGGCACCTCGCACGTCGGTGACCTGGCGGGCGAAACCCGGGTGGCCTTGGTGTGTGCCAAGTTCAACGGGGGGATCACCGAGCGTCTGCTCGACGGGGCCCTGGCCGGACTGGACAAGAGCGGCATCAAGCCCTCGACGGTCACCGTGGCCTGGGTGCCCGGTGCCTTCGAGCTCCCCTTGGCGGCGATGCGGCTGGCCGAGTCGGGATCGGTCGATGCCGTGGTGGCGCTGGGAGCGGTCATCCGGGGCGAGACCGCGCATTTCGACTTCGTCGCCGGTGAATGTGCCTCGGGTCTGCGAGCGCGCCGCCCTCGACACTGGCATTCCGGTGGTGTTCGGGGTTCTCACCACCGACACCGTCGACCAGGCCCTGGCCCGGTGTGCCCAGGGAGACGCGCAACAAGGGTTTCGAAGCGGTCCTGACGGCCCTCGAGATGGCCGACCTGCTGCGCAAGCTCGGTGCGACCCCGGCGCGGGCGCGCTGAGGCGTCGGCGGATCGCCATGCTCAGGCTCGTCCTGCCCAAGGGATCACTGGAGAAGGCCACCCTCGACCTCTTCGCGGCCGCCGATCTCGCCGTCGTGCGGAGCTCGGACGTGGACTACCGAGCCACCATCGACGATCCTCGGGTCGACGAGGTCCGGATCCTGCGGCCCCAGGAGATCCCCGGGTATGTGGCTGAAGGCAACTTCGACCTGGGCATCACGGGCCGGGACTGGATCGAGGAGACCGGTGCCGAGGTCATCTCGCTGGGCGAGCTCGCCTATTCGAAGGCCACGTCCAACCCCATCCGCGTCGTCCTGGCGGTCGCCCAGGACTCCCCGGTGGCGACCATCGCCGACCTGGCCCCCGGGGCACGCGTCTCGACCGAGTACCCCGAGCTCACCCGACGGGTCCTCGAGAAGCACGGTGTCCACGCCGAGATTCGCATGTCGTACGGCGCCACCGAGGCGAAGATCCCCGACATCGCCGACGCCGTGGTCGAGATCACCGAGACGGGCCGTGCCCTCGCCGCGGCGAGGCTGCGTGTCGTCGAGACCCTGCTCGTGTCGCGGACCGAGCTCATCGCCAACCCGGTGTCGGCGTCGGACCCGGGCAAACGCCTGGCCATGAGCCATCTGTTGACTTTGTTGCAGGGCGCGCTCGAGGCCCGGGGCAAGGTCCTGCTCAAGCTGAACGTGGCCAGCGACAGGCTCGAAGCGGTCGTGTCGGTCCTGCCGGCGCTCAAGTCCCCGACGGTCTCGGAGCTGTCGGGAGACGCCGGCTACGCGGTGGAGACCGTGGTGCCCAAGACCCAGGTCAACGTCTTGATCCCGGCACTCAAGGACCGGGGCGCCACCGACATCATCGAGTTGCCGATCTCGAAGATCGTGCACTGACGGTCGGAGCGACGACGATGTCCCACCCTCGAGGTGGCCCCCGGGCGCCGAGGATCGGCGTGGTCGCCGAGTTCGACGAGCCCCGAGGGCTCGGCGTGGTGCGCGACGACGACGGCCTGAACTACCCGTTCCACTGCGCCGCGATCGCCGATGGCACCAGGCGCATCGAGCCGGGTACCCGGGTGGTGTTCTCGATCGCCGCCGGGCACCGTGGTCGCGACGAGGCTCGAGCGGTGACGACGGTCGATATCGGCTGAGCTCAGATGCCTTCGGTCGTGGGCTCCCCGTCGGCGGCGGGCGAGGACTCGCTGATCTGGACGTAGGCGAGGCGTATTTGGGCCAGGGCGTCTTTGAGCGAAGGTTCGGCTTCGCCCAGCCGGCCCGCCAGACCCTCCACCAGCGCCGCCATGGCATCGACGGCCAGGCGCGCCTGGTCGCGTCGGGGCGGCTGTTGGGACAGGTGGATGGCGGCCAGTTCGAACAACCCGTACGCGTGGTTGGCCACGACGACCTCGGCCGGGGTGCCCAGCAACTGGCGGCGCAACTCGTCGAGCCGACCGGCGAGCTCGGCTTGTTCCTCGGGCCCGAGCTCGTCGAGGTCGGATTCGTCGGCCTCGGAGCGAGGGGAGGAGGCGACCCCGGTGTCGCTGTCCGATGCCCCCGGGGCGCCCGGGCGCGAAGGCGTTCCCGGGGAGTCCGGGGCGGTGGTGTCTGCGCCGGCGGGCTGCACTCGGTGCTCCCCCCCAGGTGTCCAGAGGCTGCTCACGCCTGGTAGCGTAGAGCGTTGAGCCAACAGGGAAAGCGGGGTCACGCCGTCGGGCGAACCCCCACCCGCCACCGGGCAACGGTGCGTCGGGTTTCGCATGGGGTCCGTGACCGGACACCGAAGGCAGCGACCTCGCTTCCGCGAATGGCTTCGGGGAGACTCGGAGTCCTGTAACGACGGGAGTGATGTCGCATCGCCACACCCATGACGACCAACGAGACCAGGATCAACGACCGCATTCGTGCTCGTGATGTTCGCCTGGTGGACCCCGATGGCCTTCAGCTCGGGATACGCCCGTTGCCAGAGGCTCTGGCGATCGCCCGGCAGCTCGACCTGGATCTGGTGGAAGTCGCACCTCTGGCCAACCCGCCTGTCTGTCGGATCATGGACTACGGCAAGTACAAGTTCGACGAGGCGCAGAAAGCCAAGGAGTCCAGGCGCAAGACGACCAGCGTCGGGATCAAGGAGATGAAGTACCGGCCCAAGATCGGCCCCGGTGACTTCGACACCAAGACCCGACAGGTCCTCAAGTTCCTGAACGAGGGCCACAAGGTCAAGGTCACCATCATGTTCCGGGGGCGAGAGGTGTTCCATCCCGAGCTCGGGAAGAAGATCCTCGATCGGGTGGCCGAACACGTCGACGGGACGGCGCGGGTGGAATCGGATCCGAGGCTCGACGGTCGCAACATGGTGATGGTCCTGGCACCGGACAAGCGGGCCAAACAGTCCGCCGCAGCCCGGGCGGCGCACGGTGACGACGAAGTACCGGGCCCAGGGGGCGGGGCACCGGCCAAGCCCGCCCCGAGCGGGAGCCCGGGAGTGGTTGGGACAAACGGCGGATCGCCCGCCGAGGCACCAGTGGCGGCCACAGGGGATGCAGAGCCCGGTCGCGAGGAAGGAACCTGACATGCCGAAGATGAAGACCGACCGGGGCGCGGCCAAGCGCTTCAAGGTCACCGGCACCGGCCGCCTGCGCCGGCGCCAGGCCAATCGCTCCCATCTGCTCGAAAAGAAGAACAGTGTCCGCACCCGCCGGTTGGGGCGCGAGACCGAAGTCGCCGCCGCGGACCGTCGCGAGGTGCGACGCCTGCTCGGTCGGTAGTCCAGGGCGGGCACAAGCTCGCTCGTCACGGATCGCCGCACCGGGCACCGGTGGGCGCGATCCCATGTCATCCACGAAAGGAGCTCGTCATGGCCAGGGTGAAGCGCGCCGTCAACGGCAAGAAGCACCGCCGTGCCGTTCTCGAGTCGGCTCAGGGTTATTACGGCAACCGGAGCCGCACCTTCCGTTCCGCCAACGAGGCGGTCATGCACTCGCTCCAGTACGCGTACCGCGATCGTCGGGCACGGAAGGGAGACTTCCGCCGCCTGTGGATCCAACGCATCAACGCCGGAGCCCGGGCCAACGGCACCAGCTACAGCCGGCTCATCGCCGGTCTGCGCGAGGCCGAGGTCGTGGTGGACCGAAAGGTGCTCGCCGATCTCGCCGTCACCGATCCCGCCGCGTTCACACGCCTCGTGGGCGTGGCCACGTCGGCCCTGGCCGATGGACCGTCGACTCCGGTGGCAGCGGAGGCCGGGGACCGCTCCTGACCACGGGGCTCGCCTTCCGGCATCAGCGGGTCCAGCGCCTGCGCCGGTTGCTGGCGCGACGCGCCACGCGCCGTTCCGAGGGGGCATTCGTCGTGGAGGGCGTCAAGCTCCTGCACAGCGCGCTCGAAGCGGGCGCGCCGGTGGAGGCGGTGTTCGTCGACGATCGAGCCCGCTCGAATCCCGACGTGTCGGCGGTCCTCGACCGCGCCCTCGACCAAGGGGCCCGGATCTTCGATCTCGCCCCGGGTGTCCTCGAGCGGGTGGCCGACACCGTCACGCCGCAGCCCGTCCTGGCCGTGGTGGGGATGCCCGACGCCAGCCTCGACGAGCTCGGGGCGCGCGACGTTCGTCGTGGTGTGCGTCGACGTGCGCGACCCCGGCAACGCCGGTGCGGTGATCCGGGTGGCTCACGCCGCGGGGGCTGATGCCGTGGTGTGCAGTGAGGGGACCGTGGACCCCTTCAACCCGAAGACGGTGCGGGCCTCGGCGGGCTCGGTCCTCCACATCCCGGTCGTGGTGGCCGGTGACGGCGAGTCGGTCCTCGACGCGCTCAAAGGACACGGCCTGCGGTGCCTGGCGGCGGTGTCGAGAGGCGGGACGCCCTACAGCGAGGTCGATGTGACCTCTCCCTTCGCCCTGGTGCTCGGGAACGAGGCCAGTGGGCTCCCGTCGCAGCTCGCGCCGCGTCTCGATGCCACCGTGACCATCCCCATGGGAGGCGGCGCCGAGTCCCTCAACGTGTCGACCGCGGCGGCGGTCCTGTGCTTCGACGCGGCGCGCCGGCGCTCTAACCTGCACGCCATGGGAGAGGCCCGGTGACCCCGTCGGCGGCCGGGGACGGGGGGTCTGAGGCATCCGGTGTCGATCCTGAGGGGCTGGTGTCCTCAGCCGTGGACCGGCTGGCCGCGATCTCGACCTCAGCGGCTCTGGACGAGCTGCAGACCGACCTTCTGGGGAAGCGATCGGCGTTGGCCCGAGCGCATCAGAGCCTCGTGGCGCTCGACCCCGGAGCCCGGCCCGAGGCGGGACGTCGTCTCAACGAGGCACGTCGACAGATCGAGACGCACCTGGCCGATGCCCGGCGCACGCTCGAGTCCGACGAACGCTCGACACGGCTCCAGGCAGACCGCCTGGACCTGACCGAGGTCATCGCACCGGCGCTACGGGGGCGGTTGCACGTCGTCCAGCGCACACGAGACGAGCTCGAGGACGTCTTTGTGGGGATGGGGTTCCGTGTGGCCGAAGGGCCTGAAGCCGAGACCGACTGGTACAACTTCGAGGCGCTGAACATGCCGCCCGCGCATCCGGCACGGGGGATGTGGGACACGCTCTATCTCGAGCTCGGGGAGCCCGAGACGGTGATGTTGCGGACCCACACCTCCCCGGTCCAGGTGCGCCTGATGAAGAGCCAGGGGCCGCCCATCTTCGCCGTGATGCCGGGGAAGTGCTACCGCCGCGACACCCCCGACGCCCGTCACATCCCGACGTTCCATCAGATCGAGGGGTTGGTCGTCGATCGGGGCATCAGCTTCGCGGATCTGGCCGGGACCATCGAAGCCTTCACGTCGGCCTACTTCGGCCCCGACATCCACAGCCGACTTGCGACCGTCGTACTTCCCGTTCACCGAGCCCTCGGCGGAGTACGAGATCACGTGCACGATCTGCAAGGGCTCGGGATGTCGCACGTGCTCGCAGACGGGGTGGATCGAGCTCGGTGGTTGCGGCATGGTCGACCCGGCCGTCCTCGGCGCCGTCGGGCTCGACGCGGAGGAGTGGACGGGATTCGCCTTCGGGTTCGGGATCGACCGATGCGCCCAGATGCGCCACGAGATCCCGGACATGCGGGTGTTCTTCGACAACGACGTGCGCGTCCTGCGCCAGATCTGAGCTTCCCGTGCGCGTGCCGCTTTCCTGGTTGACCGACTTCGCGCCCTTCGAGCGGCGACCCCGTCGACCTGGCCGCCGCACTCGACGACCTCGGCCTGGTGGTCGAGGAGATCGAACGCGTCGGAGAAGGCCTGGGCGACGTCGTTCTCGCCCGGGTCCTCGAGATCGGTGCCATCGACGGGGCCGACCGCATCCGTCGGGTCCTCGTGGAGGCGGGCGGCGATCCCGTGGAAGTGGTGTGCGGGGCCTGGAACTTCCACGAGGGTGACATCGTCCCGTTCGCCCCCGTGGGCTCGATGCTCCCGGGGGGCTTCGAGATCAGTCGCCGCAAGATGAAAGGCGTCGTCTCGAACGGGATGTTGTGCTCGGGGCGAGAGCTGGGGTTGTCCGAGGACCACGAGGGCATCTTGATCGTCAACGCTGCCCGATGTACTCGGCCCCCGGAATCTCCGGCCTTCTGGTCGACGCGCTCGGGATCGGTCCCGACACCGTGTTCGACATCGCGGTGGAGGCGAACCGTCCCGATGCCTGGTGTGTGGCCGGTGTCGCCCGCGACCTGGCGGCCGCCTTGCATCTCCCGTTCACGCTGCCCGAGCCCGTGGCGCCGCCCTCGGACTCGGCGTCACCGGTGACCACGCTGACCGAGGTGGAGGTGGTCGACTCTGACCTGTGCCCGCGCTTCACCTCCCGGGTCCTGCTCGACGTCGAGGTCGGGCCTTCACCGCAATGGATGGCGCGGCGCCTGACTTTGGCCGGGATGCGTCCCATCAACAATGTCGTCGACGCCTCGAACTACGTCATGCTCGACCTGGGCCAGCCCACGCATCCCTACGACCTCGACCTCGTGGCCGGCGCTGGCCTCCGGGTCCGAGCGGCACGGCCCGGTGAGGTCGTGACCACGCTCGACGGTGTGGAGCGCCGCATGGGGGAGCGTTCGGTGGGCATGGGCGACGACCGCCGCGACTGTGTCATCTGCGACGGCGAGGACGCTCCCATCGGCATCGGCGGGATCATGGGCGGAGCCACCAGCGAGATCTCGTCGTCGACGCGCCGGGTCCTGCTCGAAGCGGCCTACTTCACGCCCATGGCGATCGCCAGAAGCTCCAAACGACTCGGTCTCCGCTCCGAGGCCTCGGCTCGTTTCGAGCGGGGTTGTGACCCCGAGGGGATCGACCGGGCCGCCACGCGCCTGGGTGAGCTACTCGGAGCGACGGGGGGAAGCGGTATCGCAGCGCCGAGGGTGTGGTCGATGTGCGGGGGACCGTGCCGGGCCCCGCTCGCGTCACGGTGCGGACGGCCCGTGTCAACGACGTGCTCGGGAGCGAACTCGACGACCACCAGGTGGTCGGGTATCTCGAGCCCATCGGGTTCACGTGCACGCCACAGTCGACGGGTGTCGTCGAGGTGACGGTGCCCACGTTCCGCCCCGACACAGGTCGCGAGATCGACGTCATCGAAGAGGTGGCCCGCCATCACGGCTATGCCAATCTGCCTCGCCGACGACCTTTCACACCGCAGGTGGGTCGGCTCACGCCGTATCAGCGCGATCGGCGCCTGGCGCGTCAGATGATGGCGGGCCTGGGCGCGCACGAGGCTTGGACGGCGTCGTTGCTCGGGCCCGACCAACAGTCGAAGGTGGGCATCGAGGGCGGGGTGCGGGTGACGAATCCACTCACACCCGACGAGAGCGTGTTGCGCCAGAGCCTCCTGCCCGGGATGTTGGGCGCGCTGGCGTTCAACGCCGATCGTCGTCAAGGTGCGGTGCGCCTCTTCGAGGTGGGCCACGTGTTCCCGCCTCCCGGACCCGACCATGTGGCCCGCGCCCTGGCCGGCTCGGGTGACACCGTGATCGCGGAGCGCGACGTGCTGGGGTTGGCGCTCGGAGGCGAGGGCGACGACGCCCGCAGTGCCGCGGCGGCCTGGCAGGTCTTGATGGACGGCTTCGGGTTCGTGGACGTGGAGCTCGTCGTCCCCGGTACCCAAGGGGCCGACGGCCTGGAGTCGGTGCCCCCCGGCCTGCACCCCACCCGTTGCGCGCACCTGGTGGTGTCGGGTCGCGACGGTGCATCTGGGCGGCCCTTGGGCGTCGTAGGTGAGGTGGACCCTCGGGTCCTGGCCGAGTTCGGGCTCGACACCGAGCACCGGCGCGTGGGCTGGCTGGAAGTGGATCTCGAGGCGCTGCTCGACGACGTGCCCCGACGCAGCGTCTTGGTCAGCGCGGTGAGCAGGTTCCCGTCGAGCGACATCGACCTGGCGTTCGTGGTCGACGACGTCGTCCCTGCCGCGGCGGTGGAGAAGACGCTGCGCCAGGCAGGTGGCGAGCTCATCGAGTCATTGGCGCTCTTCGACGTGTACCGGGGCCCCGGCGGCTCCGACGGGACACGCAGCCTGGCCTATCGGCTCCGGCTGTGCGCACCGGACCGGACACTCACCGACCAGGAGGTCGCCGAGGTACGCACCCGATGCATCGCCGCGGTGGAGGAGGCCCACCGAGCGCGCCTGCGGAGCTGAGTCGTGGCGAAGACGTCGAGCGACGTCGCCAGGCTCTGCCCTCGCAGGGCCGAAGGTCGGCGATGTGCGGCCAACAGAGGGTGAGGGCTACCGTCGAGACCCGATGGGTCAACGTGGCGGCATCCGCGTCCAGGTGAGATGACTGTGTCCGCTGTCGTGCTCGCCGACGCCATCTCTCCGTCGATCCGGCTGCACACCCTGCTGACCGGCTTCCCGACTGACGGGCTGAGCCTGGTGTCTCTGGCCATCGAACTCGGCGTGATGGCCTGGTACGTGCTGGCGGTCCGGCGCCTGGCCCACAAAGGCCGTCGGTGGTCGCCGTGGCGCACCGCCTCGTTCCTCGGTGCCACGCTCCTCGTGATCGTCGCCGTGCAGTCGGGACTGGCCGCCTATGACGACCAGGTCTTCGCCGCGCATGTCGTCCAGCACCTCCTGCTCATGAACTTCGCCCCCATCCTCTACGCGCTGAGCGCGCCCGTGACCCTGGCGCTGCAGTCGTCGGACCGGCCCACCCAGGAGCGCCTGCTCAAGGTCGTCCGTCACCCCGTGGTGGAGTTGGTCACCAACCCGGTGTTCGTCGTCCTCGTCACCTACGGCACGATGGTCGGCTACTTCCTCACGCCGTTCTACAACTTCTCGCTCGAACACCCGCTCATCCACGACCTCACCCATCTCCACTTCCTCGTCTCGGGGTGCCTGTTCTGGTGGTTGGTGGTCGGGACGCGACCCGTCTCGGTGGCGGCTCTCGTATCCGGTCAAGCTCGGGATCTTGGCCATCGGCATCCCGGTGACCGCCGTGCTCGGCGTGACCCTCACCGGTGCCCGGGACTCGATCGCTCCGCTCTTCCACACCGTGGCTGACACCCGGAGCGGGGGGTCGATCCTCTGGGTGGTGGGGGAGCTCACCACCTTCGTCGCCATGGCGCTGATCGTCTACCAGTGGATGAAGTTCGAAGAGCGCGAAGCGGTCCGGGCCGATCGCCTGCTCGACTCCCAGTCCTCGGTCTGAGGATCTCCTGATGCCCTGGCAATCGCCTGAGGTGGCGGCGTGGGAACAGCGGGGGACCTACCGGGTGCTCGAGGGACTCAAGACCTTTGGCATCGACGTCCCCGCCACCAGCACCGAAACCCTCGAGCCCCTGCTGATCGTGCACGGGTTCCCGAGCAGCTCCTTCGACTACCACCACGTGGTCGACGCGCTGGCCGTGCACCGCAGGGTGCTGCTCTTCGACATGATCGGATACGGGCTCTCGACCAAACCCGACCGTCCCTACTCCGTCGACCTCCAAGCCGACGTCGCCCAGGCGTTCGTCGCCGATGTCGGAGTGTCGAGCCTGGCGTTGCTCACCCACGATCTCGGTGACACCGTGGGGGGCGAGCTCCTGGCCCGTCACGCCGAGGGCCGGTGGCCGGTCGAGATCACGAGACGGGTCGTCACCAACGGCAGCATCTACATCGAGATGGCCCACCTGAGCACGGGCCAACAGCTCTTGTTGAGCCTTCCCGACGAACGGTTGCCCGACACCGCCGGCATCGACGGTGTCACCATGCAGGCCAGCTTGGCGGCGACGTTCTCACCCCGGTCCCGTGTCGAGGACTCCGACCTGGCCGGAGAATGGGAGCTCATCTCCCACGACGGGGGCCATCTCCTGTTGCCGAGGACCATCCGCTACATCGAGGAGCGGCGTCGCAACCAGGCCCGGTTCACCGGCGCCATCGAGACCCATCCCTCTCCCTTGGCCATCGTGTGGGGGACCGAGGACCCCATCGCGGTGGCACCCATGGCCAGTCGGCTCCGCGAGGCGAGGCCCGACGCCACCCTCACCTGGTTGCACGACATCGGGCACTACCCGATGATCGAGTCACCGGCCACGTTCCTCGAAGCGGTCGTTCCTGCTCTGGACTGAGCCCGCCCTCAACCCTCAGGTGGTCGGGGGTCGCGCCACATGGGCCAGACGGGCGGACCGCCCGGGAGGACGATCTCCCCGGTGACCTCGAAGCGGTGGCGGCGGTAGAAGGCGATGTTGCTCTGCTTGGAGGACTCGAGATACGCGCCGATCCCTTGGTCATCGCAACGCTCGAGGATGGGGGTGAGGAGAGCCGATGCGATGCCCTTGCCCTGATGGATGGGATCGGTGCCCAGCACGGCCAGATACCAGTGAGGGGTGCGGGGATGTTGGCGCTCGATGGCTGAGACCACGCGCAACGCTCGGGGGACGTGGAGGCCGAACGCCGAGATCATCTTGGGTGCGCCTCGCAGGACTTGGCCGAGTCGGAGCCTCCAATGGTGGGGTGGGTCCCACAGGGCTCCACCGGCCCGATCGGTGTCGGTGTAACAGCCACCGTGGGGAAGATGCTGAATGGTGAGCGCGGCCTCGAAGTAGACGGCCACGCGACGCCGGCGCGAAGGCTCAGCCGGGATCAGGAAGCTCATGACGGGATCGTCGAAGAAGGCGCGCGCCAGGCTGGCCGCCAGGGGGCCGGCGTCGGCTCGGTTGGCGACGCGTACGGGCCCGGGCACGGCGGCAAACCTATCGCCGCGCCGGCCACGCTCTGCGGCGTCGTGCTGGCCGAGGCGCGTTGGGGCCTGTGCCGTAGGGCGGAGAACGGTCACGAACCCGAGCCGGGATCGGGATCGACCTCGCCGAGCAGGGCGCGGGTGCGAGGGCCCAGCCAGCCCGTCAGGCGTCTCCGGTCATCGGGGGAAAGGCTGTCGAGGAACGCCCAGGCCACGAACTCGGCACCGTCGTCGGAGCCCGCGGCCACGGACTCGACACCCGCCAGGCAGGCGGTGAGGACGGGAGTGCACCGCTCGATCTCGGTCAGGAGCCCCGAGACGTAATCGGCCAGCTCGGTGAGCGTGGCGGCGGCGCCGGGATCGCCGTCGCCATCCTCGGCCAGGTCGAGGTAGCGGCCCACGAATTCGGGAGCGGCCTCCAAGATCGCCGCCACCTCAGGATCGATCATAGTGAGAAGCTATGAAATATCAAGATAACCTGTCAACAGGCGCGAAATGGCGGGATTTCTTGCATATCCATGCAGGGTTCTGTATGTTGTTGCGAATGCGGGTGGGTATCGCCGGTGCTTCAGGCTATGCGGGGGCTGAGTTGTTGCGGCTGTGCGCCGGCCACCGTGACTTCGAGGTGGTGGCGGCGGGGGCCGACACCCAAGCCGGCCAACCGGTCGCCGCGCTCTATCCGTCATTGGCGGGCGCCTACCCCAACCTCGAATTCTCCAAAGTGGGCGCACCGGACCTGGCCGAGCTCGACGTGGTGTTCCTGGCCCTCCCGCACGGCGAGTCCCAGGAGCTCGCCCCCGCCCTCGTGGGCCGAGTGGGGCTCCTCGTGGACCTGTCCGCCGACTTCCGGTTGCGCGATGCGGGGGCGTACCCGCGCTGGTACGGCCACGACCATGTGGCCCCCGAGCTGCTGGCCGAGTTCGTCTACGGGCTCCCGGAGTTGTTCCGTCCCCCGCTTGCCGGCGCCCGGTTGGTGGCCGCGCCGGGGTGCTATCCCACGGCGGCGGCGTTGGCACTGGCGCCGCTCGTCCGGGCCGGGGCCGTCGCGGACAACGGTGTCATCGTGGACGCGGCCAGCGGGGTGTCGGGCGCGGGGCGGAAGTTGTCGCCCACCACCCACTTCAACACCGCGAACGAGGACTTCACCGCCTACGGGCTCCTGAACCATCGTCACACGCCCGAGATCGAGCAGGCCTCGGGAGCCCAGGTCCTGTTCACGCCGCACCTGGCACCGATGAACCGCGGCATCCTGGCCACCTGCTATGCCCGGCCCGCCACCGAGCTCAACACCGACGACGTCCTGGCGGTCCTCCGCGACGCCTATGTCGATGAGCCTTTCGTGGTCGTGAGCGACAGGTCGCCGTCGACCAAGGCCACGCTCGGGTCCAACTGCGCCCACGTGACGGCGCGTGTCGATCCCCGCACCGGATGGGTGGTGTCGCTGTGCGCCATCGACAACCTCGTGAAGGGAGCGTCGGGACAAGCCGTCCAGTGCGCCAACATCGCCCTCGGCCTACCCGAGGCCACCGGGCTCTCCGCCATCGGGGTGTATCCGTGAGCGTCACCGCCCCCCAGGGCTTCGCGGCGTCGGGTATTGCGTGTGGGATCAAGGCGTCGGGCGCTCCCGACCTGGCCCTGGTGGCGTCGACCGGAGGTGTGGTGCCCGCCGCGGGAGTCTTCACCGGAAACCTGGCCGCGGCGGCGCCCGTCCAGGTGAGCCGGGCCCATCTCGCCGCCACCGCGGGCCACGCCGCTGCGGTCGTGGTCTCGAGTGGGAACGCCAACGCGGCGACAGGCGCTGGCGGTGTGGCTGCGGCGCAGCGCATGTGTGTGCTCGTGGGCGAAGGGCTCGGTGTGGTTGCCGACGAGGTCCTGGTGTGTCAGACGGGGCTCATCGGGATCCCCTTCCCGCTGGCACCCGTCGAGAGCGGGATCCCGGTGCTCGTGCAATCCCGACTCGGAGACCGCGACGCCGCCGTGCGGGCGGCCACGGCGATCATGACGACCGACACCGTGCGCAAAGAGGTGACCGTCGAGGGCATGGGGTTCACGGTGGGGGCCATGGCCAAGGGTGCGGCCATGTTGGCCCCGAACATGGCGACGATGCTCGCCGTGCTGACCACCGACGCCCGGTGCGATCCCGACGTGCTGGCCGCGGCGCTGCGCAGTGCGGTCGAGGGCAGTTTCAACCGGATGAGCGTCGACGGGTGCACGTCGACCAACGACACCGTGCTGGTGCTGGCCAGCGGGGCGAGCGGCACGTCGGTTGGTGCCGATGGGCTCGCCGATGCTCTGGGCCAGGCGTGCGGCGATCTCGCCGAGATGATGGTGGCCGACGCCGAGGGCGGGAGCAAGGTCTCGCACGTGGTCGTGACCGGGGCGGCGTCGGACGCCGAGGCCCATCGGGCCGCCCGCAAGGTGGCGGAGTCGGCGCTCGTGAAGTGTTCGCTCAACGGCGAGGACCCGTACTGGGGGAGAGTGGTGAGCGAATTGGGATCAGCCGGTGTGGCCTTCGACCTCGACCGGGTCGAGGTGTCCTACGGCGGGGTGGTGGTGTGCCGCGACGGGGTGGCCGTCGACCACGATGCCATGGCCGTGCGCCAGCACATGCAGGGCCATGCCATCGAGCTGCGCTGTGACCTCGGGCTCGGCCCGGGGACCGGCGCCATGCTGAGCACGGACCTCGGACACGGCTACATCGACGAGAACAGGACGACGTCGTGACCGCCGAGCTCGGCCCCTCCGAGCGCGCCGCGGTGCTGGTCGAAGCCCTGCCCTACATCCTGAGGTTCTGGGGCAAGGTCGTCGTGATCAAGTACGGCGGCAACGTGTTGACGCCCACCGACGGGGAGCCCACGGCGGAGAGGGAAGCGTCGAGCGACGTCGAGACGTTGGCCTCGTTCGCCGAGGACGTCGTCCTCATGCGGTCGGTGGGGATGCTGCCCGTCGTCGTCCACGGCGGCGGCCCCCAGATCGGCGAGATGATGGAGAGGCTCGGCAAGGTGCCGGAGTTCCGCGACGGCTTGCGGGTCACCGACGCCGAGACCCTCGAGATCGCCAGCATGGTCCTCATCGGCAAGGTGAACCGCGAGATCGTGTCCGCCATGAACGTCCATGGCTCGTTGGCCGTCGGGCTGTCGGGCGAGGACGCCAAGATGATCACCGCCACGGCGCGCGACGCCAACCTCGGGTTCGTGGGCGATGTCGAGGTGGTCGACCCCTCGATCCTCCATCGGCTCCTGGCCGAGGGGATCATCCCGGTCGTGGCCACCATCGCCGGGGACACCAAGGGCCAGTCCTACAACATCAACGCCGATGCCGTGGCCGGGGCCATCGCCGCCGCGCTGCACGCCGAGAAGCTCGTCTGCCTGACCGACGTCACCGGCCTTCGATCGGACCCCGACGACCCGACCTCGCGACTGCACCAGGTGTCGGTCGACCAGCTCGATGCCATGGTCGCCTCGGGGGCTGCCTCGTCGGGGATGATCCCCAAGGTCCAAGCGTGTGCCCGGGCCGTGCGCGCCGGCGTGCCGCGCGCCCACATCCTCGACGGCCGGGTGCCCCATGCCCTGTTGCTCGAAGTGTTCAGTGACCGAGGCGTGGGCACGATGATCTTCGGTGAGGGCGAGGTGGTCGCATGAACGGGGTTCCCGATCGCAGTGCCCTCATGCACACCTACGCCGAGCCCACCGTGACCTTCGTGCGGGGCGCGGGGTCTGAGCTGTGGGACACCGACGGCAAGCGATACCTGGACTTCTTGTCCGGGCTGGCGGTGACGGGGCTCGGGCACGCCCACCCCGTCGTGGCCGCGGCGGTGTCCGAGCAGGCCCGGACCTTGGTCCACGTGTCGAACCTCTTCGGCAACACCGTGGGGCCCGAGGTGGCGGTGACCCTCGACCGGCTCGTGGGTGGAGGGACGACGCGCGCGGGGGGTCAGGTCTTCTTCACCAACTCGGGCGCCGAGGCCAACGAGTGCGCGTTGAAACTGGCCCGCAAATGGGCGGGCCCCGGACGGCACGCGGTGGTGAGCACATGGGACGCCTTCCATGGTCGGACCCTGGCGACGTTGGCGGCCACGGGTCAACCCGAGAAGCAGACCGCCTTCGCGCCCATGCCCGACGGCTTCGACCACGTCGACTACGACGACTACGCCGCGCTGGAGGCGGCGTGTGACCCGGCGCGGGTCGCCGCGGTGCTCCTCGAGCCCATCCAGGGCGAGGCGGGGGTCATCGCCCCGTCTTCGGACTACCTCGGTGCTGTGCGCGAGATGTGCACGGCGCGCCGGCATCCTGCTCATCGTGGACGAGATCCAGACCGGGCTCGGCCGGACGGGGCGGTGGTTCGCGTTCCAACACGCCGGCATCGAGCCTGATGTGGTCACCATGGCCAAGGCGCTCGGCAACGGCGTGCCCATCGGGGCGTGCTGGGCCCGGGCCGAGGTGGCGGCCGCACTGTCGCCCGGCGACCACGGGAGCACCTTCGGGGGACAGCCCCTCGCCGCCGCGGCGGCACGCGCCACGCTGGCGGTCATGGAGGCCGAAGACGTTCCCGCCCGGGCGGCCCGGGCCGGGGCCGACTTGCGGGCGGGGCTCGAGAGGCTCGACGGTGTGGTCGGCGTCCGGGGGGTGGGGCTCCTCCTCGGCGCCGCGCTCGACCACCACCAGGCCAAGGACGTGGCCGGCGCCGCGCTGGCGCGAGGGCTCGTGGTGAACGCGCCCCGGTCCGACACCATCCGGCTGGCCCCGTCGCTGTTGGTGAGCGACGCCGAGATCGACGAGGCCTTGTCGCTGTTGGGCGCGGCATTGGCGGACGTGGACCGGTCCACCAAGGCAGCCGCGTCATGACACGGCACATCCTCGATGTCGACGACCTGTCGTGCGACGACCTCGACGACGTGCTCGCCACGGCGTCGCTCCCGGTGGCCGAGGTCCCCAAAGTGCTGGCTGGTCGCGGTGCTGCGCTTGTCTTCGAGAAGCCCTCGGCCCGCACCCGCAGCTCGACCGAGCTCGCCGTGGTCGCGCTCGGTGGCCACCCTGTGTACATCCAGGGTCCCGAGGTCGGCATGGACGTGCGCGAGACGGTCGAGGACGTGGCTCGGACCTTGGCCTGTTACCACGCCGTCTTGTGCGCGCGGGTGCTGGATCACTCCACCTTGGTGCGCATGGCGAGCTCGCTCGACCGCGGAAGGTTCCCGGTGGCCGTGCCCGTGGTCAACCTGCTCTCGGACCGGGCCCATCCCTGCCAGGCCCTCGCCGACCTGTTGACACTGCGCCAGGTGTTCGGGAACGTCGAAGGTCGGACCCTCGCCTACATCGGCGACGCCAACAACGTGTGGCGGTCACTGGCCCTGGCGGCGGCGATGACCGGCATCCGGGTCAGGACCGCGTCGCCCGACGGATACGAGCCCGACGCTGATGACCTGGCCCGTGTGGCCCGTCTCGGTGGCGAGGTCGAGGTGACGTCGGACCCCATGGAGGCTGCAGCCGGGGCCGACGCGCTGTACACCGACGTCTGGACGTCGATGGGACAAGAAGAAGAGCAGGAGCTCCGGCGCAAGGCCTTCGCGGGCTTCACCATCGACGACGACATGGTGGGGCGGGCCGCTCCCGACGCGGTCGTCCTGCACTGTCTGCCCGCGCACCGCGGGGAGGAGATCAGTGCCGAAGTCCTCGCGGGCCCGAGAAGTGTGGTGTGGCGCCAGGCGGCCAACCGGATGCATGCCGTGCGGGGGTTGCTGGCCTGGTTGCTCGGCCCGGGCGGGGGTGGGGCGCGATGAAGTCGGGCAAGCCTCAGCGTCAGCACCGGGTGCTTCGGTTGCTCGAGACCCACGCCGTGTCGAACCAGGCGCAGCTGGTGGGGCTCCTCGCCGAAGAGGGGATCGAAGCCACCCAGACCACGGTGTCGCGTGACCTCGAGGAGGTCGGCGCCATCAAGGTCCGGGTCCCGGGAGGCGAGACCGTCTACGCCTTGCCCGAGCTCCCGGTCCACCAGGTCGCGCCCGAGGACCATCTGCGACGGGTGCTCGGCGAGTGGGTGGTGGAGGTGGCTCACTCGGCGAACCTGGTCGTGTTGCGGACGCCGCCCGGATGCGCGCACGTGGTGGGCTCGGCTCTCGACCGGAGCGGGTTCGACGGCGTGATCGGCACCGTGGCGGGGGACGATACGGTCCTCGTGGTCAGCGCGGGCGACGTCGGGGGGGCGGAGATCGCGTCGACGGCTCGCCGATCTGGCCGGCATCAACAGCACAGGAATTGGGATGGCGCAGGAAATGAACGGAGCGCAGTGATGGCGAAGAGAGTCGTGTTGGCCCACAGCGGAGGCCTCGATACCTCCGTGGCGGTGCGGTGGCTCCAGGAGGAGCTCGGGGTCGAGGTCATCGCCGTGGCCTTGGACGTGGGCCAGGGGGGCGACTTCGACGTCGTGCGCAGCCGAGCCCTGGCCGCGGGTGCGGTCGAGGCGGTGGTCGTCGACGCCCGGGCCGAGATGGCCGAGGACTTCGTCGTGCCCGCCATCGCCGCCAACGCCCGGTACGAGGGCAAGTACCCGCTCGTGTCCGCCTTGTCGCGCCCGGTGATCGTCCGCCATCTGGTCGACGAGGCGCGCCGGCACGGTGCCGACGGTGTGGCGCACGGCTGCACGGGCAAGGGCAACGACCAGGTCCGGTTCGAGGTGGGCACGCGGACGTTGGCCCCCGATCTCGAGATCCTGGCACCGGCCCGGAACTGGGGGATGACGCGCGAGGACTGCGTCGAGTACGCGGCCCGCTATCGGGATCCCCATCGAGGCCACCAAGGAGAAGCTCTACTCGATCGACGAGAACCTGTGGGGCCGGGCCATCGAGTGCGGCGCCCTCGAGGACCCGTGGGCGGCGCCGCCAGCCGACGTCTTCTCCCTGACGCGTCCCACCGCCACCGAGCCGCGCGACCTCGTGCTCGGGTTCGAGAGCGGGCGTCCCGGTCACCGTGGACGGGAAGTCGCTGGGCCTTCCCGAGCTCATCGCCGAGGTGGCCTCGATCGTGGGATCGTTACGGCTGGGGTCGGATCGACATGGTCGAGAACCGGCGGGTGGGGATCAAGAGCCGCGAGACCTACGAATGCCCGGCCGCGCTGGCGCTGCTGCTGGCGCACTCGGACCTCGAGGACCTCACCCTCGAGCGCGACGTGGCTCGCGAGAAGGCTCGGCTCGAGCCGCGCTGGGCCGAGCTCGTCTACGACGGGATGTGGTTCTCGCCGCTCAAAGAGGCCATCGACGCCTTCTTCACGAGCACCCAGCGCCATGTCACCGGCGAGGTCCGCCTGGCGTTGGCGCCGGGCAGCTGCATGGTGACGGGTCGGCGCAGTCCCGTGTCGCTCTATGACCACGGGCTCGCCACCTACGACGCCACCGACACCTTCGACCACGGCGACGCCGAGGGGTTCGTCCGGCTGTGGGGCCTGGGCCTCGCCACGTGGGCGGCCCGCCAGGGCGACCCCGATCAATCGACACTCCGACGTCCGGCTCGCCGGCCGTGACGTTGTGGGAGGGCCGTCTCGGCGGGACGGCCCAGGAGGTCATGACCTTCACCGCCAGCCTGCCCTACGACCGGCGGCTGGCCGGTGACGACCTGGCCGGGTTCGCGTGCCCATGTCCGGGGGCTCGAGCGCGCCGGTGTCCTCGAGAGTGGCGAGACCGCCGTGCTGCTCACCGCGCTCAACCGGGTCGAGGAGGAGCTGGCATCGGGGATCTTCGTCTTCCAGGCCGGCGACGAGGACATCCACACCGCGGTGGAACGGCGGGTCACCGAGCTCGCCGGTGACGTGGGAGCGAAGCTCCACACCGGGCGGAGCCGCAACGACCAGATCGCCACCGACCTCCGGCTCTACACCCGCCGCGAGCTGCTGGCCGTCGGCGCCGCGATCATCGAGCTCCAGGACACGCTCGCTGCATCGGGCCGTGGAGGCAGGTGACGCCTATCTCCCCGGCTACACCCATCTCCAGCGGGCCCAGCCGGTGCTGCTCACCCACCATCTGCTGGCGCACGGGTGGGCCCTGGCGCGCGACCTCGACCGGCTGCTGCACAGCGTGGTCCGCATGGACGTGAGCCCGCTCGGGGCCGGCGCGCTGGCGGGGTCGTCGCTGCCCCTCGACCCCGACGGGGTGGCCGAGGACCTCGGGTTCGGGAGCCGGTTCGAGAACTCCCTCGACGCGGTCTCGGACCGCGACTTCGTGGCCGAGTCGCTCTTCGACCTGGCGCTGTTGGGCGTCCACCTGTCGCGGCTGGGCGAGGAGTTCGTGCTGTGGTCGAGCGAGGAGTTCGGGTTCGTCGTCCTCGACGACGCCTACGCCACGGGGAGCTCGATGCTCCCCCAGAAGAAGAACCCCGACGTGGCCGAGCTGGCCCGGGCCAAGGCGGGCCGGCTGATCGGGCACGTGGCGGGGATGCTGGCCACGCTCAAGGGCCTGCCCCTCGCGTACAACCGCGATCTCCAGGAGGACAAGGAGCCGCTCTTCGACGCCTTCGACCAGATCAAGCGGGCGCTGCCGGCGGTGATGGGGATGCTCGGGACCGCGCACTTCGACACCGACACGATGCGAGCCGCCGCCGACGGGCCCGCCGCCGCCGCGGTGGACCTGGCCGAGTGGTTGGTGGAGCGGGGGATGCCGTTTCGCCAGGCCCACGCCGTGGTGGGGTCGATCGTGCGCGACTCGGTGCAGCGCGGCGTCCCGCTCGCCGAGCTCGTCCAGGCCAACCCCCATCTCGGTACCGACGCGCTCGGGCTGCTCGAGCCGGGAGTGGCGGTGACGCGTCGGACCTCGCCCGGGGGCGCGGGACCCAAGCCCGTCGCCGTGCAGGTGGAGCGGTTCCGCCACCGCCTCGATCTCGACCGCCAGCGGGTCAGCCACGCGGCCGCGGCGGCGCACGTCGTGAGCGGGCCGACGACGTGGCCCGAAACGAGGTGTGAGCGCGCCGGCGGTCTCGCGCCGGCGTCGGGTGGTGTCCCGGCGGTTCTACGACCGGGGCGCGCTGGAGGTGGCCCCCCAACTGCTGAACAAGCTTCTGGTCCGCGACGGCCGGGCGGGCCGGATCGTCGAGGTGGAGGCGTACCGGGGGAGCGAGGACCCGGCGTCGCACGCCTATCGGGGACAGACCCGTCGCAACGCCACGATGTTCGGCCCCCCCGGACATCTGTACGTGTACTTCACCTACGGGATGCACTTCTGCGCCAACGTCGTCTGCATGGCCGAGGGGACCGCCGAAGCCGTCCTGCTGCGGGCGCTGGCCCCGGTGGCGGGGCTCGAGGCCATGCGGGTGGCGCGGTCGGGGGTCAAGGACACCGAGCTCACGAGCGGCCCGGCCAAGTTGTGCCAGGCCATGGGCATCACCCGCGCCGACGACGGTGTCGACCTGGTCGACGGCGGCCGCGGGGTCCGGGTCGTCGACGACGGTGTGGCCCCACCGACGGTCCCCGCCACATCGGGCCGGGTCGGCATCCGCCACGCCCCCGAGCTGCAGTGGCGGTGGTGGGTGCCCGGAGACCCCAACGTGTCGAGACCCCGGGTGCCGGGGGCGGTGCAGCCCCGGTACCCTGACGTGACCGGCGTTCCTCGGAGGTCGGATCAGCGGGTCGCGTTGTGTGGTTCGTGTGATGGAAGTGGCGCGTTTGGCCCCTTTGACACTCCGGGGCGGCGCCGCTAACCTGATGAACCCCCGGTCGGGAGACTGATCGTCGGGACCTGGCACCAACGCCTTCGGGTGTGTGCCGCGTCGCTCCTTGAAAACGGAACAGTGAGAGCCAAAAGCCAGTGCGGGCAATCGCGCGGCGCGTTTCGCGCGGCGTGCGGTTGATCCACACAGAATTAAGTAACAGAACCAAGCACTTCACGGACAGCAACACACCGTGCTGTGCCGGGTCGATGAGGGGGCAGTCAGCCCCGAATCGGCTCTCCGATTTGCGGCGACGCCTTCGGGCGGAGTCGTAGGTCTCGATGGAGAGTTTGATCCTGGCTCAGGACGAACGCTGGCGGCGTGCCTAACACATGCAAGTCGAACGAGGTCCAACCGGTGGCAACACTGGTGAAGACCTAGTGGCGAACGGGTGAGTAACACGTGAGCAACCTGCCTCGAAGACTGGGATAACCCCGGGAAACCGGAGCTAATACCGGATACCCCCACCGGGTCGCATGGCCTGGTGAGGAAATGGATTCCGCTTTGAGAGGGGCTCGCGGCCTATCAGCTTGATGGTGGGGTAACGGCCTACCATGGCACCGACGGGTAGCTGGTCTGAGAGGACGATCAGCCACACTGGGACTGAGACACGGCCCAGACTCCTACGGGAGGCAGCAGTGGGGAATCTTGCGCAATGGGCGAAAGCCTGACGCAGCAACGCCGCGTGTGGGACGAAGGCCTTCTGGGTTGTAAACCACTTTCAGCAGGGACGATTGTGACGGTACCTGCAGAAGAAGCCCCGGCCAACTACGTGCCAGCAGCCGCGGTAATACGTAGGGGGCGAGCGTTGTCCGGAATTATTGGGCGTAAAGAGCTCGTAGGCGGCTTGGCAAGTCACGTGTGAAATCTCCAGGCTCAACCTGGTGATGCCACGTGATACTGCCATGGCTTGAGTCCGGTAGGGGACCATGGAATTCCTGGTGTAGCGGTGAAATGCGCAGATATCAGGAGGAACACCAGTGGCGAAGGCGGTGGTCTGGGCCGGTACTGACGCTGAGGAGCGAAAGCGTGGGGAGCGAACAGGATTAGATACCCTGGTAGTCCACGCCGTAAACGTTGGGCACTAGGTGTGGGACCCTATCGACGGGTTCCGTGCCGCAGCTAACGCATTAAGTGCCCCGCCTGGGGAGTACGGCCGCAAGGCTAAAACTCAAAGGAATTGACGGGGGCCCGCACAAGCGGCGGAGCATGTGGCTTAATTCGAGGCAACGCGAAGAACCTTACCTGGGCTTGACATTTAGGGAAAAGCCGTAGAGATACGGTGTCCTTCGGGGTCCTAAACAGGTGGTGCATGGCTGTCGTCAGCTCGTGTCGTGAGATGTTGGGTTAAGTCCCGCAACGAGCGCAACCCTTGTCCGATGTTACCAGCGGGTTATGCCGGGGACTCGTCGGAGACTGCCGGGGTCAACTCGGAGGAAGGTGGGGATGACGTCAAGTCATCATGCCCCTTACGTCCAGGGCTGCACACATGCTACAATGGCCGGTACAACGGGCTGCTATCCCGCGAGGGGGAGCCAATCCCAAAAGCCGGTCTCAGTTCGGATTGCAGTCTGCAACTCGACTGCATGAAGTCGGAGTCGCTAGTAATCCCGGATCAGCAACGCCGGGGTGAATACGTTCCCGGGCCTTGTACACACCGCCCGTCACACCACGAAAGTCGGCAACACCCGAAGCCGGTGGCCCAACCCTTTTGGGAGGGAGCCGTCGAAGGTGGGGTCGGCGATTGGGGTGAAGTCGTAAGTAAAAGTTGCGACCTCTCGTTGGTAACAACGAGCGACACAAACTTGGCTGTATGCTGGAAAACCCGAGTATCCAGTCGGTACTCGTGTACGTCACACCCATTTGCAAGGGTTTCTACGACGTGCGCAGTGACAATCCGTCTGGTGCGGACAATCAGCAGGGAAGTCCATCACTACCCACCTCGGGTGGTGATGTGACCCCTCAGAGACTACACGCCGAGCTCCTGGCTGTTGGCGCAAAAGGCCTGGAGGCCTATCTCCAGGGCGCGCTTCGAGATGCAACTCGGAGTGCGCTACACCGAACTCACCGATTCTCCCAATCGAATGCAGATTGGCTGACTCTCGTCGGTACGGCGTTGTCCATGCTTGGACATCGCAGCTGGATGTACCGGGAGGGCCGGAACGAGGAATCGTGTGGGTGCTCGAGACGACTGCGAAGTTCTTGTCCTTGGACTTCGATCCGCTCCGACTCGTTGGAACACCGTACGGTTTGTCTTACGTGCGGGGTTACTTCGATACGGACGGTGGAATGCCCAGGGATCCCAGGGCGAGGCTGTATTTCAGCTTTGTCAGAAGGACCGGGCAAGTCTCGAATCGGTGGTGTACGGTCCTCGATGGCTGGGCCATCCGGTGCGGTCGGGTGCATAACCCGAGCGTCCGAGTGGATCCCGACTATTGGAGGGTGTTCGTACGGAGTTGTTCCCATGAGTCGTTCATGCGACTGGTGGGTTCGTGGCATCCAGTGAAGCGCCAGCAGATCCAAACCAGGATGAAGATATAGTCCACGCCCCATAGCGATATGGGGGCACACGTGAACAAGGTAGCCGTACCGGAAGGTGCGGCTGGATCACCTCCTTTCTAAGGAGTCATTTTCTCGACCATTCCGGTCGAGGACTCCCAGTCGATCACTGGTTATTCGGCGCTCACGCACATCTCGGCGGCAGTCGCGTCCGACTCGTTCCCCTCGAGGGAGCGGCCCGGGCCGGCCCCGTATACCGGGTGTGTGTGATCGTCGGACCTCACTGTTCCGTTTTGAGGGAGCGACTCTGTATTGTCGCTGCTTCCGCGAAGTCGACGGCGTCCGCGCTCGTCGACCGCTCGCGCACTTCGTCCGGCCGCCTGTACCATAGGGCGGCAGCGCGCGCCCCTTGAGAATTCCATAGCGAGCACGAGCATCTTTGTTCTCCAAGCTACAAAGAGCCAACGGTGGATGCCTTGGCGCCTGAAGCCTAAGAAGGACGTGGGAGGCTGCGAAAAGCCACGGGGAGCTGCCGACCAAGCTTCGATCCGTGGATGTCCGAATGGGGAAACCCGGCACCCGTCATGGGGTGTCACTCCGGTCTGAACGCATAGGACCGAGAGAGGGAACCGGGGGAATTGAAACATCTCAGTACCCCGAGGAGAGGAAAGCAACAGCGACTCCCTTAGTAGCGGCGAGCGAAACGGGAATAGCCCAAACCGAGCCGGTGTCAAGCCTGGTGGCGTTGCCGGTTGGGGGTTGTGGGAGCCAATAGAAGGGGCGCCAGACCCTTCACGGAGTTACAAAGTCTCGATCTAGCAGAAGTGGTTTGGAACACCACGCCACAGAGGGTAAGAGCCCCGTACGCGAAAGGTTAGAGACCTCCGATTGGATTTCCCAAGTAGCGCCGGATCCGGGAAAGCCGGTGTGAATCTGCGAGGACCACCTCGTAAGGCTAAGTACTCACAGGCGACCGATAGCGGACAAGTACCGTGAGGGAAAGGTGAAAAGTACCCCGGGAGGGGAGTGAAATAGTACCTGAAACCGTTGGCTTACAAACAGTCAGAGCGTCGTCGGTCCCCATACTTCGGTATGGGATCAATGGCCGGCCGTGATGGCGTGCCTTTTGAAGAATGAGCCAGGGAGTTACCGTGTGTGGCGAGGTTAACCCGAGAGGGGGAGCCGGAGCGAAAGCGAGTCTGAATAGGGCGTACAGTCGCATGTGGTAGACCCGAAGCCGAGTGATCTATCCATGGGCAGGCTGAAGCGGGGGTAAGACCCCGTGGAGGGCCGAACCCACCCTGGTTGAAAACAGGGGGGATGACCTGTGGATAGGGGTGAAAGGCCAAGCAAACTCGGTGATAGCTGGTTCTCCCCGAAATGCATTTAGGTGCAGCGTCGGGCGTTCAGCATCGGAGGTAGAGCACTGAATGGGTTAGGGGGCCTACAAGCTTACCGACCCCAATCAAACTCCGAATGCCGATGCTCCAGAGCCCGGCAGTGAGACCACGGGGGATGAGCTTCGTTGGTCGAAAGGGAAACAGCCCAGATCGCCGGCTAAGGCCCCAAATTCTTGACTAAGTGGAAAACGATGTGGGAACGCAAAGACAGCCAGGAGGTTGGCTCAGAAGCAGCCACCCTTGAAAGAGTGCGTAATAGCTCACTGGTCGAGTGGTCCTGCGCGGACAATGTAACGGGGCTCAAGTCAAGAGCCGAAGCCGCGGATTTCCATTCCGCCCGGAGCGCGCCGCTTGCGGTGCCCTCCGGGAGTAACGGGTGGGAGTGGTAGGGGAGCGTCGAACTCTGCAGTGAAGCGCCGGTGGGAACCGTCGTGGAGCGGGTTCGAGTGAGAATCCTGGTATGAGTAGCGAGAGAGGGGTGAGAAACCCCTCCGCCGTAAGCCCAAGGGTTCCTGGGGAAGGCTAATCCCCCCAGGGTGAGTCGGGAGCTAAGGCGAGGCCGAGAGGCGTAGTCGATGCACAGCTGGTTGATATTCCAGCACCACCGTGTCCGCGCCCAACCCAAATCTGAATTCCTAAGGGGCTGGCCTTCGGGCCGAACCGACCGAACCGGACGCGGGTAGCGAAGAGGGGACGCAGGAGGGTAGGTGAGCCCAGGCGTTGGTTGTCCTGGGGTAAGCGAGTAGGGAGGGGTCTAGGCAAATCCGGACCCCGTCAATCCCGAGACGCGATGCCGAGCCGATTAGGTGAAGTCACTGATCCCATGCTGCCGAGAAAAGCCTCTAGCGAGCTGGCACGGTGCCCGTACCCCAAACCGACACAGGTGGGCGGGTAGAGAATACCAAGGCGATCGGGAGAACTGTGGTTAAGGAACTCGGCAAATTACCTCCGTAACTTCGGGAGAAGGAGGGCCTCGCTAGGGTGAAAGGACTTCGCGTCCTGAGCCTGAGGGGGCCGCAGAAACCAGGGGAAAGCGACTGTTTACTAAAAACACAGGAGCGTGCGAAGTCCTAAGACGATGTATACGCTCTGACGCCTGCCCGGTGCCGGAAGGTTACGGGGAAGGGTTAGCCTTCGGGCGAAGCCCTGAACCTAAGCCCCGGTAAACGGCGGCCGTAAACACCAGTTGCGGCTCCAGTTGGGTAACCGACTGGAACAAACCTTGCTATATGCTGGAAACCCCGTGTATCTGGCGGTACTCATTTGCGTGATCACACCCTGCTTTCTAGGGTGCGAGCGTGAGTAGTGACAATCCGTCCAGTGCGGACAATCAGCAGGAAACCTTGTTTACGAGGGATCCTCAGAGACTGTACGCGGGGCTCGTCGATCAACATGGCTCTTAGGCCTTGCGACGATGAAGATACAGTCCGACCCTCATGGCGACATGGGGAACCAGGCAGAAATGACCTGGTCCACTTCTCGAGATTCGTCGAAGTGATTGACGTATCGAAAGGTGAGTAACAACAGTGCCTAAGGTAGCGAAATTCCTTGTCGGGTAAGTTCCGACCTGCACGAATGGCGTAACGACTTTCCTACTGTCTCAACCACAGACCCGGCGAAATTGAACTACGAGTAAAGATGCTCGTTAGCTGCATCAGGACGGAAAGACCCCGTGGACCTTTACTACAGCTTGATGTTGAGCTTTGGTACGGATTGTGTAGGATAGGTGGGAGTCTTTGAAGCTTCGGCGCCAGCCGAGGTGGAGACAACCTTGAAATACCACCCTTTTCGTGCCGGGGCCCTAACCCAGGTCCGTGATCCGGATCGGGAACAGCGTCAGGTGGGTAGTTTGACTGGGGCGGTCGCCTCCTAAACTGTAACGGAGGCGCCCAAAGGTTCCCTCAGGCTGGTTGGCAATCAGCCGTCGAGTGCAATGGCACAAGGGAGCTTGACTGCGAGACCTACAAGTCAAGCAGGTGCGAAAGCAGGGCATAGTGATCCAGCGGTGGCTTGTGGAAGCGCCGTTGCTCAACGGATAAAAGGTACCCCGGGGATAACAGGCTCATCTTCCCCAAGAGTCCATATCGACGGGAAGGTTTGGCACCTCGATGTCGGCTCGTCGCATCCTGGGGCTGAAGCCGGTCCCAAGGGTTGGGCTGTTCGCCCATTAAAGCGGTACGCGAGCTGGGTTTAGAACGTAGAATGCTGCGTCCCCAGGGAGTAATTCCTGGGTGCTCACCGGCTCATATCGGTGGAACCCTGCATGCCACAACCGAACGTGCATTCAGGGCAATACCGAGGGAAGGCCAACACAATGAGAGCGTTGAAGTTGGCGCTTTTGGAACCCTAAACTATTCGGAAATCGAAGCGGATCTCCGCCGCAGATGTTGAGCGACATCTGCGTAGCAAGGGCGTGTTGTGCCCCTGTAACGACTTCCTCGCATGCAACAGCGAGGGGATGGCGTCAGAAAGTAACAACCATCCAACGAATCACGGACGCCATGAGACGCCGGCCCCTAGAAATAGGGTGAAGGTATAGTCTGTGCCCGTAGTAATACGGGATTATCACGCGTGAGACAGTTCGGTCCCTATCCGATGCAGCCGCAGGAGACCTGAGGAAGGCTGTCCCTAGTACGAGAGGACCGGGACGGACGTAGCTCTCGTGTGCCAGTTGTCCTGCCAAGGGCACGGCTGGTTAGCGACCTACGGATGGGATAAGCGCTGAAAGCATCTAAGCGCGAAGCTCGTTCCAAGATGAGGTCTCCCACAGGATCAACCTGGTAAGGCCCGTGGCTAGATCACCACGTTGATAGGCCGGAGGTGTAAGCACGGCAACGTGTTCAGCCGACCGGTACTAATCGGCCGAGGGCTTGGAGACATTTATGCTCGCGCTCGCTATGGAACGCTCACGGGGTGGCCGGACGGCCGCTTCACCTCCGAGGCAACGTCTGCCTCTGAGAGGAGCAAGGTTTCCGGTGACCATGGCGGTGGGGCAACACCCGTTCCCATTCCGAACACGGCAGTTAAGCCCACCAGCGCCGATGGTACTTGGGGGGAGACTCCCTGGGAGAGTAGGACGTCGCCGGGATATTTCGAGAGAGAAGGGCCCTCGCGAGAGCGGGGGCCCTTCTCCGATTCCGACCCACGCTTCGTCCCCTCGGCCCGGTCAACGTCGCAGGTAGCCTGGGTCTGATGGACCCAGATGCCCGATCCCTCGATGCGTCGTCGAGGAGACCGGTGACCGCCGTTCTCGAGGTCGAGAACCTCACCACCGAGTTCCATCTCCGCCACTCGAACGTGGTGGCCGTCGACGGGCGTCTCCTTCCACGTCGACGAGGGGGAATGCGTCGGGGTGGTGGGGGAGTCCGGCTGCGGCAAGACCACCACCGGCCTGGCCGTCATGCGGCTCCTCCCCAACGTCGGCCACATCACCTCGGGATCGGTCCGGCTCCTGGGCCGCGACGTCGCCCCGCTCTCGGAGAAGGAGATGTGCAAGGTCCGGGGCAACGACATCGGCATGATCTTCCAGGACCCCCTCACCTCGCTCAACCCCACCATGACCATCGGCCGCCAGATCGCCGAGAGCGTCCGCCTCCACCGGGGCGCTTCGAAGGCCCAGGCCCGCGAGCGGGCCCTCGAGGTCCTCTCCCTGGTCGACATGCCCCGGCCCCGCGAGCGCCTCGACGCCTATCCCCACCAGCTCTCGGGGGGACTCCGTCAGCGGGTCATGATCGCCATGGCCCTGGCCTGTGAGCCCAAGCTCTTGATCGCGGACGAGCCCACCACCGCCCTCGACGTCACCATCCAGGCCCAGATCCTCGACCTCATCGACGACCTCCGTCAGAAGATGAAGATGGCCGTCGTCCTCATCACCCACGACATGGGCGTCATCGCGGGCCGTTCGGACCGGGTCCTGGTCATGTACGCCGGCAAGATCGTCGAAGAGGCCTCCACCCTCGAGATGTTCACCGCCATGCGCCACCGCTACTCCGAGGCCCTCCTCGCCTCGGTCCCCAAGTTGGACCAGGACGCCTCGGTCCCCCTCCGCAGCATCGCCGGGCTCCCCCCCGACCTCTCCCAGCCCACCCACCAGTGCCGTTTCGCCCCCCGCTGCCGGTTCTCCCGGGACAAGTGTTGGGACCTCGAGCCCGAGCTCGAGCACGTCGTCGGGGGCGCCCCCACCCATCTCGCCGCCTGCTTCTACCCCGTGGGGACGGGCGAGGAGCACGCCTCGGCCGCCTCGAAAGCGGCGGTGGCGGCCGGTGACGTCGTCCTCGGCGCAGAGATCGGGCCCGACGGGTCGGTCCTCGCCGACCACCGGACCCGGGCCCAGCGCCTCGAGCGCCAGCCGATCCTCCTCCAGGTCGAGAACCTCGTGAAGGAGTTCCCCGTCACCTCCGGGGCCTTGCTCCAGCGACGGATCGGCAGCGTCAAGGCCGTCTCCGACGTCTCCTTCGCCATCCGCAAAGGCGAGACCTTCGGCCTGGTGGGTGAGTCCGGTTGCGGCAAGACCACCATCGGACGGCTCACCGTCGCCCTCGAGCGCGCCGACGCCGGGCCGGATCATCTTCGACGGCGAGGACATCCGCCAGCTGAGCCCGAAGGCCCTGCGCAACAAGCGCCGCGACATGCAGCTCATGTTCCAGGACCCCTACGCCTCGCTCGACCCCCGCATGCGGGTGGGGACGATCCTGAGCGAGCCCTACGTCGTCCAGGGGATCGGCAATTCGTCCGAACGACGGCGAGAAGGTCCGGGCGCTTCTGAACGAGGTCGGCCTCAACCCGAACGTCGGCCGACCTCTACCCCCACGAGTTCTCCGGCGGCCAGCGCCAGCGCATCGGACTGGCCCGGGCCCTCGCCCTCGAGCCCCGCCTCATCGTCGCCGACGAACCGGTCTCGGCCCTCGACGTCTCGATCCAGGCCCAGATCCTCAACCTCTTGAAGGAGCTCCAGGCCCGCCACGAGCTCAGCTACATCGTGATCTGCCACGACCTGGCCGTGGTGAAGTACGTGGCCGACACCATGGGCGTCATGTACCTCGGCAAGCTGGTCGAGGTCGGCCCCGCCCAGCGCGTCTACGAGAACACGGTCCACCCCTATACCCGGGCCCTGATCGACGCCATCCCCGAGCCCGACGTGGCTCGGGCCCGGGCCAAGCCCAAGGGCCACATCCGCGGTGAGCTGCCCTCGGCCCTCAACCCGCCCTCGGGCTGTCGCTTCCGGACCCGCTGCCCCTTCGCCCAGGACATCTGCGCCCAGGAGGAGCCTCCCCTCCGGCCCTTCGCCACGGGCCACATGGCGGCCTGTCACTTCCCGCTCCAGACCCCGTCGGGCAGCGCCCCCGACACCCGGGTCCCGACGGCGGTGGGCTGACCGTCCCCGTCGCCGACCGGACGCGACGAGGTCAGCGACGCTGGAGCCGAACCTCGAGCGCGTCCCGTAGCGCGTCGCCCACGAAGTTGAAGGCCACCACGACGAGCACGATGGCGGCACCCGACGGGATAGATCTTCCACCAGTACCCGTTGCCGGCGTCGCTCACCACGGTGTTGAGCATCGATCCCCAGTCCGTCTGGGGCGCGGGGAGCCCGAGGCCCAGGAAACCCAGGTACGAGATGAGGAGGATGGCGTCGGCCACCTGGAAGGTGGCGTTCACGACGATGGTGCCCGACGGTGTTGGGGATGATGTGGCGGAACACGATCCGGCTCCGCCTGCCCCCCATCACCTTGACGGCCTGGACGTACTCCCGCACCCGCAGGGTCAGGGTCTCACCTCTGATGAGCCGGGCCGGCACGAGCCAGGCGACGAGCGCGATGACGATGATCAACAAGAACAGCGAGGTGTGGAAGATCACGGCCAGCACGATGAGCGAGGAAGAGCTGGGGGATCGAGAGCAGCACGTCGACGAACCGCATCATGAGGCGCGTCGACCCAGCCACCGAAGAAGCCCGACACCGCGCCGTAGACGACACCGAACAACGTGGCGACGATGGCGGCGGCGAATCCGACGATGAGCGAGTTCTTCCCGCCGAACATGATCCGGCCCAGGACGTCGAAGCCCGAGCTGTCGGTGCCCAGGGGATGGCCCGTCGCCGGGGCCGGTGTTCTGGGTGGAGTTGAGCAAGGCGGCCTGAGCGTTGACCTGGTTGGTGTGGTAGAAGAACGGCCCCACGAAACAGAACAGGACCATCCCCACGATCACCACCAGCCCGACCACGGCCAGCTTGTTCTCGACGAACACCGACACGATCTGACGGAACAGGCCGCCCGTCGAGACGGCCTCTCCTCCCGCCGGCGTGGCTGCCGTCGGGACCGGGTCCGGCCACGAGCGACCTGGCTCGGGCGGGATGGCCGATCCGGGAATCGGCCTCTTCTGTCGGCGGCCCGGCTCGACCAGGCCGAGCCTGACCGGTCGCGTATCGTCGTCAGTTGGCATACCGGATCCTCGGGTCGACCGCCGCATAGAGGATGTCGGCGAGCAGTGAGCCGGCGATGGTGGCCAGGGTGGCGAAGAACGTCGTCCCCAGCAGGAGGGGGATGTCGGTGTTGGTGATGGCCTGGTAGGCGAGGAGTCCCATCCCCGGGTAGTTGAACAGCGCCTCGGTCACAAGCGCCCCTCCCACGATGGCCGGGATCGACAGACCCGAGCAGGGTGATGATGGGGATCACGGCGTTGCGCAGCGCGTGGACGTAGAGGACCCGGCGCGGTCCGGCTCCCTTGGCCCGCGCCGTGCGGACGTAGTCCTCGGTGAGGGTCTCCATCATCGACGACCGCATGTACCGGCTGAACGAGGCGATGGTGAGCGCGGCCAGGGTGAAGACGGGGAGGACCAGGCCGCGGGGATCGGACAGGATCGCGCCGACCGAGGTCCCCTGGGGCGCTTCGGAGGAGAACCAGTGGAGGTCGAAGGAGAAGTACAAGATGAGCAGGGCCCCGAGCAGGAACACGGGCATGGCATAGAAGACGAAGGACAAGCTGGTGAGGACGTAGTCGATGGGCTTGTTCCGCCGGACGACCTGCAAGATGCCCGAGCGGCACCGCCACGACGACCGCCACGAGGGTCCCCAGCCCCACCAGGACGAGGGTCTTCGGGAGGCGGCTGAGGATGACCTGGGTCACCCCCTGGTTCCAGTGGTACGAGTAGCCGAGGTTGAAACTGGTCACGAGGCCCTTGACGTAGAGCCAGAACTGCTTGATCAGGGGCGCGTCGTAGTGGTTGAGATGGTTGAACTGCTGGATCTGGAGCTTCGTGGCCCGGGGCCCGAGGGCGGCCCGGGCCGCTCCTCCCGGGATGATGTGGGCCAAGAGGAACACGATCAGCATCACGCCCAGGACGACCACGATCGACTGGAGGAACCGCCGGAAGATGAACCCGATCATCGGTCCTGCCGTCCCCGGACAGCGGCACCGCCCCGACCTCGAGCCATTGAGCTCGAGGTCGGGGCGGACCGTGACGACGCCTCGAACTTCACCGCGGCGGAGGCTACTTCACGAAGTACCAGTTCTCGGGGTTGATGCTCCACAACGGGTCCTGGGGGAGCACGCCGTGGAGCTTGTTCTGGATCTCCGACATGGCCGTGACCGTGTTGGGCTGCCAGACCACCGGCAGCTGCTGGGCCAGGTAGTTCTCCCACTGCGGTGAGCGACGCGTTGGTGTTGGTGGTCTTCACGGTCAGCGTGTCGTTGGTGGCGTCGCTGTAGCTACCCGGAGTTCGACCCCGCACCGGTGGAGAAGATCTCCTCACCGGTGGGGTAGTAGTCCGGGGCGTAGACCCACCCTGCTCCCCAGTTCTCGAGCTCCCAGGTGCAGCTCGGCGACGGGGTGCACGTCGTGGCGTTGCCGATGACCGTGTCGAAGGAGGCCTGGCTCAACGTGATGTTGAACCCGGCCTGGGCCCACGACGACTTCTCGGTGTTCATGAGCTGGTCGATGCGACGCGTTGCCGCTGGCGTACTGCAGGTTGAAGGCCAGCTTGGCCCCGGCGGGGATGTCCTTCCCGCACTGGTTGGCCCCGGTGCCCGGGCTGGTGCAGGTGGTGGTGCCCGACGGGCACCACCTTCCAGCCGTGGCTCGAGAGCAGGCTCTTGGCCTTGGACACGCTGTAGGGGTAGGGGTTGTTCTTCTCGACCGCGGACGAGAAGGGGTTGGCCGGGGTCACCGGAACCGGCCCGTAGGTCGGCACCCCGTAGCCCTTGTCGATCTTGTTGATGTAGAGGGGTTGGTCGACGAGGTCTCTGGAAGGCCTGGCGGATGTAGAGCTGCTTCCAGATCGCCCCGGCGTTGCCGTCGTCCCCGGTGGAGTTGAAGTTCTCCGGGAAGTAGTTGATCGACCAGGTGTACAGCGGTGCCAGGGTGAAGTCCGACAGCCGTGGGTTGTTGGCCGCCGGCACGAGCGGGTTCGTCGTCGCCTTGGTCACGTCCTGAAGCGGCAGGTACCCGAAGTTGACGTGCCCACCCACCAGGGCGTTGAACTCGGCGTCGTCGGTGGTGAAGGGCAGCTCCGTGAACTTCGCCAGGGTCGGCTTGGGCGAGCCCGAGTAGCTCTTGTTGGGGACGAAGCTGGCGTTGCCCGAGGCGTCGAACGACGACAGCTTCCAGGGACCGTCCACGACCTGCCAGATGGGGTTGGTGGCGTAGGTCGCCAGGGAGTTGTTGGTGGCGTGGGGGTTGGCCGGGTCGTATCCCGACTGCTTGGACAAGAAGGTGTAGACCGCGTTGCACTTGGCATCGGCGGTCCCGTACGCGGCCGCCGAGCAGCCACCGGATCCCGCCGCTGCCCCTGCGCTGGTGATGTCCCAGGCGACGGGGAGGGGCGTGATCTGTGACAGCTGGTTGTAGGTGAACCAGTACGGGTTCACCGGCGCCTTGAGGGTGAAGGTCAGCTGGGTGGCGCTGTCGGCGGTGAGGCTCTTGATGTTGTCGGGGATGTACCCCGGCGCGTAGGCGGCCCAGTCGGCCTTGTTCGGAGTGCATCATGTTCATCCAGAACATGACGTCCTGGGCGGTGACCGTCTCACCGTTGGACCACTTGTAGGGCTTCATCTTCACGACCACGGTCGTGTTGTTGTTGGAGTACACCGGCGACTCGGCCAGGGACAGGCGAGGGATTGAGCGTGGGCTGCGCGCCGTTGCCGAACCAGTAGAGCGGCCGGTACATGAGGAATTGGAACTGGTTGATGTTGGCCACGCTGAAATAGGCGAGGCTCATGAAGGGGAAGATGTAGTTGGGCTGGGTGTTGGGAGCCTCGGCCCACGTGGCGGTCCCCCCGGCGATCTTGGTTCCGCCGGTCGCCCCTCCTCCGGTCGCGCTGTCGTCGACGGCGAGGAACTGCACGCGGCCAGCAACAATGCCGCCACGATGACCGACAACGCGACCGTCACCACTCCACCGAATCGTCGCATCTTCGCCCTCGCTTTCGTCCATCCCGGCACCCACGTCGCGGGATATGACAGGAACGTTAACGTTTCGCGACCATTCCTCGCGCTGATGGAACTTTTCTGTCAGGCCGACGCTGCGTTCTTGTCTCTGCTGTCGTCGAGATCCCCAGGTCGCCGGGGGTTTCGGAGGAGTCCACACCGAGGGTCGGTACACTCGTCGGGTGCCCAGGGACGCAGCATCGGGGCGTCCGCGGAGACCCGACGGTCCCCGAAGCGGCCGTCCTCCATCGGACCGAAGCCGGAGTCGCGCGCCGCCGAGTCGGGGCGCGTCCCGGGCGCAGTGCCGGCCACACCGGTTCGGGCCGGCCCCGTCCCTCGAGCGGATCGAGCGACGAACGCCCAGCTAGGGGAGGCGATCGACCCGATCGCGGAACCCCCCGAGCTCGGCGCGAGCCGGCCGGGCCCGAGACGGCGATGCGACCCTCGGACCGCCCGTCTCCGTCGCGTCGAGGTCGACCCCCGTCGACCACCACGCCGCCGGGACGGGAGCCGGGGAGACGGTCCCGGCCCGAGACCTCAGAGCCCCCGCCGCACCGACGGTGATCCGAGACGGCACGCCCGGCGCGTCCGCGCCCTGACGACGATCGCCCCCGCCGTGAGGATCGCCCCCGCCCGGCGAGAACAGAGAGAACGGAGAGAAGAACAGAGTAGCACGGAGAGAACAGAGAGAGCCGCGTTCGGCTCGAACCCACGGGGACCGCCCCGTTCTCCTCGCGCCCGCCGATCGCAGGCCCGCGCGTCGACCGACCGACCAAGCCGGCCGACCGCGAGCCGGCGGACCGCAAGCCGGCCGACCGGAGACCGCGGCGCCGCCGCCGCTGCCCGGAGCGGGCCGGGGATGGGGGAGTGTCGCCCGCAAGGGAGCCCGGCTCCTGGGCGAGGACGGTTCTCACGGTCCGGACAACGAGCGCGAGGCGGCCCGGTCCGACCGCGGCCATCCCCGTCCCCAATGGACCGAGGAGGTCTGGGTCTTCGACGGGGTGGCGACCGACGATCCCGACACGCGGCCGTCGCGCCGGTCGGGTCGCGCCGGAGGAGCAACCCGAGCCGCGTGCCGACCACCGACCGTCGCCCTTCTCCGACGTCACCCAAGGATCCCGAGGCCCTCCCCACCGACGTGGTCGAAGAGATCACCGGCGCGGTGGGGCGGGCCAAGGCCGGCAAGGTGGCCGACCGCCTCGCCGCCGCGGCGCGCGCCTACGAGCGCGACCGCTATCCCGAAGCCCTTCGGATCACCCGGGACCTCGTCGACCAGGTGCCCGAGTCCGCGGCAGCAAGAGAATTGCACGGCCTTGTCTGTTACCGGCTGGGCCGTTGGCGCGAAGCCGTCCGCCATCTCGACGCGGCCCGGAAGCTCTCGGGCGGTGACCCCAGTCAGGTCCCGGTCCTCATGGACTGTCACCGGGCCATGGGCCATCACCGTCGCGTCGAAGCCCTCTGGAAGGACCTCCGCGGCTTGTCGCCGTCGGCCGACGTCCTGGTGGAAGGCCGGCTCGTCCTGGCCGAGGACCTGGCCGAGGTGGGCAAGCTCGACGAGGCCATCTTGGTCCTCGCCACCGCGGGGGCGGCCCGGAACCTCCGCAATCCCGGTGACCGCCATCTCCGCCAGTGGTACGTCCTGGCCGATCTCTACGAGCGGGCCGGCAACGTCCCCCTGGCCCGGGAGCTCTTCGCCCGCGTGGCCTCGGTCGATCCCGAGCTGGCCGATGTGACCGAGCGCCTCCTCGCACTGGGCACGCCCCGGCGACGACAACGACGGGGAGCCGCCGGCGGTCGTCGGTAGCATCGACTTCCATGTCCCCGGCGACCGCGCCCGCCGGAGGTTCGGGCTTCGTCGACCTCCGCAGCGACACCGTCACCCGTCCCACGCCCGAGATGCGCCGGGCCATGGCCGAGGCCGAGGTGGGCGACGACGGCTACGGGGACGACCCCACCGTCAACAAGCTCGAGGAGGCCTACGCGCAGCGTGTGGGCAAGCCCGCCGCGATGTACGTCCCCTCGGGGACCATGGCGAACCAGGCGGCACTGCGCGCCCTGTGTCCTCCGGGCAAGCTGGCCATCGCCGGGCGCCGCCAACACGTCGTCATCTACGAGGCCGCCGCGGTGGCGGCCAACGCCGGGATCCAGATCCATCCCGTCGACGACACCGACGGCACCATCGCCGTCGCCGACATCGACCGTGGGCCATCGAGGCGGCCGCGCACCACTACCCCGAGCCCGGGATCGTCTGCATCGAGCAGACCCACATGCCCTCGGGGGGAGTCCCCTGGAGCCTCGACGCCGTCGAGGCCGTCGTCGCCGCGGCCCGAGGCCTCCCCGTCCACATGGACGGGGCCCGGCTCTTCAACGCCGAGGTCGTCACCGGTGTCACCGCGGCCCGGTTCGCGGCCCCGGTCACGACGGTCATGTCGTGTCTCTCCAAGGGCCTCTGCGCGCCGGTGGGCTCGGTCCTGGCCGGCCCGGCCGACGTCATCGACCAGGCCCGCGATCGAGCGGCTCCGACTCGGCGGGTCCATGCGCCAGGCCGGGGTCGATCGCCGCGGCCGGGCTGGTGGCGCTGTCGACCATGGTGGACCGCCTGGCCGAGGACCACGCCCGGGCCCGCCGGCTGGCCCAGGCGGTGGCCGACCGGTGGCCCGACGCGGGATGTGACCCGGACTCGGTCCCGACCAACATGGTCATCTTCACCCACCCCGACACCGACGCGGTGATCGACCACCTCCACGCCGAGGGCATCCTGGCCGGCACCATCGCGCCCGGTGTCCTTCGCCTCGTCACCCACCACGACGTGGACGACCCCGGCCTCGAACGCGCCATCAAGGCCATCGGGACGGCCCCCTAGGCCGGAGAAGCCAAAACGGGGGCGGTAGGCTCGGTGCCCGGATCCAGACCGTTCTTCCGACAGGAGGCGACACCCGTGGCCACCAACATCGAGGCGCTCCTCGGCGCCGAGGCCGAGAGCCTTCTCACCCACACCTGCAAGGGGGTCACCGCCGACGAGCTGAACCTCCCGGGCCCGGACTACATCGACCGGGTCTTCCTCGAGACGGACCGGCCCATCCCCGTGGTCCGCAACCTGGCCACGCTGTACCAACACGGTCGGCTGGGTGGGACCGGCTACCTGTCGATCCTCCCCGTGGACCAGGGCATCGAGCACTCCGCGGCAGCCAGCTTCGCCAAGAACCCCGCCTACTTCGACCCCGCCAACCTGGTGGAGCTGGCCCTCGAAGGCGGGTCCTCGGGCATCGCCACCACCCTGGGCGGGCTCGGGGCGGTGGCCCGCCGCTACGCGCACCGGATCCCGTTCATCGTCAAGCTCAACCACAACGAGTTCCTCCACTATCCGAGCCAGTACGACCAGGTCATGTTCGGCTCGGCCCGCCAGGCCGCGGACCTCGGGGCGGTGGGCGTGGGCGCCACCATCTACTTCGGTTCCGAGCAGAGCGACCGCCAGATCCAAGAAGTCCGGGCCGCCTTCGCCGAGGCCCACGAGCTCGGGCTGTTCACCGTCTTGTGGTGCTACCTCCGCAACCCCGCCTTCAAGACCAAAGAGGCCGACTACCACGTCGCCGCCGATCTCACCGGGCAGGCCAACCACATCGGCGTCACCATCGAGGCCGACCTCATCAAGCAGAAGCAGCCCGAGAACAACGGGGGCTACAACGCGCTCGAAGTTCGGCAAGACCGACCCCCTCGTCTACGAGCAGCTCACCACCGACAACCCCATCGACCTCACCCGCTGGCAGGTCATCAACTGCTACGCGGGCCGCATCGGCCTCATCAACTCCGGGGGCGAGTCCAAGGGCGCCGACGACCTCGCCCAGGCGGTCCGCACCGCGGTCATCAACAAGCGGGCCGGCGGCACCGGTCTCATCGTGGGCCGCAAGGCCTTCCAGCGGCCCATGGCCGACGGCGTCGAGCTCCTCCACGCCGTCCAGGACGTCTTCCTCGACACCTCGGTCACCATCGCCTGAGGAATCGCCACCGGCGGCATCGTGATTCGGCGCCCGAAACAGTGACTCGGGGAGGGCACGGTTCCCGGAGCGGGTCGGTGACGGCGGTATGCTCGGGCTGAAGGGTCGGTGCTCGCGCGCCCCGCACCAGTGTGGACGGTTCGGGGGCGTCGCCGATCCCTAGACAGGGGGCCCACGGTGTCCACCGCGACACACCATCAGACCACCGAGCTCGACCGGGTGGTCATCCGGTTCGCCGGTGACTCGGGCGACGGGATGCAGCTGACGGGCACCCAGTTCACCTCGGTCAGCTCGGTGTTCGGGAACGACACCGCCACCCTTCCCGACTTCCCGGCCGAGATCCGGGCGCCCGCGGGCACCCTGGCCGGGGTGTCGGCCTTCCAGGTCCACATCTCGGACCACGACATCCTCACCCCCGGGGACCAGCCCAGCGTCCTCGTGGCCATGAACCCCGCCGCCCTCAAGACCAACGTGGGGGCGGTCGCCCCCGGCGGCACCGTCATCGTCAACGTCGACGCCTTCGACGAGCGGGCCTTCGAGAAGGCGAACTACGCCTCCAACCCCCTCACCGACGGCAGCCTGGTCGCCTACAAGGTGTACGAGGTCCCCATGACCTCGCTCACGATGGAGGTCGCCAAGGCGGCCGGCGTGAAGCCCCGCGACGCCGAGCGGTCCAAGAACTTCTTCGCCCTCGGCCTCGTGAGCTGGCTCTACAGCCGGCCCGTCGAGGGCACCCTGGCGTGGATCGAGAAGCGCTTCGCCTCGACCCCGATGGTGCTCGACGCCAACACCCGGGCCTTCAAGGCGGGCTACAACTTCGGCGAGACCGCCGAGCTCTTCGAGGTCAACTACCAGGTCCGTCCGGCCGCCGCTCGAGCCCGGCGTCTACACCAACATCACCGGCAACACCGCCCTGGCGTGGGGCCTCATCGCCGCCGCCCACCAGGCCAACCTCCCGTTGTTCCTCGGTTCCTACCCGATCACCCCGGCCTCCGACATCCTCCACGAGCTCTCCAAGCACAAGCACTTCGGCGTCCGCACCGTCCAGGCCGAGGACGAGATCGCCGGCGTCGGCGCCGCCATCGGGGCCGCCTTCGGCGGCTCGCTGGGCGTCACCACCACGAGCGGGCCCGGGGCCGACCTCAAGTCGGAGTCCGTGGGCATGGCCGTGAGCCTCGAGCTCCCGCTCCTGGTCATCAACATCCAGCGGGGCGGCCCCTCCACGGGCCTGCCCACCAAGACCGAGCAGTCCGACCTCCTCCATGCCATGTACAGCCGCCACGGCGAGGCGCCGGTTCCCATCGTGGCGCCCATGACGCCGTCGCACTGCTTCGAGGTCGCCATCGAGGCGGCCCGGATCGCGGTGAAGTACCGCACCCCGGTGATCGTGCTCTCCGACGGGTACCTGGCCAACGGGGCCGAGCCGTGGCGGCTGCCCGACCCCGACCACGCTGCCCGATCTCCGCGTCGAGCTTCGCCACCGAGACCAACCACACCGAGGACGACGGCACCCCCGCCTTCTGGCCCTACGTCCGCGACGAGGAGACCCTGGCCCGACCCTGGGCGGTGCCCGGCACGCCCGGCCTCGAGCACCGCATCGGGGCCCTCGAGAAGCAGGACGGCTCGGGCAACGTCTCCTACGACCCCGTCAACCACGAGCGGATGGTCCACCTCCGCGCCGCCAAGGTGGCCGGCATCGCCAAGGACATCCCGCTCCTCGAGGTCGACGACCCCGGCGGCGTCGGCGGCGCCCCCGTGCTCGTCCTGGGCTGGGGGTCCACCTTCGGGGCCATCGCCGGCGGGTGTCCGCCGGGTGCGGGCCCGGGGGCTCTCGGTCGCCCATGCCCATCTGGTCCACCTCAACCCCTTCCCCTCCAACCTGGGTGAGGTGCTGCACGCCTACGACAAGGTCCTCGTCCCCGAGGCCAACCTGGGCCAGCTGGCCAAGATGGTCCGGGCCGACTTCCTCGTCGACGCCCGGTCGCTCTCGCAAGGTCCAGGGCGTCCCCTTCCGGGCCGCGGAGATCGAGGAGGTCGTGCTCGAGATGCTCGGGTCGACGTCGGGCACCACCATCGACGAAGAGGACGTGGCCAGCTGATGACCGACACCCAGATCCCGGTCACGACCCGCAAGGACTGGACCTCGGACCAGGAGGTCCGTTGGTGCCCGGGCTGCGGCGACTACTCGATCCTGGCCGCGCTGCAGATGCTCATGCCCGACCTCGGGGTCCGGCGCGAGAACACGGTCTTCGTGTCGGGCATCGGCTGCGCGGCCCGCCTGCCCTACTACATGAACACCTACGGCATGCACTCGATCCACGGGCGTGCCCCCGCCATCGCCACCGGCCTGGCGGTGACCCGGCCCGACCTCGACGTCTGGGTCATCACCGGTGACGGCGACTCGCTGTCGATCGGCGGCAACCACCTCATCCACGCCCTGCGCCGCAACGTGAAGATCACCATCCTGCTCTTCAACAACCAGATCTACGGCCTGACCAAGGGCCAGTACTCGCCCACCTCGGAACAGGGCAAGGTCACCAAGTCCACGCCCTTCGGGTCCCTCGACACCCCCTTCAACCCCGTCAGCCTGGCGCTGGGTGCCGAGGCCAGCTTCGTGGCCCGCACCCACGACATGGACCGCAAGCACATGCAGGAGATGTTCCGGCGCGCCCATGACCACAACGGCGCCGCCTTCGTCGAGATCTACCAGAACTGCAACGTCTTCAACGACGGCGCCTTCGAGAAGATCACCGGCAAGGACGTCCGCGCCGACAACCTCATCCCGCTCGTCCACGGCGAGCCCATCCGTTTCGGCGCCGAGCAGGAACACGGCGTCGTCATGGAGCCCGACGGCCGCCTGCGCATCGCCGAGGTCGCCGATGTCGGGGAGGACGCCCTCCTCGTCCACGACGAGCGCCGGGACGAGCCGGGCCTCGCCTTCCAGCTGAGCCGACTGGCCCGGGGCCCCTACGAGCCCACCCCCATCGGCGTCTTCCGGGCCGTGGAGCGCCCCGAGTACGGCGCGGCCATGACCAGGCAGCTGCTCGAGGCCAACGAGCGCCGGGGCCCGGGCGACCTCACCAGCCTGCTCGCCTCGGGCGGGACCTGGACCGTCGAGGCCTGAGCCGGCCCTGCTCCGGGATCCGGCCCTGACAGGACCCGGACCAGGCGCGATACAGGGCCGAGGTCCCATACCGGCACGCTCAACCCCGCCTGACCGCGGCGCCGATACCTCGGTGGGCACCACGAGCCATCCTGTGGCGGGATGGTGCTCGGGAGCCCTCAGGGGGGTACAGGAACAGGGCGCCCGCGGCGCAGTTCGCAGCCGTCTCGCTGCGACGAAGGGGGCGCGCCGCGGCGCCCGTGTTCCTCGGTCGCGCCGTCCCTCAGTTCCTCGGTCGCTCAGTCCTCGACGGTCCGGAAGACCATCCCGGTGCGGGGCTTCGGGTAGAAGTACGTGCTCTTCGGCGGCATCCGCTTGCGGGCATGGGCCCACTCCGAGATCTGCGTCCACGGTGACGGGCCGGAGCAACAGCGCCGCGTCGGCACTCCCTCCGGTCACCGCCGCCAGACGGCGGCGCGCCAGTCGTGGACGTAGGCCACCGTGGCGTCGGGCAAGGCGTCGGTGACGAGCGCCACCAGGCTCGAGTCGAGGTCCGACCCCGCCTCGGCGTAGGTCTGCTCGCGCGGCGTCAGCAACCAGACGCCTCGCCCCGTGACGAGGGCCAGGGCCCCGGACCCGGCCACGGACTCGACGAGATGGTCGTCGCCGGGGCCGGCGTGGACGATGTCGAACCACCGGCCGAACAACTCGGCCAGGTCGACCTCGGGCGGGGACGCCGGCGATGGTGCGGTGGATGGGACCGACCGAGAGCTGGCCCTCGGAGAGCTCCACCACGAGCGCCATGACCAGGTCGTGGTCTGCCGGGGGCCCCGCCGAGCTCGGCCCGGCGCTCGGCCTGGTAGGTGAGCGCGGTCTCGTAGCGGTGATGGCCGTCGGCGATCACCACCGGGGCGGCCTCGACGGCGCGCGTGATCTCCTCGATGACGTCGGGCGCGTCGAGCACCCACAGGGCGTGGACCACCCCGTCGTCGTCGACGGCCTCGGCATGAGGCGGGCCATCGGGCTCGTAGGCGGCCGCCAGCCCGCGCGACAGCGACAGGCCCCAGATGGGGGAGAGGTTGGCCCGGCACGCCCGCAACAGGTCGAGCCGGTCGCTCTTGTCCTTCGGGATGGTCTGCTCGTGGGGCAGGATGTCGCCTCCGGGGGGCTCGCACGCCAGCGCCCCGATGACCCCGGTGGTGGACCGGCCCCCCGGCACCGTCATCCGGTACGCGTAGAAGGCGGGCCCGGCCTCGGGCGTGAGGACTCCGTCTTCGCGCCAGGTGGCGAAGATCTGGGCCGCGGCGCGGTACTTGTCCAGGCCCGGTCCGGGTGTCTTGGACGGGGAGCTCGACGTGGATGGCGTTGGCGCGGTGACGCGCCGCCAGCACGGCGCGCTCGTCGGGCCCCACCACGTCATAGGGAGGGGCGATGACCTTGTCGAGGGGGACGGACCTGTCGTAGCGCAGGCCGGGGAAGGGCCGGAATCGGGGCATCGACCTTGCGTAGCACACCGGCGTGAGGCCGGGGGACGACCGGCGTGCCTCGTAGACTCCTTGCCGTGACCGCACCCTCCGAAGACGTCGAGGTCGGGGTGGACCGCATCCTCACGGTGCCCAACGCCATCACCCTCGTCCGCCTGGCCTGTGTCCCGGTCTTCGTGTGGTTGTTGTTCGGCGCGCACCGCCAGACCGCGGCGGCGGTGCTCTTGGCCGTCCTCGGCGCCACGGACTGGGTCGACGGCTTCGTGGCCCGACGCTGGCACCAGGTGTCGACGCTGGGCAAGGTCCTCGACCCCACCGCCGACCGGGTGCTCGTGGGCACGGCGGTGATCTCGGTCATCGTGGTGGGGGCGGTGCCGTTGTGGTTCGGTCTGCTCACGGTGGTGCGCGAGGTCCTCGTCTCCGCCGCGGTGTTGCTGCTCGCCGCCCTCGGGGCCCAGAGGATCGACGTCTTGTGGGTGGGCAAGGCCGGGACCTTCGGGCTCATGTTCGCCTATCCCACATTCCTGCTGGCCCATGGCCATGCCGGGTGGCAACACCCCATCGAGATCGTGGCGTGGCTCGGTGCTGTTCCCGCCTTGACCTTGGCTTGGATCGCCGCCGCGGCGTACATCCCGCTGTCGCGACCGCGCCCTCGCCCGAGGTCGCGCGAATCGCATGGCGGCGGGGTAGGGTCGCCTCGGTGCTCGCATGAAGGCGGTGATCATGGCGGGCGGCGAGGGCACTCGTCTTCGTCCGCTCACGTCCAACCAACCCAAGCCCATGCTCCCCATGGCCAACCGGCCCATGATGGAGCACGTCGTCAACCTCCTGCGCCAGCACGGCTTCGAGGACATCGTGGTCACCGTGGCGTTCATGGCCAATGCCATTCGGAGCTACTTCGGGGACGGGTCCGAGTTCGGTGTCCGCATGGTCTACGCCACCGAGGAGACGCCGCTGGGCACGGCGGGATCGGTCCGCAACGCCCGTGACGAACTCGACGAGCGCTTCGTCGTGATCTCCGGTGACGTGCTCACCGACATCGACCTGACCTCGCTCGCCGCCCACCATGCCTCGAAGGGGGCCCTGGCCACGATCGCGCTCAAGGCGGTGGACAACCCCCTCGAGTTCGGGATCGTCATCACCCGCGACGACGGGTCGATCGAGCGGTTCCTCGAGAAGCCCACCTGGGGCCAGGTCTTCAGCGACACCATCAACACGGGCATCTACGTGCTCGAGCCCGAGATCTTCGACTACATCCCCGAAGGCCGGGCCGTGGACTTCTCCGAGGAGGTCTTCCCCAAGGTCTTGGAGGACGAGAAGCCGCTCTTCGGCTACGTGGCGGGGGGCTACTGGGAGGACGTGGGCACCCTCGACGCCTACCTGCGGGCCCATCAGGACATCCTCGACGAGAACGTGGCCGTCCAGGTGAGCGGCTTCTCCCTGCGGCCGGGCGTGTGGCTCGGCAAGGGGGCCGAGCTCGACCCCTCCGCCGAGGTCCGGGGCCCGGTCATCATCGGCGACAACTGCCACATCGGGGCCAGCGGTGTCCTCGGCTCCTACTGCGTGATCGGCGCCAACGCCCGCATCGGGGACAACGCCTCGCTCGAGCGCACCGTCGTCCACGACAACGCCTTCTTGGGAGCCGGCGTCCGTCTCGACGGTTGTGTGCTCGGCCGGTCCTGTGACCTGCGCCAGGGTGTGCGGTGCGAGGAGGGGGTGGTCCTCGGCGACGAGTCGTTCGTCGGGGCCCACGCCGTGATCAAGTCCGGCGTCAAGGTGTACCCCTTCAAGACCGTCGAGGCCGGCGCCACGGTCAACACCTCGATCGTCTGGGAGTCGCGAGGGGCGCGCACCTTGTTCGGGCGCCTCGGCATCACGGGGCTCGCCAATGTCGACATCAGCCCGGAGCTGGTCATGCGACTGTCGATGGCATGGGCGAGCACGCTCGAGAAGGGCAGCACCATCACCGCCTCGCGTGACACCTCGCGCGCCGCGCGCGTCCTCAAGCGGGCCATGATCGTGGGATGCAACGCCGCGGGCGTGAACGTGGAGGACCTCGAGGTCGCCACCGTGCCCGTGACCCGCTTCCAGGTTCGCTCGGGCCGGAGCCTGGGCGGGATCACCGTCCGGCTCTTCGAGCAGGACACCCAGTCGGTGATGATCCGGTTCTTCGACCAGGACGGCATCGACATCGCCGAGCCCGGACAACGCAAGATCGAGCGGCTCTACCACCGTGAGGAGTTCCGACGGGCCCTGGCGTCGGAGATCGGCGACATCGGCTACGCGCCGCGTGCCCTGGAGCTCTACACCGCCGCGCTGACCGACACCGTCGACGTCGACGCCATCGCCCGGGCCGGGTTCAAGATGGTCCTCGACTACTCCTTCGGGACCGCCAGCTTCGTCATGCCCAACGTGCTCGCCAAGCTGGGCGCCGAAGTCCTGGTGGTGAACCCCTACGCGGCCACCGCGGCGGTCATGGCCAGTGACCCCCGAGCCGCCGCCGAGCACGTGGCCGACCTGGTGCGGGCCTCGGGGGCGCACCTGGGAGCGGTGATCGACCCCGGCGGGGAGAACCTCACCCTGGTCGACGACGAGGGCAAGGTCTTCTCCGACAACCAGACCCTGTTGCTGCTCCTCGACCTGGTGGTGTCGAGGGTCCGCCACGCCAAGGTGGCGCTCCCGGTGTCGACCCCGATGGCGGCCGAGCACATCTGCGCCGAGGCCGGGGCCGAGATCATGTGGACCAAGCTCTCGGCCACCCACCTCATGGAGGTGGCGAGCACCGGCGGTGTGACCTTCGCGGCCAGTCAGATGGGGGGCTACATCTTCCCCCGCTTCCTCCCCGCCTTCGACGGGGTGGCGACGCTCGTCCACCTGCTCGGGCATGTTGGCCCGCACCGACGAGCGGCTGTCGAAGCTGGCGAGCCGTCTGCCGCCCATCCACATCGTCCACGAAGAGATCGTCACGCCGTGGGAGCAGAAGGGCACCGTGATGCGCACCACCGTGGAGCGGGCCCAGGGTCGAGACGTCGTCCTCGTCGACGGCGTGAAGCTCCCCGAGCCCGACGGGTGGACCTTGGTGGTGCCCGACCCCGAGGAGCCGGTCACCCATGTGTGGGCCGAGGCGCCCAGTGAAGCCGAGGCGCGCGCGCGGGCCCAGGAGCAAGCCATCCGCATCCGCCAGATGATGCAGTGACGCCCGGTGCGCCGTCGCGTCCCCGGGCACCCGGAAGGCCTTTCCGGTATCGTCCCGCCCATGCAGGTGCCCGACGACCGCCGCTACAGCACCGACCACGAGTGGGCGCGGCTCGTCGACGGCAAGGTCCGAGTCGGCATCACCGATTACGCCCAAGACGCGCTCGGTGACGTCGTGTACGTGGACCTCCCCGAGGTGGGCAGCCGGGTCGAGCGTCGGAGGCGTGCTCGGTGAGGTCGAGTCGACGAAGTCCGTGTCCGAGATCTACGCGCCGATCGCGGGCGAGGTGGTGGCGGTGAACGCCGCGCTGGCGGACGCTCCCGAGCTCCTCAACACCGACCCCTACGGGGCCGGGTTGGATCAGCGAGATCGTCCCCACCGACGCCGGCGCGCTCGACGCACTCCTGGACGCAGCGCGCTACACGGCGCTGATCTCCGAGTAGTTCGACGTCGGGCGGACGTGGGGGACGGGCTAGCGTGGACGGCGTGTTCTGCCACAACTGCGGGCATCGAAACCCCGGCGACGCCAATTTCTGCTCGTCGTGTGGGGCGGTGCTCAGCGCGCGCTCGTCGGACACGACCGTGACGCTGCATCCCGTCGACGCCCAGGGCGAGGCGGGCGACGAGGAGCTCAGTGTGACGCTTCCCGACCGCCCCAGCGGGACCGGACTGCTCGTGGTCAAACGGGGCCCCAACGCCGGCACGCGCTTCGACCTCGTGACCGACGTGACGCGCGCCGGGCGTCATCCCGAGAGCGACATCTTCCTCGACGACATCACCGTGTCGCGGCGCCATGCCGAGTTCGGCAAGAGCCACGGCGGGTACACCGTGCGCGACGTGGGTTCGCTCAACGGCACGTACGTGAACCGCGAGCGCATCGAAGAAGCGGTGCTCGCCTCGGGTGACGAGGTGCAGATCGGGAAGTTCAAGCTCGTCTACCTGGCGGCGGCCGACGAGTGAGCGACCGCGGCGGGACACCATGAGCAGCCGGACGTACCTGTCGATCGGCGACGTGCTCGCGCTGCTGCGCCAGGAGTTCCCCGACGTCACCATCTCCAAGATCCGCTTCCTCGAGAGCCAGGGTCTCGTCAACCCCGAACGGACGCCGTCGGGGTACCGCAAGTTCTACGAGCACGACGTCGAGCGGCTGCGCTGGGTGCTGCGCCAGCAGCGCGAGCACTTCCTTCCCCTCAAGGTGATCAAGGGCCGCCTCGAGCAAGAGGGCACCGACGACACGGCGACGACAACGGCACGACGGCGGTGCGGGCACGCGGGGCACGGCCGAGCCGGTCCTCGTGGGACAGGCGCCGGTGCGCCGACCGGCCCTCGGGCGGCGGGTCGCGAGCTCCCGGGATTCGAGGCCCAGGGCACCGACACGCGGCGGCGCGGGGCCGAGCAGCGCCGCCACGGCGAGCCGCCACGGCCCGCGCCGGTGCCGCCCTCGACGCCGCCGCGCCCCGAGGAGTCGCCGGCGCGGTGCCGGGCCTCGGGTCGCCCCGGGCGGCGCCGTCGTCGCCGGCCCTGGCGCCGCCAGGCCGGGCCGCAGCCCCGGCGGCCGCGGGCGCCGGTGGTCGGCGACGCCGAGTCCGGTCGGCGGCGCACGTGCACGGCCAGCGGCCCCGGCGCCCCGCGAGCGCGGCGACCAGGTGTCGGGCGGGGCCGCCATGCGCCCGACCGACAGGTGTCGCGTGCAGCCGCGATGCGCTCGACCGACGTCGCCCTCGGTCACGCCGGCGGCCACAGACGCCGCGGACCGGCGGACGAGCTCGCCGACGAGCTGGTGGTGGGCGCGTTGTCGGGTGCCAGCATGACCGTCGAGGAGCTGGCCGAGGGCAGTGGTCTGGACGTCGCCGCGGTGGAGCAGCTCGAGTCCTACGGGCTCTCTGTCGGGACGGGTGGTCGGTGGCGTGTCGTACTACGACGAGGACGCCCTCACCGTGGCGCGCGTGGCGGCCGGGCTGGCCCGCTACGGCGTGGAGGCCAGACACCTCCGGCTGCACAAGCACGCCGCGGAGCGTGAAGCCGGGTTCATCGAGCAGATCGTCCTGCCCCTTCTCAAGCAGCGCAATCCCGAGGCGCGGCAACGGGCCCACGAGATCGTGACCGAATTGACCCAGCTGGGCCAGGCGCTGCGGGAGGTGCTCCTGCGCACCACGTTGCGCGACCAGCTCGGCAGGTGACCGAGCGCGACAGGTGACCGAGCGCGGCGGCGCACGGATCCTGCACGACCGCGACGCGCTGGCACGGACGGTGGCCCGACTGGGAGAGGAGTTGTCCGACGCCTACCCCGACGGCGTGCTCCTGGTCGCGGTCCTCAAAGGCAGCCTGCCGTTCGTCGCCGACCTGGCACGCCGGGTGACGGTCCCGTGCGAGGTCGACTTCCTGGGCATCTCCACCTACACCGAGGGCACGGGCCGGGTCACGGATCGTGAAGGACCTCGACCACGATGTGCACGACCGCCACGTGGTCCTGGTCGAGGACATCGTCGACACCGGCCTCACCTGCACGTACATCCTGGGGGAGCTCCGCCGTCGCGGCCCGGGATCGCTCGAGGTGTGCACGTTGTTCGACCGCCGGGTGCGCCGGATCGTCCCGGTCACGGTGCGCTTCTCGGGCTTCGAGGCCACAGATGACCTGCTCCTCGGGTATGGGCTCGATGTGGCGGGCCGCTACCGCAACCTCCCGTTTGTCGCCGCGGGCGACCCCCGGACGCTCGAATCCGACCCTGACGCGTATGTCGGCGCCCTCTACGGGCGGTAAGTTTCAGGCATGGTCGAGGTGCGGCTGAGCGCGGTGAGGGTGGACCTGCAGTCCAACACGCCTGTGCTGCTGCTCACCGAGGCCGAAGGGCTCGGTCGGACGCTCCCGATCTTCATCGGCGCGCCCGAGGCGACCGCCATCGCGTTCGCCATCCAGGGCGTGGCCACACCGCGACCGATGACCCACGACCTGTTGCGCGACGTCGTCGAAGCGCTCGGCGCCAGTCTCGAGCGCGTCGTCATCACCGAGTTGCGTTCCGCCACCTACTTCGCCGAGCTTCAACTCAAGCGCGGCACCGGCACGTTGAACGTGTCGAGCCGGCCGTCGGACGCGGTGGCCCTGGCGGTGCGCACCGGGAGCCCGTTGTTCGTGGCCGACGACCTCATGGACGCCGAGGGGATCCTGCTTCCCACCGACGACGAGGACGAGGACGGCGACCCGTCGACTCCCGACGAGCTGGTGGGGGAGTTCCGCCAGTTCCTCGACACCGTCCGGCCCGAGGACTTCAGCTCCTGAGCACCTCGACACCGCACCGGTCGCGCCCCGGGGGACAGGAGGCGCCGAGGCCCGCCGGTCGCGGCGGCGGGCGCAATGGCGGTCGCGGTCGGGTCGGGCTGTCGTGGGGGCCCTGGCGGCAGTGGCGCTGGCGGCGTGCTCGTCGCCCGCCGGTCCCACGTCGAGCACGGCGTCGACACCCTCGACGGGGAGCTCGTCGGCCTCGTCGACCACGACGTCCTCGGTCCCGGCGGGACTGGCCTGCGCGGCACGCGACCTCGTCACGAGCGTCGTGGGCTCCCAGGGCGCGGCGGGAACCTTCGAGCTCACCTTCGCCCTGCGCAACACCTCGGCGACGTCGTGCCCCATGGACGGCTATCCCGGCGCCCAACTCGTCGACGCGTCGGGCACCGAGCTCCCCACCCACGTGGTGAGCGGGGGGAATTTCCAATTCACGGATTTCGCCCCCGCTCCGGTCACCGTGGCGCCGGGGGCCACGGCCTACTTCAACCTGGCCTACTCCGATGTGCCCATCGGCACCGAGACGACGTGTCCGACCGCGGCCCAGATCGAGGTGACACCACCGCACGCCGTGGACCACGACGTGGTGGGCATCAACGCCCATGGTGTGCGCGGCGGGGACCCTCACGGTCTCGCCCGTGTTCAGCCCGAGCTCGCCGCAGACCCAGACCACCGCACCGCGCACAGCCCTGACCCGGGCGCTCCAGACCGGGGCGCTCCCGAGTCTTTAGACCGGCGCCTCAGTGCGACGGCTCGTCGTCCAACCGGACCAGCAGCCGGCCGCGCACCCGTGACGCCAGGATGTCGGCGAGCGCCCCGGCCACACCGTCGAGCGTCACCTCTCCGGCGACGAGATCGTCGAGATGGGCGGGACGGAGATCGGTGGCGAGCCGCCCCCAGACCTCGCGTCGGCGTTCGAGCGGCGTCTGCACCGAGTCGACCCCGAGCAGCGCCACGCCCCGCGTGATGAAGGAGTACACGGTGGTCTGCACGGCGGTGCCGCCGGTGAGTCCGCTGGCGGCCACGGCCGCGCCGTAGCGCAGCGTCTGGAGGATACGCGCCAGGGTCTCACCGCCGACGCAGTCGACCGCCCCGGCCCAGTGCTCGGGCCCGAGCACGCGGCCCCCGGCCTCGTCGAGGTCGTCGCGCCCGATGACCGCGGTCGCCCCCGAGGTGCTCGAGCCACGGCGTGCTCGTCGGCTTTGCCCGTGCTCGCCACGACTTCGTAGCCGCGTCCCGCCAGCAGGTCGACGGCGAAGGAGCCCACGCCCGCCCGAGGCGCCGGTCACGAGCACCGGGCCGTCCCCGGGTCGCAGCCCCCGCTGCTCGAGCTGGTCGAGCGACAACGCCGCGGTGAAGCCGGCCGTGCCGATGGCCATGGCCTGGCGCGCCGAGAGCCCGTCGGGGAGGGCGAGGGCTGACTCCTGCGCGGCACCCGCGCCGTAGCGGGCGTACCCGCCGTGGCGGGCCACGCCGAGATCCCCGCCGTGGGCGAGGACCTCGGTCCCGATCGCCAGTGACGGGTCGTCGCTCGCCACCACCACGCCGGCCAGGTCCACGCCGGGCACGAGCGGCGACGTGCGGGCCACCCGGTTGCCCGGGACGGTCACCATGCCGTCTTTGTAATTGACCGACGACCACGACACCTCGACGAGCACCTCGCCGGCGGGGAGGTCGTCGAGGCCGAGCTCCTCGACCGCCGCTCGTGATCCGATCGTCGTCCTCGGCGTCGCACGACGAAGGCCGGGAAGCGGTCCGTCGAGCATGGCCGCAGCCTACGGGTGCGCCGACACCGCCTCATTGCCCGCTCCGGGGTGCCAGGCGGCCTACCATGGGATCATGTCCACCGGCCTCCTCGGGCGGGGTGCCCGGGCGATGGCGTCGTGGAGCCCCGTGGAGCGGGATGCCGTGCTCTACGCCGCATCCGCGCTGTTCGCCATCGGAACGGCGCAACTCGCCTCGATCAGCCTCTACCAGCAGTGGGGGCGGCTGGCGGTCGGGCCCTACGCCGTGGGCGCGGTGGCGTCGGCGATCGCGGCGCGCCGGGCACGTCGCCGCGTCGTGGCGGCTGGGGCCGGCAGCCGACGACCGAGCGCCGACGCCGCGGTGGCGACGGCGTGCCGGGCCACGGCGGCACGACCTGGCACTGGACGACCCCGCGGGCCGTCATCTTCCTCGTGGTCTTCCTGGGGGCCACGCTCATGCCGCTCTCGCTCGAGGTGCTGTGGCGCACCGACACGGTGGGACCGCGCACGTCCAGCCCGAGGTGAACGTGATCGAGCGGACCGGCAAGGCGTTCGTCAACGGGAAGGACCCCTACTCGCTCATCAAGCCGCACGAGCACATCAAGGCCCCGCCCGGGACAGCCGGCCTACGACGTCTACAACCCCTACCTCCCGCTCATGTCGCTGTTCGGAGGGCCGCGCAGCACCGACGCACCGCCCCGCCTGACCGACGCCCGGGTGGCCTTCTCGGTGTTCACCATTCTCATCGTGGTCGTCGCGATGGCGCTGTGTCGGGGCCCGACCGGCCCCCGGGTGCTGGCCCTGCAGAGCATGACGGTGTTGCCCACCGCGGCCCTGCCCCTCGCCACCGGGGGTGACGACGTCCCGGTGGCCGCGCTGTTGTTGCTCGGCCTGGTGTTGTTGCAACGACGAAGACCGCTGTGGGCGGGCATCGCCCTCGGGGTGGCGGCGTCGATGAAGATCACGGCCTGGCCTCTCGCCGTGCTCGCCTTCCTGGTGGCGCGGGACAAGAACGGGCCCGGGGGCGGCGGCCGTCGCTGTCCGTCGTGGCGGGCATCGTGGGCGTGATGATCCCGGCCGTGCTTCCCACCGCGACCGAGAACATCTCTGCCTTCATCGAGAACGTGGTGCGCTTCCCTCTGGGCCTCGCCGGGATGCGGTCGCCCGCCGCCAGCCCGCTTCATCGGCCACCTCGTGGTGTCGCTGTTCCCCGGCATCCACCGCGTCTTCACCGGTGGTCATGGCCGTAGTCGGGCAGCCTGGTGCTCGGGTACGTCCTTGTCAAGCGCCGGCCCAAGACCCCGGCCGCAGTTGTCGCGACTTGTCGGGTGGGTCATGACCGTCGCCATCCTGCTGGCTCCGGCCACGCGCGTCGGATACCTCCTCTACCCGGTGGACTTCTTCGTGTGGGCGTGGCTGCTGCGCAGCGAGGACACCGTCGACCCCGGGCCGGATCCCGATGGCGACGTCCGAAGCCCGGTCCCCGCCGGCGCCGGGGTTTGGGACGAGCCGGCTGGGAGCCACCACGACGACCACGACCGTGACCGGCCCACCGGCCACGACGGCTCGTTCTCCGAGCGCGACGGGGCGGGTGGGGCCGACAGTGCGGGCAGCGACCGGAGTCACGTGCTCACCGCCGCGTCGACGCCGGCCGGGATCAGTCCTGATCCGACACCGAGTACAGCCGTAGCGTGAACGAGGTGGTGCCGGCGCTCGGGGCGCGGGCGGCCACACCACCGAAGACGGTGGGCGACACGGTGACGCCGAGGTCCCACTCGTGGCCGTCGCTGGCGGGATGCTGCTCGAGGATCAGGTACTGCGTGGCCCCGGTGCCGGTCGGGCCCTGGCTGAGTCGGCGCCAGTGCAGGGCCGGGAGCTGGGCCCGGAAGAACGTGATCACGTCCTGCTCGGAGGCGGGCACCTCGAAGCGCAACGACCGGTCGTAGAGCTCGACGCCCCGGTCGATGGCCGAGTTCGGCACCGGCGACGGCACCTTCGGGTACGGCCAGGGCGTTGAGCAGGTCGTCGGGCGGTTGGCCGCGAGGTGATGATGGCCTTGAGCAGGGGGCGGGCCGGCACGGCATGGAGCACCGCTCCTCGGGCCGTGGCGATCTTCGTGGGCGCGGCGCTGGGACGGCTCTGGCTTCCGCTCGCCAATTCGAGGGCCCCGCCCACCAGGAACAGGACAAGGGTGAGCCCCAGGACGATGAGGGCGGGCTTGGTGCTCGGCCCCGGAGGTCGCCGGGGGCGCTCGGGCCCGGCGCCGGGCCCGGGTGGGTCGAGGGCACCGGGGGTGTCGTCGGGGCTGGGCATGGACTGGGAGACGACAGTGTACAAGCGGGCTCCCAGAGCCCCGGAGCGTGTGCTCGATGGGAGTGTCGGGCCCACCACGTCGGGTAGGCCCTGGTCTCGGTGACCGACTCCTCAGAGTGAAACTACTTCTACGAAACGCGTTGACGACTGATTTGCGAGGGGCCTATGGTGTCCCCGACACCGAGGCCCGGAAGGGCCCCGGGGGGGTGGCACCATCGACGTTTGCGCCGGTGGCGCCGTGTTTGGGGGGTGACTCGCCCACCTGTTGGGCGTCTACGGGGGGCGGGGGCGACGAGCGATCCGGCTCGTCGCCCCGCGTCTCCTCCCCGATGGATCAGCCAGGCCCCGCGGCGGGGCCCCAGCCGAAGTGATCCAGCGGACCGTGCCCGGACCCCAGGTGCCAATTCGCCGAGCCTGCCAAGGCGTCGGCCACGAACGACTTGGCCCGGGCCAGGGCGTCTCGGAGCTCCACCCCGCGGGCCAACAGCGCCGCGGTCGCAGCCGAGAGGGTGCATCCCGTGCCGTGGTCGTTGCCAGAGCGCAGGCGGGGACCGTCGAGGACGCGGAGCTCACCCTCGAAGACCACGACATCGGGGGCCCGGTCGCCGTCGAGGTGCCCACCTTTCACCATGACGGCTCGGGCCCCGGACTCGGCCAGTCGGTGCGCAGCGCGCACCATGTCGTCGAGATCGTCGACGGGGCAACCGGTGAGCAGCGCCGCCTCGCGCGTGTTGGGGGTGACGACGAGCGCGTGGGGGAGCAGGAGCCGGAGATAGGCGTCGACACCGTCGGCGTCGAGGAGTCGACGGCCCGTCGAGGCGACGAGCACGGGATCGACCACCAAGTTCGGGAGTCGTCCCGTCGCAGCCCAGCGCGCCACCGCCGCCACCGTTGCCGAGGTCGCCAACATTCCGGTCTTGACCGCGGCCACGGGAAGGTCCGCCAAGACCGTCTCGATCTGCAGCTCGACGAAGCCGGGGTCGATGGTCACGACGCCGCGCACCTCGGCGGAATTCTGGGCGGTGACGGCGGTGACGACACTGGTGCCGAAGACCCCGTGGGCGGCGAAGGTCTTGAGGTCGGCCTGGAGCCCCGCACCCCCACCCGAGTCGGAGCCGGCGATCGTCATGGCCACCGCGGGGTCCATGGCGCCAACCTAGGTCAGAGCTCCGGCGTCCCCTCCACGGGGCTCGACGCCTGGGCCAGATAGCGCCGGGGGATGCGGCCGGCCCGGCGCGCCTCGTACCCGGCCTCGACGGCGCGGCGAAAGGCGCCGGCCATGCGCGCCGGTTGGCGGGCCCGGGTGATGGCGGTGGCGACCATGACCCCGGCACACCCGAGCTCCATCGCCAGGGTGGCGTCCGACGCCGTGCCGATGCCGGCGTCGAGGATGACCGGCACCGAAGACCGCTCTGCGATCAGGGCGATGTTGTGGGGGTTGCGAATGCCCAGTCCGCTCCCGATGGGCGCCCCCAGGGGCATGACCGCGGCGCAGCCGATCTGCTCCAGGCGCCGGGCCAGGACGGGGTCGTCATTGGTGTAGGGCAGCACCACGAAGTCCTGGTCGCAGAGTTGCTCCGCGGCGTCGAGCAACTCCACCGCGTCGGGGAGCAGGGTCTCTTCGTCCCCGATCACCTCGAGCTTGACCCAGTCGGTGTCGAACGCCTCGCGCGCCAACTTGGCGGTGAGGACGGCCTCGGCGGCGGTGAAGCATCCCGCCGTGTTGGGGAGGACACCCACCCCGTGGGTCCGGAGCACGTCGAGGATCCCGCCTCGTGCCGCGGGGTCGACGCGCCGCACCGCCACGGTGGCCAGGCTCGCGCCGGAAGCCGCCACGATGGCGTCGAGGACGTCGGGGCTCGACACCCCGCCGGTGCCGAGGATGAGGCGCGACGCCAGAGACCGGCCCGCGATCGAGAGGTCGTCGCCGAGGGCTCCGAGGGCGGGCCATGTCAGCCACCGGCCGCCGCCGTCACGATCTCGACGAGGTCGTGGGCGCACAGCACGGTGGTGGCCCACTCGCTGCGGGGCACGACCTCGCGGTTGCGCGCCACGGCGATGCCGTCGGGGGAGGCGCACCACGAGGACACGAGGTCCGCCACCGTGGCCGGCGGCGCCATGACGTGGTGCTCGCCGTTCACGACGAGTGTGGTCCCGGGACCAGTCGCTGGTGCTCGGCTCTCACCCACAGCGCCAGCATGGCACCTCGATCAGGTGCCGGCGCGCGCCGAGAGCGACGTGAAGCGGCCCGGCCCGAATGGGGCCAGCTCGTCAGGGGGACCTTCGCCCGAGACGATGGCGGCCACCGCCGCCGCCGTGAGCGGGGCCAGCAGGATCCCCTGGCGGTAGTGGCCCGTCGCCACCACCAGGCCCTCGACGCCCTCGCCCGCGGCGGGCCCGACGATGGGCGCGTTGTCGGGGGAGCCGGGGCGCAGGCCCGCGCTGACCTCGCCCAAGATCATCTCGGTGATCCCCGGGACGACGCGGTGGGCGTCTCGCAACAACTCGTAGACCGCACCGGCGGTGACCTCGTCGTCGAAGCCCCGTTCCTCGACGGTGGCACCGACGACGACGGTGCGGTCCTGGCGAGGGACCACGTAGACCGAGGCCCCTTGCACGATGCCCCGCACGGTCCGGGTGAGTGTCGGCGCAGATGACGCGGGGCGCGCCGTGGGGAGAAGACGCAGGATCTGTCCCTTCACGGGTCGCACCGCCGGCACGGCACCGGCGGGCAACCCGGCCAAGCCGTGCCGACCAGGTGCCGGCGGCCAGCACGACGGCGCCGGCGAAGAGCACCGTTCCGTCCGCCAGCGCCACGCCCGACACCGCACCCGCCGAGCATTCGAGAGCCGCGGCCCGGTCCCGGTGCACCGCCGCACCCGCCCCGGTGGCGGCATCGAGCAGCGCGCCCACGAGAAGGCGGTTGTCGACCTGGTGGTCGCCGGGCGCCCAGATCGCACCGCGCACGCCCGGAGCGATGCCGGGCTCGAGTTGCCGGGCGCGCCGACCGGTGAGCCACTGCACGCCGAGGCCGAGGTCGCGCTTGGTACTCGAACAGCTCGTGGACCCAGGCCCGGTCCCCGTCATCGGCCGCCACGACGAGCGTGCCCGTGGTGCGGTATCCGATCGGCCGGCCGACCGCCGCGCTCAGCTCGGAGGCGAACCCCGGCCACCGGCGCGCCGACGCCAGGGCCAGAGCCAAGAGCGCCTCCTCGCCGTGGTGGACCTCGCTCACCGGCGCGAGCATCCCCGCCGCCGCCCACGAAGCCCCTCGACCGGGCTCGGGATCGACCACGGCGACGGTCATGCCCCGGGTGGCGAGATCCCAGGCACAGGCGAGGCCGATGACACCGCCGCCCACGACGACGACGTCGTAGCGGCGGTCGGCTGGCGCCGGCGGGCCCGTGACCAGGCGGGAAGGCTCGGCGCGGGGCGAGCCGGCCGAACCGGGCTGGCCGGGGTCGGTCACCGGCGTCGGTTGCGCAGGTGGCCGGGACACGCGGGGTATCCTAAGGGTGCTGCAGCAGGGCCAATGTCGTCCCGAGCGTCAGCAGGCCACCTCCGCGTGACCGATCACGGAGAGACTCGAGTGACGACAGTCGATGCACCCTGCATCTTCAGGGCATCTGCCGACGCACCCCGGCGCGCCCTTGTACGACCCCGCCTTCGAGCACGACGCCTGCGGCATCGCCATGGTGGCCGACCTCGCAGGGCCGGCCCAGCCACGGGCTCGTCCGCCAGGCGCTGACCGCCCTCGAGCACCTGGCGCACCGTGGCGCCACGGGGGCCGAGGTGGCCACCGGTGACGGGGCCGGCATCCTGGTCCAGGTGCCGCACCGGTTCCTGGCCGGGCCCGGCGGTTTCGACCTCCCCGAACCGGGCGGGTACGCGGTGGGGCTCGTGTTCTTGCCGACCGACGCCGACGACGGCGCCAAGGCGCGACGACACATCGGCGAGCTCGCCACCGAGGAGGGCCTGGCCGTCGTGGGTTGGCGCGACGTCCCGGTCGAGCCCGATGGCCTGGGGGCTTCGGCGCGCCGGGCCATGCCGCACATGGCCCAGGTCGTCGTGGTCCCCGACGGGCCCGCGGCGGGCACGGCGACACCCGACCGCACAGGACGCGCTGGCGCTCGACCGGCTCGCGTTCTGCCTGCGCAAGCGCGTCGAGCACGAGGTGCACGGCGTCTACGTGTCGTCGCTGTCGGCCCGGACCCTCGTCTACAAGGGAATGCTCACCGGCTCGCAACTCGACGAGCTCTTCCCCGACCTGTCGGACCCGTCCTTCGAGAGCGGGTCTGGCCCTCGTGCACTCGCGGTTCTCGACCAACACCTTCCCGTCGTGGCCGCTCGCCCATCCCTACCGGTTCCTGGCCCACAACGGCGAGATCAACACGTTGCGGGGCAACCGGAACTGGATGCGGGCCCGCGAGGCCTTGCTCGCCAGCGACCTCATCCCCGGTGACCTCGAGCGGCTGTTCCCCATCTGCGATCCCGACGGAAGCGACTCGGCCACGTTCGACGAGGTGCTCGAGCTGCTGCACCTCGGGGGGCGGAGCTTGGCCCACGCCGTGCTCATGATGATTCCCGAAGCCTGGGAGAACCACACGACCATGGACCCGGCGCGCCGCGCCTTCTACCGCTACCACGCCTCGCTCATGGAGCCATGGGACGGCCCGGCCGGCGTGGTCTTCACCGACGGCACCGTCGTGGGCGGGGTGCTCGACCGCAACGGCCTGCGCCCGGCCCGGTACTGGGTGACCGACGACGGCCTGGTGGTGCTGGCCTCGGAGGTCGGCGTCCTCGACATCGACCCCGCCAAGGTGGTGCGCAAGGGCCGCCTCCAGCCCGGTCGGATGTTCCTCGTGGACACCGCCCAGGGTCGGATCGTCGACGACGACGAGATCAAGGCGCAGCTGGCGGCGGCGCATCCCTACGCCCAGTGGTTGGAAGAGGGGCAGGTCACCTTGGGCGACCTGCCGCCCCGGATGATGCTCACCCCCCAACACGCGTCGGTGGTGACCCATCAGGAGCTGTTCGGCTACACCAACGAGGAGCTCCGGCTCATCCTCGCCCCCATGGCCAAGACCGGCGGCGAGGCGCTCGGCTCGATGGGCCACGACGCTGCCATCGCGGCGCTGTGCGAGCGACCTCGGCTGCTCTTCGACTACTTCACCCAGCTCTTCGCGCAGGTGACCAACCCACCCCTCGACGCCATCCGCGAGGAGCTCGTCACCTCCGGCCGGTCCAAGCTCGGTCCCGAGGGAAACCTGCTCGAGCCGACCGCGGCGTCGTGCCGGCAGATCATCCTGCCCTACCCGGTCATCGACAACGACGAGCTGGCCAAGCTGGCGTACGTCAACGAGCACGGCGAGACGCCGGGTTACCAGGCCTTCGCCATCGACGGGCTGTTCGACCCCACCGGCGGCGGCGACGCGCTGCGGGCGGCCATCGAGGACGTCCGCAAACGGGTGAGCATCGCCATCGCCCTGGGCTCGAACGTCATCATCCTCTCCGACCGGAACTCCAACGCCCGGCTGGCCCCCATTCCGTCGCTCCTTCTCACCGCGGCGGTCCACGAGCACCTCGTCCGCGAGAAGTCGCGCACCCGTGTCGGTCTGGTGGTGGAGTCCGGCGACGCCCGCGAGGTGCACCACATCGCCCTGCTCATCGGGTACGGGGCGTCGGCGGTGAACCCCTACCTCGCCTTCGAGACCATCGACGACGTCATCGCCCACAAGAACCTCCTCGAGGGGGTCTCGCCCCGCCAGGCGCGGACCAACTACATCAAAGCGGCGTGCAAGGGCGTCATCAAGATCATGTCCAAGATGGGGGTGTCGACGGTGGCGTCGTACACCGGGGCCCAGATCTTCGAGGCCGTGGGACTCGCTCCCGAGGTCGTCGACGAGTACTTCACCGGCACCGTCAGCCGCATCGGCGGCGTGGGCCTCGACGTGCTCGCCCAGGAGGTCGCGGCGCGCCATCGTCTCGCCCATCTCGACCGTCCGACCGAGCGGGCCCATCGCGAGCTCGAGGTCGGCGGCGAGTACCAGTGGCGACGCGAGGGTGAGATCCATCTCTTCAACCCGAAGACCGTGTTCAAGCTGCAGCACGCCACTCGGGCCAAGCGCTACGACATCTTCAAGGAGTACACGAAGCTGGTGGACGACCAGGCCACCCAGCTGGCGACGCTGCGCGGGCTGCTGCGGTTGCGCGAGGGGCTGCATCCCGCCCTGTCGGTGGACGAGGTCGAGCCCGTGTCCGAGATCGTGAAGCGCTTCGCCACCGGGGCGATGTCCTACGGGTCGATCTCCGCCGAGGCGCACGAGACGCTCGCCATCGCCATGAACCGCCTGGGCGGGAAGTCCAACACGGGGGAGGGGGGCGAGGACGCCGAGCGCTACGTCCCCGACGACAACGGCGACCTCCGGCGCAGTGCCATCAAGCAGGTCGCGTCGGCCCGCTTCGGTGTCACGAGCGAGTACCTGGTGAACGCGGACGACCTCCAGATCAAGATCGCCCAGGGGGCCAAGCCCGGCGAGGGCGGCCAGCTCCCGGGGCACAAGGTGTACCCCTGGATCGCCAAGACCCGGTTCTCGACCCCCGGCGTCGGGCTCATCTCCCCACCGCCGCACCACGACATCTACTCCATCGAGGACATCGCCCAGCTCATCCACGACCTGAAGTCGGCGAACCCCTCGGCCCGGGTGCACGTGAAGCTGGTGGCCGAGGTCGGGGTGGGCACCGTGGCGGCCGGCGTGGCCAAGGCCAAGTCCGACGTCGTGCTCATCTCGGGCCACGACGGCGGGACCGGTGCCAGCCCGCTCACGTCGATCAAGCACGCCGGGATCCCCTGGGAGCTCGGTCTGGCCGAGACCCAGCAGACCCTGATCCTCAACGGCCTGCGCGACCGCATCGTGGTGCAGGTCGACGGCCAGCTCAAGACCGGCCGCGACGTCATCGTCGCGGCGCTGCTCGGGGCCGAGGAGTTCGGGTTCGCCACGGCACCGCTGGTCGTGTCGGGGTGCGTGATGATGCGCGTCTGCCACCTCGACACCTGCCCGGTCGGGATCGCCACCCAGAACCCCGAGCTGCGCAAGCGCTTCACCGGTCAGCCCGAGTTCGTGGAGAACTTCTTCGAGTTCATCGCGCGAGGAAGTGCGCGAGTACCTGGCCGCGCTCGGGCTCCGGTCGATCGAGGAGGCGGTCGGGCGGGTCGACCTCCTCGACGCCGTGGTGGCGACGGGCCACTTCAAGGCCAAGGGCCTCGACCTCACCCCGATCCTGGCCCAGCCCGAGGCCGGGCCGCCCACCGACCGTCTGTGTCGCCAGGCCCAGGACCACGGCCTCGACCGGGCCCTCGACCACCGCTTCCTCGAGGCGTGCCGGCCCGCCATCGAAGACGGGACGCCGGTCGCCGCTCGAGCTGCCCATCACCAACGTCGACCGCACGGTCGGGACGCTCCTCGGCTACGAGATCACGTCGCGCCACGGAGGCGCGGGTCTCGCCGACGGGACGATCACCATCACCTTCCGGGGCTCGGCCGGGCAGAGCTTCGGCGCCTTCGTCCCTCGGGGTGTGACATTGCGGCTCATCGGCGACGCCAACGACTACCTGGCCAAGGGCTTGTCGGGTGGCCGCATCGTGGTGCGTCCCGACGAGGCTTCGCCCTTCGCGGCCGAGGAGCAGATCATCGCCGGCAACGTCATCCTCTACGGGGCGACCGGCGGGGAGTGCTTCGTGCGGGGCCAGGTGGGGGAGCGCTTCTGCGTGCGCAACTCGGGCGCCACCGCCGTGGTCGAAGGCGTGGGCGACCACGGCTGCGAGTACATGACCGGCGGGCGGGTCGTGGTGCTCGGGCCGACGGGGAGGAACTTCGGGGCCGGCATGTCGGGCGGGATCGCCTATGTCTATGACCCGGACCGTGACTTCGCCGAGCGGGTCAACTTCGAGATGGTCGACCTCGAGCCGCTCGACGAGGAAGACCGGCGAGTGGCTGTTCGACATCGTCACCCGGCATCGGCGTCGAGACCGAGTCCGCCGTCGCGCGAGCGGCTGCTCGGCGGCATGGGGGACGCGCCCTCGACGACTTCGTCAAGGTCATGCCGCGCGACTACCGACGGGTGCTCGAGGCGACCCGACGCGCCGTCGACGAGGGCGTGTCGGTCGACGAAGCGGTCATGGCCGCGCCGCGCGGCTAGCGCGGCGTCGGGAGCGAGCACGGTCGGTCATGGGAAAGCCCACGGGGTTCTTCGAGTACGACAGGAAGCTGCCGGCGCGTCGCCCGGTGCCGGTCCGGCTCCGGGACTGGCGCGAGGTCTACGAGCCGTTCCCCGAAGACGAGGCCGTGCGCCAAGGGGCGCGCTGCATGGACTGCGGCATCCCCTTCTGCCACGAAGGATGCCCGCTCGGGAACCTCATCCCGGAGTGGAACGACCTCGTGTACCGGGGCGACTGGCCCGAGGCCCTCGAGCGGCTGCATGCCACCAACAACTTCCCCGAGTTCACCGGGCGCCTGTGCCCGGCGCCGTGCGAGGGCGCCTGTGTGCTCGGCATCAACGCCGATCCGGTCACGATCGAGCGCATCGAGTACGAGATCGCCGAGCGGGGCTGGAGCGAGGGGTGGGTGACCCCCCAGGTGCCGTCGGTGCGCACCGGGAAGTCCGTGGCGGTGGTGGGATCGGGGCCCGCGGGCCTGGCCTGTGCGCAGCAGCTGGCCCGGGCCGGGCACAACGTCGTCGTCTACGAGCGGGCCGAGCGCCCCGGCGGGCTTCTGCGCTACGGGATCCCGGAGTTCAAGATGGAGAAGGCGGTGCTCGACCGCCGCCTGGCGCAGATGCGAGCCGAGGGCGTCGAGTTCCGCTGCGCCACGGCGGTGGGATCGGCCGACGCGGCGTCGGCACCGCGGCGTCGGAGCCCAGCCGCTCGAGCCGGGCCAACGCCGGGGCCTCGGAACCGCGTCGGCCCCGGGGTGCGGCGTCGTGCCGGCCTCGTCGCTGCAGCACGGAGTTCGACGCCGTGGTCCTGGCCGGGGGGGCCACCTTGCCACGCGACCTGCCGGTGCGAGGGTCGCGAGCTCGACGGCGTCCATCTGGCCATGGACTACCTCAAGCCTTCCAACCTGGTCCGCGAAGGGGCGTTCGAGACCTCGCCCGATCACCGCCCAGGGCAAGCGTGTGGTGATCATCGGCGGCGGCGACACCGGCGCCGACTGCCTGGGCACCGCGCATCGGCAGGGGGCGTCGCTGGTGCACCAGCTCGAGATCCTGCCCCGGCCCCCCGACGGCCGGCTCGACGACAACCCCTGGCCCACGTGGCCCCTGATCCTCAGGACCTCGTCCGCGCACGAGGAGGGTGGCGACCGGATCTACAGCGTCACGACCACGCGGATTCGTCGACGACGGCAACGGCGCGGTGCGGGCCCTGGCGGGCCATCGCGTCGAGCTGCGCGACGACGGTGGACGCCCCGTGTTCGAGCCCGTGCCGGGGAGCGAGTTCGAGTTGCCGTGCGAGCTCGTGCTGCTGGCGATGGGCTTCCTGGGGGCCGAGCGCCGCGGAGTGGTGGACGAGCTCGGTCTCGAGCTCGACCCCCGGGGCAGCGTGGCCTGCGACGGGAACTGGCAGACGAGCCGCGAGGGCGTCTTCGTGTGCGGCGACATGACCCGGGGGCAGAGCCTGATCGTGTGGGCCATCGCCGAGGGGCGGTCGTGCGCGTCGAGCGTCGACCGCTTCATCATGGGTGACACCGCCTTGCCGGCACCCCTGGTGCCCGGCCAGCTCGCCCTGCGCTGACGAGCGCCGACGGCGCCGGCGCTCGGTGCGCGTCAGGCGCGGGTGGGCCGCAGGCGTCAGGCGGAACGGGCGACTGGCCGGTCACCGTTCTTCGAGGCAGCTGGCGCAGTCGGGTGCGGCGCTCATGGGCTCGTCGACCTCCTCGTCCTCGTCGTCGCTCGACGTCGGCGTCGACGGCTCCGGGCCGCCCCGTCGGGGGCGGCCGCGGCCAGGTACTTCTGGAGCCGACCGAGCTCGCTCACGACGTTGGCCCGGCGCACGGCGAGGTTGTCGATGCTCTGCTGCAACGCCTCGATCTGGCGGTGGGCGTCTTCCATCATGCGGTCGGCTTCGGCCTGGGCGTTCTCGACCGCAGCGGCCTTGACCGCCTCGGCCTCCTGCTCGGCCTTCTCACCGACGGCCAGCGCGGCCCGCAGGATGTCCGCCGCCCGCTCGCCGACGGCCGCCGTGGCGGCCTCGACGGCGTGCTCGGCCCGGGCCTCGGAATCGAGGAGCCACTGGTGCAGCCGCTCGACGTACTCGTCGACGGTGCTCGCGCCGGTACCCCCGGAAGCCGACCTTGAATTGCTTCGGGCCCTCGCCCTCGTGGCTCCGCATTGGAGCTCTCCCTGTCCTCGTCGGTCCGTTGGTTACGACGCATGGTGATGGTTCAACCTCATGAAGCGGCCAACGGGGCGTCAACATCGACCCAACACGCTCATGTCCATCACTGCCCCCACGCGCTACCCGGAGCACCGATGCGGCTCCGGGCCCCGGGGAGGCGTCCCGGCGGATCGGGCCGGGGGTCGTCTCAGGTAGCCGGTCCCGGGGCCGAGCGGAGGGGCGGCGGGCTGGGCCGCCGCGAAGGACCGCTGTGAAGACGGCCAGGGACCGGGAGAAGGCACGTCGAAGATGTCGTGTTGGCCGTCGGGGGCATCCACGTCGAAGTAGCTCGTGAAGGCCACGTCGTGGGTCGAGATCCACTGCGCCATCTTGGCCACGTAGCAGCGGGTCGTCCCCGAGCCCGTGCCCGTCGGAGCGGATGGTCAGGCCCCACTCGGGGATGACGGCGGGCTTGTGGTGGGCGGCGGCGAACGAGGACAGCCACTGCAGGCCGTCGGACCTCGGTGACGTAGCGGGGCCACGCCAGCCCGGGTTCCATGGGGATGCCCCACACCTGGTCGTAGAGATCGAGGCCCGACGTAGTCGACGTACGCGTCGCCCGGATAGGCGTTCTGCGCGGCCTCGGGCTCGGGGCCCGACGTCGGGTTCCACACGAAGCGGAACGCGGCGCCCGGCACGCTGCGCATCGTGGTCACGATGTGGCGGAAGTAGCGCGGCGAAGTCGGCCGCGTCGGTCTGGTCCGTGACCGCCCACGGGTACCAGGTGCCGTTGAACTCCCATCCGATGCGCAAGATGGCGTTGCCCTGCCCGTAGTGGACGAGGGTCCTGGCCAGCGTGGCGAATTCGCCGTCGTAGTGCGCCCGCCGCGCCTTCGGCCAGGGTCCCCATCGGGTGCCCGTCGCGCGTCGGGATCATGGGCACGCCGAGCACGAGTCGGTACCGGCTCCCCTGCCACGGCGCCAGGAAGCGCTGCAGGGGCTTGACGCTCCACCATGCCCGCCCACCCTTCGGTGCGGGGGAGGTAGTCCGAGGCCAGGCTGGGCTTGGTCCCGGTGCGCGCCCGAAGCCGGCCACGGCCGCGGGATCGCCCGGCCCGGCGTAGACGCCCAGGGGCACGGTCCCGACGTTGACCGAAGGGATGGGGGGTGTCGCCACGGGCGAGCACCGCACGCCGCCACGACGCGGCGAGCAGACCGGTCACGAGGGTGACACCACAGCGTGCCACGGGGCGGGTGGCTCTCGCGGTCGTGGTGGGCCGGAGCCTGCCTCGGACGCCGTCGCTACCCTGCGCTCATCGTGACAGAGGCCACCACCGCGGACCTGGACCTGATCACGACTGTCTCCTCGCATCACTGTGGCGCCGCGCGCGAGCGTATCGAAGGCCCCGTCCTTACTGGTCGCGAGCCGTGTTCTCGTTGCCCGGGAACTGAGCGCCCGGGCGGCGGCCCATGAAGCCCGAGACTCGGGTCGGCTCAGTACCCCGGCCCGTAGTCGAGGATGCGGCGCGGATTGTCGACGAGCATGGTGTGGATCTGCTCCTCGGTCACGCCGCGGGCGCGCAGGGCGGGCAGGACGTCGGTGCTGATATGGAGGAAGTTCCAGTTCGGCTGGGCCTGGTGCAGGAAGTCGTCGTCGAACCAGTCCATGTGGCAGCCGGCGTCGTGGGAGAGGACCATGGCCGTTGTCCAACCGCCTTCGCACAGCCGGGCCACGGTCTCGACGCGTTGCTCGGTGGTGCAGTAGGCGTCGACGCCGAACCGGTCCATGCCCAGGGTCGAGCCGGCGGCGAGGAGCTCCCCGAGGTAGTCGAGGTCGGTGCTGTCGCCGCTGTGGCCGATCACGACCCGCGACAGGTCGACGCCTTCCTCGGTGAAGACGCGTTGCTGGTCGAGCCCGCGCCGGGTCGGCGTGTCGGTGTGGGTGGAGATGGGGAGCCCGGTGCGCCGATGGACGCGGGCCACGGCGCGCAGGATGCGCTCGACGCCGGGCGTGAGCCCCGGCTTGTCGGTGGCGCACTTGAGGATGCCCGGGCCGCACCCCGGTTCCGGCGATGCCGTTTTCGATGTCGTGGAGGAAGAACTCGTCGAGCATGTCCACGCCGCTGGGGCGGAACGGCGGCGCTGCGGTAGTCGAAGTAGTGCGGGAGGCTCGTTGTAGGTGTAGAGGCCGGTGGCGACCACGATGTTGAGGTCGACCTGCGCGGCGACCTCCTGGACGGTCTCGATGTCGCGACCGAGGCCGACCACGGTGAGGTCGACGATGGTGTCGATGCCGGCGGCCTTGAGCTCCTGCAGGCGTTCGACGGCCCGTGCCACCTGCGCGGCGCGGTCCCAACCCGGTGGGCCAGTTGGCGGCGACCTCGGGCGAGCGCACGAAGACGTGCTCGTGCATGAGCGTGGCGCCGAGTGCCGCGGCGTCGACCGGGCCGCGCACCGTGTTGACCTGTCCCATGTGCCCCTCCTCCGGCCTCGGACGGCCCTGGGTGCGGCCGTACCCTAGGTGCCGCCCGTCGGGGGGCACGGCGCGTGGTTCCGGTCAGCCGGCATGGTCGGGCCCGGCGCGCTCGACGGTGATGCGCAGCAGGACCCGTCGCTCTTGCTCCATGGCCGCGCGGTACTCGTCCCAGTCGGGGTGCTCGCCGGAGATCTGGCGGTAGTACGCCACGAGGCCCTCCATGGCCTCGGGGAGCGACACCACCTCGACGGGGCCTTCGACCTGCACCGAGTTCCCGTAGAAGTTCGTCGGTGAACACGATGAACGAGGCCCGGGGGCGGCGTCGCAGGTTCTTCGTCTTGATCGCCGTCTCGCGGGTGGAGACCACCACGGCGTCGTCGACCACCCGCGGCGGCGACGAGAGACAGCTGGGGGTTGCCGTCGGCACGGGAGGTGGCCAGCACGGCCCGGTGGTTGGTAGCGATGAAATCGAGCGCGGCGAGTGGGTCCATGGCACCGCAGGCTATTGCAGCCGGCCCCGGCCCGCACCGAGACGCACCGATAAGCTCCGGGACATGCTGAGCACGATGCAAGACGGCCCGCTCCTGGTGAGTGGCATCCTCCGTCGGGGCCAGGCGGTGTACGGCGACAGCCGGGTGGTCACCGCCCAGTCCGACGGGTACCGGGAGTCGACCTTCACGCAGGTGGCGGCGCGCGCCGAGCAACTGGCCAAGGCGTTGCGCCGGCTCGGTGTCGGCGCCGACGACCGGGTCGGCACCTTCGCCTGGAACGACCAGGAGCACCTCGAGGCGTATCTGGCCGTCCCGTCGATGGGGGCGGTGCTCCACACCCTCAACATCCGCCTGTTCCCCGAGCAGCTCGCGTACGTGGTCAACCACGGCGAGGACAAGGTCGTGATCGTCGACGCCTCGATCGCCCCGCTGTTCGCCCGGGTTCGCGACGAGTGCAAGACCGTGGAGCACGTCATCGTCGTGGGAGAGGGTGACACGACCGGGCTCGGCGACACGTTGTCCTACGACGAGCTCATCGGCGCCGAGGAGCCCGGGATACGACTGGCCCGAGCTCGACGAACGCCAGGCCGCGTCGATGTGCTACACGAGCGGCACCACGGGCAACCCCAAGGGCGTCGTCTACAGCCACCGGTCGACGTGGTTGCACGCCTTCGCGGGCATGAACACCAATTGCGTGGGCGCCAGCGAGCACGATCGCGTGCTCGTCGATCGTGCCCATGTTCCATGCCAACGCGTGGGGGATGCCCTACACCGCGTTCTTCGCCGGCACCGACCTCATCTTCCCCGAGCGCTACCTCCAGGCCGAGCCGCTCGACCCGGATCATCGCCGAGCAGCGCCCGACGCTGTCGCTCGGGGTCCCCACCATCTGGAACGACCTGCTGCACTACTCGCAGAGCCACGACGTCGACATGTCGTCGCTGCGCCTGCTCACCGCGGGCGGTGCGGCGGTGCCGCGCTCGCTCATGGAGGCGTACCAGGAGCGCTTCGACATCGCCATGATCCAGGGCTGGGGGATGACCGAGACGAGCCCGGTGTGCGCCTTCGGTCGGGCGCCCAAGGGCATCGCGCCCGAGCAGGAGATGGACTGGCGGGCCAAGACCGGGCCGCATCATCGCCGGCGTCGAGCTGCGTGTCGTCGACGAGGAGGGCACGGTGCTCCCCAACGACGGCAAGTCGGTGGGCGAGTTCGAGGTCCGCGGCCCGTGGGTCACCGGCGCTCGTACTACGGGGACCCGACGCCCGGAGCGGTTCCACGACGGGTGGCTGCGGACCGGGGACGTCGGGAGCCTCGACGACCGGGGGTTCATGCAGATCTCGGACCGCACCAAGGACGTGATCAAGTCCGGGGGGGAGTGGATCTCCTCGGTCGAGCTCGAGAACGAGGTGATGGCCCACCCCGACGTGTACGAGGCGGCGGTGATCGGGGTGCCCGACGAGCGCTGGGACGAGCGCCCGCTCGTGGTGATCGTGGCGGCCGAGGGTGCGCATCCCGCAGCCGGCCGAGATCCTCACGCTTCCTGTCGGGCCGGGTGGCCCGCTGGTGGCTCCCCGAGCGGTGGGCGTTCGCGGACGAGATCCCGAAGACCTCGGTGGGGAAGTTCGACAAGAAGGTCCTGCGGGCCAAGGCCGCCGACGGCGCCCTCGAGATCCACGAGGTCGACCTCCCCGCCCACGGGCGCTGACAGGGGCGTGGCGACCTCGACGACGTGGCCGATCGGCTCGAAGCCATCGCCGAGGAGCTCGGCGACCTGGCCTTCGACCGGCTGCGCGAGGCGACGAGCGGGGCCCGCCGCACCGGCACGCCCGATCCCGCCGTCGTGGCGGAGGAGAAGCGCCTCACCCGGGCCCGACGCGCGGTGGAGAAAGCGGTCGTGGTCCTGCGCCGGGCGCCGGCGTCGACCGGCGACCCCGACGCCTTCGGCTGACGCGGCTGCGGCTCGAGGCGACGACGTCAGCCGACGAGCTCGTTGAGGGCGTCGATCAGCTGCCGGAGCCGCCCGTAGTGGATCCGGTCGAAGCGCAGCGCCACGCGGGGCAGCTCGACATGGTCGCGGCTCGAGCGTTCGGGCCCGAGGGGCTTGGTGGGGCGGATCGATCCGCTCACCACGATGTCGGCGAAGCGCTGGTTGAGCTCCGCCAGTTGCTCCCGGGTGGGGGCGACGCGCAGCCGCATCACGAGGAGGTCGCCGACCCACCGACACGAGTGGTAGTTGCGGTAGAACCCGAGGAGCTCGGCCGCGGCCGCGTCGACATCGGAGGTGATCACGTACAGCGAGCGGTCCTCGGGCGAGATCAAGCCGCCCGCGGCGACTTCGGTGTCGAGGAAGTCCTGCCACCCCTTCCAGTACGTCCCGTGCGGGAACGTCGAGGAGCACGAGCGGAGCGGGCTGGGCCTTGCCCGTCTGGAGCAGGGTGAGGAGCTCGAAGGCCTCGTCGAGGGTGCCGAACCCACCGGGGAGCACGGCGTAGCCGTCGGACTCCTTGATGAGCATGAGCTTGCGGGTGAAGAAGTACCGCATCTCCACGAGCTTGGGGTCCTGCGCGATGAACTCGTTGGCGCCTTGCTCGTGGGGGAGCCGGATGTTGACCCCGAGGGAGCGCTCCCGACCCGCACCCTGCATCCCGGCCGCCATGATGCCGGGGCCGGCGCCGGTCACCACCATCCATCCGTGGCCCGCCATGCGCTCGGCCAGGCGTCGCGCCTGGAGGTAGAGCGGGTCGTCGGGCAAGGTGCGGGCCGAGCCGAAGAAGGTGACCTTCTGCTCTTTGCGAAAGGGCCGGAACACGCGGAACGCCTCGGCCATCTCGGCCATCGCGGCGCGGGCCAGCTTCAGGTCGAGGGCGTCGGTGCGTTCCTCGGCCAGGTGGACGACGGTCCCGATGATCGAGCGGTAGAGGTCGCGTCGTCTCGGTGACGCCCACCGAGTCCAGCAGCTGGTCGACGAGGTTCTGTTCGCCGGGGTCGAGGCGCTCGGCGGGAGTGAGGTCCTCGAGCCCGGCGGTGTCCGCGGCGAGCGGGGGGACGAGGTCGACTGCCGCCCACGCCCAGGCCCGGGTCCGTCGCTCGTCCCGTGTCGTCCCGCCCCGGGTCGCGCACGTCGGGCACCTCAGCAGGGGGCGGGCACGCGACCGTAGAGGGTCGTGCGCTGCTCGAGCCGCCGGCCCAGGGGCTCGACGAGGGCGTGGAATCCCTCCTCGTCCATGAGCTGGCCGTGGCTCGCCCCCGCCGCCGCGAGATGTTCTCGTCCATGAGGGTGCCCCCGAGGTCGTTGACCCCGGCCTGCAAGGCCTGGACGGCGCCGGCGGCGCCCATCTTCACCCAGCTCGCCTGGATGTTGGGGATCCAGCCCCGATAGGCGATGCGTCCCACGGCGTGCATGAGCAGCGTCTCGCGGAACGTCGGGCCGCGCCGGGCCTTGCGCTGCAGGTAGATGGGCGACGCCATGTGCACGAAGGGCAGGGGGACGAACTCGGTGAAGCCGCCGGTCTCGCGTTGCAGGGCGCGGGTGCCGCACCAGGTGCCGGGCCCAGGACCGGGGCCGCTCGATCGGACCCGAACATGATGGTGACGTTCGAGCGCAACCCGATGCTGTGCGCGGCCCGGTGGGCCTCGAGCCACTGCTCGGTGTTGATCTTGTCGGGGCACAGCACGGCGCGGACCTCGTCGTCGAGGATCTCCGCCGCGGTGCCGGGCAGCGTGGCCAGCCCCGCCTCCTTGAGGCGGCGCAGGTAGTCGACCAGGGGCTCGCCGAGGCGCCGCGCCCCTTCGGTCACCTCGAGGGCGGTGAAGCCGTGGATGTGGATCCGGTCCGACGCCTCGCGGACGGCCCGGATCACCTCGAGGTAGTAGTCGCCGTCGAAGTTCGGGTGGATCCCGCCCTGGAGGCACACCTCGGTGGCCCCGGCGCTCTCGGCCTCGACGACGCGGTCGGTGATGTCGCTCGAGCTCCAGGAGGTAGGGAGCGCCCCGCAGGTTGAGCGACAGCGGCCCCTTGGAGAACGCGCAGAACCGGCACTTGAAGGTGCAGACGTTGGTGTAGTTGATGTTGCGGTTGGCGACCCAGGTCACGACGTCGCCGACCTCGTCGCGTCGCAGCTGGTCGGCGACCTCGGCCACGGCCCGCACCTCGGGGCCGCGCGCCGAGAACAGCGTCACGATCTCGTCCTCGCCGACCTCCTGGCCGAGGCCCACCCCGGCGAGCACCTCGGCCACCGCCGCCGCCGACCGCGCCGCCGATGCCTCGTGCGGTGGCCCGGTGGCGCGTCGCCGACGAGCAGGGGCGGCGGCTCGTCGCCTCCCGAGCACCAGGGGTCCTCGCGTCCGAGGCCCTCGGCATCGGCGTGGTCGAGCACCGGGAATCGCATGGCCGGGTCGAGCCAGCGCTCGGGGTCGCGCGGCGTACTCGGGGTAGACGGTGAGGCGTGGCCGCCAGGGTGAGCCCGGCGGCCTCGGTCGCCTCGCGCAGGAGCTCCAGGGCGGGCCAGGCGCGCTCGGGGTTGACGTGGTCGACGGTGACCGGCGACACCCCGCCCCAGTCGTCGAGGCCCGAGTCGAGCAGCGGCCGCAGGTCGTCGGACAGGTTGGGCGGAGCCTGGACGTGCACCTCGGCGGGGAGCACGAGCCGGGCCACGGCGATGGTCCACCACAGCTCCTCGGGAGGGCACGGTGGATGGTTGTGCATGGCGGTCCCGGGCTTGGGCAGGAAGTTCTGGACGATCACCTCCTGCACGTGGCCGTGGGCACGGTGCGAGTCGGCGATGGCGGACAAGGTGCGGACCCGCTCGGCGCGCGACTCGCCGATCCCGACGAGGACGCCGGTCGTGAAGGGGATGGCCAGTCGTCCCGCCGCCTCCAGCGTGGCGAGCCGTCGCTGCGGGCGTCTTGTCGGGGGCGCCGCGGTGACAGGCCAGGTCGGGGTCGAGCGACTCGAGCATCATGCCCTGGCTGGCCGCGACGGGTCGGAGGCGGGCGAGCTCGTCGTCGCTGAGCGCGCCGGCGTTGGCGTGGGGGAGGAGCCCTGTCTCGTCGCGCACCAGCGCGCACATGGCGACCAGGTAGTCGACCGTGGAGGCGTGGCCGTGCTCGTCGAGCCAGGCCCGCGCCGCGGGGTAGCGCTCCTCGGGAGCCTCGCCCAGGGTGAACAGCGCCTCGTGACAGCCCGCGGCCGCGCCGGCGCGGGCGACGGCCAGCACCTCGTCGGGCGTACATGTACGGAGACCGGACCCGGGCCGGCGGCTTGGCGAAGGTGCAGTAGCCGCACCGGTCGCGACACAGCATCGTGAGCGGGATGAAGACCTTGGGCGAGTAGGTGACCCGGTTCCCGTGCACCTGGGCCCGCAGCGTGCCGCGCCTCGGCTCGGAGGTCGGCAGGTCGTGGCCGCGAGAAGGTCGTCGGGGGCCACGGCGGTCACCTTACCCGTCACCCTCCGCGGCCCCGGTCGGTCAGGGCCTGGCACCGCGGAGGGCGCCGACCTGGCCGGCCGCCTCGCGGTCGACGAGCCACAGGACCTGGCGCGCCCGGACGCGTGCCGCGGGGAGGTCTTCGCCCGGCCGATACCGCCGCGAAGGCCTCGTGCTTGGCGGCACCCGACACGGTGAACACCACCAGACCGGGCGGGGGCCAGGGCCTTCCAGGGTGAGCGTCATGCGGGGGTGGGGGTTGCGGTCGTCGGGGTCGACCGAGCGCACGACGAGTCGCCCGGCGGCGCCTCGAGAGCGGCGGAGTCGGGGAACAGCGACGCCGTGTGGCCGTCGGGCCCGAGGCCGAGGTGGACGACGTCGAAGGCCTCGACCTCGGAGACGAGCCGCTTCGTAGGCCTCGGGCCCGTCGCTCACACGACATGGGGTGGAACGAGCCGACGGCCCCGACCGGGTCGATCAGCGACTCTCGGACCAGTCGTTGGTTGGCGTCGGGGTCGTCGGGTGCGACGCACCGCTCGTCACCCATGTAGATGTCGACCAGTGACCAGTCGACCCGGCCCGTCGCCGGCTGCGGCCAGGGCCTCGTAGCAGCGCCGCGCCGTCGGGCCCCCCGACAGCACCAGCACGAAACGCGGGTCCGGGTCGCGCCTGCGTAGGCGGTCGAGGACCGTCTCGGCGAAGGCGATCGCGACGTCGTCGACGACGTCGACGGTGCCCGGTGGGCCGCTCACGGCTCGTGCCACTGGCGCAGCTCGCGTGCCAGCAGCGCGTCGGCCTCCTTCGGCCCCCACGTGCCGGCGCGGGTACTGCGACAGCGGGACGCCGTCCTGCTCCAGGCTTCGAGCAAGGGGTCCACGATCTGCCAGGCCCGCTCGACCTCGTCGGTCCGGATGAACAGCGTGGCGTCGCCGATCATGACGTCGTGCAGCAGCCGCTCGTAGCCACCCGCCGTGGCGCCCGGGAAAGGCCTCGGCGTAGGTGAAGTCCATGTCCACCGAGCGCAGCCGGAACGCCTCCCCGGGGACCTTGGCCCCGAAGTAGAGGCAGATCCCTTCGTCGGGCTGGATGCGCAGCACCAGCATGTTGGGGCGGAGGTCGCGGGTGAGCTTGCCCCCGAAGGCGAGGTGGGGGACTCGCTGGAACTGCAGGACGACCTCGGTGGCACGCTTGGGGAGGCGCTTGCCGGTGCGGATGTAGACCGGGACCCCGGCCCAGCGCCAGTTGTCGACCGTCAGCCGCAGCGCCACGAAGGTCTCGGTGCGGCTCCGGGCGTCGACGCCCTCCTCCTCGCGGTAGCCCGACCACGGGGTCGCCGTCGATGGCGCCCGCCGCGTACTGGCCGCGCACCGAGTTGATGACGGCCTCGTCGACGTCGGGGATCATGACGGCCCGCAGCAGCTTGACCTTCTCGTCCCTGATCCCCTGGGCGTCGACGGTGGCGGGCGGCTCCATCAAGGTGAGCGCCAGCACCTGCATGACGTGGTTCTGGACGATGTCGCGCAGCGCCCCGGCGGTCTCGTAGAAGCCGCCGCGGTGCTCGACGCCGAGCTCCTCGGCCACGGTGATCTGGATGTGGTCGACGTAGCGGCGGTTCCAGATGGGCTCGAAGATGGCGTTGCCGAAGCGCAGGGCCAGGACGTTCTGCACCGTCTCTTTGCCCAGGTAGTGGTCGATGCGGAAGATCTGGTCCTCGTCGAAGGCACGCGTGCAGCGCGGCGTCGAGGGCCTCGGGCGCTGGCGAGGTCGCGGCCGAAGGGCTTCTCGACCACGATGCGGGCGAAGGTCCCCTCGCACGCCGGGAGCGTTGCAGCCGTGCTCGGCCAGCGCGCTCGCCACGTCGCCGAACATCGAGGGGATGGTGGCCAGGTAGTAGACCCGGTTGCCGCCGGTGCCGAACTTGGCGTCGGCCTCGCCGAGCACCTTCTTCAGCTTGTCGAAGGTGGGCTTCTCGGCGTACTCGCCCGCCACGTAGCGGAACCGGCCCACGACCTTCTTCCACTCGGGCCCGGCGTAGGGCGCGGCGTCGAGGGCGGCCTGGCGGAACTGGTCGTCGCTCCACTGGGTGCGGGCCACCCCGACGACGGTGAAGCCGTCGGGGAGCGCCTTGTGCTCGGCCAGCGCGGCGATGGCGGGCAGGAGCTTGCGCGACGCCAGGTCGCCCGACGCCCCGAACACCACGAGGGCGAGCGGAGGCGGGGGCTCGACGGCGTCGAGGGCGTGGGCGATCGTCCTCGACCGGCTCCTGGTCGTCGATGTCGACGGCCTCGATGACGCGGTGGTCGGTGTCGGGGGTCACGACGTCGACTTGCTCCGCCGTCGGTGACCACGGCGTGGCCCCCGAACTGGTTCCGCAGGGCCGCGATGAGGCGGTTGGAGTAGCGAGTCCTGGTCGCGCGAGGCGAAGCGGGCGAAGAGCGACGTGGTGATCACCGGGCGGGCACGCCCCGGTCGATGGCCTCGTCGCGGTCCAGCGGCCCTTCGCCGGAGTCGACGACGATGCCTTCGATGTTCTCGAAGCCCGATCCCGGGGCCAGGGCGCGCTCGGCGAGCTCGAGGAGCCAGGAGCGCACCACCGAGCCGTAGCGCCAGATCGAGGCGATCTCGTGGAGGTCGAGGGAGAACTCGTCGGCCTTCTGCATGATCTCGAAGCCCTCGCCGTAGGCCTGCATGAGCCCGTACTCGATGCCGTTGTGGACCATCTTCACGAAGTGCCCGGCACCGACGGGGCCCACGTGCGCGTAGCCGCCTTCGGGGGCGAGCGCGAGGAAGACCGGCTCGCACATCGCCACGACGGACTTCTCGCCGCCCACCATGAGGCAGTAGCCGTTGGCGAGACCCCACACCCCACCCGAGGTGCCGGCGTCGATGAAGCCGATCCCCTTCTCGGCCAGCGACGCCGCGGTGGGGGCCGCCTCTTTGTAGTTGGAGTTGCCGCCGTCGATCACGGCGTCGCCGCGGTCCATCAGTCCCTTCAAGGTGTCGATGGTCGACGTGGTGGGATCCCCGGCAGGGACCATGACCCAGGCCACCCGGGGAGCGTCGAGCTTGGCCACCATCTCCGCCAGGGTGGCGGCGGTCTCGGCCCCCTTGGCGGCCACGCCGTGCGGGCCTCGTCGGACAGGTCGAACGCCACGACCTGATGGCCCTTCTCGATGAGCCGCTCGGTCATGTTCGCGCCCATCTTGCCCAGCCCCACCATGCCGATCTTCATGTCGCTCGCCCTTTCGCTGTTGCTCGTCGCTGGTCATGCGTCTCGCCACGACGTGTCAATGCCCGGCTCATCCGATGTCGCCCAGGTCGCCGCACACGCGCAGCACCCGTCGGCCGTGGGCGAGGAGGCTGCGGTGGTCGCCGATGGACTGGGCCGCGATCAGCGTCGCGAAGTCATAGGGCGCACCGGGGACCGGGACCTCGGGCATGGGGTTGGCGTCGACGATCTGCACGGCCACCACGGTGTCGGGCCCGCCCTTGTGGAGCTGGCCCGTCGAGTGCAGAAAGCGCGGGCCGTACCCGGCCGTGGTGGCGATGCCGCCGAGGTGGTCGCGGACGTTGCGTCGCAGCGTCTCCAAGGCGGCGTCCTGGCCGAAGGGCACATACGCCTGGAGCGAGACGTAGTCACCGGGCTCGCACCGTGGCGCGTCAGCCACGGCAGGACCTCGTGCGGGGGCGGCGGTCTCGACCGCCGGCAACGGGAGCTGGGCGAGCACGTCGTTGGTGTTCTTCTTCGACTCCGCCACGTTGGGCTCGTCGAAGGGGTCGATCCCGAGGACGTGGCCGCACAGTGCGGTGGCGATCTCCCAGCGGTAGAACTGCTCGCCGAGGTCGGCGGCCTGTGGCCAGGTGCAGCGGCACGACATGGCGGTCGGCCCCGACCTCGGGCTCGGTGGTGGGGACCGGGATGCAGCCCGTGCCCTGCTTGCCCGTCGACTCGGCGATGAGCTGCTCCACCCACAGGCCGAACGACGCGTAGTCGCGGGGGGACGACGATGGTCACCTTGTCGCGCCCGACCCGGGCGTCCTCGCCCATGGCCATGCCCAGGCCCGGCCGCCTCCTCCAGATCGGCGTCGAGGGCGCGCCCACAGAGCTCGGCGACGTCGTACCCGATGAGCGCGGCCGGGACCATGCCGAAATACGAGAGCACCGAGTACCGGCCGCCGATGTCGGGCGGGTTGGCGAAGCAGCGGGCGAAGCCGCGCTCGGCGGCCAGGGCGGCGAGGGGGGTGCCGGGGTCGGTGATCGCCGCGTAGCGCGACGGGTCGGGCAGTTGGGACCAGGCGTGGCCCAGCAGCACGTTGGGCTCGAGCGTGGTGCCGGACTTCGACGACACGAGTACGAAGGCGTCGGACAGGTCGAGCGAGGAGACCGTCACGGGATGGGTGGTGTCGCAGACCACCAGCCGCCGGCGCGATCTGGCCCGGGCCACCCGGGCGTGCCGGTGGCGGTGAGGACGGCCTCGAGCACCGCCGGCCCGAGCGAGGAGCCGCCCATGCCGAGCAGGACCACGGTGGACTGCTCGATGCCCGCCGCCCAGGCCGTCGAGCTCGGCCGCCTCGGCCGCCATGCGGCGCGGGACGTCGAGCCATCCCAGGCGGTTGGCCGACACGTTGCCCGCCGGCCACAGCCCGGCGTCGCGCTCGAGCAGGCGCGGCACCGAGGGTCCGGGCGTCGTCGACCATGGGCCGGTCCCTCAGCTGCCGGCCGACAGGGCGTTGGCCTTGTCGGACAGCTTCTGGATCAGCTCGTCGAACGACTTGGTGAAGCTGGCCACCCCTTCGTCCTCGAGGGTGCGGGCCACGTCCGCCATGTCCACGCCGGCGGCTTCGATGCGCTCGCAGCGCCTGCGGCGCCGCGTCGGGATCGGCGTCCACCGTGCGAGCCATGGTGCCGTGGTCGAGGAAGGCGGCGATGGTGTCGTCGGGCATCGTGTTGACGGTGTCGGGACCGATGAGGGTGTCGACGTAGACGAGGTCGGGGTAGGCGGGGTTCTTCGTCGACGTCGACGCCCACAGCGGGCGTTGCACCTTGGCCCCCTTGGCCGCCAGCGCCTCCCAGCGTGCCCCGGAGAAGCGCTCGTGCGAACAGCGCGTAGGCGCGCTGGGCCTGGGCCACCGCCGCCGTGCCCCGCAGGGCCTGGATCTCCGTCGGCCTCGCCCGGCGGCCTGGGTCGCGAGGGTGTCGAGACGCCGGTCGACCTCGGTGTCGACCCGGCTCACGAAGAACGAGGCCACGCTGCGCACCGCCGAAAGATCGGTGACACCGGTGGCGACGAGATCCTCGAGCCCGCCGATGTAGGCCTCGATCACCTCGTCGTAGCGCTCCAGGCTGAACAAGCAAGGTGATGTTGATGTTCCGGCCTTCGCCGATCATGGCCCGGATGGCGGGCACCCCCTCGGCCGTGGCCGGGATCTTCACGTACAGGTTGGGCTCGGCCACGAGCTCGTGGAAGTGGCGCGCCGCGGTGATGGTGCCGTCGGTGTCGTGGGCCAGCCCCGGTGCCACCTCGAGCGACACGTAGCCGTCGACCCCGTCGGACGCGTCGTGCACCGGCCGCAGGATGGCCAGGGCGTCGCGGATGTCGGTCACGACGAGCTCCCAGTAGGCCTCCTCGACGGTGTGCGAGCTCGAGCAGCTGCGCCGAACTGCTCGTCGTAGTCGCTGCCGCTCTCGATGGCCTTGGCGAAGATCGTGGGGTTCGAGGTCACGCCCCGGATGCCCTGCGCCACCAGCTCGGCCAGGTGCCCACCGCGCACGTAGTCGCGCCGGAGGTTGTCGAGCCACGGGCTCTGGCCCTGCTGCTCGTAGAGGTCGTGCAGCTTGGTCATGGTGCTCCCTTCTGCCCGGGATCGCTCGACCGGGATCGGCGGTCTCGACCTCGTGCGACCGGCTCTGCGTTGGTGCGGCGTCCGGTATCAGCGACTTGGCGTCGGCGCCTCGGCGTCAGCGCGGGGCCGGAGCCGGCCGGGCCAGAAGCGCCCGGGCCCGGGCGGCCACGTTGTCGGGTGTGTAGCCGAAGTGCTCGAGCACTACCTGGCCCGGGGCCGACGCCCCGAAGTGGTCGATGGCGACGACGTCGTCCGCGTAGCGCTCCCATCCGAACGAGGCGGCCGCTTCGACGGCCAGGCGCCTGGTGCCAGGAGGGAGGACCTCGTCGCGGTAGGCCTCGGGTCTGGAGCGCGAAGAGGTCCCACGACGGCAGCGACACCACCCGGGCCCGCACCGGGCCGCCGGCGCCGTCGCCCGCCGACGCCCGCCCGAGCGACGCCGGCCGCGGCCACGCACACCGCGACCTCCGAGCCCGTGCCGATGAGCACGATGTCGGGGTCCCCGCCGTCGGGGTCGACGAGCACGTAGCCACCCCGGGCCACGCCGTCGAGCGGCCTCGGCGGTGCCGGCCAGGACCGGGACGGACTGGCGCGACAGCACGAGCGCGGTGGGCCCGTCGGAGTCCACGGCGATGCGCCAGGCGTGGGCGGTCTCGTTGGCGTCGGCGGGTCGGATCACCCGCAGGCCGGGCACGGCTCGCAGCGAGGCCAGCTGTTCGACGGGTTGATGGGTGGGTCCGTCCTCGCCCAGGCCCACCGAGTCATGGGTCCACGAGTAGATGACGTGGGCTTCGGACAGCGCGGCCAGACGGACCGAGGGTCGCATGTAGTCGCTGAAGACGAAGAAGGTGCCGCCCACGGGAAGGACGCCGCCGTGGCGCGCCATGCCGGTCATCGCCGCCCCCATGGCGTGCTCGCGGATCCCGTAGTGGATCTGGTCGCCCTCGGGATGCGCCGACGGACTGGTTCACGGCGTCGGTGAGCTTCACGCCGGTGTTGCCGGTGAGGTCGGCCGATCCCGCCATCAGACCCGGGATCACCTCGGCGGTGGCGGTGATGCACTGGTTGACGGCGACACGCGTGGCGAGCTCGGTGCCGACCTCGAACACCGGGAGCTTCTCGGCCCAACCCTCGAGCCCACCGCCGCGCTGGCAGGCGTCCCACGTCGCCTTGTCGCCGTCCCAGGCGTCGAAGCGGGCCTGCCACGCCGTGCGGTGCGCCTTGCCGCGCCACCAGGCATCGCCGGTAGAGCTCGACCACCTCGTCGGGGACCCAGAACTGCTCGTCGGGAGGAAGTCCGAGGATGGCCTTGGTCTCTCGGATCTCGTCCTCGCCCAAGGGGCTCCCGTGGGCTGCCGCGGTGTCGGTCTTGTGCGGAGAGGGCCAACCGATGTGGCTGCGCAACAGGATCATCGACGGCTTGTCCTCGACGGCCATGGCCCGTCGGACCGCCGCCTCGAGGGCGTCGGTGTCGTTGGCGACCTCGCCGATGTTGTCGGTGTGCCAGCCGTAGGCGTCGAAGCGCTCGGCGACGATGTCGGTGTAGGCGAGCTCGGTGGGGCCGTCGATGGTGATGTGGTTGTCGTCGTAGATGTAGACGAGCCGGCCTAGGCCGAGGTGCCCGGCGAGCGACGCCGCTTCGTGGCTGATCCCCTCCATGAGGTCGCCGTCACCGCAGATGACGAAGGTGTGATGGTCGACGAGGTCAGGGCCGAAGCGCGCCCGCAGCCAGCGCTCGGCGATGCCCATGCCGACGCCGTTGCCGACGCCCTGGCCGAGCGGTCCGGTGGTGACCTCGACCCCCGCGGTGAGGTGCACCTCGGGATGTCCCGGCGTCTTGCTGCCCCACTGCCGGAACTGCTTGATGTCGTCGAGGGTGAGCCCGTAGCCGGTGAGGAACAGAAAGGAGTACAGCAGGATCGAGGCGTGGCCGTTGGAAAGGATGAAGCGGTCGCGGTCGGGCCACTGGGGATCGGCCGGGTCGTGGCGCATGATGCGGGTGAAGAGCACGTGCGCCAGCGGCGCCAGGGCCATGGCCGTGCCCGGGTGGCCCGAATCGGCCTTCTGGGGGGCGTCCATGGCGAGGCCACGGATGACGTTGATCCCGAGCTGTTCGAGCTCCGCTTCGGTCACGACGAGAACCGTACCCGCTCGTCCAAGGGCGCCTATCAGGCCCTCACGACGGACCCGCGGGCCCACGTCGGGATCACCGGAGCGATCGCGGAGCAGCGCCACCGACGCCGTGAACCCGTGGACGAAATTGCGCCCTCCGACCGGGCCGAGCTCCCCGGCCGCGAAGAAGCCGGCCATCGGCACGGCGCCGAGGTGCTCGGACAGGACGCGCACATCGTGGTGCGGCGCGCCGAACAGCCGCGTGCCCCGGCCGTTGCAGGTGAAGACGAGCGCGGCATCGGCCCGGCAGGCCGAGACCAGCGCGTGCAGGTCCTCGTCGGCGGTGGCGGCGTCGCGGAGATGGAATTGCACGGTCGTGCCCAGAGCCATGGCCTCTCCCACCGCGATCGCACCGGAGGTTCGGTCCGCCCCGACGACGTTGCGGACCAGGAAGTCGCCCCGGCCGAAGTGCTCTCGATGTTCGTCGATCACCCGCCCGAGGTGGAGTCCGCCGCTCTCCAACAAGACGACCTCCTCCTCGTCGAGCGAGTCGCGGGCCTGGCCCAGCACCTGCTCGAGGGCGGGGCGCCCCGCCGAGCTCGAAGATGAGGTTGTGCTCGGCCCTGGTCACCACAAGGGGATCGCCGAAGGGTCGACATCCCTGGGAGACGAGGGTGGCGACCTCGGTGCCGGGGCCGAGCAACGCCCCCACGGCGCCGCCGGTGCGGACCCGGGTGCCGAGGGCGAGCCGGTTGCCCCCCGGGCCACGCGCCGCCGAGGCCATGCCCCCCACCACCCGTAGTCCGGGGTGCTGCGCGTCCACCCAGGCCAGGAAGGACTCCGCCGGGAAGCTGTAGGGGTCGCCCACGAGGAGGAGCGCCTCAGGGGTGAAGGGGATCTCGGCCGGCCACCCCCGCAGTACCAGGCCGTCCCCCGAATCCGACGGCGATGCATCGAGCTCCACGGGCATCAAGGGCCCCACGTGGCCGGCGAACAACGTGACGGCGGCGTCCTGCTCCACCTCCCGATGCGGTCCGAGCACGGACTCCGCAGCGCATCCCAGCGACACCAGGGGGTGGAGCACTTCCTCCACGGTCCGCATGACGTCTTCGAGCGCGCCGGCGTGTGGCGGCGTCACGAACACCGTGGCGAAGTCCGGCCGCTCGCCGATGCGCTCGAGCACGGCTCCGGTGACTTCGCCCACGGCGTGGGCGGTGAGCGGGTGCTCGCTCATGGCGGCCGCGAAGGGCATCGGCTCGACCCTATCGCCGCGAGCGCTGGACTCAGGACTCGGGTGGCGCCGACCATGCCGGTGTTCCCGCCACCCACACCGACGCCACCCGCCAACCCCCGTCGCCCTTCTCCTCGAGGGCGACCAGGTCGGCGCGCCGGCCCGGGGTGAGCGCGCCGCGGTCGTCGAAGCCGAGCAACCGGGCCGGCGTGGTGGAGGCCGCCTCCAGGGCGTCGGTGAAGGCCACATGGCAGTGGTTCACCACGTTCGAGACGGCGCCGTCCATCGTCAGCACCGAGCCCGCCAACGTGCCGTCGGAGAGGCGGGGCGGCCCCACCGTGGGCGCTGACGCCGTCGCCGCCGCCGTCGCCGTCGACGCCGCCACCGCGTCGGTCACGAGGGCGACACCGTGGGGCGACTTGGCGGCGAAGGCCATGCGGACGAAGACGGGGTGGGTGTGGATGAGATCGCCGATGATCGACACCGACACGCGGTCATCGGCGAGGGCCGTCCCCGAGCAGCCCGGGCGCGCGTTGGTGCAGTGGCCCCATGGCGTTTCCGAGATGGGTCACGAGGCGTGCCCCGGCATCGATGGCTTCGAGGGCGACCTCGGCGGTGCACGACGAATGGCCGAGGGACACGAGGACGCCCCGGGCGCGCAGCGCGTGGATGGCGTCGATGGCGCCGGGAAGCTCGGGAGCGAGGGTGACGACGCGCAGCCCGTCGGCGAGGTTCTCGAGCCAGGGTCCATCGACCACGGCGCGGACGAACTCGGGGCGATGGGCGCCGGGGATGGCAAGAAAGGGGCCTTCGAGATGCGCGCCGGCGATCTCGGGTCGGCCCCGCGCGATCACGGCGCGCCGCGGCGGCGACGGCAGCCAACGACGCCTCGAGCGCGTCGAGCGGTGCGGTGATGATGGTGGGGCACCACGTGGTCACGCCCTGGGCGAGCAGGGCCTCGTCGAGGGCATTGCAGTCCGCGTCGGTGGCACGGGCCACGTCGACGGGGCCGATCCCGTTGACCTGGAGGTCGACGAACCCGGGGACGAGGACCACGTCGGGGACGGGCCCGAGCGCGGGTCGGACCTCGGTGATCCGGCCGTCCTCGATCACCACCTCGGCGTCGGACAGTGGCCCGGCCGGGGTGATCACGGTGGCTGCCCCGACGACGGCGCCGGTGGTGTCGGTTCGTGGCCTGAGCACGCGGGTCGTACGGTATCTCCGTGGCCGATCCCCAGGTGCAGGTGCCGCCCAACTGCGACCTCACCTTGGGCATGGTGTGCGTGGACAAGTCCGAACCCGGGACGACGGTGTGGCAGATGCCCGCCGACGAGCGGTTCACCAACCCGGTCGGCGTGCTCCAGGGCGGGTTCCTCGCCGCGTGCTGTGACTCGGCCATGGGGGCGGCCACGGTGACATGGGCCAAAGGGCGCAAGGTCTTCTCCGCCAACGCCGAGATGAAGGTCAGCTTCCTGGCCCCGGTTCGTCCCGGGGGCATGCTCACCTGCACGTCCTCGGTGATCTCGGGCGGGAACCGGGTGGCCTTCGTCGAGGCGGAGCTGACCGACGACGAGGGTCGCCTGGTGGCCAAGGCCAGCTCCACCTACCTCCTCTCGCCCCGGGGGTAGTCGGGCGGGTGCTTGCAGCACCGGACCTGGGCGGGGGAGGATGGCGCTTCTGAGGAGGGTCGGTTGGCACGTGACGGTGGAAAGTCGGGACGCGGCGGCGGGTTGACCGCGGCCGGTGGCGACTTCTTCCGTCTCGTCATCGATTACGCCAAGCAGGAGACCCTGGGGCCTCTCAAGAGCCTCGGGCGCTTCTTGGTCTTCGGCCTCCTCGGCTCCGTCGCCATCACCGCCGGTGCGGTCCTGCTCCTGCTGGCTGTACTCCGTGCCCTGCAGACCGAGACCGGGTCGTCGTTCACCGGAAATCTGAGCTGGTTGCCCTATCTGATCGTGGCTGCGGTCGCGATAGGGGTGATGTGCCTGGCAGCATGGCGTATTACCAAGGGGCCGGGGGCGAAGAAGGTCCGTGCCGGTCGAGCCCCGGGCCAAGCGCGACGACAAAGGGAGCTGACGATGGCGACGACGGCGAAGATCAGCCGCGATGACCTCGAGGCCAAGCTCCGCGAGATGTCGGGAGGCGTCGAGGAGACCGTCGAGGCGACCCGGCCCACGCTGATCAGCTCGGCCGTGGCCGGCGTGTTGCTGTTGGCCTTGGTGGCCTACCTGCTCGGGCGGCGGCGGGGTCGGTCCCGCTCGGCGGTCATCGAGATCCGCAAGGTCTGAGGCCGGCCCCGTGGACCGGATCCTGGGCTACCTCGTGACGCGCGCCATGCGGCGCGGCCGTGGGGGGGAGCCGATCTGGTTGGCCGTCGCCGGCGCGGCCTGGATGGTGCGACGGACCCTGAAGAGTCGGGACAAGGTGGCCTGGAGCGGACGGGTGGAGCCCGGCCAGCGGCTCGTCATCGCCGTCGGCGACCGTTCGCACCCCTGCACCGTCGACCGGCGGGGAGTGACGGGCCAGGCCGACGCGCTCGGGGGCCGATTGGCGGCCGGAGAGCGCGTACTGCTGGTCGACCCCAAAGAGCGGCGCTATCTGGTGACGTTGCACCCCGGGGCGTTCTTCCATACCCACTCGGGAATCGTCGCCCACGATGACGTGATCGGGCGCCCCGAGGGATCCACGATCGGGGCGTCGACGGGTCGTCGCTTCGTGGTGCTGCGGCCCACCCTCGCCGAGGTTGTGCTGAAGATGCCGCGCGGCGCCCAGGTCATCTATCCGAAGGACCTCGGGGCCATCCTCATCGCAGCCGACATCGGCCCGGGCATGCGGGTGCTCGAGGCGGGGGTGGGGTCAGGTGCGCTGTCGATGGCGCTGTTGCGGGCGGGGGCCGATGTCGTCGGGTACGAAGTGCGCGCCGACTTCGCGACCGGGGCGCGCGCCAACGTGTCGGCGTGGGCGGGCCCCGACGTCAGGTACCGGGTGGAAGAGCGTGACGTATACCAGGGGATCGAGGAGCGCGACCTCGATCGTGTCGTGCTCGACCTCCCCGAGCCGTGGCGCGCCCTGGGCCCTGCGTCTGAGGCGATGCGACCCGGTGGGATCTTGCTCGCCTATCTCCCGTCGATCACCCAGGTGGCAACGCTGCGCGCCGCCATGGCGTCGAGGTCGTTCGGGATGGCAGAGACCTTCGAGATCTTGCGGCGCACCTGGCACGTCGAAGAGCGCTCGGTGCGTCCCGACCATCGCATGGTGGCCCACACCGGATTCATCACGACGGCGAGACTGCTCGTAGCGCCACCCGAGTCGGGGAAGGCACCGGAGTCGCCACCTGAACCGGAGGTGTAGGGCGCGTTCAGCCCTGCTCGATGAAGATGCACTCCCCGGGGCATTCCTCGGCCGCTTCGGTGACGGCGTCTTCGAGGTCGTCGGGGACGAGGGCGAGGCCGGCCGAACCACCCGGCTCGTTCTTGACCTGGTCACCCTCTTTGACGTAGGCGAGCCCATCGTCGAGCAGCGTGAAGACGGCCGGCGCGATCTCCTCGCACAGGCCGTCGCCGGTGCACAGATCCTGGTCGATCCAGACCTTCATGAGCTCGTTCTCGCCTTTTCTCGGGTCTCGTTCTCGGGTACTCGGTCGACGCCTTCGGAAGGTAACGACGGTCGGTTCGCGGTGTCAATTGAACGAGCACCGGATCGGCCGCCTGCCCGGCCTGTGTTGCCGGCCCGATTACCACCGGCCGTGGCCGTCCCCATGGTTGTCACTCGGACCAAGAGTCTACCGGGGCGTCGACCTGAATCCCTCGTTCCTTGAGCGTCAATTTGGCCTCAGGGCCGGTGTATGGTCGCAAGAGGCGCCCGGAGACAAGCCCAGGAGGTGGTTCCGACGGCCGAGCCGGAAGAGGAACGACAGCTGGCGCTACGCGACGAGCTCGAACGGCTGCGCGAACGCTGCTTGCAGGCCGACGAGGAAGTCTCGGTCCTGCGCCGACGCCTGTCGGAGGGGCCCGGCCGCGTCCAGTCGCTCGAGGAGCGGCTGCTCGAGACCAAGGGCCAACTGGCCCAGGCCGTCTCGCAGAACGAGAAGCTGACCTACACGCTGCAGCAGGCCAAGGAGCACATCGCCGCGCTGCGTGAGGAGGTCGACAAGCTCACCCAACCCCCGAGCGCATACGGGACGTTCCTGCACGCCAACGACGACGGGACCGTCGACGTCTTCTCGGGCGGCCGCAAGATGCGGGTGGCCGTGCACCCCGAGATCGACGGGGTCGAGTTGCGCCGGGGACAAGAGGTCGTCCTCAACGAGTCGCTCAATGTCATCCTGGCGCGCGAGGGCGAGGACTCGGGCGAGGTCGTCACCTTGAAGGACCTCCTCGAGGACGGTCGGCGGGCCATCGTGTACGCCCGGGCCGACGAGGAACGCGTGGTCGAGCTCTCCCACGACCTCCTGGGGGTGCACCTGCGCGCCGGCGACGCCGTGCTCATGGAGACGCGCTCGGGGTTGCTCGTGGAGAAATTGCCCCGGCCCGAGGTCGAGGAGCTCGTGCTCGAGGAGGTGCCCGACGTCACCTATGCCGACGTGGGCGGCCTCGACAGCCAGATCGAGGACATCACCGACGCCGTCGAGCTTCCCTATCTGCACCGGGCGCTGTTCAAGGAGTACAAGCTGCCCGCGCCGAAGGGGATCTTGCTGTACGGGCCGCCGGGGTGCGGCAAGACCCTCATCGCCAAGGCGGTCGCCAATTCGCTCGCCAAGAAGGTCGCCCAGGTGACGGGCAACGCCAACATCCGGAGCTACTTCTTGAACATCAAGGGCCCCGAGCTGCTGAACAAGTACGTGGGGGAGACCGAGCGCCAGATCCGGCTCGTCTTCCAGCGGGCCCGGGAGAAGGCCGAAGAGGGTGTCCCGGTCATCATCTTCTTCGACGAGATGGACTCGTTGTTCCGCACCCGGGGCACGGGGATCAGCTCCGACATGGAGTCCACGATCGTGCCCCAGCTCCTGGCCGAGATCGACGGGGTCGAGGCCCTGCGCGACGTCATCGTCATCGGTGCGTCGAACCGAGAGGACCTCATCGACCCCGCCATCCTCCGGCCCGGTCGGCTGGATGTGAAGATCAAGATCGAGCGGCCCGACGAGGAGGCCGCCGCGCAGATCTTCTCGCGGTACCTGACGGCCGACCTTCCTATCGACGCCAAAGAGATCGAGCGGCTCGGTGGTGGTGACGCGGCCAAGTCGGTGCAGGCGATGATCGAGGACGTCGTGGTGGAGATGTACCGAGCGGACGACGAGAACAAGTTCCTCGAGGTGACGTATCAGAACGGCGACAAAGAGGTGCTGTACTACCGGGACTTCGCGTCGGGGGCGATGATCGAGAACATCGTCCGCCGGGCCAAGAAGCTGGCCATCAAGCGGGCCATCGCGGGGGAGGGCAAGGGGGTTCGGACCTCCGACCTCTTGGAGTCGATCCGGCGGGAGTACAAAGAGAACGAGGACCTCCCCAACACCACCAACCCCGACGACTGGGCCCGGATCTCGGGAAAGAAGGGAGAGCGCATCGTCTACGTGCGCACCCTCCTGGCCGACACCGAGGAGACCAAGGGCGGCCGTTCCATCGAGCGGGTGGGTACCGGCCAGTACCTGTGAGCAGGCTGAAGAGGTTCGCGCCCTCCTCGGCGCAGGGCCGCGCCGCCCCAGCCGCCACGCACTAGGGTCGGTTTCGTGGTCGTCGCGAAGGTGTGCGGGATCGAGACCGAGTACGGAATTCACCACGTCGGCGGCGACGGCAATCCGGTCGCGTCGTCATCGCTGCTCGTCAACGTGTACGTCTCGGACCTGGCCCGGGCCGGGTGGGACTTCGAGGACGAGTCGCCGGGAAACGACGCCCGGGGGTTCGCCCGCGAGGGGTCGATGCCCCCCGAGATCGAGACGCATCTCGTCAACGCCGTGCTCACCAACGGAGCCCGGTACTACGTCGACCACGCCCATCCCGAATTCTCCTCGCCCGAGTGTGTCGACCCGCTCGAAGCCGTGCTCTACGACAAGGCGGGGGAGGAGGTGCTGCGGCGGTCGATGCTCGCGGTGCGACGGACGCTCCCCGAGGGCCAGTCCATCGTCGTCTACAAGAACAACTCGGACTCCAAGGGCAATTCGTATGGCACCCACGAGAACTATCTGATGGACCGGGCCGTGCCCTTCGCCCGTATCGCGCATCTCGTCACGCCGCACTTCGTCACGCGCCAGATCTTCTGCGGAGCCGGCAAGGTGGGAAGCGAGACAGCCGGGAACGCGGGACGTGACATCACCTTCCAGATCTCGCAGCGGGCTGAGTTCTTCGAGGAGGAGATCGGCCTCGAGACAACGCTGAAGCGTCCCATCGTGAACACCCGGGACGAGCCCCATGCCGATCCGCAGCGCTACCGGCGGCTGCACGTCATCGTCGGAGACGCCAATCTGTGCGAGGTGGCCACCTTCTTGAAGGTCGGGACGACCGCGCTCGTCCTGGCCCTCATCGAGGACGACGCCTTCGACGGGCGCGAGCTGACCCTCGCCAACCCGGTGAAGGCCATCCGTCAGGTCTCGGTCGACCTCAGCCTGGACGCGCCCATCGACCTCGCCGACGGTCGGACCACCACGGCGCTGGCCCTGCAGTGGGAGTTGTTCGGCCTGGCCCGGAAGTACGCCGAGGACCGGGGCCTCGAGTGCCTGGGTGACGAAGCCGTCGGGCAACAGGTGCTCTTGCGCTGGGAAGAGGTGCTTCATGGCCTCGAGACCGACCCGAGCGTCGTCGCCGACAAGGTGGACTGGGCGGCCAAGCTCGGATTGCTCGAGGCGTACCGGGACCGCCACGGGCTCGACTGGGACGACCACCGGCTCGCCGCGGTGGACCTGCAGTACCACGACCTGCGGCCCGAGCGCTCCCTCTTCGCCCGGCTCGACACCGAGCGGTTGGTGAAGGACCAGGACGTGCTCGATGCCGTGACCGAGCCGCCCCGGCGCACCCGGGCCTATTTCCGTGGCCAGTGCCTCAAGCGATGGGCGTCGTCGGTCGCCAGCGCCAACTGGGACTCGATGGTGTTCGACCTGGGTACCGATCCGCTGCGACGCGTCCCTATGATGGATCCGCTACGTGGAACAGCTGAATTCGTCGAGGAGCTCCTGGATGGAAGTTCCTCACCGGCGGAGCTGTTGGCACGGTTGAGCGCCTAGGAGTGGGTTGATGGCAGAGCAAGAGAAGAAGCGTCGGCCGGCAACGACGACGCGCGAAGAGACGACGACCGAGGAGGCCGAGGCCCCCGCGGCGTCTCCCCAGGGCGAGAAGCTGAAGGCCGAGCTCGACGACCTGCTCGACGAGATCGACGAGGTCCTCGAGGAGAACGCCGAGGAGTTCGTACGCAACTACGTGCAGAAGGGCGGGGAGTAGCCGGGTGGGTCTGCCCCTCTTTCCGCCCGGGGACGACCCGGGTCCCAGCTTCGCCGCCTTGATCCGCCTGAGCGATTCGAACCGGCCCCTCCCCGCGCCCGCCGATGCCGGCCGGGGCACGGTCCCGTCGGTTGCCCACGGCACCACGGTGGTGGCATTGCGGTTTGCCGACGGGGTGGTGATGGCAGGAGACCGTCGTGCCACCGAGGGGAACATCATCGCCCATCGGGCCATGGAGAAGGTCTTTCCCGCCGACCGGCACTCGGCGGTCGCCATCGCCGGCGCGGCCGGCCCCGCCATCGAGATGGTCAAGCTCTTCCAGACCCAGCTCGAGCACTACGAGAAGGTCGAAGGGGTCGCGCTGAGCCTCGAGGGCAAGGCCAATCAGCTCGGCCAGATGGTGCGCGAGCACCTCCCCATGGCGATGCAGGGCCTCGTGGTCGTGCCCTTGTTCTGCGGGTTCGACCTTCGCACCGGCGAGGGGCGGATCTTCACCTACGACGTCACGGGCGGGCACTTCGAAGAAGCCGACTACGCGGCGACCGGGTCGGGGGGCCGCGATGCCCGGACCACCATCAAGCTCGGGTGGAAGCCCGAGCTCGGACGCGACGACAGCGTCGAGCTAGCGGTGCGGGCCCTGTACGAGGCGGCCGACGAGGATTCGGCCACCGGTGGCCCCGACCTCGTGCGGGGGATCTTCCCCGTGGTGGCGACGGTGACCGGTGCGGGCTATGCGCGCCTCGACGACACCGAGGTGGCCCAGAGCTTCACCGACCTGGTCCAGCGGCGCAGCCTCGGGGGCGGCACGGGAGGTGGCGGCTCATGACCATGCCCTTCTACGTGGCACCCGAGCAGGTCATGAAGGACCGGGCCGAGTACGCCCAGAAGGGCATCGCCCGGGGACGGTCCCTGGTCGCCTGTGTGTACGCGGACGGCATCCTCATGGTGGCCGAGAACCCGTCGCGGTCGTTGCACAAGGTGAGCGAGATCTACGACCGGATCGCCTTCGCCGGTGTCGGGAAGTACAACGAATTCGACCAGCTCCGGGTGGCCGGGGTGCGTCACGCCGATACCAAGGGCTTTGCCTTCAGCCGCGAGGACGTCGACGCCCGATCGCTCGCCAATCTCTACGCGCAGTTCCTGGGCCAGGTGTTCACCCACGAGATGAAGCCGCTCGAAGTCGAGATCCTCGTGGCCGAGCTCGGTGTCGACGGCAAGCCCGACCAGCTCTACCACATCGCCTACGAGGGAACGATCACCGACGAGGACCGGTTCGCCGTGCTCGGGGGGGAGACCGAGACGATCTCGGACCGGGTGGCCGAGGCGTACCAGAGCGACTGGGCGCTCGACGTCGCGTTGCGGGCGACGGTCGGCGCCCTGGCCGGCCCGGAGCGGACCCTCGCACCCGGTGACCTCGAGGTGGCCGTGCTGGCCCGGGCCAACGGTCGGCGGGCCTTTCGCCGGCTCGGCCCCGACGAGCTGGCCGAGCTCCTGGGTGGGGGCCGCAAGAGCTCCCCGCGCGGGTCGCGCTCGGCGGGAACGGGATCGGCCGGCGCCGGGTCGTCGCCCCCAGCCCACGATGACGGGGGACCACTGCGTTCGGAGTGAGCTCGGGATTTTCGACGACCGGGCCCGACCGCTACGCGTCGTCGGCGGAGTCTGCCTCGAAGTCGTCGAACAAGGCCTCGACCTGATCGGCCAGCATGAGCTCGCGGGCTTCACCGGCCTGGTCCACGACCACGAGGACCTCGACCGGCCCGGGGAGGGGATAGGGCCCCTCGCCCCCGCCTCGGAGCTGGGTGAGGATGCCCTCGGCGCCCAGCCGGGCCATGACGACGCGTGCCTCGAACATCGACCCCACCGTCGTCAGGTGGACCATCAGCGGCGTAGCCACCCGCAAAGGGTACCGAGCGTCGGCCGGCGTTGCCCGGGGATGAGACGCCGCCCCACGCGCACCCGGCACTACCGTGGGTGAGGTGGACAAGCGGATCTTCGGGCTCGAGAACGAGTACGGCGTCACCTGTACCCTGCGCGGCCAACGCCGGTTGTCTCCCGACGAGGTCGCCCGGTACCTGTTCCGGCGGGTCGTCAGCTGGGGACGGTCGTCCAACGTCTTCCTCGAGAACGGCGCGCGGCTCTATCTCGACGTGGGGAGTCACCCCGAGTACGCCACGCCCGAGTGCGACTCGATCACCGACCTCGTCGCGCACGACAAGGCGGGGGAGCGGATCCTCGACCATCTGGTCACCGGCGCCGAAGCCCGGTTGCGCGAAGAGGGCATCCGGGGCGTCATCTATCTCTTCAAGAACAACACCGACTCGGCGGGCAACTCCTACGGCTGTCACGAGAACTACCTGACGAGCCGGCGTGACGACTTCGCCCACTACACCGAGGTTCTCATCCCGTTCCTGGTGAGCCGGCAGATCTTCGCCGGCGCCGGCAAGGTCCTGCAGACGGCCCGGGGGGCGGTGTTCTGCCTGTCGCAGCGGGCCGAACACATCTGGGAAGGGGTGTCGTCGGCCACCACCCGGAGTCGTCCCATCATCAACACCCGCGACGAGCCCCATGCCGACGCCGAACGGTTCCGTCGGCTGCACGTGATCGTGGGCGACTCCAACATGAGCGAGTACGCCACCTACCTCAAGGTGGGATCGACGAGCATCCTGTTGCGGATGCTCGAGGACCCCGGCACGGTGTTGCGCGACCTCACCCTGGAGAACCCCATCCGGGCCATCCGGGAGATCAGCCACGACCTCACCTGTCGACGCAAGGTACGCCTCGCCAACGGGCGGGAGGTGAGCGCGCTCGACATCCAGTCCGAGTACCTCAACCGGGCCTTGCGCTTCCGCGATACCCACGGGCTCTCGCCCCAAGAGGACCGGGCCCTGGATATGTGGGAGCACTGTCTCAAGGCCCTCGAGTCCGACCCCTTGACCCTGGGGCGTGAGTGCGACTGGGTGGCCAAGCACCAACTCATCGAGGCCTATCGCGACCGCCACGGACTGCCCCTGGGGCATCCCAAGGTGGCCTTGCTCGATCTGCAGTACCACGACGTCAACCGCAGCCGGGGCCTCTATTACCGGATGGAGGCGCGCGATCGGGTGGACCGGCTCGTCGAGGACAGCGCCATCACCGACGCCATGACCCGACCCCCCCAGACCACCCGGGCCCGGCTCCGGGGCGAGTTCATCCGGCGGGCCAAGGAGCGGCGGCGGGACTTCACCGTGGACTGGGTGCACCTGAAGCTCAACGACCAGGCGCAGCGGACGGTGTTGCTGAAGGACCCCTTTCGGTCCCACGATGAGCGTGTGGAGAAACTGATCGCCAGTCTTTGAGCCTCGGCGGGGGCAAATAACGGGGTCTCGTCCACTAGCCTCGTAATTTCGTGACCTCTGACCGCCCCGAGACGTCGCTCCCGCCGAGCCCGCGCGACGACCTTGTGGCTGCGCGAGCCGACGCCCGTGGCTGCGGTCGGCACCTGGGCCGTCGCCGCCCCCTCCCGCCCGGTGGTTGCGGAGCCTGCCCTGCCTCCGCCCATGGTTCCCGGCGATCGAGGGTTGTTCGTCACCGGCCCCCCCGGGGGCCAACCGCCCCCGGTGCGCCGGACCCGACGGGGCAGTCGCTGGCTCATCGAGTGGGCGGTCGTCCTGGTGGTGGCGGTGGTGGTGGCCGTGGGGATCCGGACCTTCGTGGTCCAGACCTTCTTCATCCCCTCGGCGTCGATGGAGCCCACGCTCATGATCGGCGACCGCATCCTGGTGGACAAGGTGTCGTACCACCTCCACGCCGTGCACCGGGGCGACATCGTGGTCTTCGCCACGCCCCCGGGCGAGGACGCCGGTCCTGATGTGAAGGACCTGGTCAAGCGCGTCATCGGCCTGCCCGGCGACTCCATCTCGTCGGCCGGGGGCCAGGTGGTGATCGACGGCAAGGCGCTCAAAGAGCCCTGGCTCGTGCCCGGGACCGTGACCACCGGGATCACCCCGCAAAAGGTCCCCGCCGGGGAGTTCTTCGTCATGGGGGACAACCGGTCGGACTCTCAGGACAGCCGGTTCTTCGGTCCCATCCACCAGTCGCTGATCGTGGGCCGCGTGGTGGTCAAGATCTGGCCCATCACCTCGTTCCACTTCTATTGATCCCAGCGGCTCTTGATCGCACTGCGCCTCGGTGGTCCCCGAGGCCCGCGCCGAGGCCCGGCGTCGTAGACTCGCCGCCAGATGCTGTCGCTCAGCCCGGCGAAACTGCTGGTCATCCTCGTCATCGCGCTCATCGTCCTGGGGCCCGAGAAGCTCCCGCAGGTGGCGCGGCAGATCGGCGCGGCCTGGCACGACCTCCGGGCGTGGCGCAGCCGGATCGAGAGCGAGGTCCGGGGCACGTTCCCCAACCTTCCTCCCACCCACGAGGTGGCCCAAGCCGTCCGCTCGCCCCTGGCCTTCCTCGACCGTCTCGCCGACGACCACGAGCGGACCTTGAGCGAGCAGCAGCCCGAGGGCCCTGGCACCGAGGGCTCGGGGTCTGACGAGAGCGCCGGGATCGGGCCGGGCCCGCCCCTCGACAACGGCAATGCCCCTGCCCACGGCCCTGGCACCGACGGCTCCGGCACCACCCACGGTGTCGGCTCCTCGAACGGCGCCGCCGCCAACGGGGCTGGCGCCGCCACGAGCCCGGGGGTGCACAACGGACCGGTCGGGGCCAACGTCCTCCCCGCCGTGCCCGACGACCCCAGCATGAACTGACCGGCGGCGCCGAGCCCCGTCATGGCCAGCCGTCTGCGCATTCCGTTCCGAAGCGGCTCGGCGCGCCCCTCGGCCGAGGCGATGACCCTGGGGGAGCACCTGGCCGAGCTGCGGCGCCGGGTCGTCGTCTGCGTGGTCGCCTTCGGGGTGGGCGCGACGGTGGCGTTCATCGTCTATCCCCACATCCTGCATTTCCTCCAGGCGCCCTACTGCCGGGTGGTCGGGCCCCGGCGTTGTCAGCTCTTTGTCACCGGACCCCTCGACGGGCTGTCGCTGCGGATCAAGCTGGCCACCTACGGGGGGTTGTTTCTGGCGTCACCGGTGATCTTGTGGGAGCTGTGGCGCTTCATCACGCCGGGCCTGCACCGCAACGAGAAGCGGTATGCCATCCCCTTTGTCGCCGCGTCGATCGTGCTCTTCGTGTTGGGCGCCTTCCTCGCCTTCGTGTCGTTCCCGCACGCGCTCAAGTTCCTCCAAAGCATCGGCGGTCCGTCTCTGGAGCAGATCTACGACCCCAACAAGTACCTCGGCCTCATCGTGGCGCTCATGGCCGTGTTCGGGCTCACCTTCGAATTCCCGGTGATCCTGGTGTCGCTCGAGCTCGTGGGGGTGGTGACGCCGAGAAGGCTGGCGTCGTGGCGACGGTGGGCCATCGTCTTGATCGTGGTGTTCGCGGCGGTGATCACGCCCAGCGGGGATCCGTTCTCGATGATGGCGTTGGCGGTGCCGATGTACTGCTTCTACGAGGTGTCGATTCTGATCGGCAAGTTCTTGCGCCGTTGAGCCACCGCGCCCGGTGACGGCCCGTCCGGGAGTCGGCGCAACGGTGCGGGCCCAGGTGCTCTCGCGACTCGGGTTCGCGCTCGACCCCTTCCAGGCTGCGGCCTGCGATGCCCTGGACGAGGGCCGGTCGGTGCTGGTGTCGGCCCCGACGGGCTCGGGCAAGACCGTGGTGGCCGACTACGGCGTGGCGCGGGCCCGGGGCCGGGGCCAGCGCGCCTTCTACACGACACCGCTCAAGGCGTTGTCCAACCAGAAGTACTCGGAGCTGGCCGAGGTGTATGGCGCGGACTCGGTGGGACTCCTGACCGGCGACGTCTCGCATCGGGCCGACGCGGCGGTGGTCGTGATGACCACCGAGGTCCTGCGCAACATGCTCTTCGCCCGCTCCCCGCAACTCGACGGGCTCGGCCTGGTCGTGCTCGACGAGGTGCACTACCTCCAGGACCCCTACCGGGGGTCGGTGTGGGAGGAGGTCATCATCCTCACCGCGCCCGAGGTCGTGTTCGTGTGCCTGTCGGCGACGGTGTCCAACGCCGACCAAGTTCGGCGCCTGGCTCACCAGTGTGCGCGGTCCCGACCGAAGTCGTCATCGAGAAGCATCGGCCTGTCGAGTTGCGCAACCACGTCGCCATCGCCGAGAAGGGGAGCCGTCGGGTCGAGCTCGTGCCGTTGCTGCACAACCGCAAGGTCCACCCCAAGGCCCTTGCGCTCGACCAACGCGTGGCGCGTCTGGCCCGAGCGTCCCGGTGGCGTGCGGCATTCCCGGTTGGTGGGCCCACGTCGCAGCGAGCTCATCGAAGCGCTCGACGACCTGACCATGTTGCCCGCCATCGTCTTCATCTTCTCGAGGGCCGCCTGTGACGCCGCCGTGGCCCAGTGCCTGTCCGACGGGTTGCACCTCACGAGCTCCGAGGAGCGGGCCGAGATCCGACGGCGCTGCGAGGAGCACACCGAGGGGCTGCCCGACGAGGAGCTGCGCGTCCTGGGGTATGGGCCGTGGGCGGCGGGGCTCGAGGCGGGCCTGGGATCGCATCATGCCGGGTTGATCCCCGCCTTTCGAGAAGCGGTGGAGGACTGCTTCTCCTCGAACCTGCTCCGGGTGGTGTTCGCCACCGAGACGCTGTCGCTCGGCATCAACATGCCGGCTCGCACCGTGGTGATCGAGCGACTCACGAAGATCCGGGAACACGGGCGCAGCGGGTTGTCGTCGGGGGAGTACGCCCAGATGACCGGCCGGGCCGGACGCCGGGGGCTCGACTCGGTCGGCCACGCCGTGGTGGTGTGGTCCCCGCAGGTGTCGATGTCGGGGCTCGCCGCCCTGGCCACGTCGCCACCACCGGATCTGCGCTCGTCGTTCCGGGCGACCTACAACCTCGCCGTGAACCTGGTGCGGCGGTACCAGGTGGACCAGGCCCATTTCATCTTGGACCGGTCCTTCGCGCAGTTTCTCGACAGCGCCCACCACCACGCGTTGTCGCGTCGCCTCGATCGGGCGCTCGGGCTGCTCGAGCATTTCGGGTATGTCGATCGCGCCGCGTGGCGACTGACGCCGCGTGGCGCCATCCTGGCGGGGATCTACCACGAGTGCGACCTCCTCGTCGCCGAAGCCCTTGCGGCAGGGATCTTCGACGGGCTCGACGCCCCGGAGCTCGCGGCGGTGGTCTCCTCGTGCACCTTCGAGACCCGACCGGGCCGCGGGCCCGTCGTGTCGTCGCCGCCGAAGGCGCTGCGCTCCAGACTCCAGGCGGTCGTCGACGTGGCGGAAGACCTCCGGGACGAAGAACACGCGGCCCGCCTGGCCCGCACGCGTCTCCCCGACGACGGGTTCGCGGACGTGGCCTGGCGCTGGGCGGGGGGCCAACGCCTCGACCGGGTCCTCGAGCGGGCCGAGCTCGCACCGGGCGATTTCGTGCGGAACGTGAAACAGCTGATCGACCTGTTGCGGCAATTGGCGGTGGTGGGCTCCCCCGACACCGCCGCCGCGGCCCGTCGGGCCGCCGATTTGCTGCAGCGAGGCGTGGTGGCGGCCTCGGCGGGCCCGGCCTTGCCTGTCGAGGACGACCTCGGGCAGCCGCAGTCCCGCGGGGGGTACGAGGCCTCTGTGGGGACCGATGTGGACTCGTCGGAGCCGGCGGCGGGGGCCCCTGACGAGGGCCGTCCGGGGTCTCGGAGCAGGTAACCGGGGGTCCGCCACCCCGGCTCCACGCCGGTCGTAGTGTTGCCGGGGCCATGTTCCCCTACGCCGAGGAGACGTTCACCGCCGAGGAGACCGAGGTGTTGCGGCGGTACGTCACCAATGTGGAGGGGCCGGTATTTGCCCTGGTGAACCTGCCCGAGGTCGTGAAGGGGGCGTTGTTCGCCCGGTATTCACGCTCGGCCAAGAGCCTGCGGCGACTGTTTCTCGACGAGTTCGTGGGTGAGCTCGACGTGACCGGCGACGCCGGCGTGGACGCCACCATGGGACTGCGGCGCGCCGAAGAGCTCTACGACCGCGTCTTCCTCGAGTACGGCGACGACTCGGTGGCGCAGCTCGGTGGTGTGCACCTGGCGTGCGAGCAGGCCTCGAACATGCTCACCAAGGTGCTCGAGTGGGGCCGGTTGATGGCCTATCTCGAGCAGTCCACGCGCTATGTGCCCTATGACAGTCGGCTCAGCACCGGGCATTACCGCTACCACCGGGACCCCGAGGTGCTCGAGTCCTCGGTCGGGGCCCGGTACGTCGGTGACATGGACCGCATGTTCGACACCTACGGCTCGTCGCTCCCCGAGCTCCAGGCCTGGCTCTCCAAGCGCTTCCCCCAGGCGCCGGCGACTCGGACTTCGTCTACCGCCAGTCGATCCGAGCCAAGGCACTCGACGCGTTGCGCGGGCTGCTTCCCGCTGCGTCGTTGTCGAACGTCGGCGTCTACGGCACCGGCCAGTCCTATGAGATGTTGCTGTTGCGCATGCGCGCCCATCCGCTTCCCGAGGCGCGCCGCTATGGGCAGCTCATGCTCGAGGAGCTGCGCAAGGTCATCCCGTCGTTTCTCCAACGCGTCGACATCCCCGAACGCGGGGGAGTGTGGACCGAGTACCTGGCCGAGACGGCGGCCCGGACCGACGACGTCGTGGCGCGGCTGTGGCCCGACGCCCAGGGCACCCCGCCCGAACAGGCGTCGAGACGTAGCGCTCGTGGACTGGGACCCCGAAGGCGAGGACAAGGTCATCGCGGCCATGTGCTACCCGCGCACGTCGTTGTCGGATCAGGAGGTCCTGCGGCGGGTGCGGGCGCTGGGCCCCGAGGACCGGCGTTCGATCATGCGGGCCTACGTGGGGGACCGCACCAACCGGCGACACCGCCCCGGGCCGGGCCTTCGAGCGCACCGGCTACCGGTTCGACGTGGTGTCGGACTACGGCGCCTTCCGGGACCTGCAGCGCCACCGCATGCTCACCATCGAGTGGCAGGATCTCGGCCCCGGGCTCGGCTACGAGATGCCCGACACCGTCGCCGAGGCGGGCCTCGGCGATCGCTATGCGCGGTCCATGGCGCGCTCGGCCGAGCTCTACGACGTCATGTCGCGTGTCTGCCCCGCACAGGCCCCCTATGCCGTCGCGCTCGCCTTTCGCGTCCGGTACGCGATGCAGATGAACGCCCGCGAGGCGATGCACATGTTGGAGCTGCGTTCGGGCGAGCAGGGCCACCCCGCGTACCGCGTCGTCGCGCAGGACATGCACCGGCTCATCGCCGAGCACGCCGGGCACCGGCTCATCGCCGAGGCCATGACGTTTGTGGACCATCGATCCTATGACCTCGAGCGGCTCGGCTCCGAGAAACGCGCCGAAGCTCGCCGTTCGGCGGCGGTGCCGACCTGACCCTCGCCGACCCGCGGGCGCCGTCGTCGGTCGCCGACGAGAAAAGACCTCGTCGTCTTGACCAGGGGAGATGTGCAAAGTTCCTGGTCGGCTCGCACAACACTCGCTTGAGTCCTCGCGAGGACCGAGCCTATTGTGCGCCCCAGTCCCAGACGCCCCTACGGCTGCTCCACCGGTCCTCCGGCTGAGCGGGTGGCGAGGGGGGGATTACTGTGAGAGGCGGAGGGTGGCCCGGGGGACCGAGTAGAGAACGTCCCCACCATGACCCCGGCGGGTGTCGCCGGTCTGGTGGAGATGGCACCAAAGGTCCCCGGGCACTGCCGCCCTTGACGTCTGAGTGACACCGAGATCTCCCGCTGACCTCGTCGCGGTGATCGGAATGACGCATCGGAGCCGATATGCTCCCGCGGCGTCCGACGACCTAAAGGGCAGAAGTGGCCGACGACCTGGATGATGTGGCAGAACCCGAGGAGCTCGATACCGAGGACCTCGAAGACCTCGCGGACGAGGAAATGCTCGAAGAAGTCCTCGACGAGGAGGATCTCGACGCCGCCCTCGTCGACGATGCCGACGACGACGTCGCCGTCGATATCGACGCCGCCGACGAGGATGAGCCGGTGGTCGTGGTCCGGTGGCCGCCGTCACCACGGCGGAAGAGGGGACGAGGAAGAAGAAGAGGTCGAAGACGAGGACGTCGAGGCCTCCCTGGACGAAATCCTGAAGGAGCGGCTGGTCGTCGAGGAGGAGGAGACCGAGGACGAGGAGGTCGTCGAGCCCGACGACCGGTCCGAGGGCTCGGAGCGGGTCCTCCCCAAGCAGCCCGACGAGTTCGTGTGCAGCTCCTGCTTCCTCGTCAAGCACTCCAGCCAGCTCGCCGATCCCGAAAAGGGGCTGTGCCGGGACTGCGTGTGAGAGCCTTCGTCATGTCATCGCACCAAGAGGAGGGCGGCAGGTGACCGACAACAAGTCTCCCGGAGACCGGTTGCTCGAGCTGGTGGTGTTCGGGCCGACCGGACTGGCCGTGACCCTCGTCGAAGAGTTTCCGAAGTTCGTCGAGAAGGGCCGGCACCGTGTCGAGGGCCAGGTGCACACGGCCCGGCTCGTGGGTCAGTTCGCCTTCCAGATGGGGCGCCGCCAACTCGAGCAGTCGCTCGGCCACCTCGGTGGGAACCCTGACGACTCGGCACGGGGTCACAGCGCCACGGACCACCGCCCATCGCAGCCGGGGTGACCGACGATCTGGCTTCCGACGACAGACCCCGGCCATGGTCGAGGACTCCGGGACCGGTGGTCCCGATTCCCGGTCGACGGTGAAGTCCCCCGGTGCCGGTGCCGGCGCCGCCGGGTGGACGAGAGGCCGACGCGCCCGGCACACCGTGGCGACCGTCGGTGTGGCTCGACAGCGGAGGACCCAACGGCACGGGGTCACCCCCGTCGCTCGCCATCCCCGGCTACGACAGCCTGTCGGCATCCCAGGTGGTGCAGCGCCTCGAGGGGCTCTCTTCGCCCGAGCTCGAGGAGGTGCGCGCCCACGAGGCCGCGCACCGGCAGCGGCGCACGATTCTCCACCGGGTCGAGCAACTGCTCGCCGGCGGGGACGTCCCGACGCCGTAGCGGACCGCGGAACGGGATCGGGACGGCCCCGTGGAGGGCACCCGGCTGGCACGACGCGAGGACTCCGACCGATGCGGCGATCTGTGTCGTGAAGCCCTGGCCGAGCTCCAAGCGGCGCGGGGTGGCCCGCTGTTCGCCCGGCGCGAGACCGGCTTGATCGCCAAGGCCCTCCTTCGACCTGGGGGGCTCGACCGTCTGCTCTCCGATACCCGGCGCCGGACGCTCTTGGGAACCGTCGACGAGTCGGTGGTGGGGATGGCGATGGGCCGGCTCGACGAGGTGGGGGAGACGAGGCTCGGGGTCATCGACGCGCTCTACGTCGAGCCTGGGGCCCGGGGGGTGGGTGTGGGTGGGGCCTTGCTCGACGGGTTGGTGACGTGGTTCACCGCCTCGGGGTGTCGCGGCGTCGACATCGCCGCACTCCCGGGCGACCGCGCCACCAAGAACCTTCTCGAGGCGACGGGTTTCAAGGCGCGCCTCATCACCATGCACCGCACCCTGGATTGACGTCTTTTGGACACTGCCGGCGCCCCGGCGCCTCCCGTGGTGGCCGTGGGCGGGGTGGCTCGTCGCCACGGCGCACTGCTTCTGGTCCAACGGGGCACAGACCCACAGCGGGGGAGGTGGACCGTTCCGGGAGGGCACGTGGAACCCGGTGAGGACCTGGCGAGCGCCGTCGAGCGCGAGATGCGCGAGGAGACCGGCCTCGAGGTTCGCTGTGGTGCCCTGCTCGGTTACGCCGAGCGCATGGGCCCGGGGTATCACTTCGTCATCTTGGACTTCACCGTCGCCGTGCCCGACCGATGTCCAGATCCGGTGGCGGGCAGCGATGCCGCTGCTGTGGCCTGGGTCCCCCTGCAAGACGTTGCCGCTCTGTCGCTCGTGGAGGGTTTGGAGGAATTCCTGCGGGCCCATGCCGTGATCGCCTGAGCGCTGGCAACGGCGCGGCGGGGTCTGGCTCAGGCCCCCCGGGCGCCAGATGGGCTGGGTCGTCGCGGACCCGGTGGTGGGGGGATGGGGAGGCCGAGCAGGCGGGCCAGTTCGGGGACCTGTCCCGCAGCCCGACGAATCGAGGAGCGCAGCTCTTCTCCGGCGGGGTCGGGGAGTCCGACCGGCTTCACGGTCCTGCGCACCGGTGAGTCGATCACCGCGTCGAGAAGCCCCTTCCACTCGTCTTCGGCCACATCGGAGGACATGGCGCTGCCGGCCGCCTCGGCCAGACGGACGGCCATGTCGGCGGGCACGCGCGCGGCGGGCTCGGGGGGTCTCGCCGAGACCCGGAGGGCGTCGGCCACCCGCCCGGCGTCGAGGGCGGCGACGATCCGGGCCAGCCACCCGTCTCGCAGCGCCCTGACACGGGTCTGCAGCGCGTCGCGCAACATGGTCATCATCTCGCGACCCTCGTCGTCGAGGCTCACCGTGGACGCCGAGGCCACCACGGAACGGACCTCTCGCAGGGGGGCGTCCTTGCCGGCGTTGCGTGCCGCCACGGCGCGGTCTTTCCATCCCGCCAAGGTCATCCGGGGCAGGAGCTCCTCGGCCATGGTCAAGAGGGGATCGGGGGACACCTCGGCGCGTCCTTCGGAGCGGGCGCGCGCATTCTGCTCGTCGATGGCGTTGCGGACGGCGGGGATGCCTCCGCGCAAAAGCTGCTCGGCCACGGGAAGCTGCTCGGGGCGCAGCTCGGCGAGCGCGGCGTTGCGGTAGGTCGACACCGTTTGCAGGCGGCGGGGACGTTCGGACCGGTCGGGTCGGGCCGAGCGCGGCCTCGAGGCGTCACGTCCGGGCCGTTCGGGTCGATCGGGTCGATCGGGTCGATCGCCCGGTGCCGCCCGGTCAGGGCGCGCCGGACGCGCCTCGCGCGCGGGGCGTCCGTCGCGTGCGGGACGTGGCGGGCGTGGGCCGTCGCGGCCCTCGCCCGGCGATGCGCCGTTGCGGCGTTGGGGCGCGCCCCGGGGCGAGCCCGAGCGCCGAGGACGATCGCCGCGTCCGTCTTCGTCGCGTCGGCGGCCTCCCGGGGCGAGGACCACCGACACGCCGCCGGGGGCGCTGTCGCGTCCGGAGCCGATGATCTCGATGCGGGCCACCTTCTCGGCCCGGGGGTCGTCTTTGGGGGCCAGGACCGACGTCACGACGATGCCGTCGAGATCGAACTCCGCGTCGGCCCGCAAGACGTCGCCCACCTTGGCGCCGTCGGGGAGGATGGTGCCCTCGAGCGAGCCGCGCGGCTGGCGGGCCCCGGGGGCGCGCCAGGTCCACGTGCCGTCGTCGCGGCTACTGGTCAGTTCGATGTCGATTCTTCGAGTCATTGAAGTCGGACCACGCTACCGTCGGCACCGAGACGAGGAGAACACGTCGTTCATCCCGACCCGATGCCGGTGCGCAGCCATTCTGTGGAGGTTCTGAGAATACGGGCCAAACGCGCCCCGGGGCCATGGGCGTTCCCTAATCTGACAGGCGCCGGGAACCCGAGGGGTGGTTCTCCGACGGAAGAGGAGTGCGAGCGGTGGACGAGAAGCGTCAGGACCAAGGGGCCGACGACGCCGAGTCGACGCCTGCTCCGCCTCCTCCGCTCGGGGGTGCCTCGACAATGGCAGGTACTCCACCGTCCGCAGAGGTGGTCACGGGGCGAGGAGAGCCGACGCTCACCGCAGCACCGGGCGGTCCTCAGACGGCTCCGTCGGCCCCTGTCGGGGCGGGCCCGGTGTGGCGAGGTCCCGAGGCCCCGGTCGTGCCGGGCTGGCCGCCACCAGGTGGGGCACCGTCGGGGGCGACTCCGGGCCTGACCCCAGGACCGGCGTGGGCGGCTTCACCACCGCCACCGGGAACCGGTCCCCGTGGCGCCCGGGGATGGATCGTGGTGGCCGTGGTGGCGGCGCTCATCGGCGGGGCGGCGGGAGCGGGGATCGCAGAAGCAGTGGGAACCTCCAACAGCTCGAGCTCGCCGCCGGCGGTCAAAGTCGGAGGAGCGACGCCTGGCCCCGCGCTCGCCGGAGGTGCACAGATCCCGACCATCGTGAAGAGCGTGCTCCCCGAGGTGGTGTCGATCGACGCCAAGGGCCCGGGGTCGGGCGCGGGCGGCATCTTCGGTGGGCCTTCGGACGACCAGGGCACGGGGATGATCATCTCCGACACCGGAGAGGTGGTCACCAACAATCACGTCATCTCGGGCGCGACCACCATCACCGTGACGCTCTACGGCCAGACCACGTCGCTGCCGGCCACGTTGGTGGGAGCCGATCCGTCCAACGACGCCGCGTTGCTCAAGATCAGCTCTCCGCCCGCCAATCTTCAGCCCGTGACCTTCGGGGACTCGACCAAGCTCCAGGTGGGTGACGCCGTCATCGCCATCGGCAACGCCCTCGGGCTTTCGGCGGGGACTCCCACCGTGACGTCGGGCATCGTCTCGGCCACGGGCCGGACCGTCCAGGCCGGGGATTCCGGGGGTGGGGTCGGCGAGACCCTGCACAACATGATCCAGACCGACGCGGCCATCAACTCGGGGAACTCCGGCGGCCCCCTCGTCGACTCGGCGGGACAGGTCGTGGGCATGGACACCGCCGTGGCCTCGGCGAGCACGGGCAACGCGCCGGCCCAGAACATCGGCTTCGCCATCCCCTCGTCGACCATTCAGGGACTGGTGGCCACGTTGCGCAACGGCGGAACGGCGGGTAAGGCCAAGGCCTATCTCGGGGTCGAGGTCACCGACGAGACGTCGCAACAGCAGCAGGCCTACGGCCTCGTGCCCGCCGTCGGGGGCCTTGGTGGTGTCGGTCGTGAACGGCTCACCCGCCGAGACGGCGGGCATCCGCACCGGCGACGTCATCGTGAGCTTCAACACCAAGGTCGTCACGTCGGCCCAAGGGCTCACCAACGACGTGCAGGCGCTCTCGTCGGGAACCAGCGTCCGACTGACTGTGTACCGGGGCCAGCAGAAGCTCACGTTGTCCGCCACGCTCGGTCTGGCTCCGGCGGGCTAGGGGGCCGTCGAAAGCCTCAGCGACCGGTCCGGCCGTCGACCAGCTCGCGCAGGATGTCGACATGGCCGGCATGGCGCGCCGTCTCTTCGACCAGGTGGGTGAGCATCCAGCGCAACGTCAGGCCGTGGCGTCCGCGGGCGAGAGCTTGGTCGAGGTCGGCGCACGAGGCGACGATCTCGTCGGTGCGCTGTCCTGCCTCTCGGTACTCCCGGCGCACCGACTCGACGGTGTCGGCCGGGTCGAGCTCGAACCCGTCCCCGACGAGGACCACGTCCGAGCCCGCCAAACGCCGTTGGGCCCAGTAGACCTCGACGAAAGCCAGGTGCTTGACGAGCCCGAGCAGTGTGGTGCCCGATGCCACCAGGGGACGGCGGGCGTCGTCGTCAGAGAGGTCGAGGAGCTTGGCGTCGACGCTCGTTCGCAGATAGCCGAGGAAGGCGACAAGGGTGTCCAGCTCTCCTGAGACGATGGCTGGGACGTTGTGGTCCGAGCCCTGCTCTGAGGTCATGACACCCCGAGAAGCGAGTCCTCGAATTGCGACGTCGCCGTCGGACCCGACACGGATGTACCACTCCGTGCCCCACACCGCCGCGAACGCTTCGGGTGGCATCTTGAGGAAGAACGAGGTGTCGGTGATCTGCGACGCGTGGGCCTCCATGGCCCGCCGCTTGCGGTCGAGGAACGCACTGACGTCGACGGCGGTCGTGATCCGGTCGGCATGGACGCCCAAGGTGTCGAGCATCGACCGTTGTTCCTCGGGCATGTCCAGGCCAAAGTCGTCGGCGCGATCTGCGAGCGACAGCATGTAGTCGCGATTCATCGTGGCCATGAACACCCGGGGCGTGTCGGCGCGTGTCGTGGCGCGAAGGCCGACGCGATGAACCTGGATGTGGTCGGGGTGGCCGTATCCGCCGTTCTCGTCATAGGTGGCGAAGATCTCGGCGCGCTCGTCGTCGAGAATGGCCGCCAGTCGCGTCGCAGCCTCGTCGACGTCGGCCTGCCAGAAACATCCCGGGTCGTCGTTGGTGGACTCGCCGGCCATACCCGAGTCGTGGTAGCCGAGGAACTCGTGGCGTGCCACGCCGAGGACCTCACAGGCAGCGGCCAACTCTTCGACGCGTCGGGCCGCCAGGGTCTCCCCGGGGCCGAGGACACCGGCGGGCACCTCGCCCAACTCACCGCGGGTGGCCGTCACGAGCACGACCCGGTGCCCATCGGCAGCCATCCGGGCCATCGTCCCCCCGGTCTGGATCGCCTCGTCGTCGGGATGGGCATGGAAGAACACCGCAGTAGCCATTACCCAGGCAGGCTACGTCATGTCCGGCTGGGCCAGGTCGGGCGCGGGGGAGGGGAGGAGTCGCTCGTTCGTGGTCGACGGGATCAGCACACGTCGGTCGACTGGCCCTTGCCGGTCTGGAAGGTGAGGGTGTTCACGTTGTCGGGCATCCAGTACGGCGATCCCGACGAATCGTCGTAGGCCATCTCGACGGCGACTTGCGGTGAGCCCAGCGCGGTGCCGACTTCGTCGCTCGTGAAGTTCCAAAAGGCACACGATGTCGTGGTGACGAAGCTCTTGGCCACGGCCGTCGGCGGAAGGTTGGCGAGCGCAGCCCTCTTGGCGGCGGCCAGAGACGTGCCCTTGGGGAGCACTTCGATGTATTGCGAGATCCTCCCGCTTTGCGACTGGACTTGGACGAACTGCGGCATCCGACCCTGCGGGGTGGCCACGGTGGGCCCGTAGGCGGGGAGCCCCGCATACGACGACGCCTCGGTATGCGTGCTGTTCCACGCCGCCACCGTGGCTCCGAAGCCGGTCAGGCCCGAAGCAGGTGCCGAGCCCCCGCACGCGCCCGCCACGATCAGGACCGCCGCCGCCGCCGGAGCCCTCAGGTGCCTCCACATGCCCCACCATCATGCCCGCTGAAGGGTGCCAACCTGGGACCATCGGGGGCGGGGAGCGCCCCGGAGTCCCTCCGCCTCGCGTCGAGACATCCAGGTCAGAGTGTCCTTAGCGCCATGGGGGCATCTGGAATCGGCCTGGACCCTGCCGAGCCCCCAACCGCGAGGAACTGCGGACTGCCACGGCCGGGCGGGGCGCTTCTCACGAGGTCGTGGCCACCAGAGCCGATGGGGCGCGTGCCCGGCCCCGTCCTCTTCGATACTCTTTCTGATATATAACGTCTTTGCTATCTACCATCGACCCGATGGCCGCCACGGTGCCGGGGGTGGCATCGTGTGTCGCCCCGCCGGCGGGCGGCGGCGCGGTGAGCGAGAACGGCGGGACACGGGGGTTCGATGGCGACGACCGTGACACTCAAGACGCCCGACGGGGACATGGGCCTCTACGACGTCGAGCCGGAAGGGGAGGCCCGGGCGGCGGTGATCGTGGCGCAGGAGGCGTTCGGCGTGAATCCGCACATCGAGGACGTCACGCGGCGTCTGGCGGGGGCCGGGTATCGCGCCGTTGCCCCGCATCTGTTTCACCGCACCGGGGACCCCGTCATCGAGTACGGGGACTACGAAAAGATCATGCCCCAGTTCGCCGGGCTCTCCGAAGCCGGGCTGGTGAACGACATCGATGCCTCGATCGCCTATCTCGAGAAGGCGGGCTTCGCCTCGAGCCGGATCGGCGTGGTGGGGTTCTGCATGGGCGGGACGGTGGCCTACCTGGCCTCGGTACGCCGGCCGTTGGGGGCGGGAGTGACCTTCTACGGCGGTGGGGTGACCGAGGGCCGCTTCGGTCTGACGTCGATGGTGGACCTCGCACCGGAGCTCCGGACGCCCTGGCTGGGCTTGTACGGTGACGAAGACCAGGGCATCCCGGTGGAGCAGGTCGAAGCTCTCCGGGCCGCCGTGGCCGCCGCCGCGGTGGACTGCGAGATCGTGCGGTATCCCGGGGCGGGGCACGGATTCCATTGCGACATGCGCAGCGACTATCACCCCGCCGCCGCCGCCGACGCCTGGAAGCGGACCCTCGCCTGGTTCGACAAGTACCTGGCGACGACCTGAGCGTCGAAGCGGGCGGGGGACGGCCACGAGCGCGCCCCAGAGGCCGAACCGATGAGGTGGGACCGGCGGGGGCGCTGACCCCGCTGTGAGGACCAAAGCCTGCGCCCCGCCGATGCCCTTGTGAAAAGGTCGCCAGCGAGGTCGTGGGTGGTGCCCACAGACACCGTACGCCTCGGCGCGCGCGGAGTCCACGCCCGGCGCCGAATCGTCACTGGGCTGGACGAATCCGACCGGAATTTGCCGCGCCCCGAGGGCTTGTGACGCAGCGGGTCGGTCTGTGGGCCCATCTCGGACCCGCCCGACGGTGTCGGGGCCGCCCTCCGCCGAGGGCCGGACGGGGTCCGGACGGGGTCCGGAGAACACCGGGTGACGGCGGTCCGAAGGCCCTTCTCGGAACGGGAAAGAACCGCCGATAATGTATCTTATGTAAAGTAACTGTGGAGACGAAGGCTGTGCCTGGAGCACGCTCGGAGTCGCACCAGGGGTTGCCTGTCCCCTGGGCAGAAAGGCCCTATGACCTGGGCGTGAAGCCCAGGCGGGGGCCGGGCAAGGGATGGACGAGGGCGCTGGGTTCGCAGATCTCGTCGATGAGCCCGTATGCCAGGGCCTGTTCGGCGTCGAGGAATCGGCCGCCGGCCAGGTCTGTCTCGAGGGCCTCGGTCGTTGTCCCGATCGACTCGGCGAGGCGGGCGCAGAACCGCCGCAGCTGCGCCCTCTGGCTGGCTGCCCAGGCGTCGAGATCCCGAGCCGAGCCGGCGTGGTCGAAGACGGGCTCGGAAAGGCGGAGACGGGCATGAGGGGTGGCCCGGCGGTGATGGGCCACGGCCAGGGGCCCGATGGCGGGGCCCATCGCCTGCCCCACGCACGTGGCGGTGAGCTCGACGCCCAGGAGGTCGATGACGTCCACGAGGCAGAGAGCGGCCTCGAGGGTGCCCCCAGGGCTGTCGATGAGGAGGTGGACGGGGTCATCCCCCGTGGCGTCGAGGGTCATGAGTTGCGCGGCCAGGTGGCTGGCCAGGGCGTCGTCGAGGGTTCCCCACAAGAAGACCACCCGTCGATCGAAGAGCCGGTCCCGCACCGTCTGGCGGCCCCGGTCCTCGGGCTCGAGGCGAAGCGGCCACTGTGGCGGACCCGAGGGGGTGGTCATCGTCCCCTCTCCCCCAGCTTCCAGTCGAGATCCATGCCGACGGCGGCCGCGTACCGCTCCAACGTGGAGAGGCGGATGTCGGCCTCCCCCGCCTCGACCCGCGCCACGGCGGACTGCGATGTCCCCATGCGCGCCGCCACCTCCGTCTGCGAGAGCCCCACAGAGAGTCGTCTGTTCACGAGCGCGGCGCTGAGGTCTTTGCGTCGTCGTGCCATCTCCTCGAAGCCCGGGAACACCGTCTCGTGTCGGCGCGCGGTCACCGGCCTCCTCGTGTCGTACCCGTCCCGGTGTGGGACGTCTCGGTCGGACTCGGGTCTGTGTCGGACTGTGTCGGACTGTGTCGGACTGTGTCGGACTGTCGGACTGTGTCGACACCGGATGTTACCTCGAATATGATATCTCACCAATGAGATAGCCGGCGGCCAAGGACTGCGGTCCTGGGTCGCGACATCACGAGGAGGAGAGTCGTGCCACTACGCCAATCGGTGATCCCGACCGTCCTCGAGCAGTCGGCGCGCGGCGAGCGCGCCTTCGACATCTATTCGCTCCTGTTGCGGGAGCGGATCGTATTCCTCGGCCAGGAGGTCGATGACCAGATCGCCAATCTCATCATCGCCGAGCTGCTCTATTTGGAAGCCGAGGATCCCGAGCGGGACATCTCGCTCTACATCAACTCCCCCGGTGGCGTCGCCTATGCGGGCTTGGCGATCTACGACGTGATCCAACACATCCGCCCCGACGTCTCCACGGTGTGCGTCGGGATGGGAATGTCAGCGGCGGCGATGGTGCTGTGTGGCGGGGCCCAGGGCAAGCGCCTGGCCCTTCCGAGCGCCAAGATCATGATCCACCAGGGCTCGGCGGGAACCCGGGGGGCGCCGCGCGACATGGAGATCCAGTTGCGAGAGGTGCTCGCGGTGACCAAGCGCCTCGCCGAAGTTATCTCGCATCACACCGGGCGATCCATGGATCAGGTCGAAAGGGATCTGGACCGCGACTTCTTCATGACCGCGCAGGAAGCCAAGGACTACGGACTGATCGACGACATCATCGTCCCCCGCCGCGGCCTTGCCTTCCCCGAACCCGTGGCGGTCGCCGGGTAGCGGGGCCCCGTCGGAGCCGAGTTACTTGGTCGGTACCGACGAGAAGGGCACCGAACCGGTGGGCACGGTCAGCCGCAACGGCTTGCCCCAGTCGGTGAACGTGCCCTTGTCCTGGACGTGCTGGGTGCCTTGGGCGGCGTTCCCTTTGAACTCCAGTGGCACGGTGGGGTCGGTCGCGGCCACGAACAGCGTCGTGGTCCCGGTGACACCTTGTTGCGGATTGCCCGGGAGTCCGCCCTTGACGCCCACCGCCTGGCGACCGGCGACGGTGGTAGGAGCCATCACCGTCAGGGTGCCGGTCGGGTTGAGCTGGGCCAGCGTCCCGGTGAGAGTGACCGCAGCGACGATCGACTTGAACAAGCTGTCGGCGCTGTGGACGGCGATCCACTTGTTCGCATAGTTCGTGGCCACGTTGGCAGCGAACCCCATGGCCGACGTCAGGCCGCTGGCGTTGCCCCGGACGTATGCCACTCCCCCGACGTAGACGACCTGGATGTGCTGCGTCCCCTGCGCGACGGTCTGATCGCCTTCGGTCAACGACGCGTCGCCGCTGATGGTCTGCGACGAGGTGCCCTCGACGGCGCTGAGCACGTAGTGGGCGGAGCCGGCTTTGGTGGCGGCGGCAGTGGCTGCCTTCAGGATCTGTGCGGCCGTCTTACCCTTCAGGGCACCGGTATTGGCCGTGGCGGGAGCCTTGGTGGTGTTCGTGGACTTCTTTCCGGTCGTGCCCGACGAGCCACAAGACGCCGCCGTGAGGGCCATCAGGGCACCGAGCACCCCGGCGACGATTTTGCGCATCCGGGCCACGGTAGTGCATGACACACTCCCCGCTCGCCGGGGCCTGCCACGGACGGGCCGTCGGTGATGGGCTGTGCGCGCCGGAACAGCCGAGGGTACGAGACCTACCGACGCGCCGTCACGGGCCCTTCGCCACGGGTTTCTCGGATTGGGGCTCGAAGTCGATGATGAGCTCGGATCCGAGTGCTCGTGCAATGCGGTCGAGTGTGATCACCGTCGGAGACACCTGCCCCTTCTCCAACCGGGCGATCGAAGGTTGGCTCGTCCCGGCCCTCTCGGCGAGCTCGGCCTGGCTGACCCCGGCCCTCCGGCGCGCGGCACGAACGGCGCTGCCCACCATGATCGAGGTTCGGGTGCGCTCATAGCGGGCGACGGCCTCGGGCCCAGCGCTCGGGGCCGGGCGACGAGGCGGGCTCGAAGGCCGTGGCCGCCCGGCCCTGACCGATTTGGTGGTGCTCGCCGTCCGAGGCATATCAAAGATGAACTATATCATATGAGGGCAATTATACCTCCACTGTCTAAGATGGAGGCCGACTGCCAGTCAGGTGATCTCGGGTGACGGGCGCCCCACGGCCGGATCGCGGATCAGGGGTCCTCGACGGCCACCAGGACGACAGGGTGGTCCTGGAACCCCAGGCTGCCCAACAAGGCACCGGCGACCGAACACACGTCAGTGTGGATATCCCCAGAGCGACGCCTGACGGCCGCTCGGATCGTCCGTGGGATCACCGACAACTGGCTCGGCTCCAAGCCTGCCTGTCATTTGCATGTCAGGGTGCGGGGGGACGCAGTAGGCCCGGAAGATTTCTGTCTTGCCACCAGGACGGATCCCCCGTCCAAGGCCCGTGGGGTCAAGAAGACACCCTGGAGACAGCTTTACATCGCCCCCGTCGAAGCGGATGCCCCAGAGATGGACGAGTCGGTGCTTGTCTTGGTTCCACAATCCCTGGAGTGCCCTGAGCGAGTGATGGACGCGTTCGTTCCGCTCTCGGGTACGGCTGAAGCGACTTGATGAATGCTTTTCGGACCGTCCCCGATTCCTCGGATGTCGTCACGGCCCCACTTGTGGAAAAGGTCGGAGGAGGGAAATATCGGAAAGGCGGTTCCGTTGCGTATCTTCCCTTGGGCGTCGAGGTAGAGCTGATAGACGAGCTGATCCAAGGCAGATCGCATGTTGTGGATCGCCTCCCCCAGGATGACGGACCATATGGGGGGGATCGGCTTTTGAATCTCGACGTAGACGCGATATTCGGCGCCGCCCGCTTTCTTGTCACCCGACTGGCTATAGGCGGCGGGTTCATGCCACGCAGCCATCTGCCCTATCAGATCGTCGAAGTGCTCAACTCGCGCGGCGAATCTTGAGCATGATCGCCGCAACGGCGTCTGGCTCGACCTTCACGTAATCTGGGAGGAAGATGGACGAGGAACCGAAGAACCAGACCCAGTACACCGAGCAGGGCTACGAGATTCCGGTGCCGACGCGTGATGAGATCGAGTCGGCCTTGGAGAAGATCGCCCAGCCACAGGTGCCGTCAGTCCGTAAGCGTCGTCGCCGCACGAAGGAGAAGTAGGGCAAACATCGCCCGCGGTCGTCGCGGTGGTTGTACCGCCAGACGTACTCGTTCAGATATCCCTGCAACCACTTGGGGGAGACGGCGTGATGTGTCCCCGAAATGCCGCGCTTCACCAAAGACCAGAATCCCTCGATGGTCTGCGTGTGGATATCTCCGCTCACGTAAATCTTCGATCCGTGGTCGATGGTCTTGTGGTCCCAGCCCCTTCCCGGGACAGGCTGTCGTAGACGCCTGGACTTCGTCGGTGTAGACGGACCGTCCCGGTCGCGTGCGTGCACCGTGCGTCTTCACGGCCATGCGGTGCCGCGACGGCCGTTGCGCGATCGACGTGCGCCTTCGACCACGGCCCGTGGCGCTCCACGGCCCCGAACACCGGGGCCTTGTTCTGGCAGAGCCTTCGCCCGGTCGCAGTCAGGGTCGGCCTCGCGCCGTCGGCCAGCCGAGGACGCCCACCGACGTACATCTCGTCCACCTCGACAGCTCCCGTAGAGGGGCGTCGTCGTCCTGGGTCATCAGTTCGTTGCGGATCAGGGTGAACATCCGCCATGCGGTCTTGTACGTGACGCCCAGCTCGCGCTCCAGTTGCTTGGCAGAAATGCCACAACGAGTGCTCGCCATGATGTACATCGCGTAGAACCACAGGTGCAGCGAAGTGGAGGACTTGTGGAAGATCGTCCCCGCTGTCGGGTGCACGTGCTGCCCACACCCCGTGCACGTCCAGGACTGCCGTGTTGCGGTTGGACATTTGGTAGCGGCTGAAGGCGCGCTCGACCCTTCGCTTCGGGCACAGGGCATGCTCACCGTCGGGCGAGTACCGAGTGCGCCAAAGGAACTCGAGGCAGGCGTCGTCATCGGGGTAGCGGGCCTGGAACTCCATGAGAGTAGTGCCGCGGTGATGATACGCCCTGGTGTGACCGGGAGACTTTTTTGAAGGGCCAGGCCTAGGGTCAATCGGCATGACCGACGAAAGTGTGACCAAGAGGGCCGAATTCGTAGAGCGGCAGGTCAACGCGCGCCACTGCCCCTTCTGTGGAGCTGAACACTGGATCCTCATGCCCGATGTCGGGGCCTTCACCGGAGGTTCTCCTGCTCATCGGGCCACCGCCGATCCGTCTCCACATGAGGGCATCGAACCACCACGGACGTCCTACCCAGCAGTCTCGTACTACTGCCGGCAATGCGGATTTGTCAGGACGCACGTCCTGCCCGATTAGGCCCGCGTCGCGGTGCGTCACGGCCGGGGAGGCGACGGGGGCCAGATGAGCGACGAGCCACGGGTGGTGAGCCAAACACCTAGCCACAGCGACCGGTGTCGTGGCCGATCCGAGGGACCTCCTCGTAGAATGCCGCGCCATGGACTGGCCTTTGCGCTTCGGCATCTTCCTCGCCCCGTTCCACCCGGTGGGTCAGAACCCCACCCTCGCGCTCGAGCGTGACCTCGAGCTGGTTGTGCGTCTCGACGAGCTGGGTTTCGACGAGGCGTGGTTCGGGGAGCACCACTCGGCCGGCTACGAGATCATCGCGTCGCCCGAGGTGTTCATCGGCGTCCTCTCGCAGCGGACCAAGAACATCCGCCTGGGGACCGGCGTGAGCTCGCTCCCCTACCACCACCCGTTCATCCTGGCCGACCGGATGGTCCTCCTCGACCACCTCACCCGCGGCCGGATCGATGTTCGGCGTGGGGCCTGGCGCCTTGCCGTCTGACGCCTTCATGTTGGGCATCGATCCCATGAACCAGCGCGACATGATGGAGGAGTCCCTGGAAGCCATCCTCGCACTCCTCGACGGCGGGGAACCCGTGACGCGCGAGGCGTCGTGGTTCACGATGCGCAACGCGCGTCTGCAACTGCGGCCCTATACCCATCCCCGGTTCGAGGTGGCGGTGGCGGCGCAGATCTCTCCGGCGGGCCCCCGGGCGGCGGGACGGTTCGGGTTGTCCCTGTTGTCGATCGGCGCCACGTCGGCGGGAGGTTTCGACGTCCTCGGTTCGCATTGGCAGGTCATGGAAGAACGAGCCGCCGAATTCGGGACCGACGTCGACCGTCGCAAGTGGCGCCTCGTCGGGCCCATGCACATCGCAGAGACCGAGGAGCAGGCGCGCGCCGACGTGAAATACGGCCTCGCCCAGTGGGTGGACTACTTCGAGCGTGTCGCCGCCCTGCCCCTCGCGCCCGGAACGCTCGACCCCGACAAGATGGTCGACGCGCTCATGGAGACAGGGTTCGCCATCATCGGGACCCCGGCCATGGCCATCGCCCAGATCGAGCGGCTCGTGGCCCAGTCCGGGGGTTTCGGGACGTACCTGCTCATGGCCCATGAGTGGGCCGACCGCCAGGCGACGCTCGAGTCCTATGAGCTCTTCGCCCGCCACGTCGTGCCGCACTTCAAGGGGACACTGGCATCGCTCGAGGGCTCTCGAGACTGGGCCGCGGAGAACAGGCCGGAGTTCATCGGGGCGGTGGGTGGCGCCATCATGCAGGCCATCTCGGACCATCACGCCGAACGCCAAGCCAAGCAGGAAGAAGTGACGACCACCGAGTCCTGACCACGTCGGGGCGAAACCCGGCGACCGTCCGGGCGGGTCGCCGGGATCGGGGCTACGAGGGCCGGGCGTCGAAGGTGGGCACGAGGTGGCGCGCCGCGCGCGCTTCGTCGACTCTCCGCACCGGCGTCAGATGGGGGGCCTCGGTTGCCGCCCGCGCTCCTTCGGGGGTGGCCGCCTCGACCACGATGTGCTCCAGGGCGCCGGCGAGCGCCTCGAGGGTCTGGAGACTCTCGGTTTCGGTCGGCTCGATCATGAGCGCCTCGTCCACGATGAGGGGGAAGTAGACCGTCGGCGAGTGGAACCCCTCCTCGAGGAGTCGCTTGGCGACGTCGAGAGCCTTGACGCCGGTGGCGCGTTTGAGCGACGACGCCGACAAGACGCACTCGTGCATGCAGGGTCGGTCATAGGGGGCGTCGAAGGTGTTCGACAAACGCTTCCGGAGCCAGTTGGCGTTGAGCACGGCGAGGCGTGCCACGTCACGGAGCCCGTCGTTGCCGTGGACGAGCACGTACGTGAGGGCCCGGGCCAGGACCAGTGCGTTGCCGTGCCACGAGTGGAGACGACCGATCGAACGTTCGGGCGTGGTCCAACCGAAGCGCGCCGACGACCCGTCACCGAGGCGGGTAGGCCGGGGACCGGGGAGAAAGGGCGCCAAGCGATCGGACACCGCCACGGGCCCGGCACCGGGCCCGCCTCCGCCGTGGGGGGTGGCGAAGGTCTTGTGGAGGTTCAGGTGGACGATGTCGAACCCCATGTCCCCGGGCCGCACCACGCCCAGGATGGCGTTCAGGTTGGCGCCGTCGTAGTAGAGGAGGCCACCGACCTCGTGCACGGCGTCGGCGATGGACTGGATGTCCTCCTCGAAGAGCCCCAGGGTGTTGGGATTGGTCAACATGATCCCGGCGACGTCCTCGTCGAGGACCGAGCGCAACGCGGCCACGTCGACACACCCCGCTCGTCGCTCGGCACCGTCACCACCTCGAAACCGCCCAGTGTCACCGAGGCCGGATTGGTGCCGTGGGCGGAGTCGGGGATGATCACCTTGTGCCGGGTGTCTCCCTTCGCCGCGAACCAGGCTCGCATGAGCAGGAGCCCGGTCAACTCGCCGGCCGCGCCCGCCGCGGGCTGCAGGGTGGCCGCGGCCATCCCCGTGATCTCGCACAGCGCCTCCTCGAGCTCGACGAGGAGCTCGAGCCAACCCTGGATGCAGTTGGCAGGAGCGGCAGGATGGACGTCGGCGAAGCCGGGCAGCGCGGCGACGGCGTCGCAGATCTTGGGGTTGTACTTCATGGTGCACGAGCCCAGGGGGTAGGCGCCCAGGTCGACGGAGAACTGGCGGTGGCTCAGCCGGGTGAAATGTCCGACGAGGTCGCGTTCGGACACCTCGGCCAGCGCCGACGGGGCGGGCGCGGCGATGAGCCTCGGGGACGAGATCCTCGAGGGCGAGATCCGGGACCCCTGTCGTGCGGAGTTGCCAGGCCCTTCGTCCGGGCTCGGACAATTCGAAAAGGGTGGGCTCGGTGTCGCGGCCCAGCAGCGGAGCGCTGGCGGCGCGCCCCCCGGCGGCGGCGGCCGGGATGAGGTCGTCCACCATCACCGCACCGCTTTCTCGAAGGCGGCTACGAAGGCGTCGATCTCTGCCCGCGTGCGCCGCTCGGTGACGGCCACGAGGAGCCCGTCGGTCCGGCCCTGGGTGTAGCTCGGATCGAGGGCGACGCCGGCGAGAAATCCTTCGTCGGCCAAGCGCTCCACGGCCATCTCGGACTCCACCGGGAGGCGGATCGCGAATTCACGAAGCACCGGAGTACTTGTCAGAGGCTCGACTCCGGGCACCTTCAACAGCGCATCGCGGCAATATCGAGTTCCTCGGGCGCAGCGGAGGGCGACCTCGGCCATGCCCGAGGTCCCCAGCCAGCCCAACTGGATTGCGGCGGTCACCGCCATGAGGGTTTGGTTCGTGCAGACGTTGGAGGTCGCCTTCTCGCGCCGGATGTCCTGTTCCCGGGCCCGCAAGGTCGTGACGTAGGCCCGGCGCCCTTCGGCATCGACGGTCTCGCCCACGAGGCGCCCGGGCAGTCGACGGACGTGCTCCATGGTGCACGCGAACAGCCCCAGGTAGGGACCGCCGAAGCTGAGTGGCATGCCCAGAGCCTGACCCTCCCCTACCACCACGTCCGCGCCCCAGTCGCCTGGCGAGCGCAGGATCCCGGCGCAGATGGGGTCGAAGGCCACGATCAGCAAGGCGCCGGTGCGGTCGCACCGGGCCCGGGCATCACCGATGTCTTCGAGGCAACCCAGAGTAGTTGGGGTACGCGACCACGATGGCGCCGGGCTCGTCAGAGTCGTCGAACGCGGTGGACGCCCAGTCCGTCGATCCGGCGGTGAGAGGGATGTCGTGGATGCGATGGCCGGTGCCCAGCGCGAAGGTGGCCAGGACGTCGCGCCACGTCGGGTTGACGCCGTGGGAGACCCAGACGTCTTGTCGCCCCGTGGCCCCGACGGCGAGGTTGACGGCTTCGACCAGGGACGCGGCCCCGTCATAGAGCGAGGCGTTGGAGACGGCCAGGCCCGACAGGCGCGAGACGAGGGTCTGGAACTCGAAGACGGCCTGGAGCACCCCTTGGGCGACCTCGGGTTGATAGGGCGTGTAGGAGGTGACGAACTCCGAGCGAGACGCCAGGGCGCGGGTGACCGGTGGCACTTCGTGGTCGTAGGCGCCCGCACCGGCGAAGCACACCAGGTCGCGCCCACAGGGCCGGTTCGCCGACGGCGAGGTCCTCCATGTGGGCGAAGACGTCGGGCTCGGGCAGACCCGGCGGCGATGTCGAGCCCACCGGCGAGGCGCAGCGCCTCGGGCACGACGGAGAACAACTCGTCGAGCGACGAGAGCCCGAGGAACTCGAGCATCGAGGCGATGTCGGTCTCGGTGTGCGGCGTGTACCCGCTCACGACGGTCCCCCCGATGCGGCGCGCGCCTTGCCCGCCGCGTACGAACGGGAGCGCGACGACCTGCGCAGCGAGATGCCGGCCCCGGACGTCGATGGTGAGCTCCTGTCCGTCGGCAGCTTCATCGATCGGTGTCGAGGAAGGCCATGGCGATCCCCCGGCCCAGCACCGGCGAGAAGTTCCCGCTCGTCACGGTGCCGATCGGGACGGCACCGGCGAGCACGGTGGCGCCGTCGCGCGGTGGCTGGCGTCCCTCGGCGACGAGGCCCCGCAGCCGGCGGCGCGGGCCCGTCGGCGCGTTCACGCTCGAGGGCGTCGCGTCCCCGGAATTCGCCCTTCTCCCAACCCACCACCCATCCCAGGCCGGCCTGGAGCGGCGTGATGCCCGGGTCCGAGCTCGTGACCGTGCAGCGGCAGCCCCGCCTCGAGGCGAAGGGTGTCGCGCGCCCCGAGGCCGGCCGGTGTCACCCCGGCGTCGAGTACGGCCCGCCAGAACTCCGAGGCCGCCTCGGTCGGCACGGCGCACTCGACGCCGTCCTCTCCGGTGTACCCGGTGCCGGCCGCCACGCAGTCGACGCCGCTGCCAAGAAAAGCGCGTCACCCTGAACCGCGCCGACGGCGGCGGCGTCAGGGGCGACCGAGGCCAGCCGGCGGCGTGCCGCGGGGCCCTGGACGGCGATCACGGCGCGCCGAGGCGGTGGTGTCGTCGCCTCCGATGGCGTCGCGCACCCGGGCCGTGTTCGAGGCGTTGGGCATGACGTCGAAGGTGTCCTCGTCCAGCCACCACACGATGATGTCGTCGACCACCGAGCCGTCGGCGTCGTCGAGGAGGTGGGTGTACTGGGCTCGTCCGGGTGCCACCTTGCGAAGATCGTTGCTCAGCTCCCGCTGCAAGAGGTCCGTACTCCCCTGTCCCTCGACGCGGACGGTGCCCAGGTGGCTGACGTCGAAGGCGACGGCCTCGGTGCGACAGGCCATGTGCTCGGCGAGCGTGCCCGTCGGATAGGCGAGGGGCATGAGCCAGCCCCCGAATGGCACGAGCTTGGCTCCGAGCGCGCGGTGGGCGTCTTCCAGAGGCGAATGGCGGGTCTCGGGCTCCGGGCTCGGAGCAGACCCGTGGCGCGCGTCGGTGGAGGTCGGGGCCGATTCGGAGGGCGCCACGCCGCCAGGTTAGGCGGCAGGCGATGAAGGCCGAGTGAAGCCGTACTTGACCAGCAGTGCCTCGTAGTCGCGTTGGTAGAGGAGCTTCACCTCGACGCCCGGGTGCAACGCGCGCAGGCGCCGGACCTTGGCGTTCTTACGGGTCACGAGCTTCTGGCTGAGGGTGGTGAGCTCGATGAAGCACTCGTGGTCGGGAAGGTAGAAGTCAGGCCGGAACCCGATACGGGGCGTGCCGTCGGCGTGCCACTCGAGGACGAACTCGACCGGCTCGTACTCCCAGCGCACGCCGTAGCCTCGAGAAGCTCCGCGAAGTGCCGCTCCGAGTCATGGGCGAAGGCAACCTTCGTCGACTGCCGGGCCACCTCGGGGGCTTCCACGGTCAGCCCCGAGCCTCCCGAACGGCTGCCGATGGGCGCCGCCGGTGCGGCCGGGCGCGACGGCGCGCGCGCCTTTGTGCTCGATCTCGAGGATGGCGGCGTCGAGCTCTTCGAGGACCCCCGAGAGCGGAACGATGTTCAGGACCCCTTGGCCACCCTTCAACAGGTCGACGACCTCACCGTCGGTGTGCGCCAGGACCGAGTTGGTGCCGACCAGGACGAGGTTGGACGACGCCAGATCTCCGCCGAGACCTGTCGCGTAGACATTCCACGGCGCGACGTGCCCGTTGGAGTGAGATGCCGGCGTCGAGCAGTTGCTTGATGACCTTGAGCTCGACGACGTCGGTGTAGGAGTACACGACGTTGCGTGCCGCTGCCCCGTGCATCCGCGATCGAAGGTCGCAACAGACCGGTGCGGGCCCAGTAGTCGAGTTGGCGGTAGGTGATGCCGATGAGGGCGCAGACCTGGGGCCCGCGGAACCCCTCTGTTTCTAAGACGGGCTCCGACATACCCGGGAGCTGCGCGGCATTCGACGGACTGTCGACCATCGGGGTTCCTCCTCCACCTCAGGTGCAGGTTCATCCTACCCCGCGGTGTCACAACAGGGTAGTTACGGATCTGTCACCGATGGTGGATCGAGTGGGCCCGGTGCCCCCGGGACGACGGGAGCCGGTGGGGATTCGCATACCAGGAGTCACTTGTGCCACAAGGAAAAATCAGGGTCGGAGGTTCTGAGCGCAAGCCGGGTCGGCGCCGGCTGTCCCGGTGACCGGGATTCGTCTTGAACCGCAGCCGCGGCGAGGCCTCCGCTAGCCTCGACCTCAACTTGAGGGTGAGAGCTTCTGGTCAGTCGAGGCGACGCAGGTCAGCCCGGTAGCGGCGGCCGTTCTTGATGTATTCGGCGGCCGCGACGGTGATGGCGTCGAGTCGGGCGGCCCCGGGTTTCACCACGGCGGGCACCCCCAGGGCAAGGGCCCCCGGGGGGACCTGCATCCGCCCGGGGACCACGGCTCCCGCCCCCACGGTGGCGCCCGAGCAGATACGGGCGTGATGGAGCACCACGGCACCCGACCCCACCAGGCATTCGTCCTCGAGCGTGCATCCCTCGAGGTGGACGAGGTGTCCCACCACGCAGCCGTTGCCCACCGTGGTCGGGAACCCGGGGCCGGCGTGGATGACGGTGCCGTCCTGGATCGAGGTGCGTGCCCCCACCACGATGGCCCCGTAGTCGCCGCGCAGCACGGCGCTCGGCCACACCGTCGTCTCGGGCCCGAGGGTGACGTCGCCGATCACGACGGCGTCGGGATGGACGTAGGCGTCGGGGTCGATCTTCGGCTCCACGTCGCCCAATGCGTAGATGGCCATGGCCGGCGACGCTACCGGCCTGCAGACGAATCGCCGGTTTTCGGGACCAAAGTCCCTGCCGCCGGAGGCACCCGGCGGTCGATACCCACAGGGAAGGGGTCGCGTGCGCGGCCGCATTTCAAGCGCGGCCGCAGGACCGTCGACGCGGTGAAGGTGTGGGCCATGACCAAGAGACGGGGGCACAGAGCAGTCAAGCTGTGGCAGGTGGCCGCCATCGCCATCCTCGTCGTCGGGACGTTGGGGATCACCGTCGGCTCGTGGACGTGGTACCAGCGGAACAAGGTCCACAACCGCGCCGAGACCGAGGCCAATGCCACCCAAGTGGCGGTGACGACGAAGAAGACCTTGGACGGCTACGCCAACGAGATCGCCACCGCGGTCGCGCTGTTCACGCCGCCGGTGCTGATCGATCGGCAACGAATTCCACACCTACGTGAGGCACCTCGACCTGTACAACCGATACAAGGGGATCTACGGCCTGGGCCTCATCTCGTGGGTCCCCGCCGCCGACCTTCCTCCGTTCGTGGCCGGGTGGCGCGCCGACGGCGTCCCGGCGTACTCGGTGTCACCTCCGGGAGATCGGCCCGCGTACTGCTTGGTGAGCCAGTTCGACCAGAAGAACCTCAAGACACCGATCAACCTCGTGGGCTACGACATGTGCACGTTCAAGCCCCTTGTCTCGGTGTTCGAAGCGGCCACCGCCAGCGGGAAGGCTCAGGCGATCGCGGAGTCCGTTCTCGTTCCGGGCCCGACGTACCGGGGAAATTTCCTCGTCGTGTCGCCGGTCTACAGCGGGGATCCGACCACCGTGGCGGCAGCGCCGGGCGCAGCGCGTGGGGTGGGTTGCCGCCCTCGTCGACGGAGCGCAGATGCTCAAGGCGGCCCTCGGCCCCGTCGGTGATCACCTGGGCATCGAATTGTTCTCCGGTGCAGGGACTTCGCCGAAGGACCTCGTGGTCTCCTCGCCGAGCGGCCTCACGTTGCGCGCCGCGAGGTCGGTGACAGAGCACTTCGTCGGGGGCGGGACCTGGACCTTGCGCATCCACCCTCTGCACGGCGCCCCGGTGCCCACCGATCCCCTCGAGGCGCCTGGTCTGGTGTTCGTGATGGCGACCCTGCTCAATCTGGGCCTGGCCGCCTTGGTGTGGGACCTGGGCCGAGGTCGTCTGCGGGCCCGGCTGTCGTTCACCGAGAGCGAGGAGCGGTTCCATTCCATGGCGTCGTCGTCGCCGGTGGGCATTCTCGAGTTGACCCGGGACGGAACGGTTCTCTACGTCAACGAGAGTCTCAACGAGATCGCCGGTGTCGATGACGACTTCTGGCGGGAACACAAGTGGTCCGATTGTGTCTACCCCGAGGATCGGCCGTCGACGACGGTCAGCGCCCTGTCGGCCTGGGAACACCAAGAAGACCTCGAGGCCAGCTTCCGGGTGCAGCGGCCGTCGGGAGAGGTACGAAACGTCCGCGTCCTGGCGGCACCGGTCTCGGGAGGCCTGAAAGTCACCTCGAGTTTCGTGGTGACCGTCCAAGACGTCACCGAGGAGGTCGCCGCCACCGAGGCCCTTGCCTATCAGGCCATGCACGACTCGCTGACGGGATTGCCGAACCGGGCCCTGTTCTTGGATCGGCTCGGCTATGGAACTCGGCCATGCGGCCCGCTCGGGGAGCGACCTGGCTGTGATGTTCCTCGACCTCGACGGGTTCAAGGTCGTCAACGACGGCATGGGGCATCAAGCCGGGGACGAACTTCTCCAGGCTGTGGCGACGCGGCTCCTCGGGGTCGTCCGAGCCGGGGAGACCGTGGCCAGACTCGGAGGCGACGAGTTCACATTCATCTTCCACGATGTGCGCGGGGCCGAGAGAGCCACCGAGATCGCCAACCGAATCCTCAGTGCGATTTCCGAGCCCATCGTGATCCACGGTCGCACGATGGTGGTGACAGCCAGCATCGGGATCGTGCTTCCCGGCCCCGGCGCAGAGGCCGCCACTGTGCTCCGTGACGCGGACGTCGGCATGTACCGCGCCAAGGAGTCGGGACGTGCTCGCTTCGAGATGTTCGACGAGCAGCCCAGCCCAGTGTGAACAGCGAACGGGCCGTTGGGCCCGCTGACCCCGCCGAGAAGGCGAAGCGACCGCGGCCGAGGGGCGGGACCTCGACCACGGCGCTTCCGCCTTGGGTGCTGTGCCTTGTCATCGTGACGCCTCAGCCTGAACGGTCCGTGAGGGTGGGCTGTGGGTTCTCTGAGATCTGACTCCTCCCGAGCGCTACCATCCCTGGCGAGGGTCACAGATCAGGACCAATCGACTGGGGGGTGCTCTCATGCACCGACGTCCGCGCATCTGGAGCCGGGTCCATCGGGCCGCGTCCCCTCCGCTCAGGACCCGAGGACGTTGTCCGCGGTCGACGGGCTCGCTGGTATCGGTTCTGGCCCTCCTGGCCGCAGTGCTCCTGGTCGGGAACGACGCCCAGGCACGGACGGCGGGGCCCTCCAGCACGAACTGGACCACCTACCACGCCAATCCGCTCGAAACCGGAGTCGCGCCGACCACGGCGTCGTTCGCCCATCCCAAGCTGGCCTGGACGTCGCCGGCGCTCAACGGCCAGCTCTACGGCGAGCCGCTCGTGGAAGGATCCTTGGTCGTGGTCGCCACCGAGAACGACGTCGTGTACGGGCTCAATGCTTCCAACGGCACGGTGGCATGGTCGACGACCGTCGGCACGCCCGTGCCCGCCTCATCACTTCCCTGCGGCAACATCTCCCCGAACGTGGGCATCACCTCCACCCCGGTCATCGACCCGTCGCGATCCGAGGTGTTCGTGGTGGCCGACGAGGTGAGTGGAGCGGTGGTCTCCCATCATCTGGTGGGGTTGGGACTGAGCTACCGGGACCATCCTCCTCGACCAGGTCGTGGACCCGCCCGGGTCGCTCACCGACGGCGCAGCTCCAGCGGCCCGGACTGGCGCTGGACCGGGGCTCGGTCGAGATCGCCTTCGGGGGGAATGCAGGTGACTGCTCGACCTACCACGGCTGGATCGTCTCGGTGCCGGAGTCCGGCGGCGTCATGCGGACCTGGGAGGCAGACCCCACGCCCGGCAACGACGAGGGTGCGGTCTGGATGGGCGGCGCCGCTCCGGTGGTCGACTCCGCCGGCAACATCTGGTTCGCCACCGGAAACGGGTCGAATACCTCGGGATCGTCACCGGACGGGAGCGACTCGGTGATCGAGCTGTCGTCGAGCCTGGCCGTGGTGCAGTCGTTCACCCCCTCGACGTGGCGGACCGACAACGCCAGTGATTCCGACCTCGGGTCATCCGCGCCCGCCATCATGGGGAACGGGTTCGTCTTCATGGCGGGCAAGTCCAGAACGGCGTACCTGCTCAACCAATCGAAGCTGGGCGGCGTCGGGGGTCAGGTGGCCCAGCGCTCGTTCTGTGGCAGCAACGTCGACGGCGGAGAGGCCTTCACCACCAGGGTCGTCTACGCACCGTGCCTGAAGGGCGTGGTGGCGGTGAAGGTCAATGCCCACACCCACAAGATGCGGGTGCTGTGGAGCACGCCCACCGATTCGAGTGGGCCGCCCATCCTGGTCGGGAACAAGGTGTGGACGATCCGGCGCGACGGCACCTTGTTCGGCCTGCGGAAGTCGAACGGCAGGGCTGCGGTGCGGTTGACGGTCGGGGCGCCTTCGAACCACTTCCCGACACCTTCTGTCGGCGACGGCCTGCTCTTGGCGGCCTCATCGAACCAGGTGGTGGCCTTCCACTGACGGGGTGGCCGGTGGGGACGGTTCCGCCCCGGCTAGAGGTGCAGGCCGCACTCGGTCTTGTCGGTCCCGGACCAGCGCCCGGACCGTCGGTCCTCGAGATTCGAGACCGGACGGGTCGTCGGGCTGCACCCGATGGAGAGATAGCCCTTGCGGAACAGGGGGTGGATCGGAAGCTTGCGATCGGCCTCGTAGTGAGAGACGTCATCGTGGGACCACGTGGCGATCGGGTTGACCTTCACCAAACCCTTGGACTCGTCCCAGTCGACGATCGGCGTGGCCGCTCTCGTTTCGCTGTCGACTCTCTTGAGGCCGCTCATCCAGGCCTCTTGTCCCTCGAGGGCGCGCTCGAGGGGTTTGGTCTTGCGGAACTCGCAGCAGCGCTCTGATCCGCAGGGCCACGCGTCGGCGTCGGTATCGGGAGTGATGACCCGGAGCTTCAGTTGGTACTGGGTCTCGATCCGTTCCACATAGGTCATGGTCTCGGGGAAATGGGCGCCGGTGTCGAGGAAGATGACGTCCACCTTGGGGTCGACCCGGGTGACCAGGTCGATCAGGACGCAGTTCTGGAACGAACAGACGAGCGATAGCCGGCGGCCGAACCGCTCGACCGCCCAGGCCACGACCTCCTCGGCACTGGCCCGTCTCGAACTGGGCGGCGAGGCGCTGGTACTCGGTCGACGAATGCCTCGTCGCCGACCATGGACAGCTGCGGGCTGATCCGTCGTGCCGGTGAGACCACGTACCCCCCCGTGTCCGTCGTGTCCCGAATGTGCCGTTCGCCATCCGGGGCACGGCGCGCTGCGCTGTGCTCGGCCCCACGTCGAGATTACGGAATCGGAGCCTGATTCGCATCGTCAATAGTAACGAATGCCAAGGTTGCGGTCCTGGTCACAGGCTTGTCGAGACCAGGGGGCGACGGACGGCACCGTGATCGGAAGTGGCGGAGTGGCGGGCCGGGCCGAGGCCGGGCCGCAGAGCCCGGAGGTGGACGCCCTCGCGCTGGCGCGGTTCAATGGCTCGAGTCCCGGCCACAGGCGACGAACGAGGGGTGCCCCATGACCATGACCGATCTTCCGCCCACTGCGATCCACCGGGGAGAGAAGGAACTGCCCTTCGTCGACATCGGGGACGGGGGGACGCTGCAGCTCCTTCAGGTGGACCTGTCCAACGGGGTGTGGATCGTCCGGAACCATTTCCCGCCCGACACCACGATCCAGACCCACAAGCACACCGGGCACGTCCTGGCTTTCACGCAGAAGGGCTCGTGGTTCTACCAGGAGTACCCCGACGTCGTGAACACGGCCGGGTCCTATCTCTACGAGCCGGCCGGGTCCGTCCACACGCTGCACGTTCCCGCCACCAACGAAGAGGTGACCGACGTGTGGTTCGCGATCCATGGCGCCAACTTGAACCTGGGTGCCGACGGCAACGTCGAGCTCGTGATCGACGCGCACGCCATCTTGCCCTTCTACCTGGCCGCGTGCGAAGAACAACACGGCATCAGCAATCCCCCCGTCGTCGTCATCGGGGGCTGACCGGGTGCGAGCCGCAGTCCTCGCCGAGGATCGACCCCGGCTCGAACTCGTCGAAGTTCCCACTCCCGATCCCGGGCCCGGTGAAGTGCTGCTGCGCGTGACGGGCTGCGGCATCTGCGGCAGTGACCTCCACATCGCCAGCCAGCTGGCGGAACCCGGGGGCATTCTCGGTCACGAGATCGCCGGCGCCGTAGCGAAGGTGGGCGCCGGGGTCGACGACGATCGCTGGAGGGAGGGCACGGCAGTGGTGGCGCGCCCCTTCTCGGGCTGCGGCACGTGCGCGTACTGCACCGGCGGTCGTGCCGACCACTGCACCGAGTTCCAGCTCATCGGGCTCGAGCGCCCGGGAGGTTTCGCTGAATTCGTGACGGTGCGCGCCGACGAGCTGTTCGCCCTCCCCGCTTCGGTCCTGGCCGACGAGCAGCCTCTGGTCGAGCCCCTGGCCATCGTGCGACGCGCCTTCCGACGCGCCGCGGTGGTTCGCTCCGACCGCGTGGCGGTGCTCGGCGCGGGGCCCATCGGGCTGGCCGCGGTGGCGTGGTCCGTGGCGATGGGTGTCGAGGCCGTGGTGGTGAGCGAGCCGTCGGCTCTTCGCCGTGACCTGGCCACGCGCCTCGGGGCCAATGGCGCCTTCGATCCCGGCGACGGCTCGCTGCCGGCCCGGGTCTTCGAAGCGATGGGTGGTGGGCCGACCGTGGTCGTCGAATGCAGTGGACGCCCCGGCCTGATCGAACAGGCCCTGGAGATGACCGCGGTGGACGGACGGGTCGTGGTCGTCGGCATCTGTCTGCAAGACGACGTCATCTTCCCGTTCTGGGGTATCTCGAAGGAGCTCGACATCCGCTTCTCGATCTACTACGGGCGCGAGGACTTCACCGACACGCTCGACGCTCTCGACCGTCGTCGTCCTCGACGCCGTTCCCATGGTCACCGAGACGATCAGTCTCGAGCACCTTCCCGAGCGCTTCGCCCGTCTCGAGCGAGATCCTGACGCCGGCAAGGTCATCGTCCGTCCCTAAGGACTCGTGCCCTTGACCGCGCGTGGCCGGGTCCTGGTGCTCGGCGTCGCCCTGATCGTCGTGTTCGGCGCGGCGACGGCCCGGCTCTTCGTCTGGTCCCCGACCGACGCTCCCACCCGGGTCGACGCCGTCGTGGCGCTCGGTGGCGACCCCGGACAGCGGCGCGCCCACTAGGCCCTCGAATTGGTGAAGTCAGGCTTCGCCCCCGTGGCGGTCATCTCTCTCGGTGGCAAGCGCGCCGTGCCCTGTCCCGCTCATCCCCGGACGGTGCGGGTGATCTGCTTTCGGGCCAACCCTCTCGACACCAGGGGCGAGGCGGAGTACGTGGCACGCCTCGCCCGTGACCGCCACTGGAACCAGCTCATCGTGGTCCCCGAGCGGACCCAGACCACACGGGCCCGGATGTTGTTCAAACGCTGTACGAGCGCACACCTGCACATGGTCCCGGTCAGCGACCCGGTGTCACACCTCGTCTACGACGTCGTCTACGAGTGGGGGGCCCTGGCCAAGGCGCTGGTCCTCCAACGGTCGTGCTGAGCGCCCGAAACTCGATTGCTGACCCGAGGTCGTTAACAGAGTCGTCATCGTGAGGACCCCGCCCGTTTACCGCGGGTTCGTACGCTCGATACGTACCGTCCACGAGGCGCACCGCCGCCCAAACGGTCGGAAGGTCCAGATGTTGTCCTCCTACCAACCCGGGCCCGGGCTACGACGAGCTCGTCGAGCCCGGTGGTCCGCCACGGCCCACGGCCCGCGGGCTGTGGCGCCATCTGACCGACGCTCGGCCTCGAGGCGCTACTCGAGCGCCAACAGGCCGCCGACCGGGAGATCCGCAGTATCGGGGTGACGTTCCAGACCTACGACGGCGATGCCGTGCTCGACCGCCCCTGGCCCTTCGACGTCATCCCCCGGGTGCTCGCCGCGTCGGAGTGGGCCCGGGTCCGAGAGGGCCTCATCCAGCGACTCCGGGCGCTCAACCTCTTCATCGACGACGTCTACCACGACCAGCGCTCCGTCCAGGCCGGGCTCGTGCCCGTTCGACCTCATCACGGGCTCGCCCAACTTCCGACCCGAGTGCATGGGCGTCGACCCTGCCGGCGGGATCTGGGCGCACATCTGCGGAAGCGACCTGGTGCGGGGAGAGGACGGCACCTTCTACGTCCTCGAGGACAATCTGCGGATCCCGTCTGGGGTGTCGTACCTGCTCGAGAACCGCATGGTGGCCAAGCGGGTCTTCCCCGAGCTGTTCCGGTCCTACAGCATCGAGCCGGTCGACCCCTACATCGCCCGTCTCAGCGGCGTGCTGTCGTCGGTGTCTCCGGTTCGAGACGAGCCCACGATGGTCGTCCTGACACCCGGCGTCCACAACTCGGCCTATTTCGAGCATGCCTTTCTCGCCCAGCAGCTCGGGCATCGAGTTGGTCGAAGGGCGAGACCTGGTCGTGCTCGACGACGACACCGTGTACATGCGGACGGTCGGCGGACTCGAGCGCGTCGACGTCATCTACCGGCGCATCGACGAGCTGTTCCTCGATCCCGAGGTGTTCCGGCGCGATTCCTATGTCGGGGTGCCCGGCCTCATGCGGCGCCTGGCGGAGCAGGGAACGTGGCCGTGGTCAGCGCCCCGGGGGCCGGAATCGCCGACGACAAGGCCGTCTACGCCTTCGTCCCCGAGATCATCCGGTACTTCCTGGGCGAGGACCCCATCCTGCCCAACGTGCCCACGTGGCGGTGTGGCGACCCCGAGGACTGTCAGTTCGTGCTCGCGCACCTCGACGCTCTGGTCGTGAAGCCGGCCAACGAGTCGGGTGGCTACGGAGTCGTGATCGGCCCCACGGCCGGCGCCGAGGCCCTCGCCCTGGTGGCGCAGCGCATCGAGCAGTACCCGCCCAACTGGGTGGCCCAGCCGGTGCTCTCGCTCTCCACCATGCCGACGCTTGTGCGACGGCAACGTCGTGCCCCGCCATGTGGACCTCCGACCCTTCGCGCTCGCTCGGCCCGAACGGGGCCTATGTCACGTCGGGTGGGCTCACCCGGGTGGCTCGGACGGCAGGATCGCTCATCGTGAACTCGTCGCAAGGGGGCGGCAGCAAGGACACCTGGATCGTCGACGCCACCTTGGCCGACCTCGACGACCCCGTCGGCTCCCCGGACCACGACCTTCGGCCCCCGATTCCGAGGGAGGAGCCCGAGGTGCGGGATGCGCCGGTCCGAACATTCCCTTCGAAGTGACGGATGGGAGCTGGCCCAATAGGACCCGACACGGCAGGACTGTCCCCACCCCCAGGAGAGGAGCGAGTGATGTTGTTGGCACGGATGGCCGAGGCGGTCTACTGGGCCGGCCGCTATCTGGAGCGTGCCGAGGACACGGCCCGCATCGTCCAGGTCCACGGCGAGACCCACATCGACCTGCCCGTCGGTGAGGACGTCGGCTGGGCCCCTCTGGTCGAGATCGCCGGGACCATGGCCGGTTTCCACGAGCGCAACAGCCAGCTGGGCTCGGGCACCACGGCGGCCGCCTTCAAGCGGTCGTTGGAGGCGCGGGTGGTCGCGTACGTCCTGACCGACCGGGACAATCCCTCGTCGATCCTGGCGTCGATCGCAGGTGCTCGTGACAACCTGCGCCTGGCCCGCCCCGTCGTGCCTCGAGAGGTGTGGGAGCTCTGCAACGAATTGTGGATCTCGCTGAGCCCGGTGTCCAGCACCGTCGGTCGCCCGCGACCAACGCGTGCGGTGGCTCCAGCGGGTGATCGACGAGATCCAGCGGATCAACGGGGTCATGCAGGGCACGATGCGGCGCGACGAGGCGCTGGCCTTCTTCCGCATGGGCCAGCAACTCGAGCGGGCCGAGATCACGTGCCGGGTCCTGGCCGTCCGGGCCGACAGCGCCGTGCCCGATCTCGGGCCGCGAGGTCTACAACGAGGTCCACCAGATGGCGCTGCTCCGATCGCTCGCCTCGTACCAGCCGTTCCGTCGGGCCATGCCGGCTCGACCCGACGCCACCTCGACGCTGAGGTTCCTGCTCCAAGACGAGGCCTTTCCCCGAGCCGTGTGTGCGTGTCTGAGCGAGTTGCGGGATCTCGTCAAGGCCCTCCCCCACAACGAGCCCATCCTCGCCGCGTGCACCGATACCGCCGTCCTGGTCGCCGACGCGCCCGTCGTCCGGCCCGACACCGGCGAGCTTGCGGGCGTTTCTGGCCGAGCTCGGACCGGCCATCGGCAACCTCCATGACCACATCGAGGCGTCGTTCTTCTCTCCGCGTGGCCCCCGCGACGGTCGCCCCCCACAGCGAGGCCACCGGGACCGCTCGACCCATGCCGCATCACCGCCGCTTCGGATCCCCCGGTGCACGACCATCGGCGGGCAAGATCGACGCCGTGGAGCAGGACAGGCTCTACCGCGTCACCCACACCACCACCTACGAGTACGCGGCCCAGGTGGAGCAGTCGTACAACGAGGCGCACCTCCGGCCCCGCCAGACGGACAATCAGGTGTGCCTCGAGTACAGCCTCGAGATCGACCCCGAGCCGAGCACCCGCTTCGAGTCCGTCGACCCCTTCGGCAACAGCGTGGCGACATTCGTGGTCCAAGGAGGATTCGACCGTATGGCGGTGACCTCCTCCGGCGTGGTTCGGGTGTCACCACCACCCGCTCCTCCGGCCGGGCCGCCGTGGGAGTCGGTCCGGACCCTGCTCGAGATCGACCGTCAATCGTCAGCCCGCGACGCCCGCCGGTGTCGTGCCCCATCGCGCCTCATCCCCACCTCGAACGTCCTGGCCGAATACGCGCAGGGGTCGTTCCATCCCGGTCGCCCCCTGGTCGAGGCGGTCTTGGACCTCACCGACCGCATCTACAGGGAATTCCACTACGAGCCCGGATTCACCTCGATTGCCACTCCCCTGCTCGAGGTGCTCGAAGAGCGACGGGGCGTGTGCCAAGACTTCGCCCATCTCATGATCGGGTGCATCCGGTCGCTGGGGTTGGCGGCTCGCTATGTGAGTGGGTACATCGAGACCTTCCCCCCGCCGGGCCAAGAACGCCTCGTCGGGGCCGACGCTTCGCACGCCTGGGCGTCGGTGTACCTCCCGGGCTGGGGTTGGGTCGACATCGATCCCACCAACGACCAATTCGTGGCCGAGTCCTATATCACCACGGCATGGGGACGCGACTACTGGGACGTGTCACCTCTCCGGGGCTCGGTCGAAGGAGGGGGCGGGTCGCATCGACTGGATGTGGCGGTCGATGTGAGCCGTGTCGTCACGGCGACGGCGGACTTGTGACAAGGGCGTGCCCTGAGGTCGCCGTCACACCCGCACGGACGCCCGGCGACCTGTCCCAGGGCACCTGGTGCCTCGGTCGATAGGCGCTCCGCGGGCGGTGCCTGGTGAGCTTCTTGACAAGGCCGTCGATCTCGGCGCTGGCGTCGGCCAGACCATCGCTGAGATCGGTCGCCGATCGGGCCCGACTCAGTGCGGCCGACTTGGGAAGCATGTCGCTGAGGCCGATGACGGCCCGGTGCAAGACCCGAAGCTGCGCCCTGGCCGCCGGTGACAGGTCCTCGGCACCAGGATCGGCGGGCGCAGAGGCGGTCATCTCCTGGACGAGCTCCCCGACCCGTTCCACACGCATCCGGAGCCGGGCCCGTGCCGCGGCTTGTCGTGATCTCTCGGCGAGCTCCGACGAGCGTCGGGCCGCCTCGGCTGCTTCCCGTGCCGCGTGGGCCGACGCCCGGGCGTAGAGCATGCCCACCACGGCGGCGACGGCGGCCACTGACACAGCAGAATCCACAAACGTCTCTGATTGCATCATCCCTGCCCCCATTTGCGGGGCGGAATGCCCCCCGCTTGTGTGCGCGAGGGAACTCCCGCCCGTGTCCGTTTAGATTATGGATCGAACCTTGGGCGCCGAGTCCACCGGGGCCGGTCGAGCACTGTGGGTAGTCACTCGCTACGCCTGGTCGAGGCGGATCACGTACTGGTAGGCGAAGAGGTTGGGCCACATCTGGGTCGTGACACGGTCCAAGAAGGCCAGGATGCGGAGGGGTGCCTTTTGCGAGACGGCCGAGTCTCCACCGCCCCGGTTGAGGATCTCGACGGGCAGGCCCACGGCCTGACAACGAGTCACCCGGAGCCCGGCTGCTTTCGCCAAGCGTTCGAAGCTCCGACGGGTGAAGAAGCGGAGATGGCCCCGGTCCAAGATGCCCCGGCGGTCATAGTCGAAGCGTCCGGACAACATGCGCAGACGGGGATACCAGTGGACGGCGTTGGGGATGCTCGCCAGGATCCAACCGTTGGGCGCGAGGTGTCGGGCCAACTCGGCGAGCAGATCACCAGGCTCCCGCAGGTGCTCGAGGACGTCAGCGGCGAGGACCACGTCGTAGCGCCCCCGGATCTCATCGGGAACGCCTTTGTCGAGGTCGGCCACGACGAAGTGGTCGAGCTTGCCGGCCACGCTGGGCCACTCCTCGCGGTCGACACCGGTGACCCGGTTCCCCTGTTCGACGAGTTGGAGGCTCACCGCGCCCTCGGCACAACCCACGTCGAGGATGTCGAGGTCGTGGTAGGACCCGAGCCACTCCCGGATCACTCCGTGCGACGTCTCCTCGTCATGCTTGAGCTCATACTGATCGGTGGCGAAGGCGGCATCTCCGGACCCGAAGCCCATCTTGTGCATCCGGTAGCGCACGACATGGCGCATGACGTCACGGGCATAGCCGAGTCCGTTCACGTAACAGATCTCGTCGCCGTAGTACGTCGGGATTGGGACCTCGACGATCCGCTTGCCCGACTCGACCAGTTGGGTGATGATCTCGGTGTCGAACACGAAACCGTCGGAGTTCGACTGGAATGGGATCTCGCGCAAGGCTTCGACCGAATATGCGCGATAGCCGCTGTGCCACTCTGACAACGACGTTCCGGCCAGCGCATTCTGCGCCGTGGTCAGGATCCGGTTGCCGACGTACTTGTACATCGGCATCCCACCGCGCCGTGCCGACCCTTGGTCGAGCATCCTCGATCCGAAGACGGCGTCGCATTCGCCGCTCTCGAGGGGGGCGACGATCTGGTCGAGCACCTCGGGCGCGTACTGGCCGTCGCCATGGAGCAGGACCACGATGTCAAGGTCGTGATCGATCGCCCACTGGTACCCGGACTTCTGGTTTCCGCCGTAGCCGAAGTTGCGGGGCTGACGGATGACGGTCAGCGGCACGTGGGGCATCAGCTGCTTGTACCCGAGCCCGACGAGATAGGTGGAGTCTTTGCTGTGGTCGTCGCAGACGAGAATCTCCGACACGCGGTCCATGAACTCAGGTTTGATGCGATCGAGCACAGAGGCCAGCGTCGATGCTGCGTTGTAGGCAACAATCAGAATGCCGATCCGCCTCATCCCGAGCCCCCCCAAGAGCAAGAAATCCCTCTCCGAAAATACCAGGACCAGGCGATCTCCGTCCATGTGCCAGCGCAGATGAGGGCCTGCTCGTGGCCCGGAAAGGCAGATCTCCGGTGGAAACGGCGCCGTGGGGCGCTCAGGTCCGGCGGCGGATCCTCCCCACGATGGGTAGCGCCACCAGCCCGACGACAGCGGCGCCGGCAAGCAGGAGACCGACGCTGAAGGCGCCGGGCCAGTAGTGGAGCTCGATCGTGTGTGTTCCGGCTGGGACGCGCGCCTGGATCATGACTCCCGAAAAGGTCGTGAGCCCGAGGGATCGCCCGTCGACCGAGCCGTGCCACCCGGGCAGGTTGGTGAGTCGCAGGCGAAGGACGGCCGGCTTCGTCGAGTGGGTGACCAGGGTCCAGCTGGCCGGGTCGGAGTGCGTCACGTCTACGGGCGTCCCGGTGACATCGGGCCCGGGAATACCCCCGTTGGCGGCGAGGTCTGTCAGTGTGGCGATGGCGGCCCCGGGAATGCGATACAAGTCCTCGTCGCCGATCTTCTGATCGAAGACCCCGCCCTGGGGTCCCGGGGCTCCGCGCGGCTCGAGGACGTACTCGACGCCGTAACGGCGCGCCAGGGTCGCGGTGGTCACCGCCGGGCAATAGATGAAGCTCCCCGAGGGCCCCGCCTGTTGTCCGGTGAGATACCTCCAGTTGAGGAAGTACACCCGCGGGATGACCGGATCGTAGGCGGCCAGCTCTCTGACACCGAACGCGGCGTTGACGTTGGGCGTGATTCCTTGACTGTTGCAGGCTGTCGTCCCGTGTGCGACGACGGCGGGTCCTACGGCGTGGTGCAGCGCGACGACGGCCGGCGTCGGGGTGAAGCCCGTCGGACTCGACCACCACACCGGCACGCCCGAGACAACGAGGAAGACCGTCTCGCAGGCGATGAGGGCCATGGCCGCCCACGCGCCGACACGTGACGACACCCGGGGAGCGGTATCGGTGTCACCGGTACGACGACGAGCCCAGATGAGCCAGACACATGCCCCCAGACCGACGGCGGTGGCGACCACAGGCCAGATGAAGCTCTTCGAGCGGAATGTCGCCTCGACACGAGGGAGGTGTCCCCGACCGAAGAGCCAGAGCGCCAACAAGACCGCACCCGCGACGGCGAAGCCTCCACCGAGCCACCTCAGGACATCTCGCATGGTGCCCGAGCGCACGAGGACGTCGGTGCCGACTCCGGCCAGCACGGCGAGACCGAGAGCCATGGGTGCGACAGCCCGGTACCACAGGATGCCGCCGAGGTGGAACGGCAAGCGGTCCAGCAGCGTCACGAGCGGAGCGGCGAACACCAGCGCGGTCGAGACGATGGCGATGGCGCTGAAGGCGATCACGGCGGGATCGCGCCAACGCTTGGCCAGAGCGAGGACGGCCAGGACGATCGCGATGACCCCGACATAGGCGACGGTGTCGATATAGATGAAGCGATCGGCGAACCACGGCGTTCCGGTCACGGGAAGTCCGTCGAAGCCCTGGAACAGCACATGGATCAGGTCGTGGAGCGGCAACGCGTGCGCAGCCTTGGCGGGGCCGCCGATCGACACCTGGCCACCTCGGAAGTTGCGGAGTGCGATGCCGCCGACTTGGGTTCCGGGCAGCAAGAGTGGGGCGCCGAGCGCAGCACCGGCGACACCGGCCACCACCAGATCGAGACCGGGCCGCAGGACGGGGCCGGACTCGCCGTGTCCGAGGAGCCGCGCTCCCAACATGGCGACGATGAGCAAGCCCGCGGCGAGGCCCAAGAAGACCAACGCCTCTGGTTCTCCCGCGTAGATGGCACATGCCACGACCACGGCGAAGAACACGATCGACAGGGCGCGGTGACGACCTCGGATGACGAAGATGACGGCGACGAGCAGCCAGCCGGCCCATGCCATCACTCCACCGAACGACCAACCCACGAGTCCGAAGATCGGGCCGCTCAACTCGTAGACGGTGGCGGCCATGACACTGCCGAGCACACCCAGTCGCATGACCCGAGCGAGGACGTAGACGCCTGTGCCGGCGATTGCATACGTGACCAGTACCTGGACGGTATAAGCGAGGTGGAGGGGGACGAGATAGCCGAGAAGGACAGGCACGCTGAAGGTGGCTGACTCCCAGTTGAATGCGAGGGGGAGGCCAAGGGCGTTGTAGGGGTTCCACAGAGGCAGATGACCACTGTGGACCTGGGTCCACGCCAGGTTGGTGAGGGGCATGAAAAGGGTGAGCTGATCGCTCGCCTGGGTGTAGTGGACCTTGGCCCCGCTCGATGCAAGGCCGCCGTAGAGCGACTGGACGGCGTAGTTCCCGAGCGACCAGCCGTGCGCCAGCGCCGGGGTCAGGGCCGCGCCGGCTGCCACCAGCACCCACAAGACGCCCAAGGTGTCGGGAAGCCACCGGCGCCGGCCCGCGCGGCCGAGCTCTGGATGCGCCGAGTCGTCGGGCGGGGGGGCCGCTCTGCGCCGACGGTGTTGGGGTGCACGGGGCCGACCGTCCTGGGGTCGTTCGGCAGTCGTGACCGAGTCGCCGGGCTCCCCCTCCATGGTTCTCCTCGCGTCCCCGCCGAATCCCTTTCGGCGCGCCTGGCCGGCTCAGAGTATGGCATCCGGCCTGCCGGCGGTGACGAGGCGGGCACCGCACCCGAGGATCGTCCCTTCCGGCCTGACGTGGAAGGCCTTGGGGCCATGTCTGTCGGCTCGGTGATGTTGTTTCCACTGTCGAATCACTTCACCGCTGCACAGTGGCTGCCCGCGTCACAACGACTGTTCGACCAGACCCACGTGCCGAAGGCGGCAAGACTCGTCCCTGGGTACCGCGTTTCTGGCCTGCCTCGAAGAAATATTGCCGAGTCGCGTGCGGCGATCGCCAGTGGGGCGCGCTCTATCAATGTCACGCCGTGGTCCTGCGCCGAGAGGTGCCGTGTCATCGTCGGGCACTACGACGTTTATCTTCTCGGCAACCACGTCACCCTCAGGTACTCCCTTTTCATCCGTGCACTGTTGGAGCAGTCGCTGCATCTTTCGACGTCGTCGTAGCGACCGGCGTCGGATCGCCCATGACGCCAAGTAGCCTTTTGCGGTGTCCAGGCTGCTCGAGTCGAACACGACGGCCGGCAGCGGTCCCGAGTCTCTGAGGCCAGTGCCCCGGGCGGTGGCAGGACGACACCTGCCCGCCCTCGACGGGGTGCGGGCGCTGGCGATCCTCGGGGTCATGGCCTATCACCTGGGTCTCGGGCTGGGCCTCGGGGGGATATCTCGGGGTGGACCTCTTCTTCGTGTTGTCGGGCTTTCTCATCACGAGCCTCTTGCTCGAGGAGAAGAGTGCCACCGGCCGTATTCGCCTGGGTGCGTTCTGGGGGCGGCGGGCCCGAAGGCTGCTGCCGGCGTTGTTCCTCGTGCTCGTGGCGGTGTCTGTCTATGCCGTGGCCAACGGGCGCCTCAGCTCCCCCTCCGGTGGCGGGGCGGCCATCGACCTGTCGGGGCTGCGTGGGGACGCCCTGGCGACGCTGGCCTATGTGGCCAACTGGCACGCCATCTTCTCGCACCAGTCCTATTTCACCCAGTTCGCCACCCCCTCGCCGCTCACCCACACCTGGTCCCTGGCCATCGAGGAGCAGTTCTACCTGGTGTGGCCTCTGGGGGTCCTCGGACTGCTCACGCTGGCCAGACGCCACTGGCGCGGGGTGGGCGTGGGGGTATGTGCGGTGGGCGCCGGTGCCTCGACCCTGGCCATGGCGCTGCTCTTTCACCCCGGGGTCGATCCCTCTCGGATCTACTACGGCACCGACACCCGGGCTTTCGACCTCCTGGTGGGAGCGGCTCTGGCCTTTGTGAGCGCCGCCCGGCCCCAGCCCGGGGCCAAGGCGAGGAGCGCGTTGCACCGTGTCGCTCCGGTGGCGCTCGTGGTGCTGGGGGTGTTCTGGGCCAAAGCGGGCACCTCGGCGGGACTGCCTACGGCGGGGATGTTCCGAGGCGAGTTCCTCCTCTGTGCGGTCCTGGCCGGGATCGTCATCGCCGATGTGCGCCAGGATCACCAGGGGCTGTTGGCCAAGGTCCTCTCGATCGGTCCGATGCAGTGGATCGGGACTATCTCCTATGGCCTCTACTTGTGGCATTGGCCGATCTTCGTCTACCTGAACCACGCCAGGACCGGGTTGTCCGGCGCAGGGCTCGACCTCTGTCGGGTGGGGCTCACCTTCATCGTGTCGATGGCGAGCTTCTACCTCGTCGAGCGCCCCATCCGGCGTCAGGCGCTGTCGGGACTGGGCCTGCGCATCGCCGCCCCCGTGGCGGTGGTGGTCACCGTGGCCGTGATCCTGGTGGGCACCACCGTGTCGATCGCCGCCCCGGTGCGGGCCTGGAATGGTGGTGGGCTCGATCCCGGCACTGGCCCCGGGGTCACCGGGGCGGGAGGCTTTGGCTCCGAGGTCCCCATCACCCTCCCCCCGGCACCAAAATCAGCCCCAAGCACCACCTTCGGGTGCTCACCTTCGGCGACTCGGTGATGTCCTTCGCAGAGAAGGGAATCATCTCCGCACTGCAGAGCACGGGTGAGGTCACCGTCGAACCCGCAGCGCGACCGGGCTGGAGCTTGAAGACACCGGCCGGGCTCGCGTTCTTGCAACGTCATGTGCGACTCTCGCGGCCGCAGGTCCTTGTCGGCACCTGGTCGTGGGACAACGCCACGGCCACGACCGATCCCAGCAGCTACCAGAGAAAACTGGATGATGCCGTGCGCCAGTTGCTCAGCGCACGTCGCGTGGCCGGCATCATCTTCTTGCAGATGCCGGTGTTCGATCCCAGTGCGAGCATCGCCGAGGGTCGTGGGTTTCTGCCCAGTGCAGCGGGACTGGCCACGTGGAACAAGGCGATCCAACAGGCGGCTGCGGCGTTCCCCGGCAAGGTGATGTACCTGCCGGTGGCCAGCTCTCTCGAGATCGACGGCAGGTACACGAACTGGCTCCCACCGAATGGAAGCTTGTCGACCCCGGTAGAGCACTGGGTTCGGGTCAGAACCTCCGATGGCGTCCATCTCTGCCCCCCCGGCATCACGCGCTACGCGGCGCCCGTGCTCGAGGACCTCACCGAAGTGTTCCACCTCGCCGCGCCTCGACACGACTGGTGGCGAAGTCGCCTCATCACGGTGCGAGCTCTGGCGCACAGCGCCAGCAGTTTGGGCTTGACGTGTCCGAGGGACCACCCGCCCGCGTGAGACGAACGAACATGTCCCAGACAACGGCAGCTTGTTTCGGCGAGGACTAGGTCCCTCGCCGGAGAGCCGCGCCGACGGTCCTCGTGATGTGGGCCTTGGCGTCAACCGGTCACGCTGAGGGAGTGCCGAAGGGTAGGATGGTGGACGCGTCCGGCACGAGGATGGACGATGAAACCCACCTGCCCGGCCTGGGATCTTCGATCAGCTGGGCGGGACCGCTCACGGCTGAATAAAAGGATTCTCCAAGCTCCCGTACAGGTTCGGCGTCGATGATCTGTGATATCGGAGTTCAGCTTCGGTGGAAACGGTCGTTCGAGACGTAGACAGGAGCACAGTGAGCAACGACGCTGGTCACGAAGGTCAGCTCGGTGAGCCCGGACAGGAGGGGTTCGTCCCGGACCCCGGGGTCCCCACCGCCGAGGTGTGGGTGAACGAACCTCGTCCCGGAGACGTGGCGTCCTCCCAGGGACCACCACCCTCCCAGGGACCACCACCACCTCCGCCACCGCCATGGGTGTCAGGGTCGGCGGGGGACCACGTCCCCGGCGGCTACTGGGTTCCCGGGTCCATGCCCGGCGCCGGCGCTCCCCCGGCCTACCCGTACGGGAACCATTATCCCTACGGTGCCAATCCTCCTTTCTACGCACCCGCACCCAAGCGCAAACCTCTCGGCAGCTGGGGCATTTTCGCCATCGTGGCCGTTGCGGTCATCGCGGCTTCGGGCGTCGTGGGTGCGGGGGTCGAGCACGCCATGGAGAACAACGCCGCGGGCAGTTCTCCTTTGTTCGGCACCATCCCGTCCCAGGGCCCCTCGGGATTCGGACCGGGATCAGGCCTGGGGTCGGGGACCGGAACGGGATCGGGATCGAACAACTCTCCGGCCGGAGTCAACACCGCGGCGATCGCCTCGCAGGTAGACCCCGCCCTGGTGGACATCGAGACCACCCTGGCCCAGGGGGGCGCGGCGGCGGGGACGGGCATGGTCGTCTCCTCGTCGGGCCTGGTCCTCACCAACAACCATGTCATCGAGAACGCGACGACGATCAACGTGCAGGTTGTGGGAAGTCGTCAGACATACTCGGCGACGGTCCTGGGCTACTCGGTGACCAACGACGTGGCTCTGCTCAAGCTCCAGAACGCGTCGGGTCTGAAGACCATCACCACCGGGAATTCCGCCAACCTGAGCGTGGGTCAGCCCGTGGTCGCCATCGGCAATGCGGGGGGAACGGGTGGGACACCGAGCGCAGTCGCCGGGACCATCACCGCCCTCAACCAGACCATCACCGCCGGTGATGCGGGCACGCTGTCAGAGACGCTCAACGGGTTGATCGAGACGGATGCGAACATCCAGCCCGGGGATTCGGGTGGAGCGCTCGTGAACACGTCAGGGAAAGTCATCGGCATGAACACCGCTGCGGCCGCGACCAACCGCAGCACCAGTCAGGGCTATGCCATCGGCATCGACCAGGCCATGTCGATCGCCAACCAGATCAAGAACGGCAAGGCGAGCTCGACCATCCAGATCGGGCCGAGGGCCCTCCTCGGCGTCGAGGTCACCGACCCGTCTCAGGCGGGCGGGAACGGGTTCTTCGGTGGATCCGGTAGCGGTTCGACCGTCCCCGGCGCCTATGTCGCGGGTGTGCAGTCTGGGAGTGCGGCGGACAATGCCGGGATCGGGACGGGCGATACCATCGTCTCGGTCAATGCCACGACGATCGCCTCGGCCCAGGACTTGACCAACGCGCTGCTCAAGTACAAGCCGGGTGCCTCGGTGACCGTGGGTTGGGTGGACGCCCAAGGTGCGAACCACAGCGCATCGGTCGAGCTGACCACGGGACCTCCCGCCTGACCCTCGCCACCCCGAGCTTTCTTGGCTGCGGTCTAGCCCCGTCCGGGATCTGGCCGTGACGAGGAGGCACAGGTGATGCAGGTGCGAGTCGCCGGCCTCGCCATCAGAGGCGCGGGCCCCATGGGCCTGCCGGAGCGCTCGCAGGCCGGGAGGACACCGGCGTCGAGCCGGGCCAGAGCTCGGTCGACGTCGTCGAGATAGGACACGGTGCCGTTGCGCACCACGGAACACAGCCCCGGCCGAGGCCGCCCGTCGCCCGGCGAATCTTCTCGGTAGCATTGGACGGGATTGGGTGCAGGGGGGGTCCATGCCATGAGGTACCTCGCAGTTCCGGAGATGCCACGCCACAGTTTCTGGGCTTTGCTCCGACATCGGGGCCATTTCCCGCTGGAATGGCACGCCGTGACGGATAGCTCTCCCCCGCCCATCAAGACGCTGTGCGGCCAGTCCTATACCGCGGAGGCCCATCGTACGTGGGACCAGACGGCTTCCCCGGACCGATGTTCTGCGTGCGAGCACCTGGTGATGACCACCGGCAAGACCCGAGGCGCCACCTTCATCGCCTAGGAGTGCGTCGGCTCCACACAGGCTCCGAAGGCCAGTTGCCCGCCCCCGGGCCCTGTTCGTGTCGCATTCCACGCGTGAGCAAGACGGCGTCGTCGGCGTCTCCGAATTCTTGACCGTCTGGAACCACCCAGAGGTCCAGGACCGTCCGTCCTCGAGAGGCCTATCACCGGCCAGGAAGGGATAGACAGACGTGGCACCATGAGCCCGGAGGACTTGGGACCCTGGCCCCGAGCCCGCGCACAGGGCAGGCTGGATCCGTGGCAGACCTGGGGTCCCGGTGACAGCCCGTCCCGATAGGCCTTCGTCCGCACCGGCTGGCGACATCGGGGCCGCGGCTCGCCAGAGCTCACCCTTCCAGGGTGCTGTCACTGGCCTGACCGGGGAACAAGTCAATGACCGCATCCTCGAGGGCCACGCCAACACGGCGCCCATCGGGTCTGCGCGCACAGTGGCGCAGATTCTCCGGGCCAACCTTCTGACCCGGTTCAATGCCATCCTCGGGAGCCTCCTCGTGGTGGTGGCGTTCGTCGGGCCGCCCCAGGACGCCCTGTTCGGGGTGGTTCTCGTGGTGAACGCGGCAATCGGGATAACCCAGGAGCTGCGAGCCAAGCACACGCTCGATCGACTGACAGTGCTGACGGCGCCGATCGCTCATGTCCGCCGCTCGGGCGAGCTCGTCGAGATCGCTGTTGAACAGATCGTGCTCGATGACATCTTCGAGCTCTATCCCGGCGACCAAGTTGTCGTCGACGGCATTGTCTTGTCCAGTGCCGGCCTCGAAGTGGATGAGTCTCTACTCACTGGCGAAGCCGAACCCGCTTCCAAGGCGCCGACAGACGAAGTGCTCTCGGGGAGCTTCGTCGTGGCCGGCTCGGGTGTGGCGCGGGCGAGTCGAGTGGGTGTCGCCGCCTATGCACAGAGTCTCCAGGTCGACGCGCGCCGGTTCGATCTGGTGAGGTCCGAGTTGGTCCTGGGAACGAATCGCATCTTGGCTGTGGTCACGTGGGTCATGGTGCCTGCGGCGGCCCTGCTCGTGACGAGCCAGCTCTTGCGCTCCGGGCAGTCCGTGGCGGATGCCCTGCGCGGCTCTGTGGCCGGAGTGGCGGCGATGGTACCCGAGGGCCTGGTCCTCCTGACGACGATCGCCTTCGCCGTTGGAGCAATCCGCCTGGCGGGTCGTCGGGTTCTGGTGCAAGAGCTTGGGGCCATCGAGGGACTGGCGCGCGTTGATGTCGTGTGCATCGACAAGACAGGCACACTGACCGAGCCCGGGATGACGCTCGAGCACGTCGAGATGCTCGGGAATCAGATCGACGAGTCCTCGCTCCGAGCCGCGCTGGGCGCCATCGCCGCGTCTGACCCGGCGCCAAATGCCACACTCGAAGCGATCGCGATCGCCTGTCCCCCGCCCCGTGAGTGGCGATCTACAGATCGGGTCCCGTTTTCATCAGCCCGAAAGTGGAGCGCCACGACCTTCGCAGAGCATGGGACGTGGATCCTCGGCGCCCCGGATCTCATGCTCGGCCATCTTCGCCCCGGATCGCCTTCGGTCCCCGACCTCGACGGTCGGGCTGCCATCGGGCAACGCAGTCTCCTCGTCGCCAGGACGGAGCCGTTCGTCGGAGACGTGCTGCCCTCCGGCAGTCTCGAGCCGGTCGGCTTGGTATTCCTCGACGAGCGGGTGCGCCGTGATGCCGAGTCGACCATTCGGTACCTCCTCGACCAAGGCGTGACACCCAAGGTCCTGTCGGGAGACGATCCTCGTACCGTCGCGGCTGTCGCCGCCCGGGTCGGTATCCCACGTGCCGATGCACCTGTCGACGCCCGGGACCTCCCAGATGATCCCGACGTCCTGATCGCGGTGCTCGAGGAGGCGTCGGTGTTCGGTCGTGTGCAGCCTCAGCAAAAGCGGGCCATGGTCAAGGCTCTCCAGGCTGCCGGGCATGTGGTGGCCATGACCGGCGATGGTGTCAACGACGTGCCTGCGCTCAAGCAGGCTGACATCGGCATCGCCATGGGGACGGGAAGCCAGGCGAGCAGATCTGTTGGAAGGATCATCTTGCTCGATAGTTCTTTTGCAGCGCTCCCGAACGTCCTCGATGAGGGGAGGCGTGTCATCGCCAACATTGAACGGGTCGCCAACCTCTTTGTCACCAAGACGGTCTACGCGGCCGTTCTCGCCATCGTCGTCGGTGCGGTGGGTGTTGCATTCCCCTTCTATCCACGGCATCTCACGGTGGTGAGCACCCTGACGATCGGCGTGCCCGGGTTCTTCTTGGCCCTGGCAGCAGGAGCGCCCCGGGCTCTGCCTGGCTACACCCGGCGGGTGGCCCAGTTCACACTGCGGGCTGGCGTGGTCACGGCAGCCTCGACCTTCGCCGCATATGCGGTGGCACGGGCGACTCCCCACACGTCAGGAACCCAGGCTCGCACTGCCGCGACCATCGTCTTGCTCTGCCTCGGTCTGTGGGTTCTGGTCTGCCTGGCACGCCCCCTCGACGTCGTCCGGATGGGACTCGTCATCGCCATGGCCGGCGGAGCGGCGCTGGCACTGACCTTGCCCGTTTCCAAGCGGGTCTTCGCGTTCGACGTGCCATCGCTGTCGACGTTGATGATCACCCTGGCCGTCGCGACCGGGGGTGCCATGCTGATCTCGGTCTTGCTCGGGAGGGTCACATCGAGAAGACCCTGGTGGGCTCCTGGTGCTTCGTCGGATCTCCAGACCAACCCACCCCCACCCTCGGGGCGAGGAATTGATCAGGCTGAGACGCCGTAAGGGCGGACCTTCGACCCTGGCGGTGAAGCGGTCAAGTCGTAGACGATGATCTCGATGCGCGAGAGCCACCATGACGGTGTCGGCACTTGGCGCGCCGTGTTGGGGGAGAGGATCTTCCTGGCGGCAACGGTGACCTGCCTGGGGGCCGGGGGCCTTCTTTTCGGTTTCGGAGATCACCATGCAGCCAGCGTGACATGGATGCTGGCCACGATCCTGGGGGCCGGCTGGGGGGCGTGGTGGGTCATCGACGGTCTCCGGCACCGCCGTTTTGGCGTTGACGTCATCGCCTTGTTGGCGTTGTGTGGTGCGCTGGCGGTGCACGAGGAGTTGGCCGGAGCCGTCATCAGCCTCATGCTTGCGACCGGGCGCAGCCTGGAGGCGTGGGCAGCGGGGCGGGCCCGTCGCGACCTGCGTTCACTGCTCGAGCGTGTCCCCCGGGTGGGCCATCGTTACTGTCCCGACGGACTGAAAGACGTCGCCATCGACGTGTTGGTGCGCGGCGACCTCATCCTCGTTCACTCGGGCGAAGTTGTGCCGGTTGATGGTGTCGTCGTCGGATCGACCGCCGTGGTAGACGAATCCGCACTCACCGGGGAACCACTGCCATTGGAGCGTTCCCCCGGCGACGCGGTCCGCAGCGGTGTCGTCAATGCAGGGAATCCGTTCGATCTCCGTCTCACGACCACGGCGTCGGAAAGCACGTTCGCCGGCATCCTCCGCCTTGTCGACGAAGCTCAGCAGTCGACGGCGCCATTCGTCCGGCTGGCGGACCGCTATGCATTCTGGTTCTTAGTCTTGACCTTGGCGGCCACGTCGCTGACATGGGTGGTGTCAGGCGAGCTCGCCCGCGCCGTTTCGGTCCTCGTGGTCGCGACCCCTTGCCCGCTGATCTTGGCGGCTCCGGTGGCTTTCGCAGCGGGCCTGTCACGCGCCGCCAAGCGTGGCGTCATCGTGAAGGGCGCGGGAACACTCGAGCGACTTGCGACGTGCCGGACACTGTTGTTCGACAAGACAGGCACGCTCACCGCGGGACACCCGACCCTGGCCGCCGTCATTTCGTCAGACGGCATGGCGCTCGACGAGATCCTGCGCTTGGCAGCCTCCCTCGACCAGGTATCGCCGCACGTGCTGGCCACTGCTGTCGTGACGGCCGCAATGCAACGACACCTGTCGGTTGCTCTGCCATCGAACGTCGAGGAGGTTCCTGGTCAGGGGATTCGCGGCCGAGTGGAGGCCCACGAGGTCTCCGTGGGCAAGGCCGCATGGGTGGGCCTGGTGGCAAACCCCTCCTGGGCCCGCAATGTCAGACGGCGAGCCGAGTTCGAAGGTGCAACGACCGTCTTTGTCGGGGTTGACGGGGTACCGGTGGGAGCTTTGGTGCTCGACGATCCCATTCGCGTCGACTCTGGCAGAGCCATCCGGGACCTGCGTCGCAGTGGCATCGACCGGATTGTCATGGTGACCGGCGACAGGGCTGAGGTGGCAGACGCGGTGGGCGCGGTGATCGGTGTGGACGAAGTGCTGGCAGAGCGGACGCCGACCGAGAAGGTTGACGCGGTGCGACTGGAACGTCACCGGGCGCCAACAATCATGGTGGGAGACGGCATCAACGACGCGCCCGCCTTGGCACTTGCCGATGTTGGAGTCGCTCTCGGCTCTCGCGGCGCAACTTCAGCCTCGGAAGCAGCTGACATCGTCCTGGCGATCGACCGCATCGATCGGCTTGGGGAAGCCACGTTCATCGCTCGACGGGCGCGGCAGATCGCGCTGCAGAGCGTTGTGGCCGGCATGGGCACTATCGCTGGTGGCGATGGCCGTGGCCGGGTTGGGCTATTTGCCTGCAGTCTGGGGTGCGCTGCTCCAAGAGGCCATCGACGTGGCCGTGATCCTCAACGCACTCAGGGTGCTCTGGCCCGAGGAGCAGGCGGTGCGCTTGACCGACCACGATGCGGAGCTTGCCCATAGGTTCAGCGCCGAGCACCAGGCCATCCGCGCCGATCTCGAACTGCTTCGCCAGGCGGCTGACACCATAGGGATGCAGAGTCCTGATGTCGTCATCGCTCGCGTTCGCGGCGTGCACCGACTCTTGGTAGACGAGGTGCTGCCTCACGAGCAGGCCGAAGACAACGTCCTCTACCCGGCCCTGGCCAAGGTGCTCGGGGGGTCCGACCCACTGGGCTCTATGAGTAGGGCACACGCCGAGATTGCTCACCTCGTTCGGCGCCTTGGTCTCCTCCTCGATGACATCGCCCCTGACGGCCCCGATGAAGCAGACATCGCCGAGCTTCGTCGTCTCCTTTACGGACTCCACGCGATCTTGAGACTTCACACCGTCCAAGAAGATGAGAGCTACTTGTCACTGGCAGAGCCTGAATCTCCCGATCAGCACGTCGGGGGGCGTTGACGTCGGTGTACCGACGAATCATGAATTCGTCGGGGACCGCGGTGGTTCGACAAGGTCAACGAAGAAGTCATCCTTGTCTTGGCCATCGCTGACCTCCTGTGGATTTCTGAGCGCCGACCGGAGCGCTCACCACTGTCACCTGTGCCTTCGGAGTCGGGCTGGCGAGATTTGAACTCGCGACCTCTTGACCCCCAGTCAAGCGCGCTAACCAAGCTGCGCCACAGCCCGTTGATGCAACTCGGCAGTCTAGACGCGCCCCGTCAGGCGTGATGAACGAGCCAGCCGATGCCCTGGTAGGCACGCCAGACCAGGTAGACGCCGGTGGCGGCGATCATCAGCTTGAAGTGCCACGGGATCTTGCGGCGAGCCAACTGCTCGCCGCAGTCGGGGCACTCACCCTCGTCGGTGAGCTGGTCGTCCTCGACCATGTGGTCGCACGTGTCGCACCACGGCATGGTCAGGCTCCGCGGCCGCCACGTCGACGGGCGAGCCGGCGAATGGCGACCGGTGCGCTCACGAGCCGATCCGCACCCGGAACTTCACGGGGGTCGGCCCGATCCCGAATTGCTCGCGGAGCTTGCGTTCCACGTAGCGCAGGTACGGGGCCGGGAGGCGCCGGGTGGCGAACAGGGTGAAGGTGGGAGGGTCGATCGCCCCTTGCACCGCGTAGCGGATCCGGGCACCCGGGGCGGCATGCGCGGCCTGGATGGACCGGATGGCGCGGTTGAGCTCACCCGTCGGGATGCGGTGGTGGTAGGCCTCCACGGCCCGGCCCAGGGCGGGAAGGATCTTGTGGACTCCCATGCCGCTCTCGGCGCTCACCTTCACCGTCGGGGAGTCCCCGAGGAAGGCGAGGCGGTCGTCGACGGCGTCGACGATGTCGCGTCGGCCCTCGGCATCGAGCAGCTCCCACTTGTTGAGGATGATGACGACCGGGCTCCCCGAGGCGCCGATCCGCTCGGCCAGGCGCTGGTCCTGATGGGTCACCCCGTCGGTGGCGTCGATCACGAGGAGCACCACGTCGGCGTGGTCGAGGGCCTGGAGGGCGCGCACCATGGCGTAGTACTCCGTGCCCTCCTCGGTGCGGGACCGGCGTCGCATCCCGGCGGTGTCGATGAAGCGGATGGGGCCCTCGTGCGGTGTCGATCTGGGTGTCGATGGCGTCGCGTGTCGTCCCCGGCAGGTCGTGGACGACCGAGCGCTCCTCCCCGAGCATCCGGTTGAACAGGGTCGACTTCCCCACGTTGGGCCGGCCCACGATGGCGACCCGGACGGCGACTCGGGCTTCGGTCCTCGGCAGCCAGCCGGCCTCTCGACTTCGGCTCGGCGGAATCGCGTCGTCGGCGCGACGTGATCGGGCAGCAGCCGGACCACCTCGTCGAGGAGGTCCCCGGTCCCCCGGCCGTGCAGGGCGCTCACCATCCAGGGGTCACCCAGCCCGAGGGAGACGAGCTCCCAGGCGTCGGCTTCGCGCCGGTCGTTGTCGACCTTGTTGGCGACCAGCAGCACGGGCCGCCCCGAGCGCGACAGGACGCGGGCCACGTCGTCGTCCTCGGTGGTGACCCCCACGGCCGCATCCACCACCAGGAGCACGAGATCGGCGGCGGCCACGGCCCGCTCGGCTTGGACCGGTCACCTTGGCGTCGAGGGCGTCGCCCCTGCCCAGCCAACCCCCGGTGTCGACCACGACGAACGGTCGACCGTTCCATTCGCAGTCGAGCTCGAGGCGGTCCCGGGTGACGCCGGGCTTCTCCTGGACCACCGCGGCGCGCCGTCCCACGAACCGGTTCACGAGCGTGGACTTCCCCACGTTGGGACGACCGGCGATCACGACCAGCGGGAGACGGTGGTCGGACGCCGCGTCCCGCCTGCGGTCGCGCCGGCGCGCGCGACGGTGCGGGCGCCGGTCATCGTGACGCTCCCAGAGCGACGGCGACAGGGCCGCGCGGTGGCGCACCGGGCGAGACCGAGCCGACGGAGCGACCGGCGCCCCGAGGGCCAGGCGCAGCGAGTACCCGTCGCTCGGGATCACCTCGACCGGGGGGGGAGCTCGGCCACGGTCATGCCGTCGAGGAAGCGACCTTCGGACAGACAGACGTCGGGGAGCAGATAGCGCTGGCCGGCGGGCTCGTGCCGCAGGACCCGGGCGATGTCGACGCCGGTCATGAGCCCCGTCACAGCGATGTTCCCGCCGAAGAAGCCGTTGTGCACCGGGACAGCCGGACGTGTGGCTCCTGGTCGACGCAGCAGCGGCTCGAGCACCGCCGCGCCGTACTCGCCGGTGAGGACGGCGATCGGGGCGGGCTCGGCGGATGCGCACGGGTCGCCGCGGTCCGCTGTGAGGGCGCCTCGGCGCGTGGCGCCCGGTAGCCCGCCGCCGGGGCGCCGTCGACCCAGGAGAAGAACCCGGGTTGCACGCCGTGGGCGGCCGAGACGTCGCCGTGGAAGGCGGCCTCGAAGGCGCGGGCCATCCCGATGCCGTTCTCGTGTTGGGGGAAGCCGTCGTAGGCCTCGATGTGCGGGAAACGGTCGCTCGGCCAGGAGGTAGTACTCGTCGGCTGCGTAGACGAGGCGTCCGCCGAGCGACCGTCAGGCACAGCTCCTGCCACTGCTCGACGATGTCGATCACCGCGGCCGCCTCGGCCTCGGTGTGGGGCCGCATGGCCGGCTCGGTCGTGTAGTCGCTCACTCCCGAGGGGCACGCACGCGACGGTGGTCAGGTCGGCTGTACTCGTCGACGAGCCCGGCCAGTGTCGTCTCGAGCGCGTCGCCGTCGTTCACCCCCGGGCACACCACGACCTGGCCGTGCACCTCGATCCCCCCGTCGAGCAGGGCCCGCAACCAGCGCAGGCTGGTCGCACCCCGGGGATTGCGGAGCATCCGGGCCCGGAGCTCGGGGTCGGTGCTGTGGATCGACACGAACAGCGGCGAGAGCCGCTCGGTGAGGACGCGTTCGAGGTCGAGCTCGGTGAAGCGGGTCAGGGTGGTGAAGTTCCCGTACAGGAACGACAGGCGGTAGTCGTCGTCTTTCAGGTAGAGGCTGCGCCGCATCCCCTTGGGGAGCTGGTAGATGAAGCAGAACTCGCAGTGGTTGTCACAGGTGCGGACCCGGTCGAACAGCGCCGAGGACACCTCGATGCCCGGGACCTCCCCCGCCTGCCTTGCGGAGCTGCACGGTGAGCTCCTCGTGGCCCCGGCGGATCTCGAGCTCGGGGTCGGCCTCGTCGACGAAGAGGCGGTACTCGATCACGTCGCGCGGCACGCGACCGTCGACGGCGAGCAGCTCGTCGTTGACCCGGAGTGCCGGCCCGCTGCGCCGGGGAGGCGTCCGCCACGGAGACCACCCGAGGCGCCGACATGCCATCGAGGCTACTTGGTCCCCACGCCCTCCCGGCCTCGGCGGGCCGCGACACAGGGCCGGTAGCCTGGGAAGGTGCCGGTCGAGCGTGTCCTGTTGGCCTCGCCCCGGGGCTTTTGTGCCGGAGTCGAAAAGGCGATCAAGGCCCTGGCGTGGATGGTCCGGGTCTTCGAGCCGCCGGTGTACTGCTACCACGAGATCGTCCACAACCGACATGTCGTCGACCAGTTCCGGGCCCGGGGCGTGATCTTCGTCGACGACGTGGACCAGGTCCCCGACGGTGCCCCGCTCATGCTCTCGGCGCACGGATCGGCACCCGAGGTCGTGACCGCGGCCCGCGACCGTGGTCGGGTCGTGGTCGACGCCGTGTGCCCCCTCGTCACCAAGGTCCACCACGAGCTCAAGGTCCGGGCCGGCAAGGGATACACCGTCTTGTACGTCGGGCACGAGGGCCACGAAGAGGCTGTCGGCACCATGGCGGTCGCTCCCGACTCGGTTCGCCTGGTGCGCTCCGAGGACGACGTCGAGGCCGCCGCGACCGAGATCGCGTCGCGGCGCACCGGTGGCGCTGCTGGCACAGACGACCCTCAGCCACGACGAGTGGTCCGACATCATGAACCGGGCCCGGGAACGGTTCCCCGAGCTGTGGATGCCCAACCGCTCGGACCTGTGTTTCGCCACCACCAACCGCCAGGCCGCGCTCAAGGTCATCGCGGCCCGGTCCGACGCCGTGGTCGTCATCGGCTCGGTGAATTCCTCGAACACCCGCGCTCTGGAGAAGGTGGCCCGGGCCTCGGGATGCCCGCTCGTGCTCCGTGTCAACGAGGCCGCCGAGCTCCCCGACGACCTCGCCGGGACGGTGGGGGTCACCGCCGGTGCGTCGGCCCCCGACGAGTTGGTGGATGCCGTGGTGGCCCGGCTGGCGCCGGTCGCACGGTGTCGAGGAGGTGCACGTCACCGACGAGGACGAGTACTTCCCCCCGCCGCCCGAGCTGCGCGACCTGCTGCGGGGCCTCGCCGCGGCGTGTCGCGCTGGGCCTGGCCGCCCCGGCTCTCGGGTGGGAGCGCCGGGCGCGCCGGCCTCGACCGGTCGGGTCAGTCCGACGCCGGCGTGCGGCGATCGGCGACCGCCAGATCTCCGCCGCCGACGTGCTGGCCCGGCTGGCTGGGTGAGCTCGGACCGCGGCACCGGTCGAGCTCCGTCTCTCGAGCGGCCCGGGCCGCTGGGTACTGGCCGCCACCGTGCTCGGCTCCGCGGTGACCGCCATCGACTCCACGGTGGTGGGCATCGCCTTGCCCGCCATCGGGCAGAACTTCGCCCTGCCGGTCTCGAGCCTCCAATGGGTGGTGACCGCCTATCTGGTCTCTCTGGCCGGCCTGCTGCTCGTGGGGGGCGCGCTCGGTGACCGCTACGGCCGCCGGCAAGATCTTCGTGATCGGGGTGGTGTGGTTCGCGGTGTCGTCGCTGGTGTGCGCGGCTGGCCCCGACGCCGATCGTCGCTCATCGCCGGTCGCGCCCTGCAGGGCGTGGGCGGAGCGCTGCTCACGCCGGGATCGCTGGCGATCCTCCAGGCCTCGTTCGCCAAGGACGACCGCGCCCGGGCCATCGGCGCCTGGTCGGGTCTCGGTGGCGTCGCCACCGCCATCGGCCCCTTCGCCGGGCGGCTTTCCTCATCAGCGCGCGTGTCGTGGCGCCTGATCTTCCTCATCAACCTCCCACTCGCCGCATCGTGGTCGTCGCCATCGCCACGCCGCCACGTCCCCGAGACGCGCGACCCCGCTGCGGCCGGGCCCGTCGACGTGTTGGGCGCCACGCTCGTCACGCTGGGCCTGGTCGGCTTGGCGGGTGGGCTGATCGAAGCCCCGACGTACGGCTGGTCCTCGCCCTTCGTCATGGCGATGCTCGCCCTGGCGGTCGTCGCCTTCGTCTGTTCTTCGTGGTGGCGGAGCACCGGGAGCGCTATCCCATGCTGCCTCTGGCCATCTTCCGGGTCCGGCAGTTCAGCGCCACCAACGCCGTGACGTTCGTGGTCTACGCCGCGCTCGGAGGCGCGTTGTTCCTCCTGCCGGTGCAGCTCCAAGAGGTGTCGCACTACTCGCCCCTCGAGGCCGGGACATCGCTCCTTCCCCTCACGGCGGTGATGCTCGCCTTCTCGGCCCGCTCCGGCGCGCTGGCGGTGCGCCTCGGGCCCCGGCTGCAGATGGCGGTCGGCCCCGTCGTGGTGGGGGTGGGAATGGTCCTGCTGCGCCTGATCGGACCGTCGGGCGACTATCTGACCGAGGTCCTCCCCGGGGTGCTCGTCCTCGCCGTGGGCCTCGTGATCACCGTGGCGCCTCTGACCGCCACGGCACTGGCCTCGGCGCCGGTCGAGCACGCCGGGATGGCCTCCGCCGTCAACAACGACGTGGCCCGCGCCGGGCGGGTTGATCGCGGTGGCGCTGTTGCCGGTCGTTGTCGGGTCTGACCGGACACAGCTACGTCCATCCCGCGGAGTTCGCAGGCCGGGTTCGGCCGAGCCGTGGTCTTCGCCGGGGTCGCCGCCGCCGCCGGGGGCCTCCTGGCCGCAGCTCTGATCCGGAATCCCGGGCTCGGCGCAGCGCTCACGGACCGCGGCGCGTGCCCGGCCTGCGGCGGTCCCGACGTGCTGTCCCCTCGATGCCACGCCCCTCGGCCGTCCCGCCCGGGAGCCGGTCGGCTCCAACCTGTGAGGTCTCTGAGGAGCTGACCGCACAACGGGCCTGTTCACGGCGCCTCCGCGCCCGGGGTGCGAGAATGGCGCCATGAGCACGACCACCACCAAGGCCACCAGTACGCCAACCACCGAGACCAGCAGCTTCCGGCGCATGGACGAGTCGAGCGCCGAGCAGTGGGCCGAGATCGGCGCCCTCACGGCCAAGCGCCAGGCCCGCGTGGCCACGCAGGTGCTGGCCATGCTCGAAGGGTCTGGGTGACATCACCGACGGATTCGCCGTCGACCAGCTCCGCCACTCGCTGCAGACCGCCACGCGGGCCGAAGAAGCCGGGGCCGACCCCGAGATGGTGGTGGCCGCGTTGTGCCACGACATCGGCAAGTACGTGTCGGTGCCCAACCACCCGCGCATCGCGGCGGAGATCCTGCGGCCGTATGTGCGCGACGAGGTCTTCCACGTGATCCTCACCCACCAGGACTTCCAGGGTCGCCACTACTACCACCACTTCGGCGGAGACCCCGAGGCCCGGGAGCAGTACCGCGGCGAAGCCCTGGTTCGCACTGGGTGAGCGGTTCGCCGACGAGTGGGACCAGACGAGCTTCGACCCCGACTACCCCACCGAGTCGCTCGCGCATTTCGAGCCGCTCGTGCGCGAGGTCTTCGCCCGCCCCAAGAGCTTCTGAGTCGCGGGTGCACCATCTTCGGCCTGCAGTACGCGGGATGATCGCGCACCTGGCTGCGCGATCGCGCTGACCGACTCGCCCGGAACGATCCGGTGCTCTCGCGCGCGGCGTGCCCGCGCCCCGGCGGTCGGATGATGGCGGCCTTCGTAGCCGTGCCCGACGCCATCTTCGGACTCCCCGCCGTGGCCGGGGTGACCTGGCTCGTGAGCGACAACCTCATCCAGAACTTCCCCTTGCGGGTCCTGGTGGGGATCGACCTCCGCCACGGCCACGCCCCGGTGTGGGACCCCTATCTGTGGAGCGGGTCGCCGCTGCTGTCGGGGTTCAACGCCGGTGCCGCCTATCCGGCCACGTGGCTCTTCAGCGTCCTGCCCGGAGCATTGGCCTGGGTCGTGAACCAGGCGCTGGTCCAGGTCGTGGCGGCGGTGGGCATGGTGGTGTTGCTGCGGGTGCTCGGTCGGTCCTGGACGGCGTCGGGACTGGGGGCGATCGCCTTCTCCTACGGCGGCTTCATGGCGGCCCAGAACGTCCACATCGACCTCGTCGAGGCCGGCGCCTGGCTGCCGTGGGCCTTCGCGGCGCTCGACCGCCTGGCCCATCGCCCCGAGGGTCGCTCGGCGACACCGTGGGTGGCGATGCTCGGCGCCTCGATCGGGCTCATGGGCCTGTCGGGGGCGGCCGAGCCCATCCTCGACGGCGGGGTCGTGCTCGGCGTGTACGCGCTGTGGCTCTTCTGGCGCACCCGTCGCGGCGGTGGTCGATCGCTCTCGGGGTGGCGGCCGGCGTCGTGCTCGGCCTGGCGTTGGCCGGGGCCCAGCTCGTGCCCGGCGCGCTCATCCAGCAGCAGTCCCAACGGGCCGTCCACGACTACCGGTACTTCACGTCGGGCTCGATGAACAAGTCCCTGACCTTGCTCGGGCTCGACCCGTTGGTGCTCGGCACGAGCGGCACGTTCCCCCTGCACTTCTTCGCCACCTACAGCCTTCCCGAGGTGTCGAGCTACATCGGCATCATGCCCCTGATGGGCGTCGTGGGGCTGTTGGCGCGGCGCCACCGCCGTGATGCGGAGTCGGGCCGATGGTGGATCTGGTACGCCGTCTCGGCGCTGGGGCTCGTGCTCACGTGGGGAGGCTTCACCCCCCTCGGCCACGTGTTCTTCCACCTCCCCCTCTTCAACCGCCAACGCCTGCTGGCCCGCAACCTCCTCGAGGTCGACCTCGCGGTGGCCGTGCTGTTCGCCACCTGGGTCGACCACATGCTCCTCTCGCCGACGCCGGCCGATCGGCGCCGGCGCGTCGACGCCCCCGACGGCGACGCCCGACCGAGCCCGGCTGGTGGCGCAGGCTTGCCCGGCCCGACGGGTGGCGACTCGGACATCGTGCTCCCCCTCATCCCGCCCGCTCGCGGTCATCGGGCTGCAGGTCGTCCTCCTGGCCGGCGGGACCTGGTTCCCCCATTTCCTGCACGTGCCCGGCAAGGTGACCCGGTCGTCGCTGTGGCCGCTCGTCGCCTTCCTCACCATCCCGAGCGCCATCGCGGCCTGGGCCATGGTGGCTCGTCGTGCGTCGCCAACGCCTGGCCCGGCTGCATGCCGCGCCTGTTGGCCGTCCTGGTGATCGCGGACCTGTTGGTGTTCAACGGCTTCATCCAGGGCGCCCCTGATCCCGACGGGGCCACCGTCAACAGCGCCACCGCCAACGCCCTGGCGTCCTTCGTCGCCGCCCAGGGCCAGGGCCCGGCCGGCGAGCAGCACCGGGTGGCGCTGTTCGACCCCGACCGCTACTACTCGGTGGCAGGCCGAGCGCATCGGCCAGCCCGACCTCACCATCCTGCGCGACCTGAGCAGCGTGCAGGGCTACGGGGCCGTCGTCGACGCCAACTACGACCGGGCCACCGACACCCACACGCCAGCTCAACATGAAGCCCGCCGGCGTTGGCCGACGGCACCTTCGCCCAGCTCGACCTCGGCGTCCTCGCCACGGTGCCCGAGTACTTCGTGCACCTCGTCGTGGCCGCGCCGGGCTCGCCGCAGAGCGTCGGTCGCCGGGGCGACACGTGATCCCCCCGGTGGCCCGTCCCCGGACGCGCCCCCCGACACCACCACGCCCCCGCCCACCCCGCACGGGCAACTACCGGTACGCGCCGGCGCCGGCGCCGACGGTGTCGCTCGTGCCGGGCCGGGCCCGGACCCAGTACTTCGGCACCGTGCTGTCGGTGACCTCGGTCTCGGTCCCGGTGCACTCGGGCTACCGGAGCCGCTGCGGGTGGGGCTCCTCGCCCCGACGGGCGCCACACGACCTGGATCGGCGTCGGCGCGCGGCAGGGCCGGCACGGCACCGCCGTCGTGCGGCGCCACCCACGTCGGCCAGCGGGATCGTCCTCGACGGTCGGTTCGGCGAACCGCCGGCCCGGCCCGGCGGCACCGGGCGAGTCGTGATCGGCGCCGCGGTCGTGCGCACCGCCGGGCAGGGCACCTACCGCGTCGACGGCGTCGCTGCGCGACTCGGTGACGTCGCCCGCGGTGGCGCTACCGGGGCATGATCGGGTCCTTCAGCATCTTCACCCAGGCCTCCGCGGCGGGCCGCGCCTGGGTGCAAGGCGGCGCGCAGGGGCGACGGCGCACGTGGTCTCGAGCACGCCGTGGGGGGACGAGACCATGCGGGTCACCACGGCACGCCCGGCCACGCTGGTGCGGTCCGAGCAGTTCGCCACCGGGTGGCAGGCCACGGTCATCGACCGACGCGCCGGGCGCGCGGCAAGAGCACCACGCCGTGCCGGTGCGGTCCGTCGGGACGGCCTGATCCAGGCCGTGGCGGTCCCCGCCGGGACGTCGCTCGTGCACTTCACCTACCGGCCCCACCGCGTGCTCGAGGGATTCGTGGCATCGGCCTCGGCTTCATCGTGCTGGTCGGCCTCGTGGCTTGGCCCGCTGTTCGGCGTCGTCGTAGAGGCGTCTGGAGCTCGGCACAGAGCTGCTCGGTGAGCGCATGGACCTGGGTGCGCGGCACCCGGCCCCGCGCCGAGCGCTCGGGAGCGGCGATGGCCGGGCCCACCACGAGGTGGACCTTGACGGGGCGGACGAACTTCGATCCCTTGGGCATGGCCTCGGCCGTGCCACCGATCCCGATGGGGACGATGGGAGCCCCGGTGCGCGCCGCGAGGAAGGCCGCGCCCTCGTGGAGGTCCTCGACGACGGGCCCCGCCCGCCTCGTGCCCTCGGGGAACAAGATGAGCACGTCGCCGCGCTCGAGCACGTCCTGGGCCCGCTCCAGGGCCAGGCGGTCGGCCCCGTCCCGGTGGACGGGGAAGGCGCCCACGGCGTCGAGGAACGAACCCAGCAGCGGCGTCTTCCACATCTCCTCCTTGGTCATGTAGAAGATCTTGCGCTTGGTCACCTCCGACACGACGAAGAAGTCCATGAAGCTGCGGTGCACCGGAGCCAGGATCACCGGGCCCGTCGTCGGGACGGCGTCGGCGCCCTCGACCTCCACGCGCCAGTAGGCCCGGTTGATGAGGTGCACGAGCAGCCGCAGGACCCGGTAGACCCACGACGGGAAGCGCACCCCGGCGCGCCGCCGGGTCGTGCCGGCGTCCTCGTCCACGTCCAGGTGAGGCTTCACAGGCATGCCAGCACCTCCTCGAGCACGGCTCGGCTCGACTTGCCGGTCGAGTCGATCACTTTGGCATCGGCGGCGACGTCCTCGGGCGATGGCAGCGGCGAGGCGAGCCGGGTGGAGTCGAGCCGGTCCCGGCGCACCAGGTCGTCGTGGACCGCCTCCACGCTGCGCCCGTCGGCGCGCTGGCGGGCCCGGCGCCGGGCCCGGGTCTCGGTCGCGGCGGTCAGGTAGATCTTGACGTCGGCGTCGGGGAGCACGACGGTGCCGATGTCGCGGCCCTCGACGACCCCCCGGCCCCGCTCGGCCACCCAGGCCCGTTGGCGCGCCACCAGCTCGGCCCGCACCGCCGGGTTGGCGGCCACGGCCGAGACGGCCGCGTCCACGTCGACCGAGCGGATGGCCGCGGTGGCGTCCTCGCCGTCGACCACGACCCGCTCGCCCACCTCGATGGTCCATGTCGCGGGCCAGGCGGGCCACGGCCTCGGCGTCGGTCACATCGACATGGTGCTCGAGCGCCGACCAGGCCACGGCCCGGTACATGGCCCCGGTGTCGAGCCGTTCGACCCCGAGGTGCGCGGCCACGGACTGCGCCAGGGTGGACTTCCCGGCTCCGGCCGGACCGTCGATGGCGACCACCCGGACCTCGGGCATCGGGGCCCCGGCGACACGGTCATCGGGCGCGTCATCGTCGTCGCCCCGTGAGCGCGGCCAGGTCGGCGGCGAAGCCGGGGTAGCTGGTGGCCACCGCCGCCCACCCCGCGATGCGGGTGGCCTCGGTCCCCGCCGCCAGCCCCGCCACCGCCGCGGCCATGGCCATGCGGTGGTCGCCGCGGGCGTCGAGCGCGCCCGGCGACGAGCCGGCCCGCACCGTGCACGATGAGGTCGTCACCGTCGACCTCGGCCCGGGCCCCGAAGACCGCCACCAGCTCGGCCACCCCGGCGAGTCGATCGGACTCCTTCGACGCGCAGCTCCCCCACGTCGCGAAACACGGTGTCGCCCGAGGCGCAGGCGGCCGCCACCGCCAGCACCGGGACCTCGTCGAGCCCGGTGATCTCGCGCGGCGTCGACCTCGGTGCCGCGCAGCGGCCCGAAGCGGGCGACGATGTCGGCGGTGGCGGCGAGATCGCCGGGGCCGGTGACGGGGACCTCGTCGATGCGCGCCCCCATGCGGAGCGAGGACGTCGAGGAAGCCGCGCCGGCCCCGCCCGACGTAGACACGCTCGACGGTGACCTCGCTGCCGGGCACCACGCAGGCGGCGACGACCCAGAACGCGGCCTGGGAGGGGTCGCCGGGTACGTCGAGCTCGAAGCGGCGACAGCTCCGAGGGGCCGAGCCGCACCACGTGCGCCGCCGCCGGGCCTCGTCGTCTTCGGTGAGCCGGGCCCCGCAGCGGACGAGCATCTCCTCGGTGTGGCGGCGGGTGAGCACGGGCTCGCGCACCACGGTCTCGCCCTCGGGCGCCCAGGCCGGCGAGGAGCACGCACGACTTCACCTGGGCGCTGGCCATGGGCGTCGTGTAGTCGATGCCCCGGAGCGCCCCGCCTCGGATCGTGAGCGGGGGCAGGCAGCGCTCGGTGCGGCCCTACGACCGTCGGCCCCCATCTGGCGCAGGGGCACCGCCACCCGGTCCATGGGCCGGCTCGACAGCGAGGCGTCGCCGGTCAGCTCGGTGGTGAAGGGCCGGCCGGCCACGACCCCGGCCAGCAGGCGCATGGTGGTGCCCGAATTGCCCATGTCGAGGGGCCCGTCCGGCTCGTGCAGCGGCGCCGGCGGCCTCCCGAGATGACCACGGTCCCGATGCCGGGTCGCGCTCGAGTGCGCGCCCCGAGGGCCCGCAGGGCGGCGGCGGTGCGGGCCACGTCGTCGCCGTCGGACAGTCCCCGCACCACCGAGTCACCCGCCGGCCAGCGCGCCGAGAAGAAGGGCGCGGTGCGACACCGACTTGTCGCCCGGGACCCGCACCCGGCCCACGAGGGGCCGACCGCCCTCGACGGTGAAGACCGTCGTCCGTCGTCGGTCGGCCCGGCGCACGCCGACGTCGGGCTCATTCGAGATGCCTCGACGTCGAGCCGGTAGCCGCGCCCGGTGAGGGCGTCGTGCAGGCGCTGCGCGACGTCGCCGTCCACCACGAGCACGAGCACGCCCCGATCACCCTCGACGCTGTGGGCGAGCTCGATGTCGTGGATGTTCACGCCCAGGTCGCCGGCCAGGGTCGTGATCTCGGCCAACACGCCGGGGCGGTCCGGGACCGGCACCCGCAGCTCGGCCAGACGCTCGGGGCGCACGGCGCGCGCCGGCAGGGAGCGCCGGGCCGTGCGCGGCGTGCTCGAGCTCGGCCAGCAGGCCCGCCCTGTCGGCCGCGGCCACCCGGTCGCGCATGCCGGCCAGATCGGCCAGCAGGGTGTCGAGGGCGGCCACGATGGCGGGCGCGTTCTCGGCGCACACGTCGGGCCAGATGCCGGGTTGCCCGGCCGCGATGCGCGTCATGTCCCGGAAGCCACCCGCGGCCAGCCGCAGCAGCGCCCCGTGCTCCTCGGCGGCGCGGTCGGCGAGGTTCATGAGCGTGGCCGCGGTGAGGTGCGGCACGTGCGAGACCATCGCCACGAGCGTGTCGTGCTGCTCGGGCGACAGGGCCAGGACCTCGGCGCCGAGGCTCGTCACCACCGACTGCAGGCGGGCATAGCCGTCGGGATCGGTGGTGGCGGTGGGGGTGAGCACCCAGGTGGCCCCGACGAACAGGTCGGGGTCGGCCCCGTCGATGCCCACCTGCTCGGACCCGGCCATGGGGTGGCCGCCCACGAAGCCCGGCTGGGCGAGCTGCGCCGCGAGCGGTGCCTTCACACCGGCGACGTCGGTCACGACCGCGCCGGGCCGACGGGCGCCGGGCCAAGGCGCGCGTCACCTCGGCCGACCACCGCCGCCAGCGGGGTGGCGACGAAGGTGACCTCGGCCTCGGGGTCGTCGCCCACCTCGTCGAGCGCCCCGAGGGCCCGGGCCCGCTCCGCGGCGGCGGGGTCGGCGTCGCGCCCGGTGACCCACCAGCCCCGGGCCCGCAGGGCGAGCCCGATGGAGCCCCCGATCAGGCCGGTGCCGACGACGGCGGCGCGCCGGGTGTCACTCGGGGAGGTCATCGCGCAGCCCCCGGGCCCCGTGGAGGTAGACGTGGTGGAGCTCGGGGCGGGTCCGGTCCGTGGTCGACGTGGAGCAGCACGCGCAGGCACCGGGGGGTGGACCCGACGACGTCGAGCTCACGGGCGCACAGCAACGGGACGTCGCCCAGCCCCATGGCCCGGGCCGCGGCGGCCGGGAACATCGACACCACGTCGCCGGTGGCCGTGAAGACGATGCTGATCACATCGTCGTGGTCGAGGCCGTTGCGCTCCAGCGAGCGTCCGCCAGCAGCTCCTGCATCCGCTCGAGACCTGGTCCGGGGTGTCGGCGTCGACGGTGGTGGCACCGCGCAGGGCGCGGACAGCGGACATGGCGCCGATGCTACCCAGGCCGGGTGCGGCCCCCCGGCGGGTCGCGGCGCTGGCCAGGGCCATCGCGCCGGCCTCGGGGCCGGGGCCGTCGCGGTGCCCGCCGGTCGGGCTGCCTCGCCCCGGTGTCGCGCCGGCGCGCCCAGGGCGCGCACCTCCGATCCGGTCGAGCGCCCGCCACGTCCCGGGCTTCAGGTGCGGGTCGGAGATGGGCCCGATCCGGGTGCGCACGAGGCGGCGGACGGGGTGGCCGACGGCGTCGCACATGCGGCGGATCTGGCGGTTGCGCCCCTCGTGGATGACGATGCGGATGACCCCGGGGCGACCACTCCCACCGTGGCCGGAGCCGTCTTCCCGTCGTCGAGGTCGACCCCCAGGCGCAGGCGCCGCAGGTCGCCCGGCCGAGGGCACCCCGTCCACCTCCACCAGGTACTCCTTCTCGACCCCGAAGGAAGGATGGGTCAGGCGCTGGGCCAGCTCGCCGTCGTTGGTGAGGACCAGCAGCCCCTCGCTGTCGGCGTCGAGCCTTCCCACCGGGAACACCCGGGGTTCGTCGGGCACGAGCTCGAGCACCGTGGGGCGGTCCGAAGGGGTCGTGGGCGGTGGTGACGACGCCGGCCGGCTTGTGCAGCAGGTAGTGGACGAGCCCCGGGAGCACCGGCAGGGCGACGCCGTCGAGCGCCACCACGTCGTGCCCGACGTCGACGCGCCGGCCGAGCTCGGCCGTCTCGCCGTTCACCGTCACCCGCCCGTCGGCGATCAGCTCCTCACAGGCCCGGCGGCTTCCGAGCCCGACGCGGGCCAGCACCTTCTGGAGTCGCTCACCCTCGGGGCGGCGTCGGGCGGCCGCGACGGGTGCTGCGGGTGGCGGGCGGCCCCTCAGGCATCGGCGCCGGGGCGCAGGCGCTCCTCGAGTTGCTCGACGACCTCGGGCCCGGGCAAGAGCTCCTCGACCGGGGGCAGCTCGTCGAGGTTGTAGAGCCCGAGCCTCTCCAAGAAGGCGGGGGTGGTGCCGTAGAGGACGGGCTGGCCGGGACCCGGGGCGTGGCCCACGGCGTTGATGTAGCCCCGCTGCTCCAACAGCCGCACCACGCCGTCGACGTTCACCCCCCGCAGCGCCGCGATCTGGGCCCGCGACACGGGTTGGCGGTAGGCGACGATGGCGAGGGTCTCGAGGGCGGCCGACGACAGGCGCGACGACACGCCCTCCATGGCGAAGCGCTCGACGAAGGGGGCCAGGTCGGGATGGGTCTGGTAGCGGTATCCCCCCGCCACCCGGGCCAGCACGAATCCCCGGCCCTCGTCCTCGTAGCCCGCCGCCAGCTCGGCGCAGGCCGCCTCGACGCGCTCGAGGGGCATCTCGAGAAGCTCGGCGAGCATGTTGGGCGGGACGGGCTCGAGCGCCGAGAGCAAGATGGCCTCGATGGCCCGGTACTCCTCAGGAAGTCCCACGCGCCGACCCTCAGCCGTCGTATTCCTCGACCGCGTCGCCACCGCCGACGGTGGACAGCACGGACGAGTCTCGGGACCAGACGACGACCAGGTCGCCGAAGGTCTCGCCCTGGTCGAGGGTGATCCAGCCCCGCTTGCACAGCTCCAGCAGGGCGAGGAAGCGCACGATGATCTGCATCCGGGTGGTGCAGTGCGACGGTCAGCTCGCGAAACGACAGTCGGCCGGCGCTCGGGCAGGCGCTCTTCGAGCTCGGCGACCGCTTCGGACACGGTGACGGCTTCCACCGTGACGTGGGACAGGTCGAGCAGGAACTCGGGCCGGGGCACGGTGCCCACCATGAAGGCGGCGGCCAGCTGCTCGGGGGTGACGCCCGCCAGGAGGTCCGGGGCCAGGTCCCGGAAGCGCTCCTCGAGGCCGGCCACCCGGGGCAGGGTGCGGCGGGCCTGGTCGATGAGCACGGCGAAGGCGTCGGCGGCGGCCGCATAGGCCTGGAGCTCGAGGAGCCGGGCCAGGAGACGGTCGCGCTCCTCGAAGCCGGCGAGCTCCTCGTCGTCCTCGACGTCGTCGGGACCGGGAAGGAGCTTGCGGGACTTGAGCTCCACCAGGATGGCCGCGATCACGAGGAACTCGCTGGCGGTCTGGACGTCGAAGGGCTGACGGGCGTGCCATCTCGGCGATGAAGGCGTCGACCAGGTCCGACACCGAGATGTCGTAGATGTCGACCTTGTGGTCCGACACGAGCTGCAACAGCACGTCGAAGGGCCCTTCGAAGACGGGCGTCGAGACGTGCGCCACCACGCATCCGACCCTACCGGCTCCCCCGTCGCTGCCTGTGCATGGCCCCTGAGCAGGAACAGACGTTCTGCGCCGGGTCGGTCGGGCCGCCGCCTCGCCCCGCACCGCGTCCAGGCACGGGTCCCGTACCATGGCCCGCCATGGCGAGGGTGCTGTCGGGCGTGCAACCGAGCGGTGATCTCCACCTGGGCAACTACCTGGGCGCCTTCCGGCACTGGGTCGCCGACCAGCACGAATTCGACGCCTTCTTCTGCGTGGTCGACCTCCACGCCCTCACCTTGGACTACGACCCCGCCCTGCTTGGCGGCCAAGACCCTCGAGACGGCGGAGAACCTCCTGGCGGTGGGGCTCGACCCGGCCGTGTGCACCCTGTTCGTCCAGAGCCACGTCCCCGAGCACCCCCGGCTGACGTGGTTGCTCGAGTGCACCGCCACCTACGGGGAGCTGCGCCGGATGACCCAGTTCAAGGACAAGGGCGGGGAGCAGGAGACGGTGCGGGCCGGGCTGCTCACCTACCCGGTGCTCATGGCGGCCGACATCCTGCTCTACGACGCCGACCGGGTCCCCGTCGGTGACGACCAGCGCCAGCACCTCGAGCTCACCCGGGACGTGGCCGCCCGCTTCAACAACCGCTACGGCGAGACCTTCGTGGTGCCCGAAGCGGCGGTGCCCAAGGTGGCGGCCCGGGTCATGGACCTCCAAGAGCCGACCCGCAAGATGTCGAAGTCGGTGAGCTCGCCCCTCGGCACGGTCCTCGTCCTCGACTCCCCCGAGGAGATCGACCGCAAGGTGCGCAAGGCCGTCACCGACACCGAGACCGAGGTCCGCTACGACCCGGTGACCAAGCCCGGCGTGTCGAACCTGCTGGAGCTGCTGGCGGCGTCGACCGGGGGAGACCCCGCCGAGCTCGCGTCGCGCTACGCCAACTACGGCACCTTGAAGGCCGATGTGGCCGAGGCGCTGTCGGAGTTGTTGCGCCCGGTGCGCGAGCGCCTGACCGAGCTGCAGTCGCAGCGCGGGATACGTGGAGTCGGTGCTCGCCGAAGGCGCCGCCAAGGCGAGGACGGTGGCCGGTCCGACACTCGACCGGGCCATGCGTGCCGCGGGGCTCCTGGCTCCTCCGGGCGGCTTCAGCCGTTGACCGGGACTCCGATGGCACTGGCGTAGTGCAGCTCGAACCACACGAAGAAACTCTGCAGCGCGTGGGGGGCGAGCACGATGAGGATCAAGGGCACGAACATCGTGAAGGGCCTGATGCGGTAGTAGCCGGGCAGCAGGCTCGTCGGCAGGAGCCGCTCCAGGACCGCCGAGCCGTCGAGGGGTGGGAGCGGGATGAGGTTGAACACCGCCAACAGGACGTTGACGTAGCCGGCCACGAAGAGCAGTTGGGGGCCGATCGGCCCGTTGCCGTTCACCGCGTCGATCCGAGCGTCGAATCCGTGACACGAGGGACTTGAAGGCGAAGCCGAGCGCCACGGCCAACACGATGTTCACCGCCGGCCCCACCAGTGACACCACGACGCTCGAGTTCGCGAGAGTTCCGCAGTCGCGACACGTTGACGGGAACCGGCTTGGCATAGGCGATGGCCCCCACCCCGCTGAGCACGAGCAGGATCGGCAGGATGATCGTGCCGAAGGGGTCGATGTGACGGATGGGATTGAGCGTCAGCCGCCCGGCGCGCTTGGCCGTGTCGTCGCCGAAGAACAGCGCCATGGCGCCGTGCGACACCTCGTGCAGGATGACCGAGGGGACGATCGTGCAGACGAGCAGGATCTCGAACGTGGTGATCTGGTGGGTGCGGATGAGCACGGCCACCAGCGCCACCCCGGCGATGATCCAGATGGTGGCGCGTGGGCTCAGACCCTGGCGTGGCGGCGGTCCCGGCGCGGCGGGATGGCCCCAGGCGTCGGTCACGGCGATGCCCGGATCAGTGCTTCGCGGCGCAGTTGATGCAGTAGCGCGCGGCCGGCTTCGCCTCGAGGCGCAAGCGGGTCGATCGGCTGCTCCGCAGTCCTCGCAGACGCCGTAGCTGCCGTCAGCCAGCTTGGCCGAGGGCCCGCTCGACGTCGTCGAGGGTCTCCCGGAGCGACGCCCCCAGGGCCTCGGCCTCACCACGCTCGGCGGTCACCTGGCTCGAGTCCGCGAAGTTGGAGTCGTAGGTGAGCCCGGCCCCGCCTAAGCCGAGCTCGTCGAGCTTGGCGAGGAGATCGGCGCGCTCCTCCTCCAGCAGGGCGCGGTGATCGACGGTCGAGGCGTCGGGAGACACGATAGAGAGATTACTGCCCCCTACCCCAGTCGGCGCGCGGATGCGCCTGGTCGTAGGCCTCTCGGAGGTGCTCCAAGCGACACCTTGGTGTAGAGCTGGGTGGTGGCGATCGAGGAGTGGCCGAGGAGCTCCTGGACCACACGGATGTCGGCGCCGTGGGCCAGCATGTGGGTCGCGCACGAGTGGCGCAGCACGTGGGGGTGGACCCGGTCCTCGATGCCGGCGGCCAGGGCCCGCTTCTTGAGCACCCCCCACACCCCCTGGCGGGTGAGCCGGCCGCCCCGGGCGTTCAAGAACACGGCCTCGGCGTCGCCGCGGCCGCGCCCAGCGTCGGGGCTCGAGCTCGGGGCGTCCCCGGGGGCCGAGCCAGGTGTCGAGCGCCCGACGCGCGCAACGGCCCACGGGCACGAGCCGCTCCTTGTCCCCCTTGCCGAGCACCCGCACGAGCCCGGTGTCGGAGCCAGGTCCGACAGGCTGAGCCCGGCCAGCTCCGACACGCGCATCCCGGTGCCGTAGAGGACCTCGAGGATGGCCCGGTCGCGGATCGACGCGGGGTCCTTCTTGGTCGTGGTGTCGAGGAGGCCGGCCGACCTCGTCCTCGTCGATGGCCTTGGGGAGTCGCACGGGAGTCCGGACGGGACGGACATCGGCGGTGGGATCGCCGGCGGTGCTCGCCCTCTTCGAGGAGGAACCGGTGCAGGCCCCGCAGCGCGGCCAGGGCGCCGCGACACCGAGGCCGGGCCGAGCCCGGCGGCCCGGCGTTGCGCCAGGTGCTCTTCGACACTGGCGACGTCGGCGTCGTCCACCGTGTGACCGCGCGCGGCCAGGAACGCCTCGTAGCTGAGGAGGTCGCGCCGGTACGAGATGATCGTGTTGCGGGCGCGCCCCTGTTCGATGGCCAGCCAGGTGAGGTACTCCTCGGCGTGACGGCTCAGCGCCGGACCGCCCTCGGAGACGTCGATCATGACCGGTGTCACGTGTCAGGCGCTCTGTCGGCGCGCAAGTGCGTCGCGGGCCAAGAGCAGCCCGAGCACGGTCTGGGCGTCGACGAGCTCTCCCGACGCGATCATGGCGCCGACATCGGCCAGCGCGACCTCGACGACCTCGATGTAGCGCTCCTCTTCGCCGTGGCGCGGCGGCTCGCCGGGCTCGAGGTGCCGGGCCAGATAGAGCAGTGTCTCCTGGTCGCAGAAGCCGGGACTGTTGAGCATCGCTGCCCAGGAGGCGCATGCGTCCTGGCCCGCACGCCGACCTCCTCCTCGAGCTCGCGACCGGCCGTGGTCTCGGGCGGCCTCGCCCTCGACGTCGCGTGTGCCGGCGGGGATCTCGAGCAGCTCACGGTCCACCGGCCCCCGGTACTGGCGGACGAGGAGGACCGTGTCGTGCTCGGTGACGGCAACGACCGCCACCGCCCCGGGGTGGCGGACGACGTCGCGGGTGAAGCGGGTTCCGTCCGGGGCCACGTAGGTACCTCTCGACCACAGAGATCCTCCACCCCCGGAGGCGGACGCTCGTCTGCGAGGTGGCGAAACCCGTGCTCAGGAGGCGGCACCGACGTCGGAGTCGATGGTGATGAGCCGTGGCAGGCGTCCATCGGCGCGGCGCAGGGCGGCGCCCAGCAGCTCCCGGAACAGCGGATGGGGACGGTCGGGCCGGCTCTTGAACTCGGGGTGGGCCTGGGTCCCGACCCAGAAGGGGTGGTCGGGAAGCTCGACGAACTCGACGAGCACGCCGTCGGCGGAGGATCCCGAGCAGCGCAGGCCCGCCTCTTCGAGCCTGGCGCTTGTAGCGGGGATTGACCTCGTAGCGGTGGCGGTGGCGTTCGGACACGACGGCGTCCCGTAGGCCTCGGCCACGATGGAGCCGGGCTCGAGCTGAGCCGACGTAGGAGCCGAGCCGCATGGTGCCGCCCATGTCGACGACGTTGTGCTGGTCGTCCATGAGGTCGATGACCAGGTGGGGGCTGACGGTGTCGAACTCGCGCGAGTTGGCGCCCTCGAGCCCGGCCAGGTGACGGGCCACGTCGATGACCATGACCTGGAGGCCGAGGCACAGCCCGAGGCAGGGGATCTCGCGTCGGCGGGCGAATTCGACGGCGTCGATCTTCCCCTCGATGCCGCGCTCGCCGAAGCCGCCGGGGATGACCATGCCGTCGAGCTGCATCATGCGGTCGGTGCCGAGCAGGTCGGGGACCTTCTCGGCCTGGATCCAGTCCACCTCGACCTTGGCCCCGTGGTGGAACCCGGCGTGGCGCAGCGCCTCGCCCACCGACAGGTAGGCGTCGGGGAGGTTGACGTACTTGCCGACCACGCCGATGCGCACCGGGCGCTCGGACGCAGAGACCTGCTTCACGACCTTCTCCCACCCCGACAGGTCGACGGGGTGCTCGTCGCCGTCGATGGCGAGCATCTGGCACACGACGCGGTCGAGTCCCTCCTCGTGGAGGACGAGGGGGATCTCGTAGATGCTGGGCGCGTCGACCGCCGAGATGACGCCTTCGACGGGGACGTCGCACAGCAGCGAGATCTTGCGCTTGAGCCCGTCGGAGATGGGTTGGTCCGAGCGGCACACGATGACGTCGGGCTGGATCCCGCGGCTGCGCAGCTCGGTGACCGAGTGCTGGGTGGGCTTGGTCTTCTGCTCCCCCGACGGGGCCAGGTAGGGCACGAGGGTGAGGTGGACGTAGCAGACGTTGTCGCGGCCGACGTCGTGGCGGAACTGCCGGATCGCCTCGAGGAAGGGCACGATCTCGATGTCGCCGACGGTGCCGCCCACCTCGACGATGACGACGTCGATCTCCTCGGAGGCGAGGTGGCGGATGCGCGCCTTGATCTCGTCGGTGATGTGCGGGATGACCTGGACGGTCTTGCCGAGGTACTCGCCGTGGCGCTCCTTGCGGATCACCTCGGAGTAGATCGACCCGGTGGTGGCGTTCGACGTCGTCTTGAGCTCGACGTCGATGAAGCGCTCGTAGTGGCCGAGGTCGAGGTCGGTCTCACCGCCGTCGTGGGTGACGAAGACCTCGCCGTGCTCGAAGGGGTTCATCGTGCCCGGGTCGACGTTGATGTACGGGTCGAGCTTGATCATCGTCACCCGCAGGCCCCGGCACTTGAGCAGGCGGCCGAGCGACGAGGCGGTGAGTCCCTTGCCGAGCGATGAAGACACTCCGCCGGTGACGAAGACGTACTTGGTCAAGCTCGGAGCTTCCCGGGCATCGTCTCTACGGTAGACCACGGGCCCAATCTACCGGTGGAGCGTCGGGGCCGCGACCGGTCCTGCTCAGCGGGCCCGGGCGGTCTTCCTGGTCGGGGTATCGGGTCACGGCTCCCAGGAGCTCTTCGGCGTGGCGTCGTGCCGTGGCGGAGTCGGGACTGCCCCGACAGCATGCGGGCCAGCTCGACCACCCGGGCGTCGTCCTCGAGCACCGCGGCGTGGGCCACGGTCCTGCCCTTGTCGACCACCTTGCGCACGCCCGAGCTGTTGGTGGGCGCACGCGGCGACCTGGGCCAGGTGCGTGACGACCAGGACCTGATGGCGCTGGGCCGACCTCGGCCAACGCGCTGCCCGACCGCCTGGGCGGCCTCGCCGCCCACGCCGGCGTCGACTTCGTCGAAGACCATGGTCGGCGGCGCGTCGGTGAGCACCAGGCGCAGCGCCAGCATGGCCCGGGCGAGCTCGCCCCCCGACGCCACCTTGGCGAGCGGCAGGACGGCTTCGCCGGGGTTCGCGCCCAGGAGGAACGTGACGTCGTCGCCGGGGTCGGGCTCGGCCACGGTCACCTCGACCCGGGCGTGGGCCATGGCCAGGCTCCGCAGGCGCTTCTCCACGGCCCGGGCCAGCTCGGGCGCGGCCCGCGCGCCGGGCCGACCCCACCGCGGCCTCGGCGGCGCGCACGGCGGCCTCGGCCGGCGTCGAGCTCGACGGCGTAGCTCGCCGGCTCGGACCTCGGCGGCGTCGAGCTCGGTCGAGCTCGTCGCGGGCCTCGGCCGCGAAGGCGAGCACGCCGGCAGGCCCTTCGCCGTACTTCCGCGACAGCTCCCGCAGCAGCTGGCGCCGGGCCCGGACCTCCTCCAGGCGCTCGGGGTCGTCCTCCCAGGTCTCGATGACCTGCCGCAGCTCGGAGGCGGCGTCGGCGGCGTCGGCCTGGAGCGAGGCCAGGCGTGCGTTGAGCACCGCCAGCGGACCTCGGCCGTCGAGCGCGGCCCGCGCCGCGCCCGAGCAGGTCGATGACGTCTCGGGACCGGTCGTCACCGTTGTCGAGGGCGGCCAAGCGCGCTGGCGGCGGCCTCGCGGTGGGCGGTCGCCTCCGACAGGCGATCCTCCTCGGCTTCGAGGGCGTCGTCTTCGTTCGGGTCGTGGAGCGCCGGCGGCGTCGATCTCGTCGAGTTGGTACCGCAGCAGGTCGGCCTGGCGGGCCCGGGCCCGGTCGTCGCCGCCGAGCGACTCGAGCTCCGCCTGCAGGGCCCGGCAGCGCGGACCGGGCCGCGGTGAGGGGGCCGAGGTCGAGTCCCGGCGAAGGCGTCCAGCGCCCGGCGCTGCGCGGGCGGCGTCGAGCAGCGACTGCTGGGAGTGCTGGCCGTGCAGCTCGAGCAGTCGGGCCCCGGCCTCGGCCAAGGCCGAGACCGGCGCCATCCGGCCGTCGATCCAGGCCCGGGAGCGCCCCTGCGCGGGGACGGCGCGGGCCAGGATGATCTCGTCGTCGTCGACGGGCGAAGCGGCCTTCGACCAGGGCCTCGCGTGGCCCCGGGCCGCACCAGGCTCGGATCGGCCCGTCCGCCGACGAGGAGCTCCAGCGCGTCGACGAGCAGTGTCTTGCCCGCCCCGGTCTCCCCGGTGAGCGCGGTCATGCCCGGCCCGAGGTCCAGCGCCACCGACTCGATGACGCCGAGGTCACGGACCCGCAGTTCGACGAGCACGGCGAGCGCGTCCTCAGCGATCCGCCAGGTGGAACCTGGCTCGCAGGATGGAGAAGAAGTCGCGGGGCCCGAAGGTGACCAGACGCGCCGGCGCCGGCGCTACCCGGCACACCACCGCGTCGCCCGGTTCCAGGACGTCAGAGCTCTGCCCGTCGAGCACGAGCACGGCCCGACGCGGGCCCAGGAGCTCGAGGCGGACCCACTGCTCGGGCTCGAGGACCAGGGGCCGGTCGAAGAGCATGTGGGGCGACACCGGGGTGAGCACGACGGCCCGCAGGCCCGGGCTGAGGATCGGCCCACGCGCCGACAGGTTGTAGGCGGTCGAGCCTGTCGGCGTGGCAGACGAGGAGGCCGTCGGCCGCATAGGTGACGAAGGGTCGGCCCGCGATGGAAGCCGCCACCCGGATGGTGTGGCCGGGCACGGTCTTCTCGACGACCGCCTCGTTGAGCACGACGGTGCGGTCGTCAGGCGCAGGCGGAGCCCCGCCCCGTTCCAGCGCGACCTCGAGGGTGACGCGCTCCTCGACGGTGTACTGGCCCGACAGGAACCGCTCGAGGGCATCCTCGAGACCGTCGGGCTCGACCTCGGTGAGATACCCCAGTCGGCCGAGGTTCACCCCGAGGACCGGCGTGCCGTGGGTGCAGGCCAGGGCCACGGTGCGGAGCATGGTGCCGTCTCCGCCGAGGCTGACGGCCAGATCCACAGCCGCATCGAGCGACGAGCTCGGACCGGGCGTGCCCGTCGCCCACGGCACGGCCGGCCATCGTCGGACCGTCTTCGGGGGGACCGGCGTCCCACACCTCGACGGCGTCGTGTCCGCGTTCGTGCAGCCACGCGGCACCCTGGCGGGCGATGGCGGCGGCCTCGGGTCGTTCGGGGTGCACGACGAAGGCGATCGTGGCCACGGTCGCCTACCGGTCCGGGGCCTCGGCCACGGCCCTGTCGAGGGCGGCCGTCGATGCGTCGGAGTCGGCCGACGACGGGGCGTGCGCCACGGCATGGAGAAGGAACTCGGCATTGCCGGCCGGGCCCAGCAGCGGTGACGCCATGGCCCCCATGATGGTGGCTCCCTGTGACGCGAAGGCGGAGGCCACCTTTTCGAGCGCGGCCCGCCGCAGCCCAGGGTCGCGGATCACGCCCTTCCCCCTGCTCACCTCGGCGCGACCCGCCTCGAATTGGGGCTTCACGAGCACGACGATGTCCGCACCGGCCCGGGCCAGGGCGCCGGCGAGCACCGGCGCCACGGTGGCCAGCGAGATGAACGACAGGTCTGCCACGAGGAGATCGAATCCTCCCGCCGACCTCGGCGGCATCCAGGGTCCGGATGTTGGTCCGCTCCCGGACCTCGACGCGGTCGTCGGCGCGAAGCCTGGCATCGAGCTGTCCGTGGCCGACGTCCACGGCGACGACCCTCGAGGCCCCGTGACGAAGGAGGCAGTCGGTGAAACCGCCCGTCGACGCGCCGGCGTCGAGGCAGTGTCGACCCGAGACGACGATCGAGAAACGGTCCAAGGCGGCTTCGAGCTTGTGGCCCCCACGCGACACGAAACGAGGCGAGTCCGTGTCCATGACGACCACGGCATCGGACTGCGCCACCAGGCGAGCAGGTTTGTCGGCGCGCGATCCGCCGACCAGCACCGCCCCTTGTTCGACGAGAAGCCGAGCGCTCTCTCGGGAATCGGCCAACCCCCGCCGCACGAGCTCGGTGTCGAGTCTGCGGCGCACCGGCGTTGCCGTCAGGCGCTCGCCTTCTTCGCCGCGGCCTTCTTGGTCCCCGATGCCTTGCGAGCCGCGCTCTTGGCCGGGCCCTTCTTGGACGCCGTGGCCTTCTTCGGACTGGTCTTCTTCGACTTTGCCGGTCGGGCGATGGGTCGCCTTGCGGCCTGCCGCCGACGACCGCGCCAAGATGTCGGCCACCTTCTTGGCGAGGTCGTCGACATTCGTGAAACCGAGGTCCTTGAGCTGCTGGCGCACCTCGCCGCGCACGGTGCCTACGAGCGCCTCGGAGCGGTCGCGGCTCGTCTTCACCAGGTCTTCGACCCACTCCTGGGCGCGGTGACGCTCGATCTCACCGGCCTTGATCAATTCGCGTACCAATTCCTCGGCGCGCGATCGGGTGATCTGGGTCAGCGCCGTGGCGGCTTCGACGTAGCGGCGCAGTCCGTCGTTCTCGGTCATGGCGCCACGCTAGGACCCCTTCGGTGACCCGGCAAGAGGAGAAAGGTCCTTTGCGACTCAGACAGCTGCTCAGACGGCGGTGTCGAGATGCCGCGCCACGAGCGTCTCGAGGTCGGCTGCCTCCTCGTCGGGCTCGACCACCATCGGCTCGCGGCCGTCGGAGGTCACCCCGGTGCGAACCAGGGCAAAGGGCAGTCCGAGCCGGCGCGCCAAGGCACCGTCGGTCGAGGGCCTGTCCCCCACCACCATGGATGCGTCGGGGGCACGGGTCCGGAGCAGCGCCACCATGGCCTCGTGGGGTTTCCCCGCCACCTCGGGGCTGGCCTGGGCGGCGGTCGCCACCGCGGCGAGGATCGCCCCGGAACCAGGCAGCAGGCGCTGCGGCGTGGGGTGGGTGGGGTCCTCGTTGGTGCCGATGAACCGTGCCCCCAGTCGGACCGCGGTCGCCGCCGTGGCGAGGAGGTCGAAGTCGAAGCGACGTGTCCAACCCACCACCACGGCGTCGGCAGGTCCTGCGCCGAGGACCGAGACCCCCCGCTCGGCGAGGGCTTCGAGGACACCACCGTCGGCGCACACCACTGCCGTCGACCCGGGAGCGAGCATCGAGGCGGCTGCTTGGGCGGAGGTGACGATCTCCTCGGGCGTTGCCTCGATGCCGGCCTGGGCCAGGCGCTGACGGAGCTCCGCCACGGTCGGTGACGCATTGTTGGTGGCGAACACCACGCCGTGCCCGGCCCGGCGCAGACGAGCCACGGCGTCAGCCGAGCCCGCGATGGGCTCTTCGGCCAGCCACACCACCCCGTCCAAGTCGATGACCCATGTGCCTCGGAGACGATCCTGCGTGCGCATCGGGTCATGTTCGCGCGCCCCCGGGACGTCGCCTCGCGACCACCGGTACAGTCGTCGCGTCGGTGGCCGAGTCAGGGACGGCACCCGGCGCCAATGGACCACGACGCCCAGAACACGCGGAGGATCCCATGCGCTACATCCTCACCGACGACCGGCTCCCCCAGGCCTGGTTCAACGTCGTCCCCCACCTGCCCGAGCCCCTGCAGCCCCCGTTGCACCCCGGCACGCGCCAGCCCGTGGGGCCAGAGGACCTCGCCCCGTTGTTCCCAATGGCCCTCATCGGCCAAGAGGTGAGCGCCGAGCCGTGGATCGACATCCCCGGTGAGGTGCTCGATGTATTGCGATCGTGGCGGCCGACCCCGCTGGTGCGGGCACGGCGCCTCGAAGAAGCTCTCCAGACGCCCGCCCGCATCTACTACAAGGACGAATCGGTGTCCCCGGCGGGCTCACACAAGCCCAACACGGCCGTGCCCCAGGCCTTCTACAACAAAGAGGCCGGCATCACCCGCCTGACCACCGAGACCGGTGCGGGTCAGTGGGGCAGCGCGCTGGCTTACGCCACCACCCGCTTCGGACTCGAGTGCAAGGTGTACATGGTCCGAGCCTCGTTCGAGCAGAAGCCCTATCGCCGGGTGATGATGGAAGTGTGGGGTGCCGATGTGGAGCCGTCGCCGGTCGACGACCCCGATCACCCCGGGTCATTGGGCTCGGCCATCAGCGACGCGGTACGCGACGCCATGGGGCGCGAGGACTCGCACTACTCCTTGGGTTCGGTCCTCAACCACGTGCTGCTCCACCAGACCGTGATCGGCCTCGAGGCCAAAGAGCAACTGGCGATGGCCGGCGAGGAGCGCCCCGACATCATCATCGGGTCGTGCGGAGGCGGATCGAACCTGGGCGGGATCGCTTTGCCCTTCGTGCCCGACGCCGAGGTCGACCTCCTCGCCGTCGAGCCTTCGTCGTGCCCGACGCTCACCGAGGGTCGCTTCGAATACGACTTCGGTGACACCGCCGGCATGACGCCGCTCCTGGCCATGTACACCCTGGGCCACGACTTCGTGCCACCGTCGATCCACGCCGGGGGTCTGCGGTACCACGGGGACGCCCCCATCATCTGCAACCTCGTCAAGAACAACCGGATGCAGGCCGTGGCGTATCCACAGGGCAAGGTCTTCGACGCCGCGGTCCAATTCGCCCGGACCGAGGGCCCCATCCCGGCGCCGGAGACCGCCCATGCCATCCGGGCCGTGATCGACCGAGCCCTCGCCGCGCGTGAGTCGGGGGAGCAAGAGGTCATCCTCTTCTCGTATTCCGGTCACGGCCTGCTCGACCTCAGTGCTTACGACGACTACCTCCACGGACGACTCATCGAGGAGTGACGCCGCCACCGGTCCGCCCGTCACGCCCGGCGCGGGCCGAGGGCGCCGACGACCGCTTTCCCATGGGTGGAAGAAGCGGTAATTGCTCGACAGCCTGGCGCGCCGTATCACCCGCCGTGATCCCCGGGTCAGCGCGGGCGGGATGCCCGAAGGTGTCGGCGGTGCTTCGACGACGTCGTTCGGGTCCCACCACCGCGTGGACGTGCCGGGCGATGACGTCTTGTTCCTTCGAGGGGAGATAGGCGGAGCGGCCGTATCGGCGGGCCAGGTCGGCGTGTCGTTGCGGATGGTGCTCCGCCACGAAAGCCAGGAAGTGCTCCTTCACTCCCCGACGCAGGTGGAGGGCGATGGGCGTGACGAAGACGGCACCGGCCTCGAGGCACGCAGCCGCCACTTCCTCGAGCTGCTCGGGTGCGTCGGACCATCCTGGGATGATCGGCGCCATCAGGACCCCGGTGGGAATGCCGGCCTCGTTCAACCGGCGCACGGCCTCGACCCGGCGCCGTGGGTGGGGAGTTCCGGGCTCGGTCGCCTTCCACACCGCTTCGTCGAGGGTGCCGATGGAGAGGTTGCAGTGGACCTCGGTGCGGGCCCGGGCGGCCACGAGGAGATCGAGGTCGCGCAAGATCAATGTCGACTTGGTGAGGATCGAGAATGGATTGCGGGCCTCGCTCAATGCTTCGACGATGCCCCGGGTGAGGTGGTAGCGACCCTCGGCGCGCTGGTACGGGTCGGTGTTGGTACCCATGGCGATGTGCTCACCGTGCCAACGTGCCGAGCGCAACTCGGCACGGGCCCGCTCGACGGCGTTCACCTTCACCACGAGCTTGCGGTCGAAGTCCTCGCCCATGCCCAACCCGAGGTATTCGTGGGTCGGGCGGGCGAAGCAGTAGGCACAGGCGTGGCTGCAACCGCGATACGCGTTGATGGTGAATCGAAACGGCATCTGCGAGGCGGCGGGCACCTCGTTGATGATCCGCCGCGCGTTGACATGGAGGAATTCGAGGCCTCGGTACTCGCCGATGCCGACGTGGCGGTCGACGAGCTCCTCTTCGGCGAAGAGCATGGGCTGGCCGTCGTCGTCGTCGGCTCTCTTCCATCGGAACGCCACCGGGTCGCCCACAGGGCCAGCATATCGAACATACGTTCGACGGTGGCCTCCGGGCGGTGCCACCGCCACGGGAGCAAGGTCGACGGGCGGGGTGTGGTGCGTGGGACCGATTCGGTCGTGCCGCTTAGTCTGGGGCCATCGGTCCCTCGGAGACATCCCCTCCTGACCGCTCGGGTGATGTCGAGGGTTCAGACAAGCACCGTGAGACGGCTGTCACCCGGCGGAGGTTCCTGCGCGCCACGGGGGCGGGCCTCGGGCTCGTGGCTCTGGGCGGCGCCTCGTGGGAGCTGGGCGAGCAATTCGGACCACGCCCCGTCGCCCCGGCATCGACGCGCTCGCGCCGCCACCCCGTCCCGGGCACCGAGGAGCGCCACGTCGGCGCGCTGACACCGGACCCCGACGCCGTGCACATGGTCACCCTTCCGAGCGGGGTCTCCGTCCCGTGCGCGGACTGGGTGGTCGCCGAGAACCAGTTGCCCGGGACGATCGACTGGGTGATGAGCGCCACCAGTCGGATCTACGGCTACTGCGACCGGGTCAGCGCGGTGCGAGGCGAGGTCGTCACCGTGTTCGTGGACCCGCCCCCTGTCCCCTATCGCATCGAGCTCTACCGGATGGGGTACTACGGGGGACTGGGCGGTCGGCTGGTGTGGCGATCGAACCTGATGGCGGGCGGGCCCCGACAGCCACCACCCTCGGTGTCTCCGGGCACGAACATGGTCGAGTGCCATTGGCGACCCACGATGCGCGTCCGCATCGACGACTCGTGGAATGCCGGCGCCTACCTTTTCAAGCTCACCGGGGCCGACAACGGGGCCACCGCCGGATATATCCCGTTCTGCGTCCGCGACGACGACAGCACGGCCGCCTTCGCCGTCATGCACTCGGTGACCACCTGGCAGGCCTACAACGCATTCGGGGGCAGGAGCCTCTACGTGGGTCCCGGGACGGTGCGCGTGGGCGAGGCGGGTGCGGCCAATCGATCCCGCGTGGTGTCGTTCGACCGGCCCTACGACCAACGGGGCTGGGGTGCACCGGATTTCACCGGCAACGAGTTCCCGCTGATCTTCCTGGCCGAGAGCCTGGGGCTCGACGTCACCTACCTCACCGACCTCGACCTCCATGCCGTGCCGGGTCGCCTGGCGCGCCACCGTTGCTTGTTCAGCCTGGGCCACGACGAGTACTGGTCGAGCGCCATGCGTGACGGCGCCGCCGAGGCTCTGGCCCAAGGCGTGAACCTGGCCTTCCTCGGAGCCAACGCCGTGTACCGGCACATCCGTCTCGAGCCCTCACCACTGGGCGCCCACCGGCACCAGGTCTGCTACAAGTCCGACTTCGCCAAAGAGGATCCCTTGTGGGGCCACGACCCGGCCGAGGTCACCGCCAATTGGCCCGACGGGCCCGTGCCTCGACCCGAACAGGAGCTGGTGGGCTCGCAATACGCAGACGTCGACGCCAAAGCGGACATGGTCGTCGCCGACGCCGGCGCGTGGATCTTCTCGGGTACCGGGCTGGCCAACGGACAGCACCTGGCCGGAGTCGTCCAGGGGGAGTACGACACCTACGAACCGGCGTTGAGCGGTCCGTCCAATGTGAGGATCCTGGCCCATTCGCCCGTTGCCAATCGGGGACGCGGGCGGGTGTCGGACATGACGTACTACACCGTGGCCGGCGGTGGTGGGGTGCTCGCCTCGGGATCGGCGATGTTCGTGTACCGGCTCTCCGATGCGCCACAGATCGATCCCAACATCGTGATCCCCGCCATCCCCGGCGTCACATCGGTGCTGTGGCGGATGATGGAGAACGTCTTCGCGCTCTTCGGCGCCGGCCCGGCCTCGTCCACGCAACCGTCGGTCGCGAACTGGCGTCAGTTCTCCTGACCGCTCCCGGCAACGGAAGGAACTTGACAATGATCTTCGGTGCTCACCTTGTCGTCTACAGCGCGGACGCCACGGCAGACCGTGCCTTTCTCGGCGACGTCCTGGGCCTGTCGTCGGTGGACGCCGGCCACGGATGGTTGATCTTCGCACTGCCGCCGGCGGAAGTGGCCGTGCACGGCGCGCCGGCCGACGTCTCGAATGAGCTCTACCTCATGTGTGACGACCTCGAAGCCGAGATGCGGACGCTCGGGGTCAAGGGCGTGCAGTTCGCGCCCGTCGAAGAGCCCCGGTGGGGCTCGGTGACCAAGTTCCGGCTGCCGGGGGGAAGCGAGATCGGTCTCTACCAGCCCAAGCACCCCTCGGCGTTGGTCCGCGACTCGTCCTGACCTTGCGGCCGGTCCCCCACCTTCTCGTGGTCTTTCACTCCCGGACCGGATCGACGCGGGCGCTGTGCGACCGGGCGGTGGGAGCGGCCACGGCAGCCGCCGGCGACGAATTGAAGATCCGGGTCCTCGACGCCTTCAGCGCCGGTCCCGACGACGTGGTGTGGGCACAGGGGATCCTGCTCGTCACGCCGGCCAATTTCGGGTACATGGCCGGTGCGCTCAAGGATTTCTTCGAGCGCATCTACCACCCCTGTCTGGAACGCACCGCCGGGCTCCCCTACTGCGTGTTGGTCAAAGGGGACACCGACGTGGAAGGGGCGCTGTCCAGCGTCGAGCGGATCACGACAGGACTGCGGTGGCGGCGGGTGCTGCCGCCGGTGACCGTGATCGGCGCGGCGGCACCGAGCGACGTGGAACGGGTCGAGGAGCTCGGCGCCACCTTCGCCGCCGGGATGGCTGCCGGGATCTTTTGAGCTCCCATGCTCAGGGCGTCGAGGTTGGGTGGGCGATCGGGATCAATGCCAGCGAGCCGAAGTAGCGCACGGCATAGCGGGTGTCGTGCTCGAGGCTTGTCACCGAGCCCATCCAGTCGATGAAAAACGGTGCCCAGGCGCGGTAGTTGTAGCGCGGCGAACGCAGGTCGTTCAGCCACGGCTTCAGTTGGTAGAGGCCCGGTTCGGTCTTGGCGTCGGCGACGATGTAGTCGTACCCGAGGTGACGGAGGTAGCTCACCTTGGCCGCCGCTCCCTCGAAATAGGGCATGTGGGGGCCCGGAGAAGCGCTCCCGGCCAGATCGAGCGTGGCGAAGTCGTAGCGCGAGAAGCTCAGCAGGCTGGGATAGTCCACCGCGGCCAGGACTCTGGCCCCGACGGGGACAGCCGCATCGAGGTGCACGTATTGGGCCCGCACGCGGCGGTAGCGGTCGGGGAACCCGATGGTCCCGCGCAGCACCTTGAGGCCCGACTCGACATGCGTGGTCGACGAACGCCACACCACACCGGCGGTCCCTCCGAACATGATCGTGGCCAGTCCCAGCATGACCGCCAGGGTCACGACCCCGGGCGCCACACTCCGTATGGACACCGCGCCGGCTCGGGGCGCGCCCGGGCCTGCAGATGCCGGGCCGTGGCCGCCGGCGCGACCCGGTCGCGACGTGGCCACAAGGCGGAGAGCGCGAACAACCCACAGGCCAAGGTGCTCGGTCCTTCGAAGCGGTCGATCTCGATGGCGGCGAAGCCCGAGAAGATGACGGTGAAGACGAACATCTGGACGAGGCAGCCGACCCCGGCCCCGAACAACACCACCATCGCCCCACGCTCGCGGGGACGGATCACGAGAACGACGAGCGCGAGGGCAATGCACCCGAAGGCCACCCATCCGACGTCGTCGCCGGTGATCACACTCCAGAGCTGGTGCCCATAGGAGCGGACCCCCGAGGCCAAGGGATTGGGACCGACGGGGTACGAAGGGTTGTAGTTGCCCTCGACGAGAGGGAACAACGGAGATCGCGACGACCGGTACAGCGCGACGGCCCAGCCGCTGACAGACAGGATCCCGACGGCGCCGACGATGATGATGGGCTTGACCGACTTCCGGCCTCGCGCCACCACGATGGCGATGATCGTCGCCACCACGGCCGAGATCAGGTAGTAGAAGCGCAAGGCCAGGATGCCACCGAGGACGACGCCGATGACCGCGTACAGCCACGGCTGGTCCGACTCCGAGGAGGTCCTGAGCTTCGCCAGGATCTGGTAGGCGCCCAGAGAGAGCGCCGCGCCGGACAGGGTCGGGCTCAGATTCTGCACCGGTCCGATGCCATGGCCGAGCAGGACCCCGAGTCCCACGACCAAGGTGCCGAGGGCGAACCATCGCCTCTTCACGGTGGAGACCGTGACGACGACCAACAAGAGCGCGGCGAACGTGAACTCGAAGCCCCGCAACGACGAGTTGCCCGAGACGTGGAGGAAGAGCGACTGGTAGAGCGTGGAGCCCCCGTAGCTCGTCATGCGGCGGGCATTGAAGGGGTCGATGAGCCCGCCCGTGCTCACCAGGCGCCGCGCCAGGTAGACGTAGGCGGCGTCGTCGTCGAAGAGGTTGTAGAAGGGCGAGCCGATGGCGATGCCGAGCGACAGGAGCACGAGCACCGTCCCGGCGGCGCCGGCCACGAGGCCCGGTCCGACGGACCGGATGTCGAGCGTCCGCACCCGTCCGATGACCCCGCCCGCCTTGGTCAGCAACAACACCACCCCGACGAGGTGCCACGCCAGAAGGACGTCGGGGCGGGCCAGGTCGCAGGCCACCAGGACGCCGCCGACGGCCAGGAACAGACAGACCCCGAGGACGAGCTGGAGCGCGGGGCCGATCTCGTCGCGGGCGTTCTCCCATCCCGCCCGATGCAGCGCCCGCACCGCGGCCGTTCCCCATCCCCCCGCGCCGAGGAAGAGCAGCGCCACGAGGGCCAGGAACTTGAGCGACTCGGTCACGCGGTGTTCAGGGCGTCGGACGCCGGGGCTCGAGCCCGGCTTGCCGGTAGACGGCGTCGATCACTTCCATGTTGGCGATGGCGTCGGTGACGTCGGTGATGGGAGGAGTCGCCCCCTCCGACCGCAGCGACAGAACGCCTCGAGTTGGAATTCGTAGGTGGGCCGCCTGCTCAGGTGCTCGACCTGGCGCCCAGCCGGGACCCCGCACCGAGAGCCGGTGGTAGATGTTGGGACCCACCGGATTGAACACCCGCAGCTCACCGGCGTCGCCGGTGACGTGAAAGCCGACGTGGAGGAGCCGCCTCGACCACATCGAGCACGTGACCCGGCCCGTGACACCGTCGTCGAAGCGCAGCTCGGCCTGCATGGCGCGGTCCACGCCCGGGGACTGGAGCTTGGCCCGGGCCGAGACGACCTCGGGCTCGGATCCCGCCAGGTGGCGGGCCATGTGGATGGCGTAACAGCCGGCGTCCATGGTGGCCCCGCCGGCCAGGTCGAGGCTGGTACCGGATGTCCTTGAACCTCGGGCAGCGGGAAGCACAGCCACGTCTCGATGCGCTGCACTGTGCCCACCGCGCCCTCGTCGAGCAGTTGGCGGGCGCGCATGAACACCGGGTGGTAGCGGTAGTGGAACGCCTCCATGACCACCACGCCGGTCGGGACGGCCGCGGCCACCGACGCGAGCCTCGGCGGCGTTGGCCGTGAAGGGCTTCTCGCACAGCACGTGCTTGCCCGCGGCGAGCGCGGCCATCGTCCATCGGCCGTGGAGTCCGTTGGGCAGCGGGTTGTAGACGGCGTCGATGTCGGGGTCGTCGACGAGCTCCTCGTAGGAGCCGACCACGCGGGCGACGCCGTGCTTGGCGGCGAAGGCCGTCGCCCGGCTCGCGGTCGCGGGCGGCGATCGCCGACGACCTCGGCACCGGCCACGTGCCGGGCCGGGCGGATCAGGGCCGACGGGCGCGATCCGCGCCGCGCCGAGGACACCGATGCGGATGGGCGGCATCGCTGCAGGCTACAGCCGGGGCGCGTTCGGACGAGGGGCGATCACCGCGGGCAGGTGGACCTCGGCCTGCCACTCCCCTGTGAGTCGGACCACGCTCAGGATCGTGCCGGCCTCGAGGATCCAGGCGAGGACCGCACCGTTCTCGGCGCCCGGGCGCGGGGGCGACCACGAGCCCGCGCCGGGGGTGGTCCTGCACGAGCGTCCAGCCGTCGGGCAGGGCCAACCCGGCTGTGGCCAGCCGGCCGAGCACCCTGGCGCCCGCGGCGTGCTGGATGCCGATCGAGTCCGGTTGGACGACCTCGCGGCACGAGCTTGCCCGCCACCCAGGTGCACACCGGGACGTCGTGGACCGGTCCCGCCAGGAGCAGCGTCGTCAACCCCGAGCGCGGGGGTGGCTCGTCCTCGGGGCGGACCTGGGGATGGAGGTTGACCCAGCCGTCGTGGGCGGCGGCGAGCTCGTCCATGGCGCGCGACCACCGCCGAGGCGTCCTCCACGCGGAACTCGATGAGCCGCGTCTGCGGCGTCGTGTCACTCGGCGCCCGAAGCCGTCGCGGCCGTCAGCCCGGGCCACGCAGGGCGGGCCCGTCGAAGCGGTCGACGGTGGTGAAGTCCTCGACGGCCTGGCGCGTCAGCCTGCTCGGCTGGTGCACGGGCCTGCCCGAGCGCCACCAGCGCCGCGACGGCCATGTGATCGGGTATGTCGAAGGCGGCGCGGACCTCGGCCTCGCGCCGGACCACCATCGTGGTCATGACGCCGGCCAGCCCCTCGTCGCGCGCCGCCAGCAGCACGCTCCACACGAAGGGATAGACCGAGGCCCCGCCCACGAGGGTGTAGTGGTCGGACCCCGGTCGACGGTCGCCAGCTTGCGGAGGTCGGCGAGGACGAGGATGAGGGCCGGGACCTCGTCGAGGTGCTCGGCGAACCCGCCCGGTCCCGCCGCCGCGCCCGCGGCCATGGCATCGGCTCCCTCGATGGCCCGCTGCTCGGCCTCGAGGTCGGTGATCGGGGCCCACGGCACGAGCCCGGCCGCGCTCTGGGCCAGGTACTCGTACCAGCCCGGCAGATACAGGTCGCGCAGTGTCGCCTTGCGCACCGGGTCGCGGACGACGATGGCCCGCCACGCCTGGCGGTTCCCTCCGCTCGGGGCGAACCGGGCCGTGTCGAGGATGCGGTAGAGGACCGTCGTCGTCGACGGGGTCGGGCAGGAAGTCGCGCACCGCCCCGGTCGTGCGCAGCGCGTCGGTCGAGCTCCATCACGCCGACGGTAGCGCTCCTGCGACGCGCCTAGCGCGACGTCGGGCCACAGATCCTCGGGCTCGTGGCCCTTGGTCTCGGGGAGCAGGGCGAAGAGCGCCGGTGGCGAGGATGACCGGGAGGAACGTGACCGCGCCACCGACGGCGAAGCGGTTCCCGACATCCGCGATGGCGCCGAAGGCCACGAGCCCGACCGTCGCACCGACCACGCTGGCGGCCACGATCCATCCCGGCCACCGATGCCCGGACCGACGTGGGGAACAGCTCGTTGGCGAGCGCGCCGGCGGCGGGAGCCAGCGTCGCCGCGGCGAGCACGCCGAGCTCGTAGCCCGACGAGCGAGCGCCGTCGCGTGACCCGCTGTAGGCGAGGATACCGGTGAGCGCCATCGCCGTCATGGCCAGCGCGCCGGTCGGTCGGCGACCGAGGCGATCGGCCAGGACGCGGCCGAGCAGGAGTCCCCCGAGCCCGAACACCGAGGCCACGGCCACCATGGCCGCGTCTGCGTCCCCCGACATCTTGAGCACGTTCTGCGCGTAGACGAAGACGAAGCTGTTGGCCGGGCCGGTGACCACCGCCACGGCGAAGGCGAGGGAGGCCACCGTGAGCAGCCGCCAGCGATAGGGCGCGGCCCACCGCGCCGAAGCACCGGCACGGGGTGCCGGGGCGCGGCGGCCGCCACCGTGAAACGGCCCGGTCTCCACCAGCCAGCCGCCGGATGAAGAAGATCGCGACCCAGCGGGACCACGGCGAGGAGGAACAGGCCCCGGAACCCGAGCGTCGACTTCGTCAGCCCGTGGATCACCGCCGTGAGCCCGGTGCCCACGCCGTACCCCGCCGCGATGAGGCCACCGCCTTGGCGCGGTCGCGGAAGTCGGTCTCTTCGGCCGCACTGACCTGGGCGAGGGCGTTGGTGGCGCTGAGCAGGGGTCGGCCCAGGGCGAAGATGACCGACGAACCACCAGTAGCCGGGACTGGCCGCGCCGAGGACGGTGAACACGAGGCCCAGCGAGCACGTCACCAGGAGCATGGTCCGTCGCCCGAAGCGGTCGGCCAACCCGGCCAGGGGCAGCGCGCCGAGCGACGCCAGGCGCAAGCACGGCCAGCCCGACCCCGAGCACGGTGCCCGACAATCCGGCCTGATCGGCGAGGGTCGTCCCGTGCACGACATGGCCGAAGTGCTTGGCCACGTCGCCCAGCGCGGCGATCGCGCCGCCCTGGCCGAACCCCGAGGCGAAGGCCATGAGGGCCAGCGCCACGACGGACCGGGTCCCGCCACGAGCGCAGTCCGAGATCGCCTGTGAGGAGCCCGTCGCCCATCTGCCGCTCGCTCTCCTGCCGGTCGCCCGACGCGTCCCGTTCTACACGGCGGCCCTCGCGAGCGCGAGGGACGCCAGCCGGTGCGACGTCGATCACCGTCAGGCACGTGCCCGGCGCGCACCTCGTAGGCTGCGGCCGCCACCCGGAGACTCCGACAGCTCGGGTCCCGGGTGCCGAAGCCAACATCGCCCGTGACCCCAACCCGCCCGCCCACAGACCATCGACCCGCCACGGTCCCGCCGTCGCCTGGCGGCCGCCTGGTCGGCGCACCTCGTCCTGGCGGCGGTGGCCTACATCCCCCTGCTGCGCACCGCCCCGGGCATGGTCGAGGACGATTCGAAGCAGTACCTCTACACCGACCCGGCCCGCTTCATGTCGCAGGTCGGTCTCGATGTGGAACCCCGATGTCTCGATGGGGACGGTCATCGCACCAGTACATCGGCTACCTGCTCCCCATGGGGCCGTACTACGCGCTTCATGGACGCTGCTGGGCGTGCCGACGTGGGTGGCGCAGCGGCTGTGGACGGGCAGCCTCCTGTTCCTCGCCGGCGCGGGTGTGCTGTTCCTGCTGCGCACCCTGTCGCCGGGATCACGGGACGACCGGGGCACGGGATCGCTCGACATGGCGACGATGGGCGGCGTGGGCGCCATGGTGGCGGCGCTCGCCTACATGCTCTCGCCCTACGTGTTGCAGAACGAGGCCCGCCAGTCCGCGCTCCTTCTGCCATGGGTCGGGTTGCCGTGGATGGTCGGGCTCGCCGCGCGGGCGCTGCGGACGGGGCGGATGGCGGCACGCGGCGCTCTTCGCTCTCGTGGTGGCCCTGGTGGGCAGCACCAACGCCGTGGCTCTGATCCTCGTCGGCGTGGGGCCCGCGCTGTGGGTGGTGTGGGAGCTCGTCGCCGGCCGGGTGCCGATGGCGCCGGGCCCTGCCGACGGCGCTCAAGATCGGCGTGCTCGAGCGCGGCGGTGTCGCTGTGGTGGGTCGTCGGGCCTGGCCGTCGAGGGCGCCTACGGCATGGACATCTTGCGCTACACCGAGTCGATCCCGACGGTGGCCCGGACCAGCCTCGGCGTCGGAGACCCTGCGGGGGCTCGGCTACTGGTTCTTCTACGGCGTCGACAAGCTGGGCCTCTACCTGCCGATGGCGGGGCCGTACATGACCTCGCTGTGGCTGCTGGCGGTGAGCTTCGCCGTCCCCGCCGCCGCGTTCCTGGCCGCCTTCGTGCTGCGCTGGCGACAGCGCGCCTACTTCGTGGCCCTGGTGGTGGTGGGCACGGTCCTCGTCCGTCGGCGCCCACCCGCTGTCGAACCCGTCGCCGCTCGGGACGCCTGGTGAAGAGCGGCGGCCACCGGGTCGACGGTGGGCTTGGCGCTGCGAAGCACCAACCGGGCCACGCCCCTGGTCGTGCTGGGGACCGCCGTGCTCCTCGGCGCCGGTGTGGCCGCGCTCCTCCGGCGCTGGAAGGTCGTCGGGGACGGTCGTGGCCGTGGCGGCCACCGGGCTCGTGGCCGCGGACCTGCCCGCGCTGTGGACGGGCCAGTTCGTCGCCGCCAACCTGTCGCGGCCCGAGAAGATCCCGTCGTATTGGAACCAGGCGGCGCACTATCTCGACGCCCAGGCCGGCGCGGCCCAGACCCGCGTGGCTCCTCGAGCCCGGGATCGACTTCTCCACCTACCGTTGGGGAACCACCCTCGAGCCGGTCCTCCCCGGCCTCATGACGCGTCCCGAGGTCGACCGGGGCCTCGTCCCCTACGGCTCGACCGGAGTCGGCGAACCTGCTCGACACGCTTCGACGACGAGGTCCAGAACGGCAACGTTCAATCCGAGCGCGGTGGCGCCGCTGCTGCGCATCATGAGTGCCGGTGATCTCGTCGTGCAGTCCGACCTCGCCTACGAGCACTACAACACCCCCCGTCCCCGCGCGCTGTGGCAGAAGCTCGACCCTCCCCCGTCGGGTCTCGGCACCCCGGTCGGCTTCGGAAGCCCGGCGGTCACGGCGCGGCCGCCGGTGAAGTACCCGCTGATCGACGAGACCGAGCTCGGCCTCCCTCATGGCGCCGCCTACCCGCAACCGGTGGCGGTGTTCCCCGTGCCAGGGGCACGGCCCATCCTGCGCACCGAAGGCGCCACCACGCCGATGCTGCTCGACGGCGACGGAGCGGGTTGATCGCCGCGGCCGGCGCCGGTCTCCTCGACGGGCAGGCGACGGTCTTGTACTCGCCTCGTACGCCACGAAACCCGCCGCGCTCCAACGCGAGCTGGCCGAAGGCGCGGACCTGGTGGTGACCGACACCAACCGCAAGCAGGCCGAGCAGTTCGGCACGGTCGGCGACAACTTCGGGTACACCGAGACCGCCGACGAGAAGCCGCTCGTCGCCGACCCCCGTGACGCGCGGCTCTCCGCTGTTCCCCGCGTCCGGCCGGCGACACCGACGCAGACGGTGGCCGAGCAGCCGGGGTGAAGAGCGTCGCAAGCCAGCAACTACGGCAACCCCATCACCTACGTGCCCGAGGACCGTCCCGACCAAGCCATGGACGGCAACCTGCGCACCACCTGGACGGTGGCCTCCTTCGACAACCCCGTGGGCCAGTACCTCCGCATCGCCCTGGCCCACCCGCTGCGCACCGACCAAGTCAACCTCGTCCAACCCCTGTACGGGCCCCGCAATCGTTGGATCACCCGGGTCACGCTCCGCTTCGACGGCGGACACCCGCTCACGGTCAAGCTCGGCGCCTCGTCACGGACCTCGGCGGGCCAGACCGTGACGCTTCCCGACGCGGACCTTCACGACGCTCGAAGATCACCATCGACGCCACCAACACCGGCATCGAGAAGTCCTACAACGGGAAGTCGGGCGTGGGGTTCGCCGAGGTCCGCCTGCCCGGGCCAGCAGGTCGACGAGGTGCTGCGGATGCCCGAAGACCTCCTCGACGCAGCCGGAGCCTCGTCGGCGTCACACCGGCTCACCATCGTCATGACGAGGCAGACCGCGGCGCCGGTGCCACCCGCCACCGATCCCGAGATCGACATCGCCCGCACCTTCACGCTCCCCACGGCGCGCACGCTTCTCGGTGAGCGGGACCGCCCAGCTGTCGGCCTATGGTCCCCGACGACGTGCTCGACCGATTGCTCGGCACCACGGTGCCGGGCATCACCGCCGCCTATTCCTCGGGGCGTCTCCCCGGCGACCTCCAGGACCGGGCCTCGGCCACGCTGGACGGAAGCCTGGCACACGGTGTGGAGCCCGGGCATCGGGCCCGCAAGCAGGCAATTGGCTCCACTACAGCCTGGCCCGTCCCGATCACCTTCGACCACCTGTCGATGGCGGTCGTCACCGACGGGCGCCACTCGGTGCCCACCTCGGTCACGATCACGCGCCGGGGGCCAGAGCCGCACTGTCGCCCTTCCCGCCCTGGCGGACAGGTCACGAGCCGTGGGCGACCCAGAACGTGTCGGTGGCGTTCCCGGCGCTGACCGGTGCCGACGTGAAGGTCACGTTCGACGCGGTGCGCCCGGTGACGGATCTCGACTACTACTCCGACGCCAAGGTGGCGCTTGCCGATCGGGATCGCCGAGATGGACGTCCCGGGCATGCCGCGGGCGGTGCCCGCGCCCGGCGCAGCTGCCTGCACCGTGTCGCAGTGATCTGCTCACCGTGGACGGATCGCCGGTGCCGGTGACCATCACGGGGACGACCGCGACGGCGGCGTCGCTCGGCACCCTCGCAGGTCCAGGGCTGCGGATCGGCCGCCAACGGGATCGCACTCGGCCCGGGCCCCCACGTGGTGCGGACCCAGCCGGGCTTCCCGCCCGGCGTCGACGTCGACGTCGACAGCGTCGTCCTCGACTCCGCCCCCGGCGGAGCGCCCCTCGCGATCGCGCCGTCCGGTCGGGCCGCAGCCGGTCGCAGTCCGGGCCGGCCCCGACGATGCGTGTGGTCACTCCTCGACCACTTCGGCCCAGGTGGTCGTGCACGACCCGACCGGCCCCGTTCTGGATGGTGCTCGGACAGAGCACCAACGCGGGTTGGCACGCCATCACCAGCACCGGCAAGGACCTGGGCGCCCCGCAGGTGATCGACGGCTACGCCAACGGGTGGCTCGTGACGCCGTCGAAGCCGGGCCGGACATGGTCGTCACCCTGACGTGGACGCCGCAGCGACTGGTATGGATCGCGCCTGGCGGTATCGGCGGCCACACTCGGCGTCTGCTTGGTCCTGGCCTGCTGGCCGCGCCGTCGTCGCCGACGTCGTGCGTCGTCACGGTCCCGCGGGACCGCAGGTCCGTACCGGCCGCGACCACCCTGGGCCGGAGCGGTGCCGACGAGGGCCCGAGCGGTCGGTGTCGTGCCGGCGTCATCGCCTCCACCCGATGCCGGCCGTCGCCGCGACGGAGCTGCCGGTCACGACGGACGGCTCTGGACATCGACGCGGACGGCACCGTCCGCTGTTGGGTCTCGCCGCTCCGTTCGCGCGGGCACGACCGCGGTGGTTCGTCACGTTGTGGCCGTCGTGGTGGTCGGAGGTATCACCTCGGCGATCGTCTCGCCCGGGCGGGCCTCCCGGTGGGCGCTCGCCACCCTCCTGGCCCTGGTGGTCGCATACGGACGGCTCTTGTTGGCGGTGGGCTCGGTGGGCCTGCTCGTCGCCGTGGACCGGATGGTCACCCCGGGCAGGTCCAAGTTCCGACTTCCTGGCCGAGTTCGGTTGGCCGACGCACTTCGAGACGGCCGAGCACCCTTGGCCTGGTTCGCGCGTCGCCGCGCTCGGCGCCGACGCGCTCGTGCAGGAGCTGCGCGATCGTCGGGCCCGACGGCACGCGCGATGCGGACGACGACGCGCACGCCGCGACGAGTCGAGCACCACAGAGCAGCCGGCAGCGTCGTCGGCGCGTCGGGGCAAGCACGTCCGGAGCGTCTGACCGGTCGCGAAGGCACCGTGCTACGGTCGCTCGGTTGATGGTCGACGTTGCGCCTCTTCCTGCGCCCGAAGCCATCGACGAAGCTGCCGATGTCGCCGAGGTCCCACGCCGCGGGCGGTGGGGGCGCCGTCGCCGGAAACCGGCCCACGGGCCCGCGCCGGCGCGGCCCCGGCACTTCCCCTGTTTCGACGGACTGCGCGCCATCGCGGCGGTGCTCGTCGTGTTGGTGCACACGTCGTTCGCGTCAGGGCTGACGCTGCGGTCTTCGGCGGGCATCTACACGGCCCGGTTGGAGATCGGCGTGGCGGTGTTCTTCTTGATCTCGGGCTTCCTGTTGTACCGGCCATTCGCGGCGTCGCACATCGCCGGGGGCGCCGCCCCGGCGGTCGGGAAAGTTCTGGGTGCGACGGTTCCTTCGGATCATGCCCGCGTACTGGCTGGCCTTCGTCATCACGAACTACGTCATGCACATCGACACCAAGGTCCACCCCGGCTGGCATTCGCTGCTGATCTACCTGGGCCTCGTCCAGATCTACTTCCCATCGCACGCGCTCACGGGGATCACCCAGGCGTGGTCGCTGTGCACCGAGGTCGGCTTCTACCTCTTCTTGCCCCTCTACGCCATGTTGGTGGTGCGGGGACGCCGCTCGGACCGCCATCAGCTGAATCGCGAGCTGGTGGCGCTGGCGGGACTCTTCGGCCTGGGCCTGGGCCTGCGCTTCTGGTTGCTGCACCTGCACTCCCCCCTCGCCTACGTCGGCTGGAATGGCTCCCGTCATGCTTCGATCTGTTCGCCTTGGGGATGTTGCTGGCCGTGGTGAGCAGTTGGTTCGCCCATCGCCACACCACCCCGCGTTGGCTGTGGCACCCCGCCATGCCCTGGATCAGCTGGTTCCTGGCGTTGGGGATGCTGTGGGCGGTGCCGCATCTCGGCGTGTCGCGGTCCCCGCTCGAGCACAACCCGCCTGGACGCGGACTGGCCCAGGAGGTCCTGTACGGGTTGTTCGCGTTCTTCTTGCTGGCTCCGGCGGTGTTCGGACCCCAGCGCACCGGAACCATCCGGTGGTTCTTGCGGTTCAAGCCCGTGGCCGCGCTCGGTGTCGTGTCCTACGGCGTCTACCTGTGGCACCAGGCCTGGGTGAACTTGTACGTCTTTCGATGGACAGGGGCGCTGTTCCGGGTGCCCTGGCCCGAGTTGTTCGGCGCCGCCTTCGGCCTGGCCGTGGCATCGGCCACGCTGAGCTACGTCCTCGTCGAGCGCCCCATCCTCGGCCTCAAGGACCGACTGGGGTGGTGGAGCGGCTCGGGCCGGGGCAGATCCGAAGGGCCAGCTGTGGTCCCCGTCGCCACGCCGGTCGGGGTGCCTCTCACCGACTGACGGCTCACGCCGCCGGTTGTCCACCCACCACGACGTCGGGAGCCGGACCGGCGCGCCGGAGCCGGCCCCACAGGGCGTCCAGGGCGACCGCGGCCAGGAGGGCGAGGGTCACCTCGAACGCGGTTCGATACCGGGTGTTGCCGAAGGTGATGAGCACGGTGGCGACGGCGTCGACGCCGAGGGCCCACAAGGGGAAGACCGGCACCCTTCGACGCCTGAGCACGCCCGACCCGGCGAGGGACAGGGCGAAGAGCCCGTAGTACGTGCCGAGCCCGACGAGGGCCCAGTGGTACGGACGGGTCTCGACGAAGGCGTCGAGCTTGATCTGGAACATGGGATGGAAGGCGCCGAAGGCGCGACCGAGCCGAGCCAGCTCCACCCGCCACAGGCGGGCCTTGTGGGCGCGGATGTAGTTCAGCGCCGAGGACTGGGCCTGGGCGGCCTGCACCGACCGGTCGGCACGGGTGTCGACGGGGGTGTCCAGCGCGGATTGATGGGACCAGTACCCCTCGAAGGTCCCCGACCACGTCACATCGCAGTTGGCCGAGGCCAAGGTGATCCCGAGCCCGGAGCTGACGAAGGTGGGCTTCTCGAATCGGCTCATGTTGTACCCGACCCACGGCGCGATCACGGTCAGCGCGGCCAGGGCCCCCAACCCACCCAGCGCCAAGCGGTTGCGCCACCGCACCTTGGCCACGAGCGCCAGGGGGATCACGACGAGGGGAACGAGGAGGGCGAGCTCGTCGCGCCCCAGCATGGCCACGCCCACGACGGCGCCGAGCACGGCCATGCGTCGGAGGCCGGGCTCCTTCCAGAAGCGATAGGCGCACGCCAGCACCAGGCCCACCAGCAAGGGGGTGAGCGCCTCCGACAGGGCGAGCTCGTCGCTCATCCAGATGTTGGGGTAGACGGCCACCACGAAGGCTGCGATCAGGCCGGCCCGGCGCCCGGCGATCTCCCGGCCGGCCATGCCGCACACGGTCACCGCCACCGCCCCGATGACACAGCACCACACCCGATGGGCGAAGAAGGTCTTGAGCCCGACCACCGACGTGGCCGCCAGGACGAAGACGAACAGCGGCGGCCAGTCGGCTATCTGGACGACCTGGGGAGGGTGCCGGCCATAGAGCCAGGGGTCGATGAAGCCGTGGCCGGTGACGAGCAGATTGGCCGCGGCGTGGTAGTAGAAGGCGTCGCCGCCGGGCTGGCGATGGGGACGTCCGAGGACGCTGCCCAGTCGTATCCCGAACCCCACCGCGGTGATGGCACCCAGCCAGATCCGATAGCGACGAACATCGTGTCGGGTCGACGCCCCCGCCGGGGTGAACCCGGCGGGCGTGGCCTTGGCATCGTCGGTGCGCGTCCACCGCGGCGGAGCCGGGCTCGGAGCGCGCCTCGACGCGCTCCGGTGAGCTCACGTGATGGCCGACCGGCGCCGGAGGACGAGGAGCAGGTTCCACGTGGCCAGCTCGCGCAGGGCGGGAACCTCGATCAGCCAACGCATCCAGTCGGGGTAGTACCGGGGAAGCGCCGCCACCACCTCCACGCCGCCATGCGCCCGGGCCATGCGCAAGGTGGGCCCGACATGACAGGCGAAGAGCGAGGAGCCGAACCGGTTCCCCGGCGGCCGTCCGTGAAGACGTTCATAGCGCTGCGCGGCGCGCTGGCCGCCGAGGTAGTGCCACGGAGCCGTCTCGTGGCCACCCCAGGGCGAGTACCACGCCGTGAAGGACAGGTAGATGATGCCGTCGGGCCTCGTGACCCGGACCATCTCGTCGAGGAACCGGGCCGGATCGGGGATGTGCTCGAGGACGTTGGAGGAGAAGGCCACGTCGGCGACACCGTCGGGAAACGGGAGCTGGTTGCCGTCGCCGGCGATGGTCCGACCCGGGGCGTGACCCCCGGCCCGTACCGCCTGGCGATGGCGCTCACGCCGGGCCGTCTCGGCGGCGTCCTCGTTCGCCACCGCTCCGAGGTTCGACCTCGGTGCACCGTGGTCGTCGGGTGCCCCCGCCTCCGGCTCGATCAGCAGACACCGGGCCCCGGCGTTGACGAGGGCCTCGGTGAAGTACCCCGCCCCCCCACCGATGTCCACCACGAGCTGTCCGTCGACCGGCGTCCACCGCTGCAGCTGGCGCACCGTATCGGCGGCCTGGAACGTATAGAAGTGGTCAGGATCGGTCTGCTCGAAGCGAAACGCCCGGAACAGTTCGACCGAACGGCGCAGTCCCCCTCTGTCCGAACCGCCGAGGGACGGCGCCGTCCTACCGGGCGACGTCGTCATGGGGTGTCATGGTAACGGCCGTGCCCCAAGCCCAGGCGCTGCTCACGAGCGGCCCACCGCCCCTGTTGCCACCGACGCCCGTCGGGCCAGGCGCCGCCAGGTGAGCAGGGCCACGAGGTAGGCGGCCAGACCGAGCAGCAGCACCACGTGGAAGCCGTAGATCATCGACAGCAGCGTGGCCAGGACCGCACCCACCACGGAGGAAAACCCGTTGACCGCCCAGCCCCACGCCACGTACTCGCGTCGCGCTCCGCTCATCGTCGACACGGCTCTGACCCCGAGGGGCATGAACATGCCGAGACAGACACCCAGTGGTGCCAACAGGACGAAGGCGATGGGGACCCGGGCCGCGATCGGGAGCCCGAGGAGCGAGTCGGTGAGAGGGGTCAGCCCGAGCATGTAGAAGACGGTGAGGCCCGTGATGGCGACAAGGAGCATGGGCACGGTCCGGGGCCGGTTCCCGAGGCGAGGACTGAGCAGGGCCCCGAGGCCGGTGAAGACGAGCAGCGACATCAAGGTGACGGTCAGGGCATAGGTGGGGTAGCCGAGGAAGAGGTTCAGCAGCTGCATCAAGGTGACCTCGAAGAACATGAACCCGAACCCGATGGCGGCGAAGAACAGCGCCGAGACCCACTTCCCGGGCAGGGCCCGCCAGGTCGACCGGATCACGACGAAGGGGAGCAGCAAGAACAACGCCGAGATCACCGCGGCGAGTGTCAACAAGAGCACGAGGACCCTCTCGCCCACCTCGTACTCGCGGTCCGAGCTGGTGACGGGGTGGAAGTAGTCGCCCAGGACGGTGCCGAAGCGGGCGAAGTGCCAGAAGTAGGGGTCGTTGTCGGTGGTGGGGACGACGTTGTAGCGGTAAGCGGCGAAGAACGACTGCAACCGGGCGGGGCCGGCCGACACCACGGTGTCGACGGGGCTCGAGGGTACGCGGTGCCCCGGGGCGTACTGCAAGGTCGTCCCCGGGATCGCCGACAGCGAATCGACGAACCGGTTCACCTCGGCGGCGGTGAAGGGGGCCGCTTTCACGAGGATCGTCGACAATGTGAAGGACCCGAAGAACCGGGCCGGGGAGCTCGCCACCAAGATGTGATCCCGAGGGTCGGCGATCCCCAGGTCGGCCAGGGCTTGGCGGGCCGTCGCCACGAATCGCGTGGTCCGATAGGGGCTGTGGCTGTAGTCGATCTCGCCGAATTGGGCCACGAAGATGCCGTCGGGAGTCAGGTGTCTCAGGCTGTCGACGATGGCGTTGGTGGTGTAGAGGTAGCTCTCGGACAAGACGAAGGCGCTGGCCGTGGCGGCGTTGGTGGCCGCGTAGCTGTCCGGAGCGGGATACCAGATGAGGTTGTAGGACTGTTTGCTCCGAGCCATGAACGACCGCCCGTCGGCATTCAGGTAATCGACGGCGGGGTCCTGGGCGAGGTGGCCGTCGAAGTCGGCGAACCTGTTCTTCACGAGCGAGTACGTGACCGGGTTGAGCTCGACGGCGTCGACATGCTTGGCCCCGAACCACAGTGACGCCAGGACCTCGTGACCTCCTGCCGCGCCGATGATGGCCTCGTTGTCGGGTGCGGTCTTGATGACGGCAAATGGTATGGCCCGGGGATCGGCCCCGAATTCGTAATGGGCCAAGGACGCGACCTTGCCGTTCCACCGGTAGATGGCCGATCCGACGATCCCGTCGTGGAAGAGGGCACGCACGCCGGGACCGGCGGGGACGGCGTCGACCCGGAAGATCGAGCTCCACGCCGAATAGATGGGCTTGTCCACCTTGAAGCTCACCTTGGTGGAGTCGAGCCGTTGCGCGGGGAGCACGTCGGGGTCCACGGTCAACACCACCATGAAGGCGACCAGGAGGAGCAACAGGGGTAGCGCAATTGGTCGCGTCCGGCCCAGGACGATCCCTCCGGCGAAGAACATCACCGCCGCCGCCAGCATGATCGCGGCGGGTGGGCCGATCGTGCCGGTGAGGTAGATCACCAGCCCGCACGCCAGGCCGGCACCCACGAGGTCGGCGAAGTAGAGACTGCCCACTCTCTCGGGCCGTCGGCCGAAGAGCGTGGCGATGATGACTCCGGGCGCGACGAAGGGGACGAAGATGAACACACAGATGGCGAGGAGCTCCCCCATGCTCTTGGCCGAGCCCGTTGTGCCGTAGTCCCAGATGGCCAACGAGTCGAGCGACGTGTAGGCGACGACGACGTAGCTCAGAACCACGCCGGCGCCTCCCAGGAGGAAGCTCCACAGCAACACGGTGTCGGTCCGGGCCTGACGCAGACGGCGGGAAACCGCCACCAAGACGCCACCGGTCCCGATCCCGAGCAGGGCCAGCCCGATGATGAGGTAGGTGTAGTAGTAGAACAACTTGAACGAGATGACCCGCGTGTAACAGACCTCGATGAGCAGGGCGGCAAAGCTCACGAGCAGGATCTCGGCGTGGTATCCCTGACGGCGCGCTCGGGTGGGGGCGGGGCCCGCGACGACGCGCGCCGTCGGCCGAGTCTGGAGCGTGGTCACGGCGGCTTGTTTACCACGCGCCCGCGCCGGCTCGGCGTTCTGGGCCGCGACTCCGCAGCGCGATCGGGCCGGTGTTTGCTATGTCGTTGCCGTCATCGACCCGGGGAGATGTACCGGGCCGTCGCCACCTTCCCCTTGTGAAAATCGAGGACCCACACGCAGCCTTTGAGCCCCGGTGGTCGGCGGCTCAAGCGGATGTCGTCCTCTCGTGCCAGCACGCCCAGGACGTCTCCGATCACCTCTCCGTGCGTGCACACGACGATCCGGCTCGAAGGGTCCGGTGTGGGTGCTCGATCTACCGATGACGGATGCGACGACGACATGTCCGACAACGACAGCTCCCTGATGCGATCGATCGCCTGGGCTCCCGCGTTGGGGATGAGCGAGACATCTTCTTCCACGACGAGGCCGGACTTCTCCGCGCTGGGCGCCATGGTCTCGAGACACCGCAGGTATGGGCTCGAGATCAACCGGGTCGGGTCCATGGGGACGATCACTCCCACGAGGTGCTTCGCTTGGCGCTGTCCCCGGGCGTCGAGGGGTCGGCGACGGTCGTCGTCGGCCCAACCTTCTTTCGTCCCGGCGTGACCGTGACGCACGAGCAGCATCCGCACAGTGCGACCATGATGCCCGCTGAGGAGCACGGGCGTGTCGGTCTCGGGGTGGCGACCGTCGGGACCGCCCGCGCCACGACCCTCGGATAATCTCGGGGAGGTCCACCGAGGAGGGGAAGCAGCGCGTTGCCGTGGGAGCCGATCGCAGTCACGAGCAAGGACGCCGTCGACGTCGAAGGTGACGCGGTCAGGGTGGTGTGGTCACTCAACCGGCGCCCGACGAGCGACTGGGCCCGCGAATTCCGCAACGCCACGGTGGCCCGCAGTGGCTCGCCGGACTTCGTGCACATGCCCTCACCCGACATCCGCAGCGGCGGAACGGTGCACTGGACGGTACCGGCCGCCGATCTCAGGGGTGCCGTCGAGTACGTCAAGGCTTGCGTCGATGCGGCCAACGAGGGACACCGCCAACTGCTGGTGCGGCGCGACGAGGAGCGCAGACGCCGCGCCGAGGAAGAACAGGCCAAGGCTCTTCGCCTCCAAGCCGCGCAGCAGGCGCTCAACGCGTTGGACTGACTCCCCGTCGGACTCGGCGGTGGGGCAGGCAACTCAATCGCCGGCCAGCAGGCGACCGACGTCGTCGCCCACGGCTCGCAGCAGTTCCAGGAGCAGGGCCAAACGCTGGTCGGGCCCGGGAGCCTCGAGAAGCCGCTGCCGATCGAACGCCGTGACCGGTGCCTGTGCACAGAGCCCCCAGACGACCTCCTCGGGTGTGTCCCCGAACGACCGCCCGCCGGGGACCGCCGGTATGTCGTCGAGCTCGGAGAGCAGCGCCCTGACCCGTCTGAGCTCGGCCTCGGCGCCTTCGAGCGCCTCGCTCTGCACGGCCACGGGCACGGTGCGTTCCTCGACCATGGCCCGCGGATAGGGATCGTCCTCGAGCCATCGGGTCACCCGCACCGTGCCGAGGCCGACGACCTCGAGGTACCAACGACCGTCGGGCAACTCCTGCGCGGTCTCGATCCGGGCCACCGTCCCGACGTCGACCCGTTGGTCTCCGCCCCCCACCTCCGAGCCCCGCGCGATGAGGACCACCCCGAACCGCCCGTCGCCGGCCAGGCAGTCGGCGACCATCTGGCGGTAGCGGGCCTCGAAGACCTGTAAGGGCATCCGCCCGTGCGGGAAGAGCACCGTGGACAAGGGGAACATGGCGAGGGGGCGGTCGGCCATCCCCTCAGGATGCCCCCTCCCCGCCATCGGCACCTCGACGCAGCGTGGCTGAACGAGCCGGAATTGGATCAGCGTTGTGACTAAGTTGGGACACTAGTGGGCCAAATAGCCCACAATCAGTGACACGCGGGGGACTAGGGGTGGCATGCCAGCTCAGCGTCCGGCGGCCTGCCGTCGGCCTGAGCCGAGAGCGTCTGCGTCACTTCGTCTGAAAACGACGTGAAAGAAGCAATTGGCAACCGACGACGGCGAGGAACGGGGCGACGACGAGGGCGATGACCTCCGACAGGAGGTCAGGGAGCTGCGCGACCGTCTGACCAACGTGGAGGGCCACTTCCGCGGCGTGGTCGACAACAGCACCGACGGGGTGGTCGTGGTCAACCGGGACGGCGTCGTCGTCTTCGCCAACACCGCGGCGGCGGTCATGCTCGGAACCACGCGCTCACAACTTGTCGGCAAAGCCGCCAACTTCCCGGTCGTCTCGACCACGTCACGCCGACCTGACAACGAGGTGATCCTGGCCGACATGAGGGTGTTGTCGACGGACTGGAACGACGAACCCGCCGTGCTCGCCCTCATGCGCGACATCACCGAACGCTCCGTGGCGGATTCAGAGATGGCCTACCGGGCCACCCATGATCCGGTGACCGGTCTCCCCAACCGTTACCTGTTGGACGACCGGCTGAAGCAGGCTCTGGCGAGGGACCGCCGGGAGCCGAGGACCCTGGGCGTGCTTTTCTGCGACGTGGACGGGCTCAAGGGCATCAACGACCGGCTGGGCCACGGCGTAGGAGACAAAGTCCTCATGGAGACGGCCCGCCGCATCGAGGCCGTCGTCCGGCCCGCCGACACCGCCGCGCATCTCGGTGGCGATGAGTTCGTGGTCCTCTGCGAGTCCATCGACGAGGACGGGGCGCGTGCCGTGGCGAGCCGGGTCGAGACCGCCTTCGACGTCCCCATGACCGTCGACGGCGTGGAGCTGAGCGTGGGGGTCAGTGTCGGTCTGGCCCTCACCAGCGATCCCGACGTCATCCCGGCCGATCTCCTGGCGCAGGCCGACCACGCCATGTACAGCGCCAAGCAGCGCCGTCGCCGTCAGGCGGCGCGCTGAGGACACCGGGCCAGGCGTGCTGCCACGTCGCCGTCTCCCCCTGATCCGGTCCCAACCGTCGAGCGGGCCCACCACGACGAGGACGATCACGGTGAGCACGAGGAGCCCCACCAGCGGGTCGTAGAGTCCGAAGCCGCCGTAGGAGAAGGTGATGGTGTGGACACCGGGCCCGACCCGCACGGCGGGCAGGGCGGGAGCCACCATGTCGACGCGCACCTGACGCCCGTCGACACGCACGGTCCACCCCGGGTCGAACGATGCGCTCAGGACCACTGCCGCCCGGCGCCGGGCCACCACCGTGGCCCGCACCAGGCCGTCAGGAAGGTCGTCGTGTTCCGATGTCACCCGGCCGGCGGTCCCGGTGAGCGCTCCCACGTCGGGGGCCGTGAGCGGCGCAGGGGCGCCGCCGGCGTAGGCGACCGACAGGTACCGCCCCACGCCGGGCAGGTCCGAGCGCAGGTAGGGCACGCTCATGGTGCCCACGTTGGTCTTGTCGGCGCTGAGCGAACCCACGGTGTCGACGACCCGGACGTACCCGGCGTCGGGCAGGACCAGGAGGCGGTACCCACCCGCGGTCAGGACCGGTCGGGCCGGAACAGGAGCGATGTGGCGGACCGGGAGGATCATGTAGTGGACGGCGAAGAGCGCGTAGTCCCCCGGCACCTGCTCGTCGAAGAAGTACTCAGGGTCGGTCATGAGCGACGCCGTGCGCAAGGTGTAGCCGACCTCGTCGACGTCCTGGCTCTCGAGGTACTTGAACACCGGCACCGCGCCGACCTTGAAGTTCGAGCCCCAGTTCGAAGGCATCCCGGCGTAGGTCCGACCTCCCCCGTGGGCGTGCACATACCTGATGAGCCGGTCCACGTCACGACCCTGCGTGCTCTCGGCGGCGTGCTGGGCATTGACCCATTGGGTGTTGGTCGACGCGAAGGCGTCGATCTGGCCCCACGCCGGGCTGAGCGCGGCGAAGCCCACGACACCGGCCACGCTCACCATGGCGATACGCCTGGTCGGGTCCGTCGCCCACGACGACAGACGAGGCTGCCAACGCGCCGCACTGGCTCTGACCAGCCGCACCACGGCCATCATGCCGACCCCGACGAGGTAGAGACCGGCCAGCTGCACCCCCATCATGAACCTGCGCATGAAGATGTCCTTGCTGCCGGGCAGCACCACGGTAAGGCCGCCGAAGGTGGTGCGTCCGAACGACAGGAGCAGGCTCATCACCAACAAGGCCACGAGGGCGCGCCCGGATTCGTCGTGGCGCCACCGCCACACGCTGGCAAGCAGCCCCGCGCCGGCGAGCACGGTGACGACCTGGAGGCGATGGGCGTCAAAGAGCTGCCCGGAAAGCAGCCAGGTCATGACCTGGCTGGCCCCGTAGCCGTTGACGAGCGGGGTGTGGGCGAGGACTTCGTTGGTGGCCGCCCACCGGCCCTGCATCAACAACGGCACGGTCACCCAGGCCGATGCGAGCAGCGCGCCGACACCGACCGTACCGGCCCGCATCAACCGGGTCCGTCGTTGTGCCGACGACAGGAACGGGAAGATGCCGATGGGGATGAGGGCGAGGTAGCCCGTCTCGAAATGCAGCGCCATGGTGAGGGCCACGAAACCCGCCGCCGGGAGCACGGCCCGACGCGAGGTCATGGCGCGCCACGTGAAGCCCCAGGCGAGCGGAAGCGTCCAGGACGCCCACAGCTGGGCCCACACACCGAAGCCGATCCAGACATAGGCCTTGGGTTCGTACCCCACGCCTACCGCGCTCATGAGCAACGGGGCGGCCGCCGCGCTCATGACCGACGCGCCCCGGCCGAGATCGAAAAGCCGGGCCGACCAGTACACCGTCAGCGGCCACAGCGAGACCAGGAGGTACAAGGTGACGCGAAAGGCGAAATCACCCCCGGTGGCCAGGCCCAGGACGCCGGTGAGCATGGCGGGCAGGCCCTGGTAATGGAGGAACTGCGGCGACCCGAGCCCGAGATACGGGAACCAGCTTGTCATCGGGAGGTGCCCGGCCTGAAACCGACCGAGGGCGAACCGCACCATCTGCTCATGGACCGAGCTGTCATCCGCGTAGGCGACGGGGACGAGTTCGGATCTCCATCGCACCAGTGCTGCCACGACCACGACGACCAGCGCGATCCACGTGCCCGCCCGCGACGAGGGGGTTGCGCGGGTGCCAGGCACCGAACCTTCCCTCACGGGCGTCGCCACTGCCTCAGGGCGGGCCATGGTGAAGGTGTCGCTACTTCTTTCGCCGCTTCTTCACCTTCGGCTTCTTCACCTTCGGCCTCTTCACCTTCGGCTTCTTCACCTTCTTCTTCTTGGGATGGCCGGCGTGTGCTCGGTGCTTCTTCGGGACCGGCGCCACACCCGTCCCCGTCCCGGTGCCGGTGCCGGTCCCGGTCCCGGTCCCCGTTCCGGTCCCTGTGCCGGTCCCGGTTCCCGTTCCCGTCCCCGTCCCGGTTCCCGTCCCCTGGTCGGTCCCGGGGCTGACGGTGCCAGGGGGTGGGACGCTCGACAGGCGCCACCGCAAGGTGGGATGGACCAGGAGCTCGAACTGCGCGGGCACCGTGCCGACCGGCACCGCGAAGAACTCGCAGCCCTGCTGGGACCGGCCTGGTGCGACGGGTGTGAAGAATCCGCCCTGTTCGCACTCCGACACGATGGCACCGCTGGTGGGGTCAGGGGTGTAACTGCGTCCGGCCGAGTCGCTGAGGACCGACGTCACCGACAGGTTCCCGAAGTGGGCGCTGGTCCCCGCCTTGTTCTGGGCGGTCAACACGACGGCCACCACCTTCTGGAACGGATCGGTGATGACCTGGTCCAGGGTGTAGTTCGCCCCCGTCGCCTGGAGCGTGCTCCCGAGCTTCCCCACGGTTGCGGGCGGCGCCTTGGATGCGCTCGATGTGCCCGAGCACCCGGCGGTGCTCAACGAGATGACGAGAGCCAGGACCAGCGGGCGGTGACGGGGTCTGCGCATGTGCATGTCAGGCTGAACAGACGTCTGTTCCCCACGGCGCCTCGGCGCTCGGTCGCAAGGCACGGCCCGTTGGCGTCGACGGCATTGTTCGAGGCCCCTCCCCCCTCCAGGCTACCCGCAGGCCGTCGGAACATGGTTCGGGGCCCCTGGTGCCCACGTCCTGCGACGGACCCATGTCATACTGGCCCGTTCCTAATGGCACCCACGCCGAGAGGGGGACGGCGCGTTGAGCCTGACCACACCGAGCACGGCGCCCGTCGGGTCGGGCCGCCGGCATCCGGGGTGGCGGAATCCGGGGTGGGTCGAGCATCTGGCGATCGCCATCCTCTCCTTTGCACCTCAGCTGTGGTCGCAGCCCGGGGTGGCCGACTCCGACAACAAGACCTACCTCTATACCGACCCGGGCCGATTTCTGCGGCAGTCGGTGTCGATGTGGGACCCCACCGTGGGACTTGGGACCGTGACCCACGAGCAGATCGGGTTCCTGTGGCCACTGGGCCCGTTCTTCTGGGCCGTCCACGTGCTGGGCATCCCGTTGTGGGTGGGCCAGCGCCTGTGGGTGGGGATCATCCTGTTCAGCGCCGGGAGCGGGGTCTTGTACCTGTGTCGCACCGTGGGCCTCGACGGGCCGGGTCGGTTCGTCGCCGCGGTGGCCTACACGCTGTCGCCGTACTGGCTTCAAGACATCGGACGGCTGGGATCGCTCGTGTTCCCCTGGGCGGGGTTGGGCTGGATGATCGCCTTCGTCATCCGTGGCGTGCGGGCCGGGGGGTGGCGGTTCCCGGCCTTGTTTGCGTTGGTCTGGTTCACCATCAGCGGCAACAACGCCAGTGGCCCGATCTACGCCGCGGTGGCACCGACATTGTGGTTGCTCTACGCGGTCTTCGTCGCCCGGGAGCACACCTTGGGCCGGGCCTGGTCGACGGTGTGGCGCATCATCGTGCTCACGGCCGGGGTCTCGGTGTGGTGGGCGTACGGCCTCGCCATCGAGTCGGGGTACGGCCTCAACGTGCTCGGCGTGACAGAGAAGGTCTCGGCGGTGGCGAAGACGTCGCTGTCGTCGGAGGTGCTGCGGGGCCTCGGCTACTGGTTCTTCTACGGATCCGACATCGCGGGGCCGTGGGCGGCCACCTCGGCGGGCTTCACCCAGCAACTGTGGCTGATCGGGGTGAGCTTCGCGGTGCCCTTGATCGCGCTGGTGGCGGCGGTGGTGGTGCGGTGGCGTCACCGTGCTTTTTTCATCCTCCTCATCGTGGTGGGCATGGTCCTCGCCGTGGGGTCGCATCCCTACGGGGCGCCGTCGACCGTCGGCGGCGTGATCAAGAACTTCATGACCAAGACGACGGCGGGGCTGGCGCTGCGGTCGACCGACCGCGCCACCCCGATGGTGTTGCTGGGGTTGGCCATCCTCCTCGGCGCGGGGATCACGGCGCTGGCGAGACGACAGCAGCTGGTGGGCCTGGGCCTGACGGGTGTGGCACTGCTCACCGTGGCCGCTGCCAACCCCCCGGTGTGGAACGGCACCACGGTGCTCGACCGCTACATCTTCCCGACCCCGGTGCCGACGTACGTGACCCAGGCGGCGAATGCCCTGAACGCGCAGAACACCAAGACGCGCGTGCTCGCCATCCCGGGCAACAACTTCGGCGGCTACCGCTATGGAAACACCGACGATCCCATCTGGCCGGGCCTGCTCACCCGCCCCTTCGTCACCCGCCAGCAACTGCCCCTCGGGTCGCTCCCCAGTTACGACATGACCTATGCCCTCGATGTCCCCATGCAGAACCTCACCGCCGACCCGGCCTCGCTGGCACCCATGGCGAGACTGATGAGCGTGGGCGACGTGCTCGTGCAGAACGACCTGCAGTACGGGCTCTACGACCGCCCCCCGCCTCAGCTCTTTTGGCAGTCGCTGCATCTCCCCCTCGACGGGCTGCTCCCCGCGGTCGGCTACGGGGCGGCCAAGGCCTACGTGCCAACCATCCCGGAGGTCGACGAGGCCACGTTGGCGGCCCCGCCCAACCTGCCCTGGCCGTCCCCGCTCGAGGTTCTCGGGGTCCGCCGACCACGTCCCGTCGTGCGCGCCGAGTCCACCTCGGGGGCATTGCTCGTGGCCGGGGACGCCGTCGGGCTGGCCGAAGCGGGGGGACTCGGGCTGCTCGACACCACCTCCCCGGTCCTGTACTCCGGGACTCTCGACACCCGCCCCGGCGTTCTGTCGAGCGCCTTGGCGGGCGGGGCCACCCTCGTGGTCACCGACAGCAATCGCAAGCAGTCGTTCCTCTGGAACACGGTGTCCAACAACGCCGGCATCACGTTGGCGGCGTCCGACCCCGAACCCAACATCGCGCTCAACATCTTTCCCAAGGCATTGGGCGACGCGCAGTCCACGGCCCAGACCGTCGGCGTGGCGTCGGTGGTCGGCGTGCCCGACGACCCCGACCACTCCGCGGCGATGGCCATCGACGGCATTGCCGGTACGTCGTGGCAGACACATCTCGGCGTACCACCGGTGGACAAACTCTGGCAGATGACCCTGTCGCAACAGCACACGACGGGCAAGGTCACCATCCTCCAGCCGCCGGCCGGCGACTACCAGGTCAACCAGTGGATCACCCGGGCCACGCTGAGCTTCGACGGTGGTTCTCCCCTCACCGTCAAGCTGGGAGCGGCGTCACACTCCGGTGGCGGACAGGTGATCACGTTCCCACCCCGCACCTTCACCACCCTGCGCATCACGGTCGACGCCACCAACCTGTCCGGCGCCTCGAAGGCGGTCCAGAAGCAGGCGTCGCCCGTCGGACTGGCCGAGGTGGGGGTGGACGGCGTGCGCGCCCAGCAGGTCATCTCGATGCCCTCGGACCTGCTGTCGAGGGTGGGCCCGGCTGCGCAGTCGCATCGTCTCGTCCTGGTCATGACGCGCCAGCGTGTGGCGCCGGTGGCGCCGGCCGCGGACCCCGAGCCGGTGCTGGCGCGCAGCTTCACGCTTCCCTCGGCGCGCACCTTCGCGTTGACCGGCACGGCCCGCATCAGCTCCATGGCCTCCGACGACACCGTCGACAAGCTGGTGGGACGGCCCGGGGCGAACAACGGCGGCGTCGTCGCGTACTCGTCGCAGCGCCTGCCCGGCGACCTCGGCGCCACGGCGTCGGCCGCCCTCGATGGTGACCCCGCGACCATGTGGTCCCCGGGCCTCGGTGTCGGCAACCAGAAGGGGGCGTGGATCCAGGTGAACCGGCCGAAGTCCTCGGCCCTCGACCACCTCGACCTCGTCGTCGCCGCCGACGGGCACCACTCTGTCCCCACCGCACTGCGCATCCAGGCCTGTGACCACCTGGCCGCCGACACCCGGTGCCCGGCCGACTCGTCGTCGAGGCAGGTAAAGCTCCCGTCTGTCACCGACACCCCGCACCGGGGATCGACGGTCAGGGTGCCGCTGCGGTTCCCGGCCCTGACAGGGAAGGACCTCACCGTCACGGTGACCGGGGTCCGGCTCAAGACGACCACGGGTTACTCCTCCCAGGCCCCGATCTCACTCCCGCTCGGGATCGCGGAGCTGGGCATCCCCGGGACCCGGGTCTCCCCCGCCCCGGCGTCGGTCCCCGGCGGGTGCCGCTCGGACCTCCTGACGGTCGACGGTACCCCCTTGTCGGTGGCCCTCTCGGGCTCGACCCGTGCCGCGCTCGAGGGTGACGGCCTGACCGTGACGCCGTGCGGCCCCGACGCGGCCGGGATCGCCCTGCCGGCGGGCAACCACGTCGTCCTGAGCGCGTCGGGTGCCACGACGGGGTTCGACATCGACCAGTTGGCCCTGGACTCGGGGGCCGGTGGTGGCCCCGCGGTGATGGGCCCACGGTCGGCGCCGTTGGCGGCACCGAGCCCGGGCGCGGCCCCCACGGTCCGGGTCACGTCGGAGACCGCTACGGAGATGCACGCCACCGTGACCGGAGCCACCAAGCCGTACTGGCTGGTGCTCGGCCAGAGCATCAACAAGGGATGGAAGGCCACCATCGACGGCAGTGGCAAAGATCTCGGTCCTTCGACGCTCATCGACGGGTTCGCCAACGGATGGCTCGTGACGCCCACGGGGGCGGGCACGGTCTCGGTCACCTTGCGGTGGACGCCGCAGCGGGGTGAGGACATCGCGCTGGTGGTGTCAGCTCTCGCCGTCATGGCCACGCTGGTCCTGGCTCTTGCCCGCGCCGGCGACGCTCCCGGGCCGAGGCGACGGTCCTGGCGGAGTCGACGGCGTTGGCGAAGTCGTCGGGCCCGGTCCGGTCGCGCCCGCGCTTGGCATCCGAGGAGAACCACGACCTCGATTCGCCCGCCCTGGTGAGCCCCTTCGCGGATGCCCACGCCGTGCCACCGGGGCTGGCGGCGGTGATCGGCGCCGTGTGCGGGCTCGGCGCCGGCGTCCTCGTCCCGCAGGCGGTCTTCCTCGCCGTCTTCCTCGGAGTGGCCCTGACCGTGGCCCTGGCGCTGATCGTGCCGCGCGCCCGCGCCGTGCTGGCGCTGGCCGTGGTGGGCTTCGCGACGGCGGCCGTGATCTACACCATCGTCTGGCAGGCGACCCAGCATTTCGCGTCGGGGGCCTGGCCCATCCACTTCGAAGAGGCCAACATCCTGGTGTGGACGGCCATCGTCTTCTTGGGGGCCGACGCCGTGGTCGAACTGATCAGGCACTACCGCCGCTGAGCTGCGCCGGACACCACGGCGCCACGCCCGGAAGCGGAGCTGCCGCGGACCTAACGCCGGGCTCGTGCCTCTTGGACGAGCGCGTCCAGCACGCTGGCGGCCGTCGCCTCCCAGGTGAGGCTGCGCGACCGGGCCATCGCCCCGCGCGCCAAGCTGTCGCGCAGCTCGGTATTGGTGAGCACCTGCGCCAGGGCGTCGGCGAACTCGTCACCGGGATCGACGAGCAGCCCGCTCACACCGTGTGCCAGCGAGTCACGGTGGCCGGCGATGTCGGAGACGACGGCGGGCGTCCCGCACGCACCCGCCTCGGTGATCGTCATGTTCCAGCCCTCGCGCAACGAGGTGCTGGCGAGAACCCAGGCCCGTCGATACGCGTTGGCGAGGTCGTCGTCGGAGAGGTGTCCGGGGAGATCGATCCACGAATTCCCGTCGACGGAGCGAATCTTCGCCTCGAGCCGGGGGCGTTCGTATCCCTCGCCGATGACGAGGAGTCGCAGATCGGGCACCACCTTCCGAGCGCGCGCCGGCGGCGTCCACGAGCAACTCGAGCCGCTTGACCGGCACCAGTCGCCCGACGGCGACGACGAGTGGCACCGGTGACTTCTCGCCACCGGGTACGAACCGTTCGTCCACGCCGGGCGGGACCACGCTCACGCGCTGCGCATCCAACCCGAGCATCGACAGGATCTCGTCGCGCGACGACGAGGAGAGGGTCAGCACCCGACTGTGGCGGTACAGCGGCGGAGCCAGCCGGAGCTCGACCATCTCGCCCAGGCCGGCCAGGCGCGGCGGCAACACCATCCGCCACATGGCGCCGTGGACGTGGTGCAACAAGACGATGCGGGGGCATCGGGCCCACAACGGGGTGAAGAACGGCATGCCGTTCCAGATCTCGACCAGACCGTCGGGACGGCCGCGGCGACCAACGAGACCGCTCAAGGCGCTACGGGGAAAGACGCCGTACCGGCCCGACTTCCGGATCACGTTGTATCCCGACCGGGTGGAGATCGACTCCTGGCCCGGCGCAGCCGACGTGCGCATCGAGACGTCGATGCCGACGCGAGCCCAAGCCGAGGCGACTCGATGGGCATGGAGCTCGGACCCTCCCGCCTCGGGGTCCTCGAAATCCCTCCAGGCCAGCATCTGCACGCGCTGCAGCCCGATCTCGAGGGCCTGGGCGGCCACGGCGTCGAGCCGGGTGATGGCGGCGAGCCCCTCGGTCAGAGGCCCGGGCGCGGGCTCGGCCACGTCGAGACCGGGAACCGGAGGCGGCGCGGCCAGGGCCCGATCCTCGTGGCGAAGACCTTCCTCGGCGCGAACCGCCAGAACCCCAAGCCGACGATCGACCTCGGTCAACCCATCCCCCCCCAGGTGGACGACAACTCTGGATGCGCAGCGGGCGCGCCACGGGCGCGGTCGGCACGCGTCATGCCCCTTCTCAGGCGACTCTACGAAGGGCTCGGGCCGCTTCTCATCGTCACATCTGACGAATTCACCTCGCGTGCCCCGCCTCGGCTCGCTCCGGTCTCGCCCCGGGAGCCTCGCCTCCCCGCCTCGTTCACGGGGCCTGGGCCGAGGCCAGGAGGATGGAGGACAGGCTCGGGACGTTGCACAACAGACGGTCGAGGGGCCGGAAGGGACGCGGGACGTCGTGATAGGGCGCGCCGCTGATCTTGACGTCCATGAAGCCATGGGCTTCGAGCAGCCCGGCCAAGGCCCGGCGGGTGAAGACCCGCAGGTGCCCGACGACCTCGTGGCCGGGTCGGCCGTAGATGCCCCGCAGGCTCACCTCGGTGAAAAGGGGCTGGACGCCGATCATCAGGAGGGCGCGGTTGTACCAGGCGGCCAGGTTGGGAGTGGACAGCAACAGCGTGCCGCCGGGGACGAGGACCCGCTTGATCTCGTCCAGGGCGGTGTCGGTGTCCACGAGGTGCTCGATGAGCTCACTGATGATGACGATGTCCACACTGGCGGACCCCAAGGGGAGCCCCGGGTGTTCCACCGAGCCCCGGACGACCTCGAGGCCGTGACCCCGAGCCTCCTTGAGTGCGGCCACGGACCAGTCCAGCCCGATGATGGTCAAGTCGATCCCGGCACGCCCGGCGACGTCGGCGGCCAGCGCCGTCCATGTCCCGGTGCCGCACCCCACGTCGACGGCCCGCAGAGCGCGATTCGCCCCCAGGGCGCCTTCGACGAGCATCTGGGCCTGAAGCCGGGCGCGGCCCGATCCCGAGATCAGTGGGGTGGCCGGATCCTCATAGAGCTGCTGGAGTGCGCGCGTGGTCATGACAGCGCGCGCTCGACGCGCCGACGTGCTGACCCCGGGATCCCCGCGTTCTCAGCCACCCGCCCCCCGTCCCCCCGACGGTCTCCAGTATACCCACGGGCGCGGCCTGTTTTCGCAGGACACGGGCCTATTTTCACGCGCGGGCGGCGTCGTGGCGGTCCCACCGTGTCACGTCGATACCCAGGTCCTCGAGGATTCGACGGTCCTCGGCGAATGCTTCGATGTACTCGTGGCGCAGGCGCGACCGGTGGTTCCCCGTCGTCGCCTGGGATCGAAGACCGCGCCGCACCACCTCGCGCGCCATGCGGCGGATCGGGCGGGGCACCACCGGCCGGGCCCGCTGGCCGCGTTCGAAGAGGGTCTCGAGCATCCGGCTCTTGAGGTCCACAGGTTTGTACATCGTCTGGTTGCGTCGCTCGTCCTCGAGGGGCCGGTCCAAGGGCTCGAGGCCCAAGAACTCGAACACCTCCGACACCGGACCGTCGGGGACATGAGCCAGGTCCTCGGCGAGGAGGACCTTCACCTGTGGGCGCGGGAAGACCGTGAACAGCCGGGCGAGCTGCCTGCCGTAGAGACCGAGCTCCCGATAGAACCAGAACGGCTCCCAGTCGAGGCGGCGGCGCTCCTCCTCGGCGGCCATGGCCGACGCAAAGTCGAGCTTCTCGCGGCCTTGTTCCCGGAGGTCGGCCCAGTTCGAGTACGCCCGCAACGTGGGTTCGCGCAGCACCGCCACGAGCCGGGCGTCAGGGACGAGGTCGAGGATCCGGGGGGCGGCCCCGGGATCCCAGAGGTAGTACGGCGAGGACTCCCCCGCGTACCCGCCCGGCCCCGGTGGGTACGTGAACAGGGCTTCGTAGGCGTCGCGGTCCACCACATAGGCCCGACAGGCACGCTCGTCACCGGGCCCCCGATGGCGGGGGCGTGTGCCGTCGGCGAGGAAGAACTTGGGCTCTTTGACCGCGGACATCGAGATCCGGGGATGCTGCGCCAGATATCCGTGCAACGACGTGGTCCCGCATTTGGGCGCGCCGATGATGAAGAGGTTGGGAAGCGCCATGGCGGGACCGCTCACCAGGTCCCTGTGTGTCGCGCCAGGCTGGTCGCGGGGCCTCGAGAGAAGGCCATCGTGGGTCGATCCCCCACCGGCGTCACAGGGGCATCGTACCGGGGGGCCGCCGGTTAGCCTGCGTCGTGTGTCGACAAGGCTCACGCGAGGGCCGGGGTGGTCTCGGCACACGGCTTTGGCCCGACGTCATCTCGACCCGCTCCCCGACACCGGGCGCGGCGCCGGGGGTGTGTGGGCGGTCGGCCTGGTGCGCGACGAGGCCGACATCGTCGAGACGGTGATCATGAACCTCCTCGACCAAGGCGTCGAGCGGGTCGTGATCGCCGACAACCTGTCGGCTGACGGCACGACCGACATCATCGAGGGCCTGGCCCGGTCCTACCCCGTGACGGTCCTGCGCGACCGGCTCGGGGCGCACTACCAAGCCGAGAAGACCACGCTGCTGGCCCGGGCCGCGGCCCGGGCGGGCGCGGGCTGGGTGCTCCCCTTCGACGCCGACGAGATCTGGAGGGCGACCACCGGCACGCTGTCGCAGTGGCTGGCGTCGTGCCCGGCCGACGTGGTGCAGGTGCCCGTTCTGAACCACGTGCCCACCGCCGGCGACGACGCCGGCGAGCCCGACCCCGTGCGCCGACAACGGTGGCGCAAGGTGGAGCCCAACCGCCTCCACAAGGTCGTCTTTCGGGCCCATCCCCGGGCTCGGCTCCACCAGGGGAACCATGGGGTGGACCGTCGGGGCCCCCGGCAACGGGGCCTCGAGATCCGTCATTTCCCGTACCGCTCCGAGGAGCAGTTCCTGCGCAAGGTGAGACAGGGAAGCGCGGCCCTGGCGGCCACCGACCTCGGTGCCGAAGTGGGCAAGCACTGGCGCGGCCTCGGGGAGGGGGACGAGGAGCGTCTGCGCTCGTCGTGGCGTTCGCTCGTCGAGACCCACAACCTGCCCGGGGAATGGTGGGTGCCGCGCCACGGGATCGTCGAGGACCCGGTGCAACTGCCCGGCATCATGTCGGGGCAGTGAGGCGTCTCGACACGGTTCTCCGGCGGAGGCGGAGGGCCAACGGCACCCCCACCAGCCCGACGGCAGATGCACCGGCGAGCACGATGCCGTCGTCGAACGCGGCGGGTCGGTACGTCAGCTCGACCACGTGGTGCCCGGGCGGCACCCGCATCTGGAGCATCACCTGGGCGAAGCGCTCGAGGTCCACGGCCCGGCCGTCGATGGTGGCGTGCCAGCCCGGCACGTCGGTCAGGCGCATCCGCAGAACGCCTGACCGGGCCGAGGCGGTGACCATGTGCCACGTCGCCGGGTCGGGATGGTCGACGGTGACCGGCCTACCTGGGGCGTCGAGCGCGGGGAGCTCTCCGCCGGTCGAGGCCGGGACGAGGGTCGCCGGGGCCGCGCCGGGGATGCGGTACAGGTCCTCCCCCGCCAGCGTCCGCACCGCCACGAAACCCTTGGGCGCGGGCGTCCCGGCCGGTTCCAGGACGAAGCCGATGCCGTACAGCCTGGCGATCCTGACATCGGTCACCGCCGGGCAGAACGTCGAGAAGGGGACGATGGCGTTGCCCGGGCGGGCCAGGGGCTGGAGGGCCGATTGGGTCAGCCAACTCGTGTCGTAGGCCCGCGGCAGCAGCGGGTCATAGAGCGCGAACTCTCGGAAGCCGAGTGCGTCGTTGACCTCGGGGACGGTTCCCAGTTGGTCCACCGTGAAGCACGTGGTCGTCCCGAAACCCACGAGCGAGGCGCCGACGGTCCTGCGCAGTGCCGCCTCGGCCGGGGTCGGGGTCAGGTAGTGAGGGCTCGAGGACTGGATCGAGGCGCCCGAGGCTACGAGAAATGCCGTCTCGCACAGCAGCAGTCCCGCCCCGGCCCACCAGCCGGCTCCGAGAGAGCGTGAGTGCAGACGGGCCCCGGTCGCCGTCGGACTGTGTCTGCCCGGCCATGTCCGTCGGCCCGCCAGCTGAAGACCGGCGACAACGGCCATGCCGATGACGACCTGCACCGACGGCCAGATGAAGCTCCTGGCCCGCGCCGCGCTGTGGGCGGCGGGGAGCGCTCCCCGCCCGAACACGAAGATGGCGGCGACGATCAGACCGATTCCCCCCACCAGCGCCGCCGTCCACGATCGGGTGACGCGCTCGGCGTGGGCCCGGACGAGGACCTCGGTCCCCGCGCCAGCCAGCACGGCCAGGGCGAAGTCCATCGGCAACAGGGCGCGGTGCCACTGCACCGACCCGAGGACCAGGGGCGGAACCACGACGAGCACGGCCGACACGACGGCGACGACGCCCAGGGCGAGGATGTCGGGCCGCCGCGAGCGACTTCCCAGCGCCGTCACCACCGCCAGGACGGCGAGAACCACCGCGATCACACCCACGTAAGCGGCGGTGCGCACATAGAACGACGGTCCGAACCATGTACCCGCCGGCGACCCGTCGAAGCCCTGGAAGAAGACGTACATCAGATCACGGGGCGGGAGCGCCTGGCTGCCCCCTTTGACGCCGCGCAGCGACCCTCCCAGCAGTTGTGCACCGGGGAGCAACAGCGGCGCCCCCAGGGCGACCCCGGCCACCGTCGCCACCGCCAAGTCGAGGGCGGGACGGCGGATAGGGCCCGAACCGCCCAGATCCGGGGTGCGCAGGGCGAGGAGGGCGACGACGAACACCCCGAGGGAGACCGCCAGCAAGGCGAGGGCGTCGGGTTGCCCGGCGTAGATCGCCAGGGCCACGACGACCGCGAAGAAGGCAATGGCGCGGGCCCGTCGCCGGCCCCGCACCACGAGCAGCGCGGCGGCGAACAGCCAACCGGCCCATGACAGCACCGACGCCATCGGCCAACCCAGCCAACCGAAGAACGACCCACTGAGCTCGAAGACCGTGCCGGCCATGGCGCAGCCCAGGACGCCGACGCCCAGCAGTCGGGTGAAGACGTACGCACCGGTCCCGGCCACGACCAGGGTCGTCACCACCTGCACGGTGTAGGCGAGGTGCAACGGGAACAGATATCCCACCACCGAAGGAAGGCTGAAGGTCGCCGACTGCCAGTTGAACGCGAGCGGCATGCCCAGCGCGCTGTAGGAATTCCACAGCGGCAGCTGCCCGTGGTGGACCTGGGTCCACGCCAACGAGGTCCACGGGATGAATTCCGTGATCTGGTCGAAGGCCTGGCGGTTGTGCACGACGACGCTCGGGTCGCGCGACAGGCCGAAGCGCGACACCCAGTCGAACGAGCCCAGGTAGGCGCCATGGGACAACGCCGGGGTCAGGACCGCGCCGGCCGCGGCCAGGACCCACAGGACGCCGAGCAGGTCGGGGACCGGTGCGCGGCGTGGCCGGGCGCTCGAGGCGAGTGAGATCCCGGTCATCTGGTCGAAAGTATTGCCGGTGGGCGGCGCGTCCCGGCTCGATGATCAGGGTTGTTGCGAGCTCCTGACCGGCGCCCCGATCACCTACCCGGGTGTGCTGCCGCCGGTCTTGAGGGTGCTGGCGGTCTGGCGCCACTGCACCGTGGGGGCGATGGCGTGGACGTCGACCCGGTCGCGGTGGCGTTCGACGACCCCGAGCAGACCCTTGATGGTGGGCTCCTCGAGGAGGTGCGGCACCAGGCCGAGGTCGAGCAGCTTGGTGTGGGCGGCGTTGTAGTAGTGCTCCTGCTTCTCCACCCGGGGGTCTTCCACGTGGTCGATCTGTGCGGTCCCGGGGTAGGCGGCGGCCACCATCTCGGCCATCTGCTGCACCGAGAAGGACTCGGTGAACTGGTTGAAGACACGGAATTCACCCGCCGCGGCGGGGTTCAACAGGGCCAGCTCCACACAGGCCAGGGTGTCTCGGATGTCGAGCATGCCCCGGGTCTGGTGGCCGGTGCCGTAGACCGAGAGGGGATGGCCCACCACGGCCTGGACGCAGAACCGGTTGAGGACGGTCCCGAACACGGCGTCGTAGTCGAACCGGGTGGCCAGGTCGGGGTGCATGGTGGTCTCGTCGGTCTCCTGGCCGTAGACCACGCCCTGGTTGAGGTCGGTGACCCGCAGTCCCCAGATGCGACAGGCGAAGTGCAGGTTGTGGCTGTCGTGCACCTTGGAGAGGTGGTAGAAGGACCCGGGCTGCTTGGGATAGGGCAGGACGTCGGTCCGGCCCTTGTGGGTGATCTCGATGAAGCCCTCTTCGATGTCGATGTCGGGGGTGCCGTACTCCCCCATGGTCCCGAGCTTCACGAGGTGGATGGCGGGATTGCGCTCGGCGATGGCGTACATGAGATTGAGGTTGCCCACCACGTTGTTGACCTGGGTGTAGACGGCGTGGGCCCGGTCGATCATCGAATAAGGGGCACTGCGCTGCTCGGCGAAGTGCACGACGGCCTCGGGCTCGAAGCGGTCGAGCAGTGTTTCGACGAACCGGTGGTCGGTGAGATCTCCGACGAAGGCGTCGACGGTCAGGCCCGAGACCTCGTTCCAGCGCCGCACCCGGTGCTGGAGATGGGCGATGGGGACGAGGCTGTCGACCCCCATCTCGAAGTCGTATTGCCGCCGGCAGAAGTTGTCCACCACGCCCACGTCATGGCCACGACGAGACAGGTGCAACGCCGTCGGCCACCCCAGGTACCCGTCGCCCCCCAGCACGAGAATCCTCACGCCCTACCCCCTTCACCGCGAGGGGTACCGGGTGCTCCGGCCCCCCCAAGCCAATGGCCCGGTTTCGACCTGCCGCGCATCATCACGGCATGCAAGTCGATTGTGACCGAACCCCCGAGGACCCAGTATGGAATGCGTCCGTCGCCTCGCACATCGTCATATTTGGGTAGCGCCGCTGGCCCGTGATGGGACGCAGCGTGAGAAGTCGGGGGCGGAGGGCCGCTTTTACCCGGGGTCAGCCATGCCCCGATGGGCGAGGACGAACCATCCGGCTTCGTCCCGAGCCGCGTCGACGACGAGACCCTCCTCTTCGAACCAGGGTGCCAACTCCTCCCACAGGTAGCGGTGCTCGACGGGGGCACTGAGGCGGTCGAAGGTGTCGAGGAGCAAGCTCCGGAAGGGCTTGCCCCGATAGCCGGCCATGGGAAGCCGGGCGAGAGGCCCGATCCCCCTGCGATGGCCGAAGGCACCGAGTCGGACGACGCCCAGGTACAACGACGCGGCGACCGGCGCGCTCACGAGGCGGAGCAGCCGGTGCGGAGTCCGCACGGTGGCGGCCCGGAACACCTCGGCCGCCCACAGCGCCAGGCGGCGCGCCCCGAATTGGGCGGGCCGGCTGTAGAGGTAGACGAGGATCCTCCCCGAGGGGGCGAGGAGCCGTACCAGGGACGCGAACCCGGCGCGGGGGTCGCCGAGGTGGTGCAGGACCCCGAGGCACGTGATCATGTCGACACTGCCCGGGGACAGCGCGACGGTGCGGAGATCGGCCCGGACCACGAGGACGTTGTCGAAGGCCTGCAGGTTGCGCGCCGCGGCCTCCACCGCGCTCGAGCCGTCCAGCGCCACCAGGCCGTCGAGGTGGGGGGCGAGGAACCGGGTGTAGCGGCCCTTGCCGCAGCCGGCGTCGAGGCCGATCTTGCCCGCCAGCGACGTCATGTCCAGGTCGCGGAAGTACACCTCGGCGAACTCGCTGTCCTCGTCCCGCACGTCGTCGAAGGTGTTCCACTCGTAGCCGAAGCTCTCGAAGGTGCGGGCCGTGGTGTCGTCGGACGGGGCGGTGTCGGAGAGGTCGAGGTATCCCCGGTCGAAGGGGAAGCGATGTCCCCGGGGGCACAGGACCGAGCTCGATCCCGAGCGCTCATCGACGGCGAGAGGCTGGCCGCAGCGGGGACAGGCGAAGAGCTCGAGCAGTCGACGTCGAACCACGAGATCCCTCCGCACTCGACGTCCCCGGTCGCCGCGGCGTCAGATTAGCCGGGCGAGGAGGCCTTTTCGGGAGATCGACCCTTGTATTGTCACCGCGCGTGCGCATCCTGACCGTCGCCAACCATCTCGGCGCACGCGGGGGCCTCGAGCGGACACAGCTGACGAACTGCCAGGCCTTGGCCGCCCGGGGGCACCGGCTGGACTTGGTCTACGTGAGTGCCGGCGACTTCGCCGAGGAGTGGGAGCGGTTCACCACCAGCATGATCCCGGTGGTCGGGACCCTCCCCCGTCGCCGCCGCGCCGTCGCCGCCGCGCTCGGAGTCGTCCGGGCCGTCCGGGCCGGACGCCGTGCCAGGCCCGATGCCCTGTACGTCTACCGCTACTGGGACATCCCCTACGCCGTGGTGGTGGGGAGGCTCGTCGGCTCGCCCGTCGTCTACCACCTGTGCCTTCCCCCCCCTCCGGTCGTGCCCCGGTGGCTGAGGCCCTTCCTCGGACGCGTCGACCGGACGTTGTCGGTGTCACGCGACACCGCCACCCGTTGGACCGACACGGGGTTGCGCCCGGAGCGGACCAGTGTCGTGCTGACCGGGATCGACCTGGACCGCTATGTGCCCGCCGATGCCGGGGCGCGGTCGGCGACTCGTCGGGCTCTGGGCATCGACGCCGCGGCGACGGTCGTGCTCTATGCGGGCCGGATCGGACGGGAGAAAGGCGTCGACGTCCTCGTCCGGGCCTTCGCCGAGCTGTCGGCCGGGCAGCCCGGCTGCCATCTCGTCGTCGTGGGCTCACCGTCACTGGGGTCCGACCCTGCCGACTCGGCGCGTTACGAGGCCGAGCTCCGAGCGCTGGCCGAGGGCGTGGCCGTCACATGGCTGCCCGCCCAGCGAGACGTCCTCGGCCTCATCCAGAGCGCAGATGTGGCCGTGGTCCCGAGCCTGTGGCCCGAGCCCCTGTCGCGATCGGTGATGGAGCCACTGGCGTGCGGGGTCCCGGTCGTGGCCACCAACGTGGGGGGCAACCCCGAGATCCTCACCGACTGGCTGGCGCAGTACCTCGTCGAGCCCCATGACGTCTCGGGCCTCGCCGAGCGACTGGGTTCGCTCTACGGGTGGCGCCATCGCCAGAGCGACCTCGGCGAGCGCTGTCGTCGGGACGCCGAGGCGCGCCTGTCGCTCGACGCCGAGGTCGACGCCATCGAAGCGGCCATCACCGACGTCGTGCGAGCCGGCAGGGTTCGATCCGGTCAGCGTTGGGCGCGCCGGTGACGTACGAACTCCCCCACCGACGCCATGTCATGGGGATAGATGCCGTGATAGGGATGGAAGATGCGACGACCACCGGGGCGCTTGGACTCGTAGAGCATCACCGGGAGCCGGACCGGTGTCCGCCACGCGTGGACGAGACTCTCGGTGCGCGATGCACCAGACGTGGCGGGCTCTTCGGGCCACCACGGCCGGAAGATCGTGTCGGGGACGAGGGGGACTCCAAAGGCCTGTGCGTACACGGGGATCTTGTACTCGAGGAAGCCGAGCTCAGGCTCCTCGATCCCGGCGTAGCGCGCCATGAAGTCCCGGGGCGCCACGAGCCCGATGAACTGACAACACATCGGATCGTCGACGTCGCCGTACCGAGCGGCCACATGGGCCAGGAAGGTGTCGTACTCGCGCCGTGCGTCGCCGCGCGTCCACTGCCACCAGGCCTCGACCTCGCGCACCGGTCGCACGCCAGAGATGAGCATGTCGCCCACGCCCATGGGTGGCAGCAGCGTTTCGAGTGCCGAGACCACGACCACGTCCCATTGGGCCAGGAACACCGAGTCCCACGCCAAGCTTTCACCGCGCTCGGTGAACCAGCGACTCAACATGATGTCGCCGTTGCGCCACTTGTAGACCTCGTCGCGATCATCGGGAAACATCCAGAAGTCGTCGAGGAGGGCAGTGAGGCGCGCTGCGAAGCTCGGTTGGTCCCGTCGAGGTCCTCCATAGAGCCCGTAGATGGGCACGCCCGGGTTGCGGCGACGCAACAGCCGCAGGTGGTTCTCGCACACCACGACATCTCGATAGAACCAGAACAGAATGCCGAGTTGCACCCGGCGAGCATATCGATCGTCTCCTCGGGGACCCGTCGGTGACCGCCGAGCCCGCCCCGGTGGTGTGGGCCTATTGGGAGAACCACCGCCGGGCCCGACGCTCGGAATACCTGGACCTGTGTGTCGAGACCATCGCCCGGCATGTGGCGCCCTTGGAGCTGCGTGTGCTGTCACGTCATGATGCGGTCAGGTGGCTTCCCGATCTCGACGTCGAGCGCTGGGAATCGCTGCCGATGCCGAACTTCCGATCGGACTACGCCCGCTCTCGTCTCCTGCAGCGCTATGGGGGGATCTGGATCGACGTCGACACCGTGGCACTGTCACCGCTGTCGCAATTGCTCGACGAGCTCGACGACACCGGCATGGTGTGCTTCGGCAAGGAGCTCGGGCGGTTCTTCGGTGGGCTGTGCGCAGCTGCGCCAGGCACAGCCTTCGTCGACGCGTGGGTGGAGGGCCAAGACGCGGCGCTGTCGCGTCGCAGCGACTGGGCCAGCCTTCCCTACGCGGCGCTGGCCCAGGACGTGACGTGGGAGCTGGCGCGACGCCTACCGTGGAAGTCAGTCCCCATCGAACGTGTGGCGCCTGTGCCCTGGTACGAGTGGCGTCGATTCTTCTCCCGCCTCGAGTCGCCCCGGCGGGTCCTGCCTGCGTCACCGATCACGGTGGTCCTGTGGAACGTCGTCATGGGACCGATCCTGCGCGACCGGTCGAGAGCCGAGCTCCTGGCGGGGCGGACCTTGCTCAGTCGACTCCTGCGGATGGGCCTGGGTCATTCGACCGCGCAAGAAGAAGATGATGCCTGGACGCGACTGCACGGACTGTCGGCGCTGCGGTTCTCACTCCCCGGGCAGCGCCTCGAGTCCACGTTCCGACGCGGTGTCCCTGGGCAAGGTCGTCCATGACCGATGACCGGTCGGTGACCGCCGACGTGCCTGGTCCTGCCCCGCTGCGTGTCGAGGCCATCGTGTCGGGACGGCTGGCCGCCTCGAGCCGGTTCCGCGTGCTCCAGCATGTCGAGCCCTTGCACCGACTCGGCATCGACGTCTCGGCCCGACCACCGCGTGTCTCGAAGTACGCGTCGGTGCCGGCACGGTGGACGCGCTCGTCGCGCCCTCGCCCCCGCGGCCCGGTTGGCCATGGACGGGGCCAAACTGGCCACGCGGCTCCCCGGTGCGGTGCGCTCGTGGGGCGCGGACATGACCTGGCTCGAGCGCGAGGTCCTCCCCGGACACCACACCCTCGAGCCCCTGCTGCACCGGCCCGTGCTCTTCGACGTCGACGACGCCATCTGGCTCCTGTCACCTGGCCACGAGCGAGCCACCCGCGCCATCGCACGGCGCGCCGCATGTGTCGTGGCCGGCAACGACTTCCTGGCCGAATGGTTCGGGACGGTGGCACCCGCCGTCGAACGGGTGTGGACGGCGATCGACACGGACCGGTTCACGCCCCCGGCGGACCGTCACGACGGGTTCGTACTGGGCTGGACCGGTTCGGGCTCGAGCCAGCGGTACCTACGGTCCGTGGCACCGGCCATCGGGCGTTTCATGGCCGAGGTGCCCGAGGCCACCCTGGTGGTCATGGCCGATGTCTTCGTGGAGCTCCCGGGGATCCCTGTCGACCGGATCACGCTCGTCCCGTGGAGCCCCACGACCGAGGCCACGGCCATCTCGGGCTTCGACGTGGGGTTGATGCCACTGACCGGTGGTGACTGGGCCAAGGGCAAGTGCGCCTTCAAGATGCTCCAGTACCTCGCCTGCGCGGTCCCGGCGGTGGTGTCGCCGGTTGGGATGAACAGCGAGGTCCTCGCCATGGCCGAGGTGGGGCTGGCGGCGGGCTCCGAGGCCGAGTGGGTCGAGGCTCTCCTCACCCTCTACCGCGACCGAGACACGGCAGCCGCGCTGGGCCGCAACGGTCGGGAGCTCGCCGAGCGAGCCTTCTCGGTGCCCGTGATCGCGGCGCAATTGGCCGACACCATCCGTCGCTACCGATGAGCCCCGCCACCGACCCCGTGCACGTGCTCGTCGTGGCGTACGGCGACCCCGGCCCGCTCGGGGAATGTCTCGCCGCGCTGGGAGGCCGTTACCTCGTGACCGTGGTGGACAACTCGTCGTCACCGGCGACGCGTGCCGTGGTCGTGCAGGCCGGCGCCACGTATCACGACGCCGGAGAGAACATCGGCTTCGCGGCCGCGGTGAACAGGGGGTTGGAGCTCCTCGACCTGCACGGCCACGACATCTTGCTGCTCAACCCCGACGCCGTCGTCGCCCCCGACGCCGTCGAGCGCCTCCGCCAGGCGTTGCACGCCGGGTCGTCGGTGGCGTGTGTGGCGCCCGCTCAGCACCGACCGGGCTCGGACAAGCCGTCTCCGGTGTGTTGGCCGTGGCCTACCGCGACCCGGGCGTGGACCGAGGCCCTGGGTTTGGGGCGCTTCGGCCGCGGGTGGGGATACGTCATCGCCTCGGTGCTTCTCGTCCGAGGCGACGCCTGGCTCGACGTGGGCGGGCTCGACGAGGGTTTCTTCCTCTACGCCGAGGAAGCGGACTGGGAGCGCCGTGCCACCCGTCGGGGCTGGACCGTGTCGTACTGCCCGGAGGCGACGGCATCGCACGTCGGGGCCGCCACCGACGAGGACTCGGATCGACGAGAGGTCAGGTTCCACGCCGCGGTCGAGACCTACGTGCGGAAGTGGCAAGGGCCGCTGAGTTGGCGCTCCTATCAGCTGGCCACGGTGCTCACGGCGCTGCGACGGGCCGCGTTGTCCACGGGCGGTCGCCGACGCGCCTCGCTGCACCTCGCTCGGCTCTACGCGTCGGGGCCGGCCCGACAGGCTCGCACGCGCGCCATGGTCCCTCGGCGCGCCCACCACGTCCCGGTCTTCTCCGACCTCACCTCGAGCACGGGGGAGGACGGCGCATGACGCCGAGCGCGCCTGTCCGCGGTCCTGCTGGTCGACAGCTCGGGGTACGAGGACCTCGGCGGGGCCTCCACGGTCCTGAACGAGATCATCGAGCGGGTGGATCGGACCCGCTTCGTCCCCGCCCTGGCCTGTCTGTCGCCGGGACGGTGGCCCGAGCTCGTCCGCGCCGGCGGCACGGCTGCGTTCAGTCTCCCCCGATCGCGCTTGCGCTCACCGCGCAACCTCATGGCCTTGGTGTTCGGCTTGCGCGACGTGGCCCGAGGCGAGCGAGCGGCGCTCATTCATGCCAGTGAGAATTCGGCTCTGCTCTACGCCAGTCTGGCCGGGCTGATGACGCGAACGCCGGTCATCTGGCACATCCATTCCCCGCTGCAGCCCCGGTCGCGCTCGGAACGGTCCGTGGCCCGGGTGCTCAGACTCCTTCGTCCCGCGCACATCGTCTTCACCTCGCCGGGGGCCCAGCGCCGGACCATCCCCTTTGCCGGGATCCCCTGGTCGGTGGTGACCCCGGGTGTCGATCTCGAGCGCTGCCGCAGCGGTGATCCCGAACGCGGGCCGTGAGGCCTTCGGGATCCCGAGCGATGCCATGGTGTTGTCGATGTTCGCCCGAGTGGGGCCCATGAAGGGACAGGTCGACTTCGTCCATTGCGTGGGCAGGCTGGCGGCACGCCATCGGAGCCTCTACGCGGTGATGTGCGGCCCCGCCGACAAGAGCTCGGCGTACTGGCGCAAGCTCGAGGGACTGGTGACCCACTACGGCCTCGAAGAGCGGCTCATCATTCCCGGTGACGTGCGACCGCCGCTCAAAGACGACCTGGTGGCGGGGTCCGACGTCGTGGTGCACCCCTCGCACGCGGAATCGTTCGGTCTGGCCGTCTTGGAAGCCATGGCGGCGGGGAAGCCGGTGGTGGCGGCGGACACCGACGGGCCGAGGCTGTTGATCGACGACGGGGTCAGCGGGGTCCTCTTCGAACCCGGTGACACCGACGGGCTCACCTCGGCGCTGGCCCGCCTCCTCGACGACCCCGCCGAGCGCGCCGGGCTCGGGAGCGCAGCCGCACGGGCCGCCGAGCACTATGGCGTCGAGGAGATGGTGCGACGATTCGAGGCCCTCTGGGACGACGTGCTCGGGCACACTGCCGACCCCTAGCGTCCGGACCCTCCCAGGAACGGGATCTTCCGGCGGAGCCGGACGTAGCGCATATACCGGGCGTAGAGCTCCTCGTACTCGCGCCGCTGGGCGAGGACGTCGGCCATCCACGAGGGAGCGTCGGCCATGGCGACGGCGGCAAAGCGGTCGTGGGGACCGGTCCGGGTCTTGAGCGTCTCGACGACGTCGCCCACCACGGCAGGGAGGGGGTCGTCATCGGTCGCGTCCTGGCGGGCCAGGTCCCCGGTGACGCTCTGGGCGGCGCCCGACACCACGTCGTCGTCGACCTCGATCGACAGGCGGCCCTCCGCCCCGAGCCAGCCGGCCAGCGGACGCAGCGCGCCGGCGGGATCGGCCGAGAAGATCCTCGTAGCGCAGCACGTAGGACCTGTGGCCGGCCAGTCCCGCCAGCGCGTGACGGGTGTAGCGCTCCCACAGGGCGAGCCCGAGGCTGAGTGGAAAGCCCTGTCGCGCCTGCAGCGACCGAGCCACGGCCGCAGGAGAGCGCCACACGAAGACCGTCGACGGGGGCGAGGGGAGCAGGCTCCGCCACAGCGGCAGGAGGAGGCACAGCCGGGGGTCCTTCCATGCCAACGGGCCCGGAGCGGGAAAGGCACGCCGGGCCGCCGCCCGGCGCGGCGCGACACCTCGAGGACCGCGGCGGTGTCCTGCCAATCAGGGCCGAGGGGGGGTGGAGCGCTCCAACTCCCGCCGGCGGCGGCGAGGATGGCGTCGTCGAGATCGTTGAGCGCCTTGCTCTCGTAGTGGACCGGATTGTCGTACCGGCCGGCCACCAAGTCGCCGGCGGCGGGCAGCGCCAGGCCGAGCCGACCGAGCGCCCCTGTGAGCGCCGAGGTCCCGCTGCGGTGCATGCCCACGACGAGCACCCACGGCCCCAGAGGCAGTCCTCGTTCGACGGTCTTGGCCAACGCCGGTTCGCAACCCTCTCAGCAGTCACCCCCGGGCGGCGCGTCACCCGGCACTGTCGGCGCGACACGCGCGTCGCCGCCCAAACCTATAGGACCGGGCCAAAGACATGGGCAGTAGCCTCGATCGAATGCTCGAGGGTGCCGAACGACACGTCGACACCGCCGTGGCGAACGAGCTGTTGGCCCGAGCGGTCCCCGAGACGGCCCGGACGGTCCTCCAGATCGGGCGGGGCGACGGCTGGATCGGGCCGTTGCTCCAGGGCCGGCACCCGGCGCCCGTCGTCTCGGGCGCCGACTCCCGCGCCGCCGACGGGGCCGAGACCGACGGTCTCGACCGGTACGAGCAGCTCGACCTCGACCGTGACGTCCCCGACCGGGAGCAGGGGTCGGTCGACTGCATCGTGTACGCGGACGTGCTGCCCCGCATCATCGATCCCCTGGCCGCGCTCGGAACGCCACCGCGCCCTGTTGTCCCCGTCGGGGACCGTGGTGTGCTCGGTCCCGAACCTCCAACACCACAGCGTGGTGTCGGGGATCCTCCGCGGGGTCTTCCCTTACACCGCCGGCACACTGCTCGATCCGTCGTACCTGCGGCTGTTCACCTCGGCGAGCGTCATGCAGCTGCTGCTGGACGCCGGCTACGCGCCTGACACCGTGGCCCGAGTCCAGGACACCGTCACGACAGCCATGGCGGATGCGGGGGCGGCCTTGTTCGAGCTCCTCGGTGTGGGCGCCGGCGATGCCGAGCGCGACCTTCGCACCACCACGTTGATCATCCGGGGTACCCCGCTCCCCGACGTCGACCCCGGCGACGAGGTGCCGATCACGTTCGTGGCATGCGTCAACGACGACGCACAGCTCGATGCCAACCTGCGCGCGCTCGCCTTGCTTGGCCGACTCCAGCCCGCATGAGCTCCTCGTGTTCCGCCACTGCGCCAGCGCGGCGGAGGGCTTGAACGCCGGGATCGAGCTGGCCACGCAACGAGTTCGTCGTCCTTGTGCATCAAGACGTCTACATCCCGGCCCGCATGGCCCGCCCGCATGGTGGCCCAGTGGCGTCTGGCCGAGCGTCAGGGAGGGCCGATCGGGATCGGCGGGGTCTTCGGAGTGCTCGACCGTCGTGTCCCGTTCGACGCCATCGGTCGGGTGGTGCACCGCGACCGTCTGCTCGAGCACCGCGCCTTGCCCGCCGACGTGGAGGGGCTCGACGAATTGCTGATGGTGGTGCCCCGTGGCACACCCTTGCGCGTCGACGCCGACTTGGGGTGGCATCTCTACGGCACCGACCTTGCCTTGCAGGCGCAGGAGCGGGAGCTCAGGGTGGTGGTGTTCGACGCGCCCTGTCATCACAATTCCCTGACCGGTCGGGTGCCCTGGAAGTACCGGGAGAGCGAGCGAGTCCTGGCCCGCAAATGGGAGACGCTCCTTCCCATCCACACCAATCTGTCGTCGATCGGCGCATGGTTGATCGACGGGACCGACGCCGGGGCGATCGACGTCGAGGCGGGGCCGGTAATCCCCGAGGCGTCACGACCCGAGGCGTCGGCGGCCTCGACCGGAGCAGACCTCGTGGCCCGGCTCCGACGGGAACAGGCCGCGCTCAACACCGAGCTCGAACAGGCCCGCCTCCAGGTCGCCTCCATGCAGGCAAGCCCCTTCTGGCGAGCCCGCCAGGTCTACGCCGCGGTCCGGGACCGCTTGTCGGCGTCGTCACTAGGGACCTTCACGGCTCAGAGGCAGGGCCCCCGTCGGCGCCCTCGGACGGCGTTTTGTCGGGACCGCCGGATATGCTGGGCCGGTCGTGTCGGTCCTCTTGAGCGTGGTCATGCCGACACACAACCGCGCCCGTGATCTCGGGCGCGCCGCCTCGTCGGTGCTGGCCCAGCACATCGACAGCCTCGAGCTCGTCATCGTCGATGACAGCTCGTCCGACGACACCGCCAATGTGCTCGACCGCCTCGTCGCCCAGGACCCGCGGGTGCGCGTGGTCGCGAACCGACGCCACCGTCGGCCCCTGTGTGGCCCGGAACCGCGGGCTGGCGGTGGCCCAGGGTGAGCTCGTGGCGTTCTGCGACGACGACGACGCCTGGTTCCCCGGTGTGGGCGAGGTCCTCGTCGGCTTTCTGTCCGAGCACCCCGACGTCGTGGCGGCATCCTCCTGGCACGTGGTGCTCCACGCCGACAGCGGGAGCGCGGCGGTGTTCCGAGGCCCGCTCGAGTACGGCCACGATCAGCTGTTGTGGCAGAACTTCGTGGCGCTGCCCTTCGCCATGGTGCGGCGCAACGCGCTTCGCTTCGAGGTGAGTTTCGACCCCGACCTGCCCACCGGCGAGGACTGGGACCTGTGGCTGCGGTGTTCGCAGGACGGCCTGGTGCGGACGGTGCCGCACGTCGGCTATCTCTACACACAGCACGGCGGGAGCCGGGTCACACGGACCGCCGCGGCCCAGGTGACGGGAAGACGCAACTTCCTCGCCAAACACGGTGCGGTTATGACCGGCTGCGTGCCGGCTCTTCCACGAGACTGTTCTCGCCGGATATGAACACGGGCGCGCCGGGCATGATCCGTGGGCTCGTGCCGGGGCGAGGTCGTTCGACCCGGGACGCCCTTGTCGTCGCCGCCCTGCTCACCACCAGCCTGGGGGCGGTGAAAGTCGGGCAGAGGCGTCGGGACCCGGGCCTGCAGTCGCGCTTCATGGCGTCCCGACTGGTGCGGGGCCGGACGTAGATGCAGGGCCCCGACGTTCCCGGGGTCGGGGGGCCCGACGCCGGCCCCGTCTCGCTGCGCGTCGGCAACGTCACCGACGCGCCGGCCGCGGCGCTCCTTCATGGGCAATTGATCTCCGAGGGCTTTTTGTCGAGCCTCGGGTCTCGCTTTCTTCGTCGCCTCTACCGCCGGATCGCACGGGCGAGCGGTTCCTTCCTCCTCGTGGCCGAAACCGGGGGGTCGACCATCGGGTTCATCGCCGGCTCGGTGGACGTGGGCCGTCTCTATCGGAGCTTCTTGCTGCGCGACGGCGTGGCCGCCGGTCTGAGCGCGCCCGTGCGTCTGTTCTCGGCCCTCCCCCGTGTCCTCGAGACCGTGAACCACGGGCGCGCCCGGGAGGGTCCGGAGGGAGGTGAGCTGCTGGCCGTGGCCGTGAACCCGAGCTGGAGAGGGCGTCAGGTGGGCCGACAGCTCGTGGAAGGCTTCCTGGCCGAGCTCGAGCGGCGTGGCCTGCGCGCTGCGCACGTGGTGGTCGGGGCCGACAACGCCCGGGCCATCGCCATGTACGCCCGGGCCGGATTCAGCGCGACCCGGACCTTCGAGATGCATCGGGGCACCCAGTCGGTCCTCATGGAGGCCGTCGTGGCGGGTCGGGCCCGGCCCGACACGGGGCCCTACACGGGGCCCGGCTCGTGATACGGGTCGTCATCGTGGCCGCGGGGGCATCGGCGGCCGCCGCCATCCTCACTCCCATCGCCATGGCGGTGGCGACGCGCACGGGCGTGGTCGACCGTCCCGGGCCGCTCAAGCCGCAGTCCGCGCCGGTGCCGTATCTCGGTGGGGTGGCGGTGTTCCTGGCGTCGCTCATCGGGGCCGGCCTCCGGCATCCGATGGTGATCGTGCCCCTGGCCGCGGCGGGTGTGCTCGGCGTCCTCGACGACGCGCTGGACGTGCCCGCCCTGGTCCGCCTGGGGGGGCAGGTCGCCATCGCAGCGGGCGTGGCAGTCGTGATCCCCACCAGGGTCGGTGGCCTCGGTGGCGGTGTCCTCGTCGCCGTCGTCGCCGTGGTGCTCATGAACGGCGTGAACTTCCTCGACGGCCTCGACGCCCTGGCGGCCGGATCGGTTGCGGTCGGCTGCGCGGCGTTCGCCGTGGTGCTGCACGGCGGTGGTCGGGATCTCGCCGTCGCCGCAGCCGCCGCGCTGGCGGGGTTCCTCCTCTACAACCGCCCACCGGCGCGGGTGTATCTCGGGGACGCCGGTTCGTATTTCCTCGGAGCCGCGCTGGCGCTCCTCCTCGCCTCGGCCTGGGCCCCGGGAACGCCATCCGCGCTCAATGTGGCGAGCCTGGCCATCGTGGCGGTTCCCGTCGGGGAGGTGTCGTTCGCCGTGGTGCGACGAGCGAGGGCCCGCCAGTCGATCACGAGCGGAGACCGTCGCCACCCCTACGATCTCGCCGTGGCGCGTGGGTGGTCCCGGGGCGCGGCCGCACTGGGGTACATCGGGGCCGAGGCGGTGTGCTCGGTGGTGGCGATCGTGACTTCGAAGGCACATCCCCCGGCCGTGGCGTTGGGCTGTGTCGGGGTGGTGGCGGTGGCGATCGTGGCGGTGGCGATCGCCGTCGGGGCACTTTCGCCCGAACCGCGGGCCCCGGCATGAGTCGCGTCTACCTGTCTCCGCCCGACGTCGGGGACGAAGAACGGCAGCTGCTCATCGAAGCACTCGATTCCGGTTGGATCGCACCGCTCGGGCCCCATGTCGACATGTTCGAGGCCGAGCTGGCCCGTCGGGTCGGGGTACCCCACGCCGTGGCGCTGTCGAGTGGCACCGCCGCGTTGCACCTGGCGCTGCTGTTGGTAGGGGTCGGCCCCGGAGACGATGTGCTCGTCCCCACCTTCACATTCGTGGCGACGGCGAACGCGGCCACCTATATCGGGGCCCGGCCGGTCCTCGTCGACTGCGATGCCGAGACCTGGCAGGTGGCGCCCGACCTGGTGGCCCAGGAGTTGGAGGACCGGGCCGCGGCGCGGGGCCCTTCCCCGGGCGCTGATCACGGTGGACCTCTACGGACAGACGGCGGACTACGGGCGTCTCGTCCCGATATGTGAGGAGTACGGGGTCCCCCTGGTGGAGGACGCCGCCGAGGCACTGGGGGCGTCGCACCGGGGCAGAGCGGCGGGCTCGTTCGGTGCTGCGGGCGTCTTCTCGTTCAACGGCAACAAGATCATCACCACGAGCGGCGGGGGCATGCTCGTCTCCAACGACGAGAGCATCACCGATCGCGCCCGGCACCTGGCCACCCAGGCTCGTGAGCCCGAAGCCCACTACGAGCACATCGATCTCGGTTTCAACTACCGCATGAGCAACCTCCTCGCCGCACTGGGCGTGGCCCAGCTCCGGGGACTCGACCGGCGCGTGGCACGCCGGGGCGCGATCAACCAGGCCTATCGCCGCGCCCTCGGGGCCATTCCCGGGGATCACCTTCATGCCCCGTGCCGAGTACGGCGAGCCCAACAATTGGTTGACGTGCATCGCTGATCGACTCAGATGTCTTCGGTGCCACCCCCGAGACGGTCCGAGTCGCGCTCGAGGCGCACGACATCGAGGCGCGCCCCACTTGGAAGCCACTGCACCTCCAACCCCTCTTCTCCGACAATCCCACGATCGGCGGCGGCGTGGCGGCGGGGATCTTCGGCCAGGGCCTGTGCCTGCCCAGTGGCTCCAGCCTCTCCGACGCGGATCTCGAGCGCGTCGTCGGGGTCATCGAGCAGCTCTCGGTCGGCGCATAGGCTCCCGGGGTGCGTGAACCGGGGGTAGGCCGCGACGCCCCGACTTCGGAGCCCGAGGTCGAGGTGCCAGACATCGAGCGGCGTGACGTCGAGGGAACGTCACCACGTCGACGGTGGTGGCGCGACGCGCTCGGGGTGGCGTGGACGGTCGCCGCCGCCGCGCTCGTCCTCGTGCCGGCACTTCGCCCCGGGGTGTCGCTCGGGCCCTTCGACCTGCTGTCGCGTTTCGGCCTGACCCGGCAAGCGGGCGTGGCCGTGCACAACTCAGTGCTGGCAGACCAGATCCAGCAGTTCGTGCCGTGGACGAACCTGGCGTGGCACCAGGTCCACAGCGGGCATCTTCCGTTGTGGGACCCCTCCAACGTCTTGGGGATGCCCCTGGCGTTCAACTGGCAATCCGGCGTCTTCAGCATCCCCGCCCTCGTCGGGTACATGTTCCCCGTCACCTTCGCGTACACGGCCATCGTGCTCACGAAGCTCGTCATCGCCGGCACCGGGGTGTACGTGTTGTGCCGGGTCCTTCGACTCGGCCCGATGGCCGCCGCGTTCGGCGGGACCGCCTTCGAGCTGTCAGGCCCGATGATCGTCCATGCCGGGCTGGCCCCACACGTCGGTCACCTGTTGGGCCGGGTGGATCCTGGCGGCCGGCGTCGGGCTCCTGCGCCAGTCACACCGACTGCGAAACATCACCATGCTGGTCCTGTCGGTCGGGTTTGCGGTGTATGGCGGGCATCCCGAGAGCCTCATCGCCCTCGGCCTCGCGGTGGTGGTGTTCGTGGCCGCATACATGATCGCTCGGAGCCGAGTGGGAGGAGGTCCGGTCCTGGCACCGCTGCGCGACCTCGTGGTCGGCGCCGTGTGCGGCTTCGGGCTCGGCGCACCCCTGCTGTTCCCCGGCGTCCAACTCGCGCTGACCTCGGTGCGGCGCAACGGCACGGGCAAACCGGCGTTCCCGCTCTCCCATGCCCCCAACCTGTTGTTGGTGGGCCTCCAGGGCAGGGACTTCACGACCACCGCCTATGTCGGGATCGTCGTCCTGGCCTTGGCGGTCGTGGGCACGCGCGTGGCATGGAAGCGACCCGAGGTCCCCGCCCTGGTGGCCGTGGCGGTGGTGAGTGCCCTGCTCACCTTCCTCTCCCCCGCCGACTCGCTTCTCCATCTCGTCCCGGGGGGCAGCACGGTGGCGTGGAGCCGGATCGTGATGCTGCTGGGGCTGTCTCTGGCCGTCTTGGGCGCCATCGGGCTCGACGCGCTGGTGCGGACGGCGCGCGACCGCCTGGCGGTGCGATGGGCGGCGGGCGCTTTCGGCGCTCTGGGCCTGATCGTGCTCGGCCTGGCCGCCGCCTCGGAGCTGGGCCTCGCCCCGGCCATCGCCCGTCACCGCGGCAGCCTGGCCTGGCCCATGGCGCAGGCGGTGGTGGGCTTCGCGGTGGCGGCGCTGTGGTTGTGGTCCGGTCGCGCCGGCGCGCACTCTCCGACCGGCGAGCAGGGCCGCCTGCGTTGGGTGCCGGCCCTCCTCTTGGCTCTCGAGACGGGCTTCCTCGTGAGTGTGGGCATCCCGTCGTGGTCGGTGAGCTCGACGTATTTCGCCACCAACCCCGCCATCGCCGCTCTCCAGAGGACGGTGGGATCGTCACTGGTGGGATACGGCTCGTGCCGGTCGTTGCGGTACAACACCGCCTCGAAGAACGAGGTCGGCATCCGCCCGAACGCCAACATCGCGTACGGCGTCCACGAGATGGCGGTCTACGACCCCATCCTGCCCGCCGACTACTTCCGGGCGTGGGAAGCGGCGGGCGGGCAACGCACGCCCCCATCGCTCAATCAGCTCGGCATCTTCTGTGCCCAGATCTCCACCACCACCCAAGCTCGCGAGTTCGGTGTCCGCTATGTGCTCGTCGCGCCCAGACACCATCGACCGGTCGGACTGGCAACGGTCTTGGGGATGATCGGGGGCGAGCGGCTCGTCTTCGTCCCCAACTCCGGCCCCGCCACGGTGACGGCGGCGCCGGTGGGCGGAGGGCCGGTGCCGATCGACGCGCCGGCGAGCCTCGTCCCGGTCACGAACCCGGACCCGGCGTCGTGGCGTCTGGTCGTGAACGAACCCCAGCAGAGCGTGCTGCGCCTGCGCCTGACCGCCGTGCCGGGCTGGCACGCCACCATCGACGGCCAGCCGCTGGGACTCCATTCCTGGGCGAGTGGCTTGATGCTCGAGGCACGGGTCCCCGCCGGCCGGCACGTCGTGGAGCTCCACTACTGGCCGGACGCCTTCTCCGCCGGCCTCGCCGTGGCGGGTGCCACCGTCATCGGGCTGGTGACGGCCATCTCGACCGGTGCCGTCCTGAGCCGGCGCCGGCGCCGGCTCGTCGCGCCGACGTCGTGAGCGGGCCCGACGGCGACATCGACATCGTCGTCGTTGCCTACGGGCCCCCCGATGCGCTGGCGGAGGCGCTGCGGACCCTGGGCGATACCGGCACCGTCGTCGTCGTGGACAACTCCTCGTCGTCGGCCACCGCCGCAGTGGCGGCCGGCGCCGGAGCCCGCTACGTCGACCCCGGTGCCAACATCGGGTTCGCGGCGGCGGTCAACGTGGCCATCGAAGAGCTGTCCGACGCGCCGGGTGACGTGCTGTTGCTCAACCCCGACGCGCGCATCGCGCCGGACGAATTGGCGCGGTTGCACCGGGAGCTCCTCGCCCATCCCGATGTTGCCTGCGTGGCTCCGGCCCAACGCGTCCCCGGATCCGCAGCACCGAGTCGGGCGCGCTGGCCCTGGCACACGCCGGCCGGGGCGTGGGCAGAAGCGGTCGGACTGAGTCGCCGTCGCCTCGGGTCGTCGAGCTACTTCCTGGGAGGTGCGGTCCTCCTGCTCCGCAAAGCGGCCTTGGTCGACGTGGGTCGGTTCGACGAGCGGTTCTTCTTGTACAGCGAGGACGAGGACTGGCAACGCCGAGCCGTCGAACGCGGGTGGCACGTCCGGTTCTGCCCGGACGTCTCCGCCGAGCACACCACCGGGGGGACCGAGACCGACGCCACCCGGCTGCGGCTGCGGCTCCACGCCGGGATCGAACGCTACGTCCGGAAGTGGTACGGATCGTGGGGCTGGGCCCTGTATCGCGCCGGCACCCTCTTCGGGCTGTCACTGCGCCTGGTGGTCCATCGAGGACATCGCCGGACCTCGACGGCGCACCTGGCCGGGGTGTATCTGACCGGCCCTGATCGAGCGGCGCGGCGGGCCGGTGCAGTCCCGCCTCCCTGACCCTGCGCTCAGCCCAGCTCGGCTCGGAAATTTCGGCCACAGGGCCACATCGAGGTCGGGGACGAGCTCGACCAGCTCGGCCACATCGGGGGCGTAGAGGTCGACCAGCCGACGCCGTGCGTCGGCGTCGAGAGCCACTTTCTCGGTGCGCGTCGGGCTCGACGCCTGACGCATCAGCGCGGGTCGGAACCGGTCGTCGAGACCCAAGAAACGATAGGTGCGGGCGAGCTCGCCCGCAGGGTCCGCCACGCACCGCTCGTACTGCAGGACGAGCACCCGCCCCGCCTCGAGCGCAGGTCCCCAGCGGCGCAGCGCCGAGGCATAGAAGCCACGTCGCACGGATTCGGCGACGACGGTCCCGAGATGCGATCCCAGTATCAGATCGCTGTGGGCGAGCCCCGACACGAACCGCTCGACGGGGTCCCGGACGATGACGAGGAGCGACGCCTCAGGAGCAGCCCGCTCGAGCAGCGGGGGGACCCAGGGTTGGTAGATGTAGTCCGGCGTCCACTCGCCGGTCAACTGGCCGGCCCGCCGGGGGAACCACCGGTGGTAGGCCTGGACGTGCTCGGAGCCGAAGGCCCTCGTGGCATAGGGCGCGAAGTAGTGGCGCTCCTTGTGGACGCCGTGGCGGCGGGCCACGTCGGGATGAGCAATGATCTGTTCGAACCACCACGTGGTGCCGGCCTTCTGCACCCCGATCCCGACGAAGTCGGGGGCCCCGGGTTCCTCGCCGGGCTCGGGCCGGGGGGCCACGTGCGCGAAACCGGCCTCCCAGGGGGCGAAGGGGCCCACGCGGCGCCGGACGCTGTCGCGAACGGCGCGGGGCAATACCTTGCGCAGTCCGTCGGGGGCCCGGTACAGCGCCTTCCCCAGCGCTGTCCGAAGGGCCACGTCGTCAGGGTGCCACAGCGAGATGTGGCCCGACAACCGTTGACCGTTGCCTATGGTGCGCTGGGGCTCATGATCTACGTCGCCACCGTGCACGTCGCATCGCCCCGCTGGATCGACCTCCAATTGGCCTTCCTCCACCGGAACATCACCGAGCCGTTTCGGGTCTACGCCAACCTCCAGGACGTGCCCGACGGGCACGCCGAGAAGTTCGACCGCACCTTCACCATCCTGGGGGACCACCCCGGCAAGTTGAACCTCCTGGCCGGGGAGATCGCCGCCGATGCCGCCCCCGACGACATCATCATCTTCCTCGATGGCGACGCTTTCCCCGTGGCGGACCCCTTGCCCACGATCCGGGCCGGGCTCGAGAGCACCGCCCTGGTGGCGGTGCGGCGCGACGAGAACGTCACCGACCGCCAGCCCCATCCCTCGTTCTGTGCCGTCCGGGTGCGCGACTGGGAACGGCTGCACGGGGACTGGTCGCCCGGGTACAGCTGGGAGACCGCGGGCGGCAAACGCACCACCGACGTGGGCGGCAACCTGCTCCGGGCTCTCGAGCGCACCGGTGACAGCTGGACGCCGCTGTTGCGCAGCAACCGCGTCAACCTGCACCCGCTGTGGTTCGGCGTCTACGCCGGCATCGTCTACCACCACGGGGCGGGCTTTCGTTGGGCGGTGGGGCGCGTCGACCTCGTCAACACGCCGCGCCTCACGACACGGGCCAAGCACGTGCCCGGTCTGGGTCGGCTCCTGCGACGCCGGAACCGGTCCCGGGCCCAGCGCTTCCATGCCGAGACGGCGGCCGCGGCGGAGCGACTCAGCGACGACGTCTACCAACGCATCCAGCGCGACCCCGACTTCTACCGGGAATTGATCTGAGGTGGCAACGGAGTCCACCGGCGACGGCATGAACCTCATCTGGCGACGGGTGGCGTTCATCGCCGTCGTCGGTGTCGTGGTGGTCGCCTCGGCGTTCACGTATCTCGCCCTTCGTCCCGCCCACGGCGACGCGGCCCGAGCCGGCCGCACGACGCCTCTGGCTCTGTCCTGCCTGGGCTCGGGGTTCTGCATGGCTATCGACGATCAGGGCCATGGCCTGACCTACCGCCACGGTGCGTGGTCCCCGCCCCGTACGCTCCAGGACAACGGCCTCACCAGCGTGTCGTGCTCGAATCCGGACTTCTGTGTGGCTGTCGGGGTCAACGGCACCGCGTTCGTCTGGCGGGGCTCGAGATGGTCCGCAGCAGTGTCGATCGACCGCAAGAGCGCCGATCAGGTCGACGGCTTCGGGACCAGCAGCGTGAACACGGTGTCGTGCGCCACACCCACGTTCTGCATGGCCGGAGACGTCCTGGGCCGGGTCTCGATCTTCGACGGCAGCGCGTGGACGCGACCTCGGCCCATCGAATCGCCCCAGCTCGCCCACGCGGACCGTCGGGCCGGCACGGCGGGGATCTCGAGCGTCTCGTGCACGCGCGCCCGGTTCTGCGCTGCGGTCACCGTCCGGGGCCGTGCCCTCACCTATGACGGCACCAGGTGGTCGAGCCCCGCTGCCCTCGAGCCGGCCGCAGTCGTGAACTTCGATCGAATCCGGCGGGTGCCCGCACTCGGAGCGGTGTCGTGCGCGGCCCCCACGTTCTGTGCCGCTGTGGACCCCGCCGGAGCCGTCTTCACCTATGACGGGAGCACGTGGTCGGCACCCCGGCCCGTCGACCCCCAGGCGCAGAGCGATTCGAACGGCATGACGTCGATCTCGTGTCCCACGACACGGTTCTGTGTCGCGGTGGACGACTCCGGCCACGCCTTCGCCTATGACGGCACCACCTGGTCCGACGCATCCGCGGTGGACCCGATCGTCGGGCTGGCCACCGTCTCGTGTGGCGACCCGACCTTCTGCGTCGCGCTCAACGACCTTGGCCAGGCCGCCACCTTCGACGGCGGTTCGTGGACGTCGCCCCGAGACATCGACCCGGAGCAACCGCTCCGGGCGGCCACGGCGCGGGCCACGCCACCGTTGGCGAGAATTCAAGGTGGGTAGGCGCCCGCGGCTTTGTGGCATTGTGAAGGAAATGGACTACACCACGCGCCGGTCGGGCCCACGTCGTGGCAGGTCCGCTCAGGTGTGGGCCCCGTCGTCCCCGGGTCCGGTCGCCGGTGTGGGCAGTCAGCGACGATGAGCTTCAGCCAAAGCTTCCTGGGGGAGACAATCGAGATCCTGGGAGCCGTCGACACCGGCTCGGTCGAGGAATGCGCCACCGGGATCGCCCAGGTCCGGGAACGGGGCGGGCGCCTCTTCATCTTGGGCGTGGGCGGGTCTGCCGGCCACGCGTCGCACGCCGTGAACGACTTCCGCAAGCTGTGCGATGTCGAGGCCTATGCCCCGACCGACAACGTCAGTGAGCTCACGGCCCGCACCAACGACGAGGGCTGGGACACCACGTTCGTGGAATGGCTCCGGGGCTCGAGGATCGGGGAGCGTGACGGGGTGCTCGTGTTCTCGGTCGGAGGCGGAAGCCGAGAACGCCAGGTCTCGGTCAACCTCGTGCGCGCCCTGGAGCTCGCCGTGGCGACGCGGGCGCGTCGATCTTCGGCATCGTCGGGCGCGACGGTGGGTTCACCGCCACCGTGGCCACCGCGTGCATCGTGGTCCCGCCCACCTACCCTGATCGCGTCACTCCTCACACCGAAGGGCTCTGCGCGGTGTTGTGGCACCTTCTCGTCAGCCACCCCGCGCTGGCGGCCAACCCCACCAAGTGGGAGGCCCTTTCGTGAACGACCCGGGGCGCACCGACCACCGCCCCGCCGACCCCGGGGCCGGTGGCAGGCGGCGCGCTACTGCATCGTGGGCGGGGCGGGCTTCATCGGGAGCCACTTCGTCGACCGATTGCTCAGCGACGACGCCGTCGAGGGCGTCACGGTCTTCGACAACTTCTCCTCGGGGCGTCGCTGGCATCTCGAGCACCATGCCGACACCCGCCTGCGGGTGGTCGACGCCGACGTGCGCGACCTCGACGCCCTCGTCGACACCATGGCCGGGAGCGACACCGTCATCCACCTGGCGTCGAATCCCGACATCGCACGCGCCGCCACCGAGCCCGCCGTCGACTTCGACCAGGGGACCCTCCTCACCCACCATGTGGTGGAAGCGGCCCGCCTGTCGAGAGTCAGCCGGCTGCTCTACGCGTCGGGGAGCGGGGTCTACGGCGACCTGGGCGAGGTCGAGGCCGACGAGGACTACGGCCCGCTCATTCCCGTCTCCACCTACGGCGCCAGCAAGCTCGCCGGCGAGGCCCTCATCGCCTCGTACTGCTTCATGTTCGATCTCAGCGCCTGTGTGTTCCGGTTCGGGAACGTGGTCGGCCCTCGCCAGACTCATGGCGTCGGCTTCGACTTCGTCCGGCGGCTTCTGGCGGACCCGACCGAACTCCACATCCTCGGCGACGGGAAGCAGAGCAAGTCCTACGTCCACGTGTCCGACATCGTGAACGCGGTGCTCCTGGCCGGAGCCCGGGCCCCGCGGCCCTTTGCCGCTTTCAACGTCGCCACCGGCGATTACATCACCGTGACCGAGATCGCCGACCTCGCCCTCGAGGTCCTCGGACTGCACGGCACGATGTTCCACTTCACCGGAGGCGATCGCGGTTGGAAAGGTGACGTTCCGGTGGTGCGGATCAACACCGATCGCATCCGCGCCCTGGGTTGGTCCAATGCGATGTCGTCGCGCCAGGCCCTCGACGTGTCGATGCGTTCGATGCTCGGTCGACGCCAAGTCGGGTCGCCTCACATGACCGCGGGGCCGCGCGCACGGCCCGACGCGCCGTCTTCCTCGATCGCGACGGTGTGCTCAACGAGGCGGTCGTGCGCGACGGGTTGCCCTTCCCGCCACGCTCCCCCGACGAGTTGGTGGTCTTCCCGGGTGTCGCCGAAGCGTGCCAGGGCCTGCGCGAACACGGGTATCGTCCTCGTGGTGGTGACGAACCAACCCGACGTGGCCCGGGGTCTGCAGAGTGCGAGCGGCGTGGCGGCTATCAACGCCCTGCTGCGCCAGTCGATCAACGTGGACGCGGTCTACGTCTGTCACCACGACAACGCCGACGGGTGTCCTTGTCGCAAGCCCAAGCCCGGCATGCTCCTGGCTGCGGCTCGCGACCTCAACCTCGACCTCAACGAGAGCTTTATGGTTGGGGACCGTTGGTCCGACATCGCCGCTGGTCAGGAGGCCGGTTGCCGTACCGTGTATATTGACTGTGGGTATCAGGAACAGGGGGCACTCTCGCCCGACCACGTGGTGGGCAACCCGGTCGAGGCACTCGAGTGGATCTTGATGACCGCGCCATTGGAGGAGGGGGGCAGTGTCCAATCAACTTCCCTACGGCATCAAGATCTTCGCTGACGGGGCTGATCTGGAGGCCATCCTCCAGCTGAGCCGGAACCCGATCGTCTCGGGTTTCACGACCAACCCCTCGCTGATGCGGAGGTCCGGTGTCGATGACTACCCCGGCTTCGCGCGCAAGGTCCTCGACAACATCAGGGACCGCCCGATCTCTTTCGAGGTGTTGTGCGACGAGTTCGACGAGATGCGCGTCCAGGCGCGCACGATCGCGTCATGGGGACCGAACGTCTTTGTGAAGATCCCGGTCACAAACACCCGCGGGGAGAGCGCCGCCCCGCTCATCGAGGAGTTGACCCGAGAGGGCTTGCACCTCAACGTGACCGCCATCTTGTCGTTGGCGCAGGTCCGCACGGTGGCGGGCGCCCTCGAGGACACCGCCGGCGCCGTGGTGTCGGTGTTCGCGGGCCGGATCGCCGACACTGGTCGCGACCCCGTCCCCCTCATGGCCGAGGCAGTCGGTCTCCTGGCCTCGAACCCCCGGCTCGAGCTGCTGTGGGCGAGCCCGCGCGAGATCCTCAACGTCGTTCAGGCCGCAGCGGTGGGGTGTCAGATCATCACGGTGACCCACGACCTCCTGGCCAAGTTGGCCGGGCTGGGGCGTGGGCTCGAAGAGGTGTCGCTCGACACGGTCCGGATGTTCTTCGACGACGCCACCAGCGCAGGGTTCCTTCTTTGAGTCGGCCCCACACCGCCCCGGGCGACGCGGCAGAGGGTCGTGACGAATGGGACCAGCACTGGGCCCTGTACGGCGAGCCCGCCGAGGGCAATCCGGCCAACAACTACCGGCACCGGTTGGTGATGGGGCTCCTCGGGCGACCGGGAGCCGGCGATACCATCTGTGATATTGGGTCGGGTCAGGGCGAGCTCGCTTTGTTGCTCAAGGGGCGGTTCCCCGCCGCGGCGGTGCGGGGGATCGAGTACAGCGCCGAGGGCGTGGCCCGGGCCCGGCTGGCCGCCGAGGCCGCAGGCCTGTCCCTCGAGTTCACCCAGCGAGACCTGCTGGAGCCGGCCACGGTCGAGCCCAGCCTGCTGGGCCGACGCCGCCTTCGCGGTGTGCTCGGAGGTCCTCGAGCACGTCGACGACCCGGGCCTGCTGCTGCGCAACGCGGCCGCCTATCTGGCCCCGGGGTGCCGGCTCGTGGTCACGGTACCCGGCGGCCCACGATCGGCTTTCGACCGCCACATCGGGCATCGCCGGCACTTCTCCCCCGCCGACCTCCGCCATGTGCTCGAGGGGGCAGGATTCGAGGTCGAGCACGTGGCCCGGGCCGGCTTCCCCTTCTTCAACCTCTACCGACTGGCCGTGATCGCCCGGGGCCGCCGCCTGATCGCGGACCTGGAGCGGGCCGCGTCGTCGGACGGGGGCAGGGCCGGGGCCGGTACCCAAGGTGCGGTCCTCGCCTTGTTCGACCGGGCGTTTCGTTTCAACCTGGCCTCGTCGCCCTTCGGTTGGCAGATGGTGGCGGTGGGTCGGTTCGTCGGCACCGCACCGGTGTCATGATCATCTCCCGCACGCCGCTGCGCATCACCCTGGGCGGAGGGGGGACCGACCTCCCCTCGTACTACGCCCAGCACGGGGGATTCGTGATCTCAGCGGCGGTCAACCGCTATATCTTCATCGCCATCAACCGCACATTCGGCGACGACTACTTCCTCAAGTACTCCGAGCTCGAGCGCGTGGCCCACGTCGACGACATCGAGCACCCCATCATCCGTGAGACCCTGCGCCTCCATCCCATCGGGCCCGCCATCGAGCTCGTCAGCGTGGCCGACATCCCGGCGGGGACGGGGCTCGGGTCGTCGGGAGCCTTCACCGTGGGCTTGTTGCGTGCCCTGTACGCGTTCAAGCGCGAGCACGTCACCGCCGCGAACCTGGCCGAGGAGGCGTGCCGGATCGAGATCGACATCCTCAACCGGCCCGTGGGCAAGCAGGACCAGTACATCGCGTCCTTCGGCGGCCTCACCTGCTTCGACATCGAGCCCGGTGGACAGGTCAACGTCTCTCCCCTGCTCGTCTCCAACGAGACGCTGCGGGACCTCGAAGAGCACCTGTGCATGTTCTTCACGCACTATTCGCGCCCTGCCGATGTCGTGCTCAACGAGCAGCGGAGCAAGTCCCAGAGCGGCGATCGTGCCATGGTCGACAGCCTGGACTTCGTGAAGGAGAACGGGCTCGCCACCAAGGCGGCGCTCGAGCAGGGCGACACGGCCCGGTTCGCGGCGCTCATGGACGAGCACTGGCGTCGCAAGCGCCAGCGGTCCGCGCTCATGTCCAACGACCAGATCGACCGTTCCTACGAGATCGCCATGGAGAGCGGCGCCCTGGGCGGCAAGCTCGTGGGGGCGGGGTCGGGGGGATTTCTCCTCTTCTATGCCAAGGACCTCGACTCCCTGCGCTCGGCCATGGCCGGGAGGGACTGAGCGAGGTCCGATTCGTCTTCGACTTCGACGGGTCGTCGCTGCTCGTCCGGGACTGATCGACGGTCGGGGCCGGGTTCGGCTGTGCAGTGCCTCATCCTCGCGGGCGGGTTGGGCACCCGCCTGTATCCCGCCACCCGCACCATTCCCAAGTGCCTCATCGAGGTGGCCGGCCGCCCCTTCGCCCACTGGCAGCTCGAGTGGCTCGCCGCACAGGAGATCCGCAGCGTCGTCTTCAGCATCGGGCATCTCGGGGACATGGTCCGGGCCGAGATCGGTGACGGGACGGCGTGGGGAGTCGAGGTCACCTACGTCGACGAGGGAGAGCAACGCTCGGCACCGGGGGGGCGCTGCGCCTGGCGGTCGAGCGGGGGGCCCTCGACGACGCCTTCTTCGTCTTGTACGGAGACTCCTACCTGACCTTGGACCTGGCGGCGGTGGCCGCGGACTTCGTGGCCCGACGTCCCGACGCCCTCATGACGGTGTACCGCAACGAAGGCCGGTGGGAGACGAGCAATGCCGTGTTGGCCCGGGGCATGGTGACGCGCTACGAGAAGGGGCTCGCCTCTCCCCCGCCCGAGATGCAATTCGTCGACTACGGGCTCTCCGCCCTGCACGCTCCGGTCGTGCTCGAGACGGTGGAGCCCGGCGTACCCAGCGACATGGCCGACGCCTTCACCGCCCTCAGTCGGGCCGGACGCCTGGCGGGATTCGAGGCCACGGAGCGGTTCTTCGAGATCGGCACGCCGTCGGGCCTGGCCGACCTCGAGCGACACCTCGCGTCGTCAGGGGACGAGGCGCACCACCGGAGGTGACGTCGGGCCGCCCTCTTGGAGGAGGGACAGGCCCGGCGCCGAGAACCCTCGCCACTGCGGACAGCTTCCGACCTGGACCAAGACATGGCCGGTGGAGCGGGGCAGCGTCGAGAAGCTGATGGCTCTCGGGGACTGGTCGGCCCCGTCGGTGACGCTGTAGCTGGCCCCGCCCCCCGGCCGGCGAGGTCAGCTCCAACCAGTGGTACTGGGAGAGGTCGGTGCCGGCAGGCACACCCAGCGAGAGCAGCCGGCTGGTGCTCGGCGCCACCGAGTTCACCACTCCCCCGCTTCGGGCGCGCACCGGATATTTGTGACCGTCGGGTGTCGAGACGACGCGGTCGTGTCCCGGGGCGGCGAGGCTGGTCGGCACGGTGGCGGCCAGGGTCAGGGCGAGACGGTCCCGTCGGCATTCGATTCGTAGAACGACACCGCCGGCCCGGCGCCGGTCACCGGCAACGCCATGGTGAAGCCGCTGTGGGGCGAGGCGGCGCTGTGCCACAGGTCCGGGACCGCACTGGCCACCACGACGCCGCTGCGTACCGCCAACACCCGCAAGGGGGCCTGACCAGCGGACCGATCTGCGGTCCAACCGCCGGCCCGCAACGTGGACGACGACGCGATTTGCGTGTCGACGGTCATCGCCGGTCGCGACCCCAACCCGGCGGGCCGGGCCAGGAAGTTGGGGGAGAAGCCCCACGCGCACTCGGGGTTCGAGAGATAGAAGTCCTGGGTCGACGACAACCCGACCAGCGCGGGCAACGGCGGGGCCGATGCGGCCAGGTCGGCGCGGATCATGACCCACTGGCCATCGACGTTGGCCAGCGGCACGTAGTGGTCCAACAGGTACTCGCTCACGGCGTAGTGACGGACCGTCGCCTCGATCCCGTCCCAGTTCGGCAGCCCGATGCCCTCGCCGTAGAACACCACGAGTCGAGGTCTGCTCCGGACCAGATCCGAGATCAGTTGGCGTTGGGCGTAGCCGGTGTCGGCCATGCTCACGTGGAAGAACCGGGTGCCGGGCACCCGGTTCAAGAGGTAGTAGAGAAGTCCGGGCTCGTCGTTGAAGTCGAAGACCGGACCACGGGCCCCGGCGTAGCGCCCGATCACGGCGTCGAGGTCATGGACCATCGCGGTGTCGATGACACCGGGACCCGCATACCCCAGGCGGGCGAGGACCGGCTCGGTGGGAGCTCGCCACGTGATAGTTGCCCGCCACCGCCTTCACGGTGCCGATCGGGGTCGGCGCCAGGGCGACGAGGACGACGACGATGGCCAGCGTGGCGGGATGGCGAACCGGGAGCGAGACGCGTGCCGGAGCCGGGCCGCGGCCCGGCTCAGGCCGTCGTCGAGCGCCTCGGCCGCCACGATCAGCCACAGCAGCACCAGCGGCAATGCGACGACGAACACCTCGGCGACGTGGATCGGATCGGCGCGGGCCAGCACTTTCTGGAAGTAGAGGAGGACGAAGCTGGCCGACGCCACCATCACCCAGTCGCGTGAGATCCCACGAACGGCGACGGCGCAGCTGCACCGTCATTCGCAGCACGGTGAGCAAGACCAGCGCCACGGGCACGAAGAACTCGATGGTCGGGCCCCAGCTGTCGATGTACCCACCTGGCGGGCTCCGCCCCCGACAAGGTGTGCCCGGGGCCGAAGATGCGGTAGTAGTCGATGAACCCCCCCAATGATCCCGTGGCGGCGAGGAAGACGACCCACGCCACGAGGAACACGGCTCCGGAGCCGAGGCACCACCACGTGCGGATCATGGGCCGGGCCCACCCCGATCCCGGGGCTCGGGCCAACCACTCGAAGACCACCAAGGTGAAGAGCAGCCCGACGGCCATGAAGGCCGTCTCGGGCACGACGATCGCCTGGATCACGAGTGTGGCCATGAGCCCGGCGCACCACCCCCGCCGTCGGCGTCGGATGGTCTGGTCGAACAGGATCAGGACGAGAGGCACGAAGGCGAACCGGAAGCACCCCTGTGCGTATCCCATGACGTCGTGGCCCAGGAGGAGCCCGGCGCCGGCCAATCGGTCCGAGCTCAACCACAACGCCGCCACGGCCACGAAGCCCGCCACGAAGAGCCGGTTGCGACGGGCGAAGTACACGACGAACACGTACATCGAGATCCACAGCAGCGGGACGAGGAAGATCGTGAAGCCCGAGGCCGAGCCCCAACGGCTGGGTGCGAACACCGACATCCCGAGCTGGCCGGCCAGGACGTCCCCGAAGACCCCGTGGATCACGTACAGGTCGCGCCATGGGAACAGACCGTGGCCGAAGGTGAGTTGCGCACTGGCCAGGGACTGAGCCTGGTCGAAGGCTCCAAAGGGAGTATCGAGGGGCCGGGCCAGTCTGCCGATCAGCACGAACAACAGCGCCACGCCCACGACATAGGTGAGGACGATCGCTTCGGCACCAGCGCGGTCCTCGTCCGCCGTGGCGCTGCGGAGGTGCCGTCCGTACCAGAGGGCGAAGCCGATGGTCACGGGTATCACGAGCCACAGGGGGAGCCACGGGTACCGACGAAGGTGGTGGTCGGACTCGACGAGCACCGTCGAGCTGCGGGAAACGAAGTAGAGAAGGGGAACGACGAGGAGTGCAGCCCCACCGTTGACAGCAGAGAGAACCCCTGGCGCGTCTCGTGCCCGGCCCCGCCTGTGCACGACCAGCGTGACGGCGAGGACCCCGAGGCAGTACCCGACCCCGGCCGCCGCGCCCCACGGGCTCAGGGTGGGGCGACTGCCCGCGGCCGCGACCCCCACACAGAGCGCCGCCGCGGAGCCCGGAAGCAGGACACGGGCTGCGCCTCGAACGGTCCGGGCCCGCCGGTTCTGGCTCGTCCGGTCCGGGCCTTCCTGGTCAGAGGGTGTGGTGTCCTGCGGATCGACGAAAGCCACAGGCCGGATCGGCGTCGGCGCCCGGCGCGGCGTCGAGAAGGGCCCCAGAGGGAGAAAGGCGTACAACAGCACCGCCGCGAGCGGGAAGGCGACAGCGATGAGGTAATAGGCGTCGAAGTACCGACTGGCGTCGAAGTGGTAGAAGGTCGGGAAACCGACGATGTCCGTGGTCACCGAGAGTCGATGCGGGGCCAACCGCCACACTGCCTCGCACAGCCCGGCCGACAGTCCGAGCGCAACGGTCAGGCGCACCATCACGCGGGCGCGGACCGGTCGGGTCGGAATCTCGACTGCGGGGACGCCGGTCGAGGCGCGCTCGTCTGCCGTCAACGGGTCTCCACGAAGGGCTCGTCGGGACGACTAAGGGGTCCAGGCGGGCCGCGCATCCCGCCAGGGTCGAATCAGAGGACTCCGGCCGTCGCCACTGCCCGCCGCCGGGGAACCGTGATCATGGTTCAGGGAACGAGCCACTCGCCATAGTCGGACGCGGCCCCCGCCGCAGGATAGAACTGGACCTTGGCGACCTGCACCGAGGTCTTGATCTCGAACGACATGCAGCTCGTCCCTGACTTCCCTGCGGCCAGCTGCACAATGACCGTGTCGCTCCCGCACTCGCTCAGGGCGGTGTGCTTCGGTGTGTAGGTGTTCCCGTCGGACCCGATGATGTTGGCGTCGAGGTCACCGTTGGTCGAGAGCGTCTGGCTGGAGACGTTGTCGACATTGAAGATCGCCGCGATGAAGCGCTTGTCAGAGGCAGGGGGGTTCCCGTTCACCGTCTGGGCCGGGTCAGCGACCTTGGCCAGGGTGATGTGGAAGTCCCTGCCGGCCTGGTTCTTGAGATCCAGGGTGTCGCCGACATGGGCCACACCACCCGACGACCCCACCGCCTTGTTGACCAAAGTGGCGGAACTCGAGCAGCCCGCCGCCAGACCGACGAGCATCAACGAGCCTGCTGCCGCCAGAAGCTTCCTCACATGACCCCCCAGAATCGACCCACGGCCATAGTAGGCGAAAGACCAGGTGTATTGCCTATTCGGGGAAGTATTTTGCTCCCGGGCCTGATGCAGGGGTGCCAGGTGTGACCACCGCCAGCAGCCCGGGGGACGCCCCGGGGGACAGCGGCTCCAGAATTACACTGCCCAGGATGCGGCGACGGGGGGTCACCCACACCTGGGTGCCCGACGCCCTGGGTGTGACGTGGACGCTCCTGGCCGCAGTGGCGGTGATGGCCCCGCTGCTCCGTCCGGGCATCTCACTGGGATCCTTCGACCTGCTGGCGCGTATCGGATTGACACACCACGCCGGTGTCGCCGTGCGCAGCGAATTCCCCGCGGACCAGATCCTGTACTTCGCCCCGCTCACGAACCTGGCCTGGCATCAGGTGCACAGCGGCCAACTCCCGCTGTGGAACCCCTACAACGTGCTCGGGATGCCACTTGCGTTCAGTTGGCAGTCGGGCGTCTTCAGTGTCCCTGTCCTGCTGAGCTATCTCGTCCCGGTCCACGACGCCTACACGGTGATCGTGCTCGCCAAATTGTTGATCGCGGGCGCCGGCGCGTACACGCTGTGTCGCGTGCTCGGCATGGGCGCCCTGAGCGCGGCCTTCGGCGGCACGGTGTTCGAGTTGTCGGGACCCATGCTCCACTATTCAGGTTGGGCCATGACCGGCGTGACGTGCTGGGCCGGGTGGATCTTCGCCTGCGCCATCCTCCTCGTCCGCGCCCGACACCGGCTGCGCGACACCGTCCTCCTCGCCTTGGCCGTTGCCGCGGCGATCTACGGCGGGCATCCCGAGAGTGTGGCCGTCCTGGGCTTGTCGTTCGCGGTCTTCATGGTGGTCTACCTCGGGGTGGCGGCGCGGCGGCGTGGTGCCGCGGTGCGCCGGCCGATCATGGACCTGGTCGTCGCCGGAGGGTGTGGGCTCGGCCTCGGGGCGCCCCTCGTCCTGCCGGGGCTCCAGGTGGTCCAGGCGTCAGGTCGGGCCGGGGCCACGGGGGGCGCCTCGTTCGCCCTCTCCCACCTGTCCGATCTCGTGGTGGGGCTCCAGGGCACCGACTTCAGGGTTCCCTCGCCCTACGTGGGTGTGCTGGCCGTCGCCCTGGCCGTGGTGGCGGTGGCACTGCGTTGGCGACGTCCCGAGATCCTCGCCTTTGCGGCGGTGGCGGTGGCGGCGGTCCTGCTCAGCTTCAAGAACCCGCTGCACATCCTGGTCCAAGCCACGCCCGTGCTCGGTCGGGTGACGTGGAACCGCGACGTGATGTTGCTGGCGCTCGCCGGCGCGGTTCTCGGTGCCGCCGGCCTCGACGCGCTCATTCGCAACGACTTGCCGGTGCGACTGCGGAAGTGGGCGCTCGGTGCCCTCGGTGGCGCCGCCCTGGTCGTAGCGGTGGTGTCCTTGGCCGTGGGGGTGGGGGCCCAACACACCACGGGGGGCACAACCCGGGCCCGGCTGGCATGGGCGGCGGCCGAGGTGGTGTTGGGCCTCGTCCTGGTCTTGGTGTCGGGCATCGGCAAACCGTCGGCCCGACACGCCCTGGGCAGCTCGGCACGGTCGCGCCAGGCGATGGCCGTCGTGTTCATCGCGGCGCAGAGCGCCTTCGGTGTCGTGGCCGGCGTGGGGTTCTGGTCGCTCAGCTCCACCTATTTCTCCCCTACGCCGGCGGTGGCGGCCCTCCAGCGAACGGTGGGGGCGTCGCTCGTGGCCATGGGGCCGTGCCGCGCCCGTCCGTTCACCTACCCCTACGCGACGGAGTTCGGCATCCGACCCAACGCCAACATCGGCTACGGCGTCCACGAGTTCGCCGTCTACGAGCCGGTCCTCCCGACGCAGTACTTCGCCTCGTGGGAGGCCGTGAGCGGACAACAGCTCTCTCGCCCCCTCCGTCGGGTGGGCCTGTTCTGCCCTCAGATCACCACGGCCGCCGAGGCTCGGGTCTACGGGGTCAGCTATGTCCTGGGCCCCACCGGCACCCACGGCGTCTCCGGGGCCGTGCGTGACGGGACGGTGGGGGGCGAAGCCCTCTTCCACGTCACGGGGTCATCCCAGGCGACGCTCTCCCCCCTCCCCCGTTCTGGGCGTCCGCTGCCCGTCGACGCCCGGGGATCACCGGTGGCGGTCACACACCCGAGCGCGGCGTCGCTGCGCACGGTGACCGACGCGCCCGGGCCGCGGCTCCTGCGGCTCCGCCTCACGGCCCTCCCGGGGTGGCGCGCCACGATCGACGGACGTGGCTTGCCGCTCGAACACTGGGCCGAGGGGGCCATGCTCGAGGCGCGCGTCCCAGCAGGTCACCATGTGATCGAGCTGCGCTATTGGCCTGGGCTCTTCAGCGCCGGCCTGATGGCTGCGGGCGCAGTGCTGGTGGGCTTCGTCGCAGCGGGTGGAGTCACTCTTGCCCGCCGCCGTCGACGTGGTCAGAGCGGCGCGGTCACCAACCCACGAGCCACTGGGCGGCTTTTCGGACATCGACGAAGTACAAGACGAGACCGATCAGCACAAGGATCGTTCCCAGCAGCGCCAGGAGCCGTCCGGTTCGGCCGAAGCCCGTGAAGGCCAGTGCACCCGCCGGCTTGGGCTTGGGAGTGACATGCGGTGCGGGCGGGGAGGTGTGCCTGACCGTCTTGACCGGCGGAGGCTGTGTGGTCGTCGTCGTGGGCTGAGGAGGGGCCGCAACCGGGGGCGGGAGCTGGGCGCAGTTGTCGTCGGTGGAGGCCAGCTCCCAGCTCCCTTGCTTGAACAGGGCCCACTGCACGGAGTTGTCGTTGTTGTCGAAGTTGAGCCGGTGGGGCGTAGGGGGGCGCGCGAAGCCGAGGTCGTAGGTGATGACGCAGATGTCGGTGGGCAACGACGCCACGCTGTTGTAGGTGTGGACACTCCTCCATGTCCCGGTGTCATAGCCGTCGCCAGGATGCGGGACGTTGGTCTGCACGAAGGTGCCACACCGGTGTTGCGGGTTGAACAGGACAGCGGAGTCCCCGTTGAGCGGGTTCTTGCCCCGTGACCCGACGTGGACCATTTGCGAGTGTCGCGTTCCGTGCTTGTTCACGTAGGTCTCTGCGAAGCCCGGATCGTCGGGATCGCCCCACACGACCCCCCAACCCACGCCGCTACGACTGTCGCACGGATGGTTCACGGTGGCGGCCAGGCCGGCGGTCACCGCGCTCTCGGTCCCGTAGACCCACAACCACGTGCCCGTGGCCGTGACGGTGACGGTGCCGTTGGGATTCAAGAGGACCGAGCCCGTCTTCATGGGCGTCGCCTTGGGGCTGGGCGCGTTGGCGAACGCCGCCGTCGAACTCAGGACCGTGGCGGATGCGGTACCGAGGACCGTCAGGAGCGCCCCGCCGAGGACGGTCGCGACACGCGTTCTCCGGACACGCCGGTGCGCGCGCGACCTCATCACGGGGCCAAGAGCCCGTTGCCGCCTGGGTGGCGACGCCCGAGGTTGTTCATCCTCACCCCCGGAGGTAACCATAGGGCCGACGACGGCGCGGGTCATCATCACAATTGACGACCGACCGGGGGGCTTCCCCCGGAATTCCTCAGCCGGCGAGTCGGCCATCAGGGTCGCTCAGGCCCCGTTTCCCCCGTGCTCGCCCCGTGTCTTTGGTGGACCGACCGGGACGAGCTCCGGCCCCGTCGTGCTCTGCGACGGGCGATGGGCACCAGATCGAACAACGCCGCCACGGCGGGCCCGAGTCGCATCTTCGAGCCCGTCACGTCGTGCCAGGCCGCCAGCGGGAGCTCGACGAAGCTGGTGACGGCCAACCCCGGCACGCGCCCGTTGCCGTGCAGGAGCCGATCGAGGAGCTCCACGTCGAAGGCCCAAGACGACCGGAACGGCTCGGCCAGCGCCGCTGCCAAGGTGTCGCTCACCCGGAAGACCTTGGCCCCGCACTGGGTGTCGTACACGGTGATCCCGAGGGCGGCGGACGCGATGGTGGCGTAGGCGCGCCCCACGTAGTGGCGCAGGGCGTTTCTCTCGATCGAGCTGCCCAGCCGAGCCACCCGGCTCGCCAGGACGCCGGACAATTCGGGTCGACTGTGCAGCTCGGCGGTGAGTCGGAGGAGCTCCTCGGGAGGTGTGGCCAGATCGGCGTCGTAGTACCCCACCACGCTGGCGCCGGCACCAATGGCGACGAGAAGCCCTCGGCGGACCGCCTCGGCCTTTCCGGTGTTCGACGCCAGGCTGAAGACCTCGATCCGGGCGGAGGATTGGGCCAACCGGTGCAAGATCTCGGCCGTGTCGTCGGTGGAGCCGTCATCGACGAAGAGGAGTCGAACCTCGTCGGTGGCGACGATGGCACCGAAGGCTCGCTCATCGATTCGGCTCGCCTCGTTGAAGCACGGGACGACGATGACCGCCGCCTCGGGAGCCCGAGTCACGAACCCTCTCGCGACGCCCGACGACAAAACGCCCACGTGGTCAGCCCCGGCAGGGGGGGCAGGCTCCGTGAGGCCATGGCGAGAGACGTCCGGGCTTCGATGCCGAGGACCATCGTCATGGCCTTGGTCAGGTGCGCACCGCCCTGCCAGGCGCCGATCCCGCTGGGAACGACGGACGGCGGCCGGTGCCGCTCTCGCCACGCCTGGAGGCCCCGGAGGAGAAGCAGAGTGTGGAACAGGCCGCCTCGAGCCTTCACGGTCAAGCCGGCAGCTTCGAGCACGGTCCGGATCTCCCCCGGTGCGTACCGGCGGAAGTGCCGCAGGGCACGGTCGTGTGCACTGAACAGCGACTGATAGGCGGGCACGCTGACGAGGACCCAACCGTCCGCGGTCAGGGACCCTTCGACCACGTCACGGACGAATCCGACATCGTCCTCGACGTGCTCGATCACGTCCAGCATGAGGATCCCGCCGAAGACACCGGGGGGTCTCGTGGAGCTGAACTCGAGACCGGGGAGCTCCCGTTGCCATTGGGGGATCTCCGTCGGGGCGTAGTGCGTGTCCCAGCACGCCAGGCGGGTGGAGCCCGGCAGCTCGGCCAGCAACTGCTGTGCGAACCAGGCGTCGCCGGCGCCGACGTCGAGCCAACCCTCGGTGGCACCGGGGAGGCCGAGGCGCTGGATCAGACTGATGAAGAACCGGGCGCGGGCCACCTCCCAGGGATGGCGACGCACCACGCTTCCGGGCCGTTCGATCAGGTCCATCGACGACGTCCCCCCTGTTCCTGGGCTCCTGCGAACGGTTCGGCAATTCTACCGGTCACTCTTCGCTACCGGTCTCGGTCGGACCCTCGATCTCAGCCGAAGGAGGCTCGCCCGACGGCGCCGCCCACGCGGGCGGGTGCCAGGCGAGCTCGGCCGACGGCCCCACGGTGTCGAGCTCGGCGGTGACCCCGCCCGGCTCAGGGGGGAGATCGGGGGCCACGAACGATGCGCTGGGTCCCATGACCCCCTCGAGGGCGTCGTAGAGGGCCAGCGACGGCGCGGCCGCGTCGCGGAGGTCGGCACGGCTGTGGGTGCTGTGACGCAGCCCGGGGTCGACGAAGTCCTCGGCGGTGCCGGCCCCGGCGCGACGTTGCTCGAGGCGCATGCCGAGATCGGCGAGGAAGGTTCTCGTCTGCGCCGACCAGCCACCGGCGTCGCGCACGAGGTCGTCGTAGCGAGTGACGAGGACGGGCAGGCCCGCGCTGTGGAGGAGGATGAGGCGGTTGTAGCGCTCCCACAACGCCACCCCGAAGCTCACGGGAACACCGTGGCGGCTCTGCATCGACCGGGCCACCTCGAGAGGATTCCGGACGACGACGACTGCGACGATGCGTGCGCCCAGCACCCGGCGCCAGAACGGGAGCAAGACCGATGTCCGAGGGTCCTTCCACACCCAAGGCACCGAACGGTGGACGCGCCGGAAGGCCCGGCGGGCCTGGGCACGCGTCGTGGTGATGCGAGCCGCCACGGCGTCGTAGTCGTCTCCGGCCGGGGGTGGGTACCACCACGTACGGCCCATCTGGGTCAACAGCGCGTTGTTCAGATGCATCAGCGTGCGGCTCTCGAAATGGCCGCTCGGGTTCCACGGGCCGCGCACCATCTCACCGGGCGCGCAGGTGGCGGGGCCGAGGACGTTCACGAGCCGCGTGGCAGCAGAGGTCCCGCTGCGGTGCATCCCGAGGACCACGACCCCCCGCGGCGGCGACCTCACGCCAAGCCGGGGCGCAGGGGATGCCCGGCCCGCGCCCGCAGTGCCCAGGGGCCGCGATACGCGACGAGGAGGGGATGGACCCAGCGCGGCTCGCGCCACGACGGTGGGCGGAAGTCGATGCTCCGCCGGGGCAGGGCTGCCAACAACTCGACGGTCGAGGCGGTGAGGCGGCGCACAAGATGTGGCGTGGCGTCGCTGTGCACCAGTGCTCCTTGCATCGACGCCGCGGCGGCACCGGGGTCGCCGGTGAGGTCGATGCCCAAGGCACGGAGGTCGGTGGCGAGCGCCTCGACGGCCGTGCGCGGAGAGGCCACCAGCTCTTCGAAGCCGAGACGGACCACCGGCAGGCCGACCGACGCCGCCACCGCGGCGTGGACGTAGTGATGCCACAACCCCACCGAGTAGAGGCTCGGGATCCCGTCGCGGCGCTTGATCGACCCCACCACCGCCCCCGGGTCACGCAACACCAACACCACCGTCGAGTCGGCGCCGATCACCCGCCGCCACAAGGGAAACGTCAAACAGGTCCGGGGGTCTTTCCACACCCAGGGGCTCGTGGGGTACACGTCGTTGAACGCCTCGGTGAGCTCGGGGATCAGGTTCGAGGCCCGGTCGGAGTACTCCCAGCCCGGAGCGGTCCAGGGGGGGAAGTCCCAGGAACGCCCGAAGGCGGCGAGGATCCGGTCGTTGCACGCCACCAGGGCCTTGCTCTCCCAGTGACCGGCGGGATTGTCGTACTCGGTGAGGAGGTCCTCCTCGGGCCCGAGGTGGGCTCCGAGAAGGTTCAGGATCCTGCTCACCGCCGACGTCCCGCTACGGTGCATCCCCAGCACGACGACACCGGGCACCGGCTATCGGCCCCGTCTGTCGGAGCCGGCCCGGCCTTGGCGCTCGGCCTTGTCCGTCGTCGCCTCCGGTGTGACCAGCCAGTGCCTGAGGTCCCGGTCGATCAGGCTCTCCAGGCGACGGATGTCGGGCGCGAGCTCTTCGGACAACTGCCGACGCAGTTGGACGGGCATCGGGGGTCGCACCGTTCCCCGGGTGTTGAGCCTGTGCAGCCGTCGACGCAGCGCGGCACGGGCGTACTGGTCGGGGACGGCGAGGCGCCCCACCCGGCGGAGACCGGGGGGGGCGTGGCGCAGCAGCTCGCGGATGCGGGTACTTCGTACGACCTTGTTGGCGTTCACCACCGCGAACTCCGGTCGATGGTCGGGGTCGACGTCGAGGAATTCGAGGACCCGGCGATAGGTAGCCGCCGCGTCGGCGACGAGGTCGTCGTAGAGCACGACGCAGACCTGGTCGCGCCCGAACACCGAGAGGTAACGCTCGACCTGTGCACCGTAGCTGGCGATGTCGCGGTAGAGGAGGCCGAACAACTTTTGGCACCCGGGCGGAACCCGCTTCCCATGCCGGCGGTCTTGCTCGGCGGCCACCGCCTCGCCGAACGACGTGATGTCCTCGTCGCCCTGGAAGAGCATCTCGCTGTGTTGTGAGTGCATCTGGTCCACCGGGTTCCGAAGCAGGGCGATGACCCGGCTGGCGGGGTCATAGGCGTGGATCTCCGACGGCGGCCCGGGAGGAGTAGAGATAGAACACCGAGCGATCGGTACGGTACCGCGCCTCGCCGTGCCGGGAGAACCACTCCAGATAGGTGTCGTACCCGATCCGCCACCGGCCCCCTTTCATGGTCCGGAACTCGAGGTCGCTCCCGAAATAGCTGAGCTCCTTGCCGGCCACGAACACGTCGGGATGTGCGGCGAGATAACTGGCGAGGGCCGTGGTCCCGGACTTGGGTGCGCCCACGATGAAGAGGTTCGGGCTGGGACGAACCTCGTCCTGGGCGCGCCGGGGTGCGAGGTTCGGGCTGTGGTCGTCGCGCCATCGCTCAGTGAGCGTCGGGGATGCGACCCGGTTGTTCTTGCATCGGCTCCACCGGGAATCGCATGCCGAGCCGACCCATGGCGCCGTCAGTGAGCCCGAGGCAGATGGTGCGGAGGCACGCCAGTCGCCGGCCCCGCTCCCGGACCAAGGCCCGAGCCACCAACTTGGCCACGTTGCGCGGGTACCAGCCGACCCGGTGCATCACGTGAAGGTGGAGGTACAGCATGTTCCGGGACTCGTAGTAGTACTTCCACAGCGGCACCCGGGCGGCCTGGCGCACGGCGTCGTGTTGGACCACCGCCCCGTCGACGAGCCGCCGCGGGAAGCCGGCCTGGGGGATGCGCCAGTGGCAGTACTCGTTGTCCTCCGCCCACCAGAAGAAGTCGGCCCGAGGCACGCCGACCTGCTCGACGATGTGGCGACGACACGACGAAGCCGCACCACGATCCCCACTCCCCCACGGTCCCGTCGGGTTGCACGGACCGGGGGAAAGCAGAACGCCGCCTTGGGGTCGTGGCGAGCGCTCGCCCAAGAGCGTCTCGAGGCATTCGGGGTCGGCCACGATGTCGTCGTCGAGGACCCAGGCGAAGTCGTCCGAGCCGGCCAGCAGCTCCTCGAAGGCGAGCGCCCAACCCCCGGCAGGGCCGAGGTTGGTGTCGGACGCGGACGACCGAGACCGGCAGCGCCGTGCCGAGGTCCTCGGCGTCGTACCGGCGGCTCGCTGGCGTTGTCCACGACGATGATGGCGCCGGGACGGACCGTCTGGGTCGTCGATGGCTTCCACGCACCGTTGCAAGGCTTGCGGGCGCATTGTGCGACAGCACCAGCGCCACCACGCCCGGCCCGAGCTCCTGCGGGCGTCGGGAGTGCTCCGTTGTCGCCGTTCGACGTGGCGACGCCGGTGTCGGCCGCGACCTCGGGCGGCGGCGTCCCGGTGCCGTCGTCGGTCGACGAGGGCCGCTCGCCCACCTCGCGCAGGTACCGGGGATCGATGCCGAGGCTGCCCCGGGCCCCGTCCACGACACCGCGCACCGTCGCCCACCGCTCGGCGGCGCTGTGAGCGAGCTGGAAGCGGCGCACCGAATACAGCAGGTGCCACGCGAACCAGCTGCGACGGCCATGGCGCCGAGCCAGGGCGAAGTAGTTCCGCGCCAGGTAGTAGGCGCGCCACGGCTCGTCGGCGTCGATCGGCCGGTGGTCGCGCAAGGCGTCGTCGCGGCCCGCCGAGGTCAGCCTGTGCGCCACCTGCCGGGCGCAGATGACATCGACGAGCACAGAGAATCCCGCCGGCCCGCACCCGGCAGTAGAAGTCGAAGTCCTCGAACCCGAAGAAGAGCTCCGCGTCGGGAAGCACTCCCGCATCCACCACGGCCCGCGACACCAACGTCGCTCCCCACGTGGAAACGTCGACGGGGGCGAGCTCGCCGGGCAGGCCGCGGCGGGGGACGACGTTCACGGTGTGGCCCGAACGGGGCACGAAGACCCGGCCGAAGGCCACGACCGCTCCCACCGCGCCGTGGCCGCTCGTCTCGACCCGGGCGACCAGTCCCGCCACGCGCGGAGTCGGGCAGATGCAACAGCACCATGTCGTCTTCGCACAGATAGGCCCAGCGTGTGGTGGGATCGGCGAACGCCTCGGTCAGGCCGCGGCGAATCCACCGGCGGGGCCGGTGTTCGACGGCAGTCGCACCATCCGGACGGCCTTCTCGAGCTCGGGATCGTCGAGCCCGCCCTCGCCGTTGACGACGACCACTACCTGGTCGGGAGTGAACCCTTCGACGTCGAGGAGCGACCGCACGGTGGCGCCGGCCAACCGGGGTCGCAGGTGCGTGACGACGACGGCGGTGACGCCCTCGAGGCCAGAGGTGATGTCGTGGCTCAGGACAGCTCCCAGTCCGCGGGCACGTACACGGGGGACAGCACCATGACGCCCGACGGCGCCTTGATGGCGATGGGTCCGAACGCCTCGAACGAGGCGAGCGGCTGCCACGGCAACGACGGCCGTCGGTCCGCTGCCACGCGGGGCCCGCATCGCCGCCCCACAGCGAGTAGCGACCCTTGGGCAGCGGCAGGGCTGTGCAGCCGGCACCGCAGCTCGAACTGCCCCTCGGGGAAGGAGCTGGCGTAGCGCAAGACGAACACCGGCTGGGCGGTGCCCTGGGAGACCCCGATGTGGAACGCCCCGAACATCGCCTGCTTCCGACTCGGCCACGATCCGGAGGTTCACCTCTTCGCCCGGAGACGGATCTGCCCGCCGTCGGGCCCGGTGACCTCGACCTTGAGGATGCGCACCCCGGTGTCGTGCGACGTCGTCAGCGTCGCCTGCTCGCTCGACCGACTGGCGGTACAGGGTCACGACGTCGCGTGCCGGGCCGTCGGCACGCACGTAGCTGTCGGCCAGCCACATGGCCCGGTCGCACACGGCCTCGACGGTGGGGAGATCGTGGGAGACGTAGAAGAGCGTGGTGCCGTTGGCGACGACCTGGCTGATGCGCTCGAGGCACTTCTGCTGGAAGCGGGCGTCGCCGACGGCCAGCACCTCGTCCACGAGCAGGATGTCGGGCTCGAGGAACGCCGCGATGGCGAACCCCAGCCGGATGGCCATGCCCGTCGAGTAGAACTTGACCTGGCGGTCGATGGCGTCGCCGATCTCGGCGAATTCGACGATGTCGTCGAAGCGAGCCGCGATGTCGGCGCGCGAGAGGCCCAGGATGTTGCCGTAGAGGTAGACGTTCTGCCGGCCCGAGAGGTCGGGGTGGATGCCGCTGCGCACCTCGAGCAGCGCCCCGATCCGGCCCACCGACGGTCACCGTGCCGGCCGAGGGAACGTCGTCTGGCAGATCATCTTCAGCAGCGTCGACTTGCCCGACCCGTTGACGCCGATGATCCCGTAGGTCTTGCCCGGCTCGACGTGCAGGTTCACGTCCCGCAGCACCCAGCGATAGGGGCGGCGGTACCCCTTGAGCCACCGGCCCAGAAGGCTGGATCTGGTCCTGGAACATGGGCAGCGTCCGGTCGGCGCGGAAGCGCTTCCAGACGTGCTCGGCGAGCACCGTCCCCTTAGGTAAGGTCGGCAAAGTTCACCTCGAGCCTCTTGAACACGATGTAGCCGAAGACCAGGTACCCGAGCGATCCGCACAGCGCCGGAGACGAGGTCCCCCACTGGGGCCCGAACCCGAGCAGGACCGAGTTCCGCATGTTGTCGATGATCGGGGCCATGGGGTTGATCACGCAGTAGAGGATCCGCTGCCACCCGTGCACGAAGCTGGCGTGCAGGGCACCGTGGGCGCCATGGTGTACACCGGCTCAGCGGCTTCAAGACGGTGACGATCATGGCGAGGGGCATGAAGATGGGGATGATCTGCTGCAGGTCGCGCATCTGGACGATGACCGACGACACGAAGAGCACGAGCCCGATCATGAAGGGGATCTCGACCGGCCACGTACAGCGGAGCCCACAGCGACGTCGAGCTTCGGCGTGAAGCCCGTGATGACGAAGAGGACGGCCAAGCGGGACCGTGGCCATGAGCGGAGGTGAAGGCCGACTCCGAGGACCTGGGACAGGGGAAGCACTCCCGGGGGAAGTGGCTCTTGGCCATGAGAGCCTTGTTCGACACCAGCGAGTTCGATCCCCCACCCACGGCGCCGCCGAAGAGGCCCCACGTCAGCAGGCCCACGTACATCGACAGGACGATCGGGACCGTCCTCCGATGCTGAAGCCCTTCACGTGCCTGGCCAGGATGGTCAGGATGAGCGAGGTTGACCAGGGGCGACGAGCAGGGCCCAGGCGACGCCCAGCACCGCCTGCTTGTACTGGGCCCGGATGTCGCGCTCGGCCAGGGTGAAGATGACCTCCCCGCGCCGCAGGAGCTCGCGGACCGACTCCAGGAAGTCGGGTTTGTGCCGGTACAAGACGTCTCCCGGGGGATCGTCGGGTACGAGCGACACGTCGAAGACCTTGGAGCCCGCCATCCTCCTCGGAGAGCGTCTCTACTGTGGCTGACAACGCGATTTCCCCCCGGTTCCGCTCCGACTCCACAACGCTCCGCCAACCCGAAGCCCCAGCTTAGTGCGGGCCGTGTCGAAATGGCCACAGACCATTCCCACTTCCTCCTCACCTGGTAGCCCGTGACCAGGGAGAATGTCGGTCCGGGTGCTCCCGCCGACGTCACTGGCCGGGGCCGGAGCGGGTGAGGACGACGCCCCACTCCTCTGCCAGCCTGCGGTTGGCAGGACCGTAGCGCTCTTCGACCCAGTCTTCGAAGTCCTGCCGCGAAGAGTGGTCGACGGCGTTGGAACAGGCGGCACATCTGCACCACCATGGCCGAGAGCCGGTCCGGGATGTCGATGGGTGGGTAGGGATTCAACTCGGTCTTGGTGAAATGGTTCAGGCGCTGACGCATCCGGGTCTCTCGGTCCGACTCACCTTCGTTCATCCGCGTCGTCAACTGATCCGGGGAGAGGGCCCATGGCTCGATATCGAGGAACCGGGCCAGATCCGCGAGCACACTTCGCCGGAGTCGCGGGTGAACCGCCCGAAGTCGATCACCTTGACGTTCTCCCGACCGAAGCGCTGGGCGTACGCCGAGAGCAGGCGGTCGTACTCCCAATAGGCGAGATCGATGCCGGTGGTCTTCATTCTGGGCGCCGGAGCGAGCGTCGTCTTGAGATCGCCCGGCCACCCCGCCAGGACGATCTGTTTGTACTCCGACCTGATGGCCTCGGCTTGATGGCGCACGATCCAGAAGATCTTCGCCTCGGGGAGCGTCGGCCTGGAGTCGGTCCGCGATCCTCGATGCGTCGTACCCCCCGCTTGCCGCGTGCCCGGAAAGGCGTTCCGCCGACACCACCACGGTCTGTCGGGGGTCGTGATCACACCTCTGGCCCGCTCGGTGAAGAGGGTGCGAGCCGCCGTCGGCGTCGAAGTCGCTGTCGCGGGAGAAGATGATCTGGTTCAGAAAGGCGTCCGACGCCACGACGCCGAACTCACTTCCACCCAGGAGGGGCGCGATCTGGGGATGATGGCTGAGCGCCACTTGCTGGAACCACGTCGTGGCGGTCTTGTGGTAGCCGATATGCACCGCGATCGAGGACGGAACGGTCACGACGAGGCCAGGGCCCAGCGAGATTCGACAGTCGATGGGGACTCCCTCGTCTCCGCAGCGGCTCCACTGTGGCCGACATGGCGTTTCCCCCGAATTCCTTGCCGCCGCTGGCCCGATCCTACTGCGGCGCCGGCGCCGAAGAGCGACAGATCATCACCGGCCCGCCACTACCATCGGCCCGTGCGACCAGGGGAAACGCCGAGCGTCGGCGACATGCCGGCACCGCACGGGACCGTCCCCGGGTCCTGCTCCTCATCAAGGGCCTCGGGCTCGGAGGGGCCGAGCGACTGCTCGTGGACGTGGTCGGCGCCCGGGACCGGGCACGCTTCGACTACGAAGTCGCCTATGTCCTCGCCGCCCAGGACGCGCTGCGTCCCGCCATGGAGGCCGCCGGTGTGCCGGTGCACGGCCTCGGGGCCTCGGCGCAGCGTCGACCTGCGCTGGACGGCGTCGCTGCGCCGCCTCCTCGTGCGCGGGCCCTTCGACGTGCTCCACGCGCACCTGCCCTACACCGCGGCCTTCGGCCGCCTGGTGGCCCTCACCGTGTCCCCGGACCGCACCGGCCCACGCTCGTGTACACCGAGCACAGCTTGTGGAACAAAGCCGCAGTGCTGACCAAGGCCCTCAACCGGTCCACCGTGGCGTCGACAGCGCCCTCATCGTGGTGTCCGTAGCGGCGCGCGACGCCTTGCCCCGGGCGCTGCGCTCCCGGGCCCGCGTCGTGGTGCACGGGGTGGACCGGACCCGCTTCGCCGGACTCAGCGGCCGGCGCACGCGATCGGTCCGTGAAGAGGTCCGGGCCGAGCTCGGCGTGGCCGACGACGAGGTCCTCGCCCTCACGGTCGCCAACCTGCGCAGTGAGAAGGGATACGACGTGCTCCTCGAAGCAGCCCGGCTCTCGCGTGGCGGCAGGCAACCCGGTGCGCTTCGTCTCGGTGGGACGCGGCCCGCTCGAGGCCGAGCTGGTCGCGCGCACGGCGCGAGGCACGGGGCCTCGAGGGCGCATCTCGTCTTCCTCGGCACCCGCACCGACACCGCCCGGCTGATGGCCGGCGCGGATGTCTTCGTCCTCCCCTCGCACCAAGAGGGGCTCCCGGTGGCGCTCATGGAGGCGATGAGCGCCGGGCTTGCCGGTGGTGGCCACCATCGTGGGCGGCGTCCCCGACGTGGTCACCGACGAGCGTCGAAGGACTGCTCGTGCCCCCCGGACGTCCCGACCTCCTGGCCGACGCAGTTCGGCGGGTGGCCGGCGACGAGGCCTTGCGGTCGCGGCTCGCAGCCGGGCTCCCTCGCGCGCAGCGATGTTGTTCGACGTGCGCGTGGCGGCACGGGCCATCGAGGCCGTCTACGACGAGCTGCTCGGCGGCAAGGCGCGCCGGTGACCGCCCGTCGCACGCGGACGGGCCATCGCAGCGCACACCCGCTCGTCCTGCACGTCATCCCCACCGCAACGGCCCGGGGGGCGCAGCGCGAAGCCCGCGCCCTCGCCACCCGCCTCGATGTCCCCGGTGGCGCGTCACCACCGCCTCCTGAGCCTCTTCGCCGGTGACGGAGCAGGTCCCGGTCGACCTCGCCCTGGCCCACCCCGGGCGGCGACCGCCCCGCCGAGGGATTCGACCCCCGCCTGGTGCTGCGCCTCCGGCGCCGCGCTGCGCCGCAGCAGGCCGACGGTGGTGGTGGCGCACGGCGGCGACCCGCTCAAGTACCTGGTCCCGGCCATGCTGGGCACACGCGACGCCGCTGGCCTATTACGCCACGGGCACCTTCGAGCACGCGGCGAGCCCGGCCCGGGTGGCGTTGTGGCGGGCGCTTGTCCGGCGCGCCGATGTCGTGGCGGCCGAAGGCGACGAAGTGCTCGAGCAGTGCCGGCACGCTCCTGCGCGTCCCCGAGGCGCGTTCGCTGCTCGCCCCCAACGGGCGCGACCCCGACGGAGTTCCACCCTCCCGAGCGCGTGCCGCCGGCGGTGCGGACGGCGGGCGACGCCGGACGGTGCCGGTGCTCGCCTTCGTGGGCGCGCTCACCGCCGGGCAAGCGGCCCGATCGCTTCGTCGAGGTGGTGGCGGCGCTGCGCCGGCGCGGCGTCGACCTGCGGCGCCGTCGTCTGCGGCGACGGGCCGCTCGCCGCCGCCGCTCTCGGGCCCGGCCGCGGCGCCGGCGTGGAGATGCTCGGGTCACGCGCCGACGTGGCCGAGGTGCTCCGCGGCGCCGACGTGTTCGTGTTCCCGAGCCTCCCCACGGGCGAAGGCATGCCGGGGGTGCTCATCGAAGCGGGGATGAGCGGGACTCCCGGTGGTGGCGACGGCGGTGCCCGGGGTGCGGACCATCGTGGAGGACGGCGATGGGAGGATTCGTCGTTGACGTCGACGACCTCGACGCCATGGTCGATGCCACGGCCCGGCTGGTGGCCGCGCCGCGCGCTGCGCCGGACCATGGGCGACGCGGGCCGCGGCGCGCTGCGTGGAGCGCTTCAGCCTCGAGGCCGTCGCGGCGTGTTGGCTCTCGTTCCTCGAGCCCCTCGTGGAGCGCGGCCGTCAGGCGCCCGGCGCGGGCGAAGTGCGCCAGGTACCCGGCGCGGCCCGAGCGGTCTGAGCTCGTCGACCACGAGGTCCGGCCTGCCGCGGCCAGCGCCCGGAGGTCCTCGGGCCGATAGCCGTGGACGTGCACGCCGCGGGCGCCGTAGCGGACCCGCCGGAGCTGGGTCCGCAGTCCCGGGGCGGGGAACGAGGCCGACGACGTGCGGCGCGGCGCGGCCCATGGCGCGCAGCAGCACGTCCGGGCTCGTCGACGTAGTCGAACACGCCCGAGGGCGACGGCGACGTCGTAGGCGTCCTCCTCGTCGATCGCCTCCCACCCGCGCTCCTGCACGGTGACCAGTCCGGGTGCCGGCCGGCCTCCACCCGGGCCAGGGCCACCATGGCCGGGGCGGGGTCGAGCCCCGTCACCCGCACGCCGAGGGTGGCGAGCGGGGCGAAGAGCGGGCCGCTGCCACACCCCACGTCCAGAACGTGGCGTGGCCCCGAGCGCGGCGACGATGTCGACGCTGCCCGCGCAAGCCGGTCGAACAACGGGCCCCGCCCGATCAGGCGCGACAGGCCTTCGCTGCGGTAGAACGCGGCGAAGCGCGAGGCCCGGTCGTGGAAGTAGCCGTCGAATTCAGCTGGTGACATCGGTCGCAGGTCTCGCTTCCGAAGCGTTCGGTGAGCCGCCATGCGATCGGCGCGATGCGGCCCCGGCCCAGCAGTTGCCGGGCGAGCATGGGCGAGCGCACGGCATCCAGGCCGGGCAAGGTGCTCGTCGAAGTCATAGGAGTGGTAGTAGAGCACCGCCGGCCCGGGCTGCGCCCTGGGTGGCGGCAGCGACCGCCGAGAACGGCAGCAGACGTTGATAGCTGCCCCCTCCGACCCGCAGCCCCGCGCCACGACAGCACGGGCACCTCGCGCACCGGTGAGCGGACACCGAGCATCGAAGGCGTCCGAGACGTACCGGTAGCCCGCCTCGGCCAGCTCGTCGCGGTACCGCACGAGACCCCTGTCCCCGGGCACGTCGAAGCGCGGGGAGCGGAACCCGTGCACGGCGACACCCAGGAGGTCCTCGAGCATCAGCGCGCCCTGTGCGCAGCCACTCCACCAGGCCCGCCGACGGCAGGCGGCCGTGGTCGGGACCGTGGCTGGCGATCTCGTGGCCGGCGGCCGCGAACGCCACCAGGTCGTCGCGCACCGCCCGCGGCGTAGTTGCCCACCACGAACAGCGTCACCTTGGGCTTGGTGGCTTGGGCCTCGAGACGCGTCGAGCAGGGACTCGAGCCCGTTCTGCGCCCCGGCGGGACGGGTCACGGTGATGGCCGAGGACGGCCATGCCGTCGTAGAAGTCCTCGACGTCGACGGTGACGCACAGCGGAGTTGCTCACGCCGCTCCCGCCAACTCCGCGTACACCCCGCGCAGCCGGGCGATGACGTCGTCCTCGGAGAACCGCTCCGAGCACCCGGCCTGGCATGCCGCGGCCCAGGGCCGACCCGTCGGTCGGGGGTCGTCCAAGAGCCTCGACCACCGCGGGCGAGGGCGGCGGTGTCACCCCGGGGCACGAGCAGCCCGGTCGTCGGGGTCGACGACCTCGCGCACCCCTCGCACGTCGTAGGCGACCACGGGCCGCCCGGCCGCGGCCGCCTCCATGGCCACACGGGGCATCCCTTCGCGATACGAGGGCAGCACGACGACGTCGGCCGCGGCCAGGTAGGGGCGGATGTCGTCCACCGCTCCGATGAACGACACGTCGCCGGAGGCGGCCGCGATCTCCGCGCTCGGACAACGCATCGCGCTGGTCGTTCTTCGACCGGGCCCACGTGGACGAAGTCGGCCCGGCCCTGCAGGAGCCCGGGCCAGGCCGAGGAAGTCCGAGCATCCCTTCTCGCGTACCAGTCGGCTCACCATGAGCACCGACGGGGCGCGAGGAGCGGCTCCGGGGCGGCGGGCGGCGCGGTGAAGCGGTCGAGCATGACGCCGTTGCCGACGTAGCGGATCTTGCGCGCCGAGCAGACCTGGGCTCGCGGGCAGGACCTCGTTCGTCCTCGCGGCTCTGGACCAGCACCAGGTCGGCCCACGCACAGCACCACCGCTCGAACAGCCATCCCATGACGTTGGCGATCCGGCCGTTGTCACGGAAGTACAGCGCGCCGTGGATGGTGTAGATGGCGGTGGTGCCGCTCAGGCGGGCGGCCGGCAGGCCCAGGAACGAGGCTTTGGGCGTGTGGGTCTGGACGAAGTCGAAGCGCTGGCGGCGGAAGTACCGCCACAGCGCGACGAAGGCGGCGAAGTCGGAAAGGGCGAACTCCCGCCGGATGGGCACGACCTCCACCGAGAGGTCCACCGGGCGGCGTCCGCGAAGGCGTCGCCGGACACCACGCTCCACGACACCTCGCCGAGCGCCCGCAGCTGGTGGCCCAGCAGGAGCCGGGCGGTCATCGACGTGGTCACGACACGGCACCCCCGTCGGACGACCGAAACCCCGGCCCGCTGCTCCACCCGTCCCCCCATCCGGGCGGGCCGGATCGTCGGGCCATTCCCGGTCCGCCCGAGCCCGACCTGCGCTCGAGTCCAGCCGCCTATCCTACAAAGCGTGGGGGTGCACGGAGCAATCCGACCTGTACCGCGCTGGCACCCCGGACCATGTGCGGGATAGCGGGCTTCTGGGACCGCGCCCCGGCCCCCGCCGAGGAGTCACGGGCCCGGCTGCGTGGCCATGACCGACACGCTGCGCCACCGCGGGCCCGACGACGCCGGGGCCTTCGTCGAGGACGACGCCGGCCTCGGCCCTCGGGTCCCGGCGGCTCGCCATCGTCGACCTCTCCGAGCACGGGCACCAGCCCATGGCGTCTCCCGACGGGCGTTACGTCCTCGCCTTCAACGGCGAGATCTACAACTTCCGCGACCTGCGCCGGGAGCTCGAGGCCGCCGGGATGCGGCTTCCGGGGCTCGGGGGACACCGAGGTCCTCGTGGCCGCGGTCCAGCACTGGGGGCTGCGACGAGGCCCTGCGCGCGGTGCAACGGGATGTTCGGGCTGGCGCTGTGGGACCGACGTCGAACGCCGGCTGCACCTGGCGCGGGACCGCTTCGGGGAGAAGCCCCTCTACTACGGCTGGGCCGGCACCGCCTTCCTCTTCGGCTCGGAGCTCAAGGCGCTGCGCGCCCACCCCGCCTTCGACGCGGCGAGATCGACCGTGACGTGCTGGCGCTGTACTTCCGCCACAACTGCGTGCCCGCGCCGTACTCGATCTACCGGGGCGATCGCCAAGCTCCCGCCCGGCGTCGTTCGTCACCATCGAGGCGCGTCCACGCCCCGGGAACCTCCCCGTCGCCCGAGGCCGTACTGGTCGCTGCGCGACACGGCCGAGCTCGGCGTGTCGGACCGGCCTGCACTCGTCGGATCGACGAGCGCCACCGACGAGCTCGATGCCACGCTGCGCCGGCGCCGTCGGCGCTCCGCATGCACGCCGACGTGGCCGCTGGGGGCGTTCCTGTCGGGGGGGATCGACTCGTCGCTGGTGGTGGCGCTCATGCAGGCGCAGCACACCTCGAAGGTCAAGACCTTCACCATCGCCTTCGACGACGCCGACCTACGACGAGGCCCCGATGCACGCGCGGTGGCGGACCATCTGGGGACCGAGCACCACGAGCTGCTCGTGACGGCGCGCGACGCCCTCGATGTCATCCCCCGCTCCCCGACATCTACGACGAGCCCTTCGCGGACTCGTCGCAGATCCCGACGGCCGTGCTCGCCCATCTCACCCGGGCCCATGTCACCGTGGCGCTGTCCGGCGACGGCGGAGACGAGCTCTTCGGGGGCTACAACCGCTACGCCTGGGCCGAGCGCTTCTGGCGCCGGGTCGAGCCCGTTCCCGCTCCCGCTGCGCCGCGTCGCGGCGACCATGCTGGGCGCGGTGCCCCCGGCGTGGTGGGACCGGGCCTTCGCCGGGGCGGGGCGCCTCCTGCCCGGTCGCTCTCGGTTGCGCATGCCCGGCACCAAGCTCCAGAAGGTGGCGCAGGTCCTGCCCGGCCGCCGACCTGCACGAGACGTACGTGACCCTCGCCTCGCACACCGACCGATCCCGGCCGCCTCGTGCTCGGGGCGGTCGAGCCCCCCACCGTGCTCACGAGCCCGGGCGCAGTGGCCGGCGCTCGACGACCCCGTCGAGCGCATGATGTACCTCGACACCATGACCTACCTGCCCGACGACATCCTCACCAAGGTCGACCGGGCCACCATGGCGTCGAGCCTCGAGGGCCGCATGCCCTTCCTCGATCCCGCGGTGGCCGCATTGGCGTGGCGACTCCCCCCCGACCGCAAGGTCCGGGACGGCACCGGGAAGTGGCTCCTGCGACGACTGCTGCACCGCTACGTCCCGCGCCGCACTGGTCGAGCGGCCCAAGGCCGGCTTCGGCATCCCCATCGGCGACTGGCTGCGGGGCCCTCTGCGCCCCTGGGCCGAGGAGCTCCTCGACGCCCGCCGGCTCGACGACGACGGGCTCCTCGCCGCGTCCGTGGTGCGCCGCATGTGGGACCGAGCACCTCTCGGGTCGCCGCGACCGGCAGTTCGAGCTGTGGGACGTGCTCATGCTCCAGGCGTGGCTCGCGCGCGCAGTCGCCGCCGACCGCGCCTCGGCGCGTCGCTACCGCCGGGCCGGTACCGGACGAAGCGCCCCACCGCGCCTGACCGGGCCTTTCGCTTCTGCTTCGCCTGGCTGTACTCCCACGGATACATCGGGGGCTTGCCGCGTGGGGTCAACGGGATAGCACAGCGGGACGAGGAAGAAGGGCAACAGCAGCACCCGCTCCCGGTCGATGAGGCCCAGGTTGTTCGAGCGCGGCGAAGGCATAGGGGAAGGCCACCGAGTACATCACGCACAGCAGCACGTACGGCCGAGTGAAGCAGGCGCGGGCGAGATGCCAGAATCGGCGGAACGACGTCAGGAACAACACGATGATCACCGTGTTCTCGAAGGCGGCCAGACGCTGGGTCGATGCCGTGGGCGTTGAACGGCAGGGGGTCGAACAGCACCGTCGTAGATGTCCTTGGGATAGCCCGCCGGGCCGGGGTGGTAGTGCAGGCTGCTCTTCTGACCGATGTTGTTCTTGGCCAGCTGGTTGAGGTTGAACACCGGGGCGTGTTTGGCCAGTTGCTGCGACAGTGAGATCGCGGCCAGGAGCAGGACGCGCCTGGAGGGCCATGACCGACGACCCGCCGGACGCCTCGGAAGGTTCGCTCTCGTGTTCCGGGGACGGAACAAGCCCGGCCACGGCGAACGCCGCCATGAACAGCAGGAGCTCCTGGGGCCGGACGTACACACCGATGATGGCGCCGACGACGAGAAGCACCGCACCACCGCGTAGGTGCGCCAGGACGCGGGCCGCGCCGTAGGCCATCAACCCGAGCGACAGGTACATCATCGTCTCTTTGCTGATGCCCGCGGTCCAGAACAGCAGCGAGGGCAGGAAGAAGACGACAGCGCGTAGCGCCGGTGATCGCCCTCGGGGAAGGTGACGCAGAACGCCCGGTAGAAGCCGAACGTGGCCAGGAAGGCGAACCAGCTGAACACGTAGAACAGCGCCAGCTTGTTGATGCCGACGATGGCCATGACCACGCCGGCCGCGATGGACACCGATCCCTGGCCGAGAATGTTCACCGGGGGATTCAGTCCCGGCGTTGGAGAAGTTGAACGACCGGAACCGCTTGGCCAGCATGCGCACCCTGGTTGATGTACCGGGTGTAGTCGGTGACCCCGTGGTAGATGTGGTCGACCACCCAGAGCTGCACCGAGCTGAACATCAGGTGGGTGATGACCGCCGCCACGAGCAGCCGGTACAGGCCGCGGGTCGCGCTCGCGGCCGCGATGTTGCGGCAGATGGGGATGGAGACAAGGACGAGGATGACGGCCACCAACACCGCCACCATCGGGTTCGAGTGGATCCCCATCCGATGGTGTCCGTTCCGCCGAGCCGCGAGCGCGGCTAGAGCCAGAGCCTCGCCGTGGACGCCGGCGCGGGCTGCGGGGCGTCGTACCCTTCGAGGACGACGTTGTCGGGACTCGTCTCGGTGCTCGGAGCTCCTCGCCCCGGGGCTCCGCTTCTCCGGCTGGGGACGTTGGTGAACACCACGCCGAGCACCGGCGCCCGGAAGCGGCGCAGCATGTCCCCGGCCTCGCGTCCCTTCGTCCGACCTCGTCACTGCGTACTGCGCCACGACGAGGACGACGTCGACAGCAGGGAGCAGCGCGATGGCGTCGTGGGTGCGCAGCAGCGACGGCGCGTCGATCGAGCACGGCGTCGGCGACCTCGCGAGCCGCGTTGATGATGGCGGGGCCGTGGGTCACCACCTGGCCGCGGTTCGCCAGGAGCTGATCGAACCGGAGCCGTGACACGCCCTCGACCGGTCGACGGCGTGGACAGCGGAGCGAGCTCGTCAGGATCGATCTCCCCGTCAGCCTCGAACTCGGGCATCGGGCCGTGCGACTCCGCCCCGCCCGAAGGTCGCCCATGCTCACGACCAGAGCCTGGCATCCCGCCTCGGCGTAGACGGCGGCCAGGTTGGCGACCACGGTCGAGCGCGTCGCCTCGGCACCCGGGGAGACGACGAGGACCACCTGTCGACCCGGCTTGCGACCGTTGCCTTCGTGCACGAGATCGGCTCCGTTGGCTGGGTCGGCGGGATACCCCGACTGCATCGACGGGCCGGTCCCTTCCGTTCCCGTTCCCGTTGCCGTTCCCGTTTGCCGTTGCCGTTGCCGTTGCCGTTCCCGTTGCCGTTGCCGTTCCCGTTTGCCGTTGCCGTTCCCGTTGGCGTACGCGTAGCCGTTGCCATTGGGATACGCGTAGCCGTTGCCATATCCATTGCCGTTCCCGTACAGGGCCAGATCCGCAGCCAGAGGCTCGAGCAGCACTGCCGTCTGCAGTCGCCGGTATGCCTCGGCGCTGGTCGAACCGGGATCAACGACCACGGCCAGATGGGTGTCGACGGCATTGCGCTGAAGCGACGGCCGACCCTGAGCCTCGGGCGGGGATCTCCGCCACGACAGGAAGGTCGAAGGCCTCCTCGGCGGCACGCACCGTGCGCAGGCTCCGGTCGAGCACCTCGACGAGCAGGATGATCCCGATCGCGACCACGAGTCCGACGGCGAGGCCACCCAGGATCCTCGTCGAGCGGTGACTCACCACCGATGCCACCGTCAGCCTGCCGACGAAGACGGGACGGACCTGCGCCGTACGCAAGATGGCGTAGCCGGGAACCTTCGGTCCGCTGATCTGAAGCTGGACCTGCTGCCTGACCTGGTCCACCAGTTGCCCGGCCAACACCCGGTGCTGGGCTTGGAGCAACGGAAGCGGTCCGCCGCTGGAACTGGTGCCCGCGATCTCGGCGTTGACCACGTTGATCTTCGTCTGCAGAGTCGCGACCGCGTTCGCGTTCTTCTTGACGGCTTCGGCGTAGCCGGCCTGTGCTTGGTGGTTGATATAGCTCGCCACCGCCGTCGCCACTGCGTTGGCCAACGCCTGAGCCTTCTCGGCGGAGTACCACGCCACGACGACACCCAACGCCTTGATGTGGAGTCCGCGGAACTCCTTCTTGCTGAGGCCGAGCGCGGCCCGCCCGTTCTCCACACCGACGCTGCCGAGGAGCTTCGACGCCGGGACGCCGACGTGGGCCGTTCGGGCCGCGGTGGCGAGAACGGCCGGAAGCTTGATGTCGAGGAACAGCCGGGCCAGGCTGATGCTGTTGCGGCCGAGCCCGGGCGCCACGATGGCGACTGCTTTGTAGGCGGAGGGTCTTGCCGCGCTCTGTGACGCCGGACGCGTGGGCACCGAGAGGAATCCGGCCAACGCCCCCACGAGTGCAAACAAGACGAGCAGACGCCAGCCGCGAAGCACTGCCCCCCTGAAGTCCATCGCTGCCATCTTTCCCCGGCCGACCTCGTCCTAGGCCTCTGGGCCGGCTAGACCACATTACCCCTTGTCAGCGTATTCGTGTCTGCGGAAATGAAAAAGGTGAATTCCCCTCGTGGGGAATCGTCAATCCTGACGATGCCGAGCGCCGAGAGGGTCTCATAACGTGCTCAGAAGGGGCCACCGAAGCGCGCTCGCGCCTGGCGCTACGGTTGTGAGCCAGGGGGGCAGATCGTATGGCGATGGCGGTTCGGCGGGCGAGGGTACGACGCAGAGAAGAACAAGGGCCTCCGCCGTCCGTCGCTGCGTGGGGACCGCCTCGCCTCCCGAGCCTCCCACGTCAGGGCGCGCGTCGTCTTCACGCTCCTCGACGTCATGGCCGTTTCCGCAGCCTATGGCGCCTCCGAGGTGGCCTATTTCCGTGATCGGGCCCCCGCCATCTACTGGCAGCACTTCAGCCTGTTCCTCGTTCTCGCCCTGACCGTCCACCTCGGCGCCAACTGGGCATTCGGCCTGTACGGGCGCATCTGGCGCTACGCGGGCATCGAGGAGGCCCGCCAAGTCCTGTTGTCGGCGGTGACCTCGCTCGTGATCCTCACCGCAGGGCGCCCGCTGTGGCACTACATCGGCCTGGAGCGGGTTCCCCTGCGGGTCGTGTTCGTGGGCTGCGCCTTCGTGACCATGGCCATGGGGGCCCTGCGGTTCTCCTCGCGACTCTTCGCGTGGCAACGGGGGACGAATCGGGTCGGCCTGCGCGTTGCGGTCATCGGCAGCCGCGATGCCGGTGCCGAGGCCATCCGCGAGATGTTGCGCACCCCGGTGGCCGGCTTCGTCCCGGTGGCGGTCTTCGACGATGACGGACGTGGTCATGGGCTGTCGTTGATCGGGGTCCCGGTGGTGGGTGGCATCGAGGACATCCCCGCCGCAGCCAACCGCTACACCATCCAACAAGTCCTGCTTGCCATCCCGAACCCCGCTCCCGAACTGGTCGAACGCGCCCTGCGGGCATCGGAGGCCGCCGGGGTGCCGATGAAGATCCTTCCTTCGGCGCGCGACATGGCCGCGGGAAGAGAACACACCGCGCCGATCCGCCAAGCCCGAGAACCTCGCATCGAGGACCTCCTGGGGCGGACAGCGGTGAGCACGGACCTCAACACGGTGCGCCGATCGCTGGCCGGACAGCGGGTCCTCATCACCGGGGCGGGCGGATCGATCGGCTCGGAGATCGCCCGCCAGGTGGCCGAGTTCAACCCCGCCCAGTTGCTGCTTCTCGACCATGACGAAACCCATCTTCACGACACCGCCGTCATCCTCCCCGGCTCCTCGGAGCAGCTCCTGGTGGACGTGGCGGACCGCGCCGCGGTGTTCGAGGCCATGCTGCTGCACCGTCCCGACGTTGTCTTCCACGCGGCAGCACACAAGCACGTGCCTGTCCTCGAGTCCCATCCGGTCGCGGCGGTGAGCGTCAACGTGTACGGGACCGAGAACGTCGTCGAGGCGGCGGCCGCGGCGGGAACGCAGCGTTTCGTCCTGATCTCGAGCGACAAGGCCGTGGCGCCCATCAGCGTCATGGGCGCTTCGAAGCGGGTGGCCGAGGAGGTCGTCCTGGCCCACGCCCCCGCAGGGGCGGCCTACTCCGTGGTCCGTTTCGGCAATGTCCTGGGGAGTCGGGGCAGCGTCATCCCGACCTTCGCCCGCCAGATCGCGGCAGGCGGACCCATCACCGTCACCGACCCTCGCATGACCCGGTTCTTCATGAGCGTCGAAGAGGCCGTGCAGCTCGTGCTGCAGGCCTCGGTCCTGTCCCGGGGCGGCGAGATCTTCATGCTGGAGATGGGTGAGCCGGTGCGGATCCTCGACCTGGCCCAGCGCATGATCCGCCTTTCGGGCCACGAAGAGGGCACCGAGATCCCCGTCCGAATGATCGGGCGGCGCCCGGGCGAGAAGCTTCACGAGGAGCTCCACAGCCCCGACGAAGAGGTCTTCCCCACTTCGCATCCCTTCATCCGTAGGCTGGTCCCGGTGAGCATTCCCGAGGACGAGTCCGCCGCAGGGGTGGCAGCACTGCGCGACGCCATGTTCCGACGCGATGCCCCGGCCGTGCGCGACCTCCTGTTCTCCCTGGCCACGCCGGGGAAAGTCGTGTCGCCCGTCGGGGCCCATGCGTCGGTGGACGCCGATCCCGATCCCGTCTCGGCGTGAGGTCCCGGCGCCGGCACGGTGCCGGCGGGGAGACGTGACGAAGGTGGCGCCGTGACGACCGAGCCCGGTCCTCAGAAGGTCGTCGTCGTCGGCCAGGGATACGTCGGGCTGGCCCTGGCCATGCGCGCCGTCGAGGTGGGCTTCGACGTGGTCGGGTTCGACCAGGACGAGGACCGGGTGAAACGCCTGGCGGCGGGTGACTCCTACGTCGAGGACGTGAGTGACGCCATGCTGAGCGGGGCGCTCGCCACCGGTCGCTACGAGCCCACCTTCGACCCCGACCGCTGCGAAGGGTTCGATGTCGCCGTCGTCGACGTGCCCACGCCGCTCGCCGATGGAAACCCCAACCTGTCCCACGTCGAGGAGGCGGCTCGGATCCTGGCCCGGCACCTGCGCTCGGGGGCCACGGTGGTCCTCGAGTCCACGACCTATCCCGGGACCACCGAGGAGCTCGTGGCGCCCATCCTCGAGGAGGGGTCGGGCTTGCTGGCGGGCCAGGATTTCCATCTCGGCTACAGCCCCGAGCGCATCGACCCCGGGAACCCGGTCTGGAACCTGGTCACGATCCCCAAGGTCGTCTCGGGGATCGACGACGCGTCACTCCAAGCCGTGCAAGGGTTCTTCGACCGCATCGTGGACCAGACGGTGCCCGTCGGCGACACCAGGGTGGCCGAGCTCACCAAACTCCTCGAGAACACGTTCCGACACGTCAACATCGCGCTGGTGAACGAGATCGCCATGTTCGCCGGGGATCTCGGCATCGATGTATGGGAATCGATCGACGCCGCATCGACGAAGCCCTTCGGGTACATGCGCTTCACCCCGGGCCCCGGCGTGGGCGGCCACTGCCTGCCCATCGACCCCAGCTACCTGTCGTGGACCGTGCGCCGTCGGTTGGGCCGGTCGTTCCGTTTCGTCGAGCTCGCCAACGACGTCAACGCCAACATGCCCGACTACGTCGTGCGTCGGCTCGTCCACGCCCTGAACCGGATGGGTAAGCCCGTCCGGGGATCACACGTCCTGCTCCTCGGCCTCGCCTACAAGCGCAACACCGCCGATGCCCGCACGTCCCCGGGGATGGCCGTGGCCGAAAGCCTCGCCGATCTCGGCGCCGTTGTCTCGGTGGCCGACCCCCACCTGCGGGCCGAGAACGTGCCTTTCGCCCTCGTCGAGCTCACCGCCGACGCTCTCGCCGGAGCCGACGCGGTGGTGATCGTGACCGACCACGACGGCTTCGACTACGAGCTCGTGCGCGAGCACTCCCGCTTCGTGCTCGACACCCGCAATCGCATCGTCGGGCCCCACGTCGAGCCCCTCTGATCCGTGGCGGCACCCAAACACGTTCTCGTCACCGGCGGGGCGGGGTTCATCGGCGGAAATCTCTGCCGGGCCCTGGCCGACAACCCGGCTGTCGGGCGCATCGTCGTGCTCGACGACCTGTCGACCGGACACGCCGACAACCTGACGGGAGTGTCGGGTGTCGAGCTGGTCGAAGGATCGATCCTCGACGCGGAGATCCTGCGGGGCGCCATGGAGGGCGCCGACGCCGTCGTCCACCTGGCGGCCCGTGCGTCGGTGCCGCGATCGCTCGAGGACCCGGTCGCCACCCACGAAGTGAACGCCACCGGGACCCTCAGAGTGCTCGAGGCGGCCCGTCAGGCCGGGGGGGCACACGTCATGGTGGCGTCTTCTTCCTCGGTCTACGGGGCGAACCGGTCCCTTCCGGCTGGCGAAGACCTCGCCCCCCTCCCGCTCAGCCCCTACGCGGCGAGCAAACTGGCCTCCGAGGGTTATTCCCTGTCGTACGCCCGGTCGTTCGGGCTCCCCGTGCTCGTGTTCCGCTTCTTCAACGTGTTCGGGCCCCTGCAACGGGCCGGACACGTCTACGCCGCGGTGGTCCCGGCCTTCGTCGCCGCGGCACTCGCCGGGGAGGCACTCCCCGTCCACGGCGACGGGGGCCAGACCCGCGACTTCACCTTCGTGGGGAGCGTGGTGCGAATCCTCAGCGAAGGCCTCGAGCGCACGGTGACCGCGCCGGGCCCGGTCAACCTCGCCTTCGGCGGACGGGCCTCGCTGCTCGAGCTGGCCCAAACGCTGGGCGAGGTCGTCGGCCACCGCTTGGCCCTGGCCCACGGGCCCGCCCGGGCCGGCGACGTCCGTGACTCCCAGGCCGACCAGAGTCGCCTCCGGGCCCTGTTCCCGGGGATCGAGCCCGTGGCGATGGCCGACGGGCTGCGGGCCACGGTGGATTGGTTCCGAGAAGCCAACGCTCGTGCTTCGGAGGCTTCCATCTAACGGGGCCTTCCCGGGGTCCGCGCCCGATGAAGGCATCTCCGAGACGCCGCAGCGTACGATCTGGCGTGCCGCGCCACCAGGACCTGAGCGTGGGTCGCCCCATCCGGTGACGTCTCGCCTCCGGCTCGCTCGGCTTCTTCCCGACACCCTCGGCGTGGCCTGGGTCCTGGCGGCGGCGATCGCGGTCCTGGTCCCTGCGCTCGTGCACGGTTCCTCGCTCGGTCCCTTCGACCAGCTCTCGCGTTACGGCCTGTCGACGCGGCCTGGCACGGTCGTGCACTACACGGGCCCCGGCGACCAGATCGAGATGATGATCCCCTGGACCACCCTGGCGTGGACACAGGTCCATCACGGCCATCTCCCGCTGTGGAACCCCTACAGCGGGCTCGGGATGCCACTGGTGTTCAACTGGCAGGCCGCATCGTTCAGTGTCCCGGCCCTGGTGGGGTATCTGGTCCCGGTCCACCTCGCCTACACCGTGGGCCAGATCACGACCCTGTTCGTCGCCGGGGGTGGTGTCTACCTCCTCGGCCGGGTGTTGCGACTGGGAGTCCTCGGTGCCACCTTGGCGGCGACGGTCTACGAGCTGAGCGGTCCCTTCATGGGCTGGCTGGGTTGGCCCAACGCCTCGGCGATGTCGTGGGCGGGGTGGCTGTTCGCCGCCGCCGTCCTCATCGTGCGGGGCCGGCATCGATCCCGGGACATCGCCCTGTTCGCCGTCTTCCTGGCGTGCTCGATCTACGCCGGCCAGCCCGAAACGGTCGTCCTCTTCGGCATGGCGCTGGCCCTGTTCATGGGGATCTTCCTGGCGTTCGGGGGTCGGCGGGCACAACCTCGGCCCCCCGTGGTGCGCCCCCTCCTCGACCTCGGGGTGGCGGCCGTGGCGGGAGCGGCGTTGGCCGCCCCGCTCGCCCTGCCCGGGCTGCAGCTGGCCTCGACCTCGGTGGTGCGAGTGGTGAGCTCCTACGGGGCCCTGCCCCCGCACGATCTCCGCAACCTGCTGTTCCAGGGCTTCGACGGGCTCCCGGTGGCGGGCAACCGCTGGTTCGGCAACTCCATCTATCCCGAGACCGCCGTGTACGTCGGCGTCATCGCGCTGTGCCTGGCCGTGGTCGCGCTCGGAACCCGACGGGGTCAACCCGCCGTCCCTGCCCTGGGTGTCACGGCGCTCGTGATGGCGGCGGTCTCCTACGGCTCTCCGGTCGTCTCGGTCATCAACCAGGTGACCGGACTGCGCAGCGTGGCTTGGCACCGGGCCGTCCAACCCATGGTGCTCGCCCTGGCCGTGTTGGCCGGTTTCGGCCTGGACGCCCTCGTCAGGTCGCACACCGAGCGTCGGACACGTCTGTGGGCCGGAGGCGCCTTCGGCGCCGCGGTGGTGGGGCTGGCGCTGCTGTGGTGGGTCGGCCGGGGTCGGCTCCCGTCGGTCGAGGCGGCCATCCGAGCCCGAAGCTTCATCTGGCCCGCCGTCGGCGCCCTCGTCGGCGTCGTGGCAGTCTCGGTCCTGGCCATGTCCTCACGACGGGTCCGGGCCCAGCACGCCACCGGGCCCCGGCCGACCGACACGGCCCGCGGCGTCGCACTGATCCTGCTCGCGTTCGAGACCGCCTTCCTCATCTCAGCGGGAGCGCCCCTGGTGTCGTCGAGCCCCAACTTCCTCACTCCCACGCCCGCCGAGACGGCCCTGCGCCAGGCGGTGGGTCCGGCCTTGGTGGCCTTCGGCTCCAGTGATTGCCACGTTCCCCCGACGCTCGGGATCCACCAGAACGTCAACATCGTGTACGCCGTGCGCGAATTGGCCGACTGGGATCCCATGACACCCGAGTCGGTCTTCCGATCGCTCAAGAAGACGACCGGCCATCGCGCCGGGGCCGTCGGCGCGCCGCTGATCTTGTGCCCGACCATCGATAGCGCCACCGTGGCGCAGCGCTACGGCGTCGGGTACATCCTCGAACATTCAGCCCATGCTCGCCCGTCGGGAACGGTCTTCGTCTCGAAGATCGGCGGTGAAAAGCTCTACCGGGTCCCCGACGCGGCATTGGCGACGGTGACGCCGCTCGGCACCAACCGAACGATGCCACGACCCGACGCCCCGGGCGTGGCCGTCCCGGTGATCCACTCCGACGCGGCATCGGCGCGGCTCACAGTGAACGAGACCAGCCCGACGGTGCTCCGTCTCCATCTCACCGATGTGCCCGGATGGCACGCCACCATCGACGGTCGGCACCTGTCGTTGCTCCCCTTGTCCGGCGCGATGCTCCAGGCGCTCGTTCCCCAAGGTCACCACACCGTCGAGCTGCACTACTGGCCATCGACGTTCACCGTCGGGATCGCCCTGGCCGTCCTGAGCATCATCGGGCTGAGCGGAGCAGTTCTCGTCGAATCGCGAATCCGCCGAAGGCGACCCTACGCCGGTCGCAGGGCGCCCTTCAGCGCCCCAGAAGCCACGCCGCGCCACGCCATGCCCGATGACGCAGCTGGTGGGTGAGAGCCGGAGTCTTCGCCATGGCGCCGCGCCGGACGCGTTCGCCCCCGGGCGACGGTTCTGAGAGCGCCCAACCCGGAGTCGACGCGCGGCGGGCCAGAGCGGGATCGGGAGTCGACTCCTCCAACGTGGCGAAGACGACCATGCCGGTGGGGCGCAACCGCAAGCCCGGGCGTCGAGCGAAGGGCTCCGGGCCCCCCGGCGCGCCCTGACCGCCGTCGCCGTCCACCCACCCGATGACCCGTTCCATCTGTCGACCCCTCGCCTCGCGTCCCCCGCGCCCCATGTCTCGGGCGGCTTCTTGCACCTGGTATCGGTGAACACGGGAGACGGGGCGAATCAACGGGGCAACAACCCTCTCCAGAACCCGGACGCGCTACGAGGGCCGACGAGCGGCCCTCGTAGCGTTCACATCCGTCCTTGGCGACTTGGCGACGCCGTCAACAGGGGCGGCGTCCAGGCTCTCGGGGCGTTAGCGCCCCAAGAGCCACTGGGCGGTTCGCACCGCGTGCCGCGCCGTGGTCTGGGCCAACTCGCGACCGACGGCGGGAACCCGCGAGAACCGGTCACTCATGCCCCGGGTCTGGGTCGCGCTGTACCCCTGCCATACACCGGCATCGGGCTCCGCCGAGACCGCTTGTACGGGCTCCGGCTGGGGCGAGTCGCGTCATCGACGTGTCCGGGACGCCTTCGCTGCGCGCCTTCCTCCAACCCATCGGGTTGAGATTAGCGAGTCGACCCGTCATCTCGCCGGGCCGCAACCGGCGCCACGTGGCGCCGCTGGCCAGAAAGCCCAACCGGGAGATCGCCCGTCGAGGGGCGTCCACCAGGACGAGCAGGGCGAAGCCCAGCAGGATCAGGGCCCCACCGATCACGCCCAGCATCCCGATGCCGGGCCCGGGACCGGTGAAGGCCAGGGACTTCGAGGGCGCCGTGACCGGCTTGGAGCCCCCGCCGCCGCTGGTGGTGGGGGTGGTGCCGGGCTTGGTGGTGGGGGTGGGCGGTGCCGTGGTCGACGTGGAGCCGCCCCCGGCCACGGCGATGACCGGGGCGATGGGAGCGGCGGTGGGCACGTCGGTGGTGACGCCCGAGGGTGTCACCGAGTTATTGGGATAGGCCTGGCAGGTGAGCGCCAGCGCGCTGCCCGCCACGGTCAGCGACAGGCTGGCGGAGGAGTCCTGCTGGATGGTGATGCCCCCCGAGGTGGCCGTGAACCCGCTGATGGTGGAGGGCGTGTCGGGCAACGACAAGCTGACGCCTGAGTCCGGGATCGGGCTCGGGAAGGGCACGTTGAAGTTGAACGGGCCCTGGGGCGTCTTGGCCGGGGTGGCCCCGCTGGCGTCGATCTGGGTCGAGGCCGAGCCCGTCAGGCTGGGCCCGCCCACCGCGGCAGCGGCACCGGCCAACGACGCCGGCAGGTTCACCACCGTCTGGTACCCGGTGACGCTGAAGGACTGGCCCGAGGTCGGGGCGGCCGGGGACAACGTGGCCGAGGTGACCGCGTCGTTGAGCACCACCGTGCCCACCGGGGTGCCCGGGCAATACAGCTCGTAGGGCCCGGTCAACTTGGTGGGTGGTGCCGTCGACGTGGTCGTGGTCGAGGCCTCAGAGGTCGTGGTGGTCGCAGCCTCGGACGTGGTCGTGGTCGCAGCCTCGGACGTCGTAGTCGTGGGCGCCTCGGTCGTGGTCGTCGTGGGCGCCTCGGTCGTGGTCGTGGTCGCAGCCTCGGTCGTGGTCGTGGCGCCTCGGTCGTGGTGGTGGTGGCCCCGCCCGTTGTCGTCGTGGTCGGGGCCTCGGTGGTCGTGGTGGTGGCCCCGCCCGTCGTCGTCGTGGCCCCGCCCGTCGTCGTCGTGGCCCCGGTGGTGGTGGTGGTGGCCGCCTGCGATCGTCGTGGTGGGCAGGGTCTCGGAGCCGAAGAGGATGATGCCGATGGCCCGGTCACCGGCCTGGTCGCCGATGGCGAGTACGCAGGTGTCACCGGCCGCCTGCTGTGCGTCTGTCGGCGGGCACGGGAACTTCGCTGCATCGGTCGCCGCGTTGCCCGACGTCGAACAGCCCTTGATGACCGACGTGCTCGGCACTGTCTGGGTGCACGTGGGCGTGCCCACGGTGGGCGGCCCGACGGTCCCGCTCTTCACGGTCTGTTTCCCCGACAGTACGCCCGTTCCCGAGATGTTCGTCAGCGCCAGCGGCGAGCAGCTGACGGGGAGGTCGTTGCCGAGGAAGAGGATCTGCGATTGCGTCGGGTCGGAGCTGCACTGCTCCACCGATGCCAGGGAGTTGGCGGTGAAGCGCGGCGCCGCTCACGGTGACGACGACACCGTTAGCCAGTCCTGAGCAGATCGGAGCGGTGGCGACGGAGTTGTTGCACGTCACGCCCGCTGCCGTCGTGGTCAACTTGAGCGTCTGTGTGGCGGCCGACGCGCTCGTCACGTTGGTCGCCAGCAACATCGTGCCGACGACCATGGTGACGACACCGAATGCCGCCAGCAGTCTCGAGGTCCTCCTAAAACGCTCCACGTCCCCCCCAGTCGGACCGCCCAGGGCCGGACCCTTCGGTCCCACCCCGCGCGGTCTGTCTCTCCAGTGCTGCCTACTTTGCTGACATTGCTGCTGCGCTTCTCGCTACTGCTTGTGCTGCCGTACTGCTTCTGCGTCCTGCTCCGGAAGCGGCCCTCGGGAGCGGGGCCTGAGGGCCCCGCTCCCGGAGAGCGCTACTTCACTACCTTCTGATACTTCTTCACTACCTTCTGATACTTCTACCTTTATCGTTTAGCTGAATCGTGAGGGTGCTGGTCACCCCGTCGATCGTGGCTCCGGCGATCGTGCCGGTGCCGCTGCCGAGGTCGGAGAAGAAGCTCCCCGTTGTCCCCGGACCGTTGTCGGCTCCCAGGCAGGCATTCAGGGTCAAGCTCTGGCCCTTGTCCTGCTTGGGCTTCTTGATCGTGCCGGTGATCTTGAAGCCGACCTCTACAGGGTTACCGCCGGGAGGCGACGTGTTGTTCGCGCACACAAGGTTGAAGGCAGCGATTGTCTTCTCCTGGTACGAGACGCCGTTGACGGTGAAGCTCAGCTTCTTGAGGGACTTCTGGATCGATGCCGTGCCCGTGCTGGCGAAGCCGCCCTCGCTGCCGTAAATGTACGTCTTCTTGACCAAGCACCTAGGGTTACCTGCGGGGTTCGCAGCTGTAGGCCGGGGGTATGGAGGCCCGTGCACTTCGTGTTCTTCGACACGATGTTCAACGTGCCGGGGATGCTGCCGGTGCAGCTGCCGCCGAAGGCCCCGGACGCCGTGGTGTTCGCCTTCTTGAGCGTGGTGCTAATAGTCCCCAGATGCGAAAGGCCTGGTGACTGGAAGTGCACGGTGCCATGGACCGAGCAGTTCCGAGCCGGGTCTGGCGGGACCACCGTCTTGGCGGAGGCTGCCGTCTGGACGGCGGCCACCGTACCGATAGGAAGGGCGAGTGCGAGAACGCCCATCAGGATTTTGCGACGCATGTGTTGGTGCTCCTTTGGTTTGATCATTGTTGTTTGATCACGGATGAAACAGTTCCTGACACGCATCCCCCCCATCAAACTCGCAGGGCTGCCTGCCGTCGCGCCGGGGGGGTGCATCCCGACACTCCGACCGTGCCCAAGGGCACGAGCAGCAACTACCGCGAGTCGACGACCCCCACCCCCTTCCGTCTCCAAGCGGGTCCCCAGGCATCCTCGCGCCATTCCCGCGACGCGCGTGACGGCTGCCTGGAACTCCCCCCGCAACCGTTGCTGCAAGCCACGATACGGAGTGCCGGGCCCGGTCACATCGTCACGATTGACGAAATAGCCGCGCCCCATGCGGGGAAGTCGGGTCCGGTGACGTGACTCACGCGGTCATGGCGTGACTAGTCGTGGTAATGGGCCTCAGTTGGACCCGAACTTCGGACGACGGCCCGAGACCCGAGTCGCGTCGTACACTGACGACCCGTGAGGGGGCACCGGGTGCTGAAGCGCGTCGCGCTGGCCTTTGTGACCATCGGCGTGCTCCTCCTGTCCTTCGTGGCATACCAGTTGTGGGGGACCGCCCTCTATGAACACCACGCCCAGGACCAGCTGCGCCAGGAGCTCCAGCAGAAGCTCGGTCCCACCACGACGACCTCGACGATCCCCTCTTCCCCGAGCACGTCGAGCCCGAGCGCCACGACGACGACTCCCGTGGCCGAGGTCGCTCCCGCCACGCCCGTCCCCAAGGTCGGCACCGCTGTGGGCCTGCTGTCGATACCCCGGATCGGGATGAACGGGACCGCCATCGTGGAGGGGACCGCCGAGAACCAGCTCCAGCAGGGCCCGGGCCACTACCTGGGGACCCCCCTGCCGGGCCAGGCCGGCAACGCCGCCATCGCCGGGCATCGCACGACCTACGGTGCCCCCTTCTACAACCTCAACGAGCTCCAGCCGGGGGACCCGATCACGGTCCAGACGTCGCAGGGGACCTTCACCTACGACGTCGTGACATCCCACGTCGTGCTCCCCTCGAACACCACCGTCCTCGGCGCCAGTACGACCCCGGAGTTGACCCTCACCACGTGCAATCCCCGCTACAGCGCCGCCCAACGCCTCGTCGTGCAGGCCAGACTGACCTCGGCCGCCGTCATACCACCGCCGACGGTCCCCACGACCGCCCCCCCTCGAGCACGAGCACCAGCACGGCGCCGCCGTCCACGGTCCCGACCCTGGCCGGCGGGGTCGGCGAATCGGGGGGACTGAGCGGGGTGAGCACCCGGAACCAGGTGGAGCTGGCCCTGCTGTGGGGGGCGTTGACCCTGGTGGTGGCCGTCGTGGGACTATCGGTTGGCGGCGTGGCGAGCGCCCGTGGTCGTGGGTCGTCTTGGCGATGGGCACCCCACTCACCGTGGCCGGCCTCCTGCTGTGCTACCAACACATCAGCCTGGCCCTCCCCCAATCCTTCTGATTCGGGCCGATTGGCGTCGATTCGGGGGAAAAATTTCGTCAGATTTTGCTTGCACAGACCAAAACACTTGGCCAACGGCTCCACAAGGGGGTAACTTGAGCCCAGAAGGCCACGCTCCGTGGTGTGGCCCAGGGGGGTGCGGGGGTTGCCGCAATGGCAAGGTGACGGCGTTCGTTGAACGCTTAGGAGAGGGTGAGCCGCGGGGGCGTCCAGACGCCACGGCGACTACACCCGACGCACCGCCATGGCCGCACCATGACCGCCGGGCGGGCGACAAGGACTCGAACGGACGCCGGGCCTCTTCGATGACCGGCGTCGCAGAACGCCGCACGTGGGTGGCCGGCTCTGGCTCCAGCGTCATCGCCTGCGTGGACGTGCAACCGGCCATCGCGAGCGACACGAAGGCCCAACGCAACGATCTGCTGTGGCGTCTGGCCCTCCGGCGCATGGAGCGCTGCATCCGCCCCGGCGACCAAGTCTGCATGATGGCGGGCCCACGCGTTGCCGTGGTTCTCGGCAACGGATCCAACCGTGTCGTCCCGAGCGCAATCGGCAAGCGGTTGGCTCGTGCCCTGGGCGACCACCTCGCCGTCGGTGGGACCGGACTCGATCTGCGCGTCGCCATCGGGGTCGGAGCCGGAACCGGCGACGTCGAGCCGGCCACGTTGGCCGCGGCGGCCATGGCGCCGCTTCGCATCACCCGAACACGACCGGGGTCCAACGGTGCCGGCGCCACTTCCCCCTTCGTCGTCGTGACCCACGTGCACGATGACAGCGCCATCGCGCACCTGAAGAATCTTCGTGTCGGCGCCTCGGTGACGAAACCCGGGAGCGTGACCACCTCGACGCGCCCCTTCAGGCGGCTCGACTATCGAGTCCTCGTCCCGTTCTCCGATGATCTCGAACTCTCTGGTCCCGGCACCGTCACTCCCATCGGGGTGCCTCTGCCCGCACCCGGTCTTCGGGTCCTGCTCGTCGATCCCGACGCCGACCCCGACCGCGGTCCCCGTCCCCTGATGGAGGCGGTCGTCGCCGTCGCTCGGCGCTGCGGCGCCGAGCCCGTCGTCTCCCCGGCCGTCGACATCGACGCGGTCCTCCTCGACGTCTATCTGTCCAAACCCGATGTCGTCCTCGTCGTCGTCCAAGCCGAGTCCCCTCGATTCGGCGCCGGTCACGAGTCGCACTACGGCTGGGACCGTCCCGCCCGGATCACCCGCGCCCTGCGAGACACCGGCACCCCGGTCATCGCCCTCAGCGTGGGGGCCAGCGCGGCGGCGTTGGCTGTCTGTGTCGAACAGGGCGCGATCGGGCTGCTGCACACGGACCTCTTGTCACAGGAGCTCGCCCGTCAGACGACCAGACGGCTCAGCACCAATGGTGGCGGAGCGCACAACAGCTTCGAAGACGTGCGGGGACCGGGGCAGCTCCCAGCGCCGTATAACGCTCTCGTCCATCTCACGCCGAGCGAACGCCGCGTCCTCTTCCACATGATGGAAGGGCGGTCGGCCGCTGACATCGCTACCACTCTGGTGGTCTCGCTCACCACCGTACGCTCACACATACGGTCGATTCTGCGGAAGTTGAACGTCAATTCACAGCTGGCCGCCGTCGCACTCGCCTTCGGCACCCTTCCCGATCAGGCGTTGGCAGAGTGAGACCGCTCGATATCACGGGCGCGCCCACTCCTCGTTGGCTAGAGTCCCTGTCATGACCCCGATGAAATGGCTCACGGCGGTGCTTGGCGTCCTGGGCCTCCTCGCCCTCATCGCGGCGATCATGTACTTCACGATCCCCGCGCATTCGCTCCCGTCGTTCCTCGGCCCCCTGCACGGTCCGGGCGTGAAGGCCCATGTCCATCGCAAGCGTCGAGGCGAGGGAGCCATCGCCCTCGCCGTCGTCCTGTGGGTCATCGCCGGGATCGTCTTCTACGTGGGTCGACGTTCCACCACCGGCAAGCCTGGCGCCGGTGTGGCCGCGGCCGACCAGCCCAGCGACCAGCCCACCACCTGAGCAATACCGGTACCGTCAGCCCGCCGACGAGGGGGCTCGAATGTGGCTCGACGCGGGTGCTTCCTCATCGCAGCCAGGGCCGTTCCACGAACATCGGTCTCGTTTCCGAACGTCTTCGCTCTAGATTCGTCGTCTGGTGAGCGGCGCCTGGCTTCGATGCCCCGAGCGACACCGACCTGTTCCCCACGCACCGTCCTCCTCGAACTCCTCCTCACGCCGGTCCGGGGACGAGGGCGAGATCGCCAAACGCTGGGCCTGAGGCCCTCGGATCGTTCGTGCCTACGAGAATCGACTTCATCGAGACGGGACGTGTCATGAAGCTCAGTGTGCTGATGCCGGTCTACAACGAGGCTGCCACGTTGGCCTCGGCGGTGACGCGAGTGCTCGATGTCGAGTACCCGTGTGACATGGAGCTCGTGCTGGTCGACGACGGGAGCACGGACGGTACCGACGCCGTGATCGGAGAGCTCCCCGGCACGGTCGTGACCCATCGCCACGGGGTCAACCGGGGCAAAGGGGCCGCCGTCCGCACCGCGGCGGGACTGGCCACGGGCGACTACGTGATCGTGTGCGACGCCGACCTGGAGTACACGCCATCGGACATCCCCGCTCTGCTCACTCCCATCCTCCGAGGCGAGGCCGAAGTGGTATTCGGGACGAGGTCCTTCGGCAGCCACACCGCGTACTCCTTCTGGTACGTCATGGGGAATTGGGCGGTGACCATGGCGGCCAACGTCTTGTTCAACGCCTGGCTGAGCGACCTCGAGACCTGCTTCAAACTCATGCCCCTGGCGCTGTACCGAAGCCTGAACCTCCGTGAGGAAGGGTTCGGGGTGGAGCCCGAGATCACCGCCAAGTTGCTCAAGCGGCGGGTGCGCCCCTACGAGGTGCCCATCACCTACCGGGCCCGAGGCCGTGAGGAGGGAAAGAAACTGACCTGGCGTGACGGCGTCGATGCGCTGTGGATCTTGGCCCGGATCCGGTTCTTCGCCGACTCCTGAGGTGACCTCGGTGTCTGCGAAGATGGGGCTCGGGCGCGTCTAAGCGTCGCCGGCCGGGAAGAGGGGGCCCTGCGTGCGGTGGGTGGCTCGAGCAGGGCGGGGCGCGGTGAAGGCGCCCGCGGCGCCACAGGTGGCCGGGCACCGCCTGCGCTACATGCCCGCCCTCGACGGCGTCCGGGCCTTCGCGGTGCTGGCGGTCATGGCATACCACGGTGGCCTGACGTTCCTGCCCGCCGGCTTCTTCGGTGTCGACGCCTTCTTCGTGCTGTCGGGGTTTCTCATCACGACCCTCCTCGTCACCGAATGGGCCGGCGCCGAGCGCATCGCCCTGCGCTCCTTCTGGGCACGGCGAGCGAGGCGCCTGCTGCCCGCGCTTCTCGTCATGCTGATCTTCGTCGCGCTCTACGCCCGCTTCGTGGCAGCCCCGGGCACCTACCCCCACTTGCGCTGGGACGCCATTGCCGCACTGTTCTACAGCGCCAATTGGCGCTTCATCGTGAGTGGACAGAACTACTTCGTACAAGCAGGCGCGGTCAGTCCCCTGCTGCACACATGGTCTCTCGCCATCGAGGAGCAGTTCTACATCGTGTGGCCGTTGATCGTCCTGGCCATCATGCGTGTCCGGCACAACGGATCAGTCCGAGCCCTCAAGGCCCTCCTGGTGCTGTCGGCCATCGGAGCGCTCGGGTCGGGCATCGAGATGGCGTTGCTCTTCAACCCCGGGTCGGATCCCACCCGGGTCTACTTCGGAACCGACACCCACGCGCAGTGCCTCCTGGTGGGGGCGGCACTGGCGGCCGGGATCGCCCTGTGGCGTCGCCACGACCGCGGTTTCGGTCACCTCGTCACGAGCACAAATGTCCTTGTCGGTCATCGGGTTGGTCGGCGCCGGAGTCTGTGCATGGGCGTGGTCGCAGCTGCAATACGGCGAGAGCCTGGTATTCCAGGGGGGTTTCCTCCTCGTGTCGGTGAGCGTTGCCGCGGTGATCCTGAGCGTCGGTGCTTCACCCCGGCGGGTGTCGTGTCACGAGCGCTGTCGTGGGCCCCCCTCCGGTTCATCGGACGCATCTCCTATGGCATGTACCTCTGGCATTTTCCCCTCGACATCGCCATCACGGGATCGCGCACCGGCGTGGAGGGGACACCCCTTTTCCTCTTCCGCGCCGCTGGTCACCGTGGCCGTCAGCACGTTGTCGTTCTACGGGCTCGAGAGACCGATCCGGTCGGGAAAGGCTCTGTCCAGAGCGCGGGCTCGGGCTGTCACGCCGGCCGCGGTGATCGGCACGGCGATCGTCGTGATCGTGTCCACCGTGGCTCCCGCCGCCTCGGGGGCACTGTCCCCGTCGGGGCCGACCCCGACCACCGTCTCGGGGAGCCCCCCCGTCTCGATCCCCCCGCACTGGCCAAGGCTCCGGTGCGGGTGATGATCCTCGGCGACTCGGTGGCCCTGACCCTGAGTGTGGGCCTGGTCGCCCGCGAGAGCCACTGGAACATCAACCAGGTGAACCTCTCCATCCTCGGCTGCGGCGTCGACCAGGGCCACTACGTGTGGGACGACGTCCAGGGACAGCTGGAGAAGGTTGCCGTGGCCGTCCCTTGCCGAAATCGAGCGAAGCTCGGGGTTCGTCCCCATGACGACGGCTTGGGTCGAATGGGTCCGCGGCCGTACGACCCAACGTGGTCGTGCTCCTCGCCGGCCGCTGGGAGGTCGAGGACCGTAGCTTACAAGGATATCGCGCCAACATCCTCCAGCCCGCGTTCGCGGCGTACACGAAGCGCCAGCTCGAGCTGGCCGTGAAGATCGGGACGTCGACCGGGGCACGGATGGTGCTCATGACCTCGCCCTGCTTCTCCCAGGGGGAGCAACTCAACGGAGCGCCGTGGCCGCAGGACGACATCCGCCGCGTCCAGAAGTACAACAGCCTCGTCAAGGAGGTCGGCGCCGAGTTCCCGGCGACGGTGACGGTGCAGGACCTGTACTCCATGACCTGTCCGGGCGGGAAATTCGTGTCGACGTCGGTGGCGTACCGCTGCGGGACTCCGACGGGATCCATTTCAGCCTTGCCCCGGGGACCGGTGCCGCGCTTCTCGCACCCCAGATCCTTCCCTTGTGGGAGCAACTCGGACACGAGCAGGAGGCCGCCGGCGGCAAGGTCCTGACCACCCCGGCCCCGAAGCAGCTCACAGCTTCCGCCCGCTTAGCTGGAGGCGGGTGCGCTCGCGCTTCACCGGGGCCGGCGGGGCGCCGGTGGACGTGGGGTCAGCCGTGACCAGGGCGGGGCCGGGCGGGGCACGGCGGGTGACCGGGGCGGCGAGGGGCGGCGGGGCGGCGCGAACGTTCGCGGGGGCGTCTTCCACGCCGGGGTCCGAGCCCACAGCGGCCGGGCCCCCGTGCGAAGTCGACCTGCGGGCGTCAGGCCCCTGCCGCGAGCGACGGGACGGGCCGCGCCGGCCTGGGGTCGTCTGGCGCTGGTCCGAGGGCGGGCCCGGGTGCGGGACTTCGGTGGTAGGACGAACCGCAGGCGTCGGTGGTACCGGGAACGCCGGCCGTATTCCCACAGGACGAGGCCCACGAGCAGGGCCAACAGGGCATACCCGGGGCTCGTGGTGAACACCCAGACGCAGCACCGGCCACCAGGCCGAGAACGAGGGCGATGCGTCCGCCCGGACCTTCCACGCCCCTCCCCCATGTCTCGCCACACGCCGTCTTCCGGCGCCGTCGATTATGGCTCAGGAAGACGAGCCATGGGGGCGGGCGCTACCCGCCGACGCATGCACCGCGATCATTGCGCTGACGCCCGGGCAGGGCCCACCCCGGTGCCGGCCGACTCGGCCGGCACCGGGGTGGTCGCTACTGGAGTTGGGCGACCCGAAGACCGTGTTCGGCCTGTCGACGACGGGGGCGGCGTTGCCCGGTGACGGTGAGGGCCCCGAGCATGGTGTTGGACACCACGGTGGTACCCCCGGTATTGCTCTTGACCGCCACCAGGGCGATGGCCTGGTTGTTCTCCACCTTCACCCCGCCGCTGTTCGAGGTGATCGACACCGCCGCCAGCATTTCGGCCTTCTGGAGTGACACACCCGGCCGTGTTGGCCGTCAGGGTGAACAGACCGGCGATCTCGTCACCCAGGCACGACGACGTGCCGTCTCCCAGGACAACGGGGTTCGTGGCACCTGAGGCATAGAGAGCCCCGACCACCGTCGTGCTGCAGAACCGGAGCACGACGCCACTGTTGAAGCTCACGGCACCGACGACGATCGCACCCTCGGCGTCGAGCGAGCTACCGGTCTCGACATTGATGGCCCCGATCACCGTGCAGCCCGGTGGGATCAACACTGACTGCCCCCCGCTCACGACGAGCGAGCCGACGTAGTTGCACACCGTCCTCTGGTTGAACGTCACTGTGAGCGTTCCCGAGCCACGAAGCTGAAGGTGTAGTTCTGCGCCGCCAGGGTCCCCACTGAACACGTGATCGGGTACGTCCCGCCCGGGCTCGTGGTCGTCGCCGTCGTCGTGCACAGCGCCTGTCCGGTCACCCCGGAGGTGGCGAGCGTCTGACCGTTGACGAAGCCGGTGATGGTGGCCGTGAGAGTGGGCACCGAGGCACCGAAGGCCTTGGTCACGTCGTTGGCCGTGACCGTCAGGGTGGCGGGACCGACGCTCACCGTGCCCGGGACGTAGCTGATGCTGTAGTTCGCATCCAGCCGCCCCGCAGCACGTTCGACGCGTAGGAGCCGACCGCACTCGTGGCCGTGGCGACCGTCGAGCACGTGAGGCCGGCTCCCAACACCGTCGAGGCATCACCGTTGACGAAGCCGCTGATCGTCTTCGTGATCGCCGGCGGAGAACCCCCGTAGGTCATCGTGCCCGACGACGCCGCGATGGTGAGCGGCGCCGGGCCGACGGTGACCAGTCCGGTCACGTACGTGATCGTGTAGTTGGAGTCAGCCGCCCCCGAGCACGAGCTGGTGTAGTTGCCCACGGCTTCGAAGGTCGTGGCCGTGGTGCTAGCACGTCGGCGCGCTCGCCAGAGCGAACCGGCGTTGTCCCCGTTGACGAAGCCCGAGTACGACGGCGTGATGTTCGGCGACCGTTCCCCCGTAGGTCATCGTGCCCGACGACGCCCGGATCACGAGCGCGGCGCTGCCCACCACCGTGGTCCCGGGGACGTAGGTGATGGTGTAGTTCGGATCCGAGGCCTGGGCACACGAATCCGGGTAACTCCCCACCGGGCTCGAGGACGTGGCCGCTCGTCGAGCACGTGGTGCGGCGGTCGAGCGAACCGGCGTTGTCCCCGTTGACGAAGCCCGAGTACGACGGGGTGATGGTCGGTACCGTCCCGCCGTAGGTCATCGTCGGCGAGGAAGCCGCGATCACGAGCGGACGCCGTCATGACCTGCACCGTGCCGCTCACGTAGCTGATCGTGTAGTTGGGATCGCCGCGCCCGAGCACGAGCTCGGGTAGGTGCCCACGGCACTCGACGACGTGGCCGTAGTCGAGCACGTCGGCGTGCTGGTCAGCGACGCCGGACCGTCACCGTTGACGAAGCCCGAGTACGACGCCGTGATGGCCGGCACCGTGCCGCCGTAGGTCGCCGACGGTCGAAGAGGCCGAGATGGACAGCGCCGCCGGGCCCACGACGATCGAACCGCTCACGTAGATGATGGTGTAGTTCGAGTCGACCGCCCCCGAGCACGAGGTCGGGTAGCTCCCTACCGGGCTCGCCGACGTGGCCTGTCGTGGCGCACGTCAAACCGGCACCGAGGACCGACGGCAGTCTCGCCGTTCTGCAGCCCTGCCACGCTGGCCGAGACTCGCCGGCACCGCACCGGCGTAGACCATCGACGCCGGACGACGCCGTCACGGTGATCGACGCCGGGCCCACCTGCACCGACCCGTCCACGTAGTTGAAGCTGTAGTTCGGGTCGACCGCCCCCGAGCAGATTGTGTCGTAGTTCCCCACGGGGCTGACCGACGTCACCGCGGTCGAGCACGTCGGCGCCGTGGTGAGCGACGTGGCGTCGTCACCGTTGACGAAGCCCGAGTACGCCGGCTGGATGACCGGTGCGGCCCCGCCGTAGGTGATCGAGGCCGACGAGGCCGTGACCACGAGCGGAGCCGGGCCCACCTGCAGCGAGCCGTTGATGTAGCTGATGGCGTAGTTGGGTCCACCGCGCCCGAGCACGAGGTCGGGTAGCTCCCCACCGGGCTGGCCGAGGTGGCCGTGGTCGAACAGTCGGGGCCGTGGTGAGCGAGGCGGCGGTGTCGCCGGCCACGAAACCCGTGTACGCGGGCGTGATCGCCGGCACCGGGTCGCCGTAGTTGTCGAGTGCCGACGACGCGGTCACCGACAGCGTGGCCGGCGTGACCTGGACCGATCCCGCCACGTACGTGATGACGTAATTCGGCGTCGGCGGCGCCCGAGCACGAGCTCAGGTACGTGCCCACCGGGCTCGACGACGTCGCCGCGGTCGAGCAGGTGGGTGCCGTCGTCAGCGACGAGGCGTCGTCACCGTTCACGAAGCCCGAGTACGACGGCGTGATGGTCGGCGCCGTGTCTCCGTAGGTCATCGACCCCGATGAGGCGCTGATCGAAAGCGGCGCCGGGCCAGAAGTGACCGATCCCGCTGACGTACGTGATGTCGTAGTTGGGGTCGGCTGCGCCGCTGCACGAGCTCGGGTAGCTCCCCACCGGGCTCGACGACGTGGCCGTGGTCGAGCAGGTCGGTGCCGTCGTCAGCGACGCGGCGGTCATCACCGTTGACGAAGCCCGAGTACGACGGAGTGATGGTCGGCGCGGAGCCGCCGTAGGTCATCGATCCCGAAGAGGCGCTGATGACCAAGGCGGCGCTGCCCGACCACCACTGCGCCTGGAACGTAGGTGATGGTGTAGTTCGACCCGACGGCTCCTGAGCACGAGCTGGTGTAGGTGCCCGCCGGGCTCGACGAGGTCGCCGTGGTCGAGCACGTCGGAAGCTGTCGACAGTGCCGACGAGGTGTCGCCGTTCACGAAGCCCGAGTACAACGGCAGGATGGCCGGCGTCGCACCCCCGTAGGTCATGGACGCCGAAGCGGCGGCGATGGTCAGCGGGGCGGGGTTGACCTGCACCGAGCCGACGACGTAGCTGAAGCGTGTAGTTCGGGTCCACCGCGCCCGAGCACGAGCTCGGGTACTCCCCACCGGGCTGGACGCGAGGTGGCCGCGGTCGAGCAGCGTCGGCGCCGTGGTCAGCGACGCAGCGGTGTCTCCGTTCACGAAGCCCGAGTACGACGGCGTGATGGTCGGCGTGGAGCCTCCGTAGGTCATCGAGTCCGACGACGCGGTCACCGTGACCACGACCGTGGCGACCTGGACGGTTCCTCCGAGGTAGCTGATGATGTAGTTCGGGTCCGACGCCCCCGAGCACGAGCTCGGGTACGAGCCCACCGGGCTCGACGACGTCGCTGTGGTCGAGCACGTCGGCGGCGTCGTCAGCGATGCGGGCGTGTCGCCGGCCTCGAAGCCCGAGTACGACGCGCGTGATGGTCGGCGGCGCCGTTCCGTAGGCGACCGGTGGCCGAAGACGCCGTGATCATCAGGGTGGCCGGGTTGACCGTGACGTCACCAGGGCACGTAGGTGATCGTGTAGTTGGCGTCGACCGCACCGCCACACGCACTCGCGTAGTCGCCCACCGGGCTCGTGGAGCCAGCCCCGTCGTGCACAGCAGGTTGGCGCCGAGCACGTCGGGCGTTCTCACCGTTCTGCAGGCCCGAGACGATCGGCGTGATCACCGGGGCCGGGTCGCCGTAGGTCATGCTGTTGGAGGACGCCGTGATCGAGAGCGCCGCCGGTGTGACGGTCGATCGTCCCGGCTACATAGCTCACCGTGTAGTTCGGGTCGCGTCGCGCCCGAGCACGAGCTCGGGTAGGACTCCCGACCTGAGCTGGTCGGGTCGCCGTCGTCGTGCAACGTCAGCCCGGCACCGAGAACCGAGACGTTCTCCCCGTTCTGGAAGCCCCGACACGTTCGGGCTGATCGACCGGCACCGCACCCGCCGTAGGTCATCGTGCCCGAGGTAGCCGTGATCGTGAGCGGCGCACGGATGACCGTGGTGGTGCCGTCGACGTAGGTGATGTCGTAGTTGGCGTCGACCGCGCCCGAGCACGTCGACGCGTAGGTGCCGACGCCGCTCGACGAGGTGGCCGCGGTCGAGCACGTCAGCCCGCCTCCGAGGACCGACACCGTCTCGCCGTTCTGCAGGCCGGTCACGATGGAGTGTCACCGACGGCGGGTTGCCCCCGTAGGCCACCATCCCCGAAGAAGCCGTGATCGTCAGCGGAGCCGGCGTGACCGCGACCGAACCGTCCTGGTAGGTGATTGCGTAGTTCGGGTCGGCCGCGCCGGAGCACGAGGTGTCGTAGCTCCCCACCGGGCTCGGCGGAGGTGGCCGTGGTCGAGCACGTCGGCGCCGTGTCGAGCGAGGCGGCGGTGTCACCGTTGGTGAAGCCCGAGTACGAGGGCGTGATGGCCGGAGGACCGTTCCCGTACGTCACCGACGCCGACGACGCGGTGATGACGAGCGCGGCGGCACCGATCACCACCGCGCCGTTGGCGTAGCTGATATTGGTAGTTCGGGTCGGCCGCGCCGGAGCACGACGTGTCGTAGCTCCCCACCGGGCTGGCGGAGGTGGCCGTGGTCGAGCACGTCGGCGCCGTCGTCGAGCGAGGCGGCGTGTGTCACCGTTGACGAAGCCCGAGTACGAGGGCGTGATGGTGGGCACCGCACCCCCGTAGGTCATCGAACTCCGACGACGCCGTCACGATGAGAGGAGCGGTGTTCACCGTCACCGTGCCGTTCTGGTACGTGATCGCATAGTTGGCCGCCGAGGCTCCCGAACAGGTGCTCGAGTAGTTCCCGACGGGGCTCGACGCCGTGGCCGTCGTCGAGCACGTCGGTGGCGTGGTCAGAGCCGTCGGGTCGTCACCGTTGACGAAGCCTGAGTACGAAGGCGTGATGGTCGGCGGGCCGCTCCCGTAGGTGGTCGAGCCCGACGAGGCGGTGACGACGAGCGGAGCCTGGTCCACGGCCAGATCCAATTCGGTGGAGGTACTGGCCGCGTAGAGCGTGTCGCCGGTGTAGGCCGCCGTCAGGGAGTAGGTGCCCGCGTCGAACGAAGTCGAGCACAGGGCCTGCCAGGTGCCACCCACCAGCGTCGGGGACACCGACCCGCACCCCGAGATGGTGAGGGCCCCGTTGGAGAAGCTGACAGCTCCCTCCCCCGTCGGACCGGCTCAGGGTGGCCTTGATCGTCACCGTCTGGCCGTAGCTCACCGAGGAGGGCGACGTGGAGAACGTGGTCGTCGTCGGAGCGGGCGTGGGCGGCGCGATGGCGAAGCTGTGGTCCGCCGAGGAACCCGAGTCCACCTCGTTGGGTGGCTTCGCCACCGGGGTGAGCCCCACCTGGACCGGCGTCTCGGCGTCGGTCGTCGTCCCGTTGCCGAGCTCGTTGAGACCGTTGTACCCCCACGCGTACAGGTTGCCGTCGGAGCCGATGGCCAGGCTGTGGTCCGCACCGGCGGCGATCGATGTGGCGGTCACTCCCCGCCGGCATCGACACGACGACGGGGTCCTTCTCGTTGGTGAGGGTGCCGTTGCCGAGCTCACCGTTGGCGTTGTTCCCCCACGAGTAGACCTTGCCGTTCGAGCCGATGGCCATGCTGTGATATAGCCCCGGCGGCGATCGCCCTGGGCGTCACGCCGTTGGGGAGGTTCGCTTGCACCGCTGTCGACTTGTTCAGGAGCTGGCCATTGCCGATCTGACCGAGACCGCCGTACCCGAAGGCCCAGACCGCCCCGCCGGCGATCATCAGGGAGTGGTAGCCGCCGGCACTGATCGCGGTGACACCCGAGGCGGTCACTTCAACGGGTAGTGGCTCGTTCACGACTCTTGCCGTCGCCGAGCTCTCCCATGGCGCCGTCACCCCAGGTGTACACGCCTGCCGTTCGACCCGAGCGCCTCGGTCATGTACTGTCCGGCTGACACATCGATCGGCGTCACACCGGCCGGGAAGCGTGACCTTGATAGGCGAATGCGCGTCCGTGCGTGGTGTTGTTCCCGAGTTGGCCGAAACCGTTGTACCCCCAGTCGTACACGCTGCCGTTCGAACCCAGCGCGACGCTGTGCTGCGCACCCGCGGCCACAGCAGTGGCGGTCACCCCGGCGGGCATCGACACGACGACCGGAGTATGGAGGAGACCGTCGTGCCGTTACCGAGTTGCCCGTTGGTGTTGAGGCCCCATGCGTAGAGCTTGCCGTCGGAGCCGACGGCCAGGCTGTGGTCCCCACCGGCCGCGGCCTTCGGTGGCGGTGACCCCGGCGGGGAGAGACACCTTGACGGGCGTCCCGGCGTTCGTGGTCGTCCCGTTGCCAAGCTGACCGTCGACGTTGTAGCCCCACGAGTACAGCTCCGTCGCGGCCGCGCTGGCGTGCGACACCACGAAGATGTTGACCAAGGTCGACGCCGCGAAGATCGACAGCGCAGCCGCGATGGGAAATGCACGGCGCCGCCTCCCACCATTCTCGAGACTTCGCCGTTGCCGCACGCACACCAGCCGTACGGACGCCAATAGTGCGCGCTACCCGCATCGCGCGCTCCTCTCGTGGTTTGCTCCCCAGGTGGAAGCGCCTGTCCCATGGCACATCCACAGCTCCGACTTTGCGGTCACCCCGCAACTGCGAATCGGAGCGTAGATTTTGGCCCCGGACGTGTCTTCATCAAAACTGACGAATGTTCTGGGTGACCACATGGTGACCACCACTGTCACGACGTCATTCCCACATGACAGGGGTGGCGATCGGTCGGGGGGACTGCGCCGGGGCAATCCGCCTCCTGGGAGCCTCGGTCAGATCACAGTTTGACCGGCTTCTTTCCCGACAGCGCATGGCTGGAGATAGTTACGCACGCAAAGATCTTCAGCTTCCCCTTGACTTGGGGACTGACGGTGTTGCTCTTGATGGTTCCTGCCAGCTTCCACTCGGTCTTCCCCGTGCCGCACTTGTTGTGGTGCCCGGTTCGTTGCGTGACGGCGAAGCTCACCGTCGTCGTTCCCGCGTGCGGACCGCGGTGCGCCTGTCCCGCGGGATTCCAAGTGATGACGGCCGTATAGAACCCCACCGAGGTCGGGAACGGGATGCTGATTCCTGTTGTGTTTCCACCGGTTATGGCGGGTTGGGTGCATCCCTCGAACCCCCACGAGCCACCCGCAGTGCCCATCAGCGTCCTGCAATTCACTGGCTTGGCCTTGACCTTGGCGGCCCAGGCAGTCCCCGACAGCACGACGGTGGAGAGGGCGAGAGGAACGACAAGGGCGGGGATCACGATCAGTCGCACGGAACGGGAGGGACGCATGCACTTCCTCCTGAGAGTCACGAAGCCTCCCGAGCAGCATACGCGTTCCGAGAGCGGATTTCTTCCCTCACAATGCTGGTCTCGCTCGAGATGGAGGAACAGCCCGACTCTCGGTCACCTGGGCCGCCCCCGAGGGGGGTCAACGGACACCCGCTCGGCGCGCCGTCGTCGCCAACCCACACAGGCTCCTCCCAGCAACCCGGCAGTGCTGCACACCGCAAGGATCAACCCCACCGTGAACGTTCCTGGCCAGTAGCGCAATTCGATGGCGTGCGGGCCCGCCGGGATCCGGGCTTGGAGCATGATGCCCGAGAACTGCTTCAGGGGTAGGGTCCGGCCGTCGATGGTGGCCCGCCAGCCCGGAACATCGGTGATCCGGAGCCGGAGCACCTCCGGTCGGGTTGCGTTGGTCCGCACTTTCCACGTCCCCGGTTCGGGGTATGTCACCTTGGTCGGCGAGCCGGGCGCGCTGGCACTCGGCAATCTCCCGCCCCCGGAGATGGGGGTGAGCGTCGCTGCGCCGGCTCCGGGAACCCGGTAGAGCACCTCGTCGCCGATCCGCTTGTCGAACTCGGCGCCGACCGGACCGGGTGTCCCTTTCGGTTCGACGATGAATCCCACGCCGTAGCGGCGAGCCTCGGCCACGGTGTGGATGACCGGGCAAAAGGCGCTGACGAGGACGCCCGGGGCGACCTTGAAGGCGCGAAAGTAGGCACGGGGGGTGATGGGGTCGTAGGCGGAGAGCTCGTGTACAGCGAATGCGGCGTTGGTCTCGGGAAGGATGCCCAGCGTCGGAGGCAGCTCACACGAATGCGCTCCGAATCCAACGGTCGACGAGCCGACCGTCTGCGCCAACGCAGTCACCGCAGCTGTTGGTGCCAAGGAAGTAGGGCTCGACGGCCATTGTGGAGCCCCGACACCGACGAGAAAGGCCGTCTCGGCCAGAACGAAGACCAAACCAATGGATCGACCCGCATCGACTCGTGCCGCGGGCGGGTGCGGCGGTATTCGCACGTCGCGCCATCCGACCCAGCAATCCCACCACGACCAGACCCAGGACGGTCAGGGCCCCGGGCCAGATGAAGCTTTCCGTGCGAAGCCGGGTCGCCGAGGGAGTCAGATGGCCCCGACCAACGAACCACAGGCCCAGGATCATGACACCGGTCACGGCAAAACCCGAACCACACCAGACCCTCGTCGTCCAGTCGCGCGGCGAGCGGACAATAGCGTCGGTCCCGTACCCTGCCAGCACCGCCAAGGCGAACGTCACCACCACCAGACCGAGATGCCAGCGGGCAGCGGAACGGCAATTGGTTCATGAGCGAAGCCAGGGGCGGAACGAAGACGACGGCCGCCATGACGAGGCTGACCCCCACGAGGGCGAGTACCTCGGGCCGGCGCCGGCACACCACCGCCCCGGTCACGGCGAGCACGAGGGCGATGACCCCGACGTAGGCCGAGGTCCCCACCCCGAACCAGTGGCCTTGGGCCACCGGCAGCGCGTTGTAGCCCTGGAAGACCAGATTCACGACGTCGTGCGCCGAAAGGGCACCGTTGGCACGCGCGGCGTGGAAGAACACCGATCCCGTTGTCAGCGAAAAGCCCGGGAGGATGAGCGGGGCCGCCAGCGCTGCGCCGGCGACAGACGCCACCACCAAGTCTCCAACCGGGCGCAAGACCGTCCCCATCCCGCCGCCGGAGCGGGCCCGCAGGCCGAGGAGGACGACGATGAAGACGAGGAGGCCTGGAGCGAGGAGAACGAGCGCGTCGGGCTGGCCCGCATACACCGCACCTGCGACCGACACCGCGAAGAACACCACAGCCCGCACGCGACGCTGCCCTCGCACGATCAACAAGGCGGCGGTGAAGAGCCAGCCGGCCCAGGCCAGCACTGCGGCGATGGGCCAACCCAAGAAGCCCATGAAGGTGCCGCTCAACTCGTAGACCACGCCCGCCATCGCCGATGCCACCACCCCGAGGCGTAGGACTCGCCCGAGCACGTACGTCCCGGTACCGGCGAGGACCACGGTGACCATCACCTGGACCGTGTAGGCCAAGCGGAGGGGGGCGAGATACCCGATCAGGGTGGGCAAACCGAACGTCGCTGACTGCCAGTTGAACGCGAGCGGCATGCCCAGCCCGTTGTAGGGGTTCCACAGGGGCAATTGGCCGTGATGGACCTGCGTCCATGCCAGCGAGGTCCAGGGGATCATCTGCGCGATCAGATCCGTTGTCTGCGAGTTGTGGACCATGACCCCGGATTGTTTCGTCAACCCATAGCGCGAGAGCAGGTCGTACGGTCCGAGAGCGCTTCCGTGAAGTAGGGCCGGAAGCATGACGGCCACCGCAGCGGCCACCACGAAGAGCACCCCGCCGACATCGGGAGCGGCCCGGCGTCGTCCGATGCGGTCCATGCTGTGCGTTGCCTCAGGCGCCGACGATTTCATCGTCCGTCGGCGTCACTGGCGTGATTCCATTGGTTCGACAGACTCCGGCCCTCCGCCTTCACCGGCGTGATGGCTCCGGCGGGCGACGAGGGAGTCGACGGCGACCGCGGAGAGCACAACCAGGACAACTTCAAAAGGGGCACGGTAGCGAGTCTGTCCAAATGTGGCCATTGCCGTGAGGACCAGTTCGACGAAGATCCCCACGAACGGCACCAAGGTGCAGTCGCCGGCGCCGAACGATGATGGCGCCGTAGATCCCGCCGACGATCATGAGGTAGTACAAGCCCAAGCCGATCTCCGCGAACACCAGAGGGCGTTTGTTGACCGTTGCCTCCAGCTTGACCTGACCGATGGGCGCGAACACGCCGAACTCGCGCGCCGGTCGCGCCAGAAGGACGACGGGCAGACGACCCAAATGCGCGTCGATGTAGCGCATCGCCACCTGACGCTGGTGGGCATCTTGCGCCGACTCGTCCCCTGGGACCGCCTTGATGCGTTCGAGGCAGACGAAATCCCCAGAGCCCAGGTAGCCGTCGCGATACGCGGGCCGACAATTCGCCATGGCCAGAGTGCTGCCGGCGTCGTTGGAGAAAGTCGTGGGATGGCTGAAACGCGACAGGTTGAACCCCACCCACGGCGCCATGAGGACCAGCGCCGTGAGTGTCCCAACCGCCCCCAGGGCCAGGCGGTGTCGAAGTCCCACGTCCCGCAGCAGCAGCGTCAACGGTAAAAGGACGACGACGATCAGGAGGACCTGCTCCGCTCGGGTGAGGGCGGCCAGACCACACAAGAGGCCCAGGGTGACCGCCAGGCGAACGCTGGGCGTCCGCCAGAACCGCAAGGCCACGAGAACAACGGAGGCGGTCAGCAAGAGGATCAGGGACTCGGAGAGGCCCAATCCGTAATTGATTCCAGTAATTCGGGTAGACAGCGGCGATGGCGGCCGCGATCAGTCCTGCCCTCTTGCCCACCACTTCTCGGGCGGCCAGACCCGTCATGAAGACCGCACCTGCGCCCAACACGCACGCTCCCAAGAGCTGCGCCGGGTAGCTCGTCAGGCCGATGGTGTCGGCGAAGGCCAATACCAGTACCCACAGGGGCGGATGCAACGCACTCGGGACCGAGAGATGGTGTTCGAGAAACGGGAAGGGGGAGATGAACCACCCCTGACCATTGGCGATGAATCTGGCTTGGTCGCGGAAATACCATGCGTCGCCGAACCGAGGGGTGGTGTGCAGCTTGCTGGCGAGGATCCAGGTCACCGGCGGGATCAGGGCACCGACGGAAATGAGCGTCAGCCACCGGTACCACCGCTCCCCCGCCTTCCGTGGCACGACGAAATCCTAGTGACGGGCCATGATGACCAACGACGCACGCGGGCTAAACGGGCCAGATCGCCGGACGATGTGCTCGATGCGGTCTGGTCGATCCGAGTCGCGAGTTTCCTTGCACAGGAGGTCCGACGCCCCGCCGGGGCACGTCGTCTTCGTGCGCCGACACGCTAAAGTGCCAGGTCATGCCACTGACGGTGAAGCGGCAGTGGTATGGGTGGTTGGCGCTCATTTCCGCGGGGGCGCTGGTGGTGCCGGTGGTGTGGATTCTGGCCGTGAACCCACACCTCGAGCCGACCGGAGACGCCTTCTATTTTCACTGGCAGTCGGACCTCGTGGCGAACGGGTCGGGATGGTTCATTTCCCCTTTTCCCTATCTCCTGCACCACACCGTGGTGCAGAGCGCCGAACACCCGCCCCTGTGGGTACTGGTATTGGCCTTCGCCGACACCCTCGGTCTCAAGAGCTTCCTGGCCCATCGCCTGCTTACCTGCGTCGTGGGGGCAGCCGCGGTCTTCGTCACCGGACTGGCGGGCCGCGAGGTGGCGGGTCCGCGCGTGGGGCTGATCGCGGCCGCTGTCGCTGCCGTCTACCCGAACTACTGGATGAACAGCATCACCGGCCTGTCCGAGACGCTCCTCATCCTGTTCGTGGCGGCAGTCATCTTGGTGTCCTATCAGTTCTGGCACCGACCGAGCCTCCCCAAGGCCGTCGCTCTGGGCGCGCTGTGCGCGCTGGCTGCCCTGACGCGGGCTGAGCAGTCGCTGCTCGTCGTTGTCGTCGTCATTCCACTCGCACTCGTGCTGCGGAGTGTGCCACTTCGACGCCGGCTCATCCTCGCCGGCGCGGGGACTCTGACCGCGCTCGTCATGATCGCCCCCTGGGTGGGGTTCAATCTGTCCCGATTCAACCAGCCCGTCATCATGTCCGACGACCTGGGAGGGACACTCGCCTTTGCCAACTGCCGGCCCGCCTTTTACGGGCACGCCGTGGGTTTCGGTGACTTCAAATGCCTCTACGCGGCCCGAGTCCGGTCATCGGGCGACGAGTCCCAGGGTGACGCTCACCTCCGAAGTGTGGCGTTGCACTACATCAACGCACATGCCAATCGTCTCCCCGTCGTGATGGCGGCGAGAGTCGGCCGCGAGTTCGGATTCTTCCTGCCTCTGGCACAGATACGTCTCGACGTGCAGTTGAGCAGTCGGCCACTGGTCCCGGCTTGGATCGGGCTGGCGATGTACTACGGGCTGTTCGTGGCGTCGGTCTACGGTGCCATCGTCCTCCGACGGCGACATCACACCCTCGTGCCCTTTCTGGGACTCCTCGTGGAGGTGGTCGTGTCGGCCATGGTCACCTTCGGGGCAACGCGCTACCGCGTCCCACTCGAGGTCGGCCTGGTCGTGCTGGGCGCAATCGGAATTGATGCCCTTTGGCGGCGAAGGGCGGCGGGTCGTCTCGCCGTCGGCTCGTCAATCCTCTGACGTCACCACAGCACCGTCGCGCAGGCGGATCCGCCGTCCGGCGCGAGTGGCGACATCGGGATCATGGGTAGCCACGACGATGGTCACGGCCTCTTCGCCGGACTGCAGCTCGTTGAGCAGTGCCATCACCTCCTGGGCGCTCGCCGAATCGAGATTGCCTGTTGGCTCGTCGGCGATGATCACCCGGGGACGGTTGGCCAGCGCACGGGCGATAGCCACCCGCTGCTGCTCGCCGCCCGACATCCGCGAAGGAAGATGGTCCAGCCGGCCACCGAGTCCCACTCGCTCCAACAACTCTGCCGAGCGTTCCCGGCGCACGGTCTTGGCGTGATCGTGGGGAATCATGGCGATCCCGACGTTCTCTGCCGCCGTCAGCGTCGGGATCAGATTGAACTGCTGGAACACGAAGCCGATCTCCTGGCCTCGAATACGGGTCAGGACGACGTCGGAAGCCGAGCTCATCTCGTTCCCCTCGAAACGGATGGTCCCGCTCGTCGGCGTGTCGAGGGCTCCGAGCAGCTGAAGCAACGTGCTCTTGCCCGAACCGCTCGGTCCTTCCATCGAGACGAACTCTCCGGGTCGGATGTCGAGGTCGACGTCGTGGAGAGCGAGGACCGGCGTACTCCCGCGCATGTAGCGGCGCTCGACCCCCCGCAACTCGTAGAGGGTGTTCTCGACGAGGTCGTCGTTCATGATTGGGATCCCTTCGGCCAGGTCGCCTCGTCGTTTCGCGTCCTTGTTCATCCGAGGTCCCGCAGTGCGGTGGCAGGAGCGAGGCGCGACGCCCGCCAGCCGCCGACGGCTCCGGCGATGAGCCCTCCACCCAAGCCCGAGCCGAAGCCCAGGAGGACGATGGCGACATCGACAGGAGCCCGCAGATGGACCTTGGAGGACGTCTGTGCTGCGGCGGTGGCCTGATGGAAGATGCCCACCGACGCTCGAGGTGCCGACCGCGGTGACCGAGCTGGTGGAGCTCAGTGCGGGCCCGACGGCGCCGATGATGGCGCACACCGCGATTCCGAGGCCAACACCGAGGACTCCTCCGAGGATGCCGATGCCGAGGGTCTCCGCCACGATCTGGCGCACGACCCGGCCCCGCGACCAGCCGATCGCTCTGAGCGTGCCGATCTCCCTGACCCGTTTGGCGATGCTCGACAAGGTCAGCAGTGCCGCGATCAGGAACGCGGCCAGGAGCACGATGACCGCCAACGCCCCACCCAGATGGGTGGCGAGGGTGTGGGCGTTGGACAGACTTCCCGTGACCTGGCCCGAAAGCTCCTTGTCGGTGAGGACCTGGGCACCGGGCAGCTTCTTGTGGATCGCCGCCGCCACGGCGGAGACGTCTGATGACTTTGCCACCTTGACGAGCACCTCGTTCACCCGACCGCTGTTCGAAGCCAGCGCCTGCAGGGTGGGAAGATCGAAGTAGATGTCCGAGGTGTCACCGGCGAGGGTCGGGTTGACCAGGCCAACGACGGTGAAGACGGTCTTGTCGATCGTGAGCTTCTGACCGACCTTGATGCTGTTGGTGCTGGCGTACGCGGTGTTCACGAGGATCTCATCGGCGGGCTTGGCGCCGAACCACTTACCCGACACCACCTGGGCGGTGGTGATGAGCCCGGTCGAGGTGTCGGCCGGATTGACCCCGGCCACGGTGTAGCTCTTGGTCTCGGTGTCGGTCGAAGGCGGATTGAGCACCCGGGTGATGGTCTGCTCGGGCACCACGACCTGGGCCTCGTACTGCTGGTACGACGCCGGTAGGCACTTGGTGAACGCCGCCCCGAAGGCGGCTCCTCCGAATCCCCGACCTCCCCCGCCTCCGCCGTCCCCCCTGGAAGCCGTCCCCCGCCGGGGCCGCCGGCTCCCGGCCACGGAGGTCGTGGTGGTGCCTCCCGGGGTGGTCGTGGTGGTGGAGCCGAAGGCCCCCGACGCTTGGAGACAGGCCTGGACGAGCGTCTTCTTGCGCGGCGGTCAGACGGTGGGGGCCGCTGGACGGAGGTGATCGTCTGGCCCCCGGTCGTGACGGTGTCGGTCTGGCTGGGAACGGTGCCGGTCTCATGCAGCGCCTGCAGCGAAAGGCCGGGGACCGCCGAGGCGACACCCTTGACCGAAGCGACATCGCTCACCGCCGCGTTCGGGAACGTGATGAGCGTGCCGGGCACGAAGAAGTCGTAGGTGAACTGGGTGCCGGGTGGGCCGAGCTTGGAAAGGTCCGTCAGGACCGACGAATTGGCGTTGAGGAGTGCGGCCTGATCGGACGCGTTCAGCGCCGCGATGGCCGAGGCGCCACCTCGACCCGTCCGGCTCCCGGAGCGAAGAACCCTCCCCCACCGGGTCCACCCCCGCCGGTACGTCCTCCCCCGCCGAACCCACCCCCCGCCGGCGTGGTCGTCGTCGTGGTCGTCGACGCACTGTTCGACGTCGACGTGGCGGCAACCGTGCGGGTCACGATGATGTCGGTGCCCACCGACGACAGCGGGGAGAGCACCTTGTTCTGGGCCTGGGTGAGCCCGTTGGACACGCCGACGATCCCCATCACCAAACCGACACCCGCAGCCAGGCCGATGGCGGTTACCACCGTGCGGCTCCACCGCCGGCGCAACTCGTTCCAGGCGTAGCCAACCGCGAACATCGACACCTCCGGTGGTCCCAGATGACGCCGGCATGGTACGAAGAAAACCTGGCAAGATCCTGTGAACTTCGTGGCCGGCGGAGAACTCTCAGCCGTCGCCAAGGAAGCCGTCGTCGCGTGGGTCCGGGCCGTGCCCATGGGCCAGAGCGGTGTGCCTGCGACGTCCGTCGTGCGTGGTGCGCCGACCGATCTAGGGGGTCGAAGCTGACGACACAGCCGGCGAAACGGTTGCGCCCGAATCGGACCGTGATGCCATCGCGTCGCATGCTGCGGGTGAACCAGGTCACGGAAAAGAAGATCGCGCCGGCGGTGAGCGACAGCGTGATGGCGACCCGTTCGAGGGGAAACGCCCCGGCCGATGCCGTGAGAAGGAGCCACAGCACAACTCCCCCGTTGACGAACATCGCCACCGCCCACAAGAACGACACACGGACGAAGAACCGGTGGACCGTCGGCCGAGCCAGCAACTCCGGGGTCAGCGGACAGAAGTCATGGGTGAACCGCTGCGTGAAGGGCCGACCCAGAAGCGCCGAGCCCACCAACGCCAGCGACGCCAGGAAGGTGCTCGCCGTGGGCTGGATGAAATAGAGGAAGATACTCCCCGTCACGAACGAGATCACGGTCCGCATCGTCAGCAAGATGGTCCCGAGCAACAAAAGCGTCGACACTCGCTCGCGACGAACCAAACGCCGGGCCACGATCAGATACGACCAGATGAGTGCGCCCGATCGAGCGCGCCACGAAAACCCGCGATCAAAAGAACGAAATAGTAGGCGGCCACGGGGGCCACGACGCTCTCGAAGACGACCGGCACGGCGTGCCACAGCACGAGTCGCGGCGAAGGCATGTGCAAGACGGAGCCGGCGCGTCCTTCGGGGTCGTCTTGGAAGTTGAGCGCCCGCAGTGCCGTCGGCGACTGTCGGGAGGCTTGATAGTCCACCCTATCGGGTCCCCGGTGTCGCTACGGGGCGCGGAGGCCGCGAGAACCGGACTACACTCGCAATTGCGGACAGCCGGATTTCACGCGAGCTGTACGCCGTTGCCGGTTGCCACAAGGTCTCCCGCAAGTGTCCCGAGCGTGGAGAAAAGAGGCAACACCCCATGGCAGCAGGCACAGTGAAGTGGTTCAACGCCACCAAGGGCTTCGGATTCATCACCCCGGACGACGGCACACCCGACGTCTTCGCCCACTTCTCGTCCATCGAGGGTTCGGGCTATCGCGAGCTCATCGAAGGACAAAAGGTGGACTTCGAGTCCGAGCAAGGGCCCAAGGGACTCCAGGCCAAGCGCGTCCGTCCGCTCTAAAGGGGCACGAATCGCGTCCCAGCTCGGAACGCGGCACGGCGGAATGCCATGGATGAAGGCGTCCATCGCGACGAACAGGCTCTTCTTCTTGCGCGATCAGGGCCGATCCTTCGCCGGGATCGCCGCGGTGCTGGATCTCGCGGGCGCCCTCGAGGCAAACGCCGCCTTCAATCGAGCGTTGCGACGTCGGCACCCCACCGAACAGGCCGCTCTCGTGGTCGCGAGATGGCGAGGCTCGATGCCCTCGGGGAACGCCTGCGCAACCGCGAGGGCGTGAGCGAGGAGGAACTGGCCCGGCAGTTGCACGGGGTCAAGCGGCTTCGCAAGACCTTGTTCGTCGCCTGAATCATCCCAGCCAGTCCCCAGACGGCGGTTGCACGACCAGGCCTTTGTCAGAGGGGCCAGCCATTCCGATGTCGTGAGGGGTTCGGACATGCCCTGGCCCGTTGACCCGTCCGATAGCCTCCTTGATGTCGACCTAGGTTGTTGGGGTACCCCCTTGCTCTCGTCTCCTCACGAAGACATCACGGCCGGGCCTGATCGACCCGATCTGTCGGCTGCCGGCCATGCTGGCGTCCCCATGCGAAATGCATCCTCCCTTCAGAGGCCAGCCCTTCGCGGTCGGAACTCACCCCGTGTTCCTGCTGACGCGCTCGAGATGGTAGCTCCCACCTCCCAAGCGGCTTTCGCACTTTTGCTCCTATTCTGAAGACAGGCCGTTGCATACCGGCCGGTGGTCTTGGCCGCAGGACAGGGTGCCAATTGGGGGGCAGGATTCGAGATGCGATGGGAGTACGCTCATGTCTCGGCCGGATTCGACGGTGTGACCCAGAAATGGGCACTGACCCTGCGGATACCCGGCCACGACCTCGAGAAGCGATCTGCGGGCGGAGTCGGGTGGATCTACGACATCCTGAATGAGCTTGGACGCGAAGGATGGGAAATGATCGACCGCGTGGCCACCAGCACCGGCGGGAATACCTTCGTGGCCGGGTGGCAATTCATCTTCAAGCGGCCCACGGCCTAGAGAGGGCCGCGCGACTCCGTCATCGAAGAGGCCCATGCGATCCCGGGCAATTGGCCGTTGGGGGTCTGTTGGCCGCACGTTGGCGGGTGGTGGACCTTGGTGGCTCACAGTGGTGCTTATGACACGGAGCGCGATGGCTATCCACCCCCGCTCCCAACCCCGTACCCCCATGCCGAAACGGCTGGCTGTCGCGGCCCTGGCGATCGTCGCCACGGCGGCGTTCGGGATGACGGCACCGGCGACGGCCCAGACTCCTGGGACACCGGAGGGCCTGGCACCGATGAACGCCTGCATGACGGCTCATCAAGCCTGGGTGTGGGAGAAGGCGATTCTGAGCGTGCCCGCCATCGTCCTCGTTCCCCCTCGCATCTGTTCGTAGGCGCGGTCCCGAGAGAGTCTCCGCGCCCCCGAGAAACATCAGCGTGCACGACACGCAAGCGGTTGCCTGTGCTCGCGTCACGATCGATGCACCACCAGCGCCAGGCCTTCCTCCTCCATCACATCGCCAAGTAAAATTGGCAACGTAGGCAATGGACGACAGCGGGACGGTGGGCAGAGTGGCAAGGGGGGGCCAGCGACTGATCCCACCCCGGCAGTTGTTGGCGAGACACCTGGTGGGTTCGGGTATCGAGGTGGGACCCGGGCACCACTCGTTCGATCTTCGCCTGCCCGGCGCCGACGTTACGTACGTGGATCGCTGGCACGCCCACGAAAGCGCAGAACTGTTCCCGCAACTCCAGGGACAGGGCGAGTTCACAGAACCCGACGTGGTGGCCGACTTCAACACGGACCGGCTTGGTCCCATCTCGGACAGCAGTCAGGACTTTGTCATCGCCAGCCACGTCCTCGAGCATTTGGCGGAGCCCATCGGATTCCTGGCCGAAATCCACCGAGTCCTGCGCCCCGGTGGCGTCGCTCTCATTCTGCTGCCGGACCGACACCGCACAAAGGACCGACATCGGAGCCCGACGCCACTCTCCCACCTTGTCGCCGAGTACGAGGCCGGCGTCGACGAGATCAGCGAGACCCACATCGTGGAGTGGCTCGAGGGTCGGGGTGAATCTCTGGGACACACCGTCGACGAGCGGCGGGAGATCCTGGACCGGTACCGGCGGCGTTCCATCCATGTGCACTGCTGGGACGCGCCCGAATTCCTCGAGGTGATCCTGTGGGGCATCACGAGCCTTCGCCACGACTGGGAATTCGTCGACGGATCGCTTCCCCTGGACGTCTTTCCGCCGGGCATCGAATTCAGTTTTGCGATCCGCCGTTCCCTCGTGCCCGTTGACCCTACGATCAGACGCCAACGCTTCGAGTCCGCCTGGAGGGCCTGGAGCGATGCTCGCATCCACCCGGGCCTCGCCCCCGCCGAAGCCCGGATCATCCGCGCCTATCGCAAGGGTCGCCGCTTTGATCGCGGCGTACGGAGGCTGCTTCGCACGCGCCGTCATACGGGGTGATCCAACCTCAGCGCGCTCCCAAGGCGAAGTCGAAACACTGAAGCGTCACTGAGCGACGGTGTCGGTCGGCACGCCGATGGGGAGGCACCGGGATGTGCCTCTGCCTGAGAGTACCCTGGCGACGTTCAACTGAAGGGCGGGGGGGATTGTCCGACCGGGAGACAAGCGTCCGAGACGACCGCTTCTTGGCCTCTGGCGACGAATCCGGTTCCGCCCCGGGGGACCGCCCCTTCCGCCCCGACGTCGAGGGCCTACGGGCCGTGGCCGTTCTTCTGGTCGTCCTCTTTCACTCCGGTGTGTCGATCCTGTCGGGTGGTTACATCGGGGTCGACGTCTTCTTCGTCATTTCGGGATTCGTCATCACCGGCGTCTTGCTCCGGGAGCGCGCCGCCTCCGGTCGGACATCGATCCTCAAGTTCTATGGTCGGCGATGTCGCCGCATCATCCCTGCCGCCTCGCTCGTCATCGTCGCCACCGTTGCGCTGACGTACGCGCTGGTGGGGTCGGCAACAGGGGGCCGGACCGCCACCGATGGTCGCTGGGCGAGCGTCTTCCTCGCCAACTTCCACTTCACATCCGTAGGTACCGACTACCTGGGCTCTCAGCTACCACCGTCCCCACTGCAGAACTATTGGTCGCTCGCCGTCGAGGAGCAGTTCTACGTCGTCTACCCGACACTCTTCCTGGCCTTGGCCAGCCTGGGGACGCGCCTGAATCTGCGGGCGCGACTGGCGATCGGTCTCGTGCTGGTGGTCGCCGCGTCGTGGGCCTTTTCGGTCATCGACACCGCGAGCCACCCCACTGCCGCATATTTCTCACCGTTCACCCGGGCGTGGGAGTTGGCGCTGGGTGCGCTCGTGGCGGTCGCAACACCCTGGCTGCGTCGCCTTCCTGATCAACTTGCGGCCATCTCCACCTGGCTCGGATTGGGGGCCATTCTTCTCGCCGCCATCGTCTTCGACGCCGGCACGCGATACCCTGGATGGTTGATCACGATCCCGGTGACGGGAACCGGCCTCGTCATCGCCGGTGGCGTCCGAGCCCCAATCTCAGGCGCCGAGGCCATTCTCGGGTTGCGACCGTTCCGTTGGATAGGGCGGCTCTCGTACTCTCTCTATCTCTGGCATTGGCCAATCCTCATCATCGTCGCCGAGCATGTCGGCAAGCCGGCTCTCCCTGTCCCGCAGAACCTGGGCTGGGATCTCGTCGCCCTTGCGGCGGCGGCACTCACCTACCGGTACGTGGAGAACCCCATCCGGCATGCCAACGTATTCCGGCGTGTCGTCTGGGCAAGCCTCATCGTGGGCGTCGTGCTCGTGGTGGTGACCGCCGGGATCGTGACAGCCCAATCGCAACTCGTCGGTTCTGATCTTGAATCGGCGCACGCTCCCTCCCCCGTGTCGACGACATCTTCGATCGAGCAGGTTCGCCACTTGGTCGAGGCATCGACCCACATCCGTACGGTGCCATCGGGCCTCGATCCGCCCGTCGCCGAAGCGGTCACACAACCCGCGTCGAACCTCGGGGAACCGCCCCCGAGCACGGGGTGCGTCATCGCGTTTGCTCAGAGCACCGCTCCGCCCTGCACCTTCGGCGATCGAACCTCGAGCCACACCATGGTCCTCTACGGCGACTCCCACGCCGGCATGTGGTTCCGCGCCCTCGACGACATCGCGACTCGCTACCACTGGAAACTCGTCGTCCTCTTCAAATCTGCGTGCCCAGCGGGGGCATTGCCCACTTGGACTCGCGGGACAGGCGGCAAGGACAAGACACGGTGGCAGACCTGCGACGATTGGCACCGGTTTGCGGTGACCCAGATCAACCGTATCGATCCCGACCTTCTGATCCTCTCGCAGGAGCTCAATCGCAATCCAAAGGGCCTCGAGTACACCCCCAAGCAATGGCAACGAGGCCTACAGCGACTGCTTGGGCAAGTCACCGCGGCGCGCACAACCAAGGTGGTGCTGGGCAACATCCCCACCAGTCGAGGCCCCGTCTGCCTGGCCCAGTACGTCGACGACGTCCAGGCTTGCGGGGGGAACCCCACCACCCGGTATAACAAGGCAGAGCTCCAGGCAGCGCGCCTGAGCGACGCTCGATACGTCGATGTCACGCCGTGGTTCTGTGCCTCTACGTGCAGCCCCATTATCGGAACCATGAACGTCTACTTCAACACCTCGCACGTCGCGGTCGGCTACACGCGCTTTCTCGAGAACGTCTTGGCCCAGTCCCTTCGTGGACCGGGTCTCCCGTGACTTGCACAACCTGGTGCGGCCTACTTGCGGCACGGGGTGAAGACTCGAATCCAAGGTCCGTCCGAATACGATGCTCGGAGACAGTCCTTGCCGGCGAGGTCATGGTAGGCAGCAACCTCGGCCGGGAAAGCCGCCGGATCAGCGAGGAAGCGTCCGCTGCCCAGTTCGGTCACGACGATCGCCGCCGTCGTGGCGGGAAGGTCGGCTGCCGGGGCATTTCGGCCCGCGGCCGGGGCATGGAGCAGGAGCCATACGTCCACCAGCCGATATCTCTTGGTGGCGATCCAAGGCCCGTAGCTCTCGACAACAACTGTTGACCCTCGAGGTACGTGTCGATAGATCCAAGCTTGGGCCTCCGCACGTGGGTGTTCCGTGAGCAACTGCGCCACGCGCGCTGAAGCGATGAGCGGTGATATGAATCCGCACAGGACCACAACGGCACCGACGGCCGCCTTGAAGCGGGACGTGAAGAACGAGCGAAGGCGGTCCGCAACGGTGGCCACTCCGAAAGCAGCCAGTATTGCCAGTGCAGGCAGCTCCGGGACCAAGTTCCGGTCGAAGTGCGCGGCCTGCGCACTCATGAGGCCGCCGTAGCAGACGGCGAAGCTCGCCACTACCAACCACTCCCGCCACAATTTTCCGAATACACCGAGAACGCCAACGCTCAAGAGAACGGCGAAGAGAAGTCCCTGGTCATTGAGGGTACGAAAGTAGAAGGCCAGCGAGGAACCAGTTTGGCCGGGAACAAATCCTGTCGAATACAAGTGAATTGGCTCCGACGCATCACGTACAAATTCGTGAACGTTGACCACCGCACCCGGTGTTGTCAACAGGAATCCGATTACCGCTGCCAAGCCAGCCAGCAGCAGCGGCATTGCCTCGTCGACCAAGCGCCTTATGGACACGCCGCGTGACCCTGCACGGTCAACCGCGAAGGTGGCAGTCCCCGGCCTTTGGATAGCGAAGGAAGTGGGCGGCGATCACGGCGACGGCGACCAAGCCGACGTTGTACTTCGATCCGATTGCGAGCCCAACTGCTCCCCCGGCGAGGATGTAATTGCGCGCCCTGTCGCTTCTCATGCAGCCAAATAGCGGCGAGCAATCCGAGAGCCGTGAAGAACGCCGAATACATGTCAGGCGTGACGACGACACTGTTGGCGACCATCAATGGGGAGACGGCCAATAAAAGGCCCGCCAACGTGGCCACCCACCACCGTCTTGTCACGAAGTAGCAGAGTCCCCACACAACGACGCAGGTACCGATCGATAGCAGGACCGTCACCGAGCGCAGGACGATGAGCAGGTGAGGATCCATCGTTCGGTTGATGCCCTGGTTCTGGTAGGTGTGATAGGTCAGGTGCTGGTAGGTGTAGTAAGCGAGGCCAGCCCCTTTGTGCCATCCTCCGACGACTCGCTGCACCCATCCCACCATTGCGATCACGTCATAGAGCATTGAGGGATAACTGAAGTAATGGGGGTTCCATGAAACATGGTCGACCATGACAGCACCAACGCGGAGATTCGTTGGCTCATCTGGATTCCAAAGGAAAGGCACTCCACTGCTGACTGCCGAAACGCGGAGAGCCGCCGCGACCACTGCCACCAACACAACGCTCCACACCCGCGGATCCCTCGAGCAGCCGGGGCCAGTTCAACCTGCTGTTGCGAGGGGTTTCGACGTTGACCGGTGGCGACTCAGGTAACGAGCTGGCGACTTCCGGTACCCCGTCCAGGTTTGGGATGTGATCGAGGACCCCGTCGCGCTCAGAAGCGCCCCCTCCTCTGTGCGGGTCCACGTCGAAAGGTTACCGGAGTCGTACCCGTGGCGTGAAGTCTGGGTGGGCGAAATCAACCTTCGCGGTTGAGGACTCTTCGTGCCAGAACAATGTCTGGTGCGGCTCCGGGGCCGATTGAGATCACACATTGATCTAACGATTCGGCAACGAGCCCGCCGATCGGAGTCGATCCGTTCTTGCAAGGCGATCTGTCGGACCAGTGCTTCACCCGTCAATAAGGTACTGATGCAGCTAACACGACCAGCGCCTACGACTCGTCGTAAGAGTCAGTTCGCATCCAGCACGACATCTGGAAGCAGGCAGCGGAAGGCGGAGGCCAATGTGGCGCCACAGGAACGATCCCGGACCAGGCCGGCAACCGGGTCGTGTTCATCGCCGAAGTCGTGCGGGGGGTCCAAGGTCGGCAGCGATCGGTGGCGAAGTTCTCGGTCCCGTCCCTGCCCAGGGGCTCACAAGACTTCGGGCAGTTCCAATGATTGCGGCTCGATTTCCAGTATTCTGTCTCCGTGATTCACGGCCCCTTGCCAAGACAGGTGGTTCGCACCAAAGGCTTCGATCTGCCCGGGGCCGATGATCCGTCTCTCCGTCACTTCACCTGGCGTCACGGTCTCTTCCGCCACTTCTCAGCCGCCCTCAAGACGCGCGCCCGTTGGAGCTTCTACTTTGAACGGTGCCAGGAGACCAATGACCAGGAGGGGACAGCCAACGGAGTCGGGCTGGAGATCCGTGCTGGGTAGTGCACCATGAGCGTCTCGGACCCGAGCCTCAAAGCCCAAGGCCAGCGACCTTCGCCAGACGAAACGGCTCAGTCTCGTGTAGGCGCACCGAGTGGCACGAAGGGCCCTAGGCGGCTTGAAGGTCAGCGCCGATGGTACCTGTGGCTTGGGCTTCTTGCCATGGCTGGGACTGTGATCCCCGTCATTTCGATCCTCCGTGCAACACACGAATACGCGAGCGGGGATGCTCTCTACTTCCACAAACAGGCTCAACTCATCGCGAATGGTTCAGGGTGGTTCATCGACCCATACACCTTCATTCACGAACACCAGAAGGTTCTTCCCGGTGCCGCCCACCCCCCGCTGTGGACACTCCTGCTCGTTGTCGCGAACGAGCTAGGGCTGAGAAGCTATTCATCGCAGCTACTTTTCGCTTGTGTTCTGGGCGGCGTCGCCGTCTTCGTCACCGGATTGGCGGCTCGAGAGGCGGCCGGAACCCGAGCCGGCTTGATCGCGGGCGCAATCGCTGCCATCTACCCCAACTACTGGATCAACTACGGCCAAGGATTGGGGGAGACGCCCCTTCTGCTCATCATCGCTGCCGTGCTGCTGATGTCGATGAAGCTCTGGCGTCGGCCGAGCTACCCAAAGGCAGCGGCACTAGGACTCCTGTGTGCTCTTGCCGCACTCACCCGAGCCGAACAAATTCTTTTGGTTCCACTGGTCATAGTGCCAACTGCACTCACCATACCTGGGATCGCCTTCCGTCGTCGTTTGGCATATGCCGGGCTCGGCGTTGTGATAGTAGTCATTACCCTCACGCCCTGGGTTACATTCAATATGACTCGGTTCGTTCATCCCACCTTCATGTCAACCGATTCAGGATCGACGCTCGCCGAAGCAAATTGTTATCCGGCCTACCGCGGACCGCTCATCGGCTACGGAGACTTCGCGTGCCTCAGCGGGTTCAAGATCGTTCACGGTGACGAGTCCGTGAGAGACGCACAACTCCGACACCGGGGATTGAAGTATGCCGAGGCACATGCGACCCAGTTACCGTTGGTCATGGTGGCCCGAGTCGGGCGTGAAGTGGGACTCGTTTCCCCCCTCGGAGAGTTGCGCATCGAGTGGTACGTGAACCATAGGCCGTACACTCCGGCGGAGATCGGACTCTTCGCGTTCTATGTCCTCGCAATCGCCGGGGTCTACGGCGCAATTGCGCTGAGGCGGAAGCATGTAACCATCTGGCCATTTCTGGGAATCTCTCTGGGCATAGTCGTGACGGCGATGCTCACATTCGGTGAAACCCGCTATCGGGTGCCACTTGACGTCGTCCTCGTTGTGCTCGGCGCTGTGGGGTTTGACTCTCTCCTGCGCTTCCTACCGAGGCGATCCAAAAGTACAACCACGTCAAAGACATCGTTGTGACGGACGTGGGAACTCCTAGGCCTCGATCCACCGATTGAACACGTGAGCTGAAGGCCGCGCATCCGCGGAAAGTGCCTCCCAGCTTGGGAAAATGGCGGTGCTTGACGTCGCACGTAATCCCAACCCGAGGAGGCACTTCCTGTGAACTCATCATCGCGCATGATCGAACGCGTCTGCGGTGACCTTCGACGATCCGACGCTGGTGGCCGACGCCGGGCTCCTCGTGCCGGCCACGCTCATGGTCCGCCTGGGCCTCGAAACGCTGGTGAACCAGATGGTGCGCCTCGGTGGTCGCGTCGGCGGGGCCCGTCCGGGGCGAAAGGTGCTCACCTTGGTGGCGGCGATCCTGGTCGGAGCGACCCACATCGACCACGTCGATCGCCTGCGCGCCGGAGCGACACACAAGGTCCTGCCGTTTCGGGTGATGGCGCCTTCGACGCTGGGCACGTTCCTGCGGGCCTTCACGTTCGGCACATCCGCCAGCTCGACAAGGTGATCGCCGAGACGATCCGACGGGCCTGGTCGTTCGGTGCCGGTCCGGGCGCAGAACGGATGGTGATCGATCTCGACTCGACCATCTGCGAGGTCCACGGCAAGGTGAAGCAGGGCGCCGCCTATGGCTACACCCACGTCCTCGGCTACCACCCGCTGGTGGCCGTGTGGTCCAAGACCGGCGAGATCCTCCATGCCCGGTTGCGCAAGGGGTCTTCGCAGCGTGGCCACCAGCGATTCGTCGCAGAACTCGTCGCCCGGGTGCGCCGGGGCGGGGCGACCGGCCCCCTCGTCGTGCGCGCCGACGCCGGCTTTTGGTCCTGGGCGCTCATCGACACCTTGCGCCGTTGCCGGGGTCGCGTGGTCCATCACGGTCACGATCAACGCCCAGATCAGGGCCTGCATCGAGGCCATCGACGAGTCCGCCTGGGTCCCCATTGCCTATCCCGACGGCGGCGAGGCCCAAGTGGCCGAGGCCAGCTACGTCACCCGCGTGCGTGGCGAGGAGCGCACCGTGCGCCTGGTCGTGCGCCGCACCCGCCTCACCGAGCGCGCCCAGCGAGCGCTGTGGCCCGATTGGCGTCATCACGCCTTCGTCACCGACCTCGATCTGCCTCTCGTCGAGATGGACCGGTTCCACCGCGAGCACGCCACGGTCGAGCTGGCCATCCGCGACCTGAAGGAGGGAGCGGGCCTCGAGCACTGTCCTTCGGGGCGCTTCTTCGCCAACGCGGCCTGGCTCGCCTGCGCGGTGCTGGCCCACAACCTCATCCGCTGGAGTGCGCGTCTGGGCCACGTCCACCCCGACGATCAGCTCACCGTGGCGCGCACCGTGCGGACCCGGGTGCTCGCCCTGCCCGGACGCCTCGTCAATCGAAGCGGGACCATCGTCTTGCGTCTCCCCGAGCGCTGGCCCTGGGCCAGCACCTTCACCCGTGCCCTCGATCAGATCCGTGCGTTGCCGCTCGTCACCTGAAGCTCGCTACCGCGGACCGGCGCAGCCGCAGACGCTGACCATGCGCTGACAATTTGAACTGGGACAGGTGCCCCTGATGCCGCACGTCCGACGCGACGTTCGCACCGCCTATTCACTCGTGCAGAGAGTCCAGACCCGGTTCCGCCCTGGCGGCGGTCGAAAATCGGTGGATCGCTGACCGAGTCGGTGGAGCGCCTCATCTACGAGGCCGACCTGCTGTGGACATCGCACGCGGGGATGTGGGGTGGGCCCAGTGCCCGGTAATGGCGTGCGACAGCCGGTTGGAACACGCTCAATTGGCTTCGCTTGGCGGGTCGGTACCACGCCCTGGCCGTGCGCACATTGGGGTACACCGCATGCTCGAGGTAGCAGGCGCGCTCGGAACTCGGGATCCGGGCAAGATTGACCACGGCCCTCGCACGCGACTCCCACAGTTCGTGCCAAGCGCGTCCTTGGGAAATGCCCTCTGTCGTCCCCACGACGGATTGCAGGACGATGAACGTCATCAGCGCACCGAACCCCACGAGTCGAACGCCCTGCGCGAGGTGCACCTTCGGTGCGTGTGCCCAGGCAAAGATCACGATGGCGACGAGCAGGATGACATTGGGCATCGTGTAACGACTGTTCCCCGGGTCCACCGCTCCTTGCAGCCCCTCCCGGACACGGCCCACGGCGGTGATGAGATCGAAGAGGAGAGCCAACCCGATCATGAGGAGTGGAAGTGGGTTGGGTTGGGTTCGCCGCTCGCGCATGGTCTGCACGACAACCAGCAATGCTACGAGAAGGAGCGCTGCACCTTGAATCCCGTGCACCCAAAGGTGGCTCTCGATCCCGGTCTTCGAGGACGGGAGGATGTCCCCGATGAGCAATACGAAGTACTGGATCATCTGGCCTAGATGCGACGGCCCATAGGTGAGCGAGCAGTGCGATCGGCAGACCACGTTGGCGGAGCTGTAGCCAAAGGAGTAGACAGCCGTCGTTAGCGTCCCGGCGATCACCCACATTGCCAGTTCGGTCTTGTTCCACTTGGAAGACCAGACCAAACAGATCAACCCGAGAGGCCAGGCAACGAATCCCCCGATGAAGGAAAGAGACGCCAATACCGCCGCAGCGATACCGAGCCCGAACATCGGCCGTGCGCGGTCCTGGCGGACGAGCAGGACGTAGAGGGTGAGGACGAGGAAGAAGAGACACAGATAGCCGTTGACCCTGATGGCCCACAGGGCGCTGGACCAATCGACCAGGCTGAACCATACGGTGCCCAACACGAGTACGGGTAGTGGAGTCAGAGGCCTCCGGAGGTAAGACCGGAAGAGAAGAAGCACCAACACGTAGGTGGCTATGAACACTGCAGCGTTAAAGAGCATGACGGCGCGCTCATTGAGATGGTCGAAGAAGCCGAAACCAATGAGGGCGAACCTTCCCACCACCTCTCGGCTGTCGCTCCATTGTTTCCACAGGGCGCTCAGGTCGAGGTGTCCGTGGATGGCCGAAGCCACCAATGGAATCACCTGCCAGTCGTCAATGATTGGCTCGTTGACCGCGTAGTGATATACGAAGAGCACGTAGAGCAGGGCAGGAGCACCCGCCGCAGCCACCGTCCAAATTCTCCATCTGGAGGTTGAATCACCTTGAGGACTCGCCCGCCTCTCGGCGACGCTCACGGTGGTCGTCATGACTTTCCCCCCAGCGGCTGAATTTCAGGTGAGGATACAGGACGACGCACTCGTCGGCCTCACCGCGTGAGCTTCCCCGGTCTGGTGGCCGCTGTGGTCGTCTCCCTGATGTTCCGGAAGCCGGGGCGCCTCTTTGATCATTGACCATGACGAGCTGGCAGCCGTTCGTCGAATTATGCCGAACAGTTATCCGGAGCCCGAAAGTTGAAGTTGTTGGGCCAGCACGCCCTCGAGGAAGCGCGAATACGCCACAGCAACATGTCCGAGACCGTAATAGACGTCGTAGTTTCCGATGACAGCGCTACAGGTCATGGCGCAGAACCAAGGCGTCACATTGACGTAGCGTGCCCCTCGGAGAACGGCAGCTCGCTCTTCGGCGTCGTTGTAGGGCCTCAGAACATCGGGAAGAACGGAACAAGCCTGGACATTGTCGATGTGGTGCGTCAGACAGGCGGGGCCAAGGGACGCCGGGACGTCGCCGATCACGAGCCTCGCCGTCTTCGGTGACGCGGCCCTCTTCAACAGTTCCTCCAAGCCGCGTTCCCATTGCGAGGGAGCGTAGGTGTGGCCGTTCGGGCATCGGGTCGTACCACGATTGCGAGATGATCAGGAGATCCGGAGCAATCCGGCTGATCCGGTTGAGGGCGAACATGTGCCATTGATCGCACGCAACCCAGTCGCCGTGGGTTCGGGGCGCCTGACTGGGCAGGGGGGCGGCTGGACACGCTGGCTTCATAAGGACGACGAGCCTCCAGTGGGCACTGGTGGCGATGTCATCAAGGGCCCGGAACCACATCCCGGCGTGGGAGTCTCCGTAGAGGACCATGGTGTGGGCTCCGGCACGGTCGCCGAAGGTGCATGCGGGGACCGTGCTCTGCGAGAACCCTGGAACACATCCTGTGCTGAGGGAGGGAAAGCCGATGTTCGACGGCTCCGTCTTGACCGCTTGGGCCACCGGCGGCACCAGGTCCGACGGGACGGTCCGGATGCTGTTGGACGCCGCCACGAGGCGGAGGACGGTCTGCAGCGAGGCCGTTCCCGACGGGAGGGGCGCCGCGGTCGTGGGGCGGGGGCCCGAGCCACTGGCCACGTCGGACTGCACGGTGATGGCTCCCAGAGCCAGAGCGACGAGGACCGCCCCCAGGCCGACGCTGGCCCAGCGGATACGCAGAAGTGACCGGGCGTGGCGGACGGGGTTCTCCACCACCACGTAGGTGAGCGCCGATGCGGCCAGTGCCACCAGGTCCCAGCCCAGGTTGTCGGGCACCGACAGGCTCGTCTTCCCGGCGTACTCGGCGGCGATGATCAAGATGGGCCAGTGCCACAGATACAGCGAGTAGGAGAGCTTGCCCAGTCCCCGCAACACCCCCAGGCCCAAGAGCGCTTCGGCCCCGAGCGCGGGGCCTTGACCCCTCCGGCGATGACGAGGCCGGCCCCGACCACCGGGATGGCGATCAGTGACCCGGGATAGGCCGTCTGGGCCGTGAAGGCGACGGCAGCCGACCACGATGGCCCCCAGGCCGGCCCAGCTGGCCACCGCCGCGGCGGCCGGTGGGCAGCTTCTTGAGCCACGGCGTCCCCACCGCCACCAGGGCACCCAGGGCCAGCTCCCAGGCCCGGGTGAAGGGCGAGAAGTAGGCCCCCGTGGCGTTGCGAGGCGGTGTCGATGACCGAGAATGCCAGCGACGCCCCGATGACGACCACCAGGCCGACGGCCAGGCGGACCCGCAGCGCCAGGCGGGAGCCGATGCCGCCAGAAGGAGGAACAGCGTGGGATAGACGACGTAGAACTGCTCCTCCACCGACAACGACCAGTAGTTCTGGAGCGGGGAGGGGGGCTGCTGCGAGCTCAGGTAGTTGGTCCCGATGGCGGCGAAATGGACATTGGCCAGAAACACCGCGGCCCAGCGCCCGTCGGTGGCGGTCCGGCCCCCGTCGCCGATGCCCAGGAAGTGATACGACAGCACGACGGTGACGATGATGACCAGCGTGGCGGCGGGGATGATGCGGCGGCACCGTCGCCCGTAGAAGGCGAGGATCGACGTGCTGGCCCGACGCCGCCCGCTCCCGGAGCAACACCCCGGTGATGACGAACCCCGAGATGACGAAGAAGACGTCGACGCCGATATAGCCGCCCGACAGCGCGGAGACCCCCGAGTGGAACAGCACCACCAAGAGCACGGCCACAGCCCGCAGGCCCTCGACGTCGGGCCGGAAGGGACGGTCCTCGGGGGCGGTGCCCGACTCGTCTCCCGATGCGAGGAACCGGTCGCTCCGGGAACTCGTCACCTGCTCGGCCAATGCCCCCGCCCTCGTCGCTCCCATCGGCGTCGCTCCAGGGTAGTGCGATGCCACTGAGGCGAGCCGCTTTCGTGGTCCAGCGTCTGTGCGTGTCCGATGCTCCAAACTGGAGCGCGGAGGGGTTGGGTGGTCATCGACAAGCGGATCGGCGTGTGGCGTGAGGAGAGGGACTGAAAGCGGCCTACAGGAGCCGCTCCGCGGCATCGGGACGGCGGTGAGGGCGATGCACCCCAAGCGGCTTGAAGCCATCGACCTGGCCCCTTATAGCGCCGAGTCAGCGCCGCCGAGGTCAGAGCGTTATGCCGGGAAGCCCAGACGACCTGGCGTCTTTCTTGGGGATCGTCAACATTGATGAGGATTCTTCACGGCGCAGGCTGCTATGCCTTGTCCGTAGGGCTCACACTGGGGGAACGGAACCATGCGCATTCATTCTTCGGCGATCCGCGTCGCGCTGGCGGTGTCCAGCCTCGCTCTCGTTACCACCGTCGTCCTTCCCGCTACGAGCGCGGTGGCCTCCAAGGGACCGAAGGTGAAGGCCACTCCTCACAAGGGCCTGGCTCCGAATCAATTGGTGACCCTCAAGGGCTCGGGGCTCGTCGGTGACAGTGGCGAGCTCCTCGCCCAGTGCGCACCGGGGGCCACCAATGTCGCCCAGTGCGACGTCAGCACGGAGGTCGCCATATCCGTCGACAGCAAGGGCCACCTGACAGCGCCCTTGACCTTCACCGTCGTCGGCCCCAGTGACGGCCTGTGCAGCACGGCAGCGCTCCATAAGAAGGTGGTGACGTGTGGGCTAGGCCTCGTGAACGGTTCGGCGGTGACATCGGTGTCCTCCTTGACCTTCCCCGCCTATTACGTCTCCCTGGGCGACTCCTACTCCGTCGGGTACCAGCCGGTTCCGCTTCCCGACGGTGCGGCGACGAGCGGCTTCACCGGAGTCGTCGCCAAGAAGGAAAAGCTGACACTGGTCAACTTCGGCTGCGGAGGAGCCACGACTTCTTCGATCCTCGATCCCAGTGCCGTGTGTGGTGTGGGCTACGGGCCACCGGCCATCGCCGGGACCGCGGGCACGGTGCCGAGCGGCGAAAGCCAGGCGCAGGCTGCGGAGGACTTCATGACGAACCACGCCGGGCAGATCGGGTTGGTCACCGTGTCCATCGGCGGTAACGACGTCACCCCGTGCGCCGCCGCCTCGGGGACAAACCCGGTCATGATCGGAGCCAACGGGCCCTTCACAGACCCGATCAGCTGCATCCTCAGCGGCTCTCTCCCGGTGATCAATGGCAATCTCGCGACCCTCCTGCCCGCCCTCCGCTCAGCCGCAGGTCCGAGCACTCCCATCGTGGGGCTCACCTACCCCGACGTCCTGCTCGGCCTCTGGGTTTGCACGCCGGCTCCGGCGAACACCTGCACCGCCGGGACCGGTGCGAGCAGCCTCGCCGGGCTGTCGGTCACCGCCTTCCAAAGCTTCATCAACCCAGCACTCAAGACGGACTACACCACCCTTGTCTCCCACGGATACTTCGTGGACGTGACCGCCGCTACCGGCGCCTACGTCTCGCTCACCACCCTGAAGAACCTGGCGCCCTACAGCCCCCCCAAGATCCCGGCCGCCGTGGCGGAGGTCTGCAAGCTCACCTACTACTGCTCGATGGGCAACATCCACGCCAACACCAAGGGATATGCCCTCATCGGAAAGCTGATCGCCGCGGCGCTCAGCTAACCATCACCGGATCCACCCTGGCTGGTGGCTCACAGACGGATACAGGGATCAACCCGATTCACAGGCTCTATGACGCCCGGGTTCGGGCTCCAAGGTGCTGCACGGTCTGGGGCAATGCACCGACTGTGCCTGCGTGCCCGGAGAACCGTCGCAGTTGCTCGTCTTCGAGGAACTCGGCATGCGCTGAGCGGGAACCGCCGACCGATACCCGTGCGCCCAATGTTCATCCAGATACCGAGTCCGCGTTGCCACCATGGCAGGGGGACTTCGTCCCTCTTGAGCCCTGTGAGCAGGTCCACGGTCACGATAGCTAGCATGCGTGGATGTCACGACCCCCTCTGAGGGTTCTGGTTGGAATAGGCCTGATATCAGGTGCCGCTCTGGCTGATCAGGTCCTGCTCACTCGGCTCTTCTCCGCGGTCCTCTTCTACCATTTCGCATTTCTGGCGATCTCTCTCGCTCTTCTGGGAGCGGGTGTCGGGGGGATTGCGGTTTATGTATGGCCGGGCTTTTTTGATCGCTCGTCCCTCGAGCAGTCTCTGGCACGTTGGAGCCTGATCTTCAGCGTGCTTCTCATCGTGAC
>CAWCMY010000008.1:0-77846 GCA_963796765.1 uncultured Acidimicrobiales bacterium | reverse complement strand
CTGCGCTCTAACCGGCTGAGCTATAGCCCCCGCAGGAAATGTCGCCTCCATGTGGAGGTGGCGATTGTAGGCGCGATGGACCCCGGACACGGACCGATCGGTGGGCAGGGAGGACCGGCGGCGCGACCACCCGTGGCTCGGTCATCCAGCCTGTGAGCCGCCTCGGCGCGTTCCAGTGGAGGTGAGCGGCGAGACCACCGACGACCGGGACGCCTTCAAGAGGCCGGTGGAATCCTGGCACTCGGGACAGACCGCCCACACACGAACCTGGTTGTCATTGTTCGTCTCGGCCACGAGTGCTCCGTCGGGGCTCACCGAGGGAGCGCCCGGGAGCCGACAGGTCGTGGTCGACCTGCAACAGCTGTCCGGTGGCCGAGTTCCAGACCCGCATGGTGTCGTCGGTGCTGGTGGAGATGATGTACTCATCCTCGGGAGCTGTAGACGACGCCGTTGACGCCCCGTGTGTGGCCGACCAGTTCCAGGCCGGGCTTGTCGGTGGCAACGTTCAGGACCGTGACACTGTCGTCCCACGACCCGAGAGCCAGCCGTGTCGCCCGTCGGGATTGAAGGCGGCCGAGGACAGCTGGCCGTGCTGGTTGAACGATTCGAACGGTCGGGCGTCGGCGACCCGCCCCACCCGCACCGAGCCCGCAGAACGTGTAGACGGCCACCAGGCGGTCGTCGGCGCTCACCGCCGGGGGGATTGCCCGAGTCGTTGCACGAATCGGACCATCCCGCCCCGACAACGGTGCGGCGCGATCGCCAGGTTGGTGACATGGAGATGCCCCGTGGCGTCGATCACGAGCAGGAGGTGGTCGTCCGGAGCTGAAGCTCACTCTCATCACCGATCGTCGCCGGCAAGGTGAAGACAGTCCGCCCCGTTGCGGTGTCCTGCACCTTGACCGTCGACTGCGGGGACGATTCGTTCCAGGTGGCAGCCAGCGTGCCGTCCTGACTGAGCACCGCCCCCGAGTCTTGCTGGTCGGTGTTGAGCACGGGCGGGTTCGGCACCGGTCGCCCCCGGACGGAAGCGACCAGGCCTGGAGGACGATGTCGTTCTCCGACCGGGCGAGCGCCACGACCTTGTGCGGCTTGCCACCCGATCTCGTTTCCACATCCGCACAGTTGCGCATTCAACGTGGCCCGCCACGGCCCGCTGGCCCGATAGATCCGGGCCGTCCCGTCGTTGGCGGCGGTGACGACATCGCTGCCGCTCGGGCTGAAGGAGATGGTGTTGAGATCCGCCGTCTGACCCGCAAGAGCTACCAGCTCCTCGTCGGGGATGATCGACCACACCCCCCCGGTCCCGTCGAAGTTCCCCGACCGCGACCCTCTGTCCATCGGGGCTGATCGAGACGTCGCCGACGGCGGTGCCGGTCACCGAGGTCAGCGTGTCGAACATGGTCCAGGTCTTGGTGTCCCAGAGGTCGATGTCGGCACTGACGTCACCGGGTCCGCTCACGTTCTCGCCGACGACCAGGATGTCTCCCTCGATGGCGACCGGGTTCGCCTGGCTCACGCGAGGGTTTGGTCCGGGGGCGGTCAGCCTCTTCACGACCTGCCCTGTGGCCACGTCGACGACCTCGGTGGGCCCCGTGGTCCCCACCACGAGGGACCTCTCCGTCGGAGGTGAACGCGAGCGGTCTGGTCCGAGTCGGGCTCGACGAGCGAGAACAGCACTTCCCCGTTGCCACGTCCCACACCGTCGTGCCGAGGAACGTTGTGGCCGCGAGCTGCGAGCCGGTGGCATTGAACGCGAGCGCGTTGGGTCCGCCCGGGCCCTTGCCCGTTGGGGCTCGACCGGTTGGGCCCGGCAGCGATCGGACCACCTCGGGGCCGCCGGCGATGGGCGCTCCGGGTCCGAGCGGGAGCGCACGAGCCGGGACCGCACCGCCCCCGTGGATGGATCGAGGAGGTCGACGCCGGTGTTCGTGCCCACCGCCAATGCCCGGCCCGTCGGGTCGTAGGCCACCGCGCCGGCCGGACCCGCGACGTGACGCTTTCGGTAGACGACGTGCCCCGACGCAGCGTCGAGCACGGTCACGTCGTCGTTGCAGGCCACCTCCGCCACGCGGCGACCCGTCGGGCTGTAGGCGATCGAGGGGCCGCTGTTGGGCGCGCAGTGCCCCACCGATTCTGGGTGGGCAGGGCCACTCGGACGGGGGACGCGTCCATGGCCTGGCGCAGGCGGCGACAGCCTGGGGGACGGGCGCTGCTGGACGGCCTCGCGGGCGAGGAGCACCGAGACCTCGGGATCGGCGGTGAGCTCGTTCTGGCTCTCTGCGGCAAGGGCCTGAGCCCGGGCGGTATTGCCCACCGAGACGGCCTGGTTCCGCGACACCAGCGCGATGACGCCGAGTCCGATCGCCACGAGCCGTCACCACGCACGCTGACCCCCAACAGGCTTCGCGCCCCGCCGGGCGGCGGCCCTTCGGCTGGCCAGGACGTACTCGCTCTGGAGGGTGGTGGGGGTCGGGTCGGCGTCGAGCAGGGGTCCGCGCCAGCCAATTCTCCGCCGCCTTGAGCTCGCTCCCGCGCAGCAAAAAGCTCCGGTCGCGTCCCTCGCCGTCCCACTCGATGCTCTTGACCAGCCAGCGGGTGTGTTCCTTGCGGTGCTCGAGGTCGGTGTCGAGGGCTTGCACCACCCGGTCGGTGGCCGAGTCGAATTCGGCGTCCTCGGTGAAGGGGATCCAGTTTCGCTCCCGGATCTCGGTCGGGGATCTCGGAGTCCTCGACGGGCTGGCGGAGCACCGGGACGATGCGCTTGCCGAGCTCACCGGCGTAGCTCACCTCCTGCTCGCAGTACGCGGAGGACACCGCCTCGGGGGTGATGACGAACAGAAAGGCGTCCGAGGTCTCGATGGCGGATCGGATCGCCTGGGGGAAGACCTCGGCGTCGGCGATGGAGCCGGTGTCGACCCAGACCTCTTTGCCCCGGACATCGAGTGCGGCGCTCAGCCGGCCGACGAACTCGCTGTCTCGTCGCGAGTACGACACGAAGACGTCCGCCACTGAATACCCCCTGACCGATCTTCGTGACCAGCCAGAACCTACGACCGAGCGGAGCGCTGTCACCTGACAGGCCGTGCCCGGAGACGCCCGGCGATCTACCATCTCGCCCCATGAGACTCGACAGAGGCCCGGACGATGCCGACGGCTGAGACCCCCCCGACTCTCCGATGGCAACCCTCGATCACGTCCTGCTCCTGAGCATCATCGGTCTCATCGGGTCCATCTACCTCACGATCTCGCACTTCGACACCCGCTTCTTCGTGTGCCCCGAGTTGGGGCCCTGCGAGAAGATCCTCACCAGTAACTCGTCACATTTCCTGGGCATCCCCGTTCCCATCCTCGGTCTCGCCTACTTCCTTCCGATGACGCTTCTTGTGCCTGCCGCGTGGCGTGGCGCTCGGCCGACCAGGCGCGATCCACCTGGCCCGACTGCTCCTGTCCATCCTCGGCATCGGGATGGTCATCTACCTCTTCGCCGAGGAGTTGTTCGTGCATCCAATCCCTGTGCGTGTGGTGCTCGATCATCCATGCCATCGGATTCCTCCTCTTCGTGATCATCGTGATCACCTCGCCCGCACTGCTCGCATCGGGGCGGGGCGGGGTCCTCGCCGACTCGGACTGACTGGACCCACCCGACTGACTGTTCGCACTGCATCCTGTCCCGTAGGGGGCGAAGAACCGACGTGGAAGAAACCGACTTCGACATCTACGACTACTGGGCCGAGTGCCGGACGCGACCGGCCCGTGGGGCGCTTCGGCGGGGACGGGTCCGATGTCTGGTTGGTGACGAATTACGCCGATGTCGAGCGCGTGCTGCGAGACCCCACGCGCTTCTCGAGCCGCGTCAACGATGACACCATGGGCCCCGTCATGGGGCCAACCCTGGTAGCCATGGACGGCGAGGAGCATCGCCGCAACCGCAATCTCGTGGCCCATGCCTTCCGGCCGTCGGCCCTGGCCCGGTGGGAGAGCGAGCTCATCGCCCCCACCATCCACCGCCTCCTCGACGGCCTGACCGGGCGCACGAGTGCGGATCTGGTGGCAGAGATCACGAGCCAGTTCCCCGTCCAGGTCATCGCGGGAGTGCTGGGCGTGCCTTCGGAAGCCCACGAACGGTTCCACGCCTGGGCGCTGGACATGAACAAGGGCCCCGAGGACTATCCCGTGTCCATTGCCGCGGCAGCCGCCATGCGCGCCTACCTGACCCCCATCGTGGAAGACCGCAAGGTCCATCCCACCGACGACCTCATCTCCGACATCGTCACCGCCGAGGTCGACGGGGAGCGCCTCGACGACGAGCGCATCTACGGGTTCCTCCGGCTGCTGCTCCCCGCCGGCGCCGAGACCACCTTCGCGGCCATGGGCAGTTGCCTTTTCGCGCTCTCTGTCCAGGCCCGAGGTCCTGGCGCGCGTGCGGGCCGAGCCCGAGCCTCCTCGACGCCGTGGTGGAAGAGACCCTGCGGTGGGAGACGTCGGTCACCATGGTCAACCGCGAGACCACCTGCCCGGTCGAGATCGACGGGGTGGTGGTCCCCGAAGGGCGTGTCCCTGGTGTGTGCCACCGGGTCGGCTAATCGTGACGAGTCGCGCTACACCGACCCCGACCAGTGGGACCTCGACCGTCGCGAACCAGGCCCACATCGCCTTCGGCACGGGCCGTCACCAATGTCTCGGGATGCACCTGGCCCGCATGGAGCTGCGCATCGGGCTCGGCGCGCTGCTCGAGCGCCTCGACGGGCTGCGTTTCGACCACGGCGTCACCGCGACGGCGCGAGATGGTGGGCGACCGCCGGCGCGCATCGAGGGGCTCGCCTTCCGCTCGCCCCCGCACCTGCCCGTGGTCTTCGACTCCGTCCGGCCCGGCCCCCAGGCCTGAGGAAGAAGCCCGCTACTCGTCTTCCTCGCCCGTGACGGCGGCCACGGCGGCCACGCTGTGGCCCTCTTCGAGGCTCATGAGCCGCACCCCGGTGGCGTCGCGACCCTGGGCCGCGATCTCACGTACGGCGGTGCGGATCACGATCCCACCCGTCGAGATGAGCAGGATCTCGTCGTCGAGCCCGGCCATGAACGCGGCGACGACCCGGCCCCGGCGGGCGGTCAGCTTGATGGCGCGCACGCCCTGGCCGCCACGACCTTGACGGCCGAAGTGGTCGGTCTTGGTGCGCTTGCCGAAGCCGGCGTCGGTCACGATGAGGATGTCGTTGTCGGGACGGACGACGTCCATCGACACCACCTCGTCCCCGGCGCGCAGCCGCATGCCCCGCACGCCCGCGGCGTCGCGGCCCATGGCCCGGACGTCGTTTTCGGAGAACCGGATGCCGCTGCCGTTGCGGCTCACCATGACGATGTCGTCGTCACCCGAGGTGGCCACCACCCGGACGAGCTCATCGCCGTCGCGCAGCGCGATGGCGATGAAGCCCTCGCGCCGGGACTTGTCGTACTCGGTGAATGCCGTCTTCTTGACCTGGCCCATCTTGGTGGCGAAGGTGAGAAACCCCCCCGAGTCGAAGTCACGCGTGGCCACGATGGCCTGGATCTTCTCGCTCGGGCTCAACGGCAACAGGTTCACCAGCGGCGGTGCCACGCGCCGTGCGCTCTTTCATGGGCACCTCATGGGCGCGCAGCCGGTAGACCCGGCCCCGGTTGGAGAAGAGCAGGAGATAGGCGAGCGTCGTGGTGTGGACCACGTCGTCGACGAGGTCCTCCTCTTTGAGCCGCGCCCCCTGGACGCCGCGTCCCCCGCGGCCCTGGGTGCGGAAAGAGCCGGCCGGAACGGCCTTGATGTAGCCGGCCCGGGTCATGGTCACGACGATCTCCTCGTCGCTGATGAGGTCCTCCACCCCGAGCTCGCCCGGGTCGTGGGTGACCTGGGTGCGGCGGTCGTCGGCGTACTTGGCGCGGATCTCGCCTAGCTCTTCGGCGATCACGCCCCGGAGCCGGGCCGGGTCGCCGAGGATCGACTCGAGCTCGGCGATGGTGCGGCGGAGCTCCTCCATCTCCTCTTCGAGATTGGCCCGGCCCAGACGGGTGAGCCGTCCCAGGGTCATGTCGAGAATGTGCTCGGCCTGCTGCTCGGAGAAGGAGAAGGGCTCGGCCATGAGCGCGGCCCGGGCCGCGGGTCGGTCGTCCGAGGCGCGGATGGCCGCGATGACGGCGTCGAGCATGTCGATGGCCTGCAACAGGCCCTCGACGATGTGGGCGCGTTCGCGCGCCTTCTTGAGCCGGAATTCCGAACGCCGGGTGATGACCTCGATCTGGTGGGTGGCGTAGTAGGAGACGGCCTGGGCCAGGTTGAGGGTGCGGGGCACCCCGTCGACCAGCGCCACCATGTTCACCGGGAAGTTGGTCTGCAGCGGCGTGTGCTTGTAGAGGTTGTTCAGCACCACGTTGGCGTTGGCGTCGCGCTTCAAGGTGACGACCAGTCGGGGCATCTTGCCGGCCGAGTCGTTCTGGACGTCGGAGATGCCGTCGAGCGCGCCGGAGTTGGCGAGCTCGCCGATCTTCTGCTCGATCACCTCGATCGAGGTCTGGAACGGGATGTCGGTGACCACGATGCGCGTCGAACCCCGGCTTTCGTCCACCTCGGCCAGGGCGCGCATCTTGATCGAGCCCTTCCCCGTCCGGTAGGCGTCGAGGATCCCCTGGCGGCCGAGGATCTGCGCACCGGTCGGGAAGTCCGGGCCCTTCACGAACTGCATGAGGTCGTCGGGCGTGGCGTCGGGGTGCTCGAGCACGTGCACCACGGCGTCGATGACCTCGCCCAGGTTGTGGGGCGGGATGTTGGTGGCCATACCCACGGCGATGCCCTGGGAGCCGTTGACGAGCAGGTTGGGAAAGCGCGCCGGCAGCACCACGGGCTCTTCGGTCGACCCGTCGTAGTTGGGGACGAAGTCGATGGTGTCCTCGTCGATGCCCGCCAGCATCTCCATGGCCAGCGGCGCCAGGCGGCACTCGGTGTAGCGCATGGCGGCGGGGCCTTCTTCGGGGCCGCGCCCGCCGAAGTTGCCGTGGCCGTCGATGAGGACGTGGCGGAGGCTGAAGTCCTGGGCCATGCGGGCCAGCGCGTCGTAGATGGCGGTGTCACCGTGGGGGTGGAAGTTCCCCATGACCTCGCCCACGGCCTTGGCGCACTTCGTGCGAGAGCGGTCGGGGCGCAGGCCCTGCTCGTACATCGAGTAGAGGATGCGGCGGTGGACGGGCTTGAGGCCGTCGCGCACGTCGGGCAGGGCCCGGGACACGATGACCGACATGGAGTACTCGAGGAACGAGCGCTCCATCTCCTCTTGGATCTCGATGGGCTCGATCGCCGCCGGAGTGGGCTCGGGCACGTCGGTGCCGGTGCCGCTGTCTCCTTTACTGCCGCGCTTGGCCATGTGGGCCTGATCCCTCCGTACTCGATCGGGGTGACGGTGGCCACCCGCAACGCTTCTCAGATGTCGAGGAAGCGCACGTCCTTGGCGTTGGTCTGGATGAAGTGGCGACGCTGTTCGACGTCGTCCCCCATGAGCACCGAGCACACGTTGTCGGCCATGGCGGCCTGCTCGACGTTGATCTGGAGCAGCGACCGGCGTCCGGCGTCCATGGTCGTGTCGCGCAGTTCCCCGAAGTCCATCTCACCCAGGCCCTTCAGGCGCTGGAAGTCCTGCTTGTGGTCGGGGTGCTCGGCCATGAACGCCGCCCTGGCCACGTCGTCTTTGAGATAGATCTTCTCCTTGCCGATGAGGGTCGAGTACAGCGGCGGCTGGGCCACGTACACGAACCCGCCCTCGACGAGCGGCTTCATCTGCCGGAAGAAGAACGTGAGCAGCAGCGTGCGGATGTGCGACCCGTCGACATCCGCGTCGGCCAGGATGATCACCTTGTGGTAGCGGATCTTCTCGACGTCGAACTCGTCGGCCAGCCCGGCCCCGATGGCCGAGATGAGCGCCTGGATCTCGGCGTTCTTGAGCATCTTGTCGATGCGGGCCCGCTCGACGTTCAAGATCTTGCCTCGGATGGGCAAGATGGCCTGGAGGCGGGGATTGCGGGCGTCCTTGGCCGAGCCACCTGCCGAGTTCCCCTCCACGATGAACAGCTCGCTCTCGCGCGGGTCGCGCGACGAGCAGTCGACGAGCTTGCCGGGCAGCCCCGCGCCGCCGAGAGCAGACTTGCGGCGGGTCAGGTCGCGCGCCGCGCGCGCCGCCACCCGGGCGCGCGCTGCGGTGGTCGACTTCGCCACGATCTGGTTGGCCTCGCGGGGGTTCTCCTCGAGCCAGTCGACGAGCTTCTCGTTCGTGGCCCGCTCCACCAGTGACCGGATGGAGACGTTGCCCAACTTGCCCTTGGTCTGGCCCTCGAACTGCGGATCGCGCAGCCGGACCGAGATGATGGCGGTCAGGCCCTCGCGGATGTCCTCGCCCAGGAAGTTCTCTTCCTTCTCCTTCAACGTGCCCTTGGCCCGCGCGTAGCGGTTGACGGCGTTGGTGAGGGCCTTCTTGAAGCCCTCCTCGTGCATGCCGCCCTCGATGGTGGAGATCCCGTTGGCGAAGGAGTGGATCGACTCGTGGAACCCGGTGTTCCACTGCAGGGCGACCTCCACCTCCTGGTCGTCCTCGGACTGGGTGTAGGAGCACACCTTGCGGAACAGCGCTTCTTTGGAGGAGTTGAGGTGCTTCACGTAGTCGACGATGCCACCCGAGTAGCTTGTAGGTGACCTGCTGCTCGCGTTCGGCCCGCTCGTCGGTGAACCGGATCTCGAGGCCCTTGTTCAGGAAGGCCATCATCTGCAGGCGCTCGAGGACGGTCTGGGCCCGGAATTCGGTGTCCTCGAAGATCGAGCCGTCGGGCCAGAACGTGACGGTGGTGCCGGTGCGGTCGCGCGGGGCGGGGCCGGTCGCCTTGAGCTTCTTCTTGATCTCGCCCCCGTCGGCGAACTCGGCGACGTGGTGCTTGCCGTCGCGGTCGATCTCGAGGACGAGCTTGGTCGACAGCGCGTTCACGACCGAGACGCCCACGCCGTGCAGGCCGCCCGAGACCTTGTAGCCCGACCCGCCGAATTTCCCCCCCGCGTGCAGGGTGGTGAGCACGAGCTCGGCCGCGGAGATGTCGGGGTACTGCGGGATTGGGCTTGACCGGGATGCCGCCGCCGTTGTCCTTGACCCGGCACCCGCCGTCGGCCAGCAGCGTCACGTCGATCTGGGTGGCACGGCCGGCCATGGCCTCGTCGATGGCGTTGTCGACGACCTCCCACACGAGGTGGTGCAGCCCGGTGGGGCCGGTCGACCCGATGTACATCCCGGGCCGTTTCCGGACCGGATCGAGGCCTTCGAGAACGGTGATGTCGCTGGCGTCGTACGAACCCGCGGAGCCGTTACTGACGACCCCCACCTCTGTCTTCAGCGCCACGCACGCGCCCTTTCTTGTCCTCTTTCGATCGGGGGACGCACGGTCCCGAGACAGTCCCGAGGGGGCCTGTTTGGGTGCGTTACCGACGCATCGCAGTCTACCAGGAAGGGGTGACGCGACGAGCCAAATCGGGGGCCCCCACGGGGTCCGCGACACCGCTGTGAGCAGGGTGTTCGAGCGACCGGTCGTCACCCCTATCGGCGCACGCGGACGTCGAGGCGTTCGAGGGCGTTCGACGCACCGCACACCTCGCGCAGATCGAGCCAGGATGTCGGGTGCGAGGTGCCGCATCTGGGTCGCCCAGGCGGGATGGTCCGCGCTCACCACGAGCGTCACACCGTCCACGCGGACGGGACGGACGTGCGCGGCGACCGCGGGCCCCACGATCTCGTCCCAACGACCGAAGACCACTCCCACGACGTCGGCACGGCCCGCGCCCAGGTGGCTGGCGACCTCGCCCAGGGCATCCCCGATCCGGACCATGCCGGCGCGCGAACGGCCCCGCCCGTCGCGCCGGGGGGGATTCACGAGCCGCCTCCCACACCCCGCGCCGGCGCCCGCATCAGCCGCACCTGGAACTTCGTCGCCCTGGGACCCCGAGAGCCGGCCGCTTCGACCGTCACGACACGGCCGGCGTGGACCACCGGCGGCGGGTCGACCGCGGTGGTGAGGAGCACCTGGCCCGGGGGGAGCAGCTCCACCAGGGCCGCGGCCCGGTAGGCGTCGAGCTCGGAGAACACGTCGTCGAGGAGCAGCACCGGCGCCTCGGGCAGATCGGCGCGGCGCAGTTCGTGCGAGGCCAGGCGCAGGGCCAGGGCCACACACCGCTGCTCGCCCTGCGAGGCGTGGGTCCGGGTCGGGCGGGTCCCGATGGCGAGCTCGAGGTCGTCGCGATGCGGCCCCACCGAGGTGACCTGGCGGCGGACGTCGTCGGCGCGGGCCGCGCCCAGCGCGGCCACGAGGTCGCCGTCCCACGACCGCCGGTAGGCGAGGGTCACCGGCTCGGCCACGCCCGCCAGGCGCTCGTAGGCGCGTCCGGCCGGCTCGGTGAGCTCGACCGCCAGCGCCTCGCGCTCGACCGCCAGCTCGGTCCCCGACGCACCCAGGCGCTCGTCCCACACGTCCAGCGTGGCCGCGATGGCGCTGTCGGGTCGGCCGCCCGCCTGGCGCAGCACGGCGGCGCGCTGGCGCAGGATGCGGTCGACCTCGGTGACGAGCGCGTCGAGGCGGGCGTGGCGGGCCACGAGGACGTCGTCGAGGTACTCGCGCCGTCCCGCCGGCCCGCCCTGGACGAGGTCGAGGTCGTTGGGGGCGAACACCGTCACGTTGAGGGCTTCGGCCAGCTCCGAGCGACGACGGACGGGTTGGCGGTTGACCTGGGTGCGGGCCGCGCCGTCACCGGGATCTCGGACTCGACGAGCACGGCCCGGCCCGCCACGGCCGACTCGGCCCGTACCACGGCGCGCTCGGTCCCGGTCCGGACGAGGACGTCGCGGGCCGCGCCGCGGATCGACCGCTGGGTGGCCAACCACCCCACCGCCTCGAGGATCGAGGTCTTGCCCGCACCGTTGGGGCCGCGCAGCACGGTCAGGCCCTCGGGGTCGGGTCGGAATTCGGCTTCCGTGAAGCAGCGGAAGTCCGCGAGCCACAACGTGGAGATGGCCACGGTGACAGCGTGGGCGTCGGTTGTGACGGGGTCCGGGTCGCTACGACACCCTGACGGGCATGAGGAGGTAGCGGTAGTCCTCGTGGTCCGGGGCCCGCACCGTGGCGGGCTTGGTGGCGTCGACGGTCTCGAGGACGACCTCGTCGCCCAGGACGGCCTCCACGCCGTCGATGAGGTAGGAGGGGTTGAACGCCACGGTCAGCTCCTCGCCCTCGTACTCGGCGTCGACGTCCTCGCTGGCGTGGCCGACCTCCTGGGACACGACGGTGAGCTCCACCGAGCCGGGCCGCATCGACAGGCGCACCGGGGTGGTGTTGTCACGCACCAGCAGCCGCACCCGGCGCAGCGCGTCGAGCAGCGCTTCACGGCCCACGCGCAACAGGTTCGGATAGCCGGGCGGGATGAGCTGGCGGTAGTCGGGGAAGCGTCCGTCGAGGAGACGGGTCGTGAGCCGCACGCCCCCCACGGTGAAGGTGGCGTCGAGCTCGCTCACCGAGAACCCGACGGTGGCGTCGCCGTCCTCCTTCGATCCCGCCGCGGGCATCAAGCGCTGGAGCTCGGTCAGGGCCCGCGCCGGGACGAGGATCTGCTCGGCTCCCTCGGCCAGCGGGCCCTCCCCGGCCAGGTCGCGCATGGCCAGCCGGTAGGAGTCCGTCGCCACCAGCCGGGTCCCGCCGGCCTCGGCCGCCACGAGCACGCCGGTGAGCAGCGGCCGGGCGTCGTCGTTGGAGGCGGCCCGCACCACCTGGCGCAACGCTTCGGCCAGCGCCGGGGCGGGCACCGTGACCTGATCCGGACGGGGGTCGGCCAGCACCGGGAAGTCCTCGACCGGGTAGGTCCGGACCACGAAACGCGACCGGGCCGCGGAGATCTCGACCTCGTCGTCACCGCCCTCGAAGGTCACCGCCCCGGGCTCGAGGGACCGCACGATGTCGGCCACCAGGCGCGCCGGGGCCACCAACGACCCGTCGTCGAGGCCGATGGCCTCCACCTCGACCCGGACGGTCAGGTCGAGGTCGGTGCCCACCACGGTGAGGCGGTTCCCGACCACCTCGATCCGGACGCCGTTGAGCGCGGGCGTGGTCGACGCCCGCGACGTCACGGCCCGACTGGCGGTGGCGAGGGCCTCGACGAGGGTGTCTCGCTCACAGCGGTACTTCACACAGGGTCCTTTCTTACAAGGAATTTAAATTCTGACAGTGACGGTAATAGGGCCTGTGGATTGTGGATGACATACCGTCGACCGAGGTCAGCCCCATCGTGGTCGTCCACCGGGCTCACGGGTTGTCCACCGGTGCGGGCTCGACGGGGCTCGGGGTCGCGATCGCTGTCCACCGCGGCGGGTGTCGGGTCCACAGCGCGGGGCCTGGTTCCCCACAGGGTCATGCACCACTCTTGATCCGGACGATCAGGTCGTTCACCTGGTCGAAGATCTGGCGACGCTCGCCCATGAGCGAGGGGATCTTCTCCACGGCGTGCATGACGGTGGTGTGGTCCCGGCCCCCGAACTCCTTGGCGATGGCGGGGTAGGAGTAGTCGGTGAGGTCCCGGAACAGGTACATGCCGATCTGGCGGGCGATGACCAGGGGCCGACGCCGGCTGGGCCCGCACAGGTCGTCGATGCTGAACCCGAAGGTCGGCGCGGTGGTCTCGAGGATCTGGGCCGGGGTGATGGGTCGGGGTTGGCCGGCGTTGACGATGTCGGACAGGACGTGTTCGGCCAGCTCCCGGGTGAGGGGTTGGTTGTTGAGGCTGCCGTAGGCCGTCACCCGGATGAGGGCTCCTTCGAGCTCTCTGATGTTGTCGGTGACGTTGGAGGCGATGAACTCGAGCACCTCGTGGGGGACATCGTGGGACGGCTCGCGCTCGAGCTTCTTCTGCAGGATGGCCAGACGGGTCTCGAGCTCGGGGGGCTGGACGTCGGTGATGAGGCCCGACAGGAAGCGGCTGCGGAGGCGGTCCTCGAGGGTGGCGATGGTCTTCGGGGGCCGGTCCGAGGTGAGGACGACCTGGCGCGACGCGCCGTAGAGGTGGTTGAAGGTGTGGAAGAACTCCTCTTGGAGCGCCTCTTTGTTCTCCATGAACTGGACGTCGTCGATGAGCAGGACGTCGCATTCGCGGTAGCGCCGCTTGAAGGCGGTGGTGGTGTTGCTCCGGATGGCGTCGACGAACTCGTTGAGGAAGGTCTCGGTCGAGACGTAGCGGACCCGGCGTCCGGCGAAGTTCTCCCGGACGTAGTTCCCGATGGCGTGGAGGAGATGCGTCTTGCCGAGCCCGGCGTCACCGTGGATGAACAGCGGGTTGTAGGACTTGGCCGGCATCTCCGCCACGGCCTGGGCCGCAGCGTGGGCGAAGCGGTTCGAGGAGCCGATGACGAAGCGCGTCGAAGGTGTAGCGGACGTCGAGGCCCCCCACGTCGCGGTCCGCCGGCCGAGCCCGGCGGCTCCCGGCTGCGCCCCGACGGGGTGTCGGCCTGGTCCTGGGAGTTCGAGGAATTGGGGGAGGTGTGGTCTTCGTCGAGGAGCGAGGTGAGTGGCAAGGGGTCGGCGACGGCCATGGGGCCGACGTCCAGGCGGACCTTGACCTGGTGTGACGCCACCTCGGTGGCCGCGGCGGCGATCAGCCCCAGGAAGCGGTTCTCGACCCGTTCGCGCACCAGCGAGCTGGGCGCGCTCGAGCACGAGGAGGTCGCCGTCGTAGGCCTCGGGGCTGAGAGCCTGGAGCCAGGTCCGCCACGTGGCGTCGGACACCTGCTCGCGCAGGGTGTCTCCACAGCGCTTCCACAAGTCGTTCTTGTCATTCACCAGGGCCTCCGCCGTCCCGCCGCCAAAATTGTCCACAAGCAGATCCACAAGTGTGGATTGTCCGGGAAGTTTGTCCGCCGTCCACCTACGGCCTGTTGTCTGGTGGCCCTGGGGAAGGAGGACCCTGTTGTCGATCTGCGACCCGTTCGTATGACGCACCGGTAGCGACGAACGGTACACCGGCGGGTCGCGTGCTGCTAGTGGCCGATCCACCTGTGGAGGAGTGGGAAGACACCCTGGTGGAAGCACATTCCGTCCTCGGCCACCAGGGCTCTTGTCCGCCGTCGGCGCGTGAAAACTCTTCGTGAAATTGCCGCGACGGGGTCCGGGCCCGGGCCCCGTCCTGCCTGGTGGGCGCGCGGGGACGCGCCTAGCATGGGAGGCCAGGCACTCGGGGCGGGCACCTGTTCGCACGGCGCCCCGGCAGACGAGCCGCGCCGCATCCGGCCTCGAGCACAAAGGACAAGGGAGTGAAGAGGACTTACCAGCCCAACACCAGGAAACGGGCCAAGAACCACGGGTTTCGACACCGGATGTCCACCCGTGCCGGGAGGGCGATCCTCAAGGCACGTCGGGTCAAAGGTCGCCACCGCCTCTCCGCGTGAGAGCGGCAGGGGCCCCGTGGGCTGGCGTATCCGGGACCGGGCGACGTTCGAGGCGCTGCGGCGCCACGGCACAGCGGAGCAGACGGGGCCACATCACGGTGACCTTCGTGGGCACCGGTGACGACAGCGTCCCCCGGGTGGCGTACGCGGTGGGGAAACGGGTGGGCGGTGCGGTCGTTCGCAACCGACTGCGCCGGCGCCTGCGGGCCGTGGTGGCCGAGGCGTCACGCCCGCTCGCACCGGGCGCATACCTGGTGGCGGCAGGTCGTGAGGCGGCCGGCCTCCCCTACGAGGACTTGAAGGCACAAGTGACAGCAGCGATGACATCGGCTTCTCGGGCCCGGCGCCCATGAGCGCCACCCCACGACCCTCGGCCTGCCCCGGCCGGCACCCCATCGCCGCCATCCGGGCCGGGCTCATCCGAATTATCGGTCTCTACCAGGCACTTCGCGCCGGACGACCCTCGCCGTGCCGGTACTGGCCCACGTGCTCGGACTACGCCCGGCGACGCCATCGAGCGCCATGGTGCGGGCCGGGGTTCGTTCCTGGCGCTGCGCCGGGTCCTGCGGTGCCACCCCTGGGGCGGCCACGGCGTCGACCCGGTGCCGGACTGAAGCCGGGTGCAACCGTGATCGTCCACCTGATGTTCGCCAGCACCATCGGCCAGATCTTCAAGCCGCTCTACGAGCTGCTGGCCGGGATCATCGCGTTCTTCTATTCGATCATCCCCAACTTCGCCGTCGCCATCGCCCTGCTGACGGTGGTGGTGATGATCGTGACCGCGCCGCTCACGGTGAAGAGCACCCGGTCGACGATCAAGATGCAGCGGGTCGCCCCCGAGCTCAAGAAGATCCAGGCGAAGTACAAGGGCGACCGGGTAACGCTCAACGAAGAAATGATGAAGCTGTACAAGGAGCACGGCATCAATCCGGCCGGCGGATGCCTGCCGATGTTGATCCAGCTCCCTGTCTTCGTCGTCCTCTATGGAGTCATCCGAGGCCTGACCACCACGGTCAAAGAACACGGCCATCTGGTCGCCCGACCGGACTACGTCTCGCACTCCACCCGGCTGTACCGCGACCTCATCACCGCCAACGGCCACATGAAGGCTTTCGGCCTCGACCTGGGCAACAACCTCTTCTCGCCACCACGCCTCGTGGCTGGGGGCCATCCCCTACGGTGCCATCGTGGCGGTGGCCATCGGGCTGCAATATCTGCAAATGCGTCAGCTCAATAGCCGGAACCCGGGAGCGGCTCAGGCCAATCCACAGATGCAAATGATGCAGCGGTATATGCCGCTTATCTTCGCTGTCATTTACATCCGGATCTCGGCCGGAGTGAACATCTATTTCGTTGTTTCGAGCCTGTGCCGGATCGGCATCCAGGAAGGGATCTTCCGCTCCGGCGTGCTGGACAAAACGCCCACTCGGCGTGAGGGGAATCTCCCTTCACGTGGCGGTGGGGGAGGAACGCCCCGGAGATCGATCATGGAGCGGCTGGCCGACGCCCAGCAGCGGGCCCTCGAGCAGCAGAAGGCACGCCAGTCCGGCCTGCAACCGGAGATCGACGCTCCGAAGCGCCCCCGAAGGACGACCCAGACACCGGCCTCCCAAGCCGCCGCGAAGCCGGTGCCGCCGGCGACAAGGGTGCCGTGTCCTCCAACGGTGCAGGGCTCGGCCAACGGGGCGGCCAAACCGAAAGATCCCGGCAAGCCCGGTGGCGGCGCCAAGCGGCCCCCCGGGCCCGGCAACACCACGCGCCCTGGCGGCGCCGATACGAACGGAGGCGCTCGGAGCGGGTCGAGCAAGGCGGGGAGCAACGGCGCTCCCGCCCCCAAGGAGCAGCCCACAGGGCAGCCCCGATCCGCCAAGAAGCGACCGAGAAAGGCGCGTTGAGCGATGGAGTGGGTCGAGACGACCGGAAAGACGATCGAGGAGGCCAAGGATGCCGCCCTCGATCAGCTCGGTGTCGACGAGACGGATGCCGAATTCGTCATGGTCACCGAGCCCAAGGCGGGCCTGTTCGGACGGATGCGGGGTGAGGCCCGGGTCCGGGCCAGAGTGCGTCCCACGAGCCCCCGTCCCAAGCGGACCCGGGCCCGTCGATCGGGCGAGACCCGGGAGGGCGGTGCCCGGCGCAATGGCGGAGGATCCGCCCGCGGCGGTGGCGACCGGAGTCGCCCCTCGGCCGGGGTGGCCGTGGTGGAGAGGGTCCGACACCGACCCCGAAGCGGATGTCGCTGCCGCCGGGTCGGCCTCGAGCAACGGGACGGGGACCTCGACCAACCGACGGCGCCGATCGCGCTCGCGCGGCGGATCCCGGAGCGGAGGTTCGGGCAGCACGGGTTCGAGCAGCAACGGGGACCGGGACGGCGATCCCGGTGAAGGCGCGGGAACCCCGCCGCAGTCCTCCACGAGGAGGAAAGGGTCCCGGCCGTCCGGGTCGACGAAGGAGGAGGCTGTGGGCGAGACCATGACGCTGGAGGAGCAGGGGGAGTCGGCGCGGGAGTTCATCGCCGGCCTCATCGACGAGCTGGGCATGGATGCGGCGGTGTCGACCCGTGTCGTCGACGAGGAGACCGCCGAGGTGGTCGTCGAGGGCCAGGAGCTCGGCGTGCTGGTCGGCCCCGGAGGAGCCACCCTGGCGGCCCTGCAGGAATTGGCCCGGACCTTCGTCCAGAAGCGCACCGGGGGCCAGAGCAGCCGGATCAACGTCGACGTGGCCGGCTACCGGGCCAAGCGCACCGCCGCCTTGCAGCGCTTTGCCCAGCAGGTCGCCGAAGAGGTCACGGCTTCGGGATCCGACCGGGCCCTCGAGCCCATGTCGGCGGCAGACCGGAAGGTCGTCCACGACACGATCAACGAGATCGAGGGCCTCTCGACCCGGTCCGAGGGCGAGGAGCCCCGTCGCTACATCGTGATCTCGGCCGGGCACGGCACGGCTGCCGACGGCGGCTGAGGCGACCGACGACCGGGGCCGGGGATCGCCCGAGATCCCCGAGGTCGAAGCCCGGGTCGGTCTAGATCAGGCGCGGGCCAGGTCATGGGTGACGTGGAGGGCTCCCGCGCCCTGGCGGAAGTCCTCGAGCGAGGCCCGGTCCCTGGACCTGCTGGGGCCCATGGCCCTCGACGAGCAGATCGACCACGCCCTGGGCTTCGCCCGAGCCTTCGAGCAGGTCAGGGCGGCGGACCATCGGCCCCCGGTCGCTGGCTGGACCTGGGATCGGGAGGCGGACTTCCCGGGCTGGTGCTGGCCCAGCACTGGCCCACGCGCGCCGGGTGTGCTCCTTGACGCCGCCGAGCGACGGACGACGTTCCTGTCCGGAGCAGTGCTCGAGCTGGGTTGGGCGGGCCGGGTCCGGGTCATCCGAGCCCGGGCCGAGGACGCCGCCGCCCGCACCTCGGAGCTCCGGGCTGGGTTCGACGTCGTCTGGGCCCGATCCTTCGGGAGCCCCGCCGTGACCGCCGAGTGTGCCGCCCCGTTCCTCAGGCCAGGTGGCCTCCTGGTGGTATCGGAGCCCCCCGGTCCTGGTCAGACCGTCGCCCGTTGGCCCCGGGAGGGACTGGCCCGAGCTCGGCCAGGAACCTGTGACGACGATCCGGGGTCGGTTCGGATACCAGGTCATCCTCCAGGCGAGCCCCGTGCCCGGACCGCTTTCCCCGTCGGTCGGGAGTGGCCGCCAAACGGCCCCTGTACCGCGTGTCCGAGGGGTAGCCAAAACAACGTCGCACTTTGGCCGCGCTCGCGTCAGCCCAGGTCAGGGTACCGAAATCGCGAATGTTCCACGTGTAACTTTACGGTGAAACACCCTTTAGACTCGGTGACCACCGCCCCGGGTGTTCCACGTGTAACCTGACGGTGAAACACCCTTGGAGGGCCTGGGAAGAGGAGGTTCGCCGATGCCCACAGAGTTCGAGAAGGGCTTCCTCATCGGGCTCCTGGTGGGCGAAGGCCATTTTGGCGGAGACGGCCGGCAACCCCAGGTCACCTTGCGCATGCACGTCCGCCACGAGGCCATCTTCCGCTGGCTGGAGCGGACGTTCCCAGGCGGCAAGCTCTACGGTCCCTACCACCACGGCGGCCGGCACTACTTCCAATGGATGGCCCGGGGCTCCTACCTGCGGGATCACCTGGTGCCGGTGCTCGCCGAGGGCCTCTCCCCCGAGCTCGACGTCCCCAGCTTCGAACGATTCGGGGAGATGATGCAGCAGTATGCGAGTCGCTTGCGGACCGAACCCACGACGGCCGTCGAGGACGAAGTCCGTTCCTGAGGCCCGAAAAGTTGCCCGAAATCACAACAGATTCGCCCCGCGACTATTGACCCCGGCTTCCCGGATGGTGAGGATGGTGGACCGTGAGCCACAACCGTTTGGAGGGCTGACCGTGCGCGTCCGCATTCGGGGCAGGGACCAGCGGCCTGAGCAGGGGAAACAATGGCAAGAGGAGCCTCAGGAATCTCTTCAGCCACAGGGGACGGAGGCCGACGAGACCCGATCGAGACCGGTGTCCCGGTCTGAGGACCCGGTGACCGTCGCCGACGAGATGTACGAGGACGTAGCCACGCCCGAGGTCGAGGTCGAGGCCCCGGAGACCCCCCCGGCCCCCGAGAAGAAGGCCCAGCCCGTTCAGCGGGCCTCGGTGGACTGGTCTGACGTCCCCGAGCCCGAGCCCGGTGCCGATGTGGCCTATGTCCCTCGCCCGGTGCCGCGCATCATGGCCGTCGCCAACCAGAAGGGCGGGGTGGGCAAGACCACCACGGCGGTGAACCTCGGTGCCGGCCTGGCCGAGATCGGCTTCCGGGTCCTGGTGGTCGACCTCGACCCCCAGGGGAACGCCACCACCGGCCTGGGCATCGACGGACGATCCTTCGAGCTGTCGATGTACGACGTCCTCATGCGCGATTCCAAGCTCGAGGACGCCATCGAGCCCACCAGCATGAAGAACCTGTTCGTGGCACCGGCCACCATCGACCTGGCCGGTGCGGAGATCGAGCTCGTCCCCACCTTCAGCCGGGAGCTCAAGCTCCGCCGGGCCCTCGAGTCCGTGATCGACGACTTCGACTACATCCTCATCGACTGTCCCCCGTCGCTCGGTCTGATCACGGTCAACGGGCTGGCGGCCGCCGATGAGGTCCTCGTCCCCATCCAGTGCGAGTACTACGCCCTCGAGGGTCTGGGCCAGCTCCTGCGCAACGTCCACCTCGTCCAGGCCAACCTCAACGAGAAGCTGGACGTGTCGACCATCGTCCTCACCATGTACGACGCCCGGACCAAGCTGGCCGAGCAGGTGGCGGACGAGGTTCGGCTCCATTTCGGGAACAAGGTCTGTCGGAACGTGATTCCCCGGACGGTGCGGATCTCCGAGGCACCGTCGTTCGGTCAACCCATCACGACGTTCGACCCCACCTCTCGTGGGGCGATCGCGTATCGGGAGCTAGCCAAGGAGGTCAGCGGTGGCGCGTCGTAGCGGACTGGGCAAGGGTCTGGGGGCACTGATCCCGACCGAGGCCCGGGATCGGGACTCGGCGCTCCGGGTGGTGCCGATGACCAGCATCAAGCCCAACCCCCTCCAGCCCCGAACCCGGTTCGACGAAGAGGCCATGTCGAGCCTGGCCTCGTCGATCCGCGAGGTCGGGGTACTCCAGCCCATCCTGGTCCGGGAGATCGACGAGGACGAGTACGAGCTCATCGCTGGCGAGCGCCGGTGGAGGGCGGCCCGACGGGCCGGGCTCCAGACCATGCCGGTCCTGGTCCAGAGCGTCTCCGATGTCCACAGCCTCGAGCAGGCCCTGGTGGAGAACCTCCACCGCGAGGACCTGAACCCGCTCGAAGAGGCCGGCGCCTTCCAGCAGCTCGTCGACGAGTTCGGCTACACCCACGAGCAGGTCGCCTCCCGGGTCGGCAAGAGCAGGACGGCGGTGACCAACACCCTCCGGCTGCTCCAGCTCCCCGCCGGCGTCCAGCGGGCCTTGGCCGACGGCAACATCTCGGCCGGCCACGCCCGGGCCCTGCTGGGGACGCCCGACCGCAGCTACCAGGAGGAGCTGGCCAAGCGGATCGTGGCCGAGGGCCTCACCGTCCGGGCCGTCGAGGAAGGTGTCCGCCACCACTCCCAGGGTGCAGGCCCCGACGGCGCCCCGGCCGAGAACGGGAGCCAAGTCACCCCCGTGTCCCCCGCGTCCGATGCCGTGCAGACCGGGCCCGGGACTCCCGCCGTGCGCCGGCGCCTGCCCGCTCCCGGGGTTCTCGAGCTCGAGGACCTCCTGTCCAACCACCTCAACACCAGGGTCAAAGTGGAGATGGGGGCCAAGCGAGGGCGGGTCGTGATCGATTTCGCCACCCTCGAGGACCTCGAGCGGATCTACAAGCTCATGGTGGGGGGCGTCACCCTCTAGGTCCGGCCCACCGACGAGCGTTGATCCCACCGGGCGTGGCGAAATCCGTCGAAGAGCCCGATCTACCAGGGCCTTCTCACGGAGGGTGATCGCCTAACCCTCGATGGGATGGTCAGCCTCATCCACAACCTGTGCATGAGGCTGTGGAAATCCTCCGCTCTCGGGTGAGGCTGAGAGTCTCCTGTGTCGGGCGCCTCTGGGTCCGACGCCGCCTTGAGGGTTGGCCCTCGACGTCAGTCGACGGGGGTGGCTGCCCAGGCCACGAGAGCCCTGACCAGAGCCTCGGCCAGCGCGCCGGCATGGCGCACCACGATGGCGGGCGGTCCCGACCTCACACACCACCGCCGGCATCCGGGTTTCACGCAGGACGGCCAGGGTCATGCCCAGGACCCCCTCGGCGGGAACCCCGAGCGCGGCGGCAGCCAGGGCGTGGACGAGCTCGGCCAGCCGCCGCCCACCAGCCGATTCGTACCGGTATCCCGAATAGTAGGCAGTCGAGCACCCTGTGCGGTCAGGATCGAGGCGCAGGCCCAGGTAGACGTCGGCATCGGCGGCATTGGCGGCCGCGGCCCGGGTGGAACCGTCAGGGTGAAGCAGAGGGATGACCTGGGCCCCGGTGGCGACGAGGGGCCGGCGTATGGCGGCGACGAGGGCGTCGAGCCCGCCTTCCTCGCCGATGGCGATCCGTCGTCCCAGCAGCGTCCGTGGTGACCGGCGCAGCCGATCCCGGTCGCGGACCGTGGCCACGAGCTCGGGATCACCATGGCGCGGCGCCACCCGGCGCAGCTCCCGGAAGGTCGAGGCCCCCAGGATGCCGTCCACGGGGAGCCCGGTGTTGCGCTGGAAGTCGGCCAGGGCCTGGGAGCTGAGCTCACCGAAGATGCCGTCCACCCGTCCGGTGTCGAAGCCGAGGGCGGAGAGGCGTCGTTGCAGGTCAGCGACGTCGTCGCCGCGCAGCATGGGCCGACGGAGATAGAGGAACCGGTCTCCCAGTCGCAGCCCGGCTTCGACCAGGGCCGCCCAGGTCTGGGGGCCGCACACGCCGTCGACCCGCAGGCCCCGGCGGTACTGGAACCCCTCGACGGCGGCCTTGGTGCCCACGCCGAAGATCCCTTCGGAGTCCGGCGCACATGGCAGCTCGACCAGGGCCAACCGCCGCTGCAGGTCGGCGACAGCCTCGCCCTTGTCGCCCGAGGCGAGGGGAAGGCTGTCGCCGTGGTCTACAGGTACGCCTGCAGCTCCTGGAGGAGCTGCGCCTTGCCCCGGGCGCCGATGATGCGCTCCACGGGCTCCCCGTCCTTGAACAGCATCAGGGTGGGGATGCTCATCACCTCGTACCGGCGTGTCACGTCCAGGTTCTCGTCGATGTTGAGCTTGGCGATCTGAATCTTCCCCTTGTGCTCCGCCGAGATCTCCTCGAGGACGGGGGCGATCATCTTGCACGGACCACACCACTCGGCCCAGAAGTCCACCAGCACCGGGGTGTCGGCGGCCTTGACATGCTCGTCAAACGTAGCGTCGCTCAGAGCTGTGATCCCCTCGCTCATGAAACGGTCCTCCTTGGACACCTGGTCGTGTGCGGTGTATCGAACGTACCGGAAACACCGCTCTTGGGCCCTGCATTCCCGCCCCTGGCCGGAGCCGGCGCGCTGCGCGGTGAGCGCCGGCGAGGCGGTCAGCCTTCGCCCTGGGCCTCGAGCCAGTGCTCGGCGTCGATGGCGGCCATACACCCCGACCCCGCCGAGGTGATGGCCTGGCGGTAGATGTGGTCCTGGACGTCGCCGCACGCGAACACGCCGTCGACGTTGGTCCGGGTGCCCTCGCTCGGTCTTGATGTAGCCGTTCTCGTCCATGTCGAGCTCACCCACGAACACCGAGGTGTTGGGCACGTGCCCGATGGCGACGAACACGCCGCTGGTCTCCAAGGTGGACTGCTCGCCGGTCACCACATTGGTGAGCGCCACCCCGCTCACCTTGCCGTCGCCGAGGACCTCGGTGACCACCGAGTCCCAGATGAAGTCGATCTTGTCGTTGGCGAACGCCCGGTCCTGCATGATCTTCGAGGCCCGGAGCTCCTTGCGCCGGTGGACCACCGTCACGGTCTCGCCGAACCGGGTGAGGAACGACGCCTCCTCGAGCGCAGAGTCCCCTCCGCCCACCACCACGATCTTCTGGTTCCGGAAGAAGAACCCGTCGCACGTCGCGCACGTCGACACCCCGTGGCCGATGAGCTTCGCCTCGCCGGGCACGTTCAACATGACCGCCCGCGCGCCCGGTGGCGACGATCAGCACCTCGGGCCAGGATGTCGGGCTCGCCCTCGGTCGACCCGGTCCAAATCCGGAACGGGCGCGACGAGAAGTCGACGCGCTTGGCCTTCCGGGTCAGGAACTGCGCTCCGAAGCGCGCCGCCTGGTCACGAAACCGCGACATGAGGTCGGGGCCGAGGACGCCGTCGACGAAACCGGGGTAGTTCTCGACCTCGGTGGTGAGCATGAGCTGGCCGCCGGGCTGGTCGCTCGTCGACGAAGGCTCGCCCTCGATGACGAAGGGTGCGAGGTTGGCCCGGGCCGTGTAGATCGCGGCGGTGAGGCCGGCGGGCCCGGATCCCAGGATCACGACCTGATGGGTCTCGGGCGATGGGTGTCGGGCACCTCAGCCTTCCTCTGCGCCCCGGGGCCCGCGCTTGGTCCACGCGTAGCCACCCCCGAGGACGAGGATCGCGCCGAGCAGGGCGTCCGAAGCCCACACCCGGCCCCCGAAGGCGTAGACGTCGAGCAGCCGGACCAGGGCGATGGCCATCACGACGCTCAGGACCAGAGCCATGGTGGCGATGATGATCCCGAACACGAGGCCCCGGGCGGCCAGGATGAGAGGCCGGACCACGCGGTCTTGGACCGACTCGACGACGTCCTCGATGGTGTCGGCCACCTTGGCGGGCCATTCGGCCTGCGACGGCGAGGCTGCGGGTGGCGCCGACGGCGGCGATGTGTTCGTGGCCTGGTCTTCCATGACTTGGAGATTAGTCGCCGACCCCCGCCGACCCCGCCCGGTGGGTGGGTGTGCGGCGTGACGCCGTGATGCAGCGTGACGCGATGATTCAGGGTGCTTTGGTGATGAAGCACACCCCGACCGAGGCCGGTCCGGCGTGGCTCCCGACCACCGGCCCGAGGTCCCCAGTCACGATCTCGTGGTCCGGCGTCGCCTTGCGGAGCATCTCGAGGACCTCGTCGAAGTCCGCTGCCGCCCCGTTGGTGCATCCGAGCCGGTCGAGGGGTCCCGCCTCGATGGCCTTGCTGGCCAGGTAGCTCAGGGCGCGCGAGCGGGTCCGCTGCTTGGACTCGACCTCGACCACGCCGTCGACCACGTGGATGACGGGCTTGATCGACAGCAGCGAGCCCACCAGTTGGGCGGCCCCACCGATGCGGCCGCCGCGCCGCAGGTAGTCGAGGCTCTCGATGGCACCGTAGACGTGCGTCCGGTCCTTCATGTCGTTGAGTGCGGTCTCGATCTCATCCAAACTGCGACCGTCGGCCACCATGTCCGCCGCGGCGAGCACGAGCAGTCCCTGGCCCATGGTGACGCTCTGGGTGTCGACCACCCGCACCGGGATCCGGTCGGCCACCGCCTCGGCGGCGGTGCACGCCGATTGGTATGTAGCCGACAGTCCCGAGGAGAGCATCACGCACACCACTCCGCTGCTCCCCGCCTCACGTGCTTCGAGGAACGCCTGTTGGAACGCGCCCGGTGAAGGCGCCGCCGTGGAGGGCATGTCGGGGCCGGTGATGACGCGGTCCCAGAATTCCTTGCTCGACAGCTCGTCCCGGTCGACGAGCTCCTCGGAGCCGAACCGGATCGTGAGCGGCACGACGCGCACGTCGCGCTCTTCGGCCGTCGTCGGCGACAGGTCGCAGGCGCTGTCGGTGACGACCTGGATGCTCGCCATCGGTCCTCCTCGTTCGGGGGCGATGCCGGCTCGTGCAGCGAGGTGCCGACAGGCACGAGTCTGCTACAGCCCCGGACCTCCGTGGGGCGACCCGCCCGGATCGGGGGCGCGCGTGGGACCGAGACGACCCGGTCGCAGCGGGGGTCGGCCCGCGGGCGGGAGGGGTGCGGGTCGTGGAGGTGCCCCCGGTCGTCGCCGCGACGTGCTCTGGGGACCGCCTCCCGGGCTCTGCGGGGGACGCCGCCGGGGTCGGGGCGGGGGTGAATTCGGGTCGGGGCGGGGGTGAGCCCGGGGTGGGCCTTCGGCTGCCTCGCGGACGGCCCGCCGTCGGCGTCGCTCCACCTCGGCGAGGCCCCCACCGGCGAGCACATACGCCGCGCCACCGGCCACCGAGCCCAATGCCACGCGGGCCAGGAGCAGGGGGGTGGTCTCCGATCCCGACACGTTGCTGCCCAGCACCGCTCCCATCGCCGAGCGCGACGGTGGCCAAGGCGACGTGACCGAGGGGTCGCCCGAGCACATCCCCGGCGAGACCCTGGAACCGGGTGCGCAGATAGCCGAGCGCCACGAGCGCAGCCACGGTGTAGGCGATGCTGATCGACAGCGCGATGCCCCGTACGCCGAAAGGCCCGGCCAGGACCACGGCGAGGACGATGTTGACGCCGTTCTCGAAGGCATAGAGCCAGAACGCCGAGCGCATGTCCTGGACGCTCTGCAATACCCGCACCGCGTAGAGAAAGACACAGAACCCGGGCAGTCCCAGGGCCAGCATGGCCAGGGACTCGGCCGTGGCGGTGGTGTTGTGCGCAGCCCCGTGGCCGGCGACGAGCGCCACCAACGGTCGGGCCAGGATGAGCTCGCCCGCGGCCGCGGGGATGACGATGGCCAACATGGCCCGCAGTCCCGTCCCCATCCGGCGCCGGAACGCCACCAGATCGCCCTGGGCCCAGCGCGCCGTGAGCTCGGGGGCGGTCGCGCTCATGATCGAGACAGCGACGACGCCGTAGGGCAGCTGGAAGAAGATGTAGGCGTAGGTGTAGGCGGACACCGCGCCGGGCCCGACCTTCTCGGAGACGGCCAGGACCACCAGCAACGCGATCTGGTTGGCCACGACCAACCCGAAGGTCCAACCCGAGAGCCGGAGGATGGTCCGCACCGCCTCGTGGCGGAAGTCCGGCCTCCACCGCAGACGCAACCCGGCTCGGCGCAGGCTCGGGACCATGAGCCCGGCCTGCACAACGACGCCCGCCGTGGTGCCCAGTCCGAGAAGCAGCAACTGCCCCCGGTGGGCAGCCACCCCGGCCAGTGAGGCCCGGTGCACGGTGGTGCCGAAAACGAGCAGCACGGCGATGAGGACCACGTTGTTGGCGATGGGGGTGAACATGGGCGCGCCGAACTTGCGTCGGGCATTGAGCAGGGCCGTGCCCACGCTGATGAACCCGTAACAGGCCAGCTGGGGGACGAACAGGAACAGCAGGTCCTTGGCCACGGCCCGGCTCTGGACGGCCTCGCCGCTGTGGTTGAGCGACGTGGTGGCGTCGACGATGAACGGGACTGCAATCAGGAAGAGCATCGATGCCGCCGCGATCACGATCATGGTGACGCTTACCACGGCCGACACCGCGTCCCAGGCGTCGTCGTCGGCGCGGGTGGTGAGCCTGTGCACGAACACGGGCACGAACGTCGCCGACAGCACCCCACCCAGCACGATGTCGTGGATGATGTTGGGCATCGTGTTGGCGAGGTTGTAGGAGTCCGCCAGGCTCAACGTCCCCAACGCGTAGGTGAGGGCGAAGATGCGCAGCACCCCGGTGGCGCGCGACAACGTCGTCCCCACGGCCATGACCGCGGTGGCCCGGCGCAGCCCGGTTCCTTCCACCGCAGCCCCCCCGGACCCCCCCGTCACCTCAGGTGTGGCCATCTCCTGCGATGCGGGCTCGGATGCGCGTGGCTTCGGATGCTGCGGCTTCGGATGCTGGCGGCTTCGGATGTGGGCGCTTCCTGGAGCTCCTCGGCGACGCGGCGGTCCGCATCGGGCACGTCGGTGTCCCGGAACTCGGTGTCCCGGAACTCGGTGTCGTCGTTGTCAGGGTCATCGTCGAGGTCCTCGACGTCGGCCCAGTCGGCGCGTTCGTCGGGTTCGTCCGGCCTGTCGACGGGGGGCTCGCCGGGCCCGGTCACGTCGTCGATCCCCGGACCCGTGCCACGGTGTGGGCGCCCCGCCGCGTCTTGCCGCGCCACAAGGTCCGCCCCCACCAGAGCAACAGGACGAGGACCGCCCCCACCGACAAGGCGATGGCCACGGCCGAGGTGGACAGGGACCGCACCGTCAGCTGGCCACCGGCGAGGACGAGGTTCCCCCGCGGGCTCTCGAGGGCCACATGGATCTGGAAGTCACCCGACGCCCGCGACGACATGTTGACGTAGACGGCGTTGGTGGCGTGATCGAGCGTGCACAATGCGGAGAAGCTCGACCGCTGGGCCGAGCTCTGGATGTGCGGGGCCTTGCACATGGCCCCAGGTTCCTGGGAGTGGGCCATCGGGAACCGGAGCTTGTCGCTCGTGAGCCTGACCACGACGGTGACCGGATACCCGGTGTTGCGCAGCAACGTGATGGGGACGCTGGCCGTGCCGGCGGTGAGGCGGATGGTGTCGGATCGCACCCCCAGACCCCGCAGCCGCTGATCGAGGGCGGTGTTGAACCCGGCCACGGCGGCCTGTTGCTGGCGTGCGGAGAGCAAGCTCGATTCGGCCGCCAAGAGGAGGTCGTCGGTGACCTGCGCGGTGGTGGCCCCCGCTGCGCTTCCCGCCACGGCGCTCGCGAAGCCCGACTGCCGGGCCCGGGCCGCCCGGATGGCCCGGACGGTTCGGGCCTGGACCCCCGCGGTCGTCGGCGGCACCACGTGGCGGGCGGTGGCCTCGTTGTCCGCCCCGACGGCCACCTGCGTGAAGAGCTGGTCCACCGTGACGGGTTGGAGCACCGGGTTGTCCGTGAGCCCGCTGAGCACCGAGGACACGAACGAGGCGCCCGGTGCCCACGCCGCCGGGGGAACCGCCACCACACCGCGCACCGTGGGCGTGCCTCCGGGGCCACGCAGGTTGGGGACCTCGTAGTAGATGAGCGACGCCTCGGCCAACAACTGCACGGCCGCGAGCGGCGCGTTCGGCGCCCTGGGCGGCGTTCAGTCGTGCTCCGAGCCCGGCGTCGGACACCATCGCGGTGGGTGGCGCGGCCGTGGATGTGGCGGTACTGGCCGAACCCGCCGTCGGGGTGAGCGTGAAGGGCTGGGTCACCGTCAGCGGGCCCGTCGGTCCCGACACCGAACCGGGGGGCAGCACCAGGTGGGAGTCGTCGGGGGCGAGCTGGTCCACCGCACCCTGGTCGAGCGCGCGTCGCGAGCCAATCCAGTGCCCTTGGTGGCGTGGACCCCGATCGGCGCCGAGCCGAGCACGTCGTTGCCTCGCCGGAGCTCGGCGGCCAACTCGGCGGGCAACCCTGCACCGACCAGCGCGCCGGCGTCGACGGGCACGAAGGGCCCGGCCAGTGTCTGGCGCGTCGACGAGCTCGACAAGCCGGCCACCTCGGCGACCGTGTGGCCGTGGCCGGTCACGGCCAGCTGATCGAGGGTGGCCGCGTCGGGGGCCAACGTGACCGGCACCGGCGGGGACCCGGCCACGGCGCCCAAAAGCCCTTCGAAGGTGCTGAGCGCGGCGGGGCTCGGTGCCGGGACGTGTCCCCGACTGTCCGCGGTGGGCGGGGCGAGACCGAGCGGGATGACGAGCGCCAACCGCAGTGGCTCACTCGTCGACGACGGATCGTCGTAGACGAGATAGGTGACGAACTGGGCGCCGGACCCCGACGAATCGCTGAGGGTGACCTTGACCGGATAGACGTTGGCACAGCTCCCGGGTCGACACCCCAGGACCGCCGTCCAGTTACCCGTGCCCGTGGGCGTGGTGTCGCCGTCGACGGGGATGGTCACATGGGTCACGCCCTGGGTGTCGGTGCTGAACCCGTTGAGGGCGATGCCCGGTGACTGTGCCGCCACCGAACCCAGGCTGCGGCCGCTGAGTGTCTCGTCGAAAGCCGACCGGGTGGAGAGGGGGTGGTACACGGTGAACGAAAGCTTGAGCGCGCCGCGGGGTGCGCTGCTCCGGATGCGTAGCCCCATCGTCAAGTCCTGGTTGGGAGCGTTCGGACCCACCCACGGCGACTGTTTCACGAGGGTCAGGTGATCAACGTGGCGCGTCGACGGTGCCGCTGCGGCCGAGTCCACGGTTGACGGCGATCCACCGAGAAGGACCAACACCAGTACGCCGGTCGTGACCGCGAGGAGCAAGTTCGCACCCACCCGACGTGGTATCGAGCGACCGGGGCCTGGGGCGCACGTGTCGGGAGTCCGGTCCACCTCGGCGTCGGAGCCTAGGTCACCCTCGGCTCTCATCCCGGGCTTGGGTCAGTGACGTGCTCGGTGAACCCGGTCAGATGCCGAACCCCGCGGCGCGCACCGCGGCCACGGCGGGGGGCGGTCCTCCCAACTCCACCTGCGCGGCGTCGCCCCGACCGGAGAGGAAGAGCACGATTTCCACGGCCGTGCCGGTCAGGGTGGCGACGACCGGTCCGGGCCGGGCATGGACCGCGCTCCCGTCGGGCCGCAGCAGGTCGACACCGATCGTTTTGACGGGTCGGGTCAGGGACTTCGCGCCTCGCTGCAGGATCGTCCACAACGCGTCCTCGACCTGCGTCGCCTCACCGCCGGTGCGCGGCGTGGTGTCCCCCCCGCCCCGCCGGACATCCTCGTGATGGACGAAGTACTCGGTCTGATTCATGGCCTTGTCGAAGGGCCGCAGCGCGGCGGGCGGCCCGCGCCGAACCGTGGAGACGAGCTCGGCATAGGAATGGGTCTGCTTGGCCCGCTGGAGCATCCGGGCCGTCAACCGGGCGGCGGCACCTCCCATGACGAGGCCCGGTCCCGACAAAGGCTTGCGCTCACGGATGACCAGATGAGCGGCGAGGTCGTAGGTGGCCCAGCCCTCGCACAGGGTGGGGGCGTCGGAGCCCACCTTCAGGAAGAGATCGCACAATGCGGCCCGCTCGGTCTGCTGGATCGGGAGCACCGCCATCGCGCCGGACCCTACGACCACGACGGTGGGCGGTCAACGCCGCACTACCCTCGACGCCGGTGATCCCCGAGCGCTTTGAGCCCCTGGTCCAGGCCACCGCGGATCTGGCGCGCCGGTTCGAGGCGGCCGGACGTCGCCTCTACGTCGTGGGCGGTCCGGTGCGCGACGCCTTCGCCGGTGACCGTCCACCGGCGGGGAAGAAGGACCTCGACCTGACGACCGACGCGCATCCCGACGAGGTGGAGAAGCTGGTCAAAGGTTGGGCGGACGCGGTGTGGCTCCAGGGCCAGCGCTTCGGCACCATCGGGCTCCGGAAGGGCGATCAGGACTACGAGATCACCACCCACCGGGCCGAGGTCTATGTGCCCGAGTCGCGCAAGCCCGAGGTGTCGTTCGGCGATTCCATCGAGGTCGACCTGTCTCGCCGCGACTTCACCGTGAACGCCATGGCGCTGCGGCTCCCGGATCTCGAGCTGGTCGACCCCTACGACGGGCTTGCCGACCTCGCCGCGCGCCGGTTGCGGACGCCGCTGCCCCCCGAGGTGTCGTTCGGCGACGATCCCCTGCGCATGCTCCGCGCGGCTCGCTTCATCGCCGGCTTCGGTCTCGAGCCCGTCCCCGAGATCCCTGCCGCGGTCAAGGCCATGCACGACCGCCTGTCCATCGTCTCGGCGGAGCGGATCCGAGACGAGCTCGACAAGCTGGTGTCGGTCGACAAGCCCTCACCTGGCTTGTGGTTCATCGTGGAGACCGGCCTGGCCGACGAATTCCTCCCCGAGCTGCCCGGCCTGGCGCTCGAGCAGGACCCCATCCATCGCCACAAGGACGTCCTCGCCCACACCCTGGCCGTCGTCGACAAGACGGGCCCGGACCGTCTGCTTCGCCTGGCTGCCCTGCTCCATGACATCGGCAAGCCCCGCACCCGGGCCTTCGGCTCGGGAGGGGTCACGTTCCATCACCACGAGGTGGTGGGGGCCCGCATGACGCGCGACCGTCTCACCGCGTTGCGGTACCCCCAAGACGACATCTCGGTGGTGACCAAGCTCGTCGAGCTCCATTTGCGCTTCCACACCTACCGGCTGGGATGGACCGACCGTGCCGTCCGCCGCTATGTCCGTGACGCCGGGCCGTTGCTCGAGCGGCTCAACGAGCTCACCCGGTCGGACTGCACCACCCGCAACGCGGCCCGGGCCCGAGCGCTCGAACGCCGCATGGACGAGCTCGAGGCGCGCATCGCCGAGCTGGCCGAGGAGGAGGAGCTCCAGTCGCTTCGGCCCGAGCTCGACGGCGTCAAGGTCATGACGCACCTCGGGGTCCCGCCCGGGCCGGTCGTGGGCCAGGCCCTCGACTTCTTGATGGAGCTCCGTCTCGACGAGGGCCCGCTGGGCGAGGACGAGGCCTACCGACGCCTCGATGCATGGTGGAAGGCTCAGTCCTCGGGGTAGACGGGCCCGGCCTCGCCCGCGGCGAAGGCCTCGACCAGGCGGTAGGCCTCGTCGTCGTGGTACTGGACCGGCGGTGACTTCATGAAATACGCCGAGGGCCCCACGAGCGGCCCGCCGATGCCTCGGTCGAGGGCGACCTTGGCGCAACGCACGGCGTCGATGATCACGCCGGCCGAGTTGGGCGAGTCCCACACCTCGAGCTTGAGCTCGAGGCTGATGGGCACGTCACCGAAGTTCCGGCCCTCCATGCGGATGTAGGCCCACTTGCGGTCATTGAGCCAGGGCACGTGGTCCGACGGGCCGATGTGGACGTCATCGGCGTTCATGACGTAGTTCTCCACCTGGCTCGTGACGGCCTGGGTCTTCGAGATCTTCTTGGACTCGAGCCGCTGGCGCTCCAGCATGTTCTTGAAGTCCATGTTCCCGCCGAAGTTCAACTGATACGTCCGGTCGAGAGCGAGACCTCGGTCCTCGAACAGCCGGGTCAGCACCCGGTGCACGATGGTCGAGCCGACTTGGCTCTTGATGTCGTCGCCGATGATGGGCACCCCCGCGTCGCGGAACTTCCGGGCCCAGGTCGGGTCACTGGCGATGAACACCGGGATGGCGTTCACGAAGGCGACGCCGGCGTCGAGACAGGCCTGCGCGTAGTGGCGCTGGGCCTCTTCGGATCCGACAGGGAGGTAGCTCACGAGCACGTCCGCCCGGGCGTCGCGCAGCGCCTTGGCCACGTCGACGGGCTCGGCCGGCGACTCCTCCACGGTGTCTCGGTAGTAGGTCCCGAGACCGTCGAAGGTGGGGCCCCGCTGCACGGTCACGTCCAGATGGCCGACCGTGGCGAACTTGATGGTGTTGTTGTGGCCGCCCAGGATGGCCTTGGACAGGTCCACGCCCACCTTGGCCGCGTCCACGTCGAAAGCGGCGACGAACTCGACGTCGCCCACGTGGTACCCGCCCAGGCTGACGTGCATCAGCCCGGGCACGATGTCCTCGGGGTTGGCGTCGCGGTAGTACTCCACGCCTTGGACGAGCGAGCTGGCGCAGTTGCCCACGCCCGCGATGGCGACCCGGACCGTGCTCATGTCGTGTCTCCTTCTTCCAGAACTGTGCGGACGGTGTTGCCGACCAGAGCCGGCGCCGCGCCCTCGCGGGCACGCTCGGCCTCGATCAGCCGGTCCAGCCAGGCGATGTCGCGCTCGGTGGACTCGGTGGTGTGCTCCATGAGCGACTGGGCGTAGGTGTCGAGCCGGCCCTGGGCCGCCGCCGCCGCGGCGCGGGCCTCGGCCAGACGCTGGAATAGCTGGCCCCGGCGGCGCTCGAGGAGCCGCAGACGCGCGTGGGGGGGTAGGTACCGGGCGAAGGCGAGCCGAAGGCTGAAGTTGCGGGCGTCGTCATTGCCCCCGGCCTGCTCGGAGTGCAGGAGCTCGGCGAACTGGCGTCGACCCTCCTCGGTGATCTCGTAGACCTTCCGGCTGCGCCGCCCCAGGCCCGAGCCCGAGCGCCGGGCTCGTAGCGCAGCCCGCTCCCCGCTCAACGACCCAGTCATGGGGACCGGGGCAGGCCCACCCCGCCCCAGGTCCTCGGTGGCCCGCACGGCGCCGGAGCGTTCCAGCCGGGATAGGGCGGGGTACAGCGAACCGAAGGACACGTTGGAGAGCTGGCCGAGCTCGTCGCGCAACCGCTTGCGGATCTCGTAGCCGTGCATGGCCTGGCCCTCGAGCAGCCCGAGGATGGCGAGCTCCAGCATTACGCCACCACCTCGAGTGTGATCGCCCGGATCGGGGGGTTTGAGGCGTCTCCAGGCACAATTGAGCGGGTCGAATTCATCGTTAGATGTATCGTACCGATACATCGACGGCGATTCAAGTCCTCCTCGGGCATCCCGGGGTGTCGGCGCGGCGGGAGGGGGGAAGGGCGGCCGGTGCTCGGACCGACTCGTGGAGCCTTGGTCGCAGGTGTCTGCTTGGTGAACCGGCGCGCCCGCCTGGAGCTCTTGGGTCGTCGAGGCTCCCGTGGGAACTGACCAATTCACGAGTGGTTCGAGTGGCGCCGACGGTACCCTTATGACGATGAGTTTCGGGCCGTCGGCCTTACAGGGGTTTCCCGTCTCGGGCACGGGCGGACGTGTCGAGTACCGGCTCGCCCGCAACGCCGTCGTCAGCGAGTTCAAGAAGGGCCGGCTGTCGCGTCTCGACGTCTGCGACGCGCATCCCGAGCTCCTGCGCGCCGGCGCGCAACGTCGGGACGGAACTGTCCGAGGACTGCCCCATCTGCGAGGAAACCGCGGTCGTGCACGTCACCTATGTCTTCGGCTCGCGACTGCCCAAGAACGGGCGCTGCCCGACCACGTCGACGGAGCTGGCCCGTCTGTGCCGACGGACCGACGAAGTCGTCGTCTACGTCGTCGAGGTCTGCCCGAAGTGCTCGTGGAACCATCTCGCCCGGATGTATCCGGCCGGCGGTCGCCATCGCGCCGCCGCCGCCCCCGCCCGTCGGGGCAACGGCTGAAGCCCAAGCGCCACGACAGCCCGATAGGCCGGCGCGCCCACTTCCGGCGCGTCGTGGTGCACCATTGACCGACCACCTGGACTAAGGCAAGGGGACCCACACACATGAGCCAAGTTTCACCAGGCGACGACGGGACCAGGCAGAAGCCCGGTTCCCAGGCGCGCAAAGGCTCCCCTGCCAAGCGGCCCCCGGCCAAGGCTGCGCCCAAGGCCACGCCCAAGGGCCGTCCTCCGACCAGCGGCAAGGGCCGTCCGCCCGCAGCCGGTGGTGCCAAGGGCCGCGCCCCGCGCCCCAACATGCAGATCACCGCGCCGCCGCCGCGCCGGTTCTCCTCCTCCACCTTGGCCTTCGTGTCGATCGGGCTCGTGGTCGTGATCGTGCTCGTGTTCGTGGTGGTGAAGGTGACGGGCGGGTCGAACCCCGACGCGTCCAAGAACGGGCTCATTCCGCCCCCTGCGCCGGCATCGGCGAAGGTCGTGTCGGAGGTGACCGGCGTCTCCCAGTCCCTCGCCGACACCGTCGGGATCGGGTCGGGCGTCACCCCACCGCAAGTGCTCAAGGGCGAGCCCAAGCTCACCGACAACGGCAAGCCCGAAGCACTGTTCATCGAGGCCGAGTTCTGCCCGTACTGCGCGGCCGAGCGTTGGGCCATCGTCTTGGCCCTGAGCCGCTTCGGCACGTTGTCGGGGCTGACCGAGACGACCTCGTCGCCGTGGGACGCCTATCCCGCCACCGCCACGTTCAGCTTCCGCGACCTCGTGTTCACGAGCCAGTACCTCAGCGTGGTGTCGGTGGAGCACGAGACCAACGACAACAACGGCTCGGGGTCGCGCAAGTTGTTCCAGCCCCTCACGACCGCGCAGAGCAACCTGTGGTCGAAGTACTCACAACAAGTCGGGCAGCAGACCGGCTACCCGTTCCTGGACTTCGCCAACAAGATCTTCGTGCTGGGACCGAGCTACGTCCCCGACGTCCTGGCCGGGCTCAACCAGCAGGAGATCGCGGCCAAGTTGTCCAATCCGAAGGACGTCGTGACGCAGCGGATCGTCGGCACGGCCAACTACCTGGTGGCGTCGATCTGCGCCGTCACGGGGAACCAGCCCGCCGCGGTGTGCTCGGCGCCGGGGACGCACAAGGCGGCCGTCTCCATGAAACTGAGCTGACGGGCGACGATGTCCGACGTGGCCGACGAGCAGGACTACGAGCTCCCGACCCTGCCGACCTGGCGTCCATGGGCAGCGTTCATCTTGTCGATCATCGGGTTCGGGGTCTCGATGTACCTGACCGTCGAGCACTTCACGGGAGCGCCGCTGAGCTGTCCCAACACCGGTGCGGTGAACTGCCTCAAAGTCACCACGAGCAAGTGGTCCTACATCTTCGGCATCCCCGTGTCGCTCCTCGGGCTGCTCTTCTTCACCGCCATGGTCATCATCAACTTCCCTCGACTGTGGCGTGTCCGGGCCCCCTGGGTGGCGGTGGCGCGCCTGGCCCTGGTCGTGAGCGGGATCTGCTTCGTCCTGTACCTGCTGGCGGCCGAGCTCTTCAGCATCAAGGCCATCTGCCTGTGGTGCACCGGCGTGCACGTGACCACCTTCTTGCTGTTCATCCTGGTGGTGGTGTCGTTCCCACTGATGTCGCCCCGGGCGCAGCGCTACCGGGAGTGGGTCGAGGCCGCAGAAGCCTGAAACGCTTCGACCCGGTGCAACCGGATCGGGCTCGGCGGGGTTGAGAGGGTGTGATGGCACGCCAGCGCCACTCGGCCCTGCTCGACGACCTGGCCGGTGATCTCGACGTCGGGTACCCGGCGTTCGTGCGGGCCCATGCCGGCGCCGTCTACAGCACGGCCCTGCGCCTGAGCGGGTCGCGCACCGAAGCCGACGACCTCGCCCAGGAGACCTTCATCCGGGCTTACCAGGCGCTGCAGGGATTCGATGCCGACCGCGTGCTCTGCCTCGAGTCCCGGGCATGGTTGTTGACCATCACGTTGAACCTGTGGCGCAACGCCCTGCGGCGCGCCTCGCGCCGTCCCCGGGAGACCAGCGCCCGTCACCCCGAGGGGGCGGACCTCCGTCGTGGTCCCGAGGCGACCGCCGAAGCCTGCGAGGAATCGGAGCTTCTCGTGGGCCTGTTGCGCGAGCTTCCCGAGCACCATCGGGTTCCGGTAGTCCTCCGACACGTGGTGGGCCTGTCCTACGCCGAGATCTCGTCGGTCCTCGAGTGCCCGGTGGGCACGGCCAAGGCCAACGTGGCTCGCGGTCTCGACCGGCTCCGGGCTCTGGCATCACCCGAAACCCCGGCGAGCAGGAAGAAGAAGGAGGCCTGATGACCATGACGCCATCTGGCGCGGCACTGCGGGCGCTGCGCGTGGACGCCCCCCCCGGATTCGTCGACTCCGTGCTCGACGCTCTCGACCTGCATGGCGCCGACCAACTGGTCACGGTGCAGAGCCCGGCCGGAGACCTCTTCGTGGCCTTCAACGACGACGGCATCAGCGCGGTGATGCCGGCTGCGCTGTTCGACGACGACCCTGAGAAGTTCGCAGCTCACCACCGAGACGAGACGGGGCGCCCCCTCGTGGCCGGTGCCCGCCCGCCCGCCGGACTGGTCGCGGCGCTGCGCAGCGGCCGGGCCACGAGCCTCCGCTACGACCTTTCGGGCCTCACGCCGTTCGAGCGGTCCGTACTCACCAAGACCCTCGAGATCCCCGCGGGCGAGGTCCGCCCCTACGGATGGGTGGCCCGGGAGATCGGCCGGCCCAAGGCGGTGCGCGCCGTGGGCTCGGCCCTGGGACGCAACCCCGTGCCCGTGCTCATCCCTTGTCACCGCGTGGTCCGCAGCGACGGGCAGATCGGGAACTATGGCCTCGGCGTTCCCATGAAGCGGGCGCTGCTCAGTGCCGAGGGTGTCGACATCGAGCGCCTCGAGCGCCTCGCCGATGCCGGGGTGCGCTATGTCGGGAGCGACACCACCGGCGTGTTCTGCATGCCGTCGTGCGTCCACGCCAAGCGAATCACCCCCGCTCACGAAGTGCACTTCCGCACCGAGGCCGCCGCGTCGGCAGCGCGATACCGACCCTGTACGCACTGCGCGCCCGCGGCGGTGCGAGACGCGTCCTGACCGGCGCCGTCGGAGCTCTGGCGTCAGGTCGTCGGCCACACGTGATCGAACCAGCGCGCTGCCTCGCTGCGCCGTGTCGCGGCCCGACCGATCACCGCCGCGCCAGCCGCGACCGTGCGGGGCATTCCCCGTGGCGTGCCTTCGAGGAGCTCGTTCCAAAACACCGACCATCCCGCCGCCAAGGAGCGACCGACCCAGGGGTGGGTGAGGACCTTCCCGACCGCCGCCGCGGTCGCCGGCCGTCCCACCAAGGTGGCGTGGGCGGCGGCCGCGATCCGGTGGTAGTCGAGGTGCTGGCGGGCGATACCGGCGCGATAGCGCGCCGCCGCGGTGCCGGGCCCGGCCAGCACAGACTGCGCGGCGAGCCGTCCGCTCGTCATGGCATGCGCGATGCCCTCACCTTGCAAGGGGTTCACGAGCCCGGCCGCGTCGCCGGTGAGCAGGACGCGGCCCGCCGCGGGCGTGGTGCCCACCATCCCCATCTTGAGCCAGCCCCCTAACCGTCCTGGTCCTGAACCGTCGCCGGGTTTGTCCAGCAGACCCAGACGACGAAGGTGCTCGAGGAAGTCCGGAAGCAGTCGCACCGCACCGGCCCCGGCCCGCCGGTCGGCCAACGTGCCGATGCCGAGCCCGGCGTTGGCCCGCCCGTCGGGTCCGGGAAAGAGCCAGCCGTAGCCGGGGAAGACCCGGCCGGGCTGGCGTTGCCACAACACGATGTGGGGCAGGGCCACGGGCTCGTCGAGGTAGGCCCGGACCGCGAACCCCCACAGCACCCGACGGGGGTCGACCAGTCCCGCTGCCTCTGCGACCCGACTCGTGGCCCCGTCCGCACCCACCACCACGTCGGCGTGCAACGTCCGACCACCATCGAGCGCAACCACGTGAGGGTCGGACCCGATGTCCTGGACGCGTCCGGTCACCGACGTCGCCCCGGCGGCGAGGGCCTCGTCGACGAGCCAGGCGTCGAATCCCAGGCGCGGGATGGCGAAGCCGTAGCCGGGGTAGTCGATGCCGTCGAAACAGGGCAGCCGCAACCGCCGTCCCGAGGGGCCGACCACCACCATGTCGCCCAACGGGGCGCGCTCGCCGGCGGGGGTGAGTCCGAGGTCGTCGAGCAACGCCACGGCCCGGGGCCCGATGGCGTCGCCGCACGCTTTGTCCCGGGGGAAGGTGGCCTTGTCGATGAGCGCGACCCGGGCGCCACCCCGGGCGAGGACCAAGGCGGTGACGCTGCCGGCGGGCCCCGAGCCCACCACCGCCACGTCGAAGTGCTCCTGGACCACCAAAACCTCCGACATCGACGGGCGTTCTGTGGGATTGTCGCACCGTGCGCCCAGAGACACCCTCCACCGGCGCCCGCAACAGCCGCTTCGCCCGTCGCCTCTTCACGGGCCTGCCTCAACGGTATGACCGCCTGGCCGAGGTGCTGTCGCTGGGCCAGAACGGTCGCTGGCGACGGGCCATGGTCGATCACGTCGTGCCAGGGCGCCCGCGCCTGATTCTCGACGTGGCCACGGGACCGGCCGGCGTGGCCCTGCAGTTGGCGTCGCGCACGGGCGGGCAGGTGGTAGGGGTGGACCTCACCGAGGCCATGATCCGCGAGGGCAAGGCCAACGTGGCCCGGGCCGGAGCCCAGCACCAGGTCCAGGTCGTCCTGGGCAAAGGCGAGCAGCTCCCCTTCGCCGACGCCACCTTCGACGCGCTGACCTTCACCTACCTGTTGCGCTACGTCGAGGACCCCGCTGCGACACTGCGCGAACTGGCCCGGGTGGTGCGACCGGGGGGGACCGTGGCCAATCTCGAGTTCCTGGTCCCTTCGAGCCGGTTCTGGCGCTTCTGGTGGTGGGGCTACACCCGGTTGGTCCTGCCGGTTGGTGGTGCCCTCACGGGCGGGCGCGAGTGGTTCACGGTGGGCCGGTTCCTGGGGCCCAACATCTCGGCTCACTACCGCCGCTTCCCGGTGTCGTGGACGGTCCAGGCGTGGCGCGACGCTGGGATTGATGACGTCGGGGTGAGGACGATGAGCCTCGGGGGCGGTCTTGTGATGTGGGGCAGCCGGGCCGGTGGCTGAGGCTCCCCGTCCCGCCTTCTACGCGGCCGCAGCGGGGGGGCTGGCGCGACTGGTGGACGGTCCTGCATCCGCCCTACACGGCCTGGCACCTCTCCTACGTCGTGATCGGGGCGTCGCTCGCCCCCCGGGTGCAGATCTCTCGTTTGGTGGCGACGGTGGTGGCGTTCTTCTTGGCGGTGGGGGTGGCGGCGCACTGTCTCGACGAGCTCCACGGCCGGCCCCTGCGCACCCTCATCCCCGGTCGCGCCCTCATCGCGGCGACGGTGGTGTCGCTGGCGGGTGCCGTCGCCATCGGCGTGGTGGGGGTGGTCAGCGTCGGCGCCGTCCTCGTGCCCTTCATCGTGGTCGGGCCGCTGCTCGTCATGGCCTATAACGCCGAGCTCTTCGGCGGGATCGTCCATACCGACGCCGGGTTCGCGGCCGCCTGGGGGGCGTTCCCCGTCCTCACCGCCTACGCCGCGCAGGCGGGGACGTTGCGGTGGGGTCCCGTGCTCGTGGCGGTGGGCGCCTTCGCTCTGTCGTGGGCCCAGCGTGCCCTGAGCACCCCGGCCCGGATGCTGCGCCGCTCGGTCAGCGGCATCGACGGGACCCTCACACTGGCCGACGGCACCGTCCGCCATCTCGACGACCGATTCCTCTTGGCCCCCCTGGAGCGGGCCCTCCGGGCGATGTCGTGGGGGCTCGTCACCGTGGCGGCCGGCATCGCCGTGGCCCGGCTGGTCTGACCCCGGAGCCCAGCGCCCTCTACTCCTGCTCGGTGGGGCGGATCAGCATTTCGTTGACCGCCACGTGGCGGGGCCGGGTGACGATGTAGGTGACGGCGTCGGCGATGTCCTCGGCGTGCATGAGCTCGATGTTGGTGAACTGACTCCGCATGACCTCGAGCACCTCGGCGCGGTTGTGCCCGGCCAGCTCGGTGGAAGTGGCACCCGGCTCGACCAGCGAGACCCGGACGTGTCGGGTGGTGACCTCCTGGCGCAGCGACTCGCTGAAAGCCCCGACACCGTGCTTGGTCAGGTTGTAGACACCCCGACCGGCGCGTGCCACGCGACCCGCCACCGAGCTGATGTTGACCATGTCGGCCACCCGGCGCGGGCCGTCCTCGGCGGCGCGCAAGAGATGGGGGAGCGCGGCGTGCGCGCAGTAGAGCAGGCCCAACACGTTGAGCTCGACCATCCGCTGCCATTCCGACACCGGTGCGTCCACCACCGGGCCGAGCAGCATGACCCCGGCGTTGTTGACGAGCGTGTCGAGCCGGCCCAGCTCGGAAACGGTGCGCTGCACAGCCTCGGTGGCCTGGCGCTCGTCGGTGACGTCGGACTCGAGGACCACCACGGTGCCGCCGCGGCCGCTGATGTCGGCGGCGAGGGCGTCGAGCCGGTCCTTGCGCCGCGCCGCCAACGCCACGCTCGCCCCCTGGGAGGCCAGCGCCGTGGCCGTGGCGGCGCCGATACCGCTCGAGGCTCCCGTCACGAGTGCGACGGTTCCGGTCAAGGTCTGATTGGACGTCTCTGTCACGTTGTTCTCTGTCACGTGGGTCTCCTTGCTGCGTACTCGGCGGCCAGATGGCGGCGGTAACCCAGAACGGTCGCCTCGACGACCCTGTCATGGCCCCACCGCATGAGGGGATGGGCGGCCCGCGCCGCCAGGCGCATGGGGCGCTGCCGCATCTCGATGGTCCACGACACTTCCGCCATGGTGCCCTCGGGTGTGGGCTCGAGAAGGAGCCGGGCGCTGCCTTCGAGATCATCGTGGATGGTGGCATCGATGCGCGACGGCCGGGAGCACCGGTCGAGGACGACCCGGATGCGCATCCTGTAAGGAACCGGCGGCGACACCACGCCGTGCAGCACGGCGCCGTCGACGAGCCCCGGCCCCTCGAGGCGGAACTCGGCCAGCCAAGACCACCAGCTCTCGAACCTCTCGGCGTGCTCGATCGAGCTCCAGATGGCGTCGGGAGCGACGTCGAAGGCGAAGCGACCGCGGTAGTCGATGATGGAGGTCGATGGCGCCACCTGCTCAGCCCGGCGACGGCTCGTTGGGGTAGACGGCCCGGCATGCCGGGCACCACCGCTCGACTTCCTCCATGACTTGGCTCCGGCGCAGGGGGCCGTCGCCGTCGGCCTCGAGGTAGACGCGATGGACGGCCTCGAAGGGCCCGTCCCACCCGCCGCAGCTTTCGCATGTCGCGCCTGGTGACGACCCGTTCTTAGCCACCGCGGAACGGTACACTGGCACCTACTACCCGGTCCCGACGCCGCCGGCAGCCCTCGTGCGCTGGACGGCAAGGAGGCCTCACATGGCACCCAAGGTCACGGTCCCCGAGGTCCGTTCTTCCAAGCGGTCTCGCGGCCGCCCCGCCCTCGTCATGCTGACCGCCTACGACACTCCCGGGGCTCGGATCGCCGACGCGGCCCGGGTCGACATGATCCTCGTAGGCGACTCGCTGGCCAACAACGTCCTGGGCCTGGCCGACACCTTGCAGGTGGACATCGGGGTCATGGCCCATCACGTCGCCGCGGTGGGACGGGCCTCGACCCGGGCCCTGGTCATCGGGGACATGCCCTGGCTCAGCTACCACGTGTCGGTGGAGGACACCATCCGGAACGCGGCCACCCTGGTCAGGGCGGGTGCGACGGCCGTGAAGCTCGAGGGGGGCCGGGCCCGGGTGCCGATGATCGAGGCCCTCGTCGCCACCGAGATCCCGGTCATGGGCCATCTGGGCCTCACCCCCCAGTCGGTCAACACCATGGGGGGCTACAAGGTCCAGGCCAAAGAGGCCGCTGCCGCCGACGCCCTGGTGGACGAGGCCAAGGCCATCTCCGCGGCGGGGTGCTTCGCCATCGTTCTCGAAGGGGTGCCCGACGTGGTGGCGGCCCGGGTCACCGCCGAGGTCGACGTGCCCACCATCGGGATCGGGGCGGGGGCGGGCTGCGACGGCCAGGTCCTGGTCTTCCACGACCTGCTCGGCCTCGGGGTCGGGCCCGTGCCCAAATTCGTCCGCAGATACGCTGACCTGGCCTCTCTTGCCGTGGAGGCGATCTCGAGCTGGGCCGAGGACGTCCGTTCGGGGGTCTTTCCGTCCGACGCCGAGACCTATCACCTGCCCGCGGCCCCGGGCCCCGGGGGCCCCTGACCCACCCGTCAGGTACCATGGCCGCTGGTCACGGACCGGGTCACCACCCGGGTCGGGCCTACCGACAGAACCCTGCTCCGCCGGGGGGCGGAGCCCCGCATGCCGAGTGGCTCGGGTCCAGAGGGAGGTGAGCCACGCGTGCGGCCGTACGAAACGATGATCATCTTCGACCCTGAGGTCGAGGAAGCGGCCATCCAGGGAACCCTGGACAAGGCCCTCGAGCTGGTGCGAACCAACGGAGGCACGACGGGGACCGTCGACCGTTGGGGACGACGCACCCTGGCCTACGAGATGAACAAGAAGCGTGAGGGCTATTACGTGGTGGCCGAGTTCACCGCCGAGCCCAAGGCGTCCGCCGAGCTCGACCGGTTCCTCGTGCTGGCCGACGAGGTCATGCGCCACAAGATCATCCGGGTGCCGGAGAAGGTCGCCGGCACGGCACGGCCCAAGGCATCCGCCCAGGCCAAGGTGCCCACCGGGGACGCGGCCCGCAGCGCCGGCTGAGCCGGTAGCGGAGGAGGAACAGACATGGCGAACGGCAACAACATCACGGTCGTAGGCAACATCACCCGCGATCCGGAGCTGCGTTTCACCCCCACGGGCCAGGCCACGGCCACCTTCGGGGTGGCGGTGAACCGGCGCTGGCAGAACCGCCAGACCCAGGAATGGGAAGAGGCCACGTCGTTCTTCGACGTCGTGTGCTGGCGGGAGATGGCCGAGAACGCCTCGGAGAGCCTGGTCCGCGGTTCACGGGTGATCGTGACCGGTCGCCTCGAGCAGCGGTCATGGGAGACCCAGGACGGCGACAAGCGCTCCAAGGTCGAGATCGTGGCCGACGAGATCGGCCCCAGCCTGCGCTGGGCCACCGCCCAGGTCACCAAGAACGAGCGCCGCGGCCCCGGCGAGGCCGCCCCCGCACGTGGTGGCGGCCCGGCCCGGGAGCCTGCCGCCCAGTCTGCGGGCAACGGCGGCCCCGGCTACGGGTTCGACGAGGAACCTTTCTGAGCCATGGCGCGGCAGCACCCAACGATCGACCCGCCCCCACGCCACGTCTCCCGCCCGGCGTCTCACCCAGACCTCGTGCGCGCTGTGCCGGGACAAAGTGGAGTGGATCGACTACAAGAACATCGCCCTGCTGCGCCGGTACATGAGCGACCGGGGCAAGATCCACGCCCGGACGGCGACTGGGAACTGCGTCCGGCACCAGGGTGAGGTATCGGTCGCCATCAAGACGGCGCGCGAGCTCGTGCTGTTGCCCCGAGGCGACACCAAACCAACAACGACAGAGCCCCTCGAGATGGCGGGCCCAACCAGGGGTGGTCGGTCATGAAGGTCTTGCTTCGAAGTGACATCTCCGGTGTGGGGAAGAAGGGCGACATCGTCGAGGTGGCGAAGGGCTTCGCCCGCAACTTCCTCTTCCCGACGGGAAGCGCATTGGTCGCCAGTGGTGGCATCGAGGCCCAGGCGGCGTCGATGCGCAAGTCGCCGCGCGTTGCGCGACGCCCAGGACAAGGAATCGGCGCAGACCGTCGCCGGTGTCCTGAGCGCCGGAACCGTGACGATCACCGCTCGGGCCGGAGCCGAGGGCCGACTGTTCGGTTCGGTGACGACGACCGACATCGCCGAGGCCGTGGAGACCCAGACCGGTGCCGTGCTCGATCGTCGCAAGATCCAACTGGCCGAGCCGCTCAAGGCGGTGGGCACGCACGTGGTCCCGGTCCGGCTGCATGCCGATGTCGAGGCCGAGCTGACCGTCGAGGTCGTCGCGGAGGCCTGACCAGGGCGGCGCCCCTCGGGCGTCGGCAGGTGTCACATCCACCTGCGACGGTGGGCGGGGTGCGAGGTCACCTTCCTGCCACCGGGCGTCTCGGTCGTCCCCAGGGCGTCCATCTCGAGACGGCGGTCGTCCACACGCTTGTCCACCGGGAAACGGCGGTTGTCCACCGTGAATTCCCAGGGTTGCGCCCCTCGTTCCCCACAGGACCTTTGGGCCAGGGTTAGAGGACCATGGCGCAGCCGTACGAAGAAGCACCCGTCCGTCGACTCCACCCCGTCGGCGGTCGTGTCCCGCCCCACAACCTCGACGCCGAGGAGTCGCTGCTCGGAGCCATGTTGCTGTCGCGCGACGCCATCGCGGCGGCGCTCGAGTGCTGTGTGGCCGAGGACTTCTACAAGCCGGCCCACGGGCACGTCTTCGCGGCGGTGACCGCCCTCTACGCGCGCGGCGAGCCCGCCGACCCCGTGACGGTCGCCGACGAGTTGCGCCGTGCCGGGCTCCTCGATGCCGTGGGCGACGCCTCGGTGCTGATCTCGCTCCAGGTCAACACGCCGTCGACCGCCAACGCGTCGCACTACGCGCACATCGTCGAGGAGCACGCCCTGTTGCGCCGGCTCATCGTGGTGTCAGGCGAGATCGCCGAGCTCGGTTTCAGTCTGCCCGAGGACGTTTCGACGGTGATCGACCGGGCCGAGGCGATGGTGTTCGAGGTGGCCCAGCGCCGGGTGGTCGACACCATGGCGCCGCTGCGCGAGCTCCTGGCCGCCAGTCTCGACCATCTCGAGAACCTCTTCGAGCGCGGCGACACCATCACTGGCGTCCCCACCGGCTACGGAGACCTCGACGAGCGCCTGGCCGGCTTGCAGAAATCCAACCTGGTGGTGGTGGGGGCCCGTCCCGCCATGGGCAAGACCAGCTTCGCGCTGGGCATCGCTCAGCACGCCGCGGTGCACGCCCGGGTGCCGGTGCTCGTGTTCTCCCTCGAGATGAGCCATCTCGAGCTCACCCAACGCCTGTTGTGCTCCGAGGCACACGTCGACGCCACTCGGATGCGCAACGGCCGGCTGCTCGAGTCGGACTGGCCCAAGATCTCCGACGCCATCGGCCGTCTCGGCGACGCCCCGATCTACATCGACGACAACCCCAACCTCACCGTGATGGAGATCAGGGCCAAGGCTCGTCGCCTCAAAGCGCGCGAGGGTCTCGGTCTCGTGGTCGTCGACTACCTCCAGCTCATGAGCGGCCACACCAAGAGCCGGGCCGAGAACCGCCAGGTCGAGGTGTCGGAGATCAGCCGAGGGTTGAAGGTCCTCGCCCGTGAGCTCGACATCCCCGTGGTGGCCTTGTCGCAGCTGTCCCGAAACCTCGAGATGCGCCAGGACAAGCGGCCCGTGCTGGCCGACCTGCGTGAGTCGGGCTCGATCGAGCAGGACGCCGACGTCGTCCTGTTCATCTACCGCGACGAGATCTACAACCCCGATTCCCCCGACCGGGGAACGGCCGAGATCATCATCGCCAAGCACCGCAACGGGCCCACCGGCGTGACCCAGCTCGCCTTCGTGGACCGCTTCACGCGCTTCGCCGGCATCGCCCGGGTCTGAGGAGGGCTGGCCTCATCGGCCGTGCGGCACGAGGCGGGTCGGCTCAGCCCTCGACGCCGGTCACGTTGTGATCGGTCACCGGTTGCTCGCCGGTGCGGTCCTCGGCAGCGGGTTGATCGGACACGGGTGGCCCCGCGCTCGCCAGCGGGATTCGGACCCAGAAGTTGGCGCCACTGTGGCCGTTGTCCGTTGACGGGTCCGACACCACCCCGACGCTGCCACCATGCGCGTGGGCGATGGCCGAGACGATGCTCAGTCCCAGTCCGACCCCCCCGGTGGCGCGCGCCCGGGTCAGATCGGCCCGGTGGAACGGCTCGAAGATGTGGGCCTGTTCCTCGGGCGCGATGCCCGGTCCCCGGTCGGAGACCTCGAGACAAGCCGTGGTCGCCTCGGCGCTCACGCGCACGTCGACAGGCGAAGCGTCGGGAGTGTGCTGGACGGCGTTGGAGAGGAGGTTGTCGGCGACCTGTCGGAGACGGTCCGCGTCGCCCACGACCGTGACGGGCCGGGGTGCCTGGAGACTGATGACGCGTGTCGGCGCCCGCAGTCGGGCCGCGTCCACCGCCGCGTTGACCACGGCGGTGAGGTCGATGTGCTCGAGCTCGACGGGCCGCTCGTGGTCGAGACGGGCCAGGAGCAACAGGTCGTCCACCAACACGCTCATGCGGTTGGCCTCTTCCCGGATGTGCCGCATCGAGGTGGCGAGGTCCTCGGGGCGGTCGCGGGCGCCGCGGTCGAAGAGCTCGGAATAGCCGCGGATCGACGTGAGCGGGGTGCGCAACTCGTGGGACGCGTCGGCGAGGAATCTCCGCAGCCGTTCTTCGGAAGCAGCTCGGGCCGCGAAGGCCCCTTCGATGCCGGTCAGCATGACGTTGAGGGCGTTGCCGAGTTGGCCCACCTCGGTGCGTTGGTCGGTGGTCTCCACCCGTTGGGACAGGTCGCCCCCGGCGATGGCCCCGGCCGTGATGGCCATCTGGTCGAGTGGTCGCAGATTGCGCCGCACGATCCACCACGCCAAGAACCCGAGCACGATGAGCACCGCCGCCGACACCAGCGTCTCGATGACCAGGAGCCGGCCCAGGGTGTGATGGAGGTCATTGAGCGGAATGGCGACGATCACGGTGCCGATCTCGTTGCCGTCCACCTGGATGGGCTCGGCCAGCACCCGATAGGGGACGTTGCTCGACCCCCCGCTCGAGGCGTTGAACCGGACCGGGCTCGATGACACGCTCCCCGATCCCGGGAGCGACAGCGGGAGGAGAGGTGGCGCCAGCGGGTAGGCCTCGACCGGGCCCAGGTTGTTGCCGCTCTGGTCGCGCAGCTCGATCCACAGGCCCGGGGGCGGGAAGACCCGCGTCACTCCTTCGCGCCCGAAGGGTCGCGAGATGGCGGCGGCGACCTGGGTGCCGATGGGGATGGCGTCGTCTCGCAGCTCGTTGTCGACCTGGGAGAAGAGATAGGACCGCAACGACGCGTAGGTGGCCACGTCGGCCGACAGCAGCCCCACGGCCACGATCCCGACCAGGACGAGGAGCAGTCGCAGCCGCAGTGTCACGGGACTACTCCGGCGTGGGGCGCAGGGAGTAGCCCACACCGCGCACGGTGTGGATCAATCGGGGGCCCAGGGCGTCGATCTTCTTGCGGAGGTAGCTGATGTAGATCTCGACCACGTTGGCGTTGCCGTCGAAGTCGTAATTCCAGACCCGGTCGAGGATCTGCGACTTCGACACCACCCGCCCGCTGTTGAGCATGAGGTAGTGCAGGAGCTTGAACTCGGTCGGGGTGAGGTCGATCGACGTCGAGCCCCGGAAGACTTCGTGGCTCTCCTCGTCCATGCGAAGGTCGCTGACGTTGAGTCGGCCGTCGTCGCCCTCCCCGTGCGCGCGCCGGAGGATGGCCCGCACCCGCACGATGAGCTCCTCCACGCTGAAGGGCTTGGTCATGTAGTCGTCCCCGCCCAGGGTGAAGCCGCGCAGCTTGTCGTCGAGGGTGTCGCGGGCGGTGAGGAAGAGCACGGGCAGGCGCCCGCCGATGCGGTCCCGGCCCATCCGCTCGAGGACCTCGAACCCGCTCAGGTCGGGGAGCATCACGTCGAGCACCACGAGATGGGGCCGGAACTTCGTCATGGCCTCGAGGGCTTGGCGTCCCAGATGCGAGACCTCCACCTCCATGCCCTCGTAGCGAAGGGCCATGGACAGGAGGTCGGTGATGCTGGGCTCGTCGTCGACGACGAGGATGCGGCTGGGCTCGGCCATAGGTATCTGGGCTCAGCCTGCCCCACGATCCTGTGGGTTTTCTGTGAGACAGCCGTCCACCGGGTGAACGTGGCGCCGTCAGAAGCCCGCTGCCGGCATGCCTCGACGAGCTCGGCGGGCAGGGAAGGGTGTCACCGTCGTCGCCGGTGCCGGAGGGTTCGCCGTGGTGTCGCCAGGGTCGACCCCGAAGGCGGCCAACGTCTCGTCGATGAGGCGGACGATCTCGTCACAGCGCTCTCCGAGTCCCATGGGTCACCCTCCCTTCTGCGGTGACCATCGGCCCGGGCATGTGCCTGCTGAAGCAGGACAGGGGCCCACGTACCCGGTGGGAAGGACATGCCCACGTTGGGTGGCTCGTTCAGCCGCGAAGCGTGGTCACCGAGGGGAGGCGTTGGGCGGTGCCGTCGAGCCACTCCCGCAGCGCCGCGGTGGCACGGACGTCGTCCTCGTTGTACTCGAGGATCCAGCGCCGGGCCGCGGCGCGGACCTCGGCGTCGGGGTCCCCGACCGCTTCCGCGTAGCGGACCATGGCCAACGCCCCACCGCCCTCCTCACCGCGCCAGGCGAATCCGGCCAGCTTCGCCATCGTCTTGAGTCCCATCCGGGTACCGGTGATCAGTTGTCGGCGGACCACCTCGAGAAGATCGATCAGGTCGTCCGAGGCCAGGAATTCCTCGACCTCGTCCCCGAGACCGAGCAGAGCACCCAGTCGTCGCATGTGCGTGCCCTCGGCTCCCTTGTTGTAGCAGTAGGCCCGCACCGTCCTTCCCGACCGGGCCGCGGCGTTGCGCTGGTCGCGCCACCACTCCCAGAATCGGGCGAAGGCGTCGAGCTCGCCGGCTGCCGCCGAGGTGTCCCACGACACGAAGGGCAGGTAGGCGACCGAACCTGCGCCACCCCCGTCGCGTTCGGTGAGGAGCACCCCCCACAGGTAGGTGCCGTCTTCGACGCCTTCCATGTCGACGTCGACCTCGATGTCCCCGCGGGGCACGACCAATCTGTCGACGCCCCGGACGCGGTAGGCCGGCTCGGGCCCGAGGCGGGCCCGGGCCCGGTCGATCTGAAGAGGGAGGTCGTTCATGGCGGTGTCCCGGTAGCCGAGCGTCTGCGCCGGCAAGGCGCGCAGGTCACCGACCAGGTCGACGCCCTCTCTGGCCAACTCCGAGATCTGCCGTCGCCGGCGGGGGATGAGCGCCGCGATGGGTGTCTGCCGCGTCGACACCTGTGGCCCGTTGGGCCAGATCTTCGATGTCGACCCGACCCGTGAGGAGTCGGGCGGTCCGGTCGTCCAGGGCGGCGAGTCCGTGAAAGTCGGTAACGCCCCGCTCGCGATGTTGTCGGCGTTTGCGCAGGTTCATCCCGGGGAGCAGGCTCAGGTCCGACGCCTCCTCCAAGATCGGGAAGCACCACACCCGCCAGCCGCATTCGGGACAGTCCGGGATGGCCACGGGCTCAGCCTGCAACGCCACGTCGGGATCCTGCATGTGCCGCACCGCGGCGTCGATGACCGTGAGCCCGTGCGCGAAGGCGCCGTCGTAGGACTCCATGGTGGACAAGGGCCCGTCCACCCGCTCGTCGAGGTATTCCGACCAGTCCCAACGCGGCGCGTCGAGGTCGTACCAGGCCAACCGTTGCCCCGTTCCGATGATCCCGCCCCACCGACCTTCGTTTGCCTGGTGACCGCAGGCCTCGAGCATGCGTTGGTAGTGGGCCAGCTGGACGAGGTCCCCGTACTTGGTGCGTGCCGACGTGCTGGTCTCGGCGCCGTCGGTCTGCACCCAGGGCGCGCCGTCACGATCGCCTCGGGCAGGGTCGGTGCACCGTCGGCGTCCCCGTCGCGCACGATGTGGTGCTTCACGTCGACCGCCACGTACGCCCATCGGCCGTCGCCTTTGGGTCGGTCTCCCACCCGGACGAGGAGATCGGGCTCGCCCACTCGGTGCCCGGTGGCATCGACCGGGAGCCGGCCTCCGATGACGAGCGGCGCACCGTTGCCCATGGCATCAGCGCTGTGTTGCTCGCGCTCGGCACGGTCGGTCGATCGGTCTACCTCCACGGCTCCGTCGACCGCCGTGCCCAGGGTGTCGAAGACCTCTCGTCTCGTAGGAGATGCCCCCGGCGGCCAGCATGCCCATGAACTCGGACCTCGGGAGTGGCTCGACGGGGCGCAGGACGTCGAGCTGCACCTCTTCGCGGGCACCGTTTGGCCAGGTACCCACCCTGCGGGGCCACTGGCGTGTCTTCGATCGGCTCCGGTCCCACGGTGGTCATGCTACGAGGGGCGCATACGATGCGACGCGTGGACGAGGCCGAGCGCGACACCGCCGCCCGCCTCGCCCTGCGTCTGCTCGTGGACACCTACGCCCGCCACGTCGACCGGCGCGACACCGCCGCCGTGGCCGAGCTGTTCACCGAGGACGGTCGGCTCGTGGCCCACTTCTACACCGGGCCCGACGGGTCACCCAACGTACGGACCGGACGAGCCGAGATCGCCGCGGCCCTGGTGGCGGGCCTGGAGCGCTACCTCGGGACCACCCACGTCGTGGGCGGCCAGGTGCTCGACGTCGACGGGGACCGTGCCGGCGGCGAGACGGTGTGCCTGGCCCATCACGTCTACGACCGCCACGACGAGCGCCGCCTGCTCGTCATGGCCGTGCGCTACCAGGACTCCTTCGTGCTGCGAGTCCGGCACGTGGCGCTTCGCCGAGCGCCAGCTCCGGCTCGACTGGCGCGACGACCACCCCATGGCCGAGCGTTGACGAGGCGCACGTCGGTGCGACGAGGAGGTCGAAGGACGTGACCACGATCAAGGTGGCGGCGCTGCCGCCCGTGCGCTCGGGCGTGTGCGCCGACCCCGACTGGATGGCGGGCTTTCTGCCAGCACATCGAGGCGCTGGGTTCGAGTCCGTGGTCGTCGTCGAGCACCCCCTCGTCATCGGGGACTACACCAGCCGGTACCCCTACGCGCCGTCGGGGCGGATGCCCCTGCCCGACGACTGTGCCATCCCCGACCCCATCGACCTGCTGGGCTTCCTGGCCGGGGTCACCTCGACGCTCGGGCTCGCCACCGGCGTGCTCGTGCTGCCCGCCCATCATCCCGTGATCATGGCCAAGCGCCTGGCCACGGTGGACCGGCTGTCGAAAGGCCGGGTGCGGTTGTGCATCGGGGTGGGCTGGATGCGCGAGGAGCTCGAGGCGTGCGGGGTGGACTTCGCCAGCCGGGGACGGCGCACCGACGAGTGCCATCGACGTGATGCGCGCCCTGTGGGCCGACACCGAGCCCGACGGGGCGTCCTTCGACGGGGAGTTCTTCGCCTTCTCGCACGCGCACACCCATCCCAAGCCCTTCCAGCCCGGTGGCGTGCCCATCCACATCGGGGGGCACAGCCCGCCTTCGATCCGGCGCGCCGCCCGGCGCGGCGACGGGTGGCAGCCGCTGGGCCTGTGGGGAGACGAGCTCGCCCAGGCGCTCGACCGCCTCCATGCGGAGACCGAGGCGGCCGGTCGCGACCGCGGCGCCTTGGAGCTGACCATCAGCGCCATGTCCACCCAGGCGACGCCCGAGACCTTCGCCAAGCTCGCCGACCTGGGCGTCGACCGCCTGGTGGTGACGTGCGGACACGCCGAGCTCGACGCCGCCCGGGACGAGATGTCCGAGGTCGCGGCCCGTGTCGGCCTCGGATCGCCGACGTGACGCGCCGGTACGCTACGCCGATGAATCTGACGCCTGCGTCAGCAATTGGCGGGCGAGGTCATCGACGATGAGGGTGGCGGTCCTCGTGAAGCAGGTGCCCCGGGCCGAGGAGATGGAGCTGCTCCCCGACGGACGACTGAAGCGCGACGGCATCGAGCTCGAGATGAACGCCTACTGCCGCCGGGCCGTGAGCAAGGGCGTGGAGATCGCCCGCGACAGCGGCGGCAGCTGCACCGTGTTCACCCTCGGGCCCCCCGCCGCCGAGGACTCGTTGCGCGAAGCGGTGGCCTGGGGTGCGGACGAAGGCGTGCTCGTCACCGACCCCGCCTTCGCCGGGTCCGACACCCTCGCCACCGCCTCGGCCCTGGCCGCCGCGCTGCGCACGAGAGGGCCCCTTCGACCTCGTGCTCGTGGGGCGCAACTCGATCGACGCCGACACCGGCCAGGTCGGTCCCGAGGTGGCCGAGCTCCTCGACCTCCCCTTCGCCGGGGGGATCAGGGAGCTGACCCTCTCCGAGCAGGCGGCCGAGGTCCGCTGCGAGCTCGACGACGGCTGGCGCGACGTCGACCGTCCAGCTCCCGGCCGTGCTGTCGACGGCCGAGCGCCTCACCGAGCCGTGCAAGGTGGACCCCGAAGGGCGGGCCGCGGTCGACGTCGACCCGCATCCGACGACTGACGGCCTCGGATCTCGGTGCCGGGCCCTGGGGTGCGGCCGGGAGCCCCACGTCGGTCGGTGACGTGCGCACCCTGGACGTGGCCCGGCACCGGCGTGGTGCTGTCGGGGGACGTCGCCGGCCAGGTGGACAAGGCCGTCGAGTTGCTCCGGCGGTGGGGCGCGCTCGACGCCGTGCGCCATCACCACGCGCCGGGGAGCGCGGAGGCCGAGGCCGACGGCAGCGCCGAGCCCGATGTCGATGCCGTCCCCGCTCCGGACCCCGGTGCGCTCGGCGCTGCCACGCCCCCGGTGGTGGCCGTGGTGATCGAGCCCGATCGGCCCCGCGTGGCGCGCGAGCTGCTGGGCGAGGCCGTCCACCTCGCCCGGAAGCGTGTCGGGCACGGTGGTCGCCATCGGTCCCGGAGCTGCCCGACGCCCTCGAGCTCGGCATCCTGGGGGGCCGATCGGGTCGTGTCCATCGACGGCACGGCGGTGGAAGAGGACGTGGCGCCGGCGCTCACGCACTGGTGCGAGAAGACGCCGCCCTGGGCGGTGCTCGTGCCCGGCACCCTGTGGGGCCGCGAGGTGGCGGCGCGCACCGCGGCGCGCCTCGGCGCCGGCCTCACCGGTGACGCCGTGGGATTCGGCGTCGAGGACGGTCGCCTGGTGGCGTGGAAGCCCGCCTTCGGGGGGAGCCTGGTGGCGGCCATCACCTGTCGGTTCCGAGGTGCAGATGGCGACGGTGCGACCCGGGGTCCTGTCCCTGCGCGCCCCGCGCCCGGTTGCCGCCGCGCCCACGCTCGACACCGTGACCGGGGCCATCCGGGGCAGGGTGCGGTGGTCGACGCCGGTCGCGACGACGACGTCGAGGCCCTGCTGGCGGCCCGGACCGTGGTGGCGGTGGGCCAGGGCGTGGCGCCCGACGAGTACGGCGACCTCGACCCGCTGCTCAAGGTGCTGGGCGCCGAGCTGGGCGCCTCGCGCAAGGTGACCGACAAGGGATGGCTGCCCCGGGCCCGCCAGATCGGGATCACCGGGCACAGCGTGGCCCCTGCCCTCTATGTCGCCATCGGCGTGTCGGGCAAGTTCAACCACATCGTGGGGGCCCGCGGGGCGGGCACCATCGTGGTCGTCAACAACGACCCCGAGGCCAAGATCCTCGACTGGGCCGATGTCGCCATCGTGGGCGACTGGCACGAGGTCGTCCCGCTCCTCGTCGACGCACTGGGGTAGGCCGCGCGCGTGGCAGACACCCGGGCACCGAGGCGGGCCGGGTGGCCCGTAAGGTCTCAGGCGTGTGGCGTGAGCAGGTCGGTATCGACGACGTCCTCGCCGCCGCGCAGCGCCTCGCTCCCCTCGGGGTCCTGACCCCGCTGCAGCTCAACGAGCGGCTCTCCCAGCGCTACGGCGCCACGGTGTACGTGAAGCGCGAGGACCTGCAGGTGGTCCGGTCCTACAAGATCCGCGGCGCCTACAACTTCATCGCCGGTCTCTCCAACGAGGCCCTCGCCGTGGGCGTGGTGTGTGCCAGTGCGGGGAACCACGCCCAGGGCGTGGCCTGGAGCTGTCGCCATCTCGGCGTGCGGGGTGCGGTGTTCCTGCCCCAGCGCACGCCGCGCCAGAAGGTGGCCCGCATCGGGGCGCTGGCCGGTGATCTCGTCGACGTGCACTTCGCCGGGGAGAGCTTCGACGACGCCCTCGCCGCGGCCGGTGCCTATGCGACCGAGACCGGGGCGACGGTCGTCCCCACCTTCGACCATCCCGCCACCATCGCCGGACAGGGCACCATCGCCCTGGAGATGGTCGAGCAGCTCGACGGGACCCCCGACATCGTGGTCGTCCCCGTCGGCGGCGGCGGCCTCGTCTCGGGCATGGCCGTCGTCCTCGACGGGCTCCGGGCCGACACCGAGGTGGTGGGGGTCCAACCCGCCGGAGCGCCGGCCATGGTGCGGTCGCTCGAGGCGGGCCACCTCGTCACCATCGACATCGAGGACGACTTCGTCGACGGTGCGGTGGTGCGGACACCGGGAGAGCTCACCTTCGCCATCGTGCGCGACCTGGTGAAGCACTTCGAGGTGGTCGAAGAGGGTCGGGTGTGCACCGAGCAGCTCGATCTCTACCAGGTGGACGGCATCGTGGCCGAGCCCGCCGGTGCGCTGGCCAGCGCCGCGCTCGACGCCATGGCCTCCGACGTCGCCGGCAAGACGGTCGTGTGCGTATTGAGCGGCGGCAACAACGACGTGGCCCGCTACGACGAGATCATCGAGCGTTCCCTCGTGCACCAGGGGCTCAAGCACTACTTCATCGTCGACTTCCCCCAGCGCCCCGGCGCGCTGCGTCAGTTCCTCGACGAGTGCCTCGGCCCCAGCGACGACATCGTGCTGTTCGAGTACATCAAGAAGAACGACCGCGAGTTCGGCCCCGCCGTGGTCGGGGTCCAGCTCGCCGAGCGGACCGACCTGGTGTCGCTGCTCGAGCGCATCGCCACCTCGGGCCTCGACGTGCAGTTGCTACCGCCCGACAGCCCGGTGTTCCGCCTCCTCGTCTGACTCGTTCGGTCGGGGTCTGGCGACGTCAACCGGTTCGCAGTGTGAGAAGTCAGCTCGAGATCACGACACCGCGTCGGGCGCCAGGGCGGGATGGAAGATGATCTCGGGCATGGCCTCGAGGGGCGGCTGCTCGACCGCGAGCAGGCGGGCGCCTCGGCGGCGTCAGCGGCGTGAAGGCGGTCAGGGTGACGCAGAACTCCACCATGATCCCGTTGGGGTCGGTGGCGTAGATCGATCGGCACCAGCCGTGGTCGATCTCGACCACCTCGATGCCGTGTTCCTGCCAGTGCCGCCGCCGGGCCGCGAAGTCCTCGAGGTCAGGAGAGTCGAAGGCGATGTGGTTGACCCATGTGGGCAGGCCCAGGCCGGTGGAGATGGCGGGATCGAACGAGGTCGGGATGGCGTCGTCGTGGAGCTCCCACACCGCCAGCATCCCGGCCCCGCCGGTGTCGTAGAAGACGTGCTTCGCCCAGCCGCCCCCCGGCGACCCGGTGGGTGCCACCACCGTCCGCACCAGGGTGAAGCCCATCGCCTCGGTGTAGAAGCGATGGGTCGCGTCGAGGTCGGTCGTGGCCAGCGCCACGTGATGAAAGGCCATGGCGACCAGGCTACGACCTGGACCGCAGGACCGCTCGAGCTGCGACGGACCGCTGAGCTACAGCGTGAGGTCCTTCTTGGGCCGGACCACCAGCGACGCCAGATGGACGCCGGCGGGGCGGGTGATGGACCACAGCACGGCCTCGGCCACGTCCTCGGGCGTGCACAGGTGCTGGGACATCGACTGCTGGGCGTGCTCGAGGACCTCGTCGGAGAGGCGCTCGCCCGGGGTGAACTGGGCCGAGTCCTCGCTCCCACCCATCGAGCTGATCATGAGCTCGAGGACGGCGGGGTCGAAGTTCCGGGCGAAGCTCGTGGCGATGGCCCCGGGCATGATCGAGACGACCTTGATGGGGTCGTCGAAGAGCTCGCGGCGCAACGTCTCGTTGATGCAGTTCACGGCGTGCTTGGTGGCGCCGTAGACACCCGAGGCGGGGTTGAGCGAGGCCACCGACGAGATGTTCACGATGTGACCCTCGGCACCACAGGCGCGCATGGCGTGCACCGCCGCCTGCGAACCCACCAGCAGGGCGAGGATGTTGGTCTCCAACATGACGCGCCACTGCTCGGGGTCCCCGTCGACGATGGTCTCGGGGTAGCTCACCCCGGCGTTGTTGACCATGACGTCGAGCCGTCCGGTGGACGTCACCGCACTGTCGACCAGGGCCCGGGCCTCGGCCACGTTGCGGACGTCGTGGACATGGGCTTCGGCAGTCCCACCCGCGGCGGTGATGCGCGCCATCGACTCGTCCATGGCCTCTTGGGTGCGGCCCCCGAGGACCACGTGGGCGCCGGCACCCCCGAGGGCCTCGGCGATGGCCCGACCGATCCCGCTCGACGCTCCCGTGACGACGGCGGTGCGTCCGGCCAGGGCCTTGTCGGGTGCGGTGGTTGGTGCCATGGGTGGGCCTCCTCGGGAGCGGTGAGGCGCTCACACTAGGACTCGGTCGGCGACGGCGACTCGTCGGCCAGGGCCGCTCGGTACCATGCCCAGGTGAGCGACGTCCTGCCCCAGCCCACCGACGCCACGGTCCCCACCGCCGCCCCACGCAGGGCCGGTTCTCGGCCTGGGTCGAGGTGCTGCGGACCACCAACCCCCCCAAGGCCGTCCGCTCGACCCCGTGTCGCGTTGGCTCGTGCTCACCAGGGCCGCGGTGCTTCCCATGACGCTCGTGGCCGGGCGCGGTGGCGACACTCCTGGCCGTGCGGCGGCCGGGGTTCAACACCGGGCTGCTCCTGCTCGCCTTCGCCGGGCTGTTGCTGGCCCACTGCGCCAACAACCTCATGAACGACCTCTTCGACGCCGAGGTCGGTGCCGACACGGCGTCGTATCCCCGGGCCCTCTACGCGCCGCACCCGGTGCTGTCGGGGATGGTGTCGCGCTGGGTCGGCTGGCGCGCGCCGCCCTGCTCGTGAACGTCCTCGACCTCGCCATCCTCGTGGTCCTGGCCGTCTACCGGGGCTGGCCCGTGGTGGGGTTCGCACTGGGGGGCTTCTTGCTGTCGGTCGCCTACACCGCCCCGCCGCTCCGTCTCAAGAAGCGCGGCCTGGGCGAGCCCGACGTCTTCGTGGTGTGGGGCCCGCTCATGGTGGGCGGCACCTACTACGCCGCGCTCGGGCACCTGCCCTGGGAGATCATCGTGGCGTCGGTCCCCTACGGCTTGCTGTGCACGGCCGTGCTCATGGGCAAGCACATCGACAAGGCGCCCTTCGACGAGCCCCTCGGGATCCGGACCCTGCCCGTCGTGCTCGGCGAGCGCCGGGCCCGGGCCGCCACCATCGGGATGATGGTGGCCTTCTACGTGACCGTGGCGGTGTGCGTGGCGGTGCGGGCCCTGCCCTGGCCCGCCTTGGTGAGCTTCGGGGCCATCCCCAAGCTCGTCCAGGCGTGGAAGTACTTCGGCCAGCCCAAGCCCGACGAGCCCCCCGAGGGATTCCCGGTGTGGCCGCTGTGGTTCGCGGCCATCGCCTTCGTCCACACCCGTCGGGCCGGGTCACTACTCGTGCTCGGCCTCATCATCGCGGCCATCGCCAACATCCGCTGACCGCCTCGACGCAACCGCGCTAGGAGTTCGTCCCCTGCTGGCGGACGTACTCGGCCGTGCCGGCGAGGAACTGCTCCACGTTGGCCGCCTTGCTCGAGGCGACGTCGCCGAACCAGGCCGGGACGTAGACCTGGGCCGCGTCGGCGGCCAGCCCCGCCAGGATGGCGGTCACGGCTTCGTCGACGGGGATCGACTCCACCTGGGCCACGAAGGGGTCGTTGTCGGGGAGGGTGAAGAGCTCGGTGTCGACCACGCCCGGGATAGACGACCATCACCTTCACCCCGGTGTCCCACAGGTCGACCGCCATGGATTCGGAGAACACCGTCACCGCCGCCTTCGTCGCCGCATAGGCGGCCTCGCCCGGGGGGCTCAGGGTGGCGGCCACCGACGAGACGTTCACGATCCTTCCCTCGCCGCGCTCGAGCATCTGGGGCAGCAGCGCCAGGGTGAGCCGTACCGGGCTCGAGTAGTTGATGTTCATCACTGCGTCCACCGTCGCCGCGTCGAGGGCGGTGACGTGGCGCCGCTTGGGGATCCCGGCGTTGTTCACGAGGACGTCGACCCCGCCGAGCTCGGTCATGGCCGCCACGGCCACGGCGTCGACGGCCGCCGAGTCGGCCAGGTCCGCCACCCACATCCGTGACTCGGGCGCGTGGACCCGACAGCGGTCGAGCACCTCGGCCAGCCGGTCCTGGCGGCGCGCCACCAGGCCCACGGTCGCGCCGGCCCGGGCCAGTGCCTCGGCCATGCCGGCGCCGATGCCCGACGACGCTCCGGTCACGAGCACCCGCTTCCCCGCCACGTCGTATGCCATGGGACACCCCAGTCTCGAAGCCCGTCTCCAAACCCCGATCTTCGCTCAGATCAAGCGGTCGTGCTCCAACCACCGCCGCGCCACCGCGCCGGGGCTGTCGTGGTCGACGGTGACCTCGATCGTGAGCTTCGCCAGCTGCGTCGGTGGTGAGGTGCGCGGAGAGCTTGCCGAGCGCCGCCGCCACCTTGGGGTTGTTCACAGAGGTGCGGATCACCGGGATCACGTTGTCGGCGTTCAGGAGGTGTTTGTCGTCGATCAGGGCCACGAAGTTGTTCTGGATGATCGACCCGTCGCTCGAGTGGAGCGCCGCGATCTGGACCTCGCCCCCCCGGAGTGCTGCGACGGTGATGGTGCCTGCGTCGTCAAGGGAGGTGAACGACTTGAAATGCAGGCCGTAGGTGCTCTGGAGGCCGGCCTCGCACTGGGGTTGGGTCGGGCATGCAGGCGAACCGCCCAGCACCAACTTGGACGCCACCAGCGTCAGGCTCGAGATCGTCGTCAGGTGGTAGCGCTCGGCCGTGGCGGGCGTCACCGCGAAGACCTCGGTGTCGAGGGCCGGCGCCGGGTCGAGCACCGTGAACCCCGACGCGCCCAGCAGACGTTTGAGCTCGGGCACCGCCGTCGCGATCTGCGTGGCCGCCGCCGTGTCGGCGGCGTCCAGGGAGAGCAGCAGCTCACCGGCAACGTCGGGATAGAGGTCGAGGCCGGGTGGCGAGCCTTCCTCCAGCGTGACTCTGGCCCCGGCGTGGGCGAGGAGGGCCGCGTAGAGGTTGGCCACGATGACCTGCGGGGTCGAGGCCGCCGACCCAGAGGCTGGCGACCCGATGGTGATGGTAGGCCCCGCCGCGTGCTTCGGGGTCGGCCTCGGCGCGCCACAGCCCGGCCACCGCCAGGCTGAGCACGGCGGCACCCAGGAGGATCGATCTCCGCACCCGGCCTACGCTCGCAGGGCGCACGAGGAGGAGGCAACGTGAAGACCAAGGTCACCGACATGCTCGGGATCGAGTTCCCCATCCTGGCCTTCAGCCACTGCCGCGACGTCGTCGCCGCGGTCACCAGGGCCGGGGGCTTCGGTGTCCTCGGGGCGGTGGCCCATACGCCCGAGCAGCTCGACGTCGACCTCACCTGGATCGAGGAGCAGACCCGAGGGCGGCCGCTACGGGGTGGACCTCCTGCTCCCCGCCAAGTACGCCGGTGCCGACGAGGGGGGCATCGACGCCGAAGCCGTCCGGCAGTTGCTCCCCGCCGCCCAGCAGGAGTTCGTCGACGAGATCCTGCGGCGCTACGGCGTGCCCGAGCTCCCCGAGGACCTGCGGACCGGCTCGGAGCGCAACGTCCTCGCCAACGTGGCGTCCAAGGGCTACGAGCCCCTGCTCGATGTGGCCTTCGGCCACGACATCGCCCTCATCGCCAGCGCGCTGGGCCCGCCTCCGCCCTCGCTGCTCACGCGGGCCCACGAGGCCGGGGTGGTCGGTCGCCGCCCTGGCGGGCACCCTGACCCACGCCGAGCGCCACAACGCGGCGGGTGTCGACGTCATCGTGGCCCAGGGGACCGAGGCCGGCGGCCACACCGGTGAGGTCTCCACCATGGTGCTCGTGCCCGAGGTCGTCGACGCCGTGGCTCCCACCCCGGTCGTCGGCCGCCGGTGGCATCGGCAACGGCCGGCAGATCGCGGCCGCCCTGGCCCTCGGCGCCGAAGGGGTGTGGTGCGGTTCGGTCTGGCTGACCACCGAGGAGGCCGAGACCCATCCGGCGGTGAAGCAGAAGTTCCTCGCCGCCACGTCGCGCGACACCATCCGGTCGCGCTCGCTCACGGGCAAGCCGGCCCGCATGCTGCGCAGCTCGTGGACCGACGAGTGGGAAGGTGCCGACTCGCCCGGCGCGTTGCCCATGCCCCTGCAGAGCGCGCTCGTGGCCGAGGCCCAGCACCGCATCAGCCGGGCCGCCGGCGACCGAGGGCTCCGGGGCCAACAAGCTGGCCAACTACTTCGTGGGCCAGGTCGTCGGGCCAGCTCGACCGGATCCGGCCCGCCCGCCAGGTCGTGCTCGACATGATGACCGAGTACGCCGAGGTGGCCCAGCGCTTCGCCGACCAGGTCGCCGAGGAGGCCTCGGCCTGACGCCCCCGAGCGCCCTAGCCCCCGACGGGGGCCGAGGGCGTGAACTCCACCGGCAGGGTCTCGAACCCCACGATGAAGTTCGAGACCCGCAGCGGGTGGGCGTCGTCGCTGGCCAGGTGGATGTCGGGCAGGCGGTCGAGGATGCGGTCGCATCATCCCGGTGATCTCGGCCCGGGCCAGGCGGTGGCCCAGACAGAGATGGGCCCCGAAGCCGAAGGCGATGTGGTCGTTGGGCTGCCGCCGGATGTCGAAGGACTCGGGATCGTCGAACACCGTCTCGTCGCGATTGGCCGAGGGATACAGAAGCAGGACGTTCTGCCCCGGCGCGATGGTCTCGCCGTGGAGCTCCACGTCGCGGGTGGTCCGGCGCTGGAAGTTCTTGATGGGCGTCACCCAGCGCAACATCTCTTCGACCGTGCCCGGCAACAGCTCCCGGTCGCGCACGCAGGTCGTCGAACTGCTCGGGCCGGCGCAGGAGCGCTTCCATGCCGCCGCTGATCACGTGGCGGCTCGTCTCGTCCCCTCCGATGAGCAGGAGGATGGCCTCGTGCACGATGGAGTCGTCGTCGAGCTTGTCGCCGTCGACCTCCCCTTGGACGAGGACACCCAGGAGGTCGTCGGCGGACATGGCCTTGCGGCGTTGCTCGATGAGCTCGCGGACGTAGGTGTCCCATTCCACGAAGGCGGTGGTGGCCTTGGTGATGGCGTCGGGGTCGTTCGAGCCCTGGGACATGAGCATGGTGTCGGACCACTCGAGCAGCTGCTCCCAGTCCTTCGGGTCGAAGCCCAGCATGTCGGCGATCATGACCAGGGGGAGCGGGGCGGCGATGTCGGCCACGAGGTCACACGCACCCTTCTCGCACACCCGGTCGATGATCTCGTCACAGACCTGGCGGATGCGGGACTCGCGGTCGCGCACGGCCTGGGGCGTGAAGCCCGCGCTCACCAGTCGGCGCCGGCGCCGGTGCTCGGGGGCGTCCATGTCGATCATGAACGGGCAGCGACGATGCCCGGCCGGGACCCGCCCGCGTTCGAGAAGGTCTGGGGGTCCTGGCCGATGGCCCGGACGTCCTCGTAGCGGGTCACGCCCCAGGTGTCGTTGGGCTCGTCGTAGTAGGCGGGGGCGTGCTGGCGCATCCAGGCGAAGGCGGGGAACGGGTTCCCGGCGTAGAACTCGCCGTCCATGAGGTCGATGTGCGGGGCCCCGGCGCTGCCATCGGAACGTGCCTCCCCTGGATTGTCTTCACCACGCCGAGTGACCCCTAGACACGGCCAGTGGTCGGGCGTATCGTTTTACCGTCGTCGGCGGCTTGTCCACCGTAGGCGATATTGGGGGATGCGCGGGACGGGGCCGTCTCGGTACTGAGCGGTTCCTGGGGGGACCCGTCCCGCCGCCTTCCCGGGCCTACCGCGTCGCCGCCGCCGCGCTCGCTCCGCGACGCCCGTGCGCTAGATCGAGGCCCACCGACGTCAGCCAGGTCTTGGCCACCGCGGCCGGCTGCTGCTTGTCGGCGGTGACGTCGAGGTTGAGCTTGGAGATCGGCCTCGGTCGTGAGCTTCTGGTCCAGCGAGTTGAGGGCGGCCGCCACGGCCGGGGTGTCGATCGACTTGCGGATGACCGGGACGATGTAGTCGGCCCCTTCGAGGTGCTTGTCGTCGGTGAGGGCCACGAAGTTGTTGCTGACGACGTTGCCGTCGCTCGAGAACAGCTCCACCACCTGGACCTCGCCGTTCTTGAGGGCGGCCACACTGAGCGGCCCCGCCTCGTCGAGGGACTTGAAGCTGGCGAAGTGCAGGCCGTAGACCGACGTCAGCCCGGCCTCACACCCGGCGAACGTCGGGCACTCCGGCGGGCCGCCCAGGATCAGCTTCGACGCGTAGGGCGCCAGGCTCGACAGGGTGGTCAGGTGGTCCTTGGCCGCGGTGGCCTTGGTCACGGCGAAGACGTTGGTGTCGAGCGCGTCGGTGGCGGGCAGGACGGTGACGCCGAAGGAAGACAGTGCGGTCTTGTCCGCCGCGATGGCCGTGGCGATCTGGGTGCCGGCCGGCTGGGGCTTGCCGCCGTGGAGGAAGCCGAGCAGCGACGCCGCGTAGTCGGGCTCGAGGTCGATCTGGCCGTGCTCGATGGCCGGGACGACGACGGCCCGGGTGCCGAGGGCCGGCTCGACCTTCACCTTGTAGCCGGCGTGGATCAGGACGTCGCCGTAGAGGTTGGCGACGATCTCCTGCTCCTCGAAGTTGGTGGCCCCGATCTTGATGGTGGGCTTGGAGGCCGCGGCCGTCCGGTCTTGGTGGGGGTGCTACTGCATCCGGCCAATACAAGAGCGGTCGTGGCCAGCAGCAGCGGCGGTCATCAGCGAACGTCGGAGGAGCATGGGGGGCCTTCCTGTCCAGGGGGTGGCGCGAACCTAGCCCGAGGGTCGTGGCCGGGACGAGGCCGGCGTGCGGGGGCAGTGTTACTAATCCGATTGGATTAGTCAAGTTTTAGGCCGCTCAGACCGCGCGCGGGCCTGGATCTGTCGCGCCGCGCCCAACCTGCTCGGCACCTGGCGGCGCAGCGGCAGAGGGGTGAGCACCCGTTGCAGCACCCCGAGGCCCAGCGCCACCACCGCGGCCAGCAGCGGCCACGAGGAGCGCGCCGGCGAAGGCCTCGACGGTGTTGTTGGTGTTGAGCCCGGAGATGACCGGGGTCCCGAGGTCGGTGTAGCTCACGTAGGCGGCCAGGGTGGAGGTGGCCACGACTTCGATCGACGGCCGTGCGGATCGCCGGCCATGAGGAACGGGCGTGGCGAGCGGGCAGCTCGACCGTGCGCAGCACCTGGCCGCCGGTCAGGCCCATGGCTTTGGCCGCGTCGCGCACGTCGGCGTCGACCTCGCGCATGCCGACGTAGGTGTTGGTGAGGATCGGCGGGATGGCGAGGGCCACGAGCGCCAGGAAGGCGGCCAGGAACCCGCCCCACTCGAAGCGAGATCCACGGCACGATGGCGAACAGGGTCAGCAGGGCCAGGCTCGGGACGGCCCGAGCCGCGTTGGCGGCGTTCACCGCCACCAGACCCCCTCGCCCGGTGTGGCCGAGGACGAGCCCGATGCCGCCGCCGATGACGATCGCCCCCACCACGACCGCCAGCGACAAGCTCGGCCTGGCGCCAGACGAGCTCGGGGATGCCGGTCGAACCCGTCCAGTTGGCCGACGTGGTGAACCACGCCGCCACGCTGGCCACGAAATGCCGGAAGTGGTCCCAGACCTCCATGTCAGCGCACCCGGGCCCGGCGCGACGAACGCGACCAGGGGACCGCCAGTCGCTGGGCGCCGACGAGGAGCAGGTCGCACACCGCGGCGAGGACGACCGAGAGCACGAGCCCGACGATGATCGGGGTGTAGTAGCCGATGTTGAACCCGTAGGTGATCTGCTGGCCCAGTCCCCCGAGCCCGATCAGCGCGGTCACGGTGACCAGGCCGATGACCGTGGCCGCCGCCGACGCGCAGCCCGGCGAAGACATAGGGCAGCGCCAGGGGCAGCTCGACGCGGACCAGCGACGCGCGTCGGCGAGTAACCCATGGCCGTGGCCGCCTCTCGGGCGTCCTCGGGCACGGCGTCGAGCCCGGCCACGGTGTTCCAGATCAGGATGAGCAGCGTGTAGCCGACGAGGGCGATCTCCGCCGTCGGATACGACGCCACGTAGCCGGTGATGGGCCCGAGGATGGCGAAGAGCGCCAACGACGGGATGATGTAGAGCGAGCTGGCGAATCCGAACACCGGCGGACGCAGCGACCCGGTACCGCCACGCCACCAAGGCCAGCGGCATGGAGAGGCAGAGCCCGATGCCGAGCGCCAGCAGGCTGAGCGAGATGTGCTGCAAGCAGGTCGGAGCTGATCTGGCTCCACTGGCCGGTGACGTAGCTCCACTGGAAGAAGGGCTGCGCCGCTCCCATCGCCGCGACTCTAACGTGCTCGGGCGCAGCGGGCCGGCCGGTGCGCCCGGAAGCCGGACAAGCCGGTTGGTAGCGTAAGCACCCGTGATCACCCTGGAGCGGGTCTCCAAGAGCTACGGCGCCGGCAACGTCGCCGGTGGCGGACCTGAGCCTCGAGGTCGGCGACGGGGAGCTCACCGTCCTCGTCGGCCCGTCCGGATGTGGCAAGACCACGACCTTGCGGATGATCAACCGGCTCATCGAGCCGACCTCGGGGCGCATCCTCATCGCCGGCGAGAACGTGCTCACCAAGGATCCGGTGCATGATGCGCCGGAGCATCGGCTACGTGATCCAGCAAGGCGGGCTGTTCCCGCACCGCCGCGTCGTCCGACAACGTGGCCGTCGTGCCCCGGCTCCTCGGATGGGACAGCGCCCGGGTCGATCGCCGCGTCAACGAGCTGCTCGAGCTCGTCGGTCTCGACCCCAAGAGCTACGGCCGCCGCTTTCCGCACGAGCTCTCCGGCGGGGAGCGCCAGCGGGTGGGGGTGGCCCGAGCCCTCGGCGCCGATCCACCGGTGCTGCTCATGGACGAGCCCTTCGCGGCGGTCGACCCGGTCACCCGGCAACGGCTCCAGAACCAGTTCCTCGAGCTGCAGCAAGGGCCTCAAGAAGTCGATCGTCTTCGTCACCCACGACATCGAGGAGGCCGCCAAGCTCGGGGACCGCATCGCCGTGCTCTCCAAGGGGGGCGTGCTCGAGCAGTACGACACGCCGGCCGAGATCCTGGGTCGCCCCGCCACCCCGTTCGTGGCGGACTTCGTGGGAGCCGACCGCGGCGTGCGGCGCCTGGCCGTGGTCCAGATCGAAGCCGAGGACCTGGCGCACCCCGCCGGTGGTGTCGCCGACGTGCCACCATGGACGAGGCTCGACGGATCGCCGAGGGCTCCGAGGAGAAGACGGCCGTGGTGGTCGACGACAACGGTCGCCTGGTGGGCTGGGTCTCGCTCGAGCCGCGGACCGAGGGCGCGGTCGGCACCCACACGGAGAAGTTCGCCGCCCAGGTGCCGCTCGGCACGACGTTGCGCGCCGCGCTGGGCGAGATGCTCCAACACGACGTGCGGTGGATCCCGGTCTTCGACGACGACGAGCGCTACCTCGGGGTGCTCACCCCCAACCGCCTGCACGCGGCGATGCGGCGTTCGGTGGGCGGCACACCGGTCGAGTCCTGAAGGAGAAGCGACCCGTGAAGCTCCGCCTGGGGATCGTGACGCCGGTCGTCCACATCAACCCCCGCTTCGACCCACCCGAGTTGGGAGTCGACCGGCACCATCGAGGACGTCCTGGCCGTGGCCAAGGCCGCCGAGTCACTTCGGCTACGACTGGGTGGCGTGCTCCGAGCACATCGCCGTTCCACTCCCCGCCACGAACGTGCGTGGCCCCCGCTACTGGGATCCGATCACCACGCTCAGCTTCGTGGCCGCGTCAACACCAACGGATCTCGTTGCTGAGCCACGTGGTCGTGCTCGGCTATCACCATCCCTTGAGCTCGTCAAGCGCTGGGGCACGCTCGATGTCGCCAGCCATGGTCGGGTCATCCTGGGCGTGGGCGTCGGATCACTTGCAGCCGGAGTTCGAGTTGCTCGGCCACCCCTTCGACGGTCGGGGCCCGCGATCAGACGATGCCATCCGGGCCATCCGGGCCAGTCATGGGGTGTGCGCGAGCCCGTCTACAGCGGATCGCATTTCGACTACTCGGGCCTCATGGTGGACCCGTCGGGCCTGCCCCGACCCCTCGACATCTGGGTCGGCGGTCGCACCCGACGGTCGCTGCGACGGGCCATCGAGCTCGGTGACGCCTGGATCCCGTTCCGTCTGAAGCTCGACGACCTCGGCCCGATCCTGAACGTCCCGGACGTCAAAGACGCCATCGCAGGGCGAGACCGACCCTTCGGGTCTGATCTTCCCGCCCGATCCTCCCCTCGATCCTGCCGGCGCGCCTCGATGAAGTGGCCGATGTCGTGGGGGGATTCGTCGACCTGGGTGCAACCGGCTTGAGTCTGCGCTTTGTCCATCACTTCCCGCACCCACTACATCGAGCAGCTCCAGGCCATGCACGAGCTGGTCGCCGGCCTCTGAGGAGGCGGCTCAAGGCGCGATCCCCACCACCGGTGCAGTCAGCGCCGCTCCCCCGTCCGGATCCGAAGAAGGTCGCATGGAAGCTGAACACCCCGCCGTCACTGGCCACTTCCCAGTACCCACCCACGGCGGGTCCGCCGCCATCCCCACCACGGGTCGGGTGAGCTTCGTTCCCCCCATCGACCCGAAGAACGGCGCATGGAAGGCGAAGACCCCTCCGTCGCTCGCCACCTCCCAGTACGCCGCCCGTCCAGGGATCGAGGGCGATCCCCACGACGGGAGCGTTGAGCCGCCGTCCCCCCATCGACCCGTCGAAAGGAGCATGGAAGGCGAACACCCCACCGTCTCGGGCGACCTCGAGATATCCCCCCGGTGATGCCGTCCGCGGCGATGCCCACGATGGGGGCGTTCAGGTGCCGGTTTCCCATCGAGCCGTAGAAGCGGCGCGTTGAAGGCGAAGATCCCTCCGTCACTGGCTACCTCCCAGTAGCCCCCGGTGCCCACGTCGGCGGCGATGCCCACGATGGGGGCGTTCAGGTGTCGCCCTCCCATCGACCCGAAGAACGGAGCGTTGAAGGCGAACACCCCTCCGTCGCTGGCCACCTCCCAGTACCCGCCGGTCCAGGGATCGAAGGCCATGCCCACGATGGGAGCGTTCAGCTGCTGCCCACCCATCGAGCCCTCGAAGCGAGCGCCGAACGCAAAGATCCCACCGTCACTGGCCACCTCTCGGTAACCGCCGTTGCCCGGCGGGGAGGTACGCGCCGACACTCAGTGGGGCGCGGCTGTGTCCGAGGTAGGGAAGCACGTTGTTGGCCCAGGTGAAGACCAGAGGCGTCGAAGGATCGGAGGGCTCGACGAACACGGCGGTTATCGAGGCGGCCCCGTTCACCACTGCATACCCGGCGCCGACGATGCAGGTGGTGCAGGATCCCTGCGCCAAGATGTTGTCGCGGTGAACCCAGCAGCCCGAACCTCCCGTCGCCGGACAGTCGATGTTGGGACCGCCGACGCCGTCGTCATACATCCAGATGTAGTCAGCCTGCAACGGACTGACGATCCCGTCGCCGGCCCATTCCGTGGCGGCCCATGGAACTCCAGGAGGAATGGGCGGGTCGGTATTGCCAGAAGCACCCATCTGGGCATCAGCAACCCAGATGAAGCTCAAGCCGCGGAACGGTCGAAGTCCCCGTGCCACCCGCTCGAGATCCATGATGACAAAGGTCTGCTCCGCCACCGTGAGCGAAGCCCAATTGCTCGGCAGGGAAATCGGCGCCAGGGCTTCGGTGGCGAGGCCGTCGTTGATCTCCGCCACCAGGGCCCGGGTGCAGCCCGCGGAGTTGTCGATGGGCTGGATTCGACAATTCGCTTGTTCGGCTGCGAGCAGGGACGGCGGAAGGACCAGATTGGCGGCCGGGTCGGCGTGCGGTGCGACCGCGGAAGCTCCGGCCGTGACCGAGAGACCCACCGCGACCAGAACGAGGGCAACCAGTGCTCGCTGTTGCGGTTTGGCCGTAGATCGTGTCATTTTCCCCCGCGGAGTCGCCCGTGAGCTTCTCCGACACGAACTGACAACGTTCTTAGCTGCTCTGGGAGGTCGGGTCCATCGTCAACCCTGACGACGCTCGGGTACCCACGCCGTCTTTGGTGGGCCGTCCGGGGTCGCAGGCTGGCATGCTGGCGCCTCGGCAGGCACCGGGGAGGTCGGGGAGATGGCACAGATCGAGTTCGGGGGCCGGATCGGACGCGATTGGCGGGACTCCGAGCCGTGGTGGCCCCCCGTGCCGACGCCGCCTGAGGGCGCACCCAATGTCGTGCTCGTCGTGCTCGACGACGTGGGCTTCGCCCAGCTCGGCTGCTACGGGTCAGACATCGACACCCCCGTGCTCGACGGGCTGGCGGACCGGGGCGTGCGCCTTTCGAACTTCCACACCACCGCCCTGTGCTCTCCCACCCGGGCGTGTCTGCTGACGGGTCGAAACCATCACCGAAGTGCCATGGGGCGCGTCGCCGACCTGGCCATCGGCTTCCCCGGCTACTGGGGGAAGCCCCCTCGGGAGAACGGCTATCTCTCCGAGATCTCTGCGCGCCAACGGCTACGCCACCTACGCCGTGGGGAAGTGGCACCTCACGCCCGAAGACGAGACCAACATGGCCGCGTCACGCGCCACGTGGCCACTGGGTCGCGGCTTCGACCGGTGGTACGGCTTCCACGGCGGCGAGACGCATCAGTTCATGCCTGCCCTGTACCACGACAACCACGCCAGTCCGCCCGCCTCGATCGTTCGAGGAGGGCTATCACCTGAGCGCGGACCTTGCCGACCACGCCATCGAGTTCCTCGGAGACCTGCGCGCCGTCGACGCCGACCAACCCTTCTTCCTTGTATTTCTGCACCGGAGCGTGTCACTCGCCGCATCACGCCCCCCCGGAGTGGATCGAGCGTTACAAGGGCCACTTCGCCGGCGGATGGGACCGCTGGCGAGAAGCGACGTTCGCCCGCCAACTCGAGCTCGGGATCATCCCCGCCGGCACCGAGCTGTCACCACGCCCGCCGTGGGTCCCGGCGTGGGAGACCCTCGGGGACCGCGAACGGGAACTGGCCGAGCGGTTCATGGAGTGCTTCGCCGCCTACCTGTCGTACACCGACACGCAGATCGGCCGGCTGTTCGATTTCATCGACGACCTGGGTGACGCGGAGAACACCGTCGTCATGGTGGTGTCGGACAACGGGGCGAGCTCGGAGGGTGGGATGGAAGGCTCGATCAACGACATCCGCCTGTCGAACTTCGACCCGGCGGGGGTTTCGGAGATGTACCGGCGCATCGACGAGATCGGCGGGCCCCTCACCCACAACAACTACCCATGGGGCTGGACCATGGCGGGTAATACGCCCTTCAAGCGCTGGAAGCGAGAGGTCCACGAAGGTGGCGTCGCCGATCCGTGCATCGTGTCGCTTCCCTCGGGCGGAAGGGTCGCGTCCGGAGGCTATCCGGTACCAGTACGCCCACGCCGTCGACGTCCTGCCCACGGTGTTGGAACTGGTGGGAATCAGCGCACCCGAAGAGATCGACGGCATCGCCGCAGTCGCATCTCGATGGCACCAGCTTCGCCTACCTCCTCGGTGACGCCGGAAACGACGAGCCCGGTCGTCACATCACCCAGCACTTCGAGATGCTGGGCTCACGGGCCATCTACCACGACGGGTGGAAGGCGGTCGCCTTTCACCCCGTCGGACCGCTCTATGACGACGGGCTCAAGGTCAACGCACCCTTCGATGAGGACGTGTGGGAGCTCTACCACGTGGCCGAAGATCACTCCGAGGTACACGACCTGGCTTCCGAGTACCCGGAGCGGGTGGCGGCCATGGTGGAACGGTGGTGGGACGAGGCACGTCGAAACGACGTGCTGCCTCTCGACAACCGTGTCCTCGAAGCCATCGCCCATCCCAAGCCAGATCATCGACGCCCTCGGGACACGTTCCGGTATTTCCCTGGTGGCTCCCAGGTACCCGAGCCGGTGGCCGTCAACGTGCGCAACCGATCCCACGCCGTCACCGTCACCGTCGACGTGCCCGAGGGAGTCAGTGCCAAACGGGGTGCTGCTCGCACTGGGCTCGGCCTTGGGAGGCTGGTCACTGCACCTGCTGGACGGTCACCTGCGCTACGTCCACAACCTGTACGGCAAGACGCGCTACGCCCTGCACGCCGAGCCGGTTCTGGGGTCGGGCCGTCACACCGTGGGGTTTGCCTTCGAGAAGGACGATGGCCTCGGGGGGCCGGCCTCGCTTCTCTACGACGGTGAGGTGGTGGCCGAAGGGATCGATCGATCGTTTCACCCCGGCCGGTTTCAACGGGGTCGGGGTCGGCCTCACGTGCGGCTACGAGTGGGGCCCGTCGGTCGGGGAGGGCTATAGGGCCCCATTCCCGTTCAACGGAACGATCGTCCGCGCTGAAGTGACCACCACCGGCCCCGTGGTGCGAGACCCCGTCTTGGAGGTGGCGGCCATTTTGGCCGAGCAGTGACCCACCTGCCATGGCTCCCAATTGACGCTACGACCGGGCACTGAGACGATGCCCATGAGGTCAGCCGACAGCGATGTCAGCGCGCAAAGGGGGCAGGAATGGCTGTGCGCTATGCAGCGAAGGGGCCCGAGCAACTCCGCAGCCGAGAGGTCGAGAAGTCTTCGGTGGGCGCGTGGTCGACGGTGCTGGTGGCGACGTTACGAGACCGACCCCGCGATCCTGGCCTCGGTGCTCCCCAGACCCCTCGAACCATCGTCGAGGCCACTCGCCAAGGTCACCTTCGCCAGTGTCGACATTCCCGGGCTGCCCACCTTCGGTGCCGGGAGCTTCTCGGTCCAGTGCTCCCACGAGGGCACCCTCGGCTACTACTGCCTCGTGATGCCGATGAGCACCGAGCAGTCGGTCATCGGAGGTCGAGAAACATTCGGCGAGCCGAAGAAGATCGGCCAGGTCACCGTGGCAGTCGACGGAGACACCGTGGGGGGGACGATGGCGCGTATGGGCGTCACGTTCGCAGAGTTCGTTGGTCGAATCACCCGAGACCTCGACGTGCCCGTGCCAGAGATGCGGACGGACTTCTACTTCAAGGCGCTCCCCGCGCCCGACGGCAAGGGTCTCGACTGCGATCCCAGCCTCATCTACTGCACTCGGGAGGAGACGGTGCGGTGGGTCAAGGCGTGCGAAGGTGAGCTCGTGCTGCGCGACTCGAGATTCGACCCCGTCGCTGATCTTCCCGTACGTTCACTCGTCGAGGTGACCCTGGGCGAGCGCAATTCCGTGCAGCGAGGCCGTATCCATTCGACAGTGCCGGCCGAATGGATCGTACCCTTCATGCACCAGCGCTACGACGACCTGTCTCCCCTGGGCGAAGACGAGGTGCAAGTGTGAGGAACTCGCCCGAAGCCGTGGCACCGCCGGCCACGACGAGCTGACGATGGACTACGAAGGCAAGGTGGCGGTCGTCACTGGTGGAGCCGGGGGTATCGGCCGGGGGCTCGTGCACGCCCTTCTGGCCCGGGGCGCGCAAGTGGTCGTCGCCGATGTCGAGGCCCCTGCTCTTGGAGTCGCGATCGATGAGTGCGCCCCACTGGGTTCGGTCCGCGGCGTGGTCACCGATGTCGCCGATTCGGACTCGGTCGTCGCGCTCGCCGAGGACGTCTACAACCGCGAAGGCCGGTGCGATCTGTTGTTCGCCAACGCTGGTGTGACGTCGGGCGGCGGCGGCCTTCCCTGGGAACAGGAGATCAACGACTGGCGGTGGTGTTTCTCGGTGAACGTCTTCGGCGTCGCTGCCACCGTTCTTACGTTCCTGCCCAGGATGCTCGAAGCGGGGTCTCCGGGGGATATCGTCGCCACGTCCTCGGGTGATGGTGGGGTAGCACCGGTGCCCTACGCAAGTGTCTACGCCGCTTCGAAGGCGGCGGTCAGCTGTTTTATCGAAGCCGTCGCCCACCAACTCCGTAAGGTCGGCCGCCCCGGTCAACGCGCACGTCTTCTACCCCGGCGGAGGGCTCCTCGACACCGGGCTGTGGACCGCCGCACGCAACCGCCCGCCCGGGCTTCGAGCGGGTCCGGCCCCGCCCTCCGGCTCCGGGGACGACGTTCGCCGAATTCAAAGCCCAGCTCGAGGCGGCCGGGCTCCCGACCACGGTCGTCGACCTCGACCGGCTCGGCGCCAAGGTTCTCGAAGACCTCGACGACGGGCGCTACATCCTGGGCCCCGACGCCGACCGCTTCGGGAACCTCCTCCATGCCCGGGCCGACGCCATCGCGCAGGGCGCACCTACCCCCAACGCTGCTGCACTGAAGGAGACGCCGACATGGAGCGCCGCTACACCGTCATCTCGGCCGACACGCACTGCGGAGCCGACGTCGTCGCCTACCGGCCGTATCTCGCCTCGAAGTACCACGACGAGTTCGACGCCTGGGCGGCGACCTACGAGGTCCCCTTCGCCGATCTGCGTGCCCCCATCGCCTACCGCAGCTGGGACTCCGATCGGCGCATGGCCGAGCACGAGACCGACGGCATCGTGGCCGAGGTCCTGTTCCCCAACACCGTCCCTCCCTTCTTCGAGGAGGGCAATCTCGTCGCCCTGCCGCCCAGCGAGGCCGACTATGAGCGACGGTGGGCCGGCGTCCAGGCCCACAACCGTTGGCTTGCCGATTTCTGCGCCGCCGCGCCCGGCCGGCGGGCGGGCGTCGTCCAGGTCTTCGTGAACCGTCTCGAGGACGCGCTGGCCGAGATCTCGTGGGCGGCGCAGCACGTCGCGATCTTCGGCGGCGTCCTGGTGCCGTCGATCCCCCCCGGATCTCCGCTGCCCCCCTCTACGACCCCCACTACGACCCGCTGTGGCGACTGTGCGAGGAGCTCGGCGCGGTGATCAACGTGCACGCCGGGTCGGGGCTCCCCGAGTACGGCGAGCTCGACATCGCCCGGGCCATCATGTTGGTGGAGCTGCCGTGGTTCAGCCATCGTGCCCTGTGGCACCTCATCTTCGGCGGCGTCTTGGAGCGGTTCCCGAACCTCAAGGTGGCGCTCACCGAACAGGGTGTCGCATGGCTCCCGCGCGGGCTCGAGACGCTGGACTGGTTCTACGGCCGGATGGTCCACGGCGGCGCCGCCGAAGCGTTGTATTTCGGCGCCGCAGCCCAGGGCATGACGATGAAGCCGTCGGAGTACTTCGCCCGCAACGTCTGGGTGGGGGCGTCGTTCCTGCGGTCGTCGGAGTCGGCGCTGCGGCCCCAATTCGGAGGCGATCGCATCATGTGGGGCGACGACTACCCCCATTCCGAAGGGACCTGGCCCTTCAGCCGCGAGGCTCTGCGCGTCGCCTTCGCGGGTGAAACGCCCTGACGTCGTGCAGCGTTGCGTCGGCGCCAACGCGGCGCAGCTCTATGGCTTCGACCTCGAGACCCTTGCGCCCCTGGCGGCGCGCTTCGGTCCTCTCGTCGAGGAGGTGGCTGAGCCGCTGGTTCCGAGCGACTACCCGCCCGGGTCGACCTCGAACGCCTTCGACACGACCCAGGTGCTCAGAGCCTGGTAGTCGAGCGCGGTGTCGGGGTGATCCCGTATTCGCCGAGCCACCACTTCGCCGACGCCGAGGCGCCGGGTCGGCCGCCCGACCGGGTCCTGGCCCAGATCCTGAGGCGTCGGACCGATGCGATCCGCGACAGGCTGCAGGGACGTCGAGATCGAAGCCGTACACCTTGGCGGCGGTGACCACCCAGGAGTTGCGCTGGTCTCCTCCACCGCCACGTCGGCGAAATCCGCCTTGAGCTTGGCCGCGGTGTTCGGCCAGGACCCTTCGGGGTGCGGATAGTCGGTGCCCCACATCACGGCGTCGAGTCCGAGGACGTGGCGGCGGCGGATCTCCTCCTTCGACATCGTCGAAGCGCCGACGAAGAGATTCGTGCCGAAATACTCCGAGGGCAGCTTGGAGATCTTCCCGGCGAGCAGGGTGGCCATCTTCTTGGTCGTGTGACCCCCACCCATGTACTGGTCCCACTTCCACTTGCAGTCGGCGATCCAGTAGCCGGCGGCCTCGGTGACCACGAACATGAGGCTCCTTGTGGCGTTCGAAGGCACCCGGAGAAGAGCAGATGCCACGACGGTCGCGCCGCCCACCAGACCACCTCGGCCAGGTAGATGCCGAGGTGTCCGTTGTAGTCCTCGTGCGGTGCCTCGCCGGAGTGGGTGTGCACGGGCAAGCGGGCGGCGGCGCACGCCGCCCAGAAGGGCTCGTAGACCTCGCTGCTGTAGGGTGCCCGCCCGCGCCACATCGTCGGGATCATCACCCCTCGGATCCCCGGTTGGGCGGCGGCCCACTCGGCCTCCTTCACCGCCCGGGACGGATCGTGGCACAGCGGGACGAGCGCGATGCCGGCCCGACGCTCCGGGCTCGTCGAGCACAGCTCGGCCAGGAAGCGGTTATGCGCTTGGGCCCCGGCGAAGGCCAGATCCGGATCCTCGATCTCCCCCGCCGCCAGGCCGGCGCCGAACGGCGGCGAACCCATTCCCGTGATCGCATCCGCGTCAGCGAACAACACGTCGGCTGAAACGCCATCGGCGTCGAGCTCGCGATCGCGCACGACCGGGTCGTACGCGCCGCGCAGGCCCTCTTCGTTCGAGGTCTCCCAACCCATGATGTACTCGAAGTTCGTCTCGAGCTTGACGCTCCGCTCCGCCTCCTTGCGGACCACCCACTCGTCGAAGTCCGGGCGGAATCGGGCGTCCAGATAGGGCCGGTAGTCGGCCAGCGGGAGGCCACAGTGGCCGTCGGCAGAGATGATCACATAGCGCTCAGACACAGCACCCCTCCTGGACCCGGATCATCGACCGACGACTCTGATCGAAAGACCACCGTGCTTCGACGATGAGCATTCCACACCAGAGGTCCGCGTTCGAGTGTCATCGGGCCCCTGCGATTGAAGACGACGGTGCCCGGGGGTCCCACGGGCCACGACTGGTGTTGACCCTCTTGCCTGTAGATAGGCTGATGGCCGGTCAACAACCGCAACAGGTTCGCCGGCGCCCCGATTCGCCCCAAGGCCGTAATCGTTGCAGCATTAGTGTCGTTGGCTCCATGGGATGGAGGTTCTGTGGCGATCGCCGTTCAAATTGATATTCCAGGGGCAACACTCGAGCGATATGACCAGGCGGTCGAGATCGCTGGGTTTCTTCCCGGAGGTCCTCTCCCGCCGGGGGCTCTGTTCCACTGGGTCGCCGAGACCAACGCTGGCATCCGTATCGTCAATGTTTGGGAGTCGCGAGAGGGGTACGACCAGTTCGCGGCGAGGCAAGCAGAAATCGTCCAAGAAGTCGGCGTGGACCTGGCCTCGATCAAGCTCGAATTTCTTCGAGGTGCACAATTATCTCAGTGGCATCGGGATGCGGAGCTGAACCACGTGACGTCCGACCAAATGCCCCGCCCCCAGTCCATTTCCTTGGCTGAAGAGCAGAGCAAGCTCACCCGGGCCCGCATACGGCGGGCCGCCATGGATGTCGTGGCCCGGCGAGGATTCGACGCCACTGTCGACGAGATCGCCCAAGTGTCCGCAGTGAGCCCCCGCACCATCTTCCGCCACTATCTGAGCCACGACCGGTTGATCGCCGAGACAGTCAGGGACATGTTCGAGGAATCCGGCCGCTATCCCGACGTGGGTTCGCCGCGCGACGTCGACGAAATTGCCACCTGGATCGACGGCTTGCCTCAGGAGGTCGCCGATGTCGACTCCTGGCTCGAGGCATTGGCGGTAACCGTCCACACCCGTATGGCCGAGGTCTTTGGCAGCGCCTTCTGGGACATTTACGCTCCGCCGCGGCCCGGGTCAGAAGCCCTGGCCGAGGTGGCCGAGCTCTGCCGGGCGTATCGCATGCGCGGGACCCACTACATGGCCGACCTGGCTTGGCGCTCAGCCGGGGGCGCCGGTGAGCCCCCCGAGGACTTGACGTTGGCCTTCGCACTGCACCTGTCGGCTCACACCACTCAGGCGCTCATGGCCGACTTCGACCAGACACCAGCCCAGATCGGGGCACTGACCGCCGACATCCTAAAGACGCTCCTATGGCGCGCCGTCCAAACGCAGCGCCGTTCGTAGGTCGATGTCACCACCGTTGTCGGCGGCGACGGCTCAGCCCCATTCCCGGTGCCATCGATGGTTCGACATCCCGACGGTACTCTTCCGAGCATGCCGAAAAGCGATAGAGCAGCGAGCGAACCTGACGATTGGCGAGACGCAGCGTTGTCCCGGATTCGCAAATTGATCGAGCAGGCCGCTCCCGAAGTGGTTGAAGAGCGGAAGTGGAGAAAGGCTACGAATCCAGAAGGTGTCCCCGTCTGGTCACACGAAGGCATGATCTGCACGGGCGAGACCTACAAGACGCACGTAAAGATGACCTTTGCCAAGGGGGCCTCCCTGAAGGATCCTTCGCACCTCTTCAACTCCAGCCTCGACGGCAACGCCCGCCGGGCCATCGACGTCCATGAGGGTGAAACGATTGACGGACCTGCATTCAAGGCCCTCATCCGGGCGGCTGTGGCGTTGAACCAGACCTCGGTCCGTCGCCAGTAGATCGCATGTTTGATCCACTGACCGCCGAGTTCGACTCTGACGGGTTGGCCCGTCTGCGACGCGAGGAGCCGGTAAGCCGCACCCCGTCGGGGAGCTGGTTCCTGGCCCGCTTCGATGACGTGCTCGCAGCCACCAAGGACCCCGACTCCTTTATCGCCAGCTTTCGAGAGCCCGGAGTAGTCGTGCCCGAAGAAGAACAGCTGGTGAACGAGATCCCAAGACCCCGCCACGGCCAGATCCGTCGCATCATCAACTCGGCCATCGCCGCCCATCGCGTCGGCCGGATCGAGCCTTTCTGCCGTGACTTGTGCCAGCAGTTGCTCGGCGACGTCCTGGCCAAGGGGGGGCCGTCGGATCTCGTCACCGAATACGTCATGCCGGTGCCCAACAATGTGATAGCGCAACTGTTGGGTGCACCGCCGGAGGACTTCTTGCTTTGGGCGGGCTGGTCTGACGACGTCGTTCAGGGCACCTACCCGACGAAGAACCGCAACGAACGGGGGGAAGGGCTCGCGGGTGCCCACCCCGAATTCGTGGCCTATGTCGATGCCCTCGTCGCGGCGCGGCGAGTTGCGCCACGTGACGACTTCATCACCCGCCTGATCAGCACCGAAGTCGATGGTCGTCGCTTGACCGACGTCGAGGCACGCACCCAGCTCGTGTTCCTCTTCATCTCTGGGAATGAGACCACCCGCCATCTCATCGCCAACGTCTTGTGGTCCCTGGCCAATGATCCAGACCTCTTCGCCCAGTTGCGCGCCGACCGTCAACTCGTCCCGACCGCCGTCGAGGAGTCCTTGCGACACGATCCGCCAATCAGGTTCCTCATGCGCGACTGCACCGTCAACGCCGAGCTGCACGGTCAGCGACTCTGTCCCCACGACAAAATTGCCTTCGGGGTGGCGTCCGCGAACCGAGACGAATCACACTTCGAAGACCCAGGCCGTTTCCGGGTCGATCGGCCCGACCCGCGCGGCCATCTGGCTTTCGGGGGCGGCCCCCACGTGTGCCCCGGGGCCAGCCTGGCCCGACTCGAGGCTCGAGTCGCCGTGGAGGTGTTCCTCGACAACGTGGCGTCGGTGACCCCCCTCCAGCCGGGACGATACGACCCGGTCGCTGTGACCTGGGCTCACGGGCCCCAAGCCCTCAATGTGGAATTGGCTCCTGTGACCCTGGCGTGACCGACGAGCGGTACCGACGAGTGGCCGTTGCGGCCCTTCTCTGCAGGCAGACCAGAAGACCGATCTTCTCAGTGGGCGGCCGTTGTCCGTTTGAACTCCACCACAGTCGTCGTGTGGCACATGGATCGCATTTCGCCGCCTGACAAGGTTGTCGACACACTTTCGTCGCATGGACCCAGCAAGACGACGAGGTGTGGAG
>CAWCMY010000007.1:0-124709 GCA_963796765.1 uncultured Acidimicrobiales bacterium | reverse complement strand
AGCCTCGACATCCGCCGCGAACCAAGGGTCGTGGTGCCACGCGATCAACTGGTCGCACAGCGCCCGGACCGGCCCCCCCAGCGCGTCGTAGGCAGCCTGGAGGCTCACCCAGATGGTGTCGCCCCCGACACCGGGGGCCTCGCGCATGTGCAGGATCGACCCGAGGGGCGGGGTCGGGAGGAAGGTCACGTCGGTGTGCCACCACGAGGCCCGGTCCTCGCGTCCGTCGATGTTGAGGACTTCGGGGTTCCCCTCGAGCGACGGGATGACCGGATGGGCCGGTGTCACCTCACCGAACTGCCGTCCGAAGTCGGCCTGGACGTCGGGGGCGAGGTCTTGGTCGGGGAAGAACAACACGAGATGACGGCACAGCGCGGCCCGCACCTCGGCCACCACGCCCTCGCCCAAGGGCCGGGACAGATCGAGGCCGTGCACCTCGGCACCGACGTTCGGCGAGATCACCCTGATGTCGAGACCGGTCGCCAGCGCCATTGGGCCCATCGTGCCCCAGCATTCCGCACGCCACAACCCCGCCGGACCCGCATATCGTGTGGCCACGACCGGGGGCGGGCATCAGGTGCGGTAGCCGGCATGAGGTGGGGTAGGCGGCAGAGGGGGAAGGACGACCATGGCGGGTTCGGGTCCGACGTCACTCAAGCGTTCGTGGCGGCGCTTCCGGCGTCGGCCCGTGGGGGTCCAGGCCCTGGCGGTGGTGGTCGCCCTGGCGGTGGTGGTGGGCGTGGTCCTCGCGGTGGCAGGGACATCGCCGAAGAAGACGCCGGGATCGGGGAGCGCCAACGGCGCGTCCGGGAACGGGACCGCCGGTGGCGGGAGCAGTAGCGGCCTGGGACTGGGCAAGCCCAGCGGGGTGAGTGTGGACCAGGCGTCGACCAGTACGCGCGGCGTCACCGCCAACTCGATCACCTTGGTCTTCCCGGTGTCGAACCTCGCCAACCTGGCGTCGAACTTCGGCTTCGAGGGCGACACCGAGTTCGGCGCGCAGAAAGCCGCCATCCACACCTTCGTCAATGACATCAACGACGCGGGCGGGATCAACGGTCGCAAGATCAATCCCATCATCGTGAACTTCGATCCCACCAACGAGTCGGCCATGCGGGCGCTGTGCAAGCAGTGGACCGAGGGCTCCCCCCGGTCTTCGCGGTGCTCGACGGGATCGGTTCGTGGACCGGAGACAACGAGCTCTGTGTCACCCAAGAAGGCCACACACCACTCATCGGCCAATGGACGACGGTGACCAACTGGACCCAGGAGGGTGCGCCCTATCTGTGGTGGACGGGCCCGGACCAGGCCCAGATCCTCGCCACCGTGGTGGCCTGGGGGAAGAGCTCGGGACTGCTCGACACCACCAACCGGATCGGCATCGTGGCCGGGGACCGGACCAGCGACCAGGTGGCGCTCAACCAGTATCTCCTGCCGGACCTCCGGCGGGCAGGGTTCACCAACCCTCTCGTCCAGACCCTGCCGTCGAATCCCTCCGACACCGCGGCCAGCAATTCCGCCGCGCCCCTCGTCGTCCAGCGGCTCAAGGCAGCGGGCGTGAAGTCGGTGATCCCCCTGATCCCGTTCAACTCGTTCTTCCCGTTCCTGAGCCAGGAGAACGGCCAGCACTACTTCCCGAAGCTGTTGCTCTCGGACTACGAGTCCTCCATCCAGGTCACCTTGGGACTGATCCCCATCCCCTATGAGAAAGGCCTCGACCATCAAGAAGGTGTCACCGTCGAGACCTTGGGAGGAACCGACGCCCCGGTGAGCGTGACGCCGGGCGGCGGCGGCTACAACAGCGCGGTCCAGAGTTGTTACGACGCCTGGAGCGCGAAGAACAAGCCGACCTCGTCGGGTTCGCCCTACATCGAGGAGCAGGGGCCCATCGTCGGTTGGTGCCAAGCCATCAGGCTCTTCGCCGCCGCTGCCCTCGGGGCGGGCCCGAATCTCAACCGGCGGAGTTTCGTCCAGTCGATGTCGAAGATCCAGAACTTCTCCGGCACCTATACCCCGACGCTCTCCTTCGGCCCCGACAAGTACCGCGGGGCCGACCCAGTACCAGGTGGTCGAGCTCTACACCAACGACCCACCCTCTCCCCTGTGCGTGCCGACCTACACCGGCAAGCCCCAGGGGACCTGTTGGCACACGGTCCAGACCTGGGCCCCTCTTGTCGGCTCGGGCTGATCCCGCCGACGGGTCCCTGCCCCCCTCCTCGGGTGGGGACGAGCCCTTCGTCCTTGCCGTGCCGGACCGGAACTACTCGCCCTGGTACGCCTGGATGGTCCGGTTGGCCGAGACCCGCCACGTCGACCCGCTGCCCACCGATAGCAGCTCCGGCAGCTCCGGCAGCTCTCCGGCAGCGACTATGGACAGGTCCTCGGTGCCTGGAGGGGGCGGTGCCGGGCGCGCCTCGACGGGCTCTTGGGGCCGATGCCCGAGCGGGTCCCGGCGCGGCTCGAGACCATCGAGTCCGTCGAGTGCGAGGGGTATCGACGGGACAAGGTGGTCTTCGACACCGAGGTGATGATGTCGGTGCCCGCATACCTTCTCGTTCCCCACGGTCGGGTCGGGCCCGGACCGGCGGTGCTGGCGGCCCATGGACATGGGCCCGGGAAGTCCGAAGCCTGCGGGCTCGAGCGGACGGGCACCCCCAACGCCGACTACGGGCACCAGTTGGCCCGTCGGGGCTATCTCGTCCTCGCGCCGGACCTGCGGTGTTTCGGTGAGCGACTCGACTGGAATCCCGAGGACCACTACGCGTGTGACACCAACCTGGTCCACGCCGTGATGGCCGGGCTCAACCCACTGGCCCAGAATCTCTGGGATCTCGGACGGGCCCTCGACGTCCTCGAGACCCACCCCCTCGTGGACCCGGCTCGGATCGGCATGGCCGGACTCTCCTACGGCGGCACCGTGACGCTGTTCCTGGCCGCCCTCGACGAACGGGTGGCCGCCGCCGTGGTGAGCGGGTTCTTCTCGTCGTGGGCCGAGTCCCACAAGATGCCTTGGAACATGTGCGGCTCCCAGGTGCTCCCGGGGATGCTCGGCCGGCTCGAGCATGTGGACCTGGGTGCGCTGATATCGCCGCGCCCGCTGCTCATCGAGTCCGGCACCCGCGACGACCTCTTCCCCGCCACCGTGGCCACGGCCGAGGTCGACCGGTTGCGCGCCGTCTACTTATCCGACGACGCCGCGGAGCGTCTCGTCCATGACGTCTTCGAAGGGATCCACGAATTCCACGGCGTCGAGGCCTTCGGTTTCCTCGACCGTTGGATTGGGCCTGGCGATGTGGTGGGGAGTCGGTGAAGAGGTCTCGTCGGTGAGGGGCCCGGCTGTTGGAACCGTGGGGTTCACCAGCCGAGGAGCGATGCCGACCCGGAGTCGAGAAAGAGGGTCACGTTCTGCTTCGTCCGGAGGACCGAGGCCGGGCAGACCGTCGACACCGGGCCCGTGATCGCGGCGCGGACAGGGGCAGCCTTGCGCGACTCCGGGACGATGGCGAAGACGGTCCGGGCCCGGAGGAGGGCGGGGATCGTGGCGGTGAGTGCGAGGCGGGGCACCGCCTCGATGTCGGGGAAATGTCCCTCGTTGACCTGTTGGAGCCGACAGTCGGGATCGAGCTCGACCACCTTCATGTCGAGAGGGTCGGCAAAGTCGGCCACGGGGGGATCGTTGAAGGCCAGGTGCCCGTTCTCCCCGATGCCGAGACAGCACAGGTCGAGGGGGTTGCTGGCCAAGAGCTCCGCATAGCGCCCACACTCCACGTCGGGGTCGGCCCACCCGTCGATGTAGTGGGCCTGGCGGGGATGGACGCGGTCGGTGATCCGCTCTCTGATCCACCGTTGGAACCCGGCGGGGTGATCGGGGCCCACTCCCACGTACTCGTCCATGTGGAAGACGACGATGTCGGACCAGGGGACGTCGGGAGTGTCGGTCACGAGGACGTCGACGAATTCGAGCTGCGAGTTCCCCGTGGCGAACATGGCACGGGCAACACCCTTGGCGGCCACCGCCTCGCGCAACACCGCTGCGGTCCTGTCCGCAGCGTCACGGGCCAACGCGCCGAGGTCGGGATGAAGACTGACTTCCATCTGATCGACGGTCCGTGGGCGGGTCTCGGACATGGCCGCACTGTAGGGGAGGGCCTGGCGACGCACGGCGCCAGTGCGACCACGGGCAGCGGCGGGCGACCGCGGGTATCGTCGCCGCGATGGGCGCCAAGATCACACTCGTGGGTGGAGGAAGCACCCACTGGACACCGAAGCTCACGGTGGACTTCGCCAACACTCCGTCGCTCGCCGATGCCGAGCTCGTCCTCTACGACCTCGACCCCGACTCCCTGGTGCCCGCGCTCAAGGTCGTCGAGCACGTGGCCGAGCGTCGGGGGATTCCGCTCGCCGCCCGGGCCACCACGGACATCGACGACGCACTCGGTGGCGCCGAGTACGTAATCGCCACCTTCTCGGTGGGCGGGTTCGCCACCATGCGCCACGACATCGAGATCCCGTCGCGCTACGGGATACGGCAGACCGTGGGTGACAGTGTCGGGCCGGGAGGGATCTCGAGGGCGCTGCGAAGTGTGCCCGTGATCCTGGGGGTGGCGCGGGCCATGGAACGGTGCTGCCCCGAGGCGGTCCTCGTCAACGTGTCCAACCCCCTCACCGCACTGTGTCGGGCCGTGACGCGCGAGACCTCGATCGAGACCGTGGGGCTCTGCGCCGAGATCGTGGGTCTCAAGTTCGTCCTGAGCCTCCTCTTCGACGCCGACTTCACCTCGGTCGACCCCGTGGTGGCGGGGGTCAACCATCTTCCCTTGGTGACGTCGCTGCGGATCGGCGATGACGACGGCTTCGAGATGCTGCGGGGGGCGCTCTCCGGCGACGTCGACCTCTCCGGGCGACTGTGGATGGAGCCTCCGGGCGCCATGCACTACAAGATGGTCGACCCTGAACAGGGATGGTCGAAGGCCGACATCCTGGCCAACAACAAGGTCAAGTTCGAGCTCTTCGAACGGTTCGGCGTCCTCCCCGGATCCTCGGACACCCACGTCGTCGAATTCTTTCCGGGGTTCGTGACGGCGGCCTCGGACTACGGCCGGGATTGGGCCGTCCACCACTACGGCATGCACGGTCACCGGTCCGACAAGGCCGACGACGATGCCGAGATGGCCGATCTCCTGGCCGCCGAGTCCATTCCCAGGTGGCCCTCGGGAGAATTCGTGGCTCCCCTCCTCGACGGTCTCGTGACGGGCGAGGAGAGGGTGATGCCCGCCAACATCCCCAACACCGGTCAGGTCGAGAACCTGGATGGAGACGTCGTCGTGGAGTGCATGGTGGTGGCCTCCGCCCACGGGGTCAGGCCTCGGGACCGGGCCAGGGTTCCCTCGTTCCTGGGCGAGCACCTTCGACGGGTCGTGAGCTCGCAGGAGCTGACGGTGGAGGCGGCAGTCTCAGGGGACCGGACGACCGCCCTCGAGGCCATGCTCGCCGATCCGATGGCGGGAGCGCTTCCCTACGAGCACGTGGTGGCGATGACCGATGAGCTTCTGGCCGCCACCGCGCCGTGGCTGCCGCAGTTCGCGCCTCACCGGTGACCACCGACGCACCGTTGCCACCGCCGGCGACGTGCACCGATGGACGGCGTGGCCGGCGTGGCGCGCCAACCACGCCCCGGGCCGGGTCGGTTCAGCGTTTGTGCTGGTGCTTCCGGGTTGCCGAGGGGATCAGGTATGTGTAGGTGTCGACCGGGCTCACCACGCTCGTGCCCGTCGGGGCGATCACCCTGACGGTGACCCTCCCGACGGTGGCGGTCGGAGAGTAGGCGATGACCTTCCGGGCCGACTTCACGGTGAAGGTCAGGGCCGGTTTCGAACCGAACATCACCGCAGTGACACCTCTCAGGTTGGCGCCGATGAGCGTCACCTTGCGATTGCCCGAGGTCGGTCCGGAGGTCGGCCTCACGGCGGTGACCTTCGGGGGCTGCGGGGGCGTTCCGGTGATCTCACGGAGAACGTTGTTCCCGTTGTCCGCCACCAAGAGGTGCCCTGATGGCCCGATGCTCAGCCCGGCAGGGCTGTTGAGTGCCGCTGCGGAGGCCAATCCACCGTTGCCGGAATACCCGGTGTTGCCGTTCCCGGCAATGGTGTAGATGTCGCCAGCCTTCATCTTGATGCCGTCATACGGTCCTCTTGGCCGCCGCCACGACCCGGATCATGTCGTTGAAGGAGTCGCTGATGAACAGATTGCCGGCCGTGTCGATCGCCACGCCCTGAGGGGTGTCGAGCCAGGCCTTGGTGGCCGGCCTCTTGTTGCCCTTGAACCCTTCGTTGTTGGGCCCGGTACCGGCGATGGTGTAGATGTCGCCGGCCTTGACCGCCCTGCCCAGGCTGGTGCCGGAAGCCGCGGCAACCAGACGGACGACCTCGTTGTCGACGTCGGAGAAGACCACGTCGCCCTTCGGGTCCGTCGCCACGCCGTTGAACGTGTCCAACTGGAGTTGGGCGGAGGGTCCGGGCCCACCGTTGCCGGTGTACCCGTAGTTCATGTTGCCGGCGATGGTGTAGATGCGACCGGGTTGGACCGCCATGGCGAAGACCGTCCGGGCCACGGCGGGGATGAACCGGATGAGGTTGTTTCCCGTGTCGGCCACGATGACGTCACCCTGCGCGTCGAAGGCGACGCCGTCCGGTGAGGTGAGCCCGGCCGAGAACGTCGACCCGCCCGGCGTGATCTCGCCCTCTTGGCCACCGCCGGCGATCGTGTAGATCTCGCCCCTCGTCATCTGCTGTCCGTAGCGGACGCCCCCGACGGCGGCCACGAAGCGGACCGCGTCGTTGCCGGAGTCGGTGATGGCCAGATCACCCAACCCGTCGACAGCGACGCCGTTGGGGTCGGAGAGCTCCGCGGTGGTGAGGGGTCTGTTACTCCCATCGCCGACGTACCCATCGATGCCGTTGCCCACCACGGTGTAGGTGTGGCCGGCTGTCATGGCGTGGCCCCAGAAGGTGCCGGTGGAGGCGGCCGCCACGCGGATGACGTTGTTGTTCTGGTCGGCGAAGACCACGTTGCCGTGCGTGTCGAAGACCCCTCCGACCGGTGACCCGAGAGAGGCCGACAGGCTCGCCACCCCGCTCCCGATGCCCGGGGTGGCCCCGCCCCCGGCGACGGTGGTGATGCGGTCGGACCCTCGGGCGGCCGCGGAGCTCGGGGCCACGCCGATCAGCGCTGACACGGCGACGACCGAGCCCGCCACGGTGGCCATGGCTCCGCATTTCAACCGACGGGGACGGGATCTCACGGTGTGCGCTCGATGACGCGCCCAGTGGCGTGACAAAGACCTTCCATCGAACGTGATTCGATGTCGACGGACTTGGACATGGACCTCGACCCCCAACAAACCCATCTGCCGAGCCGAAATAGGATGACCGACCCGGGGACGCGCCGACCGCCTGGTGGCGCCGTCCAGGTCAGATGGTATACGGACAACCCGGTCGCCACGCAGTCGAGCCCCCGGCCCGAGCCGGCTTCCCCAGCCCGGTGAGCCCGGTGAGCCCGGCGGCCATGTTCATCTCTCGTTCATCTCTTCGTTCATCTCTTCGGCTTGAGCCCACGCCGCGTCTTCGGCGCTCCGAGACGATCGGTCTCTCGGCGAACGATGGCGAGGGTCTCTTGCTTCCCGATACCCAGCTCTCGCATGTGTCGGACGAAGTTCCTGGCCTCCCGGGCGGCGCAGCGTTCGGGTCGGTGACGAACTGGTGGCAACGAAGGTGCCGTGACGGCCCCGGGTCTCGACCAGTCCCGCCAACTCCAACTCCCGATACGAACGAGCCACCGTGTTGGCGGCCAGACCGAGATCGGTCGCCAGCTGTCGGACGGTGGGGAGCCGGTCGGCGGGCTCGAGGCTCCCGGCCTCGATGGCGGCGGTGATCTGCTCCTTGACCTGTTCGAAGGGAGGAACCGGAGACTCGAGGTCGATGTCCACGATGTCCACGATGTCCACGATGTCCACCTCCGCCACGAATTGATTGTAGCAGAGATTGTATTAAATGGTGCCCGAGTTCCTTGGGCCATACGGCGATCCTGATCCGATCGAGATCTTCCATCCGAGCAGCCTCTTTGCGATCACGACGCGCTGGATCTGGTTGGTGCCCTCGTAGATCTGGGTGTTCCCCCCGATCAGTCCAGTGGGTCACCTTGTGTCCGCTGACCTCGCCCTATTCGCGTCGTTCGTGACACGCGGTCCAGCCCGTCGGCTGGATTTGTAGGGATGAAAGTAGGGATGGAATCGGGACTCAGCATTGAGGAAATAGCTCGTCTGGTTCACAAGCTCAGTGCTCGAGTTGGCCCACGATCTGCTCGGCGATCCGGACGATCCGTATGGCGGCCGTTACCGCTGCCTTGGCTTCGGACGCGAGGATCGGATCCGGATCGTATTCCGCTCTGTTCTTCATCGGGACGAGCCGACGAAGATGGGAAGCTGCCTTCTTCCCGTCCGATCCTGCCGCCTTTTCGAGGTGAGCCGGAGCCTGGGAATGCTCCCCTTTCCAGACGACAGCTGCCCTCGCTGCGGTGATGGCATCAGCGGCGGCGATGCCGGCATGGACGGCGTTGCCGGCCGCCGCGACGCGGTTGGACAGCGCCAAGGCATCCTCTGCGGCCCGGAGGAATTCACGCGCCTTGGCGAGATAGGCACGCGCCTCAGCCACAGATGCTCGCCGGGTCTGGAGCGGGTGGCGCGGCGCAGTCATCGGATGCCCGTGAATTCCGAGGGGTGAACACCGGCGAGGACGACTCCATCCTCGACGATCGCCCTCCATACGGGTGAACCGCTCGATACCAGCTTGGGTAACTCCTCCCCAGTGGCTTCGAGAAGGTTGACCGGATTGCCGGCGACGCGGGTCGCCTCTTCGCACCAAGCACCGAGGGTTGTCGCCCACAAGTTGCCGGCACCGTGTTCCCCGCGTGGGGGCACGGCCAGCACATCGATGTCGCTGTCGTCACGGGCCTCACCCCGAACGAACGATCCGAATACCACCAGGGACGCCGGAGCGGGCTGGATGTTCTCCGCCACGGCGCGGAGCCGAGCTGTCACTCCTTCTTGCAGGTCGACCAGAGCGAGCACCGAACGGGCCGCCTCGTTCTCTCGGACCAGGCGGACCAAGGCGGCCGATCCCACCTCTCGGCGCTCGACGAGCCCCAGGTGGACGAGATGGTTCAACACAGCTGTGGCCCGGTTGGCGCTTACCCCGGCGAGCTCCGCAACCGTCCGCATGGTCAGCTCGGACTCGGTCCTCGCCAAGACAGCGAGCACCCGCCCTTGAACGCCGGGGATCACCACCTCGACCGGATGCGCGTAGTCCATGAGTGCATTATCGCACTTTTTCGCACGTATGTGCGATTTATTGCGTCAAGAAGACGGCCCCCAGCCTGGATGCAAAGGCGGGAGGTCGGTCAGATCCGGGTCAGGTGGGACCTGCGACTCGCCGTCGTCGCTCTCCCAACGCCGCCTGTACTGGTCGGGGATCTCTCCCCACCCCCAGTAGGTCAGCGGCGTCTCAGGCACGAAGCCGAACTCATCAGCCGGGTCGATCCACGTGTCTCCGACCGTGCAGAGATGGGCCCAACCGTCGCCGAGATCGAAGGTATAGACGAACTGCTCGCCCCGCTCGAGCCTGGACAGGGTAGTGCTCCCGTCGTCGAGTTCTCCGGGTTCGTCCCAATCGGGATCCGGGTCCGAGAGCCGGGTGCCATCGGCCAAGACGAAGTCGTGGAGGTGGCCCCTGTCCCAGCGAGCGAATGCGTCGTCGATCGCCTCGGCCAAATCCGCAAAGGTGTGCGATTTCGCCGCGGCGAGGACGCGACCAGGACGTGGCCAGCAGTTGACCCCACCGCCCTCCACCAGCTCGACCCGGATCGACAACCATGTACGTGCCATCAGGCAGCAATGGTGGCACGCCTTGACGTGATCTGCAGGGAAGCAATCAAGCAGTGGCAGATCCCCGTTGTCGGCAACGGCTGCATCAAGGATTCGCGGATGGTCGCTACGCGTAGGTCAGTGCGCCCTCGGTGATGAAGACACCGCGCCGGGAGAACGAGACCGGGCTGTTCGCAATGGCGTCGGCATGCAGGGATCGGATCCCCGACACAAACCATCTCTGCTGGAGGAACCGGGACTCGTCTTCCACCCAAGCCGGAGGAGGCATGCCGCTCCGAATGCAGAGGTACTCGGCAACGGCGGCGAGCAGGGCGTCAAAGCGACGATCGCCGACGAGCGCCGGGGGTGTGGACACCAACCATCGTGCTCCTCCGCCGGGGCGCGCTCGAAAATCTCGACACATCGAAACGAAAGCCGCAGGGCCGAAGCCTCGTCACCCTCGGCCAGACAACGGCGAACCTCGGCAGCAACATCGGCGATGCCGGGGTTCCGATAGACCACGGCTTCATCGTAGAACTGCCGAGAATAGGGACAGAGTAGGGATGGACGGGCCGACCCGAACCAATCAGGCGACCCCGATCCGGTCGAGATCGTCTATCCGAGCAGCCTCTTTGCGATCACGACCCGCTGGATCTGGTTGGTGCCCTCGTAGATCTGGGTGATCTTGGCGTCGCGCATGAACCGCTCGGCGGGGAACTCGGTGGTGTAGCCATAACCGCCGAGAAGCTGGACGGCATCGGTGGTCACGGCCATGGCGGTGTCCGAGGCGAAGCACTTCGCCATGGCCCCCATCATGGTGAGCTCGTTGTCGGGATCACCGGCGTCGATGACCGAGCAGGCCCGGTAGACAAGGGTCCGGGCCGCCTCGGTCCGCATGGCCATGTCGGCCAGCATGAAACGGAGTCCCTGGAATTCCGAGATGGGTTGACCGAAGGCCTGGCGTTGGGTCATGTACTGCGCGGCGTAGTCGATGGCACCCTGGGCGATCCCGACGGCTTGGGCACCGATGGTGGGTCGGCTCCGGTCGAGGGTGTGCATGGCGATGGTGAAGCCCTGGCCCTCCTCGCCGATCCGGTTCTCGACCGGGACCCGGACGTCGTCGAGGACGACTTCGCCCGTCGGGCTGCCCCGGAGTCCCATCTTGTGCTCCAGCTTGGCGACCCGGACACCCCAGTCGGCCTCGACCACGAAACAGCTGATCCCCCGGTGGCCGGCGTCGGGATCGGTCTTGGCGAAGACGGTGTAGGTGTCCGAGGCGCCGGCGTTGGTGATCCAGTACTTCGTGCCCGACAGCACGTAGTGGTCGCCGTCGCGCACGGCCCGGCACCGCATCGCCGCCACGTCGCTGCCGGCGTCGGCTTCGGAGAGGCAGTAGCTCGCCTGGGCCTCGCCCGAGGCCACCCGGGGGACGTACTTGTGCTTCAGGTGCTCCGATCCCCAGTTGAAGATCGGCATCATCCCGAGCTTGGAGATGAGCATGGTCACACTGGTCGACGCGCAGACCCGGGCGAGCTCCTCGACCATGATCGCCTGGGTGACGTTGTCCGCCCCCGCCCCGCCGTAGTTCAGTGGGATCCCGAGGGTGGGCAGTTCCATCTCCACCGACGCCTTGAAGCCGTCCCACGGGAACGCCGCGTCACGGTCGACGTCTCCGGCGTGGGGCGCGATCCGCTCCTCGCACATCTGGCGGAGCGCCCGGCGAAATTCCTTGTGGGTGTCGGCGAGCGCGTAGGCGGGGGTCTGATCCATCCCCTCAGTCTCGCATCCCGGGCTCGGGGCCCCCTGCTACCGGGGTGCGGCGAGGTGCTCGAGCAGGAGCCGGTTCAGATCGTCCGGGGCGGTCTCGGGGATCCAGTGGCTGATACCGCGCAGGACCTCGAATCGATAGGGGCCCGAGACCCACTGCGCCGTCGCCTCGGCGGCGGTCCGTCCGAGGGCGATGTCGTTGTCGGACCAGACGTAGAGGGTGGGAACGGTGATCGGGCCCACGTCGACGAGTGCATGAGGCTCGGTGGCTCGGTACCAATTCGAGCGCGGCCGTCATGGCCCCGGGCTCGAGCATCTTGGCCACGAACCGGCCCACTTCGTCGCTGTCGGACGAGAGCCCGCTGGCATCGAACATGGCCCGGAGTCCGTCACCCGATCCGTCCTCGCCGAGCAGGGCCCGTTCGGCCACGGCGCCCTCGGCCCGGAAGACCTCGATGTACGACGACCGTCGGCGCTGGTCTTCGTCACCACCCCGGTCCTCTCCCCCGCCACCGCTACGGGCACCACCGCCACCGAACGCCGCCGCGAAGGCGCGGGGATGGGGTACCGACACCGCCGTGAGCGTCCGGACGCGATCGGGATGGCGACCGGCCACGACCCAAGCCACCATCGCACCCCAGTCGTGTCCCACGAGGTCGAAACGGTCGAGGCCGAAGTCATCGGCGACGGCGAGGACATCGGCCACGAGCTCAGAGATGCGGTAGTCCTCGACGGCGCTCGGCCGGGCACCCGGCGAGTAGCCGCGCTGGTCGAAGGCGATGCCGCGATATCCCGCGCTCTGCAGGGCGTCGAGTTGGTGGTGCCAGGAGTACCAGGTCTGGGGAAAGCCGTGGAGCAAGACCACGGCTCGGCCGTCATCGGGCCCGGTGTCCAATGCGTCGAACCTGAATCCGCGCGCGGAGACCTCGACCGGTTGCAACGGTCGTGGGATCAGGAGGCTGGTGTGGGTTCCGAGACCATCGACCGCCACTGCGACAGCCGGCTCCGGACGCCGGCGGGTGTCATCCGGAGGGTGTCCTCGGAAACGGCACCGGCGATGGCCCGCTGCTGGTGGTAGTGGTGCGCGGCGGCCTGGAACAACGGGGCCCGGTACGTCACGAGGTCCTCGGGGGCGTCGCCCAGGAAGCCGAAGAGGATTAGAGCCAGCTCGATGTCCTTGGCCACCGGGGCCCGGCCGAACAACGCGGCCCGTCGGCTCGCCACCCCGGAGCAACCCACGAGGGCATCCTCGGCCGTGATCCCGCCCGAGAGCTCGAGACGGTCTTCGAATTGGGTGTGGGCGAGCAACAGCGCGTACCCCTGGTCGGGTCCGGGCACTCCGAACTCACGACCTCGTGTCCCCTCGGGCCCGCGCAGATCCGAGACCCGCCCGGCGCGCCAGCCGGCCGGGGTCCGCAGTCGGTACGAGGGTCGGACCTGGTCGGTCTCGACGATCGGCACGAAGTTGGGCTGGGTCATCGGGGGCTCGGGTGCTCCTGCTCGGCGTGGACCAGACCGTAGACGATCGAGTCGAAAAGGGCCTGCCAGGAGGCCTCGATGATGTTCTCCGAGACACCGATCGTGGTCCAGACGCGCTCGCCGTCACTGGAGTCGATGAGGACCCGGGTCACCGCACCGGTCCCCCGGCCCGTGTCGAGGACCCGCACCCGGTAGTCGACGAGATGGACCGCCGAGAGTTTCGGGAAGTGTCCACCGATGGCCTGGCGCAAGGCCGAGTCCAAGGCGTTGATGGGGCCGTTGCCCTCGGCGGTGGCGACCACCCTCTCGTCGGTGACCCGGATCTTGACCGTCGCCTCGGTGGTGTGACGCCCGGCGTGCCCGGCACTGTCGATGTTGTCGGACCGGTCAGTGTGGTCGTTGATGACCCGGAACGACTCGACCTCGAAGAAGGTCTGCTCCCAACCTGTGGCCTTGCGCAACAAGAGCTCGAGCGATCCATCGGCGACCTCGAAGTGATACCCCCGGTACTCGAGGGCCTTCAACGTGTCGAGGACAGTCGACAGCGCGTCGGAGTCCAAGTCCAGACCGAGCTCCTGGGCCTTGAGCGCCAGGGTCGACCGACCCGCCATCTCCGACACCACGAACCGGGTCCCGTTGCCGACCGAATCGGGCGGGATGTGCTCGTAGGCGTCACGCCGACGGGCGATGGCACTCGTGTGGAGTCCCGCCTTGTGTGCGAAGGCCGCCGCGCCGACGTAGGGCTGTTGGGGGTTGGGGGCGACGTTCACGAGCTCGGCGATGTGGTGCGACACCGGCGTGATCCGCTCCAACCGGTCGGCGGGGATGGTCCGGACGTTGAGCTTGAGCGACAGGTTGGGGATCGCCGCGGAGAGATCGGCGTTGCCCGTCCGCTCCCCGTAGCCGTTCACGCATCCCTGGACGTGGGTCGCCCCGGCCCGGACCCCGGCGATGGAGTTGGCCACGGCACAACCGGAGTCGTTGTGGAAGTGGACCCCCACCTGACAGTCGAAGCCCGAGACCACCTCGGCCACGATCCGCTCCACGTCATGAGGAAGGGTGCCGCCGTTGGTGTCGCACAGCACGAGGGCCTCGGCCCCGGCTTCCTCGGCGGCCCGAAGGATCCGGAGGGTGAATGCAGCGTCGTCACGGAAGCCGTCGAAGAAGTGCTCGGCATCGAAGAACACCCGGAGGTCGTGGTCCCGGAGGAAGTTCACCGAGTCGGCTGCCATCGCCACGGCTTCGTCGAGCGTCGTCCGCAACGCCTCGGTGACATGGAGCTTCGACGCCTTGGCCACGATGCAGACCGCTTCGGTGTTCGCCTTCACCAATTGGCGCAGGACCTCGTCGTCCTCGGCCCGCACCCCGGCCCGGCGCGTGGAGCCGAAGGCGACGAGCGTCGCCGTGGAGAGCCGGAGCTCGGCCGGGGCCCGGGCGAAGAACTCCTCGTCCTTGTGATTGGCGCCGGGCCATCCACCTTCGATGAAGCTGACCCCGAGATGGTCGAGCTGCTCGGCCACCCGGAGCTTGTCGTCCACGGTGAGCGAGAGGCCTTCTTGTTGCGACCCGTCGCGCAGCGTGGTGTCGAAGATGTCGACGGCATCGGGCAGCGCCGGCAGGTCGAAGCCGTGGCTGGATGAGCCGTGCGTATGCCCTCCACCGGCTTTGCGCTTCACGACCTTGCTCCGCCCTCCTGCCGGGCCGGGCAGTCCGTCACTCGACATGTTCGAGCCAGTCCTTGTACCGGTCCACCTCGCCCCGGACGGTGGCGAAGTAGGTGTCTTGGATGTGCTTGGTCACCGGTCCCACCCGGCCGGTGCCGACCGTCCGGTCGTCGACCTCCCGGATGGGGACCACCTCGGCGGCCGTCCCGGTCAAGAAGGCCTCATCAGCGGTGTAGAGGTCGGTCCGGATGAGTGTCTCGGTGGCCACCTCGTAGCCGAGGTCCCGGGCGATGGTCTGGACCGAGTCCTGGGTGATGCCCGCCAGCGCGGTGGAGTCCGACGTCGGTGGGGTCACGACACGCCGGCCCACGACCACGAAGATGTTCTCGCCCGTGCACTCCGAGACCCGTCCGTCTGACGCCAGGAGGACAGCCTCGTCGTAGCCGGCCTTCAACGCCTCGACCTTGGCCAGGGACGAGTTCACGTACATGCCGGTCCCCTTGGCCGCGGTGGGCACGGCGTTGGGGTCATGGCGCTGCCACGAGGACACCTTGAGGCGGATGCCGTTGGCAACACCCTCGTCGCCCAGATACGTCCCCCACGGCCAGGCCGCGATGGCCACGCTGACCGGACAGGGCAACGGGTTGAGGCCCATCTCGCCGTAGCCGAGGTAGACGATGGGACGGAGGTAGCACCCGTCGTCGAGCCCGTTGACCCGGACCACCTCTTTGCTCGCGGCGACGAGCTCGGCGGGACTGTAGGGGATGTCGATCATGAAGACCTTGGCCGAGGTGAAGAGCCGGTTGATGTGGTCGGTGAGCCGGAAAACGGCCACCCCCCGGCTCGTCGGATAGGCCCGCACGCCCTCGAACACGCCCGATCCGTAGTGGAGCGAGTGGGTGAGCACGTGGATCTGCGCCTTGTCCCAGTCGACGAGCTCGCCGTCGAGCCAGATCTTCTCGGTCGGGGTGATGGGCACGGGGTCAGAGCCTTTCTGCAATGGCGTCGCCGACTGCGACGGTGGACGAGACGTGGGAGCCCGACGGTTGGGACGGTTCGGTGACTTCTTCGGACAGGTACCCGGTGACGGCCTTGGTGACCCGCTCGGCGGCGTCGGTCTCACCGAGGTGCTCGAGCATCAGCCCGGCGGAGCGGACGGCGGCGACCGGGTTGGCCGTGCCGGTGCCGGCGATGTCGTGGGCGGCGCCGTGGACGGGCTCGAACAATGACGGCCCGGTCCGAGCCGGGTTCAGGTTGGCCGACGCCGCGAACCCGATCCCTCCTGCCACCGCGCCGGCCAGGTCGGTGAGGATGTCACCGAAGAGGTTGTCGGTCACGATCACGTCGTACCGGTCGGGACGCTCCACCATGTAGATGCAGGCCGCGTCGACGTGGTTGTAATCGCGGGTCACCCCCGGGTATTCCCGAGCCACTTCGTCCACCACCCGTTGCCAGAGGTCTCCGGCGAACGTCAGGACGTTGGTCTTGTGGACGAGGGTGAGGTGATGCCGCTCACGGCGGGCCGCGAGGTCGAACGCGAACCGGACGCACCGCTCGACGCCCATCCGGGTGTTGACCGACCCCTGGGTGGCCACCTCGAAGGGCGTGTGCCGACGGAGGAACCCGCCCTCTCCGGCGTAGGTCCCCTCGGTGTTCTCCCGGATGACGACGAAGTCACAGTCGGGGGCGGGCGCGCCGGCCAGCCCCACGAAGGGACGGAGGTTGACGTAGAGGTCGAGCTCGAACCGCAATCGGAGCAGGAGACCCCGCTCCAAGAGACCCGAAGGGACCTCGGTGGACCCCACCGGGGGGCCCACCGCGCCGAGCAGGATGGCCTCGAAGCCCCGGAGCTCCTCGAGGGTGGCGTCGGGAAGCACCTCGCCGGTCGAGAGATAGTGGGCGGCGCCGAGCTCGAAGTCGGTCGTCTCGAGGGCGACGCCGGCCGCGGCCACCACCTTGAGGGCCTCGGAGACCACCTCGGGGCCGATGCCGTCGCCGCCGATCACGGCCACCTTGTGGGTCGGACGGTTACTCATCGTCGGTAGCTCATCGTCGGTAGCTCATCGTCGGTCAGCTCATCGTGTCGGGGTCTCGTATCGGTGGGGAGTCGGGTGGGGAGTCGGCATGGCCCGGAAAATGAAAAACCGCCCACGATGTGGACGGTCGGGGAGGCGCACACCAATCGGGTGTGCGCCTATTCGATGACGATTACGGAAGTGCTCGGGGTTCCCATCGGAGAAACAGTCTCCCGCGCTCCGGCGCGCCCGTCAACCACACCACGGGTCCGCGCCGACCGATCCGACACGGGGCCGGCCCCGTCGTCGGGTGACGGAGGACCTGGTCGGGCCCCATCGAGGCGGCCTCGACCCACCCGGAGGCCCTCGACCGAGCCGATACCCTTGGGGGACATGGCCGCCGACGAATCCACCAGCCTGACCCAGGCCACCTTCGATCGGCTCCAGGCCGAGCTCGAAGACCTGACGACCCGGGGCCGGGTCGAGATCGCCCGGGCCATCGAGGCCGCCCGGGCCCTGGGCGACCTCTCCGAGAACGGCGACTACCACGCCGCCAAGGACACCCAGGGGAAGATGGAGTCCCGGATCCGCCGGCTCCAGCACACCTTGGGACATGCCGTGATCGTCGACGACGAGGCCGTCGGGAGCTCCGAGACGGTCGAGGCCGGATCGGTCGTCGCCATCCGCTACGAGGGCGACGAGGAGATCGAGCGGTTCCTGGTGGGATCGATCGAAGAGCGCCACGACGAGCTCAACGTGGTCTCCCCCGGGTCACCCCTGGGCCAGGCCCTCCTCGGCAAGACCTCGGGCGACGTCGTGGAGTACCAGGCCCCCGGCGGCACCCTGCGGGTCGAGATCGTCCAGATCGGCAGCTGACCGATGTCTCCACCCGTCGGCACTCCGAAGCCCCGTCCACTCAGCGACAAGGTCTGGGAACGACACCTCGTCCACCAAGCCGACGGTGAGCCCGATCTGCTCTTCATCGACCTCCACCTGGTCCACGAGGTCACGTCGCCTCAGGCCTTCGACGGCCTCCGGCTGGCAGGCCGGCCCGTCCGGCATCCCGAGCTCACCGTGGCGACCGCCGATCACAACGTCCCCACCACCGACATCGACAAGCCCGTCGCCGACCCGGTATCGGCCCGGCAACTCGAGGTCCTCACCGCCAACTGCGAAGAGTTCGGGATCACCTGCTATCCGATGGGCCATGCCAATCAGGGCATCGTCCACATCATCGGGCCCGAGCTCGGTCTGTCACAGCCCGGCATGACCATCGTCTGCGGCGACAGTCACACCTCGACCCACGGAGCCTTCGGGGCCCTCGCCTTCGGGATCGGCACCTCCGAGGTCGAGCACGTCCTCGCCACCCAGACGCTCCCCCAGATGCGGCTCGACACGATGGCCATCGAAGTCGAAGGCGACGCGCCGGCGGGAGTCACCGCCAAGGACATCGTCCTCGCCATCATCGGCCGGATCGGCACCAGCGGAGGCATGGGTCATGTCATCGAGTACCGGGGCCCCGCCATCCGAGCGCTCTCGATGGAAGGTCGGATGACGATGTGCAACATGTCCATCGAGGCCGGCGCCCGAGCGGGGATGATCGCGCCCGACGACGTCACCTTCGAGTACCTCGAGGGCCGTCCCCACGCGCCGACCGGAAAGATGTGGGAGCGGGCCCTCGACGACTGGCGCAGCCTCGGCACCGACGAGGGCGCTGTCTTCGACAAGACCGTGACCATGGACGCGTCGGAGATCCGCCCCCATGTCACCTGGGGTACCAATCCCGCCCAGGTGGTCCCGATCAACGGAGTCGTCCCCGACCCGTCGAGCTTCGCCGAGCCCGCCGAGCGCGAGGCCGCCGCCCGGGCGCTGCACTACATGGGTCTCACACCGGGAACCGCCATGCACGACGTGGCCGTCGACACGGTCTTCATCGGGTCGTGCACCAACTCGCGCATCGAGGACCTCCGGGCCGCTGCCGACGTCCTCCACGACCGCCACGTCCGCCCCGGTTTGCGGGCGTTGGTCGTTCCCGGCTCGCATCCGGTGAAGGCCCAGGCCGAGGCCGAAGGGCTCGACACAGTCTTTCTCGCCGCCGGCTTCGAGTGGCGCCAGCCCGGTTGCTCGATGTGCCTGGCCATGAACCCCGACAAGCTCGCCGTGGGCGAACGGTGTGCCTCGACCTCCAACCGCAACTTCGAAGGTCGCCAAGGACGTGGCGGTCGCACCCACCTGGTCTCGCCCGCCGTGGCCGCGGCCACCGCCGTGGCGGGACACTTCGCCACCCCCGAGGACCTCTCGTGACGGCATGGAGCCAGTCGTGAAGCCCGTCACCGTCGTCACCGGTCGGGCGGTTCCCCTCGACCGGTCCGACGTCGACACCGACCAGATCATCCCGTCGGACTGGCTCAAGCGGGTCGAGCGGACCGGGTTTGGCGCGGGGCTCTTCTCGGAGTGGCGCGACGACCGGGCCTTTGTCCTGAACCAACCCGAGTACGGGGGGGCCTCCATCCTCGTGGCAGGACCGAATTTCGGTACGGGGTCCTCCCGGGAACACGCCGTCTGGGCGCTCCTCGACTACGGCTTCGAGGCCGTGGTGTCACCGCGCTTCGCCGATATCTTCCGGAACAACTGCACGAAGCAGGGCCTGGTCCCCGTCGAAGTCGAGCCCGCCCTCGGCCGGGCCCTTCTCGACGCAGTGGTGGCCGACCCGTCACTCGAGTTGACCATCGACGTCGCCCGGGGCTCGGTCGAAGCACCGGCGGCAGGGCTGACGGGGACGTTCCCTCTCGACGAGTTCACGCGCGACCGGCTCCTCAACGGCTGGGACGACATCGGGCTGACCCTGCGGCACTCCGACGACATCACGGCCTACGAGCGCACCCGTGCACCCTGGCTCCCCACCGCAACCTGAACCGCCCCCTGAACCGCTCCCTGAACCGCCCCCGGACTGCCGCCAGACGCTTCTCGCTGAGAGCGGTCACGGGTCCGGTCCGGTGCTCACCGATCCGGCTCGGTCTCTGGACCGACGCGCCCGCGCCCTGCCGGGCATATCGTCATGGCCGCCGCATCGAGGCAGACGTCGCGGACACCGGAGACGACTTCAACCGAGCGATTGAGGAGACACCATGCTGAAGGATTTCAAGGCATTCATCTTGCGGGGGAACGTGGTCGACCTGGCCGTTGCCGTTGTCGTCGGCGCCGCCTTCGGTGCAGTGGTCACGTCCTTCGTGAAGAACCTGCTCACGCCGTTGATCTCCATCCCGGGGAAGAACACCTTCTCCAACCTCACCTTCACCGTCCACGGGAGCGTGTTCTCCTACGGAACGTTCCTGAACGATCTGGTGTCGTTCGTGCTGATCGCGGCGGCCATCTTCTTCTTCGTCATCAAGCCCATCAACGTCCTGGCGGCGCGCCGGAAGAAAGGGCAAGAGGCGGAGCCGGGCACCCGGGACTGCCCGGAATGCATGAGCGAGATCCCCGACCGGGCACGCCGGTGCGCCTTCTGCACCGCCGAGGTCCAACCCGCGGCGTAACCCCTACGGGAAGGCCGATGGACGGATGCGGGCCGCTTACGGCCCGATCTCCAATTTCGCGCTGGTCGTTGCGGGCGCGGATCCGGACGAGGCGGTTGACCGCGGCCAGATAGGCGCGCGCCGAGGCTTCGACGACATCGGTCGAGACGCCCCGTCCCGAGACCTTGAGCCCTTGGTCCTCGAGCTGGACGACGACGTCCCCGAGGGCGTCGACGCCCCCCGTGACCGAGGAGACGTTGAACCCGATGAGCCGTGACTCGACCTTGGTGGCGGCCCGGATGGCTGTGCAGGCGGCGTCGATCATGCCGTTGCCTTCGGCGGCGGCCTCCACCTTGTCTCCGGCCCGGCTGACCACGACGCGGGCCCGGGGCATCCCGACCGTGCCGCCGGCAACCTCGAGGGCCTCGAGATGGAAACCCTCCACCAGGTCCTGGCCGAGCTCCTCGGCCACGATGGCCTCGAGGTCGGCCTCGGTGATCTCGACCTTGCGGTCGGCGAGCTCCTTGAACCGGGTGAAGGCCTGGTTGAGGCCGTCGCCCTGGACCCGGATCCCCATCTTCTCGAGGGTGTTGGCGAAGGCGTGGCGTCCCGAGTGCTTGCCCATCACGATCTGACGACCGACCTGACCCACACTGGCCGCGTCGATGATCTCGTAGGTCGACCGATCCACCAGGACCCCGTGTTGGTGGATGCCTGACTCATGGGCGAAGGCGTTGCGCCCCACCACGGCCTTGTTGTACTGGACGGGATATCCGGTGAGACGGGCCACGAGCCGAGAGGCACGCGCCAACTCCTCGGTCCGGACCGTGGTGGTGATGCCGGGGAACTGGTCGGCCCGGATCCGCAGCGCCATGACGACTTCTTCGAGCGCGGCGTTGCCGGCCCGCTCTCCCAGGCCGTTGACACAGACCTCCACCTGGCGCGCCCCGGCTTGTACCCCGGCCAACGTGTTCGCCGTCGCCAGCCCGAGATCGTTGTGGCAATGGGTCGAGAGCACGTAGTCGCCAGGAACCTCCTTGCGGATGTGTTGGATCAGGGCACCGAAGTCCCAGGGAATCCCGTATCCCACGGTGTCGGGGATGTTCAACGTGGTGGCGCCCGCCTCGACCGAGGCCCGGAGCACCTCCAGCATGAAGTCGAGCGGCGTCCGGGTTGCATCTTGGGGGCTGAACTCGACGTCGTCGGTGTGTTCTCGGGCGCGGGCGACGCCGCCGCGCGTCTCGGCCAGCACCTGGGCTTCGTTCATCTTGAGCATGTGCTCCATGTGCTGGGGGCTCGTCGAGATGAACACGTGGATCCGGGCGCGCGCCGCGTCGCGCACCGCCTCCCAGCACCGGTCGACGTCGGAGAGCTGGGTCCGCGACAGACCGCAGATGGCGGGGGCATCCGGCCCGTTGCCGACCGACCGGGCGATGGTCTGGACCGCTTCGAAGTCCCCCACGCTGGCGACGGGGAATCCGGCCTCGATGTAGTCGACACCGGCCCGGGCCAGCTGTTCCGCAATCTCGAGCTTCTCGGCGACGTCGAGCGAGATGCCCGGCGACTGCTCGCCGTCACGCAGGGTCGTGTCGAACACGACGAGGTGCCCCGCGTCTCCGCTGCCGGGAAGGAGTCCCGGTGCCGCGGCGGGCTGGCTGGACGACTTCGGGGCTCGCTTGGCGCTGGACTTCTCGCTCATCGGATGTCCTCACTCTCGTGTTCTGTGTTCCTGGTGTTCTGTGTTCCTGGTGTTCTGTGTTCCTGGTGTTCTGTGTTCCCGAACTGGTCTTCGGCCAAGAAGAAACCCCCTGGCCATTCGGCGCAGGGGGCGGGCTCGGCGAGCGCGATGGGGCGCTCGCCGTCAGGTAAGAAGCAGGTTCGTGTGGAAACCGTGGTCACCCATCTCGACTTCATGCTTCCAAAGCAAGGCGCTCAGGTCAAGCACACCCCGACTCGGCGGGGATCTACGCTTCGTGGCGTGAAAGGTCTGATGCGAGGTCTGGGCTGGTCGATCGCCGTGATTGCCGTGGCAGTTGCGATGGCCGGCACGGTGCGAGCCGTGCTCGGAAGGGTCGCCGGCGAGCCGGGCCCGCCGAACCCCCGGCACGGCAGCTTCGACACGTGGCCGACCGTGCCCCCCGCTCCGGGTCGACTTACCCCGAACGGTTCTCACGTTCCCACTCGGAGTTGAAACCCCCAAGCTGACCCGGGTCGGGCCTGTGTATTCGGGCCGGTGCTCGGGAACTCGAACGGCGAGCCCGTCGTCAAAGAGGCGCCGGATCGAAACGAGCCGGTCAGCGGACCCTGAGGTGCGGGGTCGTCGTTCGAGGAGGCTCCAGTGGTGCAAGCGCCCAGAAAGATCGTCGTCGCGGTCATCGCCCTTGTTGTCTTGGTGGGAGGAGTTGCCCTCGGGCGTCACATACTGGCCGGTGGAGGGACTTCGAGGTCCAGTTCACTGGCTGGGCGCTCGCCGTCCGCAGCCCATACGGGCAATGGGGCGACCCGGTCCTCGTCGGACGCGAATTCCACGCAAGGGACGGGAGGGACGGGAGGGACCCGAACAGGCGCCCCGTACGGCGCGGTCGGCTCGGTCGGCTCCGCTGGGACCGGGGCGGTATCGGAAGGTCCGGTGACGGGCTCGACGCTCCCGCCCGTGCCCGTGTACGCCATCGCGCCCCAGATCGTGCGGACTGCCACCATCGACGTCCACGTGGGTAAAGACGCGTTGAGCTCGGCGCTCACCGACATCGCCGCCATGGCAGGGACTGAGGGTGGATTCGTCGAGAGCTCCTCGATGCAAGGAGGAAGAACGGGTCGCGCGCCGGTGTCGGGAACCATCGTCATCCATGTCTTGAACTCGGACTTCGGCCAAGCAATGGCGGCGCTTTCGGGTTACGGCAAGGTCACGAATCAGAAGATCCAGGGACGAGACGTCACCAACCAGGTTTCCACCAACGCCGCGTCCAGTCAGATCCTCCAGGACGAAGTGACCCTCCTGCAGGGAAAGCTCGCCCAGGCCACTGACATCAACACGTTTCTCCAGATCCAGAACCAGCTCTTTCCGGTAGAGGAGCGGCTGCAGCAAATCCAGAATCAGCAGTCCGTGCTGACGAATTCCGCCGCCTTGGCCACCATCACCGCTCACCTGTCCACCTCATACGCGCCCCTCGTCTCCCCTTCGCCTTCGGCCCGGCCCAGTGCCAACGCCGCAACAGTGGCGTGGCGCTATCTGCGACACAATTCGCTGGCCGTCCTCGACGGGCTCGCCGTCGGCGGTGGCTGGGCCCTCCCCGTCCTGGCGCTCCTGGCACTTCTCTGGCTCGCGGGTACGCGGATCGCCCGTCGGATTCGGCACGCGGCCAATCCAGCATGACCGCGCACCGGCTCGAGCGAATGCAGTCCCGACGAGGCTCGGGCTCATTCCCCGCCGTTGCACCACCTCGTTAGAGATAGGTCGTGCCGACGACCTTGCAACTGTCGAGCGCGGTAGCAACCACCGCAGGGCGAGCCCCGTTGCCCGTGGCTGATCCCTTCGAGTCGGGTCCAAAGACGTAGACGAGAGTCGGCGAGCCCTTCACCGTGGCGGTGGCGACAAGGTCCACGACCCTCGTCGATCCTGCCACGTGCATCGCCGATGAGAGACAATGCTCGAACTGACCGGGTGTTCCGAACGACCCGGAGGCGGCCTTTGCGATCGCGTCGGCTTTGCGTGTCGCGCCCGAAGCAGACGGGGCGGACTGGGTGGACCGTGTGGACTGGGTGGACCGTGTGGACTGGGTGGACCGTGTGGACTGGGTGGACCGTGTGGCCTGGTTGGGCGCCTTGGCCGGTGTCTCGGCAGAGAACTCGTCCGGGCGGAGGGCGGTGACTCGGGATCCCAACGCTGAGACCGAGGTCACCTTGCCGAAGTCGTAGATCGTGGCCGTGGCGCTCCCCGGGAGGCCCGACGCTCCCGAGGCTCGAGCACTGTGCTCCTCTCCCGAAGGTGGGTTCGGAGCCTTGGTCGCAGATGACGACTGCGCGCTGTCGGGCGTGGTGTGCCCTGCGAGAGCCAGTGGGAGCGCGACGGCCGAGGCGAGAACCAAGACAGCCGCCGCCGCTCCGACCAGGACTCGGGGACGGCGTCGGGGGATAGGGATCGGCGCGTCGGGGCCGCCCGGGCGCACCGGGGCATCCGACCCCGCAGCGACGTCGGTACCAGTCACGGCGATCTCGACGTCGGGTCGGCTCTCCCCGAACCTCGACAAGACCTTCTCGATCGACGCCGCCCGCACCTCGAGAGACACCGGTGACACCGTGGTCCGCAGCCGTCCCCGCACCGTCTCGAGTGCGGCCAACCGCCGGCGACACGGGGCGCAGCCCGAGAGATGTCGGCCCACAACCGACACGCCGGTCGCGTCGTGGACGGCGTCGTGGACGGCGTCGAGATGTGACGAGAGCTGCTCGTCGGTGAGATGGCCGTCGGTCATCAGGCTCGGTCGTCTTCCTGAGACAGCTCTGTGCCGGCGTTCCGACGGCGTCGCGAAGGATCGAGAGCGCTCGAGTCATGGGGTGCGTGGACCGGTGTCATCTCTGTTGTTCTGACGTCGGGCCTGTCCGAATAGTTCCCCATGTCAGGCTCCGTGGTCTCGATGCCCCATGTGGCCGACAAGGCCGTTCGGGCTCGGGCAATGCGCGAACGCACCGTGCCCACCGGTACGTCGAGAATCTCGGCGATCTCGTCATAGGGAAGATCACAGACGTCCCGGAGGACCACGGCGGTGCGGAACTCGAGGGGCAACGCGCGCAGGGCCGCATCGATGTCCAAGCGGGCGGCCACGATGTCGGCAGGGTCACGACCGCCGGTGAGACCTCCGATCCTTCCGCCGCCGACGGCATGGTCATGAGATGGTTCCCCGCCCTGTGGCGGGGGGAAGACGAAAAGGCCCGGCGGGCCGGAGCCGATAGAGATCTCGTCGGCGACCTCCCCGACGTCAGCTGCGACGCCGGTGACAGGCCGTCGACGGCGGCGTCGCATCTCGTCGATGCAGGTGTTGGTGGCGATGCGGTAGATCCACGTACCGAACGAGCTGCGCCCGTCGAACCGACCCAGGGCTTTCAGCGCCGCCACGAGGGTGTCCTGGGTGGCGTCGAGAGCATCGGCGTCGTTGCCGAGCATCCGGCGACAGAGCGCGTAGACCCTGTCGTAGTGCCCGGTGATCAGAGTCTCGAGTGCTTGGCGGTCTCCGCCCCGTGCCGCATCGAGAACCCCCTTCTCGCCGTCTCGAACCAGGCCGGGGTGATCGTCGATGCGAAAGAGGCTAACCGGCTGCTCCCCGACATTCCCTGCGTTCCCCGGCCAGGCGGGGACTCAGACGCAGGTGATGCGGTGGATGTTGAGAATGCCGTCGGCCCCTTGGAGGGCGGTGAAGGCGTCATCGGGGATGGCGCGGTCGGTGGAGAGGACCATGAGGGCGGTGCCCTCCTCGGCGCGGGACTGGTCGACGTTCATCGACGAGATGGAGACGCCGGCCTCGCCCAAGGCGACTCCCACCACCCCGATCATTCCGGGGCGGTCGTCGTTGTGGACGATGAGCATGTGCTCGGCAGGGGGGACCTCGACGGTGTGGTCGTCGACGAGGACGATGCGAGACTCGGATCTTGTTCCGGTCAGGGTGCCCGCCATGGAGTGGTCGGGCGAGCGGAGGGTGATCAGGTTCACGTACTCGCGAGCCGTGGCGGTGGACACCTCGCGCACTTCGAGGCCGCGTTCCGCGGCGAGCTGGGGCGCGTTCACGTAGGACACCGGCTCCTCGGTGCCGGCGGAGAAGATCCCCTTGAGGACCGCCAGGGTCAGGATCGAGGTGTTGGAACCGGCCAGCCCGCCCTGGTACTCCACCTCGAGGCGTTCGGGGAGCCCGTCGTTGAGACAGGCGAAGCAGCGGCCCAGTTGTTCGGCGAGGCGGAGATAGGGGCGGACGGTCTCTGACACCTCAGAGGCGGCGACGTTCACGGCGAAGGGCACGAAGTCACCGGCCAGGGCCAAGTTGACCTGCTCGGCGATGGTCACGCCCGCCTTGTCCTGGGCCTCGGCCGTCGACGCGCCGAGGTGCGGGGTCACCACCACCGAGGAGAAGGCGAAGAGCGGCGAGTCGGTACAGGGCTCGGTGGCGAAGACGTCGAAGGCCGCACCCCCGACCCGGCCCGACGCGCAACGCCTCGGCCAATGCCTCCTCGTCGACGATCCCGCCCCGCGCCGCGTTGACGATTCGGATGCCGGGCTTGGCCTTGGCGAGGAGCTCGGCGCCGATCAATCCCGCCGTCTCCGCCGTCTTGGGGAGATGGATGGTGAGGAAGTCGGACTCGGCCACGAGGTCGTCGAGAGAGAGCATCTCGACGCCCATGTGACGGGCCCGGTCGGGCGAGACGTAGGGGTCGTAGGCGCAGAGCCGCATGCCGAAGGCGAGGGCCCGCTGGGCCACGAGGGCTCCGATCCGGCCGAGGCCGACGACACCGAGGGTCTTGCCGTGGAGCTCGACACCTTCCCACTTGGACCGCTCCCACTTCCCGGCCATGAGCGCGGCATGGGCCTGGGGGACGTTGCGGGCTTGGGCGAGGAGCAAGGCCATGGCGTGCTCGGCGGCGGAGAGGACGTTGGACTCCGGCGCGTTGACCACCATGACCCCGCGCCGGGTGGCCGCGTCGACGTCCACGTTGTCGAGCCCGATACCGGCCCGTCCCACCACCACGAGGTTGGTGCCGGCTTCGAGGACCGCCGCGGTGACCTGGGTCGCGGAGCGGACGATCAGGGCGTGGGCGCCCACGATGGCCCCGAGCAACGCCTCGGGGTCGAGGTCGAGCTGGACATCGGCCTCATGGCCGGCGTCTGCCAGTGTCTTGAGCCCGCGCTCGGCAAGCTTCTCGGTGATGAGTACCCGTGCCATATGGCTCGTCGTCCTTACTCGTCTACTCGGCGGTGGCGAAGGTTTACTCGGCGGTGGCAAAGAGCTTGGCCAGGCGGGTGACACCTTCGACGATGGCGTCGTCACCGAGCGCGTAGGAGAGCCGGAGATATCCCTCGGCACCGAAGGCCTCGCCGGGGACCACCGCCACTTGGGCTTCCTCGATGGCGACGGTGGCCACGTCGGCCGACGACGAGACGAGACGTCCGGCCAGCCGGCGACCCAGCAAGGCCCGGACGGAGGGATACGCGTAGAAGGCGCCTTCGGGCTCGACGCAGGTGACGCCGGGACAGTCGTTGAGCATGGCGTGGATCATGACCCGGCGGCGGTCGAAGGCGGCGCGCATCTCCCCCACCGCCACGAGGTCGCCGGTGAGCGCGGCCAGCGCGGCGCGCTGGGAGACGTTGGAGACGTTCGAGGTGGCATGGGACTGGAGGTTCGAGGCGGCCGCCACCACGTCGGGGGGGCCGATCAGCCAGCCCACGCGCCAACCCGTCATGGCGTAGGTCTTGGCCACGCCGTTGATCACGATGGCCCGGTCGGCGAGGTCGGGGACGGCCACCGGAAGCGAAGCGAAGGCGCGACCGCCGTAGACGAGATGCTCGTAGATCTCGTCGGTGACGACCCAGAGCCCGCGATCCGCGGCCCAGGATCCGATGGCGAGAACCTCTTCGGGCGTGGAGACCGCCCCGGTGGGGTTGTTGGGCGAGACGAAGAGGAGAGCCTTGGTGGCCGGGGTCAGGGCCGCCTCGAGGGCGGCCACGGTGAGGTGGAAGCCGGTGGACTCGTCGGTCGGGACCGCCACCGGGACGCCGCCGGCCAGGGCGATGACCTCGGGATAGGTCGTCCAGTAGGGAGCGGGCACGAGGACTTCGTCGCCGGGGTCGAGCAGTGTGGCGAAGGCTTCGTAGACGGCTTGTTTGGCGCCGTTGGTGACGAGGACCTGGGAGGCCGCCACCTCGAGACCTGAGTCGCGGGCGGTCTTGGCCGCGATGGCCTCACGCAGGGGGGCGATGCCGGCGGTCGGGGTGTAGTGGTGGTTGACGGGGTCGTAACAGGCGGCCACGGCCGCCTCGACGATGTGGTCGGGGGTGGGGAAGTCGGGCTCCCCGGCACCGAACCCGATGACGTCGGCCCCCGCCGCGATCAGCGCCTTCGCCTTGGCGTCGACGGCGAGGGTGGCCGACGGGGACACCGCTGCCACCCGGGCGGAGATGCGCGACCGGATGGCCGACGATGCACCGGCGGCGGCACCGGTGGTAGTGGCGGTTTCTCGGGGGGACGCCATGGCTGCCATGCTTGCACACGTGACGAACGGTTCTGCCACGCCCGACATCCGTATCCCCGACGCCCTCAAGCCGTCTGACGGGCGGTTCGGGAGCGGGCCCTCCAAGGTCCGTCCCGAGCAGGTCTCCGCGCTGGTGGCCACGGGGTCGGGCTACCTCGGGACGAGCCACCGGCAGGCCACGGTGCGGTCGGTGGTGGGCCGACTTCGGAGCGGTCTGGCTGAGCTGTTCTCGCTCCCCGACGGCTACGAGGTCGTCCTCGGCAACGGGGGCACCACCTGCTTTTGGGACATCGCCACGTTCTGCCTGATCGAGCGGCGGAGCCAGCACCTGTCGTTCGGCGAGTTCTCCTCCAAGTTCGCGGCTGCCGCCCAGGCGGCACCCCACCTCGAGGATCCCCAGATCATCGAGTCCCCTGCCGGGAACCCATCCCGAGGCCGCGGCCGTCGACGACGTGGACCTCTACGCCCTCACCCACAACGAGACCTCGACGGGCGTGGCCATGGAGATCCGCCGCCCCGCCGTCCCCGGTGGCGGAACTGCTCTAGCCGGCTCCGGACAGATCGTGGCCGTCGACGGCACGTCGGCCGCGGGCGGGCTCCGGATCGATCCGAGCCAATTCGACGCCTATTACTTCGCCCCCCAGAAATGCTTCGCCTCGGACGGGGGGCTGTGGGTGGCGCTGCTGTCGCCGGCCGGGCTCGACCGGGTGGCCGCCATCGCCGGCGCCAAGCGCTGGGTCCCGGCCTTTTTGGACCTCGGGATCGCCATCGACAATTCCACCAAGGACCAGACCTACAACACGCCCGCGCTCGCCACCCTCCTGCTCTTCGCCGAGCAGGTCGAGTGGATGGTCGGCGGCGGGGGCCTCGACTTCTCCGCGGGCCGGTGCGACCGTTCCGCCGAGATCCTCTACACCTGGGCCGAACAGTCGGACTTCGCCATGCCCTTCGTGGGGAAGCCCTCAGAGCGCAGCCACGTGGTCGGCACCGTGGACTTCGTCGACGCCGTCGACGCCGCCGCGGTCGCCAAGGTGCTGCGGGCGAACGGCATCGTCGACACCGAGCCCTACCGGAAGCTCGGACGGAACCAACTCCGGATCGCCATGTTCCCGGCCATCGATCCCGAAGATGTCGCCGCGCTCTGCGCCTGCATCAACCACGTGGTGGGGGCCCTCGCTTCATAAGTCCCGGGCGCCGATGGGACTTGGACGCCGTGTGACTTGGACGCCGTGTGACTTGGACGCCGTGTGACTTGGACGCCGTGTGACTTGGACGCCGTGTGACTTGGACGCCGTGTGACTTGGACGCCGTGTGACTTGGACGCCGTGTGACTTGGACGCCGTGTGACTTGGACGCCGTGTGACTTGGACGCCGTGTGACTTGGACGCCGTGTGAGTTGACCAGGCGGTTGGGTCAGGTGGCCGGGCTCACCGAGCTCATGTTGAAGTCCGCCACCCGGAGGGGGGGCATGGCGGTGCGGTTCATCCATTCGCCCCATTCCCGCGACAGGGCCCTCTCGGTGCAGCCCGCCTCGGTGGTACGGGCCAGGACGTCGATGGGGCTCTCGTTGAAGCGGAAGTTGTTGACGGCCCCGACGACCTCGCCGTGGTCGACGAGGTAGACGCCGTCACGGGTGAGACCGGTCAGCAACATCGTCACGGGGTCGACTTCGCGGATGTACCAGAGGCAGGTGAGCAACAAGCCCCGTTCGGTCGACGCGATCATGTCGTCGAGCGACGGGGTGGCACCGGGCAACGACAGGATGAGGTTGCCGACCGGCGGCGAGGGATCGACCCCGGAACGGGCCGCGCCGGCCCGGTGGTACTGGAGGCGGCGCAACCGGCCCCCGTCCAGCCAGCTCGTGGGGCCGACGGCGAGACCGTTGTCGAAGACCGAGACGTCTGTCCCCGAGGCAGTCGTGACGAGGAAGGGTGAGGACTCGAGGCCCGGTTCCCCCGGGTCGCCGCGAAGTGCGAAGGGCAAGGGGCAGAGTGGTTCGCCGAGCTTGGTCGCTCCCCCCGGAGCCGAGAAAGGGCTGCGGCCCTCCTCGGCGTCCCGACCCGACATGGACTGGGACATGGCCACCATGAGATCGGCGGTGGCGTCGGGGGGGAGGATGACCTCGTAGCGACCGGCGGGCAACTCGATGGTGGGCTGGGCCCAGGCCAGGCGCTGGTCGAGCCGGGCCTCGAAGGCGTGGACGTCGATGTCGTCGAAGGTCGAGGTGCCCGCGCCCGACCACACCGACCGGGTGGCGTCCGCGCTCCGGGCGACGAGCTCCATGGTGCCGGCAGGCTGGACGTGGCGGAGGCGGACCCCGGTGGAGGTCCCCAGATAGACGGTCTCCACGCCATGGGTGGCGAACCCCGCCAGCCGGTTCCCCCCGGCGCGGGCCCGGGCGAAGGCGTCACCGAGTCCCCTGATCACCCCACCGAGGACGGCCGGCGACGTCGGGACCGGCGGCTCGTCGAAGGCGGACGAAGCGGCGGCGGTGGCGTCACCGGGTGCAACCCCGTCGCCGGGCTCGATGAGCGGTGCGGCATCCTCGGCGGGGGCGGCGGCGGCCGCCTCGGCTTCGCTGGCCCGGACGAGGTCGGTCACCTCGACCTCGCCACTCCCACTGGCGACGCCGACGGCCAGCCGGGAGAACCTTGGACTCCCGTCAGAGCCCACAGCCCGGAAGCTCACCACCGCCACCCGGCGGTTGCGGCGGACGCCGTTGGTGGTGGTCGTGTTGTTGGCGAACCGGACCTCGGCTTGGCTCACCTCTTCGACGATGACGACACAGCCCTCGGAGGTACTCGCCGCCAAGGCGCGTTCGACGACCTCTTGGGGAGAGGTCAGGTGGCGGTCACCCGGACCGCCGCGTGAACCTGGACCCGAGCTCACCGGGATGCCTCGGCCCGGGCGTTGAGGACGTTGACGGCCCGGAAGAGCGCGGAGGGACATCCATGGCTCACCGGGGCGACCTGGCCGGGCTGACCCTTGCCGCAGTTGAAGGCGCCACCCAGGACGTAGGTGGACCGGCCGCCGACGGCTTCCATGGATCCCCAGAAGTCGGTGGTCTGGGCCTGGTAGGCGACGTCTTTGAGCTGTCCTGCCAGCCGGCCGTGGTCGATTTGGTAGAACCGCTGGCCCGTGAATTGGAAGTTGTAGCGCTGCATGTCGATGGACCAGCTCTTGTCGCCCACGACATAGACGCCGCGTTCGACACCTGAGACGAGGTCGTCGGTGGTCGGCCCCGGGCCCGGTCCCGGGGCGGGTTGCAACGAGACGTTCGCCATCCGTTGGATGGGGACGTGGAGCGGTGAGTCGGCGAAGGCGCAACCGTTGGACCGGGCGAAACCGTTCTCCGCCGCCATCCGGCGGTCGAGCTGGAAGCCGACGAGGACGCCGTCGCGGACGATGTCGAAACTCTGGGCCGCCACACCTTCGTCGTCGTAGCCGACCGAGGCCAGCCCATGGGGCGTGGTCCGGTCCCCCACCACGTGCATCACGGGCGAGCCGTAGCGGAGGGTGCCGAGCTTGTCGAAGGTGGCGAAGGACGTCCCCGCGTACGCGGCCTCGTAGCCGAGGGCCCGGTCGAGCTCGGTGGCATGTCCCACCGACTCGTGGATGGTGAGCCAGAGGTTCGAGGGATCGATGACGAGGTCGTAGGTCCCCGGTTCCACCGAGGGCGAGGCCACCTTCTCGGCGAGGAGCCCGGGGAGGGAGTCGAGCTCGGTGTCCCAGTCCCAACCCTGGCCGGCGGTGTACTCCCAACCCCGGCCGACGGGGGGGGCGATCGTCCGCATCGACTCGAAGGAGCCCGAGGCGTCGTCCACGGCCACTGCTTCGACCACGGGGTAGATCCGGACCCGTCGTTGGGTGGTGACCGTGCCCGAGAGATCGGCGTAGTGCTTGTCCTCCACCACCGCCAAGACCCGCGCCGCGACGTGGTCGACCGCGTCCGAGGCCATGAGCCGTCGGGCCCAGCCTTCGAGGAGAGCCACCTTGTCGGCCATCGAGACCGTGGTGGGGTCGATCTCGTAGGGCGACGACCAGCCGACCTCACCATGGGGAGGCTCCTCGGCGAGCTCCACCCGCCTGGACATCGCCGCCGAGGTCTCCTTGGCCAGTCCCGCCGCGTCGTCGGCGAGCTTGGCGGCGGCATCGGCGTTGAGCTCGACCGTGGCCGCGAAACCGAAGGAGCCGTCGCGGACCACGTGGAGCCCCACACCGATCTCGGTGTCGTCCACCGTCGTCTCGACGTGTCCGTCGCGCAAGGCCACGAACTGGGACCGGATCCGCTCGATCCGGACCTCGGCGTGGCTGCACCCGAGGGCCCCGGCCCGTTCCAGCGCGGCCGACCGGACCTCTTCGAGGGGAAGGCCCGCCAAGGCGCCCTCGGTCGGACCGCCTGTGGTGTGGTCTCGGGACATCACGCCGGGGACCTCAGCCGCCCGGGACCCTCGGTGACCCGGAACCTCAGCCGCCCGAGACGTCCTGGACGCGCTTCTTGCCGGCCGAGATGAAAGGCATCATGGCCCGGAGCTCGGCGCCAACTTTCTCGATGGGATGGTTGGCACCGGCAGCCCGGAGCTCTTCGAAGTGCTTCCGGCCGGCCCGGTTCTCGGCGATCCACTCCTGGGCGAAGGCACCGGACTTGATGTCGTCGAGGATCTGGGCCATCGCGGCGCGGACGTGGTCGTCGATGATCCGGGGACCCCGGGTGACGTCGCCGTACTCGGCGGTGTCGGAGATGGAGTACCGCATCCCCGCGATGCCCTCTTCGTACATGAGGTCGACGATCAGCTTGAGCTCGTGGAGGCACTCGAAATAGGCCGACTCGGGCTGATAGCCCGCGCCCACCAGGGTGTCGTAGCCCGCCTGGACGAGGGCGGTCAGACCCCCGCACAAGACCACCTGCTCACCGAAGAGGTCGGTCTCGGTCTCCTCCTCGAAGGTGGTGTCGAGGACTCCGGCCCGGGTGGCGCCCAGCGCGTAGGCGTATGACAACGCCAGATCGTGGGCTTTGCCCGAGGCGTCCTGGGCCACGGCCACGAGGGAGGGGACTCCCCCGCCCTCGGTGTAGGTCCGCCGGACCAGATGGCCCGGTCCCTTGGGTGCGACCATGGCCACGTCGACGCCGGCGGGTGGGACGATCTGTTCGAACCGGATGTTGAAGCCGTGGGCGAAGAAGAGCGCGTCGCCCTCGCGCAACGAGGGCGCGATGTCGGACTCGTAGACCGAGGCCTGCTCGGTGTCGGGCAGGAGCATCATGATGAGGTCGGCTTCGGCCGCGGCCTCGGCCACGGACAAGACCCGGAGCCCCGCCTCTTCGGCCTTGGTCTTGGACTTGGACCCAGGTCGCAACCCGACCCTGACGTCCACACCGGACTCGGCCAGGTTCAGCGCGTGGGCGTGTCCCTGGGACCCATAGCCGATCACAGCCACCTTCCGGCCCTGGATCAGGCTCGCGTCGGCATCGGACTCGTAGTACAGCTTGGCCATCTCAGCCTGCCTCTCCCTGGGGGTCGCTGCGGTACATCGGCGGTACATCCGGTACATCGGGCGGTACATCGGGCGGTACATCGGGTCGGTGCCGGGGATCAGGTGGAGGTCGGTGCCGGCACGGGCGACAGCTTAGGCAGGGCCACCAGGCCCGTCCGCTGGAGCTCGGTGATGCCGAAAGGCCGGACGAGCTCCTCGAATTCGTCGATCCGAGTCGGGGTGCCAGCCAGCATGACGGTCACGGCGTCCGGTCCCTCGTCCACGATCGCCGCGTCGAAGGAGTCGACCAGATCACCAAGGGGGCCGCGCGCCGTCGAGACCGTCACCAAGAGCATCTCCCGCTCCACGGCTTCGTGGGGAGCGAGCTCGGTGATCGAGACGACGTTGATGAGCTTGTCGAGCTGCTTCATGATCTGCTCGAGGGGGGCCGACTCCACGTCCACCACGATGGTGATCCGACTGAACCGGTCGTCATCGGTCGGGGCCACCGCCAGGGAGAAGATGTTGAACCCCCGGCGACTGAAGAGCGAGGCCACCCGGGCGAGGACGCCGGCCTTGTTCTCCACCATGGCCGTGACGATGTGGTGGCGGGGGGCGCCGAGACCGGCCATAGCACTGCCCGGGACGTGGCCGCCGGCGGGAGGCGGGGCGGGAGGCGGGGCGGGCGGGGTCATCGTCCCCCCTCGCCGGCGGACGGGCCCACGATGATCTCGTCGTTGGAAGCGCCGGCGGGGACCATGGGATAGACCTTCTCGAAGGCGTCGGTCCGGAAGTCGATGACCACGGGACGGTCGTCGATCCCGTTCGCCTTCTCGATGGCGGGGGCGACCTCCTCGGCGGACTCCACCTTGAGCCCGACACAGCCCATGGCCTCGGCCCACTTGACGTAGTCGGGAAGGTCGGGCGAGAGATAGACCTCGGAGTACCGCTCTGCGTAGAAGAGCTCCTGCCACTGGCGGACCATGCCCAGATAGGCGTTGTTCAAGATGGCGACCTTGATGGGGATCCGTTCCGCCGACGCGGTGACGAGCTCCTGGGCGGTCATCTGGAAGCAGCCGTCGCCGTCGATGGCCCAGACCATCTTGTCGGGCCGGCCCACCTTGGCCCCGACGGCGGCGGGGACGGCGAAGCCCATCGTTCCCGCCCCCCCGGAGTTGACCCAGGTGTAGGGGTTGTCGAACTTCCAGTACTGCGAGGCCCACATCTGGTGCTGGCCCACCCCGGCCACGACGATGGTGTCGTCGGGGGTGGCGTCTCGGAGGGTCTCGACCACGAACTGGGGCTTGAGGGCACCGCCCTCTTCTTGGTCGTAGGCAAGGGGGAATTCCTTCTGCCAGGCCCGGACCTGAGAGGTCCAGGGCCCGAGGTCGGGGCGCGACGCGGCCATCGAGCCGGCCCCCACTGTTCCCCCGCTGACCGGGCCCCCCGCGACCGGGCCCAACCCCAACGACTCCAGGGCCCGGATCAGTTCTTCGATCACCGAACGACAGTCACCGGCGACGGCGACGTCGGGACGACGGACCTTGCCGAGCTCGGCGGCGTCGATGTCGACGTGGATGACCTTGGCGTCGGGCGCGAAGGCGGAGATCTTGCCGGTGACCCGGTCGTCGAACCGCGATCCCAGCGCGATGAGGAGGTCGGCCCGCTGCATGGCGGTGACGGCGGTGTAGTTCCCGTGCATCCCGGGCATGCCCAGACAGAGGGGATGGCGGTCGGGGAAGGCGCCCCGGGCCATGAGGGTCGTGACCACCGGGATCCCGGTCCGGTCGGCGAGCTCGCGGAACGCCTCGGCGGCCCGGGCTTTGAGGATCCCGCCCCCGGCGTAGATCACGGGACGGGTTGCACCCAGGATCAGCTCGGCCGCCGATCGGATGGCGAGGGGGTCGCCCTCGGTGACGGGCTTGTAGCCGGGGAGGTCGAGGGCGTCGATGGACGAGGGCCAGTACCAGTCCATCATGGCGTTGGAGACGTCCTTGGGAACGTCGACGAGGACGGGGCCGGGTCGACCCGTCGTGGCGACGTGGAAGGCCTCGGCCACCACCCTCGGGAGGTCCTGGGCATCGGTGACGAGCCAATTGTGCTTGGTGATGTCCATCGTGACGCCGGTGATGGGGCATTCCTGGAAGGCGTCGGTGCCGATGGCCGTGGTGGCCACCTGGCCCGTGATCACGACGATGGGGATCGAGTCCATCATGGCGTCGGCGAGGGGGGTGACGATGTTGGTGGCCCCGGGCCCCGAGGTGACCATGGCCACACCCGGCCGGCCCGTGACATGGGCATAGCCCTCGGCCATGTGGCCCGCCCCTTGCTCGTGGCGGACCAGGACGTGACGGATCGAGGAGTCGAGGATGGGGTCGTAGACGGGCAGGATGGCGCCACCGGGGAGGCCGAAGATGACCTCCACGTGCTCCATCTCGAGGCTCTTGATGAGGGCCTGGGCCCCTGTCAGTCGCATGGTCTTCTCTCTCTCGTCTGGATCTGAAGTCTCGTGGGGATGGGGGCCCCGGTGGTGCCCAGGCCGGGTCGGTGGTGGTGCCTTCGCCGGTGGGTTGATCGGTGGGTCGATCGGTGGGTTCGCCGAGGTGCGGGGGTCGGAGCGTCAGGGGAACCGTGGCCGGAAAATGAAACGACCTCCCGTGGGGGAGGTCGCAAGGCGCACGGAACCGCGGTCGCGGCGACGTGCGCTACCGGAGAACTACGAGAAGGCGGTCGGTCGTAAATGTCTCTCCGTTCATGGTCCGGACAGTCTGGCACGCCCCAGACGGCGCGGCAACCCCCTCTCGGTCGGTTTCGGGCTGATGGATCGGCAAGTCTGAACAGTCAGCAGAGTCGGAATGGGCAGTGAGGACGGACCCTCGTAGGGTTGTCGGCAATGGACGAGCTCACGGCCCGTCGGGCCAAGTCGTTCGGGCCGGTCGCCACCACCTACGACCGGGTCCGACCCGGGTATCCCCCCGACGGCGTCTCCTGGCTCCTCGAGGAAGCGGCCGCGGCGGGTATCGCCCGGGTCCGGCGGCGGAGGGTCCTCGACCTCGGGGCGGGGACGGGCGCGCTGACGAGGGATCTCGTCGGTCGGGGGCTCGACGTCGTGGCGGTCGAGCCCGATCCCCACATGCGGGCCGTCTTGGAAACCCGGGTCCCGGGGGCCGATGTCCGGGCCGGGAGCGCGGAGGAGCTGCCCGTCGACGACGGGGATGTCGACGTCGTGATCGGGGCCCAGATGTGGCACTGGGTCGACGTGGACCGGGCTACCGCCGAGGTGGCCCGGGTGCTCCGACCGGGGGGGACCCTCGGGCTGTTGTGGAACCTCCGGGACGAGCGGGTGGCGTGGATGGCGGAGCTGGGGTCGGTCTTCGGGGGCGACGACGTCCATCACCGCAGGGCCGCCGATGTCTCGCTCCCATCCGGCGCGCCCTTCACCGCCACCGCGGCCCGTGACTTCCGGTGGTCCCAGGAGCTCGCCCCCACCGACATCGTCGACCTCGTCGCCACGAGGAGCCAGGTCCAGGTCATGGCCGACAATGAGCGTTCCGAGGTCCTCGCCCGGGTGGGCGACTTCGTGGCCAGTCACCCCGCCGTGGCCGGTCGGGGCCGGATCGTCGTCCCCTACGTCACGAGCTGCTGGCGGGCCACCAGGATCTAGACCTGAAGGGTCGGTGAGCCGGAACGACCGGCGGGCTCAGGGCTCGGTGACCGCGCCCCGGTCGGCACCGGTGACGAGCCGGGCGTACTTGGCGAGGACCCCGGAGGTGTACCGGGGCTCGGGCAGCTTCCACTGGGCCCGCCTCCGGGACAACTCGGCGGCGTCGACGACGAGGTCGATGGTCTTGGTGGTGACGTCGATGACGATCCGGTCGCCGTCGGCGACGAAGGCGATGGGCCCACCGTCGACGGCTTCGGGCGCGACATGGCCCACGCAGAACCCGTGGGTGCCGCCCGAGAACCGGCCGTCGGTGACGAGGGCGCAGTCAGCGCCCCGGCCCGCGCCCTTCATGGCACCGGTCACGGCCAGCATCTCCCGCATGCCCGGGCCCCCCTTGGGCCCTTCGTAGCGGATGACCACGACGGTGCCGGGCTCGATCTTCCCGGCCAGGATGGCCTCGAGGGCACCCTGCTCCCCGTCGAATACCCGGGCCGTCCCATCGAACCGGGCGTGTGTCGATGCCCGCCACCTTCACCACTCCCCCGTTGGGGGCCATCGACCCCCGGAGCACGGCGATGCCCCCGTCGGCGTGGATGGGTTTCGACAAGGGGTGGATGACCCTGCCGTCGGGACCGGGCGGGTCGAGACCGGCGAGGTTCTCCGCCACCGTCCGGCCCGTCACCGTGATGCAGTCGCCGTGGAGGAGCCCGGCCTCGAGGAGCTCCCGCATCACGACGGGGACTCCCCCCACGGCGTCGACGTCCACCATGTGGTACTTGCCATGGGGCTTCGTATCGGCGATGTGGGGCACCTTGGCCGCCACCCGGTTGAAGTCGTCGAGAGTGAGCTCGACCCGGGCCTCGTTGGCGATGGCGAGGAGATGGAGGACGGCGTTGGTCGAACCACCGAGCGCCATGACCACCCCGATGGCGTTTTCGAAGGCGGGCTTGGTCATGATGTCCCGGGGACGGATGTCGCGGGCGAGGAGGTCGATGACGGCCCGGCCGGACTCGAAGGCGAAGTCCTGGCGCCGGGGATCGACCGCCGAGGGCGAGGCGGAGCCCGGGAGGGACATCCCGATGGCCTCACCCACCGAGGCCATGGTGTTGGCGGTGAACATCCCCGCGCAGGATCCCGCCGTCGGACAGGCGTGGTGCTCGATGAGCGAGAGCTCCTCGTCGGAGAGCGACCCCGTGGCATGGGCGCCCACGGCCTCGAAGACACTCACGATGTCGAGGGACTGGTCGTCGGGTCGGCCCGGGATCTTGCCGGGCAGGATCGACCCGCCGTAGAGGAAGACCGAGGGCAGGTTCACCCGGGCCGCGGCCATCAGCATTCCCGGGAGCGACTTGTCGCATCCCGCGAAGGTGAGGAGCCCGTCGAACCGCTCGGCGTGCATCATCGTCTCGATCGAATCGGCGATGACCTCGCGGGACACCAGTGACGCCCGCATCCCCTCGTGGCCCATGGAGATCCCGTCGGAGACGGCGATGGTGACGAACTCGATCGGGAAACCCCCCGCCGCCCGGACCCCGTCCTTGGACCGCTTGGCCAACCGGTCGAGGGGCATGTTGCAAGGAGTGACCTCGTTCCACGACGAGGCCACCCCGACCTGGGGCTTGGTCCAGTCGTCGTCGGTCATCCCGATAGCACGGAGCATGGCCCGGGCCGGGGCTCGGGTGGGCCCGTCGGTGACCTCGTAGCTCCGGATCTTCATGCCGTGACTGGTTGGGGCCGAACCGGTGGTGTCACCGGCGGATGACCGGTCGTCGGGTGCCATGGGGCCCAAGGTTAGGGCCGGGGGCCGATCCCCTGTTCCCTTCCCCTGGTGTCGGGATCATCGCCGCCACCGTCACCGTGGTCCCTGGCGTTGTCGGGACGGGACCCCGTACCCAGGGCCCGGGCCGCCTCGACGTCGATGACGACGTCGGGGCCGAGCCCCTCGCGCACCACCGCGCCGAGCCCCGCCTCGAGCGCGTCGACCCCGATCTCGACCCGCTGGCCCTTCACGTCCTCGAAGACCAATGTCCGCCCGCCGGCGCCACCGGCGCCGCCTCCCGGCCCGAACGGACCGGAACCTCCGAATCCACCCGGTCCTCCGAATCGGCCCGGTCCACCGAAGTTGGCGAATCCACCCATTCCCCCGAAGGGTCCTTGATCACCGAGACGGACGACCCGGACCTGTCCGAGGTCGACGACCCGCCACCGACCGATGAACCGGATGGCGATCCGACCCGGCCCTGCGGTCACCGCGGCCCGCAAGCCGACGCCGATGGTGGCGACGAGCCCGGCGAGGGGAAGCGCGCCGAAGAGACAGCCGATCACGCTCCAGGCCACGGGATGGCCGAAGGCCCAGACGAAGAACAGAGTGACGAGGAAGACGACGGCCAAGAGCCCGGCGCAGATCTTGGCGATCCAGAACAGTGCGGCTCGTGCAAAGGGCGACTGTCGCAACCTCCACACCGCGTCCGGTCGCCTCCCGACGCCCGGCGTCACGCTCCCCGAACCCGACTGTCTCATCACGACGACCTCACGCCCACGACACCAGGCTACGGCCCCCGATGGTCGATCGTGCCGCGCTCCACGGGCCGACCCCGGTGGGCCGATCCTCAGCCGGAGGGAAAATCGGGTGGCGGTTGCCACTCCCACTTCCCCGGACCACCTCCCAGGGCGAAGCCCCGATAGGTCTTCATGGCGTGATGGAAATGGCACAGCCGAGCCAGATTGGCGAGCGCCGTGGGCCCGCCCTCGCCGTAGTCGGTCTGCCAATGGTCGATCTCGAGACCCATGGCCACGTCGCACCCGGGCACCACGCACGTCTGGTCGCGTTCTTCGATGGCGGTCCGGACATGGGCGGTCACATCACGGCCGAGATGGCTCACAGACACCACGTCGACGGCGTCGACGATGACCACCTTGAGAAACGCCTCGGGGAGCAGCCCCCGTGCCGTTGCCACCGGGACCGGGCCCACTCCGGCGATCTCGCACACCTCGCCACCTTCGACATATCCCCGACGCAGCGCTCCGGCGTCCACCCGCACGTGCACCACGGTCGACGCCCCCGACTTCGTTGTCCCCGTCGCGCTGTCGCGAGTCACGAGGTCCACCAAGGCATCCGCGGCATACGCGCCCGACGACTCCCGGTTGTCGGCCTTCCTGGCCTCGTCGAACAACTCGTTGGCTCGGACCTCCAGTGACGACAACAACCTCGCCCCCGCGTCGGGGGTGAGCTTGAACTCACCCCGGAAAGCCCCGTCGACGTCACTCCAGTGCCGGAAGTACCGGCTCGTCCGGATGGCTTCGTACCGGGCCTTCTCGGCCTCGGCGGAGCCCGACACAGCCCGGACCCGTCGACACCGGTCCTTCAGACCCTTCATCGTCCCCGTGGTGGCGGCCTCGAGGAGCTCGCCTTCGACCGACCGGTCCCGTGCCGCCGCGGCGGCGATCTCTTTGACCTGCGGCGCCGACAGCCGCCCGTTTCGAAGTGCCTCGGCTGTCCTCGGCAACGATTCGAGACGCTCGGCGGTCTCGAGCGAACCGAAGGCATCGCCGAGGCCGGTCCCGGATTCCTTCGCCAACCACGAAGCCGCGTTCCGATGGCCCTCGTTCTTCCAGGCGTCGGACTGGGCCACCCGGGGGGAGAGCAGCAGCTGCCCGGCCGAGCCCAGCCGGGTCAGCTCGGCGAAGAGCCGGTAGAGCTCGGTGGCCTGGGCCGTCGTGACCAACTCGGGCTCCAACTGCGCCAGGTAGGCCGAGACGTCACTGACCGCCTTCCTGGGGACCTCGCATGCCATGGATAGAGGTTGTCAGAAGGGTGTGACAGTCACCAGAGATGCACGTGATCTCATGAAATCCGATGCAAGGCTCCGAAGGTGAGGGGTGGAGCTCAGACGTAGGCACCATCACCGACCTGTCCTGGACAGCCGAGGCCCCCAAGGCGCTCAGCCCCGAAGGCTCATCCCGCGCGGGCTCAGCCGCGCCGGCGGCGGAGCTCCGCGGCCACGGCCTTGCCGTCGGCCCGGTTGTTCGAGGCCCGCATCACGTGGCCGGTGAAGAACCCGACGAGCTTGTCCTCGCCTCCGAGATACCGCGCCCACTCGTCGGGATGACCGGCGACGACCTCGGCCACGACGCTCGCCAGCGACCCGGTGTCGAGGGCCTCGAGACCCCGCCGTCGGGCGATCTCACCGGGGTCGCCCCCGTGCTCGAGCATCTCCGCCAGCACGGTCTTGGACTGGGTGGCACTGAGCTTCCCGTCCTGCTCCATCCGCACCAGCGTCACGAACCCGCCCACGTCGATCTTCCGAGCCGCTTCGGGATCGGTCGACGCCTCGTTGGAAGTCCGGGCCAACGCCAGCCCGGCGTCCACGCCGGCGCCCGCGGCGGCGATCACGAGACCGTCGAGCCCGTGTTCGACGACCGTGGCGATCTGATCGGCCCGGGCCCGGCTCACCGGCTCGGGGCCCAACAGCCCGGCGAGCTTGTCCCGTCGGGCGGCGGGCATGGGACCGATCGACCCGGCCACCTCGGCCTGCCAACTTGCGTCGGGCACCACCGGCACGAGGTCGGGCTCGGGAAAGTACCGGTAGTCGAAGGCTTCTTCCTTGGACCGCAGGGCCACGGTCACACCCTCGTCCTCGTTCCAGTGCCGCGTCTGCTGGACCACTTTGTCGCCGGCCTCGACCAAACCGATCTGCCGCTCGATCTCGTACTCGATGGCCCGACCGAGCGACCGCAGCGAATTGAGGTTCTTGATCTCACAGCGCGTCCCGAGCTCGAAGCTCCCCGCCGGCCGCACCGACACGTTGGCGTCGACCCGCATCGACCCCTCCTCCATCCGACCGTCCGACGCCCCGGTGGCGACGAGGATCCCCCGGAGCTCCGACGCGTAGAGCCGCGCCTGGGTCGACGACCGCATATCGGGCGCGGACACGATCTCCACCAATGGCACCCCGGCCCGGTTGTAATCGACGAGCGAGTGATCGGCGTCATGGATCCGCCCGCCCCCGCCGATGTGGGCGGTCTTGCCGGTGTCCTCCTCCATGTGCGCCCGCTCGATCCGCACCCGGCTGTCGTCGGGCAGCTCGAGCCAACCGTTCACGTTGATGGGCGCGTCGTACTGGCTGACCTGATAGTCCTTGGGCATGTCCGGATAGAAGTAGTTCTTCCTGTGGAAGATCGACGGCCGGATCTCACAATGCAGCGCCAACCCGATCCGCATGGCGTACTCGACGGCCCGGATGTTGAGGACCGGGAGCGACCCGGGAAGACCCAGACACACCGGGCACACGTTGGTGTTGGGCTCGTCCCCGAAGGCGTTCCGGCAACCGCAGAACAGCTTGGTCTCGGTGTTCAACTCGCAGTGCACCTCGAGCCCGATCACCGGCTCCCATGCAGCTTGGTCGGCGTTCTTGGAGTCTCCGCTCATCGGGCGTGCACCCGGGGACGACCGATGACGGGCGCGCTCGCCTCGAGCACGGCCGCCACCTGGAACATGACGGGCTCGCCCAACGCCGGCGCCAGTACCTGGACCCCGACGGGCAACCCGTTCTCGTCGGTGCCGAAGGGGATGCTGATGGCGGGATGCCCGGCCAGGTTGGACGGCACGGTGCAAACGTCGGACAGGTACATCGCCCACGGGTCGTCGACCTTGGCCCCGATGGCGAAGGCGGTGGTGGGAGTGGTCGCACCGAGCAGCACGTCGAACCGCTGATAGGCAGCCGCCAACGCGTCGATGATGAGCGTCCGCACCTTCTGGGCCTGTCCGTAATAGGCCTCGTAGTACCCAGCCGACAGGGCGTAGGTCCCGAGCATGATCCGCCGCTTCACCTCGGGCCCGAACCCCGCCGCCCGTGTCGCCGCGTTCATGGCCTCGGCCGTCTCGGCCTCGACCCGCAACCCGTACCGGACACCGTCATACCGGGACAGGTTCGACGAGGCCTCGGCGGGCGCCACGATGTAATAGGCGGGGAGCCCATGGCGGAACTCGGGGATGGAGAAGTCCTCGACGTTGGCCCCGCCGCCCGCCAGGGCCTGCGCCGCCTCGCGCACCCGGGCCTCGACGGCTCCGTCGACGCCGTCGAGGAGCTCGGTGACCAACCCCACCCGGAGCCCCTCGACCCCGTCGCCGAGCGCGGAGACCGTCCGGGGGACGGGACGTTCGAGACATGTCGAGTCCATGGGGTCCTGCCCGCCGATCACGTCGAACACCACCGCGCTCTCGGTCACCGTCGTCGTGAGCGGGCCGATCTGATCGAGCGAGCTGGCGAAAGCCACGAGCCCGTACCGAGACACCGTCCCGTAGGTGGGCTTCATCCCGACGACGCCGCACAGCGCGGCGGGTTGCCGGATCGATCCCCCCGTGTCGGATCCGAGCGCCACCGGGGCCAACCCCGCCGCCACCGCGGCGGCCGATCCCCCCGACGAGCCCCCCGGCACCCGACCCGGGTCATGGGGGTTGCGCGTGGGCCCGAAGGCGGAGTTCTCGGTCGAGGACCCCATGGCGAACTCGTCGAGGTTGGTCTTGCCGATCACGATCGCACCGGCGGCCCGGAGCCGCTCCACCACGGTGGCGTCATAGGGCGGGCGCCAACCGTCGAGGATCCGCGACGAGCACGTGGTGGGAATGCCCCGCGTGCACAAATTGTCCTTGAGCGCCACGGGCACACCCGCCAGAGGACCGGGGTCACCGCCCGCCGCCACCTTCAGGTCGACCGACTCCGCCTGGCGCCGCGCCCCGTCGTGCAACACCGTCACGAAGGCGTGCAGCTCCCCGTCGATCTCGTCGATTCCACCGAGGTACCGGTCGACGACATCGGCGGCGGAGACCGACCCGGCCCGGACGTCCCGGGAGATCTCGAGAGCGGGGCCGGGCCTCACGGCGTCCCCGGGAGAGTGTCCCTGGGAGTCACAGCATCCCTGGGAGTCACAGTGGGAGTCAAATCCCTGGGAGTCACAGGGCCTCCCCCAGGATGGGCGGCACCCGGAAACGCCCGTCCTCGGTGGACGGAGCTTGCGCGAGGACCTCGGCCCGGTCGAGTGACGGTCGCGCCACGTCGACCCGTGTGACGTTGCGCAGCGGGAGGGGATGCGCAGTGGGCTCGACCCCCTCGGTGTCGAGCGCGGCGACCTCCCCGGCGTGTCCTATGACCGCGGCCAACTGCACCGCGTACAGATCGAGCTCGTCGTCGGTCAGGTCGATCCGGGCAAGACGCGCCACGTAGGCGGCGTCTTCGCGCGTGAGGCCGTGCCTATCGGCGGGGGCGCCGGTTTCGGGCACACCGGCCTCGGACTTGCCCGCCATCAACCCGCCGTCCCTGCCACCATCCCGCCGGCCAAACCGGAGCTCAGCACTTCATTCACGAACTCCACCGTCCTCGCCACCACGAGCTCGGCGTCGTAGTCCAGCGTGGCCACGTGGTAACTCCGTTCGAGCCACACCCGCTCGATCGGACCCGACACCCCCGCCGCGAGCACGTCCCCCGACGACGACGGCACCACGTGGTCCTGCCGGCTCGAGAGCAGCAGCACCGGGCACCTGATCCGACCGAGCTCGGCGGCGACCTCATCGATCCCGGCGAACAGGCTGAGCACTGCCGCGATGGGCGACCCCAGATAGGCGAGCTCGACCGAGCCCTCCTTGGCGATGTCGGACCCCACGCCCGGAGCCACCTCGGTGCCCGAGTCGAGAATGCCCTGGAGCACTTCCCGGAAGCTCTCGGCCGGAGGGTCGACGAACGGGTTCACCAACACCATCCCCGCGATCTCGGGATGGTCCTCGGCCAACCGACAGGCCAGGGTCCCGCCCATCGACAGCGCCACCACCGCCACCGCCTCGCACCGGCCCGCCAGATCGCGGTAGGCGGCTTCGGCGGCCGTCACGTAGTCGGACCAGCGCGTGGGGATCATGTCCTCGACGGCGGTCCCGTGACCGGGGAGCAGCGGGAGCTCGACGGTGCACCCCTCGGCCGCCACGGCTTCGGCCAGCGGCCGCATGGACTGGGGGTTGCCGGTGAAGCCGTGCAAGACGAGCACACCGCGCCCATCACCGTCATGGCTGAAAGGCTCGGCACCGAGGAGGACGGGGGCGACCACGTCGAGGATGCTAGGCCACGAGCCGCCCGGGCCTGCTCGGACGTGGCATCGGGCAGGCCGGGTATGGTGCGAAGCGAACCGCAACGAACAACCAAGGAGCCCAGCGACGATGGCCCAGTACCCCTTCCTGAGCGACGAATGGGTGGACGAGGCGCGCAAGATCCGCCAGGAGTACGAGGGCCGCGCCGCGGCCATGGTCCATCAGATGCGGATGAACCTGGTCGTCACCGACGTCCCCTTCGGCGAGGGCCCGATCGACGCGCACCTCGACACCACCGATGGCGCCCTGAAGCTCGACAAGGGCCACATCGACCCCGCCGATCTCAAGGTCACACTCGAGTACGCCACGGCCAAGGCGATCCTCGTGGAGGGCAACCCCCAGGTCGGCATGCAGGCCTTCATGGCCGGCAAGATCAAGGTCGAGGGCGACATGGCCAAGCTGATGATGCTCCAAGGCGCCCCGCCCGACGAGAACGCCCAGGAGGTCGCCCAGCGACTCCGGGCCATGACCTCCTAAGCGGAAGCGGGGTCGGGTAACACCACCGGCTGACGTTCGGTCACGTCAAGGGCTTCGAGCGCCTCGACCGACGGCGCCATGTTCCTCGGGGTCGATCGCGACATCACCGCGCCGGCCACCCCCACCAGCGCCACCGCCCCGCCCACGAGATAGGCCACGTGAAAGGCATGGAGCCGGTCGGCCGCCACATGATGTCCCTTGAGCACGGCGTCGTAGACGGTCTCCATGACCTGGATCCCGGCCACGGTGCCGAGTTGGTTCATGAGCTGTTGGGAAGCGGCCGCCGTCCCGAGGTCCTCAGGGGCGAATTCGTTCGAGGCCGTGGCCGACAGCGACGGCGACGCCACCCCCAGGCCCATCCCCGACAATGCCAACGCGATCTCCACCAGGGCGATCCCCGTGGAATGCCCGGCCAGCGCGAAGACGCCCATCGACGCCACGACCGCGGTCGTCCCCACCACGGCCAAGGTCCGCTCGCCCACCCGCACGGCCAGGTACCCGGCGAAGGGCGCGATGGTGGAGAAGACGATGGGCCGCGGCAACGACAAGAAGCCCACCACCGACTGGTTGTGGAGATACCCGAAGGAGTACTCGAGCAACAGCGGGGTGAGGAAGAACCCACCGAGATAGGCGAAGTTGGCCGTGCTCTGCGCGATGACGGGGAAGACGAAGTTCCGCTTCCGTAGGTACGGGAGAGGGAAGATGGGCTCCGAGGCACGGCGCTCGGCGGCCCGGAACGCGACGCCGCACACGACCGAGGCCGCCAGCAGACCGGCCACGAGCGGGCTCGACAACCCGTAGGTCGGCAGGAACGTCAACGCCAACAGGAACGCGCCGACACACGACGCGATCGACACCGCCCCGGCCCAGTCGAGATCGAGCTCCTCCCACCTGACGTGGCGTCGCCCGGCAGCACGTGGCGGCAACACGGCCATGGCGAGCACAGCCGAGATCAACAACAGCGGGACCTGGAGGAAGAACATCCACCGCCAACCGAAGGCCTGGATCACCGGACCACCGAGGGCGACGCCGATGACCGGCCCGCCGGCACCCACCAACGACCAGAAGCCCAGTGCCTTGACCCGGTCGCCGTGGTCGAAGACCGACAACACGAGCGCCATGGAGGCCGCACCGATGGACGCCCCCACCATCCCGCCCAGGATCCGGGCTCCGATGAGCACGCCGATGTTCGGTGCCAGCGCGGAGAGCGCCGCCGCCACCGTCTCGGCCATGATCCCGGCCATGAACAACCGCCGATGGCCGAACAGGTCACCGGCCTTGCCCACCAACGGCGCCACCACGCCGTAGGCGAGCAACGGACCGGTCACGACCCAGGTGGTGGCCCCGAAGCTGGCGTGCAGGCTCTTGGAGACCTCGGGCAATGCCACCACGAACACGGTGAAGAGCAGGTTGGTGGCGAGCAGGCCCGACAGCGACACCCACAACACCCACCACTGGTACCGGGGGCTCCGGCGCGCCCGCGCCCCCAGGGAATCCATCCGAGACCGCAGCAACGACGCACCGGTGCCCGCGTCTCGACCGGACGTGGTCCGACGTTCTGGCGTGGCGCGATCGTCAGGAGGGGTCGGATCAAAGGGGCACACAACGGCCCAAGGTTACCGTCGCACTTCGGCTCGCCAGCCGGGAGTCGACGGGGAGGCAACCGGGCTTCAACCCGGAGGCAACCGGGGTCAGCCGGGGATCAGACCGTGGTCAGTCGAAGAGGCCGGGGAGCTCCTTGGCGAGTTCCTCGACGGTCCAACGGTCGTCCTTCTCGAGAGTCGCGGTCATGGTCCAGGGTTGGAACACCCGCACCTGGCCGCCCTGGACGAACAAGACCCGACCGGTCAAGGGACATCCCTCGGTGGCGAGGTAGGCCACGACCGGGGACACATTGGCGGGGTTCCAGACGTCGAACGCGCCCGGGTCGCGCGGCGCCTTCACGATGTCGCCCAGTCCCGGCGTGGCCTCGGTCATCCGGGTCCGTGCTGCAGGTGCGATGGCGTTCACCCGCACGCCGTAGCGACTGAGCTCCTCCGCGGCGATGATGGTGAAGGCGCCGATCCCCGCCTTGGCCGCGCCGTAGTTGGTCTGGCCGGGATTGCCGAGCAACCCCGACGTCGATGAGGTGTTGATGACCGACCCGCTCACGTCGCGTCCCTGCTTCACCTGTTCGCGCCAATACCCGGCCGCATACCGGGTGGGAAGGAAATGACCTTTGAGATGCACGTGGATGACCGAGTCCCAATCCTCCTCGGACATGTTCACGAGCATCCGATCGCGCAGGATCCCCGCGTTGTTCACCAGGACATGGAGACCGCCGAAGGCCTCCACCGCCGCGTTCACCAGGTTCTGGGCACCCTCGGAGGAGGCGATGTCGTCGCTGTTGGCCTCGGCTCGGCCGCCGAAGGCTCTGATCTCGTCCACCACCATCTCGGCCGCGCTCCGGTCGTCGCCCGAGCCGTCGACCGCACCCCCCAGGTCGTTCACGATGACCTTGGCTCCTTCGGCGGCGAACAACAGAGCGTGCTCACGACCGAGGCCGCGCCCCGCACCGGTGATGATCGCCACTCGGCCTTCGAGCGCTCCCACGTCGTCTCCTCCTCGGGATCCCGGGTCATTCGCCCGACAACCCCCGGCAACCCCGGCAACCTCCGTCCCCCGTCATCGGGGGCATCGGAAGCCAGCCCACGTTGACAGGGCTGCTCGGGGGGGTCAAGCAGCGAGACGGTCGGGCCGAAGAGGTCTCGGGTCAGCTCGCCCGGGCCGGCACCACTGAGTCGCGCCACGGCTCGACCATGTGGCGGACCTCGTCGCGCTCGCCGGCCACCAACACGTATTCGAGGTTCTGGAGGCGCCCGACGGTCCCGACCCGCTCTCCGGCGGGATTGTGGATGCCGATCCGGGCACCCACGTACCGGTTCGAGGCAAAACCGAGGACCTCGACATGCCCCCGGGCCCGACACATTTCGACCAACTCGTCGAGGCCCATCCACGACTCGTCGTTGTACGACAACACGAGGACCCGGGCCCGGACATCGCGCACCACCTGGCCGAGCGCGCCGGGCATGGTCCGACGGGAATTGAACGCGCTCCGCTCCCCGTGACGAACCTCGGTCCGCTTGCACGCCACCCCGTAGTGCTCGGGCGCGTCCCAGGCGACCAGTGTCTCCCAGATGTGATAGTTCGCCTCGTACCGGTGCTGGTTGTAGGGCGGGTCCAGGTAAGCAAGATCGAAGTCGCCGAGCTCCGACGAAAGCACACAGGCGTCGCCCCGCACGGCTCGACCCGGTCCCGCCAACAGCGAGGGCACGCGCAGCTCGAGGGGCCGGAAGGAGCGATCGGCCCAACGCTTCACGTACGCCATCTGGACACCGGTCGTGGAGTCCACCCGGTCGGCAGCCTCGAGAAGGCTCGTGAGCAACACCGGCTCGAGCCACGTTCCCGCATGGCGCTCTTCGATGGCGTCGCGCACCGCGTCGATCCGCGCCCCGTTGAACGCCTGGAAGAACCGGGACTGCTGGCAAAACGTCTCGGTGACATAGCCCGGACGCCCCGGCACGGCGTCGAGCTCGGCCACGGCCCGCTCCAGCGCGGCGGTGTCGACCCCGTCCGCGTCTGTCGCCAGGTAACACCGGGCGAGCGTGGTCGCGTATCGCGTCGAGTCGACGGCGGTCACCTCGACACCTTCGACCTTGAAGGCCTGTGCGACGCGCGTGGTGCCCGTGAACAGATCGAGGGCGGTCCGGGCCCGGGCCCGACGAGCGAGCTCGGCGAGGACGGGGACGAGCCGCCGCTTGGACCCGAGGTACTTGATCACGATCTGCCCGCTCCGCCGGGAACGAGGAAGCTGGCCACCTCGTCGTCGCTCAGCTGACCGAAGTCCTCGTACCACTGGCTGAGCCCGAAGAACTTCTTCGGCGCCTCGACGGACACGACGGCGTCGGCGACATCACGCAGCGCCGTGACGGCGTCGGGTGGGCTGACCGGCACCGCCAGGACGACCCGGGCCGCCCCCCGACGGCGCATGACCTCGATGGCGGCCCGAGCGGTGAATCCCGTGGCCAACCCGTCGTCGACGACGAGGGCGGTCCGCCCCTCCACCGCCACGGGAGCCCGCCCGCCCCGATACACCTCGATCCGTCGCTCGAGCTCGATCGTCTCCTGGGCGGTGACGGCGTCGATCACGTCAGGCGGCACCCCGAGCTTGCGCACCAGCGCGTCGTTGATGACCCGCACGCCGTCCTCTGCGATGGCCCCCAGGCCGAGCTCGGGCTGTCGGGGATGGCCGAGCTTGCGCACCACCACGACCTCGAGTGGCGCGCCGAGGGCGCCGGCGACCTCGAAGGCCACCGGGACACCACCTCGCGCCATACCCATGACGACCGGGCCCATGACGACCGGGCCCATCGCCGCCGGCTGCTCCTGATCGAACAGACCCGACTGGACGAGCACTCCCGCCAGCCGGCGCCCCGCGTCGCGACGATCGACAAAGGTCATGCCCTACCGGCGCGGCGCGCCGAACCGGCGCATCCACCAACCCGGGTCACGGGCATGGGCGTGGAAGTGATCGGGGATCTGTCGCATGACGGCGTCGACCGACCAAGTCTGCGCCCCGAGCACCTCGTCGGCCACGCGTCCGAGCTGCGCCATCATGTGGTCGCGATCGCTCTCGGGGGGATCGGTCCCGTGGGTCCGCCACACCACCATGGGCACCGCGCAGATCTCGCAGTCCGCCACCCAGCACACGTCGTCCTCGTGGTACCAGGTCGTCAGCTGAGCCGCCTCGCACAACTCACAGCCGGCCCCAGCTCTGCCGGTCATGCGGAGATGCGCCCGCCTACTTGCTGAAGAGCGTGACGGTCGCCCCCGGGAGCACCGAGCTCCCGGCGGCTGGGCTGCTCAGAAAGACGTGGCCGCTCAGAGAGCCGCCACCGCTGACCGGGGTCAGGCCCAGGGCCTGGAGAGCGGCGATCGCCTCGGACACCGTCATCCCGTAGAGGTTCGAGGGGATCGTGACCGGTTGCGGTCCTTTCGAGACGACGATGTTCACCGTGCTCCCCTGCAGGGCGGTACCGGTGGGGGCCCAGGTGATCACCAAGTTGTTCGGGACGGACGAGCTGTACTGCGAGGTGCAGTTGGCGAGGAGGCCGACGGCCCTGAGCGTGGTGGTGGCGCCGTCACAGTTCTCGCCGGTGAGCGAGGGGATGGTCTCGCTCGGCGGCCCCGCCGAGACGACCACAGTAATCGTCGACCCGTACGGCGCGCTCCCTTGTGGGCTCCAGGAGATCACGGTCCCCTTCTGCACACTGGTCGAGTTCTGATCGGTGCACGCCGTGACGAAGTGCGACTGCACGAGCAATGCGGTGATGGCCGGACAGTCCCCGGCCACCGTGGCGAGGGCGGGGATGCCGACGGCGGGCAGGCCCGACGACGTGACCACCGACACCGTGCTGCCCCGCTTGAGCTTCCTCCCCGGATGCGGCTTCTGGCTCAGGATCTGGCCGAGCGGCGCGGTGATCGAGGTCTGATGGCCGACGACGCGCACCTGGAACTGTTGGTGGTGCACCTTCGCCTTGGCTTGGGTGACGGTGAGGCCGGTGAGGGCGGGGAGCTTGTAGCTGGGTGTGAGGATGATCTTGGCCTTCTGGAGGGCGACCACGGTGCCGGCGCCGCCCAGCGCCAACACCACCACCAGGATGGCGACGACCCACGGCCACCGCCGCCGACGATGGCGCACCGCGGCGGCGCTGTCGGTGATGCCCACCGCGGTGGCGAAGGCCAGCACGTCGGGGTCTTCGGCTCCCCGTGCCCGGCGGCCCGTGGTGGGCGGGGGCGGCAGGACCATGCCGTGATTGGTGAGGTCGTGCTCGGCAGGTCCGGTGACGGGTCGGGGCATGACCACACCGGCGCCGCCCGCGCCGGCCAGCCGGAGCTTCTCGGGCGCGGGGAGGTCTTCGGCCAACTCGTGAGCCGCGCCGCAAAGCCGGCCGCGTCGAGCCTGTCCTCGGCATCGGGGGTGGCCGCCTCGCTCAGCACGTCGGCCAGCGGCCCCAGGCCGTCATGTCCGGGGAGCTCCGCGCCGACGCGCGCCATGAGGGTCGAGATCGTGGTGTCGGCGGTGAAGGGGACCACCCCGGTGACCGCCTCGTAGAGGACCAGGGCGAGGGAGTAGACGTCGGCCCGACCGTCGACCCGGTTGCCGAGCGCCTGCTCGGGCGCGGCGTACCGGGCGGTGCCCACCGTCGTCCCCGCCGGTTCGGTCAGCGACGCCTCCGCCAGGGCCCGGGCCAGGCCGAAGTCGGCCACCCGCAGCCGACCCTCCTCGTCGAAGAGCAGGTTGGCGGGCTTCACGTCGCGATGGACGAAGCCCCGGGCGTGTGCGTAGGCCAGCCCCTCGGCCGCCTGGGTCCCGACGGCGACGGCCTGGGCCAAGGTCAGCCGGGTCCCCTCGTCGAGCATGTCCCGCAGCGACCCGCCGCCCAGGAACTCGAGCACCAGGAACGGGCCCTGCTCGTCCTCACCCCAGTCATGGACCGCCAGCACGTGCGCGTTGGCCAGCCCGGCGGCGGCCTGGGCCTCGGCCCGGAACCGCCGCAGGAAGCCGCCGTCGGCGGCCAAGGCAGGGTGCAGGACCTTGACGGCCACACGACGTTGCAGTGTCGTGTCGAACGCCGCGAACACGTTCGCAGACGCCCCGCTTCCGAGTGCAGCCTCGATCCGGTAGCGGCCGGCAAGGACCCGACCGATGGATTCGGTGATGGTCGACATGGTCCACGCCCAGGCTACTTACGGGTGGCTGCCGCCTGGTGGACATCCACCACCACCGGTGACCGCGCCGCCGCACGGGAAGACGCCCCCGCACATGGCCGGGCGCCGGCCCTGGTCGGCCTCAGGACCCGGGGACCACGCCCCCGTCCAGGAGCTCTTGGAAACGGGGGCCCTCCACGATGGGAATTCCCAGCTCCTCGGCCTTTTTGAGCTTGGCCGTGCCGGGATCGGTGCCCACCACGACGGCCCAGGTCCGGGCCGACACGCTCCCCGGCGACTTGCCTCCCCGGGCCAGGATCGCCTCTTCGGCCTCCTCCCGGGTGTAGCCCGGGACCGTCCCGGTCACCACGACCGACCGACCCTGAAGCGTCTGGGGGAGCTCGTCCCCGACCGCCCCATCGGCACTACCAACCCCGACACCACCGCCGGCACCGGACACACCACCCGCCCGAACCGCACCACCCGCCCCGGACGTCACCCGCCCACCGGGCTCGACCAAGGCCACCCCGGCGAGCCGGAGCTTGTCGATGACCCGTCGGTTGGCCTCCGATGCCACGAACTCCACCACGCTGTCGGCGATGACCGGGCCGATCCCCTCGACGGCGGCGAGTTCGGCCAACTCGGCCACCATCACGGCGTCGAGCGACCCGTAGGCGCGCGCCAGGGCCCGGCTCCCGGTGGGCCCGAGATGGCGGATCCCGAGCCCGACGAGGAGGCGGCTCAAGGGACGGGCCTTGGAGGCCTCGATGGCGGCCAGCAGGTTGTCGACCGACAGGTCGCCGAACCGCTCGAGCGCGACGAGCCGCTCCGCACCGAGTGTGTAGATGTCGCTGGGGTCGTTCAACAAGCCGGCTTCCACGAGTTGGACGACACGCTTCTCACCCAACCCCTCGATGTCGAGCGCGCCTCGAGAGGCGAAGTGCACGATCCGCTGGACCCGCTGGGCCGGGCACTCGATGTTCGTGCAGAATGTGTCGCTCTCACCCGGCAAGCGGACGAGCGGCCCCCCGCAGCTCGGGCACTTCTTGGGGAAGTGCCACGGACGCGACCGCTTGGTCCGCTCCGACAACACCGGCCCCACCACCTCGGGGATGACGTCCCCCGCCTTACGCACCACCACGGTGTCTCCGGGACGAACGTCTTTCAGACGGACCTGGTCCTCGTTGTGCAAGGTGGCGAGCCCGACCGTCGACCCCCCCACGAACACGGGCTCGAGCGCGGCGAAGGGCGTGGCCCGGCCGGTCCGCCCGATCGACACCATGATCCGCAGCAACGTGGTGGTCCGCTCCTCGGGCGGGAACTTGAAGGCGATGGCCCAGCGCGGCGCGCGCGAGGTCGACCCCATCCGGCGCTGCAGCTCCAGGTCGTCGACCTTGATGACCACCCCGTCGATCTCGTAGTCGAGATCGTGCCGGTGCTCTTCCCAACGCAGGCAGAAGGCCTCGGCATCGGCGGTCCCCCGCACCACCGCCACGTTCGGGTCCACGGGCAGACCGCACTGGCGCAACAGCTCGAGCCCGCCGCTGTGACTGGTGATGTCAGGTCCACCGTCCATGGCCCCGAGCTGATAGGCCCAGAACGAGAGCTCGCGCGACGCGGTGATCCTCGAGTCCTTCTGCCGCAACGATCCCGCCGCGGAGTTCCGGGGGTTGGCGAAGGTCTTGAGCCCGGCATCGAGCTGGCGCTGGTTGAGCTGCTCGAACGACGACACCGGCATGTACACCTCGCCCCGCACCTCGAGCACCGACGGCAGCGGCCCCCGTTTCTTGGGCCAGCTGAGCCGGTCCGGCACCGCCCCGATGGTGGCCACGTTGGCGGTCACGTCGTCCCCGGTGACCCCGTCACCACGCGTCCCGGCCTGAACGAGCCGGCCGTTCTCGTAGACGAGCGACATGGCCAGCCCGTCGATCTTGAGCTCGCACGCGAAGTCGGCATCGGCCGTCTCGGGCGCGATGCGCGCCATCCGCTCGAACCAACCGTGGAGCTCGTCGACACCGAAGGCGTCGTCGAGGCTCATCATGGGAGACCGGTGCTGCACGGGCGAGAACAGCACTGACGGTGCGCCCGCCACCCGCCGGGTGGGCGAGTCGGCGCTCACCAGATCGGGATGGGCGTCCTCGAGCAACCGCAATTCGCCGATCAGGGCGTCGTAGTCGGCGTCGGTGATCTCGGGCGAGTCGAGTTGGTAGTACCGCTCGTCGTGGTGGGCGATAAGCGCCCGCAGCTCCTCGACCCGTTCCGCCCCGCCCCCCCGATCGCCCGAAACAGCCCTGTCGCCCGAAACGGCCCTGTCGCCCGAAACGGCCCTGTCGCCCGAAACGGCCATGCGCGGAAGGGTACCCGGGGGCTATGCCAGCGCGGACGTGGCCGAGACCGAGGAGTCGGACCTCGTCGCCACCGCCGCGCCCAGCACGGTGTCGGGGTCGCCGGCGGCGTAGAGGGCGACGGTCTGCCCCGGCGCCACGAGAGGTTGGGGCTCGTCGAACACGACGCCATCGCCCTCCCAGGTGCACGGCGCGGCCGCCCCGTGGGCGCTGGTCTGCGCGCAGGCCCGTTCGCCCCGTGTCAAACCCCCACCGACCCAGGTGATCTGGTCGACGGCCACACGCTTACCGACGGCGTCGTCGGACGTACCCACGGTGATCCGTCGCGCCGGGACGTCGACACTGAGGGCATAGCGTCGGCGACCGTCGACGGCCACGCCCAGCCCCCGCCGCTGGCCGACCGTGACGAGCTCACCCGCCGGGACGCTGCCGACCACGTCGCCGCTTGCGGCCTCGACCAGCTCGGCGCCGTGCAACTCCATCCGAGCGGCGAGGAAGTCCCGCCGACCCCGACCGGAGTGGATGAAACACACGTCCTGGCTGTCGGGCTTGTCGGCCGTCCGCAGCCCGAGTGCACGGGCCCGGGCCCGGACCTCGGCCTTGGTCAGCTCCCCGACGGGGAACATCACCCGACCAAGGTCCCGCGCGCTGAGCATCGACAGCACGTAGGACTGGTCCTTCTTCTTGTCGGTGCCCCGTCGCAGGCTCACCCCACCGTCATGGCCAACGACGACCCGGGCGTGGTGCCCGGTGGCGAGCGCGTCGAAGCCCAGCCGCATGGACCGGTCGAGGAGCATCCCGAACTTGATGGTCCGGTTGCACTCGATGCAGGGATTGGGCGTCCGGCCCGCGGCGTGGTCGGCAACGTAGGGCGCCACCACCGACTCCTCGAAGGCGTCGGTGAAGTTGAAGACGTGGTGGTCGAGACCGAGCTGTTCGGCGACCCGCCGGGCGTCGTCGACGTCGGCCACCGAGCAGCACCCGCTGTCGGTCGCACCACCCCAGAGCTTCAAGGTGGCGCCCACCACGTCGTGGCCGGACTCGGCCAACACCGCCGCCGCCACCGAGGAGTCCACCCCACCCGACATCGCCACCAGGACCCGCATCGTCAGGCCCGCAACCGCTCGACGACCTTGGGCATGACGGCGAGGACGTGGTCGATCTCCTCGACCGGTGGTGGTGTACCCGAGTGAAAGTCGAAGGCCGGACCGGGCCTGGACCGGACTGAGGCCCATGGCCAACAACACGTGGCTGGGCTCGATGGCACCGCTGGCACAGGCCGCGCCCGCCGACGCGCAGACACCTTCGTCGTCGAGGAGCATGAGGAGCTCCTCCTGGTCCACGCCGTCGATCCGGAGATGACAACTCGAGGCGACCTTCTCCCTCTTCACCACCGGGCTGTCATCGACTCCACCGACTCCGACGTCCAGCGCACTCTCCCCCACATCGGCGATCGACGCGGTCAACCCATCGGCCAACCGGTCGCGCAATGGACCGATGCGCGCCACGGTGTCGTCGCGATCATCGGTGGCCACCCGCAGGGCGGCGGCCATGCCCAGAACACCGGCGACATCGTGGGTCCCCGGGCGTCGGCCCCGCTCCTGGGCCCCACCGTGCAATACCGGCGCCAGCGTTACCCCGTTGCGCACGACGAGCGCGCCCACGCCCTTGGGCCCTCCGAACTTGTGCCCGCTGATCGACACCAGGTCGGCCACCGCGGCGAGGCGGGCCACGTCCAGCCATCCCACCGCGGCGACGGCGTCGGTGTGGATCAACGCTTCGGGGGCGAGCTCGCGCACCAACGCGGCGACGTCGGCCAACGGCTGGACCGAGCCCACCTCGTTGTTCACGAGCATGACCGACACGAGGGCCACCTGGGGACCGAGCAGCCCGGCCAGCGCCTCGAGGTCGACGACGCCGGTCCGGTCGACCGCCACGGTGACCCCGCGGCGCGCCCCGCACGCGTTGAGCACGGCGTGGTGCTCGACCGCCGAGCACACCACTCTCCCCGATTCCGACATCGATTCCGACATCGGGGCGCCGAGGACGGCCAGATTGTCGGACTCGGTCCCCCCCGAGGTGAACACGACCTCGCCGGGCTCACACCCCAGGCACCGGGCCACCTCGTCGCGCGCCTCGTCGATGGCGACCCGGGCGCGCCGGGCCATCGAGTGGGAGCCCGAAGGGTTGCCGAAGTGCTCGGTCAGATACGGGACCATGGCCGCCAACGACTCCGGCCGCAGGGGCGTCGTCGCGGCGTGATCGAGGTAGGCCTCCATCATCCAAGGCTACGCCGACGGCTCCCCACCCCTGACCCCTTCAGGGCTTGCCGATCATGATCACCGTGGCCGCCACGAAGAGGACCGCCAACACCACCGCGGCGCCACTGACCTGACGACAATCGCGATCCAGGGCCCCGGCGGCGTCGGCCTCACCCCACCCTCTGGTGACCTCGACCTGGATCCGGCGCTCCCCGGGCCACACCACGACCTCGGCCACCAATGCGGCCACCAGCCACAGAACGAGGCCCACCACGACGAACCCGTCGCCGGACCGCAGGGCCCCGTCGCTGGCCCCGACCAGGGCGAAGCCGAACAAAGGCACCCCGTAGAGCGCCCGGCCCGCCCAGTTCACCCCGGGCCGGAAATACCGCCGCACCCCGTCGGCGCCAGGACCAGACGGGCCCCGCCGGACCCGGCCCGCCTGGACCCCGGTCACGACCATGGTCCCGAAGCCGATCACCGCGCACAGGACGTGCGCCATGAGCAAGATCGTGTACAGCGCTCCGGTGGGCACGCTGCGGGCGACCATCACGGCCGCCATCGTCGTCGCCCGACCCGACCCGGCGCCAGGAGACCCGGACCCTCATCCGGCTCACCCGTCCGGGCCCACGGCCACGGCGGGTGCTCGGCCGACACAACTCCGGACCAACAGCCAGGTGGACCGGTTCTCGGCGGCGCCTTTGGGGCCGACAACACAACGAGCGGACATCAGACCGGTGGTTGTCGGCGCCAGGTAGCGTGGAGGTGAGCACGTGCATACGTATGGTGACCAAGCATGAGATCTCGGAGGACACGGTAAGTTACTGATGGGTCATTAAGGGCTGAAGGTATGGAGCAGTGGACCAAGACGGCGAAAACGGCACGGACGTTGGCGGCAAGGCGATGAACCAACTCCGTCTCGACCCCCTCACCGGCCGGTGGGTGGTCGTGTCCACCGACCGTTCGCACCGTCCCTTCCACTTCGCCACGCCCGTCCAAGTCCAGGCCGACACCTCCCGCCCCTGTCCCTTCTGCCCCGGAAACGAGGAGTCCACTCCTCCTGCACTCGAGACCTACGGCTCGAGCGGCCACTGGCTGGTCCGGGTGGTCCCCAACCTCTACCCCGCTTTCGAGGGCGACCACCCCTTCGTGGTCGAGAACCGGGGACCGGTCTTCACCCAGGCCACGGCAGGGGGGATCCACGAGGTGCTCGTCCTCTCACCCGAACACGACAACGGCTGGGAGCACATCTCCGACGAGCAGGCCGTCCTCGTCATGGCGGCCATCAGGGACCGCATCGAGGAGCACTCGGCCGTGCCGGGCCTTCGCTACAGCCAGGCCATCGTCAACGCCGGCCGTGAAGCGGGCGCGTCGATCGAGCACCCTCACGGCCAGCTGCTGGGAATGTCCTTCGTGCCCCGCGAGCTCGCCGAGGAGCAGGCTGGTTTCGCCCGGTTCGCGGGACGGTGCCTGTTGTGCACGACCGTCGACGCCGAGGAGGACGCCGGCCACCGCGTCGTCTACGCCAACGAACGAGTCCTCGTGGTCTGCCCCTTCTGGAGCGGCAACCCCTACGAGATGCTGATCATCCCCCGCAACCACGGACCCCATCTCCACCGGGCCGCCCCCGCCGATCTCTCCGCGGTGGGCCGGTCGATGCGGACCGTCTTGGGCTCGCTCGTCGAGCGACTCGGCGACATCTCCTACAACATCGTCTTCCACTCCGCCCCCTACCGGGCGCCGGAGCCCTACCACTGGCACGTCCACGTCTGGCCGAAGCTCACCACCGCGGCGGGTTTCGAAGCGGGTACCGGGTGTCCTCATCAACATCGTGCCCCCCGAGCAGGCCACCGAAGAACTCCGCGTCGCCGTTCCCGCCTAGCTCGCTGCCATGGCCGTCGCGAGCAGCGCCGCGAGTGCCCGGTGGCGTGGTCCACAAGCTCCCGGGGGACCTCCGCAAGGCGCTGATCACCAACGCCACGGCACTCGATGCCTGGAAGGACATCACGCCTCTGGCCCGCAACGAGTTCATCTGCTGGGTCGAGGATGCCAAGCAACAGGTGACCCGAGAACGCCGCATTCGCCGGACCCAGGAGGAGCTGGAGGAAGGCCAGCGTCGGCCCTGCTGCTGGCCAGGCTGCAAACACCGCCAACGCACCGGCGCCTAGCCCGAAGCGGGTCCATCGCCGGCCACCCTTGTCGCTCAGCGATAGTCCGGATTGGCAAAGTCGAAGCGACAACCGGCATCCCATGCCGAGCGCTGGTTGCCATGGGCCGGGACGCCGTCGGCATCTTTGAGCATCCGGGCCAGGTGAAGAAGGTTCCACGTCATGAAGGTGGTGTTGCGGTTCGTGAAGTCGTTCTCAGGGCCTCCTGACCCGGGGTCGAGATACGAGGGACCGGGCCCCGCCTCCCCGATCCAGCCGGCGTCGGCCTGCGGTGGGATCACGTAGCCAAGGTGTTGCAGGGAGTACAGGATGTTCATGGCACAGTGCTTGACGCCGTCCTCGTTTCCGGTAACCAGGCACCCGCCCACGCGACCGTAGTAGGCGTACTGTCCACGATCATTCAGGAGATGCGAGTTGCCATAGAGGCGCTCGACGATCTTGGTGCACACCGAGGACTTCTCGCCGAGCCAGATCGGGGTACAGAGAACCAGGATGTCGGCCCCCATCACCTGGGCCGTAATGGTCGGCCATTCGTCACGCTCCCATCCGTGCTCGGTCATATCAGGCCAGACTCCGGTGGCGATCTCGTGGTCGATCGCTCGGACGGCGTCGACGGTCACCCCCTGGCGTCGCATGATCTCCATCGAGATCGACGCGAGGCCCTCGGTATTGGAGATCTCCGGTGATCGCTTCAGCGTGCAGTTGATGAACATCGCCTTCAGGTCCGAGAAGTCCCACTGGCTTTGCCGGCACAGTTCTTCTTGCATGGCATTGAGGGTCACGGGGTCCTCCCGGTACGAGTTATCGAGCTCAGTCTCCCTAGGTCGGCGACGTTACGAGGCCTCTCCGGAGTTGGCCAGTACCGGGGACTCCGGTCGGCAGTACCTGTCGACGGCATCGGCACACCGCGACCGACTCGACGGCAGATCCCAAAGACCTAGCGGCGGCGCCCGTCATGCCCGTGGGCGCCGCCGCTAGTTTGGGCGTTCGTTAGAAGGCGACGATGCCCTCGCCACCCACCGCGCCTGCCACGGTCACCGATCCGACTTCGTTCAGGCTTCCGTTGGCGTTGACCTGAAACTCGTCGACGATGCCCTTCCCACCGGTCTGGACGTAGAGGAACCGCCCATTGGCCGTGGCCGAGGCGTCAACCGTTCCCGGGTCGGTGGGAGTGAAACCGAGCAAGGTGAGTTGGCCGTTGAGGCTGGATTGGTACCCACTCGTCGAGTTGCTGGCGGTGTTGCCGGTGAAGAAGAATTGCCGGCGGGAGTCACCCAGCACAGGCCCGGCTGTCCGTTGGCCACGGAGTCGAGTTGGGTGACGGTGCCGTCTCGGTGGAGCCTGAATGTTACAACGCGCGCTTGGTCCGGCTTCACCGATCACCAGGTGACCGGCCTGGTCGAAGGTGATGGCGAAGGGAACCGTGCCGGGCTCGGAGTTCACCACCGGGGAGTGCGAGAGCCGGCCGTCGGACCTGACGCCGAAGACATCGATGTCGTTGCCGACGATGTTGGCCTTGGTGGTCACGATCAGCTGCGTTCCGTCAGGCGAGAAGGCCACCTGTCCCGGCGTGTGGGTGAACTGCGTCGTGTCGGTGGGGATGGTGAGGCCCAACGACCGCGTTGACCCCCAGATCGGGTGCAGCCTGCCATCGGCCAACCCAGTAGCCCGACACACTCCCGCCGTCTTCGGCGTTGAGGACGTAGACGAGATCGCCGTGGACAGCGATGCTGACCGGGAACGTGCCGCCCGAGTCCACGACCTGGCGCAGGCTGAGCTGGTCGCCGTCGACCGAGAAGACCGACACCGTGTTGCTGCCGGCGTTCACGGCGTAGAGCAGGCCGTGTGTCGGGATCGGAGGCCAGCGAGCCCTGCGAACCCAGATGGTCGACAGCCGAGCCGTTCAACACGCCGCCAAGCCCTCCGGTGGCGTAGGTGTTGGCCAGGGTCAAGGTGCCGTCGTGATCCCGGTGATAGGCGACGATCTGGTTGCCGGCGATGTTGTCGGTCTGGACGAAGACAGCGTGATCGCCACCACCTCCGAAGTGGGAACCCGGCGCAAACCCTTCGGCTCCGGCGACAGGCGCCACCCAGGCCGAGAGTCCCAAGGCGGCTCCGGCGCCCAGCGCCAGACGAGTGAATCTCCTCATGTGCATCTCCTTTGTCGACGACTCACGGTGTCGACATACAGTCCCGAGATGGGGCCAAGCGTTACGTCGGTGCCTGGACCCGCCGTGGAACCCATCCGATGTAACGTCTCCGAGGAGACTGAGGACTGAAGGGCGATGTCCAGATGCCAGGGGACGCGGCCGCAATCCGAGACACCGAGCGCCGTGACTGCTGGGCGCGACCCGCGCCAGATCGTGGAGTCCTACGCTTCGCGCCGTGGAGATGGACGGCGAGCTGCTCAGCCGGGTCCGCACCGGTGACGAGGAGGCGTTCGTCATGCTGGTGGCCCGCTACCAGCAGCCCATGCTTCGCCTGGCCTGTTCCATAGTCTCCAATCCGGCCGTGGCCGAAGAGGCCGTCCAGGACACTTGGCTGGGCGTCGTTCGTGGCATCGAGCAGTTCGAGGGACGTTCATCGTTCAAGACCTGGCTCTTTCGGATCCTCGTCAACCGTGCCCGCTCGGCCGGTGCCCAGGAGCCCTCTGATCCCTCGATTGAGACCCTCCGAGCTGTCGACCCGACCCGTTTCGACGCTCAGGGCCAGTGGGCCGATCCCCTCGATCGCTGGACCGAAGAAAGCGAAGACCGTCTCGACGCCGCCACCTGGGTGCCGATCCTCAAGGCTGCCCTCGATGAACTGCCTCCCCGCCAGCGCCAGGTCGTCATGTTGCGAGATGTCGAAGGGCTCTCCAACGACGAAGCATGTGCAGTGCTCGGAATCAGTGTTGGCAACCAGCGGATCTTGCTGCACCGGGGACGCTCGCGGCTGCGAGAGATCCTCGACGCCGAGATGGAGAAGAGCTGACCGTGTTATCGCTGCGACGGAGAGACATCGTGTGCCAGCAAGCGGTCGAACTCGTCACCGACTATCTCGAAGGGGCTCTCTCCCGGCGGGACCGACGCCGATTCGAGACCCATCTCAAGGCGTGCCCCAACTGTGCCGCCTACCTGGAACAGATCAGGATGACCATTCAGTTGGCCGGGCCAGATCGAACCCGAGGACCTGACCCCCGAAGCAAGACAGGACCTCACCGATCTCTATCGGCGCTGGCGATCCGAGTAGTTGTCGGCCTCCTCCCACGGTCGGAGGGTGAGGAGAGTCTGCGAGCGCGAGATTGCCCGGGATCGGCAATTCTCGGCGCTGCCTGCTACACCCCCGAGACCCAAGAGTGCACCGCCGCGGCGACGAGGAGGGCGATCGCTGCTCCCGCGCTACCTCGGAGTCACCCTTGCTCGCGACCGATACGGGATTGGCTTTCGGATGCTCTCACCCGTCCGACGGGGACGACTGGCAATTGCCGCCGCGGACGCAATAACGCCGCGGCTGCCCGGTTCTGTGCGCCGTGCCGGGGCCAGCCCACCGCGCCACGGGCCGATCGGGGATCACACGAGCGCTCGGGATCCACGATCAGATGGGTGGCTGACCGGACCCTAGACCCGCGGGGCTAACTCCCGACCACTACCGGTACTTGCCAGACGCCTCGGGGAGAGGCCTACAGTGAGAGTTGGTGCCCTTGGATGCTGTGGCGGCCCGGCGAGTCTATGACCGGATCGGTCGCCTTCAAGACACGCAGCGGTTCTACGAGGACCCGGCCACCCGGCGCCTCGTGGAGCTGGCGAACTTCGACGAATGTGCGTCGGTCTTCGAGCTTGGTTGCGGGACCGGCCGTTATGCGGCGCACCTGCTTGGTACGTCAATACCGACTACAGCGACCTACGTGGGTGTCGACATCAGCCCGACGATGGTCAGCTTGGCCCGTCACCGCCTCGGCCCATGGGGAGAGCGAGCGCAGGTTCTGCTTGTTGAGCCGCCTGGCCTTCAACTTCCGGGCGAAACCGCCAGCTTTGATCGCTTCATCTCGGCATATGTCTTCGACCTGCTGTCGCCAGGTGATGCACAGGCGCTGCTGAGAGAGGCCCACCGGCTGCTCAAACCGGGTGGTTTGATGGGTCTTGTCTCCCTCACGCACGGGACCACCTCAAGGAGCAAGATCGTCTCGGCAGGCTGGGCCGCTGTCGCCAAGCGGGCGCCGAGCCTGCTGGGAGGTTGCCAACCTGTCGATCTACGTCAACTGGTCTCGGAGCCAGCGTGGCTGACTGAGCACTGCGAGGTCGTGGTGAGGCTGATGGTCCCATCCCAGATTCTCGTAGTCCGACGGCAGGGATAGTGCTACGGACGCCGACTCGACCAGGATCGCTTCTCGGGGCCGAGGGCCAAGGAGGTCGGAGGTGTTCTGACATACGCCGGACTGGTACCGACACTTTGTGGATGCCACTCTTGCGGGGCGAACCCCAGACCTAATGCGGACTGTTGAATGAGTAGACGAATGGCTTACCGCAGGCGCCATCGTCCGTGCCGATAGTGATTCCCAAGTTCTCCGGTCTGTCGGTGATCACGATACCCAGCGATCCGATTGAGCCGAACTTGTGTGGAACATTGTCGATCCGGAAATGGCGATGTGCTCGTCGTAGGGCAACCGACCAGGTGTGCTCCAAGACGTGACATGACATCTCGCTGACGTATTGGCGGCTAACTTCCTTGTATGTCGCAGTCGTGAACCCAGGCCCGTCCTCGACGCTCCGGGCCTCACGGGCAAACGTCACCCCGATCGGCACAGGTACTGCTGAGGCGTCAGCGCCTAACTCGGCGAACGTCCGAGATTGAGCAAAGAGGCTGCAGCCAGACATGGCAAACGGTATGAGGCCACAGAGCAGCATCGGAACGATCTTTCGAGTCGTTCGAGTCATGGCGCTGTTCACTTTCCCAATGGGCGAGGACGGCCATGACGCTCCCGAATGCAGCCCAGCCAGGGCGCTGGGAGCGAAGCAGCCATTGCCACGTGCAAGGCATCGGCACCTGGTCGGACCACCTTGAAGACCAGGTTCAGGGACCCGTCGATACCGTGCGGTCCGCCTTAGCTGCCGATCGCACGCGCACGGCACGTCCCACCTGGGCCACTTGGATGTACAAACCGACCGGGATTCCCGCCCGAGTATGCGCCACTTCGGCCGACCTTCCGTTGAGCACGACTCCGACCCGATATCGGCACATTGAGAGCAGTCAGGGAAGCCGGTTGCTCAGCCTGAGTACGGGATGCCTCGGAAGCTCGGCGGCGATCGCATCGTCGGGGTCATCTGGTAGTGCATCGAAGTAGCGGCGAGTGACGCGCACCTCACGCATGTACTTCCGTAGAACCGGTACCGCTTCCGCCGACGATGCGTCGCGTACTGAGCACACCTCGGAGCGACCACCGCGACTCAGCGTCACCTTGTTCGCGGTGCGGGCATCCAAGACCCAGCTCGCCGGCCCATACCCGGCGACCAGCCAGCGACCCCCATCGTGCACCATGACATCGACCGGAGTCGAGTGAGGCTGGCCGGATCTTCTCCCCCGAACGGTGAGAATATGGCGATACGAGGCGCCAACACCCATCTTGGTCATCCACCGGAAGACCCAATTGACGACTCGCGGACTTGCTCCAAGGGTGTAGGTCTTCGCCATGAGCGGAGTCTCGCACGGAGGTAGTTGGGCCGTCCGAACACGCTGGTTCTGAGCGCTCTGGCAGGGCCATCGTCCTTACCTCGGCGGGGACCGGAAACACCCGGAGTCGGGCGGGTGACACCCGTCTGCGGGCGCGGAGTCAGTCTGAAAGTAACGGATTCGCCTCCCACCTGACCACGCGTGGATGTTCGCCGGCGCGGCGGTCGGAACGTGAATCTGGTCGGGGCGTCTTTGCCGCGCTTATTCATGGCTCGACGAGGGCGAGATTGTCGGCCGAGACCTGCCGGCCTGGGCCATCAGGCGCTCGGTAGCGCTGGCTTCGGGCGCGAACGGGGCGACCTCTTTGATCAGGCCGAGCGCTCGGACCGCGTCGGTGCAGGTCGCCTCGACCACGGCCGTGACCGATGGGATCGACTCTGGCGGGAACTCGAGGGGGCGACCGAGGCTGGCCGACAGGTCCCAGGCGTGACACAACGCATCGATGGTCGGGAAGTTGATGACCACCGAACCGGGGAGTTCTCCGAACGGCGTGGCGTGGAGGGCGGTCAACACGCCCGGGGTCGACCACATCGCCAGGCTTCGCTCGGTCACCTCGTCCGCGTACGCGGCGAGGTCGCCGTCGTAGGCGACGGCGCCCACGGTGTCCTCGAAGGTCACGGTCTCCTCTCCCGTCACGAGCCCAGCCCAGAGGAGCTGATTGTTCAGCGCGTGGCTCGCCAGCCGGCGGACCGTCCACGGCTCGCAATTGGTCACCGTGTCCAGCTCCGAGTCGTCGAGGGCTGCCACCTCTCGGTGCAGCTCGCCGATCGCGAACCCGAGGGTTCTCATCTGGTCCATCACGACCTCCCGAGGCGTGACGATGGTAGTCCGGGCACGGCACGTTGCGTCCAGGCCAGATGGAAATGCCACTAGTACGGGACCGTCGATTACCGCCCCGTCAGTCTCTCGCTATCACCGGGTGGGGCCCATCTGGATCCGGCCCCTATCGGGCCGTCCAATCTTCGGTCGGAGCAGAATCGGGCTGACATCGCGATGACAGTTTGTGCACACGTTGACGCTGGTCGTCCCCAAACTGCACCGCGAAGGACGGGTCAAGCGATACCCACGATGTCCGACACGTGGATGCCCAGCCCCGGCACCGAGCCGCCGAACGTGGCACCGCCGAAGGAGAAGACGCCGCCGTCCGATTCCACCAGCCAATAGCCCCCGGTGGGGTCAGCCGCCATGCCCACGATGTCCGACACGTGGATGCCCAGTCCCGGCACCGAGCCGCCGAACGTGGCACCGCCGAAGGAGAAGACGCCGCCGTCCGATTCCACCAGCCAATAGCCCCCGGTGGGGTCAGCCGCCATGCCCACGATGTCCGACACGTGGATGCCCAGTCCCGGCACCGAGCCGCCGAACGTGGCACCGCCGAAGGAGAAGACGCCGCCGTCCGATTCCACCAGCCAATAGCCCCCGGTGTCAGAACTGGTCACGATCCCCTTGATGTCGTTGACGTGAATGTGGAGCCCGGGGAGCGACCCCTTGTAACTGGCGTCGCCGAAGGAGAAGACGCCGCCGTCGGATCCCACCAGCCAGTAACCCTTGCCGGTGGAAGTGGGCACAATCCCCACGATGTCGTTGGCGTGCACACCCATTCCCGGCAGGGAGCCGTGGAAGGAGGCACCGCCGAAGGAGAAGACGCCGCCGTCCGATTCCACCAGCCAATAGCCCCCGGTGGGGTCAGCCGCCATGCCCACGACGTCCGACACGTGGATGCCCAGTCCCGGCACCGAGCCGCCGAACGTGGCACCGCCGAAGGAGAAGACGCCGCCGTCCGATTCCACCAGGTGGTACCCGGCGGGCGAGACCTTGGGGCAGGCGTCGGCGACGGGATCGTAGGTGATGGTGACCGAGCCTCCCCCGGTGTTGGTGCTGGTCGAGGTGGGTGTGCCGGTGGCCGACGAGGTCACGTACGACGAACCGCCACCGCCCGCCGCCGAGGGACCAAAGCCGCCGCCGCCGCCGCCGTAGCCGGCGCCACCGCCGCCGTCGAGGGCGTAGCCGCCACCGCCGCCGCCGAAGCCCACACCCCCGCCGCCGCCGGCGGCATCAGTAGTGGAGTTCCCCCCGTTGCCGCCAGTGGTGTTACCGGTACCGCCGTTAGCCGACCCGGTGCCGGCCGCGCCACTCTGACCGCCGGCCGCGCCGGTGCCCCCGGTCGTGCCCGTTGTTGCGCCGCCGCCGCCGCCGCCGACAAGTCCGTTGCCGCCGCCGCCGGCGTTCCCGCCTGCGCCGCCGCCATTCACGCCACCGCCACCGCCGCCGGCGCTCGCAGCACCGGCACCGCCGATGCCGCCTCCCGTACCACCCGAGCCTCCTGTGCTCAGTGAAGTCCGCCGCGACACCGTCCCCGCCGTTGGTCCCGAGCGTGCCCGCCGCACCCCCGGTCGAGCCGTTGGCCGCCGCGCCGCCGCCGCCGCTGGCGACCACGAACGGGGTCCCGCCGGAACTGACCACCGAGGCTCCGCCGCCGCCGCCGGCACTATTGCCGCCGCCGCCCCCGCCGGCGCCGCCGGCGCCGCCGCCCGATTCGGCGCTTCCTTGGCCTCCCACCTCGACATCGAGCGACACAGACGGGGTGACCGGGACGGTCGCGCTGACGCTGGCGCCCGTGCCTCCGACCGCACTAGTCGCGTCCCCCCCAGCCCCGCCGACGGCCGTGATCGTGACGTCACAAATGTTCGAGGGCACGGTGGCCGCACCAGCCGAGTATCCAGGAGTCGTCGAACTGAACAAGGTGACCACGGTGGTTGCCCCGGCAGGTGGGGTGTCGACCATTGAGGAGACCACAGACGCACTCCCCGCGGCCAACAAAGCGGCTCCGGCGGTCGTCAAGCCGACATGGCGAAATCCACGTCCCAGCATGTTGAAAGTCCCTTCCGACCAGCATGTCGAGGTCAGTTCCAGGTGCTTGCCGATGGAGATGGTAGTGACCAGAGACTGGGCCACCACGGATGGTTGCTACACGGCGGCCGACCACGACGGCCGCTGCTGCTGTATGTCGCTCTGGCCCGATCGCATCTGCTGCCCGGGCCCTAACGGGTCCCAGCTTGGGACCGAGGGATAGGCGGTATCACCCTGATTGGGACACTGGTCCGGAGGTGGCACCAGGACGGCCGAAGCCGCGTGCAAAGTGGCCGACCCGCCCCGGATCGGGCGTGCGTCGTCGTCATGCGTGGAGAGGCGTCAGGCCACCGATCGGCGGCATATCCGGGAGATACGTGACCTATGGGCGGCATATCCCAGATTGTGCGCGACCTCGCACGGTCCCAAACCGGACCCTCCTGCCGGTCGACATCGGCTGCACTTACAGGACGGCTACTTGCTGCTTCACCGCGTCGTGGGCTGATGTCAAGGGCATGGGAACCCTGGGGGCACAGCACCCGACACGCTCATATTGACGCCAACGTGACCATGCACTTCTGAGGTGTAGAGGGAGAGTTCACGGACTACCCCGTCTCCTCCTCTTTGTTGCCAGCGCCACGCCACTCCTCCGTGGTTAGGGGTGGTCGGCTTCGGTGACGGACAGGCGGTCCAATCACGCCATGGTCTCCCCGCCTTGAATTGTCCCTCGTACCAACTGTCTAGGTTGGCGACACTCCCAGCATCGGGCACGAGATAGTGGGCCGAGTATGTTGCAGCACTTCCTTCGACCAATACAGACTCGTGGGGAATGGGCAAACCCTTGACAATCGACGTCTTTGCAGACCCAAGCACGGGGCCGGGGGAACCGCCACCACAGTTGGTACATGCAAGGGCGAGTGTCGTCATACCAGCGATGACCATCGTCGGTGTCCGATACTCCGCCCTTTCGCCCTGAGGCACGCCGCACAGCCTTGCAGTCGACATGCATCCCTTACAAGAGGTCAGGGAACAGCTCGGAATTGATCGCCGGCTGCGGGGTGGACTGGAGTCCTCCCTCCGACCTGGCTTCGATCACCTGACGCACTGACGGCATTGAGCCGCTCCCGCTAGGAATCGGGCGGGGACGGCTCGGACGTCATGGGTGACGGGGCGCTTCTGAACTGCCCGCGGGTAATCAGCAAGAGCGCGACAGTGGCTCGAGGAGATCGACGCTGCGCACAGGAGATTGACCCTGACTGCAAGCTTCCGAGCCGGCAACCACGAGAAAGATCGAGAGGCGAAGCCTGGGTCGTTTACATGCCGGCGATCTTGCGGACGTCGTCCTGCCAGCCCATCACGGTCTCCAGGGATGGGCAGTTTGGTGACAGGCCAGCCCTAGGTGGGGCCGCTCTTCGTAAATATCGTCCAGATTGCGTCCTGAACCCGATCGGAATCCTTCTCGGCGTCGTCAACGCGTCGAAGCTCATCCACCGATGAACGCTTCTCGGGAACCGGTTCCGGCTGATCGAAGTACGGGGTGTCCGGCGGTGGGTCCTTCGAAATCACTCCGGCATCCCGAACGAGCGCAGTCGGCGTTCCGTCAGAGAACCAGCGGGCCTCGTGCAACCGGTACGGATCGGTGTACCAGCCCTCTTCCTTCATGTTGCCTCCTAGGCCACTGAGAGCAACATTAGTGCCGTTTGGCTCAGCCGGAACCGCCACATGCGACAACCACGCGATCAGCACGACGACCTAGCGGCACCCGGTATGGCAGTTCCACTGGACCTCCATCCCAGTCTGGGTGATAGGGCTTCCATCGTGACGGCGCCTTGACCGGCCCGTCGATGATCACGTGCTTGTGATCGCTAGAGCGGAGTTGCCGTAAGCGAGGCCAATCTCGATGACGGTGCGGGCATTCTCGGCAATGAGGACATCACGAAGGACATTGCAATCCTCGCCTGGGAGCGATACTCGCTCGAAGTGGCCGTCAGCCCTCTTGTGCTCCGAGCCGACTTCAGCGAGCCTGCGCCGTACGCTCTGGATCGTTGCCACGGCTGCTCAGCCGCTCGGCATCGTCCTAGCATCGCACGACGCTGACTCGGTCTTGCCGATTCCTCTGTCGGGGAGAATCTCGGAGAGATACTGAGTTCAACATGGGGGCAATCGACGTGTCGATTGGTGGAAAAGGCAACTGATCAGTCAACCGGGACAAACCACGACGCATGGGTGCCAGGTCTAGTCCTGTTCGGGGGATTCCTGGCGTTCATAGGATGGTTCGTAGGGATCTCCATGCTGTGGTCGTCACCGACCTGGAGCTTCAGGAGCAAGGTCGCGGGCACGTTCCTATTTCCTGGCGGCCTCGTTACAGCCGCCGCCGTCCTGAGGTTGGCGAGATACACTCAGCACTGCAGCAGGACCAGGGCGTGCTATCAGCTGCACGTCTGAACGTGTCAGCATTTCCTTTGTTCCCCATATGCCCCTCTGGGTCTGTTCCCACTGATCGTGGTCCTTGTCGTCGTTCCCCTTGCTGTCGCCCTTCACCTGGAACGAGTCCGTCGAGCCTGTCCTTGAGCATTCATGGCGGTGCTAGGCGGCGCGATGACACATCGGCAGCGACCACATGACCTCAAAAGCGCACCCGTTCCGGGGTGGCCTCGGCTCGTGTGACCGGTACGCTCGTGCAACAAGCGCCAACAAGCACAGCCAGCAGAACCGCGGCCACCACTTTGCGTACGACGTACCTCTTCCCGGCGCCGACGAACCCCGCATGATCCATTGTCGAAAGAGCGTGCCTATCTCGGGTAGGGCCAGAAGTCCCGGTCAACGTGGGTTGCTCACGCTTGGCGCATCATGTGTCCCGGATGGCGCCAAACCGACCTGGACGATGCAGGCTTCGGGGTCGCCTCGCATCCGGAACCGTCAGGGGGACAGCGCGGGCCACCAAGTCGCGTGTGGTGTACCGAACAGCCGCGGATATCGACCAAAGTCCCTTGTCAATGCACTACCTGTCTCAATAACGTGGATGTATGAGGCACTCATCACCGGAGCGCAACTGCGGTTGCCTACGTCGCGAGGGATCGCTGCTGCTCTTGTGGTTGATGGCGATGTCCTCTCTCGGCCTAGCGGCGTGCGGCGGTGGCGGCACATCGCCGACGACCACCGTGGCCACGACGACCACGGCGCCCTCGGGTTCGTCCACCTCCACTTCGGGCACCACTGTCACAACCCCGACGGCTGCGGTCACGGTGTCGCTCTACTGGGTGCGCGGCGGCCGGTGGCTCGACGTGTCGCACCGGTCAATCCCGACAACCCTGAGTGTGGGGTCGGCGGCAGTGAACGCCCTCTTCGGCGGGACGACCAGCACCGAGTCGTCGGCCGGGCTCGCCAGCGTGGTTCCTGCTGGCTCCAAGCTACTCGGCCTATCCATCGCACATGGCATCGCCACGGCCAACTTCAACTCGACGTTCGCCTCGGGTGGCGGCTCGTTCTCTACGCAGGCCCGCATCGCCCAAGTGGTCTTTACGCTCACCCAGTTCCCCACCGTCCAGAAAGTTTTGTTGCAACTCAACGGCGTCACGGCCAGCACCTTCGGCAGCGAGGGGCTGATCCTGAATCACCCCGTCAGTCGTAGCGACGAGAGAAGCCTCCTGCCACCGATCTTCCTCGAAAGTCCCGCCGTGGGTGACACTGTGCACAGCCCGTTGCACGTGACCGGCTTGGCCAACACGTACGAGGCTACGTTTCAGGTGCAGTTGGTAGATGCCAGTGGGCGCATGGTCGTTGACCATAATGTGATGGCGACGGCGGGCACGGGTACGTGGGGAACCTTCGACTCCAGCTTCCCGTACACAACATCGGCAACCGGTACGGGCAAGGTGGTGGTGTTCGAGATTTCAGCCAAGGACGGTAGTCACGTCAACGAGGTCGATGCCCCCCTGACCGTGGGGCCGTAGCCTCCGGAGGACATCCCCCGACTCGTCGGCAACTCCAGGGATCAGTCTCTCGCCCCGACAAACGTCGATGCTGTAATGCGGGAGTGCGAAATCGGCGTCGCTTCCCTATTGTGCACCGCCCGGCATTGCCGGTTCTGAGCGCCCTGGCAGGCCAGCGCGACCCCCTTGGGCCCCGAGCGGGAAGACCCGGAGGCGGTCGGGTGACACTCTGTCTACCAGTGTCGAGTTAGTCCGAAGGGTGACAGACTCGCCTCCGACCTGACCCACGCTCATTCGCTCAGTGGCGGTGATCCCGAGCGGGTCGCCGTCCGGACCGGCTACCCACCTCCCACGCAATCCTGATGCCACAGATGGAAACACGGGGCTCGGGATCGTCGATTATGTGCGGCACTTACACCGGGGCTTGCGGATGAATTGCACAAGTGCAACCGCCATGGTCGTGGGCCTGGGGTGAACAAGAACACCGTGCTGCGAGCCCTGCACATCTTGCGAGAAGAGGGCTTGCTCGACTTCACCAGAGGTCGTGGTATCAATGTGGCGGGCACTCCGGAAAGGAGCGCTGCGCTTGAGCGTGTTCGCGACCTCGTGGAGTCTGCCAGGCATCAGGGTTACCGGCGCGACGACGTGATCTCGATGACCCAACGTCTCCCCTAAGTGATCCCACGCAAATGCCGGCCCTGTGCGCCGTGACAGGGCTGGCCCTACCTCTTCAGGCCGGTCGACTGGTTGAACTCAAGCCCATTATCGCGCGAGCCCCAACCGGGCAAACGTTGCATGATGCCCGAAGCTCTCGCCGTTCCGGTTGTGCGAGCGGTTACCCGGACTCAACCGAGGAAGACGCCCGCTACGTCGCGGTAGAGATCGAGGTCGACAGTCTTCGACTTGGCCACGGCGTCGGCGATGGGGACCAGGACGATCTCGCCGGCCTGCAGCGCCACCATCATCCCGAAGGCCCCGTGGTGGACGGCTGCCACCGCCCCGACGCCGAACCGGGTGGCGAGGACGCGGTCGAAGGCGGACGGCGTCCCACCCCGCTGGATGTGTCCGAGGATGGTGGTCCGGGCCTCGAAGCCCGTCCGGCCCTCGAGCTCACTGGCGAGCCACGACCCGATCCCGCCCAACCGGGCGTGGCCGAACTGGTCGGGGGGAGCTCCTGACGTGGCGAGCCGAGCCGACTCGGCGTCGGGGCCGTCGACCGGGACCGCACCCTCGGAGATGACGACGATGGAAGAGAACTGGCCACCCCGGTGACGGCGCTGCAATCGCTCGCACACCGCGTCGACGTCGAAGGGGACCTCGGGGACGAGGATCTCGGCCGCACCCCCGGCGATCCCGGCGTGGGTGGCGATCCATCCCACGTGGCGACCCATGACCTCACAGACGATGACCCGGTGATGCGACTCCGCCGTCGTCCGCAACCGGTCGATGGCGTCGGTGGCGATCTGCACGGCGGTGTCGAACCCGAAGGTCACCTCGGTCCCCGACAGGTCGTTGTCGATGGTCTTGGGGATGCCCACGGCGTTGACACCGTGGACCCCGAGTCGCTGGGCCACGCCCAGGGTGTCCTCACCGCCCACCGCCACCAGCGCGTCGATCTGCCGGGCGGCGAGGTTGGCCCGAGCGCGCTCGGGCCCGCCATCGATCGTGAAGGGGTTGGTCCGCGACGTGCCGAGGATGGTCCCCCCCAAGGCCAGGATGTCGCGGCACCGGGGAACGTCGAGTACGACGGACTGGTCCTCGAGGACACCCTTCCAACCGTCGAGGTACCCGATCACCTCGTCGCCGTGCCGTAGTCCGGCGCTGAGGACGACGGCCCGGATCGCGGCGTTGAGGCCGGGGCAGTCACCCCCACCGGTGAGGATCCCGATGCGCATGGGAACCGAATCGATCAGTTCTCGCTCAGCCGGGCCTGGTGCACCGCGGCCCGGACCAGCTCGAACGAGGCCGTCAGGATCCGCAACGCCTCGCGCCCGGGGGGGACGAGACCGCTGATGCCCGGGACGCCGAGATAGCCGGCCAGAAAAGCCCGGCGGTTGCGCGCCACCCACGCGTCGGCCAGCTCGCTGAGCCCCTCTCGTCCCGACGGGTCCCGTTCGTCGGCGGCGTTGGTGGCCACGTGCTCGAGGGACCACAACATGTCGGCGACATCGGCGAGCGGAGAACGGTAGACGGGCCCGTCGTTGCGGTCGGTGACCGTGCCGGCCATCGACGTGGGCCGACCTCCCGAGGTGAAGTCGACGACGTACCAGCCCTGTTCGGTTCGACAGGTACGGCCCAGGTGGAAGTCGCCGTGGGTCCGAATGGCCGGCGACGAGACCTGGAGGGCCCGCAGCTCGAAGAGCAGCTCCTCGACATCGGGGCGTTCGAGGATGTGCGGCGAGAGCGGGCGCAGCGCCTCTTCGATCCCCGCCGCCCAGCTCCCGACGTCTCCGGGAAGGCGGCCGAACGCCTTGTCGAGACCCAGGTGCATCCGCGCCGTCATGGTGCCCAGTCGATGCGCCTCTGCCCCGAAGTCGCCGCCGGCGAGCTCGGGAGGGCCGCCTGAGGCGTAGAGGTCGCGCACCGAAGTGAGGGCGAGCGCGTATCCCGACGAGGCGCCGGCGAGGTACTCCTGGGCCACCCCGAGGTCGCGCCCCGCTCGACGCCACACCGCCAGGGGCGCGGCGAGGTGATTGAACCCAACCTCGTCGAGGGCGAGGAAGAGCTCGAGATCGGGCCGCGACCCGTCGACGACCTCGTTGTAGATCGTGAAGGCGATCCGGTCCTCCATGGCCAGGGTCACCGATCCTTGGTCATCGCGCAGATGGTGGACGAGAGACGGCTCGACCACTTCTCCCGACACCCGCTCGAGCAGCATCGCTGCCATCACGGCGTCACGTGTGGCATCGAAGACCACGGCCGCACCGTCGTCGTCGACGAGTGATCCGAGCACGACGTCTTCGCCGTCGGGAATGAACCGGGCATCCTCGTCCGAGGCCCGCAGACCGAAGGCGACATGGACGAGCCGGTCACCGAGCTCTGCCACCACGTCGACGATACCGGGACGACCCGGGGCGAGCATCTCCGCCTCGAGCAACCGGACCGGGACGACGTCCCAACCGGGCCGGCGCGCCGCGTAGGCCGACACCAGGTCGGCGAGCGCGGCCCGGGCCGAGTCCGACACCTCGACCACGCCGGTTTCCGCCGCGCTCATACGAGGTCCCCGGCCCCGGGGGTGTCGGACCCCGCGCCGGCCTCGGCGGTGAGTTCGAACCAGTAGAAGCCGTAGGGCCCCAGAGTCACGCTGTAGCTCCCGTTCCCCACGGCCGGGAACGGTATCCGCCCCAGGAGCTCGATGGGTATGCGGTTGGCCCATCGGGCCAGGTCTAGCTCCGCAGGCTGGGCGAATCGGCTCAGGTTGTGGACACACAGGACGGGATTGTCCCTGTCCTCGTGGCGGCCGGCCCGGCGGCTCCGGCCGGTGCGACGCGGGCGGGCCGAGGCGTCGGGCTCGGGTTGGGGGCTGCGGACATAGGCGAGGATCGACGGGTTGGCGCACGGCACCAGGTCGAAGGCGCCCGTGCCGAACACCGGGAATTGCTTGCGGGTCTGGAGGATGTTGCGCAACCAGTGGAGATGCGAGCTGGGGTTGCGCCGGTGGGCTTCGACGTTCACGGCCTCGAACCCGTAGACCGGGTCCATGAGGGGAGGGAGATAGAGCTGCGCGAAATCGGCGCGACTGAACCCGCCGTTGCGGTCGGGGCTCCACTGCATCGGGGTCCGCACCGAGTCCCGGTCACCGAGATAGACGTTGTCGCCCATCAGGATCTCGTCGCCGTAATAGATGACGGGGCTGCCCGGTAGCGAGAAGAGCACGGCGTGGAGAAGCTCGGCAAGTCGGCGATCGCCGTCGAGCAACGGGGCGAGACGTCGTCCGATCCCCATGTGCCGACGCATGCGGGGGTCCTTCACGTACTCCGCCACCATGTAGTCGCGCTCCTCCTCGGTGACCTTCTCGAGGGTGAGCTCGTCGTGGTTGCGCAAGAAGATGGCCCACTGGCAGTTGTCGGGGATCTCCGGTGTCTGGGCCAGGATCTCGGTGACGGGGAAGCGCTGTTCGCGTCGCACCGCCATGAACAGGCGCGGCATGAGGGGGAAGTGGAAGCACATGTGGCACTCGTCGCCGTTGCCGAAGTAGTCGACGAGGTCCGCGGGCCATTGGTTGGCCTCGGCCAGGAGGACCCGGTTGGGATGCGCGGCGTCGACCTCCTTGCGGAGCTGGCGGAGCAGGGCGTGGGTCTCGGGCAGGTTCTCGCCCGTGGTCCCGTCGCGCTGGAACAGATAGGGGACGGCGTCGAGCCGAAATCCGTCGAGGCCGAGGTCCAGCCAGAACCGCACCACACCGAACATGGCCTCGACCACGGCGGGGTTCTCGTAGTTGAGGTCGGGCTGGTGCGAGTAGAAACGGTGCCAGTAGTACTGCTGGCGGGTCTGGTCCCAGGTCCAGTTCGAGGTCTCCACGTCGACGAAGACCACCCGGGCCTCGGGCCAACGCTGGTCGTCGTCGTTCCAGACGTACCAGTCCGCCTTGGGATTGTCTCGCGACGACCGGGACTCGATGAACCAGGGATGCAGATCGCTGGTGTGGTTCATGACGAGATCGGCGATCACCCTGATGCCGCGTCGATGGGCGTCGTCGAGGAATTCCACGAGGTCATCGAGCTGCCCGAGATCGGCGTTGACGGTGAAGAAGTCGCTGATGTCATACCCGCCGTCGCGCATGGGCGAGGGGTAGAAGGGCAACAGCCACAGGGCATCGACACCGAGCCACTCGAGGTAGTCGAGCTTGGCCCGCAACCCGGCCAGGTCGCCGATGCCGTCGTCGTTGGAGTCGAAGAAGCCCCGCGTGAGGACCTCGTAGAAGACGCCCCGGCGATACCAGTCGGCTCCCCCTTTGGCCGGCAGGGCCGTGGGACGGATCCCGGGCAGGCGGGCCCCACCGGTGCGGCGGGTGGACGAAGACGATCCCGTCGCGCCGCCGCAGGCGAGGCGCCTTGGGGGGGCGTGACACCGTCACGACGCGGACGCTCAGCGCCCGACGAACCGGGCCCGGCCCGGCCCGTGCTCGAGGAACGACGTCACGCCGGCGGCGGCGTCCTCGGTGTGCGACACCGCCACGAAGGCCGCCACCTCGAGCTCGAGGGCTTCCGCCAAGGGCTCGTCGATGCCGTCGTCGATGACCCGCTTGGCCGCGGCCAGCGCCTGGAGGGGGCCCGCCGCGAATCCCGCCGCCAGAGCGAGCGCCTCGTCCAACACCTTTCGCGCGCCACCACCCGGTCCGCCAGACCGATGCGCAAGGCCTCCTCCGCGCGCGACCTGGCGTCCCGTGAACATCATGTCCTTGGCCCGGCTCAGCCCCACCAGGCGCGGCAGTCGCTGGGTGGCGCCGCCACCCGGGACGATGCCGAGGAGGATCTCGGGTTGCCCGAGACGGGCGTCTTCGGACACGACCCGCAGGTCGCAGGCCAGCGCCAGCTCCAGTCCGCCCCCGAGCGCATACCCGGTGATCGCTGCGATCGTCACCCGGGGCAGCGCGCGCCAGCGCGCTGGTGGCACCGTGAAAGGCGGCTGCGATGCGCGCCGCGGCGTCGGGCTCGCGGAACTCGCCCACGTCGGCACCCGCCGCGAAGATGCGGGGCCCGCCCCACAAGACCACCGCACCCGGGGGGTCGTGCAGCCAATTCGACCACCACGTCGCGCAGGCGCCCGAGGAATGCCACCGACAAGGCATTCATCTTGGGCCGCTCGAGCGTCACCAGGGCCACGCCGTCGCTGCGGCGCTCCAGTGCCACCACGCCCGTGTCCGCCATCGTGCGACGCGGGACCCGAGGCGACCATGCGCGCACCGTACCCGACCGCACCCTGGGCGTCGTGCCAACGGCGGTTAGGTGCGGCGCTCGGCTCTGAGATGCGCCGGGGCGCCGATGGGCTCCTGGGCGGCGGCTCAGGGGCGGAATCAGGGGGTGGGGGGCCGGTGCGGGGTCAAGTCGGTGAGTGGGGCACCGGGGTGCGACCCGCCGTAGACGGCCTTGAGCAGGCGGTCGGCGGCGTCGTAGGGGTCGAGGCGGTGCTCGGCCACCGCCGTGGCCAGCCCGGCGAACTCTCCGTCGGTGCTCAGGCGGTCGACTTCGCTCTGGACCTGGGCCGCCAGGACGATCCGGAACTCGCGCTCGAGGCGCGCCGCGCGCGTGGCTTCGAGCACGCCGTGCGTCGGCGAGATGCCGCTCGTGGCGCGTCAGCTCCGCCCACAGCGCGTCCACGCCCGTCGCCGGTGGAGGCCGTGGTCTCGAGCACGGGCGGGCGCCAGTCACCGAGGGCGGTGAGGTCGAGCATCTGCTCGAGGTCGCGGCGCGTCTCCTTGGCCCCGGGCCGGTCGGCCTTGTTGATCACGAAGATGTCCGCCGTCTCGAGAAGTCCCGCCTTGTTGGCCTGGACGGCGTCTCCCCACTTGGGGTTGAGCACCACGATGGTGGTGTCGGTGGCCCCGGCCACCTCGACTTCGACCTGTCCGACGCCGACGGTCTCGACGAGGACGAGTGGGAAGCCGGCCGCGGCCAGCACGCGGATCGCCTCGGGCACCGCCACCGCCAGCCCGCCGAGATGTCCGCGCGACGCCATCGAGCGGATGAACACACCGGCATCGAGGGCGTGGTCCTGCATCCGGACCCGGTCGCCGAGGATCGCGCCGCCGGTGAACGGCGACGACGGATCGACAGCCAGGACCCCGACCTGCGGCCACCCCGGCGGCGCGCGCCGTGGCGATGAGGCGGTCGACGAGCGTCGACTTGCCCGCGCCGGGGGGACCGGTGATGCCGACCGTCCGGGCCTCGCTCCCGCTGCGATAGGCCAGCGCGGCGGCCGCCCGACTGGCCGCGCCCCCGCTCTCGACCTGGGTCAACAGCCGGGCCAGGGCCACCCGGTCGCCCGCGGTGGCCGCCTCGAGGAGCGCGCTGGGATCGCTCACCCGGTCTCGCCGGACGGGCGGCTCCGCCCCCACGCCGTGGCGGGAGGAGATGTCGCCGGAGGGGCCGGGGGTGGCGGCGCCGGAGGGGGAGGAACGTGCGGGCGTCATGGCTGCGACGGAGCGTAGGCGGGTCAGACCGCGGGTGACGTCGGCGCCCAGCGAGCTGAGCGTGGTGGCGAGGTCCTCGTAGCCACGGTCGATGTGCTGGGCGTCGGAGACGACCGTCTCGCCCTCGGCCATCATGCCGGCGAGGACGAGGGCGGCGCCGGCACGGAGGTCCGGGGCGCGCACCGGTGCACCCGACAGTCGGCGCACCCCGCGGACCACGGCATGGTGTCCCTCGGTCCGGATGTCCGCACCCATCCGCCGCAGCTCGTCGACGTAGCGGAAGCGTCCGGAGAAGAGGTTCTCGGTGACGATCCCGACGCCGTCGGCGACGCTCAGCATCGTCACCAGGAACGGCTTGTAGTCGGTGGCCACTCCCGGATACGGGCAGCGTCGCCACGTCCACGCTGTGGAGCCGATCGGTCGACGTCGCCCGCATCCCCTCGGGGCCCTGGGTCACGGTCACGCCGAGGTCGCCCATCTTGCGCAGGACCATGTCCATGTGGTCGGGACGGCCGTCCTCGATGACGATGTCCCCCCCCGCCATGGCGACGGCCGACAGCAAGGTGGCGGCCACGACCCGGTCGGGGATGACGCGATGGGCGCCGGGCGCGGGGTGGAGCTCTTCGACGCCGTCGACCTCGATGTGCGACGTCCCCGCGCCGCGGATCCGGGCTCCCATGTGGGTCAGGAAGTCGGCGAGGTCCGAGACCTCGGGCTCACGTGCCGCGTTCTCGATCACCGTGGTCCCTTTGGCGAGGACCGCCGCCATGAGGACGTTGTCGGTGGCGGTGTGGCTCGGGTACTCGAAGACCACGCGCTGGCCGACGAGGCGACCTTCGGCACCCCCGGGCACGCGACCCTCGATGTTGCCGTGCACCGTCTCGAACACCGCACCCAGGGTCGACAGGCCGTGGAGGTGGATGTCGATGGGGCGGTTCCCGAAGTCGTCGCCACCGGGGAGCGACACGCTGGCCCGTCCCGTGCGCGCCAGCAACGGCCCGAGGACGACCACCGAGGCCCGCATCTTCTCGACGAGCTCGTAAGGCGCCTCGGGGACGAGGGTCGCGGGCGTGTCGATGACGAGGTCTCCGGGCCCCCCGTCGGGCCCGTCGGGCCCGCGCTCGACCTGCGCGCCGATGGCCTCGAGGACCTCGGCCATGATCTCCACGTCGACGATGCGCGGCACGCCGGCGAGGACGTGGCGGCCCTGCGCCAAGAGGCACGCCGCCATCAGCTTGAGAGCGGAGTTCTTGGCGCCGCCGGCGGACACCGTCCCGTGCAGGGGACCGCCGGGACGGACGACGAATCGGTCCATCGGGCTCGCCCTGATCAGACGACCGGGTTCTCGGCCCACCGGCCGAAGACCGACCCCAGGGCTCCGACGATCTCTCCCACCGTGGCGTAGGCGCGCACGGCGTCGAGGATGGCCGGCATGAGATTCACCTCGGCGCGCCCCGCGTCCGTGGCGACCGTGGCCAGCGTGGCGTCGACGTCGGATTGGGTGCGCCGTTGCCGGACCTCCGCCAGGCGCTTGCGTTGGGCCTCGTCCACCTCGGGACCGATGTGCAGCGTCGGGGGGGCGGGCTCCTCGCTCCCCTCGGTGAAGGCGTTCACTCCCACCACGACGCGCCGGCCGGTGGCCACCTTGCGCTGGAACACATAGGCGGCATCGGCGATCTCGCCCTGGAACCAGTTGTTCTCGATCCCGTGGTAGACGCCCTCGAGCATCGATCCCTCGCCCCACTGGTCGAGGCGGTCGAAGATCGCCTCCGCCTGGCGCTCGATCTCGTCGGTGAGCGACTCGACGAACCACGAGCCACCGAGGGGGTCCGACACGTTGGTCACACCGGTCTCGTGCGCGATGACCTGCTGGGTGCGCAGCGCGATCCGGGCCGCCTTCTCGGTGGGAAGAGCCAGGACCTCGTCCATCGAATTGGTGTGGAGGCTCTGGGTCCCGCCGAGCACGCCCGCCAGCGCCTCGATGGCGGTCCGGACGATGTTCACCTCGGGCTGCTGGGCCGTGAGCGAGACCCCGGCGGTCTGGGTATGGAACCGCAACTGCAGCGACCGCGCCGACGTCGCCCCGTAACGGTTGGCCATCCAGCGGGCCCAGATCCGCCGGGCGGCACGGTACTTGGCGATCTCCTCGAAGAAGTCGAGATGGGCGTTGAAGAAGAAGCTCAACCGGGGCGCGAACTCGTCCACGGCGAGACCGGCGGCCAGGACTGCTTCGACATAGGCGAACCCGTTGGCGAGGGTGAAGGCGAGTTCCTGCGCGGCGGTGGAGCCTGCCTCGCGGATGTGGTAGCCCGACACCGACACGGGATGGAACTTGGGCATCTCCGCCGCACAGAAACGGACCACGTCGACGACGAGACGCATCGAAGGACGGGGCGGGAAGATGTACTCCTTCTGCGCCTGGTACTCCTTCAAGATGTCGTTCTGGAGCGTTCCGCCCAGAGTCGCGTCGTGTCACGCCGGCCTTCTCGGCCGCACCCACGTACATGGCCATGAGGATGGGAGCCGGCGAGTTGATCGTCATCGACGTCGTCACCGCGCCCAGGTCGATGCCGGCGAAAAGGTCCTCGGCATCAGCGAGGGTGTCGACGGCGACACCGCAGCGGCCGACCTCACCCTCGGTGAGCGGGTCGTCGGAGTCACGGCCCATGAGCGTCGGGAGGTCGAAGGCGACCGACAACCCCCCGCTCCCGGCCCGGAGCAGCTCGCGAAAGCGCACGTTCGTGTCCTCGGCGGTGCCGAACCCGGCGAACAGCCGCATGGTCCAGAGCTTCGATCGGTACATGGAGGCGTATGGCCCCCGCGTGTAGGGGGGGCCGCCGGGCCAGCCCAGCTGCGCCGCAACCTGGTCCTCGGGCCAGTCCGAGGGCCCGTAGACCGGAGCGAGCCCGATGCCCGACATCGTCTCGAAATCGGTGTCCTGGAGCTCCGACGAGTCGTAGGCCTCCTGCCACCGCGCTCGGCCCTCGTCGAGGCCCTCGTGAGGCGGGCTGTCCATGGCGTCCAGCCTAACGGCCCACCCACGGCATTCTCGGACGCAACCGGTCCCATCCCTCGCCAGGCAGGGCTCGGGCCGAGCTCGACACCGGGCCCGGACAGTCGAAAAGGAATCCCCCGGCTGTGGCTCCCGGCGCGTACTGAGCGCGTTATGGTCGAGACGTGGCGGCCAACCCTCGCGCACCCGACCGCAACCTGGCCATGGAGCTCGTCCGCGTCACCGAGGCCGCGGCGATGGCCGCGGGCCGGTGGATGGGCCGGGGCGACAAAGAAGGCGCCGACGGTGCCGCGGTCCAAGCCATGCGTGTGGTGCTCCAGTCGGTGGCCATGGACGGCGTGGTGGTGATCGGCGAAGGCGAAAAGGACCACGCGCCCATGCTCTACAACGGCGAGCGCATCGGCGACGGCTCGCCTCCTCCCACCGACATCGCCGTCGACCCCATCGACGGGACGAGCCTCACCGCCCTCGGGCGCGGCGGGGCTTTGGCGGTGATCGCGGTGTCGGACCGCGGGACGATGTTCAACCCGGGCCCCTGTGTCTATATGGAGAAGGTGGCGGTCGGCCCCAAGGCAGCGGGGTCCGTGGACATCCGGCGCCCTCCGACCGAGAACCTCGAGGCGGTGGCCAAGGCACTGGGCAAGTCCCTGCGTGACCTCTCGGTCGTCATCCTCGACCGGCCCCGTCACAGCGGGCTGATCGACGAGGTCCGCACCAGCGGCGCTCGCATCAAGCTGATCTCCGACGGGGACGTGGCCGGCGCCATCTCGGTGGCATGGCCCGATTCGGGCGTCGACGTCCTCTACGGCATCGGGGGCACACCCGAAGGCGTCATCGCGGCAGCGGCGCTCAAGTGCATGGGCGGGGAGATCCAAGGGCGGCTCTACCCCCGAGACGACGACGAACGACGCGCCGCCATGGCCGCGGGGTACGACCTCGACGCTCTCCTCAACACCGACGACCTCGTCAAGGGTGACAACTGCTTCTTCGCCGCCACGGCTGTCACCGACGGCGAGCTCCTCCAAGGTGTTCGCTACAACGACTACGGGGTCACGACCCAGTCCATCGTGATGCGCTCCCGGTCGGGGACCGTACGCTTCGTGAGCGCCCGCCATGCCCTGCACAAGCTGAGCGAGTACAGCCAGATCGAATTCGGCTGAGTACCGAGAGCGACACTGACCACTCCCCCGAACCGCTACCCCCTGCGCAACGCCGATCCCGCCGAAGGGGCGCGGCTCGGGACCTTGCAGTCGCTCCACGACGGCTCCACCATCAGGCAATTCGAACGGCTCGGGGTGGCTCGGGGTTGGCATTGCCTCGAGCTCGGAGCGGGAGCGGGGTCGATCGCCAGGTGGCTGTCGGACGCCGTGGGCGAAGACGGGTCGGTGACCGCCGTCGACCGTGACACGAGCCTGCTGGCGGACCTCGCGGCGCGCCCCAACGTCACGGTCGTCGAAGACGACCTGATGACCATGTCCTTCGGCTCGGCCTGCTTCGACCTCGTCCACTCGCGCTCGGTGCTGATGCACGTCGAAGATCCCGACACGGTGGTGGAGCACCTCGTGGCGGCACTCCGGCCCGGGGCGGTGGTGCTCTTCGAAGAGACCGACGGCGAGCCCGCCCAACGCGCCGCGACCGGCACGGAGTTGCCGGGACCGTTTCGCGACGTCATGGTGCCGCTGGCCATGCAGTGGACCTGGGCTCGGACACTGGCGTCACGACTGGTGGCGCTCGGGTTCACCGACGTCCACGACGAAGTCCGCGAGGATCTGCTCACCGGCGCTTCCCCGGGGGCGGCGTTCTGGCGGCAGACGCTCGCCACCATTCGCCCCATCGTCACCGATACCGCCCGGATGCAGTCGCTCGGACGCGGCCCCGTCGACGACAGCAGGTTCGACGCCATGATCGAGCTGCTCGAGAACCCCGCCTTCGCGGCGCCCTTCGCGGCCCGGCACCGCGTCTCGGCTCGCCGGCCCTAGCCGACGGGCTCAGGACGGTCGGGACTCGGTAACCCCGGCCACCTCGAGGCGGACCTCGGCGCGTCGTTGGGCCGCTTCGGCGTCATGGAGGGCCCGGTCTGCGTCGGCCTCCTCGCTCGTGTCGCCCGCCCGCGCCCCGCCCAGCTCGGCCACCAGTTGCGCGGCTGCGTCCAAAGCGCGCCGGGCCCGGTCGACGTCGATCTCCTCGGCCCGCTCCGCCACTGGTGCCAACACCGTGACGTGGTCGTTCTCGACCTGGACGAACCCGCCGTGGACCGCGACCCGCTCCTCGGTGCCGTCTTCGAGCTGGAAGCGGACCAGTCCCGGGACGAGCGCACCGATGAGCGGCGTGTGGCCGGGCATGTACGCCGAATCACCGTCGTCGGTGCGCAGGAAGACGGTCTGGACCTCTTCCTCGAGCAGGACGCGCTCGGGGGTGAGCAGGGTGGCCGCGAAGGTCGCCATCGAACCGGTTCCTACTCGCTACCGGATTCGAGGGCCCGGGCCTTCTCGAGCACCGACTCGACGCCACCCACGTTCAAGAAGGCCTGCTCGGGCACGTCGTCGAGATCACCGTTGATGAGGACCTCGAACGACTCGACGGTCTCGGCGATCGGCACCGTCACGCCTTTCAACCCGGTGAACACTTCACCGACGTTGAACGGCTGGGAGAGGAAGCGCTGGATCTTGCGGGCCCGGTTGACGATGAGCCTGTCCTCCTCGGACAGCTCGTCGAGGCCGAGGATGGCGATGATGTCCTGGAGCTCGCGGTAGCGCTGGAGCACCACCTGGACCCGGCGGGCGACGTCGTAGTGGCGGTCGCCCACGATCTCGGGCGCCAGGATGTTCGACGTGGACGCCAGCGGGTCGACGGCCGGGTAGATGCCGAGCGAGGCGATCTGCCGGGAGAGCTCCGTGGTGGCGTCGAGATGGGTGAAGGTCGTGAACGGCGCGGGGTCGGTGTAGTCGTCCGCAGGCACGTAGACGGCCTGGAGCGACGTGATGGAACGCCCTCGTGTGGAGGTGATCCGCTCTTGGAGCTCGCCCATCTCGTCGGCCAGGGTGGGCTGGTACCCCACCGCGGACGGCATCCGACCGAGCAGGGTCGACACCTCGGAGCCGGCCTGGACGAACCGGAAGATGTTGTCGATGAACAACAACACGTCCTGGTTCTTCACGTCCCGGAAGTACTCCGCCATGGTCGAGCGCGGCGAGCCCCACCCGGAGCCGGACACCCGGAGGCTCGTCCATCTGCCCGTAGACGAGAGCGGCTTTCTCGATGACACCCGACTCCTGCATCTCGAGCCAGAGGTCGGTACCCTCACGGGTGCGCTCGCCCACGCCGGCGAAGACCGACACACCACCGTGGTTGAGCGCGACCCGGTTGATCATCTCCTGGATGAGCACGGTCTTGCCCACGCCCGCGCCTCCGAACAGACCGATCTTCCCCCCTGGACATAGGGCTCGAGCAGGTCGATGACCTTGATGCCGGTCTCGAACATGAGCGCACGGGGCTCGAGCTGGTCGAATGCCGGCGATTCGCGGTGGATCTCCCACCGGTCCTCGACGGCCCCGATGTCATCGGTGTCGAGCGATTCCCCCAGCACATTGAAGACGTGGCCCAATGTCGGCGTCTCCCACCGGCACGGCCAGGCCGCGGTTGAGGTTGCGCACGGGCGTGCCCCGGTGCAGGCCGTCTGTCGCCTTGAGACAGACGCAACGGACGCGGCCTTCACCGATCTGCTGCGCCACTTCGGCGGTGACGGTCACCTTGTTGCCGTCGAGGTCGAGGTCCATTTCGACAGCCATGTTGATCTCGGGCAGGGCGTGGGGCGGGAACTCGACGTCGACGACCGGTCCCGCGATGGCGACGACTCGCCCGTCGGGGCGGGGCCCGTTGTCGGCAGTGGCGGGCTCGGTGACTGTGGTTGTCATGGTGTCCTTGCTTCCTCTTCGCTATTCGCTCTTGGCGTCGGCGGATTGACGTAAGGCCTCGGCCCCACCGACGATTTCCATGATCTCGGTGGTGATGGCGTCCTGACGGGCACGGTTCATGTCCCGAGTAAGGGTCTTGGCCAACTCGTCAGCGTTCTCTGTCGCGGCCGCCATGGCGCCGCTGCCGAGCCGTGTGCTCGCTGGCGGCCGCCTCGAGCAGCGCACCGAACAACGCCGCCTCGACGTAGCGGGGCACGAGCTCGACGAGGAGCTCGGGAGACTCCGGCTCGAATTCGGTGTAGCCGTCGCGGGGCGCCGGCTTGGCGTCGTCATCGTCGTCGCCCGTGGGCTCGGGCAGGGGGAGCAGCTGCCGGGTCTCGACCACCTGGGTGCCCGCCGACAGAAAGCGTGTCGACACGATGAGCACCTGGTCGACCTCTTCAGAGAGGAACAGCGGCGTGATGACCTCGGCCACGCTGCGGGCGTCTTCGAAGGTGGGCCGGTCGGAGAACCCGGAGAAGGACTGTTCGAGCGTGAGCCCACGGAACCGGAAATAGGACTGGGCCTTTCTCCCCACGCTCATCAGTCGGTAGTTCGCTCCGCCTGCTTGGAGGCCTCGGGCCGTGCGCTCGGCGAGACGAAGGACGTTGGCGTTGTAGGCACCACACAACCCCCGATCAGCAACGACGGCGAGCACCAGGACGCGCTGGGGCGACTCGGGGACACCCAGCACTCTGCCCGCGGTGTGCCCGGCGTCGGCCGCCGCCTCGGCGAGGATCTCAGCGATCCCCTTGAGGTACGGACGGAACCCCGTGAGACGGTTCTGGGCCCGCACGATCTGCGACGCTGCGATCAACTCGAAGGCGCGCGTGATCTTTTTGGTCGCCTGGACCGTCTTGATGCGTCGTCGAAGGACCTTCTCTTGGCCGCCGGCCATGAATCAGTCACCCTCCATCGCGATGAAGCCGTCCTTGAAGCCCTGGAGCGCGGACTTGAGCTCTGCCTCGTCGGGCAGCGCGCCGGTGTTACGGATCTTGTCGAGCACCTCGGCATGGCTGGCCCGCATGTACTCGAGCAGCTCCACCTCGAACCGGCGCACCTCGGACACCGCCACGTCGTCGACCCAGCCGTTGGACCCGGCGTAGATGACGATGACCTGCTCCTCCACCGGCAACGGGGCGTTCTGCGACTGCTTGAGCAGCTCGGTGAGGCGATACCCCCGGTCCAGCTGGGCTTGTGAGACCTTGTCGAGCTCGGACCCGAACGTGGCGAAGGCTTCGAGCTCGCGGAACTGCGCGAGGTCGATCTTCAGTGTCCCGGCGACCGCGCGCATGGCCTTGACCTGGGCGGCACCACCCACCCGCGAGACGGAGATGCCCACGTTGATAGCGGGCCGGACACCGGCGTAGAAGAGCTCGGACTCGAGATAGATCTGACCGTCGGTGATGGAGATCACGTTGGTGGGGATGTAGGCCGACACGTCGCCACCTTTGGTCTCGATGACCGGCAATGCGGTCAGCGACCCCCCGCCTCTGGCATCGGAGAGCTTGGCGGCGCGCTCGAGAAGCCGGCTGTGGAGGTAGAAGACGTCACCGGGGTAGGCCTCTCGACCCGGAGGGCGGCGGAGCAGCAGTGACATCTGGCGATACGCCTCGGCCTGCTTCGACAGGTCGTCGTACACGATGAGCGCATGCTCGCCGCTCTCCATCCAGTGCTGGCCCATGGCACACCCGGCATACGGGGCGATGTACTTGAACGGGGCGGGCTCTGACGCCGGCGCGCTGACCACGACGGTGTAGTCCATGGCATCGTGGGCCTGGAGGGTGGCGACCGTCTGAGCCACCGACGACCCTTTCTGGCCGATGGCGACGTAGATGCACTTCACCCCCAGGCCCTTCTGGTTGAGGATGGTGTCGATGGCGACGGTGGTCTTCCCGGTCTTACGGTCGCCGATGATCAATTCGCGCTGACCACGACCGATCGGGGTCATGGCATCGATGGCCTTGATCCCGGTTTGCAGCGGCTCCTTCACGGGTTGACGAGCCACGATGCCCGGGGCCTGGACCTCGAGGCGGCGCGTCTCAGTCGAGGCGATGGCACCCTTGCCGTCGATGGGCTCGCCCAGGGGATTGACGACGCGACCGAGCAGGCCGTCGCCGACGGGCACCGACAAGATGCGACCGGTCGCTCGGACCAACTGCTCCTCTTCGATGTGCTGGTCGCTGCCGAGGACCACCGCACCCACGGTGTCCTCGTCGAGGTTCAGGGCGATGCCGAGCGTGCCGTCTTCGAACTCGAGCAACTCGTTCACCGCCACCATGGGAAGTCCGCTGATCCGGGCGATGCCGTCACCCACCTCGGTGATCCGTCCCACCTGCTCGGCGGAGACCTCGGGGGTGTAGTCGTTGACGTGTCGCTGTAACGCGGCGGCGATCTCGTCGGCGTTGATGGTCAGCTCTGCCATCAGGTCTGTGCTCCTCGGGTTGCCCCCTCAAGGCTGAGGAGGTGCTCTTCCACTTGATCGAGACGGCGCTGGGCGCTGGCATCGACGAGCAAGTCGCCGATATGGATTACCGCACCGCCGAGAATGTCGGGTGCTGCCATGACCTGCAGCTCCACCGGGTGTCGCGCTGATGCGCTCAAGGGCCTCGGCCAGGATCCGCTGCTCGTCGGCGTCGATCGGGAGACCCGTGTAGACACGGGCGACGCGCCAGCCTCTGGCCCGAGCGGCTTGTTCGGCGAGCCAGTCGAGAGAGGACGCGAGGTCGCGCACCCGCCCTGAGATGGTCGTGCGGACGAGCCGCAATGTCGCGGGCCGGACCTTACCGTCGAGCAGGTCGTCGAGGATCTGCTCCCGGTTGTCGAGCGGCAGCGTCGTGTCGGACAGGACGCTGCGCAGGGACGGGCTCGACTCCACCACACGGGCGAAGCGGAACAGCTCGTCCTCGATCTCGTGCGAGCTCCGAGGTCTCGGTCACCTCTTCGAATACGGCTTCGGAGTACCCCGCCACGTAGTCGCGCCATGCCGTCCGACTCACGATCGGCTCTTCGGCGCGGAACTCTTCGGGACCCAGGTCGTGCATGTGTCGAGCCAGCTCGTAGAGCTCGTGGAGCGCCGTAGGGAACTCCTCGACCCGCCCCGGTTTCGACGGCCCGCAGATGATCCTGAGCGCGATGGGGTTGACCCGCGAGGAGAGCAGATCCTCGAGCACGGCCTTGCGGGCGGATGTCGGCACCGCGAAGTCGGTGAGGGCCACGGCGAGGTCGTTGGTCCGCGACACCAGATGCGCGACGGCGTTGATGTCCTCGGCGATCTGCTCCCCGACCGCGTCCCTGCGCCACGTCGGCCAGGAGTGCCGTCGTGTAGCCCCGAAGCGAATGGTGCACGCTCGACTTCCTCCTTCTCTCGTTCAGCCCGGTCCGGTCAATGGCTTCGATTCTCCAGCTCCACAACACGGCCGACGGTCCGGCCGGTCCCGCCGTCAGGTCGACGTGGTCCCCACCGATCCACGCAAGGCGGCCACGGCCTCGTCGATCAGGCCCCGATGGCTGGCCTCGTCGATCTCCCGACCGATGACCTGGCGGGCGACCGAGATCACGAGCGCCCCGACCTTCGAGCTCACCTCGTCCACGGCCCGCTGGCGCGCCCCGGCGATCTCGGCTTCTGCCCTGGCCACCAGGCGGTCGTACTCGAGACGTCCCCGCTCCTCGGCCTGGGCATTGATCCGCTCCGCCGCCTTGTTGGCGGTGGCGACGATTTCGCGCGCCTGGCGACGGGCCTCGTCGAGCGTCTCCTGGCGCTGGTGGCTCGCTTCGGCGGCCTCGGTGCGCGCCGTCTCGGCCGCCTCGAGCGGCGGACCCGATCTGCTCCTGGCGCTCCTCGAGTGCCTTGTTGAGGACCGGAAGCACGTACTTGGCGAGGAAGCCCAGCACGATCAGGAAGGCGACGATCTCGACGATGAGCGTCGCATTGGGTATCAGGAAATTGCTACTCGCCGTCATGTCCGTTCAACCTCGGTTCGTTTCGGTTCGGATCTCAGTGCCGGCACCAGCGGGTGGACTACCCGGTGCAGCCGAGCAGCGCTTCGTCGGCGAGCCGCGATCGGCTGACCCTGCCGGTCGGATTGGACCAGTGTTCGCCTGTCCCGGATGGGCGCGGATGCGCCCGTGGTGATCAGGGCCCACCCTTCTTGTAGAGGGAGAAGACGAAGAGGGCGGTGAAGGCGAGGTTGATGAAGTACATGGCCTCGACGAGACCGACCGTCAAGAACATGATCGTGAACAGCCGACCCTGCGCCTCGGGTTGACGGGCAACGCCGGCGATGGTCTGGCTACCGGCGAGACCGTCCCCGATGGCCGCGCCGACGGCTCCGCCGCCCATCAGCAAGCCGCCACCGACCATGGCGCCGGCGAGGCTGATTGCGTGATCGAGCCCTGGATCTGACATTGGTGATGCTCCTTTTGGTCTGTGGTTATCGGAAGATCTGGATTGGTGCGCTCACGGTGTGCTGGCGATGTCCACGAGTGGGCCCACTAGTGGGCCTCGCTCATGGCGGTGTCGAAGTAGAGGATCGTGAGCAGGGCGAAGATGAACGCCTGAATGGCGCCGATCGCCAGGTCGAAGATCTTCCACACGGGATTGAGGATGAGAGTGGCCACGTCGCCGATCGGCACGTGCGAGATGGTCCAGACGCCCGAGCGCCGCGATCAGCGCGAGCATGAGGCCCCCCGACAGGAGGTTGCCGAAGAGTCGGAGGGCCAGGGTGAGGGGCTTGGCGATCTCTTCCACGCCGTTGATGAAGATGTTGACGAGGAAGAGGGGCTTGGGGAAGGGCTGGCTCACGTAGTGCTTGACGTATCCGACCACGCCCCGATTGCGGATCGAGGCGATGTGCACGGGAACGATCACGATGAAGGCGAGCGCCAGGGTCACGTTGATGTCGCTCGTCGGCGGGCCGATCCACTCGATCTCCGAACCGATGCCCAGGACCGAGAACCAGTTGGCCACGAGGATGAAGACGAACAAGCGCCACCGCCAGGGGAACGATGGCCGCACCCCGGGGGCCGATCGTCCCCCGGACCTGGGTCTGGACCGCTTGGACACCCATCTCCCAGGCGAGCTGGAGCTTTCCCGGGACACCCTTGGTGGCCTTGGCCCGCAGGTAGAGGCCCATGGCCATGACGATCACCATGGCGGCGAGGGTCGACCAGATGGTGTCGAGGTCGAGACCGTCGCGCTGGACGTGGGTGCCGACGTTGATGTCGGCCGCCAGGAAGTGGATGACGCCGGTCATGCGTCTTCGTTGTCCACGAGCGGCGTTCCCATGGTCGTGTCGCCCATGAGGGGGTTGCGCAGCATGGACACGACGACGTTGGCCAAGCAGCGAGAACTGGAAGACGGCCAGCCCGATCAGTGTCCCGAAGCCGAGGGGCTCGACGAAGAACGTGATGCCCAGGGCGATGACGCTGATGACCCCGAGCCGACCGAGGGTGTTGAACACCAAGGGACGCCGCTTGTTCTCTTGCTCGGATCCCCGCCGCCTTGACCGTGGCGCGCGAGATCAGCCGGAAGTTGACGAGCGCCATGGACAGACCCAGGCAGACCCCCAGGCCCACCAGCGGATACCCGGCCACCACACCGAGTACGAGAGCGACCACGCCGCACGCCGATCGACACCAGGACCGTCCGCCGGGCCACCAGTGGAGATCTGAGGCACCGAAAAGCTGGAGAAGAGATTGACCATCACCACAGCCCTCCCTGAACCGATCGGGCCGGCCACCCGAGGACGGGCGCGTGCGACACCAGCCGGCTGCACTACAAGAGCTTGCGGATCTGCCGCACCGTGCTTCCGACGGCGGCAGCAATTCCCGAGGGCGAGGCCGACCAACGTGCCGATGGGGCTCGTGTGCAACCAGGCGTCGACCGCCAAGCCGATGCCCAGCGCCATACCGATCATGAGCGCCGACGCCAAGCCGATGGCCATGAGATCGAAGACCCTCGGCGGGGGCTTCTCCTCCACGTCCTCTCGCTCGGCGCGCGTCGCTCAGAGGGCAGGTGCCGTGCATTGCCTGGGCTGGCCCGAGATCACTCGGTGTGCCCGGCGCTCGCACCAACTGCAACCATGGCCGGGGTCCGTTCATCGGAGCCGACTGGGAGCGGGAAGCGCACACCACAATCTTCGCATCCGCCCCCGGAGCGCGGCAAAACGAGCCTGAACCAGCCAGTATTTGCGCTCTGCAAGAGATCCCGGGACTACCGGCGGTCCTTCACCCGGGACGCGCCGTGGGTCACAGGGGTCGTGGCGCGGGGCGGGTCGGCGGCACCCGCGCGAGATGCCGTTGCCCCCGTTGTCCCCGGTGGCTGCCCCGTCGCCGGGGCTGGCCAGCGGTCCAGCCGTGCCTGGATCGGGCCTGGACCGGATCGGAGCCCTCTGCTGCGACGGGGATCTGTGCGCATGTCCGAGCACCCGTTGCCGTTGATGGTGTCCTTGCGCAGACCCGGGTGAAACAGCGTGTAGAGGGCCAGTCCGAGCACGATGACCCCGAAGGGAATGATGGCGTTGCCCTGCTTGTCGAACAACGGGTAGAGCAAGAACGCGGACAGGACCGCCGTCCACGCCCACAAGATGGCGACGGTGCGCCGAGGACCGTGGCCGAGGCGCAGGAGCCGGTGATGGACATGATCCTTGTCCGGCGTGTGGAACCCGGTGCCCTTCGCCGTGCGGCGGATGAACGCGAACGCCATGTCGGCGATGGGCACGCCCAGGATGAAGACCGGGATGAACAGGGGCGCGAAGAAGAAGTAGGTCTGGCCGCTCACGTCGGCGGTCCGACCGCCGATGAGCATGGTCGAGGCCGCCAGCAAGAGACCCAGGAACAGCGCCCCGGCGTCGCCCATGAAGGCTCGGGCCGGGTGAAGGTTGTGAGGCAGGAAACCGATGCAGACCCCGAACGCCACCACGGCGATCAACGGGCCGAGGTTGTCGGACGGGAGATACCCCAAGAAGACGAGGCGCAGGCCGTAGATGCGCGAGGGCTCCCGATGCGATGGCCACGATCCCGGTGGCGAGGCCGTCGAGGCCGTCGATGAGGTTCACGGAGTTGGTGATGACGATGACCCACAACGCCGTCAGCAGCGGGGTCACGTCGGGGGACAAGACGAAGAAGCCCACGAAGGGGATCTTGAACTGGAACATCGTGACGCCGAGGAACACGAGCACCATGGCCGCCAGGACCTGGCCGGCCATCTTGGCCGGCGCCGACATCTCCCTCACGTCGTCGATGAACCCCACGACGAAGATCACGGCGGCCCCGAGCACCAGGCCCAGCGGCTCCGAGGACCCGGCGAAGATCTCGTGGAGCTGGCCCAGCTGCGATGCCACCAAGATGGCGACGGCGAAGGCCAGGAACATCGCCGCGCCACCCCCGTAGGGGGTGACCCGGGCGTGGACCCTGCGTTCGTCGGGCTCGACCACGAAGCCGGCCCGGGTGGCGAAATAGCGGATCGGGAACATCGCCGCGAACGTGCCCACGGCGGCTACCGCCGCCACGAGCGCGTATGCCCCGAGAGGGGGCACGAGCCTCAGCTACCTCCGGTTGGGCTGTGCGCCGCGGCGCCTCTGACGAGCTCCGGATAGGGCGGGAAGCCGCCGCACAGCTCGAGGACCTCGCCCCGCACGGTCGCGCAAGGCAGCTTCGTCCCCGCGCTGGCGAAGGGCCCGGCCGATCAGACCGGCGACCCGGGCCATCTCGTCAGGCCCCATCCCCGCCGTCGTCTGCGCGGCGCTGCCCAGACGGAGACCCGAGGTCACGAAAGGCGGACGGGGGTCGTCGGGGATGGTGTTGCGGTTGAGTGTGATCCCGGCCCGGTCGAGTACCTCTTGGGCCTCTTTGCCCGTGAGCTCGCGCGTCGAAGGGCCGGAGGTCCACGAGGATCAAATGGTTGTCGGTCCCGCCCGACACCAACCGGAACCCCTCGGCGGCGAGGGCGCCGGCGAGGGCGCGGGCGTTGGCGACCACCCTCGCCGCGTACTCGCGGAACGACGGCAGCGAGGCCTCTCGGAAGGCGACCGCCTTGGCCGCGATGACGTGCTCGAGCGGTCCTCCCTGGAGTCCGGGGAAGACGGCGGAGTCGATCGCCTTGGCGAGATGCTGGTCGCACAGGATCGCGCCGCCGCGGGGGCCCCGCAGTGTCTTGTGGGTGGTGAGTGTGACCACGTCCGCGATGCCGACGGGGTTCGGATGGGCGCCGCCCGGCCACGAGCCCGGCTGGATGGGCGATGTCGAACATGAGCCGGGCCCCCACCGCATCGGCGATCTCGCGGAACGGCTGGGCGTCGATGAGCCGGGGGTAGGCGGTGGCACCCGCCACGATCAGCTTGGGCCGTTCGCGCTTGGCGACATCGGCCACCTCGTCGAAGTCGATCGTCTCCCCCGGCGCGTCGGGGTCTCCCGATGCGGGCGTGACCCCGTAGGCGACGAAGTGCCAGATCTTGCTGGTGATGCTGGCCGGAGAGCCATGGGTGAGGTGACCGCCGTGGTCGAGGCTCATGGCGAGGACGGTGTCTCCGGGCTCGAGCAACGCCTGGTAGACGGCGAGGTTGGCGATCGCCCCGGCGTGGGGCTGGACATTGGCGTGCTCAGCTCCGAACAGTGCCTTGGCCCGGTCTCGAGCCAGGTTCTCCACCTCGTCGATGACCTGGTTGCCCGCCGTAGTACCGGCGGCCGGGATATCCCTCGGAGTACTTGTTGGTCAGCACCGATCCCGAGGCGGCCAGAACCGCCGGCGACGTGAAGTTCTCCGACGCGATCAGCTGCAAGGTCGTGGACTGGCGGTCGATCTCAGCACCGAGCAGTGCGGTGATCTCGGGGTCGTCGACGAGCCACTGGTCGAAGGGGGACGACGCCCGACCGGCGCTGTCACGTGCGTTGCTCATCTGGGTCCTCTCGGTCCTCTCACTCGTCTGTGGCCCGACTCAGCGCGCATCGAGCACGGCGATCTCCTCGACCCGATGCTCGTGGCGACCGCCGATGGGCTCGGTCGACAAGAACGTGTCGAGGGCATCCTTGGCGACCTCGTGACCGACGGTCCTGCCACCCATGCACACCACGTTCGCATGATTGTGGGCTCGGGCCAGTCGCGCCGTGGTGACGTCATGGACGACCGCGGCGCGCACCCCTTGGATCTTGTTGGCGGCAATGGAGATGCCGATCCCGGTGCCACAGGCACACACACCCAGGTCGGCGCGCCCTTCGGTGACCGCTTGGCCCACGGCGGCCCCGAATTCCGGGTAGTCCACGACACGATCGGAGTCCGTCCCGAGGTCATCGACGTCGTGACCCAGCTCGGCCAGGTGGGCGGAGAGGAACTCCTTCAGGAGGTAGCCGGCGTGGTCGGAGCCGACCGCGATGCGCATGGCCGAAGCATACCGAGGCCCCTGTGGCGCTCCGTGGGCTCCCCCGGTTCTTCTGGGGCCGTTTGCGGGCCGCCGACCCCGAAGGTGCGAAAAGACCGGAAAAGCCTGCAAAGACAAGAACGCTACGCTCGGCCGCCGTGACCCTCGACCCTCGGACGCCGGTGCTCGTGGGCGTCGGCCAGGTCACCGAGCGACCCGACCCCGATCTCCCCCTCGCCGAGCGCCAGGAGCCCGTGCAGCTCATGGCGAGGGCGCTGCGCGCCGCCGCTGAGGACAGCGCGCCGCGTCGGGTGGCGGCGGCGGTCTCCTGGCCCGGGCCCAGTCACTCCGGGTCATCCTCCCCCTGAGCTGGCGATACGTGAACCCGGGCATCCTCGTCTCCGACCGCCTCGGGATCACGCCCGACGAGCTGGCGCTCACGGGGATCGGGGGAAACAACCCTCAGACCGTGGTCAACACCACCGCGCTCCAGATCGCCAAGGGCGAGCTCGACGTCGCCCTGGTCACCGGGGCCGAGTGCATCTTCTCGCGCCGTGCCGCCCGTCGCGACCCGGCGCGTCCGATCCTGGCGTGGTCCGCCCAGGCCGACGACACCGCGCTCCCGGTGAGCTCGGCACCGACCGCGATCCCGTCACCGCCGACGAAGCGGCGCGGGGACTAGATCGACCCCTGCGGGTCTTCCCCCTGTTCGAGAACGCGCTGCGCGCCGCGTCGGGCCGGACCATCGACGAACACCAACGGCAGGTGTCAGAGCTCTGGGCCCGGTTCTCTTCGGTGGCAACCTCGAACCCCTACGCATGGTCACGTGAACCTCACACCGCGCCGGAGATCAGGGCACCGGGCCCGTCCAACCGGATGGTGTCGTTCCCCTACCCCAAGCTCATGAACGCCAACGACTGGGTCGACCAGGGTGCCGCGTTCATCCTCTGCTCGGTGCGCGCCGCTCGTGAGGCGGGAGTGCCCGAGGACCGCTGGGTCTTTCCCGTGGCGGGCGCAGACGCGCTCGATCACTGGTTCCTCTCGGAGCGAGACGACCTCCGGTCGTCGCCGGCCATCCGCCTGGCCGGAAGCAGGGCGCTCTCGATGGCGGGTATCGGCATCGACGATGTGGCCCATGTCGACCTCTATTCGTGCTTTCCCTGCGCCGTGCAGATCGCGGCGCAGTGAACTGGGCCTGGCGGTCGACGACCCGGGTCGGTCCCTGACGGTGACCGGAGGGCTCGGGTTCGCCGGAGGCCCGGGCAACAACTATGTGAGCCATTCCATCGCCACCATGGCCGAGCGCCTCCGGGCCGATCCCGGGGCGCTTCGGACTCGTCACGGGCCTGGGGTGGTACAGCACGAAACATGCCGTCGGCGTGTGGTCCACCACTCCCCCGCCGGGGGGCTTCGGTCACCAGTCCCCACAGGACGAGGTCGACGCACTGCCCCGCCGCCGCCCGGCTACGGACTACGAGGGCGACGCCACCATCGAGACCTACACCGTGGTCTTCGACCGCGACGGGGATCCAGAGCTCGCCATCGTCTCTGTGCTCACCGCGGATGGGTCCAGAGCCTGGGGGAACATCGCTGGTCGCGACGACATGGTGGGCCTGACCGAAACCGAAGGATGCGGGCGAACGGTGCGGTTGACCTCGGGGGGAAGAGCCGAGCTTCGATGAGGTCTCAGATGTCGTCGATGCCACTCAGGTCGACACCGGCCGCCAGCAGTTGGGCTTCCAGCAGCGACCAGTCGTAGTAGTCGCGCCACGACTGGATCCGTCCCTCGCCGTCGAAATCGAAGATCCCGGCGACGGGCACCGCCATCGGCGTCTCGCTGACCACGAACCGGTCGACGCGCTCGGTGAAGACCGTGTCGCCGACGACTTCCAACTTCTTGAATTCGAACGAGAAGTCGGAGCCGAAGGAGGTCTGAAGCTCGAAGACGGGGCGGATCTCGTCGTGGCCCTTGGCGGCATCGCGATTCGCTTCACTCCAGGTGCCGTCGGGTGCGAAGAAGCGCGTGAGGCGGTCCGAGTCGCGATCGACCCAAGCTCCGAAAAAGGCACGCACCGTCGCCTCGTGGTCCGCTGGCATCTTCGCTCCTTCTGTCACCGGCCATCCTGGGCCTGACAAGTCCGGGCGTGAGCCTGCCACAACCGAGAGAGACCGGGCCTGTCAGCTCATCTCGGCGGCGGAGCGCACGTCGGCCCACGCCAGGGCCCCCTCGCGCAGGCACTGCGGGGCTTGGTCGACGAGGGAGACCACCGTCGAGGGAGCACCACCACAGCGCCCGCCGTCGACCACCACCACCTTCGAACCGAACGTCCGCTGCACCGATTCGGCGTCGGTGCAGGGGGCTTCGCCGTGCACGTTCGCACTGGTGGTGGCGAGCGCACCGACCTCGACACACAGCGTGCGCGCCACGGCATGGTCGGGGAGGCGCAGGCCGATCGTGTCGCGGTGGGCACCGAGGTCCCAGTCAAGGCCGGGCCGTCGGGGAACCACCATCGTGAGGGCCCCCGGCCAGAACAACTGGGCCAGGTGTCGGGCGGTCTTCGAGAGGCCGTCGGGACCGGCCAACTCCTCGGCTTGCTCGATCGACCCCACCAGGACGGGGAGGTCGAGCGACGCGGGCCGGTCTTTCAGCGCGAAGAGGGCGTCGGTGGCGCCGGAGCGGGAGGGGTCGACAGCGAGTCCGTACACGGTGTCGGTCGGGATGCCCACCACCTCCCCGGCCCGCAGCGCCGCCAACGCAGCCTGGAGCGAACGGTCGTTCACGACGGGGGGAGTCGGGCCACGAGCACACGCCGGCGACCGGCCAGATCTTCTCGGACGGCGAGCTCTCGGTATCCGAGCTCGGCCGCCCTGGTGCGCAGCTCGTCAGCCTGCCCTGGTGCCAGCTCGACGACAAGGCTCCCACCCGGGACGAGCCAATGGACCGCATCGACCAGAAGGGCCTCGAGGGCTTCGAGGCCGGTCGGACCGGGAACCAGCGCGCCCTTGGGCTCGTGGTCGCGAACCGAGGGCTCGAGTGCCTCCCATTCCGCCTCCGAAACATAGGGGGGGTTCGACACGACCAGGGCAACGCTCCCGGCGAGACTGTCGGGGAGCGCGTCGAACCACGAGCCCTGCGCCACCCGCACCCGGGCAGCGGCCTCAGGGCCGAGTCGCGCCAAGGCGGCGAGATTCTCGTCGAGCACCTCGAGTGCACCCCGAGAGATGTCGGTCGCCCACACCTCGACGGCGACCTTCCTCGCCGGATCAAGTCCGGGCGCGGGTTCGAACTCTGAAGCGAGCGACAGTGCGATGGCACCCGACCCCGCTCCGAGATCGACGGCCACGAGCCGTGCATCCGCATCGAGGCGACCGGACTGGGCGCGCAGCTCGTCGAGGGCCTCAGCCACGACCTGCTCGGTTTCAGGTCGAGGGATGAGGACACGCGGGTCCACCCGGAGCTCCAGGGTTCGAAACGCCCAGGTTCCGAGCACGTATTGCAGGGGCTCGCCGGCCAGGCACCGGTCGACCATGTCCTGCACGGCCGCAGAAGCCTTCGGATCGGGCACGACATCAGGGCGCGCCGCCAGGTCTGCGCTGCTGGCACCGGTGGCGTGGGCCACCACCCATCGCGCCTGGGTCACAGATCCCAGGGCATGAGCGGTCGAGGCCAGGATTTCGCGCATGCTCCGGGGTGCAGTAGGCACAGTGGCCGGACTCATACGCGGCGGTCGGCCGCCCGCGAGATCTCCCGTTCTCGCTCGTCGGCGAGGAGCGCGTCCACGATCTCATCGAGATCGCCCTCGAGAACGCGGTCGAGCTTGTGCAGGGTGAGCTTGACGCGATGGTCTGTCACCCGATTCTCCTTGAAGTTGTAGGTCCGGATCTTCTCGGATCTGCTTCCTCCACCGACCTGGCTGCGGCGTTGCTCTGACTGCTCGGCCGCGACACGGTCCTGCTCGAGCTTGAGCAACCGGGCCCGCAGGACCTGCAGCGCTCGGGCGCGGTTCTGGATCTGGCTCTTCTCATCCTGCATGGAGACGACGATCCCCGTCGGGAGGTGCGTGATGCGCACGGCCGAGTCGGTGGTGTTCACCGATTGGCCCCCCGGGCCCGTCGACCGGAACACGTCGACGCGCAGGTCCGAGGGGTCGATGGACACTTCGACCTCGTCGGCCTCGGGGAGCACCATGACCGTGGCCGCCGAGGTGTGGATCCGACCCTGGGACTCGGTCACGGGCACCCGCTGGACGCGGTGGGTGCCTCCCTCGTGCTTCATGCGGGTCCAGGCGTCGGGACCTTTCACCATGAAGGTGACCTCGTTCAGTCCGTCGCGATCAGAGGGATCTGAGGAGAGGACCTCCAGACGCCACCCGTGTTGCTCGGCGTAGCGCCGGTACATCTCGAAGAGGTCCTTGGCGAACAGGTTCGCTTCTTCGCCACCTTCGGCCCCGCGGATCTCGACGATGACGTTGCGGCCCTCGTTGGGATCCTTGGGCAGAAGCATGAGGCTGAGCTCGTCTTCGAGCTTGGCCGCCTCCGCGACGGCCTGGTCGATCTCGGCGTTGGCGAAGTCCCTGTCCTCACCCGAGGCGTCGCTCAACATCTGGCGCGCCGTCTCCAGATCCTGCTCGGCTTGGTTGAGCCGTCGAGCCACGGACAACAGCGCCTCGAGGTCCTTGTGGCGCCGCGACGCGTCTCGCAGGCGTGCTTGGTCCGCCACGACGGCGGGGTCGCCGAGAGAGTCGAGGACCGCCTGGTACTCGTCCTCCCACGCCGCGAGGCGTTCCGGGTCCATGGCACCAGGGTACTGAGACACCCGAGCCCTCCCGCCGTGTCCGGCGAGAAGAATCGGAATCAGTCGATCATGAGCCTGGCAGCGCCAGGGTCAGGCGCGCTTGGCCTTCGACCGCGAGCCCCGCGGTCCGTAACGGCGTTGGAAGCGCTCGACCCGGCCACCCGAGTCGACCAGCTTCTGCTTGCCCGTGAAGAACGGGTGGCACTCGTTGCACAGCTCGACGTGGAGCTCTGCCTTTGTCGATCGGGTTGCGAACGTGTTGCCACACGAGCAGCGCACGGTGGCGTCGACGTAGGAGGGGTGAATGTCAGCCTTCATGATTCCTCCATTCTAGGGTGTCGCCGTCGGGGTCGGGCCGGGCTCACGGGCCGGCCCGTTCCTTCCCCGTGCTCTCAGACCGGCGGGGCGGGTCCCTTGGCGATCTCAGCCAGGAACTCGTCGTTGCTCTTGGTGCTCCGGATCTTGTCCATGAGCAGCTCGAGCCCGGCCGCCGCGCTCCCGTCGGCGGCGAGCGCGTTGAGCACCCTCCGCAGCTTCCAGACCTGCTGGAGCTGACCCCGGTCGAAGAGGAGCTCCTCGTGACGGGTGGAACTGGCGTTGACGTCGATGGACGGGTACAGACGGCGCTCGGCCAGGCGGCGGTCGAGGCGGAGCTCCATGTTGCCGGTTCCCTTGAACTCCTCGAAGATCACCTCGTCCATCTTCGAGCCCGTCTCCACCAGTGCGGTGGCGAGAATGGTGAGCGACCCACCCTCCTCGATGTTGCGGGCGGCGCCGAAGAAGCGCTTCGGGGGGTAGAGGGCTCCGGAGTCGACACCGCCGGACATGATCCGGCCACTGGCCGGCTGGGCCAGGTTGTAGGCCCGGGCCAGTCGGGTGATGCCGTCGAGCACGATCACCACGTCCCGACCGAGCTCGACGAGGCGCTTGGCACGATCGATGGTGAGCTCGGCGATGGCGGTGTGTTCGTCCGACGGTCGGTCGAAGGTCGACGCCACTACCTCGCCCTTGACCGAGCGACGCATGTCGGTGACTTCCTCGGGTCGCTCATCGACGAGAAGGACGATGAGATGCACCTCGGGGTTGTTCGCCTCGATCGAGTGGGCGATCTGCTTCAAGATCGTGGTCTTGCCGGCCTTGGGAGGCGAGACGATCATCCCTCGCTGGCCCTTGCCGATCGGCGAGAGCAGGTCGATGATCCGGGTCGTCAACTCGGCCGCGCCCGGGGTCTCGAGGCGAAGCCTCTCGTCGGGGAAGAGCGGCGTGAGGTCCTCGAACCGGGGCCGACTCCGAGCTTCGTCCGGCGCCAGGCCGGACACCGAGTCGATCCGGATGAGGGCCGGGAACTTCTCGTTCGACGCCGCCGGTCGACAGGCACCCTCGACGAAGTCACCTCGGCGCATGGCGAACCGGCGGGCTTGGCTGATCGAGATGTAGACGTCCTTCGAGCTCGGAAGATATCCGTCTGCCCGCAAGAAGCCGTACCCCTCGTCGCGCAGGTCGAGCAGACCGCGCACCGGGATCAGCTCCCCGGAGTACTGGGCTTCTTGCCCCCCTCCTTGGAGCTCGCGCTCTCCGCCACCACCAGTGCCGCCGCCCGGCGTGCGCTCGCGGCCCCGGCGACGCCGGCCCCGGCGATTGCCGGGCTCGTTGGCGTTTCCACCTTGTCCACCTTGAGACATGTGCTGCCGATTCTGGTTCTGCCCCTGGCCGCCCTGGCCACCAGCGGGTCGAGACGTCGTGGGCGCACGATCGGCGGACAGACCTCCGTCATCAGCTGCTGGGGAGCTCTCGTCGCCAGAGGACTGGTCCGACGGCCACCTCGGATTCGTCGGAATCGGAGACGGCATCGACCTGGGGCCCGCCTGAAGACGACCCCCCAGAGCCAGAAGCCGACGATCTCGAGCTGCCGTTGGCGCTCTGGCGACCGGGGCCGGTCCCGTTGGCGCCGTCACCGTCGACCTCGATGTCCTCGGAGTCGCCGTTGGAGGCCACGCTTCGGGTGCCTCGGGTCCGCGGGGGCACGTCAGCGCCACCGTTGGTGCTTCCGGCGGACACTTCGACCCCCGCGGCGCGCAGGATCTGGTCGATGATGTCGGCCTTCTTGCTGCGCGAATTGGTGTCGAGCGACATCGCCTGGGCGATCGCCCGAAGCTCTTCGCGTTCTTTTCGTTCGAGTACGGACCGCTCGAGCTGTTGCTCTGCAGTCATCAGTCACCTCGCTAGGTTGCGTCCCCGTTTTCGGCTCGGTGAGCCCGGACGCCAAGGGACACGGAACAGAGGGTAAAGGCGCCCGGCGCGTCTTACGTCAGGCCCCCGCCTCTCCAACAAGTCACCGTCGGAGCACCGCCTGGCGAATCCGGCTTCGAAAGCCTGTCGCCCGCGACGCCCAGAGGTTACTGGGGAGCGGCGGTGCACATATGGTACCGGACACCGAGGCTCCTAGGCAACAACCCCACGGCACCCCGAGTTGTTCCCGATGTCCTCAGATCATGGCCGTAGGCCTGTGGCCAGATCTGAGGCCGGGGCACCCTCTCGGCACGTCCCGGACACGCCGGGTCAGAGCCCGAGGGCGGCCAGCACCGCCGAGTAGTCGGCTTCGACGGTCGTGGGAACCGAGATCTGGCTGATCGCCAGGTCGGGGTCCTTCAGGCCGTGGCCGGTCAAGACGCACACGACGGTGGCACCACGGGGAGCGCCCATCTTGATCAACCCCGCCACCGACGCGGCCGATGCCGCTTCGCAGAAGACCGATTCCTCCGACGCCAGGAACCGGTACGCGTCAAGGATTTCCTCGTCGGTGACGGCGTCGATGGCGCCCCCGGACTCGCTGGCCGCAGCGGTCGCTCCGTACCAGGACGCCGGGTTCCCGATGCGGATGGCCGTCGCCACCGTCTCGGGGTGCTCGATGGGATGGCCCTCGACGATGGGGGCTGCTCCCGCTGCTTGGAAACCGAACAGCTTCGGGAGCCTGGTGGCGTGACCCGCCTCGCGGTATTCGAGATATCCGCGCCAGTAGGCGGTGATGTTGCCGGCGTTGCCCACGGGGATGCAGTGGACATCGGGGGCGTCGCCCAACACATCCACAATTTCGAAGGCTCCGGTCTTCTGGCCCTCGATGCGGAACGGGTTCACCGAATTGACCACGGTCACCGGGGCCTTCTCCCCCAGGCGACGGACGATGGCGAGAGCCTCGTCGAAGTTGCCCCGCACCTGGAGCACCTTCGCCCCGTGCACCAGCGCTTGGGCGAGCTTGCCCAGCGCGATGTGGCCCTCGGGTATGAGCACGGCACAGGTCATGCCGGCCCGGGCCGCGTAGGCCGCCGCCGATGCCGAGGTGTTGCCCGTCGACGCGCAGACGACCGCCTTGGCGCCTTCCTCGAGAGCCTTGGAGATCGCCATGGTCATGCCGCGATCCTTGAAGGAGCCGGTGGGGTTCTGGCCCTCGAGCTTCAACAACACCCGAGCGCCGACTCGAGCCGACAGGCGGGGCGCCTCGAGCAGAGGAGTGCCGCCTTCGAGCAAGGACACCACCGGTGTGTCGCCCGTGACAGGGAGAAACGAGCGGTAGGTCTCGATGACTCCGGACCAGGCCATGGCGCTAGGTCCCTTCCTCGTCGACGATGACCCGCAGGACTCCGCCAACGTGGTCCACCACGTCGAGTTGGCGCAGCCCCGACAGGGTTCGTTGCACATCCCCCTCGCGTGCCACGTGAGTCAGGAAGATCAATCGGGCCTCGTCCCCCAGACCCACCTGTTCCATCGACCGGATCGACACGCCGTTGTCACCGAACAACTGGGCGACCGCGGCAAGTACGCCGGGACGATCGACGACGTCGATGTTCAAGTACCAGGCGCAGCGGAGGTCGTCGGTAGGCCGGAACGTCGGCCGCACCCGCGCCACGTTGCGCCCGGGTGCACCGGTATGCCGATGGTGGGCGGCGTCGATGACATCGCCGAGCACGGCCGACGCGGTCGGTCTCCCACCGGCACCTTGGCCGTAGAGCATGAGCTCGCCGGCATTGTCTCCATCGATGAACACGGCGTTGAACGCCCCCCGGACCGCGGCGAGCGGGTGGGTCCGGGGCAGCATGGCGGGATGGACCCGAACCGAGATCTCGGGAACGCCATCGTCCCCGTCCCCAAACCCCTCAGCGCCACCCGTGCGCTCGATCACCGCCAACAACTTCACGACGAACCCCAAACGATCCGCGAAGGCGATGTCGACAGGGTCGACGGCGGCGATCCCCTCCCGGGGCACGTCGTCGGCGACGACGTCGCAACGAAACGCCAGGGCGGCCAGGATGGCGGCCTTCGATGCCGCGTCGTGTCCGTCGACATCGGCACTCGGATCGCGCTCGGCAAAGCCCAGGCGTTGTGCCTCGGCCAAGGCCTCTGCGTACGAAACCCCCGCCTCGGACATCATCGTCAGGATGTAGTTCGTGGTGCCGTTGACGATGCCCATGACCCGACGAATTCGTTCTCCGGCAAGCGACTCCCGCAACGGACGGATGAGCGGGATGGCACCGGCAACGGCCGCTTCGTAGAGAAGGTCGACCCCGGCCGCGGCGGCAGTCTCCGCCAGTGCTGTTCCGTGCGCGGCGAGCAGCTCCTTGTTGGCTGTGACGACTGATTTCCCCGCCGCCAGTGCGGCCTCGACGAGCCCGCGGGCCGGTTCGACCCCTCCGATGAGCTCGACGACGACATCAACACGTGGGTCGTTGACGAGCCCCTTGGCATCGCCGGTGATCAACTCGGGCGGCACTCCCGACCGGTGTCGGGAGGGATCGCCCACGGCGACTCCCACGACCTCGAGACGCACGCCCGAACGAGCGGCGATGGCATCGGCATCGGCGAGCAGGAGGGACACGAGCGCACCACCGACGTTGCCGCAACCGAGGACGGCTACACCCACGGCGGCCGGCGCGCGCTCGTCGTGGGCTCGGGCGTGGCGGGATCGGGTTTCGGCCCTGCCGTCGTCGGTCCTCGCCATTGGCTCACGCTACCGCCGCCAAGCGATCGACCCCTGGACTGGTGGTCGACCGGATCCCCTCACCCGTCCAACCGGGTCAGGTCGTCGTCGGTCTCGCGCCGCACGACCACCCGGGCGTCCCCATCGGCAACGAAGACGACCGCGGGTCTCGGCACCTTGTTGTAGTTCGAGGCCATGGAATACCCGTACGCGCCGGTCACGGGCGTGGCCACGACGTCGCCCACGGCCACATCAGCAGGCAGCCGGGCGTCGGCCACGACGACATCGCCCGATTCACAATGCTTTCCTACCAACCTCGCCACCTTCGGACGAGGAGCCGCAGCTTCCCGAGGCAGGAAGACCTCGTACCCGCTCCCGTAGAGGACGGGCCGAGGGTTGTCGCTCATCCCGCCGTCGACCGAGACGTAGGTGCGCAAGCCGGCCAGGTCCTTGATCGTTCCGACGCGATAGAGGGTGACTCCTGCACTGGCCGCGATGGAGCGACCGGGCTCCGCAGTGATCAACGTGTCGGCGGGAATTCCGGCGTCCCGACATGCCCGGTGCACGGTCTCGGCCCACTGCGCGATGGACGGCGCCGTCTCGGCTGCCACGTAGGCGACGCCGAGCCCACCGCCGACGCAGAGTTCGGGCAGTCCCAACGGGGTGAAAAAGCCCGCGAGCACCTCCACTTCCTCCGCGAACGATTCCACACGAAAGACCTGGCTGCCGATGTGCGCGTGGATCCCGACGAGCTCCAGCTCCTGAAGTGCCTGCACTCGGGTCACCGCCTCGGAGGCGGCTCCCGAGGCGAGGCCGAACCCGAACTTGGAGTCGTCTTGTCCCGTGCGGACGAAATCGTGGGTGTGGGCTTCGACTCCCGGAGTGACCCGGATCATGACGGCTTGGCGCCGGTCATTGCCGATCTCCAACGGGGCCAGGCGAGCCAGCCTGTCGATCTCGTCGAAGGAGTCGACGACGATGCGCCCCACCCCGCGTCTCAAGGCCGCCGTGAGCTCGGTGTCGGACTTGTTGTTGCCATGAAGGACCAACCGGGCCGCGGGCACGCCCGCCGCCAATGCGACGTGGAGCTCGCCTCCCGTCGAGACGTCCAGCCACATCCCCTCTTCGTGGACGAGCCTGGCCATGGCCAGGCAGAGAAAGGCCTTCGTGGCATAGGCGACGCCGTCGCCCCACGCCGCCACGGCCTCGCGACAGCGCGCCCGGAGATGTTCTTCGTCATAGACGAACAGTGGCGTCCCGAATCGCTCAGCCAGCTCCAGGAGCTCGACACCCCCGACGGCCAGGCTCCCGTCGGCACGGATCCGGGCGGTGCTCGGAAGCAGCCCGACGTGCACGGGGCCCTCGTCAGAGCGCTGATCCGGGCCCAGGTCGGAACCCGGCTCGGCGGCGCCCTCGACCAGGTCGTCCATGGGGAAAGGCTACTCAGGCCACATGGCAACTCGAGCCTGGAGCCGAGCGCGAACGGCCCGCTACATCGAATCCGGAGCGCTCACCCCGAGCATGTCGAGGCCGATGGCAAGGCCGACACGGGCCGCCTCGACGAGCCACAGGCGCGCGTGGGTCAGATCGACAGCGACCGTCTCGGCCAGCACCGGACAGTCGTGGTAAAAGCCGTGGAAGGTGCCGGCCAGGCCCCGCACCCACGCCGTGACCTTGTGGGGCGCCCGGTCCCGCCCCGCCTCGGCCACCACATCGGGGAGCTCCTCGAGACCGCGGAGCAGCTCGAGCTCCCGATCGTGGACGAGCAGGGACAGGTCGACCTCGGCAAGAGGGCGGCGATCGATGCCACGCTCGACGCGCCGGCGTTCGATCGAGGCGATGCGGGCGTGGGCGTACTGCACGTAGTAGACGGGATTCTCCATCGACTGGCTTCGAACCAGGTCCAGGTCGAGGACCGCGGCCTGGTCGAGCGACGACATGAGCGACAGCAGCCGCGTGGCGTCGGCCCCGATGTCGTCGATCAAGTCGTCGAGTGCCACGACGTTGCCGGCGCGCTTTGACATCCGACCTGCTTGACCACCTTGGACCAGCGACACCATCTGTCCGATTTTCACCTCGAGCCGGCCCGGGTCGACACCCATGGCCTCGACTGCCAGCGTGAGGCTCTTGACCTGGCCGGCATGGTCGGCACCGAAGATGTCGATCACACGGTCGAAATGGCGTACGAGGAACTTGTCACGGTGATAGGCGAGATCGCCCGCCAGATAGGTGGCGTCCCCGTTCGACTTCACGAGCACACGGTCGCGGTTGTCCCCGAGTCGAGAGGAACGGAACCACACGGCCCCGTCCTCTTCGTCCACGAGACCCTTGCTGGCCAGGAGGCCGATCGTGTCGCGCACCGCACCGCTCTCCTCGACCGATGCCTGGCTGTACCAGTCGTCGAAGACGATCCCGAGGCGGGCGAGGGTGGCCCTGATGTTGTCGAGGATCCGCTCTGCCGCCCAGCGCCCCGCCGCCTCGATGTCGTCCGGACCGTCGTAGGCGGTGGCGAGCTCCGCCACGTACTCGCCCTGGTACCCCTCTTCCGGCACCGCGTCTCCACGACGGCGAGCCAAGAGGCTCTGGCCGAGGACACGAATCTGGCCGCCGGTGTCGTTGACGTAGTACTCGCGGGCCACCTTCCAGCCGCAGCGCGTCATCACACGACCCATGGCGTCGCCGTAGGCGCCCCACCATCCGTTGCCGACATGGAGCGGCCCCGTGGGATTGGCCGAGATGAACTCGATCTGAACCTTCTGGCCGGCTCCGATGTCGCTGCGTGCGTATCGCGCCTCGCCTTCGCCGACGACCTCGGCCAGCGTGTCGTGAAGCCACCCCGGCGACAGGTGCAGGTTCACGAACCCGGGCCCCGCCACCTCGACCGATGCCAGATGGGGAGGCGGGTCGGAGCGGAGATGCTCGGCCAACTCCTCGGCGATCTGGCGGGGAGGGCGGGCGAGCGCCTTGGCGTTGACCAGGGCGGTATTGGTCGACCAATCCCCGTGGTCGCGCCGGGCGGGCCGCTCGAGATGCACCGAGGCGGCGTCGACGTCGATTCCCATGGCCGACAATGCTCGGCTCACGGCGGCGGCGATGTCGGAGCGGGCGGCCATGGTCCCGCCGAGGATGGCGCGCCGGAACCGTCGACGCAATTGCCGGGGTCGGCGCACCATGGCCGGCGTCAAGTCGAGGTCGGGACAGGACCACGGGGTGCGACCGATTGACCCCACCGGCGGGGAGGCGGGTGCGATCGCCCGGACTACAGTTCGAGGGGGCGTTCGATGTGCTGCGTGAGCGTCGGAGGCCACCATCTGCCCTCGTAGCTCAGCGGATAGAGCACCGGCCTCCGGAGCCGGTGGCGCAGGTTCGAGTCCTGCCGAGGGCGCCAAAATCCTTGCCTGCCAAGAAGCGGCAGGTAACTGGATTGACTCTATTTAACGACTCACCCTAAAGTACTTTCCATGTCCGCAGCACGAGTCGAGAGCCCGCCCAGCGACGTGGCCGACGCTTTGCGCGCCGCGGGATTACGGGTGACCGCAGCCCGGCTCGGCGTGATCCAAGCACTGCGGGATCGGCCCCATGCCGACACCGACACGGTCATCGGAATGGTGCGGAAGGACCTCGGTGCCGTGTCGACGCAGGCCGTCTACAACGTCCTCGCCGCGTTGGTGGCCGTCGGCCTCGTGCGACGGATCGAGCCCGCCGGCAGCCCCGCGCTCTACGAGGTGCGCGTGGGCGACAACCACCACCACATCGTGTGCCGGGCCTGCGGATCGACGACCGACGTCGACTGCGCCGTGGGCAGGCGACCGTGTCTCACCCCCTCCGAGACCCGGGGCTACGTCCTCGACGAGGCCGAGGTCACATTCTGGGGGCTGTGCCCACGGTGCCAGTCCCCGACCAAGCATCAGACCGGAACGAGGTCTGTGAAGGAGAAGGAGCCCAAGCAATGAGCGATACCCCCGCGTACACCACGTCCGATGCCGGGATCCCGGCGACGAGCGACGAGCATTCCCTGACCGTCGGTCCCGACGGGCCCATCCTGCTCCAGGACACATATCTGGTTCAGAAGATGCAGCATTTCAACCGCGAGCGCGTACCTGAGCGTGTGGTGCATGCCAAAGGTGGTGGCGCCCACGGGTTCTTCGAGACGACAGGAGACGTGTCGGGCTTCACGAGGGCAGCCTTGTTCCAGCCGGGAGTGAAGACCGACCTGCTGGTGCGGTTCTCGACCGTGGCCGGTGAGCTCGGCTCACCCGACACGGTGCCGCGACCCTCGGGGGTTTGCCATCAAGTTCTATACCGAGCAGGGCAACTACGACATGGTCGGCAACAACACTCCCGTCTTCTTCATCCGGGACCCCCAGAAGTTCCAAGACTTCATCCATTCCCAGAAGCGGCGGGCCGACAACCACCTGCGCGACAACAACATGCAGTGGGATTTCTGGACATTGTCACCCGAGTCGGCTCACCAGGTGACGGTGCTGATGGGAGATCGCGGCATCCCCCGTACCTGGCGGCACATGGACGGGTTCTCGAGTCACACCTACATGTGGATCAACGCCCAAGGCGAGCGCTTCTGGGTCAAGTACCACTTCAAGACCGACCAGGGCAACGAGTTCCTCACCAACGACGAGGCGGCGGCCATTGCCGCGGCCGACCCCGATGCGCACCTACGCGACCTCTACGACACGATCGGACGCGGTGAGCACCCGTCATGGTCGCTGGACGTCCAGATCATGGCCTTCGACGACGCGGCGTCATACCGGTTCAACCCCTTTGACCTCACCAAGGTGTGGCCCCACGCGGATTATCCGCCGATCCGGGTGGGACGAATGGTGCTCGACAGGAATCCGGCCAATTACTTTGCCGAGATCGAGCAGTCGACCTTCGAGCCGTCCAACATGGTGCCGGGCATCGGACCGTCGCCCGACAAGATGCTCTTGGGACGGCTGTTCAGTTATCACGACACCCACCTGCACCGGGTGGGAGCCAATGCCCAGGAGCTCCCGGTCAACCGTCCCCGCTCCCCCGTGCACTCCTACAACCGCGACGGGCACATGCGCTACGGCAACCCTTCGGACCCTGTCTACGCGCCGAACTCCTTCGGAGGCCCCCAAGCCCAACCCGAGCTCTTCGGGACCGACCCGTCGTGGGCCGTCGACGGCGAGTTCGTCCGCGCCGCCTACGAGCTGCGCTCCGAGGACGACGATTTCGGCCAGGCAGGGACCTTGGTCCGCGACGTGCTCGATGACGCGGCACGGGACCGACTGGTCGGCAACATCGTCGCTCACGTGAGCGCCGGAGTCGTCGAGCCCGTCCTGTCGCGTGTGAAGGAGTATTGGCGTCACGTCGATCCGGGACTGGGAGCGCGTGTCGCCAAGGAGCTCGAGAGCTGACACCGACCCTTCCCCTGCCTGGTCGGCTCGCCTGACACGGGACGAGGGGTGATGACAGGCGGCGGCTCGGTGGTCGTGTCGGAGCCGACCGGGCGCCGTAGCCTGGGGTACCCGGGTTCGCCGATCGCGATCGGAGCACGACCATGAAGGGCCGTACCGTCAATTTCTTCATCGAACCGGAAGCACTCCCCGAGGTCTTGCGTGCCATCGACGAGGACGTCTTGCCGCGTTACCGCGCTCTTCCCCATTTTGTGGGCGTGGTGGTGCTCCAGTCCGAACGAGGGTCACGGGTCGAGGTGGCCGGCATCTCACTGTGGGATGGGGACCTCGAGGACTCAGAGGAGATCGCGGCCGAGTTCCGCCGCGAGGTTCACCGGGTTGCGGGCACTGGCGCCGCCCGTGAGGCGTATGAGGTCATCCGGTTGGAGCTGCGCGACGGTCCGGGCGGCACCTCGGCCTGAGGACTCCCCGTCGGGTCAGGACGAGGTGGTCCCAGCCGCGGCCTCGGCAGCCTGGAGGAACTGCTGGAAGGTCACGACCTGGTCCGACGGTGGGGCACTCACGTCGACCGGCGATCCGTACTCGGAGAAGTCGAGGCTCTCGTCGACGCTGATCGTCCCCGACGACGCCACCGACTCGGTGAGGCCGATGCTCATGCGACGCAGGAGCCCGGCATCATCCACGTAGACCTTCACGGTGGTGTCCCCGATGTCCACGTGACTGAGGGCAGCGGTCATCCATGACGGGAGCTTGGCGTTGGCCAGTTGTCTCTTGATGGCGGCCGAGTCCAGTGTCACCGAGTAGCCCTGGACCGTCGTGCCGTCGATCGAGGACGATCCCAAGGGAACCACGGTGTTGCCCTGTTGGGTGAGAAGCCGGAGCACCGCGGCAGGATTGTTGGCGGTACCGAGCGAGCCGGTGCTTTGGTTGGCCGAGACGCCGAGAGACGAGGGGTCGATGGACACCCAGGACTTTCCCGGGACCACTTGGTCGATGCCGGGGATGTTCTCGTATATCGACCCGTCCAGGTATAGGACCTGGATCGTGATCTGTTGATTGTCCGCATCGGTGCTGAGTCGAAGCTGCATGGCGTTGCCGGTGAAGTCGATGCCGCCAGTTCCGGTGCCCGTGACCGTCCCCGTTGGTGCGCGGGCCGACATGTTCATGGTGATGTGGGCGGTCCGATCGGCCATCGTGCTGTTGACCGAGTCGATGACGGCGGCCTCGGCGCTCTTGCCGCCACTGGCGACGGCGATGACGCTGCCGGCCGCGGCGAGGACGACGACCGCCACCATGCCGGTGACCAATCGCCTCTTGGGACGACGGGGCGGGGGTAGCTCGGTACCGACCGCGAATGTGTCGCTGTGGTCGAGACCGAACGGTGCCGTCTCGCCTGACCCCTGGTCCGGGGAGCTCATCCCCAGACCTGCTGGTTGTTGCATAACGGCACCCGGAGCAGGTGGCGGCGCCCAATACGACGTACCCAGAGGAGGAGGAGGAGGAGGAGGAGGAGTCTGCATGGTCGGCTCGACCGGGGCCGGGGCGACCGGGGCCGGGGCGACCGGGGCGTGGACTGCCGGGGGCACCGGGGCCGGGGCGACTGGGGCCGGGGCCACCGGGGCCGGGGCGACTGGGGCCGGGGCGACTGGGGCCGGGGCGACCGGGGCGACCGGGTCGACCGGGTCGACCCGGTCGACCGCAGCGTGGACGGCCGGTTCGACCGCAGCGTGGACGGCCGGTTCGACCGGGGCCGGGGCGACCGGGTCGACCTCATGTTCGGCGGTCGGTTCGGCCTGTCGGGGTGTTTGGAGGGGCTGCGGCCAGGTTGATCGAGGAGGAAGGTCGTCGAATGCTTCGACCGATCCGTCGCGGACCAACTTGGTGGGCATCCCGTCGACGAAATAACGAACTTCGTGCGCGTCGAACGGGTCGGGTGCCCAGCCCTCATAGGTAGCAGCCATGCGAGGTCTCCGTTCGAACGATGCCTAATTGTCGATCGGCTCTTTGTCGATCGGCCCCGGCCTCCGGGGCCTTTAGCCTTGACGTCGGCCGGGAGGTATCCCCTCTGGAGGTCTGATCATCAACATTGAACCCCGACGGAGTCTTGGTCAACCCGTGGGTGCCTCGGATTTAGGCGCTGTGACCAGGGAATACGACAGTTCTTTGCCAGCGCCGGGCTTTCGTGGACGGCGCGACGACCACAGAGTATCGATTCACAGGGGGCTCACAGCAGACGCACAGTGGCTGCGCAAGCGGGACGTCCATCCTCGACACAGGAGGGACATCGAACCCATGGAAACGAAGCGGAACCGAGTTCTTGTCGTCGACGACGAGCCGTCGATCGTCGACGCCGTGGCGACGTCGCTGCGCTACGAGGGATTCGAGGTCGAAGAGGCCATGTCAGGCAGGGCCGCCCTCGTCGCGGCTCAGGAGCGACCACCCGACCTGATCGTGCTCGACGTCATGCTCCCCGACCTCGACGGGCTGGAGGTCACCCGGAGGTTGCGCTCTGACGGCATTCGGGCACCGGTGCTCTTCCTCACCGCCCGCGACTCCTTGGAGGACAAGATCGCGGGGTTGACCGTCGGCGGCGACGACTACGTCACCAAACCTTTCGCCTTGGCCGAGATCATTGCCCGGACCCGGGCACTGCTCCGGCGGGCCGGAGTGGAATCCGGTGACGAAGGTCTGTTGCGGTTCTCGGACCTCGAGATGGACGAAGGTGCTCATGAAGTGCGGCGAGGAGGTGCGTTGATCCAGCTGACAGCGACGGAGTTCAACCTGCTTCGCTTCTTCCTTCGCAATCCCCGTCAAGTGCTTTCCAAGGCGCAGATCCTCGACAACGTCTGGCACTATGACTTCGGCGGTGAGGCCAACGTGGTCGAGACCTATGTGAGCTACCTGCGCAAGAAACTCGAACGACATGGGCTCCCACTCATCCACACGATCCGTCTCGTGGGCTACACCTTGCGCGAGTCGGAGGTTCCCTAGGTGTCACTGCGGCTCCGGCTGCTCCTCGCCGTCGGCGCCGTGGCGCTCACGGCGCTGGCGATCGCGGATGTGGTCACCTACCAGGAACTGCGATCGTTCCTCTACAACCGCATCGACCAGTCAATGGAGCAGTCACACATCGCCATCGAAGGCGCCCTCGGAAGTGCGTCGCGCCGTGCCCTCGGCCGAGCGACGTTCCCGTCATCGGACGGGAACGTCCCGAACAACGCAGGTGGGATTGCCCCGAGCGTCCCGCTGACCTTGCCGACGGCAACCTCGCCTGCTTCATCGACGGGCCAAGCGGCCACCAAGGCGTCATCGCAACCCCCGACGTGCAACGGCTTCGCCGGCCTGAGCGACGACCTGCTCCATGAGCTTGCGCCCGGCACGTTCATCGAGGTTCGGAGCGCGTCCAATGCCATCCTGTGCCGGTCGATGCAGCCCGCGCCGTTGGGTTCGAGCGAGTCTGCCGATCCGACGCTTCCGACGCGAATCACGGGCTTTGTCACCGACACCGCCGACTTTCACGAGCCGACGGTCTACTTCACCAGCGCGGACTCGCAATTCCGGCTGCGGGCGTCGGTGCTCAATGGCGGGCCGTATTCGGGCGGACAGCTGGTGATCGGGCTACCCGTCGGCTCGACGATCTCCACCTTGAACCGTTTGGTCGCGGTCGAGCTCGCCGTGAGCGGCGCCGCTCTCGTCGCCGCCCTCCTCATGGGATGGTGGTTGGTGAGGGTGAGCTTCCGCCCCTTGCGCGCCGTGGAAGCCACCGCCGAGGCCATAGCCCGCGGAGAGCTCGCCGAGCGCGTCCCCGGCGACGAAGCACGCACGGAGGTGGGGCGTCTGGCCCGGGCGATCAATGTCATGCTCGGACGCATCGAACGGGCCTTCGCCCAACGAGACGCCACCGAACAAGATCTGCGGGCCTCTGAGGCTCGGATGCGACAGTTCGTTGCCGATGCGTCGCACGAATTGCGCACCCCGCTCACCGCGGTGTCGGCATACGCGGAGCTGTTCGAGCAAGGAGCGGCGACGCGCGCCGACGACCTGGAGCGAGTGATGCACGGCATTCGCAGCGAGACGGCTCGGATGGGGAGCCTCGTGGAGGACCTTCTTCTGCTGGCCCGTTTGGACGAAGGTCGACCGCTCGAGCGTGAGGAAGTCGAGCTCCTGGGTGTAGCGGCGGAAGCCGTCCAGACGGCGTCGACCGTGGGCCCGCAATGGCCGGTCCGGCTCGTCGCCTCGCACCCTGTCGAGATCGTGGGTGACCGCATGCGGCTTCGCCAGGTGCTCGACAACCTGCTCGCCAATGTCCGCACCCATTGTCCGCCTGGGACCCATTGTGTCGTCACCGTCGACGAGGACGACCACGACGCCGTTATCAGCGTCGAGGACGATGGCCCGGGAATGAGCCCCGACGAGGCCTCTCGGGTCTTCGAGCGATTCTTTCGCGCCGACCCCTCGCGCTCTCGTCGCCTGGGGGGGGCCGGTTTGGGCCTCTCCATCGTGGCGTCGATCACCCAAGCCCACGGTGGCACCGTCACCGCGACCAGCGGGTCGGAACGAGGGACGGTGTTCACGGTGCGCCTGCCCCTGTCGGGAGCCCCCGAGCCACAAGAGCCTACGACGGACCCGGGCGGAGATCCCCGCGCTCGAAAAGGATTCACAGCCGACTCATAGCCGACTGTGCGAGGGTCGCGAGGTTCGCATGGTGACATGGACGACATGAGCGAACCCCCGATCACACTTCCTCCTCACGAGCCTTCGACCCGACCTTCGGCGCGACCTCCAGGTCGACCCTGGCAGCTCGGGGCCAGACGGCGCGACACCGCCACCACCAGAGTGCGCCGGACCTCGAGGGCAGTGGCGATCCTGGCCACTGCGGCCGCGGCGGTCCTCGGTCTCGTCGTCTCCAAGCAGATCCCAGGCACCACCGCCTCGGCTGTGAGCTCGACGGCATCGACGTCGGGAAGCCACTCCACGTCGTCGATCACCTCCGACCAAGACACCGCGGCAGGGAGCTCCTCGGATGACTCCTCGTCTGCGGTCGCCTCGACGGCTGCGACAACGAAGACCACCGCCCCGAGCACGACGACCAAGTCGGCAACCGTCGTGTCGGGTGGGACGGCGCACTGATATGCGAGCACCCTGCTTGCACCCCGATGACCCCGGTGCAGAAGCCGGCCCGGGATCGACGACCGGACCTGAGCTGCGCACGATGCGGGCCATCGGAACAACGGCGATCGTGGTTGTCACTGAACCCGTCAAGGTCGACAAAGCTTCGCGAATCCTGCGCGACGAGCTCGTCGCCATCGACGAGGCCTGCAGTCGCTTCCGGACCGACTCGGAGTTGTCGGCGCTGCACCGGGCCGGCGGCACCCGAGTCGAGGTCACCCCCCTTCTCTTCGACGCCATCAGGGTGGCCTGCGACGTGGCGCGACGCACCGACGGAGCGGTGGACCCGACCGTGGGGAGCGCCATCGAGGCCCTCGGATACGACCGGGACTACGCGGAGCTCGACTTCCCGGGCGCCGAACTCGATCATGCCCCGCGTCCCGCCCCGGGTTGGTGGAAGATCGAACTCGACCCGCACCATCGCACGGTGCGGATACCTCCCGGCACCCATATCGACCTCGGGTCGTCGGCCAAGGCACTCGTCGCGGACCGCAGCGCGCGGCGCATCGCGCACGGCCTTCACACGGGGGTTCTCGTGAACATCGGCGGCGACATCGCCACCGCCGGGACCGCGCCTCACGGAGGTTGGGCAGTCGGCATCGCAACGGACTCCTCGGCCCCGGTCGAGGCCGTGGACCAGGTAGTCGCCATCGAGACCGGTGGGATGGCCTCCTCGAGCACCGCCGTGCGGACGTGGCAACGAGGTGGACGACACCTCCACCACATCATCGATCCCACTACCGGCAACTGCGTATCGCCGTATTGGTCGCTCGTGTCCGCCTCGGGCGAGAGCTGCGTGGATGCCAACGCCGCCACCACCGCCGCCGTGGTCTGGGGCCGGCGGGCCGTGCCGAAGCTCATCGAGCTCGGCCTGCCCGTCCGCCTGGTCCGCCACGACGGCCAGGTCATCGCGCTCAACGGTTGGCCCCCTGACAGCGGACCGAGTCTCGACTCCGACCCGATGACCGACCACGCGTCATGAACTCCCCCGTCCTCTGGTACGCGACACGGGCCACCGGTCTGGTGGCGTTGGTCCTTCTGACCACCACGACCCTGTTCGGCATCCTCACCGCCAACCGGGCGGTCAGTGCGCGCTGGCCCGGATTCTCGGTCCAGGACCTGCACCGCCGCATCTCGGTGACCACGATGGCCTTCTTGGCCTGTCACATCCTGACGAGCGTCATCGACACCTATGTGCACATCGGATGGGCGGCCGTCGTCGTCCCCTTTGCATCGTCGTACAAACGACTCTGGGTGGGGCTCGGCTCGATAGGCATCGACCTGTTGATCGCCGTGGCGTTCACCAGTCATCTCCGTCACAAGATGCGCCCCCGGACCTGGAAGGCCGTGCACTGGCTGGCCTATCTGAGCTGGCCCGTGGCGCTCTCGCATGCGTTTGGCATGGGAACCGACATGGGTCAAAGGTGGGTGACCTTCCTCAGCGTGGCATGCATTGCCGCTGTTGTCGGCGCTGCCACGTGGAGGGTGTCATTGGCTGTCGGGCGCAAGAGTCACGCGCTGACGCTCGTCCCGGTTCACCAACGTCCCGCTGGCGTCCCCGTCAAGCACCTCTCCGCCTAACCCACGAGGAACGATCTCATGACCACCGTCACCGCCCCCACTGCCACCGAGGTCAACACCGGCGTGGCCGCCGACCGCCCCACGCTCCTCGGCGCCTGGCGAGGACACCGCAGCCCAGACCTTGCATCACACCTTGCTCATCACGGATCGCCTCCGCTGCCACAACCCGGCGACGGCACCTGGCCCGAACGCTTCGCAGCTGAGATCGAAGCGTCTGGACTCGCCGGTCGCGGTGGGGCGTCGTTCCCGTCGGCGATCAAACTCAGGCTCGTGGGGTCGGCTCGAGGGAACCGCACCCTCGTCGTCAACGCCATGGAGGGTGAGCCCGCCAGTGCCAAGGACAAAGTCCTCCTGTCGTGTGTGCCCCATCTCGTGCTCGACGGCGCCGAGTTGGCGGCGAGCGCCCTGGGAGCGAGGAGGATCGTGGTGTGCGTCGCCGCGGATCGGCCCGACATCTCCGCCCGTGTCGTCCGTGCCGTGCGCGAGCGGGCCGGCACCGCGCTGGCTCCGGTTCCCGTCGAGGTGAAGCAGCCTCCGGGGCGGTACGTCGGAGGTGAGGAGTCGGCTTTGGTGTCATGGCTCGACAACGGGGTCGGCGCGCCGAGTTGGCGGCCGGACAAGCGAACTCCCCTGACCATCGGCCGCGCCGCCGCGCTCGTCCACAACGCCGAGACGCTCGCCCACATGGCTCTCGTCGCCCGGTACGGCGCCCCGGCATTCCGGGCGGCGGGGACGAGCGACGCACCGGGGACCGCACTCGTGACGGTGACCGGTGGCGTCGAACATCCCGGCGTGTTCGAGGTCGCCATGGGAACGACCCTGGGTTCAGTCATCGCCCGCAGCAAACCGACGGCCGAGGTCGCGGCCGTGCTCACCGGCGGCTTCGGCGGCAGCTGGGTGTCAGCAGGAGCACTCGACACCCCCTACGCCCCTCGTACCCTGGCTGCGGTGGGCGGGGTGGTGGGCCCCGGGGTGCTCGTGGTCCTCACCCGTCGAGCCTGTGGGATCGCCGAGACGGCTCGTCTGGCCCGCTACATGGCGGGCGAGAGTGCGGGCCAGTGCGGCCCGTGTGTCTTCGGCCTTCCGGCTGTCGCCGACGACCTCGCACACCTGGCATTCGGGTCGCCTGATCCCCACGGCATCGGGCGACTGGAGATGCGGCTCGCCGGCGTGGACGGGCGCGGTGCCTGTCGACACCCCGACGGCGTCGCCCGGATGGTGCGCAGCGCGCTGTCGGTGTTCGCCTCGGATGCCGCCGCCCACGGCGCCGGGCGGCCCTGTCCGTTTCGGGACGAGCCCTCGGTCCTTCCTCCGACCGTGGCCGCGCCCCAGGCGGCGATGGCATGAGCACTGTCACCACGGTGCACCCGGTCATCAAGGTGAACCCGATCGCCTGCGAGGCGTACGGATACTGCGCCGAGCTGCTCCCCGAGCTCGTCACCCTCGACGAATGGGGCTACCCGATCGTCGACGCGATCCCGGTGCCGGCGCGCCTCGTCGAGCTGGCGCGTCGGGCCGCCAAGGACTGTCCCCGACGTGCTCTTCTGCTCGAACAAGCCGTCGGGGACTGACCGGCTACCGGGGAGGGATCGAGTAGGTGACCTGGGCCTTGGCCACGAGTTCTTCGTGACCGTGGGAGCGCAACCCGACGTCAACCACACCCAACTGCTTTCCGAGCTTCAACAGGTGCCCCTCGGCCACCACGTCGACGAGAGCGGGCTTGCGCAGAAAGTCGATGTGCAGGCTCGTCGTCACCGCCAAGAGGACGGGGCCGATCTGCGCCAGGATCGCCAACCACGCGGCGGCGTCAGCCAACCCCATGAGCGCGGGGCCCGCCACCGTTCCCCCCGGCCGACTGTGCAGTCCGGTGACCGGGAGCCTGATCCTGACGCCCCAGGTCCCGGCCTCCTCGATGAGATACGGAGGAGGAGAGTCCGGAAAGGTTCCGTCGAGGAGGCGTTGGAGCTCTGGCACGCTCATCACAGGCACCTGCGCACAGTACCGGCGCCGAATGCCGACACCGGAACCGCGGTGCCGCGGGGATTGCGTCAGAAGCCAAGAGCGGCGAGCCGGGCGAGATTGCGGAAGTCGGCATCGACCACCCGCTGGAGGTAGCCCCGCAGCAACCGGGTGCCAGGAAGCGGAACTGCCTCGAGGTGGAGGAAGCGGGTTCGACCACCACCGTCGTGGGGCTCGGCGGCCATCAGTACCAGGTACAGCCGTGCTCGGGCCTGCATGAGGCAGAAGCCATCTTCGAGACGAACGTCGAATGGGATGGCGACCCCGAAGGTCGACGCCGTGATCCGGAGTCGTTCGGCCCCGGCCGCGGGGACCCGCTCCAACACTCGGACCTTACGTACCTGTGTGTCGAACATCGGGACCGACACCTCGAGGTCTGTGACCCATGGCCACGCCGTGGCATAGGGAGCATCGAGGATCCCCTCCGTCCAGGCCGCGCTGGGGATCGACGCCCCCAACGCACGGGCGCGCGCGATGGGGCCGAACGGCGCCACCGGCCACTGGCGCGCCAGGTCGCTCACGCTCCCCACCTCCGAGCGAATGCCGATCGGGCCCGGTGCAATCGTGACTTCACGGTGCCTTCGGCCACCCCCAAGAGCCCGGCGGCCTCCGTCTCGGTCAACCCGTCCACATCACGGAGGAACAGAATGGCCCGCTGCTCCGGGGCCAGACTCGCCAGCGTCGACCGGACGTCGATCACCGTGGCCACGTCGACGGGGGCGACCGTGATGTCAGCCAGCACGGCTGGGTCGACAGGATCTTCGCGACCGCCTCGAGCGACCCGGATCGACTGGCGCACTGCGATCCTGCGGACCCAGCCATGCAGGGCGGCGGGCTCGCGTAGGGATCCGAGGTTGCGCAATACGGCGATAAAGGTCTCCTGCATGGCATCGTCTCCGCGGTCGAGGGCGATGGCCCCACACACCCGGCCCACATAAGGCATCAGCTCGCGCACGAGCGCGTCCATGGCCGCGGCATCACCTCGCCGAGCCGCTCGGACGAGCTGCTCCACGCCTACAAGAGGCCATGGGCCCCCGGAAGGTTCCGGCCGATCACGATCCGCCGCTCGGCCCACCTTCTGCGGCAGCCGGCCCCGCTCCCCGGGCGGCGCGGAGCCGGCGGATCCCATCGTTGATGGCGGTGGTGATCAATCGGTCGTTGTCCTTGGAGATGAAGTGGTGCACCCGGCGCTCGAGCAGGACGCGCAGCACCGGGTTGAAGGCGTGGTAGGTCTCACTGAAGTGGATCTTCGTCCGGCCGTCTCCCTGGTCCTCGAGCCGGGTACGACCTTCGGCAATCGACCACAACGGCTTGCCCACGGCGTCGTACTTCCATGACACCGGTGGGGTGACTTCGGTAAGCCACTCCCAGGACTTCCCGACTCCCCCCGACAGCAGGTACGCGCGGCACCCGGAACGTACAGTGCCGGACAAGGCCCTCACCGACGGCGTCACCAGGGTGCAGGATCTCGATCGACACGCCCGATGAGGTGGGACGACGGGGGCCTCGGTACCAGAACAACTCCCAGACTTCGGGCGGTGTGCCGTCCACGATCACGGAGTAGCGGTGCTCTTGCATCGGACGGTGCGCCCCTCCCGACCTCGTCTTCAGAAACGAGGCGACCGTAGTCCGACGTGGCGCGCCGGAGCACAGCGAGGTTACGTGGCACTCACCATGGGGTACCGAACGTCTCGCGGTGCGCCTTCTCGGCGACGGGCAGACGTCGGGGCGGCGACAAGGGCCGCGCCGGCCAGCCCAGGGGGATGACGGCCATCGGCAGCACCTCGGTCGGGAGCTCGACGATCGACGCCAGTTCTGCGCCGAATACCAACGGCAACGTGGTGAGCGAGGATCCCAGGCCCAGCGCGGTGGCGGCCAGGAGCAGGTTCTGGATGGCGGGGAACACCGACGCCTCGAGGACGCGTCGGTCTCCGAGGCCCGTGTCACCACACACGACGACGAGCACAGGGGCCCCGGCGACTCCCCCCTGAGCCCCGGTCTCGACATCTGCGAGCAGCGCAGGGGACAACCGACCCTGTGAATGAGCCCGACCCCCGCCTTCCCACGCTTGGCGCGTGAGCGCGCCGATGGCCGAACGCCGCTCGTCGTCGCGAACGACCACAAAGACCCACGGTTGGCGATTCTCCGCACTGGGGGCGAAGGTGGCGGCATCGAGCACCTTCTCCACGGTGCCGTCATCGACCGGGTCCTCGCTGAAGAGCCGACATGCACGCTGCCGATGCACGACCTCGAACACGTCTTCCACGCGGCCCACGCTAGGGCGCCGATCTCGTCCCGGCGAGACGATGCCTAACCGCCCGCCCGCTACGGCGCGATGGTTGCTGCGGTACCCATGATGATCCTGGGCTGGGCCGAGGGGCTGAGCCAGCGCAAGATGGCGAGCAGCTCGCTGGTCGGGAGTGACACACACCCCGTGGTGGCAGCACCGTCAGAGACATGGAGGAAGATTGCACTGCCTGCTCCGGCCACCGTCGGGCTCGTGTTGTAGGCGATCACCGCCCCGTAGTCGTATGCCGGGGTCTGGTCCATGGCTTCGGGCGCTGCTCCTGCGTCGGCGGTATTCACGTCCACCCATTGGTTGTAGAGCGAGCTCGAGGGGTCGTCGTCCCAGACGATGTTGCGCCCGGTCACCGACCGGTACGGGAATTGCACGCCGGGATTGCCGAGGACTCCGAAGAAGAAGTCAAAGCCATACGCGCCTGATGGCGTCCGACCGTCTCCCTCTCGCTTCTGTCCCGGCGGGGCGAATCCTCTATAGCCGACGCGGGCTTGCCACGGGCCGAACACCTCGTGCCAGCCGGTCGCGTCTTGCTGATATGCAGTCAGGGTGGCGGTCGTCTGTCTGTAGCCCGACGCGCTCACCGCGATGACCTGTGTCGCAGATCCCACGCCGACCAGTCGAGTCACCAGAAGAGCACCAGCGGGTGCCGTTGTCACCGGACGGGGTGCGCTTGTCACCGGGACCGGGGCCGCGGCCTTCACCGGTGCCGTCGTCACCACCGTCGGGGCCACGGTCTGAGCAACGGTGGTGGGTACGGTCGTCGGGGCCGGGCTCGGCGTCGACGTCGTCACCGGCGCGGCCACCCGATGTCGGACGCTCACCGGACCGGCGGGACCGCAGCTGCCAAGCAGGACCAAGACCGTGCTGAGGCCCGACAGGACGAGAAACGAACTCCCCCGGCTATGGTGCGCGTCCGTGCCGCGCCCCGCGCGCCTGATCGATGCCCTTGTCGCCACTGGTCTCCTCTGCAGCGGACTCCTGGCCGCGTGCTCCAGTACACCGCGGATCACCACCACCCATACCGAGTCCCAGGTCACAGGCGTCCCGGTGCCGTCCACCTCGCCCAGTGCATCGTCGTCGACCAGGCCCTCCCCCACGACGACGGCTGCATCGCCGACCACCCCCGAGCCCCACCCTGGCGCTGCACCAACGAACTCCTCGGGGTTTGTCGGCTCGGTGGCCGCCGTCGACGCCACGCAGATCTCGGCCACGTGGAGGCCGGGCTGCCCGGTGGGGCCGGCACAGTTGCGGCTGCTCACCATGAGCTACTGGGGATTCGACGGCCGGCCCCACATCGGCACCATGGTGGTCAGAGAGACGGTGACGACAGAGGTGCTGAGGGTGTTCGGCGAGCTCTTTGCCGAGCATTTCCCCATCCACCAGATGCAGCCCGAGGACGCCTACGGCGGTCAGGACCCGGCTTCCATGGCCGATGACAACACGTCCGGTTTCAATTGCCGGTACGCGGTGGCACCAGGCCCGCCGTCCTGGTCGGTCCACGCCTTCGGCGAGGCGATCGATGTGAACCCGGTGGAGAACCCGTATCTCGAGGGTGGGAGGGTACAGCCACCCGCGGGGGCGCCCTATCTGGACCGCTCCCAGTTCCGGCCCGGCATGGCGGTGCTCGGCGGTCAACTCGTGGACGACTTCGCATCGGTCGGCTGGTCGTGGGGAGGACGTTGGACAGCCAGCCCGGATTACCAGCACTTCTCGGCCACCGGTGGTTGAGCAAGCTCAACGGTGGCCTGCGACGCGCACCAACACCCAGATCACGAGGACGACGAAGGGCAGCGCCGACAAGATCCATGCCGTCGAGCGATGACGTGGTTGGAACCGTCGGTTCGGACCCGTGAGGCCTTGGGCGAATTGGCTCAACCCAACGACGCGCGGCGCGGCCAGCCGCGTGTGCTTGAGACGTCTTCCCCGCGCGCCTCGAATGGGCTGGAGTCGACGACGGGCGGCTCGCAAGTCCCGTTCCTTGTCGCGCTTGGACCGGTCGGTTCCCACCGCGCCCCAGCTTGACACGGAGATCGGAGCGAGAGGGGTCGTGGAGCTGGTGGCGGGGCTTCGCCACTCCAGGTAGCGTCGGCCTCCCCTTCCGAGAGCCGCACTCGACCATGACCGACCTGTTCTCCATCTCCGGCAAGACCGCCCTCGTGACCGGGGGCTCACGGGGCATCGGCAAGATGATCGCCACGGGTTTCGTGGAAGCCGGGGCCAAGGTGTATGTGTCGTCGCGGAAGGCCGAAGCATGTCACGAGCTCGCCGCGGAGTTGTCGAAGGTCGGTGAATGCATCGCAGTGCCCGGCGATCTCGCCACTGAGCCAGGCTGTCGAGCCCTGGCTGATGCGTTGGCCCGGCGCGAGTCTATGCTCCACATTCTCGTCAACAACGCCGGGAATACCTGGGGTGCCCCTTTCGAGCAGTTCGACGATGCCGCCTGGGACCGAGTGCTTTCTCTGAATGTCAAGGGTGTTTTCCACACCACGAAATTCATGACGCCGCTGTTGCGAGCCGCGTCGGATCCTGACGATCCGGCGCGCGTCATCAATATCGGGTCGATCGACGGAATCATGGTTTCGGCGCTCGAGACCTATTCGTATGCCGCTTCCAAGGCCGCTGTGCACCAGCTGACTCGCAACCTCGCCAAACACCTGGCGCCGTCGATCAC
>CAWCMY010000006.1:0-166657 GCA_963796765.1 uncultured Acidimicrobiales bacterium | reverse complement strand
CCGGGATGGCGTCGAGGGGGACGCTCGAGAGATCGGCGAGATGTTTGAAGAATCCCCGGTACGGGATGTACTCGCCGAAGGGAACCCGGTGGACCTTCTCGAAGCGCGCCACCAGGGTGCCCTGCGGCGAGAAGGCCACGATCTCGTTGTGGAAGCTCTGGGCCGAGACGGTCTCGGTCACTCCCACCAAGAGCGTGACGTGGAGTCGTCTGGCCAGCGCGCCCAGTCGCTTCTCGATCTCCGTCCCGTCGATGCGCGTGTCGAGTGACACTACGTCTTCGGGCCACACCACCAACGTCGGGGCCTTGCCACCGTCGTGCGCAGCGATCTCGGTGGTCGCCGCGAACTGCGCCGCCGTGACGGTGGCGGGATCGACTTCGGACTTGCGCAGCCCGCGCACGCCTCCGCCCTGCACTGAGGCCGCACGAAGGGTGTGGATGGCGGGCCCCCCGTCGGGAGCGTGGGCGCCCCACGACCCGATGCCGACGACGACCACGACAACGGCCAGGCCGGCGGACACACCACGCCGTGCCCCTCCTCCCGGACGCGCCGATGGGCTGCTCCCGTCCCGGGTGCGACGCGGTGCGATCATCGAGGTGACGAGGATCCCGACGGCCGCACCGCCGAGCCAGACCAAGCCCACGAGCAGCAACGGGCCACCCAGGCGGGCCGCCCCTGCCAGTGGGCTCGAGGCTTGGCCCAGGGCTACGCCTCCCATGGGAAGGCCACCGAAGGGCCACGTCGAGCGGAGTGCTTCGGTGAGCACCATGGCACCGGTGAGCGCCGCGGTGCGTCCGCGCGGCCCGCGCGGCGCGGCTGCGCAGGCGAGGGCGAGGGCCAACGACTCCACCGCCATGAGCACGATGCCCCCGTAGGTGTTGAACGTCGTCGCCCACCACAGTCCGGGGACGAACAGGCCCAGGCCCGTCGTCCACCCCGCCAGGACACGGGCGCGCAGTCGCAGACCTCCGAGTCGCCACCACACAAGGCCCGCCGCCGGGAAGGCGAGGACCCAGAATCCCCACGGGGGAAGCGACAACGCCAGGCCCACACCTGCCCCGAGACAGGGGACCACGACCCGGCCCCACCGTCGGTTGCGTCGAACCCGACGCGGCGCACCGGCGCGAGGTCGGCTCGGCCCCGCGTCGGCGACGACGGTGTCGCTCACCGGTGTGTGAGTCCGGCCCCGACCGGGTGCTCGAGGGCGGTACGGGCCGCTTGTCGACCGCTGGCGATGCAGGCCGGGATGCCGACGCCGTGATACGCGGCACCCGCCAAGGCCAACGCAGGCAACCGGGCCACGGCCTGCTCGATCGATGCCACCCGCTCGAGATGGCCCGGAACGTATTGGGGGAACGCCGCGGGCCAGCGGGTCACGACCACCTCGGTCGGTGGTGATCGCAGGCCCAACATGGGCCCGAGATCACCGAGGACGCGCCGGACGATCTCGTCGTCGGACATGTGGTTGGACCGGTCGTCGCCGAAGCGGCCCGTCGAGGCGCGCAGAAGGATGTCGCCCGGACGCTGCAACTCCGGCCACTTGGAGGTGAGCCACGTACACGCCGTGATCAGGCATCGGGCGCTCGCCGGCACGAGGAAGCCGGTGCCGTCGAGGGGACGGCTCACCGAGCCTTCGGGGATCTGGAGGGTGACGAGGGTGACGTCGGCGTAGTCGATCGCCCCCAACGTCGCCGCCACGGCGGGGTCGACGGGTGCGAGCAGTGCGGCGGCGGGAGCGGCCGGGATGGCGATCACCACGGCGTCGGCCTCAACGGTGCCCAGCGAGCCGTGCAGGGCCCAGCGTGGGCCCGCTCGACCGCCGGCCATGGTGTCCCGGTTGTCGGGGATGCGGAGCTCGAGGCGGTCGACCGACCACTGCAGACGGATCTCGACTCCTCTGGCGCCGAGCGCGGCGGCGAGGCCGTCGACCACGCGCGACAACCCGCCCCGGACGGTGAAGAAGACCGGGGGCTCGGCACCGGGCCCGTGGGCCGTCGTCGACGAGGTCGCCGGGGGGAGGCGGGTCGCAGGGCGCGCATGAGGGACCCGGCGCGTCCCGCCGCGTCGAGGAGGGCGGGGAACACCGCGGCCGCGCTCATCTGGGCCGTGTCCCCGGCGTGGATCCCGCCGATGAGGGGATCGACCAGTCGGGCCGTGACCTCGCGCCCGAGACGTCGTCGGGTGATCTCGGCCACGGGTCGGTCCGACGTGTCGTGCATGGCGGTACCCCGGGGCGAGCGCCAACCCAGTGCGTCGAGGCCGACGCGGCCCAGGCCCAACGGCGACACGATGCCCGACCGGGCCAACGGGCCCAGTCGGGTGGGCACGCCCAGGGCCAGCCCGGCGGGGAGACGCCGGAGCTTGCCCCGCGCCCACACGTAGGCGCTGCGACTACCGGGCGACACGAGGTCGTCCTCGAGCCCGAGCTCACGGCACAGCGTCACGGCTTCGGGGCGTCGGGCCAGGAAGGCGTCAGGCCCGAGGTCGACGGCGCGACCCCCGATGTTCCCGGTGTGGAGCTTGCCCCCGAGGCGGTCGCCGGACTCGAGCACGACGATGCGGGACCGGGGCACGGCGTGGGCGAGCTCCCACGCCGCGCTCAGGCCGGCGATCCCGCCGCCCACGACAGCCACGGTGGTGCCGTCGTTCGGCCCGCCCACCATGGTCAGGCGTGTGCCGGTTCGACCACGTCGACCACGACACCGGCGAGGACGGCGCAGAACTCGGGGTCGTCGTTGAGCGAGGCGGTCCGGGCGAAGGGGATCCCGACGTCATCGGCGACAGCACGCGCTTCGATGTCGATGTCGTAGAGCACCTCGAGGTGGTCCGACACGAATCCCACCGGACAGACCACCACGGCCGATGCTCCCGATCCGGGCAAGGTGGCGATCACGTCGCGCAGATCGGGGCCCAGCCAGGCGTCCGCCGTGCGCCCCGCGCTCTGCCACGCCACGGACCACCGGGTGAGGCCTGCCGCCTCGGCGATCGCGGTGGACGACTCGAGCACCTGCACGGGGTAGGGGTCGCCGTCGTCGACGAGTCGGGCCGGGATGCTGTGCGCGCTGAACAGGACGGTGGCCTCCGAGCGCGCCCCGGCGGGGAGCAGGGCGAGGCCGTCGCGCACCCGGGCCGCGACGAGGGAGACGAATCCCGGAGCCCTGTACCAGTGATCGACCATCGTGACCGGCAGTGGCCCGCCTTGCCCGGGGCCGAGGGAATCGGCGGCGTGGCGGGCCCGCTGCGCGTAGTCACCCACGCTCGCCGCCGAGTAATGGGGAGCGAGCACGAGCCCGACGACCCGGCCCACGCCGCGGCTTCCCAAGGCGCGCAGCCCGTCGGCGATGCGGGGTGGCGCGAACTTGGCCCCCGCGGCGACGACGAAGCGGCCCGGGGCCCGCTGCTCGAGGGCCCGGCGGATCCCGTCGACCTGCGCGCTGGTGCGCTCGTTGAGCGGTGACGTCCCTCCGATGGCCCGGTAGCGGCGTTCGAGATCAGCGAGGAGGTCATCGGGAGGCGGGCTGCCCCGACGGATCTCGGTGTAGAACGCGCCCAGCTCGTCGATCGAGCAGGGGGTGCCGTGTGCCATCACGAGCACGCCCACAGGCTTCACGACGGTCCCGGGAGAGTGGCGCGGTCGGCGGGGGCGTTCTCGTGGACGAGCTCCACGACGCGTGCCAAGACGCCGGGGTCGGTCTCGGGCAGGACCCCGTGGCCCAGGTTGAACACATGCCCCGTGCCCCCGCCACGCTCGAGGACGTCGCGGGTGTGGGCCTCGACGACGTCCCACGGTGCCAGGCACGTGGTGGGGTCGAGGTTTCCCTGGAGCGCCATCCCCGGTCCCACACGCCGTCGCGCTTCGTCGAGCGGCACCCGCCAGTCCACCCCGATGACCTCGGTCCCCGCCCCCGCCATCAAGCCGAGGAGCTCGCCGGTCCCCACGCCGAAGTGGATGCGCGGTACCCCGAGGTCGGCCAGACCGGCGAAGACCTTGCGCGTGGCGGGCAGGGCATGGCGTTCGTAGTCGGCGGGGGACAGGGCCCCGACCCAGCTGTCGAAGAGCTGGACGGCGGATGCCCCGGCGCCGACCTGGGCTCGTAGCGACGCCAGTGCCATGTCGGCCAGCGAGTCGAGGAGGCGGGCGAAGAGGTCGGGGTCCCCTCGCATGAGTGCTTTGGTGTGGGCGTAGACGCGGGACGGTCCCCCCTCGACCAGGTAACTGGCCACCGTGAAGGGAGCGCCGGCGAAGCCGATGAGCGGGATGCCGAGGGGGTCGAGCTCCCGGGAGACCAGGCGGACGGCTTCGAGGACGTAGCCGGTGTCGGCCTCGGGATCGAGCGGGCGTAGCCGCGCCAGGTCCTCGACCCTTCGAAAGGGACGATCGACCACCGGCCCCCGGCCCTGCTCGACCTCGACGCCGAAGCCCACCGCCGCCGCCGGCACCACGATGTCGCTGAAGAGGATGGCGGCGTCGACGCCGTAGCGACGGACAGGTTGAAGCGTCAGCTCGGCGGCGAGCTCGGGTTGGCGGATGGCGTCGAGGACACTGCCCTCGCCGCGTGCCGCCCGGTACTCGGGCAGCGAACGTCCCGCCTGGCGCATGAACCAGACCGGGACCCTCTCCACCGGCTGGCACCGGCAGGCTCGTACGAACGCCGAGTCGGCGACTGCCACCCCAGCGACGCTACTTGAAGCCGTCGAGCCGGAATCTTGGTGAACGCTCATCGTTTCTCGTCGATTCCAGGGCGCCGCGGGCCGGTGGGTAGGCCCGGGCCGGACGATATGATCGATGGTTCACTCTGCGCAGCGGGGGGAGGGGAGCGGCTGTGGCAACGCATCCTGAGCTCGAGGCGGAACAGGCCCATGTGGACCGGGCCTACGAGCGCCTCGACCAGTTGCGATCCGACACAGAGGAGCTCATTCGGTCCGTGATCGATCAGGGTCGCGGCGGGACACACCAGTTCCGCGAGGAGCGCGACGTCATCGTCCGGACGAGCCTGGCGCCGCCTCGACCAGCTCGACATCGGGGAGCAGGCGCTGTGCTTCGGCCGGATCGACCGCCGCAACGAGGAGGGCGCCGGGCCCGGTGCCCAGGATGTCGAGAGCTTCCACATCGGCCGGCTCGGGATCTCGGGTGAGGACCTCGAGCCTCTGGTCGTGGACTGGCGGGCGCCGGTGGCCGAACCCTTCTACCGGGCCACGGGGCGCGACCCCATGGGTTTGATCCTGCGGCGCCATCTGGCTGCTCAGGGAAGGCGGATCGTGGGCGTCGAAGACGAGCGCTTCGCTGCCTCGCCGGCGCTCAACGGTTCCACGCACGGCGGCGGCCCGGCCCCCGACGCCGGGTCAGCGGGAACCGACGGGAGCCAGGGCTGGGACGACCTGGCCTCGGACGACGGCGGGGACGGTGAGCTCGAGCTCGGTGGGCCCGGCGCCCTGCTGGCCGCCCTGGAAGGGGCCAGGACCGGGGTCATGCGCGACATCGTCGCCACCATCCAACGGGAGCAGGACGAGATCATCCGCTCCGCGCTCCCCGGCGTCATGGTGGTCCAGGGCGGTCCCGGCACCGGCAAGACGGCGGTGGCGCTGCACCGGGCGGCATACCTTCTCTATACGCACCGCTTCCCCCTGGAGCGCCAAGGGGTCCTCGTGATCGGGCCCAACCCCCTGTTCCTGCGCTACATCGAGCACGTGCTGCCCTCGCTCGGTGAGAGTGGCGTGACCCTGTCCACGATCGAAGGCCTGGTCCACGGCGTGCAGGTCAAAGCCGGCGACGGGCCCGGCGTGGCCCGCCTCAAGGGCGAGGCCCGGATGGCGATCGTGGTGGGCCGAGCCGTCCGCAGCCGCCAGCGCCCCCTGCGTCGCGATGCCGAGGTGCCGTTCGGGGCCACGGTCCTGCGGCTCAGTGCCGAGGCTTCGGCCGGGATCGTCTCGGCGGCGAGACGCCGCCCGGGCTCCCACAATTCCCGGCGACGGTTCTTGGAGCAGCTCGTGGTGCGCCGGCTGGCCGACGAGTACCTCCGGGCCCTGAGCATCCACGGGGTCGAGCCGGGGGGCACGCCAGACCCCGGGCTCGGCGAGTTCGACCCCGGGGCCCCGCCCGAACCGACCCCGGCCGCCCCCAACGGGCCCGCCCCCAACGGGCCCGCCCCACGGGCACGGGCAGCCTCCATGGCAACGGGCACGGCCAGGTGCTTCCCGGTGAGAGCGGGCGCCGGTCGGCGGGGGACGAAGGGGACGAGGAAAGTGGCTTTGACCTGGGCGAATTCTCCCGACAGGTCCGGCGCATCCCGGAGGTGACCGAGGCCCTGGACCGGATGTGGCCCCGGCTCAACGCCGAAGAGCTGCTCCATGACCTCTTCGGGTCGCGCCCCCTCCTGGCCCTGGCGGCCAAGGGAGTGCTCAGCGCGGCTGAGCAGCACCTCCTTCTCCGGCCCCGCAGCGCGGCCTTGGGCGAGATCCCCTGGACCGTCGCCGATCTCGCCCTGATCGACGAGGGCCGCGTCCTGCTCGGCCCCCGGCGGCCCCGGGCCGCGGGCGGGGGTGGAGGTGGGGCCGAACACGACGAGCCCCGCACCTACGGCCACATCGTCGTCGACGAGGCCCAGGACCTCTCGCCCATGCAGCTGCGCTCGGTGTCCCGTCGTTCGCTGTCGGGGTCGATCACCATGGTCGGCGACATCGGCCAGGCCACGGGACCGTGGGCGCCCGCCGGCTGGGACGAGGTCACCGCCCATCTCCCCGGGCCAGCGGGCGCCGCGCCTGGTCGAGCTGACCGTGAGCTACCGGACGCCCGCCGAGGTGGTGGAGGTGGCCGCCCGGGTGCTGGCCGAGACCGCACCGGGCCTGCGCCCACCCACGCCGGTCCGACGGACGGGGGTGGCCCCGTACTTCGAGCAGGTCGAGGCCGCTCGCCTCGCCGAGCGGGTCGCCGCCTTGGCCACACGAGCCTGCCGGGACGTCGCACCGGGAACGGCGGCGGTCCTGGCACCGGGATCGCTCGTCGCCGACCTCGCCGTCGCGCTCGATGCGGCGGGCGTCCAGGCGAGCGACCCCCGGCGCGACGGCCTGGGCGCGCCGCTCAGCCTGTTGCCGGTCGACCTCGCCAACGGTCTCGAGTTCGACGCCGTCGTGGTGGTCGAGCCGGCCGCCATCGTCGGAGGAGTCACCCCAGGGTCTGCGTGCCCTGTACGTCGCCCTCACCCGTCCCACCCGCCGGCTGACCGTCATCCACACCAGGCCGCTTCCGGGCGCGCTCCGGGGCTGACCGCGACGCTCCCGGCCGCCTTCGTGCGCGCCGATCGGCATCGGGTCCCCTTAGCCCGGGCCGAGGGGAAATGGGCGCACCGACGGTGTTGGCGCGCGACGGTCGCCGTCAACTAGGAAAGACCCCGTGACGCAGGCCTTGTCGGTGGAGCAAGCGGCGCGCGCGCCCCGCCACGTCCCGGAACGCCCCCCGCTGCTCGCCGTCGGGGTCATGATCTGGCTGGGCTCCGAGGTCATGTTCTTCAGCGGCCTCTTCGCCGCCTACTTCACCATCCGGGCCCACGCCGCCACGTGGCCACCGTTGGCGGGGGTGCACCTCGACTACATCCAGGCCGGGATCTTCAGCGTCATCCTGCTGGTGTCGAGCCCGACGTTCCAGATCGGTGTGTGGGCCCAAGAGCGCGGTGAACGGCGCAAGGCGGTGGCGTGGATCATCACCAGCTTCCTCCTGGGCGCGGCGTTCCTGGGCAACACCCTCTACGAATGGCACGACTTCGCGGGCTCGCACCACGGGCCGGGGCTCAACGCCTATTGGTCGCTGTTCTTCATCATGACCGGCATCCATGGGCTGCACGTGGCGCTCGGCTTGGTGGCGATGATCTTCCTGTTGGGCCGAATGGGTGGAAAGGGTGGTGATCCCGGCGAGACCAACGTCTTTCAGGCCGTCGGGTATTACTGGCACTTCGTCGACTTCATGTGGGTGGGCATCTTCAGTTGCCTGTTCCTCTTGAAGACCGGTTGAGCTCCCGGGACTGCGAGGACATGCAAAAGAAGCTCCGTGTGCGATACCTGTTGCCGGGATTGCTGGTGGGAGGTGTCGCCGTCGCGGGACTGCTCACGTCGGGCGCGTCGGTGTCCTCTGCGGCCACCGCACCCGCGTCGACCTCGGCGACGGTCGGATCACCTGTGGCCAAGTCGGCGGGCACGGTGTCGATGAAGACGGCGACCAGAGCGGCCAACAACATCATCATCGTACCACCTTCCCCCGAGCTCCTACATCGCACCGGGCCAGACCCTCTTCGAGCTGAACTGCTCGAGCTGTCACGGCATCGACGCCTCGGGATCGGACCGGGCCCCGAACCTCCAGGGCCTCGGGCCCGCCACGGTCGACTTCTGGGTGTCGACGGGCCGGATGCCGCTGGCCGTGGCCACCGCCCAGCCGGTGCAGAAGCCGGCCCGGTTCAGCCGCAAAGAGACGCTCCAGATCGTGGCGTTCGTGAACTCTCTGGCCCCGGCCGCCCCCGACTACCCCGCCGGGATCCCCAAGGTCGACCTGTCGGCCGGTGACGTCGTGGAGGGCAACTCCCTGTTCGTCCTCAACTCGCGCGGGCTGTCACACCATCACCGGCGCCGGTGATGCGCTGTCGAACGGCTTCTTCGCACCGTCGTTGCACAAGATCTACCCGCGCCAGATCGCCGAGGCCATCCGGACGGGCCCGACCCAGATGCCCCACTTCGGGCCGGGCAACATCTCCGACAAGCAAGTGGCCGACATCGTCAAGTACGTCACGACGTCCATCCAGCACCCCACCAACCAAGGCGGCCTGGGCCTCGGCGGCATCGGGCCCGTGGCCGAGGGCTTCATCGGGCTCCTCTTCGGTGTGGGCGGGATCATGCTGGTGGCGTTCTGGCTCGGGGACCGGAAATGAGCGACGGCACCGACACCACCTCGACCGACCACTCGTCGGCCACCGACGTGGCGTCGGGGAACGGCGCCCCCGCCGGTGTCCCCGTCACGAAGTTCGACGACCCCCATCTCCAGCCCTACGCCAAGAACCCTCGGCGGGCCGAGATGCTCATCGGCGCCATCCTCCTGCTCGGGTTGGCCGGGTTCTGCGCGTACGGCGGGCTGTACTGGGTCGGGGGCCAGACCCAGTGGGAAGCGGTGTTCGGGGGCGTCGGGTTCTTCGCCTTCGGGTTCGGCCTCTCGGCCTGGGGCAAGTACCTGCTTCCCCAAGGCCCCTTCGTGGAGGAGCGCCACGACCTCAAGTCGACCGAGCCCGAGATCGAGGCCATGGCGGCGGCCATCGAGGACCGGGGCAAGATGGTGTTCCGCCGGCGGGGGTTCCTGGGCACCATCCTCGGCGCCGGGGGGGCGGTGATGGGGGTCGTGATCACCTTCCCGCTGCTGCGTTCGCTCGGGCCCCCGCCCAAGAAGACCTTCGACACCACCAACTGGCGCAGCGGCTCGCATGTCGTGGACCTCGACGGCAAGCGGATCCACCGGGCCGATCTCGAGGTGGGTGGGTCCTTGACGGTGTTCCCCGAGGGTCATGAGGGATCGTCGGTCGACCAGACCATGCTCATCCGGGCCGACACCAAGGACATCAAGACCCTGCCCGGGCGAGACAGCTGGGGCCCCAAGGGCTATCTGGCCTACTCGAAGATGTGCACCCACGCCGGGTGTCCGGTCGGCCTCTACCAACAAGTCGCCCAGCAACTGCTGTGCCCGTGTCACCAGTCGCTCTTCGACGTGCTCACCGGGGCCAACCCGGTGTTCGGGCCCGCCCCGCGTCCACTGCCGCAGTTGCCCCTGCGGATCGACAGCAGTGGGTTCTTGGTGGCACAGGCCGGCTATGACCAGCCCGTGGGACCAGGGTTCTGGGAGCGGTCATGAGCACGATCACGTCACGGTCCGCCGGTCGAGTCCGGGGCCGGCACGGCAAGAGGGGCACCAGGCCCGACCCGGTCGTCGCCGGGGTGCGTTGGCTCGACGACCGTCTCGGGGTGGCCAAGGGCGGCCGGACCCTGCTCGACAAGATCTTCCCCGACCACTGGTCGTTCCTCCTCGGGGAGATCGCCCTCTACTCCTTCGTGGTGCTCATCGCCACGGGCATCTTCGTGAGCCTGTACTTCATCCCGTCGGCCAAGGAGCTCATCTACCACGGCCCCTATGTGCCGTTGCGGGGATCGCGGGTCTCGGCCGCGTTCGAGTCGACGGTGAACCTCTCCTTCGGCGTCCGCAGTGGTCTCGTCATCCGCCAGATGCACCACTGGGCCGCGGACGTGTTCGTGGGTGCGATCGCCGTGCACATGTGTCGGATCTTCTTCACCGGGGCGTTCCGCAAGCCGCGCGAGCTCAACTGGATGATCGGCATCACGCTGCTCATCTTGGCGCTGACCAACGGGTTCATCGGGTACTCGCTCCCCGACGACCTCGTGTCGGGGACCGGACTGCGGATCATGTTCTCGATCGTGCTGTCGATCCCGATCGTGGGCTCGTATCTGGCCACGTTCCTCTTCGGCGGGAACTTCCCCGGCGACGGCACGATCATCCCGCGCCTGTTCATCATCCACGTGCTGGTCGTCCCCCTGATCATCCTGGGACTGCTCGGAGCCCATCTCGGACTGCTCGTGCGTCAGAAGCACACGCAGTTCCCCGGGCCCGGGCGTACCGAGAAGAACGTGGTGGGCTCACCGATGTACCCGACGTTCATCGCCAAGACGACGGGGTTCTTGTTCGTGACGACCGGCGTGCTGTGGGCGCTCGGCGGTCTGGCCCAGATCAACCCCATCTGGCAGTTCGGCCAGTACGAGCCGTACAAGATCAGCTACGCCGTCCAGCCGGACTGGTACATGGGCTGGCTGGACGGGGCGCTTCGAATCATGCCGCCCATCTCCTGGACGCTGTGGGGCCACACCATCCCGTTCGTGATCCTCTTCCCGGCGGTGCTGTTTCCGGGCCTGTGCTTCAACCTCTTCTACGTGTGGCCCATGGTCGAGGCCAAGGTGACCGGGGACCGGGCCGAGCACAACCTCCTCGACCGTCCTCGGGACAAGCCGAGGCGGACCGCCATCGGGGTGGCGTCGTTGACGTTCTTCTTCGTGCTCTTCGCGGCGAGCTCGACCGACGTGTTGGCCAACTACTTCAAGGTCTCGCTCAACGAGGTCCTGTGGTTCTTCCGGTTCGCGGTCTTCGTCATCCCGAGCGCGGCGGGCGTCTTCGCCTACTACCTGTGCCGTGAGATGTCGGGCGTGCCCGGAATCTCACGGCGCAAGCGCGCCGTGGTCATCACCCGGACCGCGCAGGGCGAGTACGAGAGCGTGTCGAGCGCGCCCCGTCCCGGGGACGAGGACGATCACGAGGAGCTCCTTCCCACGCCGGTGCCGGCGCGGATCGAGCTCAACGGCGAGCTCGAGCCCGTCGAGGCGGCCGTCTCGGGCGTGCGTCGCATCCCTCGTCCCTGACGGCCCCCGTGGTCCGGACGGCGAGTCCCGACGACGCCGGTGAGGTCGCCCGGCTCGCCGAGCTCATGTACCGGTCGTTGGGCCTGTCCCTCGACGACGAGGTGTGGGCCCGGTGGCGTGTCACCGCCCGGGCGACGGTGAGTGGGCTCCTCGGCGCGCAGCTCACCGTGGTCGTCGCCGAGGACCCCGACACGCCGGGCCGGCTGGTGGCGTGCGGAGCGGGTGTGATCTCGCCGCGTCTGCCGAACCCGGCCCATGCCAGTGCCCGGGTCGGCTATGTCCAGTGGATGTCGACCGAGCCGGGTTTTCGACGGCGGGGGTACGCCCGGGCCGTGCTCCAGGGGTTGCTCGAGTGGTTCGGGTCCCAAGGCGTCGACAACGTCGAGCTGCACGCCTCGCCCGACGGGAAAGCGCTGTACCGATCGGAGGGATTCTGGGAGGGGAGCACCGGGCTCGCCCTGCGTCGGCGACCCTGGGACCCCGTCCCGGGCCCCTGATCGCCTTCGTGGGGCGCAAGGAGCGCCGGGTCGCGGTCGGGGTGCCTCCCCGGCACGGCCCCCGGCGTTCACGGTACGGTGGCAGGCCATGAGCGTGGACGTGCGGACGCGGGTCGACGGCGACCAAGCCTCGGTCGACCCCGCCCGGTTCTTCGGCGACGACCTCCCCGCCGCCCTCGGCGCGGCGGCCCCGCGGCTGGGGGAGGCCCGGGCCGTGTTGCGGCTCCCACCCCTGGTCATCGAGGTCGACGGGGACAGCTGGACGCTCGAGGACGACGACCACGGGATTGCCGTGACGGGGGGTGCGACGTCGGCCGAGGGGGCCATGCGCCTGCGTCTCGACGCCGTCGCACTGTCGGATCTCGTCACCGACCAGGTCACCCCGATGGGGTGGTTCTCGAGCGGCGCCTTGGCACTCGAGGGCCGGCTCGAACGGCTCCTCGACTGGTGGTTGGTGCTCCGGAGCGCACTCGACGGGGTCGCCCCGCACGTGTCGGGGGCCATGGCGTTCGACGACGCCGGCGGCGCGCCCTTGGACCTGACACGGCGGTTCGGGTGGGACGACGATGACGAGGAGATGGACCGGTTCCTCGGCCAGGCCGGGTTCCTGCACGTCGCCGGGGTGTTCACCGAGGACGAGATGGCGGCGGTCTCGCGCGACATGGACCGGGCCGCCCCGACCTACAGCCAGGGCGACGGGCGATCGTGGTGGGCCCGGACCGACGACGGGTCGGACCGGTTGGTGCGGATGCAGGGCTTCGACGCCATGTCCGACACCGCCGCCTCACTTGTCTCTGACGGTCGTCTGGCCCGGTTGGGCGCGCTGACCGGCGACGGACACCAGTGGGGCTCGATGGAGTCCAACGCCCTCGAAGCCCTCGTGAAGCCGATCGGCGTGGTGCAGGGCATCTCCGATGTCCCGTGGCACAAGGACTGCTCGCTCGGCCGCCACAGCTACGAGTGCTGCTCGCTCACCGTGGGCATCTCGGTCACGGGTGCCGACGAGACCTCGGGCCAGCTCCGGGTGGTGGCCGGGAGCCACCGGGCGCTCGTCTGGCCCGCCTTCTTGCGGCGAGACAACCCCCTCCCGGTGCTCGACCTCCCCACCGACACCGGGGATGTGACGGTGCACCTGAGCTGCACGCTGCACATGGCCCAGCCTCCGGTCCGTCGCGAGCGGCGGGTCATGTACACCGGGTTCCGGTTGCCGCCGCTGCGGCCCGACGCCGCCGCCGCGGCGCGCCGGCGCCTCCGGGACGTCCGCGAGACCGCCGCCACGACGGTGTCGCAGCCCCCGAGCACCGTCCGCGGCTAGCGCCGCTCCCCCCGCTCGGGATGCGGCGCAGCGCCGGCGCCGCCGTCGCCGGTTTCGTGGGTATGGGCCTGGTGGTCCTCGGCGTGTCGCAGCCGGGCTCCCCCTTCACCTCCAAGCTCCCCCAGTCGTGGATCTTCGGCATCCCCGACCCGGGCTCGGACCCGGCCCGCCACGCCTTGGTCGGGATCTCGGTGGTCTACGGCGGGCTCATCGTCGTGCTGGGCGCGTGGTACTGGATCGTGCGTGACCCCACTCCCGACGACCACCGGGGATGGGCTCGGCTGTGGGGGGTCTTCGCGCTGTGGGTGACGCCGCTCGTCGTGGCCCCGCCGCTGTTCAGTCGCGACGTCTACACCTACGGGGCCGAGGGCGTCCTCGTCTCGCGGGGCATCAATCCCTACACCCACGGGCTGGAGTCGGTCCGGGGCTCGACGTTCTACGGGCTGGCCGATCCTCTGTGGCGACACGCCCGTGCTCCGTACGGCCCGGTCTTCTTCGACGTGGCCCGCCTCAACGCCCACGTGTCGAGGAGTGTCTTCGCCACCCTCGAGGGATACCGGCTCGTCGCCCTCCTCGGTGTCGTGGTCATGGCGGTCTCGGTGCCCGTCTTGGCCCGGACCTTGGGTCGCGACCCGGCCGCGGCCTTCGCGCTGAGCGCGCTCAATCCCCTCGTGTTGCTGTCGCTCATCGGTGCCATGCACAACGACGCCCTCATGGTGGGCTTGCTCGTGGCGGCTGTCGCCCTGGCCCGACGGGGCCATCCCGTGGCCGGCATCGTGGTGTGCGGGCTCGGCGCGCTGGTCAAGGTCCCGTGCTTCTTGGGCATCGTCTTCATCGGATGGGACTGGGCCCGACCCCGGGCCTCGGCGCGCCGACGTGCCGGCTATGTGGCGGGGTCCATTGGCATCGGCCTGGTCGTGATGGCCGTGGTCTCTGAGGTGTCGGGGCTCGGGTGGAACTGGCTCTGGAACCTGTCGGACCCGGGCAAGGTGAACTCGTGGCTCGACCCCGCCACCGCGGTCGGGTTGGCGATCTCCCATCTCGTCGCGGCGGTCGGCGGGGGCCCGGACACCCACGCGTTGGTCACGGCGTCGCGCGCCGTGGCGCTCGGCGTGGCGGCTGTCATCGTCGGCGTCCTCGTCGTTGGCTCCGAGCGGGTCGGGCTGGCGAGAGCGCTGGGCTGGAGCCTGCTGGCCGTGGTCTTCCTCGGGCCCATCGTCTGGCCCTGGTACGAGACGTGGGGGCTCGTCTTCCTGGCCCTGGCGACCGACGGGTGGTCGAGGGGCGTCGTCCTCGTGGCCTCGGCCGTGGGCTGTTTCGCCACCGTGCCCTCACATCTGCGCGGGAGTGTCCCCGAGGCCCTGGTGGCAGCGGCGATCCTCCTCGTGGCGATGGGCGGAGCCGGATACTCGCTGGCCCGGGTGCGGGTCTCGGCGACCGACAGTTGACCCCGTGTTGGGGACGAGGTGGATAGCGGTTGATCCCCGGGGAGGACGCTGAGGGCATTGCCCGAAGGGGGCAGGATCCGGGCGACGCACCCGTGATCCCGCGGGCTCAGGTTCGGCACCGGGCATGCGGCTCGGTGCCGAACCTGCTCGGGTTTCGATTCAGATGGTCCCGCCGCGCCGTGATTCCACGGTCACCCCGATCACCGCCGACACCACGAGCGCCGCGCCCGGCGCGATGAGCCACAACCCGAAGACCATCGAGAGCACCATCAGGAACAGGCCCATGCCCAAGACGAAGGGCCAGATGCTCGAACCGGGGAAGGAGCCGATGACCCCGGCACCGTCCGCCATCTCGGCGTCGGTGCGGTCCTCGGGCCGGGGCTTCATCCGGCGGGACCACCACAGGTAGTAGCTCCCGGGCAGGAACCCGAGAATGGTGGTGCCCACGAGCATCACGAAGCCGCCTTGCTCGTAGGCCCAGAACCAGTAGATGAGCCCCACGACGCCGAAGAAGACGGCCACCCCGAGCAGGAACAGTGCTTCGATGCGCACGGGGGCTCCTATGCCTTGTCGCCGGTATCGGCTGCCCCGGCGGATGCGCCGGCGGCTGCCCCGGCCAGGCGGCCGTGCCCGTTGCCATGGGCGCCGGCACCGCCGTGGGTGATCGTGAGGGCGTCGGGGTGGTGGTAGTCCCACACCGGACGCTCGGAACGGATCGGGGGCAGCTTCTCGAAGTTGTGGTGCGAGGGCGGGGACGTGGCGAACCACTCCAGGGTGTGCGCGTCCCAGGGGTTGTCCCCGGCGGGGACGGGCTTGCGCCACGACACCCAGAGGTTCACGAGCAGGAAGACGAACGAGACGCCGATGATGAAGGAGCCGATCGTCGACACCACGTTCAGCGCCTGCCATCCCAGGCTGGCCGGGTACGACGCCACCCGTCGCGGCATCCCCCACAGTCCCAGGACGTACTGGGGCATGAACGTGACCCAGAAGCCGATGGTGAGCAACCAGAAATGGGTCTTGCCCATCCATTCCCGGTACATCCGGCCGTAGAACTTGGGATACCAGTAGTAGAGCCCCGCGAAGCCCGCGTAGACGGCGGTCCCGAACAGCACCTGATGGAAGTGGGCCACCACGAAATAGGTGTCGTGGGTGGCGAAGTCGATGGGCGGTGACGCCAACATGACCCCGGTGAGGCCGCCCATCAAGAAGGCGAAGAGGAACCCGATGCAAAACAGCATGGGTGTCGTGAAGGTGAGTTGCCCGCGCCACATGGTGCCGATCCAGTTGAAGAACTTGATGCCTGTCGGCACGGCGATGAGCAGCGACAGCAGCGAGAAGAAGGGGAGGAGGACCACGCCGGTGGTGAACATGTGGTGTGCCCACACCCCGGTGGACAGTGCCGCGATGGCCATGGTGGCGAAGACCATGCCCTTGTACCCGAAGAGGGGCTTCTTGGAGAAGACGGGGATGACGTCGGTCACGATGCCGAAATAGGGCAAGGCCAGGATGTAGACCTCGGGATGGCCGAAGAACCAGAAGAGGTTCTGATAGAGGATCGGTGACCCGCCCCCGGCCGTGGAATAGATATGGGTCCCGAAGTGCCGGTCGGCGAAGAGCAGGACCATGGCCGCGGTCAGGATGGGGAAGGCGATCAGGATCAGGATGGCGGTGACGAGCATGTTCCAGGTGAAGATGGGGAGCCGGAACATGGTCATGCCCGGGGCGCGCAGATAGAAGGTCGTGGTGACGAGGTTCACGCCGGTGAAGATGGCCGAGAAGCCGGTCAGGGCGATCCCGAGGATCCACAGGTCGGGTGCGGACCCGGGCGAGAACTGCACCGACGACAGCGGCGCGTAGGCCACCCATCCGTAGGCGGCGGCCCCTCCGGCCACGACGAAGCCCAGGAGCATCGTGATCGAGCCACTGAGGTAGAGCCAGTACGACAGGGCGTTGAGTCGGGGGAAGGCCATGTCGGGCGCGCCGACCTGGAGCGGCAGGATGTAGTTGGCCAGGCCGCCGAAGGCGAAGGGCCCGGCGAAGAGGTACAGCATCAGGCTGCCGTGCATCGTGAACAGCGCGTTGTAGGCCTGGAAGCTGAGCAGCGAGCTGTTGGGGGTGGCCAGCTGGGCCCGCATGGCCAGGGCCATGATCCCGGCCAGGAAGAACATGACGAGCGACGTCACCATGTAGTTCATGCCGATGAGCTTGTGGTCGGTGCTGGTGAGCCACTTCAGCAGGCCCGTGGGGCCCTCGTGGTGCTCGTGCTCGTGCTCGTGGCTGAGACCGGGCGATCGGCGAGAACGGTCATGCGGCCGCCTTCGTGGTCGAGTTGGACGCGGACACGGTCGAGGCCGCCTGGGCCAGGTGCTGCTGCGAGCTCAACCACGCCCGGAACTGGCTGGGGGGCAGCGCCACCACGTGGAAGAACATGAGCGAGTGGTACAGCCCGCACAGCTGGGTGCACTGGGCCCGGTAGATGCCCGCATGGTCGACGGTGAGGTCGAAGACGTTGGTGACCCCGGGCTGGGCGTAGCGGCTGAAGTTGAACTCGGGCACGTAGAAGCCGTGGATGACGTCCTGGGAGTCGAGGACGATCTCGGTCGTCTGGCCGGCCGGCACGATCAGGCCCGGGCCCAGGCAGTCGACGGCCGGGGCGCACGCGGCCCCGTTGAGCCCGATCGGGATCGGGGTCCTCGGTGGTCACCCCGGTGACGGTGACCTTGCCCGGGTACTGATACTTCCAGCCCCACTGGAACGCGGTGACGTGGACCTTGACGGCCGGGGTGGGGGTGACGGCGTCGACCTGGTTCTCGGTGTAGACGGTGAACCCGAAGAGGATGAGGACCATGATCACGGGGACGACGATGTAGGTGATCTCGATGGGGATGTGGTACTGGAACTGGCGGGGCATCTCGTCGGACTTCTTGCGGTAGCGGATGATCGACCACGTGATCAGCCCGCCCACGAAGACGAGGACGACGATGGACGCGATCATGGTGCCGATCCACAACAGGGACTCGTCGTGGCCCTGCTTGGTCGACCCCCGATAGCCGTAGAAGGTGGGGAGTTGACAGCCGCCGAGGAGGATGGGCAGGGCCGTCACGGCGACGAGCCCGAAGGCCCGACGACGCCACCGTGACGCGACCGTGCTGCTCGATTCGCCGTCGCGGGGGCTCACGGCGACGACACTAGCCAACGGTGATCCGCGAGTAGTAGTTGGCGCGCGACGGCTCAGTGGGCGTGTCCGGCCCGTCCCTCGGAGTCCCGGGCCGTCCAGGTGAACACGCCTTTCGCCATGGTCGAGGTGGCCGCCTGCCGACAGCCGGGCGAACACCTCGGCGCGCGCCCTGTGGACCGCCGGGTCCCCCGGCGCCGCCAGGGCGGCCAGCTCGGCCAGATGCCCCGCCAGTCGCAGCGCGACGGCCCCCTCGGCGCCCTCGGCGGGGGACTCCACCAGGGCCAGGGCGCGGTCGGCCAGGACCCCGGCCCCGCCCGCCAGTGCGGCCAGCTCGCCGGCCAGGGCCGACTCCGGCGCGGGCTTGAGCGACGCCGGGTTCCCGTCCCACCAGCCGCCGTAGAGGCGCCACACGTTGCGGACCACGAACTCGGGCTCGTCGTAGACGGGCCGGAGATAGGGACGCTCGGCCAGGTGGGCGGGCACCGCCACGGTGTGGAGGACCTCGTCGAGCCGGGCCCCGGCGTTCATGAGCTCGATGGTCTGGTCGACGAGGGAGTCGAGAAGGTCGGCGGTGTCGGTGAGCGCCTGGCGGACCCGGTCCGCGCCCAGGACGGGGAAGCCGTGGCCCGGGCAGCAGCACCTCGGGCTCGAGGCCGACCATCTCGCCGCAGGGCGGCGGCCCACTCGCGGGGATAGCGCTGGACCTTCTGGGGGTTGCCGGCGTTCGGTGACGCCCAGATGAAGAGGTCGCCGCAACACAGCACACGCGGGCCGGCCAGCCAGGTCCAGGTGTGGTCGTCGGTCTCGCCCCGGGCGTGGTGGAGCTCGAGGCCGACGCCACCCACGTCGAGGTCGAGCTGCTGCGCGTAGGTCCGGTCGGGATAGCGGTACTCGGTGGGCCACCGCAGCCCCGGCACCCCGAACTGCCGTTGGTTGATGATCTCGTTGTAGCCCGCCGTCACGATGTACCGGTCGAAGCGCGCCGGCACCGCCTCGTGGGCCACGACCAACGGGGCGGGCCAGCCCTCTGTGGCGGACTCCTCCTCCCACACCCCCACGCCGAAGACGTGGTCGATGTGGCCGTGGGAGTAGATGGCGGTGTTGAGCCGTTGTGCCGACCACCCCCGCAACGCCTCGTGGACCGCGCTCGGCCACGAAGCTCGAGCCCGTGTCGACCAGGACGAGCCCGTCGTCGGTGGCGATGGCCGAGACGTTGGCGAAGCTGGGGACGAACGACACCCCGGTGGCGACCTCGGCCACGCCGCCCATGTACCCGCCCACGGGGTGGATCTCGACGATGTCGATGTCGCCCCGCCACAGCTTGTCGGCAAGCTCGAGTACGTCGTCGGCCATCGGACCTCCGCCTGACGGTGCGCCGCGCGAACCCGGGCCGCCGCGAGCCCACGGTGCCGGTGGCTTGCGCCAGGCGCGCTGGATGCCGCGCGCGTGTCGTCCGGCCTGGCGTGCCCGCCGGCGCCAGCTTCTCGTCCGCCTCGAAGTCGGCGCGCCGAGCGACCGGCGAGGAACCCGAGCCCGCGTGCCACCGCCGCACCCGCGTGGGAGGCCTGGCCTGTGTCCCGGGGGTCGTCCGGTGCGACGTGGCACGGGGCCCGTGGTCTCGGCCGCCACCGCGGAGCCGGGGGCGCCGACGCGTGTACCGGGTCAGTGTGGCCAGGCGCACCCAGGCCAGCGCCGGACCTCCACCACGACGATCCCGGATGCGTCGGGTCGTAGGGCCGGGACGATGGGCGCCGCCGCCACGGCGAGGGCGACGACGATGTCGAGGGTGGCGTGGAGTCTCGGACCGCACACCCGGGCCAGACCCGAGCGGGCCGCGGGCCGTGACGGCGAGAAGGGCGAAGGCGCCCGCCGCGCCGAGCAGCAGTCCGCTGTGGCCGACGTGGATGGACAACTCGGCCAGGGCACCGGCCAGGAGGTACTCCAGGAGCTGATGCGCGCACGAACGGGATCGGCCGTCGGCCGTGGAGTCGGCCGGTCGCCAGGAGTCGGTGCCAGTGGCTCCGGCGGTGATTGCAGCTACCCCGAAGTCGACGGCTTGTCGCTGTCCTTGGCCGAGGCATTGTCCCCGGTGCTGCGGGGTCTTCTCCCCGGCCGTCACCCTTGGCCCCGTCGGCGAGGCCCTTCTTGAACTCGGATTGAGCCGAGCCCAGCGACCTGGCGAGCTTGGGGATCTGGGTGCTTCCGAAGAGGACGGCGACGACCACGATCAGGACGATGACCCCATCGATCCCGAAGATCTCGGCGAGCATTGGGTGCACGGACGCCTTCCCTTCTCCGGTTCCCGCCGGTAGGCGGGCACCTGCCTGACAGGTTAGACCCGAATTCCACCGTGGCGACACCGGCGGGTCGTCGGCGGGACGAGCCTCAGCCGGCCAGGAAGACCCCCATGACCAGGGCGGCGATCGATGACAGCGTGGTGAGGGCACCCCAGAGGGCCAGGCCCGCGCGTGGTCGAGGCGCGGGTGTGGAGAAGGGCCGCCAGCCCCGCCAGGGCCACGACGACGATCTTCGCCACCAGCACCACCGCCCACGACGCGGGGCTGTCCGGCATGGACGGCGGAGATGTTCCACAGTCCGGTGACCACGAGCACGGCGTAGGCCGGCCACTGGACCCGGGCGAAGGCCCGGGCCAGGGCCTTGGGTGCCCCTTCCCCGAGGCCGCGGGCGGTGGGAACGAGCCCGGCGATGGTGAGCTGTCCCCCGACCCACACCGTGGCGGCCAGCACGTGCACCGACAGCCGGATGCCGTCGAGCGCCGGAGAGAGGCCGCCGCTTCCACGAGACCGACCGCGCTTTCCAACTGGTGACGACCGGTTCGCTACTTGCCCTGCCAGTTCGGCTTGCGCTTCTCGGCGAAGGCGACCGGGCCCTCCATGGCGTCGGCCGAGGAGAACACCGCCCCCACCGCCTCGGCGTTGAGCTTCCAGCCCTCGTCCTCCGAGACGCCGGCGGCACGCGACCATGACGTGCTTGGACCACCGCACCGCCAGGGGCGCGTTGTCGGCGATGACGCCGGCCAGCGCGAGGGTCTCCTCCATGAGCTGGGCGGCGGGGACCACGCGGTTGATCAGGCCCAGCTGCAGGGCCCGGGCGGCGTCGATCGACTCGCCGGTGAGTGCGAGCTCGAAGGCGATGGCGATGGGAAGTCGCTTGGGAAGTCGGATGAGACCACCCGCGCCGGCGACCAGTCCCCGCTTGGCTTCGGGGATACCGAAGGTGGCGTGATCGGCGGCCACCACGAGGTCGCAGGCGAGCATGATCTCGCAACCGCCGGCCAGCGCAGCACCGTTGACCGCCGCGATGATCGGCTTGGGGAACTGGCGCTGGGTGATGCCGGCGAATCCTCCGGAGCCGCCCATGATGGCCCCGCCTTCGCCCGTGGCGAAGGCCTTGAGGTCCATGCCGGCCGAGAAGGCCTTTTCTCCTGCACCGGTGACGACGACGACCCAGCACCCGTCGTCGGTCTCGAGCTCGTCGAGCGCGGCGGCCATGCCCACGCTGACGTCACCGTTGATGGCGTTTCGGGCCTCGGGCCGGTTGATGGTGAGGATCTCGACGTGTCCTCGGCGCTCGCGTTCGACTGCGGGCATCGGCGCTCCTTGCTCTGGTTCAGGCCCGAGTCTGGCCGGGCTGGCCCGGGACCGCCACCCCCAGGCGCCCGGCGGTCGAGGTGCTCAGGGTGCGAGCCGGTACCGGGGCGGGTGGCCCGAGATCTCGATGCGATGGCCGACGAGGTCACGACCGGCCAGGGCGGGGAGCTCACCGGGATCGGCGGCGGCGGCGATCCGACGTCCGTCGGGGAGCCGGGCGATCACCGGGGCGGCGGTCACCGTGCCGCCGGGGCCCATCACGGCCGTGGCGGCGACGACCTCGGCGGGGCTCTCGGCCTCACTCGCCACCGGGAGGGCGGAGACGTCGATGACCCGTTGGGCCGTCTCGGTGTCGCCACGACGCCATCCCCGGGGCGGCGGTGTGGCGCCGTAGATGCCCACGGCGTGCTTGGTGGCGTACCACCCCATGGCACTGACCAGCCCTGTCCCGCCCTGGGCCCGGATGCGGTAGACGGTCGAGGCCACGCCGTGCAGCGAGTAGTTGTTCCCGGGCCCGCCGAAATAGGGAAGGCCGCCCGTGGTGGTCAGACCCCGGGTGTCGTCGGGCGCGATGCCCAGCGCTTCGACACCCATCTCCACCGCGCTCGGGGAAGCACGAGTAGAGGTCGAAGGCGCCGATGTCGTCGACACCGAGCTCCGCCGCCGACAGTGCCGCCGAGCTCGCGGCGTGGAGGCCTGCCGAGGAGGCCGAGCTCCGGCCGGGCCGAGGGGAACCAGACCTCGGTCGCCTCGGCCCCGGTCCAACAGAACACGGCCATGTCGGCGACACCCGCGGCCCGGGCCGCCGCCAGCGATGTCACCACAACGGCCGCGCCCTGGTTCACGTGGAGGAAGGCGCACATCCGCTTGGGATAGGGCTCGGCCACCAACCGGTTGTCGGCGCTGACCGTGGCCAACTCGGCCGGTGTTCGCTCGTCTCGGAACCACGCCGCCGGTTGGGTCGCCGCCACCGCCGTGAACGGGGCCATGAGATCGCCCAGCACGGCCCGTTGCGCCGCGCCGTTCGCGGCCCGCACGATGCGCCATGGCGCTCTCGAAGAGGGCGTAGACGTGCACGGGGGCGACGAGGCCGACGCACATCTCGGCGTCGCCGATGCCGACGCGGTCGTCACCTACCACAGGGTCGGGCGCGAGTGTCGCACCTTCGACATCGGCGTCGTCGCCCTCGATCTCCCTGCGGGGTGTGGCTCCGCCCGCCTGGGCCTTGGCCGAGTGTTGAGCCTCGGCTCCGGCCACGAGCGCGACCTCGAGCTCCCCCGCCGCGATGGCGGCCGCAGCGCGACTGATCAGCCACTGCGGTGAATTCCCGCCGATGGTGGTGACCTCGGTCCGCGTCGGACGCAAGCCCAGGGCCCGGGCCAAGGTGGCCGCCGGGGGCGGGCCCGACGCTCGGACATGACGTTCACCATCGACACCAGCTGGACCCTCGCCCGCAGGCCCGGGGCCTCGTCGAAGGCGGCCCGAGCGGCTCGAGCGGCCAACTCCAGCGCTCGTGCCGTCGGGTCGCGGTCGACGGCTTTGTCCCGAGGCGATCACCACCGGGATCCTGGTCTCGTCGAGCGGCACTCCGACGATCAGCGCGGGAGCAGGCCGTTGAGCAACAACGACACCACGAAGTCGGCGGCGACCTCGGCCGAGAGCCCGTCGTCGGTGACGAGTCGGCGATGGGCGATCTGGCCCACCAGCGCGGCCACCGAGCACGCCACCATGCGCGGCGGTGCATCGACGATGAGGCCCCGGCGCTGGGCGTCGGCGACGATCTTCTCGATGTCGCTGATGAAGGCCTCGAAGATGCCGAAGAGATGCTTCTCGAACCGGTCCCCCAGCGCATAGGAGTCCCGGAACAACAGCTTCACCAAGGCCCGGTCGGACTCGAAGAATTCGAACGTCGTCTGCACCGCGGCGCGGAAGGGCGCGTCGGGTGATCCCCGCGCCGGGGTGGAGAGCATCGCCTCGGTGACGTGGTCGCGCAGCGCCTGGCCCTCGGCTTCCATGAGCGCGTGGAACAGCGCGTCCTTGGAATCGAAGTACCAGTAGATCGAGCCGTACGAGAGCTTCGCCGCTTTGGCGATGTCGGCGATGGTGGTGGCGTGGTACCCCTTGCGGGCGAACACCCGCTTGGCGGCGGCCAGGATGTCGGTCCGGCGCCCGGCCTTTTCGGTGTCGCTCATGGCGCGCCGGACCGGACGCGCCGGGCGGGATTCCTGGGTGGGTACCGAGGAAGCGCCCGACATGCGCGCAGGCTACCAAACTGATGAATCAGTCAATCAGGCCGGGGCCCACGGGTTAGGGCCTCGAACCGATCTCGGCGTGCGCGCTGGCGCGCAGACTCCAGCGCCGCTCGACCTCCCAGCCCGCTCGCCGGTGTTCGAGGACGATCTCGGCGTCGGCGATCTCACTGTTGACACAGGTGGCGCCGGCTCCGTCGGGGTCGACATAGCCGACCGACACGCACCGGTCGTCGGGCATCTCGATGTCCGCCCGCAGGCGCCACCGCCCCACCGTGCCTCGCACCTGCCAGGTGGGAAGGCCGAGCCGGGTCCGGAACAGCGGAGCCGCCGCCAGCGGGTCGCGAGGCCAGTCGCGCCCACCCAGGCGGAGCTGCACGAAGGCGAGTGGGGGGAGATGGTTGAGCCCGGGACGCCGACTCACCGCGCTCACGATCTCGAGCACGTCCCCGTGGCCGAGCTCGGCGTGGAGCCAACCCCAGCGCTCGGCGTTGCCGTGCCCGAAGATATGGCTGACGCCACCCCGGGTCTGGTTTGACAATGTGACCACGTCGCGCCCGACCCGGATGGTTCCTTCGAAGGGCGCACTCGGGACGACCACCACCTGCGCGGCGGGAAGCGTCTCGCGCTCCCAAGCCCAGGCCGGAAAGGTGTACAGCGGCGAGCTCGGGTGCTCGGCGTCGTCGCGCCACGTCAGGTCCCAGGCCAATCGGCTCGTCTCGGCCCGCATGTGCGGGGGGTCGAGCACGGCGCCGCCACCGAGCAACGGCGCCTTGCCCGCTCCGTTGGCGCTCACGACCGCGGGACCGAAGCGCTCGAGCACCGGGCTCGTGCCGGGTCGGAACACCGCCGCCCATCCGTGCCCATACGGATCGCCGGACACGGGGGAGACGAGCTCGTGATGGATCCAACAGCCCATCTCCGTGCGCGGGTCGGTGAGTGTCACGTACCACACCTCCAAGCGCGGACGTTGACCCCGCCATCGTTGTGCGAGCGCGTCACGGCCCGGCGATCGAACGGGCATGGTTCTCCTAACCGGCTGCGAAGCTCTCGGGGTCGACGGTGATGAACAGACCCTCGCCGTGGGCTATGAGCGTGGAGCCGTGAAGGGCGTCGGCCTCGATGTGGAGCTTGCGGCCGTGGCGCGAATGCAGCTTGGCCCGCATCTCGACCTCCACGCCCAGCGGCATGGGGGCCCGGTAGGTGATGGTCAGGCGGCCGGTGTAGGCCGGGGTGGCGTTGATCGAGAGCACGAATCCCATGACCTCGTCGATGAGCGCGGCCACGGCCCCACCGTGGGCCCGTCCCGGAGCGCCTTCGAAGGCGGGGCCGAGCGTGGTCCGGAGCACAGCGACATCGCCTTCACGCGTGATGTCGGCCGCCATGCCCAGTGGGTTCGCCTTCCCTGTGACGATGTCGTCGGGGAAATTCGTCCGCCCCCTCCCGTCGGGGGGTGGGACGACGAACACGGCGTGGACCATGTCGAGCGGGGCGCGGATCCGGTCCGGCGTCTCCTCGACCGCGGCGAGAAGAGCTCTGGCATCGGTGGTGATGCGTCGGAACATCTCGTCGTCGACCTCGTGGGCAACGATGGCATGACCGAGTTGCCGCAAGACGGCCCGGCTGCCTCGAGCCGTGCCGCCGAGGCCGGTCCGTCACGCTTCGGCCCGGGAGGCGCCGACCGCGTCGGCGACGGTCAACTGTGCTTCACGTCTGCCCAGGCGACGTCCTTGTCGACCTCGACGTCCCGGGGCAGGCCCGAGGATCCGCTCCGCCATCTGATTGCGCAGGACCTCGGAGGTCCCGCCCTCGATCGTGTTCGCCCGCGCCCGCAGGAATGTGGTGGCCCGGCCCTCGGCCCGAGTGTCGCCACCCATCCACGCCGTGGCGGCGACGCCGTTGGCGTCCACGGCGAAATTCGAGCGGCGCTGGTTGTACTCGGCGTTGAAGACCTTGTTGACCGAGCCCTCGGGGCCCGGTTGTTGACCCCGCAGGCGCGCCGAGTTGGCCCGGAAGGCGGTGATCTCCTTCACCTCGGACTCGATGTAGAACTGGGCCAGCCGCTGACGGACTCTGGGATCGGTGCGATCGGGGATCCCCTCGAGATACGACTGCCACGGGTCGCGCCGCACGCCTCCCGTGAACGACACCGGGTCGAGCGAGATGCCCGCCAAGGCCACTCGCTCGTTCATGAGCGTCGTCCGCGCGCAACGCCAGCCGTCTCCCACGTCACCGACACGGTTAGCGTCGGGGATTCGCACGTCGGACAGGAACACCTCGTTGAACTCCGAGGAGCCCGTCATCTGCTTGAGGGGGCGGACATCGACCCCAGGTGACTTCATGTCCAAGATGAAGTAGCTGAGCCCCTCGTGCTTGGGGACGTCAGGATCGGTGCGCGCCAGCAGCATCCCGAACTTCGAGAACTGGGCGATGGTGGTCCACACCTTCTGACCGTTCACGACCCACTCGTCCCCGTCGCGCACGGCCCGCGTCGACAGCGACGCCAGGTCCGAGCCCGAGCCGGGCTCGCTGAAGAGCTGGCACCACACCTCTTCGGCGGAGAGGATCTTGCGCAGGTACCGCTCCTTCTGTTCCTGGGTCCCGTGCGCGATGAGCGTGGGGCCGGCCAGGCCCACCCCGAGCAGGTTGATCGAGACGGTCGGGAGCCGGTAGTGGACCAGCTCGGACCGGATCACCGTCTGCATCCATACCTCGCCCGAGAGCCCTCCGAACTCCTGGGGCCACAACGGCGCGGCGTAGGGACTGCGTCCGATGGTCCCCTGCCAGGTGAAAGGATTGAAGCCGCTGTCGGCCTTCAGCTTCTCGAGCTCGTCGTCGGCACCGCTGTCGGCCGCCTCCATCCATCCCGCCGGCAGGTTGTCGGCCAACCAGGAGCGGAATCCGGCGCGGAACTCCTGCTGCTCGGGAGTGTCCTCGTTCGTCCAGCGCATCGCCCGTGCCTCCCCAACTGATGTGCCAACTGATGTGCCAACTGATGTGCCAACTGATGTGCCGACTGATGTGCCAACTGATGTGCCGACTGATGTGCCGACTGATGTGCCGACTGATGCAGTCAGCAGGCCCGGATCAGTGTACGGCCGGTCGGAGATCCTCACCAACGACGGACGGGCTCAGCGCAGGAGATGGATGGGCGAGTTGCCCGTGGTGCCGGTCGGGCTGGGGCGGGTCTCGTCGGCCCCGTCCGCGGCGATCAGGATCTGGCGCCGGTCGAGCACCTCGGCGACGAATTCACGGCCCCGGCTGAGATGGCGGAGGATGTCGCCCTGGCCCTGGGGCGCGGCAGCATCCACGAGTGGCCTCCGGGGACCCACACGACGTCGATGCCGGTGAGCTCGGCGAATTCGCGAGCCGTGTCGGGACTGACGATGCGGTCGAAGCAACCCCAGACCGGGAGGATGGGCACGCCGCCGGCGACGATCCGCTCCACCTCGGGGCGAAGGTCCATGGCCATGAGCATCGATCCCACGGGCAGGGTCCGACCCATGGACCGGATGTTGCGGTGTGCGTCGGGCCACAGGCCCCGCAGGGTCGACGCCAATCGGCGTCCGATGAAGAGGTCGGGAGTGTCGAGAACGGCGGCCACGAGAAGATCGGCCACCCCGGCCATGTCGGGGAGCACCGGCGCCAGCAGCGATACGAGCAGCCCACGCCGATGCTTCCAGCCCGGGGTGGCGGCGCCGTCGCGATAGATGATCCCGAGCACCCGCTCGGGATGTTCGTCGGCGAACTGGACGGCGACCGCACCGCCCATCGAGTGTCCGAGCAACACGGCCCTCCGGGCCCCGACCTCGTCGAGCAGATGGCCGACCACGTCCGCGATCTCGCCGATGGTGACCCGCTCCCAGGGCAGGGGGTCGCTCCCTGCGAAACCGGGCAGGCTGGGGTTGAGCACCCTCCAACCGAGCGCCTCGGCGAGGTTGCTGCTCTCTCGCCAGTACATCCCGCCGCCGGCGAAGTAGCCGTGGAGATTGACGGCCCAGATGGGTTCGCTCCCCGGCTCCTTCGGGCCCGTGCGCGCCGGTGTTGTCGGACATGGCGTACCGGATGCGTCGGCCGTCGACGACGAGCTTGTGGGGGATCATCCGCGCCGGACGTCGCGACCCCAGGGCGGGGCCCGGGACGGGCGGGGGCGTGGCACGGTCCCGATGGGTGTGACGACGCGAAGGAAGCGCGGAAGCTTGCATAGCGACTGCGACGACCCTAGCTCAGGCCGGACCGCTACCCGCGGTACGTGGTCCATCGGGCACGCACCGTCATACGATGGAGTCGGGCCTCCGTCGCACGCCCGCGCCGGACACCTAGCCTCGCCATTCGTGGCCCCGCCCAGTACCAGGTTGCGACGCGCCGCCGCCCAGGCCCGGGTGACGGCCCACGCCGTCCATCACCTCGGACTGCCCACGGTGGGCCTGATCCTGGCCAACTCGGCGCGACGCCATCTCCAGCGGACTCGGACCCGCCCCCCGACGCGTGGTGTCGCCGCGGCGGTGTCACCGGGTCGCCTCCGGCGCGTGGAGGTCTGGAGCCCCCAACCGGGCACCGCCCAGTTCCATTTCGAACGGGCCCGGCTGGAGCTGTCATTCCTCGCGCCCGACACCGTCCGGGTGTCGTGGGGGCCCGGTCCCGAGCCGGTCCCCTACGCCATCGCCCGAGACATCGCGGGCCCGGTACCGGTGGTCCAGGCCCATCCCATCGACGTCATGCGCGCCGATGGTGCCTGGGTGCTCCGGAGCGAGGCGCTCGAGGTCACGGTGTCTCCGGACGGTTCCCTGCGCACGGCCCGGCCCGACGGCACCTTGCTCCGTTCCGAGTCGGCACCGGCCCGGCGGGGCGCGGCGTGGGAGCAGTCGTTCTCCATGCGCGCCGGCGAGCGCATGTCCGGGCTCGGCGAACAAGCCCTCGCCCTCGACCGACGCGGCGCCACGGTCACCTTGTGGAACACCGACCCGGGTGGTTCGTGGGGCCCGGGGAAGAGTCCGCTCTACCTCGGCATCCCCGTGGTCGTCTCCACCCATCCCGACGGTGGCGTCCTCAGCTTCTACGAGAACTCGACGCGCGCCACCTTCGACTTCGCTCAGCCCTCCGAAGACGACGGCCCGGGAACGGCGACCGTGCGCTTCGACGGTGGCGTGCTCCGCCGGTATTTGATCGCCGGAGCGCTGCCGCACCTCGTCGACCGATACACCGATCTCACCGGACGCCCCTCGCTGGCACCGCGCTGGGCACTGGGCTATCACCAGAGCCGTTGGGGATATCGGAACGAAACCGACGTGCGTGCCATCACCGAGGGCTTTGCGAAGCTCGGCCTCCCCCTCAGTGCGCTACATCTGGACATCGACTACATGCGCGGCTTCCGGGTCTTCACGGTCGACCCCGACAAATTTCCCGATCTCGGTGCCCTTGCCGCACGAATTGGGCGGTGCCGGGGTGCGGCTGGTCACGATCGTCGACGCCGGGGTGAAGATCGACACCGACTACGACGTGTTCTGCGAAGGCCGCGATCAGCATCGCTTCTGCACCGACGCCACCGGGCATCTCGCTGAAGGCATCGTCTGGCCCGGCCGGAGCGCCTTCCCCGATTTCACCGATCCCGACACCCGGTCGTGGTGGGCGGGGAAGTACCGGACCCTCACCGACGCCGGTGTGGCGGGCATCTGGCACGACATGAACGAGCCGACGTCGATCGCGTTGCTCGGTGACCCGACGCTTCCCACCTCGACCCGCCACCACTTCGACGGACGCGGCGGGGACCACGCCGAGGGCCACAACCTTTACGGACTGCTCATGAACCGCGCCGGGTACGAGGGCCTCCAGCGTGCCGTGCCCGATCGGCGGCCCTTCATCGTGTCGCGCTCGGGCTGGGCGGGCATGCAGCGCTGGGCCTGGAATTGGACCGGGGATGTTTCCTCGACATGGGAGTCGCTGCGCCAGCAGGTGTCCACCGTCGTCGGGCTCGGGCTGTCGGGGGTCCCCTACTCGGGATCGGACATCGGCGGCTTCAGCGGCATCCCCGACGACGAGCTCTACCTCCGCTGGTTGCAGATGAGCGTCTTCATGCCCTACTGCCGGACCCACTCGGTGCGCGGCGTTCCGCCCCGTGAGCCCTGGTGCTTCGCCGAGCCCACCCGCCAACTGGTGGCGGCCTGGATCCGGTTCCGTTACCGATTGCTGCCGTATCTCTACACATTGGCCCACCTTTCTTCTGAGACGGGCGCCCCGCTCATCCGACCGTTGTGGTGGTCGGGCGATCGGCCCAGGACCGGCACCGGGCCCGAGGTCGATGACGCCTTTCTTCTGGGTGACGCCCTCCTGGTGGCACCGGTCACCGAGCCCGGTGGCCGCCGGGTCGCGCTGGATCTCCCCGCGGGGCGATGGACGAGCATCTGGGCGGGCGACGGTGACGACCACGTCCCGGTCCTGACCCCGTTGGACCGGATCCCGGTGCTGGCCCGGGCCGGGTCGGTCGTCCCCCTCGACGACGGATGGGGGGACCCCGCCGGGTTGTGTCGCCTCGACAGTGACCCCGGGCGACCGGTCCCGTCGGGCCCGATGTCGGGGGGGTTGGCGCTCGACCACGCACCGCGCCGTCTCGCCTTTCACTGTTGGCCCGACGAAGACGGGGTCGCGTCCGGGACCTGCATCGACGACGCCGGCGACGGGGACGGCCCGATCCGACGCGACGGGATCGGTGTCGAGGGGGCACGCCCCGGTGCCACCGCCACCATCACCTGGGAGCGCGCCGGCGATTTCGCACCACCGGCGGACCTGCGGGTGGTCCTCCACGGCCTGACCGCACAGCGAGCCGTCGCCGACGGCGTCGAGGTGCCGGTGTCAGGAAGTGTCGTCGAGGTCGCCGCCTTCTCCGAGCTCGTACTGGAGGGGTTGCGTGACACGGCCCCGCTCGGAGCCTGAGGAGCCGGGGCGTGCGCCGTCGGGCCCGACGGATCGGGGACACTGGCCGCGGGTTGATCGCCCCCGAAGAGGTCGAACGCGACGGAGTGATCCTGCGCCGGCTGACCGCCGATGACGCCCCCGCCGTGTCGAAGGCGACCACCGAGAGCCTCGAACACCTCCGGCCTTGGATGCCCTGGGCGACACCCGAAGGCACCTCGCTCGAGACCCAACGCGAACGCCTGCTGGGCCCGGCCACCCTGTGGAACTCGGGCAGCGGCTACGAGTACGGCATCTTCCTTCCCGACGGGTCTCTGGTGGGCGGGTGCGGCCTGCACCGCCGCATCGGGCCCAGTGCGCTCGAGATCGGGTACTGGGTCCATGTCGACCACACCCGACCGCGGCATCGCCACTGCGGCGGCCGGCGCGCTGACGGCGGTGGGATTCGGGTTGCGCGGCATCGAGCGCATGGAGATCCACTGCGACGAGGCCAACGTCGCCAGCGCCTCGGTCCCCCCAAGCTCGGCTACCGGCTCACCGGGCGTCTGGAGCACGAGCCCGAAGCGCCCGGCGAGATGGGCTCTCGGTTGATCTGGGTCTTGTATCGCCGCGAGTGGGAATCCCGACCCCCCCGTCCCTCGCCGACGGCCCCGTAGATTGAGGCGATGTCCACCGGGTCCGACAACGAGTCCATCGCCGACATCGAAGGTCCGGAGCGCTCGGTCCCGGCCCCGCTCACCGCGGCGGTCTTCCACGAGATCCTCGACGAGCTGCGCGCCCTCGAGGGCCGACTCTTCCTCCCCGACGTCCCCCTCGACGAGCTGAGTGTCCTCGAGGGCTACAAGTGGATGTTCTCCATCTTGGCCGTGGGCCTCGACGCGCACGTCTGGGCCGACCCGGCCCGACCGCGTTTCGTCGACATCGTGGGCCCCTACCGGAAGTGGGGTGGCGACAACGCCGATGCCTACTACCAGTACGCGCCGATCGACCCCGACCGGACCTACATCGTCACCGGGCGCAAGGGTGACGCCGACTACCTCTCGCTCTCGGTTTATGGGGGCCCGTCGGACGGGCGATACTCCGAGCGCATCGTCGGCACCATCAACCACCGTGCCATCGACTTCTCCGAAGACGGGGCCTTCTCTCTCGTCCTCAGTCCCGGGCCCCATGACGGGCCGTGGTTGAAGCTCGAGCCCGACGCCGTCTGCGCCATCACCCGCGACTATCTCGCCGACCCGGTGAAGGGTCGCCGGGCCCAGTGGCACATCGAGGCGGTCGACCCGCCCGCCACCCGGCGCGAAGACGACGCCGACCTCGCCCGCCGGTTCCGGGCCACCCTCACCTGGATCCGGGACCAGGCCGCCATCGTGCCCATTCCCTTGGGTACCCCCAACACCGTCGACGAGCCCTACGGGGTGCCGAGCCAGACATTCGGGTGGGCGGCCGCCGACGCGGCCTACGCCATGGGCTCCTACGAACTGGCCGAGGACGAGGCTCTGGTCATCGAGGGCCGGTCCCCGGCCTGCGCGTTCTGGAACGTCTGTCTTTGGAACCAGTTCCTCCACACCTACGACTACGCGTACGAGCGCGTCACCCTCAACGGTGATCAGGCTGTCTACGAGCCCGACGGCTCCTGGCGGCTCGTGGTGGCCCGCCGCGACCCGGGCCACCCCAATTGGATCTCGACCGCCGGGCACTCCCGGGGCCGGATCTGGTTCCGTTGGTTCCTCCCCGAGGCGACGCCGTCGCGACCCACGACGCGCGCGTCGTGGCTGTGACCGAGGTGGCCGGGTCGTGACGGCCCGCCCGGCCCCGGTCGTCCTCGACGACCTCGCCCAGCCCCGGTTCTCCCCCGAGATCGACCAGCTCGCGCGCCGGCCTGGTGGAGATGGCGCCGATGTGCCCGGTCGAGCCCGATGCGCTGTGCGACGCAGCGGTGGACCAGACCGGGCTCTCCGATTTCGGCGACGCTGCCTATCGCCGCCGTCTGGAGGTCCTGTGCACGGCGTTGCACGACGAGGCGGGACTGAGCCCGTCGGGGATCGTGAGTTGGTACAGCCAGCTGGTCCAGCTGCTCAAGAACCGGCTCCTGATCCAGGACCTCGTGACCCGCCACCCCGAGATCCATGACATCGGGATCGAGCGCCCCATCATCATCTGCGGTCTGCCCCGGACCGGCACCACCCACCTCCACAACCTCATCAGCGCCGATCCCGCCCTGCGGTCCCTCCCGTATTGGGAGAGCCTCGAGCCCGTCCTGGCCGACGCCGAGCAACCGGGGCCCGGCGAGCCCGACCCCCGCCTGGCCCGGACCGCCTTCGGACTGGAGGTGCTCAATCAGGCCCTGCCCTACTTCGACCGGATGCACGAGATGACCGTCGATCACGTCCACGAGGAGATCCAGCTCCTCGCCATCGACGTCTCGACGATGTTCTTCGAGGCCCAGGCGCTCATGCCGTCGTGGCGCGACTACTTCAAGGCCGAGGACCAGACTCCGACATACCAGTACCTCCGCAGGGTCTTGCAGGTCCTCCAGTGGTTGCGGGGCGGTACCCGGTGGGTCCTCAAGTCGCCCCAGCATCTCGAGCAGTTCGCGCCGCTTGTCTCGACGTTCCCCGATGCCACCTTCGTGGTCACCCATCGCGACCCCGCGTCGGTCACGGTGTCCCTCGCCACCATGGTGGCCTACACCGCCCGGATGGCGATCGACCACGTCGACCCCATGGCCATCGGCCGGTACTGGTCGGCGCGCTGCGAAGACCTCTACCGGGCCTGTGCCGCGGACCGTGCCCTCCTCCCCGCCGACAACTCGATCGACGTCGTCTTCCACGAGTTCATGGCCTCCGACATCGCCACCGTGGAGAAGATCTACGCCGTGGCGGGCCAGCCCTTCACCTCGGAGACGCGCCAGGCCATGGAGCGGTTCATGATGGACAACCCCCGAGGTCGTCACGGGACCATCGTCTACCGGCCCGAGGAATTCGGCATCGACCGTGCCGAGCGCCACGCCGCCCTCGACTCCTACATGCGCCAATTCGGGGTGGAGAGAGAAGACCGCCACGCCTGAGCGGTGTCTCCCCTCCGAATGCACTCGGTGGCTCGTCAGGGGTGTTGGCACGAAGCGAGGTCCACCTGCTGACTACCTTCGTCGGGGACCGCTCCTGGGCGACAATGAGGGGGGTCCGGAGGCGGCGGACCGATCGGGGTGACATGCGACAATTGACCAGGGGTCCGGTTTGAGCGGGCGCGCGCTGCCCGTCGCCTGGTACCGCTTCCGGGCCACGTTGCCCCGGCGACGGGGCGGATACCTCACCGTGATCGTGCTCGTCGGGCTGCTCGGCGGGGTGGCCATGGGAGCCATTGCCGGAGCACGGCGCACCCAGTCCGCCTTCCCTGCCTATCTGGCCGCCACCAAAGCCTCGGACCTCCAGTTCCTCGCCTACGGCCCGGCCAATATCTCGACCACGAACCTTCTCCGACAACTCGAACGTGTGCCCGATGTGCAAGGCGTGGGGAGCACGCCCTATCTCCTCATGGAGCAGCTCGGCCCGAACGGGAGGCCGGTCTCCGGTGGCGTCAATTCCGGTGATGTCCAGGAGCTGGGCAGCGTGGGAGGAACGTACTTCACCCAGGACAAGGTGACGGTGTCCGAGGGCCGGATGGCCGATCCCCGCCGAGCCGACGAAATGGTGGCCACGGTGCAGGCGGCGCACATCTCCGGCTGGCATGTGGGTGAGACCATCGACTTCGGCGCCTTCACGGTGGCGCAGGCCAACGCGCCGGACTTCAACATCGAGACGACCACGCCGGCAGTGCGGGTGTCGGTCAAGCTCGTCGGACTGGTGGTGCTGGCGAGCCAGGTCGTCCACGACGATGTGGATGCGTTCCCTACCGACGTGCTCATGACCCCAGCCCTCACCCGGCAGCTGAGCCACAGCGAGGTGTACCCGACCTACGGACTGCGCCTCGATCACGGGAGCAGTGACGTGGCGGCGGTCGAGCGCGCCGTCATCGGCATCCTGGCTCCCGGTAGTCCCTACACCTTCCACGTCACCTCCGTGGTCGAGGGACAAGTCGAGAGGGCCAGCAAGCCCGAGGCGATCGCGCTGGGCGTGTTCGGTGTCATCGCCGCGTTGGCGGCCCTGCTCATCGCCGGCCTGGCCATCAGCCGCGCCCTGTGGGAGAACGGCGAGGACCTCGACGTCCTGCGTGCCATCGGAGCCGATACGGTGACCACGACGGCCGACGCCCTGTTCGGTCTGCTGGGGGCGGTCGTCATCGGGGGACTGGTGGCGGTGGGCGTTGCGGTAGGACTGTCACCGTTGGCACCCATCGGGCCCACGCGCCAGGTGGATCGCGCCCCGGGGATCGCCTTCGACTGGACCGTCCTTGCGATCGGGCTGGCGGTCTTGACGTTGGGCCTGGGCACGTTGACCATGGCCCTCGCCTACCGCCGGGCCACCCGGCCCTTCGGCGAACGGGCCGAGCCCGTCGAACGGCGCTCGCGCCTCGTCAACGCGGCGGCCCGGATGGGGCTCGCACCCCCGGCCATCGCCGGGCTGCGGTTCGCTCTCGAGCGGGGCCACGGGCGTACCGCCGTGCCGGTGCGCTCGGCGCTCATCGGCGCCGTGCTCGCCGTGACCGTCGTCGCCGCCACGCTCACCTTCGCGAGCGGCCTGCACACACTCGACTCACACCCCGCCCTCTATGGGTGGAACTGGAGCTATGCCATCGACTCGCCCGGTGGCAACAACATTCCGCCCGCCGCCGGCAAGCTCCTCGACCATGACCGTGACGTGGCCGCGTGGACCGGGTTCGACTTCGCCAGTGTCCAGATCGACGGGCTCACCGTCCCGGCGCTGCTGACGGCCCGGCACAGTCGTGTCGATCCCCCGCTCTTGTCGGGGCACGAGATCGAGAACAGCCAGGAGATCGTCGTGGGCGCCGCCACCCTCGCCGCCCTGCACAAGAAGATCGGCAGCACCGTCACCGTCAGCTACGGCAGTCCCCACGACTTCCCGGTCTATGTGCCCCCCACCCCTCTGCTGGTCGTGGGCATCGCCACCATGCCGGCTATCGGAACAGCAGGAACCCTTCATGTGTCGATGGGGACCGGCGTGTTGGTGCCGACGGGAGTCGAACCAGCGGCGATGAAGCAGGCGCTCAAAAACCCCGACCCCAATCAGAACGGCCCGGCGATCGACGTCGTCCGGCTCCGCCCCGGCGTCAGCGCGGCGGCGGGCCGCGCCTCGCTGCAGCGCGTCGCCGATGAGAGCCACCAGGATCATGGGCTCTGATCCCGGGGGGGCAGGTGAAAGCTACAGCGTGCTGGGCGTCCAGCGACCGGCCGAGATCGTGAACTACCAATCGACCGGCGCCACCCCGGCCACGTTGGCGGCGGGGCTGGCGGTCGGGGCGGTGGTGGCTCTCGGTCTCACCCTGACGGCCTCGGTCCGGCGGCGCCGACGCGACCTGGCGCTGCTCAAGACCCTCGGTTTCACCCCGCGTCAATTGGCGACCGCCGTGGCCTGGCAGGCGTCGGTCGCGGCCACGGTGGGCATCATCGTCGGCGTCCCCGCCGGGATCGCGCTCGGGCGGTGGTTGTGGTCCCTCTTCGCTCGCGCCATCTACGCCGTGCCCCAGCCGTCGGTGCCGGTTCTCGAGATCGTCCTGGTCGGTCTCGGTGCCCTCGTTCTGGCCAATGCGGTGGCCGCCATCCCCGGGCGCATCGCGGCCCGGACGTCGACTGCCCACGTGCTGCGCGCCGAGTGACGGGCTCCTGAGCGCCCTCTCTACACGCTTGCTCCTGGGCGCAACGCTGTGACGGCCTCGTCCACGGTCGAGAAGATCCGGTTCCGTGCCGATGCGGTCGAGCAGCCCGCTGCGGGCGAGGTCCTGCGGCGCGCCACCGATGGCCCGGGCCAATCCCACCACGACGTGGGCGCGCTCGAGCTCGTCCACGAGCGCCCGCACCGTCCTCGTCCCGGTGTAGTCGATGTCGGTGATGGCGTCGGCGTCGATGACGAGCACCGTCGCCGGCGTCGTCGACGCCGCTAAGGGCCTTGTGGATCTCGGCCTGGAACACCGCCGCGTTGGCGTAGTACACCGGCGCCAGCCACTGGACCACCACCACGCCGGGCACGGTCACGGGCCGGTCGTGGTGACTGAGGGGCTCCCAGCTGGTGGTGCCGGGGATCTTGCCGAGGATGTAGCTGTGGGGGCGGGCCGACCGCCGGGTCCGGTCGAGGATGGCGAGCCCCACGGCCACACCGATCCCTTGTTCGACCCCGACGAAGGCCACCGTGGCCAGGGTCACGATGGCGAGGCCGAATTCCCACTTGTCGAACCGGAACACCGACACCAGCTGGCCCACGTGGAAGAGGCGCGTGGCCACGAAGATGAGGATGGCGGCCAGCGTGGCCAGGGGCACGTCGCGGAGCAGGCCCGCGGCGGGGATGACGAGGATGACGGCCGGCGGCAGCCGCCAGACCGGCCAGTTGGGTCCGGCCTCCCGCCGAGGCCACCGCCCCGGTCCGGGCCGGGCTGGCGTTGGCGGCGAATGCCCCCGCCAACCCGGCCAGGATGCTGCCGGCCCCTACACCGACGAAGTCCCGGTTCACGTCGACGTCGTATCCACCTTGGTCTGCGAAGGCGCGTGTGGTGGCGGCCGTCTGACTCAGCACGACCAGTGCCACCACGGCCGCGATGGGCAGCACCTGGCCCAGTGACGACCACGACAGATCCGTGAGCCCGATGGTGGGCGCACCGTGGGCGACGGTCCCGAGCACGGGCACCCCGTGGTCGTGCAGCCCGGCGGCACCGACGACGAGGGTCGAGCCCACCAGGCCGAGCAGCGCGCCGGGCAACTTGCGGTCGATCCGCTCGGCCGCGGTCACGACGGCGAAGACCGTCACCCCGATGCCCAGCGCCCATCCGTTGGTCTGACCGAGGTGCCCGATGACGTTCGACACGCGGTGCACCGTCGTCCCCGACACCGGCGCGAGCGCGAAGAAGTCGGGAAGCTGGTGCACGACGATGATCACCGCCACACCGCCCAGGAACCCGGTGATGATGGGCGCGGACAGGAAGTCGGCGATCCAACCCAGCCGCAACAGGCCCACCACGGCCACGAGCACTCCCACGGTGACCGCCAGCAGCGACACGAGTGCGATGTACTGCGCCGAGCCGGTGGGCGAGATGCGGGCGATCCCCGCCGCGAACAGCGGCGCGATGGTGGAGTCGGCGCCCACCGACAGCTGGGGCGCCGACCCCAGCACGGCGAACGCGATGGTCCCGGCGATGAAGACATAGAGCCCCGTGATGGGGGGCATCCCGGCCAGACGCGACGTCGCCAGTTGCTCGGGGACGGCAATTGCCAAGAGGGTGAGCCCGGCGAGGAGATCGGGGGCCACCCATTGGCGCCGGTATCCCTGTAGCGATCTCATGAGGGCCGGAATCTGCAACCGCCGGCCCGGCTCGGGAGACACCGTCATCGGGACACCGTCATCGGGACACCGTCATCAGTTCGGTCCCATCTCCGCCGAGGCGGCGTTCACGGGTCGAGGTCGAGCCAGTGTCGCACGCTGGAGACCACCGTGACCTCGGGATGCGACCAGACGAACCGCTCCACCTTGTCGAGGATCTCCTCCACATGGTGGGCATCGGGGGCGACGGTCGTGAACCCGATGGTGGTCCGTTGCCACAGGTCGTGGTAGGCGACCTCCGAAGCAGACACCCCGTAGCGGCGCCGGGCCGTCTCGACGAGGTGGCGGACCACGGCCCGTTTGGCCTTCAACGACTCGCTGGCGCCGATGTGGAGCTCCATCTCTTGTGCGGCGACGTGCATGGGGCTCACGGCCGCTCGAGGTTACCTCGGGCGTGCGGGGCGTCGGTGAACATGACATCGGTGCACAGCACAATGTGGTCGGGGCGCGGGGTGATCCCAATCACCTCGGTCATCGCAGCTGCAACTGATCGCCTGGCCACGACACGACGGGCACTCCTCGACGTCACACCCATGGTGATGGATACCTCCCGGGGGGGTTCCACAGTCGCGGCACGCCAATGTGATCGGGCCGCCTCGTCGAAATCGACGTTCCTTGCCCCAGGGCACCGGCTCGTAGACCTTGCCGGCGATGAGGAAGGGATCGAGGTCGCAGCTGACGCCGTGCAGCATCTCTCCGTTACACAGTGAGCACACAGCCACGGGTGGACCCCTTGATATCGGTGTTCAGGGTGATGCTGCTGTCGATACAGGAATCGTTGCACCCGGCTGTCACATCGGAACGTTGTCCTCGGTCGAGGCGCTGTCACACCCGGATGGTTCACTCTCTCTGTGGATCTCGAAGTCCTCACCGACGCCATCGATCGATTGAGCGGATCAGATCCCTCGGATTGGGCCGACGCGGAGTCGATCGAGATCCTCCACCGTCAGCTCGCTCGCCTCGACTCCTTCGTCACCAACTCCACGGCCGCGTTCGACGCTGCGGGGAATTGGATGCCCGATGGCGCTCGGAGCGCGGCAGGATGGCTGGCGACCCGGTGTCGACTGCCGAAAGCCCGGGCCCGGGCCACGGTGCGCAGGGGTCGCTCGTTGCGCCTCATGCCGTATTGCGCCAGTGCTTGGGCCGGTGGCGACATCACGGCGGCCCAGGTTGATGTCATTGCCGATCTCCGGACCGATTCGAACGCCGATGCGGTCACCCGCGACGAGGAGATGCTCGTAGGCCAAGCGAGCACGTTGCGCTTCGACCTCTTTGTCCGAGCCGCCGGATACTGGAAGCAACTCGCTGACCCCGATGGCGTCGAAGACGACGATCGACCGGCGTCGGAATGCTCGTGACGTCTACCTCGACAGCAGTTTCGGTGGCATGTGGTTCGGCAAGATCACACTCGACCCCATTTCCGGGTCGATCGTGGGGGCGGAGCTCGAACGCCTCGAACAGGCCATGTTCGAAGCGGAATGGGCCGCGGCACGCGCCGAGCTCGGACGCGACCCCACCTTCGTTGATCTGGCCCGGACCCCTGGCCAACGCCGAGCCGATGCCCTGGTGGAGATGGCGACGCGGAGTCGGACGACTCCGAACGACGGGCGTCGGCCGACGCCGTTGTTCAGCGTCCTGATCGATTACGAGGCATTGCGCGGGCGGGTCTGTGAGTTGGCCGAAGGCACGGTGATCGCCCCGGGCTCGCTGCTTCCCTGGTTGGATGAGGCCTATCTGGAGCGAGTGGTGTTCGCACCGGATCGTCGTGTCGAGGTGAGCACGGACGGCCCGTTTGTTCTCGGGGGCAACGCGCCGAGCCATCGAGCTGCGAGATCGAGAGTGCACCCATCCCTACTGCGACATCCCGGCGGCGGCGTGTCAGGTCGACCACATCGTCCCCTATACCGCCGGTGGTCCCACCATCGAGGAAAACGGTCGACTGCTGTGCGGGTTCCACAACCGGCTGCGAAACGCGAGACCACCTCCCGACGGTTAGTGCCGATGGTACGGTGACGCCGGTGTATGCCTCTGTGGTTGACCGACGGGGAGTTCGCGATTCCTGGTGCCGTGTGCGACCGACTCGTGCCCGAGGACGAGACACCGGGCGCGTCGAGCGTGGGTGTTCCCGACTACATCGACGGGCTGCTCGGCGCGTTCCTCGTCGATCCGCCGCGGATCTGGGCCGGGGGGCCGACATCGGGACGACACGGCGGCGAGGCGGCCTTCGCCCGGTTCCACCGCTTGGGAGCCCTCGACGAGCTGGCGTGGCGGACGCGCATCGAAGGTTCCCTCGGCATTCCCGAGCGCGAGTTCAACGGGCCCGTCGAGGGACTCCAACAGCTCTATCGGGCGGGGTTGGCCGAGCTCGGGCCCGACTTCTGCGACATCGCGCCCGAGGATCAGGACGAGCGGCTGCGGAGCTGTCGGGAATTCACCGGCCTGGTCTACGGGCACTGCTGCGAAGGTATGTACGGCGCCCCGGAGTACGGGGGCAATCGCGACGGTGTGGGATGGGAGGCCATCGAATATCCCGGTGACGTCCAGCCCCGGGGATGGACCGACGCCGAGGTGGCGAACCCGTGACTGTCGACGCCGTCATCGTGGGGTCCGGGCCCGGCGGTTCAACCGTGGCCGACGTCCTCACCCGAGCAGGTTGGAACGTGATCATCGTCGAGAAGGGTCGGAATCACCTTCTCGACCCCGATGACCTCACGAAACCTTCCGCCGACTACTCCAACGACGAGCTCAAGTTCATCTACCGGTACTTCCTGGGGCCCGACCCGCTGATCGAGCCCCGGACTTTCCGCCGTGGCGAGGAGGAGGGGGACCACAGCTACGTCGGCGAGGTCAACTCCATCCCGACCACGGTGGGCGGGGGTGGGACCCACGCCGATGGCAAGGTGCCCCGTTTCGCGAAGAGGACTTCGCCCTCCTGAGCACCCACGGACCCATCGAGGGAGCCGAGGTGGCCGACTGGCCACTTTCCTATGACGATCTCGAGCCCTTCTACGCCGAGGCCGAGCGGGCCATCGGGGTGGCGGGCACGGCGGGAGCCAATCCCTTCGCGGCGTGGCGGTCGGGCCCCTATCCGATGCCGTCGGGGGCGCCCATGTACGGCGCGCGTCCGTTCGAGCGCGGCCGCCGAGGCGTTGGGCCTCCACCCCTACGCGGCGCCCACGGCGGCGAACTCTGTTCCCTACGACGGCCGCCCGGCTTGCAACAACTGCGGGTTCTGCGCCTTCTTCGGCTGCCCCATCCACGCCAAGGGCGACCCCATCGCCCTGTTGCTCCGGGCCATGGCGTCGGGGCGAGCCGAGTTGTTGTCCGAGACCTTCGTGTCCCGACTGATCACCGACGGGCGGCGGGCCACCGGGGTCGAGGTCATCGGTCCCGATGGTGCGACTCGGAAGATCGAAGCCCGGCACGTGGTCATCGCCGGCGGGTGCGGTCGAGACGCCGCGGTTGTTCCTGTTGTCGGGGATCGACCGTCCCCTCGTGGGCCGGAACTTCATGGTCCACTTCCAGACCTTTGTCATCGGGATCCTCCCCGAGCGGGTCCACGGTCACAAGGGTCGGGCCGTGACCCATGTCCACGACGACGCCATGATCGTCGACGACGCGGCCCGGGCCGCCGCGGCCGGAGCGGGATTGCCGTGGATCCGAGGCGGGCTCGTCGAGCACGGCGGTCCCAACCTGCCGGTCATGGAGGCGAAGATCTACCCGTGGGGACCGAAGCACAAGTCGCTCATGCGGGCCTCGCCCATGCGTGACCGGATGTGGGCCTTCACCATGCAGGGCGAGGACCTTCCCCAGCTCACCAACCGGGTGGACCTCGACCCCACCGTCCGCGACGTCCGCGGGTTCCCCGTGGCCCGGGTCACCTATCGGCCCCATCGCCACGAGATCGTGGCCTCCGCCCATCACGCCCCGCGTCTGGTGCGGGTCCTCGAGGACATGGGGGCCACCTGGACGATGACGTCGACCTCACCGCTGGTCGACGGTGAGGACCGCCGTGGCGAGCTGTCGGCGATCCCCATGAGCCGCCACGTCATGGGCACCACCCGGATGGGCGATGACCCGGAGACCTCGGTGGTCGACCCCTTCGGGCGCGTCCACGGGCTCGAGAACGTGGTCGTGGCCGACTCGTCGGTGTTCGTGACCTCGGCGGGATACGGGCCCACCCTCACCCTCGTGGCCCTGGCGGGGCGAGCCGCGGCGGCGATGGTGGGGAGGACCGCACCGGTCTGACCGGGCCGACCGGGCCGATCGGGCCGGCCCGGGATCGAAGGCGGGTCGCTAGTCGAGGAGGTGGGCGGCGAGGAGGTTGCCGCTGGCCTCGAATTCCTCAGCCGGGACCTCGGCGTGCATGCCCGGGCTCACGTGCATCCGCTTGTCGGTGGAGCCGAAGGCCTCGAAGAGCTCGAAGGCGAGCTCACGGGGGAAGAGCTCGTCGTGCCACTGGACCAAGAAGAGGAGCGGGCACGACACCGCAGGGGCATCCGCCGCGAAGCGGTCCTTGGTGGGTCCGGCGATCCCCATGAGGCCGAGGACCGCCACCGCCACACGCGGTTCGGCCGCGACGGTGGGGAGGCCGAAGATCGTCCCCATGGACAGGCCCCAGTAGCCACACGGTCCCGGGGTGACCTCGGGCAGGCTCTGGACGGCGTCGAGGGTGGTCCGCCAGTCGCCGACGATGTCGTCGATGAGACCGGGGTCCGCCGACCACCGTTGGACGAAGTCGGCGAAGGGAAGCCCCGCCACCGCACCCTTGTCGGCACGGCGATCCCCGTGGACCGGTCCGTCGATGGCGACGGCACAGAGCCCGTGACGACGGACGAGCCCACGGGCCAGTGCCACGATGTAGTCCTCGCGCTTGGAGCCCGCCGCCCCGTGGCCGAGCATGACGACGGGTCGAGGCCGGTCGTCGTCGGCCGCGGTCCACAACAGGCCGGGGATACGTCGATCGCCGCGACTGACGTCGAAGGCCCGCTCCCGGACTCCCTTGGCGGCGACGTCGGTACCGAACTGCATGGGGGCCATGGTCCCGGTCAACTTCGGGGCACCTCCGACCAGGCCATGTCCTTGTCCATGCGGGGCTCGCCGGGGAGGCCGAGCACCCGCTCGCCCAGGATGTTGCGCATGATCTCCGAGGTCCCGCCTTCGATGGAGTTGGCCCGGGAACGGAGGAAGGTGTGACGGGGGTCGGCCCCCCCGGAGAAGACGGCCCGGTCGGGCCGGCGCATCTCGTAGTGCGTCGGGAAGAGCGTGCCGTTCATCCCCATCAGCTCGACACAGAACTCGTAGACACGCTTGTTGAGCTCGGCCCCCACCAGCTTGGCCACCGAACCCTCGGGCCCCGGGGTCCCGGCGGTGCGCAGGGCGCGGGCCCGCATGTTGGTGAGCCGGGCCACCTCGGACTCGACCCAGAGCTCCACGAGGCGGTCGCGCTGGGTGGTCGTCTTGTCGGCCTTGTCCTTCCAGATCCGCAGGGCCTCGTGAATAGGCCCGGAACTGCGGGCCACGACGCCGCCGCCGATGGCGACCCGCTCGTTCATCAACGTGGTGGTGGCCACCCGCCACCCCGCGCCCACGGCATCGAGGCGGTTGGCGTCGGGGATGCGGACGTCGGTGAAGAAGACCTCGTTGAACTCGGCTTCGCCGGTGATCTGACGGAGGGGTCGGACCTCGACGCCCGGAGCGTGCATGTCCACGATGAAGTAGGTGAGCCCCCGGTGCTTGGGAATGTCCGGGTCGGTGCGGGCCACGAGGAGTCCCCAGCGAGCGGTGTGGGCGAGCGTCGTCCATACCTTCTGGCCGTTGACGACCCACTCGTCGCCGTCGCGCACGGCCCGGGTGGCGAGCCCGGCGACGTCGGAGCCCGCACCGGGCTCGCTGAAGAGCTGACACCAGACCTCCTCGCAGGTGAAGAGTGGTCGGAGGTAGCGCTCGCGCTGCTCCTCGGTCCCGTGGGTGAGGACCGTGGGCGCGGCCATGCCGTAGCCGATGACATTGCGATCCGCCTCGTTGGGCGCATCGACCGCTCGGAGCTCGCGCTCGACGAGGCCCTGGAGATCGGGGCTCACCTCGAGGCCCCCCAGCCCGACCGGGAACGACACCCAGGCGAGGCCGGCGTCGAAGCGGGCCCCGAGGAACTCCACCGCCGGCGTCGAGGCGGGGTCGTGCGCCGCGAGCAGGTCCCGGAGACGGGATCGGACGAGGTCCTCGTCGGTCGTCAGAGTGTCGGTGCAGGGCATGCGGCCACGTTATGGGACGGCGCGGGCGGGTGCCGGGGGAGGCCGTCCCGCCCACGCCTGTCCCTGTGTCGCCTCAGGCGGGCATTGTCACGGGAGAGGTATCGGCGACGCGCCGACCTGCCTTGAGCTCCCCTGGTGACAGATGGTGACCGCAGCCACGTTCTCCATCCACTGAACTTCATCGACTCCTAGAGTCGTCTCGTGGACGACGCACCCCACAGTGACACCCAGGACGCGGCCTTCGCCCAGAACAAGACGAGTTGGGACCAGCGCGTGCCGGTCCATGTCGCGTCGGAGTTCTACGACGTCGAGGGATGGCTCCGCGAGGGTCGGGGGCCGCGACCCGAGGAGATCGCCGCGGTGGGAGAGGTCTCGGGCCTTGACCTCGTCCACCTCCAGTGTCACTTCGGTCTCGACACCTTGGCGTGGGCACGCCTGGGGGCGCGGGTCACCGGCCTCGACTTCTCCGAGCCCGCTATCGAACAGGCTCGCGTCCTCGCGGCGCGGGCCGGGCTCGAGGACCGGGCCACCTTCGTCTGTGCCAACGTCTACGACGCCGCCGAGGCGCTCGACCACCAGACCTTCGATGTCGTCTATGTGAGCCTGGGGGCACTGTGCTGGTTGCCGAGCGTCGACCGGTGGGCGTCTGTCGCCGCCGCCTTGGCGCGCCCGGGGGGACGGCTGTTCCTTCACGACGTGCACCCACTGTCGGACGCGCTCAGCGACGACGAGCTCGTCCTCGAGCACACCTACTTCGAGGAGCCCGAGCCTTACATCGACGACTCGGGTTTCACCTACACCGACGGGACGTACTCGGTGGCGATGGAGCGGAACTACTCCTGGAACCACAGCCTGGGGGAGATCGTCACGTCCGTCATCGACCACGGCTTCGTCCTCGAGGGTCTCGAGGAGCACGACTGGACGTCGTTCGCCCGCTTCCCCTGGCTCGTGCGTGCCGGGGATCGGCGCTACGTCCTTCCGCCCGGCCGCCCCCGGATACCCCTCAGCTTCAGTCTCAGCGCCCGGCGTTTGTAGAGTCAGGCCGGCGTCGGTCACCACCGGGGCATCGAGGCCGAGCCGACGGGAGGGTGACGTGGAGCGAGTGGAGTTCGAGACGATCGTCTACGAGACGGAGGGGGGGGTGGCCCGGATCGTCCTCAACACTCCCGACAAGGCCAACATCCAGACCGCGCAGCAGGTCTGGGACATGGACAAGGCCCTTGTCCTCGCCGACGACGACGACGACGTCAAGGTGCTCGTGCTCAAGGCGAACGGCGAAGGCTTCTGCGCCGGTCACGCCATCGTCGGCATCGACGAGATGCCCGAGGTCTACCCGACGACCGGCCCGACCCCCGAACGGACGTGGAGGCGGCATCACCAGGGACTGTTCTTGTGGCCGCCCCTCCGGTTGTGGGAGTTCCCCAAGGCGACCATCGCGCAGGTCCACGGCTACTGCGTCGGGGGCGGGACCGTCTACGGACTGCTCACCGACCTCACCATCGTCTCCGAGGACGCCTACTTCCAGATGCCCCTGCCCCAGGGCTTCGGGTTGCCCGGTGCGCAGACCATGATCGAGCCCTGGGTCCTCATGAACTTCAAGCGCGCCGCGGAGTACCTCTTCCTGGCGCCCACCATCAGCGCCACCCAGGCCCTCGACTGGGGGATGGTGAACAGGATCGTGCCCCGGGCCGATCTCGACGAGACGGTGGAGGAGATCGCGGCCACCATCGCCAAGATGCCCCTCACCACCATCCTCGCCACCAAGCAGGGCCTCACCCGGGCGTGGGAGATGATGGGGATGCGGATGCACCTCCAGCAGTCCACCGACCTGGTGGCGTTGTGCACGGGGGCGACCGACGTGCGGAAATACATGGCGTCGCTGGAGGGCAAGCGCCCGCGTCAGAAGGCGGCCGATCACTCGCCTCCTGAGTGACGTCGTCTTGGGCCCGGCCTCAGGCGCGGCGCTCGACGAGAAGACTCTGGAGCGACCGCCCGATGGGACCGTGCATGTCCCACAGCGCGGATTGGGCGAGGCCGGCTCCGGGGATGCCGATGTTGGTGGTGGCATCCAGGCACACCCACTCCCCGACGGCGGGTCGATGGATGGAGACGGTGAGGTCGGGGTTGACGAAGACGTAGTGGGCGAAGTCGAGCTCCGAGCTCACCCCGTTGCCGAAGTCGGACGCGGCCACCACCCGCTGGAGCGGCGTCGCCTCCTCGCCGGGAACCACCGGCACGGCCAACCGCACCCACACCGTGGCGGGCCCGCGCCCGTCGAACTCCCCGGCCACGTAGACGAGCTCCGCGCCGGCGTTGTGGAAGGCCCGGTAGGCCCCGATGGGAGCGGGCGAGCCGTAGCCGCCGTGACGGGCCGGTGGTGCGCCCGGATCGACGCCGGGAACCGGACCGGCTCCGACGGCATTCGCACCGGGGAACTCCGGTGCATCGGGGCCCGTCGGTTGCAGCCGGACGCGCAACGCCCGTCCCCACGCCACGTCTCGATCGCCAGAAGAGATGCGGGCCTCGACGAGCTGGACCTTGCGGCCGGGCCGTGACACCGACGCCGAGACCGACAACGGTGCGAGGGGCACGGGGCGCAGGAGCTCGACGGTGAGCCGGGTGACGTGCATGGGCTCGTCGGTGGGGACCTCTTCGACGGCCCGAGCGAGCAGGGCGGCCACCGGTCCGCCGTGCAACGCGTCGGGCGACCACGGCCCCCGGGAGAATTCGGTCGGGACGATGTGCTCCCCGTCGGGTAGGAACAGCGCGTCGTCGGCTGCCGGCCCGGTCATGGGTCGGGGGACTCGAGGCGGTCGAGCACCCAGGCCGGGGGTCGGGCGGTGAACCCGTCTTCGGGCCAGTCCATCCATCCCGACATGGCCAATGCGCCGCCGTCGGGGTGCAGGGTCGTGCCGGTGATGTAGGACGACAGGTCCGAGGCCAGGAACAGCACACAGTTGCCCACGTCACGGACCTCACCCTTGCGGCGCAGGGGAATGGTGAGAAAGTCGCCGGGGTCGGTGCCGTCGCCGGCGGCGGCGGCCCGTTGTCCGGCCGATCCGGCTCGTCCGGCCACGCCGGCCAGTCCGGCGCGTGGGCACGAAGTCCGGGGCCACGCAGTTGATCCGGATTCCCGCCGATCCCAGCTCGACCGCCAGCGTCCGGGTGAGATGGGTCACGGCCGCCTTCATCGCCGCGTAGACGGCGTAGCCGGGCGCGGCCCGGTGTGCCTCGATGGAGGTGATGGTGATGATGCTCCCGCCGTGCCCAGCCGAGGTCATCTGCAAGGCGGCGCGCCCGGTGGCGTCTGCGACCCAGGTGAAGTTGGTCCGGACCAGCGCGTCGCGACCTTTGGCGCTCACGTCGGTGAAGGCGGCCCGGAAGGTTCCCCCCACCACGTTGACGAGGATGTCGAGGCGTCCGAACGCCTTGTCACTCGCCTCGAACAGCGCCGCCAACGCGTCGGGGTCGCGCACGTCGATGACCGACTCGACGACATCGACACCGTGGGACCGCGCCTCGGAGGCCGTGGCGCGCAGTGACTCGGCATCACTGTCGGCCAGGGCGAGTGCCACACCGGCACGGGCCAGGTCGAGGGCGCTGGCCCGACCGAGCCCACCGCCACCGCCCGCCACCACGGCGACCTTGCCGGCCAGCCCGGCGCGCTCGTCGAGGAACGACAACGGGCTCAGTCGATCTCAGTCGCGCTCGGTGCCGACCACGGACACGAACGACACCATCTCGCCCGGATACCCACCCAGGTTGTGGGTGAGCGCCAGCGTCCGCCCGTTGTCGATCTGGCGCTCGGGAGTGGCCTCGCCCCGCAATTGGAGCCAGCACTCGAAGAACATCCGCAGCCCCGACGCCCCCACCGGATGTCCGAAGCTCTTGAGGCCCCCGTCGGGATTGACCGGCAGCTCGCCGTGGAGGTCGAAGGTGCCGGCGAGGACCTCCTTCCACGCCGTGCCCCGCGCCGCGAACCCGAGGTCCTCCATGAGGACGAGCTCGGTGGGGGTGAAGCAGTCATGGACCTCGGCCATGGCCAGTTGCCGGCGGGGTTCGGTGATCCCGGCCTGGAGATAGGCATCAGCCGCCGCCGCCTCGCACTCGGGGAAGTGGGTGTAGTCGTAGCCGGGGTCGATGAGCCCCGAGCCGTTGCCCGCCGCGAAGGACAGGGCCTTGATGTACAGGGGCTTGTCGGTGTACCGGAGCGCGTCCTCGGCCCGCACCACGATGGCCGCCGCGGCCCCGTCGGCCACCCCGGCGCAGTCGAAGACGCCCAACCGCCCCGCCACCCGTGGCGACTTGAGGACGGTCTCCTTGGTGATCTCCCGTCGGAACTGGGCCCGGGGGTTCCGGGCCCCGTTGTAGTGGTTCTTGACCGAGATGGTGGCGAGGACGTCGGTCATCTGGTCCTCGTCCACGCCGTACTTCTCGGCGTAGGCCGGTGCCACCATGGAGAACATGGCCGCGGCGGTGAGCGTGCGCGCCGTGCCGTCGTTGGGCGCGCCGGCCGCGTTCAGACCCTGGTACCCGCTGTCCTTCACCTTCTCCGCCCCCACGGCCATGCCGATGTCGTAGGCGCCCGAGGCCACTCCATAGGCGGCGGCCCGCAGAGCCTCGGACCCGGTGGTGCAGTAATTCTCGACCCGGGTGACGGGCTTGTTGTCGAGCTGCAGGGGCCGGGCCAAGGTGATCCCGCTCATCCCGGACTGGGCGGTGCCGAACCAGTAGGCGTCGACCTCTTCCTTGGTGACGCCGGCCGAGGTGAAGGCCTCGGTGGAGGCGTCCACGATGAGGTCGTCGAGCCCCCGGTCCCAGTGCTCGCCGAAGGCGGTGCAGCCCATGCCGACGATGGCCACCCGGTCGCGGATCCCGTGCGATGCCATGGGTCTCCTCCTCGCCTCGTCGGTTCAGCTCTGGGCGCGGCGGCGGCGGGTGACGCCGCGGGACGCGCTTTCCAGAAGTAGTCGTGGATGCCATCGGCGCTGTAGAGACGCCGGAAGGTCATCTCCACCCGGTCCCCGATGTGGACGGCGTCGGCGTCGACGTCGGTGAGCTCCACGGGGAACCGGCCCCCGCCTTCGAAGTCCACCACGGCGAACACGATGGGGGGGCTCGGCGAATAGGCCAGGCGGTCGACGGTGAAGGTCACCACGGTGCCGACGAGGTCGGCCATGGCAACGGGCTCCATGTCGTCGACGGCGCCGCCCACCATCGACACGCGCGCCGGGGGCATGTGGACCGCGCCGCTGGTCCGGTCCCGTGATCCCACGAAGCCGAATTTCCACGCCTCGCTGCGCCAGGCGGCCGGGCCCGAGACCCGCTGGGGCTCGGGGCGCCGGGGCGGCTCGGGGCTCACCATGCCCCGCCACGACAGGAACTTCCCGTACCGCAGGGGCGCGCCCCCTTCGATCTGGGTCGCCACGGGGCGGGTCGAGGACCGCGAACCGATGGCGTCGGTGGTCCGGAAGACGAGGCCGTCGGCGCCGTCGGCGAGATGGAGAAGAGCCACGGTCTCGCCCGGGCCGGCGGTCTCGAGCACCGACGTCAACACCAGACCGGGATGGGCGGTGCCGGACTGGCCCACCGAGGCGGCGAGGTCGTCGGCGGCCGCGTCGGGCCGGACGCCGAGCTTGGCGACGAGGGCCTTGGTGGCCCGGGCGTGCATGCCGGTCACCACCACGTGGTCGACGTCGGCGGCCTCGACGCCGGCGGCCTTGAGGGCGCGCGCCCACGCATCGAGCCCGAGGGCGAGGTAGCGGGTCTCGCCGAAGCGCTCCTCCCATACTTTCGACCGGCGCTCGCCCGGCGCCCGCCAGCGGTCCAATATCTCGTCGGTGGCCGAGGCGCCGCCCAGATGGCGCGCCACCACGGGCGCCCCGGGGCTGTCCGCACCGACCACGAAGGCGGCCGCCGCGTCACCGCCGGCCGACTCGTCGGGTCCCCCGGGCAGGCCGTCGCGCTGATCGGCCATGACGACGAGCGTGGTGGTGGTGGCGGTGAGCGCGCTCAGCAGTGCCCCCACCCCCGATCGCAGGGCGCCCCCGAAGTCGAGGGCGGGGACCTCCGACGAGAGCCGAAGGGCGGCATGGAGCGCGGTGGCATTGGTCTTGTCGAGATAGGCGGGCGAGGCGGTGGCGAACCACAGGGCCCCGAGGGCCGCGGCGGGGGCGCCCCGCAGGGCGGTCCGGGCCGCTTCGACCCCCATGGTGGTGGTGTCCTCGTCGTGCGAGGCGACGGCCCGGGCCCCTTTGCCGCCGCCCGAGCCGAGGAATTCGGTGACCTCGGAACGCTGGAGCCGGGCCCGTGGCACATAGGCCCCGGCGCTCACGATCCCTCGGACCTGCTCACCTGACCCCGGCGCACCCGGCACGGCGGCGATGGTAGCCGATACGATCTGACGACCAGTCAGGTATCTCGCCGGAACGGGACGGGAAAGGCAGCGGTATGGACTTCGAGTTCTCGCCTGAGCAGCTCTCTTTCGTCGCCGAGGTCGAGCGGTTCCTCGACGACCATGACGACCCCGAGGTCTTCGACGTCACCCGGGAGAACATGGCCCAGATCGTCGACACCCCGGCCCGGCGGGCCTTCATGGCCGAGATGGGGGAGCAGGGCTGGCTCGGGATCACCTGGCCCAAGGAGTACGGCGGCCAGGAGGGCGACGGTGTCTACGAGTACCTCTTGAACGAGTCCCTGGCCCGACGGGGCGGTCCCCAGATCGGCAAGGGTGTCGGGATCGTGGGCAAGACGATCATCCGCCACGGCACCAAGCGGCTCAAGGACGAGTTCCTCCCCAAGATCCTGCGTAACGAGGTGGAGTTCGCGGTGGGGTACTCCGAGCCCAACGCCGGGTCCGACGCGGCCTCGATGCAATTGAAGGCCACGCGCGACGGCGACGGTTGGCGGCTCAACGGACAGAAGACCTGGACCACCTCGGCACACTTCGCCGAGTGGTACTGGGTGGGGGCCCGCACCGACCCGAGCTCCAAGCACTCGGGCATCACGCTCTTCCTCGTCCCCCTCGACCAGCCCGGCATCACCGTCAACGCCATCTGGACCATGGGAGACGAGCGCACCAACGAGGTCCACCTCGACAACGTCTTCGTGCCCGACGACTACGTGGTGGGTGAGCTCAACCACGGCTTCCAGTACATCTCCGAAGCCCTCGACCTCGAGCGCTTCACGATGTTCACCTTCTCTCCCATCGGCCAGCGTCTCGACCTGCTGTGCGAGTACGTGGCCGGGGCGACGCGCGACGGGCGTCCCCTCAAGGACGACCCGGTGATCCGGCACCGCATCGCCGAGCTCGCCACCCAGGCCGAGGTGGCGCGGGTGCTCGGGCTGCGCTTCGTCAACGAATCCCAGAAAGGCGGCGCCGCGCCCACCACCCACGCGTCGGAGTACAAGCTCTATGCCACCGAGCTGTCGCGCCGGTTGGCCGACGCCTCCATGGACATCGCCGGTCCCGGCTCGCAGCTCCGGGTGAAGACGGCCGAGGCGCCCATGGAGGGCCGGGCCGAGTCGACCTATCGCTACACCGTCATCGACACCATCGGCGGCGGCACCTCGGAGATCCAGAAGAACATCATCGCCCGCCGACGCCTCGGGCTCCCCAAGAACTTCTGATGGACCCGGCTCCGCCCCACGATGCGCACGGCCCGTTGTCGGGCATCGTCGTCCTCGACCTGTCCAGTGTCGGGCCCGCGGCGCGCTGCACCCGGCTGCTGGCGGACTACGGCGCCACCGTGGTGAAGGTCGGTCCCGTGCCCGGCCAGGGCCCTGCGCAGGTAACGCCCGCCCTTCTTCGCCTACAGCGCCCAGCGGGGCATGCGCCGAGTGAAGCTCGATGTCCGGGACCCCGACGGGCGTGATGCTTTCCTGGCGTTGGCGGCGGGCGCGGACGTGGTGGTCGAGAGCTTCCGGCCCGGTGTGGTCGATCGCCTCGGCATCGGCTACGGGGCGGTGCGGGCCGTCAACGACGCCATCGTCTACTGCTCGACGAGCGGCTTCGGCCAGGACGGGCCGCGCTCGGGGTGGGCCGGCCACGATCTCAACTACCTGGCGGTGGGGGGCTATCCTGGCCACCACCGGGCCGCGTGCCGACGGCGGCCCTCCCATCCCCGGTGCCACCATCGCCGACGCCGCGGCCGGGGGCATGCACGCCGCGCTGGCCATCTCCGCTGCGCTCGTGGGCCGAACCACCACCGGTGCGGGCACTTTCCTCGACGTGTCGGTGGCCGACGGGGTCCTCTGGCTCATGTCACTGACCGCGGACGAGCACCTCGCCACGGGGACCGAGCCCGGGCCGGGACACGACGTCCTCACCGGTCGCTACGCCTGTTACGACACCTACCGCACCGCCGATGGCAAGTGGTTGGCGGTGGCGGCCATCGAGGCCAAGTTCTTCGCCAACCTGTGCCGGGCGCTGGGTTGTGAGCAGTGGACCGACCACCAGTACGACGACGAGGTCCAAGACGCCCTGCGCGCCGACCTGGCCGCGGCCTTCGCCCGGCGCGACCGCGACGACTGGGTGATCGAGCTCTCGGGTGCCGACACCTGCGTGGCCCCGGTCCAGGCCGTGGCCGAGGTCGGCGCCGACCCCCAGTACGGGTGGCGGGGCGCGGTGGTCGAAGCCAAGCACGCCGGACGCGGCACCTTCCGTCAGGTCGGGGCCGTGCTGGCAGGGATGGAGAAACCGGCCGAGCCGGTGTGCGTGCCCGACACCGAAGCCACCGACACCGACGAGCTCCTTGCCCGCGCCGGCGTCCCCGCCGAGCGTGTGGCCGAGCTCCGGGCCCGGAAGGTGATCGCATGAGCGCAACCATCGACGACGTCCGCATCCTCATCGGGGTTCCCCAGTACGAGGAGACCGGGGAGTTCCCCGTGGAGCGGAGCTACGTCTGGACCATGTGCGCGGCGGTGGAGAACGCCAACCCGCTCTTCTGGGACGACGCCGTGGCCGAGGAGCTCACCGGTGGGCCCATCGCACCCCCCACCATGATCTCGGTCTGGTTCCGCCCCCATCACTGGGCGCCGGGCCGCACCGAGGACCACCTGCCCCTGAAGGTCCACTTCGACCTGAAGGAGCGCCTGGGGCTCCCCGAGGCGGTGATGACCGACAACACCATCGTCTTTCACGAGCCGGTCCGGCCCGGTGACGTGCTGACCACGCGCCAGATCCTGCGCTCGGTGAGCGACGAGAAGACGACCAAGCTCGGCACGGGACGGTTCTGGGTGATCGACGTCGAGTACGCCAACCAGAAGGGCGAGACCGTCGGCGTGGAGAGCTATACGGGCTTCGGCTACCGGCGCGGGTCAGACGCCAAAGCGAGCGCGTCGTGAGCGCGCCGGCGCCCCTCGTCGTGTTCGGTGACGTGGCCGAGGGTGACATCCTGCCGTCGCTGCGCCACGACGTGACGGCGACGACGGTGGTGCTCGGGGCCTTGGCCACGCGTGACTGGCGGCCCATGCACCACGACAAGGACTTCGCGGTGCAGCGCAACGGGACGCGCGACATCTTCTTGAACACCCCCAACCAGGCGGCGTGGTTCGAGCGCTTCATCACGGACTGGACCGGCCCCCACGGCCGGATGGGCCGGGTCACCTTCCGCATGCGCGACTCGGTCTTCCCCGGCGACACCATGGTCCTCGACGGGGTCGTGTCGGCGCTCGCCGTCGACGACACCGGGTGCGGGTGGGTCGGCCTCGACATCACCTTGTCGGTGGACGGAGACGTGAAGAGCACCTGCACCGCACGGGTGGCGCTGCCCGTGGACGACGACGACAACCCTTGGCAACGCCGCGCCGACCGCTGGAAGCCCTGAGAGGAGCTGGGACGTGCTCGACCTCGAATTCAGTCCGGAGCAGGACATGCTGCGCGAGACGGTGCGCAAGGTGTGTGCGACGCACAGCCCTCTGTCGGTGGTCCGCGAGCTCGAGGACGACCCCGTCGGGTACTCGACCGACCTCTGGCAGCAGATGGCCGAGCTCGACCTCATCGGGCTGCTCCTCCCCGAGAGCCACGGCGGGTCGGAGATGACCGCGCTCGAGGGTGTGGTCCTCTACGAGGAGCTGGGTCGCGCCCTCGCCCCCACGCCGCACTTCGCCAGCGCGGTGTTGTCGGGCACGGCACTGGCCCGGGCCGGATCGGCTGAGCAGCAGGCGCGGTGGTTGGGGAGCATCGCCAGCGGCGACGCCATCGTGACCCCGGCGTGGTTCGAGCCCGAGAACACCTGCGGGCCCACGGGGATCATGATGCGGGCCGAGCCCGACGGGACCGGCTTCCGCCTCACCGGGACCAAGCGCCATGTCCCCTTCGCCTCCTCGGCCAACGCCTTCGTGGTCCTGGCCCGCACGGGGGACGCTCCCCTCGACGTCGACCTCTTCCTGGTGGGCCCGGCGTCGGACGGGGTGTCACTGCACCAGCAGATGACCGTGGCCTCGGACACCCAGTTCGAGGTGACCTTCGACTCGGTCCGGGTGGACGAGGACGCCCGCATCGGCGGGCCCCGATCGGGGTGGGGAACCTGGGACTCGGTCATGCACGACGGCTGCATCCTCCTGGCCGCCCAGGCCATGGGAGGGGCCCAACACGCGCTCGACATCACGGTCCAGTACGCCAAGGACCGCGAGCAGTTCGACAAGCCCCTCGGCGCCTTCCAGGCCATCGCCCACTATCTCTCCGACGCCGTCACCGCCGTCGACGGAGGCACCACCCTGGTCCACGAAGCGGCCTGGGCGTGTTCGGAGGGCCGGCCCGTGGACAAGCTCGCTCCCATGGCCAAGCTCTTCGCCTGTCGCACCTACCGCGACGTCACGGCCATGGCCCAGCAGGTCTTCGGGGGCATCGGCTTCACCGTCGACTTCGACATCCAGCTCTACTTCCGCCGGGCCAAGGCCCTCCAGGTGTCGTGGTGGGACACTCGCTACCTCGAGGAGCTGGTGGCCTCGGCCGTGCTCGACGGGCGCGCCTGAAGCCTCAGATCAGGCGGCCTCCCGGGTCAGGCGGTGGCGGTCTCCTGGCCCAAGGTGAAGCCGGCCAGGAAGGTGTCGGCCTCGTCGGTCCGGGGATAGCGGTTGGCGAGGCGGCGAAAGCGTGCCGAGTGGGTCGGCTCGATCAGATGGGCGAGCTCGTGGACGAGCACGGCGTCGAGCACCCAGCCGGGCACGAAACGGAGACGCTCGGAGATCCGGATCTCGCGGGTCCCCGACGTGCACGAGCCCCAGCGGTGCTGCTGGTTGCCGACCCAGCGGATCGACCGGGGCCGGACCCCGCCCAGGTACTCATCGGCGAGGGCGGCGGCCCGGCGCTCGAGGTCCCGGTCCGAGGTGGTGACGTTGGGGCGCTGGGCGAGGACCCGCTCGACGAGGCCCTCGACCAACTCCCCCCGTTCGGCCTTGCTGAGCCGGGCCGGGACGAGGATGACCACGCGGCCGTCCTGCCAGAAGCCGCTGGCGGTCTTGCGCCGACGCGCACTGGCCCGAACTTCGACCGGCGGTCGGGGCGGACGTCGTTCGCTCATCTCGGTGTACTGCCCCCCTCGAACTCCATCTCCTAATACATGCGCAACCGGCGTCTCTGCGCAAGACCCTGCGTGTGAATTCTGTGCAACATCGATCGGGTCGCTCACCACCGCTTCTGCCTCCCACTGGCGTTGAGGTCCGCCAGGTACCGGTTATAGGCGTCGAGATCCCCGTCGGGCTCGACCGGTGGGGCCGAGCGACGAGCGCCGGGCCCCGGCTCGTCGTGGACGAGCTTCCACCACATGTAGGTGGCGTAGGCGGCGAAGATCGGCCATTCGAAGGTGTAGACCCAACTCAAGGTGTTGCCGTCCAGGGCCCGGGTGCCCTGCCACCAGGTGAGGGCCACGCAGCCGGGGACGAAGAGGATCAGCGCCACGTGCAGTGAGACCGCACGCCCCGAGGTCCATACGCTTCGCACCGTTCTCAGGCTATCGACCCCCTCTGGGCCTGCTCCGGGGCCCTCCCGGTCCTGGACACCGGACGCAGCACGAACGAGACTCTTTCTTCGAGTCGCTGGCCGGCGTCGGGGGATGACGCCGCGCCGGTGGGAGGAGGGTAGGTGGCCGCGAAGGGATCGCTCCCGAGCTCCGACCACGGTCGAGCGGGCGGCACCGAGCGTCACTGGTGGACCCTCATCGCCGTGTGCGGGGCGACCTTCATGCTCCTGGTGGACATCACCATCGTCCAGGTGGCCCTGCCCACCATCCAGCGGTCGCTCCACGCCAGCTTCAGCGACCTCCAATGGGTCATCTCGGCCTACGCCCTGAGCCTCTCCGCGGTGATCCTCACCCAGGGATCGCTGGCCGACCGGTTCGGCCGCAAGCGGATCTTCATCATCGGCGTCGTCATCTTCACCCTCGCCTCCCTGGCGTGCGGGTTGTCCAAGAGCCCGGCCGAGCTCATCGCGTCCCGGGCCGTCCAGGGCATCGGGGGGGCCGGCATGTTCGCCACGTCGCTGGCCCTGATCGGCCAGGACTTCCAGGGCTCGGCCCGGTCGGCCGCCATCGCGGTGTGGGGAGCCACGGTGGGAGGAGCAGTCGCCATCGGCCCTCTCGTGGGCGGGGCCCTCACGAGCGCGTTCGGATGGCAGTGGATCTTCTACGTGAACATCCCCATCGGTGTCCTCACGCTCCTCGTGAGCCGGCGGATGGTGAACATGGTGGACCCCGGGGCCAAGCGCCTCGACTGGATGGGCCTCGTCACCTTCTCGGGAGGGCTCTTCCTCCTCGTCCTCGGGCTCACCAAAGGCAACGACGACGGCTGGTCGAGCCACCGGATCGTGGCGACGCTGGGTGCCGCGGCCTTGCTGCTCGTCGTCTTCGTGATCGTGGAGCTCCGCCAGGAACGGCCCATGTTCGACCTGTCGCTGTTCCGCAAGCCCGCCTTCACGGGCGTGTCGATCGCCACCTTCGGCATCGGCGCCGGCATGTTCGCCTTGCTCCCGTATCTCACCCTCTATCTCCAGAACGACCTCGGGCTGTCCCCCCTCCAAGGCGGTGAGCGCCTGCTGCCGTTGACGACCCTGTCGTTCGTGGTGCCACTGGCGTCGCGTCCTTTGACCGAACGGGTGCCCGCCGGCATGACCCTGTTCGTGGGACTGGCGATCTCGGCTGTCGGGATCTGGCTCTTCGCCGGTCTCACCGTGGCGTCGAGCTGGAAGGCATTGCTCCCCGGGCTCCTCGTCGGTGGGGTCGGCATCGGCCTCGCCAATCCCGCCATCGCCAAGATCGCGTTGGGAGTGGTGCCGCCTCAACGGGCCGGCATGGCGTCGGGGATCTCCAACACCTTCCGCATCGGCGGCGTGGCCACCGGGGTGGCCGCCCTCGGAGCGGTCTTCCAACACCGGCTCCAGTCCACCTTGCACGGGGCCGTCGGCGGCCACGAAGCACCGGTGCTGGCCCGTGCCATCGCCGCGGGGGGGACCCAGGCGGCCGCCAAGGCCTCCGGGGACCGGCCGGCGGTGGTGATGGCGGCGCATCACGCCTTTGTGACGGGGATGAACGAGGTCGTCTTGGTGGGAGCGGTCGCCGTGGCCGGTGGGGCTGTGTTCGCCCTGTTGGTGCGGCGCAAGGACTTCTACTCGCGCCGGCGCGACGGGTACCGGCCTCCGGTCCAGCGCGACCGCGTGCCCGAGGCGGTGGGCTGAGCCATGGCGAGGACCACCCCCCGTGTCATGCGCTCGGCGGTCTACCGGAGTCCCGGCGAGATCGGCGTGGAGGAGCGCCCCGTGCCCGTGCCGGGCCCCGGCGACGTGCTCGTCGAGGTGGCCTACTGCGGGATCTGCGGGTCCGACCTCCACATCATGATCGAGGGCTGGGGCAAGCCCGGGACGGTGGGCGGACACGAGTACACCGGCGTCGTGGCGGCCGTGGGAGAGGGCGTGACGGCCTGGGTGCCCGGCGACGCCGTGGTGTGCGGACCGTCGCCTCGGTGCGGTGATTGCCGGCGGTGTCGCGAAGGCAGGCCCTCGCAGTGCGAGCGTCGTTCAGCCCCTGTCGACAGCAACCTGGGCGGCGCCTTCGCCGGGTACGTGGTCACCGACGCCCGCTCGCTGCTGCGCCTGCCCGACGGGATGTCGCCCCGGGTCGCGGCGCTGGCCGAGCCGTTGGCGGTGGCGCTGCACGGCATCACCCGCTCGGGCATGGTGCGCGGTGACGCGGCCATGGTCTTCGGGGCCGGCCCCATCGGCGCGCTCACCATCGCGGCATTGGAGGCCATGGACCTGGGCCCGGTCGTCGTCGTCGAGCCCGGCGAGCGCCGACGTCGCCTCGCTGCTGACCTCGGCGCGTCCGAGGTCCTCGATCCCACCGTGCTCGAGACCTATCCGCCCTGGGAGCCCGAACGGCAATCCCCGCGGGCCGTCGACGTGGTGTTCGAGTGCTCGGGGAAGAAGGCGGCCATGGAGTCCGGCTTCCACCAGCTTCGGCGAGGGGGGCACCTGGTTCTCGTGGGTGCGGGCATCGAGGCACCGAGCTTCGACCCCAACCGGTTGATCCTCAACGAGCTGACGGTGACCGGTTCCTTCGTCTACGACGCGGGTGGCTTCGAGCGTGCGCTCGAGATGCTGGGGTCGGGCCGGTTGCCCGTCGACGTCCTCATCGATCCCGACGACGTCTCGCTCGACGGTCTGGGCCAAGCCATGCAAAGCCTGGCCGAGGGTCGGATCGCGGGGAAGGTCATGGTGGTCCCGGGTCGGAACGGTCCGGCATCTGCAGGGGAGGGCGACTGATGGCACATCCCTACTACCCGTCGGGCAATCCCCGCTTCAACCACGTGGCCCTCAGTGTGCCCGCAGACCTGCTCGACGAGAAGAACCGGACCGACATCTGCGGCTTCTGGGGTCAGGTGCTCGGCTTCGACGAGATGCCCACCATGACTCTCGACCGCAAGCGCCTCATCCTGTCGTGCGTGCACTGGGACCAGTTCATCTTCCTCATCGCCGAGGACGACCCGTTGCGCTGCCCCCGCATGGACCACTTCGGCTTCGCGGTGGGGACTCTCGACGAGCTGGAAGCGGCGCGCGACCGGGCGGTGGAGTACCGGTCCAAGGATCCCAGGGTCGATCTCATCGATCTCAAGGTCGACGACCAGGGACCCATCAAGATCCACTCGATCTACGTCGGCTACCTGCTCCCCATGCTGTGCGAGCTGCAGTACTGGGAGTTCGACCGCAACTGATATTCAGGCGGCCCAGCTTCAGCGGGCCCAGCTCAGCGGGCCTAGCTCAGCCGGCCGCCGACTCCTGGGACTTGGTGTCTTCCACGACGGTGATGTCCTCGAACCGGCGGCGCAGGGCGATGCGTGACTCCTCGACCACGCCGGGACCGTCGCCGTCGACGAGGTGCATGCGCGACGAACCCTGACAGGGGTGATTGGCTCGGGACTGGGCCCGACGGGCGTCTTTGGCTCCGTGGCGGCCCTTACGTAGCGAGGCAGGCATCAGATCACGGCGCGGAGCCCGGGCCAGGACGAAGATGTCGGGCCCACTGACCTGGAGCGGCGCGGCGACCTCCTCGACCTCGGAGCTCTCCTCGACGTCGTGCTCAGACTTGGTTCCCAATTGCTTGTCCCCTCCGCCTCATGGGCCCGCGGGTAATTCACGCGACGGGTCAGAGTGAGCTTCGACGATCAACTCCCATCCAATCCGGTCTCAATAATCCGGCAACGAACAGGATCGTCTGTGCCTGGAAGGATCAGAAAACACCGACACTGGGTCGAGAGTCCTACCGCTTCTCGGCGAAGCCCCGCATCGACGCGGGCTCTTCGAGCACTGGTTCAGGCCCGACACGACAATCGCCTCCGCGCTCGATGAAACCGTCGCGTGCCGCTTCCCGTCATGGGAGACTGAGCCGTCGTGAGGATGTCTTGAAGGCCCGCCCCCGTAGCTCAGAGGATAGAGCGTCGGTTTCCTAAACCGTGCGTCGCAGGTTCGAGTCCTGCCGGGGGCGCCAAACCACCCAGGCGCGAACCTTCTCTGGAGCGTCGCCGCTGACCCGGAAGCAGGGACAACTTTGACACGGACCTCGACGCGTAGTTCATGCACAAGCGCCAAGAGCAGTTCTTCCCGACGGGACCGGAGGTTGGTGATTTTCGCAACCAGTGGAAGCCCCGTGGAGAATGTCAAGAACACGGGGCAGATCTTGGACCAGATCACGGGTTGCGGGCGCCGGTGAGGCCGGTCAACAAGGCCACGGCCGTCAAGAGCGCAGCAACAACGCGCTAGACCCAGCCGGCGTACGAACCTGCGCCTTGGTGAGCAGATCCCGAGCCCTCTTCTGAGATCAGCCAACCCGTGCAGCGAACGCCTGCGCCTGCTCACGCAGCTTCTTGATCTTGGGACCAGCAGCCAGTCCTTCGACGATCGAGACTAGTGCCGCCGTGATTGCCGCCAGCTCGGCCAGATCCTTACTTGACTCTTCAACGTGGATGTTGCCAAAGGGCAGGGCGACGTTGACCCTATTCGTGGGAGCAACAACCTCCGGTGCGGCACGTGGCTTGTGCGGCTGAACGCTCGAATCGCCATCGGCCATTTGGGCACCTCCTTCCTCGAGATGCTCTCATCGTCGCAGATGCCGGAGCAGGGGCCCAACCGCCACGTGCCGCTTGCGAGCGTGTGCGCCATGGGCACGATCCGAGCGATGATCGCTGAGCCCGCCGGGTCGATGACCCGGACGAGAGGGTGACCTGCCGGGGATCGGCGCTACGCCGAGTGGGCCAGTAGGAGCCGATGGTGGCCTATGTGTCGGCCCTGTTCCAGGATCTCCTCCAGGAACTCTCGGAACTCGGGTTGCGCCCGGCTCAGTCATGAGGTCTGCCAGATCGAGGAGTTGACCAAGGTTCGAGTCCCGTCGTACGGGGCCTTTCGGCCAATGGACAAGGTTCGCATTCTGAGAGGCCGGGGGCGCCACCGAGTCACGTGCTGAGATCCTGAGAACGACCCCGCCCCAAATGGCGTCGACGTTCGCCGGGCGACCACCGGGCCGCGGTCGGCATCGCACTTTGTCCGGGCCGGGATGGGTCGGACGAAGAGACTTAGGGAACCCGCACGTCGCGGTGTTCGTCGGCAATCCGCCTGTCCTCATCGGTCAAGTCTGAGTCGTTGACGGGAGTAACGAGGCTCCAGTGGTTGCCGACCGGACAACGCTGCAGTCTGGCCCAGCCGAGGCGAATCGCCTTGAGAGACGCACCCGGAATCCAGATGGTCGTAAAGAGGTGCCCTCGGCTGCACCGAACGATCGTGTCGCCACCGAGACCCGAGTAGCCCCTCCGCCTCGCCACAAACGTTCCACCTACCAACGCGACCACCACCACGACCAGCACGATGATCGGCGCCAGCGCAGATCCCGTGGAGAGCGTCGAGGAAGCCACCATGCGTTCAGCTTACGCCTGTGCCATTGTCACACGAGGGTCCTAGGTCCCTTCTCGCTATGGCCACAGGGTTCCCTGGGGCGCACTGGTCGTTTTCACACTCCGCAACGGTGCCAGGCGGTCAAGGGTGATAATGGGTGATTGAGAATCAACAGACCAACCAAGAGGCCGCTATACCCGTGAACACCGGGTCGATGAATGGAGAGTTCATGGAAGTGAACGAACGGCTCACCCGACTTGAAGACGCTCTCATCGACCTCGCCGTCGTTGTGAGCGGGGGTCATCTCGACCACCTTGCGGCAGCCAACATGTCTCCAGTTGTGGTTGAAGCCGGCAGGCAGCTTCAAGCGTTCCACCGGGCGGTAATCGACGAGCGGGAGTTGTGAGCTGCCCCCACCTCAGCGCGGAGTACCTGGACCCGAGCTGAGTGGTCGACCGAGCCTGCGCGCTCAGTGGTCGTGGCGGATCAGCATCACAGGACACGGCGCGTGATGGACCACGTGGTCGCTGACCGAGCCTCCGAACAGTCGGCCAACCCAACCCTTGCCGGATGAGCCGATCACGAGCACGTCTGCGCTCATCTCATGGGCGACTCGGACAATGGCGGCTCCTGTGGTTTCGTCGTCGGGAACCAGGCGTACTTCCACGTCGGGACCGAGTGCGGCCGCAGTGCGATCAAGTGCGGATTGGCCTCGAGTGTTTGCCTTTTCCCAATCCTTGTCCGCCTTCTCGTAGCTGATCCCAGGTCCTTCGATCCCCCCGGCGTCTTCCATAGGGTCCTCGTACTCGGGGATGACCATCACGACGGTGACGTGACCACCGGGGCGCAGCAGGTCCATGGACCGTCTGGCCGCGTCGATTGCCGTCTCGGACCCGTCGGTCGCCATGACGATGTTCATCGGTCCTCCCGAGACTTGAAATACCCCTGTCGCCGCCTCCGGCATCTCCCGTTATAACGGATGATGCCGGAGACGAACCAGGCTCAGGCGGCCTTGTGGACCCGCTTCGCGGTCCGCGGCGCTCGCGTGGTCGCAGGTTTGGTGGTTCCCACAACCGCCTTGCGCGCCTCACCCAGCATCTTCTGGGCGAACTCGCGTTGCATCTTCAGAAGGTCTTCAACCAAGTCGAAGACCTGCTTCCTCAGGTCGTGGACAAGGGGCATCTCGACCGGCACGAACTCACCGACGGCATCAGCCCACTTGCGCCCGACTTCCATCACGGCCTCTTCGCTCTTGCGGATGAATTCGAGGACCGTTTCCTCCAGTGGCTCAGCTTTTCGGGGGGCCATGACTTCCTCCCTTCCCGACAGGACCATCCTGCTCAATACCAGCGTACGAAGGGATCTTCATCCGTGGCAGGGGCGAAGGTCTCTATCCGAACGGTGGCGGGACGGGGATCCCCCTTTTTGACGAAGGCCAACCCGTGAAGCCCACGGGGCACGGGCAGACCGGGGTAGGCAACGCCCCGCCTTCTCACGGCTGGGAGTAGGGCGAGCAAGCGGACCTTCGACTCTGTGCACGGCGGTCATCTCGGGAGCACGGTGGAGGTATGAGCGAGGCGGACACCGGCGGTCGGGGCACCAACCCGGGCGGCCTTTCGGACTGCTATCGCGGAGATCCCGAGGCCTTCTGGCTGTCGTGGAAGACGATCGTCGTGAGCGGGCGGTCGGTCGCCTACGGCGAAGCCGGGGATGGGGTACCGGTGCTCTTTCTCCACGGCTGGGGACTCGATCATCGGGCGTACAAGCGGTCGCTGGCGCGTCTGGTGGCTGCCGGCGTCCGTGTCGTCGCCCCGGCACTCCCCGGGTTCGGCGGATCGGAACCTCTGCCCCCGGAGGATTCGACGCTCGCCGGGTTCGCCAAGTGGTCGGCGGAGCTTCTCGACGCACTGGAGATCACAGAACCAGCGTTGGTCATGGGCCACTCCTTTGGCGGTGGGGTGGCGATTGTCCTCGCACACGACTTTCCTGCGCGCGTGCGCGGCCTGGTGCTCATCAACTCGATCGGTGCCTCGGCGTGGGCGCAACGAGGCGTCACAGCTCGGACGATCAGACAGCGTCCTCTGTGGGACTGGGGAATTCATTTCCCCGGCGACCTCTGGCCGTTACGTCAAGCGAGGCGAGTCCTGCCTGTGATCCTGTCCGAGGCGGTGCCCAACCTGCTGCGGGAACCGCAGGCGTTCTGGCGGGTGGCCGCTCTGGCCCGAGGAGCAGACCTACTCGGTGAACTGCAGGAGCTGAAGCGACGGCGACTCCCGGTGGTCGTGTTATGGGGCAACCGTGACCGGATCATCACCCGCGATGCCTTTGAGGAGATGTGCGAGGTCCTGGGCACGCCACATGCTCTGACCGTTGAAGGATCCCATGCATGGCTCATCGCCGACCCCGATACGTTCGGCGAGGTGATCACCAACGTCGTGGACATCGCCATCCATGCGCGCACCCTGGGGCGCAGCCGTCGGGAGGTCCGGCAGCTGCAGTCGCTCGCCGGACGGCTCGGTCGTCACCGTCACAGCAGCAAGCGGACCGCGTAGGGCTACCAGTTCCACGGCAGTGCCTCCGAAGCTGACGGCGCTTGTCTCAGCGCGCGGCTTGCAGCTGGAGCCAGGCTCTCAGCTGAAGTCAGCTTTGAACTTGGCCAGCGCCTTGGGGAAGGTGCCGTCGAGGAGGTTGTTCCGGTGGGTCGGTGACGGGTCATAGGACCAGACGTTGGCGAAGGCCACATTGTCGGAGACGAACCAGTTGGCCATGTTGTCGATGAACGAGGGGTCGTCTCCGAGGCCGTGGCCGTCGCTGCGGAGCTCGTCGGACCACTCGGGGATTGCGATCGGCTTGTTGTGTTCGACGGCGAACGAGGCCAGCCAGTCCAGGCCCCACTGCTGGGTCAGTTGGTGGATCCAGGCCGTCGCCGGGGTGAACGGCTTTCCCCAGAAGTTGTCGTAGACGTCGGTCCCGATGTAGTCCACGTACGCGTTGCCGGGATAGGCCTGGGCGGGGGTGTACCTGGTGGGGCTCGGCGCGTTGGGGTTCCAGAGGAACTTGAACTTCTCACCCGGCACGGCCCGCAAAGTGGTGACGACCTGCCGCCAGTAGGCGACAAAGTTCGAAGCATCGGTCGCCGACGCCACGGACCAGGGAAACCAATTGCCGTTGAACTCCCACCCCAGACGCAAGATGGCACCGGCCTCTTTGTCGTTGACGAGGTTCTGCCCGAGCGTCGTGAAGTACTGGTTATAGGCCCCGGTGGCTCCCTGGGCCAAGGTCCCCACGCCGGGAAGGATGGGGACTCCGAGGACGAGGCGGTAGTGCGTCGGGCTCCACGGCTTGACGTTGGCGGCAGCGTCCATCGTGGCCCAACCGCTTGCCTTGGGGAGGTAGTCGGTGGCGAACGACGGGGTCGTTCCGGTTGCCAACCCGAAGGTGGCGACGCCGAAGGGATTGCCCTCCCCGGCGTAGTCACCCAAGGCCACGCCATGGGCCGGTCCATGGGACGGCGGTGCGGTCGTGGTGCCGCCGGGGGGTTTGGTCGCCGTCACGGCCGGGGCGCTCTCGGATCTGGCCACGAAGGTGATCGACGCCAGGAGCACGACGACCGACCCCAGCACCAACCAGGTCCACCACACCCGGTAGATGGGTCGGTGCACGCGGGCCATGGGAGGTGGGGGCGGGGGCCATTGTCGAATGACGCCACCCACCCGGATGTTGCGCGACGCGTACATCCAACGGGGGATGCCGCGCCGCTCGATCAGAGCTCCGACGCGTCCCCGGTCCCCTCGGTGCTGCTCCACCCTGCCTAATCGGCATCTGCGGCGTTCGACATTAGGGTCCGCACCCCGGGCTCTCACGACCCCATTGTTGGATCGACCCAGGTGGGAGGCGGTATTTGGCCTGGTCGGGCCCTGGGCGCTAGCTCTGGCGCATCTCCTGTTGGAGCTCGATCGTGTTCCCGGCCGGGTCACAGATCCAGATCTGGACGGTGCCCGCACCCTGGACGGCTCGCTGGTATTCGATGCCTCGTTCGTCGAGCTCGGCGACGGCGGCATCGAGATCGGCGACGGCCACGCAGTAGTGATGACCCGTCGAGTCGATCGGGGTGCCTTGGGGGGGTGCACCCACCAGATGGAGCTCTTGGTCGCCGACCACGTGCCAGTGGCCCGGCACGCCGGGGATGTCGGGCCGTGGCTTGTCGCCGAGTCCGAGCACGTCGCGATAGAACGCAGCCATCTCGTCGAGCGATGCTCCGTTGGCGTTGACCGAGACGTGGTGAAAGCGGGTCACCTTCACGCCGACTCTCCTCGTGATGGCTGGTCGGGCGGGGGTTCGAGTTGCTCCATGAATTCGAGCCGGATGCCCCCCGGAGCGCTCACGAACGCGATGCGGCGCTTCCCGAAGGCTCCTTCGACCACGGCGGGGCCCCAGATGACGTCGTGGCCCTCGAGCTCCCGGGCCAGATCATCGCTGAAGAGGGCGGGGTGCAAGAAGCAATCGGGGGGGAGCTCCACCGACTCCTCGTAGATGGCCTTCGTGAAGAGCGTGATCATGACCGGCCCCAGCAACACATCAGCCCGCTCTCCGTTGTTCCAGTGCATGCGGTCGCGCACCTCCGCACCTGCCGCCTCGTAGAACGACACGGCGGCATCGAGATCGCTCACCTTCACGGCGAGGTTTGCCATTCCCGTGACCACCACCGTCGTCTCCTCCCCTTCGTCGGCCAGAACACGTCGGCCAGAACTCGTCGGGTGCTGAGCAGCGTAGCGAGCGGGCCACCCCGGACCTCCGAACGGGGTGCCATCGTCAACTACCGTTGCGACGTGGCGGGTCCCGGAGCACTGCTGGCGTCGGGACGAGACGCCGACATCTTCGAGTACGGCCCCGGCCTCGTCCTGCGTCGGTCCCGACAAGGGCGGTCGATGGCCGGTGAGGCCCGCACCATGGAGTATCTCCGGGGCCACGGCTACCCCGTCCCGGCCGTGCAAGAGATCAGCGACGACGGAACCGACCTGGTGATGGAGCGGATCGACGGGCCCTCGATGGTCGACTACATGAGCAGGCGACCGTGGACGATCCGTCACCAGGGAATGGTCCTGGCCACCTTGCACCGCCGTCTGCACGCCATCGCCCCCCCGGACTTCCTCCGCGCCGCACCGGTCGGGGCCGGCGAGTGCTTCCTCCATATGGATCTCCACCCCCTCAACGTCATGATCGGCGCCAAGGGGCCCGTGGTCATCGACTGGCCCAATGCGGCTCGTGGCGATCCGCTCGTCGATCTCGGACTGGCCTGGGTGTTGATGGCGGCCGGCGAGATTCCCTCGAACCCCTTGATCGCCATGATCCTCGGACGGGGGCGCGCCGTGCTGATCAACGGGTTTCTGCGCAACGCGGAAATTGACATCGGTCAGCTCAAGGGCAAGCTCCGCGAGGTCGTGGGCTTCAAGGTCGGCGACCCCAACATGAGCCCGACCGAGCAACGCGCCATGTGGCAGGTCGTCGAGAAGTTCGAGGAATCGCCCTAGGTGGCAGGATCTCGCCTGTGGTCGATGAGCTCCTGACCTCGCGCCTGCGATTGCGGCGCTGGACCCACGAGGACAGAGACCGGTTGGCGGAGGTGTTCGCCAAGCCCGAGGTGTGGCGGTTCCCGTTCGGGCGGGGGTTCACCGTGGAGGAGACCCAGGCCTTCCTCGCCTACCGGATCGCCGAGCAGGCCACCGGCGGTTGGGCCGATTGGGCGACGGAGCTGCTCGACAGTGGTCGGCTCATCGGCTCCATCGGTCTTTCGGTGCCGCACTTTCTTCCCGAGGTCATGCCGGCCGTCGAGATCGGATGGCGCCTCGATCCCCTTGTCTGGGGTGGGGGACTGGCCACCGAAGGGGCACGAGCGGCGCTGGCCCACGGATTCTCGAGCTCCGACCTGGCCGAGGTCGTCAGCATCTACGAACCGCAGAACGCGGCGTCGGGCCGGGTCATGATGCGGCTGGGCATGCACTTCGATCGTGACACCGTGCACCCCACGCGGGGCTTGGCGCTTCGGGTCTACCGGATGTCGCGGGCGCAGTGGCAGAGCCTGGCGCCTCCGGGCGGCGAATCCTCACCGTAGGAGCGGCGTCGCTCACCGGAAGTGGCGTTGGATCTCGTTGGCGTAGTTGCGCCCCAGCGTGTTTGCGTGCTCGGCCAGCCATTGCGAGAGCGCCACGGTGCCGGTGGCGGCGCCGTCGGTGTCGGCGAGGCCGGCCGCCATGGCGAAGTACTCCTCCCGGGACAGCAAGACGTCGCGCAACACGAGGCCGAGGGCCGAGGAGAGGGCCGGCATGATGGCGCCGGGCAGTCTCACGATTCGGGCATGGCTCCCCACAGTGGCGCCGATGAGACGGACCAGTTCCATGAAGGTCGGGCGCTCGGGGCCCACGGCGTCGATCACCGTGGTGTGGCGCTGCGATCCGAGTGAGACGCTCAGGCGGGCCAGGTCGTCGACGTGGATGGGCCGGATGCGGTAGTCGCCCCGTCCGCCCACCGCGAACACCGGCAAACGGCGCAGGAGCCAGGCGATGTTGTTGAGAAGAACACCGTCCCCACCGAAGAGGATGGCGGGGCGGAGCACGCCGTAGGAGATACCCACCTCGGCCAGTGCCCGTTCCACCTCGGCCTTGCCCCGGAAATAGGGGTAGGGGGAGGTGATGCTCGGATGGGTGATCGAGACGTGCACGATGCGCTCCACACCCGCGTCGCGTGCCGCATAGAAGAGGGTGCGGGAGTTCGCCACCGCCGCCTCGTGGTCGATGCGCCCATGGGGGAACCTGACCCAGTAGGTGTTGTAGAGGGTGGTCGCACCGGCAAGCGACGCCGTCAGGCCGACCGGGTCGTCGAAGTCGAGGGGGTGGACGTCGATGGCCCGGTCCCCTCTGGCTCTCTCGGGATGCCCGGTGAGGGTCCGTACCTGTCGAGCGGCGGCGTGGAGCTCTCGGGCGATGGCCGCCCCCGAGTAACTGAACGCACCGGTCACGACGTCGAACCCGTCCTCTGACGCCCATTGGGACGGACTCGCCGCCGGCATCGTCATCTGGCTCATGGTTCCTCCTTCGTCACCGGGACGGCACCCGACGCGCCCAACAGGCCGGCGATCTGTTTCGCTCGTTCGAAAAGCGCCAACGTGGGCGTTCGATCGCCGTCGAGATGGGCCAGCATCTCGAGGCCGAGGTAGAGGGCCACCACGGCATGGGCGAGCTCTTCGGGCGCCACGAGTTGGGCGAAGGGCGTATCGGCCAGCGTGTCGCGCACGGCGTCAGCGGCGAAGAGACGCCAGGGAGCGATCCGGGCCGCGACCTCGGGCCCGAGCCCCGGCGTCGACGATGCGCCCGCGATCATCTCGGTCAGGACCGAGATGTATCCCGCATCGAGGTCTTCGACGAAGACCGACTCGGCCGTGGCGACCAGCTCGCCCAGGCCGTGGGCCTCGTCGACGGCGCTTTGATACCGCGCCAGGCGGAGGGCGCTGACCTCGTCGAGCGCAGCCAGGAGGAGGTTCGTGACCGAGCCGAAGTGGTAGAAGACGAGACCCTGGTTGCACCCCGCTCGCCGGGCTATCTCTCGTGCGCTCGTCCCCGAGAACCCCTCCTCGCGTAACGCCTCGACGGTGGCTCCCACCAGCGCCCGTCGGGTCTCCTCGGATCCGGTCGTGGGCCCTTGACCCACCCTCCGCTTGGCTCCCGATCTGGCCACGGTTCCGTCCCTGAGCAATAGAATTGAGCAACTGCTCAAATCGTAGCCGGGCATCGCCCCTCGGGCAAAGGCGTCGGTGGGCGAGGGTGAAGGTGGCGGTGGCCTGATTGGCGGCACCGCGTCGTTGCGAGGGCCCGACCGACCCCGTCACGTGGTGGTCAGGCTGCCCGGGCCGCCCAGGTGTGGGGGGCCATTTCGTTCCAGATCAAGATCTCGCCCACGACCGAGTCGACCGCAGTCATCGCCTCGCGGCGGGTCTCCCACTCCTCGGGGCGGCTGTTGAAGGTACGCCAGATGCCTGCCCACAGCACGGTGCAGGTGCCGTCGGTGCGCTCGACGACCACCGCGGCGATCTCGCCTCGGTGTGCTTCTGCCTCGGGACGGTGGCGATCGCCGTGGTAGGAAACAGAGGCGCGGGTCTTCAACTGGGAATTGGCCATACCAAGGTGTCGGCGCTTTGGCCGTCTTCCTTGACCAGGGCACGGACCGCGCGCGGTTCGAACGCTCAGCGCGCGATGCACGGTGTCGGACGGTTTCAGGTGGCGGGGACCACTCCGTTGCGCTGGGCGTCGGGGGATGGCCCTCGAAGAGGGACGACAGGGCCGTTGTCGGGCGCGGTCACGGCCCACAACGCGTTCGTGGATGGATCTGTGGCGCGGGCCAGGGCTTCGTCGACGAGACGTTGGCACTGGGGGCAGCGTCTCGGGATCATCGTCTGCGTCCAGGTGCGGTGGGGTTCGCGCGTGTAGCGGAATCCACACAACGCGGCTGACGTGGTCCCGTAGGCGGGCACGGCGTGCCAGGCCCTCGGGAGCCGGTAGCCGCGCCGCAGAAGCGTGCCTTGGAGCTTCCTCGACCATCGGCGCGGCATCTGGGCTACGGCTAGGTACTCCACCGCCCGCATACTGCCATCGACGCCGGCTTGGCGCACACGCGTTTTGACCGCCAACCGGATCTCACTGTGTGTGGGACCTGAGCACAAAGAGTCAACGATTGTCCGCAATGATCGTGCCTGGAGTCCGTTGCCCCCCGCATCATCGGTCCGACAGCTATTCAGCTGTCGGACACTGCGGTCGATAGCAATTGCGTGTCGATGGTCGATTCGAGGCAGGTCGCCTCCGCACCCAAGAGTGAGCGTCGCAGCATCAAGCCGCTCGTCTACGGGTCAGTCATCTTGGCCGTGTTCGTGGGCGCGCTGACAACGATGACGATGAAGGATGGTGCCAGTGGCGGTGTCGAGACCGCGATCCTCGGCTTCGCCCTCGCGGCCACCGCGGTGGGCGTGTGGGGCACGGCCATGGCGGTGAAAGAGACCGACGAGCTCAGGGCGCGACCCGAGGACTGATCTTTCGGGTCTTTCGGGACGATGGACGAGGTTCTCCTGCCTCGAGGTCCAACAGGTGTCGTTTGGCTCGGAGGCCCCCGCCGTAGCCCGTCAACCGACCCGATGACCCGATGACGCGGTGGCACGGGACGATGATGGCGATCGGGTTGCGCGCGTTGGCGTGGCCGATGGCGCGGGCCGCGCCGACACTCCCCAGCCGCAAGGCCACATCGCCGTAGCTCACCGTGGTGCCGAAGGGAATGGTGAGCAGCTCGGCCCACACCTGGCGCTGGAAGGGGGAGCCTGCCATGGCCAGGGGAAGGTCGAAGGACTGGCGCCTTCGCGCGAAGTACTCGTCGAGTTGGCTTTCGGCCGCGTCGAGCGTCCGGTCGGCGTCGGGCCCGGGTTCTTCGTCGGGCCCGGTGCCTTCGTCGCCGCCACAACGCCCGTCGATCCCCGGGGTGTGGCCGACGCGGAGGTCGGTCAGTCGACCGCTGCCATCGGCGCGGAGCCAGAGCCGGCCCACAGGACTGGCCACGACGCGCGGGTTCGTCGTCACGACGCGCGGGCCTGGTCGTCGGGGCGGTAACCCCACAGATGGAGGGTGGCGTAGGAGCGCCATGGTCGCCACGAACGGGCCAGCTCGTCGACGGCTCCGGGGGTGTGGGCCAATCCGAGACCGGCGAGGGCGTGTCGGACTCCCAGATCTCCCGACAACATGACGTCGGGGTGGCCGAGCCCGCGCACGGCGATGTAGTCGGCGGTCCAAGGTCCGATGCCCGGAAGTGTGCGCAAGGTCCATCGGACTTCTTCGGCGTCCGTGCCGACGTCGAGCTCGAGCTCTCCTCCCGCCAGGGCTTCGGCCATGGTGACCAAGGTGCGGGCCCGGCGACGGGGCAGGGGAAGGCGATCGGGGTCGACCGCGGCGAGGTGGGCCATGTCGGGAAAGCGGTGGGTGAGGGCCGCGGCTCGGTCCCCGGGACCGACGGCGTGGTGGCCGAGCAGGTGGGGAGAGGGGAGGCTCGTCCCGTGTTCGGCCACGAGCCTGCCGAGCACGGCGCGGGCACTCGCCACCGACACCTGCTGTCCGACGATGGCCCGGAGCGCCAGTTCGTGGGGATCCACGGTTCCGGGCACTCGGAGCCCCGGGACGCGCCGGGACAGAGGCCCCATCAGGGAGTCCGATCCGAGATGACCGGCCACGGCTACCGGGTCGGCGTCCAGGTCGAGCAGGCGTCGACAGCGCTGGACGGCCGGCGTCAGGTCCCGGAGGTCGTCGAGGCGCAGGCGGGCGCGGACGTGGTCGTCCTCGGGGACGAGCTCCACGGTGCCGGTCCCGTGGGGGAGCGTGAGGGTGCGGGCGAAGTGCGTCGTCGACCCGGCTTCGACCCCGGGGACAGCCCTCTGGGCGAGAAAGGCCAAGGTGCCCGCGGCGTCGAAGGGGAGCCGGTGCGCCAGTCGGAGGCTGACGACATCGGGTGCGGGGCTCGGTCCCCGGGCCCCCCGGCGGCGCAATGCCGTGGGGGTGCAGGCGAAGACCTCGCGGATCGTGTCGTTGAACTGGCGGACGCTGGCGAACCCGGCCCCGAAGGCCACCGACGCGAGGGCGAGCTCTGTCGTCTCGATCAAGATCCGGGCGGTCTGGGCCCGCTGGGCGCGTGCCAGGGCCAGCGGGCCGGCGCCGACCTCGGTGGCGAGAAGTCGATTGAGTTGTCTCGGGCTGTAGGCGAGTCGCCGAGCCAATCCCGCCACACCGTCGCGATCGACGACTCCCTCGCCGATCATGCGCATGGCGCGGGCCACGACGTCTTGGCGGAGGTTCCACTCCGGCGACCCCGGCGACGCGTCGGGACGGCAGCGCCTGCACGCACGGAAGCCGGCCTGTTGGGCCGCGGCGGGGCTCAGGAAGAAGCGGACGTTTCGACGGCCCGGCGTCCGGGCCGGGCAACTGGGCCGGCAATAGATGTGGGTCGACGTCACCGCGGTGACGAACCAACCGTCGAAACGCGCGTCCCGGCCCAAGACGGCCCGGTAACAGCGCTCGAAGTCCTCGACCATGGGGGCATCCTGCCCGAGACGGGGACGACTGGCTAGCGGATTTCGGACAGGACGGTGTGCCGGGGAGACCGTGGCCGGGGAGACGGTGGCCCGGGAGACCGTGGCCGGGACCCACAAGAACCGGTCCAGTGCCCGGGGCAGCGAAACGGGCTCGGCGCTCGGTGATGGCAGCTGCTGTGGTGCGTGTGGTCACGGCTCCGGGCGGGTCGGGCCCGCATGGTGGTGAGCACCTCGACGGCGTGGGCCGTCAGTTCGGGCTGGCCGAGGGTGGCGCGGTGGGCTACAGCGCCAGGGTGGTGGCGTCGGGTCGATGTCCGGCGCGCTGCAGCGCCTTGGCCTTGGTGCGCATGAGCGCGTCGCGCGGCCCACGGGCCACCATCGTCGCGGTCAGACGGGCTTCGTGGTCGAGCGCGTCGAGCTCCACCACCATCGACACCAACCCGATGCGCAGGGCCGTGGCGGCGTCGATGGTCCGACCCGTGAGACAGAGGTCGCGCGCCGGCCCCGACCCGACCAGGTCGGCGAGGGGATTGAAGACCACGTCCGACCAACGTTGTTCGGGATGGCCGAAGGTCGCGTTCATCGCCGCCACCCGAATGTCGCACATCACGGCTAGATCGAAGCCACCCGCCAAGGCCGCTCCCTGGACGGCGGCGATGATGGGAAGGGGAAAGAGCAAGACAGTTCGATGGAACCGGTCCGAGGAGCTCCACAACCGTTCCTGGAAGCCGGGCTCGGTCACCGAGAATTCCGACAGGTCGAATCCGGCGCAGAAGGTGTCCCCCGCGCCGGCCAGGATCACGGCCCGGACCGTGTCATCGGTCGCCACCTGGTCCAAAGCCTCGCTCATCTCGTCACGGAGTGCGATGGAGAGAGCGTTCTTCTTCTCAGGCCGGTCCAGGACCACAGACACGACGCCCTCTTCGACCTCCGAGACCCGCACCAGCTCGCCCATGGTCCCTCCTCGTCGCTCACTGTGCATGACGACGGACGAGATCGGCAAGAATCTCGCCGATGAGGACGGCTCCCGAGCCCCAGGGCGAGCTGGACCTGGGCGCACGCGCCCGGGATCACCCCGATGCCATCGCGGTGATCATGGGTGACGGCGAGGCGCTCTCGTACCGACGGCTCGAGGAACGCTCAGGACGATTGGCGGGGTTGCTGCGCAACGAGGGGCTCGGCCTCGGCGACCACGTCGCCATCCTCATGGAGAACTGCTCCACCTACTTCGAAGTGGCCTGGGCGGCCCAGCGATCGGGGCTGTACTACACCGCGCTCGAACAGCCATCTGCGCAGTGCCGAGGTGCAGTACATCCTCGACGACTGCGGAGCCACGGCCCTGGTGACGACGCCGGCCATGGCCGAGGTGGTCTCCAAGCTGGACCTGTCTCGTGTGACCGTGCGGCTGTCGGTCCGAGGAGAGCTTCCGGGGTTCACAGGGTACGAACAGGCCGTGGACGGCGTGCGCACCCCTTCCCGTCGCTGACGAGCGTGAAGGGCGCGAGATGCTCTATTCGTCGGGGACCACGGGTCGGCCCAAAGGAGTGCGCAAAGAGCTCCCGGGCACGGCCATGGGCGACGTCTCCGCCGCGCCGGTGCAGATCGCACTGGCCTTGGCACGACGCGGCGCCGGGTCGGGCTCGGTGTACCTCTCGCCCGCGCCGCTCTATCACTCGGCTCCGCTCGTCTACTGCATGTCGATGCACCGGATCGGGGCGACGGTGGTGGTGATGGAGCATTTCGACCCGGAGCAGTGCCTCGAGCTCATCGAACGGCATCGCGTCACCCACGCCCAGTTCGTGCCCACCATGTTCGTTCGGATGTTGCGACTACCCGAAGCCGAGCGCCGGCGTCATGACCTGTCCAGCCTCCGGTCGGTGGTGCACGCCGCGGCCCCGTGCCCGGTCCCGGTCAAACGGCAGATGCTCGAGTGGTGGGGCCCGATCATCGACGAGTACTACGCCGGGACCGAGGACATCGGGTCGACGTGGATCACCGCCGAGCAGTGGTTGGCGCATCCGGGGTCGGTGGGCCTCCCCTTGACGCCGGCGCACGTGGTGGGCCCCGACGGCGCAGGAGTTGGGACCGGGACACGAGGGCGTGGTCTATTTCGAAGGTGGCCGGCCCTTCGAGTATCACAACAACGCGTCGGCCACGACGTCGATGGTCAACGACCGAGGGTGGCGGACCCTCGGGGACATCGGGAGGCTCGATGACGACGGCTACCTGTATCTCACCGACCGACAGGCGCACATGATCATCTCCGGTGGTGTGAACATCTACCCCCAGGAGGCCGAGAACGTTCTCGCCGGTGACCCCCGGGTGGCTGACGTGGCAGTCATCGGTGTGCCCGACCCCGAGATGGGCGAAGCCGTGAAGGCGGTGATCGAGCTCGCCGACCCGGCAGCGGCGGGGCCCGAGCTCGAAGCGGAGCTGATCGCCCTGTGCCGGGGGCAACTGGCCACCTACAAGTGCCCGCGCACGGTGGACTTCGTAGACGAGCTTCCTCGTGACCCCAACGGCAAGCTCTACAAGCGGTTGCTGAAGGAGCGGTACTGGGAGGGCCACGACACGCGGGTGGTGTGAGGGCCGTGTCCCGTCGGGGTCAGGGCGCGGTGGTGGAACTGGTCGAGCTCGGATCGGTCGTCGTGGTCGAGGTCGGATCCGTCAACGCCGTGGTCGTCGTCGTGGTGGGTGGATCTCCGGGTGAGCCCGGTGCAACGGTGAACTCCCAGGATCCCGAGGCGCAGTCGTTGGGCGACGTGGCGGTGACGACGTAGAGGCCCGGAGATCCGACGAGGGAGGTGACGGGCAAACCGGGCTCGGCTTCGAGACACAGACGCGTCGGGTCGTTCGTGGCGAAACCGGCCAACGGTGTGGACACCGCTGTGTACGGGGCGCCGGTCAATGACCCCGGGGCCAAGGGGATGAGGGTCACCGCCACACCGTTCCACGTGCCCGAGAAGGCATAGGTGGTGGGGACGGAGGTCGTGGTGGTCGTGGCGCTGCCCACGGGACCCGGTCGCACGCCCTTCACGATGGGGGCGTTGCCCTGGAGTGCCGCCTTGCATGGCCGGAGCGTTGCCTTCCATGCCCAGTGCCCAGATACCGAGCCCGGCGATGTGGTACGTGTCCGCCAGTTGGGCCTTCAACCCCAACGACGTGGGATCGTCGAAGAACGTCTGGTGCCATTGCGTTCCCACCTGGTACGAGGTCCAGGCTGTCTGGGTGGTGGGGTCCCAGTAGACGTGACCGCCTGTGGCCGTGATCTGGGCGTAGCTCATCGGCGTCGGTGGGCCCGTGGCGGGGTCGCCCAGTCCGGGGCCGGCGGTGGGCCAGTCGTAGCCGTAATAGGGGACCCCGAGGATCACCTTCGAGGGCGACACCACAGCCGAGTACTGCTGGACGGCGTCGAGATCGGTGAACCCCGCGCCCGTGAGCGGCGCCGTGGGCGAGGGGGTCGACGGGTCGTTCATGTCGTAGGCCATGACGAAGAACCCGTCGACGCTGGCCGAGAGTCCCCCGATGTCGTAGAAGCCGTGGGGGTCGCCGGCCGACGAGGCGTAGGTGGCCATGGTCACCTGCCAGTGCGGATTGGCCTGGTGCATCGCCGTCGAGACGGCTCCCACGAGCGAGTCCAGGCCGGCCTGGTCCTTGGACCCCTCGCCCTCGAAGTCGAGGCTCACCCCGTCGAGATTCTTCGCTGCCACGAGCTGCACCAACGACGCGCCCAGGCGGGCTCCCGCCGTGGGGTCCCCAGCCATCTTGTCCAAGGCCGACTGGCCGAAGCACGACGCCGTCAAGACCACCCGGTCGCCCGCGTCGTGGGCGCGGGTGACGAGATCGGCGAGGGCCTGGCTCTGATAGCCCACCCACCCGGGGCCGCTGTGCTGCACGGTGGCGTCGGCCCCGACGCCGACGCTGAAGTACGCCAGAGTCGTGAGGCCGGCCAGGTTGAATCCCGAGGAGACGTGAAGCGTCCAGTAGGGGGCGTACCCGAACATCTCATGCGGCCGCAGGGCGGGGGCGCCCTCGAGCGACGGCGGTGCCGGTGCCGGAGGAGCCGTGGCCGGCGGCAGCGTGGCGGCACCCGGCGAGCTGGCGAAGGCCCTGGCCATCCCGTTCATGATCGAGACGCGCCCCCCGCCGGTGCCGGGGTTCATCACCGTGTCGGCCAGGGCCCCTCCGGTGCTCAGCGACCCCAGGGCGGCTCCCCCCACCACCAGGGAGAAGGCGCCGAGACAGGCCACGAGCGGGCTGACCCGCAGACGGGCCGGGGCGGAGTGCTGCGGCCGGTGCCGGGGCCGCGGTCCGAGCGCCGAGGCACCGACCGGGCGGGGGAGTCGACAGGCGCCCTGGGCGTAGAGCACGAGCTGGCCCCGCCAGTGCGACGGTGCCGCGTGCGCCGCTCGCTGTGCTCGGGCCCGTCGGGTCATCGGGTCATCGGGTCATCGGCGTGGGTGTGGCATCAGTTAACAGAAAGGCACCACCGATTCCGCCGATCCTCCCTCGGATTGTCGGCACCACGCTCGACCGCGGAGCCGACTTCAACGCCCGCGCCAACAGCTGCCCAAGATTCGGCGCCTGAGTCATTGGGGGACGCCTTCGTGCCGATACAACGAGGATGCGGGGAAGGCCGTCGTGCCGTGTCGGCCGACGGACGCGGCTGGTCTCATGCGGTGGGCTCGTCCTCGGGGCCGTCGTGGTGCTCTCGGCGACGGTGGGCTTCGACGCTCAGTCCCGCCCGGGCCGGGACGCCGGTCCCCGGAGCCGCCGCATGCCCGATGTTCCCGTCCGACAACGTCTGGAACACCGACATCTCGTCGATGCCCGTGCGAGCTGCACAGCGCCCAATGGATGGCCAGCATGAACTCGGCCGCCACGTCGCTGCATCCCGACTTCGGGCCATCGGGGGATCCGACCAACCCCTACGGCATGCCCTACACGGTGGTGCCGGCGGGCCATCCCCAGGTGAGCGTCTCGTTCCAGTACGCGAGCGAGAGCGATCCGGGGCCGTACCCCCTCGGTGCCGACACCCCCATCGAAGGGGGCCAAGGCGCGAGCGGCGACCGCCACGCCGTCATGATCGACCCCGCCACGTGCAAGCTCTACGAGCTCTACGACGCCCACTACAGCGCGGGGGGATCGACGGCGGGCTCGGGAGCCATCTGGAATCTTCGCTCCAACGCCTTGCGACCCGACGGATGGACATCAGCGGATGCGGCGGGCCTTCCCATCATGCCCGGGCTGCTGCGCTACGACGAAGTCCAGGCGGGACAGATCACCCACGCCATCCGGATGACCGCCCAGACCACGGACACGAGCTATCTCTGGCCCGCCCGCCATGAGGCGGGGAGCCGCAGCGACCCCAGCCTTCCGCCCATGGGGGCCCGGTTCCGGCTCAGGGCGAACTTCAACATGACGGGGTTCTCCGCGCCGGCCCAGGTCGTCCTGCGCGCCATGCAGCACTACGGGCTCATCCTCGCCGACAACGGCAGCAACTGGTACTTCGGTGGGACCGCCGACTCGGCATGGCCGCAGTCCCTCGTGGACGAGCTCAAGCGCATTCCCGCCAGCGCCTTCGATGCCATCGACGAGTCGTCGCTCATGGTCAGTGCCAACTCGGGACAGGCCGGTGTGCTCGACGCCGCCGGTCCCGGCTACCGGATGGTGGCCGCCGACGGTGGGGTGTTCGCCTTCGGTGACGGCTTCTACGGCTCGGCCGGGGGGTTGGCGCTCCAGGCACCGGTCGTCGGCGTCGCCGACACGGCGTCGGACAGAGGCTATTGGCTCGTGGCGTCGGACGGCGGGGTCTTCGCCTACGGCGACGCCGCGGTTCTTCGGGTCCATGGGGGCCAGACATCTGAACGCGCCCATCGTGGGCATGGCGGCGACGCCCGACGGCAACGGGTACTGGCTCGTGGCGTCGGACGGCGGGGTCTTCGCCTACGGCGACGCCCGGTTCTTCGGGTCCATGGGGGCCAGACATCTGAACGCGCCCATCGTGGGCATGGCGGCGACGCCCGACGGCAACGGGTACTGGCTCGTGGCGTCGGACGGCGGGGTGTTCTCCTACGGCGATGGCGCGTTCCTCGGGTCCATGGGCGCGGTCAGGTTGCACAAGCCCGTGGTCGAGCATGGCGGCCAATCCCGGCGGGGGCTACTGGCTCGTGGCGTCGGACGGCGGAGTGTTCTCCTTCGGAGCTCCGTTCTACGGCTCGACGGGGAACCTGACCTTGTCGAAGCCGGTGGTGGGTATCCGTCCCCTGCCCGGTGGCGGTGGGTACTGGCTGGTCGGGGCCGACGGGGGCGTCTTCACCTTCGGTGGGGCCAACTTCCACGGATCCGCCGCCAACGATCTCCTGAGGGCGCCGGTGGTCGCTCTCGGCTGACCCAGGGGCGCTCATGGCCGTGCCTGGGGTGTGCCTGGCTTGTGTGGCACGGCCGGGGGCGATGCCGACGCGCCGTGGAATGCCGCGGTTTTGAAGGTCACGACGGTTAGCGTGAATCACGGTGATCAGGAAGCTCATCGTCGGAATCGTCATGACAAGCGCATTGACGATCAGCCTTTCGATTCCGGCTGTCGCCGACCCGGCGTGTTACACCGGGTGTTCGCCGGGTCCCGCCAGCGTCGTCGGCGGCGGTCCCTCGATCTCTCCGGGGGTGCCCGCGCCGCATGAGTCGGTCCCACCACCCGGGGGTCTTCCCTTCACCGGAGAAGACATTGCCCAGAGTGTCGGCGCTGCCGCGGTGCTCCTGATCGCCGGTGTGGTGATCGTCCGCGTCAGTCGACGCAGGGCCCGCGCCCCCTCCTGAGCGCTCGCCGAGGACCCGTCGGTGCGCTCAGGCCGGACCGACGTCGGTGAGCTCGATGAAGTTGCCGGCGGGGTCGTTGACGAAGGCGGCGAGGACGGTCGTACCGAAATCGACGCGTGAGCTCGGCTCGCCCAGAAACGGCACACCGGCCTCACGCAGTGTTTTGATGGTCGCTTCGAACTCGTCGGTAGGAACGTGCAGCGCGTAGTGCGGGAAGCCTCGTCCCGGCGTCGGCATTTCGTCGGTCTCGAGGAAGTGGAGCTGGAGCGATCCCACCTTGAGCCACATCCCCGGGACCCCCAGGTCGGGGCGGGGGAGCTCTTCGAATCCGAGGACGCCACAGTAGAAGTCACGGGCGGCGCCGAGGTCGGTCACGGCGATGGCGACATGGCTGAACCCCGTGACTGCGATCGGAGCTCCTGTCATGATTCCTCCCCTGCATCTCGAGGCCTGCGTCCGTGCTCGGTGCCGTGCCACTGTAGTGACCGGCGCCGTCGTCATCCGTCGAGACCACCGTCGCCGACTTGAGGGGAGGAATACCGTGGAAGCACCCGGCCCGGCCCCGGCTCTGGGGCCGATCGCGCAATTGGGGTATGTCGTCGACGACGTCGCCGCCGCCATGGCCTACTGGATCGAGGCCCTCGACGTGGGGCCGTTCTTCTATCTCCCGTCGCCGCCGCTCAACGATCTCGTCTACCGGGGTGAGCCCACCAGCGCCCGTATCGCGGTGGCCATCACCTATTCCGCCGATCTCCAGGTGGAGCTGATCCAGCCCCTCGACGACCATCCCTCGCCGTATCGGGACTTTCAGCGCGCCCACGGCAGCGGGTTGCACCACCTCGCCCACTTCACGGACCACTACGACGACGCCATCGCCGCATACCGCGCCCGGGGACGCCTCCCCTACTACCAAGGCCGGGGGCTGACCGCCGATCAGCGCTTCTCCTACTTCGATTCGCCGTCGCACGGGGGGACGGTGAACGAGGTGGTGGAAACGAGCGGTTTCGGCGGCTTCTTCGAGTTCATGAAGGCTCAGAGCGTCGGTTGGAACGGCACCGACCCGATCCGGACGATCGAGTTCTGACCCGTGGGTCAGCGGCGGGGCCCGTCGATGGGGGACTCGCCAGCGTCGGCCTCGACGTCGCGGTGGACCGCGTCGGGTGAGAAGGCGGGGACACAGACCGCCACATAGCGCGCCCCGTCCGCGTGCGGGGTGGAATAGCGCACCCACTCCCCTGCCCGAGCGCGCGCCGCTTGACCGGCGACGACGGTGATCGAGCCCTCCTCGGTGTCGACGACGACCTCACCCTCGATCACGACCATGTACTCGTCGAAATCGGGACGCTGTCCCGGCTCCGCCCAACCCGATGGACTGTCCATGACGGCGATGGAGACGCCCGCTGTCCCGGTGGTGCGCCGCCCTACGAACTCCGAGATCATCTTCGGGGGGGCACCCGCGGCACGAAGGACAGTTGGTTGAGAGATCAGCTCGGCCATCCCCAGAGTCTGCCCTCTCAGCCCCGCTCTGACCGACGTGCGGTCAGGCGGGGCGGCGCCGCGTCTCGAGGTCGGGCAAAGTTGGGACGTGGACAGCGTCGCGATCCGTCACGCCGAGGCGGCCGACCTCGATTCCTTGCGGAGCCTCTATCGCCGGTCCTCGCTGTCGAACGACGGTGATCGGCCGATCCTGCTGGCCCATCCCGACGCCCTCGAGCTGTCGGGCGACGGCGTGGCAGAGCGACGGACCCGGGTCGCCACCGACGTCGAGGGCCGCATCGTCGGCTTCGTCACCGTGGCCCCGGGCCCGGGTTTCGTCGAGCTCGAGGACCTCTTCGTCGATCCCGACGTGATGCGGCGCGGCATCGGCGCCGCCCTCGTCGACGACGTCATGGCAAGGGCCCGGCAGGCCGACATCGGGCGCGTCGAGGTGACCGCCAACCCACATGCGCTCGCCTTCTACCGCCACGCCGGCTTCGTCTACGACCGCGACGTCGAGACCCGGTTCGGCACCGCCCCCCGGATGTGGCGTGCCGTCACGCCCTGAGATCGGCGACCGTCCGCCGGGTTGATCGGCTCAGTCCGCCGCGATGGCGGCCAGGACGTCGAGTCGCGCCGCGCGCCGTGCCGGCCACGATGCGGCCCCGAGGCCGAGCAGCGCCGCGATCACGAGGAAGAGCACCAGGTTGGCGAAGGGAATGACGATGTCGGTGATCCCCTGTTGTTTCAGCGATGCCGCGAACGCGGTTCCGAGCGCGGTCCCGATGACGATGCCGATGATCGCTCCGAACAGCGAGAGGATCACCGCCTCGGAACGGATCATCGCCCGTACCTGTCGACGTTTCATCCCCACGGCTCGCAGGAGCCCGATCTCGTGGGTGCGTTCGAAGACCGACAACATGAGGGTGTTGACGATGCCGATGAGGGCGATGACGACCGCCAACGCCAGGAGGGCGTAGACGAGCCCGAGGAGCTGGTTGACCTGCGCCTGCTGGGCTTTCTCGAACTGGGCCCGGGTCTGGGTTTGGATGTTGGGATAGGCCCGGAGGCCGGCCTTCACCGCAGCGGTGATGTCAGGGGTGCCGCTGGTCGTGCTCAACAGCACGGCGACGGGGAGGGGGTCGTTGAAATGCGACAGGAAGAAACCGTCGCCGACGAGGAAGCTGCCCAACACTGCGTTCGGCTTGAAGATACCGCCGATCCGCATCGTCGCATTCCCCGTCTGGGCGAACTTGACGGGTACGACCGACCCCACCGTGAGGTGATCCTTGTTGGCGGTCGTGGTGTCGATGAGCAACTCTTGATCGGCCAAGGCCTGAGCACCTGTCCCGGAGTCCATCCGCAAGATGACGGTGTCGGCCAGATTGTGGGTGGAGACGGCGGTGACGCTCGCCAGGTCGTGGCGGAACTCGAACTCATCGCTGTAGACGGTCGAGGTCGTGGCGACACCGGGTACTCGTGAGGCGGCGTCGGCGACCGAATTGCTGAACCCACCGGCCCCGTTGCCCGTCGCCGTGACGATGTAGTCGGCGCTCACCGCGTTGTCGACACTGCTCGTCGCCGATTTCGACAGCGAGGCCCCGAACACGGTGATGGTCGACACCAGGGCGAGCCCGACCATGAGAGCAGACGAAGTCTGGGCGGTCCGGCGAGGGCTCCGCATGGAATTCTCCCGGCCCAGCTTGCCCGAGATCCGGAACACCCTGGCCAGTGGGCGCCCGATTGCGCTCGCCATGGGCCGGGCCACGGTGGGCGCCAGCATGCCGATCCCGATGAAGACGGCGATGGCGCCCAGCCCGACGAGTTGGATGGCCGGCTTTGTCAGTCCGAGGGCGAGGGCTGTGATCCCGAGGACGGCGATGATGGTGCCGATGACGATCCGACGTCGTGACGATTCTCCCTGCTCGCCGCGGTAGTCGACGAGCGCGGCCACAGGCGGGATCCGCACGGCCCGGCGCGCCGGGCTGATGGCCGAAACCACCGTCACCCCGAGACCGACGACGATCGCCGCGATCACGGTGCGCGCCTCGAACACCAGCGATCCCGACGGCAGCGAGATGCCGAATCCCCTGAGCAGGGCCTCGAGCCCCAACGCGGCCAGGACGCCCAGGCCCAGGCCCAGCACCGAGGCCACGAAGCCGAGGATGGCGGCCTCGACGAGCACCGAGCGGAACACCTGGCGTCGGCTCGCCCCGACGATGCGCAGCAGCGCCAGCTCCCGGGTCCGCTGTCCGACGATGATCGAGAAGGTGTTGAAGATCGTGAACCCGCCCACGAACAACGAGATGAAGGCGAACACGAGGAGTGCCGTCGAGAAGAAGCCCAGGGCCTGGTTGATCTGACTGGTCTGCTCGTTCGCCACCGTCTGACCGGTCACCACTTCGACCCCACGGGGCAGGACTGCGGCGATGGCGTGCTGGACCGTCGTCTTGTCGACTCCCGGTTTGGCCAGGACGTCGATGGCGTCGAAGCGGCCCGTCTCGTTGAAGAGGTGCTGCGCGGTGGGCAGGTCGAAGGCGGCGATCGTGGCTCCCGCCAGATTGTCGGCGGTCCCGAACTTCACCAGGCCCGAGATTGTGAACGACTGGGGAGGGCCGGCGAGGAGGATTCGCACGTGGTCACCGACGCCGAAGTGGTACTTCCGAGCCGTCCCCTGGTCCATCACGACTTGGTCGGGGGCGGTGGGGGCCCGGCCGTGGACCAGGTGCAGCGACGAGAGCTGGGGGTTGGGGTCGAAGGAGAGTCCGATTGTGGGCGCGCCACCCGTGCTCACCGCCTTCCCGTCGGGAGCGACGAACTGGGCGTAGCCACTGACCGTTCCCTGGGCATACGAGACATCGGGGAGCTGGCGGATCTCGGTGATGATCGACGCCGGGATCGGCTTGCGCACGGCACCGCCGCCTCCGCCCGGTGAGTTGTTGGTGAATGCCGCCGTGCCCCGGATCTCGAAATCGATGTTCTGGTAGATGTGCCCGAACAACGTGGTGAAGGTGTTGTGCAGCGTGTCGGTGAGGACGAAGGTCCCCGAGATGAAGGTCACCCCGAGCACGATGGCGATGCCCGTGAGCACCAACCGCAACTTGTGCGCGAGCAATCCCTTGATGGTGACCTTCCACATGTCAGTTCCCCAACTGCTTCATGTGCTCGAGCACCGAGTCGGCAGTCGGTGCGACGAGCTCCCCGCCCACCGTGCCGTCGGCGAGAAAGACCACTCGATCGGCGTAGGCGGCACCTCGGGGGTCATGGGTGACCATGACGATGGACTGGTTGAATTCCTTCACCGAGCGTTGCAGGAATGCCAGCATCTCCGAGGACGAGTTCGAGTCGAGGTTCCCGGTCGGTTCGTCGGCGAAGATGAGGTCGGGCTTGCCGATGAGGGCCCGGGCGCAGGCCGCCCGTTGCTGCTGGCCACCTGACATCTCCAAGGGCCGGTGCGAAAGCCGGTCCCCGATGCCGAGCTGGGCCACGAGGTAGTCGAACCATCCTTGGTCGACCTTCTTCCCGGCCAGATCAGAGGGAAGGGTGATGTTCTCGCGTGCCGTCAGCGTGGGGACGAGGTTGAACGACTGGAAGACGAAGCCGACTCGATCCCGGCGCATCTGGGTCAGGCCGCTGTCGTCGAGCATGCCGATGTCCTGGTCTCCCACATAGGCGTGTCCAGACGTGGGCGTGTCCAACCCCGCCATGCAGTGCATCAGAGTGGACTTGCCCGACCCGGACGGGCCCATCACGGCGGTGAATTGTCCGCGTTGGAACTCGACGTTGACACCGGCCAGCGCGTGGACGGCGGCCTCGTCCTTCCCATAGATCTTCACCAGGTCGACCGCCCGCGCCGCGGGAGGACCCGACGACGGCGGGACGGCGGTCGATGCGTGATCAGTGATCGTCATGGGTGTCCGTCCTTCAGGCGCGGTGCGCGGGTTGTCCAGTGGACCTTGGGAGCCAGTCTCCCGCACCGTGAGCCGGGGTCGCGCCAGGCGCGGATGGTGCCCCTCGGCTCGGATACGGCGCAGTCGTGGCGGTGGTGGCCTCCACACCCTGAGTGTGACGTAGTCCGAGCTGCCACGAACATCGGGTATGACCCCGATCGGACCCTGAAGGGGCCGGTCCAGTCCGGTCCGCCCCCGACGCCTCAGTGAGACCGGACGTTGCGCTCGGTGGCCGTCGGGGACACTTGTTCACGTGGGTGAACGAGGTGCTGCGTTGAGTCGCCTACATGAAGCTGTCGTCGGCTGACAGGCCGAGCGCGTCGTCGCCGCCGGTGATGATGGGTTGGCAGTTGCCCCATCCCTCGCCGCCGCCGACCGGGTCGACGACGTGGACGACGGTGTCGCGGATCTGGTGCAGCCGCCGGGCCGTGGCGGGCTCCGCGCAGTCGGCGATGTGCTCTCCTTCGACATGGAGGTCGCCCCGCCATTCACCGTGATGGTGGCCGTCGAGGCCGAAGTAGAGCCCGGCGCCGAGGTGGAATCCCGTGTCCGACACGGCCTCGAGCTCGAGGGTGCGTACCGCGCCATCGGCGGTCCGGGCATCGATGCGTCCGCCTCGCAGGCGGCGGTTGGCGGGGTCGAAGGTCAACGTCGGTTCGAGGTCGACGAAGCGCTCGACGGTCCCGTCGGGGTGCTCGACCCCGCCCATGACGACCTGTTTGTGGGTGAAGCCCGTCCCCTGGACGATCTGGTAGTGGAGGAACAGCCCGTAGCGGCTGCCGTCGGGACGCTGCATGGCGATCGGGCTCCAGATCATCCGGAACGAGAGCCCTGCCAACGGATCACGGGGTTCGAGGTCTCGAGCGGGCAGGCCCACGTCATAGCGCACCCCCCAGGAGTGGTCCCGGGTCGAGACCCAGCTGTCGGGGGAGATCTCCTGGCGTGTGCCGTCGACCTCGACCCAGCCCGATGCCAACCCGATCTGGTGGTAGCGCACCAGATCGGAACCCACCCGGTAGCCCTGGCGCATATGGGTGCGGTCCTCGAGCGCGGGGGGCACGACGGCTTCGAAGAGCCAGTCGAAGGCGATGGGTTGCTCGGCATTGGCCTCGAGGACGAACCGGACCGACTGGAGGGGCTCGACGACCTCGTAGCGGATGGGCCCGACGGTGGTGATCGCCGGTGCACGGTCGAGACGTCGGCTGGCGCGCACCGTGCGCTGCTCGACTCCTCGCGAGATCCCCGCGTACCCGTCCATCACGTTGCGGTTGGGGTACTTGCCGAGCCCGAACCCGAGCTGCAGGCTGCCGTCTTTGGCCGCTGCCATGGCGCAGATCTTCTCGGTCCACGACAGGTCGCTCGTGGCCACCACCGCGAAGGTGTCGGTGATCTGATGGCACAGGCCCTCATCCGCGGGGACGAGCGATCCGATCGGATTGGTCACGACGACCGTCGGCTCGATGGGTCTCGGGACACCGTCACAGCTTGTCCCAGTAGGTGCCCTCGAGCATCTGCTCGAGGGTGGGGCGGTGCATGATCATGTCGTCGGGGTCATCGGGCATGGCGATCTCGCCGAAGAGCACCTGGCGCCGGGCCACCCGGCTCATCACGATGGCGTGCCTGAGCGCCGCGTACATGGTGTAGAAGTCGAGGTCACCGGGTGTGTGGCCGGAATGGCGGGCGTAGGCCCCGGCCACGTCGTCGAGCCGCATGAAATGCGGCATGCCCGGCAGCCCGGCCTGGATGGCGATGTCGTCGAGAAAGCGGTGCAGGTAGACCATCCAGCCGATGTCGATCTCGCGTGGGCCCACCGCCACCATCTCCCAGTCGAGCACCGCCACGGGTTCGAAGTCCCGGAACATCATGTTGCCGATTCGGGCATCACCCCAGCTGATCACCGGCGCCCCTTCGGACGCGGGCCAGTGGTCCTCGAGCCAGGCGAAGGTCCGCTCGATGAGCGGCGAGCGCGCCCCGTCGGCCACGACCCATTCGTAATAGGCAGCGTTGTTCGGCCAGGTGCCGGCGCAGGGCCGTGTCCCCGGGCCGGTCGAGCTCGAGGAAGGCGACGTCTTGCGCGCTGACATCGGCGCCGTGCAACTCGGCGAGGACACGCACCGACGAGTCCTGGAGCCGGTCCTGATCGACGCGCGGTGCCTCGGAGAGCCACGAGCCGAATGGGTACGGCATGATGTCGGGTGGCACCACCCCGTCCACACGCTCCATCACGAAGAACGGTGTGCCGATCGGCTCGGGATCGAGCTCCAACCACAACGTCCGCGGCACCGGGACCCGGGTGCGCTCGCCCACCAGACGCAGGACCCGGAACTGGCGCTCGAGGTCGTACACGGGGAAGACCGGGACCGCTTCGGGGTCCGGAACCAGGCGGGCCGCGCAGGCCTGGGTCACCCTCGCACCGGTCGACACGCCGTCGGGATCGAGCCAGGTGCACTCGAACAGAAGCGTCTCGCTCGACATGCCGTTGGACTCGGGCACCACCAGCGCGGAGACCTCGGGATCGCGCACCTGGGTCGCCAACCACCGCACGAGTCGCCGGTGCAGCTCGTCGCGGTCGCGTGTCGACGTGCGGGGGCGAGCCGCCACCTCGGCACCACCAACGTCGGGGACAGTGGCGCCGGTTGGCTCGGGATCGGTCACGGCGACGCCGGGGGTGCGACCGATTCCCACCCCGTGAATCCCGAGGGCTCGTGACGACCGAAGGTGCCGTGCTCGAACATGCCCCAGCCCTCCGCCCCGTCGCAGCTCGCTCGGGCGATGTGGTCGACCACCCCGAAAGGGATCCGACCGGTGACGGCGGGGTCGCGCATGTCGAAGACCACCCCTTCGGTGAAGCCCCGCCCACGCCACTGCCCGTGGGTCCAGTCGGGGTCGCCGCCGTAGCCGGGTCCGCAGTTGAGGCCGACGAACCCGAGCGTGTCGATTTCGAGCGTGAGCGGCTTCCCCCCTCGGTCTGCGCAGGTGGAGCACAGCCGATTCGGGGTGTCGGGTCCCGGGGAGGTAGCGGATCTCGACCTCGGGCCAGCCGAGCTGCTCGACGCCTCGCCCCGAGGACTTGGGGAACACCCGCACCGCCTCGTTGAGCAGGCGGTTGCCGTCGCCGTCTTCCTGGGCGATCACGACGACGGCGAAGTCGTCGAATCGCAACGGCACATACAACCACCAGAAGCCGAACCCCTCGTCGGGCTCCGAGGCAGCCCGACCGGGGGGCTCGGGCTCCCCGACGGGCCTGATGCCCCAGGACCGGTCGCGCGTCCCCACCCAGCGGTCGTCGCTCACCAAGAGCTTCTCGCCGCCGACCTCGAGGGCTCCCGCCCACGTCCCCACCTGCGCGAAGCGAGAGGCGTCGAGGATGATGCGCCCACTCTGGCGCATGACATGGGCGGGTTCCTCGACGGGCGGGAACGACCCGGTCCAGGTGAGGTCGAAGGCCACCCCGTGCTCGGCGCCGTCGCACACCACGCGTACTCGTTCCAGGGGCTCGATCACCTCGATCCGGTACGGACCGACGCGCTGGTCCATGCGGTCGTCGCCGAGCGCGTCAGAGATCCGCACCGTGTACTGCTCGTCACCTCTCCGCACCGTGGCATAGGCGTCGATCACGCCGAGGTTCGGGTAGACGCCCATGCCCGTGACGAGGAACACCTCGCCGGTGCGGTCATGGGCATTGAAGTAGCAGCGGTCGTAGGCGTTGCGGTCGCTCGTCGCCACATGGCGCATCGAAAGCGGCACCTGATGCACGGGATACTCGTCGAGCGGCACGGGCATGTGATCAGCTCCCCTGGTCGTGTTGGTTCTGATCAGACGACGAGGCCCCGCCCGGTGACGAGGGGCAGGTCGAGGGCCGTGAGCAGCCCCGGGCGCGCCTCGATCACAGCGGGCACGGCGTTCACCAGACGCATGGCCGTGGCCTTGAGCCCGCCGGTGTTGTGGTCGCCGTCGGTCCCCATGAGCTGGAGGTCGACGGTGTAGTTGGGCTCGCCCCGCACCACGACGCGATAGCCACCCTGGCCCGTGGGCTGGGGCCAGTCCGGTCCGATGTCATCGGCGAGTCGAGTTACGTGCTCGAGGACGATGACCGCACGCCCCGCCCGCATGCCGCGCACCTCGAAGCGCAGCCCCGCCGCGGTGCCCTTCTCCACCGTCCCCGATGCGATGTCGATCTGGCGGGGCGCCGGGAGCCGTTCGTAGTGTTCCTCGACGGCGTCGAGCTCGACGTCGAGCCCGGCCGCGATCTGGCGGACCACGCTGCCCCAGGCCATGGTGAGCACGCCCGGCAGCAGCAGCATGGGGACGTCGTCGAGGGCCCGGCCGAATCCCATGATGTCGAACATGACCATGGCCTGGTCGTAGGTGGCGTAGTTGAGGATCTCGAGGCAGCGCACCTCTTCGATGCGTTCGCTGATGCCGGTGATCACCAGGGGCAGCCAGTCGTTGGCAAAGCCGGGGTCGATGCCGTTCACCCACAACGAGACACCCGCGCCGAGCGCGGCGTCGCGCAGGGGGTCGGTCATCTCAGCCGGCACCACGCCTTCGGGATACTGCAGGAACACCGGCCCGCTCGACACCACGTTGGTCCCCGACCGCAGGATCTTCTCGAGATCGGCGAGTGCCTCGGGCAGGCGGTGGTCCGCCATGGCGGTGTGGACGACGCAGTCGGGAGCCAGTGCGAACAGGGCATCGGCGTCGTCGGTGGCGGCCACACCGAGCGAACGACCCAGGCCGGCCAGGTCCCCGGCGTCGCGCCCCACCTTGTCGGGGTTCGACACCCACACCCCGACGAGCTCGAGGTCGGGCCGGGCGTCGATGCCCGCCAGGGCGTGGCGACCCACGTTCCCGGTTCCCCACAACACGACGCGGTAGGCCACGCGGTCTCCTCAGCCCAGGTCGACCTGGGGGCGCTCGGCGCCTCCGTCGATCTCGAAGATCTTGCCGGTCACGAAGTCTCCTGCCGGCGACGACAGGTAGACGACACACGCCGCGATGTCCTCGGGCTGTCCGATGCGGCCCACCAGCGACGTCTCCTCGATGAAGGCGAGCATGGCCGCGTCCTGTACGACGATGTCGACCGCCGAAGTGGCGATGGTGCCCACGGCGATGGCGTTGACCCGGATGCGCGGGGCCAGCTCGGCCGCGGCCAGGCGCGTGTAGTGCGACAGCGCCGCCTTGGCGGTGGCGTAGGCGGTGAACCCACGCGGGGCGACCCGTCCCGCCATCGACGAGATGTTGACGACCGCGCCCCCTCGCCCCTCATCATGGCGGGCACCGCGGCGCGCACGAGCGCGTGGGCGCTGCTCACGTTGTAGCGGAAGGCCCGCTCGAGATGACCCGGCGACACATCCAACAGAGGGCGTGGCATCCAGCCCCCGTGGTTGTTCACGATGATGTCGAGTCGCCCGAAGGCGTCGGTGGCCTTGTCGACGAGTTGCACCATGACGTCGAGGTCGTTGAGATCGGCCGGCACCACCACGGCTCTGCGTCCGGCCGCCTCGATCTTCTTCGCCACCTCGAGCAGTTGCTCTTCGGTGCGCGCCGCGATGACGACATCCGCGCCCGCCTCGGCCAGGGCGAGGGCGGTGGCGGCGCCGATGCCACGTCCGGCCCCGGTGACGATGGCGGCGCGGTCGGTGAGGCGGAAACGGTCCAGGATCATCGGCGCCGACCCTAGCCCAGGCCTCCGCCGAAGTGAAACGTGTTCCAGTACTCGACGCCCGGAGGAGAAGGGTTCCCGGAGGGAAGTCCTCAGGTGGGACGGGTGGAGGGGAGGCCGAGCTTGCGGTGGTCCCAGGACACGGTGCGCTCGACGTGCGAGCGCGATGACGACGCGCTTGTTGAGCATGGTCTCGACGAAGGGGCGGAGCTCTTCGGTGTAGGTCCCGTAGTACCGCTCGAAGAGGTTGATCCCCAACTCGAACATCCGGTCGGGGTCGTCGATGAACTCGGCCGTGCCGACGAGCTCGACGCCGCGCAGCTCCTCGTAGTAGTCGCCGTCCTCGGCCATGCACGTCATGCGAGGACTGCGCCGGAGGTTCTGCGCCTTTTGCGACTTGGCCTTGGTCTCGAAGGCGAGCATCCCGTCGAGGAACCCGTACCACATGGCTACGGCGTGGATCGACCCGTCGTGGTTGATCGAGCACAACGAGACCGGCCGGCGCTCGGCCAGGAAGCCGTCGATCTCCTCGGGCGTCATCTTGATCTGGGCCCGCTGGTTGACCCCGTGCCCCATCTGTCCCTGTGCCGGCGCGTCGCTCATCGCTTCTCCCTCATCGGGGCGAGCGTATCGGTGCTCTCACGTGCACGCGTCAGTAGGCGCAAGGCAGGTGCTTGATGCCGTTGATGAAGTTCGACCGGAGACGGTCGGGCTCGGCCGTGGCATGGATGGTGGGGAGGTGGCGGAAGAGCTCGCGGTACATGACGGTGATCTCGCGCCGGGCCAGATGGGCGCCGAGACAGAAGTGCGGTCCCGGGGCGCCGAAACCGACGTGCGGATTGGGGTGGCGCAACACGTCGAAACGCTGGGGGTCCTCGAACACGTCCTCGTCGCGGTTGGCCGAGTTGTAGAACAAGATGACCTTGTCGCCCTCGGCGAAGGTGTGCCCCGACAAGGTCGTCTCGGCCGTGGTGGTCCGACGCATGAAGATGACCGGGGAGGCCCACCGGACGATCTCGTCGACGGCGGTAGGGGCCACGGTGTCGAAGTCGGCCGCCCAGACGGCGAGCTGGTCGGGGTGCTCGGTGAAGGCCCACAGGCCGTGGCTGATGGCGTTGCGAGTGGTCTCGTTGCCCGCCACCACCAGCAAGATGAAGAACGAGGCCAGCTCGGAGTCGGTGAGCGACTCGCCGTCCACGTTGGCGTTGACGAGCGCCGAGGTGAGGTCGTCGGTGGGATGCTCGATGCGGTGCGCGGCCAGGCCCCGCATGAGCTCGGCCAGGTCGTTGCCGGCGTTCATGAACGCCAGTACGGGGTCTTCACCTTCGGGGACGTACTCGGTGTCTCCGAAGGAGAGGATGATGTTCGAGCAGTTGAAGACCCTGTCGTAGTCGCTCTCGGGCACGCCCATCATGTCGCAGATGATCTTGAGGGGAAGCCGGGCCGCCACCTCGGTGACGAAGTCGCATGCACCTTTGTCCCGCACCGTGGCGATGAGGTCGTCGGCAACCTGCTCGATGTTGTCCTCCACGGCGCGCACCATGCGTGGGTTGAAGGCGGCCGAGACGATCCGTCGCAGCCGGGCGTGGCGCGGGTCGTCCATGTTGATCATGGAGCCGAAGAATTCGAGGAGCTCGGGCGGCATGTCGAGGATGGTGGTGCCCGACTGGCCCGAGCAGTACAGCTCGGGGTGCCGGCTGATCTCGACGACATCGGCATAGCGCGTCACGGCGTAGTAGCCCCGGCCCGGAGGGATCGGGACGATCGTCTCCACCTCGATCTGGGGGTCCTCGAAGAAGGCGATGGGACGCTCCGCCCGCAACGTGGCGAAGGCCTGCTCTCGCACCTCCCACGGCTTCTCCCAGAACTCGAGGTTCGACAACTCGATCTCGTCTACGCCCATCGTCCGCCCGATCGTCACGTCGTGCCCCTCCGACTGTTGTGGTTCCTGCGGCCTCATCCTCGCGCCGACGTTCCTCCGACGCCCAGCTCGGGACCTGATTCAGGACCCCACCAGCACGCCCCGTGCGCTCCCGGCGCCGGCCAGACCGGCTCGGACCACCGCCCCCAGCTGCTCGGCAACGGCCGCGTCGGCGGGACTGCAGTGGCCCGACCCGTAGCTGGCCCGGGCGGCCAGCTCCGTCAGCGTGGCGTAGGCGTCGATCCCGGCGTCGAGGGTCACGTCGGTCCGGTCGTCGCGCAGGGGCCGATAGGGGGTCAGCCAGTTGGCGCCGGCCAACGACTGCAGGACGCGCCGCGTGCTCGTGCAGGGTCTCGGCGGGCCGTCGTCCGAGACGGGCGCGCTCGAGGACCGAGACGGCGTCTCGCCACTGGGCGATCACCTCGGCGCTGGGATCGGCGGCGGGCCGACGCCGACGCCGCCGACGCCGGTCGAGCATCGCCCGGAAGGGGTCCCAGCCGTGGCGCTTCCGCCCCCGTACCCACACGCCCCCCACCGCGACCACCGCGACCACGGCCGCCACGACGCCGGCGAGCACCACCCCGTCCGCCGCCGACCCCACGGGCGTGGCGGTCGCGGTCGACTTGGCCCGTACCGACTCGGGAAGGGTCGAGGGGACCGTCACGTTGGCCGAGGAGGGATGCCGGATGCTGGCCACGGTGGAGGCGGTGGTGGCCGTCGACCGGACCCCGGGGTTCTGTGTGCTCGACTTCGAGCCCGAGTTCACCCCCACGCCGGTGGCCTCGCCCGACGACGCCGGAGTGGGCTCGTACGACGTCCATCCCGTCGTCGGGCCCAGGTAGACCTCGGGCCAGACATGGGCGTCGGCCCCGGTGATCCGGTAGCGCTGTCGGCCCTGCGCGTCGCCGGAGGTGAACCCCACCGCGACCCGGGTAGGCAGCCCGTCGATCCGGGCCAGCACGCCGTAGGCGGCCGCGAACTGCTGGCAGAACCCGGCCTTGGTGCTGAGCAGGAACGACTCCAAGGCGTCAGGGCCCGACGACGCCGGGGGCGACAGCGTGTAGTGGAACCGACCGCTGTTGAAGAACCGGGCCAAGGCGGCGGCCTCGGCGGCGGGTCCCCGGGCCGAGGCCACGATCTTGTGGGCGAGGGCGACCACATCGGCGGGCTCGGGGGGCAGCTCCAGGTACGGCGCCAACGCTGTGGCCGAAGCGGTCTCAGACGACTTCGTCACCTTGGTGGCCTTTCCCGGGTTCACCGGCACCCGGGCCAGGGCGGTGTAGGTCAGGCCGGGGGCGGCCTCCGCCGGCTGCACCGCCCCGAATCCCGGCACGAGATCGGCGTCGGTGTCCACCGAGTAGGCCGTGGGGGGCAACGGCAACAACGTGCTTTCCAGGTCCCCGATGGTGATCTGGGCGCGAAACGTCTTGGTGGCGGGGGGCTCGGGCAGCGCGGGCAGGCCGGCCACCTCCTTGCTCTGCGGCGACAGCGCGAAGCTCTGGGCGGCGGCCTCGGTGGTGGGGTCGGGTACCCACGCCGTCCCGTCGAAGTCGGTAAGGACCGCCACCTGCCAGTAGGTCGGCAGCGGTGACCGGGCGTTGAACATGGTCTCGGTGGTCCGGTTGACGAGAACCGCCTTCAGGTTGTCGACGAGGTCGATCGCTCGCACCCCTGAGGCGCCCAAGCTTGCGCTCGTGGTGCCGCCGGTCCCGGTGCCCCCGTCGGTGGCGCTCCCGGTGGCGAACCCCAGGCCCTTGTTCCCTCCGGGTGGTGGAGGGAACGGCAAGGCGTCCACCTTCAAGGAGGCCAAGGCCGGGCTGGCGGCGAGGGGGACGATGATGGCCAAGGCCACGCCCACCACGGCGGGGAGTCCGGCCCTCAATCCCGCCGCCATTCGCCGCGACACCGCTCCGACCCGGGTGGCGCGATCCGCGACGATCACGAAGAAGAGACAGCACCCGACGTAGCTCACGACGCCGGGGAGCCGGTCGACCTGCGAGCTCAACAGCGACGTGTAACAGAACAGCCCGAAGCTCGGGACCAACGCCACCATGGCCCCCGCGCCGCGGGCCTCTTGCCGGGCCCACAGGGACCGGGCCAGCACGGCGACGAGCCCGGCACCGGTGGCGATGCACAGCACGACCCCGGGGGTGGCGGGCACCGGCGTGGGATGTGACCGGATGACGACCCCGGCGGCGTCGAACTTCGAGGCCAACACCCGCCACGTGGTGGCGGTGGGAATGCCGTTGCTCGTGGCGGACCAGAGCTGGCCCCACACCGTGGCCAGGGCCACCGACACCACCCCGGCGACCATGACGCCGCCCCCCGAGAGGCGCAGCCGCCGCGCCAGCGACGCCCCGAGGTGCCCGGCCACGACCGTGGCGATGACGGGGCCCACGACGTGCGCCGCACCGGGCGCGTGGGTGAGGCGCGCCGTGCCCAGGCCCGCCGCCAACGCCACGGCCAGGAGCCAGAGGTCGGGTCCGAGCGCCGGGGCGTGCTCTGTCGAACCGGGCACCGTCGTCGAGGGAGGGACGGCTGTCGAGGGAGGGACCGCTGTCGAGGGAGGGACCGTCGTCATGGCACGAGGACCGTCTCGGCCTGGCGGCCGATCGAATCGGGCAGGGTCCGCTCGGCGGCACCCGCGGCGGTGGTGACGAGCACGACGTCGTCGCCGAGCACGCTTCCGGTCGCCCACACGGCGCCGCCGCTGGGCCGGCTTCCCCAGCGGCGAACCACGGCGGGAGGCGCGCTGGCAGCACCCAGGAGCGCGAGGGCGCGCAGCATGGCCTGACGTCCGGCCGCGTCAGGGGTGATCACCAAGCGGTCGCCGGTGCTGGTGCACAGCTCCACGCTCAATCCTCGTCCGAGGGCGGCGAGGCCGAACCCCGCGGCGCGCGCGATCGTCCGCTCGATGGAGTCGCCGCTGTGTGCGGAGGGGCGCAGGTCGACGAGCAATGCCAGTGACCCTGCTCGGGGCTCGAGGAATTCGCGCACGACCAGTTCGCCCGAGCGCGCCAGCGACGGCCAGTGCAAGCGGGTGAGACGGTCGCCCGGTTGGTACGGCCGGAGTCCGCTGAGATCGTCCCCCGACAACTCGTGGGTCGAACCCGACCGCGACGAACGTTCGCGCCCCCCGTCGTGCCTAGGGGTGGGACGTTCCTGGCGGGACATCTCAGCGGGTACGGGGTAGACGACCACGTGGGCGGGGGGAGCCACCGTGACCCGCCGGGCCAGGAGACCGAAGGGGTCCTCGCACCACACGCCGAGCTCCGACAGCGTGAGCATCCCACGGGCACGGGTGGGCACGGGAACCTTGAACGTCACCGTTTCACCGGGTCCGAGTTCGGGGACCCGACGGGCGCGCCCGACCGATCGCCGGAGGGTGCCCGCGCGCGGCGGTCGGGGCGCGGCCCGGGGCCGCCGAGCCAGCCCCCCGAGGGCGACCGGTCGCCGAGGGCGGTGAAGCCCCGGGTGACGGGCCGTCGCCGGTTCCGCCGTGGTGCGACCGGGCCACCGAGCTCGCGCCGAGGCCCGGGTGCGACACCGTCCAGTGCCCCGAGGGGTCCTCGACGAGCACGGGAGGAAGCCGACGTCGCCCGGCGTTGGTCACGGTCAGCTCGACGAGGGCGGACTGCCCGGCGGTGACCTCGGCGACGGGGACCTTCACCACCAGGTGCAGCTCCCGACGGGCCACGAGCTGTCGCCACCACACCGACACGGCGCCGAAGGCCACCAGGACGGCGACCACGATGGCGCACGAACACGAACTCCTCGACGCCGTAGACGAGGCCCGCCAGGGCGGCACACACCGCCCCGACGGCCAGGACCATGCCCCGTGTCGACAGCACGGCCGGCTCAGGTGCCGCGGCGGCGGCATCGGGCCCGCCCGCACGCGGCCCTACCGGGAGCTGCCGACGGGGACGACGATGCGCGACAGGATCTCCTCGATCGTCGACGACGCCGTGACGCCGGCCAACTCGGCGGCGGGATGCACCACGACCCGGTGCCCGAGGGCGGGCTCGGCCACGAGCTTCACGTCGTCGGGCGTCACGTAGTCGCGGCCCGTGGACACCGCCACGGCCCCCGCGGCGCGCAGCACGGCCAACGCGGCCCGGGGCGAGGCGCCCACGGTGAGGTCGGGGTGTGATCGCGTCTCGCCGATGAGGTCGAGGACATAGCCCCGCACCCCGGGGGCCACGTGGCTCCGCACCACGGCATCGGCGAAGCTGTGCAGGAACTCGGCGCCGCCGACTCCCGACAGAGAATCGGGTGCGGGCCGGGTGAGCGTGCCGGCCAAGAGCTCGTCCTCGGCGGCCCGATCGGGGTAGCCGAGGCTGAGTCGGAGCAGGAATCGGTCGCGTTGGCTGTGGGGGAGCGGGAACGTCCCCGCCGCGTCGTAGGGGTTCTGGGTGGCGATCACCATGAACGGCTGCGGAGGCGGTGGCTGATCCCGTCCGCGCTGACCTGGTGCTCTTCCATCGACTCCAACAACGCCGATTGGGCCTTGGGCGACGCCCGGTTGAGCTCGTCGGCGAGAAGGATGTTGGTGAACACGGGCCCGGGCCGGAACGAGATCTGCCCGCTGTCGCGGTCGAAGACCATGGCTCCGGTGACGTCGGCGGGGAGAAGGTCGGCGGTGAACTGCACCCGACCGAAGGTGAGGCCGAGCGATCGCGCCAGTGCCTTGGCCAGCGTGGTCTTGCCCACCCCGGGATGGTCCTCCACCAGGAGATGGCCCTCGGCCATGAGACAGCACAGGGCCAGGCGCACGGTGCTGTCCCGGCCCACATAGGCGCTGCGCACGTTGGCCACCACGGCGTCGAAGGTCCGGGCCAGTGTGCCTGGCGCCGTCGGAAGTCGACACGGCCGAGGGCGTGACGGGCGAGGACCGGGGTGCCGGGAAGACTCGGGGATGGCGATACCGGGAACTACGGACGGGTCCGGGAGATCCTTCACCGATGCAGAGGTGGAGGCCACCCCGTCCCGCCGCGCCGCGTGCGATGCGGCACGATCCCCGCGTCCTCTGCGGACGTTGCCATGGCGAGGAGCCTAGGTGCCCGTCTGTCCGTGGACACCGCGGCGATTGCGAACGATTCCAACGCTTTGAGGCCGGCTTTCGGGCGCCATCTAGGGCGATCCCAGGAGCGGCACCGGCCGACAGGGTCAGGCACCGGTTGGGCCACGGCGTAGACGGGGACGCCGTTGTAGGACTCGGAGTCCCTGATGAGGAAGGGCCCGTTGATGATCGTGGCGAGCTGCCCCGAGGCGGCGGGGCCGGCGTCACCCTCGACGGTCAGCACGGCATCGTCGGGCCATGCCTCGACGACGAGCCCGGTGTGGACCGAGGTGGCGGTGCTCCCCGGCCCGGTGCCGAACAGGACGGCGTCTCCGGGCGCGGGCAGGACGTTGGAGGGGAGGATCCGGCCGTGGGCGGCGGCCCACGCGTAGATGTTGCCGGTGAAGGGGATGGAGGGGATCGGGGATCCCCGCGTGCGCCCACACCCACGTGACGAACAGCGCGCACCATTGTTCGCAGGGCCCGTAGGGGTTGCAGTAGGGCCCGGGCGGTGTCGGGGTCGGGGCCGACCTGGCTGGTGGCGAGGGCCGTGACCGCGGCGGAGACCGTCAGGGCGTAGGGCGACGGCGGCCGAGAACGAATACGACCAGTCGTCGGGCTCCAACAACCAGTACCCCTGGCCGTCCGACGTCGGGGTGAGGGCGGCGACGGGGGCGACGGGCTTGGTCGAGGCGCTGGTCCCGAAGGTCTGGGCGTCGCCGAAGGGATAGACGCTGCCCCCGTTGCCCACCATCCAGTACCCGGCGCCGTCGGGGGTGGTCGCCATGCCCGCGATCGAGTCGGGCGGTGGCTTCGTGCCGAGGGACCCGTAGAAGACGGCGTCGCCGAAGGCGAAGATCCCGCCGTCGCCGGCGACCATCCAGTAGCCCTTGCCGTCCCGGGTCGCGGCGATGCCCGTGACCCCGGCGACGAGGTGTGTCGCCCCCATCGACCCGTAGAACGTGGCGTCGCCGAAGGAGAACACCCCGCCGTCGCCGGCGACGAGCCAGTACCCCTTGCCGTCGGGCGTCGCCGCCATGCCCACGATGGGTCGGGTGAGCGTGGCGGTCCCCCATCGACCCGTCGAAGACGGCGTCGCCGAAGGCGAAGACCCCACCGTCGAGCGCGGCGAGCCAGTACCCCTTGCCGTCGGGGGTCGGGGTGATGGCCACGACGGGCCCGTTGAGCTTGATCGCACCGAGTGACCCGTAGAAGCCGGCGTCGCCGAAGGCGAAGACCCCGCCGTCCGCGCCCACGAGCCAGTACCCCTTGCCGTCGGGTGTCGCCGCCATGCCGGTGATCGGCCGAGGACAGGGTGGCGGTGAGCGTGCCGTAGGTGACGGCGTCGCCGAACGGGACGACTCCTCCCCCGGCATAGGGTTGGGTCACGACCGGCGCCGCCGCGGCGGCTCGGGCTCGGAGCGGCGACCATGGCGACGAACGCGCCGAGCGAGGTGACAGCCACGACGGCGAAGGCGAAGAGTGAGGTCAGCGCCTCGCGGGCTCGGGATCGCCGTGTCCGTGACAACCCCGTGCGGTGAGATCTTGTGAGAGCGGTTCAACGAAACAAGCGCACGAGCATCGTGCTGCTCGGTTCGCGCCACCGTCAAATTGTCGGCCGGAACGGAGACGAATCTGAAGCGCGTCGGGGACTCGACACGACACCCGTCGCCATGAGAACTCGGTGTCGTTGCCGTGCGTTCGCTGAGCGTTGTCTGACGTTGTCGGTCGCCGAGGTTGTCAGGTTGTCGTGATTCTCAGCTCGTGGGCGGCGACGGCGGACAGCACCACGGGCCATCCCTCGCGCACGCTGCGCTGCACAGGCTTCCATCCGGTGGCATCGACGAAGGCGCCGTTGGAGACGCGCTGCGACCGCACCAGCACCGACGCCTTGGACCCGCCCAGCCTGGCGAGCCCGGCCGGCGCGATGCGCGGCGGTCGGACGCCCAAGGCGCCGGCCAGTGCGGCGAAGAAGTCCCGCCGGGTGACCGGCTCGTCGTCACCGACGTTGTAGAGCCCGGCCGGCGCCGACAGCGACGAGACCACGGCGGCGGCGGCATCGTCGGTGGTGATCGACGACACGTACCGGTCGGGCCCGGCCCCCAGGGCCATCCGCCGTCGGGCCAGCTTGATCATGTCGAGGGTGGCGTCGCTGTCAGGGCCGTAGAACGGCGGCGAACCGCAGAGTCACCCCCGTGGCGCCCGACGAGCTCGAATCGTGCCGCGTTGGCCTCGGCCACGGTGGCGGACCGGAGATTCGCCACCGGGTCGATCGGGGCTGACTCGTCGAGCCACCGGTCGCCCCCGTCGCGGTAGAGGAAGGCGATCGATTCCTGGACGTAGCGCGCCGCGCCGGCGGCCAGGGCCCCGTCGACGAGGTTCTTCGACGCCTCGCTCCGGATCCGGTCGTTCTCGGCCCAGGCTCCGGGCATGGCCATCCGCTTGGTGGCCGGGATGTGGGTGGCCAGGTTGCACACCACCTCGTGGCCCGCCACGGCCCGGACCACCGCATCGGGGTCGAAGACCTCGGCCCGGACCGGTTTCGCCCCGAGGCCGGCGAGCAGGGTGGCCCGCCCGTCGCTGCGGGCCGAAGCGCTCACTTCGTGGCCGGCCGCGACGAGCAGTGGCACCACCCGTCGGCCGAGCACTCCGCTGCCTCCTGCGATGAAGACCCTCATCGTCGACCGGTCTCTTCACTCTTCGTCGTCGCGATGGTACGCCGCCACCCACGCGCCGGGCCCACACGGGTCGACGCGAGAAATGTGCGGCTGTTGGGTTTGCGGCCATCGTGAATGCGTCGTCTCGCGCTCCGTGGTTGTTCTGCCTCCTCTGTGCGTCACAAACCGAGTGTTTTCACCCGGCATCGGCTGCGTCGGGCGATTCCTCTCCCAAAAATCACCGTTCCGGCACCGCGAGTGGCCACAGAAGACGGGTGTCGGTTGGGTAGCCTGGGATTGGTTTTGCAGTACGTGAGAGTGAGGCGACAGAGCGTGATCTTCGTCGAAGTCTTCAGACTTCTTCTGGTGATCGCCGGGACCATCGGCGGTCTCACGGTCGGGAACGAAATCGGCCGCAACACGACCGCGCCCGGTCGTGGGCATCACCCTGGGCGCGCTGGCCTCGTACCTCCTCGGCGGGATCGTCGGGCGGCTCATCGACCGCGGCCTGCGCGGCGCGGTGTTCTCGCTCCGCACCATGCCGGCGAGCTCGGTCTTCGCGGGGTCGGTGGTGGGGACGACGGGACTGCTCCTCGGGCTCGTGGCCGGCCTCCCCGTGGTGGCCCTCGTCCACTCGAGCATCGACTACCCGCTCGTCGCCGCCTTCGCCTGGGTCCTGTGCGCGGCGGGGGTCCGCATCGGGGTGGCCAAGGGCCAGGAGATCGTGCGGGCGGCGGGGATGTCCCATCTCCTCGACCGGCCCGCCGAGCCGCCGCCGGGCACGCGCCTTGCTGGTGGACAGCTCGGCGGTGATGGACCGGTACCTCATGGTCCTCGGCCGGTCCGGGCTCCTCGCCGGCGGCGTCGTCCTGCCCCGGTTCGTGGTCGACGAAGTCCGTGCCCTGACCCACAGTCCCGACCCGGTGTCGTCGCGGCGCGCCCATCGCGGCCTCGAGGCGATCGAGGCGCTCCAGGCCGCCGGCGTCGAGGTGTGGATGAACGAGGACGAAGTCCCCGAGCTCGACGACACCGGGGACCGCGCCCTGGCGCTGGCCCATCGGCTCCATGTCCGCCTCGGGCACCTGCTCGACCGAGTTGGCGTCAGCGCGCCACGGCCCAGGACATCGACGTGGTCGACCTCCGTCATCTCGCCGCCGAGCTCTCCCCCGACCACCCGGCGGGCGAACGCCTGGTGGTCGACCTCGTCAAAGAGGGTCGCCAGCCCCGCCAGGCCGTCGGATACCTGCCCGAGGGCGACATGGTGGTCGTGAACGACGCGTCGCATCTCGTGGGCCACGCCGATGTCGAGGTCGTCGTCTCGTCGGCCCGCCAGACGAGCCAGGGGCTCTTGGTCTTCGCCCAGCTCTTCGAGGGCGGCCCGTCGCTGGCCCAGCGGGCCCAGCACGGGCTGAGCCGGTCGCGCAGCGGGCCGCCACGGCAGCCGCCAGCGGTCAGGCGGTCTTGACCGCCGCCACCAACTTCGACAACGAGTCCTTGGCGTCTCCGAAGAGCATGGTGGTCTTCGGGTCGTAGAGCAGCTCGTTGTCGATGCCGGCGAACCCCGGCCGCATGGACCGCTTGAGGAAGACGATGTTGGTGGCCTGGTCGGCGTTGATGATGGGCATGCCGAAGATGGGACTGCCCGGCGTGTTCTTGGCGGCCGGGTTCACGGTGTCGTTCGCCCCCACCACGAGCGCCACGTCGGTGGTGGCCATGTCCAGGTTGGCGTCGTCCATCTCCTCGAGCTGGTCGTAGGGGACGTTCGCCTCGGCCAGGAGCACGTTCATGTGCCCCGGCATCCGGCCCGCCACGGGATGGATGGCGTAGTACACCTCGACCCCCCGTGCCGCCAAGGCGTCGGCGAGCTCCCGGGCGGTGTGCTGGGCCTGGGCGACGGCCAGGCCGTAGCCCGGGACGATGGCCACCTTGCGCGCGTAGGCGAGGAGCACGCCGATGTCCTCCGCGGTCCCCGCCCGCACCGACCGTCCCTCGGCATCGGGCCCCTCACCCGATGCGGTCACGACCGAGCCGAAGGCGCTGAACAAGATGTTCGAGAGCGACCGGCCCATGGCCTGGCTCATCATCCTCGTCAGCAACGTGCCCGAGGCGCCCACCAGCGTTCCGGCCACGATGAGCAGCGTGCTGTTGAGGGTGAAGCCCGACGCGGCCACGGCCAGGCCGGTGAAGGCGTTCAACAGGGAGATGAGCACGGGGGTGTCGGCCCCCCCGATGGGCAGCACGAAGATCGCACCGAGGCCCAGCGACAGCACCAACACGATGACGAGCACGGTGGTGCTGGCGGTGACCACGGTGACGACCAGCAAGGCGACGATGGCGAGCCCGATGGCGGCGTTGATCGGCTGTTGGCGCGGGGTAGGTGATGGGCCGGCCCGTCATCAGCTCCTGGAGCTTGGCGAAGGCGATGGTGCTCCCGGCGAGGGAGACCGACCCCACGAGCACGCCGAAGAGGATCTCGCAGATCTTGTAGATCGCCAGCGACTTCCCCGGCACCGAGATGAACTCGGTGACCGACACCAGTGCGGCGGCCCCACCGCCCACGCCGTTGAAGATCGCCACCATCTGCGGCATGGCCGTCATCTTCACGAGACGGGCCGCCGGAATGCCGATGACGGCCCCGATGGCGATGGCGATGATGATCAGGACGAGGTTGCGGGTGTGGGTGTAGACCACGGGCAACGAGAAGGTCCACGCCACGGCCACGAGCATCCCGCCCGCACCGACGAGGTTCCCGAGCCGGGCGCGCTTGGGCGAGCTCAGACCCTTGAGCGCCAGGATGAACCCGACGATGGCGACCAGGTAGACGAGGTCGGTGGCGGTGGCCCGACTCACGACGCCGTCCCGGAGCCCGTCGCCGCCCGTCGTGGTCGGTCGCGTCGCGTCGGCCGCGGCGGCGTCAGCGGCCGGCTTGCGATCGGGCTTGGCCTTGAACATGTGGAGCATCCGGTCGGTGACGACGAAGCCGCCCACGACGTTCAAGGTGGCGAGGACGACGGCGAGGAAGCCCAGGGTCAACTGGGCGGGACCGTGTGCCTGGCCCAGGACGAGCATGGTGCCGACCAGGATGATGCCGTGGATGGCGTTGCTCCCCGACATGAGCGGGGTGTGGAGGATGCTCGGCACCTTGGAGACGACCTCGTAGCCCACGAAGGCGGCGAGGACGAACACCGTGATGAAGGTCATGAGGCCGGGTTCGGCGGCGATCACGGAGACGACTCCTTTCCGGCCAGCAACTCGGCGGTCGGCCCGTGGACGACCTCACCGGCCCGGACGACACAGCTGCCCGCCACGATCTCGTCGTCGAAGTCGGGTGCCAAGGCCCCGTCCACGACGATGAGGGCCAGGAAGTTGGCCACGTTGCGCGAGTACAGGAAGCTGGCGTGGGTGGGCATGGCCGAAGGCGGGTTGGAGAGGCCGCACACCACCACGCCGTGGTGCACGAGATCTTGGCCGGGCTCCGAGAGCTCGCAGTTGCCGCCGCTGTCGGCGGCCATGTCGACGATGACCGATCCCTCCACCATCCGCTCGACCATGGCCGCGGTCACGAGGACCGGCGCCTGTCGGCCCGGGACGGCGGCGGTGGTGATGACCACGTCGGCCGCGGCCACCTCGTTGCTGATGAGCTCACGCTGGCGGGCCAGGAACTCCTCGGACTGCACCCGGGCATAGCCACCCGAGCCCTCCTGGGACTCGAGCTCGAGCTCCACGAAATTGGCGCCGAGGGACTGCACCTCTTCTTTGGCCGCGGCCCGCACGTCGTAGGCTCGCACCTGGGCCCCGAGGCGACGGGCCGTGGCGATGGCCTGGAGTCCGGCCACCCCGGCGCCGAGGACGAGGACCTTGGCGGGGGGGATGGTGCCCGCCGCGGTCATGAACATGGGGAAGAACTTCGGCAGCCGCTCCGCGGCGGCCAGCGCGGAGAGATAGCCAGACACCGTCGCCTGCGACGACAGCGCGTCCATCGACTGGGCCCGGCTGATCCGGGGCACGAGGTCGAGGCTGAAGGCCGTCGCCTTGCGCTGCACGAGGGCCCGCACCGTGTCGAGTTGCGCGCCGGGCTGGAAGAAGCTGACCACCGAGATCCCCTCGGGGAGCAGCGCCACCTCCTCGGGCGTCGGGGCCTGGACCTTGGCGACGAGGTCCGCGCCGGCCACGGCCTCGGTTGCACCGGCCCGCACGGTGGCGCCCTTCTCCGCGTAGGCGGCGTCGGGGAAATGGGCCTGGACCCCCGCACCTTCCTGGACGACGACGTCGACGCCGGTGCCGGCCAACCGCCCGGCCACATCGGGGATGATCGCAACCCGGTGCTCGCCGGTGCGCGTTTCGGTAGGGACGGCGAGTTTCACGGGGGGCTATCAGAGCACGTCGGGAGCGAGGCGCTCCACTTCATGGCAGTGGTCGGCCTCGGTCAGGCACCGTCGAGCGCCGTGAGGAAGGCCGGGCTCTCGCCTCCGCCGTGGACCTCGAGCGCCGCCCCCGACACATACGACGCCAGGGGCGAGGCCAGGAACAGGCATCCGCCGGCCACGTCGTCAGGGGTGCCCATCCGGCCCAGGGGAACTGTGGCCGCCACGGCGGCGAGCCCGGCGGACCCTCCGTAGTGGTCCTCGGCAGCTTCGGTGGCGATCATCCCCGCCACCACGCAATTGACGCGGACCTTGGGTGCCCATTCGACGGCCAGGGTGCGCGTCAGGTTGATGAGCCCGGCCTTCGCCGCGCCATAGGCGGCGGTTCCCGGCGAGGGGCGGAGGCCCGACACGCTCCCGATGTTGATGATCGACCCGCCCTGGCTCTTGCATGACGGCATGGGCCGCCTGGGCGCAGTACATGGGGGCCAGGAGATTGAGCGCGATCACCTGGGACACGAAACGGGGCGAGGCGTCGGCAGCGGGCACGGCCGGGGAGCCCCCGGCGTTGTTGACGAGCACGTCGACGCGCCCGAACCGCTCGACGGCGGACTGCACGACCGACGCGGCCTGCCCGGCGTCTCGGACATCGGCGGTGAAGAACACCGCCCGACGTCCCTTGCCCTCGGGCAGCTCGTCGACGGCCGGTTCTTTGCGCCCACAGATGGCCACCTCGGCCCCGGCGCCCAGGAAGGCCTCGGTGATGCCCCGCCCCACCCCCCGCGCTCCACCGGTGACGATGACGACTCTGCCGGTGAAGTCGATCGGGTCGGTGAAGTCGATCTGGCTCACCCTCAGAACCTAGCCATCGGGGACCCCCCTTGACGCTTCGAAGAGCCAGCATGGAGACTCGCAGGAGGGGTAAGGACGTCGGGGGGCGTCCTTCTGGGGGGGATTGCGGTGGTGGGATGAGAACGAGGACGCGTCCTGCGTCACCGGTCTCGTTGGAGTACCTGCCCGGTCTCGACGGCATCCGAGGCGTCGCCGTCGTGGCGGTCATCGCCACCCACACCGTGGCGACGATCCCGGGCGGCTTCTTGAGCGTCGACGTCTTCTTCGCGTTGTCTGGCTACCTCATCACCTCGTTGTTGGTCGTCGAGTGGCGACAGATCCACGGCATCTCCCTGGGACGGTTCTGGTCCCGTCGGGCCCGGCGCCTGCTTCCCGCCCTGTTCCTCATGCTGACCGCCGTGGGTGCAGGGGCGGCCCTGTGGCCGCAGATCTTCGACAGCCCCTCGTTGCGGGGCGACACGTTGGCGACGGTCTTCTACGGCGCCAATTGGCACTTCATCGCCGACCACACCAATTACTTCCTGGCCACGGGGAAGGCGTCTCCTCTGCTCCACACCTGGTCCCTGGCCATCGAGGAGCAGTTCTACCTGGTGTGGCCGATCGTGGTCCTGGCCGTCTTCAAGCTTCGTCGGCCGTGGCGACGCGCCGCCGGTCTCGGCGGGGCCGGGATCACCGGGATCGATCACCGGCGTCGTCTCCATGTGCTCTTCGCCATCGCCGTCACCGGTGCCGTCGGCTCCGCGCTGTGGATGGCCCTGTTGACCCAGGCCGGGGCCGACACCACGCGCAGCTTCTACGCCAGTGACACCCGGGCCCAGGCCATCCTGGTCGGTGCCGCCCTCGCCATCGGCAGCGTGTTGTGGGGACCGGCCCGTTCGCGCCGGGCGCGCGCCGCGGTGTGGGGGTGGGGTGTCGCCGGTGTGGGGGGAACCGCCCTGCTGTGGGCGCTCGTCCCCCCGAACTCGTTGCTGGTGTTCCGTGGTGGGTTCTTCGTTGCCGCTCTGTGCACCGCCGGAGTCATCGCCTGTGTCGCCAACCGGCCCACCAGCCGACTCGCCTCGGTCTTGTCCTTGGGACCGCTGCGCTACGTGGGCCGCATCTCGTACGGGATGTACCTCTGGTACTGGCCGCTGGTCCTCGTCTTCTCGAGCGCTCGGACCCACCTCCAGGGATATCCCCTCCTCGGAGTTCGGCTCGTGGCGATCATCGCGGTGGCGACCGCCTCGGCGTACCTCGTCGAGCTGCCCATCCGCCGGGGCCATCTCCCGAGATGGTGGGCGCCGTTGGCCATGCCCGCGGCCGCCACTCTGGCGGTGCTCACGACGTTCCTGGCCACGGTGGGAGTGAGCGACGTGGCCGCCGCGTCGGTGGGGGCCGCGGCATCGGGGAAGGCGGCGTCGGTGAGTGGCGCGGCATCGGGGACGACGGCGGCGTCGGCGACCACGACGACAGACCCCGAGCCCGTGAAGGTGCTCATGGTCGGGGACTCGGTGGCGGGCACGCTCGGGGTCGGGCTCGGCCAGGTCATGTCGGAGTACGGCGTGGTGGCCGTGAACGAAGGCAGCCCGGGCTGTTCGGTGTCGATGGACCAGTTGGTCAAGGTGCTGTGGTTCACCGACCCTCCCGGCAAGCCCTGTGTGAACGGCGACCCCGGGGCCTTGCTGGCGCAATGGCGCGCCTGGGTGGACCAGTTCAATCCCGACGTCGTGATCTACATGGCCCGGAGTGACGTGTTGAACCAGGAGGTGGACTCGAACTGGACCAATATCGGGGAGCCCGCCTTCGACTCCTATCTCACCGACCGGTTCCGCCAGGCCGTCGGTGTCCTCGGCTCGCGAGGGGCACACGTGGTGTTGCTGACGTCCCCCTTCTACGACACGGGCAGGCAACCCAGCGGCTTGCCGTGGCCCGAGGACGACCCCGCCCGAGTGACGACCGACAACGAGATCATCCAGTCGATGGCCACCTCCGCCTCGGGGCATTCGGGGCGTTCCGGTTCCTCGGGTGCTGGGCCGACGCGTCCCAAGAGCGGGCTGTTCTCGGGCATCTCGGGGTCCGGCAACGTGACGGTGATCGACGCCGGCGCGTGGTTGTCCCCGGGAGGGCACTACGCCGTGGCCGTGGACGGCGTCCAGGCTCGGTGCGGCGACGGCGTCCACTTCACCGTGGCCGGGGGCGAGTGGCTGGCCCAGCGGATCTTGCCCGTCATCTCGTTGCTGGGCCGGGCCCACCAAACGACGTCCCAATCTGGTTCGTGGTCGGGTCCGATCGCCCTCACCCCGCCGTCGTGGTACTCCGAGCTGCCCTGCACCGCCCCTTCGGGCTGAGGGGTCCGTTCGCACCCGGCGAGGGTCACCGAATACCCTGCTCGGACCGGCCCGGCTGCACGCGGCCGACCGGCTCGACGATTCCGACGGGGTCGTCGCGAACCGATCTGGAGCCGACCATGGGTATCGAGACACACGAGCGCGCAGCGGGCACCGCCGAGGTGGTCATCGACGTCCCACCGGTGAACGCACTCGACGTGGCCGCATGGTTCGCCTTCGCTGATGCGGTGCTGGCGGCAGGGACCATCCCGTCGGTCCGGGTGGTCGTGGTGCGGGCCGAGGGACGAGGGTTCTGCGCGGGGGTGGACATCAAGGAGATCCAGGCCAAGGGGGACGAGGCTCTGGTGGGGGTGAACCGGGGTTGCGCGGCCGCCTTTGCGGCGGTCTACGACTGCGAGGTCCCCGTCATCGTCGCCGTCCAGGGTTTCTGCCTCGGGGGAGGCATCGGCATCGCCGGCAACGCCGACATCGTGGTGGCATCCGAGGACGCCACCTTCGGGCTGCCCGAGGTGGACCGGGGCGCGCTCGGCGCCGCCACCCATCTGGCCCGGCTCGTCCCCCAGCACCGCATGCGGTCGATGGTGTACACGGCCCAGCCCGCCACCGCGGCCGAGCTCCACCACTACGGATCGGTGCTCCGGGTCGTGCCCAAGGACCATTTGGTCGCCACCGCCTACGAGGTGGCCGAGTCCATCGCCTCGAAGAGCCCCACCATCATCCGCCGGGCCAAGGAGTCGCTCAACGGCATCGACCCCGTCGACGTGAAGCGGAGCTACCGCTTCGAGCAGGGCTTCACCTACGAGCTCCACGTCTCGGGCGTGGCCGACGAGCAGCGGCAGGCGTTCGTCGAGAAGCGCGATGCGGACACCTCGACATGAGTGGGGGGCTGTGAGCGACAAGCGCTCCACGGTCGACGACATGGTCGGCGAGCTGCGAGACGGCATGACCATCGGCTTCGGGGGATGGGGATCGCGGCGCAAGCCCATGGCGGTGGTCCGGTCCATCGTGCGGGCGGGGGTCCGCGACCTGACCGTCGTCTCCTACGGGGGCCCCGACGTGGGCGTGCTGTGCGCGGCGGGACGGGTCCGCAAGGCCGTCTACGCCTTCGTGACCCTCGACTCGATCGCCCTCGACCCCCACTTCCGCAAAGCCCGCCAGGCCGGAGCCATCGAGGCCATGGAGATCGACGAGGGCATGTTCTACCTGGGGCTGTCGGCCGCGTCGCAGCGCGTGCCCTTCCTCCCCACCAGAGCGGGGTTGGGATCCGACGTCATGCGCGTCAACCCGTCGCTGCGCACCGTGCGGTCCCCCTATGCCGACGGCGAGGAGCTGGTGGCCATGCCGGCGTTGACCCTCGACGCCGCCTTCGTCCATGTGAACCGGGCCGACACCCACGGCAACGGCCAGATGCTCGGTCCCGACCCGTTCTTCGACGAGCTCTTTCTGGGGGCCGCAGCCCTGCCGCTTCGTCACCGCCGAGAAAGTCGTCGCACCGGGCCGGCTCATCGACGAAGGCCCCATCCAGAGTGTCACCATCAACAGGCTGATGACCGACGCCGTGGCCGAGGTGCCCGGGGGCGCGCACTTCACGTCGTGTCCACCGGACTACGAACGCGACGAGATGTTCCAGAAGGCCTACGCCTCGGCCGCCGCCGATCCCGATGCGTGGGCGGCCTTCGATGCCCGCTACCTCCAGGTCGACGAGGCCGGGTACCGGGCCGCCGTGCACGAGGCGTCGTCATGACCGACGTCGCCGTGACGCGCGCCGAGGTGTGCGCGGTGGCGTGTGCCCAGGCGTGGCGCGGCGACGGCGAGGTGATGGCGAGCCCCTTCGGGACCGTCCCTCAGATCGGGGCCAGGCTGGCCCGACTCACCTTCGCGCCCGACCTCGTCCTCACCGACGGCGAGGCCGCGCTGATGGCCAACACGCCGTCGGTGTCGTCGACGCGCGACGAGCTCGTCCTCGAAGCCTGGATGCCGTACCGCCGGGTCTTCGACGTGGTGTGGTCGGGGCGACGCCACATCATGATGATGGCGTCGCAGGTGGACCGCTTCGGCAACCAGAACCTGAGCGCCATCGGCGATTGGGCGCGACCCAAGGCGCAGCTCATCGGCGTGCGGGGCGCGCCCGGCAACAGCCTGAACCACACCACGAGCTACTGGGTCCCCGCCCACACCGCCCGGAGTTTCGTCGAGCACGTGGACATGGTCTGCGGTGTCGGCTACGACCGGGCCGCGGCGGTGGGACCGGCGGCCACGCGCTTTCACGACGTCCGGCTGGTGGTGTCGAACCTCGGCGTCTTCGACTTCGAGACCCCCGACCACTCCATGCGCATCCGCTCCGTGCACCCGGGCGTGAGCATCGACGAGGTCACCGACGCCACCGGCTTCGAGCTCGTGGTCCCCGATCCCGTGCCATCGACACCGCTGCCGAGCGCGGACGAGCTCGAATTGATCCGCGAGGTCCTCGACCCCACGCGGCTTCGGGACAAGGAGATCCCCTCCTGACGCCCGACGCCGGGTTGCCCGACCCTCATCCTGCGCTGCGCACCCGCCTGTGTGAATTGGTCGGTGTGCGCTACCCCATCGTCCAGACGGGGATGGGATGGGTGGCCGGCCCCCGACTGGTGGCGGCCACCGCCAACGCCGGTGCGCTCGGGATCCTGGCCTCGGCGACGATGACCGTGGACGAGCTCCGGGCCGCGGTGGCCGAGGTGAAGGCGCGCACTACCGCCCCATTCGGGGTCAACCTGCGCACGGATGCGCCCGATTCGGCCGAGCGCATCGCGCTTCTCGTCGCCGCCGGGGTGAAGGTGGCGAGCTTCGCCCAGGCCCCTCGGCCCGACATGGTGGCGAGCCTGCGCGAGGCGGGGGTGATCGTGATCCCCACCGTCGGGGCCCGACGCCACGCCGAGAAGGTGGCCGAGTGGGGCGTCCACGGTGTCATCGCCCAGGGTGCTGAAGGTGGTGGCCACACCGGACAGGTCCCGACGTCGCTGCTCCTGGAACAGGTCTGTGACGCCGTCGGCGACCGCGTGGCGGTGATCGGGGCGGGAGGTTTCTCCAGTGGCCGGGGTCTCGTGGCCGCCCTTGCCTACGGCGCGGCGGGCATCGCCATGGGGACGCGCTTCCTTCTCACGCGCGAGAGCACCGTTCCCGACGAGGTGAAGAAGATCTACCTCGGCACCGCCCTCACCGGCACCGTCGTCACCACCAGGGTCGACGGCGCGCCGCAACGTGTGATCCGAACCGACGTGGTCGACCACCTCGAGGGTGCGGGCCGCGTCGGGGCGCTGCCGCGCGCCCTGCGCAACGCACTCGCCTTCCGCCGTCAGACGCGCACCTCGTTGCGGGCCCTGCTCTCTGAGGGGCGCGCCATGAAGGAGGGCAACGAGCTGTCATGGGCTCAGGTCATCATGGCCGCCAACGCGCCCATGATGACCAAGGCGGCCCTCGTCGACGGTCGAACCGATGTGGGCGTGCTTCCCACCGGGCAGGTCGTAGGTGTCATCGACGAGCTTCCCACCGTCGCCGAGCTCGTCGGCGCCGTCGTGGTCGAGGCCAACGCCACCTTGGAGCGCCTCGGAGGACCGTGACGCTGCGCCGCTCGTAGAGAGGCTCGTGGTTTGGCGCGCCGCCCGGTCGAGCTACCTTCGAGCCCGCCGGCCTCGAGAGGCCGAAGAACGAGAGGAGTCGTCGTGCACGCCATGATCCTCGATACCCCCGGGCCCCTCGAGAGCAACGTCGTCCATGGGGGAGAGGTCGCCGATCCCCATCCAGGCCGGGGACAGATCGTGATCAAGGTGGCGGCGTGTGGCGTGTGCCGGTCGAATCTCCACATGATCGAAGGCGATTGGGTCCGCTACGGCGTTCCCGCCTTCACACCCATCATCCCCGGGCACGAGGTCATCGGTCGGGTGGTCGAGGTGGGCAGTGACGTCGACTGGATAGGTCCGGGCGACCGCGTCGGGGTCCAGCCGCTGTGGTCCACGTGCGGGCATTGCGCGTTCTGCCTCACCGGGCGCGACCAACTCTGTGCCACCAAGCAGATCACGGGGGAGACCGTGCACGGTGGCTACGCCGAGCTCATGTTGGTCACCGCCGCCCACGCCCATCCGGTGCCCGATTCGATCGACGACGTCGAGGCGGCACCGCTGTTCTGTCCCGGCATCACGGCGTACAACGCCGTGACCAAGGCGGCTCCCCATCCCGGCTCCACAGTGGCGGTCTTCGGTGTGGGCGGTGTCGGCCACATGGTCATCCAGTTCGCGGCGCTGGCCGGAGCCGACGTCTATGCGGTGGCGCGTGCGCCTGAACATCTGCAGCTCGCCGACGAGCTCGGGGCCCATCCCGTCGACGCCACCGCCGGCGACCCGGCGTCGGTCTTCACCGCTCGGGGTGGCGTCGACGCGGCCGTGGTGTTCGCGCCTTCGGACGCCGTGCTGCGCCAGGCCATCGAGGCCGTCAAGCCGGGTGGCACCGTCGTGCTCGGTGTCCACGCCCAGGTCGGTGAGCTCCCCTTCGCGGACGAGAAGCGACTGATGGGATCGGTGATCGGGTCCCGTCAGCAGATGCGCGAGGTATTGGCCCTCGCCGCGGCGGGAAAGGTGAGGGCCCATTGCGAGACCTACGCCCTCGACGACGCCGTCGAGGCCCTGGACCGTCTCAAACGAGGAGAGGTCAGGGCCCGAGCGGTCCTCGTTCCGGACTGAGGTCTGCGATGTGGAGGACGCGCCGACCGGAGTCAGCCGCTCAAGCCGGCTCGGGGATGTGGAGAAGGGCTCCTGACGCCAACAACACGTCGAAGGCGTCGGCGGGCATGGGTCGGGACAGGAGATAGCCCTGTCCCATGGAGCAGCCCAGGGCGACGAGAAGGTCGAGTTGCTCGGGTTCTTCGATGCCCTCCGCGATCACGGCGAGCGAAAGTCTGTCGGCGAGCCCGAGAATGCCCTCGAGCATGTGGGTGAAGGCCGGTCCCGCGGCGTGGCCCGAGACGAAGGACCGGTCGATCTTCAAGATGTCGACGGGGAGCTTGGCCAACGTGCTCAGCGAGGAGAACCCGGTCCCGAAGTCGTCGATGGCGATGCGCACCCCCAAGCGCTTGAGCGACTCGAGCGAGGCCACGCCCTCGTCTCCGTCGGCGACGAGGGCCGATTCGGTGACTTCGAGCACGACGTTGTCGGCGGGCATGGCGCAATTCGTCAGCAGATCTCGGATGGCAAACAGGTTTTGGTCGCTCTTGAGCTGGATGGGGGAGAGGTTGACCGAGACCCACAGGCGCGCGCACTGGTCGACAGTTCGGCGCCAGCAGCCGACCTGCCGGGTCGCTGCTTCGAGAACCCAATTGCCGATGGCGTCGATGTCGCCGGTCTCTTCGGCGAGCGCGATGAAGTCGGCCGGGTAGAGCAGCCCGAGGGCGGGGTGCTGCCATCGGACCAGGGCCTCGACGCCGAGAAGATCCTTGGTGAGGAGATCGATGATGGGTTGGTACTCGAGTCGAAGTTGACCCGAGGGCACGGCTCGGGCGAGATCGGCCTTGAGTGCGGAGCGGTCGAGCATGTTGTCGTGCATCTGGGCGTCGAAGAGCTGGTATCGGCCCTTGCCGGCTCCCTTGGCCATGTACATGGCGAAGTCGGCGTTGCGGAGGAGCTCGGCGGCATCGTCGGTCCCGGAGTGGCGTTGGGCCACGCCGATGCTGACCGAGACGAGGAGCCGGGCTCCGTTGACGAGGAACGGGTGGCGTAGGGAGTCCAGGATCCGCTCGGCCACCCCGATGGCGGTCGCCTCACCTTCGTCTTCGATGACCACGACGGCGAACTCGTCACCCCCGAGCCGGGCCACGAGATCCTGGGGTCGGACGCAGTCGTTGAGGCGGGCACTCAGCTGGACGAGAAGCGCGTCGCCTTGCTCGTGGCCCAACGAATCGTTGACGTCCTTGAAATCGTCGATGTCCACGAAGAGCACAGCACTCGTGCGAGGCCCGGCGATCGCTGCCCGGGCTGAACGAGGCCGTGAGCCGGTGGGTCAGCGAATCTCGGTTGGGAAGTCCGGTGAGCGAGTCATGGCTGGCCCGGCGGGTCAGTGCCAGGTGGCTCTCATGCAGTGCGCCGGCCATCTCGTTGAAGGCGGTGGCGAGCTCACCGAGCTCGTCGCGTCGGGCCACCGCGATGCGGTGGTCGAAGTCACCCGCTTGGAGCCGGAAGACTCCCTGGTGCATGGTGGCGACGGGGCGAACCAGGTCCTTGACCATGCGGCGGCGGAAGTACACCGTCACCGTCGCCGCCAGCACGAACAGGCCGGCCAGGACCGAGACGAGGATCCGTTCGAGGTCGTCCCCGTGGGAGAGGCCCTCGTTCATGACGGCGAGGGAAGGACCCTCGAGCCCGGTCAGCAGCGCGTTGGTGGCGTCGCTGGAGGCGCCGTAGATCGGGTTGTCCGCAGCATGGTTCCCGTGCAGGGCCAGAACGGCGGGTCCCCACAAGCCGAAAGTGGTGAGGCCCTGCTGCCACGAGCGATGGGCGTGGACGATGGTGGCCCGCATGCCGTTGGTGGTCGGGAAGATCACCGCGGCGGCAGCGAACTGCGTGGCGAGCACCTCCTGCTGTTGCACAAAGGCCGGGCGGTCCACGGTCTCGTCGCTCAGGATCTTGTGGGCGACCTCCTCGTGGGCGACGAGGTTGGTGCTCAGTGCCGCCACGGTCACCGATTCGCGATTGAGTTGGTTGGCCGTGGCCGCGGACGCCGTCGACCAGACCCCAGACGCCGACGATCGATGCCGCTGCGGCCAGGAGCAAGAGGACCAGCATCACGGTGAAGGCCCTCGACCATTCGCGTCGGAGGCTCCACGTGCGCTGTGGGTGCACGGACCCGATTGGCTCTCGATCCACGATTTCATTCCCTGCCCGGACCCGTGGCAATCCGGCCCGGGCATCCGGTCGACGGTGACAGTGCTCGGGGTTGATGTCGTCGTGGTGGAGTCGATGCTGGAGGGATTAGGGTCCAAAGACCCTGCCAGGCGCTCTACCCCAGGCGCTCGATGATGGTGGCGTTGGCCTGGCCACCGCCTTCGCACATCGTCTGGAGGCCGTAGCGGCCGCCGGTGCGCTCGAGCTCGTTGAGCATCGTGGCCATGAGGCGCGCCCCGGAGCATCCCGTGGGGTGGCCGATGGCGATGGCGCCCCCGTTGGGGTTCACCCGGGTCATGTCGGGATGGAGCTCGCGCTCCCATGCCAGGACCACCGAGGCGAAGGCCTCGTTGATCTCGACGACGTCCATGTCCTCGAGGCGCAACTTGGCCTTTTCCAGGACGAGCCGGGTGGCGGGGATGGGCGCGGTGAGCATGATCACGGGATCGTTGGCCGCCACGGCGAAGGTGTGGAACCGGGCACGGGGACGCAAGCCCAGGGACTCGGCGCGCTCTTCGCTCATCACCAGGACTGCGGCGGCCCCGTCGGAGATCTGCGACGACGTCCCCGCCGTGACCGAGCCCGACTCGCTGAAGGCGGGGACCAGGCTGCCGAGCTTCTCGATCGTCGTGTCACGGCGGACACCCTCGTCGGCCTCGATGGTGGTGTCGCCGTCAGGGCCCGGTGAGCGGACGAGGACGAGCTCGTTGGCGAACCGGCCTTCGTCTTGGGCCTGGGCGGCGCGTCGGTGTGACTGGAGGGCGAAGGCGTCCATCTCGTCGCGGTCGATCTTCCAACGGTCCGCGATCTCCTCGGCCGACAGGCCCTGGTGGATGAATTCGAAGCGGGCGTGGACCGTCGGCCCGTAGGCCTCGCCGGGACCGGGGTCGGTGGTCGAGCCGATCGGCACCCGACTCATCGACTCGACGCCCGCCCCGATGACGATGTCCATGGCACCGGACATGACGGCTTGGGCTGCGAAGTGGATGGCCTGCTGGGCCGACCCGCACTGGCGGTCGACGGTCGTCCCCGGGACGGTGTCGGGGAACCCGGCCGCCAGGGCGGCGTTGCGCCCGATGTTCATGGCCTGCTCGCCGACCGTCATGGTGCAGCCCATGACCACGTCCTCCACCAGGGCGGGGTCGAGGTCGTTGCGCTGGATCAGGGCCTTGAGGGGCGCGGCGGCGAGGTCGACGGCGTGCCAGCCCGACAACTTGCCGTTTCGGCGCCCCACCGGGGTCCGTACTGCGTCGACGATCACGGCATTGGGCATTGGGGACCTCCTGCCGAGCTTCCCGGCTCTTTCGATTGTTGCCCAATATCTGGCGGTGTGTCAGATTCCCGTTTCATGGACCTCCGGTTCACCTCTGAGCAGGAGCGCTTCCGCGCCGAGGTCCGGGACTGGCTCGATGGGCACGTCCCGTCCGCGTCGAAGGGGACCGGCCCGCTGGCCTCGCTCGACACCGCCGAGGGTTTCGAGGCCCACCGGGCCTGGGAGCGGGTCCTGTACGACGCCCGCTGGTCGGTGGTGTCGTGGCCCGAGGAGTTCGGGGGCCGGGGGGCGGGGTTGCTCGAGTGGATCATCTTCGAAGAGGAGTACTACCGGGCCCAGGCGCCCACCCGGGTCGGGCAGAACGGGATCTTCCTCCTCGCCCCCACGCTCTTCGAGTTCGGGACGGCCGAGCAGAAGGCGCGCTATCTCCCCGCCATGGCGTCGGGGGAGGAGATCTGGTGCCAGGGCTGGTCCGAGCCCGATGCCGGGAGCGACCTCGCCGCCATCCGGAGCCGGGCCACCTTGACCTCCGGCACGCCGGGGGCGGTGACCGAGGGCGACCGGTGGGTCCTCAACGGGCAGAAGACGTGGTGCTCGCGCGGCGCCTTCGCGGACTGGATCTTCGGCCTCTTCCGCTCCGATCCCGATGCCGAGCGGCACCGGGGCCTGACCTACTTCTTGGTTCGGATGGACAGCCCCGGTGTGACGGTCCGGCCCATCGCCCAGCTCGACGGGGAGACCGGTTTCGCCGAGGTCTTCTTCGAGGACGTCGAGGTCCCCGCCACGCAGGTCCTCGGGGCCGTGGGTGAGGGTTGGAAGGTGGCCATGGCCACGGCCGGATCCGAGCGGGGCCTGTCGTTGCGGAGCCCGGCGCGCTACACCGAGGCCGCGGCGCCGCCTGGTCGAGCTGTACCGCCGCCGAGCAGCGGCCGATCCGGTGCGGGCCGGACGTCACGCCGATGCCGTGGCGCGGGCGGTGATCGACGCCGAGGCGTATCGGTTGCAGACGTACTGGACCGTCACCCGTGTCCTCGAGGGCGGCGGCGTGGGACCCGAGGCCTCGATGAACAAGCTGTTCTGGTCCGAGACCGATCTCGCCATCCAGAGCACCGCACTGGCACTTCTCGGCGAGGAGGCCGAGTTGTTGGGGGAGGACTCCCGGCCCCCGGCGTGGCTCGACGGATTCCTCTTTGCCTTGGCGGGGCCCATCTACGCCGGAACCAACGAGATCCAGCGCAACGTGGTGGCCGAGCGGGTGCTCGGGCTGCCCCGAGCCTGAGCCATGCATTTCGCCTTCGACGAGAACCAGCTCGAATTCCGCGCCCAGCTGCGGGCGTTCGCCGAGAAGCAGTGCAGCGCGGCGGACATTCGCGAGGCGTGGGATTCGCCGTTGGGATGGTCGCGGCCGCGCTGGGCGGCGCTGGCCGAGATGGGCGTGGTGGGGATCACCGTTCCCGAGGAGTTCGGCGGGATGGGCCTCGGGCTGGTCGACGCCGTGGCGGTGTTGGAGGAGGCGGGTCGGGCCGGGTTGCCCGAGCCCCTCGTCGAGACGATGGCGCTGGGGGTCCCGGTGCTCGCCGACGCGCCGGGCCAACAGGGCGCGGTGCTGCGGGCGCGCTGGCTCGGTGGTGTGGCCGACGGCGGGGTGAGGATCGCGGTCGGGACGGCTTCGATGCCGGTGGTTCCCGGGGCCGAAGGGGCCGAGCTCCTCCTGCTCGAGCGCGACGGCGAGCTCCACGCCGTGCCCGCGGCCGGGGTGGCGCTCACGGCGCGCCCCGCCCTCGACGGGTCGAGACGACTGGCCCAGGTCGCCTGGGAGCCGTCCCCGTCGACGCTCGTCGTGTCGGGTTTCGAGGCGGCGGAGGTCCTCGCCGCGCTGGGCGACCGGGCGGCGATGGGGGTCGGGGCGGTGTTGGTGGGCGTGGCCGATCGGCTCATCGCCATGGCCGCGCAGTATGCCAAGGAGCGGTCGCAATTCGGCAAGCCGATCGGCTCGTTCCAGGCCGTGAAGCACCAACTCGCCGACGCGCTGGTGCGGATCGAGTTCGCCCGACCCATGGTGTATCGGGCAGCGTTGTCCTTGCACGAGGGCGATCGCGACGCCAGTCTGCACGCCTCGATGGCGAAGGCGATGGCTTCGGATGCCGCCACGGTGGCGGCTCGGACCGCACTCCAGGTGCACGGGGCTATCGGCTACACCTGGGAGCACGACCTGCATCTGTGGATGAAGAAGGCCTGGGCGCTCTCCGCCGCCTGGGGTGACGCCCCGACGCATCGCGCCCGGGTGCTCGAGATCCTGCTCGCCCGGCGCGCCTGAATCCCGACTCCTGAGAACCGGGCTTCTGATTACTCAGGCGCGCAGCTGGCCGTAGATGGTCTCGGAGTCGAAGTAGACGCGCTCGCACACGATGCCCTCCCCGCCGCGCTCGAATTCGAAGAGGGCCACCATCGGGCAACGGAAGGACTTCCCCGTCGGGTCCTCCCCGGTGAGCGAGCCGAGGTGGGTCCCGAGGAGGTCGAACTCGACGATGACGGTGTCGTCGGCGCTGAGGAGCGAGCGGACCTCGTTGCGCTGGTCGGGGAAGACGGACCGGGAGCGGGCGTAGTACTCCTGTACCTCGTCGGTGCCGTCGTAGACCTGGCCGGTGCCGATGAGCTCGTAGCGGGGGTGGGTGAAGGTGGCCAGGGTGTCGTCGAACCGGCTCTCGTTCTCAGACGCCATGTGCTCGCGGACCACCGCCTCCCGGCGACTGCGCAGGTCCGGCGGTGGAGAGCTCATTCTCGGGCAGAAGGTAGCCCCGCGGCGGGGTCGGTGACACCCCGGGGCCTTCTCGGGTCGTAGGCTGCAGGCCATGGCAGAGAAGTCACGACCAACCGCTGAATCGAAGAAGCCGGGCCGCAGCGTCAAAGAAAAGCGGGCGGCCAAGCACCAGAAGCAGGCCGAGCAGAAGCAGGCCCGGAAGGGCTGGGACGCCAAGTAACACCTGGGCGCTCCGGTTCACTCAACGCCCGGACCTGAAGAGGTCCGTGACGTCGACGAACGGCTCGGTACACGGGTGGCCGTCGGCCACCAGTAGCCGCGGGCACCGGCCCGGCCCGACTCCGGCCGGGATGCTCACGAGCGTGGACGACCGGGTCCCGTACCCATCGGTATGGACGCAGGCCGCCAGGGTCTCGGGCGGCCGGACGCTCCGGGTGCCGCCATCGTCGTCTGACTCCGCCCCGGCCTCGACGACGGTCTCGGGTGATCCCGTCCCCGGAACGGTGTGGTCGCGGAGCACGGTCCGGAGCCGGTCGATCAGATCGTCGCCTCCGAGGCCGCGGAGGTCCCCGAGCAGCCACCGGACATGGTCCGCCTTGGGCGAGGGCGCGTGCAGGGGATTGTTCTCCAGGATGTGGATGCCGGGGCCCAGGGTCTCGACGCGCACCTGGTCGGTTCCCGAGCCGGTCATGTCCAGCGAGAAGAGCGACGTCGGGTCCCCCACGAGAAGCCAGGCCGGGTTGAACTGGGCGGGACGAAAACGGGTGACGAACGTCGTCCACGGCCGACGCCGCGTGGCGGTGCGCGGCGAGCGCCAAGGGGAGCTCCCCGCGCGACCTCTTGGCGGGGTCGCGTCCGTCGGGCGAGGGACGGTTGGTGAGACCCGCCACGACCCCGTGTTCGTTGACCGCCAACCATGTTCCGCCTGCCTCTTCGTCGCGTCCGCCCACGATGCGGGGATCCGACCGAGCCAGCACGGTCATGGCGGTGGCGGGGCGCACGAGCTGTTCGTCGCGGTTGGCGCCGATGACGAGCGGTGCTGCGGGGTCGAGGCGCGACACCACCACCAGCAGGCACATCGAGCTCAGGGTACCGGCGGTGTCACGGCGACGTGCGCACAAACTGACACGCCGTCAGATCGGTGGCTATGCTCGCTCGCGTGGGCGAACTGCCGTTGATCATCTCCGTCGACGACCATGTCGTGGAGCCCGCCAACGTCTGGGCCGACCGCCTTCCTGCGAAGTACCGGGACGTCGGACCCCGCATCGTGCGGGCCCCGATGGGCGAGATCACCTTCGTGGGCGGCAAGCTCACCGTGCAGCCGGGCACCGAGGGCGTTCCCACCGACTGGTGGTACTACGAAGAGCTTCGTCGACCCCTCTTGCGGCTCGACGCGGCCGTGGGCGTGCCGCGTGACGAGGTGACCATCACCGGTGTCACCTACGACGACATGCGTCCCGGCGCCTACCAGGTCAAGCCTCGGCTCGAGGACATGGACATCAACCACCTCGAGGCGTCGCTGTGCTTCCCGACCTTCCCGCGCTTTTGCGGCCAGACCTTCACCGAGGCCGCCGACAAGGACCTCGCGCTGCTGTGTGTCCAGGCCTACAACGACTGGATGGTCGACGAGTGGTGTGCGGAGTCGGCCGGCCGGCTGATCCCGCTGTGTCTCATCCCCTTGTGGGACGCCAAGCTCGCCGCCGCTCGAGGTGCGGCGGAACGCGGCGCGTGGGGTGAAGGCGGTGTGCTTCAGCGAGATCCCACCCTTCCTGGGGCTGCCGTCGGTGCACGACCCCGACAATTACTGGGACCCGTTCTTCGCGGCCTGTGCCGAGACCGACACCGTCGTCAACATGCACATCGGCTCGTCGTCGAAGATGCCCTCGACCTCCGCTGACGCCCCGCCCGCGGTGGGGTCGACGCTCACGCACACCAACGCCACGTTCTCGTTGGTGGACTTCTTGTTCTCGGGCGTCCTCGTGCGCTTCCCGACCTTGATGCTGGCCTACTCCGAGGGCCAGATCGGCTGGATCCCCTACATCCTCGAGCGCGCCGACAAGGTGTGGGAGGAGAACCGGGGCTGGGGCGGGGTCGCCGACAAGGTCCCCGAGCCGCCGTCGACCTATTTCCACCGCCAGGTCTACGGCTGCTTCTTCGACGACGCGCACGGCCTGCGCTCGGTCGAGGAGATCGGCGCCGACAACATCACCTACGAGTCCGACTACCCGCACTCGGACTCCACCTGGCCCCACACCAAGGAGATCGCCGAGCGCCAGATGGCGCATCTCGACGACGACACGCGCCGCAAGATCGTCCGGGGCAACGCCATCCGGCTCTTCGGGCTCGACCACCTGGCTCCCTAGGCCTCGCCCGTGGACCTGCGCTACTCCGAGAGCGAGGAGTCCTTTCGCTCCGGGCTACGGGCGTGGCTGGCCGAGGTCTTGCCCACCCTGCCCCCGAAGCCGTCGCACCTCGACTGGCCCGGACGGCGCGCCTACGACACGACGTGGCAGCGCATGCTCTTCGACGCCGGGTACGCCGGCATCGACTGGCCCGTCGAGGGCGGCGGCCGGGGCGCGAGCCCGGTCGAACAGCTCATCTACCTCGAGGAGCTCGAACGCGCCCATGCGCCCGTATGTCGGGGTGAACTTCGTCGGCCTGCTCCACGCCGGGCCGACGGTGATCGTGGAGGGCACGCCCGAGCAACGGGCCCGGTTCCTCCCGCCCATCCTCCGGGGCGACGAGGTGTGGTGCCAGGGATTCTCCGAGCCCGGCGCGGGGAGCGACCTGGCGTCGCTGCGCACTCGGGCCGAGCGCGACGGCGACGAGTACGTCGTCACCGGGCCAGAAGATCTGGACGTCGCACGCCGAGGTGGCGGACTTCTGCGAGCTGCTCGTGCGGACCGGACCCGAGGACAGCCGTCACCGGGGCATCACGTGGCTGATCCTGCCCATGGACCGTCCCGGCATCGACTTCCGACCGCTGCGGACCATCGCCGGGTCCACCGAATTCGGCGAGTTGTTCCTCGACGGGGTGCGGGTGCCCGTCGCCAACCGGGTCGGCGACGAGAACGACGGTTGGCGCGTCACCATGACGACGCTGAGCTTCGAGCGCGGCACCGCCTTCGTCGGGGAGGTGCTCCAGTCCATGGAGTTGCTGCGGGGATTGCGAACCATGGCGCAGAGCACCGGTGCGTGGGACGAGGCGTCGGTGCGTCGTCGGGTCGGCCATCTCGGTGCCGAGCTCGACGCGCTGTGGGCGCTGGCCCGGCGCAACGTGTCCCAGGCGGCGCGCACGGGTGTGCCCGGGATCGGCGGCAGTGTCTACAAGCTGGCGCTGTCGGAGCTGCGCCAGCGCATCGCCGATCTCGGCATGGACCTGGCCGGCTCGGCGGGGCTGGTCTTCGGTGACATTCCCGGTGCCGCGCCCTGGACCGGTCGGCAACCTCGAGATCGTGAGCACGTGGGTGCACAGCTTCTCGCGGACCATCGCGGCGGGGACCTCGCAGATCCAGCGCAACATCATCGCCGAGCGGATCCTCGGCCTGCCCAAGGGCTAGAGGCCGTGGACTTCGAGCTGTCCGAGGACGAGGTCGCCCTGGCCGACGGGATGCGTCGGTTGTGCGCGGGACGGTTCCCCCTGGAGCGGGTCCGGGCCGCCGAGGGCGAGCGGGTCGTCATCGACGCGTCGGGGTGGTCCGAGCTCGCCGAGGCCGGCGTGTTCTCGCTGCGGTTGGCCGAGGACGCCGGAGGGCTCGGCGCCCGGGACCGCGGCCGCGCGGTCGTGTTCGAGGAGCTCGGCCGGGCCCTCGTGCCCGGGCCCGATCCTGGCCACCCACCTCGCGGCCGGGACTGGTCGAGGGCGCCGCGGACGGCAAGGTCATGGTGGGTGCGGTGCTCCGAAACCCCGGGCGCGACGCGCACGGCCCCGGTGGTCATCGGAGCATCTCGGTTCGCTGGGCGCGCTGGTGGTGGTGGGCGAGGACGGCCTGGCCGTGGTCGACCCCGCCACCCTCGACGCCGTGGCCGTGGACCGTTCGCTCGACCCCCTCACCCCGTTGTGGCGCGTCGACCGTCTGCCGGCGGGCGACGCGGTGGGCGGCCCCGATGACGCCGCGGCGTGGCGGAGAGACGCGTCGGTCCTCGGGGGCGCGCTCCTCGTCGGTCTGGCCGCCGCCACCGTGGACCTGGCCGTCGGGTATGCCAAGGAGCGACAGCAATTCGGCAAGGCCATCGGGTCGTTCCAGGCCGTGAAGCACCTGTGTGCCGACATGCTGGTGCGCTCGGAGGTGGCCCGGGCCGCCGTGCACGCCGCCGCGGTGACGATCGACCAGCCCGACGTCGGGCGACGCCGTGCGTGCCGCGGCCGGGGCGGGGCTGTTGGCCGTCGAGGCGGCCATGGCCAACGGCAAGGCCGTGCATCCAGGTGCACGGGGGCATGGGGTTCACCTGGGAGGTGCCCGCCCATCTCTATCTCATGCGGGCCCGGGTGCTCGCCGGCGAGCTCGAGGGGACCGACGCGCTGGCCGAGCTCGTGGCCGAGCGCTACTGATCGACAGCGACAGAAGGGACGGACCGTGACCGCAGTGACAGAGCCCGACGCGCCCGGCGCCGGTGCAGATCATCCCCGACGGGAAGGTCGTCTTCGGCATCCAGCTGCCGATCCAGTCACAGTCCACGATCTACGTGGAGGACTGGGAGCTTCGATCCGGCCCCGCCGAGCTCGCCCGGGTGGCGCGCCAGGCCGAGGAGAGCGGGTTCTTCTACGTGGCGGTGTGCGACCACACCGCCATCCCGCGCCGGTTGGCCGCAGTCCATGAGCACGACGTGGTACGACACGATCGCCACCCTGGGATGGTTGGCGGGGATCACCACCCGGATCCGGCTCATGAGCCACGTCTACATCGCGGCCCAGCGGCACCCGTTGCGAGCCGCCAAGGAGTTCGCCACCCTGGACGTGCTGTCGGGTGGACGGGTGATCATCGGCGTGGGTGCCGGGCACGTCAACGAGGAGTTCGACCTCTTCGGGCCGCCCTTCGAGGAGCGGGGGGCGGGCTCGACGAGGCCATCGACGCCATGGCGGTCGCCGCTCACCGACGAGTACCCCACCCTGGCCGGCCCGCGTTGGCCGGCGAACGATCTCAGCGTCGTCGCCCCGGCCCGTCCAGCAGCCGAGGCCCCCGATCTGGGTGGGCGGGTCCTCTCGGGCCGCGTTGCGCCGGGCCGCGCAGCGCGGCGACGGCTGGCTCCCCCAGACGGTGCGGCGCAGCGACATGCGCGACCAGGTGGCCCAGCTCAAGGAGCTGCGCCAGGACCTGCGCGGGGGAGCGCCCATCGAGATCGGCGCGCTGGCCGGGGTCTTCCACGTCGGGGAGCCCGACCATGAGCTGCCCCGGGGGACGGTGTCAGGAAGCCCCGACGGGCATCGCCGAGAACCTGGCCGAGCTGATCGACATGGGGGTGTCGCACATCCAGATGCGGTTCCCCAACCGCTCCCTGGAGGAGCTCTGCGACCAGATCGCCGCCTTCGGCGAGCAGGTGGCACCGCTCCTGTCCGCGCTCGAACTCCAGCTGATTCGGGAACGTTTCGCCCCTCGCCGTGCGTCTGAACCTGTGGTGGCGGTGCCGTTGGCGCATCCGCCGGATGCGCGGCGCTCGTCGGGAGGTGCGGGGACGATGCAGCAGAGGACCGGGCGGGTGGCGGGCGTGGTCGGAGTCACCGTGGCGCTCGCTGTCGGGGGCGTGGCCCTCGGACTGGCGGCCACGAACACGACGTCGAGCGGCGTCCGAGCGACACCGGCATGTGCGCGAGCTCGACGCCGAAGCTCACGGTGCAGGGGACCGGGAACGCCTCGGCGACGCCCGACGTCCTGACGGTGGCGGTGGACATCGACGTCACCGATCCCAACGCCCAGGCCTCGCTCGTCGATGACAACACCAAGGCGTCAGCGGTCACGGCCGTGTTCACCCAAGGCGGGGTGCCCGCCAAGGACATCCAGACCTCGAACGTCTCGATCCAGCCCCGGTACAACCTGGCGGGCGCGATCAACGGCTACGAGATGACCAACACCTTCACCGCCGAGCTCCACAACTTCTCCACGGCCGGGCTCGGTGCTCGACGCCCTGACCGTCGGCGGCGGGGAACGCGACACGGATCGACTCGGTGACCTTCTCCATCCAGGACCCGAGGAAGATCGAGGACACGGCCCGCACCGACGCCGTCCACCAGGCCGTGAGCCATGCCCGGTCGATGGCCCGGGCCGCGGGCGAGCGTCTGGGCCCGGTGTGCTCGCTGACCGACGACTCGTCGCCCGACTACGCCCCGTCGGCCTTCGGCGCCGAGCAAGGCCGCCAGCGCCGCCGGCGCGGTGCCGCTGCAACCGGGCACCCAGCAGGAGTCGGCGCAGATCACCCTCGTCTACGCGCTTGAGCAGCCCCACGCCGGGCCGATCCGGGCCGCACGGTCGCGGAGCGGTTCAGGACGGCGGCGCCGGAGGAACTGCATGAGGCCGTCGATCCGGGCGTGCTGCTCCCGGTAGAGGGGGCCGGTGGTGATGCCGCCGTCGACGGCGATGGCCTGGCCGTTGACGAAGCTCGAGGCGTCGCTCGCCAGCCACAGGGCGGCTTCGGCGATGTCGAGGGGTTGGCCCGAGCGCCGGATCGGCGCCATGTCGCCGAGTGCACTGGACATGAGCTCGACCGTGGCCTGAGCGGCGTCGCCCTCGAGCCCCGCCGCCGGGCGAAGATGGAGGTGGCGATGCCGCCCGGGCAGATGGCGTTGACCCGGATGCCGTGTTCACCGAGCTCGTTGGCCGTGGTCCTGGTCAGATGGGCGATGGCCGCCTTGCAGGCGCTGTACTCGTGACCCGCGTAGTTGGCGGCGAGCGCGGCGATGCTCGAGGTGTTGATGATGCTGCCCTGGCCCTGGGGCTTCATGACCCGGGCGGCGGCCCGGATGCCGAGGAAGACGCCGCGCAGTGGATGGCGACGGTGCGGTCGAACATGGCCATGTCGACGTCCTCGATCCTGGCGATCGATCCCGGGTTCCCGGCGTTGTTGAACATGCAGTCGAGCCCGCCGAAGGTGTCGACGGCCACGGCGACAGCCGCCTCGACGTCGTGCTCCTGGGTGACGTCGGTGTGGACGAAGCGGGCCCGCTCACCGATCTCGTCCGCCACCCGCTTGCCCCGGTCGTCGTCGACATCGGCGACCACGACCGAGGCCCCTTCGGCGGCGAAGAGCCGGGCCGTGGATTCACCGATACCGCTGGCGGCACCGGTGATGACCGCACGGCGCCCCTCGAGTCGACCCATCGTCCCTCCTCGGAGTCTTGAGACTCCCAGCCATTGCGAGCCCGGCGGAATCCTGGCAGCCAACCATGCGAAGGGTCAACGGTCGTCACTCGAACGGTCATCCCCTTGCCCGGGCTGCGGGCCCGCGGAAGGTCCTACAGTGACCCCCCATGCTCTTTCTGCACGAGGTTCATCAGGTCAAAGGGGCGGCCGAGGAGGAATTCGAAGCGGCGTTCCGCGACGAATGGATGCCGACCCTGGCCAAGTCCGCCGATGCCCGGTTGCTGTGGTTCTGTCACCACGCCCACGGGAGCGGGCCCGCCTACAACGTCGTCACCATCACCGCCCTCCAAGACGGCGCGGCGTGGGAGGACCTGGCCCGGCGGGTCCAGCGCGGGGACCTGAAGGAATGGGCCCGCAATGTCGACGAGCTCCGCCACGGTGTCACCGGCAAGCTCCTCTTCGGGGTCCACTGGTCGCCGATGGCCGACCTCGACCTCGCCACCGTGCCCACCGACGGCACCACCCACGAGCTCTCGCTCTACATGGAGGACACCGGCCATCCCCATGCCCCCATCGACGACTACGTCGAGTTCTGGGGGACGGGGTACTACGGGCCCATGAAGGAACGGGCCGCGAATCTTCTCGACATCCAGGCCGTCTTCCAGGTCGCCTTCGGCGCGGGCCTGCGCAAGGAGGCGATCCTGATGCAGAAGATCGTGAACCACCAGGTGCTCATGCACCTGCTCACCCACGACACCGACCCCGCCCATCGCCAGCCCGGCCAGTTCATGCACGACGCTCTGGCCTATCGCGACTCCTGGGAGAGCAAGCTCCTGCGCACGAGCAGCTGGTCGCCGCTGTACTGAGCCGGGGCCGACCCGGCGACCTGTGGCCGGGCGATCGTTGCGGTGGTCCGTTACGCTCGAGCCGTGACCCGATCACACCGGCGGCGGTCGCACCAGCGTTTCTTGGTCCTCGGGCGCGCTGGTCATCGCGCTGAGCGTCTTCGGCGCACCCACCGCCGCGAGCGCCGAGCCCCACCAACGTCAAGGCCTTCATGACGCTGTACGGCTGGGCCGACAACTCCCCGCCGGGCCCGCCATCGCCCATCCCTGCCTGCACCATGGCGCCGGCGGGGTGGGGACGTTCTCCAACCCCGTCACCTTCGCCACCGACGTGAGCGAGCTGGGCTGGTGCCAGGTCATCTACGTCCCGTACATGAAGCGGTACTTCATCCACGAGGACGAGTGCTCGGAGTGCGACGCCGACTGGACCCGGTCCCACCTCTACCGGTTCGACATGTGGGCGGGGGGCGACGCCAACTCCCGGAAGTCTCCCGAGAAGAAGGCCCTGCGCGGTTGTGAGAGCACGTGGACGCGGGCCGACTCGGTCACCGACCCCGCCAACCCCACCATCATCGTCGACCCACCATCGGACCTGCCGGTGACGACGGCGCCCATCTTCTCGGGGCCGACGAAGTGCTGGACACCCATCGCGGTGACCAATCCCGGCAAGCAGACGACGTCGCTCGGCGCCGATGTGCAGCCTGGGCGTCCATGCGCATCGACGCGTCACCGACCGAGACCCTGGCGTACCACGCCACCGGCCTCCCAGCCGGCTTGTCGATCAACGCCGCCTCGGGCGTGATCTCGGGCCGGCCGACGACTGCGGGGCAAGAGGCACGTGACGGTGACGGTCTCCGACTCGGTCGACTCCGCCGCCGTCAGCTTCGTCTGGAACATCAAGCGCTGAGCCGAGCGTTCCGCAAAGGGACCGATGCCCGGAAACGGGAACGCTCCCGCCCCCGACAGCTTCGTCAGAGGCGGGAGCGCTTCGTCCCGTGGGGTGGTGGTGCATCGCCGGAGGTCCTCAGGTGCCCGCCCCGCCCACCACGTTGTTGATGTGGGCACCGACACCGGGCACCGAGCCGAGGAACTTGGCGTCGCCGAAGGAGAACACGCCCCCGTCGGAGCCGAAGAGCCAGTAGCCGGCGCCGCTCGGCGTCGGGGTCAGGCCCACGATGTTGTTCACGTGGACACCGACGCCGGGCACCGATCCGGCGTAGGTGGCGTCACCGAAGGAGAACACGCCCCCGTCGGAGGCCACCAGCCAGTACCCACCCCCGTCCGGAGTGGTCACGATGGCCTTGATGTTGTTGACGTGGACGCCCTTGCCCGGCAGCGACCCGCCGTAGGTGGCGTCACCGAAGGAGAACACCCCGCCGTCGGATCCCACCATCCAGTAGCCGCCGCCGTCGGGGGTCGGCGCCATGCCCACGATGTTGTTCACCTGGACACCGACGCCGGGCACCGATCCGTGGTACTCGGCGTCACCGAAGGAGAAGACCCCACCGTCGGACCCGACCATCCAGTAGCCGAGGCCGTTGGTCAGACCCTGGTCCGTGGTGGGGGTGACGGCCATGCCCACGATGTTGCTCACCTTGACGTGCAGGCCGGGCAGCGACCCGTAGTAGTAGGAGTCGCCGAAGCCGAGCACCCCACCGTCAGCACCGAGCTCCCAGTACCCGCCGCGGTCACGGCTGGGCGCCATGGCCACGATGGGCTGGGCCAGCTTGAGCCCGAGTCCGGGGGCAGAGCCGTAGAACATGGCGTTACCGAAGGAGAACACCCCACCGTCGGAGCCCGCCATCCAGTACCCGCCTCCCGGGGTGGGCACGTTGTAGACGGCGGTGCCGCCCGCCGGCAGGGTGATGGCGTTCGCCCCCACCGTGGTGGTGGTGGCGCCCTGGTTCCAGATGGCGACGACCTGGTTCGTGATGGTGTTGCCCGAGATCGACGTCCCGCTGATCGAAGCGGCCAGGGCGCTCGGGGAACGGGTTCACGATCAAGGCGATGGCCGTGGTGGACGGCGCCGCGTTGGCGTCACCCCAGTTGTTCAGGCGTCAGGGTGTTGTTCGTGATCGTCGTGTTCGAGATCACGTCGTGGGGGGCGTTGGCGTGCAGCGTGATCCCTGTGACGAAGGACTGGGTCACCGAGTTACCGTCGATGGTGGTGTTGGTGACGCTCGCACCGGGCGCGTCATCGGCGAGCACGATCTGCCCGATGTCGGGCCCGTTGGGACCGAACTTGCCGACCGTCCCGGTCACGGTGTTGTTCTGGATCGTGGGGCTGTCGACGCCCCCGCCGGGGTTCCAGGCCTCGACGATGATGCCGCAGCCGCCGGTGTTCCCCGTCAGCGTGTTCCCGCTGATGGTGTTGCCGGTGGCGGCCACCGCCGTTCCCGGCCCGGGGTTGGGCGCGCCCGGGTCCACCGGGCCGTCGTCGGCCAGGCCGATCCCACCGTCGTTGTTGTTGGTGATCGTGTTGTTGGTGATCGTGGCGCCCACGACACCGTCGAGCATCACCGCGTGGCCGTCGGGGATGTTCGCATTGGCCGCGAACCGCGTTGCCCGAGATGGTGCTGGCGGTGACGGTCAGGCCCGTGTTGTCCTCGGCCACGATCCCTTCGCTGCCGGCGCCGGTGACGGTGGTCCCGGTGATGGTCACGCTGTTGACGGCGGACCCGACGTAGATGCCGATGTCACATCCGGTGGCGTTGACGGTGGCGCCGGTGATCGTCTGCCCGTTGGTGGCGATCATGGCCGCGTTCAGCCCGGTCGACCCTGCCGCGGTGCAGACGGCCGCGCCGGCGGGGGTCGCGCCGCCCACGGCCGCGATGGTGAAGGCGCCGCCCGCGAATGCGGCGGCGCAGATGGCACGACCGGCGACATGTCGGGCCTTGCGGGCATACCGGTGGAAGGACATGGCTATCTCCTTTGAGCGGGTTCAGCCGGCGTACGAGCGCGGGCCAGGCAGCTCACGCTGCGTACGTCGGCAGACTACGCCCCGGTGCGGCGCAGCGGCCGCGCCGGCGCCGCGGGGGACGTGCCGTCTGCCCAGGTGAGCGCCTGCACGCAGAGCGGTCGTCGAGCACCCAGAAGAGGTCCTGGGCCCGACGAGGTGCGAGTGATGGGTCACGAGGGCGATGGCAGGCTGTGGTGGTGACGACGAGGAGATACTGCGAGGCGGCGTGGCCAACGCAGGCGCGGTCCGGCGGGTCGGTGATGTCGTGGTGCGCCCGGCCAACGACCATTCCCCCGCCATCCACGCGCTGCTCCGCCACGTCCGCGCCGCGGGCTTCATCGGTGTGCCCGAACCGCTCTCGCTCGACCCCGTCGGCGACGAGCGATTGTCCTTCATCCCGGGCGACGTCCCCTTCCCGCCCTTCCCGGCGTGGTCGCAGACCGACGACATGCTGGCGTCGACGGTGAAGCTGCTGCGCCGGTTCCACGACGCCACGGTCGGATTCGTTCGCCCCGCCGGCGCGACATGGAGCTCGGAGATGGCCGACCCTGACGTGCTCGGTCATACCGGCCTCGGAGGCGAAGCGGTGATCTGTCACAACGACGTCTGTCCCGAGAACGTCGTCTTCCGCGACTCGGCGGCGCCGTCGCCTTGCTCGACTTCGACTTCGCCGCGCCCGGGAGCAGGCTCTTCGACCTGGCCCGCCTGGTGCTCATGACCGTCCCCATCGACTGCTCCCGAGGACGCGGCCCGGACGGGCCGGGGCGGGCTCGACCCCTTCGTCCGGCTGCGGGTGGCGGCCGACGCCTACGGGCTCGCCGCCCGACCGGGCCGGACTCGTCGACGCCGTCGAGCGAGAACGTGGCGAGCGGGGGTGAGTTCCTCCAGCGCCGGATCGACCGGGGAGAGCAGGCCTTCCTCGCCATGCGCGACGAGATGGGCGGCATGGCCCGCTACGACCGGCGACGGGCCTGGTTTGCCGCGCACCGGGAGCGGTTCTGCGAATCGGTGGGCTGACGGACGGCTCGGTCGGACGCCGTCGAGGTCGGGCAGCGGCCTGACCTTCGGGGGGCCCGGCGGTGAGCGATGATTACCCGGTGACGACTGGAACCGACCCGGCGCCGACGCCGACAACGACGCCGACCAGGATGGAGCGGCGGTCGGCACGGTCGGGTCGGATGCGTCCCCGCACGCCGCTCGGTGCTCAGCTGGGTCATCTTCATCCTCGCCGTCGTGCTCGTGTCCACGTGTCGCGTGCCTTTGCGGTCCAGACCTACTTCGTGCCGACGCCGTCGATGACGCCCACGCTGATCCCCGGAGACCGCATCCTGGTGGACAAGCTTTTGTCGACCATCCACCGGGGAGACATCGTGGTGTTCCACGACGTCCCCGCCGACGCGGGAGGGCCGGCCGTGCTCGTCAAGCGCGTCATCGGCCTACCCGGAGAGACGATCTCCTCGGTGGGTGCCACGGTGTACATCGACGGCAAGCCCCTCGCCGAGCCCTGGTTGCCCCGGCTCAGCGGCATCTGCGCGGAGAACAGCGAGCACATCAAGACGACCACGATCGAGCCCGACCACTACTTCATGATGGGCGACTGCCGAGGAGACTCCGGTGACAGCCGGTACTGGGGCACGGTCCCCAATTCCTACATCATCGGCAAGGTGGACCTCATCATGTGGCGCAGCGGCCACCCCTGGGTCCACTGGTTCTAAGGGCCGCCCAGCGATCCCGGGGAATTACCGCCCGAAGTCGAGCAATTCTCGGGCCAGGGACTGCAACTTCGCCATCGACACCGAGGCGAGGTTGGTGGTCAATTGCCAGTCGACCTTGCTCGTCCGCACCATCAACGACGGCCTCCCCGGCGTGGTGCCGCGTCGTCCCGGACATCGAACAGGCTTCATGGCCGGCCACGGTGAATCGGGGCTTGTCCCCGCATTGGTCACCGGCCGGGTCTTCGAGTTGCCCGCACCGTGGCGGCGTCGATCGACAGTGCGTCGGTGTCGGTGCCGGCCCCGTAGCGACAGGTCTGGAGGTTCGATATGCGCACCCCGGCGACGGTGTCCAGGTCGGTGCCGAGCAGCGCGTTGACCCTCATCGGGGTCAGGCAACCCTTGGTATCGAGGACGTCGTGGTTGTAGCGCATGGACTCGACGGCGAAGAAGGTGGCGAGCACAGCCGCCACGGCCAGGGTCCCGAGGACCCATTGGGAGAAGCTCAGCCGTCTCCTCGTCTGCCGGGGTCGCCCGTACAGGGCCGCCAACTTCTCGCTCACCGAGGGCCAACTCGCTTCCGTACCGGCGTCGTCGGGCTCGGGTGGGGACGGCGGGCGCAGCCATCGGCGAGAGCTCGAGCTCGTCATGGCGCCGAAGATGCCGCCAATCCATCGAGCGTGGCGACATTGGGGAGAGGGGCGGACCCGCGACGCCTCAGCAGAACCACGAACACGATGGCCAGGACGGCGATCCGCAAGGTGCCCATAGAGCTCCTTCCCGATCGAGACCCTAGTGGGATCGCTCCTGGCTATGCAGAGGCGAAGAGCACCTCGTAGACCGGCACCGGCTCGGGGAACCCCTTGAGTGTGTGGCTGCCTTTGGAGTCGAATTCGAGGCGCTTGCCCACGCACAGGTCACGGACGGCATTCGAGACGGCGATGCCACCGGGCGACGGCAATCGCACACAGCCGGGCCGAGAGCTGGACGGCGGCTCCGAAGAGGTCCCCGGCTTTGGTCACGGGCTCCCCGACACTGATGCCGATGCGGAGCTCGATTTCCTGGTCGGCCCCTTCGTTGCGTCGCCGCAACGAGCGCTGGATGTCGATGCCTGACTCCACTGCCGACGACGCCGAGACGAATGAGGCCATGATCCCGTCGCCGGTGTGCTTCACCTCGCGCCCACCTCGATCGCCCAGGGCGGCCCGGACGATCTCGTCGTGGTCATGGAGGAGCTTCATGAAGGCCTCGTCCCCGAGCTCTTGGGTCTGCTGGGTGGAGTTGCAGAGATCGGTGAAAAGAATGGCCCGGACCGGAGAATCGACATAGGCGACACCAGGCTTGTGGCGAGGGATCTCGCCCAGAAAGTCGTTGATCGGCCCCTCACCCACTTCGATGATGTTGTCGGCCAACAGACCATGGGCGTCGCGATGGACGGCTTCGAGCGACGCTCGGTCGGGCCCTTCGGCCAGACAGCAGACGACCCCGCTGCTCTCGTCGAACCAGTAGGTGACATAGCGGACGCCGTAGCTCTCCTGAGCGCCCAGATCGAGAACGTGGGCGGCGGCGATGTCCGTGGCCGTGGCACCGGGTGCGTCGTGGCGGTCGAGGAACAATGCCATGCCGATCACGCTATCCACACCAGGTTGGTGGTGCCCAGGTGCGACCCGAGTCCTACCGGAAGGCGGGAACGAGGAGGAGTGCGAAGGCGAGGCCGTTGAACGTGGCGTGGGCGACCATGCCCGGTGCCAGCCGGCCCGAACGATGTTTGAGGTACCCGAGGATCAGGGCCGGTGGGAAGAGGACGAACGGTGCCACCGGGCCCTCGTTGAGGACGTGGGCGAAGCAGAAGATCACGGCGGTGACGAAGATGGCCGGAGTCGCACCCAACCGTCGGGTGAAGGCCCCTTGGATGAGGCCCCGGAAGAGCAGCTCTTCGACGAAGGGGGCTCCCACCACGAGGAGCAGGACCGTGATGACCCACCCCGCGGTTCCTTCGGGAGAAGATCCGTTGATCTCTCGGCCTGCCGCGTTGGGGCTGTTGAACCCGGTGGTGGCGAGCACGATGAGGATGAGGACGATCGTCGACGGGACCCGACCCAGCAGTCCACCGGTGAGGCCGGCGGTGATGTCGTGGAATTTCGGCCACGACAGCCCGTAGTCGCGCGCCAGGCTGCGAGTCCCGTTGCGCCGCGACGCCACTACCACCGCACCGAGGAACCCCGCCCACAGCGCCAGTTGGCTCCACAACATGACCCAGGGATTGTGGGTGTCGAGGTGGCCCGGGCCCGCCGCCACGTACCCGACGGCCACCGCAACGGAGGCGACGAAGCCGATGCCGATCCCGATGCCGGCGATGCCCCCGCCCTTGATGCCGGGGCCCTTCGCAACGAACTCCGCCCGTGCCGGCGCCGCCAAGGGTGCCACGGCGCCCGCTCCGTAGTGGCCGTAGAGATAGGGGGTCCATTGATAGCCGTCCCACCACCGCCACCAGGCCAAGCGCCACGGATCCGCGTACCATCCCGGTGGTGGCCCGATCGGTTGCCCTAGCTGGGTCCAGGGGATCGGGTCGGAGATCATGGGCTTTCGCGCTCGCCGCTCGGTGCCGACGCCCGGGACTACGGCTTGAGGTCGACGACGACCGAGTGCGCCACCTTGTCGTGCCAGGCTTGACGGCGCGCGTCCCACAGAGGGGCCAGTGAGTCCAGGATGTAGGGGATGTACAACAGGACGCGGAAGACGACGATGATGAGGTTTCTTCCCAGCGCCCGCCAAAAGCCGATAGGGCCGCCGGTGCGGGCGTCTCTTACCGCGATACCGAGTGCCATCTTCCCCACGGTCTGACCACGGCGCGACCCGTTCATGATGGCGTAGTAGATGGCACCGGGAATCGAGCTGATCAACATCAGCCCGAGGTAAATGCCGAGCACCGATCCCGCCGTGGCAGGTTGACTGTTCGAGGTGTCGGCGTGGCTCGCCAGTCCAGCCGCGATGACGAGGAAGATGATGAATCCGCCCAGGCCCAAGATGAGGCCGTCGATGAGGATGGCGATCAGGCGTTTCCACCACGGTGCGAGAGTCACCTGCAAGATGGGGTCGATGCGGATGTTCGCACCCGAGGTGACGTAGCCCGGAGGCGGGCCGTACCCCGGCATGGGGTAGCCGGGCGGCGGGTATCCGGGCGGGACGCCGAACCCCGGCGGCGCGCCGTAGCCGGGGGGTGCGCCATATCCGGCCGGGGCTCCGTACCCCGGCGGCGCGCTGTACCCAGCGGGCGGGGCGTACCCAGCGGGCGGGGCGTACCCAGCGGGCGGGGCGTACCCAGCGGGCGGGGCGTACCCAGCGGGCGGGGCGTACCCGGAGGCGTGGGCGGGGCGTACCCAGCGGGCGGGGCGTACCCAGGAGCGGCGCTATGAGGGGGGACGGCGACGTAAGGCACAGGGGTGGCCAATGGCGGGCGCGGTGATAGGGGGCGGAGCTTGGGTCAGCGAAGGGTGATCTTGGGGTGGATACCACTTCCCGTCAGATGCCAACCACCAGCCCTCGCCTTGCGAGGTGTCGCTCACAGCAAACGAGCCTAGCGCCGGCCGTCTTTCGCCGAGCTCCTCTGGAGCTCGTTGCGTGTTTGTTGATGTGGGGTCTCACGTCAGGCCGGAAGGAGACGTCGCAGGTGGCGGGGATCCTCAGTGGTTCGTGTAGCGGGCCGGTCGACCTTCCCGGTAGGCGGCAAGTTGCTCGCGGGCGTCCTCGGTCCCGAGGGTCAGGATCTGGGTGCGAGCTTCGAGGTCGATGGCCGCCTCGAGACTCGAGATCTCGAGGTTCGACCACAACGTGGCCTTGCCCATCCAGGTCCCCATGGGGGTGTTCACGATGATCTGCTCGGCGAGGGCCGAGCGCGGCGTCGACGAGCTCGCCGTCAGGGACGGTCTGCAACACGAGGCCGATCCGGGCCGCTTCGTCGCCGTCCACGCGCCGGCCGGTGAGGACGAGCTCAGCGGCGCGCGTCGCCCCCACGATTCGTTGGAGCAGCCAACTGAGACCCATCTCGGCGCCCGACGCGCCGATCTTCACGAAGGCGTCGACGAAGACCGCCGATGCTGCCGCCAGGCGGAGATCCGCGCCGAGAGCGAGCGCGTAGCCGGCGCCGGCGGCGGGCCCGTTGACCGCGGCGATGACGGGCTGGGGGAGGGCCCGCATGCGGGGGACGAGCTCGGCCACGTACTTCTGTTGGTACATGTGCGAATGGAACGGGCCCACGTCGGTCGGCACCCAGTCAGGGGCGTGGTAGTCGCGAAGGTCGTCGCCGGCGCAGAAGCCCCGGCCGGCGCCGGTGATGATGATCACCCGACAGGTCGCGTCGCGGCCGAGCTCCTCGAGGACCGCGTAGATGTGGGCCAGCATCGACGAGGTGAGGGCGTTGAGCCGATCGGGACGGTTGAGCGTGACCAGTGCCACCTCGGGTCGGGGACGGTCGACGAGCACGTCGTCGGCTCGCACAGTGGTGCGTCTCTTCCGCGGTCATGTCCTTCGTTGCCTCGACGGGTTCGATGACCCCATTGGCTCTCCAGGCGTTTCGAGAGCCCGGACGCTCTAGCTTATGCAGGCGACGAACGGTCAGGAGGGGTGACGAATGAGCGAGTCGACCTCGTCATATGCGGTGGCTGTCGAGGACCACGACAAGGTGCGGGTGCTCGTCCTGGACCGACCCTCGAAGCTCAACGCGTTCACGGCCGAGGGCTACCGGGTTCTGCGAACAGAGCTCGAGATCGCGGCCGCCGACCCCGACGTGGCGGTGTGCGTGCTCACGGGGAAAGGCCGGGCCTTCTCGGCCGGAGTGGATCTCAACGAGATGAGCCGTCCCGGTGGCAGCACCGAGCTCGGCGTCGACTTCGACCCGCTGCTCGAGTGCCTTGTCCGGTTCCCAAAACCCCTCGTGGCCGCGGTGAACGGGCTTGGCTGTGGGCTTCGGTGCCACATTGCTTCTGCACTGTGATCTGGTCGTGGTGGACGAGGCGGCGGAGATCCGCATGCCCTTCATCTCCTTGGGAACCTGCGCCGAAGCCGGGAGCAGCTGGCTCCTTCCCCAGCGCGGTCGGCCCCCAACAGGCGTCGTGGATGATGCTCTCGGGCTCAGCCACTCAGTGCCGACGGACGCCGTCGCCACCGGGTTCGCCTTCGCTCGGGTCCCGACGGGCCATGCGCTGGTCCGGGCGTTGACGATCGCCGGAACGCTGCGCCTCGCACGACGTCGACGCCTTGATGGCGAACAAGGCGCTCCTTCGAGAGGGATACGCGACGAAGGTGGCAGAGGTGTGGCAGCGGGAGAAGGCGGCGATGGCGGCGATGGCCCAGAAGCTCGGCCCGATCGGCTGGTCGGCGCCGCGGTGAGCGCCAGGCCCGTCGGGCGCATCGCCCGATGACCACTCCGGCGATCGTCTTCCTCGTCGGGGCCGGACTGTTCGCGGTCGGCGACTGGGTAGCGAAGGCTCGCCGCCACACCGTCCTCGAATACGTGTGCAAGCCGACCGCCCTCCTGGCGCTCATCGGCACGGCGCTCGTCCTGACTCCGATGCACGACGCCGAGGCGAGGCGGGTCTGGTTCGTGGCGGCCCTCGTATTCTCGCTTGCCGGAGACGTCTTTCTCATGCTTCCCACCGACAGGTTCGTGGCCGGCCTGGCCGCGTTCCTCGTCGCCCACGTCTGCTACGTGGGCGGATTCTGGACCAAGGGCCCTGGCGGCATCGCGCTTCGCCATCGCCGCCGCCGTGGTGGTGGTCGTCGTGGTACCGGTCGCCCGACGCATCCTGGGCGCGCTCGGAGACCACCGTGAGCTGAGGCTTCCCGTGGCGCTCTACATGGTCGTGATCTCGGTGATGCTCGCCACCGCCCTGGCGTCGGGGAACGTGCTGGCCGGGGTGGGGGCCGCGTTGTTCGTGCTATCGGACTCGATGATCGCCTGGAGTCGATTCGTCCGCCCCTTTCGAGCCGCCGAGCTCGGCATCATGGTGACCTATCACCTGGGCCAAGCCGGCCTGGTGCTCTCGCTTGTGCACTGACCGCCTGCAGGCTGGCGTTAGCGACGGTGGCGACCCGTGGGGCAGGCTTTGTCCTTGACCTCCGCCGCAGACGCCATCTCGGCCGCGCCGCTCGCCTTCATCTGCGCCATGCCCATGGAGCTCGAACCGCTGATCACGAAGCTGGAGCTGACCGAGACGTCGATCGGCGGCGCCCCCGCCCACGTCGGGACCCTGGGGGATCGCCACGTGGTCGGCATCGTCACCGGTATGGGCACAGAGTTGGCGAGCGCGGGGACGACCCGGCTGCTCGACGCTGTGGCGGTGGAGCGTGTCCTGGTCGTCGGGATCACCGGTGCGGTCGAGAACGAGACGCCGATCGGGACCCTGGTCCTTCCCGAGCTCGTGGTGAACGGCGCCACCGGAGGTGAGTACCGCCCGGCACCGCTGGGGGAGGGCTCGCCAGCGGGAACGATGTGGACCACCGACACCCTCATCACCGACCCCGACGAGATCGCCGCCCTGCGGGCCCGTGGCGTCGTGTCACTCGACATGGAGACCGCCGCCATCGCCGCGCTGTGCGAAGGCCGGGGCATCCCGTGGTCGGTGTTCCGAGTCGTCAGTGACCGGGCCAGCGACGGGAGTGTCGACGAGGAGGTCTTCCGGCTCTCCAACATGGACGGGTCGCCCGACATCGAAGCCATCGAGCGGTTCTTCGCCGAGCACCCCGAACGCGTCGAGGCCATGGCCAAGCTGGCCGAAGGGGCCATGCTCGCCACGGGGGCGGCCGCTGATGCCGCCATCGCGGCCTGCGCGTCTCTCTGATTGAGCCAATGCTCGGGCGTCACCGGGTTTTGGCCGGCGCCGGACGGCTCTGCTCAGGCCCGCACCCAGAACGGGAGTGCTTCCTCGCTGCCGTCGGCGCGCCGGAACCGTTTGAAGACGACCTCGACCGGCTCACCGATGCGGATCGAGTTGGGGTCGATCTCGTTCAGCTCGCCCTCGGGCCCCGACACGAGGTTGCCCACGAACCGGATGGTGGGGTGCTCGTCGAGGGCCACCACGATGACGTTGTAGGGGGCCAGGCTCGAGTACGGCTCGAGCAAGGGCGGGTGGGGGACGACGAAGGACCAGATCGTGCCCTTGCCCTCCACCTGCTTCCAGCCCCGGTCCGTCGACCGACACGAAGGGCACATCGGGCGGGGGGGATGGCGGAGCTTGCCGCAGGAGTTGCACACCTGGATGCGCAACTCGCCGACCAGCGTGCCCTCCCAGAAGAAGCCACCCTCCTCGTCGACCGCCGGCATGAGATATCCCTCTTCGGAGGGGCCGAGGTTGGCCACGTACCCTCCGGAGAACGCCGCTGCGTTGCTCATCTGCTCATCGTCCTTTGCTCGAGCGATCGCGTCTTTGGTGCGGTGCCGGTTCAGCGCCGAAGGAGGAGCGCGCTCGTGGGCACGCCCTCTCCCGATGTCACGAGGCAGGTCTCTGCCCCGTCCACCTGTGCCGTGGAAGTGCCGCGCATCTGGCGCACTCCTTCGTTGATGAGGTTGAAGCCGTGGACATAGGCCTCCGAGAGACCCCCGCCGGCGGTGTTCACGGGGAGCGACCCCGTCTCCCATTCGAGGTTGCCGTTCTCGGTCATGGGGCCTGCCTCGCCGCGCTTGCAGAAGCCGTAGCCCTCCAGTGACAACAAGATGAGAGGTGAGAAGGCGTCATAGATCTGCGCCACGTTCACGTCCTCGGGACCGAAGGCCGAGTTCGCCCACAACCGCCGAGCGCACGCCCACGCCGGCCCGGTGAGGGGGTCGTCGTTGAAGAAGTTGACCATGGTCTGGTGCTCGGGGGGCAGTCCCTGGGCGAAGGCATGGACGTAGACCGGAGGATGACGGAGGTCCCGGGCCCGCTCGGCCGACACGATGACACACGCCAAGGCGCCGTCGGTCTCGAGGCAATTGTCGAAGAGGCACAAGGGCTCTGACACCCAGCGCGACGCCATGTAGTCCGCACGGCTCATGGGCTTGTCGTGCATGATGGCGGCGGGGTTCATGTTGGCGTGCTTGCGCACCGCCACAGCCACGTTGGCCAGATGGTCGCGCGTGGCGCCGTACTCGTGCATATAGCGGCGGGTGAGCATGGCGATCTCGTCGACGGGCCGCAGCATCCCGAACGGTCGCGTCCAAGCGCCGGGGACGCGCAGCTGGACCGAGGTGCTCGTCCAGGGCCGTGGCCCCGACCCCCGCTTGCGTGATCGCCAGGCCACGGCCACCTCGGCCTGCCCGGTGGCGACGGCCATGGCGGCTTGGCCCACGACACCACAACCCGCCCCGCCGCCGTAGCCGACCTGGCTGAAGAAGGTGATGTCCCCGCATCCGATGTTGCGGACGATGTCGACCTCCTCGGTGGCCTCCATCGTGTAGGAGCACAGGGCGTCGATCTCAGAGGGGTCGATGCCGGCGTCCGCGCATGCGTCGACGATCACCGTGCACGCCAGCTCCGCTTCGGTGGGCTCGAGGTGCTTGGAAAACGCCGTCTGGGCGATGCCGGCGATGGCGGTGGCGTCCTGGAAGCCGACTGCCGGGCTCATCGCACGTTCCTCCTTGGTCCGGGCCCGAAGCTCGGCTCCGCGGAGCTCCCGGGCGTCGTGGGGCACGGTAGGGCTTTGCACCTAAAGGCCGCCAGATGAGCCATTTTTGGTGCAAGCGGGGTTTCTGCACCAGAAAGACTAGGAGGGTTGGCGAAACGCTGCGCCCCTGGTGAGGGACACGCGTTCCGTTCGCACCCTCGACGGACCCCCCAGATCATGCGGTTACCCCAGCACCAATGCCGACGGACCCGATTCACCACCGGGGCGTAAGCTTGCCAACCGTGCACTGGCTTTACCACCACGTCTACAGCTGGCGTGGGTTGCTGGCGTGGGCCAGCCTCGGCTTGGTCGCCTTCGTGGCCGTGGCCCTTGCCATTCGCTCCGAGGCCAAGAACCTCCGGGCTTGGACTCGCGGGCGAAAGACGGCGACTGGGCCTTCTGGCAACGTCGGCCAGTAGCGGAATCCCTGGTCAGGTGCCATCCGCGCACAAAAGCCCAGGTCGCGCGCCCGAATTCCTCTCCCATCAATGAGAGGAGGAATGGGACATGGAACACCGCGTTGTTTGCATCGAACGATCAGCGGGCGGGACGCGCCACATCACCGGAGTTGGCACGGGGACAGACCCAAGCCAGGCCACCAAGCACTGGACGGTGAGCGAGGTTCGGACCGCCATCAAAAACGGCGACCGCTTCTACACGGTCAGCGCATCGAAGGGGACGAAGGCCTACATCGAGGCCTGGGATATCCCCACGCTGCGCACCAAGCCCGACCACTTGAAGGACGACAACCTCGACGGACTGAGGGCTTGCGCTCCTTTTAAGTAGCAGTCACTCCTCCACGGGAGGATGGTCTGCCAGGGAGATCATCCTCCCCCACGGGGGTCGCTGGCGTGGCTCCGGGACTTCGTCGCACGGGAAGCATGTGTAGCCCATCGCTACGGCGATGGTGTCCGCCAAGAACGGGATGAACCGTTCGGCTTCGTCGTGAGTGAGGTCAACACCGAGCCGGTCGTCCAACGTCAGATGGATGCCGTTGTCGATCGGCGCCGAGGTGACGTGTGGCACTAAGCGGCCATTGAGTACCACTTCGTGGCGCTCGAACGGGCCTATAAATGCCAGGTCACCCACGAACCCTATGGTATTCGCCCGTTGTAACTCTGCGTAGTGATAGGGTCGCAGACCGCGCGAAGTCCAGGTCAGACTACCTTTTTGAGTTTCGGTTAGGCGGAGACAGACGCGAACTGGAAGGTCGGCACGTCCAGTCCTAGTTCGTGAATGCTGGCGATCAGCACACACAGGTTGTGCGCCACGACCTTGCACAGCACCTCGTTCATCTGACCCACGTCGGACTTGCTCCGAAGCGAGTCACCAAACTTTCGCTTGATCATTGAGAACGTCGTCTCGACGTTGCTCCGCTGGTGGTAGTGGGCGAGGAACGTGTCGCGCTGATAGGCGAATAGGTACTGCATCTTGTAGAAGATGCTTGTCTCGGCGTCGATGGTGGGCGGGACTCCCTGCATTGCAGGAATCTGCCCCTTGAACGGGATATACGGAGTCGCACCAGCGTCAGCGACGGCCTGGTGGTTCTTCTTGGATGAGTAGGCCTTGTCTCCCGTCACATCGCGTGGGGAGAAGTTCTCGACCGTCGTCGCGAGCAACGGACGGAGGTAGTTCGTGTCGTTGCGAGCGCCAGTCGCTCAGTTCGACGGCGGTGACGATGTTGGTACGGACGCCGGTCATCGTCGTGCAGCTTGACCCACTCGCGCTCTGACTGTGCTCTCTTGCCCCACTTGTGGTCATACCAACGGAAGAACCGGCTCGTAGTGAATCCGGTGGAGTCCACGGCGAAATCCGTCTCAACGGCCTTGAGGGGAAGGGCGGACAAGCGTGACCAGGCCAGTCAGCGCCGCATTCATCTCGGGGGAACGGAGGTAGCGCAGAACGCTGTTGAAATGCGGGTCCTGGCCTCGGTCAGTCCCTTCGCCTGGGACTCCCGCACGTCACTGTCGAAACGTCGGGCTGACAAACCGGAGTAGACCCGGCTGATGCACGGCGAAAGCCATGTCGCTCATCGGTAGGGCTGGACGGCCACGGCCCTTGTACGGACGCTGGAGCGATCCGCAAAGGTCGGCCAGCATCGGCATGAACCGTTCCTTTTCCTCGCACTGAGCGGCGTTGTAGGCCGACCAATCCTGGGTGTAGGTGACGCGGACCGTCTCAGTCAGCACGTCGCCCTCGGGGGTTTCGCGCTTGGTCGTGATCTCGACGGCGATGATGTGCTTGCAGGGCAGCCCGCGGAGTTCGTAGTCGGGGCAGGTGCAGGTGAGCCCCAAAGCGCCTGGAAGGTCGGACGTGACCTGGTAGTTCCGAGTGCCGATGGACTGGGAGGGGACGATCCACCCCGCCTTCGAGCGGCGCAGCCTGCTGGTAGCTGCGATGACCATGCCCCGCATTTCTCGTCCGTCCATCTGACCGACCCTCCTAGTATGTACCTACTAGGAATATACCATGAGGTATACGAAGAAGCAATACCCATTAGGTATATACTGAGAGGTAATGGCGAAGGTCCAGGTTTGGGCGTGGAAATGCGAGCGATGCGAGCACGTCTGGATGCCACGCGAGGAAGGCGTCGCTCCGAAGGTCTGCCCTCGATGCAAAAGCCCCTACTGGGACCGCCCGCGGAAGACGCGAAAAGGCTGAAGCTTGGGGTCAGGGCTCTTATTTGCGGCTAAACGAAGGGGAGTTCCCCTGAATTTCAGGACGAGTTCGCGAACAATGCGCTGTGCATCAAAGATGACTTGATAAGGAACCCTTCCAAGTCTGTATAGGAGCAGGTTCCTCGGATAAGAGTTGATCTGTCTACACCGGACAACAGAGGGATAATCCAGTCCGCACTCGTCGTAACCATCATCGATCAGAATGTCGCCAATGAGCGGGTGTGCTACCCGTTCGTCATCGGCAGTGATTTGCGCGACCAGGATTACCTCGTCTTCGCCGAATCCGGTTGGACCCAAGATGAGAACTAAGACGGGCCGAACCTCATCGTCACTCCCGTCGTTCATAGGCATCGACACCAGGTAGATGTCACCTGGTGTCACGGAATCCGGTATGACCGATCCTTCTCTGAAGAACCCCACACCCGAGCCAAAAGAGCACGACTCTGCCTGTCCTCGTACTCAACGGTATGCGGTATCCATGTCATTCGCCGAGAGATGAATTCCCAAGGCGCCTTGTCTTGCTCAACAGCAACAGGTCGATCCAAAAGCTCAAGAGAACTCATGGCTTTACCCCTCCTCCCGCCAATTCCTTCTTTGTGACTCCGGCAAACATGTGGGGGACAACCTCCCGAGCACGGGCTTGCACGGCTTCCACCCGATCAATAATCCATTTCGTTCCAGCTTCAGGTTCAAGCTGGCGCAGAATCCAATGGGAATCGCAGAAGAACGATACATCTGGATTACCTGCGTTGATTACGAAGACATCACTTGCAGGTATTCCCCGTAAGCCTCCGGTCTTTCGCATCAACCGTGGCTCGATTTCAGGTTCAGAGATAAATCCCGCTTCCAGAATCCATTCACACTTATCTGCCCTACCCGAAACGACAAACGCAAAGTCGTATGCGCCTAGGGGTTCAAGTTCATCGGTGCCCTTGAAGGCCCGAAGTCCTTGCAAACGCACGTCATCGTAGGACAGTTCGGGAATCGGGACGACATACTGGAGGAGGACCCTGAGGCTGCTGTAGGCCGTCGGCTCCACCGCATCGATAACGTCCGAAATGATGCCGGTGCATTCGGGGTCTGTCAGTGGAAGTGCGGACATCAAGGCCACCATAGCAGCGACCTGACGGCAGGTCAGATTCGCCCGGGGAACCGCCGGCAGGAAATGCCCAGCTCAGACGAGCCGTCGGCCCGCCGGTGGCGGGTGCGGCGATGAGCCCGATGGAGCCGACGGTGGTAAGCGAGACTGTCCCGATGAGTCTGGCGATCTCGGTGAGCCCCCGGGGCAAGGCCCCGATCGCCGAGGCCCGTGCCGAGCCCTGGCGCGCCCCGCTGGCGATGATCGTGGTCACGGGGCTCGCCCTGCGGGTGGGATACGTCTACCTCTTCCGGCACCACGTCCGCCTCACCGGCGACGCCTTCTACTACCACTACCAGGCAAATCTCCTGGCCACGGGGAAGGGTTTCATCAACCCCTATTCGCTTTACTACGGGCTGAAGGTGGTCCCCGGCGCCAGCCACCCACCCCTGTGGACCCTGGTGCTCGCTCTCGCCGCTGTGGTCGGGATCAAGACGTTCTTCGGCCAGCTCCTCTACAGCGCCGGGGTCGGGGCCCTCTCGGTGGCGCTCGTGGGGATGGCGGGCCGAGAGGTGGCGGGCCGGCGGGCGGGGCTCATCGCTGCGGGCGTCACGGCGGTCTACCCCGTCTTTCTCATCGACGACGGGTCGCTACTGGCCGAAACGCTCGTCGTCCCGCTGACGGCCCTCGTGGTGTGGGCCTTCTACCGACTCTGGCACCGCCCCTCCTTGGCGCGCGCCGCCTTGCTCGGCGCGCTGTGCGCACTGTGCGCGCTCACCCGTTCCGAGCTTGTGCTGCTCGTCGGGTTCCTCGCTCTTCCCGCCGGGTTGTTGCTTCGAGGACGGTCCTGGCGCACCCGGCTTCGGCTGAGTGCGGCGTCGGTGATCGCGGCGTTGTGCATCTTCGCTCCGTGGTGGGCCTACACGCTGCCGCGTTTCTCACATCCCGAGTTCCTGTCCGACCAACTCGGGGTGACGCTCGCCTCGGCCAACTGCAACCAGACCTATCACGGGCGACTGCTCGGTTACTGGTCCTTCAACTGCATCAAGGCGCCCACCAAACCGGGTGCGGATGCATCGGCGGCGGACAAGGCCCTTCGGTCGACCGCCATCCACTACGTGGAGCACCACCTGGGGCAGGTCCCGGTCGTCATGGCGGCGCGCTTGGGGCGCGCCTTCGGCGTCTTCGTGCCGTGGCAGGAGATCGACCTCGAATGGGCTCGCATCGGCCGACCTCGGTTGCCGGCCACGATCGGGTTGTTCAGCTACTACCTCATCGCCGTCACGGCCGTGGGCGGGGCGGTGGTGCTGCGGCGCCGCAGGGTCACGTTGTTCCCCGTGGCGGTCATCCTCGGAGAAGTGGCAATCGTGGCCGTGGCCATCTTCGGCCAGACCCGCTACCGCACCCCGCTCGACGTCGTCCTCGTGATCCTGGCCGGGGTGGCCCTCGACCACCTGCGCACCGAGCGGTCCAAGGGCCCAGGGAGACACACCATGAGGTCACGAGGTGCGCCTCGTCCCGTGGTCAGCGCGGCGAGCGCGTCGCCTGTCGCGCCCGACGTCGCCCCCCCGTTCGAATTCGAGCCCGAGCCCGCCTTCGAATTCGAGCCTGAGCCCGCCTTCGAGGCCGCGCCCGAGCCCGAGGACGTCGATCGCCGGCCGCCGACCGAGAGCGGTGGCATCTCAGCCTCTCCGGACACGGGGATCGACAGCTCCGACTCGTTCTGGTCGCGCCCCAAGCGCCCCGACGGGCACCGTGGCGCCCCGGACGCGGGACCTGACGGCACGTCAGATACCCGGTACCATCGGCGCCCATGGCCCGGACGCCAGTGACTGGCTTCAGAGACGAAAGCCAGCTCTTCATCGGCGGCAAGTGGGTCGACGCCTCGGGGGGCACCTACGACGTGGTGAACCCCGCCACTGAAGAGGTCGTGGGCAAGGCCCCCAACGCCACCGTCGCCGACGCCGAAGCGGCCGCCGCCGCGGCGCGCGACGCCTTGCCGGGATGGTCGGCGACACCTCCGGGCGAACGGGCCGCACTCATGGCCCGTGCCGCCCAGGCCATCTCGGCGCGCGCCGAGGAGCTACTGCCGCTCGTGATCGCCGAGACCGGGGCCACCGCCGCGGTGGGGTCGAGCCTCCAGGTGCCCATCGCCGTCAGCCGCTTCGAGCGGTATTCGCTCGATCTCCGTCCGGTGGCGCAGCGCGCCCTGCCTCCGCAGGTCGCGGTGGCCACGCCCCTCGCGCCCGGTGGGCTCATCAGTGCGCTGGCGTTGCGCCAGCCCGTGGGCGTCGTCGCCTGCATCACGTCCTACAACTTCCCGCTCGTCAACATGGCGGGAAAGGTGGCCCCCGCACTGGCCATGGGAAACACCGTCGTGGTGAAGCCCGCCGCCCAGGATCCCCTGACGGTGGTCGAGTTGGTGCGGATCCTCGAAGAGGTGGGGTTTCCGCCCGGCGTCATCAACCTCGTGAATTCCGCCGACGCCGGCCCCGCCGCGTCACTGGTCGATTCGACCGACGTGGACATGATCAGCTTCACCGGCTCGACCGAAGTCGGTACCCGCATCGCGTCGGCGGGGGGACGGACCATGAAGCGCCTCCTGCTCGAACTGGGCGGCAAGGGCGCTTGCATCGTCTTCGACGACGCAAGCCTCGACGCCGCCGTGGGGTGCATCGGCTCCACGTGGAGCTTTCACTCCGGGCAGATCTGCACCGCCCCCACCCGGGCCATCGTCCAGCGACCGGTGTTCGACCGCATCGTCGAGATGCTGCGCGGCTACGCGGGGGCGCTCAAGGTGGGAGACCCCACCGAGCTCGACACGATCGTGGGCCCGCTCATCTCCGCCGCGCAGCGAGACCGGGTGGAGCGCCATATCGCCGCCGGACTCGCCGAGGGTGCCCGACTGGTGGCCGGGGGCGGCCGACCCACGCACATGGACCGGGGCTTCTACATCGAGCCCACCCTGTTCGTCGCCGACAACGACATGGCCGTGGCCCGTGAGGAGATCTTCGGCCCCGTCCTGGTCGTCATCCCCTTCGACGACGACGACGAGGCCATCGCCATCGCCAACGACAGCGACTTCGGGCTCTACGACTACGTCTTCTCGGGCGACACCGCCCGCGCCTTCGAGGTCGCCCAGAGACTTCGGGCCGGGCACGTCGGGCATCAACACCGCCCAGCGCAACCACGAGGCACCCTTCGGCGGGTTCAAGATGTCGGGCGTCGGGCGAGACGGGGGCGATTACGGCTTGGAGGCGTACTCGGAGCTGCAGTCGATCGTCTGGACCGGCTGACGCTCGACGACCACCGGCACAAGGCCGGGATGAGGACCGGTCGAAGGGCCGGTGCAAGGAGCGGCACGTGAGCACCTACGACCTCGCCATCATGGGCGGCATCGTGGTCGACGGCACCGGGCTCGCCCGCAGGCGCGGCGACATCGGGGTGAAGGACGGCCGGATCGTCAAGATCGGGTTCGTCGATCCTTCCGACGCCGATCAGGTCATCGACGCCGATGGGCTGCACGTTGCGCCCGGGATCATCGACGCCCACACGCACTACGACCCGCAGCTCACCTTCGAGCCGCACGCCACGTCGTCGTGCTACCACGGTGTCACCACCGTGCTGGCGGGGAACTGCGGCTTCTCCGTGGCCCCCAACCGCCCCGATCAGCGTGACTACCTGGCCCGGATGTTCGCCAAGGTCGAGGGCATGTCGCCCGTGGCGCTGTCCGCGGTGCAGTGGGACTTCGAGTCGTTCCCCGAGTTCCTCGCCTCGCGGCGACGGGAAGCTGGGCGTGAACATGGCCTGCTACGTCGGGCACTCCGCCGTGCGGCGCACCGTCATGGGCGAAGCGGGGTCCGAGCGCGAGGCCAGCGACGACGAGGTCGAGCACATGCGCCGCATCGTGGCCGCAGGCCATGGAGGCCGGTGCGGCGGGCTTCTCGTCCTCGCACGGGCCGACACAGCTCGACGGGGACGACCGTCCCGTCCCCAGCCGCTTCGCGTCGATGGCCGAGCTCGAGGTGCTGTGCGCCGAGGCGGGCCGGCACAACGGCGGGTCGATCAGCTACCTGCATCGCAGCGCCATCGGCGGGCTCGACCAGCCCGACAAGGACCTGCTCTTGCGTCTGGGGACCCTGAGCCGGCTGCCCATCATCCTGCAGGGGCTCGGGGGCCGATCCAAGGTGGACGTTCCCGGGGCGGAATGGGAGCAGGTGTCGCAGTGGATCGAAGAGGTCGGGCGCCAGGGCGTCGGGATCTTCTCGTTGCTGCGGAACCATCCCTTCGACCGCGACTTCCGGATCGAGACCGGCACCAACCTCTACGAAGGCGTGCCGTCGTGGCACAAGGCCGTCGGGCCCGGCGTGCGCCGCGACGACCGTCTCGCCATCCTCCGCGACGCCCGCGCGCGCGACGAGATGCGTCACGCCGTCGAGCACCCCAATACCGACGGCGCCAAGGGGTCGACCCTGCCGCCTCCGCGGTGGAGCGTCGTCGAGGTCGACGAGGTGGCCAAGGCCGCACAACGAGAAGTTCGTGCGCCGCACGATCGCCGACATCGCCACCGAGCTCGGCAAGGAGCCTGCCGACGTGCTGCTCGACCTGGCGCTCGATGAGGACCTCCACACCGTCTTCCGGTACGTGAACAAGAGCCGGGCATGGGAGGAGGCCGTGGCGCACGGCCAGAGCCACCCCGCCATGATCATCGGCGTCTCCGACGGCGGGGCCCATCTCGACCGCGACGACGGATCGGACTGGTCGACGGCGTTCCTCGCCTTCTGGGTGCGCGATCGCAAGCTCTGGAGCCTCGAGGAAGGGATCCGCCAGCTGACCCAGGTCCCCGCCGCGCTGCTGGGCTTCGAGGGCCGGGGCATGCTCCTGCCCGGCTACTGGGCCGACGCCTTCATCTTCGACCCCGACACCATCGAGCTCGAGTCCAAGAAGCAGGTCAACGACTTCCCCGGGGGCGAGGCCCGCTATTCAGCCCGACCCCGGGGCATCTGCATGGACGATCGTGAACGGCGTGCCGATCGTGCGCGACGGCGAGGTGCTCACCGAGAACCTGCCCGGGCAGGTGGTCCGCCCCGGGGTGGCCTGACGCCGTTCCAAGCTTGGCTTGCGCCGCGCCCAGTTACGACAGCACCTCGGCCACGAGGAGCGCCAACGACTGGCGTGCGAAGGTCCGGTCTCATGTGCAGCGACGACTGTGCAGGCCGCGACACATCGTGGCACGGTGGTCCCGTCGTCCATCCCTCGGACCAGAGCATGTTCGGGGTCGGTGCGCGACCGCGGCCTTCGAGACGTTTGTTGGTCCATGTCGGCCATGGGGAAATCGGTGCCCGTGGTGACACCGATCAGTTTCCTGGGCGGGGCCTCCAGCGGGGCGGGCACTCCCACCTGACGGGCGTGCTCAGCGAGCCCGGACGTAGACGTAGCTCGGACCGGCGTCGCTGGGGTCGTCGGAGTCGATCATCCCTTCGAAGACCCGGTCGTAGCCGGCCTTCTCGAGCGCACGCCAGGAACGGTGATTGGCCTGCTGGACCGCCACGCCCATCCGGTCGATGTCCGCGTAGCGCTCGAAGGTGAGCGCCGTGAACGAGTCCACGATGACCGGGCCCAGGCCGACACCGGTGAGCTCGGCCACGCCGATCATGTAGTCGATCCCGGCGGCCCGTTCGATCCCGAGGGCCGCGCACCAGGCCGGATAGTCGTCGAGGCGGTAGCGCTGGATGAACCCGACGGGTCGTCCCTCGAGCTCGATGATGAACGCCTCGGTCGGGTCGGTGCCGTCGACCGATGGGCCCGTAACTCGCCTCCGAGCGCGGTGACGGTCGGCTCGTCGGACCACCACGGCGACACATGGGGCAGCGCCAACCACCTCGCCAGGAGTGCGAAGTCGGCGCGCTGGAGAGGTCGGAACGAAACGGGCAACGCGCCAGTGTACGCAGGCGTGCCTCAGCGGGCGTTGATGTACTCCACGAGCTCCTTGCGGTCCTTCTCGAGCTCGTCGATCCGGCTCTTCACCACGTCGCCGATGCTGATGATCCCGCACAGGACCCCGTCGCGCACGACCGGGACGTGCCGGATCCGGCGCTGGGTCATGACCGCCATGAGGGACTCGACGTCGTCATCGGGCGAGCAGGTGAAGACCGTGGACGTCATGATGGCCCGGACCGGCTCGGTCAGCAGGGCCCCGAGCTGGCCGCTGAGGCCGCGCACGATGTCGCGCTCGGAGACGATCCCGTCGATGTGCTCGCCGTCCGACGACACCACCAAGGCCCCGACGCCATGGGCACGCAGCGCGTCCACGGCCTCGGTCACCGTCATCTGCGCGGTGATCGTGGCCACCGCCTCTCCCTTGCCAGCAAGGAGGGTTGAGATCCGCACCGGCACACCTCCTCGTGCGTCGTGACCCTGTCTCGTGACTCGTGAGACGGATCCAGTCTACGACCGTGGGGGCCCGGCGACCAGGGGTTTTCCGTGCCTGGAGGGCGGCCCTGGTCTGCTCTCGGGACGGGCCAGAGGCACTATCGTGCGGCCACGATGGGTGCCTCCGAGCAGTTCTCGACGATCGCCGCCAAGGTGAGGAACTGGGGTCGTTGGGGAGACGACGACCAGCTCGGCACCCTCAACTTCATCACCGACGAAGTGCGGCGCCGTGGCGCCGGTTGTGTCCGCACCGGCCGGGTCTTCCCCATGGGCCTGGCCCTGTCCGAGGCCGAGGGCATCCAGAAGGGCGTCGTGCCCGGGCCGCTTCAACCCGGTACGGACCATGTCGTACGTGAACGTCCCGTTGTCCGACGACGCCGACTGGATCTGCGCCAACGAGGACGTCGTCGTGATGCCGTTGCAGTGCGCCACCCACTGGGACGGCCTCGCCCACGTGAGCTATGGCGGCACGCTCTACAACGGGTACCCGGCGACGGCGGTGAACTCGGCGGGCGCGAGCCGCCTGGGCATCCACCTCGTGGACTCTCTCGTCAGCCGGGGCGTGCTCCTCGACGTGGCCCGGGCCAAAGAGACCGACGTCCTCGACGGGGGCTACGCCATCACCCCTGCCGACCTCGACGCGGCGTGCGGACTGGCGGGGGTGAGCATCGAGCCCGGTGACGTGGTGTTGGTCCGCACCGGCCAGATGACCCATCTCCGCATGCCGGAGCGCTTCCCGGCCGGCGGCGCCACGGTCCCGCTCCCCAACATGCTCAGCTTCGGAGACGTGATGCACTACATGGGCCTGTCGTCGGGGTTGTCGATGGCGACGGCGGAGTGGTTCCACGCCCGTGACGTCGCCGCGGTGGCCACCGACACCATGGCGCTCGAGGTGATCCCGTGCGAAGACGCCGAGGTCTACCTTCCCGTCCACCTCCTGCACATCGTCGAGATGGGGATGACCCAGGGCCAGAACTGGATGCTCGACGAGCTCGCCGCCGATTGCGCCGCGGACGGCCAGTACACGTTCCTCCTCGACGCCACCCCGTTGCCGTTCACCAACGGGTGTGGTTCGCCCCTCAACCCCGTGGCGGTCAAGTAGCCGAGACGGAGCTCAAGAAGGCGTCGAGGCGGCGCGTCGGGCCCGGGTCGTTGTCGGGCCTGGCCGACCCGGGTCTGGGCCGCGCCTCCGCCCACCACCGGTCCGGTGCGAGGCGCCGCCACGGCTGCCTCCGTCGGTGCTCGCCGGTGCGGGTCGTCCCGTCACCGCCCAGTGCAAGCACGCGCGCCTGGGTGTCGACCATGGCGGTGGTCCGGATCCCCCAGAACTCGAACCCGTAGCGGTGCGCGGCCACGTGGGCGAGCATCGAGATGAGCGTGGCCGCCACCGCCATGGCGTCGGTTCCCGCCGGGCTGCGGTTCGGGGTCGCCCGACGCGATGACTCGGGCCAGGGTGACGGTCACGGCGTTCAGGGCGCGCACCCGCAGCCCCTGGAAGCGCAGGTCACCTTCCTCGGTGGCGAGCTCGACCACGCGGAACACGGCCCGGTTGGCATCCCAGTAGGCCATGAACCCCTCGACCACCCGCCGGGCCGTGGCCCAGCTGGCGTCGTCGGACCAGTCGCCGTCGACCAGGTCGGCGAGGGTGCCCGCACCCTGCATGAGCTCCTCGGCCATCACGAGAATGGCCTGCTCGACGTTCTCGAAGTACTGGTAGAAGGTGGCCGGCGACGTCCCCGCCTGACGGGCGATGTCGATGACCTTGATCGAGCGCCACGCCGTCGAGGCGAGGAGCTCGGCGGTGCACTCGAGCAGGCGCGTCCGGGTGGCGAGACCCCGGCGCCCCGGGACCCGGCCGTCGGTGGCGGCGATCGCGCCGGGGTCCTCGAGGTCGTCGAGGATCGTCTCCAGGGCCGCGTCGGCCGAGTCAGGGGCCATCTGGCCCGAAGGCTAGCCCCCATGGGCTGACGCCGTGTCAGATTTGGCCCGGCTCCGGAGGCGGTGAGGCTCAGGAATAGAACGGGTTCCGTTCCAGCCAGGACCAGGAGTAGCGTGAAACTCCGTGCAACAAAGGGTCCTTCCCCGGTCTCTGACCCGCGCTCAGGAAGCGCGGCGGCAGCGGGTCATCGACGCCGCCATGGAGCTCGGCCTCGAGGGCGGCTACGAAGCGGTCCAGATGCGCGACGTGGCCGCCCAGGCGCATGTCGCCATGGGCACCGTCTACAGGTACTTCTCGTCCAAGGACCACCTCTTGGCCGCGGCGCTGGTCTTCTGGGTGGAGCAGCTCGACGCCCGCCTGGCCCAGGTGCCGGCTCGGGGCGAGGTGGCTTCAGAGCGCGTCCTCGACGTCTTGGAACGGGCTCTGCGGGCCATGGGACGCCAGCCGCAGCTGGTGGCGGCGGTCTTCGCGTCCCTGGCATCGCCGGACGTGGCCGCCATCGAGTGCCAGCAGCAGATGGGGGCGGTCATGGACGGCATCATCATCAGGGCCATCGGTGAGCCGAGACCTCCCGACCATGCCGAGCGCACCCGGATCATCGGCCACGTCTGGTACTCCTCGCTGGTCGGCTGGGTCAACGGCTGGAGCGACATGGACCGGGTCCGCGACGAGCTGGCCGTGGCCGTCCGCCTCCTCCTCCCCACCGGGCTGACCCCCAACGGACAGTCGGCCCCGACCGCCTGAGGCGCGCCGAGCGCCGCGCGGGCCGATGGCGGGGATGTTGCGGCTCACAGCGGCGCATGGTCGAATGCGCAGGCAGGGTCGACGGCACCCAGGCACAGTCGATACCCAGGGAGGGAGTTCGGATGCGCGCAGCAATCTTCAACGAGGTCGGCAAGGAAGTGATCGACATCTACGACGACGTCGAGGTCGCCGATCCCGGTCCCGGTGAGGTCCGGCTGAAGCTCCACGCTGCGGGTGTCTGTCACTCCGACCTCTCCGCCATGAACGGGACGCTGCCCCAACCCGCCCCCGCCGTCCTCGGCCACGAGGGCGCCGGCGAGATCATCGAGGTGGGCCCGGGCGTGGACCAGGTGGCGGTGGGCGACCACGTCATCGTGGCCTGGACGCCGCCGTGCGGACATTGCGCGGCGTGCCTGCGAGGCGAGGCCAACCTGTGCGTCGAGATCTTCTTCAACATCGCCGGGGCGGCCAAGTTCTCGCGCGGCGGGAGCCCGATCTTCGGGTTCGCCGGGACAGGGACCTTCGCCGAGGAGATGGTCCTTCCCCAACAAGGCGTGGTGAAGATCCCCGACGACGTGCCCTACGAGATCGGGGCGCTCATCGGCTGCGGCGTCACGACGGGCGTGGGCGCCGCGCTCAACACGGCCAAGGTCCAGCCCGGTTCGAGTGTCGTGGTGTTCGGCGCCGGCGGTGTGGGCATCGCCGCGATCCAAGGAGCCCGCATCGCCGGGGCGGCGGAGATCGTGGCCGTCGACATGGTCGACTCCAAGCTCAAGGACGCCCAGCGCTTCGGGGCGACCCTCGGTGTGAAGCCCGACGAGCTGAGCGCGGCCAACGCCGAGATCAACGGTCCCGCCGGCGGCTTCGACTACGCCATCGAGTGCATCGGCCTGCCCGATGACCATCCGGGCCGCCTACGACGCGGCCCGTCGGGGCGGCACGGCGGTGATCGTGGGCGCGGGCAGCGCGAGAGAAGAACGTCGAGTTCAACTGCTTCGAGCTCTTCTTCATGGAGAAGAAGCTGCTCGGCTCGTACTACGGCTCGGCCGACGTCCGCACCGAGTTCGCCCGTCTCATCCGGCTCTGGAAGTCGGGTCGACTCGACCTCGAGGGCATGATCTCGTCGCGCATGGACCTCTCCAAGGCCCAGGACGCCTTCGACGCCATGAAGAAGGGCGAGATCATCCGCCAGATCCTCACCTTCTAGGGCGGTCGTCGCGACAACGGTCCAAACCCGGTCGGGCGTCGAGACCTCCGTCGTCGCCGAGGGGCTCACCAAGCGCTTCGGCGACGTCCTTGCCGTCGACGACCTGAGCTTCGCGGTCGAGCCCGGCACCGTGACCGGGTTCCTCGGGCCCAACGGCGCAGGCAAGACGACGACCCTGCGGATGTTGCTGGGCCTGGTGGCGCCCACCTCGGGGCGCGCCCTCGTGAACGGCCGCCGCTACCGCGACCTCGCCGATCCCACCGCGACGGTCGGGGGCGTCCTCGAAGCCTCGGGGTTCCACCCGGCGCGCACGGCCCGCAACCACCTCCGCATCGTCGCCACGGTGGCCGGGATCGACGCTCGGCGCGTGGACGAGGTCCTCGAGCTCGTCGGTCTCGGCACCGACGGGGACCGCAAGGTGGGCGGGTTCTCCCTCGGGATGCGCCAACGCCTCGAGCTCGCCCGGGCCCTGCTCGGTGACCCCCAGGTGCTCATCCTCGACGAGCCCGCCAACGGCCTCGACCCCCAGGGCATCGCCTGGATGCGCGGTTTCCTGCGCTGGTACGCGGTCACAGGGCCGGGTCGTGCTCGTGTCGTCGCACCTCCTCGCCGAGGCGGCTCAGACCGTCGATCGCGTCATCATCCTGGCCGGCGGGCGGCTCGTGGCCGAGGGCCCGCTCGACCAGCTCCTCCAGGGGGCGACGACCACGGTCCGGGTCCGCACTCCCGACGCCGAGCGTCTCGTGCGCGTGCTCGAGGCGGCCGCAGGGTCGGGCTCTGTCGAACACCCGCCGACGTCGGTGCGCCTCGAAGGCCCGGACGTCGTGACCGCAGAGGGAACCACGCCGGAGACCGTGGGCCCCCTCATGGCCGGCGACGGCATCGTCGTCTACGAGATGACGTCCTCGGGCGAGTCACTCGAGCAGCTCTTCTTCGAGCTCACCGAAGGCGTCGAACGCGGTGGTCGACCCATGGGCCAGCCCGGCCTTCCGACCACACGGGGCGGGCCAGCACCGGGAACCGGACCGTGATCCGACAGGTCGCGGCCGAGCTCAAGAAGTTCCGGACCATCTGGTCGACGTGGCTCCTCCTCGGGCATCACCGCCTTCCTGGTGGCGGCGCTGACGGCGGTGATCGCCTTCGCACCCCACGACCGCGGACGCCGCGCCCTGCTCTTTCCCGCCCGGGGCACGACCCTCTGGTTCGACTCGATCTTCTCGAGCCTCACCGTCTCGCTGACCCTGGCCCTCGTGCTCGGCATCTTGTGCATGACGGGGGAGTACCGCCACAAGACCATCACGCCGACCTATCTCGCCCAGCCCCGCCGGGGGCGTGTCGTGGTGTCGAAGTTGCTGGCCTCCGCGCTCGGCGGCGCCGCCGTGGCCGTGGTGGCCGGCGCGGTGGCGCTCGTCTTCGGCTTCTCCGTGGTCGGGGCCGGCATCGGCGACGCCACCAAGATGCTCACCGAGTACCGCCATGTCTTTCCCGGTGTGTTGGCCGCGGCGATCCTCTACGCCATCTACGGCGTCGGGCTGGGGGCGCTGCTCAAGAACCAGGTGGTGGCCATCGTCGTCGGCCTGGGGGTGACCGCCATCCTCGAGCCCATCATCGTGGCCGTGGTGCCGTCGGTGGGGAGGTGGCTTCCGGGCCAGGTGGCCCAGGCTCTCGAGTCGGTCACGGCCAACGCCAACGGGCTCAACAACGGCATCACCCACCTGGTGCCCTGGTGGCAGGGCGGTCTGGCCCTCCTCGGCTACGGGGTGGTCCTGGCTGCGGCCGGTGCCTTTACGACCCTCCGATCCGACGTCACCTGAGACCTCTCCGGGCTTGACATGTGACCAAATGGTCACGTATTGTCCGGGTGTGGACGAAGTGTTCAGGGCCCTCGCCGATCCCACTCGGCGAAGCCTGCTCGACGAGCTGTTCCGTGAAGACGGCCAGACGCTGAGCGCGCTCGAGGCCAGGTTCGACATCACCAGATTCGGCGTGATGAAGCACCTGAAGCAGCTGGAGGAGGCCGGGCTCGTGGTCACCAAGCGACGCGGCCGCGAGAAGCTCCACTTCCTGAACCCAGTCCCGATCCGGCTCGTCCACGACCGGTGGGTGAGCAAGTACGCCGAGCCCTGGGCCGCGGGGCTCAGCGAACTCAAACAGAGACTGGAGAGTCCCATGGAGAAAGTCTTCGAGATCTACATCCGCACCACCCCCGACCGACTCTGGGAGGCGATCATCGACCCCGAGATCAGGGCCAAGTACAACTTCGGCGCGGCGATGGTCGTCGACGAGCTGACGCCCGGCGCCCACTACGAGATGACCGCACCCAAGGCCGAGGCCGTCCTCGGCGAGGGAGAGATCCTCGAAGTCGACCCGCCCCGTCGCCTGGTTCACACCATGGCCGCGTACTTCTCCGAGGAAGCCAAAGCCGAAGGCACCTCGAGGGTCACCTGGGAGATCGAGCCCATCGGTGACTCGTGCCGGCTCACCCTCACCCACGACCAGCTCCGCGAAGGTGCGAACAGCCAGCTCTTCGGCGGTTGGCCCATGATCCTCTCCGGGCTCAAGACCTGGCTCGAGTCCGGCGAGCTCCTCACCACGCCGGGATCGCTCATGTGGGGCTGGGCCCGTCCACACGGTCTGACCCGGCCGGGCGGGCTGGCACATAACTGCAATGTGTTCTAGTTTGCGCCGTCGGACGCCAACCGAGGGGAGGGGTTGATGGCGGACAGCGAAGTCCTGCGGGCGCCCCACGTCCTCGAGTACCCCTACGTCCGATCGGTGGGCCCGGTGATCGGCGCCTTCCTCACGGCGCTGCGCGACGGGCGCATCCTGGGCGCGCAGTCCCACGACGCCCAGGGCGCGGCGACGGTGATCGTGCCCCCCACCGAGTACGACCCTGTCACCAGTGCCGATGTCGGCGCGCTGGTGGAGGTGGGCCAGTCCGGGGTCGTCACGACGTGGTCGTGGGCATCGGATCCCAAGAAGGACCAACCACTCGACCGTCCCTTCGCGTGGGCGCTCGTCCGACTGGACGGGGCCACCACGGCCATGCTCCATGTCGTCGACGCAGGGTCGCCCGGCGCCATGTCGACCGGCATGCGCGTCACGGCGCGCTGGCGTCCCGCCGCCGAGCGCGTGGGGCGCGTCCAGGACATCGAGTGCTTCGTGCCCGAGGGGGCCACGCCATGACCGACCCAGGCACCATCACCGACTCCGGCTCGTCGGGCGAGGCCCCTGTCACCTCACTGGCCACGCCGATGCGCCTCGACTACCAGTACACCGCCGGCCTGTCGCAGTCGCGCTTTCTCCAGGGCATCGCCCAGGGCAAGTTCATCGGCCAGCGCTGCCCGGCCTGTCACAAGGTCTACGTCCCGCCGCGTGGGTCGTGCCCGACCGACGGCGTCGCCACCACCGACCCGGTCGAGCTGTCCAACAGCGGGACGGTCACGACCTACTGCGTGGTGAACGTCCCCTTCCAGGGCCAGTCGATCGAGATCCCCTACATCTGCGCCCAGATCCTCCTCGACGGCGCCAACATCGCCTTCATGGGGCTCATCCAGGAGATGTCGGCCACCGACGTCCGCATGGGCATGCGGGTCGAGGCGGTGTGGCTCCCGAAGGACCAGTGGGGCCTGACCATGGCGTCGGTGAAGTACTTCCGGCCCAACGGCGAGCCCGACGCCGACTACGAGACCTTCAAGGAGTACCTGTGAGCGCGGCCGCGTCGGCGCGCGCCGCGGTCCGGCCCGTCGGGGTGGTGTCGGTCGCCCAGACGAAGTCGGTTCGGCGCGAGGACCACCGCAACGAGGTCGAGATGCTCATGCCCATCGTGACCGAGGTCTTCGCCAACATCGGCGTCACCAAGGCCGACATGGGATTCGTCTGCTCGGGAAGCACCGACTATCTGGTGGGCGCACCCTTCAGCTTCGTCATGGCCCTCGACGCGGTGGGGGTGTGGCCGCCCATGCGCGAGAGCCACGTCGAGATGGACGGGGCCTGGGCGCTCTACGAGGCATGGACGCTGCTCCAAGAAGGCGAGATCGACACCGCCCTCGTCTACAGCTTCGGCCGCTCGTCGCCGAGCCAGCTCGACCGGATCCTCGCGCTCCAGCTCGACCCCTATTACATGGCGCCCATGTGGCCCGACCCCGTAGCCCTGGCCGCGCTCCAGGCGCAGGCGCTCATCGACACCGGCAAGGCCACCGAGAAGGACTTCGCGGCGGTGGCGGCCCGCAGCCGGCGCGATGCGCTCGGCAACCCCAACGCGCAGGTGGCCAAGGACCAGTCGCCCGACGAATTGCTGCGCGACGACTACGTGGTGGCGCCGTTGCGTCGCCACGCCCTGCCCGCCCATCACCGACGGGGTCGTCGCCGTCGTGCTGGCGGCGGAGGACCGGGCCCGCGACTTGTGCGACCGCCCGGCGTGGATCACCGGCATCGACCACCGCATCGAAGCCCACGCGCTGGGCGCCCGTGATCTGGACCAATCGCCCTCGACGCGCCGCGCCGCGCAGGGTGCGGGTGTCTTCGAGGCCTCCGGCGACGGGCCGGGCAGCGGTCCATGTCGACGTGGCCGAGCTCCACGCACCCTTCGCCCATCAAGAGCTCATCCTGCGCGAGGCCCTCGGTCTGGCCGACTCGGTGGCGGTGAACCCCTCGGGCGGCGCTCTGGCCGCCAACGCGCTCATGGTGGCGGGCCTCCTCCGCATCGTCGAAGCGGCGACACGCATCATGGACGGCTCCGCCGCCACCGCCATCGCCCACGCCACCTCGGGCCCGTGTCTCCAGCAGAACCTCGTCTGCGCTCTCGCCGCCGAGCCCTCGGGCCCGGCCGGAAAGGGGGCCTGATGGCCGAGCGCTGCGCAGTCATCGGCGTGGGCCAGACCAAGCACGCGGCCAAGCGGGAGGACGTCTCGATCGCGGGGCTCGTCCGCGAGGCGGCGGGCCGGGCCCTCGACGACGCCGGGCTCGACTGGGCCGACATCGACGCCGTGGTCATCGGCAAGGCCCCGGACATGTTCGAGGGCGTCATGATGCCCGAGCTCTACCTGGCCTCGGCGCTGGGCGCGGTGGGCAAACCCATGCTCCGCGTCCACACGGCGGGGTCTGTCGGCGGGTCCACGGCCATCGTGGCCGCCCACCTCGTCGCCTCGGGTCGTCACGAGCGGGTGCTGACCGTCGCCTTCGAGAAGCAGTCCGACTCCGACGCCATGTGGGCCCTGTCGGTGCCCCAACCGTTCTCGGCTCCGTTGCTGGCGGGTGCGGGCGGGTTCTTCGCGCCGATCATCCGCGCCTACATGCGACGCTCGGGCGCGCCCGACCACATCGGGATCCTCGTGGCGGTGAAGGACCGTCTCCAGGCGCTCAAGAACCCCTATGCCCACCTCCACATCGAGGACATCTCCTTCGACATGGTGAAGGACTCGATCATGTTGTGGGATCCGGTCCGCTACCTCGAGACCTGCCCGTCCTCAGACGGTGCGGCGGCGATGGTCCTGGCCTCGGAACGCGTGGCGGAGTCCTCGACCTCGAGCCGGCCCCCGGCGTGGATCCACGGCATGGCTATGCGCTCGGAACCGACCATGTTCGCGGGACGCGACCAGGTGAACCCCCAAGCCGGCCTCGACTGCGCCGCAGACGTCTACCACCAGGCCGGCATCACCGAGCCCCGCCGCCAGATCGACGTGGCCGAGGTCTACGTGCCCTTCTCGTGGTTCGAGCCCATGTGGCTCGAGAACCTCGGCTTCGCCGAGCAGGGTGACGGATGGAAGCTCACCGAGTCCGGGGCCACCGCCCTCGACGGCGGCGACATCCCCTGGAACTGCTCGGGCGGTGTCTTGTCGTCGAACCCCATCGGCGCCTCGGGGATGTTGCGGTTCCTCGAGGTGGCCATGCAGGTCCGGGGCCAGGCCGGCGAGCACCAGGTGGAGAACGTCCGCACCGCGCTCGGCCACGCCTACGGCGGGGGATCGCAGTTCTTCGCCATGTGGGTGCTCGGCACCGACAAGCCCTGATCCGGCCCTCCGGCCGGTCCGGGGACCCGGGATGCCCGCCACTACACTGCGGGTCGAAATGCGCTGCGAATTCCTGGCCGGGTCGAGACGGAGGTCCATCTCATGAAGGTCGTCGTTGACTACGACGTCTGTGCGTCCAACGCCGTCTGCATGGGCATCGCGCCCGAAGTGTTCGAGGTGCGCGACGACGGGTATCTCTACGTCCTCAACGAGAACCCCCCGACCGAGTTGATGGACAAGGTCCGCATGGCCGCCAACAACTGCCCGACGGGGGCGATCACGCTCGTCGAGGACGAGTAGCCCTCGTGGCAGGAGGTGCCGCCGAGACCGGCGGGGCCGCTCCGGTCGCCGCCACGGTCGGTGCCGGTGCCGCTGGCGCGGTCGGTACGGCGGTCGGTGCGACCCGGGTCCGATTCGCCCCGTCGCCCACGGGGTTCCTCCACGTCGGCAGTGCCAGGGCCGCGCTCTACAACTGGCTCTATGCCCGCCACACGGGAGGGGTCTTCGTCCTGCGCATCGAGGACACCGACACCGAGCGCAACCGCGAGGAATGGGCCGACGGCATCGTGTCGTCGCTGTCATGGCTGGGGATGGAGCCCGACGAGGGCCCCTTCCGCCAGTCGGCGCGCACCGACGTCTACCGCCGCGCCATCGACACCTTGTGGGAGGCGGGTGCGGTCTACGCCTGCGAGTGCTCGCGCGACGAGATCGACGCCCGCACCAAGTCCGCCGCCACTCCTGGCTACGACGGCTTCTGTCGCGACCGAGGCCTGAGCCGTGAGGGACGGGCGCTGCGGTTCCGGGTTCCCGAGTCCGGGACGACCGTGGTCCACGACCTCATCCGGGGCGACGTGGTCTTCGCCCACGAGGCCATCGAGGACTTCGTGGTGGTGAAGTCGTCGGGGGCGCCACTGTTCGTCCTCGCCAACGTCGTCGACGACATCGACATGCGCATCACCCATGTCATCCGGGGCGAGGACCTCTTGCCGTCGACCCCCAAGGGGCTGCTCATCTGGGCCGCGCTCGAGGGTGGCGACGCGCCGCTCCCCGCCTTCGCACACCTGCCTCTACTCGTGAACGAGCGCCGGCAGAAGCTGTCGAAGCGCCGCGACGACGTGGCCGTCGAGTCGTATCAAGAACGCGGCTATCTGGCCCCGGCGATCCGCAACTACCTGGCCTTGCTGGGGTGGAGCGACCCCCGAGGACGCGAGATCCTCACCGTCGAGGAGATGGTGGCGGGCTTCGAATTGTCGGAGGTGAACCACGCCCCGGCGTTCTTCGACCTCAAAAAACTGGAGTGGATGAACAAGGAGTACCTCCGGGCCATGTCGGTGGACGCCTTCATCGAGGCCGCCCGGCCCTGGTTGGCACCCGACCGGGCCCCGTGGCCCCCCGACCGCTTCGACGAGGCGGTCTTCCGCACCATGGCGCCGCTCGTCCAGGAGCGGGTCGGGGTCCTCGGCGAGGTGCCCGACATGGTGGACTTCCTCTTCCTGGACCGGCCTCGCCTCGACGAGGGATCGTGGGAGGCGGTCGCCAAGGACGACTCCGGCCCCGGCGGTCCTCGACCGCGCCCTGGCCATCTACCGAGAGTCCGAATGGAGCGCGGAGACCCTGCACAGCGCCACCCAGGCGCTCGCCGACGACATGGGTCGCAAGCTCAACAAGGTCCAGGCCCCTATCCGGGTGGCGGTCACCGGCCGCCGGGTCGGACCGCCCCTATTCCAGTCCCTGGAGGTGCTCGGGCGCGAGGCTGTACTGGAACGCCTGAGCGCCGCCCGAGAACGTCTCGGGGGCGACGGCGGCTGAGACGCGGTCCGGCCCAGTCCGGACCGGAAGGATCGGGGGACTGAACCGGTGGCAGTGATCGGAGACGCCATGGTGCGTGGTGCGCGCGCCATCCGGTGGATCCTCCAACGGCTCGTGCTGATCGCGCTCGTGCTCGGGGGCTACTTCGCCTTCACCGGAGCCCAGGTCTGGCTGACGTCGCGCCATCACGATGCCCGTCCCGTCCAGGCCATCGTGGTCATGGGGGCCGCCCAGTACGACGGGGTCCCCTCGCCCGACCTGGTGGCGCGGCTCGAGCAGGCGGACGCACTGTGGAACCGCCATCTCGCCACCACCATGGTGGTCACGGGCTCCAAGAAGGTCGGTGACAAATTCACCGAGGCCCACGCGTCGGCGACGTGGCTGGCCCAACACGGGGTGCCGCCCGGCAACATCATCGAGGTCGGTGGGGACGACTCGTGGACGAATCTGTCACTGGCCGCAGCGGCCCTCCACCATCGGGGGACTGACCAAGGTCGTCATCGTGACCGACGGGTTCCACGAGGACCGCAGCCTCGCCATCGCCTCCAACGTCGGGCTCCAGGCGTGGCCGGCGCCGACCACCAATTCCCCGATCAAGGGGTGGGCGACGGTTCCCTACTACGCCAAGGAGACCGTGGGAGTGGCCCTGGGCCGGATCATCGGGTACTCGCGCCTCCACCGGCTGGGCTAGCCTGCGAAGTCACCCATTCGGGGGTGGTGTAATCGGCAACACGGCAGGTTCTGGCCCTGTTATTGGGGGTTCGAGTCCTCCCCCCCGAGCCATTTTCCTTCTCCGAGCCCCACTGCGGTGGGGCTCGGATGCGTGATGAAACTGAAGTCACGATGTCCGTGCCGACCGGCTCCCGAACCGACCGGGACCGCTCGGGGATCTCGACCTATCGGATAGTCTGGACTCGGCCCGAAAGGGTGCCGGGCCCCATCGTCTAGTGGCCGAGGACACCACCCTCTCAAGGTGGAGACACGGGTTCGAATCCCGTTGGGGCTGCTCAGATGAGCTTGAACCCGTTGCCGGGCCACGACTTTCAGCCCGGAGAGATTACCCGCCCGGCGCTCGCGGTCGAATCGATACAGGATCGGCAGAACCTGGAGATCTTTCGGTCGTCCGGCAGCCTCTTTGGATCGGATGACGTCGCTGAGGTCGGCGACCATGACGTCGACGGAGTCGACCCTCATTCTGTGAGCCCTCAGCGCAAGCTCTTCGTATCCGCCTGCAATACCGCTCGGCAGAAACGAGATATCGAACTCACCGAAGGGGCAGATGAGATTCCAAACCGACGACGCTGCGAGTGACCGGCCATCGTGGTCGAACGGGAGCCCTCGTCGACGGCATCCGTGCGTATCCGAGCTCCGAGTTCCTTGAGCGCTGCTGAGAGTCGAGTGAGATTCTCGATTGAGGAGTCCGGTGTCAGATCGATATCCCTGGTGGCCGGAATAGGAGCGTGCTGAGCGATTGCTGCGAACGCGCCGATAACGACGAACTTGACGTTGTGGCGGTTCAGGACGTCAACGATGGCTGCCGCGTTCAGGGACTGCGTCATGGGGAGAGGTCACCAGCATCGAAAGAGCTCTGCATTGCGCCAGGCTTCGATCTGTTGGTCTCTGCGCCGACGCTCTCTTGGACTACGCCTGGAATCGAGCGCGGCGAGCACCTCGTCATGCGTATCACTCGGGACGAGACGCATGCTCAGCTCGAATCCGGCTGCATTCAAGAGTCGCATCAGAGTCGGAATGGTCGGCTGCCGGCGGTCGCGTTCGTATGCCGAGATCATCGTTGCAGGTACCCCCGCTCGTTGGCTGAGCTGTCCTTGGCTCAGACCACCCTTGATCCGGGCCAGTTGCAGCAATGCCGCCGCCGGTGAGGGGGTATGAGACGATTGTGCCATAGCACAATTGTATCAGAAAGGCCCCCTTGTCCATCCGCCGTCCATCCTTTCGCCGACATTTCGGGCGTACGGGGTGGACTGACTGGACGCTTCGAACCTCGTGACCAGGAAGAACACCACGTCATCGGACCCGGAGGACATACCTGGGCACTCTCTCAGGGTGGGACACGGGTTCGAATCCCGTTGGGGCTGCTCGCTTTTCTGGGCCGGTGAACCCTCCTTGGGGTCCATGTCTCGGTTCCGCGCCGAGGTCGAAGGGCGCTCAGAATCGGAGCCGTGACCAGGAGACTTACGTCGTCTGTGCCGATGGCGTCTCGCGTGGGACTTCGGTAGTGACTCGTCTGATGAGTTCACCAAGGACTCCACTACGTCCTCGTCGGACGCGTCCCCAGCGGGCCTCGTGCCCCCTGCGTGCCCCTTCGGAGGCGAGAGCGGTTCGTGGCAACCCTCTGCCATGGCGGCGAGGGCATCGGCGATGGCGGTCATCCGGTGCTGCGAGGCGTGCTGATACCGAAGGGCCGCTGCCGGGCTTGCATGTCCCCCAGCGGCCATGATTTCAGCCGTCGTGGCACCAGTCAGGGCCACCATGGTGAGCCCAGTGTGCCTCAGGTCGTGGAAGCGAAGATCCGGCCGTTGGATTGCCTTCCTAGCCCGCGTCCATTGTCGGTCGAGCGTTCGTGGAGTAACTACCGAGTCGTCTTGCCCCGGAAATAGCCATCCAGAGTCTGCCGCGAGTCTGGTTGGCTCGGTTATTGACTGATCAGGCTGCCACATCTCCACGAGTGAACGCGAGCTCGAACTCGACTGGGGTTAGCCGGCCGAGTCCCCGCTGCCGCCGCCGGCGGTTGTAGGTGTGCTCGATCCACCGGACGATCTCGAAGTGCAGCTCGGCTCGCGTCCGCCAGCGCTTGCGGTTGAGGACGTTCTTCTGGAGAAGCGAGTGGAATGACTCCATGGGCGCGTTGTCGCCGGCGGCAACCACCCGGCCCATCGAGCCGGTGAGGTGATGTGCCTTGAGCAGCGCGGGAACTTCCTGCTTCGAAATTGACTGGGTTCAATCAGTGGACGCAACACCGGCTTCTTGTTGAGATCGTAGGTGCTCATCAATGTCTCTGCTGGCGTCTTCCATCCGAGTGTCTTGCGCGGTCTCGTGTTGAGAGCGTGAGCGACGGCTTCGATCTCTTCGCTGCTCCATCGCGATAGGTCGGTGCCCTTTGGGAAGTATTGACGAAGCAGGCCATTGGTGTTCTCGTTCGTCCCGCGCTGCCACGGACTTCGCGGGTCGGCGAAGTAGACAGGAATTCCTGTCTCGATTGTGAATTTTGCGTGAGCCGACATCTCTTTGCCGCGGTCCCATGTCAACGATCGACGCAGTTGCTCGGGAAGCGTGGTGATCGTTGACGCGAGAGCGTCCTTCATCGTGATTGCTCCATAGCCGGCCAGCGCCGGCCCATTCTTGGGTGTGTGCTTGTGGCGATAGCCCTCCTCACGAGGCAGGTGGACCAGCATCGTGAACCTGCTCGTGCGCTCGACGAGGGTTCCGATAGCGGAACGTTCCAGCCCGATAAGCAGGTCCCCTTCCCAGTGCCCAGGCACAGCACGATCTTCGGCCTCGGGTGGGCGTTCGCTGATCATCACCTCCGGCGTCACGTGCGCCCAGGCTTGGCGTCTCGCCCTGGCTCCGCGGAACCCGAAGGGCACGGCCGGTGCGCAGGCAGGCGACCAACTCGCGCTTGAGGGCGCCTCGGCTTTGAACGTAAAGAGACTGGTAGATCGCCTCGTGGCTGATCCTCATGGACTCATCATGGGGAAATCGACCTTGAGCCGGTTCGCGATCTGCTCGGGGCTCCATGCGCTCACCCAGCGGCGATCCTTTCGGTGTGGCTTGCCTCTGCCCTTCCAAGGTGCCGTCGCCGGCCCTTGAATAGGAGTCCCGTCAGGTCGGTGGACCCGACCGCCAGCCGCTCCTGCACGTAGTCGCGCAGCGCTCGTTGGCGAGGAGCTTCGCAGTCTTGGGGCGCTGAGCCACGAGCTCAGCTTTCCATTGAGCCACCGAGGCTCTATATTCGAGCTTCCGCCCCGAGTGGCGGCGTTGCGGCGCAGCTCCCGTGAGATTGTCGAGGGTGCCCGACCCAGTTGCCGACTGATCTCCCTGATCCCGCGCCCTGCGCCTTCAGCATCGCGATCTCTTCCCGTTCATGAAAGGACAGATATCGGCCAGTGGTTGGTGACAGATCGATGGGCATACCGCCACGATGCCGGAACCAGCGAGCACCCACCGCCGGAGATACGCCGACGGCGCTTCGCGGCCGCGTCGGTGGTGATTCCCGTGGCAATCTGACGCCAAAACTGCTGCTCGACTTCCCGACGAAGGGACGGCGCCCCCGGCGACTTCATCGGGGATCGCCCTGTCAACTCCTTCATCCACCCAGCTGGCCTGCCCACCGACACCTCCATCATCGAGGTGTTGCGACGACCAATTGAATTCACCT
>CAWCMY010000005.1:0-283618 GCA_963796765.1 uncultured Acidimicrobiales bacterium | reverse complement strand
ATCGAGAAGACTGGGAGTTGGCGGTCAGTTCGGAAGGGCTCATCCTTGCCCTTCGCGGCAGAGTTGTCTGCGACCTCGGCGCTCACCTTCACAGCGTTGGCCTCGGACCAGCATGGGTCACTGGTGCCGGGATGCCTAACCAGTACAAGTTTGCGCACTATTCGGCGGATGTAATTGGAGTAGTGACGAACAAGGTCCCGAATAGCTCCTATCGCGGGTTTGGTGCGCCCGAAGCAAACTTTGCGATCGAGCGCTTGGTCGACAAGGCAGCAAGTCGCCTCGGCGTTGATCCCGCCGAGCTCCGAGAGAAGAATCTCATCCAGCCTGGAGACTTCGAATACGCGAGCGCCGCCGGAGCGAACTACGACAGCGGGGACTATCCGGAGGCGCTTCGCCGAGCTCTGGCGAAGGTTGACTATGCGGGACAGCGCAGACAACAGGCTGAGCTCCGTGACCAGGGAATCTACCGCGGGATCGGGATCTCATGCTACATGCACTGCACCGGCTTTGCTCCCTCAAGAGTCCTCGGCGAGATGAATTACGCCACGATCCTTGCGCTGCGGTTTTCCGTGTTGAAAGACGTCATCGACGAGATCACCGACGCGCTGGGAGACACGTCTCTCGTCGTTCCGAGCAATCCGGTCGGACTCGACGCACAAGGCAAGGTCGTGCGGCTACTACCGGAAGGGCAGTCATCGGGCGAAGTTGTCGCTGGGTGGTTGCCGATCGGGACACGCTTTGCCATTGCGTTCGGTACCATGTCGGCCGATCTCTTCGAGTCCTCGAGCCACCGGTCGCCCGAGTCCGCGGTTCTGTTCTACGTGTCCGAGGACGAGCATGGGAGCGACGAAGTCGAGCACTTGATCCGAACGGCGGGTTTTGAGCCGATCAGGATCGGCGGGGTCGAACAGTCGAACCGACTCGAGGTGGGCGGCGATCTTCACGATCTTGTGGTCGGCTCCGCAGAGGCGCGGTCCCTCGTCGTGGGAGCCTAATTGTCTTCCGAGGTGGCCGCGATGCCGCTCGATGCGCCGATGATGACAACAGTGGTGCCGTCCAGGTCTGCCATAGCGCCCAGTCTGTCCCATCTTCAGGATAGGGGCGCGGGCGTCCACCACCGCCCGGGATTTCCACCAGGTACATGGCGCCCTCGAATGGTCCATCACAGGTATCCGTGGGAGCGCATATCACCCGTTTTGCTGCGGCCAGAAGTGGCGTCAGGCCGTCCGGATCAAGCTCGATCCCGATCGGAGTTTCCTCGAGTCCGACTGGGACTAGGCCGATCGGTATCGCTCCAGGGGCAGCGAAATAGCGGTCGCGAATGCCGCCACGTGCGAACGACCAGCGCCGTTCGGACGTCCCGAGAACGATCCGAGGGCCGAGCTGACAGGGGCACCGAGGGACCGCACAAAGCTATCTCAACTCATTCTGGTTGGGTCCGCCCGCCATCCATCGCGATTTCCACTCACCCCCGCTCGGTGCCTCCGCCAGTTCGCTGTGGCGGGGATCCGCGACTACAACGTGACTACAACTCCCGACGAAGCCCCGCGAACGTCGATGATGGTCGGGAAAGTATGTGCAGCTCAGAGCGAATATCGGCGAACCCTGGTTAATGACAGGAACGATCAAATCAAACTTTTAATCCCAAGGTGCCGGGTTCGAGCCCCGGGCGGCCCACCAGGGGGGTGTGTTGTTCCGGGTAAACCCCGTCATTTCCTCTTCGGGAGATCTCCGACACGTGTTCGGTTGATGCCCGACACGTGTTCGGTTGATGCCCGACACCTTTCCTCACCACCTTCGGCTCTTCGGAGGGCGAGGGGTGGCCGTCATTCGGGTGAACTCAATGGGATCGGTGGAGCTCCTGCTCCGATAGTCGTTGCCAAAGGTGGCGCAGCGTGCGTCGTTCATTGGTTTTGGTGGCAGCGAGCAGCGTCCGTCTCAATACGTCGTTGTGGGTGCGCCGGGCGGCTCGCAGCGTGAGATCGCCCTCTTCGGTGAGGACCGTGAACCATTTGCGCCCGTCAGCGGGGTCGATCTCGCGGCGGACCATTCCGTCGCGCTCGAGACGGGTGACGAGATGCGTCGTTCCGGCCGGACTGAGCAGCACGCGATCGGCGAGAGCAGACATGCCGAGTCGCTGGTCAGGTGCATTGAACAAGGTGATGAGCACGTCGAACTCCGTGACCGCCAGATCGTGGCGGCGGCGCAATTCGGCATCGAGGCCCTGCAGCACCGACCGGTGCAGCATCATCAACGCGCCCCATGACTGCCATTCGTCGGATTCCAGGAACTCGTGCTCGATGGGTCTTGACTTCGCCACGGTGGCGAGTATATTTCGTTTCGTAGGAAAATATCAACCACCCGAGGGAGCGCTCACCATGGCATTCGGCATCGTCCACCATTTCCCCGGCGGCACCAAGGAGAACTACGAGGCTTCGATAGCTGCCGTTCACCCTGCGAACGGACTCCCCGAGGGGCAGATCTTCCACGCTGCCGGTGCGTCGCAGGGCGGATGGACCATCGTGGCCGTCCACGAGTCGAAGCAGAGTTGGGAGACCTTCCGTGACGGCATCCTCATGCCTCGCATGCAGGCGGGGATTGCGGGCGGATTTCCGACCCCTCCCCAGGAAACGGAGATCGAGCTCTCCACCGTCCTGCCGTAGCGGCACCGAGAACGACGATCGAACAGGGAGGTGATGGACATGATTGCCCACAACCGGATCTCGGCTGTGCTCGTCTCGACCGACCTGGAGAGGAGCAGACAATTCTACGAAAACAAGGTAGGACTGACCCTCTCGCCCGAGACGATCAAGAACCACCTGGTCTTCACCTGTGGAGACGGCACCACGATGCTGATCTACGGCCGGGGTAGCGGCAACAAGGCCGACCACACGCAGGTGCGCTTCTGGTCGACCGACATCGACAAGGACGTCGCCGCACTCGCTACCAACGGCATCGAGTTCGACGAGTACGACACCGAGACCTTCAAGACCGTGGACCACGTCGTCACCTCACCGGGCATCGGCCGTTCGGCGTGGTTCAAGGACCCCGACGGGAACACGATCGCCGTGTTCCAACCAGAGGCTCAGGTCGGCCCGCACTAGCCGTTGACGACGGTCGTCCCATCGCAGGCTCTCGCCCCCCTCGGTGAGAGAGCACCAGGCGGAGTGTGTTCGCGTCAACGGTCGTAGACGGTGAGGGCCTCGACTCGAAAGGTGTGCGGGAAGAGATCCACATGGGTCACCGCACTGAGCACGTAGCCGGCGCCATGGAGCAGAGCCGCATCGCGCCCGAGGCTCGCCGCGTCGCAACTGATCAAGATGACACGATGAGCGCCGGTGGCGGTGATGACCTCCACCCCCGTCGGCCCCAGCCCGATTCGACTCGGATCGGCGACGACGAGATCAGCTTTCCTTGCCTTCCACTTGGTGACGTCACCATCCACGACCGAGACCGCCGAATCTCGCAAATTGAACGTGGCGTCAGCGACAGCGTTCTGTGAGCCTTCGACGGCGGTGACCGACCATCCTCGCGCTGCGAGCACTCCGGCGAAGAGTCCAACGCCACAGTAGAGGTCGACCGCGGTCGTCGGCTCGCCCAATTCGTCGGCTGCGGCGCCCACGAGCCCCGCCAAAGCGTCCGCACCGTCAGGGCGGCTCTGGAAGAACGATCGCGCCGAGATCCGCCACGAGCGGTCAGCCACGATCTCATGCAGATGGTCAGGGCGCACATCATTCGGCAGCTTGAGTTTCAGACCCGATGGAGCCGTCGCGGCGAGGCGCTCCCCCGTTCGAGCACCGCACCGGAGCAAGACGTGATGTGCTCCCGGATAGCGGGCCTGGACAAGAAGATCTCCGAGGAGCGGGTGGGCGACCCGACAGGAGTCAACCGGAACCATGTGATGCGACCGTGTCCGGAGATAGCCGGCACGTCCGTTGGTGACTGAGGCCTTGATCGTCGTGCGAAACGCCCATGGAGCCAACTCGACAGACGGATTGGGCTCGGGACAGTGCACTCCGGAACGCTCCAGCGCCTCGATGATGAAATGGAGCTTCAGACGTTGCTGGCCCGAGGTGGACACGTACTGCCACTGGCATGCGCCGCATCCACGCTCGACCTCGGGGCACGGCGGTGCCACACGGTCGGGCGACGGTTCAACCACCTCGTCGATCGATCCGATGGCATACCGGGCGTGATCGGCGACGAGGCGCACCCGCACCCGCTCACCGGGAAGGCCACCCCTGACGAACACGGCTTTTCCTTCAGCGTCACGTCCAACGGCATCTCCGCCGCTCGCCATGGCACTCGTCACCAATTCCATGGACGTTCCTGGATCTCCGGCACGCTCTGGAGGCATTCCGAGAGTCGCCCGCGAGTCTAAGAGTACGCCCCACCGGCCCGCCCTCAGAAAGCGCTTTGCCCCAAGAATCCTTGCCGCCCAAGCGCATGGCGGGTCATCGGGTCAAGACGGAGTCGAGAACCTCGTCGATCGTCGGGGCCATCGCCATCTCGTGCGCGATGCGCTGGGCTTGCCGGCGGTACGAGGTCGCACCGAGCACGGCTTCTATCCCCTCCGCCAAGCGCGCTGCGTCGTCCTCCACGACGGCTCGCCGAGCCCCGGAGCTGTCAGGGGGAACGTCGACCACTAACCCGGCGCCGATTTCGGCGATGTGTCTCGCGTTGTCGAACTGATCCGCGAAGAGGGGCACCGCCACGACCGGGACGCCGGCCCCCAGAGCGCCGAAGGTCGTTCCCGAGCCTCCGTGGCACACCACCACCTCGGTGTGGGGCAGCACGTCGTCCTGCTCGACCCACGCCTCGACTCGGACATTGGTGGGTATGGGACCGAGCTTGGACCGGTCGAACTGGCGTCCGACGGTCAACAAGGCACGGACGGGAAGGCCTCCCAAGGCTCCGAGCGCAGCGCGGTACACGCCCGCCGCCATGGACATGTACCCGAGCACGGTCCCGAATGTCACGTAGACGAGCGGGTCCTCCGAAGCCCCCCACCACGGCGGGAGGGGGCGGCGCGCCGGAGAGCTCGGTTCTCGGAAACGGACGGTGGAGGCGAAGGACGACGGGTCGAGCGATGCGGGGAAGCGGGTGAGGTAGGGCGACGCCAAGAGCTCGTCGACCAATCCCCTTCGGTGTCCTTCGAGCGCAGGCCCGGCCACGGCGATCGATGCTGCCTCGCCCCGGGCCAATGAGATGGCCACCTGGGCCACGGCGATGCCCTGTTGGGCCGCCACGATCGCCGACGAGTACTCACAGGGCTCGCGCAGAACAAGATCCGGACGCCATTGCCGACATGTTCGGTCCATGGCGGGGAGCATGGCCGTCGTCGCCAGTCGACCGAAGAGGTCGCGATTCCCGAGGACCGAGGCCTCGAGCGGCTCCTCGAGCGGGAGCCGTTCTCGTATGGCTGCCACCTCCTGTTCAGACGGCTCGTCGCCCGCTTGGAACTGCCACCGGGCTCCTTCCACCATCGCCTGCAACGCCGGTGGACCGACGACGAGAGTCTCGTCACCCCGTCGTCGCGCCGCGGAGAGAAAGGGCAGCAACGGTCGGAGATGCCCCGCACCGCCGAGAGAGCACGCCGCCAGCACCCGCATGTCGCCGATCCTACGAGCCAAGGTGTCACTGGGCGTCAATCGACAACTCCGTTCCACCACGGCGCGCTCTCGCTGTCATACCGTGCGCAGTGCCTCGGAGGGCGACAGCCGAGAGGCCCGCAGGGCGGGATAGACGCCGGCCAGAGCGCCGATTCCCGTGGCGCACACCACGGCTACTGCCAATACCGGAAGCGAGATCTCCGTGCTCCAGTGTCGGAAGGATGCGAACACGGTCGTGGACAACGCTCCGAACATCGTGCCCACACATCCCCCGACCAGCGCTAGGAGCGCGGCCTCGGCCACGAATTGCACCGCGATGTGCCGTCGTTCGGCACCCAGGGCGCGTCGCAATCCGATCTCGCCCCGGCGTTCGAGCACGGCGATCACCATGACGTTGGCGATCCCGATCCCGCCCACGAGCAGAGCTACCGCTCCCAGCCCGAGGAAGAGGCTCTGGAAGGCGGCCGATGCATCAGCTCGCGCCGTCAGCGCGTCGGTGGGGTTCGCCACCGCCACGTCCTGAGGTGCGGCCGGATCGGCTGTGGCGGCCAGGACGCTCTGGACGGCGCCCACGCTCGTCGGATCCGTTCTCACGTAGATTTGGACCGGACGGACGTCGGCGTGAAGCAGCTGCTCGGCCACGGGGAAGCCGACGAGTGCCGTCCGGTCGAGCTCGGGAGCCAGCGGGAGTTGGTCCAGCACTCCGACGACACTGAACCAGTGATGGCCCAACCACACCTGTTCCGTTCCGTCGCCGCGGTCGATACCCAGTGCGGTTGCCGCCGAGGCGCCGAGTACCACGGCCGGGAGGTGAGCCGTGGCCTCGTTCAAGAACCGACCACGGGCCATCTGCCCTTCCAGCGTTGCTTCCAAACCGACATCGGCGGCATAGACGGTGATGGCTTGGGTATCGGCCGAGGGGACGAAACTGTTCCGGTAGACGTTCGCCGCCACGTCGCCGATGGCCGCCGCACCGAGCACGGGCCCGATCCTGGCCACCATGGCCGGCGCCGTTCTGGGCAGGGTGACCCTGCCATCGCTGAAGGACTGCCCCGGTGAGACGGTGAGGAGGTTGGTGCCCAGGGCGTCGATCTGCGCCACCAGCTGGGCGCTGCTCGAACTCGAGATGCCCAGCACGGCCACCATGGTGGCGACGCCCAAAGCCACACCGGCAGCCGAAAGGACGGTCCGGGCCGGCCTGTCGCGCAGGCCCAACAACGCCAACGACAAGACATCGGCACTGCGCAAGCGGCTCCGCACCACGCCGGTCATCTCCCTCGGGAGGTCATGGTGACACCGGAGTCGTGCTCGATCTCGCCATCTCGAAGGCGCACGATGCGGGGGACGGCATCGGCGATCTCGGGGTTGTGCGTGACCACGACGATCGTGGTGCCACCACGGTGAAGGTCGGCCAACAAGCCCAAGATCTCTCGACCGGTGGCGGTGTCGAGGCTGCCCGTGGGTTCATCGGCGAGGATGATGGTGGGCCCACCGACGAGCGCCCGGGCGATCGCCACTCGTTGACACTCCCCGCCCGAGAGTTCCCCGGGTCGGTGCCCGGCTCTCGCCTCGAGTCCCACAGCGCGCACCGCTTCGACGGCGGCCTGACGCCGCTGCAGCGCCGGCAGACCCCGATAGAGCAAGCCGTTGGCCACGTTGTCCAGGGTCGAGGACGTCGGGATGAGGAAGAACTGCTGAAAGACGAACCCGATCTTGTGCGATCGCACACTCGAGAGAGCCCGGTCGGGAAGATCCTGTACCGCCTCTCCGGCCACCCGCACCGTTCCCGATGTCGGACGCTCCAACGTCCCGGCGATCGACAGCAACGTGGACTTCCCCGATCCCGAAGGTCCGACGACGGCCACGAACTCTCCCTGATCGATGGCGAGAGAGACCGACCGCAGCGCCACGACCGGTGTCGTGCCGACATGGGTCTTGGTCACGTCCTCGAGCTCCAGGGCCTTCACTGCGCCACGACCACTTTCGTCCCCGGCGCGATCCCGGCTCCGGTCACCTGCACCCGACCACCGGCGAAGATCCCTGTGCGCACCCCGACCAGTCGTTGCGAACCCGGGCCATGCACGACCTCGACGCCGTAGCCTCCACCGGCCAGTGCCAACAGGGCGGAGACCGGAACAGCCAGTACGTTGCGCACGCTCTGGACGGTGAGCGACACCTGGACACCGATGCCCGATCCGGATCCCGTCGCTTCCGCGTCATCAGGAGTCACCGTCAAGACGGTGGACGCCTGGGACGTCGAACCGCTCGAGCCTTGACCTCCGCTCGATCCGGGCGCGGGGCCGACGGCGGTGACCTTGCCGGGCGTTGATGCGTTCGACGGCATGACGATGGACACTTCCTGCCCCACGTCCACGGTGGGGTCGTTCGGTGTCAACGGCGCAGTGACGGTACGGTTCGGACGCGCTCACCGCGTAGGGCATGTCCCCCGGTGCCGCAACTTGCCCGAGGGCGACGTTCGGCGCACCGACGAGGACCGCGGCTGGGAAGAAGGCGACGACTCCCAGGGCCATCGCTCCGTTGGCCGTGTACCCCTTCGCGCTCTGCCACCGTTTGACCGCCTCCACCGTCCCGGCACCGAAATGGTCGCTCGCCACGGAAAGGAGACCATGGGCGTCGCCCAGGGCGATCAGGTTCGCCTCGAGCTGCTCCACGTCGGGCCCGTCGGTCATGCCCACGGCAAAGGGCCGCCAGGCGGGCACGGTCCCGGTCATCAAGACGACAGGAAGGTTGTCCACACGGTAGAGGTCCTGGCCCGGTCCGATGCGGGTGCCCACCGTGGGCAAGGCGGTATAGGTGCCGGCCACCCGATTGATCAAGGGGTTCGTGGGTGCATACCCGAGCGTTCCCGCCGTCAGCACGGTGGAGTCGAGATCGGTGCGCACCACCGTCGCCGTCGACACCGCCGGAGGCCGTGGTGGCGCCGGTGCCGGGGTGCCACGCACGGCGATGCCGACCACCACACCCGTCACGACCGCTCCTGCCAGCGCCGCCGGTACGACAAATCGGCGACGCGTCACGGCCCCGTCCCGTCGTCACGCGTGCCGGCCGGGAGCAGGTGCCGACAGGCCCCGTCGGCAGAGCGGAACTGCGGTGAGTAGCGCCCGAAGTCGCTCGTGAGGCCCGGCACGTTGCCGAGGTTGAGTTGGCCCTGCGGCGTCGGATCCAGCATGGAGATGTCATGGCTGCGCATGCAGGTGGCGTAGTGGGTCAGGGCCGGCAGGTGAGCGGCTGCCTGGGTGGATGCGCCGGCCTCCTTGGCCTGGATGTCCTTGGCGATGAAGTGGTTGCAGGCGGCGTAGCCGGCGTGGGTGGAAGACGTCTGGGGTGGAAGCTCGATAGACAACCCGGTGTGCCCCGCCAAATGAACGGGGTCCGACATGGGCACGCCGTGTTCACGCATGCAACGCGCGAAGTTGACCATGTCCTGGTCGCTCTGGGCCGCCAGGTCCGCCTTGGACAGGTTGCTTGGTGCTGTGGTCGCGCTCTGTCCGGGCAGGCTGGCCACCCGGGGTGTCGACGATCCCGACGCACACGCCATGCCCAGGACTCCCGCCGCCACCACGCTCAGCATCGCCACCGCTGTGCGTTTCCCCCACCTTCGTGGTTCGCCATCCATGCCCGCTCCCTTCAGTGCTGCGGGACGAACGCCCGCATTGGTAGTGGTACGCCCTTGCCGGTCACACCGGTGTCACAGGTGTCGACGCCCGTGGCCCCCAAGGACATCGAGGACTACGCCTGGCGACAGAGCGTCGGAAAGACAGGGCAGGGGACTTTGTGACGGGGTTGTGACCGGGGGTGCGACAGGATGGAGGGGTGCGAGTGCTGGTGGTCGAAGATCAGGTCGATCTGGCCGATGACATCGGCGAAGGCCTGCGGGATCAGGGGATCGGGGCCGACGTGGCCTACGACGGGGCCAGCGGGATCGAAAAGGCCCTGATGAACCGCTACGACGTGGTGGTCCTGGACCGAGATCTCCCCAAGGTCCACGGCGACGCCGTGTGCGCGGCCTTGGTGGGCGCTTCGTCGGAGAGCCGCATCTTGATGTTGACCGCCGCCACCGCGATCGCCGACCGGGTCGAAGGTCTCAACCTGGGCGCCGACGACTATCTGACCAAGCCATTCGCCTTCGAGGAACTGCTGGCCCGAGTCCACGCCCTGGCCCGACGACGTTCAGCTGGTTCTCCTATCACGGTACGCGCCGACCTCGTCTTCGATCGGGCCCGCCGGCGCGTCAGCCGGGCGGGTGCCCCGATCTCACTCAATCGCAAGGAGTTCGGGCTCCTCGAGGTCCTTCTCGTCGCCGACGGAGCCGTGGTCAGCGCGGAGGAGCTTCTGGAGCGGGTCTGGGACGAGCATGCCGATCCCTTCAGTCGCACCGTGACGGTGACCGTGGCGCGCCTACGCCGGAAGCTCGGCGAACCCGACCTGATCGAGACCGTCGTCGGTAGCGGATATCGCGTCCCGTGAAGCGATTCGTGCCCCAAAAGGTACGCACCCGGCTCACCGTCCTCTACGCCCTTCTGTTCCTCGCCGGAGGGACCGTGCTCCTCGGTCTCACCTTCGGTCTTGTCTCGGCCAGCTTGAACAGCAGCGGGCCCGGCGCCAAGGCCGGAATCAGCCCGGTGCCGCTCGCCTGCAAGACAGCACCGTTGACGAAAAGGCCATCTCCCGCCTTCATTGCCAAGTGTAAGAAGGCTTTCTCGGCCGGGGCCGCCCTGGCCAAGGCGAGCCAGCGCGACCGGACACTGCACGATCTGCACCTGTATTCGATCATCGGGCTCGGTGCCCTGACGTTGACCTCGGGAGCTCTGGGATGGTTCGTCTCGGGACGGGTCCTCCGACCGATCCGGTCCATGACCGACACGGCCCGGCGGGCGTCGGAACAGCATCTGGGTGAGCGGTTGGCGCTGGCGGGCCCTCGGGACGAGCTGAAGGAGCTGGCCGACACGTTCGACGACATGCTCGATCGGCTCGACGACGCGCGTTTAGCGGGCAACGGCAATTCGTCGCCAACGCCTCGCATGAGCTCCGCACTCCTCTCACCGTGATCCGGACCGCCATCGATGTGACCTTGGCCAAGCCGGCCCGCACGCCTGAACAACTGGAGACGATGGCGCTCAAGGTCCGTCGATCGGTCGACCGGGCTGAGCAGATGATCGACGCCCTGCTCACACTGGCCGACAGCAACCAGGGGGTGCGCATCGAGGAGTTCGTGGACCTCGCCACCGCGGCCGAAGACGCCCTCGACAGTGCCGCCACCCGCATCGGGGATATGGAGCTCGCCGTGACCGCAGATCTCCAGCCGGCCGAGGCCACCGGAGACCGGGTGCTCTTGGAGCGGATGATCGGGAACCTCGTCGACAACGCGGTGCGCCACAATGCTCACGGTGGCTGGATCCGGGTGCGGTCCGGGGGCGCCGACGGTCAAACCTTCTTCGAAGTCGTGAACAGCGGTCCCTTCTTGCCCGAAGACCAGGTGGCCTCGCTCTTCGAGCCTTTCCACTCATTGGCGGGGCGCACCGGTGACGGTGTGGGGCTGGGCTTATCCATCGTCAAGGCGGTCGGAGAGGCCCACAACGCCTCGGTCGAGGCCCATGCCCGACGCCAAGGCGGCTTGATCGTTCGCGTCGTCCTGCCCGGTAGTTCGGACGTCTCGCTCACGCCGACGAGTTGACGATCGGCACCAAAGCAATTTGAAAGCGGCGTTCGCCGGGAAAGTCCCGAGTGGTCAGGCCCTCGTCACCGCCGACGGAGGCGGAATGACTCCGGCGCCTGAGCTCAGACATCCCGCTTTGGCCGTGGGGTTGGCGGCTGCGGGCAACGTGGGCGGCTTCATGAACGCAGGCTTGTGCTCCAGGTCGAGCATGTCGAAGAGGCTGTTGGCATTGGCGTCACGGCGCGTCAAGGCGGGAAGGTTCCACTTCTCCTCGACGGTCTTGAGGATCGAGGTGTGGTCGTAGATCGTGTGCGATACGAAGTCCTTCTTGGCATAGGGACTGACCACGCCGGAAGGAACACGGAACCCGTACCGGTCGAAAGCCCCCGGTGGGTCGTCAGGTTTCAGTGCCGGCGGGACGTCGTCGGGCGGTATCGCCGGCGGCGGCGGTACGTGGTCGTAGTAGCCCCCGTGCTCGTCGTACGTCCAGATCAACATGGTGGAACGCCACTTCGGACCCGACATCACCGCGTTGACGACCTTGCCCAAGAATTGGTCGCCGAACTGGACGTCTTGGGGATCTTCTTCGGACTGCACGCCGAAGTCAGGCTCCACGAGACTGAACGAGGGCAGTCTTCCCGCCGCGGCGTCAGCATAGAACTCATCAATTTTCACCAGACCATGGGAAAGGGTCTGGCTCTCGAGCAGTGGCAGGAAGATCCCGATGCTGGGCAACGTCGAGTAGTAGTCCTTCCACGTGATCCCGTGCTTGTCGAACTGCTGGAAGATCACCCCGTTGGGTGGGAGCTCCGAAGGGAAGGTGTCATCGGTGAGCCCCAGTGAAGTGCCGGCCATCATGTACCTGCGGTTCGGGTATGTCTGGGCCATGGCCGAACAGAAATAACGATCCGCGATGGGGAAGGTCCTCGCCATCCCACAGGTGAAGGGGAGGTCGGCACTGGTGAAGTAGCCCATCGACTCGGCCGATGTGCTGGTCACGAAACCCTGGCACGTCCCGTTGTCGTAGGCCTCGTGGGTGACCCTCCAATTGTTGCCGACACCCTTGGTCTGGCACTCGGTCGGCATGTGGAAGGCGTGGACGAGGTTTCCCCGACCGTCGGGGTTCGAGGCCGTCGGTCGACGATTGCGGCCGAGCGTGAACCCGTCGCCTCGACCGATCAGTCCGAGGATGTTGTCGAAGGAATGGTTCTCCATCATGACGACCACGATGTGCTCGATCTCGGGCACCTGATTGGTTCCAACCGGCCGATCGGGCCGCGGTCTCGAACCAGGTGCTCGCAAGACCCGTCGGGCCACCGTGGTGCTCGATGCCGCCGATCCCGAGGGCGATCCACCCCCGCACGCCCCGAGCATGATCGACGCGCCGGCCAACCCACCGCCCAGAAGCTGTCGCCGGCTCAGATTCACCACGTCCCCCATCCCTCGACGCCGGGTTGACCGGTGTCGCCGAGACTACTGCCAGTGAGGCGGGGCCTTAGCCGGGTCTCACCGCGCCGAGCAGACGGGCGAAGCCTTCGGGGTCGGTGACAGCGGGAATGTGTCCACCGTCGAGCCGCACGATGGTGGGACGGGTGAGCCGAGTGACCATCACCTCTTGTGTCGTGAGCGGGACCGGCCGATCGCGCTCGTTGATCACGTAGGTCACCGGGACGTGCGACACCGGCGCCCAGTGGATCGGTTGAAAGTAGTGGTTGACCGTATCCGCCACGCAACGAACGGGGTCGACAACATAGGCAAGCGTGGCGTCATCGAGAGGGTCTCCGCCGTAGGCAGTCCGGAAGACTTCGGGATCAGCCGGGGGTCCGGGCAGGGTCACCACCGTGCCGGCGCGGCGCGCCTGTTCGACAGTGCGCACGAGACCTTCCCGATGGACCGGCTTCATGCAATCGATCCCGTAGCCGCCCTCGGGAGGCACAAGAGCAGCGCTCAGCACGATGTGTTCGACCCGATCCCCCAGATCCGTGACAACTCCGGGCACGACGAGCCCACCTGACGAGTGGGCCACGATGGTGATCGATCCTCCGAGGTGCGCGTCCTCGATGTCCTCGAGCACCGAAGCCACCTCCTGTGACACGGTGAGTGTCGCCAGGTCTGCGGATCGTCCTGCCCTTCCCGGCAGGTTCACGGCGAGGACCGGTCCTTCGAGGTACGGCACCAATCGATCCCAGAAACGCGCTGTGGATCCACCTCCATGCACCAGGACATAGGTCATGGGCGACCAACAACGGCGTCACGCGAGGGTGTCCGAGGCAGGTGCACGCCGGGGACGATACAACGAGCACGAGAAACCGAGTGACAACGGCCTCAGGCGCGGTATGTGGCGGAGAATTGAGGTGTAGCGTCGAAATGGCTCAGTTCGAGCTCTAGCACCCCCGCTGACGGGGGGAAGATCGGCGGTCCACCATGGGACCCGACCACGTAGGACAGATTCTCAACTTTCCCACTTCACAGGACAACTCGGGAGCGGACACCGAGTCCGCACGGCCCTCCCCGGACTTGTTGCACGAAGTCGACCGCATCTTCGAGACGCGGGCCCACGGCCTGAGCCATTCAGTCGAGCGCCAGTCTCAGATCGATACCGAGAACATTCGTCTCCACGACGAGTTTACGTCTGTGTGCGCCACCACGATTCGGCCCGCCATGCAGGCGTTTCTGGAGCGGCTGCGCGCCAACGGCGGAGGTGGGCTTCTCGAAGAGCGCTCTGGCGTTCACGGGGCCGGCGTGGCGCCACGCATCACCCTGTGGATGTCGCTGAAGGGCGAGCTCATCGGACGCCCCCGCCGCGATCAGCATCCCTTCCTCCAACTCGACTTCGACGCCGCTCAGCACCAGGTGGTTCTCGTCGAGGGTGACATGTGGAAGGGCCACGGGGCCTCTGGGCCGGTCGGGACCTGGAGTACATCGGAGATCACCGGATCCCTGGTGACCGCGTCGCTTCTTGACGTCTTGAGACGAGCGGCTTCGTAGTCGCTGATCGAAGGAGACCGACCTTCACCTCATGGTGCGGTGTGTCCTCAACGACGACGCTGGAGGCGGGCAGCGGTCCATCTCTTGAACCAACTGCGAGGCGGCGACGACACCGGCCGCGAAGCAGAGCCCGGCCTCCCTCCGACGGGAATCCGGAGCGATGGCAGCAAGAAAGATCCTGGGGGCTGCATCGTCCCTTTCGAGTCCTGCCACCAACCCACGGGGTTTTGGGAATGGCTCACGACGACCACCGAGAACGCGTTCGGGTCTCGTCACCGAGCAACCGGGTCCGACACGAGGGGCACAGCCACCACTTCGGCGAGTCGCTCACGCTGATGGACGGATGCCGGACGAAGTTGAGGCGGCATCGGCCGCACATGGTTACGGGCTCACCGCTCTCGTTCTCCTCCCCATCATCCTCAGCGAGTTGTGGAGCGACCGCGATCAGCGGGGGGTGAAGAGGGGATACAGACATGACGCACTCCTTTGATGGTGCCTAGAAGAGGCGTCCAGCCTGCACGGGGCGACAACCCGAAAACGGTCGTCCTGCCCAAACGAGGCGTCACTCCCAAGGGGGATGTTCTCAGGCTACTACGGGAGCTCGCGCGTCCTTGACCGTCGCGGACACTGGATCTCGGCCGATCACCCCGTGCCTCTCGCCCTCATTCGATGAGCGGGCACGATGAGCGCTGCGAACTGGTCACAGAACGTTGCTCCGCCGTCCCGTGCCGAAAACGGTGATTCCGCCCGTCCCGATCGGGCACGACCCCGGTCATCGACCCGGGAACGAACCGGTGCGAGATCGCAAATCGACGGAGCTCCACGAGCCAACCTCGACAGGCGCTACTTGCACATGTGGGCAGGTCGTCGAGGGAATCCGACGATGGGCCGTTGACCATGAGGGCGGGGTACGCCCTAGAGTAGGAACCCTGATTGGGGCAGCCAGGCCGAGTCCGGGGGGGCAAGCGACGGCGCCGAGGTACTACGTGCGCGTGCCACGAACAACACTGAGAAGGATCGAAGCCATGTCAGGGTTGCGGCGCGGCACGCGAAGCGGGTCCCGGCGTTGAGCCCCCGGCGGCCAGCACGGCATCGACGCTCGGGTCTTCTCACCGGGAGACTCGTTCTCCCGCGTTGGGCCTATGCCTCCCACACCCGGCTGCGCGTCCACGAAGTCGGACAGCAATGGCCACCCTCGCCCTTGGCCGGCAGGACAAGGCGACCTCTCTTTCGATTGTGGTGGTCATGGGCCGTCCTCGGCTCAGTGGCGGTGATCCTGGGCTCGGTGACGTTTCTCGTCACGTCGAACTCGCCCGCATCCACATTGCCAAAAACAGAGGCTCATGTTCCCGGTCCCACCCTGACAGGCCCGACGACGACCACACCACGAACCACGCCCACAACGACACGACACACGGGACAAGTCACGTCGTCACATTCCAGTGACGGCGTGGCCCACGGCATTGCATTGGGGGACTACGCCGGAGAGGCCGATCCGGCCGGAGTAGCCGCCTTCGCAGCGGCCACCGGGACGCACCCGACCTACGCCACCGACTACCTCGACAAGGGCAGCGGCTGGGCCGCCATGGACGGCGCCGCCAACATCAAAGCCTGGAGCTCGTCTCCGTACCGCATGGCCATCGGGGTGCCGATCCTTCCCGGAGTGGGCACGTTGGCGCTGGGAGCAACGGGGGCATACAACCAGTACTACACCACTCTCGGGACCAATCTCGTGGCCGACAACGAGGCCAATGCGATCTTGCGACTGGGATGGGAATTCAACGGGAACTGGTTTAGGTGGTCCGTGCAAAGCTCGACAGACGTAACGAACTTCGTGGCTTTTTGGCGCCAGATGGTGACAACCCTGCGAGCCGTGCCCGGGCAAAAGTTCAAGTTCATGTGGAACCCCAATGGGCCGAGCCCCACGACCTACAGCCCCAGCCAGGCCTATCCGGGCGACAAATACGTGGACTACGTCGGGACTGACGTGTACGACAACTTCTGGGGAACCCCCTTCACCCCGCTCGTGTCATGGGCTCATCAGTTGAGCCAGCAATGGGGACTCGGATGGTTGGCTGCCTTTGCGGCCGAGCACAACAAGCCCATTGCTATCCCCGAGTGGTCCGGCGAGTACCGGACCGATGGGCACGGCCTCGGCGACGATCCCCTGTTCGTCGACAACATGGCCAACTGGTTCGCCAGGAACGATGTGGCCTTCGCAAACGTCTGGTGTTACGACTCCTCAAGCACCTACCGCAACAACCTTCTCGACGGGACGTTCCCCAAAGCCCTGGCGATGTTCAAAAGGGACTTCGGCTGATCAACCCGCCCAGAAACCGGGCGCACGCAGTCACCCCTACCAGTAGAGCAATCCGTTGATGTCGCCGTTCCCGGCGTCTGACGCGTTCCCGAGGTAGGGCACCTGGTACAGGTGTTCGATCGAGCGGAGAAGCCCCGAGGTCGAGACGTTCCCGGCGTATTGCTTCGGACTTGCCTGGAGGTACTTCGAGACGACGATGGTGGCGACGTGACCGCCGTTGGCACCGTTGAATCCCGACGTGTCGGTCTGGAGGGCCTCGTCCCACTCGATGATGATCTGTCCCCCCGACTTGTACCAGGACGTCGCCTGCACCGACGGGATGAAGCTCGAGAGGAACGACTCCGTGCCGGCCAGCCGGTTGGCTTCGGTGTCAGTGGGCGCACCCGTGTGGCCGTCGTTGATGAGATTGGGCGTGTACCAGACGAAGTCCGGAGGCGAGGATGCGTTGAGGTCGGGAATGAGCGCTGAGCCGTCTTTGACGGTGACCGGCGCGCTCGGGAAGTACTCCCATGGATTGTGTCGTACGGCGTAGTTTCCTGAGTCATTCTTGGGGTCAGCAGGCAGGCTCTCTGCGTATGCCCCCACGCTGTCCCCGGCCGTCACCAGCTGGTCGGCCAAGGTCGGGACCGTGGGAAAGCTGTGCGACGAGGGCGGGTTGTCGTCGACGACGCCCTCGCTGGAGCCCGAAACGAGGTCGAGATAGTCGACAAGGCTGATGTGGTCAAAGGCGAAGGACTCGGTCGCAGACCCGTACCCATTGGCCAGGCTCGTGACGTAGGGCAGTGCGGGGTTGCCGACGATCTGGGACGCACCCTGGTTCTCCATCATGACGATCATGATCTTGGGCGGGTTGAGCAACTGGCACACGCTCGTGCCGAAACCAGCGGCCAGGCCGAAGACGCCGACCACGCTGATCGTCGCCAATGATCGCCTCGATACCACCCCGACGCCCCCCATCGAGAAGCTGCTGAGGTCCTGACCGTGCGTGTCCCGCCCGGAGTCGAACCAGCGATCCGGGAAAACAAAGTCCCGATGCGCCCGCCCACGGTATCGAACTCACCTCAAGGGACGGTCAAGAGCGACTCAACACATGGTCAACCCGCAGGCTCCAAAACTGCGGCGGCCTCGCCTCGACGGGTGGAGAATGCCCGATCAGCAGGCTGCGCCAACACGAAGGGGCGGTGCTACCTGACGCCGAGACTGCTCTTGGCCGCCGCCTCGAAGACCCGGTGGGGCAGGAGCCGCTTGGCGAGAATGCCGACGCGCTCGCCCGCCTTGCCCACCGATACCCGACGTGGGGGCCGACGAGCGTCCAAGACCTTGTGGACCACGACGGCGACTTGGTCGGGAGCCACGCCGTTGGCCTCGTCGCGCTCCATCACGCCGACCGCCGTGGCGAGAGCAAGGCCATAGGCGTCGTCGGTGGCAGCGGCGAGCGCCATCTTCCTGCTGGCGGTGAATTCGGTCCGGACGTTGCCCGGCTCCACCAGGGTCACGTCGATGCCGAACGGCGCCACCTCGTAGGCGAGTGCCTCGCCCAACCCCTCGAGGGCGAACTTGCTGGCGCTGTAGAACGCCTGGAAGGGGATCGCTACGACCCCGCCGATCGAACTGATGAGGACGATGCGGCCCCCGCCCTGGGCCCGCATTCCGGGCAGGACGCTCTGGACGAGACGTGTCGCGCCCCAGAGGTTGGTCTCGACCTGGGCCTTGGCCTCGTCGATGGTCGTGTGCTCGACCGCGCCGGCGACACCGAATCCCGCCGATGCCACAACGGCGTCGATGCGTCCGTGGCGGGCCAGGACCTCGGCGACACCGGCGCGCACGGAATCATCGCTGTCGACGTCCATGACCAGTCCGGCCCATGGACCTGACGATGTCCCTCGCCGGCTGGCGCCGACGACGACCCACCCTGCAGCGTGCAAGCGGTCAGCACACGCACGACCGATCCCGGCCGATGCCCCCGTGATCAACACGATTTTGGCCATCCCCACCCTCAGCGAGAGCGAGCGTCACCGCGCGGCGAACGCCCGAACTGCCAACGAGCCCGTCGCGTCGGTCGAGCCATGACCGTTTCCCTGAACGCCTTCAGCTGGGCCACGAGAGTGCGAGCACCCTCGGCCAACTCGGGATCGTCGCTCTCCGAGGCGATATTGAACGCGTCGACACACCGGCTGGTGGCCACGTCGATTGCGGCGATGAGGCTCTGGTGCGCGGTCTCGTCGAGCACGGATACTCCTAGGGTTCCACACTCAGGTCTAGCGCCAAATCTTCCCTCCCGCCCGCATCCGGTTCCCCTCGGCTCCGTGCTGGCGCCACCATCGTTCGACCCGGTAGAAGGAATTGCACCCCAGATGGGAGACCTGATGCCAGATTCCGACTTGTCGGTGCGAGTCACCGACAACCCCGCGAAGCATCGGTACGAGGCATTCGCCGGGGAGGAGCTGGCGGGATTCGTCACCTACCGCTCCCGACCCGGAACCTTGGTCCTGGTTCACACCGAAGTGGCACGCGCTTTCGAAGGTCGGGGGGTGGGCGGTCGACTTGCCGCCGCGACGCTCCAGGACATCCGAGCCCGGGAGCTCAAGGTGGCTCCCCTTTGTCCTTTCATCCGCCGCTATATCGATCGCCACCCCGAGCTGTCTGACTTGGTGGCCGAACAGGGTTCTCCGTCGGGACCTTGAACCAACGCTCCGGAAGGACCGAGTGGATCGGAGCAGGCAAGAAAGGCCTCTGAACAGGAGAAACGAGCATCAGAGCGGAGAACTCGACATCAGGCGGTTGACTCAGGCGACGACCACGGAGTGCCGATACCTCTCTCGTGACCGGCGCCCTCCCCCAGCCGAACCCGACGGATCGGTCGACGACGAGTCCGAGTTGGCTCCGTTTCGGCCTTCTGCTGGCCGTGGGCGAGATCATCATGCTGGTGCTGGTCCTCCTCCATCCCGGAGCCGCCGTTGGCTCCGGTCTCAGGAGCGGCAACCTGGCGACGTCGGTTGGTCACAAACCGCCCGGTCCCCGTGGCACCGGCTCTGGGTCCTCGGCTCCCACGACCGTTCTTCGGGCCGACCCACCCGTTACCGCACCCCCGACCGCGGTGACACCGACCACGGGACCTCCCGTCGCAGCTCCCACCGCCCCCCCGGCGACTCCGACCCGGGCCGTCAATGCGCCCGGGGTCCTCTCGGCGAATATCGCACCTCAACCCAACTTTCTCCAGAGCTGTTCGGGGTCCCAATACGACGACTCGCTGACCTGTGTGGCCGCGACGCTGCAGGCGATCGCCAACGGTCGGAGCCACGAAGGACTCCCGCCGATGGTGCTACCGACCAACTGGACCCAGCTCTCTCCCGAGCAACAGCTCTTCGTGACCACCAATCTGGAGCGAACCGCTCGGGGACTGCCACCGCTGACCGCCATGGCGACGACCCTCGACCAGGCCGCTCGGCAGGGCGCCGCTCAGGACACCGACCCGGGTCCGCCCCACGGCTTTCCATATTCGGAATGGACGTCGAACTGGGCTGGAGCGGTGGGAAGCCCTCTGGAGGCCATCTACTTCTGGATGTACGACGACGGTGCCGGCTCGGCCAACATCGACTGCACCCCTTCGAATTCGACCGGGTGCTGGGGCCATCGCGAGAACATCCTCGTGAGGTTGCCGTGCAGGGAGTGTCTCATGGGGACAGGGTGGGACGAAAACGGATACAGCGGCGATCCGAGCATGACCGAACTACTGGTCGAGACCAGTGGCAACGCGACGCTCGATTTCACCTGGCAGCAAGAACTGGCTTTCCTGTCTTAACACGACAAGGTCCGGCTTCTCCTTTCGAGCCGTGCACCATGCCACCCGTTGCGGTTCGGCGCGTTGACACCTTCGAGCGTGTGGGGCACCCTGTTGTGAAGTGTTCTGGGTGCGGTATCCATCGTGGATGGCGATCCACATCCGGACACGTAGCAAAGGAGGCTCGCATGACGGGTCTAGGTGTTGCCATCGAGTTGGCCGTCTGAACCCCCTGGCGAAGATGGGAGAACGGCGGGCGACACGTTCACGCCTATGGCGGAGGTCGCTCCGAGACGCCGCCTGCCGCGCTTGAGGACAAGGGCGAAGAAGCCGGATGCGACAACGACCTCAACGCCGTACGCCCCCTCGCCATCCACGGATCCGAATCAGAACGACTAGCTCTGAAATCCAAGCCTGTCTCTACGCCGTCATGGCTCGGCGCTCGGCGGTCGGTGCCCAGTAGGCATCCACCGAGGTGTGACCGCTCCTACGAGTGACGTGATCGAAACGGTGGAACTAAAAGTTGAAGTTCACCGTGGGGCGGGTGGCCACATTCCCGGCCGAGTCCGCAGCTTGGGCGATGACGGGGTAGGCGTCCCCGGATACCCAGAGGGCCACTCCGGAAATGCCGAGGGTCGGCCCGGAGGCGATGCCGATGACCACGGCCTCGTTCATGAGGCGTTCATTCACTCTCCTTGGGTTTCGTTGGGTACTCGACGCGGCGTCGGGTTCGCCACTCGCTCACCAAAGGCCAGGCGACCAGGTTCGGCCTCGGGTTCATCACGTTCGCCCTTGCAACTCGAAAACCTCATGCCGCGAGGCCCTCGTTTGGTGCGGACCAGGTGAGGTCGGGAACAGCACCCCGCTTCCCAGACCTCAGCACCTTCAAAACGGGCAAGCGGTGATCGGATGGTGACGAAGTGCGAGTTCCTACTGCCCCACAAGAAACGTTGAGCACCCGAACCACCCGAGCCCGCGTAAATCTCCCTCTACGCGCTAACTCGCTCACCCTGGAGCACGACTCTCACCAGGATGCCAACGCCGAACCAACACGCGCACAATCAGTGGGGCGTCCCGCGTGGATCGCGACAGTTGATCAACCGTTGGGAGTCCATAGAGAGCCGTGTGACCATGACTCGACACCATTGGTCTCGTTGTGATTGCGCGAGGAATTCCCGCTGAGATGGCCCCGACGACGTTCGGCCCGATTGGTGGGAAAATCCCTGGTCAGGGATGGTGTGGGCGACGGATACTGTTCGCCGTGGCGAGACGGGGTTTTCGGTGCCCTCGTCTGAGCCCGCGATCAGGGCCTTCGGCCCCCGCGACCTGAACGCCAGTCCACGATCGGAGTGGGAATGAAGTTGCGCAAGGATTCGACGACGGATGGCGCGACGTCTTCTGACGCGAGCCAACCCCCCCGTTCCCAACCACCTGTTCGACGGGAATCAACGAGTCCCCGCATGATGCTGGGCGAGCTGCTGGTGGGTGCCCAGCTCGTGAACCACGACCAACTCGCTGAGGCTCTGCTCCAACAATCATCGTCGGGCGAAAGGATCGGCACACTTCTCGTCGAGCTCGGGGCGATCGGCGAGCGGGACTTGGCCAAAGCCCTGTCGACGCAGCTCCACGTGCCCCTCGTCGACCTCTCGCAGCAGACTCCGACGCCCGAGGCGATCGAGCGGCTGCCCGAGACCGTGTGCCGGAGCCACCTGGCCGTGCCGCTCGTTCTCGATGCCAACGGTCTCACGATCGCCGTATCGGACCCGAACCCTGAACTCGCCAAGATCCTGGCCAATGCCAGTGGCCAGGTCGTTCGGCTTGTCATCGCCCCTAGATCAGACATCCAGCGAGCCATCGATACTGCATACCGGGCACTTGGGAATATTCAAGAACACGTTCGGGCCTTCGAGGAGACAGCCGAAGCTCCCCGACGTGCCGCGGCCGAGACAGCAGTTCAGATGGCCGTCGCCGACGACGCGCCGGTGGTGCAGGTCGTGAACCTCCTGATCACCCAGGCCATGCGCGATCGGGCTTCAGACATCCACATCGAACCCCAGAACCAACGACTGCGGGTTCGCTTCCGAATCGATGGCGCGCTGCACGACGCGGTGGAACTCCCGATGGCGATGCGCCCGCGCTGGTCAGCCGGTTGAAGATCATGGCCGACATGAACATCGTCGAAAGACGCCGTCCCCAAGACGGACAGATCACGATGGTGGTTGACGAGCGGGAAATCGACATCCGGGTCTCGACAGTGGCCACGATCTGGGGTGAAAGTTGCGTTCTTCGAGTCCTCGACAAGAGCCGGTCTCTGTTCCGAATGGGAGATCTCGGAATGCCACCGGACACGCACGAGGTCTTCACCCGGCTCATCCGCTCACCGTTCGGAATGGTGTTGTGCGCCGGCCCGACCGGCAGTGGAAAGACGACAACGCTCTACGCCGCTCTGAGCGAGATCGACGATCCCAGCAGAAACATCATGACGATCGAGGACCCGGTCGAATACACCTTCCCATCGATCAACCAGATCCAGACCAACGAGCAGGCCGGGATCTCGTTCGCCAATGGACTCAGGTCGATTCTGCGCCAGGACCCCGACGTGATCCTCGTCGGTGAGATCCGAGACGTGGAAACGGCCCGGATCGCCGTCCAATCGGCGCTGACGGGCCACTTTGTGCTCTCCTCGCTCCACGCCACCGACTCATCGGCCGCCATCCATCGATTCCTGGACATGGGGATCGAATCGTTTCTGATCGCATCCTCGGTGGTGGCGGTGGTAAGCCAGCGCCTGGTCCGGCGGATATGCCAAACCTGCAAGATGGCATACGAGCCGAAGGACGAGGAGCTCGCCTTTTACACAGAGAGCGGCGGCCTCCCGAAGGCCCACTTCTTCCGGGGAGAGGGTTGCAACTTCTGCTCGGACACCGGCTACCGAGACCGCATTGGTGTCTACGAGCTCATGCGGATCACCCCGGAGATCAAGCGACTCATCGTCGGATGGGCAACACAAGAGGAGCTCCAACGCATGGCCGTCTCCCAAGGTATGCGGACACTCCGTGACGAGGCCATTCGACTCATCGCAGACGACGTGACGACTATCTCCGAAGTCGTCCGGTCGATCTACACGGACTGATCGCCATGGGCAAATACAAGTTCACAGCCATCACCCCTGAGGGAGCCACGGTGTCGGGCACCGAGGACGCCCTCACACTCCACCTGGCTCGTCGCGCTCTCATCGACCGGAACTTGGCTCCGGTCGAGCTCGTCGAGAAGAAGAGCGTTCTCCAGTTCGAGATCACCCGGGAGAAGGTGCCGCGCAAGGAGCTGATGCACTTTTCCCGCCAGATGGCGGTGTTCATGAAGGCGGGGATCCCCGTTCTCGAGGCACTCGAGGTCATGAACGAAGAATCGGGCAACAAGGTCCTTCAGCGCGTGATGGCGGAGATGGCCGACTCGTTGCGCGCCGGTGAGACCTTCGCCGGAGCGGCGTCACAACACCCCGAGGCGTTCCCCCCGTATTACCTGGGGATCCTGGGATCCGCCGAATTGACCGGGAACCTCGACATCGTCCTCGATCAGCTTGCTGAATACATCGACCGCGACATCGAGGCTCGTCGCAAGGTCAGCAACGCCCTCATGTACCCGGGGATCGTCTTCGTCTTCGCCATCATCGCCGTCACGGTTATCACCGCGTTCGTCCTTCCTCGTTTCAAGACGTTCTTCGCCCAACTCCATGCGAAACTGCCCCTGCCGACACGCATGCTGCTCGCCATTGCCAACTTCTTCACCAACGACTGGTACGTAGTCGTCGCTGTAGCCATTGCTTTTGTGACTGTCGCCGTCCTCGGGACGATGACGATTCGGGGCCGTGAGGTCCGGGATCGGATGCTCCTCCGAGTCCCCGTTGTCGGCGATCTCATCAGAACCTCGGTGCTCGAGCGTTTCTGCCGCATCCTGCACTCGATGGTGGGTGCTGGCGTTCCCCTCCCGGAGGCCCTCCAAGTCACCGGGGAGGCCACGACCAACTCCGTATACCGCCAAGGGCTCTTCTCCGCCCGCAGCGCCATGATGCGCGGCGAGGGGCTGGCAACGCCGCTAGCGGCCACCTCGCTCTTCCCTGCGGCCGCGCGCCACATGTTCCTCGTGGGTGAGCGGACCGGAACGATGGACGAGCAGTTGCACTCGGCAGCTGTCTATTTCGACCGGGAGCTCGACTACAAGCTCAAGCAATTCACCGCCCTCTTCGAACCCCTTGTCATCGTCTTTGTGGGTGTGATCGTCGGATTCGTCGCTATCGCCCTCATCTCAGCGATGTATGGGATCTATAGGCAGGTGCACATCTAATGACTCGTGTGCACCAAAACCGGCTTTGCGTCCAGTCAGCGAGGAGGTAGTGGCGTAGAACACTTACTTCCCCAACGCTTTTACTTCATCAATTCGATCGTCACCGCGTGGACGCGGCACGATACTCAGAAAGGATACAACCAGGAATGCTGAACAGATTGCAGGAGAAGAGGGACGAGGGGGGTTTCACTCTCATCGAGCTCCTCATCGTCATCATCATCTTGGCGATTTTGGCAGCGATTGTCGTGTTCGCAGTCGGAACCACGACAACCAATGCCAAGGCCTCGTCATGCAACGCAGACGCGAAGAGCGTCGAGACGGCAGTGGAAGCCTACAAGGCACAGCAGGGAAGCTACCCCGCCGACATGGCGGCGCTGACGACGGCTGGTCCGAATGGCCCATGGCTTCGGCAGGCTCCCACCGCGACACTGGCCACCAACGGATACCTGATCACGCTGGTCGCAAACACCGGTGAGGTGGACGTGACCAACAACACAGGCGGACCGACCAACTACGACACAACCAATCTCTGCAACTCGATAACCTGAGTTCTCTCCAGAGATGGATGCGGGGACCGCGGGCGAAATGCCCGCGGTCCTCTTCATTCAGGCGAATACCGGTATGCCCGAAGGTCTGCGAGTCAGCGAATGATCTCCATCCGCAAGCCCAGTCCATCCCACTCCGGATCTTCGGGCAAACGTGTTATTGATCGTGAAATGATCCGACGCGCCGTCCACAGGCAGGAAGCCGCGTCGATGAGCTGATGGACTCGGACCCGTGGGAGCTTGGCGTTGAGGATGCGCTCTACGCCTGGAATGTGCTCCATCAGCAACGTCGCACGCTCGTCGATACCGGCTCGGCTGTGCTTCGAGAAGCGGACCGGCCGATCGTCGTTCAGTTGGAACAGGCTGAGCTCCGGGTGAACTTCGAACACCGTGCGCTGCCAATACGGAGCAATTGCGACGTCGACTTCGGCGATCTTGCGTATCTGGCGCCAACTCACGGGGTTCAGATGGCCCCCGTTCACCAGAGCAGCGGCCTCGAAGGTCGGGCACGTAATCGCTGGCCTGGCCGGAGCTGAGACGATTGCGCTCGAGCGTGGTCGGCCGAGCAGCCGGCGAGCGTCTCGATCACACCGTCGTCCCCCGGGTGACGGCTCGTCGAGGAGGCCGATCGGCGCGAAGAGCGAGATCACCTGGTATGCGGGCTTGTAGTCCAGAACTTCGAGGAAGGTCGTGAATATCTGCGGCTCCTCAGGTGACATGGTGATTCCCTGGAGCTTGGCTGTGGCCGCCAGCCAACCATTGGGGCACGGGACGACTCCCGCAAGTGTCCGGTAGGGCAGGTGCGACGCTCTCTGGGAGGTGCGCATGGACATGGGCCGCCACCGTACCTAGGGAGGCCCATGCGACGCCACGTAGGCATGACCCGACCGCTAGCTAGCGGAGTTCCTCATGAGCCAGCTCTGGATCACCTCACCAGTTCCGCATGTGGCCGATCCGGTAGACGGCGAGCAGCTATAGATCCCCACCGCCGAATAATCCTGGAAGACAACCTGGGCCACCAGCGCGGAGTTACTCGGCGTACACAGACCCTGGCCTTGTTGGCATGCGTAGAACGTGACTGTCCGCGTGTTCTGCAGGGGTGGGGTTGCCACAGGAGCTCCCGTGCACGTGACGTTCATTTTGATCCCGTTGATCGGCGGCATGGAAGCTGAGTCAGGCATAGTCAGGACCGCGCCGTCGGGCACACAGCCCGTGTTCTGGGGGTTGGTGACCCCGTCGAAGGCGTAATACGAATACCGGACAGCCTCAACGGAAGCATCGGTGGCGGCGTCCGCGGCGTATTCCAACGAGCGTTCACCCTTGAGATTGGCCGTGTTGCGCAGTGCGTCCCCGCCGAGATTCACCACGGCGAGCAACGAGACCGCCATGATGATCACGAAAACGAGGGCGAGGACGAGAACCGCACCCCTCTCCCGGTCACCGTTCTGGCTGAGATCCACGCCGCGACCGGTCATCAGAACTGCTGCCCGGCGACGAGGGCGAAGGGCGAGTTGCTCACCGGATCACCGAACGAGTCGGTCAGCCCCGGGGAGCTCGTGTACACAGGGCTGCTGGTGGCGACAACCGCTGTCGTTCCAGCTCCGCCCTTCTTCCCCAGTGTCAGCGTCAGCGTGTTGGTCGCGGCATTCCAACTCATGGTCGACGCGTTGGCGCCGTTGCCCGAGAAGGTGACATTTCCGCCACTCACATAGGCATTGGAGCCCAGGTCGATGGACCCGAGGTTGAGGCACCCAGCAGACACGGAAAGCACGTCGTCTGTCGTAGCAGTCCCGTCGGTGACGGTGACTGTGCCCGTGGTCGATTGGTTTCCTGAACCCGACCAGGTGGAGCACAGCGTGGACTCGTTCATGGGGGCCGAGAACACGACGACGACCGAGTCTCCCGGCTCGATCTGACCAGAAGTACCAACCGTCTTGTTCTTGAGCTGCACGCTGGTGATCGTCAAGGCGTTGTGCACCGCCGATTGCAGTGATGCCTGGGGCGAAGCCAGGTAATTGGCGTCGCCGGTGTACGTGGCTGTGACCGTGTACGTACCCAGGAGTGGGGTCGGGATCACACAGTCTGGCTGCGCCACAACGGAGTTACCCACGCCTCCGCTCACCGTCGATGCCGCGCACGACGGAGGGGCACCCGACGGAGGCGTGACTTGCCAGGTGACGGTTCCGCCATTGGGCGTGATGCCGGCGCTCCCGTTCACCGTGACCCGGTAGTCCAGGGCCGGACCGCCCACGGTCGGATGTGCCGGCGATACGAGGGACACCACAACCGTCGAGCCCAACTTGGGCACGGTCACCGAGTCGGTCTGGGTGGCGGGGCTGTAGTTGGTGTCCCCGGAATAGTTGGCGGCAACCTGGTAGACCCCGACCTGCGTCGTCGGGATCGTACAGGTGGTCGTCGAGACGTTCCCGTTCGACGTGAAGCCGGCAAAGGCACAACTGGGATTCCCTGGACTGCCCGTCAGGTCCCAAATGAAGGGTGGGCTCGGTCCGTTTGCCGACGGTGCGAATCCGCCCGCCAATCCCGTCAGCGTTGCTGTGAACGTGAGGGAATGGCCAGCCTGGGGAGTGGAGTGCGAGATCGTAAAGGTGGGTGCCGGCTTAGGGGGGTTGAAGGCGGGGTTCACCACCACCGCACTCAAGGTGTCGTTGATGTTCGTCGGCGTCGCCGCGGTCATGTTGACTTCCTGGATCCCTGACCGGTCGTTGGGTGCGCACGTGGAAGTGTCGAACGCACTCGTGGCGCTGTTCCACCACCCGATCGAGGAGATCACGATCGAGTAGCCGGCAACAGGGGACGGTGTCGAAGCCCCGGTGGCGGCGAGGACGTCCAGCGGCTGCACGGAGGTCGCTGAGCTGGCGCCCACGGTGACGCTTACCGCCTGCGAGCCGACGGCCTGGTTCGATGGCAGGCTGACGGTGGCCGAGACCGACCCGTTCGCCTTGACCGTCGTGACACTGGAGAACGTACCGATCTTGACGGTCGCGCTCTGGCTCGGGGGAAAGTTCGTGGCGAAGACCGTGACCCCGGTGCCGGCTGCCGCCGACGTCGGATAGACACTTACCACCTGGTAGTTGGTGGCGCATTCGGTGTAGATGCTGGTGGCCACCGGTTGGTACTGCACGTCGTATTTGACGGCCTCGGCAAAGCTCTTGAGCACCGTGTCCAACGTCGACAGAGTCCGGTGCTCGGCCGAACTAGTCACAGCCTCGGTCAGCGTTCCCAGCAGCGCCACCACGCTCAACGAGATGATCACTATGGCGATGAGGATCTCGATCAGCGTGTCCCCCGACTCGCCACGTTCAGCTCGAGTCAAGCGTCGCAGCACGGCCTCAAGTCTGTGGAAGTGGGTGGGCATCGGGATAGTTTTGCTACCCGATGGTGATGCCGGTGCCAGATGCAGAGATCGACAGTGACTGCGCGGCTATCGAGCCGAGGTTGAGCCCGTTGTTCTGGGCGGTAATCGTGACGGGTGCACCTGGCGCGATGATGGCGCCACCATAGGTGTCAGTGGTGTTGCCGCTCGCCGTGATGGCGATGGGGTTCGAGTCCGAGGGCACCTGGTAGAGAAGGAGGCCGGTATCGATCCCCGTCGACATGGGTGCAAGCGAGATTGTGTTGTTCTGTGTAGATACGTTGAATTGGCCGCCGGCGATGTAGAAGAAGAGACCGCTTCCCTGCAATGTGGCTCCGCTGCCACTCACCGACAGGCCGTTGTCGAAGACGTAGGTGCCCGGGCCGAAGTTGAGCGTGTTGTTCTGCGTCGTGATGGCGAGCTGGCCCTGGAAGACATAGCAATAAGGGCACGCCTGGTCGGAGTTCGGCGCGCCGGAGAAGTTGACCGTGAGAGCACTTCCCGACCCCAGGAACGACAACGCGGCCGACGTGTACTTTCCCGGGGGGCAGGTGTAGGTCGAGCCCGACTGGGTACAGCTCGCTGCGGCCAGCCCCGAAGTGTTGGGGGCGTCCACGACGGGAACTGGCGTCTGGGTCGCCACGGACACCGGCGCCGGGCCGTTGTACTTATCACCCGCTGCCGTTTGATTGATCACGCTGCAAGGACTTCCACAGCCGAAGACCTGGAACGGCCCGTTGTTGTTCACCGTCACCGTCTCGTTCTTGGCCGACATCTGGACGAGGCTGCTGTTAGTCGCGTTGAATGCCACCTGACCGTTGATAGTGACTGACGTGTTTTGTGCACTCAGGTTGAGCACACCAGCCCCGGAACCCAGGAGGAGGAGCCGCGGCAGTGGTGGCCCACCTCCACACCCGGGTCCACAGCTGCTGTTGTTGGTGTTGCGGGGGGTCGCCGCCAGTGTGAAGCTGAAGCCGCTCAGAGACTCGAGGGTCGAAAAGCTGATGCCGCTGATGCCGGCCGTCGACATCCACGCCGAGCTGTAGTTGCAATTGCCGCCCGGGATCGAGGGTCCACAGGTGACTGTCACCGCTCCAACAGTGCTGTTCGGAAGGTTGTATGCCACAGCGTGCGTGGCGGTCACAGCTCCCGACTTGCACAGTCGTCGGACGAGCAGGTTTCGGAGGTTCGCCCCGGTCCCCTCGGCCTCCGAGGAGTACGTGACGACATACGGCACTGCCCCGCTCGTCCACTCGAGCCCGAGCAGCGTGCTGGCCGAGCCGCATGGAGACGTCGAGGCCACCGATGCAGAGGTCGTGACGCCGAATGCACTCTGCACATCGTCGGTGAAAGCCGCCGAAACAGTTTGCGCGTCCTCGGAGTTGTTCAAGCGGTTGGACGCACTGCCCTCGTTCTTGAGGGTCGTCATGATGGCGATGGTCACTCCGCCCACCACGATGGGCAAGATGACGATGACGATCAGCAGTTCGATGAGAGAAAACCCGTCATCTCCGGCTTTGAGCCCACAATGGCGGTCTAGCCACGAGGAGTGGTGAACCTGGGGTTGGTCTTCCCACCGATTCGGCACTCCGCCTTCCTTCCGCCCGCGAATACCATTTTCCGTGCAAGAGCTGTCACTGATCATGGCCATTATGCCCCAGAACAGACGCTCCCGGGCCTCACCGAGCCAGCCAGTGACTCCATAGATCAGAACGAGGTGACCCGTGGAGGCAGAGAGTGCACGGGGTTGGCCGATGCCGGGTCCCCACCCGTGTCCAGGTACTGCCGGACACCGGCATATTGCGCCGGTGGCTCGAGCTCTTTCGGGTACAGGCTGACTCTCAGGGCCGCCTCGTATTCGATGAGGTCCTCGGCCATGAGCTGGCTGAGTCCCATCTCCAGGGTCTGCATGCCTTCGCCCTGGTGGGTGGCAACGACGTTTCGCAATTGGCGGGTCTTCCCCTCGCGCACAAGGTTGCGAACCGCGTGGTTGGCCATCAAGACCTCGTAGGCGGCGACCAGACCGCCACCGATGCGCGGGATCAGGCGCTGGTAGATGACCCCTTCGAGCGTCGAAGAGAGCTGCACCTGGATCTGATCTCGTCGGTCCGACGGGAAGATGTCGACGATGCGGTCGATGGACTGGGCACTGTCATTGGTATGCAGGGTGGCGAAGACCAGGTGCCCGGTCTCGGCGATCGTGAGTGTGGTGGCGATGCTCTCCTGGTCGCGCATCTCACCGACCAGCAGCACATCGGGGTCCTCGCGCAGAACCGAGCGCAGAGCTCGCTGGAAGGATTCGGTGTCGGTCCCGACCTCGCGTTGGCTGACAGCCGACCGGTGGTTGGCGTGGACGTACTCGATGGGGTCCTCGATGGTCACGATGTGACAACGTCGGTAGCGATTGATGTAGTCGATCATCGCCGCCAGCGTTGTCGACTTCCCCGAACCGGTCGGGCCCGTCACGATCACGAGTCCCATGGGGAGCTCGACGAGTGACTCGACGATCGGAGGCAGGCCGAGCTGCGCGAATCCGGGAATTTCGTAGGGAATGATCCGTAGGGCCAGGGCACAGGTGTCTCGTCTGATGGAATGCGTTGCACCTGAGGCGGGCTCGTTGCTGCCAGGAAAAGGCGAAGTCGATCTCACGATCGGCCTCGTAGCGCGGCACCAGGTCGGGGCCGACGACGTCTTTGACGACGCGCTCCACCGATATCGGGCTGAACATCTCGCCGCCGGTCACCGGGCCGCATCTCCCCGTCGACCCGGATGAGCGGCGGGGCGCCCGTCGTGAGCAACAGGTCCGTCCCGCGCAGATCCCACAACTCCTCGAGCCAGGCATCGATCTCCGCGGTACTTCGACTGACAGGCATGCGTGGGTCGGCGACTACGGGGCGGCGTTACTGGGCATGACAGACGTCCTCCTCGGGACGATGCGCTCGAGAGCCCGAGGCGAATGGCAACGGGCGTCGCGCCCACCACCTTCTCACACGCGGTGACGACGTCACCGCCTTGTTCAACGGCAAGAGAAGCCCAAGGCCCGAAGGGCCGCTCCGAGGCGACACCCGCCACGACCAACGGGATCCCCTGGTGCAGCGCACAGATCACACCGAGCTCGGCCTGGCAGGGCTCGCAGAGCGGCCGGGCTCGCACCGTCACCACCACGTCGAATCCGACGTCGAGAGGGCAGGTTCGTCCCTGGACCAGGGCGTTGCAAGGAAAGGCGGGCTCGCCGGGCTCGTGGCAGCGCAGTACCCGGCTCCCACCGGCCTCGAGCTCGGTCGCCGACTGCTCGATGGCCCACTCGTCGGTCCCCACCACGAGAACGCTGGGCGGCGCCGTCCGGGGCTCCTCGACCGGGGACCCACCGAGGCCCGGGCGCCAGCCGGGAACCCCCCTTGATCTCAAAGCTGCGGCCACGTCCAGAGTGTGGACCACCAAGACCACTACCTGGCCTACAGCGGATCAACCCCCTCCCAACTTGGCGCGCAGGAGCCGGGCGCACAGGCGGGCGATAGGGTTCCTGAAAGTGGCTCCGTACCCTACACATAGGAGAGAGCGTCCAACTACGCTAAGTGGCAAGGCCGGTGGTAGCAGTGGCGGAGGACGACGATACGGTGGTGACAAAGGTGGGAACGGCGGAATCCGTCCGCACTGCAGCGGTGCCTAGCCGATCTGTGGGCAAGCTCCTGGTGGTCGACGACGACCCCGAGGTCAGGGGCATGCTGAGCCGCCTGCTCGAGGTCGAGGGCTACAAGGTCACCGAGGCCATGACGGGGGCCGAGGCCATCGGCAGCCTGAGCAACGGCCAGCCTGACCTGGTCATTCTTGACGTCATGCTCACCACCGAGGATGGCTTCGACGTCCTGGCCGCCATCCGGCGCACGAGCGACGTCCCTGTCATCCTGGTGACGGCCAAGGGCCACGAGAGCGATCGGGTGCTCGGCCTCAAGCTGGGCGCCGACGACTACGTGGTCAAGCCCTTCTCGCCGGCCGAACTGGCCGCTCGGGTCGGAACGGTCTTGCGGCGCAGCGGAGCCCACCGGAACACCGCCGCCACGACGGGGACCCTCGAATTCGGCGATCTCGTCATCGACACCCTGGCCCGTGAGATCAGGGTCTCGGATCGGCTCGTCGACACCACGGCCAAGGAATTCGCCCTGCTGGCCTTCCTGGCGGGATCCCCCCGTCAGGTCTTCACCCGCGAGCAGCTCCTCGCTCAGGTCTGGGACTCCTCGTCAGAATGGCAGGACGCCGGCACCGTGACCGAGCACATCCGGCGTATCCGGCGCAAGATCGAGGTAGATCCCGACACGCCCCGGTGGGTCCGCACGGTGCGAGGCGTGGGATACCGCTTCGAACCCTGATCAGGCCCCACTCGCCTCGGCCCGCAGGTGCTTGGGTACCCGGTTCCTCCGACTCGACGCAGCCCGGTCAAGGGCATTTCGGGCCCGGCGGCCCGAATTGGTCGGGCGTGAAGGGCTTGGGAAGAAGGTCCGCGTCGGGGTCGAGGGGGTGTCGCTCCATGGCCCCCTCGTCGAGATGGCCCGACATGAAGAGCACCGCCACCGCCGGCCACAGCTCGACCAGTGACTCGGCGAGCTCGACTCCGTTCATCTCGGGCATCACCACGTCGGTGACGAGAAGGTCGATGGGCCGTTCGAGCGAGCGGGCCACCGTCATGGCCTCCACCCCGTTGGCGGCGGCGAGCACGAGATAGCCCCGTTCCTCGAGCTCGCGCACGGCCAGACGCCGCAACTCGTCCTCGTCCTCCACCACGAGCACCAATTCGTCGCCCCCGCTCGAGTCCTCTTCGAGGTGGTCTGTCCCGAAGGCGTCCTCGTCTTCTTCCACGGCCGGGAACCACAGCGTGATGGTCGTCCCCCGACCCGGAGCGGTGTCCAGGCTCACCTGACCGCCGGCCTGGGTCACCATGGCGTGGACCGCAGCCAGCCCGAGCCCCGTGCCCTTGGCCAGCCCCTTGGTGGTGTAGAAGGGCTCGAAGCAGTGCTCGGCGGTCTCCTCGTCCATCCCTGTGCCGGTATCGGAGACCGCCAGAGCCACGATCCGCTGGGGAGCGGGAAGATCCGACCCCACCACGCGTGTGCGGATCACCAGGCGTCCGCCCTTGGGCATGGCGTCGCGGGCGTTGATGGCCAGGTTCAGCACCGCCCGCTCGATCTCGGCAGGGTCGACGAGGATACGGCCCCCGGGCTCAGGGGGGCACGAGCTCGAGTTTCACGTCCTCGCCGATCACCCTCACGAGCATGGGCTCCATGGACCGGACGATGCTGTCGGGGTCGACGACCCCGGGCTGGCCCACCTGGCGGTGGCCGATGGCGAGGAGCTGACTGGTCAGCGCCGCGGCGCGGTGACCGGCGCGCTGGATGGCCTCGACCTCGGTCACGAGCGCGTCGCCGGGGTCGATCCGGCGCAGCAGGATCTCGCTGCACCCCAGGATGACGGTCAAGAGGTTGTTGAAGTCATGGGCAACGCCGCCGGCCAAACGAGCCATGGCGCTGAGGCGCTCGGCCTGCTGGAACTGCTCGAGCATGCGCTGGCGCTCGGTGACGTCCTCGGCGACGGCCAGGATGCCCGTCACCGCGCCGTTGTGGTCGAGGAGCGGTGCGGTCGACACCGACAGCTGCAACAGCTCGTCGCCCCGAAGGGCCCCGAGCTGGACGCCCACGGTGGCTTCGCCGTGCCGGGTCCGGTCCCAGAGTCGGGCTAGGGCCGAGCCGGCCGCCTCATCGGCCGCCGCGATGTGCTGGGCCCCGTCGGGCACGCCGTCGTTCTCGGGATTGTCCCACCCCAGCAACGACCCCGCCGCGCCGTTCCACCACCGCGCCCCACCGGACAGGTCGAGCTCGGCGATGGCCAGCGGCGAAGACTCCACCACAGCCTGGAGCCTCTGTTCGTTGCCCTGGACGGCTTGATACAGCCGGGCGTTGTCGAGCGCGACCGTCGCCATCTGGGCCAGCAGGACGAGCACCGATTCGTCCTCGGCGTTGAACGACCGCTCCCGGCCGAGCACCACGATGGCCCGGTTGCGGGCTCCCGTCGAGTCGACGAGGGGGACGGCCATCCACGGCACGGCCCGGGCTCCCGACGACGCCAGTGCCGCGGCGATGGCGGGATCGGCTACGTCGTCGAGCCCCCCCGGGTCGCGCAAGGGTCGGTTCGCCTTGGCCACGAGCCGGGAGGCGGCATGGACGATCGGGGACAAGCTCTCGGGCAGGGTGGTGGGAGCACTCATCTCCACCTCTGCCATCGGGTCGTCGCCCGTCGAAGCCAGAGCCGAGGACAGCGGCACGGCGGGGAGCTCGCCCGGTGGGAGCACGAGCACCACGGCCTGCTCGGCGTCGAGGACGCGTCGGCCGTGCTCTGACAGGACCCGCAGCACCTGGGGTTCGGCCAGGGGGGCGTTGACCGCCAGGGCGGCCTCCATGAGCCGGCGCAGCTGGGCGGCGTGGCGGGTGGCAGCCTGTTCGGCTTGCCGGCTCTCGCCCCACAACAGGACCCGTTCGACGGCGATGGCCACGCGCTCGGCCAGGCCTCCCGCCGTCTCGAGGTCCGAGCGCCGATATCCACGCCGGCCCACCCCGGTGACGAAGCTCAACGCACCGAAGGAAAGGCCCCGCAGGTGGACCGGCACCACCAACATGGACTCGATCCCCGACTCCGCCTCGATCTCGCTGTAGGCACCGGGCGGGGCGGGCTCGCCGCCATGGGGTGGTCCCTCGCGTCGGCTCCGGATCACGACCTCGGGACGGCCACCGGCGAGGACCCGGCGGACCAAGGCTTCACCCTCGGGATGGGGGTGGCGCGTCTTGCGCGTGTCCCACCGGCCATCGGCGCCGCTGGCCACCCGGCGCAGCGTGCCCTGTTCGTCCACGACGTCCACGGCGAACCAGTCCGCGAAGGACGGGACGACGACGTCGACGAGTCGGACCATGGCCTCGTCGTAGGACTCGAGGGCCGTGGCGAGCACGTCACCGGCACGGGCCAGGATGGCCACGTGCTGTCGGGCGTGCTCGGCGCCGAGCCGGCTCCGACGCTCGGCCTCGTCGAGCCGGGCCCGCTCGATCGACGCCGCCGAGCGATCCGCGACCAGCTGGAGGAGTTGGAGGTCGCGCTCTTGGAAACGGTGCCGAACGCGCGTCCCCACCAAGACGACGCCGATGACCTGGCCCCCCACCAGCAACGGGGCCGCCACCAACGACGAGACCCGCTGGCGCAGCAGTGGGGCGGTCTCGGTGGCCTCGGCGACATCGTTGACGATGACCGCCTGGGCCCGTGACGCCACCTCGCCCACGACCCCCTCGCCCACCCGGACCTCGAGGCCCTCGGTCACCCGGGTGTCGAGGCCGTACGACGCCCGGACGGTCAGGCTGTTCCCGTCCGCGGTGACGAGGAAGATGGTGGCCGCGTCCCCGCCCACCACGTGCCCGGTCCGGGCCAAGAGCTCGTCGAGGAGCTCGTCGAGGGGCAGGAAGGACAGTCCGGGGTCGGTGACCGACTGGATCGAGCGCAGGGCCACCCCGGCGTCATGGAGGCCCAGACGGATCCGGCGCTCGGCCACCCGCCGGAACACCAGGATGACGGCGACCATGACGGCGCTGGCGAAGACGAAGAGCCACGCCAGGGTGCGGTTGACCGTGAGGAAGTGAAAGGCGACGAAGGAGAACAACGCCCACGCCACGACCAGGGCGGCCTCGCCCAAGAAGGTGTGGCGACCGAGCGCCTGGTGCAGGAGCCGGTCCGCCTCGGGGCCGTGGTCGTCGGGAACGATGGCGGTGGGGTCCGATGGCGTCGAGTCCCAGTTGGGGCTACCGACCTCTTCCTTACGCCGTGCGAACAGGCCCGCCAGACGCCCCACGCTCTTTGACTTCGAGCGACTCACTAGACAAGGAGCCTACCCCCGGGGTCCCCGGTGGGACGGGCCGAGGTCAGCGCCGACCCATGAGGGCGGACGGCACCGATCGGACACCGCCGGAGGTCGTCCCGCCGGCGTCCGATCGAGCTCGCTGCCATCGCGTCGACCGAGGCCTAGCGGTGATGCCGGGTGCCACCGAACCGATGGGTCGAGGTGGTCGAGGTGGTCGAGGTGATCGAGATGGCGGTGGTGGTGGTCGTGGTGGCGCCTCCCGCCACGGTGACGGTCACCGTCGCGCTCGGAGTCCCTACGCCCGAGGAGTTGTAGGCCGCCACGTAATAGGTGTGGGAGCCCGCACCCACACCGGTGTCCCGGTACGAGGTCACCAGCGCGCTGGGCCATCCCGGCCAGGCGATCTCAGCGCCGTCTCGAAAGACGTCGTCACCGAGGGCGCCCCCCGCGTTGGCCCACGAGATCGTCACGGTGCTCCCGCTGACCGAAGCCTTGACCCCTGTCGGCGACCCCGGGGTCCCGGTCACGACCGTCGGGGTCGAGGTGGGCTTCGTCGTGGTCGTCGTCGGCCTCGACGTGGTCGTGGTGGTGGCCTTGGTCACCGTGGTCGTGGTCGTGGTCGGCCTCGACGTGGTCGTGGTGGTGGCCTTGGTCACCGTGGTCGTGGTCGTCGGGCCGGTGGTCGCGGTGGTCGTGGTGGTCGATCCGATGTTGGTGCCGGGGCCACCGCCGAAGTCCGCCTTGAAGGCCGCCAACGCGTTCGGGAACCGGCCGTTGGTGATGTCGTTGTCCTGGCCGCCCGACGTGTCGTTGAACGAGAAGATGTCGGTGAAGGCCACGTTGTGGGTGGCGACCCAGTTGGCGAACTGGTTGATGAAGTAGGGGTCGTCGCCGAGCCCGTGGCCGTCACTGCGGAAGCAGACCGACCACTCGGGAAGGCCGATGGGCTTGCCCTGCGCGGACGGCGAAGCTGGCCAGCCAGTTGAGCCCCCAACTCTGGGTCACGATGTTGTTCCACGAGCCTTGGGGAGTCTGGGGCGTGCCCCAGTATTCGTCGTAGACATCGGTGCCGATGTAGTCCACGTAGGCGCTGCCCGGGTAGGCCTGGGTGAGGTCCCAGCTCGTGGGTCCACCCTGGTTGGGGTTCCAGATGAATTGGAACTGCTGGCCGGGCACGGCCCGCATGGTGTTGACGATCTGGCGCCAGAACGAGGCGAAGTTCTGGGCGTCGGTGTTGTTGGCGACGCTCCAGGGATACCAGTTGCCGTTGAACTCCCACCCCAGACGCAAGATGGCATTGCCCTCACCTTGGGACACGAGGTTGTGGGCCAGCGTGGCGAAGTACTGGTTGTACGACCCCGTCGCGCCCTGGGCAAGGGTGCCCACACCGGGAAGGACCGGCACACCGAGCACGAGACGAAGCCCCGAGCTCTTCCAGCCACCTTCACCGCCGCCGTTGTCCATGGCGGCCCAACCGTCGGTGCGGTCGAGGTAGTCCGTGGCCATGGTGGGATGCGTGTTGGTCTTGGTCCCGAAGGACGCGATCCCCGAGGCATTCACCCAACCGGCGTAGTCACCGAGCGGGATCGACGATGCCCCTGAGCTCGCCAGGGCCGTCTTGGCCCAGAAGAACCCACCCACCGATGTGAGCAAGAGCACCAGGCAGAGCAGACCCGCCGGCGGCCAGACGGGGCAGTCCCGCCACCGGCCCGGCGATGTCCCCGCCGTCGGCGGCCTTTCCGATCTTTGGGGTCGTCCTTGCTGTGTCCACGTGTCTTCATCCCTTTCGGAACCGGAGCAAGTGGGCGCGACGAGCCAAGCCATGGTGGACCTGGTTTCCCGCCGATTCACCAACCCGGCCGCTCTGCCAACGCTCGGTCGGAGCGTTGGCACTCTTTCCCTGGTTGTCTTCTTCTTGCTGCGATGTCTCTGTGCTTCGGCTACTCGTTCACGCTGTGCATCTCCGCATCTTTGGTATCGGCGTGTACTGTTCCGAACTTGGACAAGGTCGAGTCAACGATCCATGAGGACGTCATCCGAGGTCCGCTTTGAACGCTGCCTCGGACGCGGGGAACTGTGTGATGTCGGAGTCGGTGGAACCCGCATAGTTGAAGTACGCCTCCACGGCGATGTCGTTGGCAGGGTTCTTGATAAGGCCAGCCATGACGTTGATGAACGTTGGGTCATCAGATCCGTTCAACCCCCACTCGGGGATTGCGACCGGAAGTCCCTGCGCGTGGGCGAAGGCCACAACCGCCTGGACGTTCGCTTGGTACCCCTGCCAGTCGTACTGGTCGATGCCGACGAGGTTGACGTACGCCTTGCCGGGCCAGGTGTCGGTCCACGCCCGTCCCGCCGCTTCATTGGCTGTTCCGCCGTTGGGGTTCCACATGAAACGGAACGTCGGGCTCACGGCGCGCATGGTGACGACGGTGCTCTGGAAGATCGAGACGTACTGGGCAGAGGTGAGCGAGAGTTGATTCCACGTTTGGAACCAACCGGCCTGGTTCTGGTTCTGCTCCCACATGATGCGGATGATGGCGTGGGCCTGGCCGGCGTGGACGAGGTTCTGACCGATGGTCGCGACCTGTGCGGCCGTGCAGTTCCCGATGCCGACCATCAGCGTCATGGATGTGGTCGGCGGCGAGTACGTGCAGTACTGCGAGGACTGATCGGCGTAGACGGTGTCGATGGTGGGCGTGACACCGAGTGTGTGGCCGAGGGCGAGGACATCAGCGGGAGACTGTGAGCCCACGAAGAGGCCGAGAGCTGACGCGAACGCCGCCACCGGGGCGACGGGCTTGGCCTTCACCGGAGCGGGGGCCCTCTTGACGACGATCTGGCTCGTGATGTGGGCGCCCGGTGGTCGGGGGGGCGGGGACCACGGCGGCCGGTGCCCCGGTGGTCGTCGGGGCGGGGGCGGTGGTGGCCGGGAGGGTCGGGGTGGTGACGAGCGAGTGGCCGGCGGCGAAATTGATTGTGGGGGCTGTGACCGCAGAACGTGGTGATCCGGTCAAGTCGACTGCGAACGTCACCATGATGGCGATGCCGAGCATGGCGACCACAATCTCCTTGGGCAATCCGCTGAATCGCCCGAATCCCGGTACCTGCATGTGACTCCCAGTGGTGAAATGCGACGAGCCACGTTTTTCGTGGCCCGATAACCACTATCGGCGCTCACTTTGACCACCTAAAGCACTCGGGTACCACAACGGGATGCCACGGAATGTGACCGGAGAGTGGTTGCGGTGGGTGTTATTCGGAACTCAGGCACGAATACCGTCACAAGAATGGCACGCTGCGTGATCATCCCGGCCTGAGGTCACTCACGGAATGCGCGATTTGGGACCTTCGCCAGGAGTGGTTTCCCTAATCACTCGGAATGACCAAAGTATTTGGGCAATCTCCCTACGCGCGAAAAGGCCCCGTTGGTACTGTGTTGAGATCACGGCGGAAGTTGCATCCGGTGCGCGCCCGGCCTTCGGGGCCGCGGTCGGCGGAGAAGACGACGGGGGGGACGACATCCTCCGGTTGCCGTCCCTGCGCGCCGTCGTGCGCCATGCCCTGCCCGCCCTGCTCGAGAGCACGATCGTGCCCGGGGCGCTCTTCTACCTGGTCCTGTTGCTCGACGGCTTCCACGGGGCCCTGATCGCGGCCCTGGTGTGGTCGTTCCTGGCCTTGTGCCGTCGGCTGGTGCGGGGCCACAAGGTCCCCGCCGTGCTCGTGTTGAGCCTCGTCCTCGTGAGTGCCCGCACACTCGTGGCCTATGTCACGGGCAGTGCCTTCCTCTATTTCGTCCAACCCACGGCGAGCACGTTCCTCGTGGCCATGCTGTTCCTCGTCACCGCGGTGGCCCGGCGTCCCATCATCGAGAAGTTGGCCCGTGACTTCTGCCCTCTGGACCCCGAGATGTTCGCCCGGCCCTTCGTCCGCCGTTTCTTCATGCGGCTCTCGCTGTTGTGGTTCGTCGTCCTTGCCACCCAAGCCGGGTTCATCATGTGGCTCCTCCTCGAGTCATCGGTGCGGACCTTCGTCGTCGAGCGCTCGCTCGTCTCCGCCGTGCTGACCGTCGGGGGGATCGTCCTCTCAACGCTCTGGTTCGTTCGCGTCATGCGCGCCGCTGGGTTGACCGTTCGTTTCAGCGGCGCCCTGCCGTCGATCTCGCCCACGGCATCGGTCGTGTCGACATCGATTGCGTCGACATCGATTGCGTCGCCGACTTTCGACGGGGAGCCGCTCAGCTCCTGAGCTCTCGGTCCCGGTGGCGCGCCCGCCGGGTACCGTGAGGCCGATGCCCGCGCGCAGACCGGGTTCGAGAGGGGCGGCATGGCAGGTGGACCGGGTCCCGTGGCCCTGGTGGGCAGTGGGGAATTCCTCACCGTCATGGAGCCCGTGGACGCCGCGCTCCTCGAGGGTCGCGCCCCACGGGCCGTGGTCCTGCCCACCGCGGCGACCCGAGAGGGCGATGCCCGGGTGTCGTATTGGCTCGAGCTGGCGCGATCGCACTACGAGGCCATGGCCGTCGAGCCCGTGCTCCTCGATGTCCGTACCCGCCAGGACGCGCAGGACCCGACCACCGCGGCGCAGATCGCAGGGGCCGGGCTCGTCTACCTTTCGGGCGGTGACCCCCACCATCTGACCGACACGCTGCGCGACACCACGCTGTGGCACGCCATCGTGGCGGCATGGCACACCGGGACGGCACTGGGTGGATGCTCAGCCGGTGCGATGGCACTCACCTCGGGTGCTCCGGACAATCTCCTCCCCACCGGAGGTGCCTCGCGGCGGCCACCGGAACATCCCCGCGTCGCCAACGGATTGGCCTTGGTCCCGGACCTCGCCGTGATTCCCCACTTCGACCAGATGGAGCGGTTCCGCCCCGGTGCCCTCGAATGGTTCGCCTCGTGGCAACCGGCGGGGACGACACTGCTCGGCATCGACGAGGACACCGCCCTCGTGTGGATGGACGGCCGCTGGCAGGTCCTCGGGGTGGGGGCGGTGTGGGTCCTCGACGCCACGCTCCCCACCCGGTTCGTGGCCGGTGACGACGTGCCGGTCCCCTCGCCCGGCCCACAATGACGGTGGTCCTGGACACGGGCCCAGTCGCCCCAGGAATGTTGCGTCCGCAAATAGCGTTACCGAGCGTGCACCGGAATTCGAGCCAAGGAGCCACACCATGCCGGCCGTGACCGTCGACGACATCTCTTCCCTGCCCCGCCTGACCCTCCCCGACGCCGCCAGCCGGGAACGACCGGTGGTGTCGGTGACCGACGCCCCGTCGGGCTTCGAGGGCGAGGGATTCCCGGTCCGCCGGGCCTTCGCCGGGGTGGACCTGGCCCAGCTCGACCCCTTCGTCCATATGGACCAGATGGGTGAGGTCGACTACGGGCCGGGCGAGCCCAGGGGCACGGCCTGGCACCCCCATCGGGGCTTCGAGACCGTGACCTACATGATCGACGGCACCTTCCAGCACCAGGACTCGACCGGTGGCGGCGGACTGATCACCAACGGCGGCACCCAGTGGATGACCGCCGGCGCGGGCATCCTCCACATCGAACGGCCGCCCGAGGCCCTCGTGACCTCGGGCGGGCTCTTCCACGGCATCCAGCTGTGGGTCAACCTCCCGTCCAGGGACAAGTGGGTCCCCCCGCGCTACCAGGACATCGGTGCGGGTCAGGTGGCCCTGGTGTCGTCGCCCGACGGCGGCGCGCTCGTCAGGGTCATCGCCGGTGAGATCGCCGGCCACGCCGGGCCCGGTGTCACCCACACCCCCATGGCCATGGCCCATCTGACCGTCAGCCCCGGGGCCCGGGTCACCTTGCCCTGGAGCCGCGACCACAACGCGCTGCTCTACGTCCTCGGCGGCGAGGGATCGGTGGGCACCGAAGCCAGACCCGTGCGCATGGGCCAGCTGGTGGTCTTCGGCGCCGGCGACGACATCGTCGTCTCGGCCCGCGACCGCCAGGAATCAACAACGCCCGAGCTCGACGTGCTCGTGCTCGGAGGCCGACCCATCGGGGAGCCGGTCGTGACCTACGGCCCCTTCGTCATGAACACCCGGGCCGAGATCGCCCAGGCCCTCGACGACTTCCAGCACGGCAAGCTCGGCACCATCCCCGCCGACCACATCGGCTGAGGAACGCCTCTACGGGGTGTGCTTACGGAGAACCTCGAGGGCGCTGTCGGCGTGCTTGGCCATGTTCACTTCGCTGTTGATGACAGCGAGCACCTTGCTGTCGGTCCCGATGACGAACGTGGCCCGCTTGTTGGGAAGAACGTTGAGACCCCGCTTGACCCCGAACTGCGTCGCCACGGTCCGATCGGTGTCCGACAGGAGCGGGTAGTCGAAGGAGTGGGTGTCGGAGAACTGCTTCTGCTTGGCCACGGTGTCGGCGCTGATACCCAGGCGCTGGGCACCGAGGCCCTCGAACTCTGCCTTCAGGTCCCGGAAGTGACAGCTCTCACGCGTGCACCCCATGGTCATCGCCGCCGGGTAGAAGAACAGGACCACGGGCCCCTTGGCCAGGAACTCGCTCAGGCGCCGGGGCGCCCCTGTCTCGTCGGGAAGCTCGAAGTCCGCTACTACGTCGCCGGTGTTCATGGCTGGAGACGCTAATGGTGATCGTCCCGGCCCGTCCGGTCGGCCCTGGTCGCGCCCGGGCCGGCCCGAGGTCGAGCCCGATCAGTAGCCGGCGTCGACGTCGACCACGCCCAGCAGAGGCCGGCCCGAGGCGAGCCGCGCCACGTTGTCGCGGATCCGGTCGGTGAGCAGTCGCATGACCGCACCCGAGCTCCCCGCGTTGTGGGGGGTGACGATGCAGTTGGCCAGGCTCCACAACCGATGCCCGTCGGGGAGCGGCTCGGGATCGGTCACGTCGAGAGCGGCTCCGGCGATGGCATTGCGCTCGAGGGCGTCGACGAGCGCGTCGGTGTCGACGTGACCGCCGCGCGACACGTTCACGAGCCAAGCCCGCTCGTGCATGGCCTCGAGCTCCGCCCTGCCGATGATGTGACGGGTCTCGGGGGTGAGCGCGAGCGCCAGCACCACCAGGCGGGCGTCGACCAAGGCCTCACCCAGTGCGTCGGTGCCCAGTGTCCGCAGCGCGCCGATCACGGGTTGGGTGCTGCGCCGCACCACCGTGACCTCCGCCCCGAACGGGGCCAGATAGCCGATGAGCGCGTGGGCGATGCCGCCACCGCCGAGGATGGTCACCGGTTGCCCGGCCAGCGCGGTGACCCGGGTGGCCTCCCACGACGACGTCCGGGCCGAGGTGGGCAGCGAGTGCAGGCCCGCCAGCGCCAAGGCCAGGGCGTGCTCGGCGATGAGGGAGGAGTGCGCGCCCTTCGAGCACGTCCACGTCCTCCCGTCGGCCAGGAGCCCGGCGTCGATGAAGCTCTCGATGCCCGCACCGGGGAGATGGACCCAAGAGATATTGGGGGACTCCGCGAGGATCGAGCCCAGGCGGCCGGGACCCGACCAGTCCACCCACACCAGGCCCTCGGCCTCGGCCACGGGCACCACTCGACCTCCCCCGCTGGCGATGGCGTCAGCCGCCTGGGGCCAATCCGGCACGACAGCGATGCGGGGCTCGGGTCGACTCACGAGCCGGGATCCTAGAGCGACCCCCGCCGTAGCTCAGGCTGCCACGTTGCTCAGGCTGCCACGTTGCTCAGGCTGAGGCGGCCTCGAGGATCATGACCCCGTTGTGGCCGCCCATCCCGAGCGACGACTTCACGATGGGGCCCTCGACACAAGCGGTCGGACCGTCGAGGAGCCGGGGATGGCCCTTGGCCACCCGGGGCGGGGCGGGGATCACGCCGCGCTCGAAGCCGTAGAGCGACGCCAGGAGCTCCACCGAGCCCGCCGCCGCCTGGCAATGGCCGGCCAGAGGTTTCACCGAGAAGATCCCTTCGGCATTGGGGAACAACTCGTCGAACACCGCCGCCTCGGTCGTGTCGCACTGCTTGGTACCCGGACCGTGCGCGTTCATGTAGACGATCTCCTCGGCCGCCACGCCTGCGTTCTGCAGGGCGTCGGTGAAAGCCCGGCGGACCTCTTGATGGCCGGGTGCGATCGAGATGGCGTGGTAGCCGTCATGGGTCATGGCCCCGCCCAGCACGTGGGCATAGGCGCCTTCGGATTGGCGCGACATCACGAAGCCGACCGACGCCTCGCCGGCGGTGAAGCCCCGACTGCCCTCTTGGAAGGGCCGGCACACCTCGAGCGAGGGGCCGTCCATGATCATGACCCCGACCTGCGCGAAGGCGGCCGCCCCGTCCGGGGTGATCGACATGTCCGAGGTCAACACGAGCACGTCGTCGACGATGCCGGCGTCGATCCACATCTTGGCCGTGAGGACAGCGGCGATGCCCGATGCGCACATGGCGGTCACCGACATCGTGGGGCCGTGGAAGTCGAACTCCCGGTTGATGGCCGTCAGCACCGTCGAGGGCATCAACTGCAGGATCTGGCGCTTGGAGGTGTGGAACCCCTTGCGGTGATGAAAGGCCCGCCACGACGCGACGTCGCCGAGGACAAGTCCGTGGATGACCCCGACCACGCGACCGGGGCGCCAACCACGGTCGTACGCGTTGTGGACCGCCTCGCGCGCCGAGTGCCGCACCGCTTGGGAGAAGGTGCTCGATCCGTCCGAGGGGTTGCCCTTGTCCTCGATCGGCGCGCCCCACACCACGTCGTTCTCGAAATACGGCGCGAAGCCCGACATGGGTCGCACCGCCGACTCACCCGAGAGCAGACCCTCGATGAGGAGCTTGTGGCCCCAGCCGTAGCCGGTGACGGCCCCGACGCCGACGAGGGAGACGGGTTCTTGGACCAGGGCTGCATAGGCACTTCGATCCTGGCGGGTAGTCACCGACACCGTCTCAACTCCTCTGCTCGACCGGGGAAGGGGCATCAGAGTAGGCCTGGGACAGATGTTCGTAAAGAGGCGAAAGTGCTTTTCTGGGCAAGTGTGGCGGTTCACCTGCCGATACAAGCGGAACTGATTTTTGCCGCCTCGAGAGGAAAGCTTAAATCACATTGTTGTTGTTTCATTGGGAGAAGCGGCCGGTCTCCGACACCGTCCGTGGCATTCCCGGCTTCGCCGTCGCACCGGGTGAGCAGGGTCAAGATCAACTCTCCAGGCGCCGATAGGCAGGGTATGGCCGACGCACGTCTCGGGCTTCTGCGGAGCGCGCCCCCGCTCGTCCCCGCGGGAGCCTTCGATCAGATGACCGACGCGTCGCGTCAGCTGACGGCCATCTCCGATCTCACCAACGTCGTGGTGTGGGAGCTCATCGCCCCCGACGCCGGCATCATCTGGCACGCCCCCTTCGAACGCCTCCTGGCGGGCCAGGACCCCCATGGGACCTACCGCGTGCCGCCCGGCGCGGACGGCAAACCCCTCTACGCCACCGAGCTCGGCGAAGCCGTCCTCGCTCCCTTGGTCCAGACCGTCAAGGCCGGGGTGACGTGGGAGAACTACGAACTGGTCCAGGAATTCGAATCGGCCGACGGCGAAGTCCACAAGATGCTCGTCCGGGCCGTGGCCGTGCCCGACTCGGTACCGGCCCGGTTCCTCGGCATCGTGGCCGACGTCTCGGATCCCGGCGAGGTGCCCTGGATCACCGCGGATGTCGGTGAGCGGCTCACCCTTCTGGTCGAGCACTCCCCCGACGCCATCATCGTCCACCAGGACGGCCTCGTCGTCTACACCAACCCCGCCGGTCTCCGCATGGGCGCGGTGAAATCACTCGAGGCCGCCATCGGCAGACCGATCACCTCGTTCATCAGCCCCGACGACCTCACCTCCACGATCGCCCGGCTCGCCCAATTGAAGGACCCCGGCGACGTGGTGAAGGGGTTCGAGGCGATGATGGTGCGCGACGACGGCAGCGAGCTGCCTGTCGAGGTGGCCAGCGCCCGCACCAGTTGGGGCGGCAAGCCCGCCTTCCAGGTCATCTTGCGCGACGTCTCGGAGCGCAAGCTGGCCGAAGAGGCCGCTGCGGCGCGCGCCGCGATCGAACGGCGCTACGCGGCGGCGGTCGCCGCGCTCGAAGAAGGTGTCGTCGTGATCGACCGCGAAGGAGCCGTGGCCGCCACCAACGACTCGGCCACGAGGATCCTCGGCACCCGTCTCCACGTCGGCCACGGTGACGAGATCTTCACCGGGGGTCGCCGGGCCGTGCGCGAGGACGGGTCGCCCTTCCCGACCGACGCCCTGCCCTTGGCCGTGGCCCTGGCACGGCGTGAGGCGACCACCAACGTCGTCGTCGGCGTGCGCGACGAACACGGCAAGGACCAGTGGCTGTCGGTGAGCTCACGTCCGCTGGGGGACTCCGAGGGAGCGGACAACGCCACGGTGGTCTGCTCGGTGTCCGACATCACCGACCGCAAGCAGCTCCTCGACCGCCTCGCCTGGGAAGCCCGCAACGACCCGCTGACCGGGCTCGCCAACCGCAGCGGCTTCCTCACCGCCGTTCAGAGCGCCATCGAGAGCAGCGACGACGAGACGTTGCAGTCCCTCGTCATGTTCTTCTTCGACCTCGACCGGTTCAAGCTCGTCAACGACTCTCTCGGTCACGCCGTGGGCGACGAGGTGCTGTTGGCCGTGGCCGAGCGCCTGCGGGCCACCATGCCTGACGTCATCAGCCTGAGTCGGCTCCACGGTGACGAGTTCGCCGCACTCGAGCCCCACATCACCGACACCGACGCCGCCTTGCAGCGTGCCGAGGAACTCCGCACCATCCTCTCCCGTCCCGTCCAGTTGAGCACCGGCCGTATGTTGTCGGTGACCCCGAGCATCGGGCTGGTCCGCCTCGCCGATGTCGGCCGCGAGGCGTCCGATGTACTCCAGGACGCCGACATGGCCATGCTCCAGGCCAAGACCAGAGGGCGCGGGCGTGTGGCAATCTTCGATGCCGGGCTGCGCGAAGAGGTCGGGAACCGCCTCGAGCTCGAACACGACCTGCGCACCGCAGTCGAGAACGGCGAGCTCCGCCTCGAGTACCAGCCGCTGGCCTCGCTCGCCAACGGTCGCGTGCTCGGCCTCGAGGCCCTGGTCCGCTGGGAGCACCCCCGCCGGGGCTTGCTCCTGCCGGCCCGCTTTGTCGGCCTGGCCGAGGAGTCCGAGCTCATCGTGGCCCTCGGGGGATGGGTCCTCGAAGCCGGTTGCGCCCAGATGGCGCGCTGGCGGGCCATGTACCCCGAGGCCACCGACTCCTTCCTGGCCGTCAACGTGTCACCGCGCCAGCTCGACGGCCAGCAGCTCATGCCCGCCCTGCGCAACGCCCTCGAGAAGAGCGGCCTGCCCGCCGGCGCCCTCATGCTCGAGATCACCGAGTCGGGACTGGTCTCTGACGACGGTCACCTCAACGGCATGCTCGAGGAGCTGCGCGAGTTCGGGGTCCGTCTCGCCATCGACGACTTCGGCACCGGCTACTCGTCACTGAGCCACTTGAAGCGGTTGCCGGTCAGCTACATCAAGGTCGACCGGTCCTTCGTGAGCGGGCTCGGCACCGACGCCGAGGACGAGCGCATCGTGGCCGCCATCACCGAGCTCGGGCACGGCCTGGGGTTGCGGGTCATCGCCGAGGGCGTGGAGAACCGCCAGCAACGCCACGTGGCGCGCCAGCTGGGCTGCGACCTCTACCAGGGTTACCTGCTGGCCGAGCCCCGTCGGCCTCGTGACATCCCCGCCTTCTGGCGTCCCCGTCCTTCCGCGGCGCGCGCCGCGAGCTGAGCCGCGCTGCCCTCTACGTCGTCGGGACGACCGGCGCGCCCCCGCCCGGGGTGAGGACCTCGATGCCGTTGCGCGCCGGGTTGTAGGTGTTGCCGAGGCCGAGCACGACGGCGTCACCGACCGTGGCGATGCCCGACCAGTTGGCCTGGGGCAGCCCCACCTGGGCGACGAGTTTCCCGGTTCCCGCGTCGCGCACGTCGAAGGCCGCCTTGGACAGGGCCAGGCCGCTGAAGGTCATGCCGCCCGCCACGGTGACAGGAGCGAAGGACGACGAGAGGTTCTCGTGCCAAAGCACCTTGCCGGTCACCGCGTCGAAGGAGACGTCGGTGGGCTCCTGCGACGGGGTGTCACGGGGGTTGGAAGGGTCGCACAGCAGCTGCTTCGAGCTGTTCCTCTCGAAGCGCCCGAAGTCACCGACGGCGGTGGCGCCGTAGACCCGCTGGCCGTCGTAGGCGGTGGTGGCGATGAACCCACCCGAGAATCCCCCGAAGACCACGTTCGTCATCCACCGCAGCTTTCCCGTCCTGGGATCGAGCGTGTAATAGGTGCCGTCCTTGGAGCCCTCGCCCAGAAAGACGGCCTTCCCCGCCGCGTCGACCCCGGCGTTGGGGGTGGCCCCGAAGTCCCAGTCACACTGGGGATCGGGACGGGCCGGCCGGTACTGCCAGGCCACGGCCCCATCGTTGACATGGAGGGCGATGACGGACTCCGCCATGGGGTGGCTGTTGGCAAAATCGCAGTCAGCGGTGCCGAAGACGACCAACCCCAGGGCGGGCAGGACCGTTCCCGACGACCACACGCTGCCGCACCCGTCGTCGAGTACGTGCCCCTGGGCGTCGACGTCGGTCTGGTATTGCCACACGGGATCGCCGGTGGCCAGGCTCGCGCCCACGAAATACCCCCCGTGGGCGGCGGCGCCGTCGACGTCAACCCCGAAGAGCACGATGCCGTTCTCGACCACGGGGGAGGAGAAGATGCGCGTGCCGTCGGTGTCGGGGCTCGGTGGTTGATCGGGTCTCCCGGTGTAGTCGTGCTCCCAGTACACCGAGCCGTCCGTTGCGTTGAGCGCGTACAGGGTGTAGCCGCCTCCGAAGATCACGAGAGCGGGACGACCGGCACTGGCGGGCTCGAACCACGCCGAAGACGTGACGAGCCCGCCGTCGGACGTGAGGTTGCGGTGCACCTCGCCCGGGTACGGCGTCACCGCGTTCTGGGACTTGAGCCGCACCTTCCATCGCAACGTCCCCGTCTCGAGGTCGATGGCGTAGAAGTAGTCGTCCCAGGACCCGACGTACACGACGCCCTCCACCACCGTCGGTGTGGCCGTCACGGCGTCGCCGGTGGTGAACACCCACGCCTTGCGCAACGTCTTGACCGTGGTCTTGGTCAGCGTGGTCCGCCCGTGGAAGGTGTGTTGGGCGTCGTGACCGTAGGTGGGCCAGTCCCACGCCCCCGGAGTCGTCGGAACCGCCGGTGCGGTGGGAGCCGGGGTCGAGGCCCCGGTGGTCGTGGACCGCAATGTGGTCGTCGCGGTGACACCGACAGTTGCGCGCCGCGCCACAACTGGCCAGCACCACGCTCACCGTCAGCGCGGCCCAACCTCGCCACCGGGCCGAGCGGCCCCGGGCCGGCCCCGTGCGCCCGGCCGTCGTGGACCCGGGCAGCCTCGACCGGGGCAGCCTCGACCGCGACTCGGACAAGAGCCCTTACCCGAAGCCTGCGGTGGCGGGCGTGTTGGTCGGTGGGCCTTTGTCCGGGGCGGGGTTCTCGGCCGGGCCCGACAAGGGGGCCACGATGGCGCCGGTCGGATAGGGACACGTCATGGTGGCCGGGACGCACAGGGTCACGCTCGTCGGGAAGTCGAACCCGGTGGCGACCGCCACCGGAGCGCTCGGCTGGCCATTGGTGACCGTCACCTTCATGACCCGGCCCCCGTAGCTGCCCGGCCCGCACCCGGTCAGGGGCCCCTTGCACACGACGTGGATGTCGATGAAGTACAGCGTCCCGTCGGGGGCCACGGCCATGCCGAAGGGGTTGTACTGACCGGGGCTCTTGCCGAGCTCGGCGATCGTGGTCCCCGGCACCGTCCCCCGTCCGGGCGCAGGGGCGCCGTCCTTCGTCACCCACCGGATGCCCGGGCTCCCGATGTAGGTGCTCACGGCGAAGCAGTCACAGGTGGGGTCCTTGGCGATACCGGCCGGGAAGGCCAGGTTCTTCACGAAGGCGGAGACGTGCACCTTGGTGCGGGGGTAGACCCCGCCCGGGCAGTCGGCCGCGCTCGAAGGCAACGACGAGGCCGCGAAGCGCAGCACACTCGAGGTCCCGACGTTGGGGACGAGCACGTCACCGTTGTCGGCCAGGGCCATCATCCCGGGCTGGGCCAGGCCGCCGGTCCCGTCGGTGTGATGCGGCCCCGTCCCACCCGCCGTCGGGCCGTAGACGATGCAGTAGGTCGTGTAGTTGGGGGCGAACCACTCCACCAGCCGTCCGCTGCTCGGTGGCGGGTAGTCACCCTGGGCGGTGGCGATGTCGTTGCCGAACACGTTGCCCGCCTTGTCGACGGCGCACCCCGTGTAGGTCTGGTTGTTGTTGAACACGCCGTTGGCGTTCGGGGGGGAGTCACTCCCGATGCTCTGACCCGGCATCTTGTAAGGGCCGGGCACGTACAGGGTCTGCCCGCTGAACGAGCCGTTGGGCTCGTTCAGCTCCAAGCCGTCGGCGGGCTGCTTGTACGGCTTGGCACTGCCGAGGTTGTGCTGAGAAGGCAAGGTGGGATCGAGCCCGCCCACGAAGCGACCGTCCCGGAGGAGGCACACCTGGCCGTTGAGGTCCCAGGCCGGCATCAGCTGACCCTGGGTCCCCGACGGCATGGACAGGAAGTCCACCTCCTCGTTCTGGTCCCAGTAGACCAAGTACGCCGCCTTCCCGGGGTCGCCGCCGGCGACGAGGGGGACGGTGGCACCCGTCGGGGTCGACGCCGGGGCGGCGGTCGTGGTGGTGGATTTGTGGGCGGTGGGGGTGCCCGACGAGCACGCCGCCAGCATGAGCGCGCCCGCCACGAGGCCCACCGCGGTCCGGGCGGAGGTGGTCCGTGGGCGCGCCCGTCGACGACCTTCTTCCTGCATTCTCATCACACGCTCCCCTTCAGCCCGTCCCTGACTGACGCGGCCGTCATCGTAGGTGGCCGTCGCCGTCGGTGCCGGAGAGGATGAGGATCAGGAGTCGCCAGGCTCCGCCACCCGCGTGCGCGCCGCGAGGCCCCGCGCCCAGCGGCTCAGCGCCGTGCTGGGCTTGACCGCACCCCGTCCCGGCACCTCGTCCACCGTCACCGTGCCCTGGCAGTGCTCGACCACGAAGCGGCACAGCTCGGGCATGGCCTTGGCCGTGACCGCCGTCCACGAGTGCAGAAGCACGATGGAGTGGGTGGCGCCGATCCGCTCGCGCTCGGAGAGGGCCAGCGCGAGCGCGGGGACCAGCGCGTCGGGATCGGTCACCGCGAAGTCCTTCACGTCGACGTCCCAACCCACGTGCTGGTACCCGAGCTTCCGCAGGCGCCGCCGGATGGTCCGGCTCTCGGACCCGGCCCCGTAGGGGAGCCGGTACCAGGGCCGGGCGTCGATGCCGAGCCTCTTCTCGATCTCGTCGTGGCTCCGCGTGACGTCCTCACGCAGCCCCTTCGGTGTGAGAAGCCGGCTGTCGGCATGGAAGAAGGAGTGGTTTCCCACCAGATGGCCGTGGGCGGCGAGTTTCGACGCCGCCTCGGGATTGGCGGCCAGCCAACGCCCCTGGACGAAGAACGTGGCCCGGATCCCGGACCCGTCGAGCGCGGCGAGGATGGCGGTGACGGCGTGGGGGCTCTCGTGGCCGTGCTGGTCGGGGTCCTCGACGTCGATGGTGAGAGCGACCCGCATGGCGCGAACCGACGTTAACAGTCACTCGTCGCTCATTGGGTCCCTTTGTACGCGCCTGCGGACGGTAAAGTCGGACACACGTCTTCAGCACTCCCCACGCGGTTTGCGCGCAACGCGGGGTCGAATTACCTGTTGGCGGTCGTCATGGCCCTCGTGGCCTTGGTGACCACGCCGATCCTGACCGGCCACCTGGGGCCCCAGAAGTACGGGATCTGGATCTTCGTGGGCTCCACCGTCGCCTATGTCGAGCTCTTGGACCTCGGCATCGGGGGCGCCGTGGTGTCGTTCGTCGCACGCCTGTCCGCGGCCGGCGACGAGGACGGGCTCGACCGGACGATCAGCACGTCATTCTTCGTCCTCGTCGGCCTCGGGCTCATCGCCTTCGTCGTCGCGGTGGTCGCCAGCCAGTTCGTGCCCGACGCCATCCACCTCGGCCCGGCACTGGGGCACACCACCCGCGTCCTGCTCATCGTCGTCGGGTTCGACATGGCGGTGTCTCTGCCCATGGACATCTTCGGTTGCGGCCTGGTGGCGCTGCAGCGTTTCGAGCTGCTCAACCTGAGCATGGTGGGAGTCGTCGTGGCCCAGGCCGTGGCATGGACGGTCATCCTCCTCACCGGTGGAGGCCTGTTGGAGCTGGGGTTCGTGACCGTTGCCATCAGCCTGGCAGGCCAGGCCGTGCGGTGGCGCCTCCTGCGCCGGGCCCACCCCGCGTTGGTGGTCTCACCGAAGCTCGTCGACCGCGGCGTCCTCAGGTCGCTGCGGGGCCCCGCCGGATGGTTCGCCTTGGCGAGTTCGATCGCCGGCTTTCGGGACTATGCCAATGTGCTCGTCCTCAGCGTCGTGCGCAACGTCGCCACCGCCGGGGCCTTCGCCGTCGGGGAGAAGCTCGCCCTTCTCGGCACGAAGCTCGGGGCACCGGTCACCGACCCCTACTTCCCCCATGCCGCCGCCCTGGTGGGAGCGGGCGACCGGGCCGGGCTGGGCACGGCCGCCCGCACCGGCACGCGCATCGCCACCGGCGTCACCATCCCGTGTTGCTTGGTGGTCGGTGTCCTCGCCCGCCCCGCGTTGAGTGCCTGGGTGGGCCCGTCGTTCGTGCGGGCCGCGCCGGTGGTCGCCATCCTCGCCGCCACCTTCGGGATCATGTCTCTCGGTGCGGTCCCCTTCAAGATCGTGAGCGGGTCGGGCGACCAGAAGCTGCTGTCGGTGATGGGCATGGCCGAAGCGGCCGTGAACATCACGCTCACGGCGGTGCTGGGCTTCTATTTCGGCCTCACCGGAGTAGCCCTGGCCGCGCTCACCACGGTGGCCGCCGTCGAGCTGTGCGTGACCCTTCCACTCGTCTGCCGGCGCCTCGGCATCGGCGTGCCGCAATTGCTGGGCCCGACCCTGCGCGCCCACGGCGTGCCCCTGGTGGTGGCAGGGGGGTTGGGGTGGTTCCTCGCTCACGGGTCGCTGTGGCACTTCGTCACGCGCCACGGTCGCATCGAGAACGTGGCCGTCGTGGCCGGCGCCGGTGCGGTCGTCCTGACCCTCTACGTCGCCGTGTTCTCGTTCACCGGCCTCGACGGCGCCGAGCGACGGGCCGTGCTCGCCCGGGTCCCGACGGTGCGGCGCCACTCGGCCTCGGCCACCGCCGCCACAACGGTCTCCCCCGACGTGCCGGCCACCGAGGGACCGGCCCGAGTCGACGACCCCGTCCCGGCACCCAGTCACCACGCCAGTGAGCCCTGAGCCGGCCCGGGGCCCGGGAGGCTCAAGGGCCGGAGCCGGGATGACGAAGACCCACCTATATAGTCCGGTCCCGATAGTCCGGTCCCGAGGGCCTGGGCATCCCCTCACTTCCGAAGGCGGGTCATGACCGCACAGCGACAGGACCCGGTCCTCACCGCCGTGGTGTTCGGCTACCGCAACGAAGACACGATCCTCCGGGCCGTGCGGTCCCTGCTCGAGCAGGAGGCCGACGAGCCCTTCGAGGTCGTCGTGGCCACGTCGGGAGGCGACCGCACCGGTGATCTCGTCCGGGCTCACCACCCTGAGGTCCGCGTGGCGGAATGGCCGACCCGGCTCTATCCCGGAGGCGTGCGCAACCTCGGCGTCAAGATGGCCCGGGGCCAGATCGTCGCCTTTCTCGAAGCCGACTGCGTGGCATGCCCCCAATGGGTGAGCAGTCGCATCTCGCTGCACCGTGCCGGCCACGGCGCCGTGGCGAGCGCGGTGCAGAGCGACGTGGACCACGGGCGCGCCGCCCGGGCGTGGTTGTACCTGGTCCACCCGTCGCGCCTCGTCGGGCACCCCGCCGGCCCCGCCAGTTCGCACCAGGCCTATGGCCTGTCCTTCACCCGGGACCTCCTCGACCGGGCCGGGCCCTTCGACGAGACGTTGCGCACCGACGAGGACTCGCTGATGGCCGAACGCCTGGAGTCCCTGGGCGTCCACCCTTGGTTCGATCCCGCCGTCTGCATCGACCACCTCGGTCCGCTCGGCATGGCCACGTTCCTGCGGGACCAGTACTCGCGCGGCCGCCTCGACTCGTGGGAGGAGGCGCTGCGGTTGCCGGCGGGCCGGCTCCGCCAGCGCTTCGAGCCCACCGGATGGGCCTGCCCCGCTTTCGTCGTCTTGCGGGCCGTCCAGCGACTCTCGAAACGGCTGCGGTGGATCGCGGTGGAGTGGACCCGGGCCCGGCCCGGCCCCTACCGGGAGCTGCTCGTGCTCGCCGTCCCCATGGCCCTGGGCCAGCTCGCCTATCAGGCGGGGTGGATCGTCGACCAGGTGCGGGTGGTGCGACAGTCGTCGAATCTGGGCCGCGGGGACCTGCCCGTCCCCTTCGGCCTCCGTCGTCGCGTCGCCACCACGGGCGAAGCCGTCGTGGCCCTCACCTTGTCCGGGGGGCCCTCTCCCCACACCGAGCAGGCTCTCGACATCCTGGGCGAGCTCGGCATCCCGGCCGCGTTCTTCGTGACCGGGGAGCACGCCCGCCGGCTCCCTGCGGTGGTGCGACGCATCGCCGAGGCCGGCCACCTGGTGGGGATCAACGGATGGAGCGGTCGCCCCTTCGTCGAGCTCAACGACCAGCAGCTCGAACAGGATGTGAAGGAGTCGCTCAACATCATCAACGAGATCACGGGCGCGACGCCGCGCCACGTGCAACTCCCCGCCGGCGCCTACGACCAGCGCGTGGTCTCGGTGCTCCAGGCGCTCGGCCTCGAGATCTGGCTGTGGACGGGCCATCCCCACGACGTCGCCCCGAGCGCCGCCGTGGACACCCTCGTCAGCCAGACGACCGACGACCTGACCCCGGGGTCGGTCATCCACCTCCACGACACGGCATCGCTCCAAGCCGTCGAGGCGCTTCCCGAGATCGTGGCGATGGCCCGGGAGCGGCGATTCAGGTTCGTGGCCCTCGATGGCGCCCACCCGGACACACCGAGGATCGGCGCCCCCACCCAGATCGAGGATCACGCCGCCCTGGCCGTGTGAGCCGGTTCAGGCCCCCGGGATCACCGTTGCCAGTAGCCGGTCTGGCCCGGGTTCTCCACCGGTTTTCCGGCGGGCGTCGCCTGGGTGCCCTCGGCCGGCGATGACCGCAGCACGGTCGGCTCCGAGACCCGCAGCGGATCGGCGCGTTCGGACCGGCGACCGCTGCCCACTGGTGCCCGCGCCGGCCGCTTGGGGGGAAGGCCGGCCGGGGCGATGGGAGCGACCGCGGGCGACGGCGGGGCGTCGGCCCGTCGGAAGTGCCCGTACCCGTAGGTGCCGTCCCGACGGCGGCGGTTGAAGCGCACCCGGTTGAGCACGATGGCCACGTTGGTGTTGGCCGTGTCGAGGCGCAGCAGGCACTGCTGCAGCCGCTCGGGGTTGAAGCGGCGAGCGTCCACCACCACGATGACGAGGTCGACCATGGTCGCGATGAGCACGGTCTCGGCCACGCCGATAAGGGGCGGGCAGTCGATGACGGCGGTGTCGTGGCGCTCGCGCAGCTGCTCGATGAGCAGCGGCAGGTGGGCCGAGACGATGTCGGAAGGGTGCCGGTCGATGATGCCGGCCGGGATCACGTCGAGATAGGGGTTCGGCGTGCGCGAGGCGTGCGCGAGGGCGTCCTCGGTGCGGCGGCTGGTGACGCCGGGCCCGAAGGGCACCCCCATCTGGGTGTGCAGGGCCGGCTTGCGCAGGTCGCAGTCGATGGCGGTGACGTGGCGGTCCTGGGCGGCCAGGGCCCAGGCGATGTTGGTCGACACCGACGTCTTGCCTTCACCGGGATCGCACGAGGTCACCGCGATCATGGCCGACTCGCCCGCGGGAAGGCTGATGAGCAGGTTGCTGCGCAGCTCCTGGAACGCCTCCATGGCCATGGGCTCGCTGTGCTTCACGAAGAGGTCGGTGGGGCGCAGCCCGGACGTGGCCACGCGGGGGATCTCTCCGAGCACGGTGGCTCCGATCCGCTCCTTGACCTCGGTCACCCGGCTGAGGCGGCGCCGCACCCCGGCCGCCCACATGGCGGCGAAGATCCCGACGATGACGCCGAATGCACCCGCCCCCAACAAGATGGGGGTGCGGGGGTTCGACGGTGAACTCGGCGGGACCGCCGGGGCCAGCTGCGAGACCACATATCCCGACTCGGCCGGCCTGGGTTGGTGGGCGATGAGCTGGATCGCCACGCTGTTGGCGAACTTCGAGGCGGCCACCTTGCTCTTCGACGTGGCCTTGATGGTGATGATGAAGGTGCCCGGGTCGATGGTGGCGTCCACCGAAGCACCGTCGGACCGGTACGGCTCGGGGACCTTGGCGGTGGCGCGGTCGAGGATCGTGGAGCTGGTGGCCTCGGCCGGGAGCTGGGGACCGACGATCGAGATCACCGCCCCGGCGTTGGAGTTGGAGACAAAGCCGGGTGCGGGCGCGATCGTCAGGAGCGTGCTCGCCTGATACTGCTTGGCGGGCAGGAACGCGGCCGTGCCCCCGATGACGAGGCACAAGACGAACGCCGCCAGGGCGACGACGAGATTGTGCCGGACGTCTCTAATGAGCTGTCGGATCTCCATGGTGTCAAATCACCTCGTAGTGGCTCATGGCCTGGTAAGTACGCATGGCGGCGGGTCCGCCCCCTCCGGAGGTCACCGCGCTGCGGAGCATGCCGAGCGAGAGCCCGAGCACCGTGGCCAGCCGATAGTTCTCGAAGATGGACTCGACCTGTCCTTTGGTGATGAGCCCGATGACCACCGCGAAGAGGGCCAGCGCCAACACGGCCACCTTCGGGTCGGGATGCAGTCGCCAGGTGGAGAACCCGTTTACGAGGGCCACGACGAGCGCCATCAGGAAGAGTGCCAAACCGATGACGCCCGTCCTCAGCCACAGATCGAGGCCGATGTTCTCGGTGAGATCGGTCGTGATGTAGAGGTTCGGCCCGGCTTGGAAGTAACTGTACTCGAACCCCAGTCCGTGGCCGAGGAGGGGGTGTTGCTTGGCGTCGTCGAGCGCGACGGTCCACTTGTTGATCCGGTCTTGAGCGGACTGCTGCTTGGCCTGGGAGTGCAAGGTCGCCCCCAACGTGTTGTCGATCGTCGCCGCCAGGGGGCCGGTAACAGATTTCTGCGCGGTGATGGCGGGGATCACCGCCACGCCGAGAACCACCCCCACGACGGCGAGGGCGGCGACGGCCACCTCTCCGGACCTGATGCGCAGACGCTGGCGGGACGTGGATCCCATGGCCACCACGACCACGACGGTCACCACCGCGCCCAGTGTGAGCAGGACGGCGCGTTGGTAGGCGAAGAACGAGCACAACGCCAGTGGCACGGTGCAGATGATGTTGAGCCGGCTGCGTCGTTCCTTGCCCAGCTCGAGGAGGAACCCGATGACGCCCACGCACACGAAGATGGTTGCCGCATCGGTGCCGACCGACCCGAAATCGAGGATGCGGAGCCCGGGGAGGTGGAGGGAGTACTTCTTGTGGCCCAACCGCAGGACCAGGAGGACCGTAGCCGCCAGGGCCGACCATCGCACCAGTCGTTCGAACCCGCGCCCTTCGAGGAAGCGACGGATGGGCACGCCCGACGCCAGCGCGTAGGCGCCCATGACGTAGATGATCGCCTTCGCCTCGTAGGGGAGCTTCACCGTGCTGTTGTGGCGGAGGATCCCCTCCATGGCTTCGAGCGCCCACCACGCGGCGACGGTCAACCACAGCAGGGCGGGCAGCCCGACCCGCTCCGGCTTCTTCTTGATCAACAGGCGCGCCACGAGCGCGACGGTGATGATCACCTCGGGCAGGCGGAAATTGAGCGTGCCCGTCCCGGGGTGGAACAGACCCTGGGGCTCGGTGGTCTCGTTGTCCCACAGGGTCGAGTCGACGACGAGAACGCCCAGGAGCAAGAAGATGACCCAGTGCTCCCGGCCGGACCGTTCCCAGCGCATGAAGACGTACAGGAGCATGAGCGAGACGAGCCCTGCGCCAGCCAGGAGGATGAGCTTGTTCACGGCGTCACGCTCTCGAGGAGCGGGGCCAGGGCGACGTCCCAGGTGTGGCGGGCCGCCACGGCGTCGTGGCCGGCCCGGCCCAGTGCCGAGGCGCGGTCGGGATCCTCGAGGAGGTCACTGAGCGCCCCGACCATGGACGGGGCGTCGTCGGCGACCACCACCCCTTCCCCGATCAGGTCCTCGAGCCCGTCCACGGCGACAGAGGTGGCCACGACGGGACGGCCCGCATCGAGTGCCTCGAGGATCTTCAGGCGGGTCCCCCCTCCCGATCGCAGCGGAGCCACCGCCACTCGCGCCTGGGCGAGGTACGGGCGGACGTCGGAGACGGTACCGGATACCTCGACGGAATTGGACGCGAGGGCCCGCACCGCGGGGGCAGGGTCCCTCCCCACGAGCAGCAAACGGGCACCCGGCGTGCGCCGGACGACCGCGGGCCACACCTCTGACCCGAACCACAGCGCGGCGTCGACGTTGGGCGCCCAGCCCATGGTGGCCACGAAGGCGGCCGTCGCCGTCGGGGCCGGAGGGGGGGGGCCCTGCGGGTCGGGGTCCCGGCCGTTGGGACAGACGAGGACGTTGCGGACGCCGTTCGGAAGGCGGTGCCGTTCCTTCTCGCTCACCACCACGACGGTGTCGAAGGAGGGCAGGACGGACCGTTCCATGGCACCGAGCGCCACGGCCTCGGCGTGGGCGAGGATGCCGGCCGGGCCCTTCCCGACCCGGGCGTAGCTCCGCATCAGGGCGGACTCCACGTTGTGGAGGTCGAGGACGCGCCGGAGGGCGGCAATGTCACGTGCCACCGGGACCATCTGGAGGTACTCCACCTGAAGCAGGTCGAGCGGGCCCTCGGACGCGGCCCGCCGCACCTCGTCGACGAGCTCGGCGCTGTAGAAGCGGCCCGCCGAGACACTGCGCGTGCGCACCACCCCCCGACCGGCGCGCCGCGCCGTCGGGCGCCACGGGACGCTACGCACATCGATGCCCAGGCGCTTGAGACCCGCCACGTCACCGTCGCCGTCGTCGTAGGCGCACAGCACGACGTCGGAACCCCGGGCCAGCCGGGTGGCGAGGGCGAGGGCGCGCTGCTTCCCCCCGTCGTTGTCGGGAAGGGGGACGAACTTCGTGACCATGAGCGCTCTCACGACGCGCCCCGCTCGCTGCGCCGGCTCACGGCTCGGCGGTACATCTCGGCCACCACCTCGGCGCGGGCCTCGATGCCGCGCCCCTGGGCCGTGAGATGGCCCCGCTCGGCGAGCCGGGTCCGCCATTCCTCGTCGGTGATGAGTCGATCGAGCGCCTTGGACAGCGCGTCGGCGTCCCCGCTCGGCACGAGCATCCCGTTGTCGCCGTCGAAGACGAAGTCGGGGATGCCGCCGGCGCGGGTCCCGATCACGGCCACCCCCGAGGCCTGGGCCTCGAGGACGCTGAGGCCGAACGGCTCGGCCACCGACGCGTTCACGAGGATGTCGAGGGCGCGCAACGTTGCGGGCACGTCGTCGGCGCGTCCCACGAACCTCACCCGGTCGCCCAGGGTGCGTTGCGCCTCGGCCTGCACCTGCTCGGGATAGCCGTCGGGAGCGAGCCCCGGGCTGCCCACCACGACCAGGTGGGCGCGCGCCGCCGGGCCCTGGAGCAGGCCCATGGCCCTCACGAGCACGTCCACGCCCTTCTCGGGGTCGATCCGACCCACGATCCCCACGAGGGGCGCACCCTCGTCGGAGGTGAGGAGCCGGCGCACCTGCGGGTCGGCGGGCGCCGGGAAGAAGCGGTCGAGGTCGACCGACAAGGGCACGATGCGGACGTGGTGCGAGCCCCGGGGCCCGATGATGTCGGCCACGGCCTGGCTGATGGCGACGGCGTTGGTGGAGAGGGCCGCCGCCCCGGTGAGCACCGAGCGGCCCAGCCCGGGGCGCACGAGGTCGTAGAGCTCGATGACAGATGGCCGCCGCACCAATCGCCCCGCGAGCGCGCAGTCGAGATGCGCCCACAGGCTGTTGGAGTGCACGAGGTCGAAGCCGCGTGCGGCGCGCCCGATCAGTCGCACCGACCGGGCCGTCGAGACGAGCTCCCGTCCGAACTGCCCGACCGAAGGCCGACTCTCGGCGTCGGCGGCGCGCAGTCCCAGGTGCTCGGGGAACTCGAGCGCCACGAAGGGCAGGCCCAGGCGCCGCCAGTGCTCCTCGAGGTCGCCCCCGGGAGGCGAGCCCAAGGTGAGGTCGATCCCGCGTCGGGCCAAGGGGCCGGCGAGGGCCATGGTGGCGAGCTCGGCCCCCCACACCTGGCGGGAGTAGCTCACCTCGAGGACGCGCAGTCGGGTGGGGTCTGTGTCGCGCACCGGAATCGTCCTCAGCGCCGAACGGTGGTCCAGCGGGTGGGCCGGTCGCCGCGGAGGTACCGGACGATTCCCCCCAGGGCGACGGCCTGGAGGAACACGCCCTGGCCCAGTCCGTCGGCGACGCGGCGCGTGATCACGGCCGGAGCCGAGGGCAGCCCCGTCGCCCGGCCGGGTGTCGGGGCCGGGACAGACGTCTGTGTCTTCTCCGACTTCTCCGACTTCTCCGACTTCTCCGACGCCGCCCCGGCGCGCCAGGACCGAGACGCCGATGACGTGGCCGAGCAGAAACAACCGGGCCAGGCGGCTCGAACGGGCCCGGCGCGCAGCCACCGTGAGGAGCGCCACGTGGGCGAGGGGCGACACCGTGTACCGAGCCAGGCGGTGGCCCCAGACCTCAGCCGCCACCAACCCGCCCGCCGGCCCGAGCTCGGAGCGGCGTCGTTCGAACACATGGAGGGCGCCGGCGACGCTGCGAGTGCGGCGCTCCCACTGCTGGCGGAAGGTGTGCACCGGCGGCTCGAAGGCCTTGGCATCCGGCTCGTAGGCGATGACATAGCCGCGTATGGAGAGGTCGAGCGCGATCCACAGGTCGTCGATGGCGATGTCACCGGGGATGGGCTGCCACGCGTCGGTGCGGACGGCGGCCAGTTCGCCCACGAGACCGATGGTGGTGCCGAGCCGCCACTCGCGTCGTTTCAGCCACGACTCGAATCGCCAGTAGAGGTCCTCACCGCCTCCGTCGGCTTCGACCTTCTCGCCCGCCACCGCCCCCACGCGGGGGTCGGCGAAGTGACGCACCAGCGCGGCGATGGCACCGGGGGCGAGGTGGTTGTTGGCATCGGTGAGGATCACGATGGGCGCCGTCACCTTTGAGAACCCGAGGTTGATCGCCTGGCTCTTGCCGAGACGATCGTCGGCGGTGACGACGGTGGCACCAGCGTGCTCGGCCCGGGCCGCGGTCTCGACGTCGGCGTCGGCGACCACCATAACGTCGAGCGGGCCTGGGTAGCCGTTGGCGAGGACGTCGCGCACCTTGGGCCCGATGGTCTTCGCTTCCGCGTAGGCCGCCACGAGGACGGTCACAGCCGGCCATTCCTCAGGGTCCGAGACCTCGACGGGGGCGCGGCGCCGCGAGGCGACCGCCAACCACGCCGGATAGAGCACGTGGCCGGTCGATGCGGCCGCCACCAGGGCGCCAACCTTCAGACCCGTTCGTCGGACCATGCTCTCTAGTCTCGTCTCGTTCGGGGTCGCTCTGTAGGAACCACAGGCCCCTCGGCGTGGCGAAAACCCCCGATGACTCCTGCGATCGCGCCCATCGTGGCCACGTTCAGGCCACGCTGCGCGCACGTCGAGCCAGGACCTGGCGGTAGACCTCCAGGGTTCCCCGGGCCGTGCCGCGGCCCGTCGGTCGGCCGGGGCGGGGCAGCGGGTCGGTGCTCAGGGCCCGCACCAGGGCTTCTGCCCACGCGGCGGGGTCGAGGGGGACAACGGCGCCGGCGCCGGTCCGGAGCACTTCCTCGGCCAGGGGCGGCGACGCCAGCACGGGTGTGCCCGCCGCCAGGCCGCGATGGAGGACCCCGGAGTGCGACCCCACGGCATAGGGGAGCACGAGGACGTCGGCCGCGGCCGCCCACAGGTCGAGGTCCCCCTCGGGCACGAACCCCCGCCGTACCTCCACCCCGGAGCAGGCCTCCAAGAGGGCCAGGTCGGCCGACTCATAGGCCTCCCCCACGACGAGAAGCCTAGACCCGGGCAGGGCCGCGGCCACCTGGGGCCAGGCTCGGGACAAGAGCCCGATGCCCTTATAGGCCCGGACCTGGCCGAGCAGGAGCGCGGTGGGGACGGCGGCGAGCCCGAGCTGCTTCCTGGCCTCGGCGCGGTCGACGGCGGGACCCCCGAGGGGCAGGTCGACCGGAACCACGTGGACGGGCACGCCCGGCGCGCTGGCTTCGACGAAGGAGCGCGGCTCCTCGCCGTGGATGACGAGGGCGTCCGCCCTCCGCCACCGCCGCGCCTGGTCGGCGGGAGCACGCGCTCCGCCTTCGAGGGGCACGGGGTCGTGGATGGTGAGCACCACGGGCACCCGCCGGGAGATCCGGCCCAGCACCAGGGCGTCGAGACCGGGCACGACCTCGGTCTGGACATGGACCACGGCGGGCCGGGCCCGCGATACGGCCCGCAGCAACGCCAGGGCGGCGGGACCGAGCTCGCGCAGGCGCAGGACGTAGAGCCGGGCCTTGCCCATGGCGGCGATGTCGGGCCCCCACCGGGGGCCCCGGAGCACGAGCCCGGCGTCGCCGACCCCGGCCGGCGCCGCCAGTGCCACCTCGGCGTGCTCGGCCTCGAGGGCGACACGCAGGCACCGGGTATAGCGGGCGATGCCGCCGCGGTCCGAGGCGTCGACGAGCAGGACGCGCGCCGGCGCCGCGGTGGTGACCCGAGGAGACGGTGTTCCTGGCGTCGCGCTGTCGACGTCGTCGGGCAGCGGATGGGCGGTCACGGGTGCACGGACTTCAGGCTGGCCCATTCATCCGGAATGTTGCGGGCTGGGAATGCAGGGTGGGCCGTGCAGGGCGGACACGGCAGGTTGTCGTCAGTTCCTGCTGCCATCTTCACGATGTCGGGTTGTCTGATCGCATCTGACCGCCGAAAATATCGTCGCCGGACCACCCGAAGGCGACCCGGCGTCACTCCCGCATGGGCGCGGACGTGCGGAGGTGTTCACCCGATCGATGAGGCCTCTTTGGCGTCAGGTGCCACGGTCTCGATCGTCACGGTATCCGCACGGTTCGCCTCGTCGAGCCGGTGGATGCGCAGCACCGGCGCCGGTTCGGACCGACCCGTCTCGCCGCTCGGCTCGAATGTGTTCCGGATCACCGCGGTGAAGGTCTGGAACAGGATCACGATGTCGCGCCACAAGGACCAGTTCTCGATGTACTGGTTGTCGAGCCGGGCCCGCTCGTCGATCGAGGTGTCGCCGCGGAGGCCGTGCACCTGGGCGAGTCCCGTGAGCCCGACCGGCACCCGGTGACGGTCGTCGTACCGGGGCACGTCCACCTTGAACTGCTCCACGAAGAACGGACGCTCGGGCCGAGGGCCGACGAGGGACATGTCCCCCTTCAAGATGTTCCAGAGCTGGGGGAGCTCGTCGAGTCCCGTCACCCGAAGGATGTGACCGATCTTCGTGACCGAGTCGTTGGTGGGGTTCCACTCCACGTCCGACCGCGAGTTGACTCGCATGGACCGGAACTTGAGCACGTCGACGATGACGCCCCGCTCGCCCACCCGCTGCTGGCGGAAGTGGACCGGGCCCGGGCTGGTGAGCTTCACGACGGCGGCGATCGCCGCGTAGAAGGGCGACACCACGAGAAGGGCGACAGCGGCCACGGCAGCGTCGAAGACGCGCTTGACGATACGAGCGTTGCGGCGCAGCAATGACCGGCGCAGGCGCAGCAGCGGGTACCCCCACACGTCGTCCACGTTGCGGCTGTTCATGGCGGTGGCGAGCTCGAAGAACCGGGGCAGCACGTGGATCTCGACCGACGCGTCCTCACAGGCCCGGAAGACGTCGACCATGTCCGATTCGCGCGTCACACCGAAGGCCACGATGACGCGGTCGATCCGCTCCTCCGAAAGCACCATGCGGAGCATTCCCACCCCACCGAAGAGCGGGAGGGGCAGGCCGGCGCTGTCGACCTCGTCGAGGAACCCGACGGGACGAAGGCCGTACTCGGGGTGCTCGCTCAGCGTCGCCGCCATCTTGGCGCTCACGTCGCCGGCCCCGACGAACAGGGTCCGCTCCGCGAACCAGCCTCGAGTCCGCATCATGCGCACGACCCAGTACGTCGCGCAGCGCGCCAACACCACGACACCGGTGAGGATGGCCCCGGTGACGAGCAGGTGGGCCGTCGAGGCCCCATGGACCCGGGTCAGCGCCAGCACGACGAACGGTGCCATCGCACACGCCGCGATCGATCCCGCCTCGCGGGCCACGCTCAGGGTGATGCGGGGGCGGTAGTGCCCAGTGAGCGCCAGGGCACCCACCACCGTCGCCATCGCCACCCACATCCACCACGTCGCCAGCGACAGCCCCGCGACGGCCACCACGACGACGAGGAGCACGGCGTCGGCGAACGCCACGGTCTTCATGGCGCCTCTGGCCGTGGCCCTGGTCTGGAGCGGGACGGCCCGAGCACTGCGCTCGGACGGCCTCGTGTTGACCCAGGACTGGTAGTTCAGTCCGACGGACATCGTGCTACGAACTTCTGGTCGATTGGCTGAGAACGGGAATGCGACTATGCCATGACCCGGCGCAGCCGACGGCTACGACGGACCATGAGGCCACCGACCATCAGGGCACCGGCACCGGCCGCCACCATCCCCTCGATGTCAGCGCCCGTGAACGGCAGTGCGCCTCCGGCCGCGGTCTTGGCGATCGGAGCCGGCTCTGACACCGCCGGCGTCGACGCCGGCGGCACCGTCGGGCTCGTGATCGCGGTCTCACACCCCGTGTAGCAGGTGGAAGGGGCAGTGTCGGCAAATGCCACCGCTGCCGGGACTGCCACGACTCCCAAGGTGGACAGCGTCAGCCCCAGTCCCAGACCGAGAAGTTTGCTTTTCATTTCGATGTCAACCCTTCGCCCCGCAGCAGCCTCGCCGCCGCATCCATGTTGGCCCGTTCAAAGACTCCTGCCACACTCCGTGACCGAAATCTACTCGCCCCATCTTCTGTACCGGCGGAGCGTCCCGCTGCCGCCGACCTGCACCTACACCCTGCCCTCCCGGTGTCACACCCAGTTGCGGGCACTTCCCTTCAGGACATTTGCCCACACCACTCCGTGAGCGACTTACAACGGATTGTCACTGATCCGCATCGACAGACACCCTATGGAGAGTCAACATTCGGTCAACTGGATGTCCCCGATCGAGCCTTAATCCCCTGGTCGCAGGGGTGCGGCCCCGAACCGGTGCCACTCCCGGTACCCCCGGAAGCCGGGCCCTCGGGTCCCGATGGCTACCAGGACAGGGTGAAGGGGGCGGCGTCGGTCTCGGTAGTACCCCGGTAGTGCCAGGTCACGGGGGTGAGACGGGCCGTGGGCACCACCTGGACCCGCCCGCTCGCCTGGGGCAGGGTGAACCTGACGACGACGTCCTGGGTCTGGCCGGCCTTGACGTCGACGGGAGTGGCGATGACCCAGGTGGGCCCCTCGGCGCCCAGGGCGTCGAGCTTCGGGGTGCCGTCGATGCGGGGGACCGAGGCGTAGCCGGGGACGTTCACGGCCAGAAGGCCCAGGTACTCGCCGTACACGGTCCCGATCCCCGGGTAGGGCCCTGCGATGAACTGGGACTGTCCCGGGGGGGTGTCGTTGTGGAGGTGGACCGTCAGGGTGGCCACGGTGCGTCGACCCTGGGCCCGGAGGTCCAGGTCGCTACCCACCGAAAGGTACTGGTCGAGCTTGTTCGCACCCCGGTTGACCACCGCGGCCAGCACCGAGTCGGGCGACAGCTGGCCGGCCACCCCGGCCTGGACCCAGTCGGTCTCGGCCCGGGGCGCCGCCGACCACATGAGCAGGTGCCGGCCCTGGGTGGCCGTTGTCATCGCCGTCGACAGGGACTTGAGGTTCAACGACTCGCTCTCGAGACTGGCCAGGGCGGCTTTGGCGAGCGACCCCAGCTGGTCCTCACGTCCCCCTTCGGCCCGGGCCTGGGCGGCCGTGGGCTGGTCGACGAGGCCCTTGTACTGGTCGTGGGTCAGCAGGGCCACGACGTTGTCGGCACTCACGACGGTGCCGTTGCTCAGGGTCACGGGCCCGGTGACCTCGAGAATCTGGTGCAACGTCTCGATGTCCACGGCGATCACGCCGTCGACGTGTTGGCCCGTCTCGGCCTGCCACATCTGGGCGGCGAGCGGGGCGTTGACGTCGAACTGGGGGGTGTACCCGAGGTTCCGCCAGTCCTGGCCGGGCTTGAGCCACCCCCACCGGGCCTCGAGGTCACCGGTGGCGGTCACCTTGCCTGCGGGCACGGGGATGTTCACCGTCTGGTTGAGGTTCGACAGGACGAGATGGCCGTCGTGGGTGGCGAGCACACCGACCTCGAGGAAGTTGCCCGAGCCGGCCCGCATCTCGGCGTTGTTGGCCATGAGGAGGAGGTAGGTCTGCGGCCCTCGCAGGATGTCGGCCATGGTGCCGGCCACGCCGGCGGCATGGCCCAGCCGGGCCCGCACGTCGGCGAGGTCGCGTACGAAGGTGTCGTGCTTCGAGGCGAGCGGCGATACGAGGGCGTTTGCCGGCCCGGTGTCTATGCGTCCGAGGGCACGGTCGGTCTGCGCCGCCAGCGCAGCCAGCCGGGACAGTTCCACCACCCGCTGCGACCCGCTGCTGTGCGAGGACTCCAACACCGCGTGGGCCCTGTCGATGGCGCCGGCGCCGATGCTGGCGACTTGGCCCGCCGCCGAGGACAGGTCCTGCACTGAACGCAGCTGCCTCCCCACCACGGGGACGATGTCGAGCGGCGCCAGGATCACCGAGTGCAGGAAGCCGTGCGCCGAATCGAACTGGCGCACCGCATCGTGCAGCGGTGCTGTAGCGGAGCGGTTGACGACGTCGGACGCGCTGAGATGCGACCTCGCCCGGTTTACGTCCGCCAACCCGTCACTGGCGTGCACGAGCCCGAGGGCGATGACCACCGCCGCGGCGCCGAGCCACACCACCACCACCACCACGACGATCCACACGATGCGCCGCCGCCGTCGGTGGGGACGCGGACCGGCGCCGCCGCGGCGCGGACCGACGCGGCCGCGGCGCGGACCGGCACCCGCCGTCGGGCCCGACGGCGCGTCGGGTTCGCTCACCCGGGCGGCGTCGGGATCCCGCCGGGGACCCACAACAGCGAGGCGGCGGCGTCGACGAGGTTGGCGAGCTGGCGCGCCGTCTTGCGGTAGCCGTCCAGGGGACCGCCGATGGGGTCCTCCACGTCGTCACTGTCGGAGCTCCCCACGAGGTCGAGGCGTCGACGACCGCGGTGGAGCCGGCCCAGCCACGGACCGAGGGCTTCGTCGGGATCGCGCCGTCCCACCATCTCGCCCCGGCGCACGAATTCCTTCAACGTGAACGTGCGGCCCCAGGCCGCGGGGTCGAGGAGCACGACCTCGCGCGCGTGGCGACGCGCCATGGTGAGCACCACCTCCGAGGCCGCCACGAGCTCGGGTGAGATCTGCGCGCTGCAGTGCGCCGAGAGGTCGATGCCCAGTTCCGCCATGGTCTTGACGACCTCAGGGGGAGACGCGTACCCACCCGTGAGAATGCCCGCCGACACGACCGACACCTTCTCGGGAGCGACGTCCCCGCCCACGAGGGCCAGGCGGCCGAAGAGCGCGGCGGCCATCGGCGACCTGCACATGTTGGCCGTGCATACGAAGAGGACCTGCACCAGCTGAGTGTATCCAGCCATGCCGATCCCACGGGAGCACGCGTGGCTAGTGTCGAGGAGGTGCGACGGGGGCTCATCACCGGCGTACTGGGCCGGATCCTCCTGGGCGTGGGCCTGCTCATCCTGCTCTTCGTCGCCTACCAGCTGTGGGGCACGGGCATCGCCGAGTCCCACAGCCAGGCCCAGCTCCGCCAACGTCTCGACGCGCAGCTGCACCGTGCCGACAACCACCCCACGACCACCACGGCGACGAAACCGTCGTCGTCGACCACGACCTCCTCGGCCGGGGACCAACCCACGGTGGGTCCGACGGTCGCCGCGCCCGACGACGGCAATCCTGTGGGGCTGTTGCAGATCACCAAGATCGGCCTGAGCAAGGTCATCGTCCAGGGAACGTCGACCACCGACCTTCGTCTCGGCCCCGGGCACTATCCCGGCACGCCGCTCCCCGGAGAGCTCGGCAACGCGGCCATCGCCGGCCATCGCACCACCTATGGCGCCCCGTTCTACAACCTCGACAAGCTCGCCCGCGGTGACCACATCGTGATCACCACCCTCCAGGGAACGTTCACCTACCACGTGACCGCCACGTTGATCGTGAGCCCCACCGACACCTCGGTGGTCGACAACACCGCCACGCCCGAGCTCACGCTCACGACGTGCAATCCGCGCTTCAGCGCGGCCCAGCGTCTCGTGGTCCACGCCGTGCTGTCCGGCCACGTCGCGCCCACCGCGCCCTCCGCCCAAGGCGGCGCCGCACGCCGAGTCGGCGACCACGACCAACGACCTCGCCGGCGGCCAGGGTGACTGGACGCCGGCTCTGGAACAGGGACTGCTGAGCGCGGCGGTGATCACCGCCGTGTTCGTGGTGGCCCGGAGACGTCGCTCCCGCTCGCAGCGCTGGCTCGTCTACACCGTGGGCGGCGCCGTGTCGCTCGTGGTGCTCTTCTTCTTCTTCGGCGCCGTGAGCCCATTGCTTCCGGCCAGCTTCTGAGCCGCCCGCGCCGTGACGTCGTCACCGGTGTCGGTGGCGCACCACCCGTCGCGGGGCGAGTACCGCTTCACGACCTTGGCCGGTGACCCCACCGCAACGCAGTGGTCGGGGAGCACGCCGGTCACGACCGAGCCCGCTCCCACCGCCACGTTTCGGCCGATATGACTTCCCGGCAACACCACGACTCCCGTCCCCAACCAGCTGCCCGACCCGATGTGCACGCTCGACTCGACCGGCCACTGCGCGCCGATGGGGACGTCGGGATCGTCGTAGACGTGGTTCTGGTCGGTGACGTACACATAGGGCCCGGTCTGAATGTCGTCGCCGATCTCGACGCAGAAGTGTCCCACGATGTGACTGCCGCGCCCGATGAGGGTCCGGTCGCCGATCGACACCACGGGATCGCTCACCATCTGCTGGCCCGGTGCCATCCCCGCCGACAGCGACACGTAGGGCCCGATCATGGTGCGGCTCCCGATCCGGATCCAGCGCTCGTTGAAGATCGCCCCGGGAGGAAAGGCGATGAGGCTGCCCTCCCCGAAGGCACCGAAGCGTCTGGCGAGAGGGTGGCGCGGCCCGATGGCACCGAGATCACAGACCCAGCGCCATCCGATGTCGATGGCGATCGACGCCATGTGGCGGGCCCACGGTGGGACCTGACGGGGCGACGGCACGCGCTGAAGGTACCCGGTGGCACCCTGAGCCGCCCATCGGCGCTGTCAGCCCGCGCGCCAGTACGTCGACATCGAGGAACTGGCGCCACGGGGCACGCACCTCGGCCCCGTCCGAGAGAGCCGTGGCCGATGCACGCCGGCGATGCCCATGCCGGGGTCAATAATGCGGGTGGCTCGGATCGAACCAGTCCAAGCGGTAGCCTCGGCCCGGATCCACCTTCGGCCGTCGCGCCGAGGCCGGTGCCCACAGGCCGCCGGCGCCGGTCGAGATCGCGATTCCGCCCCAGGGATCGCAGGAGGAGCCCATGCCCGACGACACCACCCCCGAACTGCCCGACGACGTCCCGAATGGAAATGCAGCGGACGACGCCGGGGCACCCGAGTCCTGGGACACCGCCACCCAGGCCAATCCGGCCGCCACGCCCGCCGGCGACCTCACCCAGTCGGTCCCGGTCGACGCCACCCGCTCCATGGCCGCCATCACGCCTCCGACGGGCACGCCCGCCATGGCCGGGGCCGGGGCCGGTGCCGGCGGCGCCACGGCAGCCGCCCTCGGCGACGGGGCGGGGGGCGGCGCGGGCCGCACCTCGGCCCCACGGGCCTGGGTCATCGCCCTCGCCGCCGCGGCGGTGCTCGTCCTGGGAGCGGGGATCGCACTGGCGGCCACCTCGGGGGGCGGGAACAAGAAGCCCCCCCACGCCGCGGCGCCCAACATCCCGGGCCCGACCACGACGGCCACGCCCGGCCCGCTGTGCCCGCTCACCGGCCTCGCACCCGCCGGCGGCCCCGTCCCGCAGCGGCCTGCACTGGCGGTGAAGGTGGACAATTACCCCGACGCCCGGCCCCAGTCAGGCATCGACCAGGCCGACATCGTCTTCGACGAGCCCGTCGAGGGCGGCATCACGCGCTTCGCGGCGGTCTTCCAGTGCCAGAGCCCCACCTCCGTCGGGCCGATCCGGTCGGCACGCGCCGTCGACCTGCAAATTCTCGACCAGCTCAGTAAACCCATCTTCGTCCACGTGGGTGGGATCAACCCCGTCATCTCCATGTTGCAGCACGGCAACCTGAGCGACTTTGACCTCCGCACGCACGGCTCGATCATCAAGCATGTACCCGGCCGCTACGCGCCCTACGACACCTACATCTCGGCGGCGTCGGGATGGGGCCTCGAGCCCGACGACACCACGCCGCCGACCCCACTGTTCACCTATTCCTCGACGACAACCGCAGGCGTGGCGACCGGATCGGTCCACATCCCCTTCACCGCGACCAACAACACCTTGTGGACATGGAGCGCGTCGAGCGGGCGCTGGCTGTTGTCGTACAGCGGCAGGCCCGCCACTGTCTCGGGGGGGGGACAGATCGCCACCACCAATATCGTCGTCCAGACCGTGCGCGTCACCTACGGCCCGTGGCTCGAGAACAGCGAGGGCGGGCTCGAGGTGCAGTCGCAGATGACCGGTAGCGGACCTGTCCTGGTCCTGCGCGACGGTGTCGCCCTTACCGGAACGTGGAAGCGAGCCGCCTTGGGCGACCCCACCACCCTGACCGCCTCGGACGGATCGACCATCGCGCTCAAGCCCGGGCAGACCTGGGTCGAGATCGTGCCCTCCACGGTGCCAGTCACCACTACGGGAGGCGCGACGGGGTCGAACGGTCCCGCCACCACCGTCAAGCCGTAGGACCGACGTACAACGGGCCGGGCCGCCCGACGGCAACCCGGCCCGCGAACGGCAAGAACGAACAGCGTCAGTCCGGCACGGTGGCGGGAACGCCTTCCTCCTCGATCGCACCGACGGTTGCCCCCGCGGGGAGGACCGTGCCGGCCAGCTGCGAGCGGATGCGCTCGTTGATCTCGATCATCAACTCGGGCGTCTCCACCAGGAACTGCTTGGCGTTCTCCCGGCCCTGTCCGAGCTGCTCGCCCTCGTAGGTGAACCACGCCCCGGACTTCTTGATGAGGCCGAGCTCCACGCCCACGTCGAGGAGCGAGCCCTCCCGGCTGATGCCCCGGCCGTACATGATGTCGAACTCGGCCTGCTTGAACGGCGAGCTGACCTTGTTCTTGACGACTTTCACCCGTGTGCGACTCCCGACGACCTCCGCGCCGTCCTTGATCTGCTCGATGCGACGGATGTCGAGACGCACCGAGGAATAGAACTTGAGCGCCCGACCACCCGGAGTGACCTCGGGGGATCCGTACATCACGCCGATCTTCTCTCGCAGCTGGTTGATGAAGACGGCGATGGTGTTGGACTTCGAGAGCGTGCCGGTCAGCTTGCGCAACGCCTGGGACATGAGCCGGGCCTGCAGCCCGACGTGGCTGTCGCCCATCTCCCCCTCGATCTCGGCGCGGGGCGTGAGCGCCGCCACCGAGTCGATGACGAGCACGTCGAGCGCGCCCGAGCGGATGAGCATGTCGGCGATCTCGAGGGCCTGCTCCCCGGTGTCGGGCTGGGAGATGAGCAGGTCGTCGACGTTCACACCGATGGCGCCGGCGTACACCGGGTCCATGGCGTGCTCGGCGTCGATGTAGGCGCAGATGCCGCCGTTGCGCTGTGCCTCGGCCACCACGTGCATGGCCAGCGTCGACTTCCCCGACGACTCGGGGCCGTAGATCTCGACGATGCGTCCCCGGGGGAGGCCACCGATCCCGAGGGCGAGGTCGAGCGCCAACGCTCCGGTGGAGATCGACTCGATCCCCAGGTTGAGGTTCTCCCCCATGCGCATGACCGAGCCCTTGCCGAATTGCTTTTCGATCTGGCTCAGGGCCATGTCGAGCGCCTTGTCACGTTCCATTTGTCCGATGCCTCTCTTCGCTTGATGAACCGGCTACGTCGCTCCGACCCGACTGACCCGACCGACCCTACGAACGGGGTGTGACATCCCTCGGCTGCCTCCATCGAATGTCAGCAGTGTAGTTACGAACACCTGTTCGGTGGGGGATTCATTTCATTCTCAGGAGAGCGCCACCGTGGACAGTGTCTGGTAGCGCGACCCCCCGGGACCGAGGACCGAGGACACCAATTCGAAGGCCCGCACCCACCACGTCGCCGCCAGCGATGCGCCGGCCAGACCCGCAGGCCCGGGGGCCCTGCCCCGCGCCCGGGCGAGGGTCAGGTGCCCGGAGAACCGGTGGTCGTCGACGGGGTCCCCCCACGGACCCGTGACCGCCGTCACCTCCCGAGCCAGCCCGTCGAGGCCCACCACCGGGACCTGGAGGACACGCCGTCCGGGGAACCACGCCGTGGTCGGCCCGAGGGCGGCCCGGACCTCGGGCCCGGCCCCGGCGGCCAGACGGTCGGGCACGGCACCCAGGGCGTCCACGACGGGACCCCACTCGTCGACCTCACCCAGGAAGCGCAGGGTCACGTGCCACTGCGGCTCGGTCGTCCACCGCAGCCCCGCCACCTCGGGACGGTCCACGCCGAGCAGGAGCTCGATCACGCTCTCGGGGGGCCGCACCGCCACGAACAGGCGCACGGCGTCCAGTGTGCACGCCCGCCGCGTCGGGCCCACACTCGTCCTCGTCGATCGCCCCCCAAGGGGACCCGGCATGATGGGTGCGTGCGTCGCTTCGTGCTCACGGTCACCTGTCCCGACCGGACCGGAATCGTGGCCGCCGTCACTGGCTTCATCGCGTCCTATGGGGGCTGGGTGACCGAGGCCGCCCAGCACGGCGATCTCACGACCGGCCAGTTCTTCCAACGCATCGAGATACTGGCCGAAAGCCTGGCCTTTGGACCCGAGGAGTTCGGCCACCGTTTCGCCGACGTGGCGCGGGAGTTCGAGTTGGAATGGCACCTCAGCGACACCGATGTGCGCAAGAGGATTGTGGTGTTGGTGAGCCGAGAGGACCACTGCCTGGCGGACCTCCTGCATCGCTGGCGCAGCGGCGACCTCGCATGTGACATCGCCGGGGTGATCTCCAACCACCCCGATCTCCGTCGAATCGTCGAGTGGCACGGAATCGAATTCCTCCACGTGCCCGTGGTCGCCGAGCACAAGGCCGAAGCCTTCGCCGAGATCGTCTCACTGGTCGACGCCGCTCGGGCCGACGCCATGGTGTTGGCCCGCTACATGCAGATCCTCCCGGCCGATGTCTGTGCCCGGTACCCCGGACGGATCATCAATATCCACCACAGCTTTCTGCCGTCGTTTGCCGGGGCTCGGCCCTACCACCAGGCATTCGAACGGGGTGTGAAGCTCATCGGTGCGACATGTCACTACGTGACAGCCGATTTGGACGCCGGACCCATCATCGAGCAGGACACCAGCCGGATCGACCACGGCGACACGGTCGAGGACCTCCTGCGCATCGGCCGGGATATCGAGCGTTCAGTGCTCGCCCGAGGACTCCGCTGGCACCTGGAGGACCGGGTGCTCCTCAACGGCAACCGAACCGTCGTCTTTCCTTAGCGCCGCGCCCTGCTCGGTGGCTGAGGGCGCCCCGGTCCATGTCTACGGCGCCGGCACCTCCGCCAGCAGTCGGCGGCGCAGGAGGTCGAGCGCCGAGATCGCCGCGTACTGCCGGACCCGGTCGCGGTCACCGGGGAGATGGAACACGAGGGACTCGGGGTCGGCGTCCGACAGCGCCAGTCCCACCACGACGGTGCCCGGCGCCACGCCTTCGGTCGGGTCGGGACCGGCCACGCCGGTGAGCGCCAGGCCGACGTCGGCGCCAAGGACGCGACGAGCCCCCATGGCCATGGCGCGCGCCGCGGCCTCGGTCACGACGGGGCCGGGGGGCACTCCGAGCACGGTGTGCTTGACCTCCGACGCGTAGCTCACGACCGATCCCCGGAACCAGTCACTGGCACCGGGCACGGCCACGAGGCGCGACGCCACCAGGCCACCGGTGAGCGACTCGGCCAGGCCCAGGGTGAGGGCTCGGGCCCCGAGGAGGTCGGCCACCGCCGCCTCCATGGTGGTGTCGTCCACGCCGAACACGACCTCACCCACGAGGGCCCGCACCTCGGCCTCTTCGGCGTCGAGGAGGGAAACAGCCGCGGTGGTGTCGGGCGCCTTGGCCGTGATGCGCACCTTGATCCCTTCGATCCCGCTCGCCAGGAAGGCGATGGTGGGGCTGCCCGGCAATGCGTCCGACGCCTCGATGCGCGGCGCCAGGAGCTCGGCCAGACCGGACTCGCTCAACCCCCACGTCCGCACGACGCGGCTCATGATCACCGCCGCCTCGCCGGCCAGATCGGCCCGAGCCCGGAGATCGGGGAGGACGGCCCGGGTGAACATCTCGACGAGCTCGTAGGGCACGCCCGGAAGGGCGTAGACCACCTTGTGGCCGACCGGGCAGATGAGCCCCGGTGCGGTACCCAGCTGTTGGGGGATCGGCGTCGCACCCATGGGCACGTCGGCCTGGCGACCGTTGCTCTCGGGCATGACCCGCCCGCGCGAGCTGAACATCTCGGCGATGCGTTGCACGATCTCGTCGTCGCGCACGAGTGGGACGGCCATGACCTCGGCGATGGCGTCGCGGGTGATGTCGTCGTGGGTGGGCCCGAGCCCGCCGCACACCACTACGCCCTCGCTGCGCGCCAGCGCCGTGCGCAGGGCCAGCACGATGCGGGCCTGGTTGTCCCCCACCGCCGAATGGAAGTGCGAATCGATGCCCGCCAGCGCCAGCTGCTCTCCCAGCCACGTCGAGTTGGTGTCGACGATCTGGCCCAGGAGCAGCTCGGTGCCGACGGCGAGGACCTCGACCCTCACCGACGCAGCTCCTGGGCGGCGCGCCGGCCGTCGAGGAGATACTGGGCGCCCGTCACGACGGTGAAGGCGACCGCCACCCAAATCGCCACGTCGAGGACGCGGTGATGGGGGGCGACCGAGGGCGCCAGACAGAGCAGGATGGCGACGCCCTGGACGAGGGTCTTGAGCTTGGCGCTCGAGCGGGCCGGGAGGGAGATGCCGCGGCGGCCCACGGCGATGCGGTAGAGGCTCATCCACACCTCGCGGGCCGCGATGATGGCAACGGGGAGCCACGCCAGCTCCCCCTTGGCCGCCAGCGCGCACAGCGATCCCACCACGGCGGCCTTGTCCGCCAACGGGTCGAGAAAGGCGCCCGAGCGCGTCGTGCCCTGGCGACGCGCCAGCCATCCGTCGACTCCGTCGGTGAGCCCGATGGCGAGCGCCACGCCGAAGGGCGCCCACCCCGCGCCGTGGACGATGATCATCCCCACCAACACCGGCGTGGCCAACAGGCGGGCCACGGTGATGGCGTTGGCGGGGGTGTTGAGCGCCGAGGGCCCGAAGGTCGAGACGCGCATGCGCTCGCGCAACGGCTCGCTCACGTCTCGGCCCACAGGTCTGGCCCCGCCGCGCCCGTGACCACCACCTTGTGGAACTCCCCCACCGCCAGGGACGGGTCGACGTGGATGACGCCGTCGATGTCGGGCGCCTCGCGATACGTTCGGCCCACGCCGGTCTCGTCGACGAGCACCTCGACGCGCTCACCCACGCAGCGCGGCCCGGCGTTCGGCGGTGACGGCGTCTTGGAGCTCCGAGCACTCGCGCAGCCGCTCCAGGGCGAGCTCGGCCGGCACCGCACCGGAGAGACCCTCGGCGAAGGTGCCGGACTCCTCGGAGAAGGTGAAGAAGCCCGCCCAGTCGAGGCGTGCCGCGGCCAGGAACGACAGGAGGAGGTCGTGGTCGTCCTCGGTCTCGCCGGGGTACCCGAGGATGAACGACGACCGCAGCGCGGCGTCGGGGGCGGCGCTCCGGATCTTGTCGATGCGCTCGAGGAACCTCTCCGCATCACCCCACCGCCGCATTCGCTCGACGAGCGGACGCGAGACGTGCTGGAGCGAGAGGTCGAAATAGGGCACGCCCGTCGACACCACGGCGTCGATGAGCGAGTCGTCGAGGGCCGAGGGATACAGATAGAGCAGCCGGACGCGCTCGACGTGCTGGGACAGGCGGCGGACGAGGCCCACGATGGGGCGTGGCGTCCCCGCCGGGCGCGCCACCCGCTCGGGCGCGCTGCGATCGAGTCCCCACGAGGCCAGGTCCTGGGCGACGAGGACCACCTCGTGGACACCGGCCCCGAGCTCGTCCACCTCGGCCAGCACCACGTCTTCGGGACGCGACCGCTGGAGGCCCCGGAACGACGGGATGGCGCAGAACCCGCAGTGCCGGTCGCACCCCTCGGCCACCTTCACATACGCCCACGGCGCGTCGGCCGGCCGGACGGGGCAGGTTCAAGAGGTCGAACGACAGGGGGGCCTCGTCGGTCGACCCCTGCCCGGCCCCGAGGGTGACGGGGACCCCGAAGCCCACCACCAGGTCCACCTCGGGCAGCGCGGCGGTGAGCTGGTCGCCGTGGCGCTCGGCCAGACATCCCGTCACCACCAGGCGGGCGCCCTCGTGGCGTGCGGCGGACAGCTCGAGGATGGTGTCGATCGATTCCTGGCGCGCCGCCTCGATGAAGGCGCACGTGTTGACCACGACCAGATCGGCGTCGTTCGGCGTTGCGGCCGGCTCGTAGCCGTCGCGGCGCAGCGTGCCCACGAGCTTGTCCGAGTCGACCTGGTTCTTCGGACAGCCCAGGGTCTCCAACCAGTATCGCTCGGCCACCAGGACAATCTACCGGCGGAGCGGTCCACCACCCGGCGTGGTGGATTGTCCCGGCGCGCCACCGACACCATGAGCGGAGAGGGAGGGATTTGAACCCTCGGACCCAGTTTCCCAGGTCAACTCATTAGCAGTGAGTCCGATTCGGCCGCTCTCGCACCTCTCCCCGAGGGCGCAGTCGAAGCTACCAGTCAGGACGACGCTCTCACCCCCCTTAGAGTAAAAGACGTCATATGGACGTGCTCGTCGTCGTCGGCCGCGAACCGGCCCCAGCCCGACTCACCGACCGAGCACTCCACGTCCATCACGTTCGAGGCGGACGAGCCGCTGTCCACGCTCGTCGGCGCGCTGCGGGCCCGCATCCCGCCGCCGGGTCGGCGTGTGGGGACCGGTCACGCCGGCGGCGGCGGTGGCGGTCGGGCTGCGCCGTGCCGGCCTGCCCACCGAGCTGTTCACCGACGAGACCATCACCGGCGAGAGCGCCGAGGCTCTGACCGGCATCGAGATACGGCGCATCACCGACCCCGGCCCGCCCATGGACGTGGCCGAAACGCTGGTCGACCTGATCGGCAACACGCCGATCGTCCGGCTGGACCGCACCGCCCGCGACCTCGAGTGCACCCTCGTCGCCAAGCTCGAGCTCTTCAACCCCGGAGGATCGTCGAAGGACCGCATCGCGCTGTCCATGATCGAGGGCCGCCGAGCGAGACGGCCAGCTCCAACCGGGCGGCACCATCGTGGAGCCCACCAGCGGGAACACCGGCGTGGGCCTCGCCATCGTGGCGGCCCGTCGCGGCTACAGCTGCATCTTCGTCTGCCCCGACAAGGTGGGATCCGAGAAGATCGCCCTCCTGCGCGCCTATGGCGCCGAGGTCGTCGTGTGTCCCACGTCGGTCCCCCCCGAGCACCCCGAGTCCTACTACTCGGTCTCGGACCGGCTGGCCCGCGAGGTGCCCAACGCCTGGAAGCCGGACCAGTACCACAATCCCAACAATCCCCGGGCGCAGTATGAGACCACCGGGGCGGAGATCTGGGACCAGACGCGTGGGCGGGTCACGCATTTCGTGGCCGGCATCGGCACGGGGGGCACCGTCACCGGGATCGGCCGGTACCTCAAAGAACGCAATCCCGGGGTCCAGATCATCGGGGCCGATCCCGACGGCTCGGTGTACTCGGGGGGGTCGGGACGCCCGTACCTGGTGGAGGGCATCGGTGAAGACTTCTGGCCCACGACCTACGACCCCTCCGTCGTGGACCGGGTGGTGGCGATCTCCGACGCGCAGAGCTTCGCCACCGCTCGGCGGGTAACGCGCGAAGAGGGGCTACTCCTCGGTGGGTCGGGGGGAACCGCCATCGCGGCGGCACTCGTGGTCGGGCACGACCTCCCTCCCCACGCCGTCATCGTGGTGCACATCCCCGACTCCGGGCGGGGCTATCTCTCCAAGATCTACAACGACGCCTGGATGGCGGACTACGGCTTCCTCCAGGCGGCCGGAACGCACCGTCGGCGACCTCCTCGCCGCGCGCGACCCAGCGCTCCCCTCGCTCGTCCACACCCACCCCGACGAGACCGTCCGTCAGGCGATCGCCATCCTGCGCGAGTACGGCGTGAGCCAGATGCCCGTGGTCAAGCACGAGCCGCCGGTGGTGCTGGCCGAGGTGGTGGGCGGGGTCAGCGAGCGCGACCTCATGGACAGCGTCTTCACCGACGCCACCATGCTGGAGCGTCCCGTGAGCGACGTGATGGGCGACCCCCTCCCGACCATCGGTGCAGGCGAGCAGGTCCACGTCGCGGTGAGACGTCTCGAGGGCGCGCCCGCCCTGGTCGTCCTCGACCGGGGCCATCCCGTCGGTGTCATCACACGCTCGGACGTGCTCGCCACCTTGGCGGCGCGGGCCGCGCTGAGCCGATGCGCGACCGAAACGATCTGATCGGCACCGCATTCGAGACGCGCGCCGTGCACGGGGGCGGCGGCCCGGATCCGACCACCGGAGCCGTCAACACCCCGGTCTACCTTTCGTCGACCTTCGCCCAGGACGCCGTGGGTGTCGACCGCGGCTACGAGTACGCGCGGTCGGGCAACCCGAGCCGCGCCAGTCTCGAGTCCCATCTGGCCCTGCTCGAAGAGGCCGAATTCGGGTTCGCCTTCGCCAGCGGGATGGCGGCGGAGGACGCCGTCATGCGCCTCCTCGATCCCGGTGACCATCTCGTCATGCCCACCGACAGCTACGGGGGGACGTACCGACTGGCGACCCAGGTTCACCGCCGGGCCGGCGTGGCCGTCGACACCGCCGACCTGTCCGAGCTCGACAAGTGCATTGAGGCCCGAGACACGCATGGTCTGGGTCGAGACGCCTACCAATCCGCTCCTCGACATCATCGACATCGCCGCCGTCGCCGAGCTGGCGCACGGCCAGGATTGCCTCGTCGTCGTCGACAACACCTTTGCCACCCCGTGGATCCAACAACCTCTCAGCCTGGGCGCCGACATCGTGGTGCACTCGACGACCAAGTACCTGGGCGGACATTCCGACGTCATCGGCGGGTTCGCGGCCACCAACGACGCCGCCTGCGCGCAGCGTCTCGGCTTCCTCCAGAACGCCGCCGGCGCCGTCCCAGGCCCCCTGGACTGCTTCTTGGTCCAGCGGGGCGTGATGACCCTGCCCGATCCGGATGGAGCGCCACTGTGCGAACGCGCTCGGGGTCGTCGACCTGTTGCGCCGCCACCGGGCCGTGGAGACCGTCCTCCATCCCTCGCTGGCCGGCCACCCCCGTCACGAGATCGCCCGCCGGCAGATGCGGGCCTTCGGCGGCATGGTCAGCTTCACGTTGCACGGCGGCGAGGAGGCGGCCCTCGAGGTGTGCAGCCGGACCCGCATCTTCACCCTGGCCGAGAGCCTCGGTGGGGTCGAGAGCCTGATCGAGCACCCCGGGCGCATGACCCACGCCAGCGCGGCCGGCTCGAGCAACGAGGTCCCCGGCGACCTGGTCCGCCTGAGCGTCGGGCTCGAGGCGATCGACGACCTCGTCGACGACCTGGACCGGCCCTGGACACCGTGCTCTGAAAGACCGGGCTCTGAAAGACCGTGCTCTGAGAGACCGGCCCGCTCCGGCTCAGGCGCTGGCGGCGCGCACCTCGTCCAGAGAGACCTCGGCGGTGGCCCGGGCATCACACTGCGTGCACTGCTCGGTGTGGCGCCACGAGCGCAGCAACCGGGTGCCCTCGGCGTTGAGCATGACCACGAAGGATTCGGAGCGGGGGTCGACGTCGATCCCGAAATACGGCCGCCAGTCCGTGACGGCGGGATGGCGGCCGACGTCCGCACCCTTCAGGACCCGTCGGAACCGCATCCGCTCGGTGTCGAAGAGCCATGTGCTGCTGCACGATTCGATGACGAAGGTCTCCACGACTCCCATGGTGCCTGCCTAACCTGGCAAAAGGATCAGAACAGGGTTTCGATTCTGTGAAGAAAGCCCGGCGGACACCCATCACCGACGCGTTGCGAGCCGAGTTCCACACCTTCGAGGGTGCCGGGCACGCCTTCTTCGCCACCCATCGGCCCAGCTGCAGGCCCGAGGACCGCGCTGGCGGGATGGAGCAGGATCTGGGATTTCTTCGGCCGCCTTCTCGCCGCCTGATTCTCAGGAAGGGCGAGTGAAGGACCGTCCCCTCGAGGCAGCGCCCGTCAGCCCGAGCGAGCCAACCCGATGATGTCGAGCGCAGCCAGGAGCTCTCGGTCACGTTCGTAGGTAAGAACGTGAGGAGCGGTCTCCAGGTCAACCCAACGGAGGTCGTCGACCTCGTCGGACACGGCGAACTCGCCGTCGAGAACCTCCATGACCCAATACCCGACGACTTTGTCCCTGCCCCTGCGATCCCGGTACTCGCTGAATCCGACGAAGCTCGCCAGCTGACAGCGATATCCGGTTTCCTCGAGCACCTCGCGCAAGGCACATTCCTCGTAGGACTCGCCGGGATCGAGCTTCCCCTTGGGGAGGGACCAATCGTCCCGGCCGGGCCGATGGACCAGGACGACCTCGACGCGGTCACCCAACGCAGCCGCGCAACAAGATTCCTCCGGCGGCCCGGACCACACCGTCACGAACCTTGCGAGGCCACAGGACCCGCGCCGCAACCCGACCCATACCACCGAACGTACCCATGTCGGCGACCTTAGAAGCGGATCCTCGGTGGGTTTTTGCTACGTGGGCCCGGAAATCGAAAGGCGGCTATTTCGAGCCCCGAAATCGGCCGACGATCCTGGCGGCCGCCTGCCGAGTGCCGAAGGGCACGAGCTGGGCCGGTGTGTGGAAGGGCCAGAAGCCCCGCCGCGACAGGAGCCGACCCTGGAGCACCAACTCGTCGCTCGTAAACGACGCCTTGTACGACTCGGGTCCGGGGCCGAGGTCGAAAACGTCGTCCCCCATCGCGATGGCGTCCTCGACACACCAGGCCAAGTTGGCCCGACCCGGAGACAGATGTGCCCACTCCTCCTCGAATCCCCGAAGCCATGAGCTCGACTCTCCCCCCGAACCGAGAATCAGGTCGGTGGCGATCACCTCCCCCTGTCGTTCGATGGTGGCCAGGCGTACCCGACCGGGGGCGGATCTGGTGACGGCGTCGCGCACGATCTCCATGAACGTGCTGTCGAAGGCGGCGCCCGACCCTCCACGGTCGACGCGTCGACTCTCATAGAGCCGCTGCTGGTGCGGAATCCGCTCGAGGATGTCAGCAGGTTCGCTCGCCAGGCGGTGCTCGAAGCCCTGTGCAACCAGCTTCCGTTGGTCCGACCGTACGGAATTGCGAAAGTTCTTGGACCGGTCCCCGAGCCACGCATCGAAGTCTCGGTCCTCCAGGATGACGCGCGGGACAGGAAACTGATGTTCGTCGATCAACGCCGGCTGTGGTCTGAGCCAACCCCTTCGTATGGCTCCAGGCACCCAGACGCGGCTGGCATCCATCCGATGGACACGATGTCAGGAGTGGGCTCGGCGGCGGCGAGGGCGGCCCCGATGGCCTCCCCGACCTCCTCCTCGCGCCCGGGCCAGCACAACGGCGCCACGCCATTGAGGATGGGTGCGGCGGGCGAATAACGGTAGAAGCCGGCCCCTGTGCGCGTCGACGCAGAAAGGGGCGGTGCCGATGACGGCGGTGCCGTCGCTGATGATCACGGTCCGCATCAGTGCATCGGCCGGAAGCCCGTGTCGAAACCACGCCAGAGTCCAAGCGGGCGCGGCGCGCGGGCGTCGACACGCCACGGCGAGAGCGTCCCACCCCGACTCGTACTCCTCCAACCGGGCGAGCTCGGTGACGACTTCGGCCTTCATGGGCGCGTGACGCCTGGCTGTCGTCCGACCAGCACCGATCCCCCCGCCGGCCACCGCGACCCGCTCATCGGGGGCGTCGACGTGGAGTCATGACTTCGAGCATGGCACGCAACTGTCACATGAGGGCCCATATGAGCGAAGAATTCCTGGTGATTCACTACAGATCCGGGTGCGCCGGTCGAAACCCTGACGAGGGAATCGGCGCTGCCAAAGGACCGGTCAGACGCCTAAACTGCCACCCACAGACGAGCGTCGTCCGTTGAACAGGACCCGAGACCAGGATCAGATGGCAAAGCGCGCACGGCGAGTGAGAGGAGAAAGCCGTCGCCGACCCCGGGGATCCCCCACGGTGGTGTTCCTCGACGATTGCCGATGGGCCGCATTCCATCAACTTGCGCCTCCGCTGCGCCGCGCCGGCGTTCGCACCGTACGGATCAGTACCGAGGGGCGTCGCAAGACCCGGGTCGCGTCCTGGCTCCTCTTCGACCGCTACGCCATCCTGGCTGACTTGTCCGACGTCGGAGCGCTCAAGGAGATCCTCGCCGGGGAGAACGTCGTCGACATCCAATTCGCGGAGTCCCTGGCAGAGTTGGTTCGCGACAACGCATCCCTCTTGCGCCCCGAGGTCGCCGAGCAGGTGCGTCGGCGCCTGACCGTGATCGACAAATTCGTGGCAGCGCGATTGTTCGAGTGATGCAGGAGTTCGCACGCCGCGCCGTGACTTTGGCCGCAGAGATCCTCACCCTCCGAGGCCGCGGAGCAGTTCGGGTTTCCCGTTGTGGTCAAGCAAAAGGTGGGATATGGCGGCGAGCGTGTCGAGCATCGCCCACGATCTCGGTGCTCTCGAGGTGGCCGCGTCATCCTGGGGCGCTCGAACCCGAGAGCCTCTTCTACGAGCGGTTTATCGACGGCACCAAGCTCAATTACGCAGCGATCGTCAGTCCGACCGGCATCGAGCAGGAGCTCACCTACCGGGTGACCAAGTGGCAACAGCCCGTGGGGCGCGCCAGCGAGGTCGAGACGATCGATGACCCGCAACTCGTGGCTTTCGGACGCCAAGCCCTCGAGGTGGTGGGATGCACAGGCCTGGTCAACATGGATGTGATCCGCGACGTGCGACGGCGTTGACTGGCTCATCGACTTCAACGCTCGCGCCTTCGGCGGTTCGGGTAGCTTCCGGGCAGCCGGCATCGACACGAGCCAGGGCTATCTCCGAGGACCTCGGACATCGTGCCGCCCCGCCCGTCACGAACGAGCCCGATCAGTGGTGTGCGCATCCGGGTGTTCCCCACGTGCCTCGACGACCTGATCGGCAGCGGGAGCATCGTGCGCACGACGTTGGCATTCGTGCGCGACTCGTGGCCCTACCTCCGATGGTTGGGCTTCCGGTACTGGCTGTCGGAGGCACTCTTGGCGGCCGACGCGGTGCGCGTTGCCCGGCAGGAGGTGAAGACCCCCGGCTCGTCAGCCGAACCCGGGGCCGAGCCCACTGGCAATGACCATCTCGGAAACGCCGACGCACTAGCTACGATGCGGCGGTGCGAGTCGCGTACCTGATCACCTCTTACCGACCGCCCGAAACAACTGCTCAGGCTCCTCGAGACGCTGCGCAAGGCACAGCCCGACGCTCACCTTGTGGTCCATCACGATCGCTTCCGGTCGGCCTGGAGCACGGATCAGGTCGCGCCCATCGGCGGCGTCGACATCCTGACGAGCGACACGCCTGTCTCGTGGGGCGATTTCTCCATTGTCGACGCGACATGGAAGAGCTTGTCGTGGATGGTGAAGAACCTGGAATTCGACTGGGTGGTCTTGCTTTCCGAACAGGACTACCCGATCGCACCGCTCGGTGAGCTCGAGGAGACCCTGGCAGGATCCGGCGTCGACGCCTTCATCGAAGCGAGGCCGATCGACCAGATCGACGACGCCGATCTGAAGATGGACTGTGACCGCCGGTACAACTACCGGTACGTGGTTCTGCCCCGTCCAGGGATCATGGCACGCCTCCCTCCAAAGGCACGGCGACGCGTGCGCTGACACTGCCAACTACACCAACTTCGTCCTTTACAAAGTGCAGCGGAAATTCACCGTCTACCGGTACCCAGACCCGCTTCCCATGCGCCTGGGCATCCGACCAAGCCGTTCACTGTTCTCCGAGGCCTTCCCGTGTTGGTATGGGTCCCAGTGGATGGGGCTTTCTCGGCGAGCGGTGCAACATGTCGTTGATTTCGTCGACGGTCGAGCCGATTACGTTCGCCACTATCTCCCGGACCGTGATCCCCGACGAGTCCGCCACTGCCACGATCGTCTGCAACGACCCTGCTCTTACGCGTGCACAACGGCCACCTCCACCAGATCCGTTTCAGTTCCACCGACGGACACCCCGACGTCTTCAGCCTCGACGATGCTGGACGAGCTCATCGAACCAGGTCGATTTTTCGCCCGAAAGTTCGACGTGGACGTTGACAGCGTCGATACTCGACGCCCTTGACGAGCGCATATTCGGCCCCTGAGCCCGGTCGGAGTCCTGGCCGCGAGCACCTCTCGGTACAGCGCCTCGAACCGCGCCGCCATGGCCTTGTCGGTGAACTGCTCGAGCGCCACCGAGCGGCACCGGGCCCCCATGTCCCGGCGAAGCTGCGGGTCGTCGGCGAGGCGGCGCAGCGCCTGGGCCAGCGCATCGGGGTCTCCGGGGGGCACGAGCAGGCCGGTGGAATCGGGGACCACGATCTCGGGGATCCCGCCCACCGTTGACGCCACCACCGGGATGGACGCCAACATCGCCTCCACGATGACGAGCGGGAAGCCCTCGTTGATCGATGGCATGGCCAAGACGTCGAACGCCCATGTCGCCGTCCACGGAGGCGCGGCCCATCCCGCGAATTCGACTCTGTCGCCGAGCGAGTAGCGACGGACCAAGTCCTTCGAGCGCGGCGACGATCGGGGCCTTCGCCCACGAGGGTGAGCCGGCACTGCGGAAGCGAGCGCATGGCCTCGATCAGGGTGTGGAGACCTTTCTGCTCGGCCAGGCGCCCCACCGCGCCGATTCGCAGCGCGCCCGGTTCGCTCGGCGGAGCCGGCGGAGCAAGAGCGTCTGGGCACCGGCATGCCGTTGTGGATGACGCGTGCCGAACCCGGCTTCAGGTCGAGCACCGACTCGGCGAAGCGCGCCGAGTGAGCGCGAGACACAGACATAGGCCTGCACCCGGCGGGCGAAGGGCCGTACCAGCCACTGCTGGCGACGTCGCCACGGCGGTGTGGGGAGATGAAGCACCGACACCATCGGCGTACGGGTCAGGGCCCCGGCGAGCAGTCCCGTACTGCGATGTCCACGGATTGTCCAGGTTGACGTGGAGGATGTCGGGACGGAGCTCCCGCACAGCACGCGACGTGCTCCCGTACGGCCCTCAGGTCGAATTTGCTTCGAACCGGCGCGAGCACCCTCGTCTTGGCACCGGGGCGAGCCGCTGCCACCCACTGCACCATCGACTCGGAGGTACCCATCACCGTGATGTCGAATGCCGGGTCGAGCGCGCCGATCAGGACCGCGAGGCTGGCCGAGGAGCCACCCTGGGAGTCCGCGTCGAAGTAGCACGTCAGGCGAAACCGGCGCGGACGGTCGACGGCCTCTTCGGTCTCGTCGGCGCTCGACACGATGAGGCACACTACCGTTCACGCTTCGTCGCGCCCGGGCGACGGGTCCCGGGCGCCGCCGAGCGGACCGGGGTGTGCGAAAATGAAGCTGTGCCCTGCCGCTTCGAGACAGGCGCGTGCCGCGAGACCATCTGACCTGGACCACGAGGAGGTGCCTCCCGGGATGACGTCGGTGCCCACCGTGTCGGTGTGCATGCCCGTGTCTCGCGACGCCGCGACCGTGCGTCGAGCCCTCGACAGCGTCTTGTCCCAGGACCTCGGCGACTTCGAGGTCCTGATCGGCGACGAGACAGGCGCAGCGGAACCGGCCGTCGCTCGAGGTCGGCGACCACCGTGTCCACTACCACCGGAATCCTTCTCGACTGGGTTTCACGAAGAACCACGGCGCCCTTCTCGACCGGGCCACAGGCCGGTACATGGCCGTGATGCACGACGACGACTGGTGGGAACCGTCCTATCTGTCCTCCCTCGTCGACGTGCATGGACGCCGATCCCGGCGGTCGGCATGGCGTGCTGCGCCACGGTGGTGGACTACGGACCTGACAGAGACGTCGATGTGGCCGGTCCCCCTCGAGGGCGGGCGCCATGACCACGTCGTCGACGTCTTGTTGCGCGAGGAATGGTTCCTCCTGCCGATCTCGACGATGTGGCGCAAGGAGGTGTGGGTGGGCCCGGCGCGCACATGGCCCGAGTTGTGCTGTGCCGACCTCCAGCTCTTCCTGTCCGCCGCCGACGCTGGCTGGGCCTTGTACTACCTCCCCGAGCCGCTGGCCCACTGGGTCCAGCACAGCGGGCAATCCGGGGCGTGGCGCGGATCGGACCACGGCCTGGGGGTGGCCGACGACGTGCTCGCGTTCTGGGACGGCTGGCTCCAAGGACGCTCGCACGCCGAGATCGAGCTCTCCAGCCGCCAGCGAGCTCGCTGGCACCTCCGCCGGGCTCGGGCACTGCTCCTGGCCGGACGGGCCCCCGAGGCGCGGGCCGCGCTCGGGCGACGCGTCGGCCCTCGCGCCGGGCGTCCTCGATCGACCGCAAGGAGCTCCCGGGCCTGACGCAGCTTTCGCTGGCATCGCACCTGCCGGCCATCGCCGTGCGGGCGGGGGTCGGCCTGAAGCGCTCGGCATTCGAGCAAAGCCGCGGGACGCCACATCAGGTCCGCCGGGCCCCACGATGCCGCCAATAATGCCTGAAATTCACATAGAGTGGTTGATCCATGCGCGCTAGGGCGGCGACCGGGCCGGACGCGGCATGACGGACGGACGTCAGGTCCCCAGGCGGGCGGTCCCAGCGCCCCGGGCCGAAGGCAACGCCAGCGCCAGAGGGAACGCGCCTCCCGGCCCGGTTCGGCAAGAACGTCTTCATGAATTACGCCGCGCAGGGACTCACGGCGCTGTCGGCCGTTGTGCTCACGCCCATCCTGCTCCACCACCTGGGCAAGACCACCTACGGACTGTGGGTCGTGGCCAGTGGTGCGGTTGCCTACCTCGAGCTCTTCGAGCTGGGCTTCGGGGGGGCGACGACCAAGCTCATCTCCGAGGACGCCTCGGTGCGCCCCGAGCTCGCCCTGCGCACCCTCAACACCACCTTCTTCGTGCTCCTCCCCCTGGGCGTCCTGGCGTTGCTCGCCGGGGTGGGCGTGTCCTTCGCGCTGCCCCATCTCGTCCACATCCCGTCGGCGGAGCAGACCGGAGTCGTCGTCGTGGTCGTGGTGCTGGCGCTGGGACTGGCGGCGTCGATCCCGGGAGACACCTTCGGCGGCGCACTCGTCGGCCATCAGCGCTACGACCTCCTGGCGGCCTCCAACGCCTCGATGACCGTGGCCACCGCCGCGGTCAGCATCGCCGTGGTGGTGGGCGGGCGGTGGGATCGTGATGCTGGCCGTGGCCACCACCGTCATCTCCATCCTCTTCCATCTGGTGCGCCTGTCCATGGTCAGCCGGATCATGCCCGGAACACGGATCAGCCCCCATCTGGTCGACAAGCAGCAACGACGACACGCGCTACGCCTTTCGGGGTGGTTCTTGCTCCAGGCGGTGCTGGCCGCGGTCTACGCCACCGGCGACGTCATGATCGTGGGCATCGTCCTCGGGTCTGCGCGACGCCGCCATCTACGCGGTGGGCTCGAAGCTGGCAGGAGCGGCCATCAACGGCCTCGACGCCATGGCCCAGGTGTTCTTCCCCTATGCGTCGTCGGCGGCTCGCAACAGAGAGCCAGGAGCCCTGGCCGAGATCGCCGTGGACGGGACCCGCGTCACGTTGCTGGCAGGGCTCATGGCGTCACTGGTCTTCGTGGTCCTGGCCTCACCGGGGATCCGAGCCTGGGTGGGGCCCGGCTACGGCACCTCCGCCCAGGTCCTGATGGTGCTGGCCGCGGCCACGGCACTGGCATCGCCGGTCCGGGCCCTGGGCAACATCCTGATCGGCTCGGGAAAGCTTCCGACCGTCTGCGCCATCAGGAGCGTCGAGGTGACGGTCAACCTGGTGCTCTCGATCACCCTGGCTCTGGTGCATGGGCCCGGTGGGCGTGGCCATGGGGACGCTGGGCGGGATCCTTCTCGTCCGTCTGCCGGGATACCTCGTGGCCGGGTGCCGGGCCACGGGGCTCCGGTGTCCACCGTGGTCCGACGGGCCTTCGTGCCCAACATCGTCCCCGCCGTGGGCTGCACCGTCGTGCTGCTCGGCCTGCGCCTGGTGCCGCTGGGGTCGGTACCCTGGCTCTTCTTCGAGGCGGCGGCGGGGTGCGCGGCGTACCTCGGGCTGTTCTTCGCCACGGCCGCGACCCACGGGTGAGCGCCAGCGAGGGCTCGCCTTCGTCGCCCGCCCACTGCCGGCTCGGTGGCGGCCCCAGAGTCCGGTTTCGCCACCGGCCGTGGTCGTCGACGACGCTCCCTAGCCGCCGCCAACCCCGGCGGAGTCCACACCCCCGCCGGGCGTCGTCACGTCGCCGTAAGGTCCAATTCGTAGGCTGGCAACAGTGCAGCCAGCCTCCGGACCCGCGCCACACCGTCACATCGACAGTCGCCCCGTGGGGTCCTCATTTGGGTCGGCCGCCACGCGTCTGCGGTTTTGAGACGGTCCGGTGGGCGACCCCGAGATCCGGTCCATCGACCTCCCTGGCGCGGAGGGAGAGCCTGTATCGTGTTTCTCGTGTGCACCTTGTTGTTGTCGTGGTCGAGCGCTCGAGGCGGGCCGGCCTGTGAGCACCCATCGCGGGATGCATAGGACCATGCGTGCGATCCATGCCTTCGTGAAGAAGCATCGGGTGCTGTGGGCACCGGCGGGCTGGGTAAGCCGGCTGGTGTCCTCGTCACCGGAGACCTCCCCGATTCGGTCCGTGCTCGGACCGCTGCGCGATGGCCTCCGAGGCACCATGCGGGCCGAAGACGTCCTCGCCGTGGTCAACGCGCTCGATGCAACTGCGGTGCCGTACTGCCTTGCCGGTGGTTGGGGCGTCGACGCCTTGGCGGGACGACAGTCGCGGTCCCATGATGACCTCGACGTCGTGATCGACAATTACGACGAGGACGTCCAGCGCGCCGTCGAGGCGCTGGCTCCGCTGGGGTTCAGGCTCGTCGCCTCCTACGAGCGCCGAGCGTGGATGCCCAAGAACACCGTCCTCGAGGACGACACGGGGCGCCGTGTGGATCTCGACAGCCTGAACTGGGAGATCCTGGCACGCGAATTCGGGCCGCCGGGAGTTGACGCCACCGGGCGCAAGACGTTCGAGCATCGCGTGTTCAGCGAGGGAACGGTCGAGGGTCGGCGCGTCGCCTGCCTGTCCGCTGACGTCCAACTCCTCTACCACACGCCGCTTCGAGCTCACTCCCACCCACCAACAGGATGTTGTGCTGTTGCGCGAGGAGCTCGGGGCGTCGGTTCCCGGATCATCGTCGACCTGAGGGATGGGATCGGCCCCCGCGAGCACCTTGGTCATCTTGGTGCCTTCGGCACAAGCCACCGTCGGGAAGCTGCGCCGAAAGCTCGACAGCGCCGCAGCCTGGGCGGTGCCATTGCACATCAGCCTCGTCTACCCTTTCGCTGCTCCCGACTCGATCTCCGACCACGACTCCGTCCGCCTCGGTGAGCAGCTACGGGCGATCGATCCTTTCGACTTCCTGCTGTCAGAGGTCGGGTGGTTCGACCAACGGGTCATGTACGTCGCCCCGACCCCCAAGGCACCGTTTGTCGAGCTCACGAACAGGATCGTGGCGGAGTTCCCGGAATACCGGCCCTACGGCGGTGCCTACCGCGAGATCGTCCCGCACCTGACCGTGGGCGAGGGACTCCGACCCGCCCGACTGCGACGGACGGCTCGACGCCTGGAACGGCATCTCCCCATCAGGGCTGCAGCCACCGAGGTCAGCCTGATGGCACCTGATCTGCTGGGCGCTGGAGTGTGTTGCAGAGATTTCCGTTGGGTCGCCCCGCGCCCTAGACCCGACCCGGCACGGTCGACGATGTGTGGGCTGACCCCCGTGCCTCGGAGCCCGGTAAGGCCTTCTCCCCATCTATGGCCAAACCCAAGCACGCTCTCATATAATGAATTCGGGGTAGGGGAGGTCGGGGCGTGGGTCGTCGATCGCGCGGTGGGCGGAGCTGTATCCGGGGACAGCGCAGACGCTTCGAACGCCCAATCGGCACAGGGCCAAACGTGCCAAAACGACCCAGCATCGCGGGCTGCCGGATCATCGAGCCCAAGGGTCACACCGAGCCCAAAATCCGTCGCCACAGAGCGAGCGCGTCGCTTCATCAAGCGCCACAACAGGCTCATGGGAGTGGCGGAGTCGTGTTCGCGAGCCATCGACTCGATCCCGTCGCCTGTCGGGACGCTGCTGCGGTCCGCCAAACGGCGAGTGGTCCGAGAGACGGGGTGGGCCGAGCTCGTACTCGTCATCGACAGCCTCGAGGCCGAGGGCATGCCGTACTGGCTGGCCGGTGGGTGGGGAGTCGATGCGCTGGTCGGAAGGCGGACTCGGCCCCACAAGGACATCGATGTCGTCATCGAGGACTTCGAGCAGAACGAGCCTCGGGTGAGAAAAGCCTTCCAGACGCTCGGTTTCAAGCACATCACGATGGACCGTGGCGGAGTCTGGATGCCGTCGCGGTCGAATTTCGAGGACAGCGCTGGGCACCGAATCGAGTTGCTCGCCATCGATTGGGATCACCTGGGCCGTGCCTTCGACCTCGACCCCGACCCCGACCGGTGCTCGCCGCCCAGGGCGGCGCGGGGAGACCTTGTCAAAGAAGTCTTCTGCACGGGGATGATCGAGGGTCGCAAGGTCCCCTGTTTGACCGTCCCTGCGCAGCTTCTGTTCCACACCGGGTTCCCACTCGAGCCGGCGGGACAGGTCGACGTCTCCCTCCTCCGATCCGAGCTCGGGTCTGCGTCCTGACGTCGAGGCCCGTGCGCTGGCCATGGTGGCCCAGCCTCGAGGGTGAAGAGTCTCGAGGCGGCTAGTCGGGAACCGGTGCAGAGGCCGACGCGCGCGCTCGGGACCAGCGATCCCGGATACGACGCTGCCCGGCGATCATCGTGGTCAACGTGGGCAGCGATGCCACGACACGCCTGTCCAATGGTCCTCCGACGCCGAGGTAGATCGTCGAGAGTACGCGAGATTCAGGAAGCATCTCCGACATGAAGGCGTTGTCCTTGTCCGTAGCCGAGTCCATCCACATGGCGTCTGTGTGTTCAAACAGGTGCCTGGTGCAGGCGGCGAACACCATGGCACCAGGACCATATTTGGCGTATTTCTCGTCATAGGCCCCACGGAAGCAAAAGATCCCGGCACCGGCACGCACGAAGAATCTCGATGGCGATGGGCACCTCGCCGACGGACAAGCAGAGGGCAATGAGGCGTCCTGTGACCGACCAGAGGGCGTGCCAGTTCGCGAAACCAGGCGGAGGTGGCGGCGTCCTTGGCAAACGCCAATCCACCCTCCCTGCCCTTCCATCCCTCAACTTCGATTCTGAGAAAGTCATCGACGACAGAGGGGTCTAGAGTCCGATCCCTGAGCGAGACCTCGGCACCGGCGTCACGCGCCAGCGCCCTGCGCTTCGAGTCGATGGCACGGCGGCGCGACCTCGTCAGCGGGTTCTCCCACTTCCCATCGCGCCAGACCATGCCGCGTTCCCAGGTCTCCTTGGTGAAGACCGGAAACCGCCGAGCCCGACACATGTGGCTCAAAGACTCCATGACCGGACCGTCACTGCCGAGTTTGTCCATCACGACGATGCCCGGCCACGCTTGTGTGTCGGCGGCACGGTGGAGCGCGTCGAGAATCGCACCCATGGCGGCGTCGGCGCAACTCACGTCGACCAACGGCGTGCCCAAGAGACGAACAGCAGTGGGACGACCGCGAGTCACAGCAATCGACCGCGGCAGGAAGCGCGGCTTCTCAAAGCCGATGATGGGGAGCGCCGCCCGGAACACATTCGACTCGTGCGCGACGACCAGCGTGGTCTCGGCGTAACTCTCGAAGTGCTTCGCGCACAGGATCAGGAATTCGGGCTCGAAGAACGGGTTTGGCTCCGCACACCGCGACACGAGCTCGCTCCACGCACGCTGGTCCTCAGCCGAGATACCGTCGATCTTGACGAGCCGAGTGTCCATGACAGCGGATAGTAGCGGCCTGTCCCGAACACGCGACGGAGTCGACGCGGCGAGACCCGTTGGCCTATGTCGAGCGCGATCGGGCGAGCCGCTTTCGCGCTTGCTTCCCGGCAACGACGACCTTGGTCATCATCGGGAGCGCCGAGACGAGGCTCCTATCGACAACCCCACCTGTCCCTATCAGGATCGTGGAAACGGTCCGACGCTCGGGCAGCATGCCTAACAAGAACGTGTTGCCCGGGTCCGTAGCCGAGTCGACCCATGCCGCGTCGGTGTGGTCTCGCAAGTGGTTCAGAGCCATCGACATCAACATGGCCCCAGGCTTGTACTTCCCGTAGGCATCGTCGAATGCAATCCGGAAACAGAAGAGGCCCTCCCCGGCCCGGACGTAGTACTGCATCGCCACGCAGACCGATCCCACATTGAGAGCGAGGATCGTCAGTCGACCGTTTGCGACCCAGACCGGGTGCCACTCCCTGAACCACGCGACCGTAGCGGGTCGACGGGTGAGGGCGAGACCTCCCTCCCGACCCTTCCACCCAGAAGCCTCCATGACGAGGAAGTCCTCGGCGGCGGCGGGGTCGGACGTGCGATCCACGAGCGTCACTTCTGCTCCAGCCTCCGTCGCGAGCAGCCGTTGTCGACGAGCAATCTCCCGACGCCGCTTCCCGTCGATGGGGTTCGCCCATTGCCCGGCTCGACTGACTGTTCCACGCTCCCAGGATTCCTTGACGAAGACCGGGCAGTGTCGTTCCCGGCACGCACGCAGCAAGGATTCGGCAACGGGACCGTCCGCACCCATCCAATCGATCATCACGACGCCCGGAAACCCGTCAGATCCCGACGCCCGGCACAGGGCGTCGACGAGCGCTTGGCTGGACTCATCGGGACGTGATCGGTCGATGAGAGGTGTATCGAGACAGATTGCGACCGATGGAGAGGCGTGGACACTCGCAACCCTTGTGGGCGGCACCCGCGCCCTTCTGATGCGAGCGAAGGCGACGAGTCCCATGAATTCGGGTCCATCCTCCGCGATCACGAGCCTCGTGTCGGCGTATTCCTCGAAGTGGCGCAAAGACAGGAGCAGAAAGTCAGGCTCGAAGAACGGGTTGGGTTCCAACGCACGTTCGGAGAGACGACGCCAGGCGCTCTGGTCGTCACTGGAGAGATCTCGGAGTCTCACAATGCGAGTCTTCATGGGGCCACGATGTTAAGGGGAACCTCCCGCGCGATGTTGGAAGCACATGACCCGAGCAACCCAAAGAGCGCGGAGGGCCGTCAGCTCGCGCTCAACAGCACCGCCACCGCCGAGGAGGTCGAGGCCGGGGACTGCGAGGCGGTGGGAGACACCGCACCCGAGACGGTGGGGTCATAGGCCACGATGTTGTCCTCGCCGGTCACGTCGTAGGTGAAGCCCGAGGTGCTCCCGGCCACGGCGGTGTTGTTGGGCACCGTGTAGCCGAAGTAGAGCTCACCGGATCCGCTCGGGGTGAGGCTCGGGAACGGCAGGGACGTGGACGAGGCGCCGTTGAGCGTGCCGCTCTTGTCCAGGGCCCACACCGTGGACGCCCCCAACCCGGCGGTGAACTCCTGGGCGCCGTACTCGCCGTAGTGGCCCGTGATGGAGCTCGACCAATTGAAGGTGATGGTGGAGGCCCCGGTGGTGGTGACCTTGCCGTACCAGATCTCCTCGTCGACTCCGACCGACCCCGAGAACTGCACACCCTTGGTCCAGGTGCTCACCCCACCCCCCGAGACCGACGTCAACGTGGACCCGGTCAGGCGCTGGGCGAAGACCACGAGGACGTCGCCGACATTCTGGGGCGACACGGCCAGGGTGGAGAGGCTGAGGGCGAAGTTGGTCGTGAAGCTCCCCACGGCGGTGATGCCCGCCGGCGGGGTGGTGAAGGTGAACTGGTCGGCCGGCGAGTTGACCGCCGAGGTGCCCCCCGAGGCGGTGACGGTGACGTCGACCGCCCCGGCCGACTCCGCCGGCGAGGTGACGGTGAGCGAGGTCCCGGCCCCGTTCACCACCACGCTGGTGCCCGCCACGGTGCCGAACTTCACCGAGGTGACCCCGGTGAAGTTGGTCCCGCTGACCGTGACCGAGGTGCCCCCGGCCGTGGATCCCGACGTCGGGCTCACCCCGGTGACGGTGGGTGCGGGCGGGGTGGTGAAGGTGAACTGGTCGGCAGGCGAGTTGACCGCGAGGTGCCCCCCGGCGTGACGGTGACGTCGACGCCCCGGCCGACTCCGCCGGCGAGGTGACGGTGAGCGAGGTCCCGGCCCCGTTCACCACCACGCTGGTGCCCGCCACGGTGCCGAACTTCACCGAGGTGACCCGGTGAAGTTGGTCCCGCTGACCGTGACCGAGGTGCCCCCGGCCGTGGATCCCGACCGGGCTCACCCCGGTGACGGTGGGTGCGGGCGGGGTGGTGAAGGTGAACTGGTCGGCCGGCGAGTTGACCGCCGAGGCCCCCCGGCGGTGACGGTACGTCGACCGCCCCGCCGACTCCGCCGGCGAGGTGACGGTGAGCGAGGTCCCGCGTTCACCACGACGCTGGTGCCGCCACGGTGCCGAACTTCACCGAGGTGACCCCGGTGAAGTTGGTCCGCTGCCGTGACCGAGGTGCCCCCGCGGTCCGGGCTCACCCGGTGACGGTGGGCGGGCGGGGTGGTGAAGGTGAACTGGTCGGCAGGCGAGTTGACCGCCGAGGTGCCCCCCGACGCGGTGACGGTGACGTCGACCGCCCCGGCCGACTCCGCCGGCGAGGTGACGGTGAGCGAGGTCCCGGCCCCGTTCACCACCACGCTGGTGCCCGCCACGGTGCCGAACTTCACCGAGGTGACCCCGGTGAAGTTGGTCCCGCTGACCGTGACCGAGGTGCCCCCGGCCGTGGATCCCGACGTCGGGCTCACCCCGGTGACGGTGGGTGCGGGCGGCGGGGCGCCGCTGCTCGCGCTCAACAGCACCGCCACCGCCGAGGAGGTCGAGGCCGGGGACTGCGAGGCGGTGGGAGACACCGCACCCGAGACGGTGGGGTCATAGGCCACGATGTTGTCCTCGCCGGTCACGTCGTAGGTGAAGCCCGAGGTGCTCCCGGCCACGGCGGTGTTGTTGGGCACCGTGTAGCCGAAGTAGAGCTCACCGGATCCGCTCGGGGTGAGGCTCGGGAACGGCAGGGACGTGGACGAGGCGCCGTTGAGCGTGCCGCTCTTGTCCAGGGCCCACACCGTGGACGCCCCCAACCCGGCGGTGAACTCCTGGGCGCCGTACTCGCCGTAGTGGCCCGTGATCGAGCTGGACCAAGTGAAGGTGATGGTGGAGGCCCCGGTGAGGTGACCTTGCCGTACCAGATCTCCTCGTCGACTCCGACCGACCCCGAGAACTGCACACCCTTGGTCCAGGTGCGTCACCCCACCGCCCGAGACCGACGTCAACGTGGACCCGGTCAGGCGCTGGGCGAAGACCACGAGGACGTCGCCGACGTTCTGGGGCGACACGGCCAGGGTGGTCAGGCTGAGGCCGAAGTTGGTCGTGAAGCTCCCCACGGCGGTGATGCCCGCCGGCGGGGTGGTGAAGGTGAACTGGTCGGCCGGCGAGTTGACCGCCGAGGTGCCCCCCGAGGCGGTGACGGTGACGTCGACGGCGCCCGGCCGACTCCGCCGGCGAGGTGACGGTGAGCGAGGTCCCGGCCCCGTTCACCACCACGCTGGTGCCCGCCACGGTGCCGAACTTCACCGCGGTGACCCCGGTGAAGTTGGTCCCGCTGACGGTGACCGAGGTGCCCCCGGCCGTGGATCCCGAGGTCGGGCTCACCCCGGTGACGGTGGGTGCGGGCGGGGTGGTGAAGGTGAACTGGTCGGCGGGCGAGTTGACCGCCGAGGTGCCCCCCGCGGCGGTGACGGTCACGTCGACGGCCCCGGCCGACTCCGCCGGCGAGGTGACGGTGAGCGAGGTCCCGGCCCCGTTCACCACGACGCTGGTGCCCGCCACGGTGCCGAACTTCACCGCGGTGACCCCGGTGAAGTTGGTCCCGGTGACGGTGACCGAGGTGCCCCCGGCCGTGGATCCCGAGGTCGGGCTCACGCCCGGTGACGGTGGGTGCGGGCGGGGTGGTGAAGGTGAACTGGTCGGCGGGCGAGTTGACCGCCGAGGTGCCCCCCGCCGCGGTGACGGTCACGTCGACGGCCCCGGCCGACTCCGCCGGCGAGGTGACGGTGAGCGAGGTCCGGCCCCGTTCACCACGACGCTGGTGCCCGCCACGGTGCCGAACTTCACCGCGGTGACCCCGGTGAAGTTGGTCCCGCTGACGGTGACCGAGGTGCCCCCGGCCGTGGATCCCGAGGTCGGGCTCACCCCGGTGACGGTGGGTGCGGGCGGGGCGGTGAAGGTGAACTGGTCGGCAGGCGGGTTGGTCGCCGAGGTGCCCCCCGCCGCGGTGACGGTCACGTCGACGGCCCCGGCCGACTCCGCCGGCGAGGTGACGGTGAGCGAGGTCCCGGCCCAGTTCACCACGACGCTGGTGCCCGCCACGGTGCCGAACTTCACCGCGGTGACCCCGGTGAAGTTGGTCCCGCTGACGGTGACCGAGGTGCCCCCGGCCGTGGATCCCGAGGTCGGGCTCACCCCGGTGACGGTGGGTGCGGGCGGCGGGGCGCCGTTGCTCGCGCTCAAGCAGCACCGCCACCGCCGAGGAGGTCGAGGCCGGGGACTGCGAGGCGGTGGGAGACACCGCACCCGAGACGGTGGGGTCATAGGCGACGATGTTGTCCTCGCCGGTCACGTCGTAGGTGAAGCCCGAGGTGCTCCCGGCCACGGCGGTGTTGTTGGGCACCGTGTAGCCGAAGTAGAGCTCACCGGATCCGCTCGGGGTGAGGCTCGGGAACGGCAGGGACGTGGACGAGGCGCCGTTGAGCGTGCCGCTCTTGTCCAGGGCCCACACCGTGGACGCCCCCAACCCGGCGGTGAACTCCTGGGCGCCGTACTCGCCGTAGTGGCCCGTGATGGAGCTGGACCAATGTGAAGGTGATGGTGGAGGCCCCGGTCGTGGTGACCTTGCCGTACCAGATCTCCTCGTCGACTCCGACCGACCCCGAGAACTGCACACCCTTGGTCCAGGTGCTCACCCCACCCCCCGAGACCGACGTCAACGTGGACCCGGTCAGGCGCTGGGCGAAGACCACGAGGACGTCGCCGACGTTCTGGGGCGACACGGCCAGGGTGGAGAGGCTGAGGCCCGAAGTTGGTCGTGAAGCTCCCCACGGCGGTGATGGTTCCCGGCGGGGCGGTGTAGGTGAACTGGTCGGCCGGACTGGTGGCGGAGGTGCCCGAGGAGTTGGTCACGCTCACGTCAACCGTGCCCGCCGCCCGGCCGGGGAGGTGGCGGTCATCGAGGTGGCCGTGCTTCAGCGTGAAGCCGGTGGCGGCCGTCGAGCCGAAGTGCACGGCGCTCACGCTCGAGAGGTTGGTCCCGGTGATGGTCACCGAGGTGCCCCCGGCGCTGGACCCCGAGGCCGGGCTCACGCCGGTCACGGTGGGAACGCCCGACCCGGTGGCCTGCTGGCAGTTCAGGGTGCCGGAGTCCTCGGTGCCCCCGCCCACCTTGTCGAAGGTGTAGTTGGCGCTGGTGGCGTTGAGGGTCATCTGCAGCACGCCGAAGTTGCTGGTGTCCTGGAAGGCCTCATTGGCGATCTTGGCGCCCGAGACGTGGCTGTTCCCGCCCGTCCCGACGACGAATTCGGCGACCCCGGTGGAGCTGGCGGCCCCGGTGGCGTTCATGGGGGAGAAGCGCTCGTAGTCGTGCGCGTGGTTGTTGAGGATGGCGGTGACGTGGTACTGCACGGCGTCGTTCCAAAAGGCCTGGTAGTCGGTGTTGGTCCCGAACACGTCGGAGTATTTCGGGCTCATGGAAGTGGATGAGGGTGCAGTCCCCCTGGTGGGCGATCAGGTCGTTGCGCAGGAAGGTCTCCTCGGGCGACCCCGAGGCACAACCGGCCGCGGTCTGGGAGGGGGACCCGCCCACGGTGGCGGGCAGGGCCGCGCACTCGCTGTCGAGGGTGATGACGTGCCAGGTGCCACCGGCGAGGGGGACGTCGAAGCTGTAGAAGTCGTTCGAGGGGCCGGTCACCCCGGCCGGGAGGTCGCCCAGGCTCCCGAAGTAGGAGTAGTAGTTCGAGGCGTTCGAGACCGCCCCCCGGTCGGTCTCGTTGGCGTCGCCGTACTCGTGGTCACCGGGCGTGGGCCGCACGACGAGGCCGGGGACGAAGTTGGCGTTGCCGGAAGTCTGCAGTCCGGCCCAGCTGCCGCCGTAGCCGGCGGTGTAGTCCGACGTCTGAGGCTGGACGCCCTCGGTCGAGGTCGGGGTGTACTGGGTGTCACCCCCGGCGATCAGGTAGTTGGGCGCCAGGCTATGGATAAGGCTGGCGGTGGCCCGCTGCTGGCACGTGCTCGAGTTCGACCCGCTGAAATTGGAGTCCGTGGGCCCACACGAGATGTCCCCGCCCACCACGACCGACTGGCTGGTGGGCAAGGTCGCAGCCGCCGCCACGTTGGACGGGCTGCCCGTCACGGGCAGGACCACCAGCACCACCGTGGCCACCAGGCCGGTTGCCGCCGCCAGGGCCGCCTTGGGGATCACCCTCAGGGACTGGACACGACGTTGCGTGGTGAGCTCGCTGGACAACGACATCGGAAGCCCTTCGCCAATGGGACCTGAGGTGGAGATGGGACGGGGGCGCGCCCAGGCGCCACCGACCGAGGCTTCTCGGCCTCTCTACGAGGCTCAACCACCCACCTCAACATTGCGTCCACGCCCCCTCAACAACAGGACAACTGGTAGGGGACCGAACCCGAGAAGCTCCTACCAGACCGTGGAAGAAGCGGGGACCCCGTTAGCATGGCCAGGATGCTGGCACCCCCGGGCGCACCCGAGTGGCTGGAGGTCATGACCGCCGCCGAACGGCCCGAGCTGTGGGAAGAGATCCTCGCCGACAAGCTCTTCAGTGCGGTCTGGCCCGAGTACAACCAGCACGGGAGCGATGCCTGGAAGTACCTGCCCGCCACCTTCCCGGCCCACGCCATGTTCCAGATCCTGTTCCTCGACAAGCGCACCGAGCGCGTCGTTGCCCGGGGACGGACCATCGGCATTCGCTGGGACGGGAGCCTGCCCAACCTGCCCCGCGGCATCGACGACGCCGGCCTGCGTGCCCTCAACGAGTCCCGGCCACCCACGGCGGTGTGCGCCCTGGCCGCCGAGGTGGACGGCGAGTACCAGGGCCAAGGACTGAGCGAGCTCGTCCTACAGGCCATGGCTATGGCCACTGTGGCGGCGGGGCTCTCCCGCCTCGTCGTGCCGGCGCGCCCGTCGATGAAAGACCGCTACCCACTCATGCCCATCGACCGCTACGCCGCCTGGCGCCGCGACGACGGGCTGCCCTTCGACCCGTGGTTGCGGGTGCATGCCCGCCTCGGGGCTCGCACCCTGCGGCCCGAGCCGCGGTCGCTGCGCATCGACGCCCCCGTGCCGGCGTGGGAAAGCTGGACGGACATGTCCTTTCCGGTGGACGGTGCATACGTGTTCCCCCGCGGCCTGGCGCCGCTCACCGTCCGCCGGGGCCGAGGCTTCTATTGGGAGCCCAACGTGTGGATTGAACACGACACCAGCAAAGTCGAGGTGCCTCGGTGCATGACGGTGCCCGGCGCCATCGCCTCTCCCCCCGCCGGCGGGGCCCTCGGCATCCAGCTGCGTCAGGCACGCAGGCGGCTCGGGCGCCTCACGCGCCGACTGGGCCTGCGAACCTGATCGCGCGGCTTCATCGAGAAGATCCCCAAGCCTGACTACTGCCGAGCGAAGGCCACGATGTTGTTGACGTGGATATTGAGGCCGGGGATCGAGCCCACGAAGCCGGCGTCGCCGAAGGCGAAGACCCCGCCGTCGGACCCCACCATCCAGTAGCCCCTGCCGTCCTGCGTGGCCACCACACCCACGATGTTGCTGATGTGGATATTGAGGCCGGGGAGCGACCCGACGAAGCCGGCGTCGCCGAAGGCGAAGACCCCGCCGTCGTTGCCCACCATCCAGTAGCCCTTGCCCGTGCCGGTGGGGACCGCTCCCACGATGTTCTTCACGCGGACGTTGATGCCCGGGATGCGATCCCACGAAGCCGGCGTCGCCGAAGGCGAAGACCCCGCCGTCGGACCCGATCATCCAATAGCCCTTGTTGTCGGCGGTGGGCACGACAGCCACGATGTTGCTGATGTGAATATTGAGGCCCGGGATTGATCCCACGAAGCCGGCGTCACCGAAGGCGAAGACCCCGCCGTCGGACCCGATCATCCAATATCCCTTGCCGTCGGCGGTGGGCACGGCGCCCACGATGTCGTGGAGTGGATATGGAGCCCGGGGATGGATCCCACGAAGCCGGCGTCACCGAAGGCGAAGACCCCGCCGTCGGACCCGATCATCCAATATCCCTTGCTGTCGGCGGTGGGCACCATCGCCACGACGTTCTTGACACGGATGCCGAGGCTGGGCACCGAGCCCTCGAAGGGGGCCCCACCGAAGTTGAAGACGCCACCGTCGTTGCCCACCATCCAGTACCCCGACTTCTGGTAGGTGAACCGGTCCGCGGCACTGATGGCGCTCGTCCCCGCCGAGGTCGTCACGGTGACGTCCACGGTGCCGAGCGCACCGGCCGGGGAGGTGGCCGTGAGCGACGTCCCGCCCCCGTTGACCACGACGTTCGTGGCCGCGTTGGCCCCGAAGTCCACCGCCGTCGCCCCGGCGAGGTTGGCCCCCGACACCGTCACCGAGCTACCCCCCGAGAGCGGCCCGACGTTGGGGCTCACCGACGTCACCGTCGGGACGAGCCCGTAGGTGTAGTGGTCCGATGCGCTCGTGGGGCTCGTCGGGCCCGAGCCCGACACGCCGGTGGGAGCGGCGTTGGTGACGGTCACGTCGACGGTTCCCACGGAGCCCGAAGGAACCTTGGCGGTGAGCGACGTCGGAGAGGTCACGGTCACGTTGGTAGCCAGGTTGGCGCCGAAATGGACCGTGGGTGTGCCCACGAAGTTGCTGCCGGTGACGGTCACGGTGTTGCCGCCCGACGGTCAGGCCGGAGTTCGAGCTCACCCCCGAGACCACCGGCTCGCACCTGATCGTGCCGCTGTCGGGCGTGGTGCCGCTCGTGGTCTTGAAGGCGAAGTCGGCGCTCCCGGCGTGGAGGGTGAGCTGGAGCACCCCGAAGTGGCTGAAGTCGTCGTGCACGACGCTGCCACTGGGGTTGTACTCGAGCCCGTGGCTGTCGCCCCCGGTGCCGACGATGATCTCGTTCACGCCGTTGGGGTCTGGGCTCCCCGAGGCGTTCAGCGGGCTCCAGCGCTCGTAGTCGTGGTCGTGGCCGTTGACGATGGCGGTGACGTGGTACTGGTAGGCGTCGTTCCAAAACGCCTGGTAGTCGGTGTCTGTTCCCGTTGGCGCCTTCCGACCATGCCGGCTCGTGCCAGTGGATGAGGGTGCACTCCCCCTGATGCGTGGCGAGGTCGTTGTTGAGAAACGTCTCCTGGGGTGAACCCGTCGCACATCCCGCCGCGCTTCCCGAAGGTCCGCCGCCCGAGGTCGCGGGCAGCGCGGCGCACTCGGAGTCGAGCGAGACGATGTGCCAGGTCCCGCCGTTCGCGGGGATGTCGAAGCTGTAGAAGTCGGTGGAGGGACCCGTCACGCCGGCGGGAAGGTCGCCCAGGCCCCCGAAGTAGCTGTAGTAGTTCGACGGCGTTCGAGAGGCCGAACCCCGAGTCGTTCTCGTAGGCGTCGCCGTACTCGTGGTCGCCCGGCGTGGGCCGCACGACCATCCCGGGGACGTAGTTGCCGCTGCTGGGGTTCTGCAGCTGGCCCCAGCTCGCACCGTAACCCGACGTGTAGTCCGTCGACAGGGGCTGTTGGCCTTCGCTCTCGTTCGGGGTGTACTGGGTGTCGCCTCCGGGCAGCAGGTAGTCGGGATCGATGCTGTGCACGAGGCTGGCAGTGGCGCCGTTGCTGACAGTTGGCCGCGTTCGCCGCCGCCGAAGTTCGGGTCGGTGGGCCCACAGGCAATGTCTCCTGCGACCACGAGCACGGGGTCCGAGGCGGCCGCGGCCACCGACGAGCGCCCGTTGCCGACCACGGGCAGGACGACCAAGGCACCGGCACCGAGCAGTGTCAGGACGGCCAGGACACCTGCCCGGGCGGCCCGGGGAAAGGTCGCGTCGCGAGGGCCGCGATCGAGCATGGCGGGGCTTGGTGAATACGCTCGAACGACTCAACCAGCTGCCCTTCACGAGATTCCGCGCCGGTGGCGGACCAGACGATCAGCTACCCACCGTCGAGCATGGACGACGCAGCTCAATCGTTCCCCAACGCCGGCACGATATCCGGCCAACCACCCCGGACCGACATGGTCCGGGGTGGCCGACCCGGGATTACTGACGAACCAGAACTACTGGCGGGCGAAGGCGACGATGTTGTTGACGTGGATGCCGAGGCCGGGGATCGAGCCCACGAAGCCGGCGTCACCGAAGGCGAAGACCCCGCCGTCGGTGCCCACCATCCAGTAGCCCTTGCCGTCCGAGGTCGCCACGACGCCCACGACGTTGGTGACGTGGACGTTGAGGCCGGGAAGCGAGCCCACGAAGCCGGCGTCACCGAAGGCGAACACCCCGCCGTCGGTGCCCACCATCCAGTAGCCCTTGCCGTCGGAGGTGGGCACGGCGCCCACGACGTTGCTGACATGGACGTTGATCCCGGGCAGCGAGCCCACGAAGCCGGCGTCACCGAAGGCGAACACCCCGCCGTCGGAGCCGATCATCCAGTAGCCCTTGCCCGTGCTGGTGGGCACGACCGCCACGACGTTCTTGACGTGGACGTTGAGGCCGGGCAGCGAGCCCACGAAGCCGGCGTCACCGAAGGCGAACACCCCGCCGTCGTTGCCCACCATCCAGTAGCCCTTGCCGTCGGAGGTGGGCACGGCTCCCACGATGTTGTTGACGTGGATGCCGAGGCCGGGGATCGACCCCACGAAGCCGGCGTCACCGAAGGCGAACACCCCACCGTCGGAGCCGATCATCCAGTAGCCCTTGCTGTCCGCGGTGGGCACCATGCCCACGACGTTGGTGACGTGGATCTTGAGGCCTGGGAGCGAGCCCTCGAAGGGCGCCCCGCCGAAGGAGAAGATGCCGCCGTCGTTGCCCACCATCCAGTAGCCCGAGTTCTGGTACGTGAACTGGTCGGCGGCGCTGGTCGAGCTGGTGCCGCCCGGCGTGGTCACGGTGATGTCCACCGTACCGAGCGCGCCGGCCGGCGAGGTAACCGTGAGCGAGGTCCCACCCCCGTTCACCACGACGTTGGTGCCGGCCGTGGTCCCGAAGTGGACCGCCGTCGCCCCCGACAAGTTGGCGCCGGTGACGGTCACCGACGTGCCGCCGGAGGTCGGTCCCACGGTGGGGCTCACCGAGCTGACCGAGGGCCCGGACGTGTACGTGAACTGATCGGAGGCACTGGTGGCGGACGTACCCGCCGGGGTGACCACGGTGACGTCGACGGTGCCCGCCGCCTCAGCCGGCGCGACCGCCGTGATCGACGTGGCGCTGTTCACAACCACCCCGGTGCCTGCGCTCCCCCCGAAGTTGACCGCGGTGGCCCCGCTGAAGTTGGTCCCCGTCAGGGTCACCGAGGTGCCTCCCGCCAGCGGACCGGCGTTGGGGCTGACGGCCGTGACCGTCGGCGCCCCCCACTCCACCACGATGGCGTCGGAGTTCCCCCCTGTGGGCGTCAGAGGACATCCGACGGTGGGGGGCGAGGGGAAGGTGGGCTGGGTCGGGCAGTGGTCGGCCTCGGCCACGAAACGCCCCTGGGCCGGGGTGGCACTCGTCACCGTGGCCGTGTCGGTGGTGCTGCTGTGGATGTTCTCTTCGATGGTCGGCGGGTTCGTGGACACGTCCAGGGTGGACAACGAGAAGTTGGCCCCTGAAGGAGTGCCCGGGTCACCGGAGTTCAGTGTCACGACGGCGTTGACGGGCACCTGGATGAGGTTCGACCCCACCGGCGCGTGGCGGTCACCAGGGTGCCGGTCACCGGCGACGTCTCCTGCCCGGTCAGGGTGGCGGCGCAACTCGAGGTGAAGGGTGTGATCCCACAGGTGTGGGTGTCGTACTCGTAGGTGTACAGATCGTTCTTGTTGGTGGCGCTGGCGCCGTTGCCGTTGTTCACGGTGACGTCGAATGTCGAGCCGTATGTGGTGCACCCGACGCCGAGTTGGGATTTGAGGGAGCGGTGGCGACCAGCGAGGTGCCGTTGGCGTTCACCGTGACGGCGGACGCCGCCGTCGCCCCGAAGAGGACCGTGGTCGTCCCGGTGGTCCCCAGGTTCGTCCCTGTGACCGTTACGACGTTGCCGCCGGCTGACACTCCGGACCCGGGGCTCACCCCTGTCACGGTGGCGAGGCCGACCGCCGCCGCGGCCGGTGTGGCGCTCAGCACGATGGGTGCGGCCACCATGCCCACGCCGGCGGCGACCGCCACCGCCAATGTGCCCAGTCGTCGAGTTCGCCGGATTCGGGGTCGACGCACGGACGTCATGACTGGCGCGGGAACGTGGTTCACGGGATCTCCTAACCGGAGGGGGACGCACCCCGATCGGGCGTCGGAATCGGAGCGGCTCGTTACGGGGCCGACCGTAGCATTCCCTCCCGGGGCGAAATCAACCCCTTACGCCCGGCAATTCGGACTTTTTCGATGGTGGCGATGCGCTGTCGTGCGCTGCGTCGTCCGCCCGGCGGAAGCGCCGAGAGGTCGGCGGCCGCTGCGAGGGATAACCTCGCCGCGATGTCGAGTGCCGCGCCCCGGTCGACGGATGTCGAGGTCGAATGGCAGTTCGACGCGCTCGACCTGCGCCCCGCCGAACGCTGGTTCGCAGCACTGTCGCCACCCCGGGCCGGAGAGATTTCGACGCCAAGTGCGGTGGCAACGGTGCTGTCCGCATTGACTGCGACGCCGCGGGCCGCCGAGCGGCTCGTGGACACCTATTTCGACACGTCCGACTGGCGGATCGGCCGATCCGGCCACGTCTTGCGTGTGCGCCACCGCGGCGGGCGCGCGCGAGGTGACCCTGAAGGGATTGGCGCAGTCACAGGCCGGGCCTGCGGCGACGGCTGGAGGTCACCGAGCCCCTGCCCGTGGACGGCGTCGGTGCCCTCGGGGCCCAGGGGCCGGTGGGCTGGCGGCTGCGCGCCCTGGCCGGCAAGCGGCCCTTGCAAGCCGATCCTCGAGGTGCGAACCAGGCGACGCCCCTTCGATCTGGCGGTCTCGACGCAGACAGTGGCTGAGGCCGCGCTCGACGAGACCACCATCGTCGTGGGCCACGACCACCAACCGGTGCGCCTCCAACGGGTCGAGGTCGAGGTCGAACCGGCTTGGGTGGAAGCGCTTCACCCCCGTGGTCGACATCCTGCGGCGTGAGTGCGGGCTCCAGCCGGCGGCGCTGTCCGAAGTTCGAGGCCGGCCTGCTGGCCGCCGGGCTGAGCGTGCCCCCTCCGCCCGACCTGGGGACCGTGTCCTTCGACTCGAACCCCTCGGTCGGTGAGGTGGCCTTCGCCGTGCTGCGACGGCACTTCGCCGCCGTGCTCGCCCACGAGACCGGCACCCGCCTCGGGGAGGACGCCGAGGAGTTGCACGACATGCGGGTGGCCACCCGCCGGACCCGGGCCGCCCTGTCGCTCTTCGAGGAGGCCCTGCCCGTGCGGTCCCGCCATGTCCGGATGGAGCTCGGCTGGCTGGCGGGCGCCCTGGGCGCGGTGCGTGACCTCGACGTCCAACTGGAGCGGGTCGAGGGGTGGATCCTGGACGTCCCCGAAGAGGAAGGCACCGCTCTTGCCGACCTGGCCACCCTGCTCGGTCGCCAGCGCGACGACGCTCGACGTGCCCTGCTGACGTGCCTCGACTCGGCACGGTACGAGCGCCTGGTGGCCGGCTTCATCACCATGCTCCGCCAGGGGCCCTCCCGGCGGTCCGCCGCGGCCCGTGCTCCCGCCGCCGCGGTCGTCCCCGGCCTCATCGATGCCCGTCACCGGTCGGCCACCAAAGCGGCCCGCCGAGCCCGGCGCAGCGGCGACCCGGCGGACTTCCACCTCACCCGCATCCGTCTCAAGCGCCTTCGCTACGCGCTCGAGTTCGTGTCCGAGATCTATGACCGCAGGACCGGCGAAGTACCTACGCCACGTGGTGAAGCTCCAAGACGCACTGGGGCTGATGCAGGACGCCCGGGTGGCCGCGGCCCGTCTCCAAGAGCTGGCCACCGCCGAGGGCTCGACCCTGTCGACCACGACGGTCTTCGTCATGGGGAGCGTGACCGAGCGCTACCGGAACGAGTCGGAGCGACTCGCCCGCAAGGTCCCCGACCTCCTCCACGAGCTGGGTGGATCGGAGTGGCGCAAGCTCACCGCGCGTCGATGGAACGGCGTCGTCTCGAGCTCGGCGCCGCAGTACCGCTGGCCCGGCCCCCCCTGGCGGCGTCCGCAGTCGCGCCGGATCGCCCGTCGCGACCCCCCGACCGTGTCGAGCTCGCCCGCCGCCGGCCCCGAGGCACCTCCCGCCTCGAAGCACCTCCTCCGGCGTCCCGGAGCCGGGCGCGGGTCCTGCCGCCGGCCGGGCCGAGCACCGAGAATCCCGAATCCAGCTGGACCGCCCCGGTGCCGGCCGCGTCCCGGGCACCTGGTCACGGGACCGGCGGCGCCGTCGCCGGCTCCGCACCCTGAGCAGCCCCGACCCCGTCGAGCCCCGACCCCGGACCCGACGACCCGAGCTAGCAAGCGGCGTCACCCCGGTGGCGGGAACGCCTGGGCCGGCGGCGCCCGGGCGCCGGGCGGCGACCGGGCACGGGGGAAGCGCTCCCACCTCTGAGGGGGGGGAGGAAAGCGAGAGCGCTCCGTGGGTGCCCTTCCCGGTCGCCGCCCGGCGCCCGCCACGACGTGTTCACCGCAGCCACCGTAAAGGGGTGCGATGAACAGAACGCGACGAATGAGGGCCCAGCAGACGAACTCTGGATGACCGGCCGGCGAAATACGGCACACCACGAAATGCTCATCGAGAATTTGCCTCTCGTTCACGACGCCGTGACGAGGCGGAAACGCCTGCCCCGTACCGTGGTCCCAACGGGCCCGGTCCGGCCCGGACATTCAACGTGACCGGGAGACCGAGATGCGTGCACTGATGCGAAACCTCATCGACAAGAGCCGGCGGTTGAGCGGCGCGGGCGCCGAGCGCAACGCCCACCTGGAGGTCCATCAGGCCCACAGAACGGTCATCGAGCTCGACCGCCAGCTCCGAAGGGTGTGCGAGACACCGCCACGCCGCGCCGCCTGAGCCGGGAGCTGCGCCGAGAGGCGACCGCCTCCGGTCGGCACCACCCGTGCACCCGGGCCGCTTCAGGTCACGCCAGGCGACTCCGCCCCACCCATGCGGCGACATCGGGCCGCCGGCGGTGCCAGAAGCCCAGGAACGCCGTCACCGCCACCCCCACATAGAGCAGCCACACCGCGATCTCGAGGGGATTGGGCCTGCTCACGTACCCGAAGAAGCTGTGGATGACGTCGCCGAAGGAGCTGTCCTCCGACAAGAGGCGACCGGAGTCCCATAGCGGTCGGGTCAAGATCGGCAGCCACCCCAGGGACTGGAGGTTCTCGACCACATCGACGAGCAGGCCCGCTGCGAACACCATGAGCAAGGCCCCGAACACCTTGAAGAACACGGCCACGTTGATCCGCTTGCCCAGGCGGTAGATGGCGAATGCGCAGGCCAGGGCGAGGACCAGCCCTGTCGCCGCACCCAGGACGGCGCCCTTGGTCGAGGTCGAGAAGACGATGGCCAGGGTGAAGACGACCGTCTCGAGGCCCTCACGGCCCACCGCCTGGAAGGCCAGGAAGAAGAGCCCGCGTCGTGCCCCGGAGCTCATGGCCGCGTCGGTCTTCGACCGGAGCTCGGCGCTGATCGTCCGGGAGTGGTTCCGCATCCAGAACGTCATGTAGGTGAGCACGACCGCGGCCAGGAGGTAGGTGGCGGTCTCGAAGATCGTCTGCGCCCGGGTCCCGCTCCAGGAACGAATCGTGAAGTAGACGGCGACGCCGCCGCCGCCTGCGAGCAGCAATGCCGCCCCCACCCCGCTGAGCACGTCCACGAAGTGCCGGCGCTGCCCGATCCGGTCCAGGTAGGCGAGGAGGATGGCGACGATCATGCTCGCCTCGATCCCCTCTCGGAGAAAGATCACGAGGGTGGCGACCACCGAGCCTCCCTGGCGCGGCGTCAGGCCTGTTCCTGCCCACCCGATGTTAGGCGACCCTAAGAAAAGGTGTCAATCGACCCTGAGAAATCCCCGGGAGGATCCGGGCCCGAGCCGGTAGCATCCGAGCCGTGACCGACGGTTTCCACCCCCCCGTCGAGGAGTACCTCGAAACGATCCAGTCCCTGACCGAAGAGGGGACGACGGTCATCCAGGCCCGCATCGCCCAGCGCCTGGGCCGCTCGGCGCCGTCGGTGTCGGAGATGCTCGACCGCCTGACCACCGACGGCTACATCCACCGGTCGGGTCGGACCATCGCCCTCACCGAACAGGGCCGCGTCCTGGCCGACAGCGTGATCCGCAAGCACCGCCTGGCCGAGCGGCTGCTCGTCGACGTGATCGGCCTCCCGTGGCACAAGGCCCACCTCGAGGCGGGCCGGTGGGAGCACGTGATCTCCGACGAAGTCGAAGAACGCCTGATCGAGCTCCTGGGCAATCCCACGACCTGCCCCCACGGGAACCCCATCCCCGGCGCCGCCGGGGCCGGGGAGCACTCGGCGAGCCGACTCAGCCTCGCCGACGTGGCACCGGGGGAGACGGTGCGGATCGAGCGCATCACCGAAGAGGTCGAGCTCGACATGGATTCGCTCGAGTATCTCGACGAGCACGGCCTCATCCCCGGGCGATCGGCCCGCGTCCGCAGCCGGGCGCCTGACGGGACCCTCACTCTCGACGTCGACGGGTCGACGGTGGCCCTCGGGCCGGCCATCTGCCAACAAATGTTCGTCGCCGCCGTCTGACCCCGCCCCCGTGGACGACGGCCGGTCATCGCCTGCTTCGAAGCCCCGCAACCCCGCGGCCTGGCCCAGCGAGCTCATCGAGGTGTTCGAGCGGTCGATCACCGCCGAGTACGCCAGCCTGACGCGCCATGGACGGCCGGTCACCGTTCCCACCACCCCCTACCTCGGTGACTCCAGGATGACCCTCGACGTGTCGACGGGCCTCACCTACCCGGCCAAGGCCGAACGGGCCCGACGCGATCCTCGTGTCTGCCTCCTCTTCGCCGACCCCGTCGGGTCTGGCCTGTCCGATCCCCCCGTCGTCCTCGTCCAGGGCCTCGCCACGGTGCGCGACTCGGACCTCCAGGAGAACACCGACCGCTATGTGCGCCTCAGCATGGAGAAGCTGCCCGACGCCACCAAGGGCCAACCCCGGTTCGTTCTGCGCCGACTGGCGTGGTACTACGCCCGCATCTGGGTCGAGGTGACCCCGCTGCACATGCAGTGGTGGTCGGGACGGAGTCTCGGCGAGCCGCCCCGGACCTGGAACGCCCCCGAGGGCACCGCCGCGCCGCTGTCGGATCCCGCGCCCCAGTGGGCGACAACCCAGTGCCTGGCTCGCCCCTCCCGCGTCGTGGCGCGTCGCCGCCCGCGAGACCGAGCGCCTCGCCACCCATGACCTCACCGTCGTCGACGCCAACGGCTTCCCGCTATGCCTGCCGGTACGACGCACCGAGCTCGTCGACGCCGGCTTGCGCCTGGTCCTCGGGGACGGGGCCCCACCGCTCAGCACCGGCCCGGGTTGTCTGACCATGCACTCGCATCCCGAGCCCTTCACCGGCCAGGAGAACCGGACCATCGTGGGGACGGTGGAGCCCTCCGGCGACGCCGTGCTGTTGCGGGCCGAACGCGCCCTCGCCGACTGGAGCCTGGCAGGGGGTCGCCCCCGCATGGCGCTGTCGTTCCTGACCAAGGGCCGTCGACTGGCCCCCCGCCTCGCCCCCGAGGCACAACGCCGACTACAAGCCGTGCCGACGGTGCGCCTCCCCGACCGGCCCTGAACCGGCCCGCGGGTGGGGTGCGCCTCAGGGTGCGGCCGCCATCTCGCTGGCCTCGTACTCCCGGAGTCGTTCGAACAGACCTCGGACCTGGCGGCGCCGGGCCCGGTCGTTGGCCAGGTTGACGAGCTCGAGCGGATCGGTGCCGTGGTCGTACCACTCGTGGTCCTGGTCGTCGAAGTCGCTGTCCACGTCGAAGAGCTTCTTGCCCGGGTCCCTCCCCCACAGGCCGCTGGACGGCTTGCCCCCGCCCACCCCGTAGTAACGGGCGTACTTGGTCTGGCCGTCGAAGAAGCCCCGTAACGCGTATCGCACCTGGTTCAGGTTGCTCGTCTGCGCTGAGTCCTGGGCGAAGAGCACGTGGTCGCGCACCGACGCCGCCGGGTCGGCGAGCACGGGTGAGATGTCGACGCCTTGGAGGCCCGACCCCTCTCCCGCCGAGCCCGACGCGGCCGCGCCGTCCACACCCGCCAGGGCGCAGATGGTGGCCGCCAGGTCGACGTGGGTGGCCAGGGCCCCGGTGGTCGTCCCGGGCGTGGTCACACCGGGCACCCGCATGTACAGCGGCACCCGCATGATCTCGTCGTAGACGAAGGGGCCCTTGGAGCGAAGCCCGTGTGATCCGCACATGTCGCCGTGGTCCGAGGTGAAGATCACGATGGTGTCGTCCCAGGCGCCGGCGTCCTCGAGGGCGCCGAGCACCGTCCCCAAGCTCTCGTCGGCGAGACGTTGGAGCTCGACGTAGTAGTCGAGGTGACGCAGCCAGGCCTTGGTGTCACCGGGGTCGATGTACCCCCACAGCCCGTGCTGCTGGTCCCAGCGCCACTGGCGGTGGGCTTCGGGCTTGGTGTGGAGGTCGTCGTGGAAGTTGGCGGGGAGCTCGTCGACGACCTCGTCGTACTCCTTGCGGTAGATCGGGAGCGGGTCGTCGTCCTTCCAGGCCGCGGCGTCGAGGACGCGTCGCACGGTTGCGACGTCCTCGGGGTTGCGCTGTTCGTAGCCGGGTTGGTCGATCGGGAACCACATGACGTCGTGCGGGTTCACGAGGGCGACGGTCAGGAACCACGGCTCGGGGCCAAACCCTGGCCGGGGCTGGGCGTTGGCCCCGATCCACTGTGCCGCGTTGGACGCGATGATCGGATCGAAGTGGACGCCGGTCCCGGCCCACCCCATGAAGTGTCGGTCGTTGCCGTCCCAGTCCGAGAACCCGTAGGCCTCCATGTCGGGGTGCTCGGACTGCGACAGGTGCCACTTCCCGATGTACGAAGACCGGTAGCCCGCGCCGCGCAGCAACGAGCCGAGGGTCGCCATGGACGGGTCGAGCTCTTTGTGCTCGGGCATGATCACGTTGTCGATCACGCCATGACCCGGGAGATACCGACCGGTGAGGAGGCTGGCCCGGCTCGGCGAGCACGGTGAGGAGTGGGTGAAGTACCGGGTGAACTCGATGCCCTCAGCCATGAGGCGCTCGCGCCACGGCAAGTGGACCGACGGGGGCAACCACCCACGCTGGCGCTCCTGATCGGATACGACGAGAAGGATGTTGGGGCGCCGCGCCATCCCCGCCGGGGCTTCGGTCGTCTTCGTCTCGGCCACGGGCGCACCTTAGGCTGGGCCCGACCCCCGTCGGCAAGGAGGTGGCGTGGGGCCCGACCACCACGACCACGACGTGAGCAGTCGCCCTGGTACGCCGGTCGACCGGCACCGCCGACGAGGACCGATGGGGTTGGTGAGGTCGGTCGTCCTCCCCCATGACCACGGGGCTCACAGCGGGGAGCGGGTGCTCGAGTCCACCTCTGCCGGCATCCGGGCCGTGGCGTTGTCGCTCGGCATCCTTACTGTCACCGCGGTGCTGCAATTGGTCGTGGCTGTGTTGAGTCACTCCGTGGCACTGCTCGCCGACACCATTCACAACTTCGCCGACGCGCTCACGGCGTTGCCCCTGGCACTCGCGTTCAAGATGGGGCGACGGCCTCCCACCCGGCGCTACACCTACGGGTTCGGCCGGGCCGAGGACCTCGCCGGTGTGGCCATCGTGGCCATCATCGCCGCCTCCACCGTCATCGCCGCCCTCGAATCCGTGGACCGACTGATGCATCCCCGCCCCATCAGCGGAGCAGGTTGGGTGATGGCGGCGGGCGGTGCCGGGTTCGTCGGCAACGAGCTCGTCGCCATGTACCGGATACGGGTCGGTCGTCGGATCGGCTCGGCGGCACTCGTCGCCGACGGGCTGCACGCTCGCTCCGACGGCTTCACGTCACTGGCCGTCGTGGTGGGGGCGGTGGCGGTCCTCGCCGGCGCGCCCCGGGCAGACCCCATCGTCGGGGTTGTGATCACAGCCGCGGTGACCGTCGTGCTTTTGGGGGCCACCCGCACGATCTACAGGCGCCTCATGGACAGTGTCGACCCCGAGCTCGTCGACCAGGTCGAACGTGTCCTGGGCCAGGTGCCCGGTGTGGACGGTGTCGACAACGTCCGCATCCGGTGGGTCGGCCACGAGCTTCGCGCCGAGATCCAGATCTCATCAGATCCCTCACTGAGCCTGGTCGACGCGCACTCGATCGCAGAAGAAGCCCATCACCGTCTGCTCCATGAGGTGTCGCGCCTCGCCGAGGCGGTGATCCACACCAACCCGTCCGGTCGACCCGGGCACGACAAGCCCGACTACCACGAAGCGGTTGCCCACCATTTCCCTGATCAGCGAGGGCATGAAGGCGAGCACCGCTGACACGCGCTGCACGTTGAATCACCGTGACGGGACGTGGCCCCTCGCTACACTCCCAGGACGATGGGTGCTGACGGGACCGTGACGGCACCCGACGGGGTCGTCGTCGACGAGGTCACCACGGTGACATCCGAAATCCTCGACGCGCTGCGGGCGCTGGTGCCCGAACTGTCCTCCTCGGCGCCGCCTCTCACCCGCGATGCACTCGAGGAAATCGTGAGCTCTCCGGCGACCGTCTTGTTCGTGGCGCGCGACACCTTCGACGGCACCATCCTCGGATCGCTCACGTTGGTGGTCTTCAGCGCCCCCACAGGCCCGCGGGCGTGGATCGAGGACGTCGTCGTCACCACCGCGACGCGGGGCCGCGGCGTCGGCGCCGCGCTCGTCCATGCCGCCAATGCCCGCGCCGCCACAGCCGGGTCGCGCACCGTCGACCTGACGTCACGCCCGTCGCGTGATGCCGCCAACCGACTGTACATACGCCTTGGTTTCATTCAACGCGATACCAACGTCTACCGAAAGACCCTCGAGTAACGACGCCGTCAGTCGGGGGAACCGCCCGGGCAGCGCCCAGCGGGCGCCGGGGTCTCGTGACGGGAAGAATGGCCGGGATGCGGACTCCGAACATGTACGGGCCCGACGCCACCTTCGCCGGCGTCCCCGCTGCCGATCTCGATTCGCCTGAGACCTACACGAGCGCGGGCGCCGTGATCCTGGGGGCGCCCTTCGACGGGGGGACCTCGCACCGACCCGGCTGTCGCTTCGGGCCTCAGGCGATCCGGCTCACCGACTACCTCCCCCACGACGGGCGGCGGCCCCATCTCGCCCTGGGGGTGGACCCGTTGGTGGAGCTGGCCGTGGTCGACGTCGGTGATGTCGAGATGCTCCCGGGCGAGATCGAGGTCTCGCTCCGGCGCCTCGAGCAAGCCGTGGAACAGGTCGCGCGGGCAGGCTCGATACCCGTTGTCCTCGGGGGCGACCACACGATCGCCCTTCCCGATGTGACCGGTGTCGCCAGGCATGTCGGCTGGGGTCGGGTCTCGGTCGTCCACTTCGACGCCCATGCCGACACCGCAGACAGCCAGTTCGGGTCCATGTACGGCCACGGGACACCCATGCGCCGACTCATCGAATCCGGGGCGGCGCGAGGCGACCGCTTCTTGCAGATCGGCCTCCGGGGGTATTGGCCCGACCCCGACACCCTCGCCTGGATGGCCGAGCAGGGGATGCGAAGCTTCGAGATGACAGAGATCGAGTCCCGAGGGCTCCCGGCTTGTCTCACCGAGGCGTTCGCCATCGCCACTGACGAGTGCGACGCCGTCTTCCTCTCGGTCGACATCGACGTCGTCGACCCGGGGTTCGCGCCCGGGACGGGCACGCCCGAGCCCGGGGGCTTCTCGAGCCGCCAGCTCCTCGACGCCGTCCGGCGTGCCGCCATGGAGCTTCCTGTCGCCGGCGTCGATGTGGTCGAGGTATCGCCTCCCTACGACCACGCCGAGGTGACCGCCTATCTCGCCAACCGCGTCGTCCTCGAGGCCTTGTCGGGGATCGCCTGGCGACGGCAAGGTCGGATCCGGCGCCGCCAGGCGCCGCCGCCCCGAGGACCCGCTACTCGACGGGCCCTCTGGCGTCAGCCCCTCATCCCCGGATCACCGCTCCGTCGATTGATCGGTCAGGCCATGGTGGCCGCGATCTCCTCGACCATGGCGAGGGTCGTCCCGGGATGGAGGAACGCCAGCCTGGCCACGGTCTCGCCCTCCCAGGTCGTCGGCGTGACGAAGCCGACCTGTTGGGCCAACAGGCGCACCGACCATTGGTCGTAGTCGGCCATGGTCCACCCCGTGCGACGGAAGAGCACGATGGACAGCTCGGGTTCTCGCACCAGCTCGAGATGCGGCGTGGCGGCGATGAGCTCGGCACTGGCCCACGCCGTGCGGAGCACGGTTTCGACTGCGTCGCGATAGGCCCCGGCGCCGTGGACGGCGAGGGAGAACCACAAGGGCAGCCCCCGGGCCCGACGGGTCAAGTGCACGGCGTAGTCACTGGGGTTCCACACCGGGTTGTCCACGTCATGGATGACGTCGAGGTACGACGCCTCCTGGGAGTGCACCGCCTTGGCCAACGCCGGTTGGCGGTAGACGAGGGCGGCACAGTCGAAGGGGGCATAGAGCCACTTGTGGGGGTCGATGACGAACGAATCGGCGTGCTCGATTCCCGCGTACCGGTCCCTGACGAGGGGGGTGAACAGCCCCGGGCCACCGTAGGCGGCGTCGACGTGGAACCAAAGCCCGAGTTGTTGGGCCACGGCGGCGATACCAGCCAGGTCGTCGACGATCCCCGCGTTGGTCGTCCCCGCCGTGGCGACGACGCCGATCACGTCATCGGGGTGGTCGTCGCGCTCGAGCGCGGCTGCCAGTGCGTCGCCGGTGAGGCGGTGATCGACCGAAGGCACCACGAAGGGCTCGACGCACAAGATCCGCAACGCCTTTTCGACCGAGGCGTGCGCTTCCTCACTCACGGCGATGCGCGGTCGCAGCGGAGCGGTGCCGCGCCGCAGCGCTGCGGTGTCTCGCGCCACGACCAGGGCAGAAAGATTGGCGATCGACCCACCCGACACGAAGCACCCGCCTGCTCCGGGTGGGAGGCCGGCCAGATCGGCCAGGAATTCGAGTACCTGGTTCTCCGCCGCCACCGCTCCCGCCGCCTCCAACCACGACGTGCCCTGGAGCGAGGAGCACGACACGATCATGTCGAACAGCAGGGCCGCCTTGGTCGGCGCGGCGGGGATGAACGCCAAGAAGCGTGGACTGTCACAGGAGACGACGGCGGTCGCCAGGTGATCAGAGAACAGTGTCAGCACTGCCTGGGGATCGTTGCCGGTCTCTCCGATCAGGCCCGACAGAACCTCGTCGAAGGACTCGCGTGTTCCACCGAAGTCCAGCGAGACCGGATCGAGTGCCAGGCGCTTTCGGCAGTAGTCGAAGATCATCTCGACCATGTGCTCGTTGATCTCGAACATGGGATTCGCCATCGTGTCGCCTCCAGCCACCAGGATCGCACCCGGGCGGAGCGCCGGCGCTGATCCACATTGCTCGGCGTCGACGTGGCAGCGTGTGGGCATGGACCTTCCCGTGATGCCGCCGGTCGCACCCATGCTCGCCAAGCTCGCTCGGGAACTACCCATCCTCGACGGCATGCTCTACGAGCCGAAATGGGACGGGTTCCGGTGCATCGCCTTCAGAGACGGTCCCGAGGTGGAGCTGGGCAGTCGGAACGAGCGCCCCCTCACGAGGTACTTCCCCGAGTTGGTCGAGCCGATCCTCGCCTCCTTCCCGCCCCGCGCCGTGTTGGACGGTGAAATCGTCATCGCCGGCACGCAGGGGCTCGACTTCAATGCCCTCCTGCAACGCATTCACCCGGCTGCGTCCCGAGTGGCGATGTTGGCCGACACCACACCGGCGTCGTTCGTCGCATTCGACCTCCTCGCGCTCGGGGATCGGGATCTGCGCGGTGAGCCCTTCTCGGTGCGCCGGGCCCTGCTCGAAGAAGCACTCGACGGCTGCCACGCGCCAGTCCACCTGACCCCGTCGACCACCGACCCTGACGTGGCCAGGGACTGGTTCTCGCGCTTCGAAGGAGCCGGCCTCGATGGCGTCATCGCCAAGCGCTCGGACCTGACCTACCGAGAAGGCGAGAGGGCCATGGCCAAGGTGAAGCACGAACGCACCGCAGACTGTGCCGTGGCGGGATTCCGCTGGCACAAGTCCGGTGGTGTGATCGGGTCACTGCTTCTCGGACTCTTCGACGAGGCGGGAGTCCTCCATCACGTCGGGGTCTCGGCGTCGTTCACCGCAGCGCGCCGCAAGGAGTTGGTCGACGAGCTGGCCCCGTACCGAGCGACCTCGCTCGAAGGACATCCCTGGGCGGCGTGGGCGGAGCTCGAGCACGACGGCGAGGGTTCGGGGCGCAAACCTGGAGCGCCGTCGCGCTGGAATGCGGGCAAGAACCTGAGCTGGGAGCCGATCAACCTGGACCTGGTGTGCGAAGTGGCCTATGACCATCTCCAGGGGGACCGCTTTCGCCACGCCACCACGTTCCGCCGGTGGCGTCCGGACCGTCGCCCCGAGTCGTGCACCTACGCCCAGCTGGACGTGGTCGTGCCCGCCGAGCTCGAGTCAGTCTTCCGGGCCTGACGCCGGTGCTTCGGGCTCTCGCTTTCGCGACCGGCTCGGTGCCGCCCGGTGAGGCTCGCCTTTCTGCTTGGGGAAGTTCGGGGGCCACGGCGCGTCCCCCAGGCCGTCGACCTCGTCGCGATAGGAGAGCTCGAGGAGCGGACCGAGGTCGTAGCGCGCCTGGTCGATCGCCGCCGCGGCGTCGCCCCGAGTTGCGAACCGGCGGGGAACCGTGGCGATGGTCAGGTCGGCCGGATCGACATCGGGCACCTCGTCCCAGTCGAGCGGGCACGACACCCGTCCTTCGGGGTTGGCCCGGACCGAATAGGCCGACGCCACGGTCCTGTCGCGGGCGTTCTGGTTGTAGTCGACGAACACCCGCTCCCCGCGTTGCTCCTTCCACCACGCCGATGTGGCGAAGTCGGGGAGCCGGCGCTCAAGCTCGCGCGCCAGCGCCAGGGCGGCCCGGCGGACGTCGGTGAAATTCCAGCGGGGCTCGATGGGGACATTGACGTGCATGCCCCGCGACCCTGAGGTCTTCGGGAACCCGACGAGGGAGTGCTCCTCGAGCACCGCGTTCGCCTCGAGCGCCACCCGCCGCACGGCGTCGAACGAGACGCCGGGCTGGGGGTCGAGGTCGACGCGCAGCTCGTCGGGATGATCGGTGTCGGCTCTGCGCACCGGCCAGGGATTGAGGTCGAGGCAACCCAGGTTGACCGCCCACAGGATGTGAGCCACGTCCACCGGGCACAGCTCCTTGGCGCTGCGCCCGCTCGGGAACGTCACCGTCACTGTTTCGAGCCAGGGCGGGTGCCCCGACGGCACGCGCTTTTGGTAGAAGAAGGGCCCCTCGGCCCCGTCTGGGTACCGCTTCAAGACGGTGGGTCGCTCGCGCACGCCGCGCAGGGCGCCGGGGCCGACGGCAAAGTAGTACCAGACCAGATCGAGCTTGGTCTCCCCCCGGGTCGAAAAGAAGATCTTGTCCGGGTTGGAGATCTTCACGCTACGGCCGTCGACCTCCACCGCCACAGCGGGCACCCCGGCAGCCATGTGTCGATGGTGACACGGATCGGCGGCGGTGACGAACGATCGGTAGCCTCGACATCGATGGATCCCGACGTCGCGCTCCGTCGCATCGCCTACCTCCTCGAGGCCCGGCGCGCCGAGTCCTACAAGGTACGGGCCTTCCGGCGCGCCGCCGCCACCGTGGACGAGATCGAACCCGCCGTGCTGGCCCGGCGCGCTGCGTCGGGACGACTCACCGACCTCCCCGGCGTGGGCGACACCACGGCCCGGGTGATCGCCGAGGCCATGGCGGGTGAGACACCCGCCTACCTCGTCCAGCTCGAGGAGGAGGCCACACCCGCACTGGCCGGTCGGGCCGCGGAGCTCCGAGGTCTGCTCCGTGGGGACTGCCACAGTCATTCGGATTGGTCCGACGGCGGCAGCCCCATCGCCGAGATGGCCCAGGCCGCCGCCGATCTCGGCCACGAATACCTCGCCCTCACCGATCACAGCCCACGACTGACCGTCGCGCACGGACTCGACCCAGAACGTTTGGTCCGTCAGCTCGAGGTGGTCGACACACTGAATGTCGAGTTGGCACCCTTTCGTATCCTCACCGGCATCGAAGTCGACATCCTCGAAGACGGCGCCCTCGACCAGGACCCTGCATTGCTGGGGCGGCTCGACGTCGTGGTGGCCAGCGTGCACTCCAAGCTCAAGATGGACCCGGTGCAGATGACACGGCGCATGGTGGCCGCCATCGAGAGCCCCCACACAGACATCCTCGGCCACTGCACCGGTCGCATCGTCGTGGGCCGAGGTCGACCGGAGTCGAGATTCGACCATGAGGCGGTGTTCGAGGCGTGCGCCCGCACCGGGACAGCGGTGGAGATCAACTCACGGCCTGAACGACTCGATCCCCCCGCGCCGCTCCTGCGCGCCGCCACCGCAGCGGGATGCCTGGTGTCGATCGATACCGACGCCCACGCTCCCGGGCAGCTCGAGTGGCTGGGCAACGGCTGCGAGAAGGCAGCCGACGCCGAGATCCCGGCCGAGAACATCGTCAACACCTGGACCCGGGCGAAACTGCTCGACTGGACACAGAGCCACGACGACGCCACGCCGGGGTGAGCGATGAGCGACGACATCGATGCCGCGGCCATCACGTCGGAGTCCATGGTGCTCCGCGACGGTCGGAACCTCGAGGTATTCAGCGCCGGCGCGGCGGAGGGAACCGCGGTTGTCTTTCACCATGGCACTCCGTTCCCCGCCGTTCCCTATCGCAGTGCCGCCCAAGCTGTCACGGCCCGGGGCTTACACCTCATCTACTGGTCACGGCCCGGATATGCAGGCTCGACGAGCCAACCCGGTCGCCGAGTCGCCGATGCGGCTGCCGACACGGCCGAGGTCCTCGACGCGCTCGGCCACGACACCTTCGTGACGTTGGGATGGTCCGGAGGCGGCCCCCACGCCCTCGCCTGTGCCGCCTTCATGGCGGGGCGATGCCGATCCGCCGCCATCATCGCCGGCGTCGCCCCTTTCGACGCCGAAGGCCTCGACTTCCTCGACGGCATGGGCCCGGAGAACATCGAGGAATTCGGCCTGGCCGCCGGGGGCGGAGCGGCCTTCTCGGAATTCCTGGCCCGGGAGTCGGCCCACCTCACCACCTTGTCGGGCCCCGACATGGCCGAGGCCCTGGGCGGGCTCGTCTCCGAGGTGGACAAGGCGGCTCTCACCGGACCGCTCGCCGACTTCATGGCCCGTTCCCTGGCCGCGGCGGGATCCGGCAGCACCGCCGGATGGCACGACGACGACATGGCATTTTTGTCCGACTGGGGATTCGACGTGAAGGACGTGGGTTGCCCGGTCTCGATCTGGCAAGGGCGCCAGGACCGCATGGTCCCCTACGCGCACGGGGAGTGGCTCGCCTCCCACATCCCCCGAGCGCGCCCGCATCTTCTCCCCCAGGAGGGACATGTCTCGCTCTTCGTGGGTGCCTTCGAGCACATCCTCGACGACGCGCTCGTCTCCGCGCTCTGAGCCAGGTTCTCGGTGGTCCGACGAGTCCCCTCAGGTGGATTCGGGGGGGTCCGAGGAGTCGGGTCGGGGTGAGGCCTTGTCCCGCCGCACGATGACCTCGGAGCGCTCGGGGTGCTCGGGGTCGAGGTGGACCTCGGGCAGATCGTCGCCGGGAGGCTCACCGCCGGCGTCGACGACGATGGCGATCTCGTTGCCGTGAGGGCCGTAGATGACCTCGTGCAGTCCGAGCATCGCCGCGCCGAGCATGCCGGCCGGGCGCCCTCGACTCCAATGACGGGGGTGCGCCGCACCTTCCTCAGGCGGCGCGTCGGGATCGTCGGTCGCCTCCAACCACGAGATCCATTGGTCATCGGTCCAGGAATCGGGGTCCTCGGGCGGTCCGTCCACCGGTTCCACGCTATCGGCATGGGCCGCGTCTGCGTCGCCCGGTAGCACCCCGGAGCCGGGCGATCCGTGGACGGGCTACGCCGGAGTCGGCTCCTCGGGCGGGACCTCGGGCAGGAGCGCAGGCGGCGATCCGAGGCGACGATCTCGGTCTTCCTGGCGCCGGCGCCACACCGTCTCGGCGCGATAAAAGACGTCTCGCAAGGGAAGGCCACTGCGAGCCGCCACCCGCGCCGCATCGCGTCTGCTCGACCTTGACGCGTCCGGGGCTGACCTTCACCTGCACCGATGCTCCGTCCACCTCGACGTGGTCCATCATCCGCAGCGCGGGCCAACGATCGAGCAGCACTCCGCGCACACCCAGACTTCCGGTCTCGGCTTGGAGCATGGTGCGCAACGCATCGCTCAGGACGGGGTCGGCAAGGACGCTCAGGGTGTAGCCCGGCCGTCCCTTCTTCATGACGATCGGGGTGATCCAGGCGTCGTGGGCCCCGGCGCCGAGCAGCGTCTCGACGGCATGGGCCAAGACCTCTCCCGTCACGTCGTCGAGGTTGGTCTCGAGCAACATGACCGGTTGTCCGTGGCGATGGGACTCGACCAAGGATTGGCCCACCACCACCTGGGTGCAATTGGGAAGCCCGTCGATGTCGTGCGCCCCTGCGCCGAACCCGGTGGCGTCGATGCGCATGGGCGGGAGGGGTCCGAAGCTCGACGCCAATGCGGCCACGATCGCCGCCCCCGTCGGCGTCGTGAGCTCGACGGCCAGGTCCCGGCCCCACGTCGGGATGCCGCGCAGCAACTGGACCACCGCCGGCGCGGGGTTGGGCAAGAACCCGTGTGCACTGCGGATGGTTCCCATGCCCGTCGCCACCGGCGAGGTGGACACCTCGTCGACGCCGAGGATCTCCAAAGCCGCGGCGGTACCGACCACGTCGATCACGGCGTCGTGGGACCCGACCTCGTGGAAGTGGACGTGCTCGGGGGGACGGCCATGGAGCCTCCCCTCGACTTCGGCCAGCACCGCGAAGATGTCGAGCGCACGGCGGGTCACCCGTGACGGCAGGCGTGCCTCTTCGACGAGACCGACGATATGGGCATGGGTCCGGACCACGACGTCGTCGGTCGTCTCCACCACAGCCCGAGTGGCCGCTACACCGGCGCGCAGCACGGGCTCGGCTCGCAGGCTCCAACCCCCAAGAGGGAGGCGTTGCAACATAGCGAGCAATTCCGAGAAGTCCGCACCGGCGTCGATGAGGCTACCCAAAGCCATGTCCCCGGCGATGCCTGCGAAGCAGTGGAACCAGGCCACCGTCGGTGGCGGTCCCCGGTGCTCCACGCCGCGAGCCGCCATGTTGTGGGGCGCGTCGTCTGCGTTCAGCCCGGCGCTCACGGCAGTATCCGGGCGATAGCGCAAGCCGCGCCGAAGCCGTTGTCGATCCCGACGACGGTGAGCCCCGCCGCGCACGACGCGTGCATGGCAAGCAGCGCCGTGACGCCTTCGAGCGCGGCCCCATAGCCCGTCGATACCGGCACGGCCACGACCGGGGCGGCGGTGATCCCGGCCACCAGGCTGGCCAGGGCACCTTCCATTCCCGCCACCACGACCACCGCGTCGGCATCGGCCACGTCGTCGGCCGACGCCAGGAGACGATGGACGCCCGCCACGCCGCAGTCGGCCACCAGCTGGGGCCGCAGTCCAAAGGCATCCAAGACGGCCATGCACTCTTCGGCCACCGGGAGATCGGCCGTGCCCGCCGTCACGACCACCACCCGACCGGTCCGAGCCGGAGCGGGGCGCCAACACACCGTCGACAGCGACCCCGATCTCGTCACTGAGCCGTCGGGAGCAATGTCCAAACAGGCCGCCACCTGTAGGTCGTCGGCCCGCGTCAGCAGGACCGGGGTCTGCCCCGGCTCGGCCAGGAGCTCGGCGACGATCTCGGCACATTGGCGCGCCGTCTTCCCCGGTGCGTAGACGGCTTCCCCGGCGCGCTGACGCAGCGCGCGGTGGTGGTCGACGCGCGCGAACCCGAGGTCGACGAAGGGGAGCCGACGAAGCCGGGCCACGGCGTCGTCGGGACCGACCACTCCGGCACGGACGTCATCGAGCAGCTGGCGCAGGGCGGGCTCGTCCATGGGTGACCACTATCCTGCCGCACATGGATGCGGCGGCAATCCCCGAGAGCGGCGGCACGGGCACGATCAGCTTCCTAGGCCCGGCGGGGACCTTCACCGAAGAGGCCCTGTTCACCCAGCCCGACTACGCGTCTGCAGACCTCATCCCGGCCGCCACGCTCAGCGAGGCCCTCGAGGCCGTGGGCAGTGGGCTCGCCACGTTGGCATTCGTTCCCATCGAGAACTCGATCGAGGGAGCGGTGAACGCCACCGTGGACAGCCTGGTCTTCGAGGTCGACCTCCTCATTCAACGTGAGGTGGTCCTCGACATCCACCTCCACCTCGCCACCCAGCCCGGGGCAGGGCTCAGGGACATCACCCGCGTCCTGTCGATCCCGGTGGCATCGGCGCAATGCCGGCGATATCTCACCGCACAACTCCCGAACGCCGAGATCATCGCCACCAACTCGACGGCCGAAGCGGCCCGGATCGTCAGCACTGAGACCCAACCGGGCGCCGCCGCGCTGGCCCCACGACTGGCTGCAGAGCTCTACGGCCTGGACGTGATCGCCTCGAGCGTGGAGGACCATTCCGACAACCAGACCCGGTTCGTGGCTCTGGCCTCGGTCGGGCTGCCCGCGCCCACGGGACACGACAAGACGAGCATCGTCTGCTTCCAGCGCGAGGACCGCCCCGGAAGCTTGCACGGGATCCTGAGCGAATTCGCGGCCCGCAGCATCAACCTCACGAAACTCGAGTCGCGGCCCTCCAAGCGGGGGTTGGGAAATTATTGTTTTCTGATAGACCTCGAGGGGCACGTGGCCGACGAGGTCGTCGCCGATTGCCTTCGTGTCCTGCACGCGGAGCTCGCTGGGGTGAAGTTCCTCGGTTCCTACCCCGCGGCGGGGGACCATGGACCGGCCGTGCGCGCCCGCGCCGACACCGCGTGGCGGGAAGCCGACGGGTGGGTCAACTCGCTGCGGTCACAGATTCGCCCGTCTTGAGGGGCGGTACCGTGGAAGTAGGGAGGGATGGCAGAGCGGACGAATGCGAGGCTCTTGAAAAGCCTTGGCCCAAAAGGCTCGTGGGTTCGAATCCCACTCCCTCCGCCCTCTGACCAGGACTTCTTATCCTCGAACCTTTCTTGTTCAGGGATCGATCTCGAGGCTCTTGACTACTTATTGGACTACTCTTAGTCTCCGGTGCGAGGGTCACCAAGAAGGAGATAGCTCTCCTGGCGTCTGGAAATTGAGCGGTCTACGCCGGGCGCCGGCCGAATGGCACGCCGATCCAGATCAGCAAGACGGTTCATGCCTCCTGAGCGCAAGCTCGGGGCCGGCGCGAGACTCGCAGACCGTGAGTTGGCCAAGCTGGTCTCCGACGTCGTCGGTCGGAAAGGTCAGCGCCGGGAGGGAGACCGTAGAAACCCTCCTCGATCTCTGGTTGAACCACTGCGAGTCGATCGGCCACTCCCCGACGACGATGCGCAAGTACCACCAGCTCGCCGAACGCGGTCGTGCGACCCGAACTCGGAAAAGTGCGCCTCTCGAAGCTCACGGCCCGACAGCTCGACACTCTCTATTCCAAGCTGACGGCCCGAGGGAACAAACCGCTGACGGTTCGACGTCTCCATACCGTCATCAGCGCCATGCTGGCCCAGGGCGAGCGGTGGAACATGGTTGATGACAACGTCGCCCGCAAGGCGAGCCCACCGCCAGTTCACGCAGAGCAGATCAAAGCTCCCGATGTCGCACAGGTCCAAGCACTCATCACCGAAGCCGAGAAGATCGAACCGATGCTCGCTGCGTTGCTCTTCATCGGCGCGCTCACCGGGGCACGTCGAGGCGAACTGTGCGCCCTGCGCTGGAGCGATCTGGACTGGCAGGCTGGTGTCCTGGCCATCGAACGGAGTGTCTACGAGACAAAAGGTGGTGGCTGGGGAGAGAAGCCGACGAAGACCCACCAAGTCCGGCGCGTCGGAGCTCGACGAGGTCGCTCTCGAGGTCCTGCGGAGGTCACAGAGCCCAAGTCGACCAATTGGCAGGAGACCTTCACCTCAAGGTCCCACCGGATGCCTTCATCTTCTCGAGGTCGCCCGTGGGTTCCGAGCCAGTCAGGCCGGACGTCGTGTCGAAGTTCGTGCCTCGCGTTGCCAAGGCTGCCGGCGTGGATACGCATCTCCACGCGCTTCGTCACTTCTCGGCTACCCAGTTGATCGCCGGTGGCCACGACGTGCGGACGGTCGCCGGGCGCCTGGGCCATGCCGACGCTGCGGTGACCCTGCGGGTGTACAGCCACGTCCTCCCGGAACGAGACCGCGAGGCGGCCGCAGCACTCGGTCGCTGCCCTGGCGCATGCCTGAAATAGGAAGGTGCGCGGATACTCTGGTCCACAGATCGCCGATTCGGTGCGCCTCGCGTGCCTGCTGCGACCTATGTCGTTCTGCGATCCGTCACCAGCGTGAGCCGAGCAACACGCCCGTGGCTACCTCGAACTCGGTCGTTCGACCGCAACTTACCAGTGCAGGTCTTCCTGGAAGTCACATGTAGACCAACGTCGACCACCAGGACCGTTGTACGCGATGCTGGACAGCCCATTGAGCGAAGCTCTTCGACCAGCGTTCGCCGAATATCTGCCGGTATGGCGAAGAGATATTCCATGTCCGAGGCGTTCGAAAAGACCAGCACGTCCTGAGCAGATGCCAGCTGCGTCCCAGTTGGCGAGCAGCTCCGCCAGTCCCTCGGAAGGCGCAAGCGAGTCGGCGATTTGGCTGTGGATGACCACCGCGTCACGACCCAGGGCCGAGAACCACTCGCCTTCGGCTCGCGGTTGCGATTGATCGATGCCAAAGCCGTATTCAATGCTGCCGGCAAACGGGTATTCATAGGTGGTGTGGAGCGTTCCGGTGAGGACGCGTAGTCGGTGACCTTGATCGCCAACGTTCTCCAGCAACGAGACGGATCAATCTCCGCGACATCGCGGAACAGGTGAACGTTGAGCAGTCGGTCGACAATCCGCTCGAAGACGTCAGGGTCAAGCTGCGCAAGCTCACATCGGAGAGGATCCAGGCGGTGGCCAAGTGGACGACCTCGAAAGGCCGGTCCGTCGATGCGCATGGACCTATGCGCAACCATCGCATCGAGCTTCGCCTCATTCAGGATTGCATCGGCGGATATGCGCACCGTGATGTCTTTTTGATCGCCAAAGCGGTCAGGCGTAAGGAAGTCGGGACCCCACTCGCGCTCGACTATGTCGTGTACGTCCTCAGCTAAGAACTCGCCGGTTGCGTCCATGTAGACGACGAGGTACGTCGCCTCAGGCGACGTGTACCAGAAGCGCAAATCGTCCAGTCGGAGGGACAGTGACGCCTAGCCATCCGCCGCCAGCTTCTGAGCAGTCACTGTTGTCGCGTGGATGCCTTTGAGCTGAAACCACACCTTGACGCCGCTCAGTTCCAGAGTGCCGAGCTTGTTGAGCATCATACCGATGTCGATCCGTGCACGATCACGCTCGAAGCTCGCTAGGAGTCCTCGTCGTGTAACGAGCTGTTTGAACTTCAGGGTGTAGTCGTCCTCGAAAACCTCCTCGGCAGCATCCGCGTGCCACGCATGCCCTTCCTTACCAGACTCGACGAGACCCATCTGGCCCGCGCCCAGAACGCAGCAGCCGCTCACCTCGGGTCACTCCGAACGACGGGTCTGGGTCGTACCCCGGTGTGTCATGGCCCAGATCGGGCGCTCAGTACAACCGGCGATCCCGATCCCGGATGGTTCGCGAGAGTTAGCGATCCGGCGATTCGCCAGGCCCGGGGCCGTCCGCCTCCCGGCATTATGTACGTGGTCGGAAATCGCCACCGGGGCACCCGATAGCGGCTGTTATACCGGGCAGCGGCTAGGCAGGGGCGCTCGGGAAGCTGGGGCGAACAACCGGGCAATGTCGGACGGTCACCGAGCCGAGCGTAGGGGCTCACGACGGAGAACCGACCCGCACGTTTTCGTACAAAGAGCCATTGGCGGCTTGAATCCTGGTGATCGGTGTCGGAGCGCCGACATCTCCGTTCTCTAGTCCGGGTAGCCCCAGAACAAGACGGATGGAGATTGCTTGAAACACCTGCCGAGCGCCGTCGTCTGATTGTTGTGGGTGAACTGGCTGGTCTCGATCATGACCGAGTTGTCGTTGAGACGACCGACGCTCAGCACTACCGGGTTCTTGATGCACCGTTTGACTACCGCCTGCTCGATAACAGGCGGTGCTCCCGTGTGGAACTCAACCTCCCATGTAAATGGTGCTCTGCATTGAGGCTCGTGCCCACAGAAAGTATTGGCAATTACAACTACGAGGGCAACGATCAAAGCAGTAGTCACAGCACCGGCGAAGACGAGTGCAACCTGGCGCTTTCGTACATGGTGAGGCGGGTCCTGGTGCTCGTGAGTTGCTTCGGGCGGATGCGCCACAAACCAATGTTTAGTCCTATTTCGGCACGGACGCCCTAGTGGTAACGGGTTGGTGGACGAAAAGATCGTGGAAGCTCGAGCGTAGGGGTTCGTGTCAGCGAACCGACGTCACCGTTCTCCGACTAGCGACTCCGTCCTTGGAGCGAACCCCCGAGAGCCAGTCAAAGCTCACCGCAAGCTGCCTGTTGGGGAGAAAGCCTCGACGAGTCCGAGCAGCCGAGGAGAACAATGGAGAGAAGCCAGTATCCGGTGATGTTCTTAGGTGCTCAGCGACTAGGACACGAGTTGCTCAAAAGAATGTTTGACCATGTTCATGCCATCGTCTATGACTTCCAGGCCGTCACGATCCAGCTGTCCAACCATCCCGAGCACTATTGTCGCGAAGCCTTGAGCCATTGCGTCGCAGAACTTTGTTTTGTAGACGTCGTCCGCTCGTTTAGTCCAGCCTGCTGCGACAGCAATCGTATCGTTGACAAAGCTCTGTCGAGCAGCAGCATCCTCGGAGTCGATTAGTTGGAGACCGGACAGACAGTTCATAACGGAAAGGTCTCCTCCATCAGCTCAGCAACGACATAGCTTTTGCCGAGTCACCCTGCGCTCGCAAGCCCGACTGCACACGCCAGGAGCTAGCACTGAGATGGCCAGTTACACCATACGCAGTAGATAGCTTCAGCCCCCAAGCGACTCTCCTCATAGAGCCCTGCTCCCTTCCCTAAGTCTCTTCAGAACATCAGCGGAGCAACCCCACGTCTGTAGTGAACAGTGCCATCGTCGGAAGCAGAACGCGGTCATCCAGCAACGAGGTCCTCGCCTCGAAGGTCCTAGGCCAACATCTCGAGCTGGTGGAAGCTCGCCGCCATCCCGACCTGGTCCCCGAGGCGCTCATCTGATCTCGAGGGACTGGCGGTAGCAGCGCTCGGCCTCCTCGCACTGGTCCCGAGCCTGGGCCAAAAACCCCTGAGTCGGTGGAAGCCCTTCGGCGATCTCCGGCCCGGTCCCCGAGGCGCTCTTTGATCTCGAGGGACTGGCGGTAGAGGCGCTCGGCTTCCTCGTAGTCGCCCCGGAGCCAGGGCCAACATCCCGAGCTGGCAGAAGGCTCGCCGCCATCCCGAGCTTGTTCCCCGAGGCGCTCATTGATCTCGAGGGACTGGCGGTAGAGGCGCTCGGCCTCCTCGTAGTCGCCCCGATCTGGGCCAAGACCCCGAGTTGGTAGAAGCTCGCGGCGATCCTGACCTGGTCCCCGAGGCGCTCTTTGATCTCGAGTGACTGGCGGTAGAAGCGCTCGGTCTCCTCGTAATCGCCCCGGAGCCGGGCCAAGATCCCGAGCTGATGGAAGCTCGCGGACATGCCGGCCTGGTCCTCGAGGCGCTCTTCGATCTCGAGGGACTGGCGGTAGAGGCTCTCGGCCTCCTCGTAGTCACCCCGGGTAGGGCCAACGTCCCGAGCTGATGGAGGCCCACGGCGATCCCGGCCTGGTTCCCGAGGCACTCATTGATCTCGAGGGACTGGCAGTAGCAGGCGCTCGGCCTCGTCGTACCGGCCCCTCTCCTGGGCCAAGGTGCCAAGCTCGTTGAAGCTCGCGGCGATCCCTGCCTGGTTCCCGAGGTGCGCTTTGATCTCGAGCGACTGGCCGTAGAAGCGTTCGGCCTCGTCGCAGTGGCCTCGAATCTTGGCCAACGTCCCGAGACGGTGGAAGCTCGCTGACATCCCGGCCTGGTTCCCGAGGCGCTCATCGATCTCGAGGGACTGGCGGTAGAGAGCGTTCGGCCTCCTCGTACTGGTTCCGGAGCTGGGCCAACATCCCGAGACGGTGGAGCTCGCTGACATCCCAGCCTGTTGCCCGATGCGCTCACTGATCTCGAGGGAGTGGCGGTAGAAGTGCTCGGCCTCCTCGTAGTCGCCCCGATCCTGGGCCAAGGTGCCAAGAGCGTGGATGTCCGAGGCCATCCCGGCCTGGTTCCCGAGGCGCTCATTGATCTCGAGGGACTGGCGGTAGAGGCGTCTCGGCCTCCTCGTATTCGCCCCGATCCTGGGCCAAAAAGCCGAGCTGGCGGCAGTTTGGTTCCATAGACGAAGGCATCGACCGCCGATGATCAAATCTGAAGACCTCAGATCAAGCTCCATACAGTCTAAGACTCGGGATTCCCTGCCTCGGACCCACTCTGACCCTTGGGCGAGCGCATGGGTCCGACTCTTGTTTAGCTTGACCGCCAGCTGCCGATCGGGTCGCCGCTTGATCGAGTTCCTCCACCCCAAAGCCTTCAAACACCCTCCTAGCCAAAAGGCGAAAAGTATTGCCGCCCACAGCAGTTTCCCCGATCCATCGTTCTCTTCGGCTCTGGCTTCCAGGATCTCGTTTCGATCGCGCCCCTCTTTGAGGTGACCGAGGACCGACGCCAGCCCCGCATGGATACCGACAGCGGATTCACCCCCGTAGACGACGCGGTGACTGGCGACAACCTCACCGGCGTTTGCGTCTCCCTCAAGCGGAGCGACTCCTCCACCGCTTTAGCCATATCAGTCAAGGGAGGCGTCTGTGGTCCGCCGACAGTGGGGAGCGGATCCGGGACTATGCCGGTCTTTTCGATGTAGACATTCGACTGAGCGACGTGCTCAGCGTTCAGGCGATCGATTGCATCGTCGCCGACGACGAGCACCCACATCCCAGTTACCCACGCATCGAGAAGAATTTGCATGAGTCCGCCAACGAGATCGGGCATGCCGTTTTCGTAAAGCACGTCCATACCCATAACCAGTCGGCGAGTACGTGCAAGGTACGCCGCTCCCAGTCGCCGAACCTGTGACTGGTCCTGCTCGTCGTGAGCAGCGGCAGACGATCTCCGACCAGACTCACAAGCGCCTTGATCGCTCCGTGGATCTCCTCGTCCCAACCAGGGAGAGCACCCATCCGGGGCCTTTAGCGCACGCTCCGCGGTGTGCGAAATCGAATCAGCCGTCCGACCTCTCGCGCGGTGTTAAACAAGGCACTTCCCCCTAACACCGCGCCGCTGTCAACAAAAAACGGCCTCGCCTAGCCATCAGCGTGCGACGATTCGCTCTGTAAGGAACGAAACGCCAGCCAGTCATCGAATCTCGTGAAACCGGCTCGCCCGGAATTGGCGCACCAGCACGCTCACGCTCCGCTTGCTGACGAGCTTCATGCCCCCATTGCAGTGCTAGCGGACTCATGAGAAACGCATCGTTGCTCTTAAGCTGCTCAGCCATCGCCCCGGTTTTGATCTCGACACCCGCACTTTTGAACAACTCAATCCAGTCTTGTGCCGAACGATTCGTCGGTGGCGTCGCGGTATCAGCACGAGCACGAAGGAGAAGTCAGCCCCCGTAGTACCTGCGGCTCCGCTTACAGACCCAATGACGACGTTGGGATCTGTGCACCCCTTCCTCGTGAGTCGTTGAGCGTGGTCATCAAGCACATCAGCCGGAGCTCGGCGTGTTAACTCCGAGTCCGACCCAATCCACCTCGGACCATGGGACTCGGCCGAAGACTGGCTTGGGGATTGTGCCACCCGTAAACGTAAGCCCGACATCAGGATGGTCGCCATCGAACAAGACTTCGAGGTCGGAACTGTCGTCCCCCTGAACCTAGCCGTGAGCCATGAACCGAGGAAGGCGAGAGGCTTCCTGACGGCGACGGTCGCGCGTCCTCAGTCCCATGAGGATGAGGATCGGCGTGTTCACCATCTAACTTGAGACTTCCCGGGACGGCATTTGACCGGATGCGCTGGCGCCCCACGAGGCCCTGCCAGCCCCACGGACGTGCGCCTGGCCGTCGACACGGTTGCTACTGGCCAACCGCCCGGGGAGGTAACCGCGTAGCCGGGGAGTTGGGGCCCCGGTAACAAGTGATCCCGAGCGAATCTTGTATTCAACCGGCCCAGGTGCAACGTGCCTCATTCGCTCGGCAACGATCGTGAGCGCCGACCAGCCTCGAGCCCGGCAATCGCACGGTATCGACACCCGGGGCGAGCGCACAAACACGCCTAGACGTCGCCCCGTGAAGGCCCCGCCCCGTCCAGATCGACGGCTCGGGAGCGTCACCCAACCGGCAGCGATGGGGGTCGCAGGTCGAGGTGGTAGCCGCGACAAGGCAGTATGGCCAAGAAGACCAAGCCATCCACCGAAAGAACCGTCTCGTCGGTCGTCGTTGCAGCACTGCTGGCCGCCGCCATTATCCAGGAGCTCAGGAAGCCGCCGGATGAGAGACGGTGGGTTGGGAAGGTCGCTGGCATCGTGCCTTACGATCTTCGGCTGCCAATGTTTCGATGGCTCCTCGCGGCGGTATGGTCTCCCGACCACTCGCGAATCTTGATGCCGCACGGCTTCGGCGTGGTTGGACCGTGATGTCGTCGCTTGGTAGAGCTGGCTCGACGGGGCAATGAGGCGGACGTTTAGCCGTCCACACCACCGGCTGGCGTTCAGCGGCGCGTGGATACAGAACGACACACAGAACGTGGCCCGGGCTCGGTAACACCGCCAGCCAGAACGACGGATCTGGCGTCGCTCAGGCGGATCGACGCCGAGGTCATCGCGTTCATTGTCCGGCTCTGCTCCATGCACCTCGGCGGCGTAATTTCTCCGGACGGATACGCGCCCACTGGAACCCCATCCGGAACGCCCCGGGGATCTTGCCGACAGCGACAAGCCGATAGGCAGTCGAGGTGCCCATGCCCAATCGCGAGCGGCCCAGGAGAGGTGTTGTACGTCATCTGGGAGTGAGGTCGTCATGGAGCATCTAACTCCTGGGTCGTGTCGAATCTGTGGATCCAATTCCCGGCGTCGACGGTTGCGCAGATGTTGTGTCTTGATCCCCCACCGATGATCCCCACCGACGTCACCCTGAGCGTCACCCCGGGGTGCGCCCTGCCCCGGCAGCGTCACTCCGAACGTCACCCTGCCTGGGGCGGTATGTCACCCTCCCTGGTCATAGGTTTGTTTCTGCCAGCGCCCTTCGCACCACCTCGTCCTGCGCTCGTTCACGCCTGGACACGAAGCCTTCTCACGGACAAGCTGGGAGCGGATTCCGCGCCCGCGCTCGCCATCGCTCACGCGTCGACAATCACGTAGCGACGCCCCCGCAGATTGCGAGCGCCTTCCGACGATGCCCTGACCCCGTCGTCAGTCCAGTGTCCCACACGTGTCGCGAAGCTTCCGTCGCACGTCGTCGCGAGCCTCCGCCGCACCATCTCGTCGCGCAGCCTCCGCCGCACCATCGTCGCGCTCGCCTCCGCCGCACCATCGTCGCGGCGCGCCTCTGCCGCACCATCGTCGCGCGCTGTGCCTCCGCCGCACCATCGTCGCGGGTGCGCCTCCGCCGCACCATCGTCGCGCGGCCTCCGCCGCACCATCGTCGCGTGCAGCCTCCTCGACGTCCTCCCGTCCGGACGCACACCCACCCAATACCTTGAACACCATTGCAAGGGTGTCCCTTCCAACCTGGCGTGGATGCGGATGATGGGGGTGGACTCGGTCGACTACCACGAGCACACCGTGGCGGGCCGGGGCGACGACCCGGTGATGGCGGCGGCCGCCTACTACGCGTCCCGGGGGAGACACCGATGGTGTGGGGTGGCCGGGGCCGGGGTCTGCTCGGTCTGGACGGCGAGGTCGACCTGGCCGACTACCGGGCCCTCTTCGGGCCGGGCGGCGCCCATGACCCGCATACGGGGACGCGGCTGGTCGGCTGCCGGCGGCCGGGCCTGGAGCTGGTGGTTTCGCCGCCCAAGTCGGTGGCCGAGTTGGGGGTGATCGGCCGGGCCGAGGACATGCACGCCGATCTGTGACGCCGAGCGCGATGCCACCCTCGACTATCTGGACGACTGGTGGCCGACGAGGGGGACGGCGGGGCCGAGCCCAGGTGGCCACGTCGACGGGCGGGCTGATCTGGGCTACCTCCCGCCACGCCACCACCCGGGCCGGCGACCCGCAGGTCCATGATCATGTGCTGATCGCCAACGCCGTGCTGATGGGCGACACCCGGGGCGGCTGGAAAGCGCTCGACACCGCCTTCGTCCGTGACCATCTCCATGCCGCTACCGCGGTGGGTCGCATGGCCGCCGCGGCCAAGGCGGTCGAGCTGGGCTATGGGATCGAGGCGGACGGGGGCCCGTCGGGCCGGCTGGGCGGCTGGGCCATCACCGGCATCCCGGCCGAGGTGTGCGAGATCCACTCCAAGCGCTCCGCCCAGATCACCGCCGCCGTTGGCGCCGAGCGCGCTCCTATGCGGCCCGGGCGGTGGCGGCCCGGGCCACCCGGGACCGCAAAGCCGACGAGCCGCTCCAAGATCTGATGTTCCGCTGGCAGGCCGAGCTGACCGCCCTGGGCTAGCCGCCCGCCGCCCTCGAGGCCGCCGTCGACGCGGCCGGGCTGGCCTACCGGCCGCCTACCGTCGACCTCGACGAGCTGGCCGGAGCGCTGCTGGCTCCCGGCGGGCGGCTGGCCTCGGAGAAGACCTTCAGCCGCGGTGACGTGATCGTGGCCGTCGCCCCCCATCTGCACGGCCTGCCCGTCTCGGTCCTCGACCAGGCCGTCGACGCGGTGTTGGCCCACGCCCAGGCCATACGCCTGCCCGCCGTGGTCGGGGCCAGGGAGGCGGTGTGGGCGGCCGCCTGCGTGCTCGCCGACGAGGCCGCGCATCGCCGAGCTGGCCGACGCCATGGCCGGCCGGGCCGGGGCCCGGGTGCCACTGGAGCGTCGCCTGCGACGCCATCGAGGCCCTCCAGGCCCGGCCTCGGCGGCCCGTCTGACCGACACCCAACGCGACGTGGCGCTGGGGCTGATGACCGACGGGCACTGCCTGGATGTGGTGGTGGGGATCGCCGGATCGGGCAAGACGACCACGCTTTCGGCGGTGCGGGCCGGGTTCGAGACCGCCGGCTACACCGTGGTGGGCACCGCCACCTCGGGGCAGGCGGCCAAGACCCTGGGCGAGGGGGCGGGGATGGAGTCGCGGACCATCGCCTCGTTGACCTGGCGGCTCGACCACGGCACCCTGACCCTCACCGACCGGCACGTCGTCGATTTGCGATGAGACCGGGATGACCGCCGATGTGGACCTGGCCCGCCTGTTGGGGGCGGTGGAGCGGGCCGGGGCCAAGATGATCATCGTCGGCGACGACCGTCAACTCGACGCCGTCGGCCCCGGCGGCGCCCTCACCGCCCTGATCGCCCGCCACCCCGAGCATGTGTGGACGTTCAGCGACAACCTGCGCCAGATCGACACCCGGCGAGCGGGCCGCCCTGGCCGAGCTCCGCGACGGCAACGTCGCCGCCGCGGTGGGCTGGTACGCCCGGGCCGGGCGCGTCCATCCCGTCGCCGGCCGGGACCGGGCCGTGAACGCCATGGTCAAAGCCTGGGCCAAAGACATCGGCGCCGGGCGGGAGACGCTGCATGCTGGCCTACCGCCGGGACAACGTCGAGGCCCTCAACCAGACCGCCCGCCGCCTGTGGGAACAAGCCGGGCTGCTATCGGGGCCGGAGCTGATCGCCCCGGGCGGACGGCGCTACCGGGCCGGCGACCGGATCATCACCCTGGCCCCCGGACCGCGCGGCGCCTGGGTCACCTCCCAGGCCGCCCACGGTCACCGCCGTCGACCCCCACACGCCAACAGCTGACCGCGGTCACCCCCGACGGCCAGCAGCTGCACCATGGGACGCCGACGACATCGGAGCCGACCGCCTCGGCCATGGCTACGCCATCACCGCCCATCGCAGCCAAGGCTCCACCGTCGACGTCGCCCACGTCCTCGACGACGGCGGCGGACGAGAGCTCGCCTACGTGGCCATGAGCCGAGCCCGGCACGCCACCCATCTCTACCTGCGGCCGCGACCTCGCGCAGGCCGAGAGACCTCGAGCGCAGACTGGCACAAGAGCGGCGCTGCGCTGGCCATCGACACCGCACCCCGGAGGTGCCCAGCGCATCCGCTCGTCGTGCGACGCGAGCCCTGGTCGCCGAGTACAGCCCTGCCGCCGCGTACCCCGACGCACCGCCGGCTGCGCCGACCATCTCCAGCGTACCACGCCTCCCTGAACTCGATCGACTCCGCGCACCAACTGCGCTCCGAGCGAGCTGCAGCGCCGCCGGAGCTGCCATGCTCGCTATCACCAGTTCGAACGAGAGCACGCGAGAACAGATCGCCCGACCGTACACGCACGCCGCGTGCCATCGAGCGCCACAACCTCTGTACACATCACAGAGTACACGCTGTTCGCCCCCGAACGCCGCTCACCGACCCTCACACCGACACATCGTGCTCTGTCCCAACACCGACGAGCCGTGTTCGACCACCCGAGCGCCTCACCGCCTCCGCCATCACCGCGAGTGTCGTAGCGGTAGATCACCACGGCGTCACGTGAGCGTCGACCCGCAGCTCACGCACCTACGTCCGGGCGCTGCACTCCCTCCTATACCTACTACACCACACATCGGCACGTTATGCTTCACTCTACAGCGAGCCGCAACGCACCTCATGCGCGTGCACTATCGGTTTGTTCGCGTTGCCTGCGTACACAGCGGGTTCGCAACGCTCACCGTCAGGCTGACCCCGCCCCTTCATCGCATCAGATGCAGTTGCACCGAGCCCTCGCACCTCAACCCGATCTGTATGCTCATCGCTGCTAGCCTCGCTCCGGCTTTGTGTTCCGTGCACACGTCGCCGCCAAGCATCACGCCATTCTGCTAACGATCCGAGTGCCAGCGCAGCCTCTCAGCACCCCGCCGCATCCGCCCGCACGTTCGTTACCCTGTTCACACACGAGCTGATAACCCGCTCTATAACACCCTCAGTGCCGATTCACATTCACCTTCGCAATGCCCGGGCGATCTTGGCTGTGCGTGCGGCCAGCTGCGCTTCGGCTTCTTCTACTTCGGCTCGCATCTTTTTGAGCTGAGCGGCTTCGTCTGTCAGCTTGTCGTATCGAATGTCCAACTCCCACTTCCCTGGGGCGACCCTCTTGCCCGTCATGAGGCGCATGACCTCTGAAAGACGTGTGGGAAGTTGCTCGAGCCTCTTGGCCTGGGTGAACACATGATCCTGACCTACGACGGTGGCCGCCCATGCATATCCATCCCACTCAGCAATAGCGCGATATGTGGTTGCGGTCCTAGTCATCTCTGTAGCTCCTCCTCCAGCCATCGCTCTCCGAACTCGGGAGCGAGGGCACGCTGAACATTGCGCAGGGTGCCCGGTGATTGGTCCTTTTCGCCGGCGACGATCGGAATGCTCAGGCCTCCTGGCGTTCGCCATTTTTCGTGGTCGCCCTCCGTGCCCACAACGCTGCAGCCTCTGGCCTTCAAGATTTGGCGCACACGTTTGGTTCGGACCGGCTTCACAAATAAAGTCTAGCAGCTAGACACTATTGGTCAAGGTGATATGCCAACCTGACCTCATGGACACCGAGGACGATCGCCTCAGACCACGAAGGGAAACTACACCGTTGAAATCCGATCCGGGCACCTTCCCTGCCCATATTTGCAGCATGGACGGCCGAGCTGGTGGCGGAGCTCAGACAAGGGGATCCGCCCTTCTCCATCTCCTCGCCCGCCCGGGCGATCTCCCAGGGACCGGACACGGACGACCGGCGCTCTTCGGCGTGGGAACTCGCCGTGGCTTGGCGAAACGTTTGGACTACAAAATGGACTACAACTCCCGATCAAGCGGCGCGAAGGTCGATGACTGTCGGGAATGTAGGTGCAGGTCATAAGCGAAATCGGCGAAGGCTGATGAGTCACGGGAACGATCGATCCCACTTGAAAAGCCTTGGCCCAAAAGGCTCGTGGGTTCGAATCCCACTCCCTCCGCAGGTGTGATGTCACGAGACAGCCGAGACAATTGTGTCGGGACATCGTAGACAGTGAGACGGCCTGGACAAGGCTGGGTTGGTAGTCTTGAGCAGGGTTGAGCTTGAAGCGCCTGAGGCGCTGGCCGTCGGTAACACTCGGAGCTGAGCTCCGCCGGGGCTGCGAGCTATTTGGGCTTTGCATTGAGCGGTCCGGCCAAGAGCAGACGGCGCACACCACGACCGCCAACGTTGCGAGCATGCCACCGGGGATCGTTTCCTTGGCCGGCAGCGGGGAGACCATCGCGTCACTCCATGTGAGGGCGTTCGGTCCGCGCTGGAGGATCTCCAACTCCATGCGGGGGTGACGACAGAGTGGGACCTCGCGCGGTCTGAACGAAGCGAACCGCTGCTGGGCGCCGTCGGTGCCAAGCCGTCCAACAATCCCGTCAGGGTGAGAGTGGGCTCGCCATCAGTGACGGTTCCTCAACATTGATGATGCGACGCCAGGGCTTAGTCCGTACCCTCAAATCAGGCTTATATTCGGAGGTCCAGTGGACGTGGGTGATCAGACGATCTACTCAGCCGGCGCGCGGCGAGCCCTGGACCGTCGACCCTGCCAGCGAAAGGTCGGTCATTGAGGGTTCGCCGCCGAATTGTCTGGCTGCGCGCCATTGCACTTGTGGCGACGGTCTTGGGCGGGGTCCTCCTCGTCTCCTCGGCCACATCCGCCTTGGCCAATACCTGGACGGTCCAAAGCGTCCCCAGCGACATCGTCGACCTGACCGGCATCTCGTGCCCGACGACCACGATCTGCTTCGCCTCGGGTGACAATGCCACCGACTCCGTCGTGCTGGCCACTACCAACGGCGGGACGAGCTGGACGAGCAAGAGTGTGCCCACCGACATCTTCGACCTGACCGGTATCTCGTGCCCGACGACTACGGCCTGCTTCGCAGCGGGTGACAACGCCAACAACTCCGTCGTGCTGGCCACTACCAACGGCGGGACCAGCTGGACGAGCAAGAGTGTGCCCACCGACATCTACGACCTGACCGGCATCTCGTGCCCGACGACTACGGCTTGCTTCGCCTCGGGCGACAATGCCACTGTCTCCGTCGTCCTGGCCACTACCAACGGCGGGACCAGCTGGACCGCTAAAAAGGTCCCCAGCAACATCTTCGACCTGACCGGCATCTCGTGCCCGACGACCACGGCTTGCTTCGCCTCGGGCGACAATGCCACCGACTCCGTCGTGCTGGCCACTACCAATGGCGGGACCAGCTGGACGAGCAAGAGTGTGCCCACCGACATCTACGACCTGACCGGCATCTCGTGCCCGACGACCACGGCCTGCTTCGCATCGGGTGACAACGCAAACAACCCCTTGGTGCTGGCCACCACCAACGGTGGGACCAGCTGGGTCCCCGTGACCGTCCCCAGCGACATCGTCGACCTGCTGGGCATCTCGTGCCCGACGATTGGGGCCTGCTCCGCCCCGGGTGATAACAGCAGTGCTCCGGTCGTGCTGACGCCGTCGAGCACCACCACGACCACCACGACCACGGCGCCGACAACCACGACCACGGCGCCGACAACCACGACAACCGCCGCAACCACCACGACCACGGCGCCGACCACCACGACAACCGCCGCAACCACCACGACCACGGCGCCGACAACCACGACAACCGCCGCAACCACCACGACCACGGCGCCGACAACCACCACCACGGCGCCGACCACCACCACCACGGCGCCGACAACCACCACCACGCGCCCACCACCGCCCCGCAACCACCACGACCACCGCCGCCACCACCACGACCACGCGCCGCAACCACCACGACCACGGCGCCGACAACCACGACAACCACCACCGCCACCCCCACCACGACCGCGGCGCCGACAACCACGACGTCGCGACCGCCGGCATATACGGCTGCCACCGCTCAGTCGTCACCGCCGCCTTCTGCGGTCAGGGCCGCCTCGGGCTCACTGGCGTTCACCGGCCCGGGGAAAGGTATCGATCGGATGGCGCTCGTCGGTGTCGCGCTAATCGTGTTCGGTCTGACGATGCTTGTACTCACCGAAGGTCCTCGTCGGTTGTTGACGCACGCCTACACCAACTCGCAACGTCGGCAAGACGAACGGACCTGGCTAGCGTCACTCGCTCATCCCAGGAAGTGGGGAAGCCAACTCGCAGTCGGCTCACACAAACTGGGGCGCACGTTAGTGCGCACCGGGATCCGCAGTACCGGGTGGCTCTTAGGGCGCTGACGGGCCCGGCTGGCTCGCGCTCTGGTCAAAGAGACTGTTCAGGGACGGGTGCTTGGTTCGCCTCGAACTGCTCGGAATTGCCGGGTCCTTCTCGGGTCAGGGCGAGGCGCCAATCGCTGAAGTACTCGGTATCGCTCCTCGACGGCTGGGGCGGGGGTGAAAGCCTGAATGTCGGTCTTCCACGTGTCGGAGGTATCGTTGTGCAGCTCGACCTGATTCAAATGCAAGCTCCTCGTGAACGTGCGGGCCGCTTCGAGGTCGGTTCTTGGGGTGGAGACTCTTCGAGCGAATCACCGATCATGAATGCGACGTGGTCGAGGCCGGTGGCCATCGGATCGGGGGTAGGAGCGTGTGGGGAACTCGCGCGCAAACACGAGATCCACCTGACGGTCGCCACGCATTGATCCTCCGCTGCACCTCTCGAATGCTCGATGTCCTCGGCGGCAAGCCAGAACTCGTCGACGCCGAGTCGAGCGTCGACGATTGGTACGCCAACGTCTTCTACATCGACGGCAAGAAATGCGTGCTCCTGGTCCACGACGGCACCCTGTTCTCCAGCTTGGCGTTGAACGTTTCCGTCGGCATCCTGAGGCCGATCGGCGGGTATGTCTACAGCCAGATCGTCCGAGCCCTCGAGAGCGAGGGATTGCCACACGCCGCCCTGGGCGACATCGACTACCGGCAGATCCGCCTCGCCCCGACTCGCAGCCGGAGTGTCCTCGGGTCGATGAACGACATGGTGATCATGGCCCGACACGTAATCCACAGTGAGGGGGGCCTGGTGGAATGCGACGTCGAAGAGCTGAACCACTTCCTGCATGACACGCCCAACGGGGCACGGGGATTCGCGACCCCGCTGGAGCTCGTCAACAGACGACTGGCGGGCGAGCGTCCGTCATGAGCTCGCTGGATCGTGGGCTCTTGAGAAGCCTTGGCCCAAAGGCTCCTTGCGACTTCGAAAGCACACGGGGGCAAAGGCGTGGCCGGTAGTGGCGTCGGGAGTCACCTCTCTCCCTCTTCCTCGTGCCCTTTTACGGCATGGTCTCCACGGCGCCGTCATCTGCGATCGCTCTCTCCGTGACGTTGGCAGAGAGCTTCGTGTTCGAGGCGGTGTGTCACCGCAAGCCCGGGCGAACCTTCCACGAGATTCTCAAGAGTGACCCGGGCGTTGTGCTGCTCTCCTGGGCTCAGTGAGCGAGGACAGTACCGCTCCGTCCAAGTCTTGTGCCCGCCACCTGCCTGAACACACGTGCTATTATCTGCACATGCGTGCAGGACCCAGTGACCTGACCGCCGCCGCGACCATCCGAGAGACAGCCATGCAGCTGTTTGCAGAGCGTGGAGCAGCCCAGGTGACCATCCGGGAGATTGCATCTGCTGCAGGCGTTTCGCCGTCGCTCGTCATCCACCACTTCGGGTCGAAGGACGGCCTGAAGGATGCCGTTGACGTCCGGGCCATAGCACTCGTCGAACGATTCGTTGCTGAACTCCTGGACCCATCCCAGGGTGGCAGCACAGCAACGTCGCTTGCCGCTGTCTTCGCTGAGCGCTTCGAACAGGAGCCTCTCCTTCCCGCTTACATGAGGCGACTGCTCGTCGATGGTGGACCCGCAGCCGAATCCCTCTTCCGCTCGCTCTTCCATGCAACGGTGTCGGGCCTTGCATCGCTCGAGGAGCTGCATCTTGTACGACCAGCCGTCGAGGCCAGGGTCCGTGCTGCATTCCTCCTCGTCAATGACTTGGCTGTCGTCCTCCTTCGGGAACAGCTCCGTGCCGTGCTCGGAATTGATCCCCTCACGCGCTCAGGGATGACACAGTGGACGTCACAGGTCCTCGACGTCTACACGCACGGCGTCTTCTCCCTCGACGAGGCTGACCCGCCAACTTCTGTGGCACTTTCATGACTGCTGTCATCACTGCGACCAGCTTGACCAAGACCTTCGGGGTGAACCGTGGTGTAGAAGGCCTTCGGTTCGAAGTCGCTAAGGGTGAGGTGTTCGGCTTCCTCGGACCCAATGGGTCAGGGAAATCCACGACCATCCGCCTTCTGCTTGGTCTCTACAATCCGACATCCGGGACGTCGACGGTGCTCGGCCAGGACCCGATGCACGATGCTCCGGCAATCCTTCGTCAGACCGGCTATTTGCCGGGCGAGCTTGCTCTTCATCCCCGGCTTACGGGCCGTCAGCACATCGACTTCGTGGCCCGTGCGAGAGGTTTGGACGATAGGACGGTGACGGATGCACTCGTCGAGAGGTTCGACGTCATCCTGGATCGCCCCACCCGCACGCTGTCGAAGGGAAACCGCCAGAAGATCGGGATCGTGCTGGCTTTCATGCACCGACCGGACCTACTCATCCTCGATGAGCCAACGTCCGGACTCGACCCGCTCATGCAGGACGAGTTTCAGAAACTGGTACGAGAGACGGTCTCCAAAGGGCGAACGGTTTTCCTGTCTTCCCACGAACTCGACGAGGTGCAGCGCATCGTCGATCGGGTAGCGATCATCAAAGAGGGTCAGCTCGTCGTGACAGACACGGTCGATGGCCTTCGGAAGGCAGCCCCACGAACGATCGAGTTCCGCTTCCCAACCAAGGTCGATCCGCAGCTGTTCGCTGCAATCGCTGGCGTGCGGGTCCTCAATACCGATGATGGTCACATCACCCTCTCGTTGCACGGACCGGTCGCTCCTGTCCTACGGGCTGCTGCCGATCTCGATCCGATCGATGTCATTGCCCGTCCAGCAGACCTCGATCGAGCTCTTCCTCACCTATTACCGTGACGACTCCCCGCTGCCCGGCTCGTCGCCGGAGAAGAACCATGCTCGCTGACATATTCTTCCTTGACCTTCGACTACGCCGACGCCTGCTCATCGGCTACGCGCTCGGCACTGCGCTCTACGCGCTTGTCATCGTCGTCTTGTATCCGGAGTTCAAGAACACGACGAGCCTCAACAATCTCACCAAGCATGGCTCCGCTGCGGCTGCACTCTTCGGCGTGACCGGCTCGCTCACCTCTCCGTCAGGATGGCTCAATGCCAACCTGTACCAGAATTTCCTGCCACTCATCATGCTCCTCATCACGATCGGCTACGGGTCGTCGTGCCTCGCAGGACAGGACGAGGACGGGACCCTTTCACTGGTGACGACGCTTCCCATTGCTCGACGAAATATCCTCGTGCAGAAGGTCGCCGCTCTCGGATTCCAGGCCGTCGTGCTGGCGTTCGTCACCATGCTCTGCATGGTCGTGGGCCGTGGGTTCGACCTAACCCTCCCGGTCGCCAATCTGGCTGGAGTCAGCGTGGGCGTCGCACTCCTCGGGATCGACTTCGGCCTCCTGGCAATTGCCGTCGGCTCCTGGACCGGGAGCCGAGGGATGGCCCTTGGGATCACGGCCTCGATTGCTGCTGGCTCCTTCCTCGTCAGTTCACTCGCCCCCGTCGTTGCCTGGATACGACCCGCGAAGTACGCCTCCCTCTTCTACTGGTCAATCGGCAATGGCCAGTTGGCTGGAGGACTGAGCCTTGTGTCCGCTGCGGTGCTCGTCGCCGTTGGTGCGGCCCTGCTCGCCGTCTCCATCTGGGCATTCCGCCGTCTCGATCTTCACTGAGCTCACCCACCGTCGCCCGTTCACTCGGAGTGCGGTGACGCTCTCGCTGTCGCCAACCTCGGCCGGCTCGTGCAGCAGCTCAAGTCACACAGCGAGCTGCCCTCGATCGACCAGCCTAAACACGCAGATGACCGTTCCGCACCGAGACCGCGATGGCCGGCCCGGTGGTCCCCGGGGTGGCCGCGGCCCGAAGGCGAGGCGGCCATGCTGTTCGCGCAGACCCGCGAGCCCCGCCACGAGGGCGATCCACGTGCCCGCCCGAGCGCCGATATCACCAGCAACCATCCAGAGCGTCGACCCGGCCATCGCCGTGAGACGATCACTCGTCGGCGCCACTCCTCGAGGTAAGCGCGGCGAGGAAAACCCCTACGGCGCTCCGGACCGTGTCGCCTTGGCGGGCACAGGCGAACCACGGTTCCTCCGGGGTCAGATGCGACACGGGGTACAACTCGACCACACGAGCGTCGGCGAGGGCGTCTCGACAGACGAATTCCGGGACGAGGCTGACACCCAGACCGAGCTCGACGGCCCGGAGCACCGCCCGAAGATCAGGGACCACGAGTTGCAGGCGCGCCGCGAAGGGTCGACCGAGGACATTGAGCCAGAAGCGACGGGTGCGTGGAAGCTCCAGGCTGTAGGACACCCATGACCGATCCCCCAACCACGTCGACAGTTCCTCGAGGGAGCTGATCGGGCTCGACGGCACGATCTGGGGCGAGACCACCAAGACGAAGCGATTGGCACCAAGCGGCACGGCTCCGATGCTTCGCCGCGGTGGCGTCGAGCTGGTGACGATCACATCGAGCTCACCGCGGTCGAGGTCCGCAAAGAGCTCCGGATCGGTCCCGAAGGCGGCCGACACCGCCAGGTCGAGTCCGACGAGGCACGGGAGGACTTCGGCGGCGAAGAACTCCGGGCTCGAGCCGAAGCGGACGGGTGGTTCGGGTGCGGGGACGGCGCCGGCATCCAGGTCTCGCAACACACCTTCGAGACCGTCGAGAGGCTCGGCGACACTGGCATAGAGCTCGCGTCCCCGGCGGGTGGGATCCATGCCGGTGGGCTTGCGCACGAAGAGGGGTTCACCCAGGGCCCGTTCCAATGCCCCGAGCTGTTGGCTGGCGGCGGGCTGGGTGAGACCCCGATAGGCCGCGCCTTCGGTGACCGACCTGCTGCGGTAGACGGCGAGAAAGGTCCGCAGCCAGTCCGAGCGAGACATAAGCAAATCTTATCTGATCGATAAGAAGTACTACTTTGCTTATTGACCCGTCCACCGTGACGATGGGTGGATGCCCGATGCCGCCACCCCCGTCCACCGCTATCTCCACGGCCATCACGACAGCGTCTTGCGATCGCATCGTTGGCGGACGGCCGAGAACTCCGCCGGATATCTGATCCCATCGCTCTACCTCGGCGCGAGGGTGCTCGATGTGGGGTGCGGCCCCGGCACCATCACCGTGGGTTTGGCGCGTCACGTCGGCGCCGGACGGGTCCTCGGCATCGACTCGGCCGAGGGCGTCCTCGCCGCGGCCCGGGCCGAAGCAGCGCGCAGGGACAGCGGAACGTGGCCTTCGAGGTCGGCGACGTGCACCATCTCGGCTTCGACGACGAGGCATTTGACGTCGTGCATGCACACCAGGTGCTCCAGCACTTGCCCGATCCCGTGACGGCGCTGGCCGAGATGGGCCGGGTCTGTCGCCCCGGGGGCATCGTGGCGGCACGCGACGGGGACTACGGAGCGATGCGCTGGTTTCCCGAGGATCCCGAGCTCGAGGAGTGGCGGACCCTCTACCGACGCGTCGCCAAATCGGTGGGCGGAGAACCTGATGCAGGACGCCGCCTTCTCAGTTGGGCTCAGGGGGCCGGCTTTGTCGACGTCACGGCATCGTCGAGCTCGTGGTCCTTTGCCACCCCCGAGGAACGCGCCTGGTGGGGAGGGCTATGGGCCGAACGGCTGACCCGGTCGGGGTTTGCTGACCGAGCCCGTCGCCATGGCCTGGCCACCGACGACGACCTCGGGCGGTTGGCCCGAGCCTGGATGCGATGGGCCTCGAATGAGGACGGCTGGTTCGTCGTTCCCCACGATGAGGTCCTGTGTCGGCGATGAGCCGACGTGCAGGATTGAGACTTCTGGACTCCGCGCCCACATCGGCCGCCGTCATGTCGGTTCCGTTGTGCTGCAGGGGCCGTTCGGTCAGCCCGGCACCGGCATCGCAGGCCCGGGCTCCTGTGACGGCATGGTCTGGTGGGTGGGAACCGGGTACGGCGCGGGGTTCGTCATGTCGTACTCGATGAGCTGCGAGGGTGTGCATTCACCCTTCACCCGGGTATCGCTCCTCCCGCGGGTGGCCGGCAAGACGGGAACCGATGCGTCAGGTGTCCCGACGTGCAGTGTCGAGGTCAAGTCGCCGACCACACTTCGACGCCACGCCGTGATGTTCGGCGCTTTCACACCGAACCGGGTCTCGAGGAAGCGCAGCTGCGAGGTGTGGTCGAAGGTGTCCGAACAGACATAGCCGCCGCGGCTGAAGGGGGAGACGACGAGGAGCGGGACCCGGAAACCGAGGCCCAGGGGCCCCGTGACCCCCTTGGCAGGAGCGGGCAGAGGATCAGCCGTCAGGAATTCTCCCGGGGTGCCGGCCGGGGGCACGTGCGGTTTCACGTGGTCGAAGAACCCGTCGTTCTCGTCGTACATGATGAACAGGACGGTCTTGGACCAGATCTTCGGGTTGGCGACGAGCGCACTGATCACCTGGTGGGTGAACCACATCCCCGCCGCCGGGGGGGCAGGGGGATGCTCGTCGTACCCCAAAGGCGGGGTGATCCACGACACCTGCGGCAAGGTGTCGTTGGCCACGTCGCGTGCGAAGTCCCCGGGGAAGATCGGGCTGAACGCTTTCTTGTACAGCCGTGACGACGGGTCCTGGACGTGCCGTTTGAAGTACAGAAGGATGTTGTCGGAGATGACGATCGACAACGGGCTGGACGGCTGGTACGCCACACCCGGGGGGTTGTAGACCTTCCACGAGACACCCTTGGCTTCGAGCTCTTCGGGCATCGATCGCCACGACGCGCTGCCGATCGCGCTGGCAGCTTGGTTGGTGATGATCACCGGGCCGCCCTCGTTGCCCTCGGGGTCCAGCGTTCCGGACAAGGCGAGGAGCCGGTTCGGATGCGTCGGCCCCATGACCGAACAGTGGTAGCCGTCGGCGATGGTGAAGGCGTCGGCCAGCGAGTACCAGAATCCTAGATCCGAGCGGGTGTAGTAGCCCATGGTCAACACGCCGTTTTGCGGGCCCTCCCACTGGGGCGACGTGTGGGTGGCGACGAATTGATCCATCTGCCCCCCGTTCCAACTCGCGTGCTGCGCGGACCATTCGTGGGACAGGTCGAACGTGCACTCCGCGTCGGTATTGGCCGTGTCGAGGTGGAACGGCAACAACTGGTTGGCCGCGCCACCTGGCCACGACTGTGCGAACACCCCTTGTGCTCGAGCCACGGGATCGTCGAAACCCCGGACGCCCTTGTACGAGCCGAAATAGTGGTCGAAAGAACGGTTCTCGTTCATGAGGAAGATCACATGCTCGATGGCTCCGATGTCCGAACCGGCCGGGGCGACGGTGGCAGCCTTGTGAGCGGTGTCAGCACCACAGGCGGCCAGAGCCATGCCGAATGCGCCCGCCATGCCTGCCACGAGGACTTCCCGCCGCGTGCGCAGGGTCGCAGGCGAGACAACCGACGGTTGATTCTCCACGTTCGGCACCCTTTGGCCTTGTTCCGTGCCCCATGATCAGGCGACGACATCCTGGCACAATCCCGGATCGTCAACCCCGGAGAAGGTCCCCGTCGCGGAACGGTCACCGGCCGCGAGCAGCTGCGGCCCGCCGGGGTGCGCTCAGATGGCCCGTTCTGTGGTCGCCGTCCTCTGAGGATGGCGGTGACGCAACTGGTTGAGCAGTGTCTGCTCGTCGGGCCCCAGGCGTTCGGCCGCTCTGCCCTGCGGACGACGAGGTTCTTGGAGGCGGTCGGTGAGAAGAGACAGGTTGTGCTCAGCAGCTTCCAACTGATTTTGCAACATGTCTCGTTCGGCTGCGACCGCCTCGGCTTCGGCATTGGCGCGGGCGACATCACGTTGCAGCGACGCGTTGCGCGCCTCGAGCTGCTCCAACCGTCGGCGCGCCCACGAGGCGGATTCCGAGGTGTCTGTGGGTGCGGCGGCCGCTCGGGTCGCCTGCGCCAACAATGCTGCTGCCAGTTCGTCGTAGTCCAACAGGCCCTGCCCGTTGGACTCGACACCCGCAATCGTGCGGACAGCTCCGTTGGCGTTGTGCTCAATCCGATATGTGCGCTTGCCTCTGATCTGACGCGTCAACAAGCCCGCTTTCGCCATGGCCGCGACGACCTGGGTAAAGCCTGCGTCGGTTCCCTCGTATGCGATCGCCTGTTTTAAGACGGATGTCGCTTTGCCGCTCGCGTCTTGCACGGCGCCTTGCTCTGCAAGGTATTCGACAATCCGATTACGAACGCTTTGATCACGTGCCACAGAGGACCTCCTCGAAAGCAGGCGCGACTAAGACAACAAGTCGATCCGTTACAGAGATCGGCCACATGCCCCGCGCAAAGTTTACCACCTAGAACCGCGCCTTTGAACCTGCACGCGTTCCGGGTGTTTACGCAGGCAGAATGGGCCGCGACTCACCCACTCTCATCGGATTCTCAGCTACGGGTTCCCGTTACTGAGTCCGCCGCGGCACCGCGCGTAACCAGGGAACGCAATCGAATTGCACCACCCCCGAGGACCGGCACCCCGTTCACGGTTCGCCAGAGATCTCCAGCACGCGACGACTGACCCCGCACCATGACCGACCGGGCCGAGCCGCGAGCAACGGCCCGGGTCGTTCCCCTCGTCGGCGGCGGGACCCGAACGGAAGTGGGTTCGGCCCGACCGGTACTGGGAGTGCCAGGACTAAAATGAGGGCTCGAAATGAGGTCCCAAATTGTAGGAAGGACCGGGGGGGCGCCCTTCACCAGGGCGAACACCGGTGGGGGCTCATCGGCTCACCCCACCGGCACGCCCTGTCCGAGTTAGCGGGCCCAGCACGTGGGGGGCATGTGCCGCCGCCCCGCCGCCTCGTAGGTCACCATGAGACGACCCGCTCACATCTCGCCGACACGTGACTCACAGACTCTGAGCCAGGGACCCAAACACCCACACGTCGTGAACAGGTCCCCGCGGAGAGTGCGCCCGGTCGGTCCGGCTGGACCGGAGGGCGCGTACACTCGGTCGTCCGCAGGTCGCAGGGGGCGCGACGATGATCTCCGTCCGATTGCTCGGTCCGGTTGAGGTCGACGCCAACGGTGACAATGTCGCGCTTTCACGGACGCTCGAGCGGGCCTTGTTGGCCCGCTTAGCGCTCCATCCCGGCCAACCCGTGTCGAGCGAACGGTTGATCGACGACCTCTGGGGCGACCACGCCCCTCGCGACGGGGCCGCCAGTCTCCAAGGGCTCGTCTATCGGCTCCGCCGGACCCTCGGCAGCGAACGGCAATGCATCGTGCGGTCCGACAACGGGTATGCCCTCGACCAAGACGTGGTCGTCGATGCCACGACCTTCGACCAGCTCGTGGCTCGAGCACGGGCCACACAGGGGTCCGGGCACGCCGAGGAGGCCCCGGCTCTGCTCCGAGAGGCCCTCGACCTGTGGAGGGGTCCCCCATTGGCCGGGCTCGAGTCGCTGCCCTTCGTCAGTACTCAGGCCACTCGACTCAACGCGGCACGCCTGGCCGCGCTCGGCGACAGGGTGCACGCCGACCTGGCGGCCGGACGCCACCGCGAGGTCGTCGCCGAGCTCGAGAGCCTCGTGGCCGAGCATCCCTACCAGGAGCGCTTCTGGGCACAACTGATGCTGGCGCTGTACCGGGCCGGCTCCCAGGCAGACGCGTTGCGGTGCTACTCGCGCCTTCGGAACCTGCTCAACGAAGAGCTCGGCATCACTCCGGGCCCAGCCGTCACAGAACTCGAAAAGGCGATTCTGAGACAAGACCCCACCCTGGCGTGGGTACCGACATCATCTTCGCCTTCGCCAACCGGTGACATATGGTCGCGCCCCCGTCAACCGACACCGCGATCGGCCCAGGATCGAGGCATCGCCGAGGGCGGTGACGCCCTCGAGAGCTCCGACCTCTCGTGGGTGCCGCCGGTCGGCGCCGCCGCCTTCGTGGGCAGACGGGCCGAGCTCGACGTGGCCCGCGCCGCGCGCCGCAAGGCCGCCGCCGGCGAACAGCAGTTGATCTTGATCACAGGGGAGCCCGGCATCGGCAAGACAAGGCTGACCGCCGAGATCGCCCGTGAATGTGACGCCGGTGGCGACCTCGTGCTCCAAGGCCGGTGGGACGAAGAGCCGCTGTGCCCGTACCAGGCGTTCCGAGAAGCACTGGGTCGATACTCCCTTCGCATCCCCGAGGACCTGGTCCGGTCCGATGTGGGCGCGCTCATTCCCGTCCTGGCCAGGATCGTTCCCGAGGTATTGGAGAGCCACGGAGCGGTACCGCCGGGGCGGGGCGAGGTCGACGGGGACCGCTACCAGGTGTTCGATGCCATCAATCGGTGGGTCCGGGCCATTGCCGGTCGTCGGCGACTCGTCCTCGTGCTCGACGACATGCACTGGGCGGACCGACCCTCGCTCTTGCTGCTCGAATACCTGTTGCGATCCTCGACGCAGGCGCCGATGTTGATCGTGGCTACCTATCGCCAAACCGACGCCCATGTTTCGGGGTGGTTCTCCGAGTCCTTAGCCGGCGTGCGCCGCACGACGTCAGTCGAGAGCATCGCCCTCAGAGGCCTGTCGCCGGCCGAGACCCAAGAGCTCCTGGAAGCGGCCATCGGGCGCACCCTGAGCGATCACGAAGCCACTGGAGCTGCGAACCTCCAACGTCATACCGGCGGAAACCCGTTCTTCTTGCAGGAGGTTGTCCGCGACCTGCGAGAGGCGGGGCGGTCCCTCGAAGCGTGGTCGGTAGCCAACGCCGAGGAGCTGATGCTGCCCGAGCGAATGCGCGACGTGGTGCGTTGGCGACTGCGCCAACTCTCAGCAGTCTGTATGCGAGTGCTGTCTGCTGCCTCGGCGCTGGGTGACGAGTTCGACATCGGAACAGTCGGTGATGCCATTGCCTGCGACGAGGAGACGCTTCTCCTGGCGCTCGATGAGGCGCGACTGGCCGGGGTCGTCACCGAGAGCTCACGCGAATTCGACACGCATTGCTTCACTCATGCCGTGGTCCGCCAAGCTCTTTACGACGAGCTCGGCCTCAGTCGCCGCAACCGACTCCACCGGCAATTGGGGAAATCGCTCGAGGCCCACTTCGGGTCAGAGGCGCGCCGCCACGCCAGCGAGTTGGCCCATCACTACTACCTGGGGGCGAGCACAGGAGGGGTCAACGACGCGCTGCGCTATCTCAACCTGGCCGCCGACGACGCCCTCCAGCAGGTGGCCTACGAAGCGGCGGCCGACCACCTTGGTCGTGCCCTCGAACTCGTCACCGAGTACCGCGCCAGCGATGTCGTGGAGCGCTGTCAGCTCCTTCTGGCCATCGGAAAGGCGTGTGTGAAGGCGGGCCGCAACAGCGAGGCCAACAACCGATTCCTCGACGCATTCGAGGTCGCCAAGGGGTGTGGCCGCGCTGACCTCCTCGCCGAGGCAGCACTCGGCTACGGCGGCGTCCTCCCCGCCGGCTCCGAGCCCAACGAGAAGGCGCGGGCACTCCTCGAGTCCGCTCTCGGCGAGCTGCCCACCCACGACGGGAGTGCACGCGCCCTGGTCCTGGGCCGACTGGCCCAATGGGGCCACTTCGACCGGCCCCGGGCCGAACGTCAACGGCTCACCGACGACGCCGTCGACATGGCGCGTCGGCTCGGCGATCCCGAAACACTGGCGGCGGCCCTCCGCTACCGCTACTGGGCGATGGACGGCCCTGACGAGATCGACCGCCAGATCGCGCAGGCCATCGAGATCGCGGCCTTGGGCGAGAAGATCGGAGACACCGAGGTCCTCCTCCATGGGCTCAAGTGCGAGCTCCATGCCCGGTTCGAGTTGGGCGACTACGAAGCCTCCCGGCGGGTCGCGGCTGAACTCGGGACCCTGGCGACGCAGATCCAACAACCCGAGTACCTGCGCCTGGGCTACATGTGGGACAGCCTGGTGGCGGGAATCGAAGGCCGCTATGGGGATGCCGAGCTCAACGCCGCCGAAGCGGCGGCGATTCTCGAGCGGACCGAGCATCCCCAGCTCTATGCGCTCTATGTCGGGTTGTCGTTGCCGTGGCGATGGCTTCAGGGCCGGATGGAGGAACTTCGGGCCCTGCTCGAGCTGGGCAAGACGGGCCGGGCGTCGCCGGGCGAGAAGGCGCTGGTGGCGTGGGTGGCGAGCGAGATCGGCGAGCGAGCCCAGGCCGAGTCGGTCCTGGCGAGCCTCGTTCCCGCCGACGTGGCCGGCGGCGATCGAAACTTCCACTGGTGGTTCCTCATGGTCGGTCTGTCCCAGACGGCGTTGAACCTCGGCGACCGGGCGTGGGCGGCCACGCTCTACGACCTGATCGAGCCGTATTCCGACCACAATTGCCGGGCCGGACAGGCCACGTTCTTGGGAGCTGCGTCGTTGCAGCTGGGGGGATTAGCGCTCCTGCTCGGTCGTGAAGAGCTTGCCATCGGCCACCTCGAGAAGGCCCTGACGCGCCACACCGAGATGGAAGCGTGGCCACTGGTCGCCATGACCAAACACCTCCTGGCCTGCGCGCTGCGCAGGTCGGGGTCTTCTCGCCACGAAGCACGGGCCGAGGGACTCGACCACGAAGCGAGGGTCTCCGCCGCGGCTTTGGGAGCTCCTCGAGCGGTCATTTCACCGACGCTCTGAGGGCCCAGGCCACGGGCCGCTCCTGGTCCGGTTATTGGTAGCGGTCGAGGTGTTCGATGATGTCGGGGAAGACGTCATGGGCCACGTCGCGCCCGATGAGTGCGTCGAGATGCGCATAGTCGGGCAGGACGCGGAGGGTGTAGTTCTTCGGTCCGTTATGGCGCTTGAGCCAATTCAGGGTCTTCTCGGTGCCCTCGGGGTGGAAGATGTAGTTGCGCTCTCCCGCCAAGAAGTGGATGGGCACGTCCCGCAACAAGTCGGGGCGCTGGAGATAGCGGTCGCGCCCGTGCGCGTCGACAGCCCGACCCTTCTGCATCATGAGGCCGAGGTGTTCGAGACATCGGATGTTCGCCACCCCGAACATGTCGGGGAGCGCCTTGTGGGTGGGGTCGTCAAGCTGGGCGTGGCGATGGGTCAAGCCGAAGATGGCGTTGATCCACCGGCACACCGGGAGCTCGCACGCTTCGCCGGGGGGAAGAGGCACGGCATGCAGTGCCAGATCGAGCACGACGTTGCCGGCCGTTCGTTGGGTGTCGGGATGCAGGAGCTGCTGGTTCACCGCTTCGAGTAGGTTGCCGACGTGGAGGTCGGATTCGAGGATCTTGAGCTTCGACGTCATCGGATGGAGGGCGAACTGGGCGCATACCGCCGAGCGGACCTTTCCCTGCATGCCGTTCTCGCCGTCGAGCAAGGCCATGAGCAAGGACACCGATCCCACGCAGTGGCCGAAGACCTGGACCGAGCCTGCGCCGGTGATCCGGAGCACCTCATCGACCGCACGCGGCCAGTCCAGATAGGCAATGTCATCAACGGTGAACTGCGTGTCGGCAGAGGGGAGGTCCACGCCCGCCCGGTAGTCGAACAGCCACACGTCGTATTGGTTGTCGAGGAGGAGCTCAACCAGGTTGGGATGGATGGTGGGCGTCAGCATCGAGGTCGCCGACATGGCGAAGCCTGAGGCGAGCATCACCGGGCCCTTGTCACCGCCGCGATAGCGGATGAGCCTCGAACAGGCATCGGGAACGTCTTCCGAGACATGCCACCGCCCCGCCGGGTCGCACAGGAGGACTACTTCGTCGTCCCCCGAGCGCCTCCGGGGTCGGGGCCGCAGGGCTGTCGACGGAGGGGACGCGGGAAAGCGTCCCAACTCGTTGAGGGCTCCCCCGTAGAAGGGCCAGATCGAACGGGCGAACATGGCAACGAACCGGACCAGGTAGCGCTCGCGGGTGGCGCGGTTGACGTTCAGCACCTCGGCATGGGCCAGGAGATGGTGTACGTCGGTGAGCCCGATGTGCATGATTCCCAGGGCCCGCACGGTGGACTCATCAGGTGCGTCTCCCTCGTAGAGGGTGACGTACAGCGTCGTCGTGTGCTTCCAGGCCGACAAGATGGAGCCCACGTTGATGACCTTGTGGCCGTCGAGAAAGAAGGTCTGAGACGGTTCGGTGCGAGACCGGAGTTTCATGCGGTAGCGCATCCAGTCGGTTTCAACCTCTTCAGGATGACGCTCGAGGAGAATGAACGACCCTTCGACGACGTCGAGCGGGCTGGGACACAACATCGGAGCCAGAACCGTCCCGGTGAGCACCGCGGGAGAGCTGGCGTCCTGCAAGAGGGTGGGAAGGTCGGTGTGGGTGATCGTGGTCTCGAACTGGATCGACGTGCCCTGGGCGCGGCCCGCCTCATAGGCGGCCCCGAAGTCCCCACCCATGCGGACTGCGGCCGACAAATAGCCGGACATCCGCTCGTTGAACCGAAGCGTCGGGGTACTCACCGGTGTCACCGATCCTTCATATCGTCGATCATCTTTTCCGCGAAGCGATTGGCCAGGGCGGCGATCGTGAGGCTGGGGTTGGGACCGACGGGACCCGGCATCACCGACCCGTCTGCGACGTGCAGCCCAGGGTGGCCGTGCACCCGACCCCACTCGTCGACGACGCCATGATCGGGGGAATCACTCATGGCGCAACCCCCCAGGGGGTGGACCGTCACGAACCGCCGCAGCATCGTGGTGAGTGGGTCTTCGAGATAGCGCGCGTGGAGCTTCTCGGCGACGGCTCGGCTGGCGCCGACGACCTGGGCGAACAAGGCATCGGAGGGCTTCTTGGACCAGTCGAGCGTGAGTTGACCGTCTCGATCGAGCCCGAGCACCCCGTCGGGGACATCGAGGCCCATGCCCAGCAGCGGCAAGGAGCCCTCGGACAGGGCGTCGCTGGACAACAGGCCATGGAGGTCCGACGCCAGGCTCGGACCGTGGTGCGCCAGGCGAGCCCGCAGCCGATGGAGCGCGAAGACCGCGACGCGCCGGAGCGTGCTCGGGAACGAGGCAGCCTGCAAGAGCCACGACAGCGTGGCGGGATAGCCCGCGTCTTGAAGGTAGAAGCCCCACATGCCCTCAGCGCCGTCGCGCCCGTCGGGTGAGCGCAACGTGCTCGTGATCACGGGCCCGTGCGACGCATCGATCGGAAGCGGCAACCGCCCTTTGTGGTCACCTCCATCGGTCTTGGCCGACAGGGCGGCGCTGAGCAGATCGCCGTTGCCCGAGAATCCCCGACCGAGCATTGGACTCAGGTTCTTGAGCACATCCCGGTGTCGCAGCAGCAGCCGCGACGTTCCCAACGTGCCCGCGGCGAGGACCAGATGCCGTGCCGACACGGTCATCGGCGTCCCCCCGGGATGTTGCTCGTAGCGAACCACGTAGCCGTCGGCCCTAGGCGTTGGTTCGAATTCCTTCACCTCTGCCAGGGTCCGAATTTCGGCACCGACCCGCGCGGCAAGGGTCAAGTAGTTGAAGTCGAGGGAGTTCTTGGCGCCCACGTTGCACCCGATGTCGCACTCGCCGCACAGACGACACGTCTGCCGGTCGCGGTCGTGCAGGTTGCGCACTGTCTCTTCGATCTTCTCGCCCGGCACCGGCGGCCGACCTTCGTTCGAGAACGTGACCGCCAACTGGGGCAAGAACCACTGCCTGCGTTTGGGATCGACCCGGTCCCACGTCGTGGTCTCGTAGCCGAGTGCAACGGCGGCCTCCCGGAAGCTGGCGGTCTTTCGGACCGACGAATACGGTGCGACGTCGAAAGGGAAGACCTGTGCGCCCAGGGTCTTCTCAACGGCGTCGTAGTGAGGATCGAGCTCGGCCCGCGTCACCGGCCAACGGCGGGTCTCGCCGTCGTGGTCGCTCTCGAACCAGTGCTCGTCCTTGCGGATCAGGACATTCGCATAGATGAGCGACCCGCCGCCGAGGCCTGCGGAGACGATGGTGTCGATGTGGGAGAAGGACTGGACGTCGAAGAGGCCGTAGCTGTGTCGCACCGGGTCCCAGAAACTCCCCGCGAAACCATGTGGCGTCCTGGGGAACGAATCAGGCGGATACGCGGTGCCGCGTTCGAGCACGAGGACGTCCATCCCGACCTCCGCGAGCCGAAACGAGGTCACGGCGCCGCCGAACCCAGAGCCGACGATCACAACATCAAATGACTCCACGGAACTCCCTCACGCAGCCCTCGCACCGAGTCCGCCCCGCAAGACTGAAGTGTGGGAGCGGCACTGCTACCCGGCTCACAGGCCACTCACGCGCCCCTGGCACCCCACGTAGCCTGGGCGGCGATATCCCGTGGGGCTGCGAAGCCTCGGACCCGGAGATGGCCGTGACCCGATTAGAGCTGCTCGACGCCGGTCGGCTCGAGGACGTGGCGGACCTGTGCCGCCGCTGTCTTCCCGAGCCACCCTCCCTGGACGAGCTCTCGGCCAGCCTCTACAGCGCGCAACAGGCGGTCACGGTGCGGGGCCACCCCGGCGTCGGAATCGTCGCGACGGTGTGCGAGGGCACCCAGGGCTACATCCGGTTCCTCGGCGTCGAACCCTCGGCGCGGCGCCGGGGTCACGGGACCCAACTGTTGCGCGCCGCCGAAGCCGACCTGGCAGGACGGGGGGCCATCCGCGTGCAGGTGGGAGCAGACCCGCCGTTCTACCTCTACCCGGGAGTCGAGACGAACCAGACGGCGATGCTGTGTTTTCTCGAGCGCCACCGCTACGAGCGCGGTGAGTCCAACTTCAACATGGGTGTGGACCTTGAGGAGATTCCGGAGGATCCCGGGGGCCATCACCTGGCCAGGCCGGACGAGCACGTCGAGGTGGCGGCGTGGATGGGCCGGCACTGGCCGAACTGGGAAGCCGAGGCGGTGCGCGCCCTGGAACGATCCGCTCTCGTCATCAGCCGCGACGACGGCGGGATCGCGGGGTTCTGCGCCTTTGACGTCAATCGCTCTGGGGTCCTCGGGCCCACCGCAGTCCGGGGCGACTTGTGGGGCCACGGCGTGGGCCGGCCGCTCATCATCGGTGCCCTGCACCACCTGCGCGCCCGAGGACACCGACGCGCCGAAGTCGCATGGGTGGGACCGATCCGGCCCTACGCAGGCATCGGAGCGCAGGTGAGCCGGGTGTTCTTCGTGTACCGACGCAAGTTGGGACCCGCCTGACCATTTGCCGCTCCCGGCGGAGTCCACCTACCGTGACCCCGGCAAACGCCTATGGCGTCGACCGAACACTGCAATCGACCGACAGAGGGAGCTTGTGGCGCAGGCCGTGTCCTCGACAGAGGTCCAGCACCCGCTGGCAGCCTTGACGGCGGCCGAGATCGCCGCGGCCGTGGCGCTCGTGAAGAGCCACCCGACGTTCACCGAGGAGACCCGGTTCGCCTACATCGGCCTGGCGGAGCCGAGCAAGGCCCAGGTACGGGGGTGGACACCGGGAGAGCCCGTCGTTCGGCGGGTACGGCTGATGCTCGTGGCCGGGCCCGAGGCCAACGTCGTCGAAGTGGTGGTCTCACTTCCAACCGGCGAGCTCTCGGTCACTGCTGTGGTCGGCGTCCGACCGGGTCTTCTCTTCGAGGAGTCCTTCGCCGCCATCGTGGCTGTCCAGGGGAACCCCCAGTGGCAAGAGGCCATGCGCCAGCGCGGCATCGAGGATCTTGACACGGTGCAGATCGACCCTTGGCCGGCGGGATCCTTCGGCGTCTCGCACGAAGAGGGTCGGCGGATCTGTCGTTGCCTGTTCTATGTGCGCCACACCCCCGAGGACAACGGCTATGCACACCCCATCGAGGGTGTCGTCGCCTTCGTCGACATGGCTCGGGGCGTTGTCCTCGAGATCATCGACACCGGAGTCGTCCCCGTGCCCACGGAATGCGGCAACTACTACCCCGAGTCCGTCTCGCAGCGTGACGATCTGAAGCCCATCGAGATCACCCAGCCCGAGGGGCCGAGCTTCTCGGTGGAGGGCAACCTGGTCCATTGGCAGAAATGGTCGCTGCGGGTGTCGATGGACTCGGTCGAGGGGCTCATCCTCCACGACGTCGGCTACGAGGACCAAGGGCGCGTCCGACCGATCCTGTTTCGCGCCTCGGTCACCGAGATGGTCGTTCCCTACGGTGACCCGGGGCCCATGCACGGCTGGAAGAACGCCTTCGACGCCGGTGAATGGGGACTGGGGCGAATGACCGACTCCCTGACCTTGGGATGCGACTGCCTGGGGGTCATCCACTACTTCGACGCCGTCTTCGCCTCCGAGCGCGGCCAACCCTACGTGGTCCAGAACGCCATCTGCATGCACGAGGAGGACTACGGGATCCTCTGGAAGCACAACGACCCGCGGACGGGGCGGAACGAGGTTCGAAGGTCGCGTCGACTCGTCGTGAGCTCGATCGCCACGGTGGGCAACTACGACTACGGCTTCTTCTGGTACTTCTACCTCGACGGGACGATCCAATTCGAAGTGAAGCTCACCGGCATCTTGTCGACCATGGCGGTCGCACCCGGGGAGCCGCCGCAATTCGCCTCGATGGTGGCGCCACAGCTGGCTGCGCCGTTCCATCAGCATCTGTTCAACGTCCGACTCGACGCCGATGTCGACGGGGCCTCCAATTCGGTCTACGAGGTGGACACCCGACCGGTGCCGCCCGGCCCCGACAACCCGTGGTCCAACGCCTTCGCGCCGGTGACGACCCTGCTCGAGACCGAGACCGCGGCTCGTCGTGTGGTGGATCCCGCCACCAGCCGGTACTGGAAGATCGTGAATCCCGCCTCGGAGAACCGCCTCGGCATTCCCGTCTCCTACAAACTCGTTCCCGGGTCCACCCCCACCCTGCTCGCCAACCCGGACTCGAGCGTGGCCAAACGCGCCGGCTTCGCCACGCGCAACCTCTGGGTCACTCCCTACGCCCCCGACGAGCGGCGGGCCGCGGGTGACTATCCCAATCAGCATGCCGGTGGGGACGGCCTGCCTCGATGGACGGCGGCGGACCGGTCCATCGTCGAGAGAGACGTCGTCCTCTGGTACACCTTCGGACTCACCCATGTCCCGCGGCCCGAAGACTGGCCGGTGATGCCGGTCGAATACGCCGGGTTCATGCTGGTTCCCAACGGGTTCTTCGACCGGAATCCGGCCTTGGACGTGCCCCCTCCTCCCGGTGCGCACTGCCGGCCGGAGTAGTCCCCGCTCGAGCACTGGGGCTCAGCCGGCAGCGCCCTCGACCGAGACCGCCACGGCGCCAGGCCCCTCGTCCCCGACGCCTCGTTCTGCCTCGATGCGGCTGTCGACCCATGTCGCCACGGCCGCGACGACGGCCGTCGCCGTGGTGCGCAGGGCGACGAGGTCGACGGGAAGCACCCGCACCTGGCCACTTTGCGGCCAGACCCCGACCACTCGGCACGGCGCGGCCTGTGCGTCGCGGCCCAGTGCAGCCACCAACCCTGGGTAGCCGAGTTCGACGCGCCAATCCGCCTGGCACCGCCCCGAACCCACCACCAGGAGCGCGGGCCGGCACCCTACCAGCGACCGGACCTCGGCACGGCCTTTGAGCACGATGGGCGTCCCCCCCGGACACGGCCACCAGTCGTCGCGCCCTCCGATGACCGGGCGTGGGACCTGTGACCAGTGCACCGCCGTGAGCAATTGTGTCGCCCAGGTAACGGCCTCTGCACACACCACCGCTCGACCACCTCCGGACAGACCGGCGTACCATGGCGCCCACCACGGTGCCCTGATCCCTGCCGTCCCGCTTGCGACAGACACGTCCTCGACGCCCTCGGCCAGCACCTCGTGCACCGCGCCGGCCGGGCTCGGCGACTGGCCACGGACACAGCGGTTCACCGCGGCGACACCTATGGCGCGTCGACATGACCTCGGAGAGGGCACGAAGGTGTCGTCGAACGACATGCACCGATCCGGGTACCGGTGTGCGGTGCGGACCTTGAAGGCGTCCATCTGAAGGCGCTCACCGTCGGGGAGCTCCGCTCCGAGTGCCTGCAGGTCGCGCACGAGATCGGCCCGGAGCTCCGCCAACTCGGCCGGTGCCACGCCCTCGGCGGCGGGCGCCAAGAGGGCGTCGGTGAGCCACGCCACGCGGGCGGGGATTGCCGTCATGCCAGCTCCCGGTCGATCTCGGCTCGTCCGGCCGAGACGAGGGGCACGTCGGTGCCCGCTCGCTGCTGGCCCGGTGGACAACCGGGAAGCCCCACGCACCAGGCGCAGAGCTGATTCGGATGACGTTCGGGTTCGACGCCGGAAGCCACACGGCACAGGCGCATGGCACCGTCCAAGGCGCGCGCCAGCGCGCTCACGAGGGTGTCCTCCCCGACCGGTTCCGCATCGAGCTCGCCCGTCCCGCTGTAATACGTAGCGATCCGGAATGGCGGAGCACCGCTGCGCAGCGCTTCGAGCAAGGCATAGAAATGGAGATCAGGCCGATGCTCGAGGCGTCGTGCCCCCGACTTGAGCTCGACGAGGCACACCGAGGCCCGATCCTGGGCCGGGCTGCCGAGGACGAGGTCGACGACGCCGGCGAGGACCACCCGTCCGCCACACAACGGCACCTCGAGGCGCTCCTGGGTCCTCGGCAACCAGGCCGGGCTCGGTACCGGCCACCGTTGGGTGATGTGGGCGGCGTGTTCGGACAGCTCGGCGCGCAACCGACCCTGGTGCGTGACCGGCAACCCGGTGACGAATCCGATGACACCATCACGGTCGCCGTCGACCTCGAAGGCAGCAAGAGCGTCGGCCCAGGGGTCGTCGATGACCCCGGTCGTGACCCATTGCCGGAACAGCGCGTCCACCATGCTCCCCCGGGCCAGTTCCACGGTGCCCACCCGGGGAGCGCTGCGGCGGGCCACCAGGTGGGCCTCACACAACAGGACCTGGTTGAGCGACTCCTTGTTCACCCGGACCACGTCGGTGCCCGCCGGCAGTGCCGCCACGGACTCGACGAGACCGTCCTCGAGCCAGTCGCGCAACCCGCCGGCCAGCCCGGGGTCGACCACGGGTCGGGGGACGCCGTCCCCCCGGAGCCGTCGCAGGAGCCCGTCTCGCTCCAATACCGCCGCCAGGGCTGGTCTCGTAGGTCCGGTGGGCACCGACCCACAATGCATCACGGGTGTGACGAGGCACCGGACCGTCCCCCGGCGACCACCCGCCATCACGAATCTCGGCGTCTCGCCGGGTTCAGGCGGAGCCCGACGGTAACCTGGGAAGGTCATGGACGTCACCGGCACGGGGGGGTCCCCGGGCACCGCCGAACACAGGCCGGAGCTTCCGGCATGAGCATTGCGTTCGCCGTGGTCTTCGGCCTTTTCGTCGTCGCCATCCTCGTCCTGGCCTTCATCGCCATCCGCTGGGCGATGCGACCGCGAGCCCAGCCTGGCCCAGCGCCCGACAGGCCGCCCGCCACGCCGTCACCGGGGCAGGAGCGCACCTCGTGACGACGCCGGGTCCGGTGCTCCCCGGCGGGGTGTTCATGGGACCGGGGCCGGGCCGTCGCCTGGCCGGTGCCGGCAACTCCTCTCGCTGGCTCGCCCGGTATCGCCGCGTTCGGGTGCAACGGCGTCACCTCCGCACCGCCTTCGTCTTCGCCGGGGGCGGGGCTCGGGGCTCGGCCCAGATCGGGATGCTCCAGGCACTCGTGGCCCGGGGCATCACCGCCGACGCCGTCTATGGAGCGTCGGTGGGTGCCATCAACGCGGCGGGATACTGCGGACAGCCCACGGCGGAAGGGATCGACACGCTGGCCGAGCGGTGGCGAGCCATCACCCGCGAGGACGTCTTCCCCCAGGGACGGTTCCCGACACCGTGGCGCTTCTTCCAGCAACGCGAGTCGGTCCATCCCAACGACGGCATCCGCAAGGTCATCGAGTCCGGCCTGCTCTTCGAACGTCTCGAAGACAGTCCGATCCCGCTCGAAGTCGTGGCCACCTCCCTCACCGACGGGCGCATGCAGTGGTTCTCCGATGGACCGGCCGCCGAGCGCATCCAGGCCTCGGCGGCACTCCCCGCGCTGCTGCCTCCGGTGACGATCGACGGCGAGGCTTTCATCGACGGCGGCGTCGTGAACAACGTGCCCATCGGCCGGGCCATCGCCCAAGGTGCGGAGCGCATCTTCGTGCTGTTGTGTGGGCCCCTGCGCTACACGCCGCACCGGTACCGACGCCCCATCGAGGGAGTGCTGACGGCGTTCTTCATTGCGGTGCACGCCCGCTTCGCCCGCGAGCTCGAACACCTGCCCGAGGGGGTCGAGGTGATCGTGCTCACCGTCGACACCGAGCCTGTCTCTCGCTACGACGACTTCTCCTCCACCGACGCCCTGATCTCGGCGGGCCGCTCCAATGCCAACGTCGTGCTCGACTTCTGGGAGAGCGGAGGCATCGGTGAGACCTTCGGGCCCCCCACCACTGAGCCGGGCTCGACACCGAGTGCCCTCGCCGATCTGGACACCTCGCAGGGAGAGGCGGTCTGAGCGCGACGCCCTCGGTCGAGCGAGCTCAGCGCGGCGGTTCGTCGGTCTTGGGAGGCGGCACGTGCCATCCGGCCGACGACACCTTGCGGGGCTCGTAGAACACGCACCCGTCGGGGCAGGCGAAGGGCAGGGCCTGGTTGGCCTCGACCCGGCAGCGCTCGATCTTGTCGCCGCGTGCGGTCGACTGCATGATGTAGTGCCGACAATCGCTGTTCACGGCCATGGTCCATTGTGACGTACAACGCCACCCAAGGGGGCACGCCCATGAGGACCCTCGGCTAGCGTCAGGCACGTGGACTCTCCTGTCTCCACGCGACAATTGCTCCGCTGGAGCGAAAGCCTGGCCGCGATCGCCCGGACGGGCCTCGGCTTCACCGAGAGTCTCTACGAGCGTGAGCGCTTCGAAGAGGTCCTGCACGTCGCGGCCGACATCGGCGTGGCGGCGACCGAGGGAGCGACGGGCGTGGAAGACGCCGAGGAGCTCGTCGAGGAATGGCTGCGAGCCGTGGGCGACGGGGTGCCAGGATATGTCACCCCCAAGGTCGCGGTCGGAGCCGCCGTCGGCAACGACAAGGGCGAGCTACTGCTCGTCAAACGCGCCGACTCGGGCGTGTGGCTCTATCCCACGGGCTGGGCCGACGTCGGCTACTCCGCCGCCGAGGTGGTGGTGAAGGAGGTCCTCGAAGAGACGGGCATCGAGGCCGAACCGCTCCGGCTCATCGCCGTGCTCGACGGGCTGCGTCTCGGCTTCACCCGTGTCCCTCTGTACTCGCTGGTGTTCCACTGCAAGGCCATGGGGGGCACGCTTCGGCCCCACCCCCTCGAATGCGCGGACGTGGGGTGGTTCGCCGAGGACAAGCTCCCCCAGCCCCTGGCCGGGGCCGAGCGCTGGGGCCCGCACGTCTTCGCGGCGCTGCGCGGCGAGCATCTCGACGTCCTGTTCGACCGACCTCGACGGCCCATGTGGCGCGGCGAGGCGCCGACCGGTTGACGAAGGCCAGATCGCCGTGCGGGCAAGCTCAGCGCTCGTCGAGCTCGAGCTCTCCCCGTCCCTCGAGGTCGAACCGGAACCCGACGCCCCGCACCGTCACGAGGTACTGGGGACGGGCCGGGTTGCGCTCGAGCTTGACCCGGAGGCGCCGCACATGGGTGTCGAGTGTCCGCGTGTCGGCGAGGTCCCGACCCGACCACAGCCGGTCGATGAGCTCGTCGCGGGTCCGCACCTGCCCCGGGGGGAGACAGCAACAGGGCGAGCAGGTCGAATTCCCGGCGCGACAGGTGCACGGGCCCGGCGCCGGTCGTGACGACCCGCCGGGCGAAGTCGACGCGCACCGGGCCGGCGCTCATCACGTCGGATCGAGACGAGACCTCGACCGGCGCGGGGGTCGGACCCGCGAACGCCGGCGGCGACACACGGCGCAACACGGCCTGGATACGGGCCACCAACTCCCGCATGCGATAGGGCTTCGTGACGTAGTCGGCCGCCCCGAGCTCGAGCCCGAGGACGACGTCGATCTCGGAGTTGAGGGCGGTGACCATGATCACCGGCACGGGAGCGATGTCTCGCATGCGTCGGCACACCTCGGTTCCGGCCATGCCCGGCAGCATCACGTCCAAGAGGACCAGATCGGGAGGATGGGCCGCAAAGCGTCGGAGCCCGTCGGTGCCGTCGGCAGAGAGCTCGATGTCGTAGCCCTCCATGGACAGCCCTGCATGCAGCGCCTCACGGTAGGATTCGTCGTCCTCGACGATGAGGATCCGGACGCGGTCGCCCGCTCGTGATGACCGGCGTGTCGTGGCGACCTCGCTCACTTGGGGGCCTTGGCCCAGGCTCGCGACAGCGGGAATGCCGTGTGCATCAGGCGATGTCCCCATGAGCGCGGCCCGAGTCTCAGGCCACGATGTCGTGGACGCGGACTTCCGACGTGCACCGTTTGCCACGTTCTGCATGAGCAAGACCGTGACGCTCCCGTACGCCGGCCAGAGGTCGATATCTGACGCGTCGATGCAGCCACCTTGGCCAGAACTGGTCGGCACCGCTGTCCGTTCAGTCACAGCTACTCGGTTAGCCGAATCGTCCTTCGACGTAATCCTTTGTCCGGGGGTCGTCGGGACTCTCGAATAGCTTCTTCGTCGGTCCCACCTCAATCAACTCACCTGCCTTGTCCTCACCCATGAGGAGAAAAGCGCAAGTGTCGGAGACGCGCGCGGCCTGTTGCATATTGTGGGTGACGATCACGATCGTCACCCGGTCCTTGAGCTCGCCGATCAGCTCCTCGATACGTTTTGTCGCGATGGGGTCAAGCGACGAAGTCGGCTCGTCCATAAGGAGCACTTCGGGTTCGACCGCGAGCGCCCGAGCGATACACAGCCGCTGCTGCTCGCCGCCTGACAACGTGCCAGCATGGGCACGCAGCCGGTCGCGGACGCTGTCCCACAGGGCGGCGGCAATGAGGGCAGATTCGGCGGCTTCGTCGAGCAACGACTTCTTGCGCACTCCGTTGAATCGGAGCCCAGACACGGCGTTGTCGTAGATGCTCATCGTCGGGAACGGATTGGGACGCTGGAATACCATTCCGACTCGTGAGCGCAGCAACGTTGGTCGCATCGTCGGGCCCGTAGATGTCGATGTTTCCGAGCTTGATCTCTCCCGATACGACGGCACCGCGGACCATGTCGTGCATTCGGTTGAGCGAGCGCAACAGCGTGGTCTTGCCGGAGCCCGATGGCCCGATGAGGGCGGTGACTTGACTCATGGGCACGTCGAACGAAGCTCCACGGACCGCCACCTTCCCTGAAAACGCCACGGAGACGTCGCGCAACGTCATCACCGAACCGTGGGGGATCGGCATCGACGTCCGGAGCGGTTGTGACCAACGTCGCGGGCACTGAGACAGTTGTCGGGTCAGTCACTGTCGCACTCTCCTCAGTCGAGCGGCGACGAGCCTGCTGCCCACGCTGAGCACGAGGACCATCACCACCAAGAACAAAGCCGAGCCCCAGGCGATCTTCACCAGGTCCGGATACGCCTGTATGCCGTTTTGGTAAATGACCAGTGGGATCGCTGCAATGGGCTTCGTCGGCGAGACCGAGAAGTACTGGCTGCCGACTGCGGTGAACAGCAGGGGCGCTGTTTCTCCCGCTCCCCGAGCCACCGCCAGCAGCACACCGGTGATGAGGCCGGGCAATGCGGCTGGCAAGATCACCCTGCGGGCGATCGTCGCCTTGCGGGCGCCCAGGGCGAGCCCGGCCTCCGACAGTGCCGATGGCACCCCTCTGATCGCGGTCTCACTCGCCCGCATGATCACCGGCAGCATGAGGATCCCGATTGCGAAGCTTGCGGCCACGGCAGAGAAGTGGCCGATCCCGTGGGCGACGAGCAGGGCATAGGCGAAGATCGCAACCACGATCGAGGGCACTCCCGACAACACGTCAGCAGCGAGGCGCAGGGTTCCGGCGATGCGTCCATCAGATTCGGCCAGGAAGAGCCCCGCTGCGATGCCGAAGGGGATCGCAACGGCCGCGGCCATGCCGTCGATGACGAGCGATCCCACAATTGCGTTCCAAATGCCGCCACCGGGGATCCCGGCTGGCGTGGGCAGGTGCGAGAAGAACGCCCAGGTCCACGCCGAGGCCCCCCGGATCACGACATAGACGAGGAGGGCCCCCAGCGGGATCAAGGTGATCACCAGGCACGCCCTGCAAATCAGAAGCGCCATCTTCGACAGCAGCTCGCGCCTGCGATCGGTCGCCTGGGCGATCTGTTGGATCTCGGCCCGACGGGCGAGCACAGGGTCGACAGCCATGATGGTCATAGCACCCCGATCCCGAGGGCACGCTGGCGGCCGACGGACCGCACGAGCAATCGAGCGGCGAGATTGACGACGACCGCCACCACGAGGAGCAGCACGCCCACCGCCACCAGAGCCGACAAGTGGAAGGGCTCGGTTGCTTCGGTGAATTCGTTGGCGATGAGCGACGCCATGGTTTGGGTCTGTCCGAAAAGGGAGTGAGTGAAATGATCGGTGTTCCCGATGACCATCGTCACCGCGATGGTCTCGCCCAGAGCCCGCCCGGTGGCGAGCGTGGTGGCCCCCAAGATCCCCGCCCGTGCACTCGGCACCACCACGCGTCTCATCACCTGCCAGCGCGTCGCTCCCAGAGCGAAGGCGCCTTCGATCTCAACCTCGGGCACAGCCAGCCAGGACGTCTCGGGAGATGGCCACCATGGTGGGCAGGACCATGATTGCCAGGATCACTCCGGCCAGGAGCAGGCCCACTCCGAGTTGCGATCCACCGAACGGTCCGTGGCCGCCGGTGATGTGAGCCAGGGCGGGCTCGACGATGGTCCGCACCCACGGAGCGACGATCAACAGTCCCCACAGGCCATAGACGACGCTCGGCACGGCAGCCAGAAGCTCGACCGCGGTCCCCAGCGCCACCCGAAGCCGCGGGGGGATCCCGAAGGCGAGCGCCAAGGCGCAGCCGAGTCCGATGGGGACAGCGATCACCATGGCGATGAGCGTCGCCTCGACGGTGCCGACGAGAAAGACAAGTACCCCGTAGTGGACGTGGACCGGGTCCCATTTGGTGCTCGTCAGGAAAGAGAGGCCAAAGTGAGCGAATGCCGGCCTCGCCTGGATAGCCAACGAGGTGACGAAGGCCACCAACAAGATGGTGAACAGTGCGGCCACGACCCCGAGCGCCCATCGGTATGCGCCGTCGGGAATTGCGAGAAGGCGGCGAAGCCCCCCCGTGGTACCCGGACGCGGGGTTGGTGTCGCCAAAATGGTCACGGTCTACGACGTCTTCAGGAGCTGCGTCTTGCCGTCAGGTCCCGTTACCTGGAGCAGCGTCGTGCGGGCCAGCTGCTGGATGTTGGCAGGAAGCGGCACGTAGTCAAGCGTGGCCGCCTGCGACTGGCCGGCATGGGTGAGCCAGTCGAAGACGTGGACCAATGTCGACCCAGTCGTTGCGTTCTTCTGCAACTCGTAGATGAGCGCCCAGCTGTAACCGGAGATCGGGTAGCTGGAGGCCCCGGTTTGGTTCACGATCGAGAAGTCGACCGCCGTGATATTCGGCTTCTGGGCAGCGTCAGCGGCCACGGTCGAAAGTGACGGAGAGACGAACTTGCCCGCAGCGTTCTGGATCTTGGCGTAGGTGAAATTGTTCTGCAGAGCGTAGGCAAGCTCCACGTAACCGATCGTGTACGGCGTGGTCTTGATGAAGCCGGCCACGCCCTCGTTGCCCTTCTGGCCCGACGCCGACGGGCCAACTGACCGACTTCGCGTTGCCTGGCCCCGATGCCCAGGCCGGGGACACGACGCTCAGGTAGTTCGTGAAGATGTAGGTGGTGCCGCTGCCGTCCGAGCGGTAGACGGTCTGGATCGGGTTGCTAGGAAGCTTGACTCCGGGGTTCAGGCTCTTGATCTCGGCGTCGTTCCAGTTCTTGATGGTGCCCAGGAAGATGTCCGACAAGCACCTTGGGGGTCAGCTTGAGCCCCGTTGCCACGCCAGGCAGGTTGTAGGAGATCGACACACCGCCGAGGGCGACGGGCACCTGCAGGACCTGGCCCCCCTTGGCCGCCGGAGATGTCGAGCGGCGACATAGGAACGTCCGAGGCGCCGAAATTCACCGTGGTGGCCTGGAACTGCTGAATCCCTCCACCACTTCCGATCGACGCGTAGTTGACCGTGACTCCGGAATTCTGCTGGTTGTACGCGTAGAACGCCTTCGTGAAGAAGGGCTGATCGAATGTCGAGCCCGCTCCGGTCAGTGCTCCCGCCGGTGCTTTCAGATCAGCCTGGGCGTATGGATCCGCCGGTGCCGTCGTGCCTGTCGAGGCCTTCGTGGTGCTCGTCGTCGAGGGCGTCGAGCTGCATGCGGCCAGGGCGACGGCGAAGACGACAGCCGTCGGGGCGAACACGCGCGAGCACAAACGTCCGGTTTGGCTTCCACGGTGACGGGGCGGCACTCAAGGGTCTTGACCTCCGATAGGTTCGTTGGGCGTGACTGGTCCACGTCGGGCCAATTTCGGAAACGGTCCGTCAGCGACGCATCCCGCAGAGCGCTCACGCACGAGGTCTTTGACCCGGGTGGTCGTCTCCGCTGACTGGATTGGAGCAGCTCCAGGACCTTCGTCCGGGCCCACTGAGCCGATTCGCGCTGTCATCAAGGCCGAAGGTACCGGTGGAAGGTGAACGATTCGCGAACAAACGACCATCCGACGGTGATCGTTAGGTGAACTACCCGGGCCCCTCGTGACGGCTGGCGATGCGCCATGGCCTTGGCGGCTCCCCAGGCGATCGACAGCTCTCCGAGATCGGGGTCCACGGCCTGGAGCGATGCCGGGGTGAGCCCGTAGGGATCGTCGGGAAAGCGCTCCGACACGAACCGGTCGCGCCGGCACGGGGGGCACCTGGGCCCGCCGGAGCACGTCGGTCGGATACGAGACGGCGCCTCGCACCACCGCCAGGGGGGTGGAGTGCTGGGCGTCGAGGTCTTCGCCCAGCAAGGCGTGCAACCGGGCGCCGACCTCCTGTCGCGGCGCGTCGGCCCGCGCCGCCTGGGCCTCGGCCATCACGTCGTCGCGTCCCGGCGCATCGGGAGCGAGGCGTGTCTCGACGCAGCGCACCACCCACGCCGGCACCGCTGCGCTGACCCGGGCCGCCAACTCGTCACCGAGCTCGGCCAGCACCTGGTCCGGATCGGGTCCGACTCCCATACCCGGTCAGCTCTCGACCAGGTCTCCCAGAAGGTCGACGCGCACCCCCTGGTCGCGCAGCCAGCGCGATGGCGCCCTCGACCTTGGATGGCTCGCCTTCGAGCTCGCACACGATCCACCCCTCGTGGTCGTCGACATTGGCCCGTCGGATGTTGGGCTCGACGTCGTGGTCGCGCACGAGCTGGGCGATGAACGGTCGTCGCACCAGGTCCTCGGGGAACGTGAGCTTGACCCGGACGTCGATCATGGCGCACCGGGAGCGTCGACCGACGACGTGGCGATGTCGCCTCGCACGCCGGTGAGCGCCTGGTTGAGGTTGCCCGACCGGAATCCCTCGAGGTCGAGCGTCACATACCGGTATCCCGCGGCCTGCACCGCGGCGACGATGTCGTGGCGCCGTTGCACCGCGCCCACCAGGTCGTCGACATCGAAGCTCGAGGCGGGCCAGCTCGCCGTAGTGGCGGACCCGCAGTTGCCCGAACCCGAGAGCACGCAGCGCGGACTCAGCCGCCGCCACGGTGTTGAGGGTGCCGATCGTCACCGGCGTGCCGTAGGGCAGGCGCGACGCCAGGCAGGCGGCGGCGGGCTTGTCCCACGTCCGCATTCCGAGCCGGCGCGAGACGGTACGCACGTCGTCTTTGCTGAGCCCCGCCGACACCAAGGGAAAGCGCGCTCCTCGCTCCGCGGCGGCAACCTGGCCGGGGCGATGGTCTCCGAGGTCGTCGAGGTTCACACCCAGCACGACCACCGCCGACTCGGCCCGCGCCAGGGGCGTGAGGGCCGTCAGGAGGCTCGCCTTGCAGTGGTAGCAGCGATCGGCGCCGTTGGCCACGTAGTCGGGTGCATCGAGCTCGTCGGTCTCCACCGGCCGCCAGCGCAGACCCCATTCCCGCGCCAGGGCCCGGCAGTCGGCGAGCTCTTCGGGCGCGAGCGAGGCGCGAGACGGCCGTCACGCACAGGGCGCCCTCGCTCCCGAGCACGTCGGTCGCCACCCGCGCCACGAGGGCGGAGTCGGCTCCCCCGCTGAAGGCCACCACCACCCGCTCCATGCGCTCGATCACCGACCGCAGGCTCGTCGAGCTTCCGCCGTCAAAGAGCCGACCGGGCCGGAGCCGACGTCGACGGCGCTCAGTGGACACTGTCGAGCACGTCCTCGATCTCACCGACCATGCCCGTCCAGAACGGGCCGAACTCGGCGTAGTGCGCCGAGGCCTCGTCGAAGCGCATCTCGTACACACAGGCTTTCAAGTCGTCGGGATGGGCGCCGAACAGCGTCACGCCCCACTCCCAGTCGTCGAGGCCGGTCGACCCCGTGATGAGCTGGACGATGCGGTCGCGAAAGGTGCGGCCCACGGCCCCGTGCCCGAGCATGAGCTCCTTGCGGGCGTCGTAGTCCAGCGCGTACCAGTTGTGATCGGCGGCCGCGTCGCTTGGACATCGGGTAGAAGCAGAACGCGGCCTTGCCCGGCGGCGGGAGCGTCGGGTACAGCCGGGCCTGCTTCATCTCCTCGGGCACGCCCTGGGCGTACTCCGAGACCTCGGTCAGCGAGACGTAGGAACCGGTCGGCCTCGAGCCCGGCCCCCGCCAGCGCCGACTGCAGGCCACGCAGCGCGCCACAGGTCGGGGCCCAGCGCCATCACGCCGATGTCGGCCTTGTGGCCGAGCATGGCGACGGTCACGACCTGGTCGCCGTCGGCGCGCGCCGTCTTCACGGCGTCGACGACGGCCTCGGCGTCGAGGGCCGGGCCCGCTTGCAAGAACAGGTGGAGCACACCCCAGCCCACCGACGGCGTGAGGGGTTGGGCGCGCCGGACGGTTCGGAGTCGGTGCCATGAGGCCCAGTGTAGGAAAACGCCAGGGGGCGCCCGATGGGCGCCCCCTGGAGAGACTTCACTTCCCTGCTCGGGCGTCCCGACGCGGCTCGAGGCAAGGCGTCGACGGACTCTAGAAGTCGTCCATTCCGCCGCCCGGCATGGCCGGACCGCTTTCTTTTTCGGGCTTGTCCACGATGACCGCCTCCGTGGTGAGGAACAGCGCCGCGATCGACGCCGCGTTCTGGAGTGCGGAGCGGGTGACCTTCACGGCGTCGATGACGCCGGCCGCGAAGAGGTCCTCGTACTCGCCGGTGGCGGCGTTGAGACCCTCGGCCGGCTTCTTCAGGTTGCGGACCTTCTCCACCACGACGCCACCCTCGAGACCGGCGTTGACCGCGATCTGCTTCAGGGGCTCCTCGACGGCCCGGGACACCATGCGGCACCCCGTGGCCTCGTCGCCCTCGAGCTTCTCGGCCCGGTCCAGGATCTGGGCCTGGGACCGGAGCAGGGCGACCCCACCGCCGGGCACCACGCCCTCCTCGATGGCCGCCTTGGTGGTCGACACGGCGTCCTCGATGCGGTGCTTCTTCTCTTTGAGCTCGACCTCGGTGGCGGCGCCCACCTTGATGACCGCCACACCACCCGACAGCTTGGCCAGACGCTCTTGGAGCTTCTCCCGGTCGTAGTCGGAGTCGGTGTTCTCGATCTCGGCCTTGATCTGGTTGATCCGGCCCTTGATCTCGGACTCCTCGCCCGCACCCTCGACGAGGGTGGTCTCGTCCTTGGTCACGACCACCTTGCGGCCGCGCCCGAGCATGTCGAGCCCGACGTTCTCGAGCTTGAGGCCGACCTCTTCGGTGATGACCTGGCCGCCGGTGAGGATGGCCATGTCCTGGAGCATCGCCTTGCGACGCTCGCCGAAGCCCGGAGCCTTCACGGCCACCGACTTGAAGGTGCCCCGGATCTTGTTGACGACCAGCGTGGCCAGGGCCTCGCCTTCGACGTCCTCGGACACGATCACGAGAGCCTTGCCCGTCTGCATCACCTTTTCGAGCACGGGCAACAGGTCCCGCACGGCCGAGATCTTGCTGGCCACGAAGAGCAGGTAGGGGTCCTCGAGAACCGCCTCCATGCGCTCCGGGTCGGTGACGAAATACGGCGAGATGTAGCCCTTGTCGAAGCGCATGCCCTCGACGAGGTCCATCTCCATGCCGAAGGTCTGGGACTCCTCGACCGTGATGACGCCGTCCTTGCCCACCTTGTCGATGGCCTCGGCGATCATCTCGCCGATCTCGGTGTCCGCCGCGGAGATGGCGGCAACCTGGGCGATCTGGCCCTTGGACTCGGTCTCTTTGGCCTGCGCCTTGAGCGACTCGACCGCAGCCTCGACCGCAGCCTCGATGCCGCGCTTGAGCGACATCGGGTTGGCCCCGGCGGCCACGTTGCGCAGGCCCTCGTGAACCATGGCCCAGGCGAGCACCGTGGCGGTGGTGGTGCCGTCGCCGGCGACGTCGTCGGTCTTCTTGGCGACCTCTTTCACCAGTTCGGCGCCGACCTTCTCCCACGGGTCCTCGAGGTCGATCTCCTTGGCGATGGAGACCCCGTCATTGGTGATCGTGGGGGCGCCCCACTTCTTCTCGAGCACGACGTTGCGGCCCTTCGGGCCGAGAGTCACTCGTACGGCGTCGGCGAGCTTGTTCATGCCGTTCTCGAGGGCCCGGCGGGCCTCCTCGTCGAAGGCGATCAGCTTGGGCATGGCGTGGTTTCCTCCGTGGGTTTCTCTACCGGTGTCGTCGGCGGGGGCCGGGGAGCGCCGCTCCCGGCGAGCGGCCCCGTGCGACAGTTAGCACTCTAGCGCTTCGAGTGCTAAGTGCAAACCCCTGGGGCGGGCCCGGTGCCGATCCTCGCATCGGCCCCGCCGAGCGGCCCGGGCTGGCGACCCTGGAACCGAGGGGGTCAGCCGCCGGCGACGGCGGGGACGATCGACAGCGTCTGGCCGTCGGTCACGAGCGTGTCGAGACCGTCGAGGAAACGCACGTCTTCATCGGCCAGGAACACGTTCACGAACCGTCGGAGCGAGCCCGACTCGTCGAAGAGACGGTCGCCGAACCCCGGATGCGCCGCATCGAGGGCCTTGAGCACTTCCCCGACCGTCGATCCCTCCACCGACAGCTGGGCGGAGCCCCCCGTGAGGGTGCGGAGCTGGGCGGGAACCCGCACCGTGACGCTCATGGCCGTCCTCCTTCCACCGTGGCGTCGATGGCGACGGCCTCGTGGAAGGCGTCGAGGGTGGGGGCGATCGTGGCGGTGGGCCCGGCACTGTCGACGAGGGCTTCGACGGTCTTGAGGCCGTGACCGGTCACATAGGCCACGACGCGCTCGTCACGCCGGACCACGCCCTGGGCGGCCAGCTTGGCGAGCGTGGCGATGGTGACCCCACCGGCCGTCTCGGCGAAGATCCCCTCGGTCCGGGCCAGGAGGCGGATGCCGTCGAGGATCTCGTCGTCGGTCACCGCCGCCAAGGACCCGCCGCTCTGGCGCACCGTCTCGAGCGCATACCAGCCGTCGGCGGGGTTCCCGATGGCGAGGGACTTGGCGATGGTGTGCGGCTTGACGGGCCGGATGGCGTCGGTCCCCTCGGCAAAGGCCGTGGCCACGGGCGAGCACCCTTGTGCCTGGGCGCCCGACACCCGGACGTGGGGCTCGTCGTCGAGCAGGCCCACGGCGTGAAGCTCGGTGAAGCCCTTGGCCACCTTGGTGAGCTGGCTGCCCGAGCCCACCGGCACGATCACATGGTCCGGCGCCTGCCAGCCGAGTTGCTCGGCGACCTCGAAGGCAAGGGTCTTGGATCCTTCGGCGTAGTACGTCCGCACGTTGACATTGACAAAGGCCCACGACGGGAGCTCGCTGGTGAGCTCCGCACACAGCCGGTTGACGTCGTCGTAGGTGCCCTCGACGGCCACGACGTGTCCGCCGTAGACGGCCGTGGTCACGACCTTGGCCACCTCGAGGTCGCTCGGGATGAACACCACCGACACCATCCCGGCGCGTGCCGCGTGGGCAGCCACGGAGTTCGCCAGGTTGCCGGTCGACGCGCACGCGGCCACCTTGAACCCGAGCTGGCGCGCCTTGGTCAGCGCCACCGACACCACCCGGTCCTTGAACGAGCCCGTCGGGTTGGCGGTGTCGTTCTTGATCCACAGCTCCCCGAGGCCGAGCTCGGCCGCCAGGCGGTCGGCCCGGACCAACGGCGTCCAGCCCGTGCCCAGGTCGATGGGCTCAGGGTCGGTCACGGGCAACAGGGGCGCGTAGCGCCAGATGGTCCGGGGACCGGCCGCGATCTGCTCCTTGGTGACCGAGCTCCGCAGGGCCTCGTAGTCGTAGGCGACCTCGAGGGGACCAAAGCAGTAGTCACAGACGTGGAGCGCTTCGGCAGGATAGGGCCGCGCACATTCTCGGCAACGAAGCCCGGTGACAAAGTCCACAGCGCACCTCCGCATCGATCGGGCATTGGCACCTGGCGCCCGTCGGAATGACGGTGTCGCTGGTTGCCGCGGCGTCGCAGGGCCCGTCCCTCAGCCGCTCTGGATGATCCCTCCATGGTGGACGAAGGTGACCTCCCGCGTCAATGCATGGGGGGTGCGGGCATGGCCGGGCCCGGGATGGGGGATGATCGGGGCGTGGGTCTTCCACCTGGCGAGGCACGCCACGGGGCGCTGCGGAGCTTCCACCATGGCGATTTCACTGTCCCCGACCTGGTGGCGGCGCGAGCCGGGCGTCGAGTGGCGGTCTGTCTCCCGGCCCGCAACGAGGCCGCCACCGTGGGCCCGATCGTCTCGAGGATCCGGGCCGTGCTCACCGCCACCGGCGGTGGGGCGGACCTCGTCGACGACGTCGTGGTGGTCGACGACGGGTCCGACGACGACACGGCCGCGGTGGCCCGCCGCGGTGGTGCCCGGGTCATCACGGCCCGCACGGCGGGGGGTGGCAAGGGCCAAGCCATGGCCCTCGCCCTCGCCGAGACCGATGCCGAGCTGCTCGTCTTCCTCGACGCCGATGTCGAGAACTTCGACCCCCACTACGTGACCGGGCTCTTGGGGCCGCTCCTCTTCGACCCCGGCCCCGGACGACCCGACGTGGCCCTCGTGAAGGGCTTCTACGACCGTCCCCTCCATGGCCAGAAGGGGGCGGGCGGGCGGGTGACCGAGCTGGTGGCCCGACCGGTCATCGACCTCTTGTTCCCCCACCTCAGCGCGGTGAGCCAACCCCTGGCCGGCGAGACCGCGGCGCCGCGCACGGTCCTCGACAAGACAGGCCTCGCCCCCGGGTACGGGGTGGAGCTGGCGCTGCTCATCGACGTCGCCGAACACTTCGGTGTCGAGCAGGTGGCCCAGGTCGACCTGGGGGTGCGCATCCACCGCAACCGACCCCTCCCCGAGCTCCGACCCCAGGCGACTGACGTGCTCGGCGCCGCCTTGCGTCGAGCCGGCGTGACAACCCCGCGCCATCCCGAGCCTTAGCCGCCGCCGGCTCCCGACACCGACGCTGCCAGACCGTCGTCCCCGGCGCCGAGCCACATCGGTTCCACCCCGGCGTCGATCGGCGGTGGCGGGCCCTGTGCAGCGAGGCCGACCGGCTGGGCCGGTGAGGGGATCGCCTGGGCGTTCGTCCGCGCTGCGACGCGCGCTGCGGCGCGGCGGGGAAGCATCAGCGCCACCACCGCTCCGAGCCCGACCACGGCCACGCCGACCCAGACCGCCGGTCGGACCCCGGCCACATAGTCGGCGCTGCTCGTGTAGCCACCCCGGGCGGAGAACACCGCCCCCAGGACGGCGATCCCCAGCACCCCGCCGACCTCGCGGAACGCGCTGTTGGCGCCCGAGGCCACTCCCTCTTGCTCTGGTCGCACCGACGACAAGACGACCGACGCCAGGGGGACGAAGAACAAGGCCATCCCCACGCCCGACACCACGAACGGCAGCCATAGGCTCGAGTAGCTCACCGTGGCGGTGAGTTCGAGCGCCAACCACGCCAGGCCCGTGGCCTGGAGCATGAGCCCGGCGGCCAAGACGGGCCGTCCTCCGAACCGCTGCGCCAACACCGCAGCCAGGGGTGCGACCACCATGGGCATCCCCGTCCAGGGCAGGACGCGCAGCCCCGCCCCCAAGGGCGAGTAGTGCTGGACGACCTGGAGGAACTGCGACAAGAAGAAGATGGACCCGAACATGCCGAAGCTCATGAACAGCGCCACCGCTGTTCACGGCCGAGAACGCACGACTCCGGAACAGTCGCAACGGCAGCATGGGGTGGGAGCTGCGCTGTTCCCACACGACGAATCCGGTCATCCCGAACACCCCGACCGCGAACGAGGCCATGACACCGGTGCTCGTCCACCCGTGTTCGTTGGCCCGCACCAGCGCCAGGACGACCCCGAGCAGGCCCAGGCTGGCAAGCGCAACGCCACCGAGGTCGAGGGGCTGGCGCGGACCGCGCGACTCGGTCAGACGCCAACGCGCCAGCACCGCCAACACCACCCCGACCGGCACGTTGATCCAGAAGATCGACTGCCATGACCACCCGCTCGTGACCGCACCGCCCACCAGGGGACCCGCGGCGACCGCCACGCCACCGATGGCACCCCACACCCCGAGTGCCTGGTTCCTCTTCTCGGACGACACCGCGGCCGACAGCAACGTGAGCGACAGGGGCATGATCAGCGCGCCCCCGCGCCTTGGACGGCTCGGGCGGTGACGAGCCAACCCACCGAGGGCGACAATGCCGCCGCCGCCGACGCGCCGGTGAAGACGACCAGGCCCACGAGGAACATCCGGCGGCGACCGAACCGGTCGCCCAGTGCGGCACCGGTCAGCAAGAGCACGGCGAAGGTCAAGGTGTAGGCGTTCACCGTCCACTCGAGACCGGCCAGGCCGGCGTGCAGATGGCGACGGATCACCGGGAGGGCCGTCGTCACCACGAGGTTGTCGAGGGTGGCCATGAACAGCGCCAGCGAGGTGATGACCACGGCCCACGCCGCGCCGCCGGGCCGGGCCGGGTTGCTTCCAGGCGAGGGGATCGGTCCTGCTAGTGACTGATTACTACCTTCGCTGGCCATAGTGAGCTCCTCTCGGGATCTGATCAGGGGTCAGGGGGTGTCGGGGGCGAAGAACGGCTCGGCGTCGGGCTGACAGGCCCGGGCCCAGGACTCGTCGAGGGCCGCCGCGTCGACGGCGGCCATGACGTTGAGGAGCATCCCCTGGGCGAAAAAGGCGCGGAGGTCCTCGTCGCCGAGCCCGGTCAGCTCCCCGACCACCGTCCACAGATGGCGGAACCCCTCTCGCGCCGCCCTGCGTATCTCCTCGTCCTCTGAGGCCGCATAGGCGTGGAGCTGGACCAGGAGGAGGTCGCGCTCGCCCAGGAACTCTCTGTAGGCGTCACCCATGGCGGCCATCGCTTCGATGCCGGAGTGGCCGTCGGCAGCCCGCCGGAAGGTCTCTTCGATCCGGGCGTGCATGAGGCCCATGGTGGCGATGAACAGCTCCCGCTTGGTCCCGAACAGGCGGAACAGATAGGGCTGGGATATCTCGGCTCGCACCGCGATGGCGTCGGTCGACGTCCCGGCGTACCCGCCCTTGGCGAACTCCGCCATCGCCGCTCGCAGGACCGAGATCCGGCGCTCGTCGGCGGTCTGTCGCACCGCTCCGGCATTCTTGGGCGCTGTCATCATCCGCCCTTAAGTTAGTGGTCACTCACTTCCCTGTCAACGGGTCGGCTCTTCCCCGAAGAGCTCCCCCAGGGCATCGGCGACCACCTCTTGCGTGCAGGCGGCGGGATCGGCACGGGCCTGGGCCTCACCGAACCGGTCGGTGAGGCTGCGCACGGCGACCTCGGCGGCGCCGACGCCGTCGAACCCACCGGGGCCCACCGCGCCCACCACCACCAGGACCGGGACCCCGGCCGAGCCCGCCGCGGCGACCACCGAACCCACCACCTTCCCTGACCACGACGTGGCATCGAGGCGTCCCTCCCCGGTGACGACCACGTCGGCACCCGCCACACGGTGGGAGAGGCCCACGGCGTCGGCCACCACGCCGAAACCCGGCACCAGCACGGCCCCCAGGGCCGCCAGCCCTCCGGCGAGCCCCCCGGCGGCGCCACCGCCGGGGATGTCGGTCACCTCCACCCCGTATCGAGCCCGGAGGTGGATGGCCAGTGCCACCAATCGGGCCCCGAGCTCGACGACCTGGTCGGGTGTCGCTCCTTTCTGAGGTCCGAAGCGCGCCGCGGCCTCGACGTACCGGGTCTCCACGTCGCAGGCCACCACCACCTCGATTCCTCCCAGCCCGCCGGCCTCCTCGATGGCCTCGATGGCACCGAAACCCCCGTCGGTGGTGGCCGAGCCCCCGACCCCCACGAGCACCCGCCTCGCCCCGGCGGAGGCGGCGGCGACGATGAGCTCGCCCGTGCCCCGGGTACTGGCCCGCAGTGGGTCGTTCCCTCGTGGCCCCGTCGCCAGGGTGAGCCCGGACGCGGCGGCCGACTCCATCACGGCCACGCCGTCGGCCAACCACCACCGGGCTGTCACGGGGTCGCCGAGCGGTCCGGTGACCGTCGTCTCGTGCCAGGCGCCGGCGGCGGCACCGGGCGGGGCCGGCGCCTCGGCCAGGACGGCGGCGAAGCCCTCGCCCCCGTCGGACAACGGGCACAGGTCACCGGCCCAACCCGCCCGGTGGGCTCCGAGGGCCATGGCCGAGGCCACGGCGGGGGCGCCGGCGGTCCCCTTGAAGGCGTCGGGGGCGAGCAGGGCACGGCGCCGGGAGGAGTCGTCGGGCACGGCGTTACACGAGCCGTTCACAGGACACGTCGACCATGGTGGCTCGTCGGAGTGGCCCGTGCAGGCGGAGGGTAGGGTCGTCCCGGTATGGAAAGGGTCGGTTGCGCTTGAAGGCGGACCTGGTCATCGCCTCGAACCGGGGCCCGATGTCCTTCGCACTGGACCAAGAGGGGCGACCCGTCCCGGCGGGCTCGGCGGGAGGGCTGGCCGCGGCCCTGCACCCCCAACTCGAAGGCAGCGGCGCCACCTGGGTGGCGTGCGCGATGTCCGAAGCCGATCGCATGGCGACGACCGAAGGGCTCATGACCGAGCGGGGGCTGCACCTGCTCACGGTCCAGCCCGACAAGGACATCTACCGCATGGCGTACGACGTGGTGTCGAACTCCACGTTGTGGTTCTTGCACCATCATCTTTTCGACCTGGCCCGGCGCCCCCGCTTCGACCGCCATTTCACCCCGGCCTGGCAGGCCTATCGCGACTTCAACGAGCTGTTCGCGCAGGTCGTGGACGCGGCCGCGACCGAGGGCGCCACCGTGCTCATCCAGGACTACCACCTGAGCCTGCTGCCCGGGCGTCCTCGCGAGAAGCGGCCCGATCTCCATACCGTCCACTTCACCCACACACCCTTCGCCAGCCCCGACACCTTGCGCGTCCTGCCCTACGACGGTGGCCCGTGAAGTCCTCGAGGGCATGGCGGCCGCCAGCCGCGTGCGGGTTCCACACGGCGCGCTGGGAGCAGAGCTTCCGGAGCTGCTGCGAGGACATGGACGTCGACATGCACCACACCTTCGTCTCACCGCTCACCCCCGACTCCGAGCACCTGGTCGAACGGGCCGCCTCACCGGAATGCCTGGCCGCCGGCGAGCGACTCGAGGAGCTCCTCGCAGGCAGTCGCATGGTGTTGCGCGTCGACAGGATCGAGCCCGCCAAGAACCTGCTGCGCGGCTTCTGGGCCTTCGACGAGATGCTCCGCATGCGACCGGAGCTGCGAGGCCAGGTCGTCTTGCTCGCCCTGGCCTACGCGTCGCGCTCGTCGCTGCCGGAATACCTCGCCTATGGCGCCGAGGTCGAGCAGGCGGCTCGCCAGGTCAACGACACGTGGGGCACCGATGACTGGGCGCCGATCATCCTCGACGTCGCCGACGACCCGGGCCGGTCGGTGGCCGCCCTGATGCGCTACGACGTCCTCCTCGTGAACCCCCTGCGCGACGGGCTCAACCTCGTCGCCAAAGAAGGGCCCATCGTCAACACCACCGACGGCGTCCTCGCCTTTCTCGAGAAGCGGGTGCCTTCGCCGAGCTGCACACCGAGGCGCTCGAGATCAACCCCTTCGACGTCTGCGGGCACCGCCGGCGGTGCTCCTCCAGGCGCTCGACATGGGCCGCCGACGAACGGGCCCGGCGGGCGCGGCGCTCCATGCGCCTGGTGTCCAAGCGCCACCCCGGGGACTGGCTCGCCGACCAACTCGCCGCGGTGATCCCGAGCTGACCACGACCGGCTGACCGCGTCACCGGCTGACCGCGTCGACCGGCTGACCGCGCGTCGACCGGCTGACCTCAGGTCGACCGAATCGTCGATGACCGTGTCGACCCGTCAGCCCCGCGCCGCGCCGGCCAGCGTGCGGAACAGGTCGAGGGCTTCAGCGGGCCCGCGCACCATGACGTCGGCCGCGGCCACGAGCTCGGGCGGCGTCTCCTCGTCGGCCACCGCCAACCGCACCGTGTGCGTGCCGTCGAGGGCGAGTCGGTCGAGCGCGACGAACGCGGGCAGATCGCCGGCGTCGTCACCGGCGAAGCACGCCGCATGGCTGCCGCGCGCCAGGCGCTCGACCACCGACCCCTTGTCGATCCCCACCGGTGGCCGGAACTCCACCGCCATCCGACCCGGCTGCAGCATGAGCCCGGTCCGGTCGCGCCCAGTGGCGGGCGAAGTCCCGGCCGCGTTCGCCGGCGTCGGGCGCCTGGCGCCAGTGCACGGTGACCGAGACGTCTTTGTCCTCGATCCCCACCGCCTCGCCCGCGAACTCCGACCGGGCGGCCGCCACGACCTCGGCCACCGCGCCCAGCCACGGCCCCACCTCCGGCGACCGCCGCACCTGCGCCGTCCTCGATCCACTCGAGGCCGTAGGCGCCGAACAACCGCACACGCCGGGCCCGCCGCGGCCAGGCGCTGGGCCAGGAACGACACCGGCCGGCCCGACACCACCGCCACCAGGCCGAAGTGCTGGGCCAGCGACCGCCAGCACGCCGGGCGCCTCGGGCAGAGGACGGGCCAGCGCGGGATCCGCCACGATGGGCGACAGCGTCCCGTCGAAGTCGCTCAACACCGCGCTGGACGCGGGCTGCTCGAGCAGGACCGCCAGCGGCCCAGCGTGTCATCGCTGACCCGACGGGCCCCGTCGCTCATTCGGTGCCCCCGTCGAGGCGTCGTCGGTCCACATGGGCGCGTCGCGCCCTGTCAGGGGGTCGTGGCGGCCGTCGACGACGTGGTTGACCCAGGCGCCAACCGGGCGAGATCGGGGCCGGTGACGACGACGACGTTGGCTCCGGCGGTGCTGTGCACCGGGGCGACCGCCGTCGTGGGCTGGATGGTGCTGGAGGTCAACCCCAGGGCGTTCGCGACCGTCGTGGCCGAGCTCGACGGCCCCGACACCGCGTAGACCTGGGTGCCGGTCACCTTCGTGGTCGCATTGGTCGCGGGAGGGTGAGAAATCCCCGGGAACGAAGATACGTGGCGGTGCCTCCGGCGAGGCCGGTGATGCTCGTCCCGTTCACCACCAGGACGTGGATCGACGACGCGCCGGGCACGATCGTCGCTTGGGTGGTGGTCGTGGTCGACGGCCCTCGGCGTGGTGGTCGTCGGCGTGGTGGTCGTCGGCGTCGACTGGCTGGCGGCCGCGATCACTCGAGCGGCGCCCGGGTGCCCGACGGCATGAGGAGGGCGCCGATGATCACCGCCACCACGACGACGCCCACTCCCCGCAGGAAGCCGGTGGGCGCCGGCACGCCCGGCCCGTTCTCGCGGCTCGGGCCCGTCGTTGTGTCCCCCTGCCCGCGCCCGGGCTCCCCGGGTCGTCGTAGCGGTCGCTCATCGCCGGGGATGATGCGGGGCCGCGGTGGTCTCGAACCGTCCCCGGCGTTGGTCGAGCCGGCGCCGACGCAAGCGCCGGATGACGAGGGGAGCGTGTTCGAGGGCGTCGTCGGTGTCGACGAGCTCCGCCAGCCGGCGGTAGTAGCCGGTCGGCGACATTCCGAGGCGGTGACGGATGCCCGATGCCTTCGCTTCGGGCCGGGTCCACCACGATTCCTCGAAGTCGAGGATCTGGCGGTCCTGATCTGTCAATCCCATCGCGGGGTCAAGCCTGCCAATGCACCGCGCGCGAAGCAAGGATCCTCGATCCGTCGCCCCGTCGTGCCCGGGACCGGACAGACCCGGCAGTAGCGTTGCGTGCAAGCCGGTGTGGCGCAGCTGGAAGCGCAGACGATTTGTAATCGTCAGGTCGTGGGTTCGAGTCCCACCACCGGCTCGGACGGCGCGGCGTCCGCACCGCCGCTGCGACGCGTCGCCCCGCGCGGCCGACTCGTCGCCACCGCCGCGTGTCATCGGGCCGCCGCCAACCGGTCGAGCTGCCTGGCGCAGGCGTGCCGCGGTGTGCGGCCGCGGCCCACTCGCCGATCACCGTGGGGTCCACCGGGCGGCGGCGTCACTTCGCATGCGCTCGAAGCATCGGGCGCCGGAGCTGTGCCTTGGCGAGGCGGTAGGCGAGCGGCGCACGCGCACCGAGCTCCGCCGCCACGGCGACCGGCGCCGCTCGAGCAGGACGTCGGGGCCGTGGCACACCTCGTGGACCATGCCGACCGCCAGGGCCTCGGCGCGTCGAGCAGGCGGCGCACTGAAGACGACGTCCTCGGTGCGCGACCCACACGCGTGGCGCACGATCTCGAGGGCGGCGACGGGGAAAGGCACGCCCACGGCGAGCTCGCTGGCGCCGATGCGGGCCGGTGCACGATCAGGACCGACGGTCACACGCACACGCCAGGATGCAACCCCCCGCCACCGCCGCGCCGTTGACCGCGGCCACCGTCGGCTTGGGGAAGCCAAACAACGCTTCGAAGCCGAGCGCGCAGGCCCGCCACGAGGCGCTCGGCATACGCCGGCGTCGGAGTCGACGACTCGTCGCAGGTCCACCCCGGCCGAGAAGACCCGGCCCGCACCGGTGAGGACGACGGCACGGACGTCGGGGTCGTGTTCCAGGCCCTCGAGCGTGCGGTCGGAGCTCCTCCATGCAGCTCGACGTCGATGGCGTTGACCTTGCCCCGCGACAGCTCGACGTGGCCACCGATCCCACCTGCGCCTGACACCCAACGACGGTGTCGGTCACCATCTGTCTCCCCTGTCGCTCCGACCAGATGATCGCGCAGCGCCGCTACCCGCGACTCACCCGGCGGCGTGCCCGACCCGGCGCCGCGCCACCTCGAAGCACGCCACCGCACCGGCCGCCGCCACGTTCAGGCTGCCCAGGGCACCGAATTGGGGGATGGCCGCCAGCACCGAGCACCGCCGGCGGGTCGAGCGCGGCGAGGCCCCGGCCCTCGGCGCCCATCACGAGCGCCACGCCCGACCGGCGGCTCAAGCGTCGAGGTCGAACAGCGACGTCGGTGCCTCGGCGTCGAGCCCGACGCTGGTCACCCCGAGGTCTTCGAGCTGCCGGAGCGCGTTCGGGACGCCCGGGAACGATGGCGATGTCGAGGTGCTCGATCGCACCGGCCGCCACCTTGGCCACCGTCGGCGTCACGTGCGCGGCCCGATGGCGCGGCAGCACCACGCCGGTGACCCCGGCGCACTCCGCGCTGCGCAGCAGGGCGCCGACATTGTGTGGATCGGTGACGCCGTCGAGCACGAGCAGGAACGGCGATCACGACCCCGTCGAGCCCGGCACAGTGTCTCGAGCTCGACCTCCTCGAGGGGCCGGGCGTGGGCCAGGACGCCTTGCGGGGCATCGGTGCGCGCCGCCCGTTCGAGCTTGGTCCGCGGGACGAGCACGAGCCGGACGCGTCGACGTGTGGCCAGCCGTTCGATGTCGTCGATCTGCGGGGACGGGTCGAGGTCCTCCGCGATCCAGACCTCGCGCACCGGTCGGCGGCCCGCGGCCAGGAGCTCGCGCACGGCCTGGCGGCCCTCGACCTGCTCGCCCCCCAGTCCATGGCCGCCGCCGGTGCGGCCTCCGCACCGCCGTGTCCCGGCCGCACGCGGCCACGTCCGGGCGCACCCCCACCGGATGCCGCGCGTCGAGGTGCTCGCCCCGCGCCCGGTGCTCGCCCCGCGGCCCGGTCTCGCACCGCCGCGTCCGGCCGGGCCCGCTGCGCGGCGGCCGGAGGCGCCGCGTCCGGGAGTGCCGGGCTGCGTCGCCGACGCGGCGGACCGGTCACGGCGCCGAGGTGAGCAGGACCACCGCCACGCAGGCGATGCCCTCGACCCGACCGATCGCACCCAGTCCCTCGGCCCGCTTCGCCTTCACGCTCACCGGTGCCCCGAGCACCTCTTCGAGGCGACGCGCCATGGCGTCGGTGTGATCGACGAGTCGGGGGCGCTCGCACACGACGGTGCAATCGGCGTTCACCAGGGCCATGCCCTGTGCCCCCACCATGCGCGAGACCTGCGCGAGGAGCTCCATGGAGTCGGCTCCGGCCCAGGTGGGGTCGACTGGCCGGGAAGTGGCGTCCGAGGTCCCCGAGACCCGCCGCGCCGAGCAGCGCTTCGGCCACGGCGTGGGCCACGACATCCGCGTCGCTGTGGCCGGCCAGCCCGGCCGCGCCGGGAACGGTCACCCCTCCGAGCACGAGCGGGCGCCCCGGGTCACCCGAGAAGCGGTGGACGTCGAATCCCTGCCCGACACGCAACGACGGCTCGATCATGGCCCGCGCCGGTCATGACGTCGGCCAGGGCCTGGGCGACCTCGAGGTCGGCGGCCGTCGTCACCTTGATGTTGCGAGGATCGCCGGGCACGACGCGCACGGTAGCGCCCAGCGCCTCGACCAGGGTGGCGTCGTCGGTGGCATCGGCGCCCGTTTCGTGGGCAGCTCGCAGGATCGTCGGCCCGAAACGCCTGTGGCGTCTGCACCGCCACCAGGCCGTCGCGCCGCCACGGTGGCGGTGACGACACCGTCCACGACGCGCTTCAACGTGTCGGCCACCGCCACACCGGGCACCGCCGCGTCGGCCCCGCCGGTGACCGCGCCCACCACGGCGCCGAACAACGCCGGCGACGCCAGCGGGCGCGCCCCGTCGTGCACCACGATCACCTCGGCGCCGACAGGGGCACCGCCGCGAGCCCGGCCCGGACCGAGGCCGCCCGGGTGTCACCGCCGGACACCGAGACGTCGGCACCGGTGACGAGGTCATCACCGACTCCGACTCCGGCTCCCACGCCGACTCCGACGCCGGGGGCGTCGAGGGCGGGAAGGACGAGCACCACGCCGTCGGCGACGGTACGCGCCGCGTCGACGGCCCACTGCACCATGTTGCGCCCTGCCAATGCGGGCGAATTGCTTCGGAGCCCCGAACCTCTGGCCACTTCCGGCCGCGACGACGACCACCCACACCGACACGTGCTCACCCCCCGTGCAGCGGCCGCGCCCCGCCGAAGCGGTGCGGGCACATGGGGATCAGGGCAGCGCCTCGTCCAGGCGCTTCTCCGCCGCGGCCTCGTCGACGTCGAGCGCGAAGGTCAGCTCCGAGACGAGGATCTGGCGCGCCCGGCTGAGCATCCGCTTCTCGCCCGCCGACAGCCCCTTGTCCTTGTCGCGGATCGAGAGGTTCCGCACGACCTCGGCCACCTGGTAGATGTCGCCGGAGCGAAGCTTCTCCGAGTGGTTCTTGTACCGGCGCGACCAGTTCGTCGGCATGCGCGCCTCCTTCTTGCGAAGGACGGCGAACACCTCCTCGACCTCTTCGTCGTTGATGACCTCGCGCAGGCCCACGCCCTCGGTGTTGTCGGCCGGGACCATCAACGTCAGGTCGCCGTAGGCGAGGCGCAGGACGAGGTACTCCTTCTTCTCGCCGAAGGCCTCTTTGACCTCGCGCCGCTCCACGATCGCCGCCCCGTGATGGGGGTAGACCACCTTGTCACCGATGTCGAACACGTACCTCTCCTGGGATGGCGCGCTGGCCACACGCTCACGGCGAGGGACAGACGTTCCATTCTACCTGAGCGGCCCTCGGCCCCCACCCCGAGCGCCAGGCGCCGCTCTGAGCAGGCCTCAGCTGTAGCGGTCGAGGATGCTCGCTTCGGCGAGACGAGCCAGGCCCTCTTTCACCGAACGGGCGCGAGCCTCACCCACGCCTTCGACCTCCTCGAGCTCGGCCACCGAGGTGCGCATGATCCGCTGCAGCCCGGCGAAGTGCTCGACGATCCTGTCCACGAGCGCCTCGGGAAAGCGCGGCAGCCGGTGCAACAGGCGGTAGCCGCGCGGCTCCACCGGCGCGTCGGGATCGGCGTGGCCGGCACCGAGCCCGAGGGCGGCTGAGACCCGCCGCGCCGTCGAGCAGGTCGTCGGTCGACAGGCCCGCCAAGGCGGCCAGCGCGTGGTCGCACTCCTCGTCCGAGACACCGTGCCGGCCCTCGGGGGCGTCACGGCGCGCCATGACCCTGGCGCGCCGGGGCCGCGACCCGGGCGTGCGGCCGCCGTCGGTGTCGCAGCGCAGGTAGTCGCGCACCACGAGCCGGCGCAGCGGGTCGATGCCGTCGAGCACCTCCTCGAGCTGCAGCCGCAGCAGCCGCCCGTCCTCGCCGAGCTCCACCAGATCAACCTTGACCTCGTCCGCGATCCGGTCCAGCAACTCGGCGGGCTGGAGTACCGCCACCACGTCGCGCACGGTCACCGTGTCGGCGATCTCGAGTGCCGACAGCGCCGACAACGTGGTGTCGAGCCGTTGGCGGAACCGCCGGGTCGTCTGCAGAGCCTGGCGCACCCGCTCGTGCAATCGCCGCTCGTCCTGGAGCACATGGCGCGTGTCGCGTCGGTAGACCGTGACGAGGCCCATGGCAGCCGACACCGACACCACCGGGACGTCGATGGACCGGGCTACCCGTTCCGCGGTGCGATGCCGCGTCCCGGTCTCGATGGTGGGGATGGTGGCGTTGGGCATGAGATGCACATTGGCCCGGGCGATGCGATCGGCGTTGGGGGAAAGGATGACCGCGCCGTCCATCTTGGCCAGCTCCGACAGGCGCTGCGGGCTGAATTCGGCGTCGAGAAGGAACCCACCGGTGCAGATCGAAAGCACATCGGGCCCGTCGCCGACCACCAGGAGCAGACCCCGATTGGCCTGCAGCACACGCTCGATGCCGTCGCGCAACGGTTGGCCCGGCGCAACGAGGGCCAGGGCGTCGGCCATGGCCGAGCTCGGTCGCACCACCACCTCCGCATGGTACCCGGCGCCCTGTGCCGCTATTCCCCACCTTCGGGCGCGTCAGTCGACCCCGTGGCCAACGCGACCGCCTGTGCCAGAGACCGCACGTGGACCACCTCCATCCCGGGCGGCCCGTCGGGACACGATTCGGGGACGAGCGCGTGGCGGAATCCCACCCGCGCCGCCTCGGCCAGGCGCCGGGGGGCGTGGGGGACCTGTCGGATCTCGCCCCCGAGGCCCACTTCGCCGAACACGACAAGATCGGGTGGCAGGGCGCTGTCGGTCACCGCCGAGGCCAGCGCGAGCGCCAGGGCCAGGTCCGCAGCAGGCTCGAGCACCCGGATACCGCCGACGGCCGACGCGAAGACGTCGGTCCGCATCACCGACACGCCGGCCCGCTGCTCGAGGACGGCCAGCAAGCAGCGCGAGCCGACCGCCGTCGACGCCCTGGGCCGACCGCCGGCTCGGGGTCTCGGGCGCAGCTCCTCGACGTGAGGGCCTGGACCTCGACCAACAGGGCCCGCTGGCCCTGCATGGCGGGCAGCACCGCGCTCCCCGACGCCCCGGGCCGACGGTCCCCGAGCAGGAGCTGGTAGGGGTCGGTCACCGCGGCCAGTCCCGAGTCGCTCATCTCGAAGAGCCCGAGCTCGCCGGTGGGGCCGAACCGGTGCTTGGTGGCCCGCACCGTCCGCAGGGCGTGGTGGCGGTCGCCCTCCACCCCGAGGACGGTGTCGACGAGGTGTTCCAATGTGCGCGGGCCCGCCAGGGTCCCCTCTTTGGTGACGTGACCCACCACCACGAAGGGCACCCGATGGACCTTGGCCAGATGCACGACCAGGTCGGTGCAGGCCCGCACCTGGCCGAGGCTGCCCGGGGCGCCCGGGGCGGCGGGGTCGCTGACGGCCTGGATCGAGTCCACCACGACCAGGCCCGGCGCCGTGTCGGCCACGGCGCTCGCAAGGGCGGACAGATCCGTGGTGGCGAGCACCATGAGCCCGGCGGGCAGTGGCCCCAGTCGCTCGGCCCGCCGCCGCACCTGCTGGGCCGACTCCTCGGCGGAGACGAGCAGCACGCGAGCGCCCCCCGAGCCGCCATCGACGCCAGGACCTGGAGCAGCAACGTCGACTTCCCCACGCCCGGCTCTCCTCCGAGCAAGGTCACCGAGCCCGGGACGAGCCCACCCCCGAGGACCCGGTCGAGCTCGGCCAGGCCCGTGGGAACGGGGCCGGACTGGGTGGGGTCGACCGCGTCGAGGGGCAGCGCCCGGGCGCTCGCTTCCACCGGGCCGGGGCCGAAGACCCCCTCGGCGAGCAGGTCCAGAGCCCCCGTGGCGCGGTCGGGGCGGGGCCACGGGCTCGACGACCTGCTCCTCGACGAGGCTGTTCCACTCGCCACAGGCCGGGCACCGCCCCGCCCAGCGCGGGGTCCCGCTCCCACAGGCGCGACAACGGTGCACCGTGCGCGGTCGTCCCATGCGCCCGAGGCTAGGGACGGGGTGTGACAGTCAGATCGTGGCGATCAGACTGCGCCGCTCAGGCCGTCGGCGTGAGGCCGGTGACCCGACTGCTGGCTCAGGAGTCGGCGCCCGCGCCGGCCAACTCGACCGGCGGCGGCTCGAGGCCCTCGACGGTGCGGAAGACGAACTCGCCGTCCTCCACATCGACGATGATGGTCTCGCCCACGCGGAATTCCTTCCACAGGATGCGCTCCGACAGAGCGTCCTCGACGAACTGCTGGATGGCCCGACGAAGCGGACGGGCCCCGAGCGTGGGGTCGTATCCCTTGTCGGCCAGCAGCGACTTGGCCGTCGGGGTGAGCTCGAGGCCCAGTCCCTGCGACTCCAGCTGCTCGCCCACCCGTCGGATCATGAGGTCGACGATCTCCACGACCTCTTCCTTGGACAGCTCGTGGAAGACGATGACCTCGTCGATCCGGTTGAGGAACTCGGGCCGGAAGTGCGCCTTCAGCGCGTCGTGGACCTTCGACTTCATCCGCTCGTAGGTCACCGCCTCCGACGTCTTGGCGAATCCGACCGAGGACTTGCGCAGATCCGCGGTCCCCAGGTTGGAGGTCATGATCAGCACGGTGTTCTTGAAGTCCACCGACCGTCCCTGGGCGTCGGTGAGCCGGCCGTCCTCGAGGATCTGCAGCAGCGCGTTGAACACGTCGGGGTGGGCCTTCTCCACCTCGTCGAAGAGCACCACCGAGAACGGCTTGCGCCGCACGGCCTCGGTCAGCTGACCGCCCTCTTCGTACCCGACGTAGCCGGGGGGAGAGCCCACGAGCCGCGACACGGTGTGCTTCTCCATGTACTCGCTCATGTCGAGCTGGATGAGCGCGTCCTCGTCGTCGAAGAGGAACTCGGCCAACGCCTTGGCGAGCTCGGTCTTGCCGACGCCGGTCGGTCCGAGGAAGATGAACGATCCGCTGGGCCGCTTGGGGTCCTTGAGCCCCGCCCGGGTCCGACGGATGGCCCGCGACAGCGCCTTGATGGCCTCTTCCTGGCCGACCACACGCTTGTGGAGCTCGTCCTCCATGCGCAGGAGCTTGGAGGTCTCCTCCTCGGTGAGGCGGTAGACGGGGATGCCGGTCCAGTTGGCCAGCACCTCGGCGATGACCTCCTCGTCGACGACGTCGAAGAGCTCGAGGCCCTCGGCCCGCCACTCGGCCTCCATGGCCGTCTTGCGGTCGAGGCGCTCCTTCTCCTGCTCGGCCAGCTTCTTGGCCTGGTCGAACGCCTGGCGCTCGATGGCCGACTCCTTGTCGTGGCGGATCCGGTCGATCTCCTCCTCGAGCTTCTTGTAGTCGGGAGGGGTGGTCATGCGCCGGATGCGCAGACGGCTGCCGGCCTCGTCGATGAGGTCGATGGCCTTGTCGGGCAGGTACCGGTCGGCGAGGTACCGGTCGGCGAGGTTGGCCGCGGCCACGAGCGCCTGGTCGGTGATGGTCACCGAGTGGTGCGACTCGTAGCGGTCGCGCAGGCCCTTCAGGATCTCGATGGTGTGCGCCACCGTGGGCTGCTCCACCTTGATGGGCTGGAACCGACGCTCGAGTGCGGCGTCCTTCTCGAGGTGCTTGCGGTACTCGTCGAGCGTGGTGGCGCCGATGGTCTGCAACTCGCCGCGTGCCAGCATGGGCTTGAGGATCGAGGCGGCGTCGATGGCACCCTCGGCCGCGCCCGCACCGACGAGCGTGTGCAGCTCGTCGATGAACAGCACGATGTCGCCGCGGGTGCGGATCTCCTTCAGCACCTTCTTCAGGCGCTCCTCGAAGTCACCGCGGTAGCGGCTACCCGCCACGAGGGCTCCGAGGTCGAGGGTGTAGAGCTGCTTGCCCTTGAGGGTCTCGGGCACGTCGTTGGCCACGATGCGCTGGGCCAGTCCCTCGACGATGGCGGTCTTGCCCACGCCGGGCTCGCCGATGAGCACGGGGTTGTTCTTGGTGCGGCGGCTCAACACCTGCATGACCCGCTGGATCTCTTTCTCGCGCCCGATGACCGGGTCGAGCTTGCTGTCTCGCGCCAGCTGGGTCAGGTTGCGGCCGAACTGGTCGAGCACCGGGGAGCCCGACGGCGTCTCCGAGGCCGACGATCCGGGCCCCGCGCCGACCGACTCCTTGCCCTGGTATCCCGACAGGAGCTGGATGACCTGCTGGCGCACCCGGGCCAGATCGGCGCCGAGGCTCACGAGCACCTGGGCGGCCACGCCCTCGCCCTCGCGGACGAGGCCGAGGAGCATGTGCTCGGTGCCGATGTAGTTGTGGCCGAGCTGCAGGGCCTCGCGCAGCGAGAGCTCGAGGACCTTCTTCGCCCGGGGGGTGAAGGGCGGGGACCCGGTCGGAGCCGTGCCCGACAGGCCGATGGTCTCCTCGACCTTCTCGCGCACCGCCTCGAGCGAGACCCCGAGCTGCTCGAGCGCCTTGGCGGCGACGCCCTCGCCCTCGTGGATGAGCCCCAGGAGGATGTGCTCGGTGCCGATGAAGCTGTGGTTGAGCAGGCGCGCTTCCTCCTGCGCCAGCACCAACACCCTCCGCGCCCGATCAGTGAAGCGTTCGAACACCAGACCGCCTCCCTCGACGGCTCGATTCCTGAACAAAGTCTACCGGGCGTGCTGTAGCAACAAACACCCAGGCTCCTCGTTTCCCTCGAGCGTAAGGTCCCAAATGCATCCCCCATTCCTTCGGCACGCGGGGCCCGAATCCTGACCCGTTCCACCGACGGTAGTCACCGGGCCCCCACAAACCTCTGCAGGCACCGTGGGCGGAGCGGTGCCGGGTCCGGGCCAAGGCCCTGGCCACAGCCGTCGCGGCGGCCCCCCGTTGTCCCGACTTCGGGTCCTTCGCCTATCGTTCCCCCTGGTGGACACCGCCTCACTGCTGTCACTCCCCTTCCTCCAAGACGACCTCGCGACGGCTGGAACCCGAGCTCCGGGACGCCGTCAGCTCGGGCGACCCCTTCCTCGACGAGGTCACCACCCACCTGATCGCGGCCGGGGGCAAGCGCCTGCGGCCCTGCCTGGCCCTGGCCTCGGCCACCGGAGGTCGCCGGGCGGCGACCGCCGACGACCTCCAGGGGGCGGTGGCCGTCGAGCTCGTCCACCTGGCCTCGCTCTACCACGACGACGTCATGGACGAGGCCCTGGTGCGCCGCAACGTGGAGAGCGTCAACGCCCGCTTCGGCAACCTCGTCGCCATCGTGGCCGGCGACTTCCTCCTGGCCCGCTCGGCCGAGATCGCCGCGTCGCTCGGCACCGAGATCGCCGGGCTCCTCGCCAACACGCTGGGCTTGCTGTGCCAGGGACAGGTCACCGAGGTCCGCTCGGCCTTCAGCACCGAACGCACCGAGGACGACTACCTCCGGACCATCGAGGGCAAGACCGCCGCGCTCATGTCCACGTCGTGTCGCATCGGCGCGCTCACCGGCGGGCTCCCCCGCACCGAAGTCGACGTCCTCACGAACTTCGGACGCTGCTTCGGCATGCTCTTCCAGTTCCGCGACGACATCCTCGACGTGGTCGCCACCGACGAGGAGCTCGGCAAGCCCGCCGGCCAGGACCTCGCCGAAGGGATCTACACCCTGCCGGTGCTCCTGGCCCTGCGCGACCCCGGCACCGGCCCGGAGCTGCGACCCCTGCTCGGCTCGCCGCTCGACCAACCCGAGCGGGACAAAGCGCGTTCGATCGTGGCGGAGTCCGGTGCCATCGCCGACACCGTCGCCGCCGAGCCGCCGTTTCGTCGACGAGGCCGTCGAAGCGGCCGAGGTCGTGACCGAACGCTCCCTCGGGCGCGCCCTGGGGGACCTGGCCCGGTCGCTGCTCGAGGGACTTCCTGTCTCGAGGTAGCGACAAGCCGCGCCCGGAACTCAGCGTTCGGGTCGCAGCGTCGGGAAGGCGATGACCTCGCGGATGTTGGCCACGTCGGCCAGCAGCATCACCAGTCGGTCGATCCCGATGCCGAGGCCGGCCGTGGGGGGCAGGCCGTGCTCGAGGGCCCGCAGGTAGTCCTCGTCGATGGCCATGGCCTCCTCGTCGCCTCCGGCGCGCGCCGAGGCCTGGGCCTCGAACCGACTCCGCTGGTCCTCGGGGTCGACCAACTCGGAGAAGGCGTTCACGAGCTCCCGCCCGGCCACGATGGCCTCGAACCGCTCGACGAGGTCGGGGTCCGACCGGTGCCGGCGCGACAGGGGGAGACCTCGGCGGGGAAGTCCATCACGTACACCGGCCCCCACAGGTCGGGCTCGGTCGTCTTCTCGTACAGCTCGAGCAGGAGCTTGCCCGCCCCCCACGCCGGGTTCGCCTCGATGCCGACAGCCCCCACCCGGCGCCGCAACTCCTCGATCTCGGTGTGGATGTCGACGGGCTGCCCGGTGGCCTCGCTCACGAGCTCGGCCATCGTGGCCCGCCGCCACGGCGGGGTGAGGTCGAGCTCACGGCCTTGGTAGGAGATGGTCGTGGCGCCACAGAGCTCCGACGCAAGCCCCGACACCAGCTCCTCCACCAACACCGCCAGGTCCCCGTAGTCCGCGTAGGCCTGATAGAGCTCGAGCATCGTGAACTCGGGGTTGTGGCGAGGTGACAGTCCTTCGTTGCGGAACACCCGGGCGATCTCGAACACCTTCTCGAACCCACCCACCACGAGCCGCTTGAGATAGAGCTCGGGCGCGATCCGCAGGAACAGGTCGGCGTCGAGCGCGTTGTGGTGGGTGACGAAGGGCTTGGCCAGCGCGCCACCGGGGATGGCGTGGAGCACCGGGTCTCCACCTCGACGAAACCCTTGTCCTCGAGGCGGCGCCGCACCGAGCTGATGAGCCGGCTGCGCAGCGTCAGGATCTCCCGGGTGCGCTCGTTCGCCCACAGGTCGACCTCGCGCTGGCGAAAGCGCGTCTCGACGTCGGTGACGCCCTTCCACTTGTCGCCGAAGCCCCGCCTGGCCTCGGCCAGGAGCACCCACGTGTGGACCTGCACCGACAACTCGCCCTTGCGGGTCCGCACGATCTTGCCCGTCGCCCCCACCCAGTCCCCGAGCGACAACCGGGTGAAGGCCTCGAACTCCGCGGTGACCTTGGCCAGCGCGAAGAGCTGCACCTGACCCGACGAGTCGCGCAACGTGGCGAAGGCGAGGCGCCCCTGGGGACGCATCAACATGACCCGTCCCGCCACGGCGACGATGTCCTCGCTCTCCTCGCCGGGCCCGAGCGAGGCATACGGTCGTGCAGCGTGCCGGCTTCAGCGGTCCGATCGAACGAGTAGGGGACGTCGGCCACGAGGAGCGAGGCTATCGGTTCGGCTCGATCCCCCCGACGACCCCGACCGCGCCGACGACGCCCTTCGCCATCACGCGCGTCACTCGACTTGGCGTTGCGCTCGTAGACGAGCCGCAGCCCGTGCAAGGTGAGCCACGGCTCTCGGTGGTCGATGGTCCGCGACAGCGGAGCGATGATCTCCGACAGCCCACCCGTGGCGACCACCGTGGCGTGGCCGAGCTCGTCGATGATCCGACTGCACATCCCGTCGACCTGCGCCGCGTAGCCGTAGAGCGTGCCGGACTGGATCGACTCGACCGTGGACTTCCCGATGACGCTCCGGGGCTCGACGAGCTCGACCCGCCGCAGCGCGGCGGCGTGATGGAACAGCGCGTCCATGGAGATGGCGATGCCCGGTGCGATGGCCCCGCCCAGGTACTCGCCCTGACCCCGAGATGGCGTCGAAGGTCGTGGCCGTGCCCAGGTCCACCACGATGCACGGCCCTCCGTAGAGGTCGTAGGCGCCGATGGCGTTGGCGATCCGGTCGGCACCGACCTCTTTGGGGTTGTCGTAGAGGATCGGCATCCCCGACCGCACGCCGGGCTCGAGCACGACGCACGGCACGTCGAACCACCGGCCCGCCATCTGGCGCAGGGCCGTGGTCACCCGCGGCACCGAGGATGTCACCGCCATGCCCGTCGCCACCTCGTCGACGTCCATCCCGTCGAGATTGAGCAGCTCCGACAGCAACAGGCGTGCTCGTCGGGGGTCCGATCGGCGACGGTCGACAGCCGCCAGTGATGGGTGAGCCCGGCCGGCTCGGGAGGCACGGGCGGGGCCGGCCGGCTCCCGGCCGGTGGATCGTCACCGGGAGCCAACGAGAACAGGCCGATCACCGTCTCGGTGTTCCCTACGTCGATGGCGAGCAACACGGTCAGTCCTCCACGAGGTCGAGCCCGAGGTCGAGTATCGGCGCCGAATGGGTGATGGCCCCCACCGAGATCAGATCCGCGCCGGCCGCGGCGTAGGCGGGGGCGTTGTCGAGGGTCACGCCCCCCGACGCCTCGACGAGCACGGTCCCCGGTGCCCGGCCGCGCCCGCACCAGCGCCACGCATTCCGACACCAGCGACGGCGTCATGTTGTCGAGGAGCACGGCCGACGCTCCCGCGTCGACGGCTTCGGACACCTGTTCGGGCCGGTCGCACTCCACCTCCACCATCCGGCCCGGCCACGACCGTCTCGCCGCGGCCACGGCTTCGGTGATCCCGAGCCGGCCCAGATGGTTGTCCTTCACGAGCACGGCGTCGGACAATCCGGCCCGATGGTTCCAGCCCCCTCCCGGCCCGCACGGCCGCCTTCTCGAGCACCCGGAGGCCCGGCGTCGTCTTTCTCGTGTCGAGCACCCGGGTGGCGGGGTTCGCGGCGGTGACGGCGTCGACGAACCGGCGCGTCATGGTGGCGATGCCCGACAGGTGACAGAGGAAATTGAGCGCGGTCCGCTCGGCGGTGAGGATCGACCGCATCGGGCCCGACACCTCGGCCACCACCGATCCCGGCACCAACCAGCTCGCCGTCGAGGATCCGCCAGTCCACCACGAGCCGCGCCGTCGATCTGCGAGAACGCCTCCAGCGCGCACAGCCGACCGGCCAGCACCCCTTCGGCGCGCGCCACCACCCGGACCCGGCCGACGTCCTTCTCGGGCACGAGCCGGGCGGTGAGGTCCCCGAGTGGACCGATGTCCTCGGAGATCGCCCCCGCCACCGCGGCCCGTACCGCCTCGATGGGAGGATCAGCCGGGCCCGAGGACGGCCACACCCCGGTCAAGGCCTCGGTCCCGAAGTCGGTGTCGGTGAGCCGAGGGGTCATGACTGGGCCTCGGGTGCGGGGGGAGGGTTCCCGGCGTGGCCACGGCCCGGTGGACGAGACGACACCGCCACTGCGGACGGGCCTCGGGGAAGTCCCGCCGGGCGTGTGCACCCCGGGTCTCCTCACGCACATAGGCGGCCCGCAGCAACGCCCCTGACACGGTCACCAGGTTGGCGAGCTCACCCGCGGCGCGCCCTGCCCCCACGACGGCGGGCGATGCCGAGGCGGCGCCCGAGGCGAGATGGCGGGCCACCGCTCCCACTTCCCCGGCGGCGACTCTGAGCGAATCGGGCGAGCGCAACACACCGGCCCCGTCGATCATGGCCCGTTGCAGACGCTCCCGCAGCTTGGCCACGTCGACGTCGGGTGACAACCCGGTTCGGGGCCCCGGGACAGGCGGTGACCGTCGGTCCGCCGTCTCGGCCCCCGGCCCGCCACCGATCTCGTCACCGATGTCCTCCCCGGTGTCGATGTCGACGCAGCCGATCTCACCCTGTCCGTCACGCCGGGCGAGCGCAGCAGGGCGCGCATCACGCCGGTGTCCTCGGGCCCGTGGCGACCCGACGCGATCGCCTCGGCCAGGCGCGCTCCGAACACCATCCCCTCGAGCAGCGAGTTCGACGCCAGTCGATTGGCTCCGTGCACGCCCGTGCAGGCCACCTCCCCCACCGCCCACAACCCGGGCATCGCACTCGCCCCGTCGAGATCGGTGACGATGCCCCCCGACAGGTAGTGGGCGGCCGGTGCGATGGGCAACCAGTCCACCGCGGGGTCGAGCCCGGCCGTCGCCAGCGACGCCGCCATCGTGGGGAACCTCTCGCCGAAGGACTCGAGCCCGGTGGCGTCGAGCCACATGTACCCCACACCCTGCTCGGCCATCCGGTCGGCCATGGCCCGGCTGACCACGTCGCGCGGGGCGAGCTCGTCGACGAACTGCTCGCCCTTGGCGTCGCGCAGCAGCGCGCCGTGGCCCCGGAGTGCCTCGGACAGCAACGGGCGGGGCATGGCCGGATGGTGCAACGCGGTCGGGTGGAACTGGAAGAACTCGAGGTCGGCCACCGCCACCCCGGCCCGCAACGCCATGGCGATGCCGTCGCCGGTGGCCTCGGGCGGGTTGGTGGTCACCGCGTAGAGCTGGCCCGCACCTCCGGTGGCCAACACGACCTGGGTGGCCCGCACCTCTTGGCGCGCCCCGTCGGGGTCGAGGGCCGCCACCCCGACACACCGCCCTTCTTCGACGATGAGGTCCATGGCGAACCACCGCTCGAGGACCGCGGCCGCGCTCCGGCGCACCGCCGAGACGAGCGCCCGCTCGACCTCGGCCCCCGTGGCCGCCCCCCCGGCGTGCAGGACACGCGCCGTGGAGTGCCCACCTTCCCGAGCCAGAGCCAGATCACCGCCCGCCTCTCGGTCGAACACCGCACCGAGCCCGATGAGCTCATCGACACGACCCGGGCCCTCGTCGACGAGCACCCGCACCGCGTCGACATCGCACAGTCCCGCCCCCGCCGACAACGTGTCGGCCAGGTGCAAGTCGGTGGAGTCCTCGTCGCCGCCCACGGCGGCGGCGATCCCGCCCTGGGCCCAGCGCGTCGTCGACTGGGCCAGATCAGCTTTGGTGAGCACTCCGACCCGGAGTCCCGCCGGCGTGGCCAGACGGACCACGGCGGACAGGCCGGCCACACCCGATCCGAGGACGAGAACGTCGAGGTCCACTGGTCGCGCCCCCGAGCGCGGGCCGGGCGCCGGCCTCAGCCCGTGACGGCCGGGCGCAGCGCGTCGTCGAGCTGCTCCACGGTGAGGTCCACCACGGCATTGGTGGCGTCCACGTGGACGACGGTGGGCTCGAAGCCGACCAATTCGGCGGCCTCGTAGTCCCCGTAGGTGATCACGATCACCTTGTCCCCCCGGTGCACGAGCCGAGCCGCGGCACCGTTGAGGCACACCTCGCCGGGGCCGCCCACGATGGCGTAGGTCTCGAACCGCGCCCCGTTGTCGATGTCGAGCACGGTCACCTGCTCGTACTCGAGGATGTCGCCGAGCGTCATCAACGCGGGATCGAGGCTGATCGAACCGACGTAGTCGAGGTTGGCGTCGGTCACCGTGGCCCGGTGGATCTTGGACTTCATCATGCGCCGGCGCATGTCAGCGCTCCTCTCCGGTATTGACGAGCACGAGACCGCGTCCGACCGACCCTTCAGCCGATACACGGGCGCTGTCGTTGTCGATCAGCCGCACCGACCCGACCGCGCGCCGCCACGAGGAGTCGCACTTCGCCCGCCACCTCGGCGGGGCACTCCAAGGTGGACGGGTCGACCACCACGGCGTAGTCGGGTGTGACGAGAGGCTCGGCCACGAGGACTGCGGTCATCGCCGCCGTCACCCGCACCGGATCGCGCTCCCCGCGCTCCACACAACGCCGCCCGGCCCGCAGGGCCCGGTGCAGTGCCACCGCCGCCTGCCGTTGCTCGGGCGACAACCGGGTGTTACGACTCGACATCGCCAATCCGTCGACCTCCCGCACCGTCGGACAGCCCACGACCGTGACCGGGATCGACAGGTCTGCGACCATCCGCCGGACCACGGCGAGTTGTTGGAAGTCCTTCTCCCCGAAGTAGGCCCGGCACCGCCCCGACAAGGCGAAGAGCTTGGCCACCACCGTCGACACCCCGTCGAAGTGCCCCGGACGCGACGCCCCCTCGAGCCCTTCACTGACTCCTTCGACGTGCACCGTCGACGCCACTCGGGCGGGTTGGGCTCCGTACATCTCCTCCACCGCCGGGGCGAACACGACCGATGCCCCTGCGGACCGGGCCATGGCCACATCCGCGTCGAGGTCACGCGGATAGGCGGCGAGATCGGCGGGGTCGTTGAACTGCAAGGGATTGACGAACACCGTGACCGCCACGACGTCGCACTGGGCGGTGGCCCGCTCGATGAGGGACCGGTGCCCGGCGTGGAGTGCTCCCATGGTGGGAACGAGCCCGACGCTGCGCCCGAGGGCACGCTCGGTGTCGAGGACGTCGGAGAACTCCTGCGCGCCGGTCACGACCCGGATCACCTTGGCCCGGCGCGGTCGACGACCGCCGGCGGCCGCTTCGGGGTGACGCACGACACTCGGACTGGTGGTGGGGGGGACGGCACCGCACTGGACGCGCTCGGCGGCCAGCCGCCGCGCCATCGCCACGCCGGCCTCGTACCCGGGGAGCTCGGCGGCGTCGAGGGTCTGGCGATGGCGTTCGAGTGTGGTCTCGTCGCCGCGCGCGGCGGGACCGGTGAGCGCCGCGGCCGGGCCGAGCTCGACGACGTCGGTCAGCGCGGCCCGGGCCAGGCCCACAAAGGCATCGAGGTCCAACCCCGCCGAGGTGGCCACCCGTTCCACCTGGCCCATGAGCGCCACCAGGTGATTCGAGGCGATACACGCGGCGGCGTGATAGGCGGCCCGGTGCTCGTCCTCGACGACCACAACGTTGCCGTCGAGGACGCCGGCCAGCTCGGCCGCCACCGGGTCGCCGGCCACGGCGAAGGTGATCCCGCTGCGCAGCCGCACCCGGCCGACTTCGGCCGAAGGCAGGGGCACGAGGGGGTGCAGCGACGCCCGCCGGGGGTGCGGCGCCAATACGTCGAGTCCCGAGCGCGCCCGACAGATGGACGACCACCGTGTCGGATACCGGGAGGACCTGGGCGGCGACCTCGGCGATGGCGGCGTCGGGGGTGGCGATCACGAGGACGTCCACACCTTGGGCCGCTCCCGAGAGGTCGTCGCGGCGCCCAAGGACGTCCCGGACGTCACATCCGGCGTCGGCGAGGGCGGCCGCCAATGAGCGACCTGCCCTTCCCGGACCGATCAGTGAGACAGTTGTCACCAGACACCTCTCTGCGCTCCAGCCCCTCACCGAGGGTGCCGGTCGCTCCAGGCGATCGGATCAGTACCCCGCCAGTCTACCCACCACCTCGACCGCTCCACCAGCCCCTTCTCGGGCACCGGGGGGCACGAGGTCGGGAGCCAATTCGGCCAGCGGTTCGACCACGAACCGTCGCTCCCACATCCGGGGATGCGGGACCACCAGGTCCTCGTCGTCGACGACCAGGTCGCCGACGAGCAGCACGTCGACGTCCAAGGTGCGGGGGCCCCACCGCACCTCCCGCCGCCGCGGCGCGTCCGCCTCGAGCCGTCGGGCCACCTCGAGCAGTCCCCGGGGACCGAGCTCGGTGTCGAGCTCGACCACGAGGTTCAGAAACGGGCCCTGGCCGGCCGGTCCCCCCACGGGCTCGGTCTCGTACAGGCTCGACACCCCCACCACGTCGGGCAGTCCCGCCACGGCCCGCCCGAGCTGGGCTTCACGGTCGCCGAGATTGGAGCCCAATCCGAGAAAGGCGCGCACGGCCCCGGCTCACCGGCGCCGGTGGACGCGCACCGCGGTCGAGGCCACCGGGCTCTCGAGGGGCGGCCGCAGCTTGCGCACCACCACGGTCACCGCCACCACGCGCCGGTCCGCGAGCACTCCCGCCGCGATGGCGCCGGCGAGGGACTCGAGGAGCTGACGCGGGGCTCCGGTGATCACCGCCACCGCGGCGTCGACGGCGGCGCCGTAGTCGGCGGTGGCGGCGAGGTCGTCGCTGGCGGCGGCCGGCCCGGTGTCGAGGTAGAGGTCGAGGTCGACCTCGAAGGGCTGCGGTCGGAGCTGCTCCTCTTCGAGCACGCCGTGGACCCCGTCCACGCGCAGCCCCCGCACCTCGATGCGGTCCTCCACCTGCGATCCCGAGCTCAGGTGGTGCCGGCGACGCCGAGCTCAGAGGCCCGGGCCACCATGTCGAGTCCCGGGGGGCCCATGGGGTGACCGATGAGCCGCTCGACCACGGCGATGGACTGCGGGCCTCCGGGCAGCCGGGAGCTCCACAGGAGGTACCCGGCGACGATGCCCATGAGGCGGTCACCGAGCTCCTCTTGGTGCACGAGCAACCGCTCGCCGGTGCGCAGCCAACTGTCGAGGTTCCGGAACAGGTCCAACAGGGTCTCGCGCACGTCGCCGGTCGAAGGGAGGGGGAAGTGCGACCACACCAGCTCGCCCTCGTCGTAGGCGGCGAGGTTGTGGGGCGACGGCAACAGCGACACCACCCGGTTGAAGCCCTGGACCCGCAACCAGATGATCTCCTCCTGGCGGCGCACCCGGCGGTGATGCGGCGCGAACCCTCCGGGCCGCTCGCTCACCGCCAACTGGTCCTTCACGATCCACGTGAAATTGCGCGGGGGGATCCCCGCCGCCCACTTCCCTTTCACCCCTGGCCCCTTGATCTGCTCATCGTCCCTCGCCTCACCACTGCCCGACGGAAATCCTGCTCACGGCTCGACCCCGCTCCGACCGGCCGGGCGCGCTCCTCGCGCCTCGAGGCGCGTCGTCCCCACCAGCCTGGCCGCCTCCACCGCACTCGACACGTCGTGGACCCGGACCATCGACGCCCCCGCCAGCATGGCCCAGGTGGCCGTGGCGATGGAACCAGCCAGCCGATCCGTGACGGGCGCAGGCCGGCCCCCCGGTCCCGGCGCCAAGCGCCCCAGGAAGGTCTTGCGACTCGTCCCCACGAGCACCGGGAGCCCGTCGGCCACGAGCTCGGGGAGGTGGTGCAACAGCGTCAGGTTGTGCTCGGCCGTCTTGCCGAAGCCGATACCGGGGTCGACCCAGACCTCGTCCACCCCGGCTTCGAGCGCTCGGCCTGCCCGGTCGCGCAGGAACCCCCGTACCTCGGTGACCACGTCGCCATAGCGGGGGTCGTCCTGCATGGTCCTCGGCGCGCCCTGCATGTGCATGGCCACCCATCCCACCCCGGACTCCGCCGCCACGGGCCACAGCGACGCCGAGATGTCGTTGACCAGTGTCGCCCCGGCTTGGACCGCCGCCTCGGCCACGGCCCGTTTGACGGTGTCGATCGACACCCGCACATGCCTCGAGAGCGCTTCGACGACCGGCACCACCCGGGCCAGCTCTTCGCGCTCGGACACGGGCTCGGCACCGGGTCGACTCGACTCCCCACCCACGTCCACGACGTCGGCACCGTGGCGGGCCATGTCCAGGCCGTGCGCCACCGCTCGTTCCGCATCGAGAAACTGACCGCCGTCGGAGAACGAGTCCGGGGTGACGTTGAGCACACCCATGACCCGAGGTCGCATGCCGGTAGGTTAGGGGTGTCGTCTCGGCCCCGGAATCGGCAATCCAAGCGGTCGGCACGACGCCTTCAGCGGCCATGGATGTACTGCATGGCCTCGGCCCGGGTCCTGGGGTCATCCCTGAACAGGCCCCGCACCGCCGAGGTGATGGTGAGGGTTCCGGGCTTCTTCACCCCCCGCATCGACATGCACAGGTGCTCGGCCTCGACCACCACCAGCACCCCGCGCGGCACGAGCACCCGCTCCATGGTGTCGGCGATCTGCGTGGTCATCCGCTCTTGGACCTGGAGGCGCCGCGCGTAGGACTCGACGAGGCGCGCCAGCTTCGACAACCCCGTCACCCGACCGTCTTCACCGGGGATGTACCCCACGTGCACCTTCCCCATGAACGGCACCATGTGGTGCTCACACAACGAGGCGAAGGAGATGTCGCGCACCATCACCATCTCGTCGTGCTCCGCCGCGAACGTGACGGTCAGATATCCCTCGGGATCGTCCTCGAGCCCCGAGAACAATTCCTCGTACATCGAGGCCACCCGGCGCGGGGTGGCCTGCAGCCCGTCGCGCCTCGGGTCTTCACCGATGGCCTCGAGCAGCTCGCCCACGAGGCGTTCCACACGTTCGCGGTCGACGGTCACCGGGACCCAGTCAGCACGAACCCAGCCACCGGGAACGCAGGCACGGGGGTCTCAGTCAACGGGGACAGGGCCCTGATACACCCGGATGTCGGGCACGTTGCGGTATCGCTCGGCGACGTCGAGGCCGTACCCCACCACGAAGTCCGGGGGGATGTGGAACCCGACGTACTTCAGATCCAGCTTGGCGCGCTGGCGTCCTTCTTTGACGAGCAGCGCACACACCTCGAGGCTTGCCGGCCGCCGGGCCAGAAGGCTGCGGCGCAGATACGAAAGCGTGAGCCCGCTGTCGACGATGTCCTCCACCACCAGGACGTGGCGGTCGGTGAGATCGGAGTCGAGGTCCTTCACGATCCGGACGACGCCGCTGGTGGTCGTGGCCGACCCGTATGACGCCACCGCCATCACGTCGACCTCGACGGGGAGGGCGATGGCCCGGGCCAGGTCGCTCATGAAGACGAAGGCGCCCTTGAGGACACCGACGAGCAGGGGGGGGCGATCCTCGTAGTCAGCGGTGAGCTCGTCGCCGAGCTCCGCAACCCGCTTGTGCAGGACGTCCTCGGCGACCACGACCTGGCCCAGGTCGGGGTCGTGGAGCCATCTGTCGCTCGTCACCGTGGCGCCGCTGGGCTCATGGCGCGTCCCTCGGTCATCGGGCGCCGACACTACCGGACGCTTCTGGGCCGATCGGCTCCGACGACATCGTCCCGTGCGAGCGTCGCACCCGAGTCCCCGGGGCCACGTCGGTGGCGGCCAACTGGCCCCGGGCCACGGCGAGGACCCGCTCCACCGCCGCCAGGTCGGGGGGGTGCGGCCCGGGCCCCCGGAGCCAACGCCGGGTCGCCCGGCGTCCCAGCACCGCCGGCGCTCCGGCGAGCGCCTCGGCGTCAGCGGGGTCGATCCCCTGGGCGAGATCGTCGAGGAGCTGCGCCTCGTCGGTCATGATGCCGGCCTGGCGGGCCAGCACCGGCACCAGGTCGCGACCGGCGATGGCACTGGCGAGCGGCAGCAGCTCGTGACGGACCCGGTTGCGGACAAAGCGCCGGTCGGTGTTGGACGGGTCGCGGACCGGATCGAGCCCGAGCTCCTCGCACAGGGCGCGGGTCTGGGACCGGCGGATGCCGAGCAGGGGATGGCCGGGACCGGGCCGCATGCCGGCCAACCCGTCGAGTCCCGCCCCCCGCAGGAGGTTGACCAAGACCGTCTCGGCCTGGTCGTCCATGGTGTGACCGGTGGCGGATCCCACAGGCAGCACGCTGAACCGCGCCGCCCGGGCGCGGGCTTCGAGGTTCGGGCCCGGGCCGACCTCGACGGTCTCCGCCCGGAACCCGGCGCCCAGCCGGGCCGCCGCTGCCGCCACGACGCCGGCTTCGGCTGCCGATCCCGCCCGCAGGCCGTGGTCGACGTGGACGGCGGTGACGACACATCGAGCAGCCACGGCCAGAGCCAGCAAGGCGAGCGAATCGGGACCGCCCGAGACGGCACAGACGAGTGGGGTGCCGGGGGGGGGAAAGGTGCAGTGGTCGACCAGCCGGTCGAGGGCGCCCTCGGGCGACACCATCAGCCCGTGGCGAGGCGAGCCGGTCCGATGCGCTTCACCCACGTCTCGGGATGGCGGATCTCGTCCATGGTGGGAAGCATCTCCGGCCCCTCCCACACCCGGTTGAGGAGCTCGGGCCCTCCCGTCGCCTCCACGGCGCGGATGAACCGCTCCCCCGCCTCGTACTGGCGGAGCTTGGCCTCGAGGCCGACGAGTTGTTGCAGCAGACGCGACGGCAGGCTGGCCCGCCGGCGACGTTCGCGCAGCACCCGGGAGAACAGCGCCGCGTCGGGGATGGCGTCGGCCCCGGCACGGTCCATGGTGATGTCGCCGTGCCCCTCGAGCAGGCTCATCATGGCCTGGATCCGACCGATGACCTCGAGTTGCTCGGGAGGGGCGACCAGGCCGAGCATCCCAGCCTCTTCGAGGGGATTGTGCCCGGCCCGGACCGCGGCGGCGGCCCGGCGCAGGGCGTCGGCGAACCGCTTCGGGTCGGGAGCCATGCCCGACATGGCCTGGTCGACGAGGGAGAGAAAGTGGGGCCGCAACCACGGGACCCCGGTGAACTGGCACCGGTGGGTGACTTCGTGCAAGGCGATCCACAGCCGGAATTGCTTGGTCGAGAACCCGTGTCGCTTCTCGAGGGCCACGATGTTGGGCCCCACGTAGGACACGACACCCCCGGTGTCCTCGCCTTCGGCCAGGAGGAGGTCGTACTGGCCCAGGACCCGGGTGGCCATCCACCCCAGGACGAGGCCCATCTGGGCTCCCGTGGCCCGGCGGGCCGCGCCGGCCAGCGGCCCCTGGAGGCTTCCGGTATCGAGCTTCTCGAGAACGGGCTCGAGGAGGCGGCGGAAGGAGGTCACATTGGCCCGCACCCAGCCGGCGCGGTCAAGGACCAGGGCGGCGGCACTGCCGGTGGCGGGACGGAGCCCGGTGGCTTCGATCACCATGGCCTCGGCCCGCGTGGTCGCCTCGGAGAAATCGGCCTCGAGCTGGGCCATCGTGGCCGCGTCGAGCGTCCCGGCCCCGGTCGGGCCCAACAGGGAGCCTCGCGTGCCCACCCAGGTGGCGACGCGTTGGGCCACGTCCCACGATACGGGGCTGGTCACGACGCCCAGTGTAGGGAGCCGCAGCCCATGTCCGCCTTTTCAGGCGATCTTCTTGCCTCGTAGCCTGGGTGTGCTGGGGCTGAGGTGCAGGCAGCAGTACTCGTCGTCGTTGTAGATCGACAACTTGGTGTCACACCCCGGCTCGGTACAGACCCGGCCCGACGCGAACGTGCGTGACGGGCGGCCGTATCCCGTGAACGCCGTGGCTCCGATCGATTGATCGCCAAACTCGCTGCGGTCTTCCATGCCCCTCAAACCTCCCGCCGCTCATGGTGTTTGGCTTCCTATCGACGCCTGGAACCGGCGTCGTGAGGGGGCAGAGGGGTCGTTGTGCAACCGTTGTGAATTGGGCGCAGCGGGACGGCGGGGCGGTACCGGGGGTGTCGGAGTCGTGCCTGGGAAGACGGCGCACTGACCGAGAGCGTCGCCGGGAACGGGGCCGCTCAGTTCGACCGGCCCGAGGCCTGGCGGCGCTCCTCTTCGGTGATGGCGTCGTGGACCCGCTGCCGCAGCGATTCGGGGACGTGGTCCTTGCACCGGTTGGCGATCACCTGGCGCAGATCGGACTCGAAATCAAAGGCACCCAGACACGGCGCACACTCGTCGAGATGTTCACGGATCTCCGACCGACGCTCGTCGGTGAGCTCACCGTCGAGATAGTGATAGAGCCGTTCGATCGTCTCGTTGCAGTCGAGCTCGGATTCTTCGGACCCCATCTGGTGTTCTCCCATCAAGCCCGAGGCTAATGCCCGGCCTCGGTCGACCCGACCAGGCCACGCGCGACGGCAAAGTCCAGCAACGCCTTCTGGAGCGCCTTTCTTCCCCGGTGGATCCTGCTCATCACCGTGCCGATGGGCACCTCGGTGATTTCTGCAATCTCCTTGTACGAGAAACCCTCGACGTCGGCCAGGAGGACGGCGATCCGGAACGCCTCGGGGAGCGACTCGATGGCGTTCTTCACCTCGTCGTCGGTGAAGTGGTCGAACACCTCGTCCTCGGCCGACCGGCCTGCTCCGCTGGCCTGGAGGTCGCCGATCCGGTGGTACAGGTAGAGGTCTTCGACGTCTTCGACGTCGGCCTTCTCGGGACGGCGCTTGGCGGCGCGGTAGCTGTTGATGAAGGTGTTGGTCAGGATCTTGTAGAGCCAGGCCCGGAGGTTGGTCCCGTCCTCGTAGCGGTCGAAGGCGCGGTACGCCTTCAAGAACGTCTCCTGGACGAGGTCCTCGGCATCGGCGGGGTTGCGCGTCATGCGCAGGGCGGCGGTGTACAACGCCTGCATGTGCGGCATGGTGAGCTCTGTGAAACGACCCCGGTCGGCCATGCGCTGCACCATAGTCAGTGGGTGTGGCGGCGGTGCCGCGCCGCCTGCGAAACACGCGCGAAGACCCCACGGGAGATGCGTCGGCGTCAGTCGACGGGCAGGACCTCGGCGTGCGCCCACCGCCTATCGGTGCGGACGCCGGTCGGGATACAGCCGGAAATGGATCGACGCCAGGAACGCCAGGTCGCCGTCACCGGTCACGAACCAGCACGACAGATCCCGAGTCCATGGCGTCGCGCAGCTCGAGCCACGTCTCCCGACTGATCGACCCGTCCTCCTCGGCCAGCACCACGAGGCAGTCGATGCCGTCACGGATGAACGGCCAGCGCAGGTACCAGTCGGCACGCGACGCGAAGCCACAGCGCATCGGCGTCCATGACCACCGCCCGGGGCCACTGTTCGGCGACCCGACGCATGGCACGGCGGTACGACAGCGTGCCGTAGGTGTTACGGGCCGCCGCCAGGTACACCACCGCAGGCGCGGTCTCGTGCGCCGAGGCACGATCGTGCTTCGGCGCGGACTGCGCGCCGCCCTGCGCGCCCAACGGAACCGTGACGCTCATCGCGGACCCCCCATCCGGCTCACCGTCCGCGCGTCGCCGAGCGAAAGATCCTCGGCGACGTGCCCCCTTGGGGCCCATGGTGGCGCCCGATCCTCACCGGGTGGCCAAGCGAAGCTCAACTCCCGGACAACGAACCCGGCGTCCCGGAACCCAGTCCGGGCCATCGACCCACCGTCGGCCGGCGAGCCCGACGGCTACGGGCCAGGGCCCGGGGTGGCGCCGAGCAGCGCGTCGATGTTCCCGTTGGCCGCAGTCCCGAGCGCGCGCCGAGGTGCGCCAGTCCGAAGGCATCCTCGATGGAGCGCAAGATGCCCGCCGGTGTCCACCGGGGTCGGGTCCTGTCTCGGGTTCGCCCTGAGCGCGTCGCTCACCACGATGGTGGGGATGTGGCCCCCGCCGCTGCCGTTGATCCCCGAGTTGTCGGCATCGGACTCGTCCCATTCCACGATGATCCGGCCGCCCGACCTGTACCAGGAGGTGGACTGGACCGCGGGGATGAGCTTCGACAGGAACGCGTCGCCCTGATCGATCGGTCCCGTCGTGCTCGTCGTCGATCAGGTTGGGTGTGTACCAGACGAAGTCCGGGGCGCCTGGCCGCATTGAGGTCACCGAGCATCGACGAGGCGTCGGAGACCGAGATCCTGGCCGCGGGGAAGTACTCCCAGGGCACGTGGCGAACGGCGTACTCGCCGAGCATTGTTGGTGGGGTCGCGAGGAAGGTTCTCTGCATATGCCTTGGCCGAGAATCCCGCCGCCGCCGAGCTGGTCGGCCAGCGTCGGGGCCGAGGGGAACCGGTGCGATGACGGGGGGTCGTCGTCGGTGACGCCTTGGTTCGAGCCCGACACGAGGTCGAGGTAGTTCGGAAGGCTGGGATGCCCGAAGGCGTAGCTCTGCGTCGCCAGTCCGTAGGCGCGCGGCCAGGCTGTTGGTGTACGGCTGGTCCGACTGTCCGATCACCTGGGTCAGGCCCTTGTTCTCCATCATCACGATCATGACGTGGGGGGTCGACACCGGCTTCGTCACGGTGGTCGTCGCTGTCGTGGTCGGGGGATGCCGTGGTGGTGGTCGAGGCAGTGGTGGGTTTCTTCCCGGTGACCTTTGGCAACGTCGTGGTCGACGCTCCGCAGGCTGCGACGGCGAGGGCGAGCATCCCGAATGCCGTCGCAGTGCCCAGTGCCCGCTTCCCGCCTCGCGGCGGTGCCAGCCCCTGGCGGATCACGCCATGCTGCGGTGGCGTCGGGCTCTTCGAGCCGTGACGTGCCCCGTGCGGTCGAAGCGCGGCGATGTGGACGAGCGCGTTGTACGTCACCAGGGCGATGGCGAGATGCATGGCCACAAGGACGGCGACGGCGTTGGGCGGCTGGCCCTTCACCAACAGCCACGCATCGGGGACCAAGAGCACCGCCGTCACGAGCGACGGCGAGTCGGGAGAAGAGCCACCGCGGCGCCGAGGTGAGACGGGACACGATCGGCCAGGCCGCGCAGGCCACGATCACTCCCACGACCGTGAGCTTCGCATAGTCGGAGAACTGAAAATGCACGTAGCCCGCCGTGGCAGGAAACACCGTGCTTGCCCATCGCCACCAGCAAGGCGTCGACGAGAAGCGAACCGACGATCGCGACGACCGTCGCCACCACAATGCGTACGAGTGGTGGTCGGTGAGGAGGTGGGATCGAAATCGATCCGTGCCGTCTTGAGGGAGCGCTCGATCATCACTTCGAGGGTCATGGGTTTCCTTTCGCTGGGGCATGGAGCTCGGTCATGGGCCGGAAGCGACGACCTTCTCGATGAACAGAGCGCGCGCCGCGGACATTCGCGCACCGCCCGCTGTGCCCAGGCGTACAGGTGCGAGGGGATGGCGCCCTCATCGAGAATCGGGTACCCCCATTCGTCTCGCACGATGATCTCGGGCACGAGCTCTGCGCAGTACCCGAAGGCGTCACAGGCGATGGGGTTGACGCGCAGGCGGTAGCGCGATGCGACGATGGCCATGGTCTGTACCCCGCTCACCGCTGCCCGGTGGCAGGAGTCGCCGAGCGTGTCACCGGCAAGACGGACCGACGGTTCCATCCCTGACATGGACGGTGCCGTGCGTGGTCGGCGACATCTCGGGCGAAGACCTCCAGAGCGCTTCTCACCAGGCGGACGACACCGTCGGGGTGGCCGCACGCCCCCCGTCCCTCCACCGCGTCGAGGCGATCGGGTCAGCCGGGTCACGGTCTTCGAGTCGTTCTCACCACGGGCCAGTTGGATGAGATCCTGCGCAATGTCGTCGAGCCCGTAGAGACATGGACCACACTGTCCCGCGCTCTCGTTGGCCATATAGGTGGCCACCCGGGCCGTCTCGGCAACGCCGCACGACGAGGCCGCGATGGCGGCGAGCACCCCGGCCCCCACGGCGCTTCCCACCGCGGCGAGGGGATCCGGCGCGAAGGGGGTGTCGAGCACGCCGGCGCGGAGCCAGGAGCCGCCGTAGCCTCCCACGAGCACGGCGGCAATGGGTTTCTCTGATGCCGGCTCGCTCGAGAATCGTTGTCAGTGGCGTCCCCAGCTCGACTTCGTACACGCCGGGGTTGGCCAGGGGTCCCGACACCGTGACGAGGCACGTTCCGGGCGCGTCGGGTCGACCGACGCCGCGAAACCATTTCGGGCCGCGTCGGGCGATCAACGCCACATGGGCCAGGGTCTCGGCGCTCTGTACCAACACGGGCCGCCGTTTGATCGTGAGCGGCACCCCTTTGCTGGCCCGGAATTGCGGGAGTGCGGGCCTGCCGTCCAGCCAGGCCACGAGCGCCGACTCCTCGCCACCGACGTAGCTTCCCGGCGGTCGCAGCAGCTGTACCGGGACATGGTTCATCCCGGCACGGGCCCGCTCGGCCAATGCCGCCTTGACATGCCGGGCGCTTTCGTCCTGATCATCAGCCACGCATAGCGCGATTTCGCGCGAACCGATGGCCGCGGCCACGATCTCGGCGCCGTCGAGGACGAGATGAGGAGCAGCCGACAACAGCGCTCGGTCTTTCTTGCTGGCCGGCTCTCCCTCCATGGCGTTCACAGCCAGGAGGGGACGGCGGTGGCCGGTGCGTACTGACTCCAGCTTGCGCGCCGTCGGAAAGCCGGCGCCGCCGCGCCCGGTCAACCCGGCCACTCGGAGGTCTTCGACAAGGCTCCGCGCCCATCCATCATCGGCTCGGCGCGGCCAGGGCAGAGGACCGTGGACCGAGAGGTGGCTCTCGAGGTCGGCCCGACCGGTGTCGTGCCACACCGACAACACCCGCGACGCTCGCAGGCCGCGGTGCCGCAGAGACTTCGGGCTCAGTTGCCGTCACGAGAACCACCGTCGCTGGCTGGAGCCCGCACCGACATCAGCTCTCCGGTCACCCGAGAACCCGATTGGACGAGGTCCACCTGCAACTCCAGTCGACTTCCGCTCTGATCCGTGAGCGAGAGCAGCAGGCGAGACCCTTCGAGCCCGACGATCTGCCCTCGGTATTGCCCGGGCGTGCCCGGGGGCCCGAACGTGGCCTGGCCCTGTTGCATGGCCACCCCTCCTGACCCATCAGGAGCCCCGACGATGGCGATATCGATCACTGCCGCCAGCGTCCCTGAGGTCGCGCCCTTGATCTCGATTCGCACCGACGCGTTCGACAGGGTCTGTTGGTTGATCGTCCCCTCGAATGCGCTCCGATACGGAGGTGGGGGCAGGCTCGCCGCCGCCGCCCCCGTCGTCGTCGTTGTCGTTGTCGTCGGTACGCTCGGCACGGTCACAGCGGCGCCGGTCTTGTGGGTTCCGACGAGCAGTGCCCGGGGAGTCCCGGCCCGGGCTGCCCAGCCCGGGCGCAGTGGGCCGTTCGCCGTCCATGCCATCAGCACGATCACAGCCACGGCGCTCGTGACACCGGCGGCCACCCGCACGTTCGCTCTCGCCGGCCATCCCGACACCAAGCGCCACGCCAGAGCGGCGAGCACGGCCCCGACACATCCGACGACCAGCAGGATCACCCATTCCAGGTGCGGATCAGTCCCCGTGCCCAGGCCATGGACCACCGCCAGAGGCCAGCTCGCATAGGCCAACCAGTGCACCGCCCGCCAGGTGCGGGGATTGATCCTGTGGCGGAGCAGGCTCGACACCGTGATGGCGAGGACGAGGTCGACCGAGATGGTCCCGAGACCGAGCCAAAGCCGACGGTACGAAGAGGTGAACGGGACCACGACCGATATCCACCCGATGGGGGCAAACGAGTCGCTCACGGTCGTGATCACATGGAGGGCGACGAACACCACTGCCAAAAGCGACAGGCGGCGATGCAGGTCCTGGAGCGTGAACCGGGGCCACGTTCTGGTCCGGACGCGCAAGGTGGTGAGCAGTCCGAACACCACGCTGGCGCTGAGCAACACGAGTGCCACGATGCCCGTGGCGCGCGTCGTGTACCACAGCAGCTGTGATGACGTCGCCGCTGTCACCGGTGCGCGACGCTTCTTGGTCGTGTGGCCACGGCCTGCTCCCCCGACGCGGGCGGCCACCCCGCAACGCACACCTCCGACCCGTCGTGTCGAACGAGTCGTGACGGCAGCCCACGTGCCTCGAGGCGCTCGGGGGCACTCTCGCCCCAGACGATGGACGCGGTGCTGAAGGCGTTGGCGTCGACGCAGCTTCCCGCCGCCACCGAAACCAACCGCCAGTACTCGCCGGCGCAGTCGCCGGTGGCCGGGTCCACGATGTGGTGGAGCTGCCGACCGCCGCGACGCCAGGAGCGGACGGCCGTGCTGGAACTGGCGAGACCTCCCGCCGCCACCGCCACCACGGGACCATCCTCGAAGGGTCCGACGCAGTCGACGGCGATCCCCACAGGCCATCCGTCGTGGGGTGCCGGTCCCGACACGGCAATGTCACCTCCCACGCACACCAACGTGCCCGCATTCGTCATCGAGGCGATTCGGTTGGCGGCGCGATCGGCGACGAGCGCCTTGGCCGACGCGCCCAGATCGAGGCGGACGCCGCGAGGAACAGCCACCGAGCGGGCCTTGTCGTCCAGTTCGATGAGCCACCAACCCGGCGCGGGCACCGGCGCCATGACCAAGGGGCCACCGAGGGCGGGGACATCGGAGAAATCGCGGTCGTAGCCGAGGGCTTCCACGGCGTTACCGACGGTCGGGTCCACCGCGCCGCCCGAGCGCTCGGCCACCGCGCAGGCGATCGAGACCGCTTCATACAGCAAGGGGCTCGCCTGCACCGGCCGACCGTCGCGGTACAGCCTCCAGATCTCCGAGTCGGGTCGGAAGCGGCTGCAGGCGCGGTCGATCGCATCGAGCTCGTCGCGCAGCACCGCTTCGGCGGCGGACAAGACCTCGGTGTCTGTCACGGCAAGTGTGACCGTCGTCCCGAGTGCACGAAGGTGGAGTCGGCCGGGACCCGGGTCGACTCCGCCCGCACCGAGATCGCGCCCCACCCTCACCAGCCCGTGCCGCCCGACACGGCGGTCGGGGTGCGTTGGGTGGGAGTCGGGGCCTGCACCGGTGGCGCCACCACACCGGTGCCGGTGCCGGTGCCGGTGCCCGTGCCCTGGCCCGAGGACGGCGGTCCTGCCGACGGGGCCGGTGACGGCGCCGACGGGCCGTTCGGTGTCGCATTGGCGACGCTCGAGCGCCCCGGGATCTGGTGCGAGACGACCCCGACGATGACCACGGTGGCCGCCACGGCCGTCGCCGCCGTCCATCGGGACGCACGCCGGACCCGCGCGAAGACCTGGCGCCGTTGCTCCTCGATCTGCCCGTAGTGCCGGGGTGTCGTCATCAGTCACTGCCTCCGAGGCTCATGGTGACGGGTCGACCATGACCGGAGCATGAAGATCGCTCGAGAGAGTCCCCTCAGTGGGCCCGGGCCGACATGGTGATGAAGTCCCGCGACCACCACGGCTCGAAATAGCGCTGAGCTCCGCCACTCATGCTCGACAGGAGCGTGGTCCCGTTGGCTGCCGTGGCGGTGGCGGTGGGCGACGAAGGGGAATACGAAGAGAAATTGACCCAATCGGTGTTGATGTCGAGCTCCATGGCCCTGACCGCGCCGGCCCGCACCAGGACGTTGGCCAGGTCGGTGATGTTCAGATCGGGACCGCCGGCGTACACCAAGGCCCCGTCGGCGGTCACGCCGACTCCTGAACGCCAGACGTACACTCGGCCCCCGAGGGTGTCCCCCCACTGCGTGGTGTCGTTGGCGTTCAGTCCCGGCACGAGGTGCCCACCGTCGACCACCAGGTCCAGGTTCTGTCGCACCGCCGTGACATTCGGCGTCATGGTCACGTCTCGTCCCCACTGGCCGACGGTGGCAGTCCCGTCGCTGGAGATGACAAAGGACAGCGGCGCCGACGCGCAGAGAGCGGACCGTCTTGCCCTCGGTGTAGTACCCACCTCTGGCGTTGGACATCAGGAATCCGGCGTTGAAGGCGGCCACCAGGGACCGCGCCGCATCACCGGAGATGGGCGCGGTGTCACGCCACGGACCACCGCCGGGGATGGTGCTCCCCGAGTACAACGTGGCAGTGAGGAGTTTGGTGTCCATCCAGGCCACACCCGCCACCACGCTCGTGTGCACGGTATCGGGGCGCAGGAACGCCTCATAGACGCCGGGCACCCCGCCGATGGATCGGCCCGCCGGGTGCCATTGGCCCTCACCGGGGACAGCGGGGCTGGCGATGGGTGAGATCGGGGTGGGCACGGGGAGATGCTCGGGAGCGGACACCGATCGGGGCGCCACCTTGTGTCCCGCCGTCGTGCCCGGGAGCGGGATCGCCCCTTTCGCCGGCTTGCCCCCCACCGGCGGTGGGTGGTGGCTGTACCAGGTGTTCTCCGCCCACGTCACCAGGGATCCGCCGCCGTGCCCGCGCACCCATTCGGCGAAGCGAGCGGGCACGCTCGTGCCCAGACCGGGATCGGTGAGCGACGATCCCAGTGACCACCAGACGGGCGTGAGCAGCACCAAGACGAAAAGCACCCCCGTGAGGACTCGATGGCGCCGCACCCATCGTCTCCGTCGCGACGGCAACCGCGCCCCGACGCTGATTTCGGCCAGTCGGCGAGGTGATACGACCGATTGCGTCATCACCCGACACCTTAGGGAACGGGACCTTACGAGGGCATGAAGTCCTCCTTGGTATGGAGCCGGCTCGATGCCTGCCCGACCGAACCTTGCGGAATCGTGACGACCCGTCATGTGGGCTTCACGATGTTCGTGTAGACCCATGGCGTGCGGGTACTCGTGGCCGAGGATGACAGCGCCTTGCGCTCTGTCTTGGAGCGTGGCCTTCGGGAGAACGGCTATGTCGTCGACGCGGTGGCCGATGGAGCGTGGGCTCTGCGTTTCCTCCGCACCTACGACTATGAGGTGGTCGTGCTCGACTGGCGGATGCCAGCGGTGTCAGGCCTCGAGGTGGTGCGGGAGTTACGCCAGCGGGGATCGCAGGTCCCGGTCCTGATGCTCACGGCACGAGATGCCCCGACCGACCGGGTCACCGGTCTCGACGAGGGAGCCGACGACTACCTCGTCAAGCCCTTTGACTTCGAGGAGCTGCTCGCCCGCATCCGGGCGCTCCAACGCCGGCCACCGGCACTCCAGTCGCCCCGCTTGACCCTGGGTGATCTCGAATTCAACCCGGCCACCCGGGAAGTGCTCGTGGACGGAAGGCCTCTCGTGCTCACCGGCACCGAACTGTCGATTCTCGAGATTCTCATGCGGAGGGCGCCCGCCGTGGTGGAACGGCGCGCCCTGGCCGTCCATGTCTGGGCCGAGGAGGCCGATGCACTGGGCTCCAATACCATCGACGTCCACATGGCCCGCCTGCGAGGAAAACTCGGGTCGGGGAGGACTCGGATCGAAACCGTCCGGGGCGTGGGGTTCAGGTTGGTGCCCTCATGAGGATCAGGAGTCACTTTCCTCGATCCCGCCTTGCCCATGCCACCCGGGTGGCAGCCATCTCGACCTTGCTCATCGCAGCCGTGTACGTCGCAGTGAGCGTGACCCTGGACGCCGTCGATTCGCATCGTCTCGTGTCGGAAGTCGATGGCCATCTCAAGGACCGGCTGCACGACGTCATCGTCCACGGTGATCTTTCCGAATTCGCGTGGCGAATCCGAAGACGACCACGAGGTCGATGTTGCCCCTGTCCTGTTGTGGCAGGTGGGCGCCGATGGCCGTGTCTCGACCCTGACCGACGGCACTCCGCGCCTTCCCCACCGGGCGTGGTCTCGTAATGGCAGCCCCACGACCGCGGTCCTGGGGTCGATCACGTTCCGAATTCTCGCCACGCCGGGTGGACAACGGCTGGCTCGTCGCCGCCCAGAGCTTGACCGAGACCAGCCACGTCGAGGGAGTCCTCATCGCGGGCGAGGCCATCGCCGGCCCTGTCGTGGTCATCGCCATGTTCCTGGGGGCACTGATCATCGGGCTCAAGGCCTCGCGCCCCGTGGAACAGGCACGGCAGAAGCAACTCGAGTTCACCGCGGACGCATCGCACGAGCTGCGCACTCCGCTCAGTGTCATCGAGGCAGAGGTCACCCTGGCACTCAGCACCACCCGCGACGCCGCCCGTTACCGTGACGCACTGCGAGCGAGTCAACGACGAGAGCAAGCGGCTGCGGCTCATCATCGACGACCTGTTGTGGTTGGCCCGCTTCGACTCCGAACCGGCTCCTCCCGGTGACGAGCTCGTGGATCTCCTCTCCGTGGCTCGCAGTTGCGAGGACCGCTTCGGGGCCGTGGCCCATTCACGCGGCATCGCGCTTTCGGTGGAGCGCCACGGCGAGTCCGAACCACTGGTCACCGCACCCCCGGACTGGGTCGACCGCCTGGCCGGCGTGCTGATGGACAATGCCTGTCGATATGCCGGGCCAGGCGGGAGCGTGTGTGTCGCGGTATCCACCCACGGCAACAGGGCGACCCTGGCCGTCGAGGATTCCGGGCCCGGCATCGCCCCCGAAGAGCGCGCCAAGCTGTTCGACCGGTTTCACCGTGCCACCGAGGACGGTTCGGGCACTGGTCTCGGGCTCGCCATCGCCGACTCCATCGTCGTTTCCACGGGGGGCCGCTGGAATGTGACCGAGGCCACCAGAGGTGGGGCACGCTTCGAAGTCTCGTGGCACCGATCGCATGGCCGGGACTCGGGACTGACCGTCCTGGCCGGAGACCCCCACGCCTCGCGGGCCTCGACGCGAGCCGAGAAGGTATCGCCGAACGCGCGAGCTGACGGATCAGAGCCTGGGAGGGGACTCGAACCCCTGACCTGCGCATTACGAATGCGCTGCTCTACCGGCTGAGCTACCCAGGCGATGTGACCGATCAAACTACCTGACCCACATCGGGCCTCGGCACCCGGCGCGCGGTTGCTCGGGTCAGGCGGTCACGGCGGAAAGCCGCACGAGCATCGCTTCGAGCAGCAACGACTCGTTGGGGTTCCGGATGAGCTCGGCCGCGGAGCGTTCCACCACGGTGATGGCGGCGGCGAGCTCTCGCACCCGCTCCGCGGTCCGCCCCGACCACGCCGAAGGCACAGTCTCGGGGGCCACCACCGTCACCAACCGGTCACGATAGGCCGCGGCGAGAACGGCGAACCCGGCGCGCAACTCGTCGGTCCGCCACCGACGCTCCTCGCGGTGCTGGCGGTCCTCGATCTCTTTGCGCCGGGGCACGGCACGCTCACCGCGCTGCTCGGCGTCGGAGCCGAGCTCCTCCATCTCGACGCGGTGCCGGGCCCGCAACGGCTCGACGGCTTCCTCGGCCGAGGACAGCAGTTCCGCCGCCAAGCGCCGCGGCCGCCGACCCTGTGCCGTCGAGGCGCGACGGCACCGACCGCCACAGCCGCCGTCGATCGGCAAAGCCCGCATCGTCGGCCAACAGACGGGCCCGGTCGATGCTGCCCCCTGCCGCCTCGGCCAGCTCCTCGGCGAGCTCGCCTTCCATGCCCGATTGCATGAGCCAGTCCCGCAGCTCGGCCGGAGGGACCGGGCGCAATTCGATGCGCACGCACCGACTGGCCACCGTGGCGAGCTCGGCGGGCACCGAGTCGGCGAGCAGGACGAAGACCGTCTGCCCGGCGGGCTCTTCGAGCGTCTTCAACAACACCGGCGCGGCGAGCCGGGCGAGATGGATGTCGGACACCACGATCACCTGGCGGTGTCCTTCGAGGGGACGCCGCTGCGCCAGTCGCACCACGCGCCGAGCATCGTCGACGCTCACCAGTGCGCCGGCCCGCTCGATCTCCACCACGTCGGGATGCACCGCGCCGAGGGCCCGGCGACACACCTCACACTCGCCACACCCGCCGAGCGGACACAGCAAGGCGGCGGCGAAGCCACGCACCAGCGACCGCTGGCCCAACCCGGGCAGGCCGACCAGGAGATAGGCATGCACCGGTCGACGACCCGCGGCCCGCAGCTGCGCGACGGCGTCGGCTTGGCCCACGACGTCGGCGAAGAGCGACGGCGCCGGAAGGGTCTGGTCGTCGGCCGTCCCTGGTCATCTGAGTGTCCTCACGGGGGTGTCCTCATGGGACCGTGGGAAGGGGACCGAGCCGCTCGACGACCACGGCCAAGAGCTGCTCGGCGACAACCTCGACGCCGGCGCCGGCGTCGACGACGACCCACGTGTCGGGGTCCGCCTCGGCCAGGGCCCGGTACCCGTCGCGCACCCGCCCGTGGAAGCCGGCGTCGAGGCGTTCCAGGCGATCGGCGCGCTCGGGATCGACGGCGGCCCCGGGCCAGCGCGGGAGCGACGTCGAGGAGGATCGTCAGATCGGGTTCGATCCCCCCCGCGGCCCACACCACGAGGCGACGCAGCTCGTCGAGGTCGAGACCCCGTCCGTATCCCTGGTAGGCGAGGGTGGACCCCGAGAACCGCTCGGTGACGACCCACCGCCCTGCTCGAGGGCGGGCCGGACCACCTCGTCCACGTGCTGGGCGCGGTCCGCCGCCATGAGCAGCGCCTCGGCTCGCTCGGACACGGGGGGCAGGCTGGGATCGAGCAGCAGCGTGCGCAACGTGGCGCCCAGTCGCGTGGCGCCGGGCTCCGCCGTCGACAGCGCCCCGATGGTGCGCGGACAGGCGAAGCGCCTGCGTCGACTTGCCGCAGCCGTCGACTCCCTCGAGGGCGATGAGCCGGCCGCGCCCGCTCACGCCGTCTCGGGCGTCCCCTTCGACGCCTTCTTCGCGGTGGCGCTCTTCTTCGCAGCCTTGGCCGTGGTCGCCTTCCTCGTCGTCTTCTTCGTGGCCTTCTTCGTCGTCTTCTTGGCGGCCTTGGCCGCTTTCGTCGACTTCGAAGCCTTGGTGGCCCTTCCGGCGCGCTTCACCGGCGGCCCCGCGGCGCGGCGATCGGCGAGCAGCTCGGCGGCGCGCTCGATGGTGATCGTCTCGGGCTCGTCCCCCTTGCGCAACGACGCGTTGGTGGTGCCGTCGGTCACGTAGGGCCCGAACCGGCCCGACCGCACCACGACGGGCGCGGACGTCTCGGGGTCCTCGCCGAGCTCGCGGAGCGGTGCCGCCGCTGCGCCCCGGCCCCGCCGTGTCTTGGGCTGCGCGAACAACGCCAGCGCCTCGTCGAGGGTCACGGCCAGCAGCTGCTCCTCGGTCTCGAGGCTGCGGGTGTCGGTGCCCTTCTTCACATAGGGCCCGAAGCGACCGTTGAGGGCCTGGATCTCCTCGCCCGACGAGGGGTCGGTGCCCACGGTCCGGGGCAGGCGCAGCAACTCGAGCGCCTGGTCCAGGTCCACGGTCTCGGGGGTCATGGACTTGAACAACGACGCCGTCCGGGGTCGGTCGCCCCCTTCGACCGCCTCACCCAACTGGATGTAGGGGCCGAAGCGGCCCGAGCGCACGAGCACGGGGAGATCGCTGTCGGGGTCGGTGCCGAGGGCACGATCGCCCGACGGGGCGGCGAGCAAGTTCCTCGGCGCGCTCCACGGTGAGCTCGTCGGGCGGCAGGTCCTCGGGAATCGAGGCCCGGTCCTCGCCGCGCTGGAGATACGGGCCGTAGCGGCCCACGCGCACCACGATGGCCTCGCCGTCGGCGTCGGACCCGATGGGAATCGAGTTGACCTCGCGGGCGTCGATCTCGCCGAGGTGCGACGCCACGTCTTCTTTGAGACCCCGGCGATTCTCGGCGGCAGGGGCGCGTCGATCCGTTGCCGCCGAAATAGAACCGCGTGAGCCAGGGGAGCACTTCCTGCTCACCTTGGGCGATCTCGTCGAGGTCGTCCTCCATCGCCGCGGTGAAGCCGTAGTCGACGAGGTCTCCGAAGTAGCGCTCGAGCAGCCCCACCACCGCGAACGCCGTGAACGACGGCACCAGGGCCGTGCCCTTCTTCCAGACGTATCCCCGGTTCTGAATGGTGCCGAGGATGCTGGCGTAGGTCGAGGGCCGGCCGATGCCGAGCTCCTCGAGGGCCTTCACGAGCGACGCCTCGGTGTAGCGGGCCGGCGGTTGGGTGGTGTGCGACCGTGCTTCGAGCGTCCTGGGCCGACAACGTGTCGCCTTCGACCAGCGCAGGGAGCTCGACGTCGCGCTCGGTGGTCTCGGCCTCGTCGTCGGATCCTTCGACATAGGCCCGCAGGAAGCCCGCGAACTTGATGACCGTCCCCGACGCCGAGAACTCCGCCTCGTCGGCCGCCGTCCCGCCCGCCGGGCAGCCCCACCAGCCGGACCTGGGCGCTCGTCCCGGTGGCGTCGGCCATCTGCGAGGCAACGGTCCGTTTCCAGATGAGGTCGTAGAGCCGGAGCGTGTCGCCATTGAGCTCGCCGGCGGCCTCGTCGGGGGTGCGGAAGGCCTCACCGGCGGGCCGGATGGCCTCGTGCGCCTCTTGGGCGTTCTTGACCTTGCGCTGATAGCGACGCGGCGCGTCGGGGACGTATTCGCGGCCGTACAGCGACGAGGCCTGGGCCCGGGCCGCGCTCGAGCGCCTCGTCGGACAACGTCGTCGAGTCGGTCCGCATGTAGGTGATCCAGCCCTGCTCGTAGAGTCGTTGGGCCACCTGCATGGTCCGCTGCGCCCCGAACCGAAGTTTGCGGCTGGCCTCTTGCTGCAACGTCGAGGTCATGAACGGAGGGGCCGGTGAACGTCGGTAGGGCTTCTCGGTGACGGCCCGCACGGTGAAGGTCTGGCCCGCGAGCCCTTGCACCAGGCGGGTGGCCTCGGGCTCGGCCAGGAGCACGACGTCGGATCGGTTGAGCTCCCCGGTCTCGGTGAAGTCACGGCCCGTCGCCACCGGCGTCCCGCCCACCGCCACCAGGTTGGCCGCGAAGACCTGGCCGTCGGCGTCGAAGGTCCCTTCGAGGTCCCACCACGTGCCCGCCCGGAACCGCATGCGGGCGCGTTCGCGTTCGACGATCATCCGGGTGGCCACGCTCTGGACCCGACCTGCCGACAACCGGGGCATGACCTTCTTCCAGAGGACCGGTGACACCTCGTAGCCGTAGAGGCGGTCGAGGATGCGCCGGGCCTCCTGGGCGTCGACGAGGCGGCGGTCGAGGTCTCGCCACTCCTCCACGGCCCGCTGCAGCGCCGACGCGGTGATCTCGTGGAAGACCATGCGCTTGATCGGCACCCGGGGGGAGAGCACCTCGGTGAGATGCCACGCGATCGACTCGCCCTCGCGGTCCTCGTCTGTGGCGAGGTAGACCTCGCTCGCCCCCGCCAACAGCGACTTGAGGCGGGCCACCACCGACTTCTTCTCCGGAGCCACCACGTACAGCGGCTTGAACCCGTTGTCGACGTCGACACCCAGACGCGCCCAGCCCTCACCCTTGTAGGCGGTGGGGATCTCGTCGGCTCGCCGGGGCAGGTCCCGGATGTGGCCGACGGAGGACTCGACGACGAATCCCCCTCCCAGCAGGGCCCCGATGGTGCGGGCCTTGGCGGGCGATTCGACGATGACCAGGGGCTTGCCCGCGGCGCGGGCAGCGGTCGACGGGGAGCGGGTGGAGGTGGCCATGGTCGTCGTTGAGCGTGGGGGGTCTCACGACGCCCGTGTCAACATCGGCCGGGGCGAGGTTCCGTCCTCGATGACCGTGACCAGCGTTTTCATCCCGGTGTCCCCACCCGCCCGGCACCGCCCGACGGTGGCGTCAGGCCTCCATGGCCGCGGGCGCGGGGCGTGTCGGCGCCTTGATCGCGGCCACCTCTTCCTCGGCCCCGAAGCCCTCGGACTTGCGCTTGGAGAACGCGATGGCGCCGATCAGGATGACGACTCCGGCCCCGGCGATGCCCAGCCGCGCCCCGGTGTGGTGCCGGAGGGTGATCACCGCCGGGAGGATGAGCAGCGACACCAGGTTCATCACCTTGATGAGCGGGTTGAGCGCGGGGCCGGCGGTGTCCTTGAAGGGGTCGCCCACGGTGTCACCGATCACCGCCGCGGTGTGGGCCTCGGATCCCTTGCCCCCTTCGTGGCCGTCCTCGATGTACTTCTTGGCGTTGTCCCACGCCCCACCCGAGTTCGACAGGAAGTTGGCCATGAGCTGCCCGGTGAGGATGGCGGCGGCGAGAAACGCGCCGAGGGCGAGGTAGTTGATCCCGAATCCCACGATCACCGGGCGTGAGCACGGCCAGCAGTGCGGGGGTGACGAGCTCGCGCTGAGCGGCCGCGGTGCAGATCGAGATGACCCGGCCGTACTCGGGCTTCTCGGTGTAGTCCATGATCCCGGGATGCTCACGGAACTGCCGCCGGACCTCTTGGACCACGGTGCCCGCCGAGCGGCCCACGGCGCGGATGGCGAGCGACGAGAAGAGGAACGCCACCGAGCCGCCGATGAGCAGGCCGATGAAGATCGTCGGGTTGGCCACGTTGATCTGCGTCTGCTGGATGCTGAAGAGCTTCGACGCCGGCACGTGGAGACCGAGCTGCGACACGATCGTCTCGACGAACGATCCGAACAGCGAGACCGATGCGATGACCGCCGAGCCGATGGCCACACCTTTGGTGATGGCCTTGGTGGTGTTGCCCACGGCGTCGAGGCTCACCATGACGCGCTCGGCCTCGCCCGTGAACTCCCCCGACATCTCGGCCACGCCCGCGGCGTTGTCCGAGACGGGCCCGAAGCTGTCCTCGGATACCACCATGCCGGCCGTGGACAGCATGCCGATCCCGGTCAATGAGATGAGGTAGAGGGTGAGCTCGATGTTGCCGTGCGCCAGGCCCACCGACACCCCGATGGCCACGGCGATGGCGAGGATGGCCCACACCGTGGACTCGAGGCCGAAGGCGATGCCCGACAGGACCGTGGTGGCCGGGCCGGTACGCGCCGACTCGGCGATCTCGCGTACCGGAGGGCGCTCGGTCGAGGTGAAGTGCTCGGTGATCTGACTGGCGACGAGGACGAGCACGACACCGGTGAGCACGGCGTAGAACGCCTTCATGTAGTGGAGATAGAAACCGGCCACGAGACCGGCCCCGAGCACGGTCAGCGCGGCGGCGGTCCAGAAGCCCCGGTTGATCGGCGCCATGGCCGACTTGTCCTTTGCCCGGGCCCGCACCACGTAGACCCCGATGGCCGAGGCCAGGATGCCGATGGCGGGGACGATCAGAGGGAACACCACCGCTCGGGCCGCGTTGCCCTGGAAGGACTTCCCGAGGGAGGTGAAGGCGGCGAAGCCCAAGATGATGGCGGCGATGATGGTGATGACGTAGGACTCGAAGAGGTCGGCGGCCATGCCCGCGCAGTCGCCGACGTTGTCGCCGACGTTGTCGGCGATGGTCGCCGCGTTGCGGGGATCGTCCTCGGGGATGCCGGCCTCGACCTTGCCCACGAGGTCCGCGCCCACGTCGGCCGCCTTGGTGAAGATGCCGCCGCCGACTCGCATGAACAAGGCGATGAGCGAAGCGCCGAACCCGAACCCGACCAGGACGGCGGTGGCGGTGTTCTGGAAGAGGAAGACGATCACCGTGGCCCCGAGCAGTCCCAGGCCGACGCACAGCATTCCCGTGATGGCACCGGTGCGGAACGCCACCTTGAGCGCGCCCGGCAGCTTGCCGTCGCGTGCCGCCGCCGCGGTCCGGACGTTGCCCCGCACGGCCAGGCTCATCCCGATGAAGCCGGTGAGGCCCGACAGCGCCGCGCCGGCCAAGAAACACAGCACCCGGAAGATGCCGGCCTGACCGAAGGACAAGGCGATGGAGCCGTTGGGCCGCGACACCTTGGTGGCGGTGAAGAAGATCAGTACCGCCAGGGGGATGACGATGATCCCGATGGCCCGGAATTGCCGGCGCAGGAAGGCGACCGCACCTTCTTGGATGGCAGCCGCGATCTCCCGCATCTTCGGGGTCCCGGTGTCAGCAGCCAGGACGCCCCGCATGAGGACGAGCCCCACGCCGAGGCCGAAGACGGCGGTGACCAGGGCGATGACCAACCACAGCTTCTCGGTGCTCGAGAAGACGAAGCTCTGATACCCCCCCTCGGCGAGGATGTGCGTCATGTACCTGCTACTCCCTTCACGTGGGCCTCTGTGCCCTGGGACGAGACTCGGCGGGCGAGGTCTCGGGTTCGGTCAAGTCAAATCGTCGGACCCGGGGTCGGGCGCGGCCTCGAGATGAGGCGCTCCCCCGAAGAACGGGGGCCGACGATACCGACTCGGCGCGACGCCGAGCAAGGAAGCTGCCTGGGCCGTCCCGCAGATCGGCTCAGACCCCGACGTCGACCTCCTTGGTGTCGGGACCGGCGATGAGCTCGTAATCGGGGTTCAAGATGGCCAGCCGACCCTCCCAGGCCCCGACCATCCCCTGGGCCACGAGGCGCGCCCCCTGCTGGATCCCCGGGATCCGGCGCCGGCCCTGGAAGACGAGGAGGATCGCCCCGGAGCTGTCGACGAGGGTGCACTCGAGGTTGGCCGTCGCCCCTCCGCTGGGCACCCGGACGGATTTGATCTTCCCGGCCACGCGCACCCGCTGGCGCCACTGCGCCGTCGCCGATCGGCGTGGTGCCCGCCACGGCGGCGAGACCTCGTCGCCGGGGTGCGCCGAGGACCGGCGTCGGGCGCACGGCTCGCCGGCGTCGTCGACGCGAGTGCCGGGCCCTTGCTGCCACCAACCGCCCGAAAGCTGGAACGGGACGATGGTGGCGTTCACGTGCGGGAGGTGCCCGACCGCGGCGGCGATGCGATCGGCACTGCGGTCATGGAGCAGGCGCCGCCATCCTGCTGCGAAGCCGCGGCGGGGCAGCAACACCGTGAGCTCGGTGTCGCCGTCGCGGGTGATCTGCGCGGCGAGCTCGAGCGCGGCGCGCGCCAGGCGCCGGTCGGGACAGTCGATGATGTCGAGTGGCAGGCGCGACAGCCCGAGCCGGCTCCAGTCATGCTCCAGGGCGGTCGCCTCGAGGGGGTCGACGGCGAAGTGCACGGCGCGGAGGTGGTCGGGCGACAGCGTCCGGGCGTACTGGATGGCCCGGGCCGTGGCCAGGTCCATGCGGTCGACGAGCACCACCACCACGTGGTGACGCAGCACGGGGGCCTCACACGCCTGGGACGCCCCCGCCTCGAGCTGTTCGTCCTCTTGGACGTACTGCCGATGCAGGCGCAGGAGGACCATGACGCCGAGGGGCATGAGGACGACGACGACCCAGGCCCCTTCGGTGAATTTGGTGACGGCGAAGATGAGGAGCACCACGAACGACAGCACCGCGGCGGTCCCGTTGATGGCCGCGCCGCGCCGCCAGTGGGGCTCGCGGTGGGTCAGGTGGTACTTGACCATGCCCGCCCCCGCCATGGTGAACCCGGTGAACACCCCGATGGCGTAGAGGGCGATCAGGTTGTCGAGCTTGGCGTCGGGTGACGAGCAGGATGGCGATCGAGACCACGGTGAGCACGATGATCCCGGTGGAGAACACGAGACGGTGGCCGCGCCGGGTGAGCTGGCGGGGCAGGTAGGAGTCGTCGGCCGCGAAGCTGGCCAGGAAGGGGAACCCGGTGAAGCTGGTGTTGGCCGCCAGGACCAGGATGAGCATGGTGCCGCCCTGGAGCGACAGAAACAGCAGCGTGGGCGAACGGGCCGTGCCCGTAGACGTACTTGGCCACCTGGGCCAGCGACCGTGGGGGTGCCCGGGACGTAGGGCACGGGGTGCACGACGGCCGCCAAGCGCGGCGATGCCGAGCACGAGCGACCCCAGCACCAGGCTCATGATCACGAGCGTGATGCGGGCGTTTCGGGACTCGGGGGGCCGGAAGACGCTCACGCCGTTGGAGATGGCCTCGGTGCCGGTCAGCGCCGAGCCCCCCGAGGCGAACGCCTTCATCACGATGAACACCGACGCCCCGAGGAGCAGGCCGTTGCCCGGCGTCCCGACCGTAGACCGCCCCCGCCTGGTGCAGCGAATGGGGGTGGAGATCCCCGAGCGACCGCCTTGACCGAGCCGACGATGATGAGCAGCGCCATGTTGGCGATGAAGAAGTATGTCGGGACCGCGAAGACCCGACCCGCCTCGCGGATGCCACGCAGGTTGCCGTAGGCGATGAGGACCACGAGGCCGACGGCGATCCACACCGTGGCGCCGTCTGCAAAGTGGGAAACGCCGAGGTCGAGCGCGTCCACCCCGGCGGCCACCGACACCGCCACCGTGAGCGTGTAGTCGATGAGGAGCGACACCGCCGCGATCTGGGCCACGCCCAGCCCGAAGTTCTCGCGCGCCACCACGTAGGCGCCGCCCGCCTTCGTGTAGACCTTCACCACCTCGAGGTACGAGGCCGTCACGAACAGGAGCACGACGACGACCGCGATGGTGACCGGCACCACCAGCGCGAAGGCGGCGACGCCGATGTACTTGACCAGCTGGACCAGGATCTGTTCGGTGGCATAGGCCGAGGACGAGATGACGTCCGACGACAGCACCGCCAGCGCCGTGGGCTTGCCCAGCCGCTCGACCGACTGGCGCTCGGAGGCCAGCGGTGGGCCCAGGACGGCGTTCTTGAACCGGTACCGGGCGTTCTCGGGGAGGTCGATGGCGTCGGGGGACGGGAGCGCCTCGGGGGCGACCCGGCGACCCGGGGTCAACCCCGGGGCCCGAGGAGCCTCGGGGACGGCGCCGGTGCCCCGCCCGGCGGGCCAGGTCCGCCCGCTCTCGGGCACCGGTACCTCGCTCACGCCTTCAGGTAAGCACATCCCGTGAGTTGTCCCGCGCTGCGATGCCGTGTTGCATGGTGTCGGTGCACGTCGTCATCGTCGGTTGTGGGCGGGTGGGGTCGGGGCTCGCCATCCGACTGGTCGAGCAGGGCCACACGGTGTCGATCATCGACAAGGTCTCACGCGCCTTTCGGCGCCTGCCCGCCGACTGGCCCGGGACACGGGTCGTGGGCTCGGGCTTCGACCGCGACGACCTCGACCGGGCCGGCGCCAAGCAGGCCGGTGCCCTGGCCGCGGTGACGAGCGGGGACAACTCGAACATCCTGACGGCCCGGATCGCCCGGGAGAACTACGGCATCCACAGCGTCGTGGCCCGGATCTACGACCCCCGTCGGGCCGAGATCTACCAGCGGCTCGGGATCCCCACCGTCGCCACCGTGACGTGGACGATCGACCAGGTCATGCACCGGCTGCTGCCCGAAGCCGTCGTCGGGGAATGGAGCGACCCTTCGGGCCACCTCGTCCTCGTCGAGCGCGTCCTTCCCGAGTCCTGGGCCGGGAAGGCACTGCGCGACCTCGGCATGCCGGGGAAGGTCAAGGTCGTCGCGGTCACCCGTGCCGGCATGCCTCGACTCGAGGTCGCCGACCTCGTGGGCCAGGAGGGCGACGTCTTGCATCTGGCGGTGCTCAAAGACGCCGTCGGCGAGCTCGAGCAGCCGTTTCGAGGGCGGAGCCCGACTCTCCTGACGGGTCGCGCCTTCGGGACGGCGCGGTGAAAGTCGCCATCGCCGGAGCCGGCAGCGTGGGAACGGCCATCGCCAAGGACCTCGCCGCCAACGGTCACGACGTCCTGCTCATCGAGCGCGACCCCGACCTCGTGGAGACGCCTGCGCCCGACGGTCGACGTGACGTGGGTGGCCGCCGACGCGTGCGAGGTCGACTCCCTCGACGCGGCGGGCATGGCCCAGGTCGACGTGGCGGTGGCGGCCACCGGGGACGACGAGGACAACCTGGTGATCTCGTTGCTGGCCAAACAGGAATTCGCCGTTCCCCGCGTCGTGGCCAGAGTGAACCACCCCAGCAATCAGTGGCTGTTCAACGAGTCGTGGGGCGTCGACATCTCGGTGTCGACGCCCCAGCTGCTCACCGCGCTGGTGGAAGAAGCGGTCTCGGTCGGGTCGCTCGTCCGGCTCCTCCAATTCGAACGGGGCAATGCCCATCTGGTCGAGGTGACCCTGGCCGAGGGCTCGCCCGCAGCGGGGACGTCGCTGGTCGATCTCCAGTTCCCTCGCGACGCGACGGTCGTGGCGGTGGTGCGCGGTGACCGGCTCGTGGTCCCGCGTGGCGACACCGTGCTCGACGCCGGGGACGAGGTCATGGTGCTCGTGACCGGCGAGGCGGAGAGGGCGGTCCAGCAACTCCTGGTGGGTGACTGACCCCGCTCGCCCTGGTGCCTCGCCCACCCGGACGCCCGAGAGCGCCCGGTCCCGGTCGCGGTGTCGCCCCCGTACAATTCCCGCCATGGAGGCGGCCTTCTTCGATCTCGACAAGACGATCATCGCCCGGGCGTCGATGGCCGCCTTCGGCCACCATTTCTACCGAGGCGGCTTGATCTCCCGGGCCACGGTCGTCCGGGCCCTGACGTCGCAGCTCGTGTACCTGCATCTCGGCGCGAGCGAGCAGAAGCTGGCCAAGATCCGCGAGTCGGTGCTGAAGCTCACGACGCGGCTGGGACCAGGGCGAGGTGTCGCGGATCGTCCGAGAGACCCTCGACGAGGTCGTCGAGCCCATCATCTACGCCGAGGCTCTCGAGCTCCTCGAGCAGCACCACGCCTCGGGGCGAAAGACCTACCTGGTCTCGGCGTCACCCGAGGAGATCGTCCAGCCCCTGGCCGAGTACCTCGGCGTGGACGGCGCCATCGCCAGCCGGGCCGTGGTGGACCTCGACGGGCGCTACACCGGCGAGATGGCGTTCTACGCCTACGGGCCGTTCAAAGCCCAGGCCATGCGGGACCTGGCCCAGTTCGAAGGCATCGACCTGGCCGCGTCCTACGCCTACTCGGACTCCTACACCGACGTCCCCATGCTCGAAGCAGTCGGCCATCCCGTCGTGGTGAACCCCGACCGCGTGCTGGCGCGTCTGGCCCGGGACCGAGGACTGGGAGACGCTGCAATTCACCCGGCCGGTTCGGCTCCGCGACCGGGTGCCGGTGCCCAATCTTCCCGACGGCGGCCGCGTTGACCGGCGTGGCGCTCGCCGCCACGGGTGCCGCAGTGCTCGTCAGGCGATACGGGCACAGAGTGGCCCGCGCCGTAGGTTTGATCAGGCTTCGCGCAGCCGCTTGGCGGCGATGAGGCCCAGACCGACGAGGATGGCGAGGATCAGCAGCTTCTTCACGACCGCGATCCTACCCACGGGGGGTGGCCGCTCGTCCCGAGGCCCTGACCAGGGATGTCGCCCGCCAGAGGCGTCGGAGATGCTCAGACCGTCAGCAGATCCCGAGCGCCGGTGTCCGACGACGGATGACGCAACTTCGACATCGCCCGGGCCTCGATCTGGCGAATGCGCTCCCGAGTGAGGTTGAAGTGCTCCCCGACTTCCTCCAAGGTGCGCGGCTCACCGCGGTCGAGGCCGAAACGCAGGCGCAGGATCTCTCGCTCGCGTTCGTCGAGCGGCGACAGGAGTCGGTTGATCTCCTCGGGCAACAGCGATGTGGCGGCGACGTCGAAGGGTGACTCGGCGGAGCGGTCCTCGACCACGTCGCCCAGCTCGGCGTCCCCGTCCTCGCGCAGCGGCTCGGAAAGCGACAAGGGCTCGGCCCGGAAGCGCAGCGCTTCGATGAGCTTGTCCTCGGGCATCTCGACTTCGACGCCGAGCTCGGCCAGCGTGGCCGGTCGACCGAACTTCAGCTCGAGCCGGGCCTGAGCCTTCTGGACGCGAGCCAGGGTGTCGCCGGCATGCACCGGGAGCCGGATCGTCCTTCCGGTATTGGCGATGCCGCGGGTGATGGCCTGGCGGATCCACCACGTGGCGTAGGTGGAGAACTTGAAGCCTTTGCGCCAGTCGAACTTCTCGACCGCGTGCATCAGGCCCAGATTCCCCTCCTGGATGAGATCGAGGAGTGGAAGTCCCGATGCCTGGTACTTCTTGGCGATCGACACGACCAGTCGGAGGTTGGACTGGACGAAGGTCTGCTGGGCCTGTTCACCGGTCTGGATCTTGCGTTTCAACTCACGGCGTTTGGCCGGGGTGAGGTCCTTGATCTTCGTCGCCAGGTCCAGCTCGGCGGCTCGGCCGCCTTCGATCGTCTGGGCCAGGCGAACCTCGTCGTCCTTGGTGAGCAACGGGTATTGCCCGATATCGGTCAGGTAGAGCCGGACCAGATCTTCCTCGTCGCGCTCGACGCGCTCCTTTGCCAACGTCTCAACCCTTCGTCGGAACCCTCCGGCGATCCCTGCCGGTGGTCGAAGTCTTGGGGCAACGCATGCAATTCACCTGTGGATATCAGTGTAACGACAGCGTCAAGACCTGAGCCTGGGAACCGACGCCATCGGCCACGGCGAAGACCTGGTGGGGACCGTCGTCGGTCCCTTGGAACGGGCGCCGGCGACACCGACGCCGGCTCCGCTGCACCATTCAGGTCGACGAGGACTTGGGCATGACGTCCGCGGCGTCAGTCCCGAGGGGCCACGGCACGAGTCCGGCCCCCGATCCCGCGATCATCTCTTCCAGGCGCTGTTGGTGGCCGGTGACGACGGCGACGTCGTGGGGACGCCGCAACAGGGCCTGGGTCAGAGCTTCGAGGGCCTGCCACTCCTCGGTCTCGTCGCGCAGCACGAGCCGGAGACAGCGGGTCATGGGAGCGTCGGCCGACCGGCGAGACCCGTCGGAGGTGGAGGGTGTACCCCGTGACCAACCGGGCCAGGACCACCCGGCCGATACCCACCAGACGCGGCAGGGTGCCGCGTGCCGGGCAGGTCCAGACGTGCCGCCCCGAGCCAAGAGGCTCCCGTCGCGTCGTCCCGATCACCGTCGGGCACCGCGCCGGCCAGGACCGCCAGCATCCGGTCCACCTCGGCGACTCGGTGCCACCATCAGAGCGTCGGCGTCGACGGAATCGAGCGCCGGGAGCCGTCGGCGAACAGTTCCGCGTGCCAGGCGTGTTGCTGGCTGAACACGTCGAACAGCATCTGGGCTTCGGGCACCGGCTCCGATGCGACCCACGAGCCGAGGACCTCGAAGAGCCGACGCTCGACCCATTGGTACGACCCGACGAGCCGGGCCTGCGCGTCGAGGGACAACGCCGTGGCTCCCGACACCGCCACACCGTCGAGCGGTCCCCCGCCCATGGCGAGTGCGGCCGCGTCGAACCGGTCAGGCATTCCGAGCCACGTCCGCCGTCACCGCCTGGCCCGAGAGGCCGCCGGACGTCGTCTCGGGCGCCGGGTCGCGATACCGGTTCGTGATCGGCATGCGCCGATCCTTGCCGAACGCCTTGGCCGTGATGCGGACACCGGGCGGGGACTGGCGGCGCTTGTACTCGGCGCCGTCGACGAGCGATGCCACCCGGCCACGAGCTCGGGGGCGTATCCGCTGCCGACGACATCGGCGATCGACCGGTCGTGCAGCACGAGCGCCTCGAGCAGCGGGTCGAGGACCTCGTAGGGGGGCAGGCTCTGGTCGTCGCGCTGGTCGGGGCGCAACTCGGCCGACGGCGCCTTCGTCAACACCGACTCGGGGACGAGCTCCTCGCCCGCGCGGGCGTTGCGATACCGGCACAGCCGGTAGACGAGGGTCTTCGGGACGTCCTTGATCACCGCGAAACCGCCCGCCGAGTCGCCGTACAAGCGTCGAGTACCCCGTGGCGAGCTCGCTCTTGTTGCCGGTCGTGAGCACGATCCATCCCCGGGCGTTGGACACCGCCATGAGCACGCACCCCCCGGATCCGTGACTGGAGGTTCTCGTCGGTGAGGCCGGTCGGAGGCATCGCCGAGCGCGGTCGTGAGGACCGAGGTGAAGGCGGCGTGCGCGGCCTCGATGGGCACGTTGGTGAGCTCGATCCCCAGGCGCTGCGCCAGGGCCTCGGCATCGGTGACCGAGCCCGGCGCTCGAATAGCGAGACGGCATGGACAGGCCGTGCACGTGCCCGGCGCCGAGGGCGTCCACGGCGATGGCGGCCACGAGCGACGAGTCGACACCCCCCGACAGGCCGATCACCGCGTCGGTGAAGCCGTTCTTCTTGCAGGTAGTCGCGCGTTCCGAGAACGAGCGCCTCGTACACCTCGGCCTCCTCGCTCGAGCGGGCGCCGGCGCCGTCGGCGCCGCGGGTCGACGGGCGGCGTCGCGGGGACCGGTGCTCACCGACACCACCGGGAGCGTCGGCGTCAGTGACTCTCGGCGGGAACAGGGATGTCGACCAGGAGCGACGCCTCGACGAACCTCGGCGCCGAGGCCAGCGACGGTGCCCGGCGCGTCCATGACGAACGAGCCACCGTCGAAGACGAGCTCGTCCTGACCGCCGACCTGGTTGACGTAGGCGATCGCGCACGCGGGCTTCCGCCACGCGTTGGCGCGCCACGGCGAGCCGGTCGGCCTCTCGCCCGATCGCATACGGCGACGCGTTCACGTTCACCACGAGCCGGGCGCCACCTGCCGCCTGCGACGGCGACCGGCCCGTCGGGAAACCACAGGTCCTCACAGATCGACACACCGACGGGCATGCCGGCGACCTCGTAGAGCTCGAGATCGGTCGTACCCGGGCGCGAACCAGCGCTCCTCGTCGAACACCCCGTAGTTGGGAAGCCGGCGCTTGTGGTACACGCCCAGCACGCTGCCCGCCGACACACACCGCCACGGCGTTGCGAAGACGGCGGGGCGCGCCTCGGATGGCGGCCTCTCGGGCCACCGCACCGGCACCCGCGGCATGGGCCACGGCGTCGTCGAGGTCCTCGTCCCCACGACGTCGACGAACCCGACCAGGGCCACGCACGTCGGAGGTGGCCGCGCCACCTTCTCCAGCGCGGCCAGGTTGTGGGCCACGAACGCCGGCTTCAGCAGAAGGTCCTCGGGCGGATAGCCGGTGATGGCGAGCTCGGGGAAGGCGGCCACGTCGGCACCTTGCGCCTCGACGCGCGCCAGGCACGTCGATGATGCGCTGGGCGTTGCCGTCCACCTCGCCCACGACGGTGTCGAGCTGGCACAACGCCAAACGCAGGTGGGACACGGACGAAATCTTACCGGCACCCCTCCCGGGCCTCGCCTGGCATGCTGCGGTGATGGCCACGCCGTCACCCGGAGCACACCGGGCCGGCAACGGCTTCGACCCGACCGGCCGCCGGTGCCCGAGGCGCTCCAGAGCCTCGCCGACCGCTCCGCGTCGCCGGAACGGTCTCGGCCACCTTGCACCGGCTCGTCGACGAACATCCCGACGTCGTCGACCGCCTGGTGCGAGGTCCGGAGCCCAGCCCCCTGGCGCACGGCGCTGGTGCGCGTGAGCGCGGCGAGCAACTCGCTGGGGCGGCTCTGTGTCGTCGACCCGGCCGCGCTCGACGTCCTCGACGCGCTCGACCGACCCGTCGCCGTGGATGCACTCGGACGCCGACGGCCCTGGCGCGCTCGAAGCGACCTCGAGCTGCTCCGCATCGCGGCACGCGACCTGCTCGGGCTCGACACCCTCGAGACGGTCGGCGGCGGCGCTGGCGGACCTCGCTCGAGAGGTGCTCGACGGTGCCGTCTCGCTGGCGGCGGCGGGGAGCGCCCTGGCCGTCATCGGGATGGGAAAGCTCGGGGGACGCGAGCTCAACTACGCGAGTGACGTGGACATCCTGTTCGTCACCGCCAACGGGCCCGACGAAGATGCGGCACGGCGGATCCTGCAGATCGCGCAGCTGTGCTTCCGGGTCGACGTCGACCTCCGCCCCGAAGGGCGGGCGGGGCCCTTGACGAGGTCGCTCGACAGCTACGGCGCGTATTGGGAGCCGATGGGCGGCGACGTGGGAGTTCCAGGCGCTGCTCAAGGCGCGCGCCGTCGCCGGTGACGACGGAGCTCGGGCGACCGATTCGAGGACGCCGCCGTCGAGCAGGTGTGGGGAAGGAACTACAGCGCCGACGAGCTGGCCGCGGTGCGGTCGATGAAGGCCCGGACCGAAGGGGTGGTGGCCGGCCGGGGCCTGGTCGGACGCGAGATCAAGCGCGGCCCGGGGGGGATCCGGGACATCGAGTTCGCGGTGCAGCTCCTGCAGCTCGTCCACGGCCGCCACGACGCGGGGATCAGGGACCGCTCGACGCTGGGCGCTCTGGCGGAGCTGGCCGCGGCGGGGTACGTGGCCACCGAGGACGCCGCGCGTGCTGGCCGACTCCTACCGGTTCCTGCGCACCGTGGAGCACCGGCTGCAGCTCGTCGAGGAGGACCAGACCCACTCGGTTCCCGACCGACCCGTCGGCCCGGCGTCGTCTGGCCCTGGTCCTGGGCTACCGAGACGACGCCTCGGACTCGGCCACGGCCCGGTTCGACGACGCGCTGCGCCAGCTGTCAGCGCGACGTGCGGGCCATCCACGAGCGGCTCTTCTTCCGCCCGCTTGCTCGAGGCCTTCGCCACCGTCGACACCCGGCCACGACGCAGCCTGACCGAGGCACCGGCAGCAGCCTCGGGACCGGTGATGTCGGCCGAGGCGGTGGCCCGACGCCTCGCCGCCTTCGGGTTCTCCGACGCCACGCGGACCCGGGCTGCGGTGGAGGACCTCGCCGGTGGCCTGACGCGCAGCTCCCGGCTCATGGCCCAGCTCCTTCCGCTCGTCCTCGACTGGCTCTCGCTCTCGCCCGACCCCGACCTCGGGCTCCTCGGCCTGCGCAACCTCGTCGTGCACCCCCACCAGCGCTCGCTCCTGGTCTCCGCCTTCCGGGAATCCCCCGAAGCCGCCCGGCGCCTGTGCCTGCTGCTCGGATCGAGCCGGACCCTGGTCGAGGCCATCGAGCGCAATCCCGAGCTGATCGCCGCCATCGGCGACGACGTGGCCCTCGCCCCCACCCCCCGTGACGCCCTGGTGACCGAGGCGGGTGAGCGACTGCACCGCAACGACGACGAGTCGTGGCGCCGAGCCCAGCTCGTGCGATTGCGCCAGGACCAACACGTTCGCATCGCGGCGCGCGACCTTCTCGACGTCGACGACGTGGTGGCCACGGGTCGGGCCCTCGACCGGCATGAACGAAGCACTCCTCGAGGCGGCTCTCGAGGTGGTCGACCCCGCCATGCCGTTCACGATCGTGGGAATGGGCCGACTCGGCGGCGCCGAGATGTCCTACGCCAGCGATCTCGACCTGCTCCTGGTCTACGACGGAGCCGACGACGTCGAGGGCGAGGCGGTGGCCGAGTCCCTGCTCCACCTCATGCACGGACCGAGCCCGGCCGCAACGGGTGGCGACGATCGACCTCGGGCTCCGACCCGAAGGCGGGCAAGGACGGCTGGCCCGCGACCTGCACGGCTACGCGGCGTACTTCGACCGCTGGGCCGAGACCTGGGAACGCCAGGCGCTGGCCCGAGCCCGGATCGTCGCCGGCGACCGGGCCCTCGGCGACGCGGTTCATGGCGCTCCTCGACGACTTCGTCTGGGGACGGCCTCTCACCGAGGAGCGACGTGGCCGCCATCAGAAGGATGAAGGCGCGCATCGAGCGCGAGCGGATCCCGTCGCGCGAGGACCCGCAGTTCCATCTGAAGCTGGGACGCGGGTCGCTGTCCGATATCGAATGGACCGTGCAGCTGCTCCAGCTCCGCCACCACATCCCCGGGCGAGCACCCACACGCGCCCTCGAGATCCTGGGCGATCGGGGCGTGCTCGCACCCGCCGACCTGGTGGCGCTCCGCGACGCCTACCGGTTCTGCGAACGGACCCGGAACCGCTGGCACCTCGTCGGGGCCCTGCCGGGGGGCGGGTCGCCGGGGGACGCGCTCCCCACCCAGGCCGACCAGCTCTCCCACCTGGCGAGGAGCCTCGGGCACCACGCCGGCGACGCTGCGCGACGACTACCGCCGAGTCACCAGACGGGCCCGCCGGGTGGTCGAGCGCGTCTTCTACGGGATCGAGGACGCGTGAGACCGGGGAGACGCCCACGGCGCGCCGCGGCACACGCGCGCCATTAGCATTCGATCAGTGCGATCACGGGAACAGGGCTGATCCGCATGTCGACCCGCCGCCATGTCGACCGCAGGTACCGCGACACCGACCCCGGCTCGGCACAGACTGATCGACGCCGTCCTCGGCCTGATGCCCGACGCCGCCATCGTGGCCGACGCGACGGGCCTGATCGTGGCGGCCAACCCGGGCGCCGAATCGATGTTCGGCTATCCCGCCGGGAGCGCTCACCGGCATCGCCGTCGACGTCCTCGTGCCCGATCAGATTCCGCGACGCACCACGCCGTTCACCGCGCCGCCTACGGCGCCCATCCCGTCCCGCCGACCCATGGGCACCGGCCCCGAGCTGTGGGCCAAGCGCCTCGACCGGACCGAGTTCCCCGCCGACATCAGCCTCGCCCCGCTCGGGGGTCCCGGAGCGACCCTCACCCTTGCCGTGGTGCGCGACCTCACCGGCCGGCGCTCGGAATGGGAGGCCGGCGCGTGGCTGGCAGCCATCGTGTCCTCCTCCGAGGACGCCATCGTGTCGATGGACCTGGCCGGCACCCTCACCACCTGGAACCCCGGTGCCGAACGGCTGCTCGGCTACAGCGCCGACGAGATCTGCGGCAAACCGGTGTCGCGGCTGGTCCCCGACGCGTCTCGGGCCGATGTCGAGGAGCAAATGGCACGGGTGCGGGGCGGCATGCACATCCCCAGCCGCGACACGGTGCGCCTCCACAAGAACGGGGACGAGATCGAGGTGGCCGAGGCTCTGTCGCTCATCCGAGATCCGACCGGTGCCGCCACCGGGATCTCGGCCGTGCTGCGCGACATCACGGACCGCAAGCAGGCCGAGCGCGAACTTCGACGGCTCTTCGTCGACGGGCAGCGACGCGAGCGCTGGCTGGGGTCGATCTCCGAAGTCAGGCTGTCGATGCTCGCCGGCGGCGGGCTCGAGCAATGGCTGGCGTTGATCGCCCGGACGGGCGTCGGAGCTCTCCGACGCCGACGGGATCACAGTCAGCGTGGTGGCCGAGAACGACGACACTCGCTCTGGAGGTGATCGCGACGCACGGAGCGCCGGTCGCGCCGCTGCGGGGCCGACCTCGTCTCGGTCGAGGGCTCCGCGGCGGGACGGGTCTTCACCTCGGGTCGCTCCATCGGTGACGACCGATCCCGTCGTCGGTGCTCGACGTCGACCAACCCGACGCCGTGCCCGCCGGGCTCGGCCCGCTGCTCCTCGTCCCGATCACGACGTCGCACGGCAACGACGGCGTGCTCGGCGTGGTGCGACTGGCTGGTCGAGCGCCGGTTTCAGCCCCGAGGAGATCCGGGTCGTCGAGAGCTTCGGACAACAGGCGGGCCTGGCCATCGAGCTCGACCGTGCCCAGAACGACCGCGAACAGCTCGCCGTCATGGGCGACCGCGAGCGCATCGCCAGGGACCTGCACGACCACGTCGTCCAGCGGCTCTTCGCCGTGGGCATGGCGTTGCAGGCCGCCTCGCGCTCGATCGCGGATCGCGCCGGCGCTCGAACGCATCGGAGAGTCCATCGAGGAGCTCGACGCCACCATCCGCGACGTGCGGTCGACGATCTTCTCGCTGGCGCTGCGCACCAGCGACAGGGTCGGGACGAGCACACGGGCGCGCCTCCTGGACGTGACCTCGATGGCGGCGCAGGGTCTCGGGTTCCAACCCCGGCTCCAGTTCGACGGCCCTGTGGACACGAAGGTCCCCGAGGAGCTCGTCCCCGACGTACTGGCGGTGGTCCGTGAAGGCCTTTCCAACGCGGCCCGGCATGCCAAGGCGTCGCGGGTCGAGGTCCGGGTCGATGTCCACGACGACCTGACCATCACCGTGACCGACAACGGCGTCGGGCATGAGCGACAGCACCCGATCGAGCGGCCTGGCCAACCTGCGGGCCCGGGCCGAGGCTCGCGGTGGGTCGATGACGGTGGGGACGGTGGACAAGCGCGGCACGCGGCTGCTGCTGGCGGGTCCCGCTCCCGCACTGAGCCGCGCTCACTCGGACTGTTCGGGCCCTTCGATCGGTTCGACGTCACGGCGGGCGATGACATGCACGTCGACGTCGCAGTCGGCCGGCAAAGCGCAGCACCCGCTGGACGACCGAGCCCTTGGTGAGCTCCTCCCAGCGACTGCGGCGGCTCGACCCCAAGACGATCTGGGTGACCTGGTGCTCGCGGGCGAAGTCGACCAGTGCCCGGGCCGGCTCCTCCTGATTGAGCACGTGCCACTCGCGCACCGAGGTCGTCGGCCAGCTTGTGCAGGACATCGAGCTCGTCGCACCGCACCGCGACGCGCCTGGTCGGGGGCGACGACGTGCACGGCATGCAGATCCGCCTTGGTCCGGGCCGCGATGCGCGCCGCCCTGACGGATCACGGCGTCGGTGCCGTGCGCGCCGGTGACCGCCACCAGGATCCGCTCACGCGTCTCCCACAGCGCGTCGGAATGCCGGTCGCGGAGGTAGGCGAGGAGCTCCTCCTCGGTCTCGTCGGCGACGAATCGAAGAGCCAGCTCGCGCAGCGCCACCAGGTTCTCGGCTGCGGAAGAAGTGGGTCAGCGCGTCGGGCACCTTCTCCGGCGGGTAGATGTTGCCGTGGACCATGCGCCGTCGCAGCGCCTCGGGCGAGGAGTCGATCAGCTCCAGTTGGTCGGCTCGGCGCACGACCCAGTCCGGTACCCGCTCCCGGACCCGGGTCCCGGTCATGCGCTCGACGGCATCGGCGATGCTCTCGAGGTGCTGGACATTGACCGTGGTGATCACCGCGATCCCGGCGTCGACGAGCTCCATGACGTCCTGCCACCGCTTTTCGTGGCGCCCCGATCCCGGGACGTTGGTATGGGCGAGCTCGTCGACGAGCGCCAGCTCGGGCGTGCGGGCCAGCACGGCGTCGACGTCCATCTCCTCGAATTGCGATCCCCGGTAGGCGACGATCTTGCGGGGTACGACCTCGAGGTCCCGGATCAGCTCGGCGGTCCGGGGGCGCCCGTGGGTCTCGACGAACCCGACGACGACGTCCGCGCCCCGGCGGTGACGGCGCCAGCCTTCGTCGAGCATGGCGAAGGTCTTCCCGACGCCGGCGACGGCCCCCATGTAGATACGGAACCGACCGGTGGGGCCGACGGCGTCGGACTCCAACGGTTCGCGGTGATCGGTCGGACCCGACGTCGGCCATGCGCCCATTGTGCCCGGTGCCCAGGTGGGACGAGATGAACCGCCGCGCCGGTATCGTGGAAGAACGAGGGACAGAAGGTAGAGCACATGGGACCATGGCGACGCGCAGTGGTGGGATCGGTCGCCGCCCTCGTCGTCATGGCCCCTCTGGTGGCGGTGATGGTCCCCCTCCGGAGCCACCTGAGCATCGCCACCACCGGCCTCGTCCTGGTCGTCCCCGTCGTGATCGGCGTGGTCGTCGGGGGGCTTCGCGGCCGGCGTCTTCGGCGTGCTCGGCGGGATTCCTCGTCTACGACCTCGTGTTCATCCCGCCCTACTTCACGCTGACTGTCGGGGCCGAGCGAGAATTGGGTGGTCCTCGTCGTGTACGTGGCGGTGATGCTGCTCGTGGCCAGCGTGGTCGCCCGCCTGGAGACGGCGCGCACCGAGGCCCACCAGCACGAGGAGGCCATCCGTCGGCTCTTCGAGCTCACCGACCTGCTCATCGAGGACCGACCCCTGTCCGAGATCCTCGAGCTCATCGTGTCCACGGTCCACGAGGCGTTCGCGTTGCGAAGCGTGGCCCTGCTGCTGCCGGTGGACGCCACGCTGGACGTGGTGGCTTCGGCGGGCGAGCCGCTGTCGGAAGCGGAGCTGCGGCGGGTCGACGCCGGAGCCCGGGGTCCCCGCCAGCCTGGGCAGCTCGGCTCCGACGCGCGCCACGAGCAGGCCCAGACCGTGGCACTCACCGCCACCGGGCCGCCCCATCGGGCTGCTCCACATCTGGGGTGCGGACCTCAGCCGGCACGACCAGGACCTGCTGCACACCTTCGCCAACCACATGGCGCTCGCCCTCGAGCGGGCGCAACTACGGGAACAGGCGCTGCGGACCGAGTTGCTCGAGGAGGTCGATCGCCTGCAGCGGGCCCTCGTGGGTGCGGTCTCCCACGACCTGCGTACTCCGCTGGCCACCATCAAGGCATCGGCATCCACCTTGCGCAGCGCCCACGCCGACGTGACCCGGCGGACCGTGAAGAGCTGCTGGAGCTCATCGACAACCAGACCGATCGCCTCGACCGGCTCGTCACCAACCTGCTCGACCTGTCGCGTGTGCAAGCCGGCGCCCTCGAACTGCGCAACCAACCGATCGCCGTGCGCCGACCTCGTCACCGACGCCCTGCGTGGACTGGGGTCACGCGGACCGACGTCGCCGACATCACGACGGCGGTCGACGACGACCTCCCGCTGGTGGACGTCGACCACCTCCTGATCGGCCAGGTGCTCGCCAATCTCCTCGACAACGCCATCCGCCATGCCCCGCCGCACACGGCTGATCACGGTCGCCGGCGCGACTCGCGCGACGACGGGCTGGTGCAGATGGCCGTCGAAGACAAGGGCCCGGGCGTGGCTCGAGCCGAGCGGACCAACGTCTTCCGCATGTTCAACCGCAGCGGGACGTCGGGGGGCACCGGCGTGGGCCTGTCGATCGCCAAGGCGTTCGTCGAGGCGCACGGCCAGGAGATCTGGGTCGAGGACGCGCCGACCGGGGGCGCCCGGTTCTGCTTCACCATGCCGCCGGCGCGCGTCACCGTGGACGTGCCCTGAGTGGCGACGGTCCTCGCCGTCGACGACGACCAGGCGCTGTTGCGGGTCCTGCGCATCGGCCTGAGCGCGCTCGGACACGACGTGCTCGTGGCCTCCACGGGAGAGCAGGGCATCTCCCAAGCCGCCATCGGGGCGCCCGACATCATCGTCCTCGACCTCGGCCTGCCCGACATCGACGGCATGGAGGTTTGCCGGAGGATCCGACAGTGGAGCGACGTGCCCATCATCGTGCTCTCGGCCGACGGCACCGAGGACCGCAAGATCGCCTCGCTCGACGGCGGGGCCGACGACTACATGACCAAGCCCTTCGGGATGGGCGAGCTCGAAGCGCGCATCCGGGTTGCGCTTCGGCACCGCACGTCAGAACCCGGCGAGGAAGAAACCAAGGACATCGTCGTCGGAGGGCTCGAGCTCGACCTCGTCCATCACGAGGCTCGGATCAACGGCCAGCCCCGTCGAGCTCACGACACGGGAGTTCGCCCTCCTCGTGTTCCTGGCTCGGCACGCCGGCAAGATCTGCACGCATCGCATGATCCTCGAGCACGTGTGGGGACCCCACTACGGCACCGAGACCCAGTACCTGCGGGTGTACGTCTACCGACTGCGGCGCAAGCTCGGCGACGAACAAGGGCGAGATCCTGCGCACCAACCCCGGGGTCGGATACCAACTCGTCGACGAGGACGCCGTCTAGCCGCGACACCGGATCGGAGGACCCACCGGCTCGGCGTCGACGAATTAGCCTCTGGGCCCCTGGACAAAAGGGGGACGTCGATGATTCGCAAGCTGTCCGCTGAGCTCCTGGGCACCTTGATCCTGGTCTATTTCGCCGTGGGCGTGGCCACGCTGTCATTCGGCTTCGGCGCCACCGGGACGAGCTTCTATGCCGGCGTCGTCGCCACAGCCCTGGCCTTCGGCCTGACCCTCTTGGGTCTCGCCTACGTGCTCGGGCCCATCTCGGGATGTCACGTCAACCCCGCGGTCACCATCGGTGCGCTTTGCGCGGGCCGCATGGGCATCGTCGAAGCGGTCGGGTACTGGATCGCCCAGTTCGTCGGCGGGATCCTGGGTGCGCTGCTCCTGTGGTGCACGTTCAGCTCGTCGCCTCTCTACGACCGGAAGACAGACCGGACTCGGGACGGACGGGTGGGGGGCAGCCAGTCACATCCACATCAACGGCGGCGGAGCGTTTCTCGCCGAAGTCGTCCTCACCGCGTTCTTCGTCTTCGTCATCTTGGGAGTCACCCACAAGATCGGGAATGCAGCCACGGCCGGTATGGTCATCGGGCTGACCTTGACGGTGGTGCACCTCATCGGCATCCCCATCACCGGCACATCGGTGAACCCCGCCCGCAGCCTGGGCCCGGCGCTCATCGTCGGGGGAACGGCGTTGCACCAGGTATGGCTCTTCCTCGTGGCGCCACTGGTAGGGGGAATCCTGGCGGCGGGCCTTCACCTGCTGCTCTACCCGAAGGCGGCAGCCGCCCCTGCTCCCGCCTGAGCTTGGGCCGGCTCGGTCAGTGCACGCTGGGATGGCGTTGGGCCAGATACCTGTCGAAGGCGACCGACTTGTGGGTGTCTTCGAAGTCCTCGTGGTACACGATCTTTCCCCACACGGCGCGGGCGAACAGGACAGCGCGGTTCTCGTAGACGATGTCGCCGGCGACGTCGCAGGCATGGACCACGAAGAGCACGCACACCGTGGTCCGCCAGGGCGGGCCGCTGACGACGATGTCGTATGCGTCACCCACGATTCCTGCCTCGAGATACCTGCGCAGGAACACCTCGATGGCCGGTTTGCCCCGATGCTCACCTCCCCAGGAGCTGTCCCCCGGGAACACGAGGACGGCGTCATCCGCGTAGCTGGCGAGCAGTGGCGTCGGATCTCCCCGGCGGAGGGCCTCCAAATTGCGGCGGATCATCCAACGCACAGCCCACTTGTACATGTCGCTCCTTGAATAGATCGATCCAATCTCAGGGTAGCTACACTGTCGGGCACCCGCCAAATCTGCCGGCACCGCTGAGGAGGAGCCCCTTGCGCGACACCCGAGAGCGCCTCGTCCAGGTGAGCGCAGCCCTCCTCCAACGCCAGGGCCTGACCGGGACCGGGATCAAGCAGATCCTGGCTGAGGCGCATGCCCCGTACTCGTCGCTCTACCACCACTTCCCGGGGGGCAAAGACGAGCTGGCGTCGGCCGCCATCCATGTCTCGGGCGCCCAGTACCAGGCACTGGTCGAAGCCGTGTGGGACCGGGCGCCCGACGTGATCAGCGCCGTCCGCGCCGTCTTCGAGGGTGCCGCACAGACATTGGAGCTCACCGACTTTGCCGTGGCCTGTCCCATCGCCACCGTGGCGCTCGAAGTCGCCAGCACGAACGAGCAACTCCGGTTGGCAACGGCCGACGTCTTCGAGGCATGGATCGCGTCGGCGTCGGTGCGCTTCGAAGCCGAGGGCATCGTCCCCGACGATGCCCATACGTTGGCACTCAACTTGATCTCACTCCTGGAAGGCGCGTTCATCCTGAGTCAGTCGTTGCGAAACGGCGAGCCGGTCCGGGCCGCCGGGGACAGCGCCGTCGACGCCGTCCGGAGGGTCCTCGACGCCACCGCTACGACACGGAGCACTCCGGCGGTTGATCAGCGTGGTTGACCAGATCGACTCGGCAAGGTCGAATGTGTCTCCGATCATTCGGTCCGGCGACGAGGTCGTGGCACCCACGTTGGACGAATCGCAACTCGCCGCGTTGGCGGAGTTCGGCGAGGAACAGGCGGTGACGAAGGGCGAGGTGCTCTACCAGGCCGGAGACCTCTCGTACGATTTCTACGTCGTGCTCGAGGGCACGGCGGAGATCGTCCGTCGGGACACCGACGTCGAAACCGTGATCGCCGTATTCTCGGTAGCTGGGTTCTTGGGCGAACTGAGCCTCCTCACCGGTCAGCGCCCCTACCTGACGGGCCGGGTCAGCGAGACCGGACGTGTCCTGCGGATTCGGCGAGACGACTTTCGTCGGCTCATGAGTGCCAAGCCGGACATCGCGGATCTGATCTTCAACGCCTTCTCCGCCCGACGGGAGCGCCTTCGCGAAGGTGACGGCGCCCGGGCCATCCGGATCGTCGGGTCGCGCTACTCCTCCGATGCGATGGCCCTGCGGGCCTTCGCGACCCGATCCCATCTCCCCCACGTCTGGATCGACCTCGAGGAAGCGCCCGACCCCGAGGTGCTTCTGGCCGGCATGGGGCTGCGCCTACCAGACACGCCAGCGGTCATCACCCCGACGGCCGTGTTGCGTCACACCTCGCCGGGGGAATTCGCCGAGCATCTGGGTCTCACGTTCCGACCGGTGCCCGGCACCCTGTTCGACCTCGTGGTAGTCGGCACCGGCCCCGCGGGCCTGGCTTCCGCCGTGTACGGCGCGTCTGAGGGCCTCAACACGATCACCCTCGACGCCGTCGCCGTCGGTGGCCAGGCCGGCGCCAGCTCGCGGATCGAGAATTACGCCGGCTTCCCGAACGGGATCTCGGGAGAGGACCTCGTGTCGCGCACTGCGATCCAAGCCCAGCGCCTCGGGGCGCGCCTCAACGCCCCTTGCATGGCCACCGGACTTCGACCCGAACATGGGTTTCACGTCGTCACCCTGGCCGACGGGAGCGAGATCCCCTGTCGAGCGGTGATCGTGGCCTCCGGGGCGCGCTATCGCCGGCTGGCGGTCGACGATTTGCCGCGCTTCGAGGGTGCCGGGGTCTACTACGCGGCAACCGACCTCGAGGCGAGGGTCTGCGGCGGCCGCGACGTTGTCGTCGTGGGTGGCGGGAACTCGGCGGGGCAGGCCGCCATCTACATGGCCCAGCAACGGTGCAAGGTCCTCATCGCCATCCGCCGGGACGACCTCTCTGAGACCATGTCGCGGTATCTGATCGAACGCATCGAGGCGAATCCCCGCATCGAGGTCCTGGCCGAGACAGAAGTGCGGGCTCTGGCCGGCAGCGGGCATCTCGAGGAGGTGACGCTCGAACACACTCCCACCAACGCCACCAGGACCGTCACTTGTGGCGGGTTGTTCTGCTTCATCGGAGCCGAGCCTGAGACCTCCTGGCTCAACAACACGGTGGCACTCGACTCCCACGGCTTCGTTCTCACCGACCGCGACCTTCTGGAAGGCGACACCGCCTTGGCGCCGTTCCCTGGTCGAGGCCCACTGCCTTTCGAGACCTCCATGATGGGTGTGTTCGCGGTCGGCGACGTGCGGCACGGGTCGCTCAAGCGCGTGGCTGCCGCGGTGGGCGAAGGATCGAGCGCGGTGCGTTCGGTTCACGAGCATCTCACCACGAGCGTCTGAGGCGTTCGTCAAGGCGCCTCGGCGGGTCGCGCCAGTACTCTTGCGCCGTGGTCAGCTCCGTCACCGCCGAGCAACGCCGATCCTGGGACGAGGACGGATGGTGCATCCTCGAGCAGGCCGTGACGGGCGCAGAACTGGCGGCCGCGCAGAATGCGATCACCAAACTCTTCCCCCGGGTCGAGGAGATGGCGACCGCAGCGAGCGGCGGCGAACTGGAACGTTGGAAGACGTGGGACGCTCCTTGGCCGGAATTCCCGTTCCGGAGTCGATCGCTCAACGGCTTGGTGCTCAGCGACGTGCTGATCGACCTCGCCCAGGACCTGCTCGGCTCAGACGACGTCCGGCTCTACCTCGCCATCGCCACCGCGAAGTACGCGGGCCAACCGTCGGAGTACAACCAACTCCTGCATACCGATTTCCCGAACCACACCCTGACGGTGCCCCGGGCCGAGCCCGGCTATCACCAAATGGAGACGTTCATCTACCTCACCGACGTGGGCCCTCACAACGGAGCCACCCGGTTCGTGTCCCGGACCCGAACCCAGGACATACCGGTGGAGGAGCACACGCTGAACTTCGAGGACTACGGCCCCCTCTACGACGACCCGGGAGACGCCTCGGCGCCCGCCGGGTCGATCGTCGTCTACAGGCCCGACGTGTATCACCGGTCAGTGGACTTCACCGACCAGACCCAGGCGCGTTTCATGGTCCACGCGTCCTACAAGCCCGCTGCGGTGGAATGGGGTGGCTACCAGGCCTGGCCCTTCAAGGGATTCTCCATGGAGTGGCACAACTTCGTCGAACAGGCCACGCCCAGACAGCTGACGACCCTGGGATTCCCCGCACCCGGACACGCCTTCTGGACAGTCGACACCCTCGACGGGGTGGCCCGGCGCTATCCCGGGCTCGACCTCACCCCGTGGAGAGCAGCACTCCCCGGCTCCGACTGACCAAGACCCCGGCTGCTGGGAACCGTCTTGGTCACGTCCCATGCGTCAGTGGCGGTGGCGTCGACCCCAAGATGGGGTACCTCGACTCGTCCGGCACCACGTTCGCCCCCGCTCCCCCCCGAGGACCCCGCCGTGGATCAACACCAAGACCCATGCCTGAAGTTCCGACGCCAAGGTGTCGGTCCAAGGATTCTGTCAGCTGGCCCGACACCTCGATCTCGGTCGTCCGGAGCGGATCGACCCGGGTGGTGACGACGAACGACCTCCTCGTGAACCACACCACAGGGGTCTTTCCCAATGCCGGCACGGACCCGGCACACGCTTATGACGCCAACCCCAACCACATCGGGGCCGATGTGATCACATGGTCCGTGCCTGGGTCACGAACACCCATCTAATCCGGCGTCCCCGACGTCGATCACATCTTTCGCGAATCGTCTCCAGGGCCGGCGTCGACAGATTCGAGAGCGGTCAACGTGCCCTGAAGGCGACGAACGACCACGGCGTCCTGCGGTGCGGAGTCCATCAACTCACCGGATTCGATGGCCTCAATGAAGCGCCTCAGGACGTCGGCCTCCTCGAGGACGGTGGTGTCGGCCGGGGATCTGTGGGCGGACGCCATGGTCTCCATCCTTGACCGCGAAGACGCCCAGAGGGTGGATTTCAGCGAAGAGGTCGACGAAACGACCACGTCGGTGCGCTGGGGTTGACCCGCTGCGTCGCAAGACCCACGGCGAATCGGATCGGCATCCGCCGCCGATGTGCGCCCCCGGTTCTCGGTGGGGCGCGCAGGGCCAAAGTGGCTGGTGGTGCCATGTTTTACTTGCGCACGGGGCGCTTACGACGTTGCGAGTGAAAGTAGCCGAGTTTCGGCTCTTCAACACCGGCGACATCCGAGGAAGTGGGAGAAAGGGCTCGTTGTTCGAGAAGCTGGCAGGAGGATGGGTGAGGACTGGAGTTCACGGGCGATCTCAGTCGCCCACGGTGCCAATTCGATGCCAAGGGGAGGGTCTCTTCCCCGGTCGAACTTTGGGTCTCGGCAGCCCATGAGGGCATCCGGTTGCTCGTCCAGAATCCGCTGAATCTCGATCTTGGAGGATGTCCCAAACAGCTACGCCGCCCAAGAGCACCGACACCACGTCGAGCCTCTCCACTTGCTCCAAGAGTCGTTTCAGGAGCGTCGCTGAGCGCGGACTTCTTGCTGGTCCAGGAAGCGCAGGACGAGCTTCTCCCGCTGGCCGGTGCCCTCCCCAGGCATGATCTCGACCAGTTGAGCATTCGTCTCTACCGCCGCGTCGATCACAGAGCGGAGGGCGCGACCAATATCTCCACCCCGGTCGCAGACGTCGTGCAGGTCGAGCCCGAGCTTCAAGAGGTGGTGCCCGAGCCTGTGGACACAGTGAAGACCCAAAGGCAAACGGGGTTTGTGCAGATCAGGTGCTGGTGATCACCGAGCGGGCAGTCCTCACCGTGTCTGCCCCAGTCCTCGTCCAACTGGTTGGACTGGCACTTCGGACAACTCGGAGATGGCACGTTCCCAACGTAGTGCTACCGACGACGACCCTTCGGCTCTTCGCAATCTGCGACGTAGGCCGGGAAGTCCTTGGACGCCTCTGAATCGGAATCGCTTTGTCGGACGTCGGAGGGCCAACAGCCGCTGGCCAGATCGGCCTGGAACGCCCGGTGTCATAATGCTCGGATCGACAAGGGAGAGACGGCATGGCCATTCGCTGTGTGGTGACCGGACAGACGGGAGACGGAAAGTCCGTCCTCGTTGACGACAGGCAGGTCGAACCGATCTCGGTCTCGCTCCTTCCCGGGACGGAGTTCCACCGAATGTGGGGCTCCAACACACCCCCCACGCTTCCAACGACGGGACAACCCCCCGATCAAGAGGGCTACTTCCCCCCTCCGGGCGGTTACCGCTTCAGCTTCTTCACCCTCGGACCCGACTCCGTGTCTATGCCCGATGACCTTGATCTGGAAGCTGCCCTCGCCGAACTGGGCACCAAGCTGCCGGGCTTGGCCGAGGTGATGGAACCCGACCATCCGGGAATGCACACCACCGACACCGTCGATCTTGACCTGGTGGTCTCCGGTGAGGTGTGGCTCGAACTCGACGACGGCGAAGAGGTACGACTCCGTGCGGGTGATTGCGTGGTTCAGAACGGCACTCGCCACGCCTGGCGTAATCGCTCGTCTGAACCGGCCGTCTTGTTCGTGGCGCTCCTGGGGGCGGCGAGAGCGCGTGAGTAGCCCTGCGGGGACCACGAAGGAGATCGGTTGATCGAGCGCGCAGAGCCCGAGTCTCAGGCTCCGGGGCCGGACCGAGACGGTGACGAAGACGCACACGTGAGTACTTTCTGCGAGGTATCGGCGGCACTGGGAACCGCAATAGTCAACAGATTTGAGGTCTTTCGGCACTCTCGCCGGGCTTGCACCCAAAGTATTATCAATAGTGCGTCCTCGGGCGGATCGAACCTGACACCGGTCCGACTTGGGGCGCGCTTAAGCCTCACGGGTTGCCGAGCCAGCTGGGCGAAGAACCGACGGGTAGGGTTTTGGCCTACTCATCGCGCAGTAGCGGCGGAAATTGTGGTCCCGATGAGGCGCGTGCTCATGGCAGACTCCAGTTATGCCCAGCGATGAGTTCAGAACTCTGGAAGAGGTCGTGTCCGCCGAGTTACACCGCTTGATCGCTGCTACCGAACTAGCCCTGCGGCAAGCCGTAACAAGTGCCCCCGGACAAGGAGGAGATCAGGAGCGGTGGGGGGCGGTGGCGGGGGCACTGACGGGAATCTCCAACGTCGTCATCGGATTGGCCCGGTCAGTTGATCGGCTGGATCGAAGATACCCGGGCAGCTCCGGATGAAGGATCGGAGTCCAGCACAGGCGTTTTCGATCAACCCACAGATGCTCTAGGCGGTCCACCGTCTGCGAGGGCGACCGACCCACCGCAGCACCGCCGCCTTGTGCCTCCCCGCCCTTGGTCGCTGTCTGTATTGTGCAGACCGCCCCCTGCAGGCGTCGGACGACTGCGACGTCCTGGGCGTTCCCGTCAGCTCCCCGACTCGACGGCCTCGATGAACCGCCTAAGCATGACAGCGGCCTCTCCGGTGGTCCTTCTCGACGCAGATCGGCGAGTCGCCACGAGGCCATCGTTGACCAGGACCGTGCCGAAGAGCGGGCCCACAACGCTGGCCTCGGTGCCGTGGGCGATGATGGGGCCATGACTGTCATCCGCATCAACGCCATCACCGTCCCCCAGAATGGCGGTGAGGAACTGGCCCGCCGGTTCGCCGAGAGGGCCGGGGCCGTCGACAACGCTGAGGGCTTCGAGGGATTCGAGCTGCTGCGCCCAACCGACGACCGTCGGACATGGCTCGTGGTGACCCGCTGGCAGGACAAGGAGGCCTTCGAGGCGTGGGTGGCCTCACCGGCCTTCGGTCACGGCCATCGTGGTGTGGCGAGGGAAGAGAAGGGTCATCCGCCCGTGGCCGTCCACAGCGAGCTGTGGTCGTACGAGGTCGAGGTGGCGGTCCCTCGTCACCCAACCTGACCCCGCCCCCGCATGCAGGTTGAGGGCAGGCTTGTTCCATTCGCTGAAACGGAGGAAACAGGTATGGGACCGATGATCAGGGTGCCCGACGACGTGGCTCGAACGCTTGCAGAGGAGACCGACCTCGTCGAGGTTGATCCGGTGCTCTCTGACGCCGTCGAAGAACCTGACGTTGAACTGGGTAACCCCCCTGGGGTCAACGTCCTCTTGGTCGAGACACCGAAGGATGGGTTTGGGCGTCTGGTGAGCTTGATCGCCATGTCGGATTACGCCAAGAGTTCGCCTGAACCCTTCGAGCTGATCGTGCGGGACAAGGACGGTAATCCACACGCGTTCCAGGGCAACGCGGTGAACGGGCAATCGATTCAAGATCACCTGAAGTTGGCGTACTTCGGTGAACGCGGAGATCGCCGACCCCTGATTCCCACGTAGACACCTGAAGGCCCCAATGGGACCGAAGGGAAAGGGGTGTCAACATCAACCTCCTACACACGAGCACGCGTCCGTCTTCCCATGAAGATCGGTGGAGCGTTCCCGAGCGGCCCTGCTCATTCCCGCCCAGGGGACTTTCGACTCTTGGCACACGACTCGCGGGGAGTCACTGTGGTGTTGTACCAATCGGGTGAGGGTTCCCAGGAGACTGGGGGCCAAGCTGACAGGAGGTCTTGCCTATGGTTCGTCTGATCTCCAGCGCCGCCCTCTGAGTAGCTCCAGGCAGGCGTCCGGTGGTGTCGCATCGGGATGTCCTCAGCGATGACAGGTGCGATTGTCCGGGGTATGTCTCGGTTCGCACAAGGTCGAAGCGCCCAAGGCTTCGCTGAGTGTTCGTCTGTCGATTCGGTGATCACAGGGAGTCGCTGGTAACAACTGAATGTGGCTCGCCCGTCTTACCGTAAAGGTGGGGCGGGCGAACTCGCGTCGCACGCGAGCAGCAATCGCGACCCGGAGCGATCCCGAGCGGTCGGGCCGTTCTGTCAGGGCCTCCCGAGGGACGCAATCCCAGGCACTGCCAGGCATTTGGCGGCTTCTCGTGCATGGGCATGTGCTCGCACGACCAGATCCGTTCGGCGAGGAGTCGGCGTCCCGGGGCAGATTCCCCGCCTTCGGTAGCTCTGTCTCGGCCTGGGACTGTCTTCCCCCATGTCACAGGCGCCGGACAATCAACTTCATCGACCCCGATGGGTGAAGGTCCGATCCCAATTCGGACCTATGGCCCTGGGGCGGGCCCTCCTGGGTTGTCAACATAGGAGCAGGCCACCAGGAGGAAGGTGAGGTATGGCGCGATGAGAGTTACGCTGCCCGGGCACCGGTGGGGGGACCCGCTGGCACGATCCCCGATGCCTCTCGACGAGAGACCGTCGATCGCCGGACGCCACATCTTCTTAGCGTGTCTCCTCATCGGCGCCGTCATCGCTGGGATCATCCTCTTCACCGCTGAATACGGTGGTATTCCAAATAGCTATAGCGCCACGATCGAAAGGATCTTCACGGTCGGATCGAGCCAGGTTGATGTGGGTTTCGAGGTGAGGAACCTCGGAAGCTCCTCGGCGACGCCGACATGCCGGATCGAAGTGAACTCACCCGACCGGCTCGTCACCGGCACGGCGACCTTCAAGGCCAGCCATCCTATCCTCGGAGGATCGGGTAGCTACTTGGACATGACGGTACCCGTGACGACCAATGGGGCACGCAGCGTGACTTTGGGCGCCTCGAATGTGAGTTGTCAGTAGTTGGTGCAGGAACTCGATGGGCAAACGCATCGATCGTCGTGGGGTCACTTTGTCTGATCCTGCATGTGCTGTCCTGCGCGCCCTCGGCCCCGAGAAGCGAACCTGGGCGCGTCGGCGCCGGTAGCTGTCCCTGCCGTCGGACGGCGAGAATCTGGGATGGGACCATCAGCTTCACCACAAACCTCGCAGTGCTCGGTCAGCCAGGCTGGCCCCGAGCCCTACGGGTCGAACCCAGCAGGGGTATCAGAACAGGCCATCGCCGCGACGACGGGACACAAGTCGATCATCAAGTAAGTACCGTCCCACTCGTGGGGAATACCAGCGTCAACAAGGGCCTCGGTCAGTGCGGCCCGCCGTGTCCGCCGAAGTGGAGGAACCTACTCGTCGACACTCCTGCCTCGAGTAGGCGGGGGCTCCGTGTCCTCAGTTCCCCGGTATCCCGTAGAGGATGAGGCCTCGCTTTGCAGCCTGCGGTCCGCTGTCGGAGCGGTCCCTCGTATTCCACACGCTCACGGCGACAGGATCACCGCTCCTCACCTTGGCGCACCCGGTGCCGTAGGAGCCTTTGAAGCCGTCGATCACGATCTTGGTGTCGGTCCACGACTGATACCGAAGGGTGACGGCATCAGCCGGGGCATCACCGAAGTACTTCCCGCCCGCCGTGAACGCAGAACTGGAGCCGCAATGCGCGCGGCCGTCCCAGAAATAGAACGAGTTGAGATCACCGGCAAAGGGAAGCCTGGTCGGCGAACCACCAAAGCCGTGTCCTTTCACCACCATGCGTAAGGCAACGGGAGTGCCCAAACTGGAGAACCCCACAGAACTGATGGTAGGAGTCTCCGAGCTGACAGGAGGCACGTTCCCTCCCCAGGTGACGCCTCGTTTGGTGACAGAGTTCCACAGGGCGATGACCAAGGCATCACCTGGTCTTGCATCCAGACCAGTAACCTCGATCTTCGAGGGAGTCCAAGTCATGTAGTGCAGGGAGTTCCCGTCGCCCGTATAACCCCACTCTCCATGGGGGAACTGGGCGTTGTCCCCGATGCGGAAGTTCGACACGTCTCCGGAGAATGGCATGGTGACGGTCGGGCCACCGAAACCATGACCCTTGACGACGACCCTGTAGCTGCCATCTGCACCCGAGATTGTCACCGAGTGGATCAATGGACGGCATCCGGCGCACCCGGCTTCGGCCACCGAGGGGGCAGTGCAGACAACCATTGCGGCCAAGACGGCTGCCATGGCAATACCTCGACCGATCCTTCGCATCGCGTGCCTATTCTCCCTTTGGGTACAGACGCGTCAGTTCCTCACGACCAACGTGAAGTGCTGGCTGGCAGGACTCCCCACGCCGTTCGATGCCGTGATCGTGATGGGGTAGGTTCGCGCCGATCCGTGCCTCGGCGTCCCGGCCAGGGCGGCTCTGCCATTTCCGCTGCTCGTCAGGGTCACCCCGCTGGGAAGTGGTCCTGACTCACTGATCGTCGCCTTCGGATACCCGATTGCCTTCGCAATAAAGCTAAAGGAGGTGCCCACCCTGGCACCCTTGGTCGCCCTACTCGTGATCGTGGGAGCCTGGTCGACGGTGAGGGTGAAGGTCTGGGTCAGAATCCGCTTCGTAGGGCCTGTACCAAATGTGGCAACGATGGTGAGGCCGTAAACTCCCCCGGAAGGACGAGGATAGGCACCCCGGGTCGTCGTGCCCGGTGTCCCCCCCAGGTTGGCCGTGCCGTTGTGGTTGTCGGCGAGCGTCAGCCCCTTGGGCAGCCTTCTTCTCTCCTTGATCGCCGGTACCGGCATGCCAGTCGTCGTGACAGGGAATGAGAATCCCGATCCGACAACGGCGGTGGCGCGGTCGCTGCTCGTAATCGCCTGAACGGAGGCACCGGCCGGAGTGGGCAGCGCTACCCCGAGGCCAGAGATGACGAGAGTGGCGACGATCGTGATCGTTACCCTCCCGCCGTGGCCAGGTTGAGTCGGACGGACGCAGTTCACATCGCCATACCCCCGCTGCACGGGACGGTCACTCTCTCTAGATGTCCAACGGTACCGGAACACCGGTCTGGGTTCCATGAGAACCGAAGGTGGAGGGTGCCGGAATTCTCCTCCCCGACCTTCTGCCGGGATTGTCGGCTCAGACCCAAAGAGGTGACCCCAGGCAAGTCACCGGGCGGAAGAGTTCTCAGCACACCCCCTGCGTCCAAATCGAGCCATGATGGGGCCACGACCGCCTCCGCATCAACGCCATCACTGTGCCCGCGTGTGGCGGTGAGGAGCTGGCCCGCCGACTTGCCGACCGAGCCGGGCAGTGACAACGCCGACTGGTTCGAGGGTTCGAGCTACTCCGCCCGCCCGACGATCGGCAGACCTGGCTGGTGGTGACCGGGCGAGACACAATCTGGACCGCCACCCCACGTACGCGCTGACTGGACTTCTGGTGACGCCGTCGTGAAGTAGAACAGAACCTGTGCCCAACCAGAACGATGCCACGAGTCCTCGACCGACCTTCCACACCTACGACCCAGTGGTTGCAGAGGCCATGGTGTCGGGGATCACCATGACCGGAATCCCCGCCTACCTCGACATCCGCGTGACCGATGTCGGACCCGGCACGATGAGCGCCGAGCTCGAGGTTCGTCCCGAGCTACTGAACCCATTCGGCACCGCCCACGGCGGCACCCTTGCCGCCCTCGTCGACCACGTCTTAGGGTCCGTGCTCTACCCTCTCATTCCCCGAGGGGCCTGGGCAGCTACGACCGAGCTGAAGCTCAACTTCCTGGCCCCCATTCGAGACGGTGTCCTGCGAGCACGGTCAGAGGTCATCTCGCTCACTACCCGGACCGCCGTCGTGCGAATCGACGCCACGAACGGCGACCGCCTCGTTGGCGCTGCTCAAGGCACGGTGACCATCAGCCAACCAAAGGTGAACGCCTAGAGCCGATCGAGCCTGGCGAGGCTACGTTCGGGACCGGAATGTCCAACGGGGACTCCCGGAGGTCGTGGGACGCAATGGCTGACAGCACAAAGCTCGTAGACACAAAGGACCTGGGAGAACGTGGCGTCACAAGGGTGTCCACGCGCCGCGGTCGACTCGCAGTGGGGAAGGCATCGGGTCAGCCCTTCGCCGTCTCCAACCGCTGCCGACACCTGGGGGCGTCACTCGGCCAAGGCACGGTGACCGAGAACGGTTGCCTGAAGTGTCCTTGGCATGGTGCTCAGTACGACGTCGAGACAGGGAGGATGACAAGTGGTCCCCAAGGGGCATTGTTCAAACCCGTACGACCGATGGTGTGTTTGTTCACCAACATCGTTGCCCGGCTCAAGCGCTACCCGGTGACTGAACGCGAAAGAGAGATTCACCTCGCCGAGTCCTGATTCTCACCCTACCCCGCCCGTCTCCTCTTCGGATCGGTGAAGCGTTACCTGATGTGTCGGCCAGCTGCGACCCCGGGGCAGTCAAGTTTCTCGGGATGTCGGCCGATGTCAAAAGGGGTTCCGCAAGGCTCCCGATCTGAGCATCCCTCACAGAGTGGTCGGACGATGATGACAATCAATGTTTCGCACAGCGCCGAGATCGTCGTAATAGCCGTGGTCCTGTGGGCAACGGTCCTCTACGCCATTGTGCGGATGACGCGACATTGAGGCTCTGAAGACAAGCGCCCGTCTCCCCGTCGAGGTCCGTGGAGCGTTACCGGGCGGGAAGACCAAGGGGCATGATCCTTCAGGCCCGAGCAGGACACAACAAGCAGGTGACGGTGACATTACCGAGTGGGCTGGCGAGGGCCAGCTGGCCCTGAAGAAGGTGGATTGGCTTCGACCGGCCAGATCGGTCTCATTGCCGACGCACGGCCTGGGGCTCCGGAGCCGCCCAGGTTCTCAGGGGCCACTCAGCTGGGTAATACGCGAACCCAAATTCCTCGTTGCATCCTGATCTCATTGGGACGGCATCGACGATCAGTCCCAAGAAACAAAGGACCGGTGCGACAATGGTTTTGCTCTACCTCTCGATCCCATTCATGCTCGTCGGCGTTTTGATCGCCCTTGTTCCGCTTCTGTGGGCCATGCGACAGGAGATACGGCACGAACGGACTGCACAGGCCCAGCCTGCCGATGAGGATCTGATCAAACGGCCTGTCGATGGAAGAGCCTCTCTAGCGGCGTAAACAGACCCTGCTCCTGCAGAGGGCGCGTGGAGCCGTGCCCGGATACTGGGAGGGCCATCTCATCTCGGGAAGAGGTCAGCGCTCGATAGGCACCCTGGTGGAGCGCTCCACTGGGTATGTCATGTTGGTCCGACTCCCCGACGGCAAGAGTGCGCCGGCTCGCTCTGGTCGATCCCTGTTCCGCCGCCGTCTGGTCCGGTTGCGTTGCCCAGCACCCGACGTCATCGGTCGGGCCTAGGATGTGGCCCTGTGCAGCGGAGGTTGATCGCCGGGGTTGCGCTCTGGGCGCTCCTGGCCGGGTGCTCGAGTCCGTCCGGGCCTTCAACCGCCGAACGCTCGATCTGCAAGACGGTGGGGACAGAACTCGACGCCCTGCCCAAAGAGCGGCCGCTTCCGGCCTATGCGGTCTCAGAATCCAAGCGACTCTTGGAGGGTGCAACTCCTCAGAGCACCATCGTCTTCTTCAGGACCAGATTCGTTCACGAACTGATCCGCTCCGACGATCCGACTTTCCAGCACCTCGGAGAGGCCCTCCGGCGGAGTACTGGCAGCGACGCCACTGTCGGGCGTCTTGACGCGAGGTGCTCAGCTCTCGGATTGTGATTCCGGCCGGCGCTCCCAAGACGCCGATCCCTGGACCCGAGCCTCGACGCGGTGACGCGGCCCTCGTCTTGGCATTCGACCTCGATGGCCTCGTCGAATCGGCACCTCTGATGGAGCCCAACCCAGTACGAGTTCACTTCGTTCGGGGGAAGGGGAAAGATCGGCGGAGACTTCACCGCCGCCTCGGCAAGGTCATCAGCGCAGTGCTTGCCTCGGGTCCCTTGGTTGCGCCCTTGCCATCACGTGGCAGGTAATGTCCCTCGGTGATGTGTCGTGGCGACGATGCCCTCAAAGTGCCACGCTATAGCCAATGTTCGAGCGCTTCACAGACCGTGCCCGCCGGGTCCTCGTGCTTGCCCAGGAGGAAGCGCGCCTCCTGAACCACCCCTTTATTGGCACCGAGCACCTGCTCCTCGGCCTCATCCACGAGGGAGATGGAGTTGCGGCCAAGGCTCTTGAACGGCTGGGCATTTCTCTGGACGTGGTGCGCGAGGCAGTGGAGGGGATCACCGGTGTATTCGAGAATCCGCCCGGCTCTCCTCCGTTCACCGAGCGAGCCAAGAAGGTGTTGGAGCTGTCACTGCGCGAGGCCCTCGAACTCGGGCACGACTACATCGGGACCGAGCACATTCTGCTCGGCATCGCACGTGAGGGTGAGGGCGTGGCGGTACAGGTGCTTTCGAGCCTGGGCGCAGACACAACGCGTGTACGGCACACGGTGATCGAACTGCTGGGCGGGTCGCAGGGGACCGAGGGCACCGAAGCTCCTAAATGGGAAGAGGGCTTTTCCCGGCACCGGACGGGAAATCCCGGCTGTTCGTTCTGCGGTCGGACACCACCTGATTCGGGTCAGCTGTTCACCGGGGCCAATGCGTCCATCTGTGAACACTGCGTCCGTCGGTGGTCTCAACAGATGGGCGACGACGAAGGCCCTGACGGGAGTTAAGCCGTGTTCTCTGCATCAGTTTCGTATACCTGACAGGGACCGCGCGTCGGTAGGATCGTCGCATCACAGATGGTCAAGGAGGTCAACCGACGTTCTACCGACTGCTGGGGCAGTCTCTGGAGCAAAGCCGTGCCGATATTGGAGCACGGAAGGCAGTGCTGGCCCAAGCGCATGCCAAGTCCCGGGCCGAACTACGCGATCTCTTGGCACACGAACTACAAGTCCGGGGACAACTGGTTCCCCCAGCGCCGCTCCTTGATCTTAGGCTCGACCACATTCTGGCCAGTGCCAGTCCAGCTGGTTACGTGACCGAGACAGTCAAGGGCGTCAAGCTGCTCGGCGACGCAATAGCGGGAATTGTGAAGATAATCCGGGAGACGCCACACGAACCTCCCGGGGAGCCAGAGGGCTCGACATTGGATGACTCAGTCGAACGGAGGTGGGACAGTCTCGTCATCGGCGATGACAACCGGACCGTGAAGGTGCAGTTGGCACCCAATGCTGAAGCCACTGTTGCAGAGGCTGGAAACGAGGGCTCTTGGCCCTTTGGGGGTTCGAGCCATCTTCGACGTTTGGAACTTCGGCTGTCGACGGACTCCCACGTACAAGTCCTCATGGCGGAGTCGGTCGTTGGCGACCTCTTGGACAAAGACACCCAGGCCTTCCTTCCGCTCCTTCAGGCGGAGTCGAATGTCCACCGCAAGATCACCACGACGGGCTGGAGGTACAAGACCGCGGATGGCCCCTGGGAATTATGGGTTCACCTCCCGGACTTCTTCTGGAGGTCAGTCCTCGATCCGTCTGCCTGCATCGTTTGCGGAAAGGGCGTTGCCGATGACTTCGACCCGAACGTCTGGATCTCCAGACGCGCCAAGACAGGCGGAACCTCGGGGAGGTCGGTGACTGCACATCTCGAGTGCATGGCGGAGGGAGAAAGGATTGCCCGAATTGATGGCATCACCTGGGAGCAAAGATCGTAGGGAGCGTTCCCGGGGTCGCCCTTCGGTTCTCATACAAGCGGGCCGGTCGATGCGACGCTGACGATGGACGCCCTTCGCTATCCAAATCGGGCTTGTAACGACCGACACGATGAATGGAATCGCCCCTACAAGAGCAGCGATCGGGATGGTGGCGGCGAAGCGAAGAAGATCGACGAAGGTTCGGTCGTGATGAGACGTATCGAGTCCCAACAGGGATCTCACTTTCGAGAGTGGCAGATCCATCATCGTCTCAGTGTCAAACCCGTAAAGGTTCCTCGACCGGCGACCGCGCACATAGGCTGCGAAGACTCTCTTGGGTGATCTTGCACCGAGCCCGAGAGCTGAACAGTTGAGGACCCACGCCGCCACAAAGTTCTTGCACCCACCTCCGAGTTCCCACGCCGCATTCTCCGCTTCGCCTAAGCCGTCGTGGCCGTAGCCACTCACGACGTGATTGAGATCGTGGATTGGGGTAGCTCGACGACGTGCCGCGATATTCGGAATGCCAAGAGGGAGAGGTCCCACGCGGACCAGTGCCCACCTTTCACTTAGGCCTCCGTCGGGCGGGAACCCGTTTTCGGCGAGGTGCCGCTGAAGGGCATCTCTCAAGGAGACGGCGTCATCGTCCATTCCGACTCTCCTTCTGACGCCCACCCTCCAGCCAGAAGCATACTGTGCACCATGTCTCTTGGTAGACACTGGCAAACCAGGTTGCATGAGTCTGTTGAACATTCAGTGGCCATCAAAGGGTCAGAACAGCGTTTCCTCGACTGACCAAATCGCTGGGGGGGTCTCCGTTGACCAACAGGTCCGCCCGCTCTCGGGTGCAATCTTCTAGGAAGAAGGCCCGTTCCTCTTCCATCCATGCAAGCCAGAGGTGCCGCGCCCGCTCGCCATCACGTTCGATGCCGCGCGCCAACCGTATCTCGGCGGGAGCCTCGACCCAGATGCGGTAGGTGAGAAGATCGGTGACCGCTCGGCGGGTGCTCGTCACACCGTCGAAGAAGACAAGAGGTGACCATGGCGCGGTCTTCCAACCACTGAGCGACGAGCCGTTCGGGTCGTTCTGCCAATCCCTAATCTGGTAGCGGGCATCTTCACCTCGGAGCAAGGGTTGCAGGACCTGGTCATCGAAGCGCGGCCACCATCCACCGAAATCGGTCCACGAGACGAAGTCGTCGATCTCTACCAAGGTCGCATCAGTCCGATCGAGGAGCCGTCGGGTCAGACTGCTCTTACCGGAAGCGCTCGGGCCATCAACGCCGACGATTCGTGTCCCCTGGGCCGGTCGTGAGGAGAAGGCCGCGACGATGTCGACCAGCGCGACTTCGCTCATGAAGGGAATCATGGCGCACCATGTGGCCGTTGTCTGAGAATCACTCCTAACCTCCAACATTGCCTGCACCCATGAAGGCATGAGTCGACTGCACGGCGACAAGGCACTGTGTTGGAGCACCTACATCATCAGTTATCACGGGAGCCGACACCGTCCATGGTCCGTCTCCACCCATCGTGAATGGCTTCTCTGCAACAAGGTTCGCGACCTGAAATGCCCGTCCACCCTCAGCAGTCACTGGCCTGGTGTACGCATAGAGCTCGACCACATCGCCGTAACGCACATAGGTCTCTGGAACAAAGCCACCGCTGTATGTGCCCGTGGCAGTAACACTGCCGCTCGACAAGTTGCATTTCGATGGGAGAAGAATGGAGGGGTCTTGTCCGTCAGACGACAGCTGGGTGCTCACCGCGATCGTGAGTTCCACGGGTCTGCCAGCTGTTGTACTTGATGTTTGAGGCGTCGGAGCCGTCGTCGTCGGCACCGGGGAAGATGTGACAGTGGCCGTCGTGGCAACCACCGCTGCCCGCTTTGCACTGCAACCACACAATCCAGCCACAGCGACGACAACGCCCACAACGATGACGGGCCTCTGCATTCCTCAAGTCAACCACGTCGCCCACGGAGATCCTGGACGTTCCATGTATCGGAGTTGAGTGGGCTCAACGCATCAGCTGCAGGGTCGGTGGAAGTATCAGAGCAATCTTCGCCGGCCCTACCACCGAGCCAACCTGACGCCGTGGGACAGCCCCCGTCACAGTTCCTCCCTCGGCGACGTCGGTTGTGCCGGAGTGTGAACTTCCGCCGTCCCCATTGTCCTCGGTGGCTCAGCTCGCATCCGCCGATGGCGCAGTCCCGACCAGGGACCTCCCCGACGACGAACTGGAGGAGATCGAGGGGGTCCTCCGAGGCTCATGACGAGGCTGCTTTCCGCACCAATTTCGGTGCGATGACGGCCTGCGGACAGCCCGAGGCCCGTGTTCGCTCTCCAACAGTTCTCGTCGTTTCGCGCTGGTTTTGATCCTCGCGTATCACGTTTGTGTCACGTTCGACACTGAATGGGACAGGTGGAGTGCGACCTGACGTCTATCCGCCTCACGACCCCTCGACGTCCACGGTGCGGGCTCACTCGTCGCCCGCAGCTCCACCCCCGCCTTCTTCAGCGCGCCCCTGACGGCCCCGAGGCCCACACTCAGCAGAAGGGTCACGTGGAGGACGGGCAGTCCACAGCCCTCATCAGAGCCCCCTCACCAGTCCATCATCGAGTGGGAGCGGGGCCAACGGTTTGAACGGTTCCATGGAGTCCACGTCGGTCCGAACCTATGGGACTTTGATCTCAGGTGGCTTCGAGGTTGGCGGCGGGGGCGCAGGGACCCATGAAGTCCCCACGCTTGGCGCCGCTTCCCCGGTAGGTGGAGGAAGACCCCCGGGGCCGCCTACAAAGCACGGTGCGCCTCGGGCCAGGGCGCGTCTTCGTCAAAAATGAGGTCTCGGTCACCCGAGTCCTCGGCCCTCGAGCGGCGCCGCTGCCCGTCGTCTCGATTTCTGGCACCCCCACCGCCGGAGCACCAGCGTTGATGACGGTTCCCATGGCCATCCTCCCGGCCCTCGTCGCGCGAGGCCTTTAGGCCCTATTGCTGTCCGGCGCACCGGCTCACCATGGAGAGAGGGCGGGATCCAAGATCCCGCAGGAAGCCGTGGTGCCATGGCGATTTGTTGAAAGAGCCACCGGGCTCGATTGGAGGTAGAGATGCTGGTTTGCGAGTTCATGCACGGCCCTGCCGTGACCTGCAGTCCCGACGCGACGCTCGAACACGCCGCTCGTGAAATGGACCGCTTCAATGTGGGATGTCTCGTTGTGGTCACCGCCAACGGCCATCTGGTCGGCATCGTGACGGACCGTGACATCGCTCTGAAGGGCATGGGCTGGGGTCACGACGCCGCCACCCCCGTCGACAAGGTGATGACCAGGAGTGTCGCCGCGATTCAATCCAACGCTCTCATCTCCGAAGTCGCCAGCAAGATGGCGCTATGGGGTGTTCGTCGGATGCCAGTCGTAGACGTATCGGGGGAACTCAAAGGAGTCATTGCCCTTGACGATGTGACCACGGCTATGAGCGACGAGATTGGATTCCTTCGGAAGATTGTGTCCAAACAGACAAGCGGCGGACGGGGTTGGGACGAGTCGTGATGCGATGAGGAGCCGGGAACCTTGCTGAGTCGGACGTCACCCTGGGGATCCCAATCAGTACGCTGAGATGGATAAGGCTCCCTCGCTGGTCCTGCAGGAAGGGGCTCGTCACGGCTCTTTACGACACCTCCACCGTCTACGAGCATCCGCCCTACTGCACCTAGAGGGTGTGGTCCCGCCGGGAACGCCGGTGGGTCAGCCTCACATTCGATGAGTACCAGCGTGGCTCACTCGTCCTGATCTCGATCCTGCCCGAGTTCGCTACCGGTGAGGTGGCCTCGTGAGCGCTCTTGGCCGTGGTCGGACCGTGCCAGCACACGAAGCGCCCTTACAAATCCCGCTCGTCGATCACCGCCCAGTGGCACGCTTGAAGTTGCCCGCCCGCTTCGACCACGACCGGGGACATGTTTGCTGAGGCACGGTGGTCAAGATACCCCTCGCTCATAACGACGGCGAGGTCGATGAGGGCGTCCTCAAGTCGGGTGAGTCGGTCGGTCGTGTCGATGGGCTCTCCGATGTTCGATGGGGTGACGCGTCGCGGCAGTTTCCGGGAATTTCGGTCTTGGGTGGATGCGCCGCTTGGGATCATTCGACACCCTGTGTCACCTTCGTGGGTCCGCCCATCTCTGATCGGTGAGTTCCTGATGCAAAGACGGACGAGTTACTACTGCCGCTCCATGCTCGTGACGGCTCTGGGATAGAACAGACGTCTCGTCAGCGTCGACCGCCCAGTCCGATGGCACGAACGAACTTGTTGATCTGGCGGTTGCCCTCCCGATAGATGGTGCGACGGACTTGACGCTCGACAGCGCCTTCGGCCCCACCCGAAAGCCCACCCCGCTTGTACCCGTGCTCGACCGCCTCAACATTGCCAAGGTCCCTGGCGAAACGGTAAAGCTGCGACCGAGTGGTGCTCATCCTGGCACCTCTTCCTTGCTTGCGCGGTCAGTGAGAATGATGCCCTCGACGATGGCCCGAAGTTCCTCAGAATCTTTCGGTTGACTCCATCGCCGCCAAGTCTGCGCGTGGAACGCCCACGCATCCCATGCCGTCATCCTCATGGGTTGCTCGCCACGCCAGCCACGCCTCCCCATCGGGATCTCGGTCGTCTTCCTCGACGGCGTTGATCAGAGCGACGAGTTCAATCTCTCCGTCACTGTTCACGTCATATTCAATGAAGAGCATCGGGGGGCTCTCCTTCCCGAAGCGGGGCTCAATCCCGAAACACAGAGTGCCAGAGTGTTGGCCGTCACTGTATGACAGAGAAGACCTTCGTGTCGGGCTGGCCAACTGCCGCCATACGTGTGGTTGGGGTCTATGGCTCGAGCCGGCGCCGCGCCGGTGAAGCGGCAATGATGAGGTGCGTGACGACAGAGCGGCCCCCGGAATGAAGGACACGGAGTTCCCTGTTCAGGGCGTCGAGATGTCCGTTCTCCTGGTCGTTGGGGACCTGGATCGTGCTCGGGCCTTCTACCGTGACGTGCTCGGGGCCACGGAGCTTCGCCAGTACGGTGGCACTTCGGCCGTGATGCAGTTTCAGGGCACATGGCTCGTGCTCGTGACTGGCGGCGGGCCGACGCCAGACAAACCCACGATCACGTTCCGGCCACCCACTGAAACGCACACCGTCAGCCACGAACTGACCATCAAGGTGCCGGACTGTTGGCACGCCTATCAGGTACTGGTCGGGCGTGGGGCAGAGTTCCTCTCGCCTCCCGTGGAGTACGACTGGGAGATCCGCTGCTTCTTCCGTGACCCCGATGGCCACCTGCTGGAAATCAGCCAGACGAAGGCGGAGCTGAAACTCTGAGCGCGGCGTCAGATGAAGGCCACTCAACGTGCCTCTCGTTATTCCTTCTGCCATCATGATCAGCCGTGGCCCAGCCCAAACACCACCGGACCAAGGTACGTTCTCGCCGTGACCTGTGGGTGGTCTCGTGTTCATGTGACTGGTCCGAGGAGACGGTGTCGAAGTTCAGCGCCTTGATGGCGTTGCGTCGTCATCAAGACACGCGCCATGGGCCGGACCTCCAGGACACGGTGCGCCAGGTTCTGGACTGAGTCACGTCTGCCCCTGGTGCCTTCCACAAGTCCGTCGAGGTCGGCAATAGTGATGGACGGTACAACAAGTTGCCGGGGAGGCTCAGGCAGGAATGCGGGTGCTGAGTCATAGGGTCCGCACCCACCTCCCGACCGACATTGGTACTAGGACGGTGACGGGGGTGTGGAGTCAATGGAGGGTCTTGTGAGTCCACAACGGCGGCGGCGATGGCAGCAACTCGTGGCGCCAGGAGTCGCTCTAGTGGTGCTCATTGGCCTGACTATCTGGGTCTCGGAATCGCATTCCCTCAAGAACAACGGTCAACACAATGCGACGATCCAGAACGTCTTCACCTACGGGGTGGCTCTCATCTTCGTTCTCGTCGTTCTGGGGATTTCCAGGAAGCTTCGCCAGATGAAACCCGTGGCAGACGCTATCCAAGCTGAGCCGGTGATCTTCAAAACGCACGTCGATGTCTCGTTTGCCGGTGGGGGGATGACATTCCGTGACCTGATTGTGCGTGAGCACTCCTTTTGAGCTGACCGGTTCACCGCCCGGACAATGGTGGGAACCCTGGTTTGCCCGAGGTGCCGATGCCCAGGTCGAGATGGCGAACCAGCGTTTTGGATTGGGTGGCACCTTGCGACGGAGCCTGGCCCTGACGTTTCCTGAGGGCGATAGGTCGATTACCCTGTGGCTGCTTCGCGGTGACTCGCAGCTGCGTCCAACGTGGGATGCGCTAGTTCAGGCTGGGGTCGCGTCGATTGGAACGCCACCCGACTAGACAAGGTCCCACGGTAGGGGCCAGTCGAAGGTCGAAGACGTCGGGCTCAGGCGGCTCGCGGGTGCCGCGTTACAGGGTCCACACCCGCCGCTACGCTCTAGCACATTCCGAGCGGACGCCGCAGACGGCGGAGCTGATGTTGACGAACAACATGTCAACAGCTTGAGGAAGATCCACCCGAGCCAGCTGAGTTTGCTCAATCTCCCAGGTGCCACTTGACCTGGAGATTACCTTGCATTGAGCGAAATATCCCATAGATCTGTTCCTGGCCTGGCGCAGCAAAGTTGACACTCTGGTCCCACGAGTTTGGCGCCGAACTCGCATCCAACGTCCATCTGTGGGCGGCGACCCCGGTGCTCGGTGGAACGTAATAGACAAAGTGCGCCTCGACATCGAAGTAACCCCCGAGAGCTTGGGCGAGCAGGTGTGCCACTTCGGCTTGGGGTATTGGTGGCTCAACAGTCGAGAATCTGAAGGCATGTTCTCGGAGACGGTGCTCACGATCGAACGAAGCACACCGGCCCTTGTACTCCGGCGGACTTATTGATTTCATCTCGCCCAACACGATAAACAGGGCTCCTATCACCAGCCCGGCGAGAATGGTGGCGACCACTAACCAACCGAGCGGACCGAGCCAATGTTGTCGAGCTACGTCGAGGCGGGCTGCGGCACCGAGATGATGGAACGCCGCCGCAAAGGTTTCGATCATGATCTTGTGAGGTTGGCCTGTTAGCCGCCGTTCGATCGACAACAGTTGTGACCGTCAATGGGCACGAACAGGAGACGAACATGGGACCCGAACTGAAGATGACCACTACGGCACGAGAGTGGCGAGTGCGGCGGGCGGCAAAGAGCGTCCGCACCACCGTCGGCTATGGCGCACGGGTGCGGAAGGACCCAGACACCGAGCGGTACTCGCTCATTGACCTCAGCACCAGCGCACTGATCGCCGACGATCTCGATCTCGGTTCGTTGGAGGAACTGGTAGGCCGCGGCGCTTTGTGGAACGAGAGGCTGGTGGTCCCGGGCACCGAGATGATGGTCGAGCTAATGGACGTGCTCCAAGCGACCGTCTGTGGCGGGGGTTCAGTCTTCGTATCCCACGGTGCCATTGAAATCGAGCCCGACTCGATCGACGAAGTGGCTCTCCTTTTCGAGGAAGTTGCGGGGCTCGACGGCCTGGACGTTGGGATCACCATTCAGTTGTCTGGCGATTACCGGGCGCTACTAGAGCACCTGCGGACCACGTACGCCACCGAACTCACGGAACATGCGGCGGAGCAGGCGGCGTGGGACGCAGAGCACGGAAGGATTGACCAGTGAGTCTGCACGCCACTCTTGCCTGAAGTCCGGCGGGCGGCGATCGGTGGCTTCCCGTCACGCCGAGCGTGAGCAGGCCTCCGGCGTTCTTGAGCGTTCCGATATAGCCCGAGTTGTCGCCTCGGCGTTCGTCACGCCGCCTTCGGTTCGGACTCGGTTCGGCAGAAGGGCTAAGACAACGAGCGCCGACACTCCTACCACGACGGCCCCCGCGGTAAGGGCGAGGTCCATGCCGCTCACGAATGCCAGACGGGCGCCCGTGGCCAGCGCGCTCCCGAGTACCCCACCGACCCGACCGGCCACAGCCAGTGCGCCGCCAAGCGATCCGGTGATGAGATGGGCAACCGATGGTGAAAACGCCCGGTGAGCGAGAACCAGCCCAAGCCGGGCCTGGTAGTGGGTGTTGAGCAGGCTGCCGAAGACAGCGACCCCCATCGCCCCACCGATCTGCAGGGCGGCGCTGTTGGTGCCCGAGCCCGCGCCGGCCTGCTCCGGAGGGAACGAACCCATGACCGATTCCGTACATGGAGCCAGGGCCAGGCCGGTGCCCATTCCGAGGCAAACGAGCGCGGGCACGGCGTCGAGATACGAGCCCGCCACCGATGTTCGGGCCAACAGCCCGAAACCGACGGCAATGATCCCCATGCCCGTGAACACCACCGGCTTGGTGCCGACCCTTCTCACCAGCAGGGGCGAAAGGGGTGCGAACACAAGCAACAGCAGGGCGATGGGCGCGACGCGCATGCCGGCCTCGAGCGCGGTGTATCCGAGAGAGAACTGGAGATACTGGGTGAGGAGGAACATGGCGCCCATCAAGGCGAAAATCACCATGCCCGTGGCACTCATAGCGACGCTAAAACGCCGCGACCGGAAGAAGGCCAACTGGAGCATGGGGTGGTCGCAACGACTCTCCCAGGCCACGAACCCGCCGAGGATGACGAGGCCCGCACCGCCGGCTCCGAGGACGATCGGAGAAGACCAAGAGCGGTTGGGTGCCTCGATGATTCCCCACAACAAGAGCCCCATACCGGTTGTTGACAGCACCGCGCCGAGCGGATCCGGACGCTTGGCGTGCTGATTCTTGGAGCTGGGGACGAACCACGCCGTAGCTACCAGCCCTGCCACCGCGAGGGGGACGTTGACGAGGAAGACCGAGCCCCACCAGTAGTGGGCCAGGAGCCATCCGCCCACGATGGGCCCGATGGCCACGCCGAGGCCCATGGTCCCCGACCAGACGCCTATGGCCCGGGCCCGGTCTCCCGGGGCAGTGAAGACATTGGTGAGGATCGACAGGGTCGACGGCATGATTGCCGCCGCCCCGACACCCATAAGGGCGCGGGCGGCGATCAGACGATCGGGCGTGCCGGAGAAGGCTGAGAGGGCCGAGCCCGTGCCGAACACGGCGAGGCCCGCCATGAAAACCCATTTCCGCCCGATGCGGTCACCGGTGCTCCCGAGAACGAGAAGGAGGCCAGCGAAGACGACCGAGTAGGCATCGACGATCCATTGGAGCTGGCTCGAAGTGGCATGCATGGCCCGCACGATCTCAGGGAGGGCCACGTTGAGGATGGTGTTATCGAGGCTAACGAGTAGCTCGCTGATGCACAGGACAGCGAGGACCGGCCATCGTTGGCGGGGCAGCCCGTGGGCGCCCAGGCGAAAGACCGTTGCTTCTCGCTCGCCCCACGTATCTGGGGGCATGACGTCGGCTTCCTGGCGGACACTCATCTATCTCGCATCGTGATCTCTACTAGAAGGGCGGTCCAGGGCCATTGGGCCTTCATGCCGCACCTGTCTGCCCAGCCTGTCCGCGGCTCGATCCTGACGAAGCTCCCTAGGCGGCCTCGCTGGCAAAGCGTCGTGGTAGGCCGTGCAAAATGGACGGAGGGGTCCTACCCGAGCAACCGCGCAGCCTTCGTGAAACACGACCGTTGTTGAGCCCTCCGCCGCCTGCGTTCTTCGGCGGACCCGATGAATGCCTCTCGGCTCGTGTGATACGTACGCAGAACGACGAATCTCGCCGCCTGCTCCGGATATAGGCGCGTCAACTTCCTCCAAGATCTCTGCGCGTCGCCGCCCATGAGCATGACGACCTTCAGACGGGTCAGGAGAGCGATCACCCGGAGCAGCGGTTCGATACCTTCGTCAAGTTCAGCGGTCGTCGGCTGCCGATTGATGTACCACGGGTACGCATTCCAGCCAACGACCTTCCCGGGCGGGATTCCCGCTTGTTCGAGCAGGGTGGCGAGCCGCTCAGCGCTGGCGTCGTCGTTTTCGAGACACAGGAGACCACCCTCCATGGCCGTCCTTGCTGGATCCCGAAAGAGGCAGAGGAGTTCAGCTCGCTGACCGCCGTAGATGGGGGCAATGTATGGCATTGGAAACCGGCCTTGGTCGGATAGGTCGTCGACCAGGGCGTTGAGCTGCGCAACGTGCAGTCGCCGCACACCTGCCCGCTAGCGATCCGCGAACGATGGATCCCGCATGCGCCGGTGAGACGGTCCAAGAGACTTCGTCAAGTCTCCGCCATGTGACTCAAGATCTTCAGCGCTCAGGCAGCCCTGTGGTAGGAAGAGCGAGCTGCGCTACGAGACGCCGTCCGGGAGACGTGAACGGGAAGGGCGCCACCCAGGTGATCGTGAACAACACATAGCGACCCTGGGTTGTACACGGACAACCGGGTGGCGCAGCCCTCGTGCTCGCACACCCTGTCGCGTTGGAAAGTCTTCACATGATGGGGTTCGGCACCGATGATCGGCCCACCAATCGCCTCGTCGTCCAGGAGCTGAATCGGCATATGTGTCTGCATAAGAAGACCGTACGACGAGGCCACGAAGAGGCCCAGAGACCAAGGTCCCGAATGTGGGGTTAGTCCGGGTTCTTTGGCTAGGTCGGTAACCAGGTGGCTACCTGAATGGGGCCGTTAGCGTCTTCTGGAAGGCGACAAAGTCGCAGGGACTGAGTGCGGGTGGTCGGGGCTACCCCCTCACTGCCAACGCCAACGGTACGCCTGGTCGCTGGGCGTGTCCCTCGTGCCTGGGGAGGCGACGGGGAGTGCAGGGTCCTGCTTGGGCGTGAGGTGGTCCCCACACTCCCGTCGCCACCACCGCGCGGCAGGGGGACAGGGAACCATGAGGGCATGGAGACCACCCTGTCCCACTCCCGCCGCAACTCCTGGGGCGAATCCCGGACCCCGCATGTGGCACCGGGACACCCCAATGTCGAACATTGGCACCCAACACCCCTTAGCAGTAGGGCCGAAGGTCCCCACACCCCGCGGGGCTGTACGCCACCCTCGAACAATGGAGTACTGGTTCACGTAGGAAACTCAGAACCGCGACTGGGACAGCGCTGCAGGTCTCACAGCCTCCAGGCATGCTTGTCGACCATATCGGGAGGATCGGAACATACCAGCGGGAGCTTGAACGTCACTTCCATCGGACGTGAACAAACACCCTCCCGAAGTTGTGTGAGTCCTTCTCGACGCGGTCGTACAACGCCTTGATTTCCTCCCGGTCCAGGAAACGCAGCACTCGCTTCTTGAGCTGGCCGCTTCCTTTCCCCGGGATGATCTCGACCAGTTGAGCTTCTTTGTCCACGGTCTCGTCGATGATGGAGTGGCGGGCGCGATCAATATCCTCGCCCTGGTTGTACACGTCGTGCAGGTCCAGCCCTTGAGCTTCATGAGGCGGTGTCCGGGCCGGTGGACACAGTGAAGACCAAGAGGCAATCAGGGTTCGTGCAGATCAGATGCCTGTGAACACCGACAGGGCAGTCATCACCGTGTCTGCCCCAGTCCTCGTCTAGCTGATCGGACTGGCACTTCGGGCAGCTGGGAGAAGACACGATCCCAACGTAGCGCCGACAGCCTAGAGTCCTCCGTCGTGGACTACTCCTCAATCCACTACCTGGTGACGGGCCGCACGGGCACCATCACGCTCAACCGTCCCGAGCGTCTCAACGCGATCGACGTATCCATGCCCGGTGAAATCCGCCAGGCGGTGGAAATGGCCAACGACGATCCCGAAGTCCACGTCATCGTTGTGGCGGGTGCAGGGCGGGCCTTCTGCTCGGGCTACGACCTGAAAGAGTTCGCCGAGGCTGGCCGGGGCACACAAGGGGCCGTGTGGGACCCGATCAAGGACTATCGGGCCATGAAACGCAACACCGACGATTTCATGAGCCTGTTCCGCTCCCTCAAGCCGACCATCTGCAAGGTTCACGGCTATGCGGTGGCAGGTGGCAGCGACATCGCCTTGTGCTGCGACCTGGTGATCATGGCCGAGGACGCTCGTATCGGCTACATGCCCGCACGGGTGTGGGGTTGCCCCACTACCGCCATGTGGGTCTACCGGCTCGGGGCAGAGCGGGCCAAGCGGATGCTTCTGACTGGTGACACCATCGACGGTCGCCAAGCGGCCCTGTGGGGACTGGTACTCGAAGCCGTACCCGCCGAGAGGCTGGATGATCGAGTGGCCGAACTGGCCGACCGCATCGCCGGTGTGCCCACCAACCAACTGGCCATGCAGAAGCTCATGATCAACCAGGCGTACGAAAACATGGGCCTTGCAGGTTCCCAGATCCTGGCCACGCTGTTCGACGGGATCACGCGCCATTCACCTGAAGGTCGGTGGTTTCAGGAGCTGGCCGAGGCCGAAGGGTTCCACGAAGCCGTCAAGTGGCGCGACTCGGGCCGGTGGATTCCAGAAGGGGGTGGCCCGCGCGACCCCGTATAGGTCTCTCCCAATCGCTGGGGGTCCTGAGCCGGAGTTAGTGACCCTGGAGTTTGCTCGTCAGCCAATCCGCTGCAGGACCGCCTTGACCGTCGAAGCGTCCAGATGGCCCCCGGCCACGATTCGGCGACAACAACCTTGAACCTTTACGCCCACCTGTGGCCCTCGGACGTGACCGCACTCGGGCTGCAATAGACGCCTTCCTGACGCCAGATCAGGAGTCAAGAAGCGAGGATGCCATCTGACCTGACAGAAGGCCGCGTGTCAGATCCGTGTCACGACGGCCCTAGCTCAAACTAAACGAGCAGGTCAGGACGCCTGAATGGCCTAGATGTCGTAGTAGAGCATGAACTCCCAAGGGTGCGGGCGGAGGCGGACGGCGTCCACCTCGTTCAACCGCTTGTAGTCGATCCAGGTCTCGAGCAGGTCGTCGGTGAAGACACCGCCCGCCTTCAAGAAGTCGTGGTCGGCTTCGAGCGCGCCGAGAGCCTCATCCAGCGATCCCGGCACCTGGGGCACCTTCGACAACTCCTCGGGCGGGAGGTCGTAGAGGTCTTTGTCCACCGGGTCGGGCGGCTCGATGCGGTTCTGGACTCCGTCGAGACCCGCCATAAGCATGGCCGAAAACGCGAGATAGGGGTTGCACGACGGGTCGGGGCAACGGAACTCCACGCGCTTGGCCTTCGGGCTCTGTGAATAGAGCGGGATCCGACACGCAGCTGATCGGTTCCGCTGCGAGTAGACGAGGTTCACCGGTGCCTCGTATCCCGGCACGAGGCGCTTGTACGAGTTCGTGGTCGGGGCCGCGAAGGCCAATACCGCCCGGGCGTGCTTGAGCAGACCGCCGATGTACCAGCGCCCCATGTCCGACAGCCCGCCATAGCCCTCTCCGTAGAAGAGCGGGCCGCCGTCCTTCCACAGTGACTGGTGGCAGTGCATGCCGGACCCGTTGTCCTGGAACAGGGGCTTGGGCATGAAGGTGGCAGTGAACCCGGCGGCGCGCGCCACGTTCTTCACCACGTACTTGTAGAGCATGAGCTTGTCGGCCATGACGAGCAGCGTGTCGAACTTCATGTCGATCTCGGCCTGGCCGGCGGTCGCCACCTCGTGATGCTGCACCTCGATCTCGATGCCGAGGCGCTCCATGGTGAGGATCATCTCCGACCGCAGGTCCTGGAAGTGGTCCGCAGGCGGGACCGGGAAGTACCCCTCTTTGGGACGGATCTTGTATCCGAGGTTCGGTCCTTCGTCGGTGCCGGTGTTCCAGTGCCCCTCGACCGAGTCCACCTGGTAGAAGGCGTGACGTTGGTCCTGGGAGTACCGGACGTCGTCGAAGATGAAGAACTCGGCCTCGGGCCCGAAGTAACAGGTGTCGGCCAGGCCCGTGGTGCCGAGGTACGCCTCGGCCTTCGAGGCGACATAGCGAGGGTCGCGCGAATACGGCTCGAGGGTCACCGGGTCGCGCACGAAGCAGTTGATGTTGAGGGTCCGATGCTCCCGGAACGGGTCGACGACTGCGGTGTTGGGGTCGGGCATGAGCAGCATGTCCGACTCCTGGATCTCCTGGAAGCCCCGGATCGAGGATCCGTCGAACCCGAAACCCTCCTCGAAGACGTCCTCGGTCAGCTGGTGGGTGGGGACCGAGAAATGCTGCATGAGGCCGGGGAGGTCGACGAACCGGACGTCCACGATCTCGATGCCCTCGTCTTGTGCCAAGCGGAGCACATCCGCCGGGGTCCGCTTCTGCACGGTTCCTCCTTGGTCAGTTCTGCCCGGCTCCGCCGCCGGGCGGCCTTCACGGCGGCACCATGGTGGTAGCTGGCTCGCCGACCCACAAGTCAGCGTCCCCGCGCCCGCCCCACGGGCCTCGGCGGCCGCTCATCAGCCTCCCAAGGTGGGATTTCGCGGCCGTTGCCCATCTGTAAACGGCGTATGAACTCGTTCCCCTATCCCTCCAGAGCCTGCGACACTTGGAGAGCGCGGAGAGCGAGACAGCGGAGGCCACATGCGGAGCCAGCAGGAATACGTGCTCAGGACCGTCGAAGAGCGCGCCGTGCGATTCGTGCAGTTGTGGTTCACCGATGTCCTCGGGACGGCCAAGACCTTCGCCATCACCCCGGCCGAGCTCGAGAACGCCCTCGAGGAGGGGATGACCTTCGACGGCTCGGCCATCGACGGCTTCTCCCGGGTCCAAGAGAGTGACGTCTTGGCCCGGCCCGACGCCAAGACGTTCCAGATCCTGCCCTGGCACCCCGACGAGGCGCCGGTGGCCCGGGTGTTCTGCGACATCTTCAACCTCGACGGTACCCCGTTCGAGGGTTGTCCCCGCCACGTGCTGCGCAGGAACCTCGACCGGGCCCGCGAACAGGGGTTCACGTTCTTCGCCTCGCCGGAGATCGAGTACTTCTACTTCGCCAACCCCGACCCCTCGTCCCCGCCGGTCACCCTCGACACCGGGTCATACTTCGAGCTCACCGCCACCGACGTGGCCAGCGACATGCGCAGGCAGAGCGTCCTCACCCTGGAGGAGATGGGCATCCCCGTCGAGCACGCCCAGCACGAGGACGCGCCCAGCCAGCACGAGATCGACCTCCGCTATACCGACGCGCTCACCATGGCCGACACCGTCATGACCGTTCGTCTCGTGGTGAAGGAGACCGCACAGCGCCACGGTGTCCATGCCAGCTTCATGCCCAAGCCACTCACCGGCGTCCAGGGCTCGGGCATGCACACCCATCTGTCGCTCTTCGAAGGCGACACGAACGCGTTCTACGACGCGGACGACCCCTTCGGCCTGTCCGAGGTGGCCAAGCGGTTCACCGCCGGGCTTCTCCGCCACGCGCACGAGATCACGGCGGTGACCAACCAGTGGGTCAACTCCTACAAACGTCTCGTGGTGGGATACGAGGCGCCCATCCACGTGAGCTGGGCCCGGAACAACCGCTCCGCGCTCGATCCGGGTCCCGGTGATCAAGCGCAACAAACACGAGTCGACCCGCATCGAATACCGCTCTCCCGACACGGCGTGCAACCCGTATCTCGCCTTCGCCGTCATCCTGGCGGCGGGCCTCAAGGGCGTGGAGGAGGGCTACGAGCTGCCCCGCGAGGCGGCCACCAACCTTTTCGCCATGACGCCCGAGGAGCTCGCCGCCGACGGCATCCAGCCGTTGCCGGGAAGCCTCAACGAGGCCGTCGCCGAGATGGAGCGCTCTGAGCTCGTCGCCGAAGCGCTCGGCGAGCACGTCTTCGAATGGTTCATCCGGAACAAGCGCGCCGAGTGGGGCGCCTACAAGACCCACATCAGTCAGTTCGAGCTCGACCGCTACTTCCCGCTCCTCTAGGCGCCCGGCTGCGATCGACGGTGCCGCCCACGATGAGACACGACCGCTGATGGAACCCCTGCTGTGCTATCCCGAGCCGTTCCCGACCGAGCTCGCCCTCGTCATCGAACGTGCCGGCTACCCTTGGAAGGCCGTCGCCCGTCCCGAGCACGCCGAGACCGACGAGCCCGATGACGGCTGGGCCGGGGCTGTGGTGTGCGCCGAGCCCGACGCCACGGCGCCTTCGCGCTGTGCCGGCTGGTACGGGCCCGCGACGTCCCCCTCCGACCACTCCTGCTCGTGGTGGGGCCAACCCAGCTCGCGGACCTCCATCTGCGCGAAGACCACTTCGACGACTTCTGCGTGCTCCCGGTGCGGGGCGAGGAGGTGGCGGCGCGCCTCGCCCATCTCTTCTGGCGCACGGGTCGAGGGCTGCGTCCCGAGCTCATCGAGCACGGGCCCCTGGTCCTCAACCTCGAGACCTACCAGGCCGCGGTGGCGGGAGGGCCCTCGACCTCACCTACATGGAGTACGAGCTGCTGCGGTTCTTGGCGGCGCGCCCGGGCAAGGTGTTCACGCGGAGACGTTGCTGAGCCGGGTGTGGGGATACGAGTACTACGGCGGGGCTCGCACCGTGGACGTCCACGTCCGTCGACTGCGCGCCAAGCTGGGCGAGGAGCACGCCCATCTCATCGAGACCGTCCGGTCGGTCGGCTACCGCTTCGGCCACGGCACCTGGGCGCCGTGAGTCACTTCCGAGCCGGCGAGCCCGCTCAGCCGAGCTTCTCGTTCCCGCCGTAGGCCCAGGCCTCGATCTCGACCAAGGCCCCCATGGGCAGGCCCGCCACGGCGACGACCGAGCGGGCCGGTCGGTACTCACCGAGTACCTCGGCGTAGATGGCGTTGAAGGCGCCGTAGTCGGCCATGTCGGTGAGAAAGACCGTGGTCTTCACGACGTGGCCCCAGCCCACTTCTCGCCCCCACAGCAGTGCGCCGACAGATTGGCGAGGGCCTTGCGCACCTGGGCCTCGAACCCACCGGCCACGAGCACGGGGCCGTCGGCACCCTGCTCGATGCCGATCTGTCCCGAGCACACGAGCCAAGGCCCGGCCCGCACCGCCGGCGAATACGGCCCGACCGGAGTGCTCACGTGTCTACCTCCCAGCTCGACGGGCCACGACGGAGCCAGCCCGGCCGCCAGCCACGCCGCCGTGGCCACAGCAGCGAAGACGGTATCGCCCGCCGGCAGCGGCGGGCCGTGATCGTCTTCCACCACGATCTCCACCGCCGGCATGGCGCGAGCCGGGATGATCCCGAAGGACCGGATGGTGAGGTCGAGGACCGTACCGTCGTCGTCGACGGCCACCCCTTCGCTGCGGACCCAGCCCAAGCGCCTGGTGCACCGCACCGAGCGCGTAGGACCGCAGTACGATCTCGTCGAGGGCTCTCCCGCCGCCACCGACACCGACCACCCGCCCCGTGGCGCCGACGGTGGCCGTGACCGCTCGCACCCGCCGGCGACCGCACCGTCGACGGGACGCCCGTCCGACCTCACCGGCCCGCACCGATTCGAGCGCGGCCATGAGCACGGCTCCTTCGGCCCACCCGCGCCGCGGAGCTCGCCCGAGACCGGCGGGCCCGCCACGGCCACCTCCTCGACGACGAGCCCGGCGCCACCGACGACACCGCGCTCACCCAGCGGTCGAGGCCCGGTGAGCCCGGGGTGCGCGCCACCGCATCACGCCCGACCCGTCGCGCCGGACACCGGCCGCGATCGGGGGACGCTTCGGCCCGTACCGCACCACGTCTTCCCGCGAGAACACGACCCGCACGGCCCGGCCGGTCTCTCGGCCAAGCGCGGGCCACCGCCGGCCACCGGGGAGGACACCTTGCCGCCGAAGCTCCGCCGTTGGCCAGCGGCGTGCACGGCTCACCGCCGGGCTCGCACCACGACGCGTCGGGCTCGAGGTAGCCCGGCTCGACGAAGGTCGTCCGCAAGCGTGAGATCCCAGTGCGCCGGGCGGGATCTCGAGGGGATGGCGGAGCGCCACCGTGGAGTTGCGACCCGGGACCCGCTCGGCGAGCGCCCGGGCCTTCGCCGAGCGAGGCGCCCACCACGAGCCGCCCCGGCCGTCGGGCACCGCCACCAGCGCGTCGGCCGGCGCGGTGTCCTCGGCGAATCCCCCGCCACCGCACGCGACGTCGGCGCCGACCCGCTGGGCCGGCCCCTTCGAGGTCGCCCGGCCCGCCGCTGCCCGGTCGCTCCGGGCGCCGCTGCGCCGGTGCGGCGACTCCGACTCGTCGGACCCGTGACCTGGCGGCCGCGTCGACGATCGTCTGCCATCCCGTGCACCGACACAGATGGGCGGCCAGGGCGCGCTCCGACGGCATCGTCGTCGGGGACACCACGGCGCGCTTCGAGCGCGGCCAGACCGCATGATGATCCCCGGAGTGCAGAAGCCGCACTGGCTCGCCCCCGGCGACGATGAAGGCTTCGACCCAGCGTGTCGCGGACCACGGGGTCGAGCCCGTCGAGGGTCGTCACCTCCGCCCCGCCACCCGCCGCGCCGGCGTCACGCACGCCACCCGCGGAGCGCCGTCGACCCAACCGTGCAACACCCGCATTGGCCCTGGGGGCTACAGCCGTCCTTGGCCGACCGCCGTCCCGACCGCTGTCGCAGCACTTCGAGCACGACGAGCCGTCGTCGGGGACTTCGACGTCGATCCCGTCGACCCGCAGGAGCGTGGGCGCCGACACCGGCGGGCCGGGTTGGGTCAGCTGAAGGACGAACCGCACCCGCAGGTGCGGGTGGCGTTGGGGTTCGAGATGTTGAATCCGGCGCCCTGGAGGCCGTCGCTGTACTCGAGGGTGGCGCCCTTGAGCAGCTCGGCGCTGGCCGAGTCCACGACCACCTTGACCGAGCCCGGGTGGTGACGATGTCGTCGTCGGACGGACTCGGAGTCAAAGAACATCTCGTAGCTGTAGCCCGAGCACCCGCCCGGGACGGACCGCCACCCGCAGGGCGAGGTCGTCATTGCCCTCCTGGGCGAGCAGGTCGGTGACCTTGGTGATGGCGCTGTCTGTCAGCGTGATCACGCTCGGCTTCTTGCCGATGCTGACCGAGCTCATCGACGTCACCGTGCTGCCTCCTTCGGCCATGGCCACCGTGGCGACCGTCTATGCCGGGGACAGGGCCCGCGTGCTTCGCCCTCCACTTTATCGGAGGGCTGTGCCCAACCGATCCCGAGGCCAGCTCACTGGGCCCTTTCGGGCCGTCCGAACCAGGTGGGCGGTAGGATCGGTGGGGTGCCTCCGCCTTCCTCGCCCCCAGCCGAGGAGACGGTCCGCGCCGCGTTGTTGGGGGTGATCGACCCCGAGCTCGGCGACAACATCGTCGATCTGGGCATGGTCCGGGCCGTGTCGGTCGACCCCGACGGACGGATCGAGGTGGAGGTCGCCCTGACCGTGGCCGGATGCCCCTTGCGGACCCAGCTCCAGACCGACGTCGAAGCGCGGGTGGGGAGCCTCCCCGGTGTCGCCGTCGGTCGAGGTCGTCATGGGCGAGATGGACGCCGCCGAGCGGAGCGCGCTCATGGACCGGGCCCGCGCAAGCCCAAGAGGACCGGGCCCTGGCCACCGACATCCCCGCCACCGCCCGGGTCCTGGCGGTGTCGTCGGGAAAGGGTGGGGTCGGGAAGTCCTCGGTCACGGTCAACCTGGCCGTCGCGCTGGCCCAGCGGGGGCTGGTGGTCGGCCTGCTCGACGCCGACATCTGGGGGTTCTCGGTCCCCCGCCTGCTCGGGATGCAGGGCGAGCTCACCGCCGAGGGAAGAAGATCGTGCCCCTCGAGAAGCCGGTGGGCCCGGGCCTGCTCAAGGTGGTGTCGATGGGGTTCCTCGCCGACGAGGAGTCCGCCATCATGTGGCGGGGCCTCATCTTGAACCGCGCCGTCCAGCAATTCCTCGAGGACGTCCGCTGGGGGGCCCTCGACTACCTCCTCATCGACATGCCCCCGGGGACCGGCGACATCCAGATGGGCCTGGCCCGCATGCTGCCCCGGACCGAGGTGCTGGTGGTGACCACGCCGCCCATCGCCGCCCAGAAGGTCGCCGCGCGCGCCGCCGACATGGCGCGGAAGGGCCATCTCCGGGTGGCCGGGGTGATCGAGAACATGTCCGCCTTCACCTGCGACCACGGCACGTCGTACGCCGCTCTTCGGCGCCGGCGGCGGTGAGCGCCTCTCGGCCGACATCGGCGTGCCGCTGGTGGGGACGGTGCCGCTGCATCCCGACATGGCCGCCGTCGGGCGACGCCGGCACGCCCGGTGGCGCTGTCGCGGGGGTGCTCGGGCTCGCCTTCGAGGCCCTCGCCACCCGCATCGCCGAAGATGTCGCCCCCGTGGTGGAGGTGTCGGGTTGCACGGCCCGGCCTCCTCGACCGGGTCGAAGCCGCCCTTGGGCGACGCCCTGATAGCGCGACGGACTCAGGCTAGCGCAGCCCACTCGGCGTCGATGTCGTCGCGATCGTCGCTGCGGGCCGCGCCGTCGGATCCGAGCTTGCGGAGATGCGCCCACAGGGACTGGCGCGCCACGGGGAACAGCTCGTCGTGGACATCCGCGTAGACGGTCGGCAAGAGCTCGTCCACGGTGGCCGCCTGCGCCGGCCAGGGCCAACGCCACCGCCTTCTCGCGACCCCGCCGGTGCTCGATGATGCCTCGGAGCGCCGCGGCGGGCTCCTCGATCAGCGAACCGTGGCCGGGAGCGATCGTCGCCACGCGGGGGTCGAGGGCCAGAGGCGGTCGAGGCTCCCGAGGTAGTGGGCCATGTCGCCGTCGGGGGGCGCGATGACGACGGTCGATCCCTGCATGACGTGGTCACCGGAGAAGACATCTGCCCCCCCTCGACGAACAACCAACACAGGTGGTTCGAGGCATGGCCCGGCGTGTGCAGCGCCCGGAGGGTGAAGCCCTCGGCCTGAGCTCGAAGCCGTCACCGACGGCGCGGGTGGGGACGAAGTCGTCGCGGGCGCAGAACCCGATGACCTCCGCCCCGGTGCGCGCCGCCAGACCCGGCCGCGCCCGGCGCATGGTCGAGGTGGGTGTGGGTGACGACGATCGAGCGGATGCGGCCCGCCCGAGCTCGGCCAGAGCGTCGAGGTGGCCGGGTCGTCGGGCCCGGGGTCGACGACGGCCAGTTCGTCGGTCCCCACCAGATAACTGTTCGTCCCCGGCCCGGTCATGATGCCCGGGTTGGGGGCGGTGACCCGGACCACCAGCGCCGACAGCGCCGTGGGCCGACCGGGCTCGGGCGGGCGGTCGCCGGCTCGAGGGGGGCGGCTCCCTCACCGCGGGCCGCTCGGCCCGGCCGTCGGCGCCGATGGTGCGCACGATGGCACCGACCTCGGTCGGCGACAGAGAGCGACCACGCGCCTCGTCCGGGGCGCCGCGCCGACCGCTTCGTCGTATCCGGGGTCACCGGGCAACAGGATCCGAAATCCCCGCTCGTCGGCCACGACCCGCGGGAGCACGGTTGGCACTTGCTCGACCGCGGCCGCGGCGGCGAGCAGCTCGCCGCTCGTGGTGAACCGCCCGATCGCCTCGAGGTTCTTCATGGTGGGGAAGATGAGGTCGAACTCGCCCGCCTCGGCACGCGCCAGCGCGTCGACGGACGGACCCAGACGGTGTCCACCGTCTCGTAGTCGTCGTGCACGGGCACCTGGCCGGGCGGACGGCGGCTACGAAGAGCGCGTGTCGTAGCGCTTGGGGGCGGGCTCGGGCGTGATCCAGTGGCTGAAGTAGTGGACGCGATCGGTGGCCAGACGCAAGCCCTCGCCTCGACAGGCCTCGAGGAACCGGATCTCACCGCGTTGAGCGACACCCGCAGCGCCGCCAATCGGGGCCGGGTATCCGCGTCACCGACGTCCAGCAGCGCCACGTCCCCGCCGTCGGGACCGCCCCCGGTAGGCGAGCAGGACACCGGCCTCCTCGAAGCACTCACGCAGCGCCGCCACCCAGAAGGCCAGGCCGCCCGAGTCCACGCCCAGCATGGCGCTGGCCTCGGCGTCGCTTCGACGGGTGCACGCCTCCTCGGCCGCGGGCGTCCGGTCCTCGTCGTCGACCTTCCCCCCCGGGAACACGTATGCCCCGCCCACGAAGTCCGAATTCAGGTGGCGTTGCAGCATGCACACCTCGAGGGCCGGCCCCTGCTCCGACGCCGCGTCGCGCACCAGCATCAAGGTGGCGGCGTCGCGGCCGGCACCGGCGCGAGCGGCCGCGGGGGTCGGGCAGGGCACGTCGCCACCCTACCGAGGGCCGCCGGTGTGGGACTCGCCGCCTGATCTCGGCCCGCGTCTGGTGGGGCCGCCCGAAAGCGCCGCACGGCCCGTGAGTAGGCTGGCCGCCGCCCACCGGGCGCGGAGTCGGCTCCGGCACTCCACCCAAACCGGGTCTTGTGACCATGGCGACCACGCAGTCCGACACCGAGGACGAGAAGCGGCGAGCCCTCACCGTCGCCGGATCCCCATGGCCCTCGTCACGTGGGCCTTCGTGCTCCTGGTGCTGCCATCGTGGTGATCCTGCTCGTGGTGAAGGTGACCCGGGCACGACCACGGTGACGCCACCCCCCGTGGCGCCCGCCCAATCGGCGGTGACCCGCCGCGACCGAGATCCCCGCGGGGGTCTTCGACACCGTGGGCGCCCGAGCCGGCGGGCGGACCGGGCGAAGCCGTGCTGTCGGGACAACCCGCGCTCATCACCGCAGGGCACCCCCGGTGGTCTTCGTGGGGGCGGAATTCTGCCCGTACTGCGCGGCCGAGCGGTGGGCGCTCGTCGCCGCCCTGAGCCGGTTCGGCACCTTCGCCCATCTCGGCGCCACGTCCTCGTCGGCCGACGAGATCTTCCCGCACCCCCACCTTCAGCTTCGACGGCACGACCTACCGCAGCCGCTACGTCTCGTTCTCGGCCGTGGAGGAGTACGGCGACGGCGAGTCGGCGACCGCCCCGGCCGGCTTCCCAGTGCACCAGCCCTCCCCGCTGCAATGGGGGCTGCTGCACCGCTACGACGCCGCCCTACGTCGCGGGACGGGCGCGTTGCCGTTCGTGGACGTCGACAACCGCCTCGTCTTGTCCGGGGCCGGCATCGGCATCTCCCCCGGCGTGTTCCAGGGCAAGACGATGGCCCAGGTCGCCGGTGACCTCGCCGTCCCGGCGCAGCGACACCCAGGCGGTGCTGGGCGCCGCCAACCTCTTGTCCGCAGCGATCTGCGCCGTCAACGGCGAAGCGCCGACGAAGGTCTGCACCTCGTCGGCGGTCCAGTCCGGCCGCCGCCAGCTGGGACTTCCCGCCCTCTTGAGGTCGGGCCGGGGGGGGCGGGGCTTGCGGTGGGGCTGTGGTCTGCGGTGGGTCTGCGGCGGGTCAGCCGGCGCGGCGCTGCAGAACCTGCTTGCGCTCGTTCTCGTTCAGGCCGCCCCAGATGCCATGAGGCTCGCGGATGCGGATGGCGTACTCCAGGCAGTCACCCTGGACGACGCAGGTGGAGCAGATCTCCTTGGCCCGCTTCTCCCGGTCCGCCTTGTCCTCTTTGCGCTCGGCATGGGTGGGCGGGAAGAAGACCGGGCTGCCTCCCCTGCAGGCCGCCCGAGCCTGCCACGCTTCGCCCAACGTCCGTGTCGCCACTCCCCTCCTGAAAGCGACGCTACTCCGACGTCGCGAGCCCGACAAGGGGTGTGACCAGGAACTCTTCTCGATTTTTACGATTTCCCGGAGCCCGGGCCGCCGGCGCCCCCCTGTGGGTGGGGCCCGGCCGTCGGGTCCTGCTCCCGCCTCGCCCGGGGCAGCCGGGCCCGATACGCTCGCCCCGACATGGACGTCACCACGTTTTGCCGGAAGAGCCGGGTGCTCGTGGTGGCGGGCAAGGGCGGCGTCGGCAAGACCACCATCACCGCGGCCCTGGCCCGGATGGCGGCGCACAGCGGGCTGTCGGTCCTGGTCATCGAGCTCGAGGGCAAGCCCGGCGTCCCCGCCGCCTTCGGGTCGACCGAGGCCCTCGGCTACGGCGAGTCCCTCCTGAGCTCGGCCGGGGCTTGCCCGCGGCTCGGGGGGGCGGGCCGGTGGGGGCGCGGCGCATCACCACGCGACGCCCTGCTCGAGTACCTCGCCGAGCACGGCATCACGGGTCTCCAAGCGGCTCGTGTCCTCGGGGGCCCTCGACGTGGTCGCCACGGCCATCCCCGGCATCCGCGACATCCTGGTCCGGCAAGGTGAAGAGCCTCGAGCGCCAGCCCCGCGGACCTGATCCTGGTCGACGCCCCCGCCACCGGCCACGCCATGACGTTTCTGTCCTCGGCCCAGGGCCTGCTCGACGCGGCGCGCTCGGGGCCGGTGCGCACCCAGGCCACCGACGTCGTCGAGCTGCTCGGCGATCCCGAGCGCTGCCAGGTAGCGCTGGTCACACTGCCCGAGGAGATGCCGGTGAACGAGGTGGTCGAGGCTGCCTACACGCTCGAGGACCGCATCGGGGTGTCACTTGGGCCCGGTGATCGTGAACGCCTGTCTCCCCGCCGACCCCCGCCTTGGAGCAGGACCCCGAGGCCGCCGCCGCCGAGGCCGGCGTCGCCTTGACCGAGGCCCAGGGCGGCGCACTGCGAGCCGCTGCCGCAATTCCGGGCTCGGCGGTTCCGGCTCCAAGAGGAGCAGCGGGCCCGGCTCGCCACCGAGCTGCCCTCTTCCGCAGCTCCAAGCTCCGTTCCTCTTCAGCGCCGGGATCGGGCCCGATGAGCTCGACGTCCTGGCCGACCAGCTCGCCGGGGCCGTCCGCCGGCTCGCCCGACGATCGCCACCCGCGCCCCGCTGCCCCGAGGTCGAGCCCGGCCCGCCCCCCGACGGTGAAGTGGTGGCGCCATGAGCACGGTGGCGCCGACCCCGGGGTCCGAGCCCTCTGCACGCCCGCCGGGCCCGCCCGAGCCTCCGGTGCCTCAGACGCCGAGCACCGTCGTCGGGCTCTCGGAGATCGTGGCCGAACGGGCCATCGTGGTGTGTTGCGGTTCGGGTGGGGTGGGCAAGACCACCGTGTCTGCCGCCTTCGCCCTCGAGGCCGCCCGTCGGGGCCGACGGGCCTGCGTAGTCACCATCGACCCGGCCAAACGCCTGGCCGATGCCTTGGGCGTCGACACCCTCGCCAACACGCCTCGGCAGATCGACGGGGACTGGCCCGGCGAGCTGTGGGCGCTCATGCTCGACCCCAAGGGCACCTTCGACGAGCTCATCGCCCGGTATGCGTCGTCACCCGAGCAGGCCGAGGGGATCCTCGCCAACCGGATCTACCGCAACCTCACCGGGGCCCTGTCGGGGACCCAGGAGTACATGGCCATGGAGAAGCTCTACGAGCTCTCCGAAGACGGGCACTACGACCTCGTCGTCGTCGACACCCCGCCCATCGCGCAACGCGCTCGACTTCCTCGACGCGCCCCGCCGGCTCACCCGGTTCCTCGGGCACCGCCTCTTCCAGCTCCTGCTCATGCCGACCCGCGCCTATCTCCGCGCCGTGTCGGTGGCGACCCAGGCGCTGCTGCGCACGATCTCCGAAGGTGGCGGGAGCCGAGATCGTCCACGACGCGGTGGCCTTCTTCCAGGCCTTCGAGGGCATGGAGGAGGGGTTCCGGACCCGGGCCGAGCACATGCGCCGGCTCCTGGCCCGACGGACCACCGCCTTCGTGCTCGTGACCTCGCCCCGGTCCGACACCGTGGAGGAAGCGGGGTGGTTCGCCGACAAGCTCAACGAGTCGGGGCTGGCCGTGGAGGGCCTCGTCGTCAACCGGGTCCATCCCGCCTTCGGACGCCGTCGGAGCCGCTCCCCGAGGCCCCGCCGGGGAGCGCGCTCGCCGCGCTCGTCGACAATCTCCGGGGCTACCAGGCGGTGAACCGGCGCGAGGAGGATGCCTTCGCCGCGCTCGTCACTCAGGTGGCGCCGTCACCGGTGTCGCTCGTGCCCTTGCTCGACGTGGACGTCCACGACGTGCACGGCCTCGGGCTCGTGGCCGACCACGTCTTTTCCGATCAGGTCGGCACCCGTTAGCCTGACGCCCGTGCGCACGATCGTGGTGGCCAGCGACGCCCCGTCGGTGCGCGCCGACGTGATCGCCGTGGTGGGCGACCCCGACACCGAGATCGTCGAGGTCGACTCCGGACACGCCGTGGCCCCCGCCGTCGATGAGCACGAGCCCGATCTCGTGA